>NZ_JBHUOG010000001.1:0-2918843 GCF_042685865.1 Promicromonospora vindobonensis | reverse complement strand
GTCTTGTTGACCGCACTACTGGCGTGTCGTCCGGGTAGCACGCGCTGGCAGCACCGACGCTGATGCCCTCTGGCCCGACCTTGAGGAGCAGCAGCAATGACACCGGACGTAGATGGGGAAGACGGCAGCCGTTCGGTCGCGGAACTCGTCGTGACACGCAGCGGCGCGGTCCGGCCGACCCGCGCGGCGGATCTGCCGTGGGTCGTGTGCGACGGCGCAGGTATGGCGATCGAGCCGGTCAGCGAGTTCCTGCGCGAGCTGCTCGCATGTGGGAACGGGACCTCGTCATGCCGGTCGTACGCATACGATCTGCTGCGCTGGTTCCGGTTTCTGGCCGCGGTAGATGTGCCGTGGAACCGGGTACAGCGCGCAGAGGTCCGTGACTTCGTGCTGTGGTTGCGCACGAGCGTCAACCCGGCCAGGGAGCGGTCGCGGCCTGGTGCGTCGGCGCCGGGGGCGATCAACGCTCGGACCGGGAAGTCGTCGCTGTCTGCGGGATATGCGCCGGCCACGATCAACCATGCGTTGTCGGTCGTCGCGGCGTTCTACGCCTTCCACGTCCGGACCGGCAGAGGGCCGATCGTCTCGCCCGTGCCGGCGCAGTCTCGTCGTGGCGGGCGGGTCTACTCCCATCACAACCCGATGGAGCCGTTCGCGTCGCACAAGCGGGGCAGCTACCGGCAGAAGCAGCCAGAACTGCCCCCGCGTGCGGTGCCCGACGACGTCCTGGACGACCTGTTCTCCCGGCTCGGCTGCAACAGGGACAGGGCCATGTTCAGCATGTACCTGTCCAGCGGTGCCCGGGCCTCGGAGCTGCTGGGCATGAGCGTCGGGGATGCTCACCCGGGCGAGGGGCGCATCTACGTAGCGACCAAGGGCCTGGGTGGGATCAAGCAGGCGTGCCCGGCGGCGCCGGAGGCGTTCACGTGGCTCGCTCTCTACCTCGGCGAGCTCACAGGTGAGGGGCACCGGCCCGAGCCGGACGAGCCCCTGTGGTGGACCCGACGTAACCCGCTCAGGCCGCTGACCTACACCGCGGTGCGCGCGGTGCTGCGGCGCATCAACGAGTCGATCGGCGCGAACGTCACATTGCACGACCTGCGGCACACTCTCGGGCTCCGGCTGATCGCGGACCCGCAGGTCACCCTCGTCGACGTCCAGCAGGTCTTGCGACACCGGCAGATCACGACCACGGGCCTCTACCTGCGGCCTCGCGTCGACGAGGTGATCGCCAGGGTTCACGAGCACTACACCCGCCCGAGACCCGAACCGCGTCCGCTCGCCGGGTGGACCTACGACGAGCAGGATCTGTCCGACGTGTTCGGGGAGCACTGATGGTCGGGCGGCACGGGCAGACGACCCGCGTGACACCGGTCAGCCGGCGGGAGCCCGGCGTGCTCACCGCCCCAGCCGTTCCAGCCTACGTCCCGGCGCTGCCGGGCCAGGAGGGAGCAACGCGGCAAGAGCTGGTTCGCCTGGCCGAGGGGTTGCTGGAAGGTGGGTCCTCCTCCCGGCAACGTGCGGAGCACTCCCTGGCGCTGAGTCGTGCCCTGCACTGGCTGGAGACCTTCGACGGCGGGGACTGGCAGGAGCGGTGGCTGTACAGCGGTTCCGACCAGGTCGGTCACCGGTGGCTCCCGGACGTCCATCCAAAGGCTCGGCATTCGCTGACCTCGGGCATCAGGATGCTGATCGTGCTGCGCGCGATCCGGCCCACGTACGCGTGGTTCTTCGCCAGCCGCCTGCTCGGGGTCTACGCCCAGTTTCGCCAGCACAATCACCCCGCCGTCTTCGCTGCGATCGAGCCGCACACCGCTCGCGCGGACACGGGCAGCTACGCCGCCTACGCGTTGACCGTGCTGACGCACATCGCGATCGTGACCGGTAAGTCGCCGCGAGACATCGATACGGCCGACTTCAACACCTACCGGGCCGCGCGAGCTGCCTCGGGGCGTCCTAGCATTGGCCTGCCCCTGGCCTACGAGGCGCTGCAGGCGATCGGCGGGCTCGTCGGTCAGCCCCCGACGCTGCGGCAGGCTATAGCCCGCGGGCAGCTGACGGTTGCCGAGCTCGTCGACCGCTACCCGATCGTCGATGCCGGGGTTCGTGACCTGCTCGTGCACTACCTCGTGGAACGCTCGACGGTCCTGGACTACAGCACCCTGAGCAGTCAGGTCCAGCTCCTGGCCGGCCTGTTCTGGTGCGACCTGGAGCGCCACCACCCCGGGATCAACTCCCTACGACTGTCCGACGAAGCCATCCAGGGATGGAAGGAACGGTTGCGGGTCCTGCCCGACGGCAGCCCGCGCAAGGGCACCCACCTCATCCTCCTCGTGGTCCGGGCTCTCTACCTCGACCTGCAGCAGTGGGCACTGGAAGACCCAGCCCGCTGGGCGCAGTGGGCCGCTCCGAGCCCGATCACCGAGGCCGATACCCGAGGCAAGATCAAGGAACTCCGCCTCCTGAAGGCGCGCATGCAGGCGCGCACCCGCACCCTGGTCCCGGTCCTGCCACGCCTGGTCGCCACCGCCCAGGCTGAGCTCGAGCACACCGGCAAGCTCCTGGCCGCGATGCAGAACACGGAACCGTTGGCCGAGGTCATCATCGACGGGCGCCGCTACCAGCGCACCAAGACCACGTGGAAGATCAATGCCGTCGCCCTCGACGACGATCCCGGGCCCCGGTTCGATGTCGCGCAACGTGACACCGACGCGTTCTGGACCTGGGCCACGATCGAGGTCCTGCGCCGCACCGGAGTCCGGGTCGAGGAACTCCTGGAGCTGACGCACGTGGGCCTGCGCCAGTACCAGGCGCCCACCGGCGAGATGGTGCCCCTGCTGCAGATCAGCCCGTCCAAGACCGACGCCGAACGCGTCATCCCCGCCGACCCTGTTCTCGTCTCCGTGCTGGCGAAGATCATCCGCCGGGTCAAGGACGACGAGGGACGCGTCCCATTGGTCCAGCGTTTCGACGAGCACGAACAGATCTTCGGTCCGCCCCTGCCGCACCTGTTCCAGCACGTCGTCAACTACCAGCGCCAGGTCATCTCCACCGAACGCATCCGCAAGCTGCTGCGCAAGGTCGCAGGGCGGGCCGACCTGCGCGACGTCGACGGAACACCGCTGCGGTTCACCCCGCACGACTTCCGCCGCGTGTTCTCCACCGAGGTCGTCAACGGCGGACTGCCGATCCACATCGCCGCGAAGCTACTCGGCCACCTGGACCTGAACACCACCCAGGGCTACGTCGCCGTCTACCCCGAAGAAGTCATCAGCCGCTACCGAGCCTTCGTCGACGAACGTCGGCAACGCCGCCCGAGCGAGGAGTACCGCGAACCCAGCGACGCCGAGTGGAACGAGTTCCGCGACCACTTCAGCCTCCGCAAAGTCGCCCTCGGCACCTGCGAACGCCCCTACGGAACCCCCTGCCAGCACGAACACGCCTGCGTCCGCTGCCCGATGCTCCGCATGGCTCCTACCCAGATGCCACGCCTGCTCCAGATCGAACGCAACACCCACGAACGGCTCGAGGAGGCCCACCGTCTGCAATGGCTCGGCGAGGTTTCCGCGCTCGAGGAGAACCTGCGGCACATCGCTGAGAAGAAGCACCAGGCCGAACGGCAGCTGCGGCAGGCCGACAACGACGAGGCGGGGCCCGACGCGCTCGACTGACGAGGAACACCGGTGAGCGCCTCTCCCGTTGGGTCCGCTCATCGACGCGGTGAGCGGCACGGCCATCACCCCGGCGGTGCGGAGCACGCCGCCTGACGACGCCGCACGGCTCCCTACCCTGCTGCTGTCCGGTCCAGCTTCGGCGAGTGCGTCCTTGATCAGGGTCTCCAGGGTCGAACGGTCGACCTCGCCGATTACGTATGCGGCGACCATGCGACTGGGGTCGAGCACGATCGTGGACGGCGCGGCTTTCAGGGGCACGGTTGCGGACAGTGCCGCGACGACGGCGCCGGTGTTGTCCTGCAGGCCTACGTGTGGAGGTCGAGGATCGACCGCACGGTCGCGGTGATGATGTCGGCGACGTCTGTGGTCTTGATGCGTCCGGCGCGGTTCTCCTCGGCGGCGCCGTGCAGGACATAGTGCACGACGTTCACCAGCCACTCGATCGGAAGGTCAGTGCGGAACGCGCCCTCGTGCTGGCCACGGCGGATGAGTTCCTCGATGCGTTCTCCCGGACCCGCGTGCAGCTCACGGATGCGGCCGGCGGGCAGGACGCCCTGGGCGGCGGCAAGCAGCGCCGCTGACTCCGCGACCAGCGCCCAGCTGGACGCGAGCAACCGGTCCAGGGCGTCGCGTGCGTCGCCGCCGAGATCGACGGCGGACAGCGTCTCCTCTCCGGCCCGCAGCGCGTCGACGAGAGCCGCCTCCACCAGATCCGCGCGGGTCTTGAAGTGTCCGTAGAGCGTCATCCGGCCCACGCCCGCTGCCGTGGCGATGGCATCGATGGTCGCGTCCGGGTCTTCGCTGAGGCTGACGCGTGCCGCGGACACGATGCGGGCGATGCTGCGCTCGGCGTCGGCTCGCCTCCGCGGGCGGGTATCGGTGCTCATGCCACCCAGCCTATCTCGTACGGGAATATACGGGTTATGCTGCCGCTTGTAACTCGTACTTCGACATACGAATTAGTCCATGGAGGACGGCGATGACAACGAACAAGACCAGCGCAGCAGCCCCACAGCGGGATGCTGGGCATCCGTTGCGGTGGCGCATCCTGGGGTTCCTCGGGGTGGCGCAGCTCATGCTGATCCTCGACGTGACGGTCGTAGCCATCGCCTTGCCGCACATCGAGACCGATCTGGGCCTGAGCCGGGCGGCACTGACCTGGATGGTGAGCGCGTACACGCTGACGTTCGGCGGTCTGATGCTGTTGGGCGGGCGGCTTGCCGACCTGGTCGGGGCGAAGCGGGTGGTGCTCGCCGGCCTGCTGATCTTCACGGCCGCGTCGCTGCTGACTGGGCTGGCTGACTCCACCGTCCTGCTGCTGGGCGGTCGCATCGCCCAGGGCGTCGGCGCGGCGCTGCTGTCACCGGCGGCGCTGTCGCTGGTCGTGACACTGTTCGACGGCGAGGAGCGGAACAAGGCCCTCGGTGTGTGGTCCGCGCTCGGCGGCGGCGGCGCGGCCCTCGGCCTCCTGGTCGGCGGGCTGCTCACCGCCGGACCGGGCTGGCCTTGGGTCTTCTACGTCAACGTCCCGATCGGCCTGGTGATCCTTGTCGGCCTCGCCGTCCTGCTGCCCCAGCAGAGCGGGGCAGTACCGCGCGCCCGGCTCGACGTGCTCGGCGCGCTGCTGGTCACCGCTTCGTCGGGCTCGCTGATCTACGCGCTGATCAACGCCGGAGAGGACGGGTGGCTGACGTCAACCACCGGGTGGCTCGTGCTGCTGGCCGTCGCCGGCTACATCGTGTTCGTGCTCTGGCAGCGGACTACGCGTTCACCGCTCATGGATGTCGCCCTGCTCGCGCGGCGCCCGGTGGCGACCGGCACCTTCCTCATCCTGATGGCGACGATCCTGATGATCGCCGTGTTCTTCCTGGGCACGTTCTACTTCCAGCACGCACGCGGCTACGGCGCACTGCAGACCGGCCTGCTGTTCCTCCCGGTCGCGCTGGCCACGATGCTCGGCGCGAACCTCACCGGCCGTGCCATCGCCCGCCTCGGCGCGCGCACCCTGGCCGTGACTGGCCTGCTCGTCGCGGCGATCGGACTTGCCGTGCCCGCACTCTGGACGCAGCCCGTCGCCGTGACCGTGGGCGTCGCGATCGCGGGGGCCGGGACCGGCGCGCTCTATGTCGTCGCATCTGCGACTGCGCTCGGTCAGGTCGCCCCCCACGAGGCCGGCGTCGCCTCAGGCCTCGTGAGCACGTTCCACGAGTTCGGAGCGTCCATCGGGGCCGCGGTCGTGTCCAGCGTCGCGGCGGCCAGTCTCGTCGGAGACACCCTCACCGGGTTCACGAACGGCTTCGTCGTGATGGCGTTCGTCGCGGGCGGCGGGGCGCTGGTGGCCGCTGCGCTGACTCCGGGCCGTCCCGCCGATTCCCACTGAGCGATGACCGCAGCCCCGTGAGTTCAGGAACTCTGCAGGCAGTCCCGGCTTGAACTCACGGGGTGGCTAGCGTCACCGATAGCGAGGTTATCCCTTGAGCTCAGGCAACTCACCGGTGCCCTTGGCCGATTGCAGATTGCAGCGACGGATGTCGAGGTTGAAGCACTTGATGTAGCACGGAGGACCGACCTGACCCCTCCGCTCGAGGTTCGTCGATGGGTGACCGAGCGCAACAAATTCACAGACTTCGAGACATGGCGAGGCGAGCACACGACGGGGTGCTCATCGACGACGACCATGTGGCGCTTGACCTTCGAGTCGACCTGAAGGTTTACGGTCGGGGCATGGACGGGATACGGATCGGTGAACTGTCGCGGCGCAGCGGGATGACCGCTTCGACGCTGCGGTACTACGAGGCCGAGGGTTTGCTCCCCGCGGATCGCGCAGGCAACGGGTACCGGATGTACGGACCGGACGCCGTAGACCGGCTGGCGTTCATCACCCAGGCCAAGCACCTGGACCTGCCGCTACCTGCGGTTCGCGAGCTGGCGACGGCATGGGAGTCCGAACCATGCCGCAGCGTACGAGCCAGGTACCGGCCCTTGCTGGCGCAGCGGGCCGGGCAGGTCGCCGAGCGGCTTGTCGCTCTGGAGGGACTGCGGGCCACACTGGCGACGGCGATCGAGCGCCTGGACGCGTTGCCCGACCGGGACGGCCCGTGCGAGACGGCATGCACGTTCCTCGACCAGGAGAGTGCCACGATCACGGACCCGATCAGGCTGCTGCCCGCCGTCGGGCCTGAGCCGACCCCGATCGCGTGCACCCTGGGAGCCGGTGACTACGCCGAACGCGTCGCCGCGTGGCAGGTCTTGATCGGTGGCGGGTCCCGTACCGATGTCGACGGCGGGGTGCGAGTGACGCTGCCGACGCCGGCGCTGGAGCGCGCTACCGCGCTTGCCGCTGCCGAGCAGGACTGCTGCGGGTTCTACCGCTTCCGCATCGACCTGTTCGGCCCCACGTTCGACCTGACCATCACGGCACCGCCGCAGGCCGCGGCGATGCTCGCAGACCTCTTGCCCGACGACTCCATGCCGGTTCGGGCGGCGGCCCGATGACGGTTCTGTACTCGATCGCACTGTTCCTCGGCGCGGCGGTGTTCGAGATCGGCGGCGCCTGGCTGGTCTGGCAGGGCATCCGGGAGCACCGTGGCTGGGTCTGGATCGGGACCGGGGTCATCGCGCTGGGAATCTACGGCGTGTTCGCCAGCCTCCAGCCCGATGCGAACTTCGGACGGATCCTGGCCGCCTACGGCGGCGTGTTCGTCGCCGGGTCGCTGGCCTGGGGCATGGTCGTCGACGGGTTCCGACCCGACCGGTGGGACGTGACCGGGGCCCTGATCTGTCTGATCGGCGTCGCGATCATCATGTACGCACCACGGCCTGCATGAGCACCTACCGGCTCGAACCACCCGATCTGAACGGAGGACGGCAATGATCGACGATGCGAGCACCTCGACGCAGCGCCAGGTTCAGGTGCTGCAGGTTCCGGGCTGCCCTCTGGTCGACCGTTTGTTGGCACTGGTCGAGGAGTGTCGGGTCCAGTCCGGTATCGACCTGGACGTGCAGGTCCTGACCGGCCAGTACCCGTCCCCGACCCTGGTCGTGGAAGGCCTGGACGTCGCTACCGGTCAAGCCGTGATGTCTGCCACCTGCTGCCGGCTTGACCTGCCTACCCGAGCACAGGTCCTGGGCGCGCTCCGCGCGTGAGCCTGGGCAAGACGACCCGGACAGGGGCGCCGATCTCTGCGAGCTCAGCTTTTCGGACGTTCCTTCTGGCCGTCCTGGAGCAGGCGGACGACCTCGGCGATCCGCACCGGGCGCTGCTCGGGGCGGCGTTTGGTCGCCTCGATCCAGCGCAGGTAGGCATTGCGGTAGAACTGGGCGAGCGAGTCGAAGAAGGCACCGGCATCCGGCGCCGCGTCCAGGGCAACCGCGATGTCCGTCGGCAGATCAGCGCGTTGTGGCCCCTCGGGGACGAGGACTGCCTCGACCCGGTCGCCGGTAGTGAGCCGTACGTCCCGGCACCACGCCGGCCCCAGGACGAGCACGTAGCCGTGCGCTGACCGGTCGAGCACGCCGCGCAACCCCAGCCCGTTCAAGGTCCCGGTGACGTGATGGCGCGGCTTGGCGCCCCAGGCATCGTCCGGCTCGAACGGAACCGGCACATGGGTGCGCCCGCGCTCGTCGATCCGCACGACGGCCATGAACCGCTTCGCTTGCTTTGTCCCCACCCGGTCACCGTAACCAGGCCACGCTGAGTGTCACTGCCAGACCCCGCCCGCCGTCGATGAGTGCTGGGGGGGTTATGCGGTTGCTGGCGTGAGCCGTTGAGTGGTTTGCCATGTTTGAGCGGCGACCTGGACGGCGTCCCACGGGGACCCGAGCGGCGGGGTGTAGGAGAGGTCGAGGTCGCTGATCTGGTCGATGGTCAGGCCGGTGTGCAGGGCGGTGGCGAAGGTGTCGACGCGCTTGGCGACCTCGGTCCCACGTTTCCCGACGAGCTGGGCGCCCAGGAGGCGCCCGTCGCGGGTGTCGCCGGTGATGCGGAAGTGGATGGGGTGAGCTCCGGGGTAGTACCGCTTGTGGTCGTCGGCGGCGGCCGTGACGGTCGAGGGCGTGTATCCGGCGGCGGTGGCTTCGTGGTCGCGCAGTCCGGTGCGCGCGGCGACGAGGTCGAAGACCTTGACGACCTGGGTGCCTACGGACCCGGCGAACTTCCGGTCGCCGCCCAGGGCGTTCTCTCCGGCGATGCGGCCTTGCTTGTGGGCGGTGGTGCCCAGCGGGAGGTAGGTCGGGCCGAGGAGGCGGTGGTGGGTGATGATGCCGTCGCCGGCGGCCCAGACATGTGGCAGGCCGGTGTGCATGTGCTCGTCGACCACGACTGCTCCCCCGGCGCCGAGGCTGGCGCCGGCGTTCTCCAGGAGCGCGGTGTTGGGGCGCACCCCGACCACGACGAGCACGAGGTCGGCGCTCTGCACGAACGGCTCGCCGTGCTGGACACCGGTGACGGTGAGCCCGGCCGGGGTCTTCTGGATGCCGCTGACGGTGGTGTTCGTGATGACGTCCACGCCGTGGGTGGTGAGCTCGTCGTGGACCAGTGCGCCGAGCTCGGGGTCCAGGGTGGACAGCACCTCGGGGCCGCGCTGGAGCTGGGTGACGCGCATGCCGCGGGCGGTGAAGGCCTCGGCCATCTCCAGGCCGACGTAGCCGGCACCGACGATGATCGCGGAGGCGGGCTGGCGCTGGGTGAGGTCCTGGTCCAGGGCGAAGGTGTCGCCCATGGAGTGGATGACGTGCACCCCGTCGGCCGGCGTGAGGTCGTCCAGGCCGGTGATGCCGGCGTAGGACGGGATGGCGCCGGTGCCGACGATCAGCTCGTCGTAGGCCAGGTCCTGGCTCGTGCCGTCCGGGGTACGCACCGTCAGTCGCTGCCCGGGAACATCGATGCCGGTGGCGAGGGTGTTCAGGCGCAAGGTCATGCCCGTGGCTTCGAGGTCAGCCGTGGTGCGGTGGGCCAGGGACTGCCAGGGGGCGACCTCGCCGGTGAAGTAGTACGGGATGCCGCAGATGGAGAAGTTCGGGTACTGGTCGGCCACGACGACGCTGACGTCGGTGGTCGGGTCGAGCTCGCGGGCACGCAGTGCGGCGGAGATGCCGGCGTCGGAGCCGCCGATCGCGATCAGGTGGGTCATGCGGATGCCTCTCGATGCGGAAGTCGGTGCGGGAAGAACAGCAGGACCAGCCCGACACCGAGAGCGCCGCCCAGGAGCTGGGCGGCCAGGTACCAGGGCGTGGAGGCCGGGGCGATGCCGGCGAAGGTGTCGGTGAAGATGCGGCCGATCGTGACCGCGGGGTTGGCGAACGAGGTCGAGGACGTGAACCAGTAGGCCGCGCCGATGTAAGCGCCCACGGCCGGGGCGACCAGGGCAATACGGCCAGTGCGGACCAGGGCGAAGATCACCAGGACCAGCCCGGCGGTGGCCACGACCTCCCCGAGCAGATGCCCGGGGGCGGCACGGTCGGTGGCGGACAGCGCGGTCGGGGTCTCGAACATGAGGCCCGCCAGGACCGCGCCGCCGACGGCGCCCACGATCTGCGCAGTGACGTACACGGCGATCTCCGCCCCGCGCACCCGCGCGCCCAGGACGCGGTCAGCGAGGGTGACGACGGGGTTGAAGTGCGCACCCGAGACGCTCTGGAAAACCAGGATCAGGATCGTCAGGCCGAGCGCGGTGGCAAGGCTGTTCTCCAGGAGCTGGAGTCCGACGTCGTCCGGGGAGAGCCGTTGGGCGGCGATACCGGAGCCGACCACGACGGTCACGAGCAGGCCCGTGCCGACGAGTTCTGCGCTGGCCCGCCGCCAGAGCGGGGCGGGTTCGGGAGTGGTGTTCATCGCAGCATCATCTTGACGGGCCGAGGATCACTCAGTCAAGATTGAGGTAATGAACATTGAGGGAAATGATCTGACAGGGCGGGCGGCGCGGTACGCGGCGCTGGCCGATCCGGTGCGGCTGCGGATCGTGGACCTGCTCACCCTGGGTGACGTCGCCCCCGTGGAGGTGCAGGGCCAGCTGGGGATCTCCTCCAGCCTGCTGGCCCATCACCTCAACCAGCTTCAGCAGGTGGGGCTGATCGTGCGCACCCGGTCCGAGGCGGACCGACGCCGCACCTACCTGCACCTCGCGCCGGGCGCGTTCGACGGCCTGGTCCCGTTCTCAGCGCTGGCGGTCCGGCGGGTGGTGTTCGTCTGCACCGGCAACTCCGCCCGCTCGCAGCTGGCCGCAGCCCTGTGGCACGACACCAGTGACATCCCGGTCGCCTCCGCGGGCACGCATCCGGCCGAGGCGATCGAGCCGGGTGCGATGGCGACCGCGAGTCGGCACGGCCTGACCTTGCAGGTCCGTGCCCCACGCGCCCTGGACGACGTGCTCCACGTGGACGACTTCGTGGTGACGGTCTGCGACACCGCGCACGAGGAGCTCGGCGACGCGGGCCGGTTGCACTGGTCGGTGCCCGACCCGGTCCGCGACGGGTCGAAGGCAGCGTTCGACGCGGCGTTCGAGGACCTCGCCACCCGCATCCACACCCTGGCACCCCAGCTCACCGCCACCCGTTGAACCAGCTCGATGAAGCAGTGCCACCCGATGAAGCAGCGCCACTGGACGAAGGCATGACGACGATGTCACCGCAGAGCGACAACCAGAACCCCAGCCAGCACCACAGGCAGGGCGATGGCAATGACCGGGGCCACGCCGTGGTCACGATCGATCAGGAGGGGCCGTTGGGTTCAGCGGCCGCTCGCCTGGCGCGGGAGTTCGACGGCACGTTTGGGCAGGAGACGATCGACCGCTTCCTGCACTCCTCCTATACCGAGCTGGCTGCCGGGGCAACGGTGCCCAACTTCTTGCCGGTGCTGACGGAGAAGTTCGCGCGGCAGCGGCTGAGCGCCCTGGCCCGGGTCGACGGGCTTCATGTCACCGGGGCACCGACGGTGCTGTTCCTGTGCGTGCACAACGCGGGCCGCTCGCAGATGGCCCTTGGCTTCTTCCAGCACCACGCCGGTGACCAGGCGGTGGGCTGGTCAGGTGGTTCCGAACCGGGCGAGACGATCAGTCCGGTCGCGGTCCAGGTGATGGCCGAGCGCGGGATCGACATCACCGGGGAGTTCCCCAAGCCCTGGACGGACGAGGTCGTTCGCGCCGCGGACGTGGTGATCTCGATGGGCTGCGGGGACGCCTGCCCGGTCCTGCCCGGCAAGCGCTACGAGGAGTGGACCCTGCCCGACCCCGCGGGATGGACACCCGAGGGAGTACGGCCGGTGCGCGACGAGATCGAGCGCCGCGTCCTGGCCCTGCTGACCGAGCTGGGCGTCCTGGCCGGCACCTGAGTCAGCTACCGCGGGCCAGCAGCGCGCCGAGCGCAGCGACGGCGGCCTTGACCAGCGTAGAAAGCCGCCCGCCGGCGAGGTCGGTCACGAGCACGTGACGGGTCTGGTGGGCGGTCAGGGCCTGCAGCAGGCTCGCGGTCAGGGGCGACGACCGGTCCGCTGATTCTCCTACCAGTACCTGGCCACCAACGCCGGGTACGCGGTGGGCCCCGCTCCTCGGCGTGCTGCTGTCCACCTGGAACGGCGCGGTCATGTTCCCCGGTGTCGGCGCGCTCGCCCTCCTCAGCGCGGCGATCTATCTGCTGGTCGCCCGGGAGGGTGCCCGGACTGATGCGCCGCGCTGAAGTCAGTCTGTGACGGACGCTGCGACAAGCCAGGCCGTGATCAGCACGATCACCACCATCAGCGAGGTCTCGCGAGTGGCGCTGCGGCGCAGCAGGTTGCCCGCCTTGCGGGCGCTGCGCTGCCGGAACCGCCTGGACTCGAGGCGAGGCACCACCCGGAAGTGGCTGTACGCACCGATCGCCCCGACCACCACGACGACACCGACCTTGGCGAGCAGGAGGAGCCCCCAGGTGCTCTCCCAGAGCTGCGCCGGACGGTCGACGATCTCGACCGCCAGCACCACCCCGGCGGCGCCCACCACGGCGACGGCCACGGCCGCCACGACGGAGAACCGGGCGCCGATCAGCGCGGCATCGAGGGCCCGTCCGTCACGGCTGCGGCGGCGCAGCAACATCCACATCGCGACGACGCCGCCCACCCACGTGGCGGCGGCCGCGAGGTGCGCGACGTCGGCGCTCATGACCAGCCAGCGCGGCTCGGCGGTGTTGCTGTGGCCGCCGAGCACGTGCCCGGCGCCCACGAGCACGCCGCCGAGGATCGCGAGCCACGAGCCTGGCACGGTGCGCCGTGCCCCGACCGTGATCGACACCGCGCCGACCGCCTGCAGGCCTAGTGCCCAGCGGGTGGTATCGGTGAGCGAGTCCGCGATCGCGGAGGGCGAGACTGCGGCGGCGAGGTCGCCGTGCGCCAGGTGTACGGAACCGGCGGCGACGTGGATGACGAGACCGCCCAGGATCAGCAGGCCCGACCCGCGGACCACCCGGAGTACGACGGGGACGTCCTCCCGGTCCTCCGCACGCAGCACGAGACCGGCGAACGCCAGGGCGCCGGCGGCGACCAGCGCGCCCCAGAGGGCGACGGCGCTGCCCAGCCGCGCCACAGCCTGGGCGGCGTTGCTCGCCGGGCTGTCCATCGCCATGGCGTCGTGGTCCATCCCGTCCATGTTGCCCATGTCGTGGGCGCCGTGCGGGCCGTCGGTGTGTTCCCCGCCGGTGTCCTCGGGCTGCTCCTCGGGAGCGGCGGACCCACTCGGGGCGGGGCCCGCTCCGGCGACGGTGAAGCCAAAGGTGCCCTCCAGCGGGTGGCCGTCCTGGGCGGCGGCCGTCCAGGACACCGTGTAGTCGCCGGCAGCCAGCGGTTCGCCCGGTGTCGCCACGAGGACGAGGCCGCCCTCGGCCGAGGCGACCTCAGCCGCGACCGTGCCGGCGGGTCCGTCGACGACTATCCCGTCGCCGAGCGGCGTCACCGGGAGTGTGAACCTCAGCGCGACCTCGTCGACGGGGACGTCGGAGGTCGAGCCGGCGGCGGGCGCCGTCGACTCGATCTTGGTGTGGGCGGAGGCGAACGGGGCGCACCACGTCGCGAGCACGAACGCCGCCAGCAGGCCGACGACCAGCCGGGCCGAGGCGTGCATGACCCTGGAGGGTCGGAACATGAAGGACTCCTCACGAGCGGGTGGTGCGCCGGCTCGTCGCCGGCGCACCACCCATCGGTCACCTGGACGTCGGTCACATGGACGCGAGCAGGTCCTCCATCGTCCCGATCTCGGCGGTCTGCGTGTCGACGATGGTCTGCGCCATCTCGACGGCGGCCGGGTCGCTGCCGTCCTCGATCTCGGTCTGCGCCATCTCGACGGCGCCCTCGTGGTGCGCGATCATCTGCTCCAGGAACAGCTGGTCGCTCTCGGGGGGCGTGGCCGCCTCCAGTGCCTGCATGTCCTCTTCGGTCATCATGCCGCTCATCGCGTCGTGGCCGTCGTGCTCCTGCGCGGTGCGCTCGGCGCCCCACGAGTCGAGCCACTGGCCGAGCTGCTCGATCTCGGGGGCCTGCGCCGCCTTGATCTGGGTGGCCAGCGCCGCGATCTCGGGGTTCGTCCCGTTCTTCGCCAGGACGACGTCCGCCATCTCGACCGCCTGCTCGTGGTGCGGGATCATCATCTGCGCGAACATCATGTCCGCCTCGTTGTGGGCCGCTCCGTCGCCGGACTCCGAGCCGGCCATGGTGGACATGTCGTGGTCCGCGGGCTCCTGCGAGCCTGAGCAGCCGGCCAGGGCGAGGGCGCCGGCCAGGACAACGGCGGACATCAGGGTGCGCTTCATCAAAATCTTCCTCTGGTTCGTCTCGATCTTCGGGGTAGCACTCATCGGCGCGTCACGCGGGGCGTGGTCGCGCTGGTGGGGGTCGGCGCGGTGCGCGCCGACGCCGGGTCTACGTCCGGGAGATGCAGAGCTCGTGCAAGGAAGGTGCGGCAACCGCACGCAGGTCGGTCACCACCTGCGCCAGGGGTACAGACCACGCGGGCAGGGCCCGCCACAGGAGACGCCGTACGGGTACGACGAGAGCCAGCAGTGCGACGAGGATCATGAGGCACATCGCCATGGCGGCGTCGTGCCCGCCGCACCCGTCACAGCAGTCGCCCGCGTGCCCGTGGGGTTCCGTCGTGACCGGGGCGGTCGGCGTCACCGTCGGCGGCAGGCCATCGACGACGGCGCTCTGCGTGGCGACGACGGAGGCGTCGTGCGGCCCGTAACCGTGCGAGGCCGGGGACCCGCTCATCTGGTGCATGGTGACCACGCCGATGATGACCGTGAGGATCATCAGAGCGCCGTTCAGGCGTCGCCCGGGCTCGGCGACGGCCGAGCGGAGGAGCGAGATCACGCGCACGTCACGGAGAGTAGTCCACGGCGGGTGCCGCACGGAAACCACCTGCCTACGCCTGGTCGTGAGCGAGCGTCCGCGTCTGACGGACCACGGGGCGCCAGCTCTGGATGGTCACGATCGCACTCGTCACTTGAGGCTATCGACGCGCTCGCGATCCTGCGGGGTGACCGTGCCACGGTCGCGGATCGTACGGGCGCTGATCTCGGGCCGCAGATCCAGCCGGCGCAGGAGCTGGGCGTTCGCCGCCACGACGATCGTGGACAGCGACATCAGGATCGCGCCGATGGACATCGGCAGGACGAACCCGATCGGAGCGAGCACACCCGCAGCCAGCGGCACGGAGATGAGGTTGTACCCGGCCGCCCACCACAGGTTCTGCTTCATCTTGCGGTAGCTCGCACGGGACAGCTCGATCACCGAGAGCACCGAACGTGGGTCATCGCTCGCCAGGATCACTCCGGCGGACGCGATCGCGACGTCAGTACCGGCGCCGATCGCGATCCCGACGTCGGCCTGAGCGAGCGCAGGGGCGTCGTTGACGCCGTCGCCGACCATCGCGACCTTGCGTCCCTCGTCCTGCAGCTGGCGGACCTTGGCCGACTTGTCCTCGGGTCGCACACCGGCGAAGTACCTGTCGATGCCGAGCTCGTCGGCGACGGTCTTGGCCACGGCCTCGGCGTCACCCGTGATCATGACGACCTGGACACCCTGGGCGTGCAGGGCGTCGACGGCTTCCCGCGACTCAGGACGGATCTCGTCGGCGAGCTTGAGCGCACCGGCGACCTGACCGTCGACCAGCACGTGCAGGATGATCGCGCCGTCCGTACGCCACCGGTCGGCGACGTCGAGCTCACCGGTGCCGTGCTGCTCGAGCAGGTAGGGACCGCCCACGGCGACCTGACGGCCGTCGACCATGGCGCTGACGCCTACGGCAGGGGACGAGGTGAAGTCGGCGGCACCGGGGATCTGCAGGCTGCGGGAGCGTGCCGCCTGCACGATCGCGCGCGCCAGAGGGTGCTCGGAGTCGGACTCGGCAGCAGCGGCCAGCGCCAGGACGGTGCCGGTCTCGTTGTCGCCGGTGGGGTGGACCTCGGTGACCGTCGGCTGACCCTTGGTGAGCGTCCCGGTCTTGTCGAACAGCACGGAGGTGACGGTGCGCATGCTCTCCAGAGCGAGCCGGTCCTTAACGAGCACCCCGCCGCGCGCCGCACGCTCGGTCGCGATGGACACCACCAGGGGGATCGCCAGGCCCAGCGCGTGGGGGCAGGCGATGACCAGCACGGTGATCGTGCGGACGACGGCGTCGTCCGGCATTCCGGCGAGCGACCAGACCAGCGCGGTGATCACGGCGGCGCCCAGGGCGAACCAGAACAGCCATCCGGCGGCGGTGTCGGCCAGGCGCTGGGCGCGGGAGCTGGAGTTCTGGGCGTCGGTGACCAGGCGCTGGATACCGGCCAGGGCGGTGTCTTGGCCGATGGCGGTGACCTGGACACGCATGCCAGAGTCGGTCGCCACCGTGCCCGCGACTACTGGGTCTCCTTCGGCGCGACGTACCGGGCGCGACTCTCCGGTGATCATGGACTCGTCCATGCTGGCCGAGCCCTGCACGACCTGGCCGTCAGCGGGTACCCGACCGCCCGGGCGCACGACCACCACGTCGCCCACCCGTAGGTCGGCCGGCGCCACGGTGACGGCCTGGTCGCCCTCGATGCGCTCGGCCTCGTCGGGCAGCAGCGCGGCCAGAGAGTCCAGTGCCGACGTCGTCTGGGCCAGGGACCGCATCTCGATCCAGTGGCCGAGCAGCATGATCACGATCAGCAGCGCCAGCTCCCACCAGAAGTCGAGCTGATGCTCCAGCAACCCCAGGCTCGCACCCCAGGACGCGAGGAACGCGACTGTGATCGCCAGCCCGATCAGCAGCATCATCCCGGGCTTGCGGGCCTTGAGCTCCGATACGGCACCGGTGAGGAACGGCCGCCCGCCCCACACGTACATGACCGTGCCGAGCACTGGCGACACCCAGGCCAGGCCCGGGAGGTCCGGCAGCGCGTAGCCGAGGATCATCACGAACATGCCGGACAGCCCGACGACCGGCACGGCCAGCACGAGCATGATCCAGAACAGGCGCCGGAACTGTCCCACGTGGTCCCCGTGCCCTCCGTGCCCGGCGTGGCCTCCATGACCGGTGTGGCCGGCGTGTTCGCTGTGGTCCGCGTGACCCGTCTGGTCGGGGTGCTCACCGTGTCCGCTGTGGCCGGCGTGGTCGTCAGCGTGCATGGCGTGCTCGTCGGCTCCGCCGTGCCGGTCGTGCGCCGGCTCGGCGCTGCCATGGCCGCTGTGGTCGTCGCTGTGCTCGTCGGTCGCGGTGTGCCCCGCGTGCTCGTCACCAGCCGGAGCCGCCGGGTGGTGAGAGTGCTCGCCGCGTCCGGGGGTCCCGGCGCCGTTCGGCCCGTGGTGGTGCTGGTGATCCTGGCTCATGGTGGTCAGCCTTCGCTGGGTGGGGTGGATGGGCAAGAGGAACGGTCGTGGGCGGCCGGGCGGACGCCCACGACCGCTGGGGTCAGGCCGCGGTGACGTACCGTTTGGGGTCGGCGTCGAACAGTGGCCCGCACGCGTCGCAGCAGAACCAGTACCGGGCGCCGTCGTAGTCGCGGAACAGGCCCGCGGCCTCGGCGTCGGTCTTGATGACCGAGCTGCCGGGCATGACTGGGCAGTCTGCGACGTCCTCGGCGCTCAGGCCGCTGGTGTCCGCGGCGTGCCCGCAGGCGGTCGCCGGCGCGGGGCCGTCGTGCGCATCGCCGTGGGCGTGGGCGTGGTCATGCATGCCGTGGTCGTGCGCGTGATCATGCGCCATGAGAGAGAAGCCCTTCGTTCTGGGGTCGGGGTCAGGTGTGTTGCGCCGGCGTGCTCAGGCCCGCTGTGCGCTGTAGCCGGCCTCGGCGACCGCGGCCAGCACGTCCGCGTCATCTACCGGGGCAGAGCTCGTCACGTCGAGACGGCCCGTCGAGGCGCTGACCTGCACGCCGTCCACTCCGGGCACCTGGGTGACCTCTTCGGTCACCGACATCTCGCAGTGACCGCACGTCATACCGGTCACCGCGTAGGTCGTGGTGGTCTGGCTCATGGTTCATCCCTTCCAACAGATACCCTTAGGGGGTATGTTCCCGGAGAACATACCCAGCCCGGGTATCCTATGCAAGGGGCGGAGCATGAACACGTTCGGCGTCGTCGTAGTGGGGCATGGTGCGGCTGCCCAAGCCGTGCTCCGAGAGCTGCGAGCCAACGCGCCGCACCTGTCCGCGGCCCTGATCGCCGATGCAGGTGGCATCATTCGCACGCTGGTCACCAAGGGCGTGCTCACTGGTCTGCTCTCCGCCGACCAGACAGCAGGCCACCCGCCGCAGGGTGTGGAGCGGGTCGAAGGCCCCGCCGCGGGCCCGAATGCCTCCGGCGGCGCGTCGACCTGCACCTGCTTCACACTGCCCACCCCGGGTCAGCCCGGGTGGCGATCCTCGGCGCGGGATTGGTCGGTGCGGAGACGGCTGCACCTTTGACGGACGCCGGCGCATACGTCCATCTGATCGCCCGCTCCGAGCGGCCGCTTGTGGCGACGCTGGGGCCACAGCTCGCCGATCGGGTGGCCGACCTGCACCGAGAGCACGTCAGCAAGGCCCTTTAAGTCCACGGCTACGGCGGTCGGGTCTCTTCGGCGAAGTCGAGTGCAACTACTCGCCTGACGCAGCAGTGACCACTGTTCGGTTGCAGCGACTTGTCGACGGCGTCTGGAAAAACTTCGGGAAGTCCGTAAGCAGTTCCAGCGCCGCTACGCACCTGTCGATCTATGGTGGGGCGGGCGCATCCTCGGGTTGCCATCGCTTTTGGGGTCGGATTCATCGTGAGGCCTTTTCACGGAGCCTGGGGCTATGCAACCAAGTACGGCACGCCCGTGACCCTCTGCTTTTGAGAGAGGTACTGACATCACCTCCTGGTGGGACACAAGACATCGCCTGCAAGCCGGCAGCAGGAGCATCCTGGTCGAAGCTTCTGACGACTCGGTCTACATTGCGCTCGTTCTCGACGAGGTGAATCCGCTGACGGCTCGCGCGCACGCGTTCGTCGTGCGTGCCGACGACGGGCGTGTTCACGAGCTGAATCCCATGCTCGCCGTGCAACTGACCGACGAGCAAGCTCTCTATACCGGTGTAGTCGCTGCAGGTAAGGACGCCCCTCCGTTCGTCCACTTTGTGTTTGCGAAGGGTGCTCCGGGGCGAATCGAGGCGGGCCTTGCTCCCGATGGTTCGCCCGTCGCGGTCGACCTATCCCCTAATGGATGGGGAGCAGCAGTCCAGGCAGCAGATTCGCGTTCACCAGGGTTTGAGTTCTGAGCCATGCGAGTCGTCACTGCGACTTGTGGCACAGTTGCGGCTACGGTCGCACTCGCTATTGAATCCTAGGCCTGCAGGAGACCAAGTCCCGCGTTCGGGCTGTTTATCGACGAGATGCAAGACCTCGACGAGGCGACCTTCGCAGGACTCATCGCCGCTCAGCATGCCGCGGGCCAACGCGAGTGGCGGTTCTGCATCATCGCCGCCGAGCTACCGAGCCTTCCCCGCGTGCTGACCGAAACGCGGCCATCACCCGGTTCATCAGCTCAGCCGGCCGGCTGGTCGGCACTGTCGCCCTCGATGCACCAGGCGTGGCCCGAGATCTCGTGCCCTCGATCTCCCGTGCCTGATCGCACGCAGGATCCCTGACGATTCAGGACCTGCTCGCCAGCAAGCGCCTCGGGCGACGGTGTGTCACTCCCACGGCGACGCGCCGTCCACCCAGGCTAATGGGCCCCGCGATGATTCCTGGCCGCTGCTACCTGGCTGCCGTTCTTGGCCTGAGTCGAGTATCCGAGTCCGTCCAGCACCACCCGCGCGAGCATGGCAACTCCGTCCAGGTCGCTCGCCTCGCTGGCCGCTTCCAGCGCGCGTCGGCAGTACACGGCGAGCCCGTCCGGGCCGACATCAGTACGCACGAGGCCTTCTGCTGCCGCCTCCGCAATCAGATCGGCGAAGACGCTGTGCAGACGCCGCTCCGCGTCGGCGATCTCGGGCCCTTGATGGACCAGCGCGCGGATGTCGACGGACGAGTGCCTCCCGCGGTGGAAACAGATGGACGCGTAGGCGTCGACAACGGCCTCGAGTCGAGCACCCGACGGCCGTGATTCCACGCGCAGGTCCTCCAAGGCCCGGAGGTGGCCCTCGACGTGCTGTTCGTGGTGCTCCACAAGGATCGACTCGATGTCCGTGAAGTACTTGTAGAGCGTCGCTCGACCGATTCCTGCGGCGCCGGCCACTTGCGACATCGTCAGGGAGAGAGGGCCGTGCTCCTGGGCCAGTCGCCAGGTGGCCTCAGTGATGGCATCTCGCACGGATCGGCGATGCTCATCGATCGATTCCTCCCACAGCTTCGGCACCCGGCAATCGTACGCCTCGTCGATGGCGTGACACTCCGTCGATAGCCAATACACTGTGTCTCGAACGATTAGTTCTGGCCAGGCCGATCCAAGGAGACGACGATGACGCGAAACGCACCGGACCCGGCGGCAGACAACGACCCACGGCCCCATCCTGGGCTGCCCCGATGGGCCAAGCTGCTAGTCGCGGGTGCTGCGATCGCGGTCGTCGTGCTCGTGGTGGTCATGCTGCTCGTCGGCGGCGAGCACGGTCCTGGGATGCACGGCTGATGCTGATGCCTCCGGCGATTCGGAAACTGATGCTGACGGTCCACATCACCAGCTCGGTGGGCTGGCTTGGCGCGATCGTGGCGTACATCGCCCTCAATGTCCCCGTCTACGTCAGTAATGACGAGCAGGCCGTGCGGGCGGCGTACCTGATGATGGAACCCGTTCTGCGGTATGCCCTGATCCCGCTCGCCGCGGCGGCGCTGGCCACCGGCATCGTCCAGGCCCTCGGCACACCCTGGGGTCTGCTGCGGCACTACTGGGTGACGATCAGCCTGGTACTGACCACCTTCGCGTTCGCGATCCTCGTGCTCCACCTGCCGGAGGTCGAGGCCCTAGCGGCTGTCGCGGCGAACCCGACGGCCGATGTCGACCGGCTCGGCGGGGACCTGTTCCACGCCGTGGGCGGCCTGGTCGTGCTGCTGGTCCCGCTGGCACTGAACATCTACAAGCCGCGCGGGTTGACCCGTTACGGCTGGCGTCGCGCACAGGACCGCCACACAACGAGCCCAACCACCTGACCAGCGCGACCAGCACGCATCACAGCATTGGCCAAGGCCCCGGACGGCACGGATCACGACCCGGTGTTGCAGAACACCGTGTCCATTCCGTTACTCTTGGGCTCGCTATGGACCTGAACCGTGTTGCTCGCTCGCCGCTCGCCGCTCCTCGGCGTGGTTTCGTGAGCGTCCTGACGGTCATGTTCCTCGTGCTCGCTGTCCTGGGCGTGCAGGCCGTGTGCGGCGTCCACCTGGACGAAGCCGGCCACACCAGCGCGCTCACGGATGCCGGTGCCGGGCACCATGCGGCCTCTGCCGGGTTGGGCACCTCGGACCAGGCCACCGAGGCGGACCTCGGACACCACGGTGACGACCCGTCCCACTGCTCGGAAGAGCGCACGGCGACAGCACGGTATGACCGGACGCTGTCGCCCTTCCCGGACCTGGCCCAAGCCCCGGACCTCGCCCAGCAGTGGCTGGTGCCCGGTATCGCGCACCACGCCCCCCGGGGGCCGTCGGGCCTGGCCGTAGCAGCCGCGCCGTCGCTGCACGCTCTCGGGATCTCCCGGACGTAGACCACCACATCCCGTCGACACCACCCCACCTGGGTGTCGACCGGTTCAGCGCGCCCCGAACCGGGTCGCGTGCGTGGTTCTACTCCGATCCGAAAGGTCCCAGCTTTCATGGAGCCCAGCTTCAACCTGAACCCGGCCGTGCGCGGCCGTGGTCGTCACCGGGCGGCGCGTCGCCCCGTCCTGGCCGACGTCGCCCGAACCGCCACCGAGCAGGCCACCGCGTTCGCCGGCCGCACCGCCGTGGTAGCCGCGGCCGGTTCCGGCGTCCTGCTGTCCCTGGTGGCCGCCCCCGCCCAGGCCGCACCGGCGCCCGCGTCGATCAACACTTCGCTGGCCGGCACGCCCGTCAACGGCACGCTCAACTCGGTCGATCTCAATGCCCTGGCTACCCAGGCAAAGGAATCAGTCGCCGCTGCGCCCGTGGTGACCGTCGCTCCCGATGCGGAGCTGAAGGTCGAGACGGCCGCCGTCTCCGTCGTCTCGGCCGACGAGAATGAGGAGTACCAGGCGCAGCTCGCCGCTGAGGCAGAAGCGGAGGCGGAGGCGGAAGCCGCCGCAGCCGCCGAAGCGGAGGCTGAAGCAGCTGCCCAGATCGCCGTCGATATCCCCGCCTCCGCCCAGGGCTCCGCGATCGTGTCCATCGGGATGCGGTACCTCGGGGTGCCGTACCTGTGGGGCGGATCGACCCCGGCGGGGATGGACTGCTCCGGGTTCACGTCCTACGTCTTCGCGCAGGTAGGGATCAACCTTCCCCGGACCTCGTCCGAGCAGCGGTACGCGGGGACCGAGGTGCCCTGGTCCCAGGCGCAGCCCGGTGACCTGCTCTGGTCGCCCGGCCACATCGCGATCTACGCCGGTGACGGCATGCAGATCGAGGCGCCCGTGCCGGGCAAGTCCGTCCGGTACACCCAGGTCTGGCAGTCCAACCCGGTAGTCCTGCGGGTCGGCTGACCGATACCTGGCGTGAGGGGCGGGTTCAGGCCCGCCCCTCACGCTGCCCACCGGGCGCCGTTCCGGTCGCCCGGAAGCCTCGGTACCGCTGAGCCGAAAGACCCCCATGCACACCCACTTGACTCCTAACCCAACAACAAGAACGACGCCAGACCTCCGCTCCCGACCGCGGGTCACCGGCGTTCAAGTGGCCATGCTGTTCTTCGTGCTCGCCCTGCTGCTGGCTCCTACGCACGGCCAGCTGTTGTCGTCGGCATCGGCAGCCCCGAGGGCAGAGCTCACCCAGCCCCGCGGGGAGAGTCCCGCTGATCGGGCTTTACAGACCGGTCCGAGTCCCGCTGCCGCGTCGTCCGCATCCGAACCGACAACGGGCGGCCACCACAGCACAGTCGCCGGAATCCCGACCCCACTCGCCCTGGCCGTCGGAGCCGTGATCCTGGTGCTCGCGATCCTATTGGCGATCACGACACTCACCAGGCAGCGCCACGACGACGATCCCCGTACGCCCACCAGAAAGGCCCAGCCGTGGCTCGACCGAGATCTGTTGTCATGACCGTCGGGATCGCGCTCGCCGTCGCTCTTGTCGTCGCCGCGCTCATGATCCCGAGGCTGGCCGCCGATACTCTGCACGAAGGCCAGAGCGACACCGGAGCTGCCCCAGAGATGGAGCACATCCATGGGATCGGGATCGATCCTGGCGACGGCACGGTCTATGCGGGAACGCACCACGGCCTCTTTCGGATCGCCGACGGCCGGGCGACCCCGGTCGCGGACCGAGTGCAGGACTACATGGGCTTCACCGTCGCCGGACCGGGCCAGTTCCTGGCCAGCGGCCACCCCGGCCCAGGGCAGGGCGGCCCGAGTTCGGTCGGCCTCATCGAGAGCACCGACGCCGGCCAGACCTGGAAGACGCTCTCTCTGAGCGGGCAGGCAGACTTCCACGCGCTCGAGTACCGCCACGACCGCGTGTACGGACTCAACTCGATGACCGGCCAGCTCCTTGCCAGCACCGACAAGAAGTCCTGGGAAGAGCTCAGCAGTGCACAGATCGCGGACTTCGCGGTCAGCCCAACGGATGCCGACTTCCTGGTGGCCACCACTGAGCAGGGCCTGACCCACAGCACCGACGGCGGAGCCACGTTCGAGGTGGTTGAGTCCGCACCGGTGATGATCTTCGTCAGTTGGGCTGACGACGGCACACTGGCCGGCGTGACCCCGGACGGCGTCGTCTACACCACGCAGGACCCCATCGATGAGTGGACCGAGCAGGCTCACCTGGACGGCCAGCCCGAGGCGCTGACCATCGCTTCAGGCGCGCAGATCTACGCGGCTGCCAACGGCACCGTGCTCGCCTCCACCGACGGCGGGGCCACCTTCTCCTCGATGGTCGAACAGTGAACTGCTCGCCATCCGTCGGCCCGACGGCCAAGAGGTACTCCATGACACCGATGGCTCGAGGGTGTGTCTTCGCCCGTCGCCCACCACACGTTCCACACCGCGATCCGCACCACTGCCTACGTCGGAGGAAGCGATGAGGCACGGACGAGACGCGACCTCCTCCCGGCGCCTAACCCTGGCCGAGGGCTCCGAGACGCAGACGCGGCGTAACCGAGGACGGCGTCGCAAGGGTCGCCACGCGGCCTCGCCGCGTCGCACGCCACCTCCGACCTCAGGACGATGGTCGTTGACTCTTGGCGTGGGGATCGCCCTGGCCACCACGACATCGTTCACGGTCGCCGCAAACGCCGGGGCGTCGGGCGGCGATGAGCACAACCGGTCAGGAGCGGCTGACGCCGTGGCGGCATCCGGTCCATCGCCGTCGAGCATGGCAGCGGCGGTGCCCGACCGGCGGAGCGGAGCGTCGCGCAGTCAGGAGCGTTCACCACGCGGAACCTCTGCCGCTGGTGTCACCGTGTCTCCGGATGCGTCGATGCCGGTCGAGGAGCCAGCCCCCGTGCGGGTGAAGGCCCCGCCGGTCCTGCCTGGTTGCGATGGCGAGGCGACGGGCGCGGGACTCAACGGCCAGGTGCCGCAGAGCGAGCTGTGCGACCTGTGGGACGGACACCCGCCGATCCGTGCCGACGCGGCCGTGGCATTCGCGCGCATGAACAAGGCATACACCGCGCAGTTCGGCGAACCCATATGCATCACCGACGGGTACCGCAGCTACGCGCAGCAGGTCGCCGCGAAAGCGGCAAAGCCCACCCTGACGGCAACGCCGGGCCGGTCCAACCACGGTTGGGGGCTTGCGGTGGACATCTGCGCCGACGGCTACGCCGGTGAGCGCTTGAACTGGCTCAAAGCGCACGGACCCGAGTACGGGTGGGACAACCCGCCGTGGGCCCGAGAGGGAGGCTCGGGACCGTACGAACCGTGGCACTGGGAATTCACGGCCGCCGTGGCTCAGATCGACGAACACCACTGAGGCAGCCAGCTTCGACGGCTGCCTGCCCTATCCGGCACGCTGCGAGCGTGTCAGACGGCGATGCGTGAAACGGAGGATCACATCACCGCCTCTTTCAACAGGTCTGAATCCGGTCATACCCGAGGGGGGTACTATCCGGGAGTGCTTGAGACTTCACCGGCCCGTGCTGCGACGTCGACCCCTGGTCTGACGGCGTGCAGTCTGTGCGCTGGAGAGACGTTGGGTGAGGGTGACACGATGCCGGGCGGCCAGCTCGCCCGGCTGCGCCGACTGGGTGCGGCCGGCATAGCGCGCCTGACCCTGTCTGAGTGCCTGGACGAGTGCGAGCGGGGAGATGTCGTCGTTGCGCGTCCGAGCGGCGCCGGGCGGGAGGCAGCGGGCAGGCCTGTGTGGTTCGAACGCCTCGCCGGCGACGAGCCGACCACCCGGCTTTGCCAGTGGCTCCAAGCCGGCGGCCCAGGTGTCGAAGACGTCCCTGACGAGCTGGTACCGCTGATCATCGACCGGTCAGGATTAACGCAGCACCACAGCCTTCCGCCAGAACCGATCGCTCCCGCCACTCGGCTCCAACGCTCCTGAAACCTCTGTAGCCTCAAGCCACCACCTCGTCGGTGATCATTCGGTCGAGCGCGTCGAGACCGGACTCGTCGTTGTCAGCGTCCTGGAACTGTCGTTCAGCCTGGCGCTTCTGGTCGGCGATGTGCCTAAGTCTTCGTCGAGCGCTGAGTTCGGCAAGCCAGGACGAAACGATCCGCGCCGCTCTTCATGATCGAGTTCGAGGGCATCAGCGTCAGCGTCGGCTCTACACGCAGGGCAGGTGCACAAGAGGTGCTTGGCGTACGGCATGCCGGTAGTGCAGAGAAGCATGTACGGCGCCGACAAAGACGACAGCGCTCTGCCCTCGGCTGAGAAGCGGGTCCGCAGCGCATCGTGGACTGCGTACGGCAGCTCGGTCGGAGTACCTGACGGAGCGAACACGTCACGCGGCACAGCCCGGAACGCTGATTGGATCGCTGGATCGTCGAGCACGCCCTCCTCGATGAGTTCCTTGACCATCTGCTCACGCAGTGCCTCGGCGCTTGGTGCGACCGGTGCGGGCTCGTCGTCGAGTTCTGTTTGGGCGAGGTCGGGCTGCGTCATTCAGGCCTTCTTCCGGGTCGCTGCGGCGAGGTTGGCGTGGAGGTGGTCGATCGATGTCGTCCCCGGAATCGGTAGGACGGCGGGCGACTGGTCCAGGAGCCATCTGATGGCTTCGGGCGCGCCGCCGGCGCGAGCGAGTGTTCCGGCGCTGAGCGGTGCGTAGGGCACGAACGCCAGGCCCTGTTCGGTGCAGTACTCCAAGACGGCGCGGTCCCCTTCGAGCTGGTTGAACTTGTTTTGCACAGCGGCGATGGGGGTGATCGCTCGGGCGGCTTCGGCCTGGGTGGGGGTGGCCTTGGATACCCCGATGTGTCGGATCTTGCCCTCTTCACGGAGTACGGCGAGTTCGCCGAGCTGGTCGGCCAACGGCACGTGCGGGTCGATGCGGTGCAGGTAGTACAGATCGATCCGGTCCAACTCGAGGCGGCGCAGGCTCATCTCGACGCATTGACGCAGGTACTCCGGGCGACCTACAGGCGCCCACCGGTTCGGGCCCTGGCGCGTCATGCCGCCCTTGGTGGCGATGACCAGGTCGTCCGGGTAGGGGTGCAGGGCCTTGCGGATGAGGCGTTCGCTGGTCTCCGGCCCGTAGGCGTCGGCGGTGTCGATGTGGTTGACCCCGAGGTCGACCGCTTCGCGCAGGACGGCTTTGGCTCCGTCCATGTCGGCGGGGTGGAACCAGTGCCGGGTCCGGTGATCTGCATCGCGCCGTACCCGATGCGGCGGACCGGGAGGTCCCCGCCGATGCTGAATGTTCCGCCCAGATCAGTGGTTGCAGGTGCGATGCTGGTCATGAGGCCTCCTTCAGGTCGAGGGGGACTTCGAGCACGATCGCTGCCGCCCGCTCGGCAACCGTGGCGGCGTCCAGGTCGGTGGTGTCGATCCGCTCGATCCGAGCGTTCGTCTGGGCGAGCCGGTCGGCTGCCTCGAGGAAGTAGGCCACTTCGTTGGCTGTCGCGTCGGGCTGGTCTTGGTAGCGGTTGTGCGCTCCGCGCTCGGTCAGGCGCGCTCGGACGACGTCGGGTGCGCCGGTCAGCAGGATCGTCAGGTCGGCTTCGAGGACCGGTGTGTTGATGGTGTCCAGGAAGGCGACATCGACGCCGTCATGGCGTTGCATGACCATGCCGGAGGCCGTGTACCGGTCAGTGACGACCATCTGTCCTGCAGCCAGGCGGGGCGCGATCTCGGTGGTGGCTTGGTGGTAGCGGTCGGCGGCGTACAGGCACGCCAAGGCGTGGCCGGCGACCGTCTGGGTCAGCTCGCGCGCCAGGGCGCCGATCGGTCCGGTGGAAGGCTGGGTGGCCTGGTGGACGTCGAGGCCCGCGGTACGCAGGAGCGTGCTCAGGTTCGCGCACAGCGTCGACTTGCCGACGCCGGACGGGCCGTCGACGGCAATCAGCAGACCGGCACGGCGTGAGATCAGGGCCGTCATAGGTCGAACAGCGTCGCGTCGGCGGCCACCGCAGGAGCCTGCTTGGACGATGAGCCCATCGCGCCGGCCTGCCGGAGCTCCTCCAGGGTCGTGCCTGGCGTGAGCCTGGCCATCTGGACGAAGAGCCGCGCGGTGACGGTCGCGTCGTAGTCGGCCCGGTGCGCCCGCATCCCCGGAGGCAGACCGTCGGCGAGATGGCGGTGCTCGACCAGGGCGCTCAACCCGTAAGAGGGCAGGTCGAAGGCGCGTCGCGCCAGCTTCAACGTGTCGAGCGCGACCGGGACCTCCCAGCCGGGCAGCGATCGACGCAGCACGTCGACGTCGACGTGCACCCCGTGCCCCACCGGAATCGCGCTCCCCAGCACTGCCCGGATCTCTCCGGCAACTTCTCCGACGGCGGGCGCGTCGGCGACGTCGTCGTTGCTGATGCCGTGGATTTTGTGCGCCTGCCAGGAAATCGGCGTCGGCGGGCGAAGAAGCCACGTCCTGGCCTTCTCGATCTTCCCCCGCCGGACCGGCACCACGGCCACCTCGACGAGCTCTGGTGGCCGCGCGCCGTTGCCTTCGACATCGACGACGACGTAGTCGGCCTCATCCCAGACCATGCTCATGCGGGTGTCTCCTCGTTCGGGACCCACCCGATGTCGGCGCGCCCGTGCAGGCGGAGCTTGTGCGGGTGGCGCGTGTCGTGGAACTGGAACCCGAGGCCGTGCTGGAGGAAGTACCGGGGCGACTCGTCCAGCCCGGCCACCAGCACGGCGCGTTCGGTGATGTCCACGATCTCGACATCCTCCCTGCCTGGTAGCCGGCGCGCGAGGTCTCGGACCGCGTCTTCGGTCGGGACCTGATGGTTCTGTGCGCACAGCGCCAGCTGCTTGACCGGGCAGATGTCGCACAGCTCCCGGACGCCGTAGTGCCCGTTGTAGTCCGGCACGTCGTGGGCGAACGAGACCGAGCAGCTGGTCTTGCGGAACAGCGGCCCGCCGGCGCCGTCGGTGAACGCTTCCAGGACCCGGCGCTCCAGGGTCTCGGGGACGATCTTGCGGCGCGCGGTGTCCGCGTACGGCTCCGGGAGATTATTGGCCTTGTAGTAGTCGGCGATCTCGTCGCGGTAGAACAGGCCGGTAAACACCGTCCCGTGCGCGTGGTGGGACAGCTCGACGGCTTTGGCCATGTGCTCCGGCGTGTCATTCAGACCGGGCACCAACGGACGCCAATACAGGATGACGCGATACCGGTCCGCGTGCGCGTGCAGGGTTTTGAGAGACTTCTCGGCGATCTCGCTCGCGACCGGCTCTATCCGCTTGTCGCTGATCCCGGAGAAGGTCACCAGGATCGTGACCCGGATGTTGGCCAGCCGGTTGAGCCGGTCGCAGTCCTCCGGGTCGACCCGGTAACGGGTGATGACCAGGACGTGGTTGGTCAGTCCCCGTGCGTCGAGGTCTTCCAGGACGTTGAACAGGTGCCCCTTGACCCGAGGCAGGAAGGGGTCGGTTGCCCGGTTGAAGATCTGCACCGGGGTGTGATGTGCCTGGAAGTAGGGGTGCTCGACCAGCTGTCGTACGGCTTCGTCGTCGGGCATCAGAGCGCGCGGCTGGGTCATCTCCCACACGCCGTAGGTGTGACGGATGCAGTACGCGCAGTCCAGTGGGCAGCCCTGGATGTGGTTGAGCGACAGCCCGGACTTGCGGTAGTCCACGACGCTGCGCGCCGCTTCGGGCAACTGGGCGATCTGGTCAGGGGTGAGCAGCGGAACGGTGACGGGCACGAGCGCCTCCGGAGGGATCTACCGGCCCCTTCCCGAGCGAAAAGGGGTTCATGGCCAATCTGCCGGTTACCGCGTGGTCTCGGCACGGCATTCTGGCAGGTCGGCTCCGGCATTCTGCGAGGTCGATGCTCGTCTCGGGCCGAAAGAATAGGCATTCTGCCAAAATGCGTACCGCAGACTGCCAGAATGCGGCGGGGAACTCTTGTTTGTGATCGCCGGCTGCTGTGCGGTAGCGCCCATGACTTCTGCTGCCCCGGCACGACATGTCCTGGATCCGACCGGGAAAGATGTGTACGGCGAGATCGAGAGGTTCCGGGCCGACGGCCCGATGGTCCGCGTTGAGATGCCCGGCGGGCGGCCCGCGTGGGTGGTGCTCGGCTACGCCGAGGCAGTCGAGCTGCTGAAGGTCCGCAACAGGAACCCGTTGGTGTCCAAGGACATCGCGCATTGGGCCGACTTCGTCGCCGGGCGGGTACCGGAGGGCTGGCCGCTGCTGATGTGGGCAGTCAAGGCGGGTATGTTCACCGCCGACCCGCCGCGGCATCGGGATCTGAGGTCCTGGGCCGCGCCGGCATTCACTCCACGTCGGATCGAGCGCCTGGCACCGGTGATCGAGCAGATCGTCGCTGATCGCCTAGACGTCATGGCCACTGCTGCTGCTGCTGCTGACGGGCGGGTCATGGATCTACGGGCAGAGTTCTGCCTTCCTGTGCCGATCGAGACCATCGGTGCGTTGCTGGGTGTTCCAGACGATCTGGCCGGGACGTTCCTGCTAGGTGCGGACGCCCTGTTCGACACCGCCATCACCCCCGACGTAGCGCAGGCCCGGTTCGGGGCACTGCTGGGCGCGATCGAGACGATGGTCGACCGCAAGGTGGCCGACCCGGGCGTTGACCTGACCAGCGACCTGGTCAAGACGCTGGGCAAAAAGGACGCCTATACCCGCGAGGTGCTGCTGGAGACCGTGCGGTTGACGATCGTGGCCGGGTACGAGACCACGGGCAACCTGATCGACCAGGCCGTGTTCGCGTTGCTGACCCACCCCGAGCACCTGGCCGCGGTCCGGGCCGGCGAGGTCTCGTGGGACGCGGTGATCGACGAAACCCTGCGCTGGGCGGGCGTCGCCGGCAACCTCCCGCTGCGGTTCGCCGTGAAGGCGTTCGAGCTTGGTGGCGCCCAGATCCAGGCAGGTGACGCGATCCTGGTCTCCTACGTCGGTACCGGTCGTGACCCACGCAAGTTCGACCGGCCCGACGCGTTCGACCCGACCCGAGCTACCCGGGACCATCTCGGGTTCGGGCACGGCACCCACTACTGCCTCGGCGCACCCTTGGCGGTTCTGGAGGCCAAGGTCGCACTGCCCGCTCTGTTCGACCGGTACCCCGGCCTGCGCCTCGCCGAGGACCCGGGCACGATCCCGGCGAACCCCGGCTTCATCACCAACGGGCACGCCCGCCTGCCCGTCCACCTGGGCACGACCAGAGCCTGACGGCCGCACTCCGCCGGGGCCGCGACCGTCTGCGGCCCTGGCAGAACGCGCGGTGCCCGCCCACCCGATGCCCGCCTATCGCTGGTCGCGCTGCCACGTCCCCCTTCGCTTCGTCCTACCTGGGCTTCGTGCGCCCTGCGCGCCCCCTCTGAGGAGACTTACGTTGTTCGGCACCACGTCTGATGTCCGCCTGGACGACCTCGCCGCGAACCCTGGCCCGGGGCTGCCGATGCTCGCCGCGGCGACCATGGCCCCCGACCCGGACGCGGTCTACCGCACGTGGCGGGCACAGTGGGGACCGGTCGTGCCGGTCGAGCTGTCCGACGGCGTGCTGGCCTGGCTCGTGCTCGACTACGAGGACATCAAGCAGATCCTGATGACCTGGTCCGTCTTCAGCCGCGACGTCGAGCACTGGGCAGCCTTCCAGGACGGCCGGGTGGCCCCTGGCACGGGCCTGCACGCGTTCTTCTCGCCGCGCCAGAACGCGTTCTACACCGAGGGCGATCGGCGGGTGCGGTTGCGCAGCGTCGTGGACGATGCGTTCGCCGCGATCGACGAGACCAAGCTCGTCCGCGACGTGCGCACGGCGTGCAGAGCACTGCTCGCCCAGATCGCCCCCTTGGGCCAGGCGGACCTTGTCGCCTCCTACACCGCCGCCGTCCCGTCGTTGGCCGTGGCGGCGATGTACGGGCTGCCGGCTCACCTGGCAGACCGGATGCGGCAGTACGCCACCGACATCTTCTCCAACACCCCCGCGGCGGTGCCTGCGTTCGTCGGACTTAACACCATGCTCGCCGAGCTGATCGCCATCCGGCGCGAGGACCCGGGCGACGACCTGCTCTCGACGATCGTGCACCACGAGCACGCCCTGGACGACACCGAGCTGCTGGACACCGCGCAGATGATCCAATCCGCGGGCCACGAGATGTCGGTGGCCTGGACCACCATGACCCTGGTCCACCTTCTCGGTGACCACGACTTCGGCACCCGCACCCGCTCCGGCCGCCTGATGGTGGATGAGGCGCTGGACAACGTCATGGTCCACCAGTCCCCCACCTGGCACACCCCCGCCCGGTTCGTCACCGGCAACACCGAGCTCGGCGGACGCATGCTGCGCAAGGGCGAGGCGATCGTGTGCGCGGTCGCGCACGCCACCAAGACCGAGCACGAAGGCGCCGACCTCATCTGGGCCTCCACCAGTCGCGCCACCCTCGGATTCGGCGCAGGCGTGCACCGGTGCCCCGCATCCCGTGTGTCTCGGATCATCACCAAGACCGCCGTCGAGCAGGCTCTGATTCAGCTGCACGCGCTGAAGCTGGACGTCCCGATCAAGGACCTCCCCTTCGTGCCCGGCCTGTGGGCCCGCTCCGCGGCCACCCTCCCGGTCACCTTCGAGCCCACCCACGCGCCCGGCTCGGCGCAGCGGGACCCCGTCAGCGTCTAACGCAGCCCAGGCCCATGGGCCGGACAGACCTGCGCGCCACCGTTCTGGGCCCGCACGAGCCTGCCCTGCAGCCGCACGTAAGACCTCCCACCTGCCTTCCGAGAGGAATCCCCGCCATGCCCACTCCCCCACGCCACCACCGCTCCGTTGCCGCGGCATTCACCACGCTCTGCGCGCTCCTGGCGCTCTCCGCGTGCACAGCCGGGCTCGACGACGACGCCGGGACCGTCGACCCGTCGGCTGGCACCAGCGGACGGGACGACCTGCTGACCGAGGGTGGTGAGCTCCTGATCTGGGCGTGGGAGCCCACGCTGAACCAGGTCGTGGCGGACTTCGAGGCCGACTACCCGAACGTTGACGTCGAGCTCGCGAACGTCGGCACAGGGAACGACCACTACGTTTCCTTGCAGAACGCGATCAGTGCCGGTTCGGGCGTGCCGGACATCGCTCAGGTTGAGTACCACGCCCTGCGCCAGTTCACCATCGCCGATTCGCTGGCTGACCTCAGCCCATACGGCGCAACCGACCTGAGTCGAACGTTCTCCCCGGGCACCTGGGACGCCGTCACCGGCGGCACCGACGCCGTGCATGCGCTGCCTATGGACTCCGGGCCGATGGCCCTGTTCTACAACCAGCGAGTCTTCGCCGACGCCGGCGTGGCCGTGCCGACAACATGGGAGGAGTTCATCGACGCCGCCGAGGCGATCCACACCCACGACCCCGACACCTACATTACCGCGGACAACGGGATCGCGACGGTCACGACTTCCATGATCTGGCAGGCCGGCGGCCACCCCTTCCAGGTCGAGGGCACCGACGTGACCGTGGATCTGGCCGACGAGGGCACGCTGAAGTTCGCGCGCATGTGGCAGCAGCTCATCGACGCCGGCCTGGTCGCCGACATCCCCGACTGGTCCGACGAATGGTTCCAGGGCCTCAGCGACGGCTCGATCGCCGCACTGGTGACCGGTGCCTGGATGCCCGCCAACCTCACCACCGGCGCTGCCCCGGCGTCCGGCGACTGGCGCGTGGCCCGCATGCCCCAGTGGACCGAGGGCGCCAACCAGACCGCCGAACTCGGCGGATCCGCCCTCGCGCTCACCGAAGCCAGCCAGGCCAAGGAACTGGCCTACGCGTTCCTGAAGTACGCCAACATCGGCGATGGTGTCACCACGCGGTTGGACGCCGGCGCGTTCCCGGCCACGATGCGGGACCTGACCGACCCCGCCTTCCTCGCCCAAGAGCCTGAATACTTCGGTGGGCAGCAGATCAACCGGATCCTTGCCGACTCCGCAACGCACGTCCTGCCCGGCTGGCAGTACCTGCCCTACCAGGTCCACGCCAACACCATCTACCCCGACACCGTCGGCCAGGCGTATACCGGCTCGAGGACGCTGACCGAGGGGCTCGCGGACTGGCAGGAATCGATCCTCGGCTACGGCGACGAGCAAGGTTTCACCGTAGGGCACCCCAGCGAGTAGGGGGCCCGTCCCCGAGAGCGGCAGGCGCACCATCGCTGCTACCAGCGATCAATACGGCGACACGGGATCCCGGGTGTAGCCCGAGCCAGGTCCGACGCTGTCCCGACTCGAACGGGACGCACATCGGGGCCATTCGAGTCAGATCGTCCACGGGCGCCAGAACGAACCGTCCGCACCACTGAGGAGTGCGTCTTTGAGGGCTGCGGGACGCACATCACGTTCAGCCAGCTCGGCCAAAGCGAGCCACTCGACTCCGGGGCGGAGCTCGTCCCGGTCGGCGGCAGTGATGTCGACGTGGGCCTCGAACACCAGGGTGATCACGCTGTGAACCTCGCCAGTCCGGGAGTGGTGATGATCGACGACCCCTGCGAATCCGGCAATCGTGGCCACCAGACCGGTCTGTTCGGCCACGTGTCGTAGGAGTGTGCTGTGGACGGGCTGACCATCAATGGAGCCCCCGGGCAGGTGGGACCATCCCAGTCCCTGATCATCGACCACGAGGAACTTGCGGTCGTTCCGGATCAAGGCTTGAGCGATGACCTGAACGCCGGCGAGATGGCTGCCCGGGGTGGCCGCCGGCGGCGGCGGGAGTGAGCCTTGGGTGATCGCTGCTCGAGCCCGTGCCTCGTGCGGGCTCAGGCCTCGCGGAGTGGGGAAGAAGCCGAGCTCCTGGTCTGACCTGGCTTTCAGGATTTTCCGCAGCGCCTCGCGGTACAGCTTGCTCGGCCAGCGGACCTCCCCACGCTCGTATCGACCGATCTCGCTCCCCCGCAGCCCACCTGACCGCCCCGTCTTGACACGGACGTATTCATTGACCGCTGCGGCAAGCTCCGCTCTCGACATCGCCTGCCCAGAGCCGGAGGGCGACGACGTCGCTTTTCGCTGGGTCCGGAGCTGTTCGTTCCTCACCGCCCACCCGCCCATGCACTCGACTCCTCATCGCCACAGTGACGCCGTACGCGACAGGCCACCATCCACTCCCGGTAGAGCCTCGCCAGCACCCACACCCCCTTAGCCCTCAACTGGGCTCGCCCCGTCCTGCCGCGCGCACCCCACCGTGACCGACAACGGCGTATGCCGGTGCGAGCCAGCCATCCATCCCCGCCAGCGAGGGCACTGCGTGCACCTGCCCGGCACGCTGGCGCCTGGGTCGAACTCCTCGTGCTTGAGAATCTCGAATCTCGACGTGGCCGGGTCCAGGTCCAGGACCGCCGCGAGGAACGCGGCACCAGAGCAGTCACGGGTCGCGACCTGTGCGGCCAGCAGGAGAACCTGCTCTGTGTGTCTGGCTGTCTCGAACCACAGCGCCTCCGGTCGGACGCTGACCTCGATCAGCTTCACGTGGCACAGTGCGGCGATCTGGCTCAGAGCATGAGCGACCCGGTCGACGCCGATGCTGGTCGTGGTCATGACGCCTGCTCCAGCACTGTCTGGGCGAGCGCGGCGGCGTCGAGCAGTCGGGTGCGGGCGCGGCCGATCAAGGCGCCGCCGGCAAGGCCTGACCGCGCCACGACCCGCGCTAGGTAGACCTGTTCCGTGCCGGTCGCGACACGGACCAGCGGGTGACGCAGGACATCCCGCGCGGCGGGTCCATCCATCAGGTCGCAGGCATCGGTCACGACCCGGTGCGCGATGTCCTCACCAGCTCGACGGACCTTCAGGTCCGAACTGAGACAGGCGATCGAGGCAACGAGCAGGGCCAGGCGAATCCGGAAGCCGACGTCGCCGTCGTCCACTGGTGTCCGGGCGTCGTACCGGTCGAGCATCTCCCGGGTCGCTTCACCGCGCCGCGCAGGTGGTACGCACAACACGGTCAGGCAGTCCCGCACCTGCTGCTCCCACGCCTGTCGTGGCTCACAGGCGTCGATGACTCGGCACGCCGCGGGCATGTCCCCCCTCATGATCCGGTCGACGATCATTGCCTGCCGGCCCTCGAGCAGCCGGGAACTGGCCCGGTCGTAGGTCTCGGCCAGGTCGGCTGCCGCCGACCAACGGCCGACCGCAGTCTCGGCGGTGATCCCGCCAACCAGGAGGTGCGTACGGACCTGGTACTCCAGGGTGCGGCGTTCCTCAGGAGTCGCCAGGACGTTGCCCAGGGGTAGCCGCGCATCGCCGATCCGGACCGGCACCAGCCCGTGGACGGCGTGCAGCAGCAGGCGCAGCCCGGCCACGACCTGACCCGGACCGCTCTCCAGACCGTGCAAGCGCGCCAGGGTGATCCCGGGCCCGAGCATCCGGGCAGCCTGCGGCGCGGTCAGGCGCCGCGCCGGTTCGACGTACGCGCGCAGGTGGGACTGGCACAACTGGCGCGCCAGGTCGAGCGCCCCGCAGTCCTCGGCGACCATCGCGGCCCGGCCGAGGGCCCGGGTCGCAGTCACGACCGCCTCGACCGGGTCGCGGACCGCATGGGCTTCCCGAGACATCTGGTCGACGGCGTCGATGCGTCGTGTCAACGGCCCGATGTGCGGACGCGGGCGGGCGACCAGCGGGAGCAGCCGGGTGACCGAAGCCAGGCCAGCTTTGTCGATCGAACCGTGAGCCCGCGGTGCGCCCCGCAGTCTGCTCATATCAGGGAGCGAAACCGCTGATCGGGACTGGGTCGTCATCGTCTCTCCTGGGACCACAATGCGTTGCGGATAGCGACGGCCAGGATCTGCTGGTCGGTCGGTGAGAAACCGAGCCGGTTCCATTGCGCTGCTACTACTAGACGAAGGTCGAGACGCAGCGCCTCAGGCACCGCCGTGCGCGGGGTCGGGAGGAAGCCCTGGTTGGTAGCGCCTAGCCGAGTGGCCGCGTGGGTGAGCTCTGCTGCCCAACGGGCCGCGTACGGGTCAAGATCCAGGAGCGCCGCAGCGGGCGTACGCAGGAGGGCACTGAGCATCTCGGTCAGGCCATGAGCCCGGATCCGGGCCGGCTCTGCCAACGGTGCCGCCCCAAGCCAGTGCTCATCGACGAAGTCGGCGGTCTGTGCGTCGCTCAAGCCCGCTGCGCGGCATATCACCGTGGTCAAGATCCCGGCGATGTGCCGCGGCGCCAGCAGCGGCCGGTCGCGCGCGTAGTCCAGGACCCCCCGACTGTCCGCGCAGTGCAGGTCCATGAGTGCACGGCGCCGGTCTGCGTCGTACTTGGGTTGTGTCGACCGTGGCCTGGTCAGGCGAGGTTCGGGTGTAGGTGGGGACGTTGCGGTCCAGGGCACTGGGTTGTCGAGTGCCCCGGGCCGGTTCAGCACGAGTATCGCCTCCTCCACCAGGAGATCTTGGAGGTAGACGCGCCAGCCCTTGTCGTGGTTCAGGAACCACCAGCGACCCCCTCGGTGAGCGCACAGCCCGTCTAGGATCACGGCCACAACGTCCGGCCCGCTGGCGCAGTCCGTCTCGGGGAACAGAACATCGAGCTGGGACCACCCCGCGACGTCCGCTGCATCAGGCGTCGGACCGGGGGATACCGGGGTCGGGTCAGTCAGTTTGTCGGCGGTGGGTAGGTAGATGACCGTGCCGGTCATTCGGCCCATCCGATCCCGAGGACGCCGTCGGCGCCGGAGACCGGGGCCGCCCGGGTGCGTAGTGACTCGAAGACTAGGCGTGTTCCGAATCGCCCCCACAAGAACTCGGTGTCGTCTGGGTCCGGGAGGACTCGGCTGGTGCGAGACACTGCGTCGGCAGCCACGCCCAGGCGGCTGGTCTCAAGCGAGTGCCCTCGCCTGTGTAGGGCCATGAATGCTTCGGCATCCTCGGCGGCGCGCAGCACTGTCAGATACATCCCCCCGGTTCCGACATACAGGTCAGGCTCGGTGAGCCGGTTTAGTTCACGCTGGGTCAGGCACGACGCGACGGCGTCCTCAGCTACGACTCGGCCGCGCTCGTCACCCAACGCGATTCCGGCCATCTGCAGCGCCCGGCCGATGCCCGGGGTCCCGTGCGCCCACGTTGGCTCTGACGGGCCTGGTTGGTGCACGCGCCCCGTGCGGAGCTCGTCCAGGCTCAGCTGCTGGGGCCACCAGGTCACCTTGTCGGGGGTCTCCTGCCTCCACCGCGTGTACCAGCCGGTGATGTGCCGGATCGCCTCAGCCTGACCCGGCACTGCGTAGCCGGCACGGTAGCTCGCTGCGAGGAACGCAAGAATGCCCGCGCCGCCACGTGCCATCCCGAAATCCGCGTACCCATTCGGTTGTTTGTCCCCCACCGGTGTTGTGGGCTGGGGGGCGCTGGCGCTCCACCACCCGGGGAGGAGCACCTCCGAGAGAATGCGGTCTTTTGAACGGTCGACCAGGTAGGACAAGACGCCTGACAGTGCCCCGCTGACTGCCTCGTCGAGCGCGGTGCCGCGCGCGGGCTGGTGTACGGCGCGGCGCAGCAGCACCATCCCGAGCCCGGTCAGACCTGTCATGAGGTCGAACTCGCTGCCGTGCGTCGGTGCTCCCGCCTCAATCCGGTCGTTGACGGCTTCGAACCGCTCAGCGGTCAGCTCCACGAGTATTTGGTCCAGTGCGGCGAGCTCGTGTGCCCACCGCGCACGGTATTGGGCGCCTGTCGTGTCCAGAACAAAGGTGAGCGCCGGGGCCCCGTAGAACAGGTCGGCGCGCGCGGACCGGTCGAGCGGCCTCTTTTTGGCGGCCAGCAGCGCGTCGGTGACCTCGTCCCAGGACCCCCGGGTGGTCGTCATCGCCAGCTCGACGGCGAGCAGCATCCTGGCGAGGTCGCCGTCCGCCAGCGACTGCGCCGGATCATCCGGCCTGCGCTGCCCGTGCTGGCCATCGAGACCGCGTTGCCCGAGACGGTTGTGCGTGGCGATCACAGGTCGCTCCCGATCGAGCGGTGCACGCTCGCACATTGGTCTGGCTCGCTGCGGTTGGCCCTCTGGTGGCCGGGATAGTGCAGGTAGGTCGGCATTGCGTATCTCCTGGGGGTGCTGGGACCCGGCCGGTGACGGTTTCTCCGGCACATCACCGGCCGGGGTGGCGGGTATCAGCAGCGCCTGCTCGCTGACCCCGCCAGCTCTTCGAGCGCTCCCGGTTTCGCGGGAACGGCTACGTTTTCGGGTTGGCCGTGCTTAATACGTAGCCGGAGTGGTCGCGGCGCGGGATCGAGGCCGGAAAGGTGCGCGCGGGTGCAGTTCGTCCACGACGGCACGGACTTGGTCGTCCAGTGGCGCCGGCGACGCGATGGCCGTCACTGTGCCACTCCGCTGGTCACGGGGCCCTCGAGCATGGTCCGCAGCACGAGCGCAGCGCCGTGCTCGGCGAGTGTCCCGGTGACGTGGTCCGCGGCGGCTCGTACGGCGCTCGGCGCGTGCCCCATGGCGTGGGACTCTGCGGCCCACGCCATCGCAGGTAAGTCGTTCATCCCATCACCAACGAAGATTGTGCGCTCCGGCGCGACGTCCAGCATCATCCGTACGGATTCCAGCGCGGCTGCCTTCGACGTTCCGGGAGGTGTCACGTCCAGTGCGTGGGGAGCGGCGTAGACGACGACCCCGAGGGCACACAGCGGCTCCAGTAGCAGCTCGGCGATGTCCGGTGCAGCGAGCACGACACGTGTTGCTGCGCCTTGATCAAGCTCGTGCTGGCTCACGACAAGCTGCCGGCCGTTTATCCGTCCCTTTGGGAAGATCTCCGAGACGCGGTAGCCCCATCCAACTTTCTCGATCGCGATACGCACCGTCGGACACAGTGCGCGCGCGAGGCGGAGCACCGGCTCGACTACGAGTGTTCGGCGGGTGTGGATTTGATACCGGCCGGGCGCCGACTCGTCAACCCGCGCGATCATGGCGCCGTTGGACACCACGATCCAGGAGCCGTTCAAGCCGAGGTCAACGGCGATGGGCAATGCTCCGACCAGCGAGCGACCTGTCGCCAGGACCACGGGATGTCCCGCCGCAGTAGCGTCGGCCACGACCTCCTTCGTCGCATCAGGAAGGTTGGTCGTGCCATCGGGCACGAGCGTCCCATCGATGTCCAGTGCCACCATGCGACGGCGCATGGTGCTCTGCGGGTTGTCCTTCATCGGGCCTCCTCGCGCGGCGGCCTGTCACGCCTCGAGGGCGGGCAGATCGCGCGATGATCGGTAGTGCATCCACCATCGACCAGCGCACCTGCATTGCAGGAGGGCATTCAGAAAGTAGTAGTCCGGCATTCTGTGTCGGGCTTCGTCAGGTCGCCGTAGAAGGTGAATACGTTCTGGGCGGGCGCCTGAATCGCGGGGATGTGAATTGTCACCTGCCTGTTGCACGCCGTGCGGCAAGTACCGGAATCTCACGGATCATCGATGCGGGTAAGACCGCCCAGTTAATGTCCGCGGGGCGCTTTCGAGTCGAGGTCTTGATGACGCGGGTTGGCGTGATGATCAGGTCGACATGGAAATCGTGGCCTGCCTCAGGAACTGCCGTGTCCACAACCTGCAGGTCATGAACGGTAGTGACGATCGTCGTCTTGTCCCCGATGACTCCCGCTTCGGTCAGCAGTGCCACCTCAATATCACCGTAGCCAGCACCCTTGCCCAGCCGACCACCCGACGCATCTACAGCAACACTCCCGGTCACCACGAGATCGACAGGCGACATCTGCCCGACGTCGACCAGCTCCCCAAGGCGTGCGGCTTCGTGGCGGTCAGCAGCCGCATCGCGCGGCCCCGGCATAACAGCAGGGTCCAGGAGTAGGAACGGACGGGGCTCTGCCAGTCGTGGGACGGCCATGTAGACGCACTTCCCTGCCACCAGAGCAAGGGCACGTACGGGACGTTGCGCAGCATCCGGAACCGCCTTGATCACTGAGGCAGTGGTCCACGCCTTGAGCCCAGTCAGGCGGTGCGCGGCAGCATCGGCTCCCTCGAAGTCAGGTATGTGCCCATGGACACCTGGCTCGACAACTCCCGCGTCCTCAAGCCGGTTCCACACCAAGCGGCGCAGTGCTCCCTTTTGCCGGTCCACGTCGGCGTGCTCCGGTCGGGGGCTGCCGGTCATGAGGCCCCCAGAGACAGGAGTCGTTCGCGGATATCGGCTACCTCGCCCACGTCCCGCCACGGCGCAAGCTCGCGGCCGGCCTGAAACGCGATCGTCATTCCTCCACCACCACGGGTGGACTCCACAACGTCGAGTGCTTCGCCCAGCACGACTGCGGCCTCTTCGGGGCGCCGCTGCCGGATCAACGCCAGCGCGAGGTTCGCGGTGACCATCGCCCGCGCCTTGGATCCTTCCGGTGTCCGGGTCGCGGCTGCTTGGAGGCGCCGCTCGGCGCGCCGACCATCCCCCAGAGAGACGAAGACCGATCCCGCCATCCGGTCCACCGTATCGGGCGAGAACCAGAGCGCAGCGGGGTCATCGAGGGCCGCAGCCTGGAGGAGGTTCTCGGCATCGGCCAGCGCTCGCATCGCCTCGCGCGCCGACCCGAGCATCCCGAGCGCCTCTGCCGCATGCAGGAGCCCCAGTCCGGCCAAGACCTTGCTCGACCTCGCGGCAACGTCCGCGGTCCGCCGCGCTAGAGCCAGGCCGTCTTGCGGGGCCTTGTCGCTATAGAGCGCCACGTAGCAGGTCCGCAGCCACGCGCTGGCCTCGGCGACCCTGTCCCCGGCCCTTGCTGCTGCCTCCGCGGACTGCTGAAAATACCGCCGAGGAGCCACACTGTCGCGGCGGGCCGATGCATCCCAGACGATCTTGCCGAGCAGAGCCGCAGCCAGAGCCTCGCCAGCGAGCCGTTCACGCTCCGGGCCTCGGTCCTGGGACATTGCCTCCGACAGCAGGCGAGCTGAGTCGACCAGGAGCAATCCCGCTGGCCGGTTGTCGTAGTCCGACTCCAAACGCTTGAGGCGCTCAAACAACCCGCTAGGTGCCTCGTCCGGCAGCTTGGCCTGGACTTTCGCGATCGTCGCCGGACTCGAACCACGGCCCCGCCGCGTGGGATGAAACCCGAGGTCGGCGTCGCTCTCGACGCCCAGGACGGCGCGGAGCCCAGCACGGTAGACCGAGCCCGGCCAACGAGACCGGCCCCGCTCGTACCGAGCGAGCGTGTCGACATCGAGGTGTCGGCGCTCCCCTGTGGTGCTCCAGATGTACTCATTCACCGCCGCGGCAAGCTCAGCCCTGGTCATCGGCAGGCCGCTTCCCGACGGCGACGGGGTCGCCTCACGCCGACGGCGCAGGTGCTCGTTGTGCACAGTCCTCCCCTCCCCGTCCGAGAGGTCCTGGTCCACCGAAGTCACAGACATGCCAACCTGCCGGGATCCGACGGACAGTCACGCGTCATTCGATCGGCTGCCAGTCCCAGGGGCGCGGTCCGTTACGGCCGCGCAGGCTGTTCACACGGACATGCGCGTCGTCACGAAGGTTCGTACGCCCCTGGGCGACGTACACGGCGAAGCACGTCACTCGTAGCTCCCGGATATCGCGGAAGAGCTCGAACTCTTCCCATTGAGTGACATCGCTTCCGTACTCGTCGCAGTACTCGGCGTACTTCGCCGCCGTCAGGGTGCCAAAGCTGGTCAGCCTGCATGCTGTGGATGTCAGGTCCCACTCGGGCGGCCCGACTGAGCAACGTTCAAGGTCCATGAAGGTGACACCCTGCCCGTCGACGTCGACGACGTTTCCGGCCCATGCGTCTCCGTGGATCACTGCCTCGGGCAGGCCCAGAGGCCGTCGTTCCCAGCGAGCCAGGAGCTCAGCGAGCCGGGCAAGCAGCCAGCGGTGGTCGTCGTCGGACAACCATTGCGCAGAGGTGACCCGCTCGTGCAGGCGGACGAACGGTGCGACTTTGTGCTGTGCGAACTCATCGGGAACCGGGAGAGCGTGCAGCTGCTTCAGCGCTTGCGCAACCTGCCGCGGTGTTCCGGCTTTCCGCGGCGCGAGCTCTTGCCAGAACGTGATGGGGTGGCCTGCGACAACGACCGGCTGCGGGACCGGGAGCGGCTCGACCGCACGCACACCGTTGTCGTTGAGCCAGCGGCCGAGGAAGACCTCACGCGCAGCGACGCCCCCCTGCCCCGGCTTGCTGATCCGGACGACGACCTTGCCCGGCAGCCCGTAGACCTGGTTCTCACCGTCACGAAGAAGCACCGCGCCGGCGGACGAGAGCCCGACTTCCCTGCATGCATGGTCGAGCACCTGACGCATAGTCGTCATGCAGCAGTCCCGACGGTCTCCAGGGAGATGAGCAGCCGAGCGACGTCGATACTCGCGCGATGGCGCTGGGCGGGCGCGACGATCTCCAATGCGGTACGCCTCACGCGCAGAGACCGAACACCTTCCGCATCACGAACCGCATCCTCAGCGATCTTGGTTGCCTGATTCGGGTCCCCGGTGCGCATCGTCAGAGCGGCCAGCTTGAACCCGGAGAACGCACGCGACCGGATATATGCGTCGGGGTGCTCGGCCACTGCGGTGGCGAGCCGGCTAGTGGCCTCCTCGACTTCTACGCCGTGAACGGCTAGCTCGTGCAGGGCATGGCCAGTGTCACCGGAGTGCTGGGCATGGTCGTAGTACGTCATCCAAGGGACGTCGTTTGCGGGGTCGGCGTCCGCGAACGCATCGTCGGCCGCTCCGATTGCACGGAGCGTGGCTTGCACGTCACCGAGCCGACCCTGGGCACGGGCGACCGCGGTATGCAGCATCGCTCGCTCCGTCGGGGTGAGGCGATCAGCATGCACCAGACCGAGTTGCGCGAGCGACCGGCCCCCGTTCACATCGCCGATCCATACCGCCTGGCGTGCCCGCCACGAAAGGGCCTTCGCCCGCAGGTTCCAGTCGTTGCCGGCTTCCGCGCATTGCGTCGCAAATGCCAGGATCCTCGCGGCTAGCTGGTGCTGATGAGCATCGAAAAGTAGGGACCCCATCGCCACCCCGAGCTGCCCCACGGCCGTCGACAGGTGCGGTCGAAGCCGCGGCGGGCACGAGGTCTTGAGCAGATCCACCGCAGAGGACATCTCAGCAGAGACGGCGTGCCCGAGCTCCTGCCCACCATGAACGTGAGCCCACGACGTGAAGAACTCACCCACCGATCGCAGGCGTGCGATGTCCGCCTCTGACACCACCCGAGCTGGCGCAAGCACCTCAAGCTCGCGAGCGAAACCGTCCAAGGAGACGCTCAAGCTGGCAGCGGTCAGCGTCTGCAGAAATTGGCGTCGATCCACGGGCTCGGCCAACTCAGCCGAGGCAACAGTCTGACGGGCAGCCTGTACTGGACCGCCCGGGACCGCAGTCTTGCCTCGCCGGGTCGGGAAGAACCCGAGCTCAGCATTGGTCTCGACGCCCAGGACAGCACGGAGACCATCGCGGTACATGGCACGAGGCCATCGGATTTGGCCGCGCTCGTAGCGAGCAAGGGTGTCAACGTCCAGGTGACAGTGCTTGCCTGTCGTCTTCCAGACGTACTGATTCACGGAGGCCGCCAACTCGGCACGCGTCATCGGCAGGCCGCTGCCCGATGGTGACAAGGTCGCTTCACGACGTCGACGCAAGTGCCCGTTGGCCACAGCTTCCTCCTCGAACGGACCGCGTGGAGATAGAGATGACGGCACCGCTCACAGTAACGACCGACGTCACGGATGGGGAGCCGATGCGTCAGAATGCCGGAACTGACGGGCCAGAATGCCTGCCTCGATGCGTGACATGGTGGCGATTGAGAGTCGAACTCGCGTTGCTTGACGTTGGTGCACCAGACGGCAATCGCCTTCGAGCCCTTGAGTCGGTCGCCCTCTCTTCTATCGCAGCAAAACCAGATCGCTCATCGAGTCGAGTCCAGGTGCAGGGACGACGCCGCTGATGGGCGCCACGCTTAGGGCAGTGAGACCGCCAATTTCGTCAGGGCGACGACCGCCAGCTCCGCAAGTGCCGCCGCCTGGTCGCCGAGCACGGAGTCGTCGAACCTGACGACTGCGGAGTGGTTGGAGGGCGCATCCTCTGCTGGGACGTCGTCGGGCCGAGCCCCGAGCTGGATGAAGCACCCCGGCACTCGCTCCAGGACGTAGGAGAAGTCCTCGGCCCCCATGATCGGATTGGGCCGCTCGAAGACCCGGTCAGCCCCGTACATGCCGCCCAGGGTGGTCTTCGCGTGGTCCCACATGTCGGGGTCGTTCACTGTCACCGGATATTCCGGTTGGAAGCTGACGTCGGCCGTGCAGCCGTGCGCGTCCGCAACGCCTGCGACGAGCCGTGGCAGTTCGACAGCCAGCTGTTCCAGCGATGCGTGCGACAGGGTGCGCACGGACGCTACGAGCCGAGCGGTGGACGGGATGACGTTGGACGCCGTTCCCGCGTGCAGCTCACCGACCGTGATAACCACCGGGTCGAACACGTTGATCCGCCGGGTCGTGTACGACTGGAGCGCCATGACGATCTCGGCCGCGACCGTCACCGGGTCGACTGACATCCATGGTGAGGAGCCGTGACCACCCCGGCCGTGAACGGTCACGTTCAGGACGCTGTTGCCTGCCCAGGCGGGGCCCGCTTTGGAGACAAAGAGACCCTTGTTGTACAGGCCGGTGACATGGATGCCAAACGCCGCATCGACGGCCGCGCCGGCCGCGTCCAGGACGCCTTCTTCGATCATCGGGAGTGCTCCTCCGGGTCCCTCTTCGCCGGGCTGGAACATGAAGACGACATTGCCCGCGAGCTCGCTCTTCCTTGCGCTGAGCAGACGCGCGGCACCGACCAGGCCGGCCACGTGCAGATCGTGCCCGCACGCGTGCATCGTGCCGGTGGTCGCGGCGAACGGCTCACCCGAGTCCTCCATGATCGGCAGACCGTCCATGTCTCCGCGCAGCAACACAGTCGGCCCCTGCTCGGTTGATCCCTGGAGAACCCCACGCAGCACGGCGACCACCGAGCTGAGCCCTGCACCGACTGTGATCTCCAGCGGCAGCCCGTCCAGCGCCTCCAGTACCGCCGCCTGCGTTCTCGGCAGATGCAGTCCGACCTCGGGGTGCTGATGGATCCGCCGCCGCAGGGCGACCAGGTCGTCGAGAATCAATGCCGCATCATCCACAAAGCCCACGCTGTCGGTTCTCCAATCGAAGTGCTGCCTCCATCGCCGGGCCGCTGACGTCTGTTGTCCCGTGCGTCCCGACTGGGTTCCGCAAGCATGGTGGGCGTCGCGAAACTTGCTGAGAGCCTAAACGGCAAGAGCGCCCACCAGGCAGGGCGGCCTCGGTGTATCAGGGTGTGGACACATCAGTCGCATGCCTGGTGCTCAAGCGGTGCTGTCAGGCACGATCGCGGCCATGCGCATCCTCATCCTCGGCGGCACCTGGTTCCTTGGTCGTGAACTCGCGCAGAGCGCGCTCGCCCGGGGATGGGAGGTGACGTCGTTGACCCGCGGTCGCAGCGGTCTGCCACCTGAAGGTGTCGAGCACGTCACTGGTGACCGTAGGAGCGCGGATGATCTTCGGCGGCTGAGCGAAAGCGGACCGTGGGACGCGACCGTCGACACCTCCGCCTACGAACCGGGGGACGTGAACCAGGCGCTTGCGGAACTTGGTGACAGCGCGGGTCTCTATGTGCTGCTGTCGACGGTGTCGGCGTACCGAGACTGGCCGGATCGTCCCGTTGAGGAGTCGGATGACTTGTGGCCGACGCGCATGGACGCGCGTGAGTCGGACCCGGATGTGGCCGGGCTGCCCGGGCCTTTCCAGTACGGAACTCTTAAGGCGGGATGTGAGCTCGCAGCGGCGGCTGCGCCAGGAGGTGCCCTGATCCTGCGCCCCGGGGTAATCCTCGGTCCCGGGGAGTACACCGGTCGAATGCTGTCGCTCTTCGAGCATGCGCAGCGCGACGCGGCGTGGCTGCTGCCTCCCCGTGATCCCAGGATTCAGCCGGTCGACGTACGCGATGTCGCGCGTTTTGCCCTGGACCAGATCGCGGCGGCGCGACCCGGCATATACAACCTGACAGCTCCGTTCGGCCACGCCACCTACGGCGATCTGATCGATGCATGCCTCGAAGCCACCGAGGGAGAGGCGACTCCGGTCCACGCGAACGACGCGTGGCTCATCGAACAGGGGGTACGCCAGTGGACGGAGATCCCCCTGTGGCGCACCAACCTCGGGACGTGGCAGGTCAACGGCTCTAAGGCGGCGGCAGCCGGGTTCACGTGCAGGCCCCTGCGAGAGACCGTCCTCGACACCTGGGCCGGCTACCAGAAGCAACAGCCGGTGTATCACCCACGACAGGACGAGCACGGTATGAACCCTGCCCGCGAGGAACACCTGGTCACGCTATGGAGCGATCGCACCGGAGGCGACGCCACCCGCGAGAAGTAGCGAGCGGTGATCATCAGCTTCCCCGGTGAACGCTGTGATCTGGTCTTTCAGAGCGTGTGCGGGCTGGTACTTCTTCCATCTCGGATGGCCCAGAGCATTCTGGACGCGATCAAGGCGACCGGTAAGCCCTACTCGACGTTGGTCCACGGGCGTAGACCAGATGTACCGCAGCTGGTCGACCGCGGCATCGAAGCGCTCAGCGGCTAGCTCGGCGGACGCAAGATCAATCCGAGACCGCCTGACAAGGTGGCCCGAGACCGTGCCAGGAGCTGCTGCGATTGTCTCGCGGAGACGGTCAGCACCCTCAACGGCGTCGCCGACCGTCACGAGCGCAGTCCCCGCGCACATCGCGTTGCGCGTGAGCCCCCAGCCGAATTCACCGCCGATCTCGTCGTGTACTTCTTCGGTTCCATCAGAGGAGGCCAGGGCTTCATCGGCACGTTGCAACGAGTCAGCGACCTCACGCTGGTCGCCTATCAAGGCCCAGGCGCGAGCCCGCACAGCGTGTAGGCGTGCGCTCGCGCTTCCGTCCGGAGCAGCGGCAAGAGCCAGATCTGCGATACGCACAGCGTCACGTGGATTGCCGGACCAATAGGCCACCAGGCTCAGGTGGCCGGTCGACCATGCCTTCAGCCCGGCGTGCCCGATGACGTCCGCGTACTTGGCTGCTGCACGCGCTTGAGCCACCGAGGCTTCGGGCTGTCCTAGATCGAAGCTCGCCACTGCCAGCAGGGCGCAGGAGATTCCAGCGTCAAGGTTGAGGCTCGTCAGCTGCGCCGGCCGGCGCGTCTGCTCGAGCAGACCATAGGCCAGGTCACGCGTACCGCGAGCATCAACCAGCACCTTGGCTGGAGGAAGAATGTCGTACTGGCGCGCCAGGCGCACTATCTCGTCGTGCACAGTCGCAATTCCCGTCGGGTCGATTGCCGCCGTCGCCGTCGCAAGGTGCCACCACGATTCCCGAGCAGCCTCATCGGCCGCGGGACCCGCATCAGCCTCACCTTTGGGGGCTGTCGGACTTCGGTGGGTAGATGACGCCGCGACGACGCCCAAGGGCATCGTCGCCCAGGCGCCGGATGGCATAGGTGGAGTAGCCGGTGATGGCCTGGCATCGCCGGCGTGATGGATCAATTCACCTGGAAGGTTGGCTTCGCCGACCTGAAACGCCGAATTCTTCCGCACGGCAGTCCTGCCACGGGGTGTAGGAACGAATCCGAGGTCAGCATCTGTCTCGACGCCGAGGACCACGCGAAGTGCTTCCCGGTACATGCCACCCGGCCAACGGATCTGCCCGTGCTCGTAGCGACGCAACGTATCTACGCTGAGGTGGAGGTCTTTGCCTGTCGTCTTCCAGAGGTACTGGTTGACGGCCTCGGCAAGCTCTGCACGGGTCATCGGGTGACCACTGCCAGAAGGTGAAAGAGTCAATTCACGACGACGTCGCAGCCGCACGTTCGACATCGACCACCTCACATTCCTCGATCCGGACCCGCCCACCCATGGCAGACCACCCCCGGCGAGCCGTCCGCTCAGAGTAGTGACCCCGGTCACACAAGCGCAGCCCTGGGTGCCAGATTGCCGGACGGCAATCTGGCGCACCGTGTCACATGACCGAGGCGTGAACGTCTTGGCCGAGTAGTCCTTGGCCCGAAACACACCCTCTGCATGTGCTGGCGGCATGCCAGACTGACCGCCATGTTTTCCACCAGCGTGATGCAGGACGCTCAGGTCCTGTGGGACTTTCACCAAGTACCTGACGAGGGTCGGTCGACAGACATCGGGATCGGCCTGGGCAGCCACGACATCGGGGTGGCTGAGCACACCGCCGACCTCTTTCAGAAGGGGCGCTTCCCGACCGTGGTGTTCACGGGAGCGAATGCACCAACGACGGTCGAGCGGTTCCCGCGCGGCGAGGCGACGCATTTCGCTGAGCGAGCTCAGGAATTCGGTGTCCCGCAGAAGGCGATCATCATCGAACCGAGGGCGGTCAATACCAGCGAGAACTTCACGTTCACGCGTGATCTATTAGCTGCGCATGACGTGAAAGCATCGTCGGCAACGATCATCAGCAAGCCGTACCAGCAACGACGCGCGTGGGCGACCGCCCGCAAAGTCTGGCCCGAGCTCGATCTAGTGTGCTCGGCACGCTGGCTGGAGCTGGAGGAATACATCGAGTCCATCGGTGACCCGGAGCGGGTGCTGAACATGCTCGTCGGCGACACGCAGCGCCTGTGGGTGTATGCCGAGGCCGGGTTCGCGGTGCCGGTCCAGGTTCCTACAGCGGTGCAGGCTGCGTACGACCGGCTCGTGGACGCGGGCTTCACCCGGCGTCTCGTCGTGTCGTAGCCGGGAGGCACAAATTGCCGCCAGCACGCCGCCGAGGACAGTCAAGGACTGGATATACCGTCAGGCCGGGGTGATGGGAACACCAGCCAAGTCGGCCATGCGGCTGAGCTCGGCCCCAGGGCGCCGTGGGGCGCTTGAGATCAGCTGGGTAACGATGCAGCGCGTGATCTGGTGGTGGCGAACCTGCGAGGGCGCCACCATCTCTGCCCGGACGAGCGTTGCGAGCGCGTCCTCACGGTCACCGACCGCGAGGCTAGCCCGAGCAACGTCGAGATGAAGGCGTACCCGCCGTTCTATCGGCAGGTGTTCTATTCGCAGCAGTGCGCCGGTCGCCAGGGCGGTATCCATGTCTCCTACCGCGGCTGCAACGTTGGTCCGGTGAATCGCGACATTGGATGGCCCGAAGGCGGTCCACAGGTCGTTCCGATCGGTACCCGTGACCTGCGCAGCGTTCTGGGCCTCATCAAGGTAATCGCCGGCGCCAGCGTGATCGCCTTGACCAGCCGCCAGCATCGCGCCGGTCAGGAGCATCGTGCCGTAGACCGACGCCGACAGCGGTGTCTTGCCCATCAGAGGCTCGAAGTCGCGGGCTACTGTGGCGATTGTGGCAAGGGCGTCGGCGCGATCCCCGGAGGCGGCCTTCGTGAAGGCAGCCGTGCGTACGAGGGACAGTCGCAGGCATGGATCGCCCGCTGCCTCGGCGGCGGTCACGCCTCGATCGGCAACAAGCCGGGAAAGATCAGTGTGCTTGGCCTTGCTCAGCACGATCGCCGCGATCTGGCAGGCAAGCGCGATCACGCGCGGGTCGGTGGCATCAGCCATCGCAGGTTCCGGATCTATCGAAACGAGCGCGGCGGAGGCGTGGTACGCGGCGTTCTCATAGCGGCCGGCCTGATATGCCTCGAATGCGGTCGCCACATGTTGACGCACCGGAGCAGATGAGTCAGGGGCGTCAGTTGGGACTAACTTGGTCGAGGTGTGCGACAGGACTGCGCGGCGGAGCGCGTCCATCCCCGTGCCAGGATTTGGCAGTTCGCCGACATCACGCGGGGCGGGCCAGCTAGCGACCCACGCGCTGAGGTCAGGGATCGCGCTCCTCCCCCGTCGCGTCCGGAAGAACCCGAGGCCGGCATCGGTGTCGACACCCAGGACGGCACGAAGCCCATCGCGATACATGGCACAAGGCCATCGGAGCTGCCCGCGCTCGTACCGGGCGAGGGTGTCGGCATCGAGGTGGCATTCCTCGCCGGTCGTCGCCCAGATGTACTGGTTCACCGCCGCAGCAAGCTCTGCACGTGTCATGGGCAAGCCGCTGCCCGACGGCGACGGCATCGCTTCCCTGAGCCGACGCAAATGCTCGTTGGCCACGGTTTCCCCCTCTCGCGCTTCCCCTGAAGATGAAGGCCAACACTCAGAATAGCGACCGGCGTCGGGCGCCGGGAGGCCTAGCCCAGAATGCCGGATCGGGTCGCTCAGAATGCCCTCCCCCGCAGAGTCGAATCGACGCACAGTGGCCGTGCACGCGTGCCAATCCGGCGTGCGTCGACATTCAGTTGCGCCCAAGGAGGCAATCGTGCCGGTCCCTGTACGACTTCTCGTGCCCGACTGCCCTGCTCATCATCCTGAGCACAACCAAGACACGGGACACGAAGCGGCCATGACCTCACATGACCTGCCGTGAGCACGCCGATGAGCGCGGGATTGTTCGTCGCGGTCGACGGACCCAGCGGCGTGGGCAAGTCCACTCTTACCCGGGCGCTCACAATCCGCCTGACAGACGACGGCCACACAGTGCACCGGACGGCTGAACCCTCAGACGGGCCTATCGGATCGCTCGCACGCACAATGACGAACACCGCTGACGGCGCCACTCTCGCTTGCCTCTATACCGCCGACCGGCATCATCACCTCGCCCACGAGATCGAACCGCGCCTCACGGCCGGGGCGATCGTGATCACCGACCGGTACATCGCCTCGGGCCTGGTCATGCAACGCCTGGACCGCGTGGATCCCGCCTACCTCCGTGCCCTCAACCAGCCGGTCCGCCCACCTGATCTCCTTCTCGCCCTCACGGCCGACGACGAAGTCATTCGAAGGCGCTTAACTCGACGCGGGACGCACAACCGATACCAAGACCAACGTGCTTCCAGCCAGGAAGAGGCTGCGTACCACCGCGAGGCCGCCCAGCACATCGCCGGCCAGGGCGCACTCGTGCAGACCATCGAAACCACGCACCTGACAACCGACGCCGTGGTCGCCCTCGCACACAAATACGTGCGCGACGCGCTCACCGCGCGCGGAGGCGTCGCCGCATGACCCTCACCACGGTCACATCCGCGCGCGATGAGGGCCCCGCATGGTGGCTGACCCGAGGAAGCCGCCTTCCGACAAGCCTGAAGTCAAGTGCGCCACACGCAGTGGCCAGCCCGTCCGGTGCCCACCACACTCAGCAGCACCCGGCCTTGGCGACCGCCCCGGCCCCGGCCCCGATCGAAGGATGAGGATGAATCTGACGACCGACACGACCCGCACGACCGACGACGCGCGCTCCGCCCGCGAGGCGATGGTGGCCTGGTTGGAGGGCCACTTGACGTCGCCTGCGGTGCTTGGCGCGCTGCGCACGGTGCCGAGGGAAGCGTTCGTGCCCGAGGGCACGCCGCTGACGGACGCATACGCGCCGGATCGGCCTGTGATCACCCGGCGTGAGGAGCATGGCGCGGCCACATCGTCGGTGTCAGCTGCGTCATTACAGGGCCGGATGATCGAACTCGCGCAGGTTGGTCCTGATGCCCGCGTGCTGGAGATCGGCAGCGGCGGGTACAACGCGGCGCTGCTGGCCGAGGTCGTGGGCGAGGCAGGGTCAGTGGTGAGCATCGACATCGACCCGTGGGTCACCGATCGCGCAACCGAGTACCTGTCTGCGACCGGATACGGCGACCGGGTGACGGTCGTGACCGGGGACGGTGAGCTTCCGGTGGAAGGCGAGGGCCCGTTCGACGCGATCCTGGTGACGGTCGGCGCATGGGACATCGCCCCGGCCTGGCTGGAGCAGCTCGCGGAGGGAGGGCGGCTGGTGGTGCCGCTACGGATGCGGTCGGTGACCCGGACCGTAGCGCTGCGCTGGGACGGGGACCACCTCGTCTCCGAGGCTGCCGAACCTGGTGGGTTCGTGCCGATGCAGGGTATCGGCGGACACGACGAGCACGCGCTGCACCTGCCTGATCCGGCCGGTGGGTTCTTGACGCTCCGGTTCGACGACGAGGTGCCGGACCAGCCGCACCTGCTAGACGGCGTCCTGGCTACCCCCGTGGTCGAGACATGGTCGGGGGTGCCGCTGGCCCACGGTCAGGAGTTCTCCGGCCTGCACCTGTGGTACGCGTCTTTCCTGGACGGGTTCTGCCGGATCAACGCCGACCCGGATACCGAACTTGCCGGGCAGCAGGCTCAGACCTGGTTCCCATTTGGGACCGCGGTCGGCGACTCGTTCGCCTACCTGGCGATCCGACCCCTGGACGGCAGCGGCGTCGAGTTCGGTGCCCGCGCCTGGGGACCGCACGCTGACCAGGCCGCCGAGCGCCTCAACGCCCAGGTCCAGGCCTGGGACGAGGCCGGACGGCCGGACAACGCCGACATCGCCTACTGGCCCGACGGCGCGAACCTGACCGTCACACCGCGAGGCGCGACGCATCTCCGCAAGGCGCGGGGCGTCATCACAATCTCCTGGCCGACCGAGTCCTGACCGGCCAGGACGCCGAGCACGACACCACCACTCCAAGGAGGACACTGCATGACCCCGCCCCTGACGCTAGATGCCCCGGCGCTGAGCCTGGACTCGGCTCTGCTCGATGACGACTTCGAGCTCGACCTACGCGTGATCGAGTCCACGACCCCGCTGGTGGCCACGATGTGCTCCACGAGTGACGGATGTGGCAGCTCCTGCTCGAACAGCGCCTGCACGACGGGCAAGAACACGCCGTTCTGACCTGCACCCGCTGGTGGCGTACCCGTACGGGTGCGCCACCAGCCTGATCCTGGAGGGATGCCCGATGCCCACGCGACTGCGCAACACCGGCCCGCTGCTCGTACGGGCATCCACCGCCCCCACTGACCTGCCTGACCCTGCCGGACTTGACCTCGCCACGGCTCCCACGCCCGACCTGCTGGGCTGGCTGGCCACAGCCTGGGCTCACGACGGGCTTCGTGAGGCGGTCACGGTCGCCAGTCCAGCCCTGACCCAGCGGATCACGACGCTACTGGCCACGCCTGTCATCGACGCTTCCGGCACTGTCCTACCCGATGCTGTTGGTTCTCGTGCCGCCGAGCCTCGTGTGATGCGGCGCGCCGTGCGCAGTCTGGCGACCTACGTGATCCGGTGGCAGCAACGCTGCACCCCGTTTGGGCTATTCGCCGGCGTCACTACCGCCGTACCGAACTCCGCCTCCTCCGCCTCAGGTCTCACCGCCTCACAGGATTTCGCGGCCTGGCGACCGGTTGCGCGGCCGGATGCTGAATGGCTCCGCCTGACCGCTGCCGGCCTGGCGGGCGGCACCGATCTCTCCGCGCGGCTGATGGTCACCGCGAACCCGCTTGCCGTCGAGCGTGATGGCCGGATCCTGCTCGAGCCGCGGCTGGTCGGGGACGGTCGGGGAACCACGCTACGAGACGTGTCGATCCGTGCCACGCCTCTGGTGCGCGCTGCACTGACGACCGCCCGCGAACCCGTCGCACTGACAGCTCTGACCGAACGGCTCGCGCGGGCGACCCAGGCCGACGAGGTCCGCCGCACCCGGCTGCGCGTCCTGCTGGACACCCTCATCGACCGGGGGTTCCTCATCTCTTCCGCCGTCCCGGCCTCCACGTCCGGCGACGGTCTGGACGATCTCCTCTCGCTCGCCGAAGCCGTAGGGGCGCCGGCCCGGGCAGCGTTGGCTCGCATTGGGGAACTGCTCGACGAGTACAACGCGCCCGACGGCGGCACAGCCAGGCGCCGTGAAGCACTGACCGCTCAGATGCGTGAGGTCACCCCGGAGGCAACCACGCTGATCGCGATCGACACGCGCTTCGAAGGCGCCTTCACACTCCCGGCGTCGGCGGTGCGGGAGGCCGAGCGCGCCGCGTCGGTGCTGCTGCGGCTGTCGACCGAGCCGTTCGGTGCGGTGCGCTGGCTCGACTACCACGCCCGGTTCCGTGCCCGCTACGGCACCGCGACCCCGGTCCCGGTCACCGACCTTCTCTCCGACGCCGGCCTCGGCTACCCGACCGGCTTCCTCGGCGCGCCCCGGACACGGCCGGCATGGCGGCAGATCACCGACCGTGACTCCGTCGTGCTCAACCGCCTGCACCGCGCCGCCCTGGACGGCACGGACGAGGTCGTCCTGACCGAGGCCGACGTCGCCGCGCTCACCGTCGGCGACCCGCAGACCGCGGTACCCCCGGCCCGGTGCGAGCTCGGTTTCACGATCCACACCTCGTCACCGGACGCGCTGTCGCGTGGAGACTTCCGGCTGCTGGTCACCGCGGCACCGGAGTCGTGCACCACGATGACCGGTCGGTTCGCTCACCTGCTCGACCCCGTCGGCCAGGACAACCTGGCGCGCCACGTCCGCCAGCCTGCGGCCGCGCCCGACCGGCCGGTCGTGGCGCAGCTGGTCTTCCGGCCGCGGCGAGAGAGCGCCGACAATGTGGTTCGCGTACCAGTCCTGACCGATCACGTGATCGTCCTCGACGAGCACTACGACGGCCCCGCCACCCGCATCGGCATGCACGACCTGGCTGTGACCGGTGACGACGAGCAGCTCTACCTCGTGCAGGCCTCGACCGGGCGCCGGGTCGTGCCGGTGTTCCCGCACGCCCTGGAGCTGACCTCACGCACGCCGCCGCTGGTGCGGTTCCTTGCCGAGGTCTCCGACGCGCGATCGATCGTGTTCCGCCCTTTCGACTTCGGAGCCGCCCGCACCCTGGACCACACTCCGCGCTTGCGGTACGGACGCACGATCCTCGCCCCTGCCCGCTGGATCCTGCACACCGGCCAGCTCACCAAGCAAAACCACGAGCAGCGCAGCGGGCGCGGCTCGTGGTGGGACCGGTTCGACGCCTGGCGTACTCGCCACCGGGTGCCGGCGCGGGTCGTGCTGGCACAGGACGGCACGCACCTACCGCTGGACTTGGACCAGCCGCTGGACCGGCACCTGCTGGAGCACCTGACCGCGGGCAAGGACGTCGTCGAGTTCCACGAGCAGATCCCTGACGGTGATGGGTGGCTCGGACGCCCTGCCGAGGTCGTGGCACCAATGACGCCCAAGGACCCGCCCGACCGCCTCCCACCCAACATGCTCCGCGGCGCCACGGATCGCGCAGTCCCAGACCGCACCGCTACGGGACTGGCCTCGGTGAGCCGGCCCGCTCCTGGCCGCCCTCCGAGGGGTCTGCTGAGTGAGGGGGTGGTCGCGGTGCGGATCGCGGGCAGTCCTGCGCGGTTCGACCAGCTCATCACCGACCATCTGCCTCGCCTGGCCCGCGAGGTGGCTGCCACGCACCCGCACCGCTGGTGGTTCACCCGGTTGCGGGACCTGGTCCTGCCCGAGCGCGACCAGTACCTGCAGATGACCCTCGATCTGGGCGACCCCTTGGCGGCCTCGGAGGTGCTGCCGGTTGTCGTCCGAGTCCTGGAGGACGTGGCTGCTGCGGGGCTGCCGTGCGAGGCAAGCCTGCACGCCCATCACCCGCGGACCGGCGTCTTCGGCACCGGACCCGCATTGCAGGCGGCCTACGACGTCTCCGCTGCCGACGCGCTGGCGAGCGTCGAACAGATCCGCCTCGCCCGCGACACTCCGGTATCCGGGCAGGGTCTGGCGGCGGCCTCGTTCGTCGCACTGGCCACCGACCTGACCGGCGGCACTGCGGCCGGATACCGGCTCGTGCTGGACACGGTCCCGCACACCCCGGGCAAGCTCGACCGGGACGCTGTCGAAGCCGCGTTTTCGTTCGCGGACCCGACGGACGAGCACAAGCAGCTACGCGCAGCGGGGGGCGACACCGTCGCCGACGCCTGGGCGACCCGACGAACCGCCCTGACCACCTACCGGACCCTGACGGCCACCAGCGGCCCCGTGCTCGGCACCGTAGTCCAAGCGCTGTGGCGCGACCACCACGCCCGCGCCCTGGGTGTCGACCCGGACACGGAGCGGACCACTCGTCTGATCGCACGCCGGGCCGCCCAACGGCTCGTCGCACTTGAGAGGGCCGGGGTACACCGATGAGCGCCCCGATCCTAAATCAGACCACCGCCCATACCTCGCCCGGGGTCTCGTCGCAGTCGCTGGCCGAGGACAGTGCCGGTCTGGTCCTGCTATCTATCGAGCACGCGATGACCGGGGCAGCGACCTGGGACCAGGCCCGAGCGGGCCTGCGCGCCCTTGCGACGACACCGGTCGACGCCGCCCAGCACACCGGGCTGTTCTACGGCGCGCCCGCTCTGACGTTCATCCTGCACACCGCACAGGCGGACGGGCGCCCACGCGGCCAAGCCACCCTGAGCCGGCTCGACGACCTCGTGTCCCGGATCGTCCGGGCCCGGCTGGACGCCGCCGCACACCGCTCCGCCTCCGACGCGGCACCCGAGTTCGCCGAGTACGACCTGTTCCACGGGCTCACCGGGCTCGGCGCCCTACTGCTCCTACGGCGTCCCAGCAGCGACGTCCTGGCCGACGTCCTGCACTACGTCGTCGACTTGGCCCAGCCACGGATCCGAGACGACATCATGCTGCCCGGGTGGTGGGTAGACCACGACCCCGACCCTTCCGCGCCCACCCCGGGCGGGCACGCGAACCTCGGCATGGCTCACGGCGCCGCAGCGCTCCTGGCTCTGCTCGGCACCGCGGCCCGCCGAGGGATCATCGTGGACGGGCAGCTCGACGCGATCGCGGCACTCCTGAACTGGTTCGACCAGTGGCGTCAGAACGGCCCGCGCGGCACCTGGTGGCCGCAGTGGCTCACCCGCGACGAGCTGCGCACTGGACGACCCACCGACTCGCACCCGCCCCGCGTGTCGTGGTGCTATGGCGCCCCCGGGATCGCCCGCGCCATCCAGATCGGCGCCATCGCCACCGGCGACCACACCCGACGCGCCACGGCCGAGGCGGCGATCGCCTCCGCACTGACCAGCGAGCAGATCGAGCGGCTCACCGACCCGGGCCTTTGCCACGGGATCGCGGGCCTGCACCAAACCGCCTACCGCGCCGCGCTGGACGCCATCGACACCACGATCGCCGACCGCTTGACCGCCGTCGCGCCGTACCTGGCCCGCAGCGCCACCATCGACGGCGCCGACTCCCCCGGCGAGGGCGGCGGCGATCGGAGCTTCCTGACCGGGCGCTCCGGTGTCGACCTGGCCGCCTCGACCCTGCACCACCACCGACCACCTACCTCTGGATGGGACGCATGCCTGCTGATCAGCTGACCCGCTCCGAACCCCTGGCTGCCGCGGTCATGGACGCCCTGACCGCATCAGTGCCCGAGGCGGCCGATCGGCACGGCATCGCCTCCGACGTGCTCGCCGATGCTGTGGACGCATACACCACCGCTGGCCTGGCAGCCCTAACCCCGAGCGGTGACTCCCGGTGGACCCAGGCCAACATCTCCCTGCCCAGTGATGCTGCGCGCGATGAGGTTGCTCGCGCGCTCGACGACCTCGGGCAGGACGGCGCCCATCTGGGATGGTGGTTCCTGAACAAGCCTCCCGGGTGGCGCATCCGTCTGCTGGACGCCGACCGGGCCGCGCTCGCTCGCTCCCTGGACGTGCTGCGGGCCGACGGCGTGATCGCGGAGTGGACGTGGTCGGTGTACGAGCCCGAGACGACGGCCTTCGGCGGTGCCGCAGCGGCGATCTGTGTGCACGACCTGTTCTGCGCCGACACCCGTGGCGTCCTGGCTCACCGCGCCGGGCCGAAAGGTCTGGGCTCGAGGGAGACGTCGGTTCTCGCCCTGGCTGGCCTGGCCCGTGGTGCGCGCCTGGACATGTTCGAGACCGGGGACATGTTCGCCAAGGTCGCCGCCCTGCGCCCGCCGGTCCCGGTCGAAAGGGCCGAGGAGGTGCGCCACCTCGCCGAGGCGCTGCGCCCGCACCTGCTGGCCCACCCCGACCCGGCCGAGCTCGCTTTGATCGTCGGCGATCACCTGGAACTGTGGATGACCGCTTTCCAGGCCGCGGGGTCTCAGCTGGCGGACCTGGCCAGCACCGGGCACCTACAACGTGGCCTGCGCTCGGTGCTGGCCCAGGTCGTGATCTTCCACTGGAACCGCCTGGACCTGTCCGTCGGCGCCCAGACCGCCCTCGCCGGTGCAGCCGTCCACGCCCTGCTCCCCGGAGACAACTCTTGACCACACCGACGGGCACCACGCCTGCCGCCGGCGCGCACACCACGATGGAATTCGACGCCGCTGTCCGTCGCTTCCCACTCGTGGCCTGGGCCCGGCCCGCCTGCCCACCCCTGCCAGAACGCGTCGCGGACATCGCCGACCAGGCCAAGAACCTGCGCGACGCGCCCCCCGACCGTGAGACCGCAGAGAGCGCCGCCGCGCTGCTCAACCTCGCCGCACTCATCGCCTCCGACTGCCGCGACGCAGCCCTCGCCGAGGACCTCTGCCACCAGCACCTGGACACCTACCTCAGCCACGACCGACCCGTCGCCTACGCCGACGCACCACTACTGCTCGGACCAGCGACCAACCTCGCCCGGCTGCGAATGCGCGCCGCCGACGGCGACACGGCCCTGACCATCCTGGTCAGTCTGCTGCGCGGCGTGCAGCACAACACCGACGTCACCGTCGATGACCGCACCCTGCCCCTGTCGACCCTCCACGGGCCGGCCACCGAACGGCAGGAACTCGTGACGTTCGTCTGGCTCCAGCTACTCACCGACGGCACTAAGGCCCTGACCCTCGCCGGCCGGTGGGCCGACGCCGCCCGCCTCGTCCATGCCTACAACGGGATCGGGCTGCATCTGTTCGAAGGACGACAGATCACTGTCATCGACAACCTGCTCAAAGGCGACCCAAAGGCCGCCCGGGAGGTCTTGGCCGACGCCGAGCTCAGCGAACCTTGGGAGCACGAGGTCGCCGCTTGCCTCAGGTTGCTTCTCGCCGCCCCCACTGACTGCTCGACCGCGATCGAGAACCTCCTCGCCCTGTACGACGCCGCCGAAGGGCACCCCGAACGACCGCACTACCGGGCGCGCCTCGGCGTCACCGCGAGCGTCCTTGTCTGTTCCCACGATCAACAGCTGGCCGACGACGTCCTGCACCGCACCGCGCTAGAGGCCCTCGAAGCGCACGACGGGTACGCGGCGCGCGAGGTGCTCCTGCACCCACGCGTCGACAAGGTGCTCGGCGCCGAGCGGGTCGCCGAACTGCATCAGTGCGTCGGGACATGCGGCCTCAAGGGCGGACGCCTCAACGGAAGGGTCCTGGCCATCCTCATGGACGCTACTGGCAGTGCACTGCGAACTCTGGGACGGGCGTACCGCACCAAGACGGAGACTCGCACGGCGATCACTTAGAACTCGCCGTGCTCTGCGACCACCGCACCTCGGGCAGTTCCTCGCCGGCCGCGAGGTACAGCCAAGTCCCGTTGCCCGGGCCTGCGCACACCGACCACATTTGGGGCCCGGTCGTGGGGTTGCTCGTCCACCGTCCCGGTCGATGGAATTGATTACGAACGAGCTCGTGGTGGCGGCGGACCATGAGAGCGCTGGTGTTGCCTTTACTACCGCCGACCAACTGTCGGGGTCATTGGGGCGAAGCCGCCCGTCAGGCTCTTGTGAGGCGTGGCGTGATGGCGGGACGGGCTGGGCGCTGGAAGAGCGCACCAGAGGGGTAGTCGGCGCGCTCTACGGTCCGTAGGTGCTCGAACCCTTGGCTCCGGTAGTACTCGTGCAGGGCGTGGTTGGTTGTCCAGGCGTCCAGGCGTAGCCAGCGTGCGCCTTCTTCGTAGGCCCGGTTGCCGCACCAGTCCAGGAGCTCGCCGCCTAGACCCTGTCCGGCGGCGGGGCGGCGGACCGTGAGGCGGTGGACGTATCGCGCCGGTTCGGCGGTCTCTTGCGGTGTCCAGATCGCGGGTTGGGCGGCGGCGTCCAGGGTCACGGTGGCCACGGTGACGTCGCCGTCGTCGATCAGCCAGGCGTTCCCGTTTCCGGCGTCTGCGGCGAAGCCGGCGAGCATCTGCTCTTCGTCGGGGAAGTCTGACGCCCATTGGTCGGTGTTCCTCGTTGCCAGCCAGTCGATCGACTCGCGCCTGATCTCGAGCAGGAGCGATACGTCGGCTTCCGTGGCTCGGTAGATCTTCACTTCTGGGTGGCTTCGTACGCGTCGATGTTGCCGAGCTCGTACACGATGCGGTTGCGGTCGGCGGGCAGCGTGACGCGTGTGACGCGTGTCGGCCGCTCCTCGGTCCACGCTGTGCGACGTAGACGATCACCGGGACACCCGTGGCGACGTCGAGCGTCTGGTGGTCGTCGGGCGAAGGCATCCGTGACGTCACTTCGTCGATGTGGCCGACTTCGACGTACCCCGCTGCGGCCATCGCCCGGACGGTGCCTTCCTTGATGTCGTGCGGGACGTTGAGTCCGGCCTTCTCGGCGACGTCCATCGGGTACCACGAGTCCTGGCGGGAGGAGACCTGCCCGTCGATGTACCGGACGACGCGCCGGAGCACCACGAACGTGTCGATGGGGATCTGGAGCCGGTCTGCAACTTCGGCGACTGCCGGCTCGATGCGCATGGAGAATGCGGTCGACGGCTCGAAGCCGGCCTCACGCGCCTCGGCCACGAAGGCGTCGGTGCTCGACGACGGCCGGTCCACGCGTTCGGCGCGTGTCGCGTGATGGGTGAGCGAGCTCCACTCGCGCACGAAGCTGCCGCGCCCTTGCTCGGTGGCGATCAGGCCTTCGTTCTCCAGCGCGGCCAGGGCCAGGCGGATGGTGTTGCGCGACGTGCCGTACTGGTCCATCAGCTGGCTCTCGGTCGGCAGCCTCGTTCCCGGTGCGAGCTCGCCCGTCGTGATCCGGTTGCGAATCTCGTCCGCGATCCCGCGAAACAGCGTTCCGGCCCTGGCCATGAAAATCTGCCCTCCATCGGGTTGTACCAACAACTGGAACAAGCCTACGCGTACATCTATTGACACCGGACGTGACGGGTGTCACGGTGGTACGCAACTTGTTGGTACAAGTCCAGCAAGTGGTATCACTGGGAGAGGATAGTGATGTCACAGAAGCGGATTGTGGACCTCGCCCCCGCGCGAAGGCGGCGGCTCGCCGAACGCGGTAGCGAGCAGCCCGGGGACGTCCGATGAACGCCACCGACCTGCTGACACTCGTCACAACCATCGAAGCCTTGATCGCGGCGGGCTTCATTGGCTGGGCGGTGCGCGTGTGGACCCGCTGAACCATGCAACGGCACGCACGACGGTCGTGCCGTCCGGCCGTGCACAGCACCCGACCTCAGTTGCGCAGGCCGCGACGCCGCAGGTCGCAGCAGTGAGCACCCACGGCGGTGCCACGATCATGTCGGCGGATGCCGAGCAGGTACCTGCGGACGGACGACTGCCCGTCCTGCGCCAGGCGCTCTCCAACGCCGGCACCGCCGCGGCAGCGCTGGTCGACCTCTCGGCCGAGCTGAGGCAGGCCGGTGTACCAGGTCTGGCCTGGGACAGCGACTACCTCGCCGACCAGGTCGACGCCCTTGCTGGTGCGATCGCACTGCTGGTAAAGGCCGGAGACGAACAGACCGGGACGACCGGACCTACCGACCAGGGCGAGGCCGAACGGCCCCGACAAGCGGACTGAACGATGGCGACCACGCCACGCCACGCCCGGACCAGCAGCCCCCGCCCCCGGCAAGCCGCGCGACCGGCCAAGAACGCAGAGCCGACGGTGAGCACCTCGCTGCGGCGCGCTGCCCGGGCCGCCTACACCCGGACCGGCACCTCGATCCCGTTCGAGCGGCGCCCACCAGCCCGGCAGGCGTACTGGACCTGGGCCGCCCGGCGCGCCCTGGAGGCCGCCCTCGACCCGGACGAGCTGGCCGATGTGATCACCGCGCACAGCCGGTACGAGTACGACCACAGGGTCGGCCTGTACCGCTGCGTGTGTGGCGGGTACCTGACCAGCGGCTGGCCAGACCACATCACCGCCGCCATCCGCGCCCACGTCCTTGGCCCCGAACCGCAAACCGGCCCGCCCGGCACAGGGGAAGTCCAGGCAACCACCAGAGGTGGAGCGCCTGACCGAGACCGCAGACGCGCACGACTACCTCACCCAGGAGGCCATCGATGGCCCGCGTGACCGGCGAGACCGTCGTCGACCGCCTGCACTACCTGCACGCGCTGGTCCAGCAGGCCGACGAGACATCCCTGGCCCTTGTGGCGTCCTCCGAGCTCGGACCGATGATCAAGGCCTTGCTTGCGGTGCTGGACGACCACACCCCCGACGAGCGGGGCCGGGGGCTTCACCCCGTTTGGTGGACACGCTGATACTGGATCGTGGATCCAGAGGAAGCGAGTTTGATCCGCATGGCTATGAAGAACTATCCGGAGGAGTTCAAGGCCGATGCTGTGGCCTTGTACGAGTCCACACCCGGGGCGACGATCAAGGGGATCGCCCGGGACTTGGGCGTCTCGCGAGAGACGTTGCGGTTATGGGTGCGCCGCGCGGCTGAGCAGCGCGGGCAGGCCGCCGTGACGGCCGGTCCGGCAGCGGGCACGACGCCCGGCGAGCCGGCGGTGCGTTCCGGTGGCCGGGTCGGGCAGCTGGAGGCACGGGTCGCCGAGCTCGAGGCAGCCAACGCTCGCCTGGAGGCTGACAAGCGCAAGCTCGCCACCGAGCGGGAGATCCTGCGCAAGGCCGCGAAGTATTTCGCGGGAGAGACGACCTGGTGAGCCGCTTCCAGTTCGTCGCCGAGCACCATCCCACCTACTCGGTGAAGCGGCTGTGCCAGGTTCTTGAGATCAACCGGTCGAGCTACTACAAGTGGCGCGACGGTGCCGCTGGTCGTGCCGCCCGGGCCAGGGCTGATGCCGGGCTGGCGGCACGGATCCGGGCCCTGCTGAAGGAGGATCCGGCTCTTGGCTCGCCGCGGGTCACGACCGAGCTGCGTAAGACCGACCCGGTCGGGCCGCCGGTGAACCACAAACGGGTCGCTCGTGTGATGCGCGAGCACGGCATCGCGGGGATCCGGCTGCGCCGACGGGTACGGACCACGGTCCCGGACCCGTCCGGGCAGAAGGTGGCCGACCTGATCAAGCGGGACTTCACCGCTCCGGCACCCAACCGCCGGTATGTCGGCGACATCACCTACCTGCCGATCGGTGGCGGGCAGTTCTTGTATCTGGCGACGGTGATCGACCTGTACTCGCGCCGTCTCGTGGGCTGGTCGCTGGCCGATCACATGCGCACCGAGCTGGTCACCGACGCCCTGCAGGCCGCCGTAGCCGAGCGGGGTTCGCTGGCCGGAGCAATCTTTCACAGCGACCACGGAGCCCAGTACGGATCGAAGGACTACGCGCAGCTGTGCGGCCGGCTGCAGGTGACTCAGTCCATGGGCGCGGTCGGCACCAGCGCCGACAACGCCCTGGCCGAGTCGTTCAACGCCACGCTGAAACGCGAGACCCTGGCCGGCGCACCCGCGTTCGACGATGCCCGCGCCTGCCGCCTCGCAGTGTTCCGCTGGATCACGCGCTACAACCTGCGCCGACCGCATTCCCGGCTCGGGAACCAGAGCCCCATCGACTACGAACACGAAACCGACCCGGCTACGCTACGGCTGGCCGCCTGACCACACGAAGACGTGTCCACTTCTCGGGGCGAAGGCCCCCGCTGCCAACGCTGCCACTCATGGCGGCCCTACTGGTGGCGCCCCAAGCACCCTTGCCGGGCCTGGGCCCTGGCCGACCACCACCTGCTGGTCGCTCCCCCGTCCCGACCATCAGGCCCGGTGCACGTCGTCGGAGGCCCGCGATGAATTCCACGACCACGCCGGGCCCCACGATGACCAGGGCGACCTACGACCGGGCTTGGGCGAGGTCAGTCATCGGCTACTGGTCGCACGTGCGTGTGCGCGACATCGACACCGAGTTCGTCACCCTCACGTTCGGGCAGGACGTCATCAAGATCATCCAGCTCACCGTCACGGCGACCTCCACTCGGGACGCCCACCGCCTGGCCCTCCTACTCGATCTACCGCCCGAGGCACCCAACCCCGCCCATGCCTGGCAGACCTGGACCGGATGGGTCTCCGACATCTCCAACCAGTGCGCAGTCCTGGTCCGCGTGACCGCACCCATCGGGTCGACCACCGAGGCGTCATGACCTGCCAGCACACCCTGCACGTCCCGGCGGCGGGCATCCGCCTAGCCTGGTCATCGGCTACCACGATCGTGATCGACCCCGGCCCGGACGAGAATGCCCGCACCCGCAACCTGGCCCGCGAGCGCTGCCTCCTCACCGGTGCGGTTGTCCTGTCCTTGGCTGGTTTGGTGATCCTGCAGGGTTCCCAGCCGGACGAACGGCCCTGGATCCTGGCCGCTGGTCTGCTTCTGAGTGCGCTCGCCTGCGCTGCCGCGCGTCCTGGCCAGCGCGCCGTGCCGCCCGGGCTTGTCGAACTGCTCGAACCCCTGCGCGTCATCGATCCCCTTCACCCGGGCGAGATCCACCGCCTGGTGTGGGAAGCCGCTGGTCTGATCGAGACCACCACGAGGCGCGGCGACATGCCAACCTGCTCTCACTGCGCGGACCGTATCGACCAGATCCACGCCCTGCTGCATGTGCTGGTCCAGCCCCACGGGGGCGGGCCGGTCCTGGCTCGGAGGTTGGACTCGAGCATGCCCGCGGCGGGCGAGACCGGGACCACCGCACGGCCGCCAGGGGCGCACATTTCCTCCTGCCCCTGGGGCTGCACATGCCCGCCGCGTCCAGGCACTCAAGCCGTGAAGCAGAAGGCACCGTGACCGAACCCGTCGCTCAGCTCATCGAGGGCTACCTCACCCCCTACCGGTGCCGGACCCTGGAGAACTACACCGGATACCTCCGCAGGTGGACAACCTGGTGCGGCACCCGCATCGACCCAGCCCGCCCCACCCGGACCGATATCGAGGCCTGGATCGGGGAGCTGCGCGAGGAAGGCCTGGGCGACAACACGATCCGCAGCTACCTGTCCGCGGTGGCCGGGCTCACCCGCTGGCTGGTCACCGAAGGGCACCTCGATACCGATCCAATGACGCACGTGCGTCGACCAGCCACACCCCGGGCAGGAGCCCGCTCGTGGCTGTCACGCCCCGAACGGGCCGCGTTCATCGCCGCCGTCCAGGACGACCCGGACCTGAACGTGCGCGCCGCGCACGCCTCCACCGCCCAGATGCCCGCATACGACCATCTGCGCAGCGTGGCCGGCGGGGACATCGCAATCCGCCTCTACGACGCGATCGCAGCCTGAACGACGATCGCAGCCACTCGACGCCGTCAGTGCCATCGTTCGAACGGCATCATCGGCGCCCGGGCAGCTTTCGTTGGGCTCCGCGTACCGGAGATACCAGGCACCCGCACCCTGGGAGGACCCAACCCAAGGTCGGATTGGTCTCTGGGCGGCGCACCCATCCATAGTCGGAGACGACCGGTCGACCAAGCATCGAGAACTCCGTTGGTGCGTGGGCCGCGACAAAGAACAATCGCACACCGCCGTGGACCCAGCATGCTCGAGCCGTCAAGCCGACCAGACACTGATCGGTCCCGATGCGCTTCCGACGCCACAAGTTCGGGGTCCACCAGGATTTCACCCTCAGAAATCGCGCTCAGACCAAGGCGCAATGGCGCCAGCATGTCCCTGCCGCGCCCCAGGGCTTCAGCGCGACCTCAATGTGTATCACTGCGTCTGCGTTTTTGACCTGCACAAACACAGGTCCGAGGGGCATCAACGCAATTTCTCCGTGCGCGATATTCGAGCGGCCCTCGTGGCACCGTGGTGTCGCGCCAGCTCTTGTTCTCGGTCCACAGGACGGCACTGGATAGCGCCGAGTTGGACAAATGACCAAGTAGCACTTATCGAGATCTGATGCAAATCTAGGCTCCCCGTTTGCACTTCACGACCGGGATCCTTCGTGGAACTCACTTCCGCACCCAGGCGAAGGAGACAGCATGAGAGTTCGGCCCAGCACGATCGCAATCGTGACCGCCGCGGTGTTTGCCGCCGCGGGGTGCACCTCTTTTGCCACAGAGCCGTCGATGTCGACGTCACCCACGACCGCAGCGAGTTCGACGTCCTCCCCTTCTCCGAGCACCAGCCCGACGACGGAAGCGCAGCATGCTGCTGCCAACGCGACGGAACTCGTGCACGAGTACTACCGCACCACCGATGCTGTTGCTACAGACCCCTCTGACCTTGAGCCGCTGAAGTCAGTGGCCACAAGTGCCGAGCTGCTCAGGCTCCAGAACACGTTCACTCAGTGGGCCGACGACGGCTGGCACAAGACCGGCGCGATTACGGTCGTCGAGCTCACAACCCAGTCTGTATCGCTGGAGGATCCCGATCCGACCATTCAGATTGACGTCTGCTACGACGTCACGGGTGTCGACGTCGTCGACAGGTCGGGAGAGTCGCAGGTCGCGACAAACCGTCCCGACCGGACCTGGGAACGACTGTGGGTGTCCAACCCGAACTACGGCGATGATCGCGAGTCCGGTTGGCTCGTTGCTGACCGCAAGACACTGGAGCGCAAGCCATGCGCCGCCCGCTGAGCCGTCTACTCGTGGCCAGTCTCGCGGCAGCGGGACTGTTCGTGCTGCATTCAGAGGTTCCTGCCATATCGCTCGGGTCTGTCTTAGGTGCTGACGGCGACTGCAAGACCGCCGTGGACCAATTCACTGGGACGTGCACGGCGGATGTGACAGTTCCCGGTCGCGGGAGCCGCACTGGCCACCACGATTCTCGCGAGTCCAGTAGATCTGCGGATGCGCAAGGTAGCGAAGGCGTGAGCCGATCGGCCAACAAGGACGACGGTAAGCCGGCGTGCGTGCGGACTGATGGCGTCAAGCCCCAGCCGGTGCCGTGCACGTCGGCGCATGGGATCTGGCAGGCGGATGCGGAGTGCTATGCGAGTGCGACGCCGTCTGATCCGCAACCGCCGCAGTCGTCGGCGGTGTGGCAGCACTTTGACGAGAACTTCGGCGTCGGCGACGAGCAGGGCAAGGTCTACGACTGCTACTACCCGTCCACAGGGCAGACGGCTCTGATCTACCTATTCGATCCGCCGACAGCCGCGCAGGCTCCGCCGACGCCGGGCGAAGTCGCACGGGAGGCGCTGGCAAAGCTGGACCTGCGGGCGGTCGAGATCGGGATGGCGCCGCAGCCGCCGGCCACGGCGGTAGTCGGGCTACCGGTCTGGTTGTGGGTCGACCATCCGTCCGAGGAGACGTTCGGCCCGGCCTCGGCGTCTGCGACCGTGCGCGGCGTGACCGTCACGGTCACGGCCAAGGTGACCGACGTCGTCTGGGACCTGGATGACGGCACCACGCTCTCCTGCGATGCCGGGACTGCGTACCGAGCCGAATTCGGGGCGACGCCGTCACCCGACTGCGGCCATGTCTTTCTGCGTGAGTCCGGCACCCGGCCGGACGGCGCTTACACGGTGACGGCTACCTCGACCTGGACGGTCGAGTGGGCTGGTGCCGGGCAGACCGGGACGATCGCCATGGACCCGTTGGTGGCCCAGACACAGGTGATCGTGGCAGAGGGTCAGGTGCTCGTGAGCTAAGCGGGCGCCCAAAAGGGGGCACAAATGTCCGAATCCACCACCACACGACAGAACGCAACCGACCATGAACCAGCGGCTACCCGGCCGCCCATTGCACCGCCAGTGTTACGACGCCAGCCCTGGCTCGCGGTCCTGGCCTGCGCGGCGTTGGCCACCGGCGGTGTGCTCGGCCTGGTCACATGGATGCTCATGTCCACGTCGCAGGACATCGTGATCGCGGCCCACGACCTGGACGCCTACGAGGTGGTGGATGCTGACGACGTCCAGGTCGTCTCGGTCACCCTGGACCCTTCGGTCTCGGCCATCCCCGGTCGGGATGCTGCCGCACTGATCGGTCAGCGCGTCACCGGCGCGGTCGAGGCGGGCGGGGTCCTGTCCCCCGGCTTGGTGTCCGAGGACGCGTTCCCGCCCGAGGGGCAGTCGGTGGTCAGGGTGACGTTGACCCCGGATCAGTCCGGTGAGCTCTCGCTGGAACCGGGTGACGCGGTGCGGGTTGTCGTGTCCGCTGCGACCGCTCAGTCCGACGCCGAGCCGACCTACACCTCGGCGCAGGTCGCGGCTGTCCGCGTAGGCGCATCGCGGACCGTCGTGGAGGTGCTGGTCCCGCACGAGGAAGCTGTTGCACTGTCGGATGCCGTGGTCGCCGGACGGGCTTCCCTCGTCCACGACTCCGCCGTGACTTCGGATGCCGCCGGCGGGGGTGAGTGAGGTGGCCGTGATCGCTCTCGCCTCGACGAACGGTGCGCCAGGTGTCAGCAGCACCTGCCTGGGCCTGACGTTGGCCTGGCCAAGGCCCGTGTTGTTGCTCGAGGCCGACCCGCGCGGGTTGTCCGCGCTGCTGGCGGGGTGGTTCCAGGGCGCCGGGCCCTACGAGACGGGCCTGGTCGAGCTCGCGCTGTCGTCGCTGGCCCCGGCGGACGCTCTGCGGGAGGTCGCGCTGCCCTTCGAGGGGACGCAGGCGTCGTTCGTGGCCGGCCTGCGGACACACACCCAGGCCCCGACGCTGCGTGGACAGTGGGAGCCGATCGCCCAGGCGCTGGCCGAGCTTGACGCCGAAGGCACCGACGTGATCGTGGACGCCGGCGCGCTCGGCTACCCAGGCTCACCAGGTCCGGTGCTCGCTTCGGCCGACGTGACCCTCCTGACCCTGAGGTCATCGCTGCCGTCCCTGGCAGGCGCTCGTCCGTGGGCCGACGTCGTGGTGCGCGAGTCGCTGTGGCGCAACCCAGGTCTGCTGCTAGTCGGTGAGAAGCGCCCCTACACGGGGCGTGAGATAGCCGCTTCCCTGTCCCTTCCCTTGATGGCGCAGGTGGCCTGGGACCCCAAGGGCGCCGAGTTCTACTCCCAGGGCAGCAGGCAGCCGGGCTCGTTCGAGACCAGCAAATACGTGCGATCGCTGAATGCCGCGGTCGCAACGCTGCAGACCGTGCTCGCGCACCACCGCACCCTGGAGGTGCGCGCATGACCGCTCTGCGTGACACCCGATCCGCCGATGACAGCAGCCCTGACTACGACCTGCCCCGTCCCACGTCGATCCCGTTCCTGACCGAACCACTGCCCGACACGACCACTGTGGCACCGACTACTCCTGGACTATCTGCCGGCACGGGTGCCAACCCGTGGGTGGCGCCGTCCGGCACGGTACACCTCGGCCCCGACGTGAACTGGAGCCTGGTGGCCAGTCTGCGCACGCAGGCGTCGAAGGACCTGGCAGCGCGGGCCTCAGCCGCGGAGGGCCCTCTCGACCGTCCCGCCCGCGAGCAACTCGCTTGGGACATCATCCAGGGCTTGATCGCGCAGATCAGGGTCAGCCGGGCGAACACCGACGGCGGCACGTTGAGCACTCTGCAGCAAAGTGAGCTGGCGCAGGCGGTGTTCGACGCTCTGTACCGGATGGGCCGGCTGCAACCGCTCCTGGAGGACAAGCGCGTCGAGAACGTCCTGATCTACGGCTTCGACGAGGTGTGGCTCGAGCTCAACGACGGCGCCTTGGTCGCCGGCCCGCAGGTCGCCGACAGCGACGAGCAACTCATCGAGTTCTTGCAGTTCCTCGCCTCCCGTTCCGAGGCCAACCCGCGGATCTTCTCCGAGGCGCGGCCACGCCTGCACCTGCAGCTGGACGACGGGTCACGACTGGCCGCGGTCGCCTGGGTCACCCCGCGACCCCAGGTCACCATCCGCCGCCACCGCGTCGTCGAGGTCTCCCTGGACGACCTCGCCCGGGACGGCGTCATGACCCCGTTGGCGGCGCAGTTCCTAGCCGCGGCGGTCCGGGACCGACGCTCCATCGTGGTGTCCGGCTCTCCCGGTGCGGGCAAGACGACGCTCGTGCGGGCCTTGTGCTCGCACATCCACCCGCTCGAGCAGATCGCCACCATCGAAACAGAGGCCGAGCTGCGTCTGCAGGAGCGGCGGCGGTTCGTGCGGGCGTGGGAGGCACGACCAGGCACGGGGGAGATCGGCCCGGACGGGCGGCAGGCCGGCGAGTACACGCTGTCCGACGCCGTGTGGGACAGCCTGCGGTTCAACGTGCAGCGGACCGTCGTCGGCGAGATCCGCGGGCCTGAGGTGATCGCGATGCTCAAGACGATGGAGAACGGGTCCGGATCGTTGTCCACGACCCACGCCCGGGGCGCCATCGACGCGATCGAGAAGCTGACCACGTGCGCTATGGAGGCCGGCGCCCAGTTCACCCACGACATGGTGACCGCCAAGCTGGCCCAGGCGATCGACTTGGTGGTCCACATCGAACTGACCCTCCCCGACGAGGACGACGAGCATGCCCACCGTGGTGGTGCTCGCCCTGCCACGGTCCGGCGGCGGGTGACCGAGATCGTGGCGATCAGCCGCGGCGACCAGCCCGGGACATTCGCGTCTACTCGGGTGTTCACCACCGGACCTGACGGTCAACTGGTGCCCGGTGTGCTGCCGGACGAGTACCGCAGCCTCGCCCGGCGCCGTTTCGACCTGGCCGCCTACGCAGCCGCCCAGAGCATCGGGGGCCGGTGACCATGTGGCTCGCGATCACCACCGGTGCTCTCATCGGGCTCAGTGTCTTCTTCCTGGTCGCCTGGTGGCGGGCATGGGCCCTCCTCCCACGCCCAGGCACCTGGCACCGCAGCCGCCTCGCGCGTGTCTCGCGCCGCAGTTGGATGCTGATCGGAGCGGGACTGGTCGGCGGGATCGTCGTCTGGACAGTCACGGGGATGCTGCTCGCGCTGGTCGGGATCCCCGCCGCGGTGATCGGCCTGCCCGCGCTGTTGTCCAATCGGGCCGAGACCGATCAGATCGCTCGCCTGGACGCCATGGCCGAGTGGTGTCGCTCGCTCGCCGGGGTGATCACCGTCGGGATCGGCCTGGAGCAGGCACTGCGGGACTCGCAACGGGCAGCCCCGGCACCGATCAAGAAGCCCGTCGAACAGCTCGTTCACCGGGTGGACGCCCGGTGGGACACCGAAGCGGCGGTCCGGGCGTTCGCCGAAGACCTTCACGACCCGACCGGTGACCTCATCGCCATTGAGCTCTCGCTGGCCGCTCGCCGTCGCGGCACCGGGCTGGCTGCGATGCTGGAGGCGGTGGCCGACTCGGCAGCAGCCGATGTTCGCTCGCGCCGTCAGGTCGCGGCAGACCGGGCCAAGTCCCGGGCCACGGCTCGCTGGGTGACGATCCTTTTCGTCGGTGTGCTGGTCGCCCTGGCGTTCAGCGGGGAGTACGCCGAGCCGTACACCACCGTCCTGGGACAGGTGGTCCTCGCGGCGCTGATCGGTGCCTACCTCGGCACGCTGGTCTGGCTGGACCGTATCGCCCGGGGCAAGCCGCCTGCCCGGAGCCTCGGCGTTCAGGCTCGCGCGGAACGTGACCGGCGTGTGCGCGCCACGGTTCTCACCTCCCCTGTCCCGTCTGCCCCGGTCGGCGCCTGGGGAGGGGCGTCATGACCGGCCTGGCCGGCGCCGTGATCGTCGGCGGCCTCCTTGCTCTCGGGTTGACGCTGCTGGGCATCTACTTCTTTGCGCCCGCCCGGGTCGATCCCGTCAAGGCGCTGGCTGCACTGGCCCCGTCGCGCACCATGATCCCGAGTGTCCGGGTCCAGCCCGCACCGCAGGACGGTGTCGAACGCCTCGGGACTTGGGCGATGCGCAACGTGCCCGACACGGTATGGCTGCGGACCCCGGTCAAGGAACTGAATCTGCTGGGCCGGTCGCTGACCCGGTTCTACGGAGAGAGGATCGTGTTCGCCGCCTATGGTCTGGCGATCGCGCCCCTGGCCGTTTGGGTCGTGGGCCTGTTCGGGCTGGAGCTGCCGCCGGTGGTCTCCGTAGCCGGTGCGGTCTTCCTGGCCGTGGTGATGTTCTTCGTCCCGAACTACAACGCCATCGACGACGCGAAGAAGATGCGCACCGAGCTGCGGCGAGAGGTAGCCACCTACGTCGAAGCGGTCGCCTTCGAACGTGCCGGCGGGTCCGGTGTGCGGCAGGCCATGGAACACGCCGCCGCGGCCGGTGACCACTGGGTCTGGGCCCGGATCAGCCAGGAGCTGACCCAGTCACGCACCTCCGGGCAATCCCCCTGGGACGCACTGGAAGCCCTCGGGGACGAGCTGACCTTGCCGGAGCTGGCGAACGTCGCCCACGTGCTGCGCCTGGCGGGCGAGGAGGGCACCGCCGTCGCAGCCAGTCTGCAGGCGCAACGGACCGCGCTGCGTGCAGCGCTGGTCACCGATGACCTGGCCGCCGCCAACGCGGCCAACGAACGCATGGACATACCCCGATCCCTGCTCGGTGTCGTGTTTCTCGCGCTGCTGATGGCCCCCGCCGTCCTGCGGATCTTCCAGAACACCTGACCCCCACTCCCCTGCCCGCATAACCACCCGGATTCGAAGAAGGAGGGGCCCGCCCATCAGTACCCCAGACCCGGCGGCTGACGTCGCCGGACCGACGGAAGGACCACCCTCATGCTTCACCTGTACGTCACCCTCCAGGTAGCCCAGACCATGCTCTTCGACCGGCTCACGGACCCGTCACGACGGCAGCGGACCGAGCTCGATCGGGAGGCCGGCGGGATCACGCTGGAGTTCGTCTCCTGGGCAGTCGCCCTGCTCGTCGTGGCCGGGATCGTGATCGCCGTGGTGACCCAGTACGCCGAGTCCGAGTCGGCAAAGATCATCAGCCCGAACCCCTGACCATGATGACCCCACGGCCGGCTGCTCGACAGCGAGCGACCCGACAGAAAGTGACCGGGCCCGGGCGGCGCGACGACCGAGGCTCCATCACGCTCGAGATGATCGTCGCACTGCCCGCCCTGCTCGGGCTGTTCTTCATCTGTGTGCAGGCCGGGCTGGTCCATCACGCCCGGCAGGTCGTGATCGCCGCAGCCAACCAGGGCGCGTTCGCCGCCGCGGCCGAGTACGGCACCGGCACCGACGGCACCGCTGCCGCGACGTCGTTCCTGGACCAGGTCGGCGACGACGCGCTGACCGAGTGGTCGGTGAGTGCCACCCGTAACGCCACGACCGTGCAAGTCCAGATCACGGCACAGGCCTACTCAATCCTGCCCGGATTCGAACCCGAGGTCTCCGCCGTCGCCTCGGCGCCAGCGGAAACCCTCACCCGAAGCGTGACCCCATGAATCACATCAACGCTGCCCGCGCCGCCAAGAGGCACACCGGCGCCGCTCGCACCGGAAACACCGAGGCGGGCTCGGCGTCGCTCGAGATGGCCGTGAATGTGGTGGGTTTCGGGCTGCTGCTGGCCCTGGTCCTGCTGGCAGGCCGGGTGGTGACGGCACGACAGGTGGTCGAGACCGCCGCCTACGACGCCGCCCGCACCGCCTCCATCACCCGCGACATCACGCTCGCCCCCGCGCGGGCGCAGGAAGCTGCCAGCGCGAGCCTTACCAACCAGGACCTGACATGCATGTCGAGCAGCACGAGCGTGGACACCTCGCGGTACTCGTCCACCCCCGGTGAGCCATCACAGATCACCGTCACTGTGTCGTGCGAGGTCAACCTCACCGACCTCGCCCTCGGGCCCATCACCCACACCGTGAGCCGAGCAGCCACCTCGCCGGTTGATTCGTGGAGGTCGACCTCATGAACCGCAACGAGCCGCATACAACTCGCCCCGTCGAGCCCGTTCGGCGTTGGTGCTCGCGCCGCGACCGCGAAGCTGATCAGGGTGGCTCGGTGTCCGTGTGGATGATCACCGCCACCGTCGGCCTCATCCTGATCGTCGGCGTGGTCCTGGACCTCGGCTCCCAGCTGCACGCCCAGCAGCACGCCTACGCGGTGGCCGCCCAGGCTGCCCGGACCGGCGGCCAGCAGCTGGACGCCGCCAGCGTGCTCGCCGGCGGCGACTTCACCGTCGACCCTGCCGCCGCCGTCGACGCCGCGAGCGTCTTCCTAGCCGAGTCGGACATGCCTGGCACCGCGTGGGTGGAGGGTGACCAGGTCCATGTCGCCGTCCGCGACACCTACACGCCACAGATCCTGGGCCGGATCGGTCTGGGACCGTTCCCGGTCGAGGTGACTGCCTCGGCTCGTCTGGTCCGCGTCGTGGGAGGAGCAGAACAATGACCCGCACCACCAACCACCAGCTCCCTGTCTACTCCGCTACGCGGCCCGGCGAACCGCCAGCTCGTGTCACCGCGGCGGACAGGTTGCGTGGCCTGGGTGCGATGCTCTGTGTCCTGCTCCTGGTAGTCGGGCTCCCGGCCGGTCTGTTGGCCGCACGGCCACTGGTGCTGCCGGCCTGGTTGGACCTGGAGACGGCGCGCATCGTGCTCCTCGGCGGCGATGTGTCCCGCGTGCTCCTGCTGCTCGGGTACGCCGTCGCCTGGCTCATCTGGGCCTGGCTGACCTGGAAGGTCCTGGTCGAGGTCGCGCGACAGACACGGCAACTGCACCGCCCACACCTGGCACCCGTGCCCGTGGGCCTGGTTGGCCGGCTCGTGGCCACCATGTCGATGCTGGTCGTGTCCCTGCCCCTAAACCCCGCTCTCGCTGCGCCGTCGGCCGCAGTCGGCGTCGCGCCCGCCCCCGACGCCGCCGTTGGCCCGGCTACCGAGCGTGCGCCTGGGCGAACAGCCGACACGGTCGACGGAAGCCCGAACTCCGATGCGCCGGCCGCCTCGGCGAGGACCAAGGGACACGCTGGTGACGAGGCCGTCAGTCGTCCGGAGGCTCGGGTTGTGTCGTACGTGGTGCGACGGGGCGACACGCTGTGGGGTCTGGCCGAGTCGAGGTTTGGCGATGGACGTCGCTACACCGAGATCCACGACCTCAACAGGGACACCCTCGGGCCCAACCCTGGTCTCTTGCCCGCCGGGGCGACCATCCTGCTGCCCGACTCAACACCGGACACCCGTGATGACGAGGCCGAGGGCACGGACAGTGCGAAGCACACGGTCCGTCCCGGAGAGACCCTGACCGGGATCGCACGGGACCACTACGGCGACCCTGCCAGGTACACGACCATCGCCCAGGCATCAAAGGACACCGTCCAACCCGGCGGCGAGCACCTCACCGATCCCGACCACATCAAGCCGGGGTGGATCCTCACGCTGCCCGGCTCTCGAGCCGCCGAGCCCGAGACAGACTTCGCCGCGCACAAGGAGCTCCCGTCCCAGGGTGCCCATCCGACGCAGCCCAAACCGACTCGGAACGCATCCGGCGAGCCCGCCCCGGTTCCCCGTCCAGACGCAGATAACGACGATCAGGCTGAGGATCGTCCTGCCGTGCCGGGGCCTACGGGCTCGCGCGCAGACTCCCCCTGGGTCACCCCCACGCCGCAGGTCGATGATCAGGGCTCCAACGAGGACGACGACGAGACCGGCCAGGCAGAGGGGTCCTCGCAGGACGCCGAGGACGAGGCTTCGGCGTGGTTACTGCCCGGTGTCGCGGCCGGCGGCGCGATCCTGGCCGCCGGTCTGCACGTCACAGTCACCCGCGCGCGCAGCCGCCGGGAGCGGTTGCGCCGGCCCGGCCGCATGGTTGCGCCGACCCCGCCCGACCTGGTGCCCGCCGTCGCCACGGCGAGATTCGTCGGCGGCGACCGCGTGTCCGACGTGCAGCGCCTGGACCGCCTCCTGCGCGCCCTGGCCGGCCCCCACCTCGTGTCCGGCCTCCCCCGCCCACAACTCGCCGCCGTCGAGCTCACCGCCGACCAGGCGGTCCTGCACCTGACCGCACCCGCCACACTGCCTGAACCATGGACCGGTGACGGCACGCGGTGGGCGACGCCCTTAGCCGCGGCTCCACAGGAGTGCCGGGACCTGGTGCCGTACCCGGTACTGGTCACCGTCGGGGTCGACCAGGACGGGCACGCCTGGCTGCTCGACCTCGAGCACCTGCGGACCGTCGCGGTGACCGGAGACGACGAAAACGTGATCGCGTTCGGCAGGCACCTGGTCGCCGAGCTCGCCGTGAACCCGTGGACGGTCAACCTCACCACCCACGCCGCCGGCATCGGGCACGGCGCCGCCGGACTGTCGCAGTACCGGGTCGAGGAGGACGAGGACACCGCGTTCCTCGACCCGATCACCACCTATGTGCGCCACAGCGCCAGCGAGACGCCGGGCGAGGACCACGAGTGGTTCCACGCCGTCGTGACCACCAAGCCCAGTGACGAGCTCAGTGCCCTCGGAACCGCGATCCATGCTCACCCTGGCCGGGCCAGTGCTGTCGTGATCACGCTCGGCGTCGAGCCACGGCCCGACGACGTCGTCCTGGCAATGCTGGACGGACGACTGCGGATCGAACTGCCGGACGCGGGACTCGACCTGGACCTGGTCCCGGCCCGGATAAGCGGCGAAGAGCTGGCCGCCTGTGCCCGTCTCGTCGAGGTCACCCGGGACCCGTCCGACGTTGCCAACCCGCTCGCCGACACCATCACCGGACGAGCGATCGCGGACGACGCCACCGCGCCCACGGTTCAGGTGACCGAGCGTCCGGACGATCCCGACACCGCGGCGGGGCCTTGGTCGATCCTGCCGGGCACCGACGTCGAGTACATCACCCGGACCGCGAACACTCGCGAGGACCTCTCCCGACTCGCGCCCGTCGTCCAGCCGGCCGACGCCCGCCCCGACGGCGAGGGCCTAAGTCGTGTCGGTGACGAGGTCGCTCGACACGATCAGGCGGACATGGACGCGGCTCTGGATCAGGACCTGGCCGACTGGTGGAACCAGGACACCGACAGACCACGTATCGAGGTCCTGGGCGCCGTGTCGATGTGGGGCGCCGGACCGGCGATCACCGACCCGACCCCGACCGTGCGCAAGGCGATCAAGGCGGTCACGGAACGAGAGTCGATGTTCACCCACCTGGCAGCGTTCATCGCGCTGCACCCCCGGGGAGTGACGCTCGAACAGGTCGAGCTGGTCACCGGCGCGGTCAGCAACGACGTCCGCTACCGGATCACGAGCCTGCGCCACTACCTCGGGACCCGACCTGACGGCACGTCGCGCATTCCGCACGGCAAGGCGGGCCGGCCAAAAGCAGACGATCCTCCGCACCTGTACCGAATCGAAAACGCCCTGGTCGACGCCCACCTCTTCCGCCGCCTCTACCAGCGAGCCATCCGACGCGGCGCGGACGGCCTGCCCGACCTCGTGACGGCCCTGGAACTGGTCGGCGGGAGACCCTTCACCCTCGCCAAGGATGACCCCCGGTGGCTGTGGGCCGCCGAGAGCGAAGGCCTGGCCGATCAGTACACCGCTCTGATCGGAGACGTGGCGCACCTGGTCGTCACGCGTGCCATCCTCGACGGCGACCTGGCCCTGGCGCGCCGCGCGTGCGAAACCTGGCGCGCGTGCGACCCTGCCAGCGAAGCACTCGCCGCCGACGACCGGCTCACCACCCTCGCCGAAGGGCACCCCGACCAGGCACGGCAGATCGCCGCAGAGCTCTGGACACGCAATGACGACGAGACCGGCCCGACCGGACCCAGCGAACGCACGCAACGGATTACCGAGGCCCACGACGGCTACGCCGCCGAACGAGTAGAGGCCACGGCTCGCCCCGACGAGAAGTAGTGCGGTCTGGGCTGCCTGCCACGCCGCGCGGACGTTCATCGCAGACTTCGGCCGACGGCTGGTGTAGTCCGCCTTGACTTGAATAGAACAAGCGTTCGATAGTTGCGCTATGGGCACCACGAAGAAGGCTCGACTGCTCGCGAAGTACCAGCAATGCGCACAGGCCGCCGGACGCGGCGACCTGACTGAGCTACTCGGCTTGGCCGCCGATCCCACCTTGACCGGGGAGATGCTCGCGACAATCGCGCCGGGCAATCGCGAGCGTGACGCCGACGTCGAACTCGTCCATGCCATCCTCGATCACCCGTCATGCAGCGAGGGCATCGCCTCCCGGTACATGACGCACCGCGACCCCGCCATCCGCCTTCGGATCGCGACGTTTCCCTCCGTCACTGGTGCGTCGCTAGAGATCCTCGCAGTCGACACCGATCAGCGGGTACGCGATGCCGCCACCGCCCAGCTAGAACGCTTGAACAGCACTCGCACGACCCGCGACTGGCGCTGACCCTCCCACCGAAGTCGTTGAACCTGCCCCCATCAAAGGCCAGACTTCGGGTCCGGTGCCGGCCGCCGGATACCACAACGAATCTCGCGCTCCGACTGGCGGTCGCCTAGGAAGTTGAGCGGGCCTGCACGGCATGGACTCGTCAGACTTCGATGTCGGTGGCTCCGTGTAGAACTGGCCACGTTGACGCTGGTGCGAAACCCAAGGGGTCAGGATGACGGATCGCGCGCGGGGCGGCGGGGGTACCGCCGCCACAGCTGGGCATGCAGATACCCATGACGAGGCGCTGGCGAGTCTCGATTGGTCGAACGTCGCTCCGTGTGCTGGATGGCGACAAGAACTCCGTGTTCGCCTGCCCACGCTCCAGCGTGCCGGCGAGGTGGCTCGCTGACGTGCGTGACGCAGGGTTCATCTGGTTCGTCTACGGGGGCCGTTCCGCCCTCGAACGAACGCAGATCATGGAGGGCACGTACGAGAGGTCCAACGCCTTCATCAGGCTTTCCCGCCGGTGGTCCTGGCGATAACGACAAGGCACCGTGGTCAGATGGTCCGGCAGTAACGACATCAACTTCGCAAGCAGCGACCAGCCGTCCATCCGCCAACTGACACCCGCGCTGGGACACAACAACTACACGGTCCCGTCGCCGCATTCGCTACCTCGCATCCCTGTTGGAAGCCGCCCTGGGCGCCAGCCGCGCAACTGCGTTTGTGACCTGCAGTTTCTATTCGCGCCATCACCCATATGCGATTAGCACTGGTCGCGATTTACGCGATTTTCGGGTGTCAGCGTGGCTGGCATGGACACGCCCCAGCCCACGGATCTCGACCAGCGCACCCATGCGGTGGTCGCGGCATTCCGTGCGCCGTCGACCGCGGACGCAGCGCATGCGCTGGCGCGGGCGGGCGTCCCGGTCTTCCCATGCGTTCCGCGGGCGAAGCATCCACGGACCAGGCGCGGGTTTCAGGACGCCACGACTGACCCCGGGACGGTGGCGTGGATGTGGCGGCAGTGGCCGGACGCGAACGTCGCGATCCCGACCGGTCGGGTCTCCGGGTTCGACGTCGTGGACGTCGACACCCACGAGACCGGCTCCGGAGAGGCAGCGTTCGACAAGGCAATCCAGCACGGGCTCACCGGCGGTTGGGCGTTCACCGTCCACACCCCGCACGACGGCCTGCATGCCTTCCACCCGAACCCGGGGATCGAGCAGCGCTCGTGGCAGCTTCCCAAGGTGCACGTCGACTTCCGGTCCGACGGCGGGTACATCGTCGTGCCGCCTTCCTACGTCGAGTACGACGACGGCACGTCGGGCACCTACCGGCTCGCCACGGTCGCCTCAGGTCCGCCGTCCCCGGTCGACGGGGGTGCGCTGCGCGACTTCCTGCAGCCGCCACGTCCTCGCCCTGTCGTCGCCCCGGTCACGGACGGCGACCCACGGGCTGCTGCTGAACGGTTGGCCCGCTACCTCCTGTCCGAGCCCGGCTACCGCCACGCGCGCCTGTTCTGGGCTGCGTGCCGCCTGGCCGAGGAGAACCACGACTACGACGTCGCGCTGAGCACGCTCGGCTCCGCGGCGGTCCAGCTCGGCCTGTCGCCCAGGGAGGCCGAACGCACGATCCGCAACGCGTACCGACATGCGCACCCGCATGCCGCACACCCAACCCCGAGTCCGGGTCGGGAATCCAGCACGTTCGCGCCGGGCGGCCGACGCCGCCCGAACCCTCCCCAGGCGGTGATCTCATGAACGCCCCGTACAACCAGGAGCACGCCCCGTACCAGCACCACGTCCAGCACGACACCAAGCCAGTCTCACCACAGCAGACCACGCCGCAGCAGACCGAGCCGAACCCGTTCGCGGTGCACGGCGACCCGTCCCAGCACACCGACCCTGCCGTCGGCGAGGAGGCCGAGGCGTCCCGGCGCGTGCACTGGACCCGGCTGGCAGACCTGTACGCCGACCCCCGGGTCGCCCGACTCGCGGTGCGCGGCGTGGACCTGCACGCGCACTTGCTGCGCACGGTGCGCAACGCTCCGTTCAAGGCAGCCAAGGCGGCGCGACGGCGCTTGGCCCCGAGCTCCGCGCCCGCCCGCCGTCTGGCCGCAGGTGTCGAGGGGGTTGAGCTCTGATGACCGTCATCGAGACCACGGATACCCCGGTCCGCGCCGTGAGCGCCTCCGCTCCCCGGCACCACGGCCCCTCGAGGCCGACGCCAATCCGGAGCATGAAGAACACAGGCGGTGACCGGCCAGGGTTTGCTGATCCGCAAGGGCTGCGGCGGCTACTGGTCGCCGTCTACCGCGGCGGCAAGGACGGGTGGCGGTCACACCCGGGCGTGCCTGCGCTACTGGCGTTCTGCCAGGACAAGTACGGCGCGTTGGCCCGCCGTAACGGGCAGAGCCCGCAGGACGCGGTAAGCGCTGCGTTCGAGGTGTTGGCGGTGCCGTCGATCCTGGACGCGGACGACCCGTGGGCTGTTGTCACTACGGCGGTGCAGCGCACCCTGCAGGCCCAGGATCGTGCCCACCGTCTGCTGTGCTCGACCGACCAGGCGCGCCGGCTGATGCACTCCGGCGATCACGACATCGCCAGGTTCTGTGACCTCGACCCCGACTCCAGCATTCCGGACGCCGTCGAGCGGGCCGCCTCGACGCCTCAGGACGACCTCCCTGGGCCTGCAACGGTGTCCGGGACCGCGGGGGCCGAGATGACGCCGCTGGATGTGCGGGTCGGGCTGATCACGGTCCGCACGGTGCTGACCGCCACGGGCTGGCCGCCGGAGGTCGCCCGGGTGGGCGTGGATTACGTGTGCGAGCGGCTGCGCATCGCGGGAAGCCAGGGCACGGCCTTCGAGTACCTGCGTCGCGAAGTCACTCCGCTGCAGTTGCTCGGGCTGGACCACCGCATCTGGGTTCGGTTGTGCCGCGTCCTGCTCGGCGAGCCCGGACAGCCGGGCCTGCTGGCACGCGCGGTCCTCGGTGAGCGTCCGGTGGATCTGCTGGACGACGCCGGCCTGGTGGCTGCTCTGAGCAAGCGGGATGCCCGCCCGGTGGGGGTGCGTCATGGGTGAGCAGATAGGCGCGCTGGAGGTAGCGCTGGACGCGATCACGGTCGGGGTCCGGCACCGCAAGGACGTCGGCGACCTAGAACCGTTGATGGCCTCGATCGCCAAGCGCGGGCTGCTGCAGCCCATCACGCTCACGCCTGAGCTGGTGCTGGTGTGTGGGTGGCGGCGGCTGGAGGCGATGCGTCGTCTCGGCTGGACGCACACGCGCCCGTGGTGGCGCCCCGGCCTGTCCGACGGCGCGACCACGGTTTTGGCTGAGCATGACGAGAACTTTCTCCAGCAGGCCTACACGAAGTCCGAGCAGGCCACGCTGTTCCGGGAGCTGAAGACCGTCCTGCAGCAAGAAGCCGCACGGCGACAGTCCGCGCACTGGTTCACCAGCAACAACGGCGACGGTCCCGAGAGCCAAGGCACCAAAACCAGGGGCCGGAGCGAAGGGCTGGACGAATCGGACGAATACGGTTCCGGCTCCGAGCCGGAACCGGAGGAACTGGGCACATCGGGCGACGCTCGCGAACAGGCCGCGCAGCTCGTCGCGGGCCGTAAGAGCTATCACGCGCTCGAGCGGATCGGGACGCTGATGGACCTGGCAGTGGACCCCGAGCAACCAAAGGACGTCCGAGCCCTGGCGGCCGACGCCGTCGCACGCATCGACGAGGGCCACCCGCTCAAGCCTGAATGGGCACGCGTCCAGGCAGCGCTCGCCGCACATGCCCCAGCCGCCGACGGCCTGCCCGGTGGTCGGTCGCAGGCGGCGTCGGACCGTTCACGGTCGGCACCGGCCCGGTCGTCGTCGGCCGCACCGAAGGTCTCTCGGGCTGGGTTGCGGGCCTGGGTCATGACGTGGCGCGGGGCCGCGGTCCTTCTGGACGAGCACGACCCGGCCGTCCTGGGTCCTGCCCTGCCGGAGACGGACTGGAACACGGTGCGCGACCTGTCACAGAACCTGGCCAGCTTCTTGCGCGAGGCACAGGCGGCACGCGAGGAGGCCGGGCTGCCGACCACACCACCCGACACGGACGGCCAACCCGAGCGCCGGACCACGTACCAGCCGGACGGGAAGGCCGAACCAGAGTCTGCCTCAGGGCTGGCTTCGGTCATCCCGATCGGAGTGCGCTCATGATCCGCGCCTGGATCCGTGCCCATCGGCTGGTGGCCGGGGCGATCCTCGCTCTGACGATGATCGGCATCGCGACAGGACTTCACCTGTCCACCAGCGAAGGTCTCGCTGGGGCCCATCCATCACCCATGGCGCCCAGTACCCCCGCCCCCGAACCTGTGCTCCCGAGCCGGGCTCCCGACACGCACGAAGACAAGTCCGCGCCGGACCCCACGCCGTCGGACTTCGCTCGGCACGTCGCGGACCTTCTGTTCACCTGGGACACCACGACCGACGACCGGGACGCGATCGTCGAGCAGATCCTTGCCGTCGCGGACCCGACCGGCGTCGAGACGCCAGGCCTGGTGACTGACCTGGAGGCTTACCTGCCCGACGAGGCGTGGTGGAACCAGCTGCGCCAGTACCGGGCGGCCCAGTGGTTCGACATCGAGACTGCCGCCGTGCCCGAGGAGTGGACGGACGCCGAAACCAGGGGCGAGACCGACGGTCTGCCGCCGGGCGCCACGGCGGTCACGGTCTCCGGCACGCTCCATCGCGCCGGAGACGTCGCCGGGGAGCTCCAGTCCGCCTCCGCCGACATGGCGCTGACGGTGTTCGTGGCCTGCACCGAGGACGGCTGTGCGGTTCTGCGCCTGGGCGCCCCCGGTGAGGTCCTGGACCGCGAGCGGCTGCTTTGAACCGGGAGGTGTGAACCATGCGCAAGCTCCTCCTGCTCCTGGCCGTGCTGGTGCTGCTGCCCGGTCCGGTGCTGGTGGCGGTCGGCGCCGTTGTGGTCACCTCGGCGACGTCGCGCGCTGTCTGCGGTCCAATCGTGGCCGGTGTTCCCGACGCGCTGACCGCCACCACCGCTGATGGTGTCAGCGTTCACCTGGACCGGGTCCAGCTCTCGCACGCGGCTACCATCATCGACGTCGGCGCTCGGATCGACGGCGTCGGGCGGGACGGGATCCTGGTGGCGTTGATGGCGGCGCTGACCGAGTCGCGGTTGCGGATGCTGGCCAACACCGGCGCCTACCCTTCCTCGGCGCGGTTCCCGCACGACGGTAACGCGAGCGATCACGACAGCCTGGGCCTGTTCCAGATGCGCCCGGCCGCCGGGTGGGGCAGCGTCGCCGAGCTCATGGACCCGCAGTACCAAGCCAAGGCCTTTTTCGGCGGCCCCGACGGGCCAAACAATCGGTCACCGCGTGGCCTGCTCGACGTGCCCGGTTGGCGGGACCTACCCAAAGGTACGGCAGCTCAGGCGGTCGAGGTCAGCGCCTTCCCTGACCGGTATGCGGCCTACGAGCCCGTCGCCCGCGCGATCCTCACGGCCATCACCAGACCCGGCGCTGACGCATCCGCTCCCACCAGGGACGAGCCGGCAGCAACAGCACCGACGTCGGAGCAGGTGGTGTTCCCGTTGCCCCACGGCGCCGGAAGACGGCTCAGCGGGTTCGGGTACCGGTTCCACCCAATCCACCAGACGACCCGTCTGCACGAGGGGACCGACTACGCGGCCCCGCCTGGCACACCGGTGCTCGCGGTAGCCGACGGCATCGTGTCGTTCGCCGGCCCCTACCCCGGCGCGGGCAACATGATCGTCATCGACCACCACGTCGATGGCCAGGACATCGCGACCGCGTACTTCCATCTGCTCGACAGCTCGTTCCTGGTCGCTGACGGCGACCAGGTCCGGGCCGGGCAACAGATCGCTGGTGTCGGTTCCACCGGCGACTCGACCGGACCACACCTGCACCTCGAGGTCCACCCCGGCGGGTTCACGAAGCCGGCTATCGACCCCGAGCCCTGGCTGGCCGGCCAGGCCGCCGAGCCGCTCTCCGAAGCCCGCCCGGCGGCTTGCCCGGTTGGAGGTCCGTCATGACCGCGGTAATGCGATCGAGCGCACTCACACCCATGAGCGGGCACCTGGTGATCCACATGGTTGCCCCGGACTTCTCCGCGGTGACCGGCACATCGTTCCCCGAAGTCCTCGGTGCACTGCTACCCGTGGTGCTGGTCACAGCTGTCGCGGTGCTGGTGGTCTCGGCCTTCGTCTGGGGGGTCGCGGCCAGCATGGGCAGCTGGCAGACCGTGGCCAAAGCCCGCGTCGGGGTATTGGTTGCGCTCGGCGGCGCAGCACTGGCCGGCGCAGGGATCGCCTGGCTGAACTGGCTCCTAATGACCGGGGCTCGCTTCTGACGAGGCGATTCCGAAGCCACCGCTGAAGGGCAGTCCAGCCCTGTCCACCAGCCGCCGCCCGCCTGTGCGAAGTGCGGCGGTCAGCCCTGCGCCGCGGATGCCGCGGCGAGGTCGGTGCGCATCCGCGCACGCAGAGCGGCTACGGCCTGGTCGTAGTCCGCAGCGAGCTCGTCGACCTTGGCGCCGTCGGCACCACGGCCGGCGACACGGCGCAGTTCGTCGGAGCTAGCCAGGACCACGGACAGCAGTTCATCGGCCAGGTCGGGCGCAGCCAAGTCGATCGGGACCGCAGCGGCGTGTAGGGCCTCCAGCGCGGCGTCACAGGCTTTCTGCGCGGCGTCGTCGGCGACCCGGATGGCGGGGGTGGTCATGGAGAGCCGGAAGGCGCGGGCGGCGATCAGCACCGGCACGTACAGGCCGAGGCTCTGCTGCCAGGTGAGCGTCATGGCACCGATCCTCCCGCACTCCCGCACTCAGCGACACACGACCGCGGACAGGACCGCTACCCGCTGGGCGTCGGTCTGACGGTGTTTCTCTCGCCCCTGCTCTCAGACAGCCGTGTCACTGCTGCTGAGGGAGTCAACCATGTTGCACCGTGCCATCACGGGTGTGGCCACCGGACTGGTCGGTGGCATCTCGATCGACCCGAACACGAACGGCTTGCCTGGTATCGACCAGCTCAAGAACATCGTCGGCGCGCTGATGACCGTGGGGTTGATCTGCGCGGTGCTGGGCGTGATCATCTCGGCGATCGTGTGGGCGCTGGGCGCCAACTCGTCGAACCCCCAGATGTCCGGAAGAGGCAAAACCGGTGTGCTGGTCGCGCTCGGGGCGGCGATCATCTGCGGCGCGTCGGTGACCGCCGTCAACTTCTTCTGGGATGTCGGCCAGGCCGTCGCGGGCGGGTGAGCCCTGTAGGGATCCATCGAAGATGTCACCTGGAGCGATGTACTTGTCCCCAAGTTGTCACTCGTGCGGTGAACATGTCACTTTCGGCGGGTCGCGTCGGGGAGATTTGCCCCGTTTGGGTACGTTGACGGTTCCTGCCGCTCTGGTGGGCCTACGACGGAAGGTCTGGCCATGGGCGCTGGCAGCTCGGTCAGTTTCAGAGACGACTCGGGCCGGGAGTCGACGATGGATCTCGAAGCGGTCCAGCCCGGAATCTTGGCTGCGGCGTCGCCGTGGCGAGTGTTTCGGTGGCGGCACGGGCAGGCGCACTACTCGGGGTGGTACTGGTCGGCAACGACCGGGACGCATGTCGTCTACGAGAGCCGCCTGGAGCTGGCGCGCCTGCTGCTGGCCGATTTCGATCCTCGGGTAGCGGCGATCGCTGCCCAGCCGTTCTGCGTGACCGCCGAGGTGGACGGTCTGAAGCGTCGGCACGTGCCGGACTTCCTGCTCCTGGACGTCGACGGCGTCGTGACGGTGGTCAACGTCAAGCCGGCCGATCAGCTGGCCCGGCCGAAGGTGGCCACGGCGCTGGCGTGGGCCGGGGAGGTGTTCGCGGGGCGGGGCTGGCGGCACGAGGTGTGGTCGGGGGCGCCTGCGGCGGTGCTGATGAACGTCCGGTTCCTGGCGGCGTACCGGTATCCGGACCGTGTGGACGCGGCGACGGTGTCGTGGCTCGAGCGGCGGGTGACCACCAGCGCGCTCCTGGGCGACCTCGAGAATGGGGACAGTAGCGCGGCAGGTGATGTGCGTGCCGCGGCCCTGCACCTGGTCTGGCGGGGCGTCTTCCGCGTCGATCTGGAGGCGCCGCTGTCGGCGGCCACGACCCTGGAGCGTGCCGCATGAGTGCGCAGGGGCCGACCGTCATGATCACCGTCGGCACCCGGCTGAGCCGGGCCGGTGAGCGTTTCACGGTGCTGGGTATCGAGGACCAGCGGCTCCGCCTTCGAGGTCGGGACGGCCGGGTGCTGCTGGTGCATACCGCGGCGTTGCTCGCCGAGCCGTCCACCACGATCGAGGGCGCGGACACCACGTCGGTGCAGGCGCTGGGGCCGGTGCTGGAGAACCTGACCGTCGCGCAGCGGGCGCAGCTGGACGAGCGCCTGGCCCACGTCCGTGAGCTGCTCACCGGTTACACCTCGGGGTCGGCGTCGTCGGCGGCCGAGGGTGAGCCGCGGGCACCGTTCGACCCGGCGCTGCCGCTGACAGACCGGTATGCCGCGAAGTCGGCCGAGTCGGGCGTATCGGTGCGCACTCTGAAGCGGTGGGTCGCGGCGTTCCGTGAGATCGGCCCTGCGGGACTGCTCGACGGACGCGGCTTGCGGGTGAGCGATCCGCTGGGTGGGGTGGACGAGCGGTGGTTGGCGATGTGCCGGACGGTGCTGGCCGAGCACACCGACGCCGCCCGCCCGACCCGGAACCTGCTGCTCCAACGGGTGTCCGCGCGCCTGGCAGCCGAGCACGGGCAGGGCGTGGTGCCCGAGCCGGGGCCGGGCAAAGCCCGTGCGGTGCTGGGCGAGATCACCCGGGGCACGAACGCGTTCACCGGCAGCACGAAGGGGAAACGGTCGATCGCCGGGCGCCCGCAGGGCGTCTACGGCAGGTTGCGTCCGACGAGGCCGGGTGAGTACCTGCTGCTGGACACCACGCCGTTGGACGTGTTCGCGATGGAGCCGGTGACGCTGCGCTGGGTGCGGGTCGAGCTGACGATCGCGATGGATCTGTACTCCCGGTCGATCACCGGGCTGCGGTTGTCGCCGATGTCGACGAAGGCAGTGGACGCGGCCCTGGTGCTGTTCGAGTCGCTGCGCCCGGATTCCCGCGCACGCACTGGCGGCGGGCTGCTGCCGTATGCCGGTCTGCCCGACATGGTCGTCGTCCCCACCACAGCCGATGACGCAGACGACGTCGACACCGGCGCCGTCGGGTTGGCGGGCGTGGCCGCGGAGACCGTGGTGATCGACCACGGCAGGGTCTACCTGTCGAACCATCTGCTGGGGGTGTGCGCCCGGCTGGGGATCTCGGTGCAGCCGGCGCGGCCACTGACCCCGACGGACAAGGCCGCGGTCGAGCGGTTCTTCCGGACGGTGCGCGAGCAGCTGCTGGAGGCGCTGCCCGGCTACACCGGCCCGGACGTGCACTCCCGCGGCGCCGATCCAGAGGGCTGCACCTACTTCTTCATCGACGAGCTGGAGTCGATCCTGCGCGAATGGGTCGCCGGGATCTATCACCAGCGCCCGCACGGCGGGCTGGCCGACCCGCTGGTCCCGGGCCTGGAGCTGTCTCCGGCGGAGATGTTCGCCGGTGGTGTGTCGCGAACGGGCCGGTTGCGGGTCCCGGCCCGCGCTGACCTGGTGTTCGACTTCCTGCCGGTGGCCTGGCGCACAATCCAGCACTACGGGATCGAGGTGGGCGGCCTGCGCTACAACGGGCCGGCGCTGACGCCCTACCGCAACCGCACCAGCAGCTTCACGGGCCCACACACCGGGAAGTGGCCGGTGCGCTACGACACCGACGACGTCTCACAGATCTACTTCCAGGACCCGGCGGACCACACCTGGCACGCCCTGGTCTGGGAGCACCACACCGCGGTCGCCGCACCGTTCTCGGCCGAAGCGCTGGCCTACTCCCGCCGGCTCGCGCTGTCCTCTGGCCGGCACGCGGACGCCCGGGTGGCGCTGGCCGAACTGCTGGAGCGGTGGGACGCCGGGCTGGTCAGGCATCCGGCCGAGCGGCGCATGGCGATCCGCGCGAGCCAGCAGCGCCAGGCCCGCCTAGCCGCGGCCGGACCCGATCCAGAGGTCGCCGACCTGTCTACGCTCCACGCGATCACCGACCCTGGACCCGAGGACGCCGCCGTGACGCCGGCAGGTGGTGTCGGGGGTGACGACGATACCGACGACGAGCTGGACGTCGGTGACGAGGAGTTCTACGCCAACGCGTTCGAGATCCTCACGTGAGCCGCGCGGACGCCACCGAACCTGACCTTGAGGAGCGGGACTGGGACCTGTCGACCAAGGACGGCTGGCTCACCATGGTGAATGCTGCACCACGAGCCAGGCCACCAGTTCGTCTTGTCGAGGAGATGGGCGCGATGACCGCGCTCGAGCAGCGACGGTACGACCACAACCGCGCCGTCTGGCACGCGAATCTCGGCCCGATACGCACCCCGGCGCTGGACGCGGTGTTCGATGGGCTGGACGAGATCGTGGGCTCCAACCTGCAGGACGGCGACAAGGTCAAGCCGGCTGCGGTGCTGGACGCGCTGCCCGGTCTGGGCAAGACGACCGCGGCGGTCGCGTTCGCCAGGGGGTTCCACCGCGACCAGATCGACCTGCACGGGGCCCGCACCCGCGTCACGGACGGTTCGTGGCAGCGGATCCCGGTCGCCTACCTGCCGTTGACGTCGAACACGACGATGCGGTCCCTGAACTCGATGCTGTGCCGGTTCTACGGGCTGCCCAGCGCGCACCGCGGCACCGCCGCGCACCTGGCGCACCGAGCCGCTGAGGCCGTCGCGGCCTGCAAGACCGGACTGATCGTCGTGGACGACGTGCACTTCCTGGACATGAACCGCCGCGACGGACGCGAGGTCGCCAACCACTTCAAATGGCTGGCGAACACCTTCCCCGTCACGTTCGTGTTCGTCGGCGTCGGACTACGCGCCCGCGGCCTGCTGGAGGAGGGACTGACCGGCGCGGACGCCGCGTTCTCCCAGACCGCACGCCGTTGGACGGTGCTGGGCCTGGACACGTTCGAGATCAGCACCGAACAAGGACGGCGCACCTGGCGGCAGCTGCTGCTGGCGATCGAGCACAACCTCGTCCTGGTCCATGCCCGCCGCGGCATGCTCAGCGAGGACCTGTCGGACTACCTGTTCGCGCGAAGCAGCGGGCACTTCGCGTCGCTCATGTCGCTGATCAGCCGCGGCTGCTACCGCGCGATCAAGACCGGCACCGAGACGCTGACGGTCGACCTGCTGAACGCCGTGCGCATCGACCAGGCCGCGGAGACCGCCCGAAAACACCTCGCCGCCGCGATCGACGCCGGGCTACTGACCGCCCGGCCCTCGCCGCCGCAGACCGCGACCCCGCAACCCGCACGACAACCCGTCCTGTGATGAGGGCCGGGCCCCTGCCGTTCACTCTGGACCCACTGCCCGGGGAGACGTTCGAGACGTGGCTGCACACTTACGCCGCCCGCCTGGGCGTCCCCACCCTCCGGCTGATCCAGGACCTGAATCTGCCGGACCCGCACGGAGAGCTACATCGCGGACGCTGGCGGCGCCCCGACCCGACCGACCACACCATCGCCGCGCTCGGCGCAGCGACTGGGCTGACGGACGAGGCCGTACGCGGCATGTTCGACGCCGAAGGCCACGTGCCGCAGCACACCGCCTTCACCGCGTGGGCGCCCCGCCTCGCGAGCCGGTTCTGCCCACCGTGCCTGGCAGACGGGCACTGGTCACCGAACTGGCGGCTGCGGCTGCAGTTCTTCTGCCACAACCACGACGTCTTACTGGCCGACCGGTGTCCTAGCTGCGGACAGCCCCCACCGGCCCCACCGATCCGGCCAGACCTGTGGCCCGGCAGCGTGTCCCCGCTCAAGGGGCTGTCGGTGACCGGCACCAGCTGCGGGTGCGGGCACGACCTGGCAGCGACCGATCCACCCTGCTCCAGCGACCCGGACACCGCGGCAAGGGCGCAACGATTCATCGACGATCTCCTGACCGGGATCCGCGGCACTGACCGGAAGCCAGCCGCGCGGCAAGACGCATTGGACGCACTGAGCGATCTCAGCCTGATCGCCGCCCACATCGCCGCCGACCTGGCAGGCAAGACCGGTAAGCAGCAGGTCGTGGTGACCGCGCCGATGCTGCGCGCCGACACCCTCATTCCCGCGGTCACCATTCTGGACCACCACGACGCGACGACCGACCCGCTCATCGACCTCGTCGCGGCCCTCGCTCCGAGCCGCCTGACCCACAAAGCGGTCCCGCACACCTGGGCCACCGGCAGCCCGGCGTTGCGCACCCGTATCGCCTACGGCCGCTCCGAATCCATGACAGCGATCGACCAGCTCCGCCACGCCATCACCCTGCCCGCCCCCATGCTGCTGCCGCACCGAACCGCCGACCGGGTCGACCCTGCCATCGGGCGAGCGGCACGCCTGCCGGACCACATGTGGCTGAACTGGGCGATCAGGCTCGGGCAGGCCACCGCACGACGGGCCGCGACCTTTAGTTCGGCGGCGCTGGTCGCGCTGCTGCTCCCGCACAGCGACCTGCGCCTGAAGCCTCAGATCGTCACGCTGGTCAACCCCGCAATCGGCGCGGCCACGGTGGCCCACCACATGGCCCGCCTGCTCGACCTGCCCACCGGTACCACCGCGCTGCGGATCCTGACCGAGCTCGCGTTCGCCATCGACGACCACGACATCCCGATCGACTACGCCCGACGACGGCGACTGGTCGCAGGCAACGAGCTGATCGACGACGACGCTTGGAACAGCATCGCCTCCTCTCGGATCATCAGCCCCCGGATCGGCCGTGGGCAGCTCACCGCCAACGCCCGCCGCTACCTTTACGAGCTGCTCACCGGCGGGAACCTCTACATCGCGCCGCCCCCGCACCGGGTCATCCCTGACGACGCCCGGCGCGACCAGTACCGGACCTTCGTCGCGTTCATGACCATCGACATCCGCGATGCACTGCACGCCCACGCCCGCCGGGTCCTGGACGGCGCCGGGATCACCGGTGAACCCCTCACCTGGGAACCACCGACGACCTGGGTCACCACAACCGACTGGCCCGGCACCGACCCCGACCAGACCGATCCCGCCGCGATCCACGACGCCATCCTCGAAGCCCGCCTGCCCCTGCAGCGTGTGACCGCCGACCTCGGCCTCTCGCTCGAGCACCTGCGCGCCGTCCTGCGTCAGCATCCGCTGCCTCGGCCCGCGAGCCCGATACCCGTCCAGCGCAGCATCCGCCCGGCCGACTCGAACACCACCAGCATGACCACCACCAGTCCGGCCGCGAAGACGTTCCATGTCGACCCCGACTGGTTTCGCGAGCAGTACGTGACCTGGTGGCGCAGCCTGCCCGACATCGCTGAGGAGATCGGCTGCAGCTCATTCACGCTCCGGGCCTTCGCGCACGCCCACGACATCCCGATCCGCACGAAGACCGACGCGAACAGTAACATCGACCGAGACGCAACCAGCGGACGCCACCCGTCACAGTTCCCGCAGCCGCTACGCGATGCACTGCGCGGGACGAGCACCCGGCTACGCCTCGAACGCTTCGTCACCCTCGCCTATCAGCCCAGCATCAACCAGGCCGCCCAGGCTCTCGGCTGCAACCCAGGAAACCTGCACGACCAGCTGACCACCCTCGAACACGCCGTCGGGTCACTGCTCATGCGCCGGCATGCCGGTGCCCGTCCCGTCGGACCGCTCACGCCTCTCGGACAGGACCTGAGACGCCAAGCCCAGGAACACCTCGGGATCTCACCGATCCTCCCGACTACATGAGAAGAACTACTCCATGTGGTTCACGAGCTCGGTCTCGGACGTCTCGTCGAGTGCCAGATCATCCCTCGCTCGTGTCTTCCAGGTCCTGTTCCATGACGACAAGCAGCGACCTCGCAGTGATCGCTCCGAGGTCGCTGGCCGCGTCGTCCAGTGCCTGCCTTGGCGAGACCCCGGTGCTCTGTGCGATGTGCTCGACATGCGCGTTCAACACGGTGTCGACAAGGTCGGAAGAAATGGTCGCACCAACCCACTCGAGCTCCATCTCCACCAGAGCTGCGAACTCGGCGAACAGTGCGGTCTGTCGAGTGAGGGCCATAGGCGGCTACTGGTCGACGTGGTTATCGATGTGGTCGTCGAGGTAGCTCCCCAGGTCGAACGCGAAGGTCTGGAAACCGTGGTCCTCTCGCACGATCAAGAGCGCTGGGGCGTCGGCCAGCTCTTGTTCAGTGATCTTGGTCGTCCCACCTGCCCGGGCGGTCAGGATGGCCAAGAGTTTCTCGGCCCGGTCGAGATCGTCCTGGAACTCCTGCCGGGTGGTGCCACGGGCCGTGTCATCCAGTTCGGGCTCGGCGTCGAACGCACCGAGCAGGAGGTGCTCGGCCTGCAGGAGGTCCCGCTGCCGCAGCGCCGCGAGCTCCAGCATGTGGTCGATCTGCTCGCGGCGCTGATCCGGTTCGTGAGCGAGCAACCATGCCGCGCCTTGGACTGCCGTCGTGTCTGCGTCGGGCCCGAGGCGGTTGCGCGCCTTGTCGAGTCCTGACCGCAGCTGGTCGTCGGACAATCGCTTGCTCACGGAAGCGGGTAGGGCGTCGCGCAGATCGGACACCTCGCCGTCGGTCTCATCCATCGCAACATTTTGGCATGGGACATGCCGGTCGGATGCCTGCGTGAGCCGGGACGGCGGCAGCCCTGCGGTTAAGCCAACGACGCGCTCTGAAACGCGGGAACCGACTCCCCGGGCCCTGGCGCGGATGGCCGCTCACACCTCTCGGACGGGACCTGTACCGCCAAGCCCAGGAGCACCTCGGGATCTCACCGATCCTCCCGACCTGTGAGAAGAACCGGTCTTGATCGAGGGAACGGACAACTTTCGATGCACTCACTGCTGCAGCAGGCACACCAGAGCTGGGCCGCAAGCGCGCTGCCGCTTAACCACTGGATGACAACTGCGCCGCCCAAGGGACAACTTGAGGGACTTCCTACAAGCCCGATGGGACTGTGCTCCAACCCGGTCACCGCCGGCGTGTGCCAGCAAGCCGCCGAAGAGGCCACCACTCAGATCGGCGCCGTCTTCGTCGACCTGCTCACCACCCTCGCGGACGGCGTGGGCGCCCTGACCTCGTTCCTGCTCGTCCAGCTGTGGAATCTGATGGCCACCACGACCCTCGTGGACGTCACCCGCGGTGAGTTCACGGGCGTCTACAACCTCGTGTTCGGTGTCGCGGTTTTCCTCATGCTGGGTCTTTTCCTGCTGCAGCTGATCACCGGGATGCTGCGCCGCGAGCCCGGTGCGCTGGTCCGTGCTGTGTTCGGGCTGGCCAAGAGCGTGTTGGGTTCGTTCGTCGTGGTCACGCTGACGGCGACGTTGCTGGAGATCACCGACCAGGTCTGCCTCGGGATCGTCCGCGCGTCCGGCACGACGATGGAGGCGATGGGCGCCCAGCTGCTCACAGTCGGTGTCGCGGCCACCGCAGGATCGGCCCTGGCGCCCCTGCCCGGGGCGCTGCTGTCGTTGTTCCTCGCCGCCCTGTCTGCTGCGGCCGTCCTGATCGTGTGGTTCTCGCTGCTGGTGCGCAAGGCGCTGTTGCTGGTTGCGATCGCGCTCGCGCCTCTGGCGCTGGCGGGGGCGTCGTGGGACGCGACCCGCGGGTGGGTCTCCAAATGGGCGCAGTTCGTTGTGGCGCTGATCGTTTCCAAGTTGGTCTTGGTCGTCGTCTTTCTCTTGGCCGTGTCCTTCACCGGGACGCCGGTTGCGGCGGACCTGGCGACGTGGTCGGAGAAGCTCGCCGGCGTGACCCTGCTCTTGGTGGCTGGGTTCGCGCCCTACATGACCTATAAGGCCGTCGCGTTCATGGGCATCGACATGTACCACGCGATGTCCGTGGAGCAGGAGGCAAAGTCGGCGCTCAACCGGCCCATGCCGATGACCGCAGGAAGCGCTGCGGCGGGCGGCTTCTTGGGCCGCAAGGCCAAGACGGTGCTGGGCGCCGACGGCCGGCCGGGCGGGCAAGGTGGCGGTCAGGGCGGTGGCGCTGCGGGTGCAGGGTCCGGTGGGCCAGCGGCTAGTGGCTCGAGCGGTGGTTCGGCTGCTGGGGCCGCGGCTCCGAAGGTGGTCTCGGCTGGTGCAGGTGCCTCCGGTGGGTCGGCCGCCGCAGGTGCGGCGGGTGCAGGGGCCGCAGCTGGGGTGGCTGCTCCGCTGGTGATCGGTGCGCAGCTGGCCAAGGCCGCAGTGTCCGCTGGGCCCAAGGCGGGTACAGCTGTAGCGGGTGCCGCCGGGCAGCAGACCGACGCCGCGGCATCGTCCGGCGCGGCAGGTTCCCAGGGTGGTGCCGCCCAGGCTCGTCCGCCGGCCAGCGCCGGTCCGCCGGCCGCGCCACCGGTGCGTGAGGTGCCGTCCGTGCTCAGCAAGGGGCAGAAGTGATGACCGCCCCGGCAACGTCGTCGGACAGTGCGCTGAGGGCGGTGAAGTTCTCCCGGCTGGCGAGGCATGCGTTGTTGCTCGGTCTGACCGCGGCGCAGCTCGCAGCGATCACGGCCGGTGTGCTGCCGTTGATCGTGGCCCTCTACGTCGGAGGGACCACGATCGTGCTCGCGGTGCCGTTCACAGTGGTCGGGGTGGTGGTCGCTGTCGTGCCGGTGGGCGGACGTGCCGTGGTCGACTGGCTGCCGATCGGCGTCGCGTGGGCGTGGCGGTCGACGACCGGGCAGCTCATTTTCCGGGTGCGGGTCGATCAGCCGCGTCCGGCCGGGACGCTCGCACTGCCCGGTCGGGCCGCGTCCTTGCGGCAGTATGTCGATCCGGTTACTGATGCGGCGCTGGTCCACGACCCGTACGCGAGCACGCTGACCGTGACCATCCCGGTGACGTCGTCCGGCTTCGAGCTCCTCGACCCGGCCGACCAGGCCCGCCGTGTGGCCGGGTGGGGGCGTGTTCTGGCCACGGTGTGCCGATCCGGGCGCATCAAGGCGGTGCAGGTCACCCAGCGGACCCTGCCCGGGTCCGGGGCCGGTTTGGTCGAGTGGTGGCACGCTCACCAGGCGGGGGGGCCACGAGTTCGCCTCCCGGATCTACGGGGAGCTGATCGAGCGGGCCGGGCCGACGGCCGAACGCCATCAGACCACGATCAGCCTCGCGCTCGACATGCAGGCCGCGGGCCGTGCGGTGCGGGCCGCGGGGGGCGGCTTGGCTGGAGCGGCTGCCGTGCTGCGGCAAGAGGCCGAGACGCTGACGACCGCGCTGCGCTCGGCGGACCTGACACCGTCTGCCCCGTTCGGTACAGGTGAGTTGGCCGTGTGGCTGCGCACCGCCTACGACCCGCCGGCCGCACCGGTCCTGGAGCAGCACCGAACCGCAGGCAGAGATCTGGCCACGGCGGGTCCGGTGGCGGTGACCGAGTCGTGGGGCACATTGCGGTCGGACTCGTCCTGGCACGCGGTGCTGTGGATCTCCCAGTGGCCGCAGAGTGCTGTCCACCCCGGGTTCCTCGCACCGCTGCTGCTCACCTCGGGCGTGCAGCGCACCATGACCCTCCGGTATGAGCCGCTGCGGGCCGACGCAGCAGCCCGCGACCTACGGCGCAAGAAGACAGGCCACATCACGGAGGCCGCTCAACGTGCTCGCGTGGGCCAGATCGAGGATGTCACGCAGGTCGCCGAGTACGACGACGTCCTGACCCAGGAAGCAGAGCTCGCCGCCGGACACGGTGTCCTGCGCGCCACCGGCCTGGTCACGGTCAGCGCCCCTGATCTGGACACGCTCGAGCACGACGTCGCTGCTGTCGAGCAGGCCGCGATCCAGGCCGGGTGCGAGACCCGCCGCCTGTGGGGACAGCAGTCACTGGCCCTCGCCCGAACCCTCACCGCCTAATCCACGTAGGGAGAACTGTGATGTCGGAGCAGCCGACCGGGAACCACCCCGTACCCACCCACCCCAACCCCGACGCGGACAACGCTGCGCGCGTGCCCGGGCCGATCGATATTGCCGGGACACTGGAGTCCCCAGCCCAAGAAGCGTTGAACGCCTTCCACGCGCGATGGCAGCTCTACGCCCGGAGCGAGGACTTTGAGCTCCGGGACCCGGAGGCCAGCCCGGACGTGGCCTCGATCGGGATCGCCCGCCGCGAAGCGGCGAGCTCCCAGGTGGTGCGCGTGTCCGCCCAGGAACACACCACGTGGATCCGGTTATCGGTTTCCAAAAGCAAGCGCCCCGCGGACATGACCGCTGCGGCACGAGTGCTGCGGATCTCCCTCGACGAGACCAGCGATGTTCTGCTGGCGGCCTCAACTGCGCTGCGTCACATGCGGACTGTCGCGCGCTTGGCCACCGACCTGTACAGCGCGCGCAGCAACGCCGACGCCCTGGAGCGGACCCTCGACCTGGAGGCCCACACCGCGGGACTCGACGCCGCCGTTCTGAAAGATCCCAGGGCTCAACGCAGCCATGTCGGGGTGTGGGAAGACACCCGAGACCGCTTCAACGCTGAGCATGGGCCGGCGACCGTAGTTGCAACAGGAAGCCGGGCAAGGAGCGACCTGATCTGGCGGTTCGGGGACCTGGTCAAGGAGCAGGATGCCCTGTGGACGGCCCCGATCAAGACGTGGCTCTGGTCCGGCAGCACACCAGAGCGCCCCGGCAACATCGTCCAGATGCTGGCCCTGCTTCCGCGCGCGGCGAGCAACGTCGCCGCACGCATCGCGCGCATCCGACAGCTCGAACAGGACCTGCACGTGGTGGAGGAGTGCCAACGGATCATCGCTGGGCTCGAGGACGCTCACGAACGCCTAGCCAATGCCGAGGCACTGCACTCGGCCCGTCTCGAGGAACGGCGGCTGGTCGATGCCGTCCTCGCCGCCGTCAAGGACGCGGCCACTCCCGTCGAAAGACCGACCTCGGCGGCTCCGTACACCGGGCGTCCGGCGCCCCAGACCTCTCGGACGCTGGAGCCGCCCACGACCCCAGGGCCGGGCCACGCCCGTGGCCCGGCCGGACCACCCAGCCTGTGGCCCGTGTAGTCCCGAATCTCTGACCTGCCGCGCGTCCGGGCGCATCCAGACACCTGATGGCCATGGACACACCACGTACGACACCGCCTGGCACGGTTGAGGCCGCCGACACGATCGGGACCCCGTTCGAAGAGGCAGTCAACGCCTTCGACGCCCGGTGGGACCTGATCGCCCCGAGGGACGACATCGAGCTGTGGGGGCCAGCAGGACCCGGTGCGGCGTCGATCGGTATCGCACTGCGCTGGGCCAAAGAAGAGTCGGTCGTGGACATCGCCGTCGACGGCGGCCGGGTCCGGTTCTCGGCAGCAGCGACCCAGGCACCGCTCGATCTCGCGGCCGTGTCGAGGGTGCTGCAGCTACCGGCCTTCGAGGTCCGCCACGTGCTCCACGCCGCGGTCGAGGCACTGCACTACGCACGTGAGGCCTACCGTCTGGTCGATGAACTCGACCATGCCATGGCAGCGGTTGAGTTCCGGGAACGGGAACTGGATCGCGCCGCCCATGCGGGAGGGCACGACGCCGCATGGTTGAAGGACCCGCAAGCCCAGCACGCGCGCACGGTCGAGCTGGAGGCGCAGCGGGACCGGTTCGCGGCCGAGCACGGCCTGGGCGGGCTGACCGCCTCGGGGCTCGACGATGACTACGGACTGGCCCAGGACATCATGCTGCTCACCGATGAGCGCGACGAACTGGCTGCCGGAGGACTGACTGGCTGGTTGGACCTGACCCCCGTGACCACGTTGTACCGGATCGCGGCCGGCGTCGTGACATACCTCCGGCACACCAGGCAGGTCGGCCAGGCCCTCGAGGTCGCCCGTGAACGTCGGCGGATCGCGGGTGGGCTCTACGTCGCCTGCGAGTCTCTGGCCGACGCCGAGGAACTGCAGTCCGCCCGCGACCTGGTCACCAGTCTGCGGGACGAGGTCGCCGCGAACCTGCGCTCAGCGTCCACACCGAGCGAACGACCGCCGGTACCGACCCCGTACATGGCACAACCAGCGCCGGCCGCCCCGCGCACGCTCGAGGAGCCCACCGCCCCGGATCAGCCAAGTCCCGGCAGGCCGCGACCTGTGCCGGGCTCGCCCCGCTTGTGACCCGGTCCACGACCGACGGTACTGGTGCACCTGACCGTCATGGACACACCACGGCCGACCGCCCTGACCCGGACCTGCGGCTCGCTGACGATCACGGTCCGGTACGACGGCGCTGCGCACACCAGGCCTTTCGGGCTCCGCCACCGGTGGACCTACCGGATCGAGGACGCAGCACAACCAGAGCGGACACCCGCCGAAGGCGTCGACCTGTATCCCGCACGCCAGAGCCCAGCCAACGCACGCGAAGCTCTCCGCTCACTCCTTGCGCTCCTGACCATCGCTGGGCGCGGCTATGCCGACCAGCTACAGAACCCCGGCTCGGCGTCGGCCGGCCTGGTCAGGTTCGCCGCCTGGGTACCCGAAGCCGCGCATCACAACACCAACGAGCTGGCGGCTCTCGCCATCGAGCTCGCGTCCACGGAGCACGGCCCGGAGCACGCCACCGTGCCTGCCCGGAACGCCGCCTCCACCGACCACGCACCTTCCGGCGAGGCGTCATGGCCGCCGGGCCGCTGGTACAGCGTCGTCTTCCTGCAGGGCGAGGAAGGCTACGACGTCGTCGATCTGATCGACGCGCAAGGGCCGAATGCTGGGATCGAGCACCTCTCCGCCTGGGATTACGGGTCCGAGACACGGGACACGGCCCTGTTCCACGACCACACCCACACCACGCTCCCCACCGAGCCGGGCGGCCATTGCCTCGAGTCCGGGCCGTACGCCCTGGTCTGGCACACGGGTCTCGGGCACGTGAGCCTGCTGCGGCAGTTCGAACCGGACCACGAACCGCCGATCTGGTGGCTCGACCGCGCTGACCTGCTCACCGCGGAAACGCCCGCGAGCCCCGATCCTGCACCAACCGTCGGGCACGCCCCGGACAAGGCCTACGGGCCGTCGCTGTAGCCATTCCAGACGGTGCCGCGTCCATCCCCGTCACCAAACCCCGTTGTCTGAGGAGGACCTCCATGGCGACCGACAGCGACCCGAGGGCGCTGGACGACGGCGCGCAGGCCGTTCGGGCCCTCCACGCCCTGATCGAGTCCACCCAGCAGCTCGAGCCTGCCGACAGCTACTACGCCATCCGGGATCTCCTGGCATGCGTCCGGCACCTTTCTCAGATCGCCCAGCACGTCGCCACAGCCCACCGCAACAACGCAGATCGCGCCGTCCCAATCGACGAATTTGCCTCCGGACTCGGCCTCACGGGTGCCGTGGGCGACCAGCTGGACGGGTGCCGCCAGCACCTGGAGGGCGCGCGCACCACTCTGCAGAACGCGGCCGACAGGTCCAGCCGGATTCACTGGCTCACGCCTCCGCGCCCTACCCCCGCTGAGCCCGAGCTCCGCGAGCCCTCCCTCGGTGACAACCTGCCACAGCCCATCGCCGCGCCGCCCGGGCCCGTGCGACGCGACGCACCCTCGCGAGGGCCGCAGTTGTGACCCGCGAACAAGAGCAGGTCCATGTCGCCACGCTCACGACCCCGCAGCGCGAGAGCTGGGCGGACCGCCGCGAGCGGCGTCGAGCGCTCCGCACCTTGCAGGCCCGCGCCGCAGCACCGCACACCCCTGGCGACGCACCCTCGCGAGCTCCCACACGCAATGCCACGACCCGGTACCTGCCGCGTTCGGGCGAACCGGGTCCTGCCGCACTGCGTTCGCCGGTCGGGCTGCGTGTCCCACGCCATCAGGACACCAGCGCCACCTGGGGCAGCGCGTACCCGTTCCTGGCCGACGCTGGTCCGGATGCCGGCGGGGTGTTCGTCGGTCAGATGCTGCCGTCGGGCAGCTCGTTCGTGTACGACCCGTGGGAGCTGTACGCCCGCGGCCACATCACGGCCCCGAACGTCCTGATTGCGGGGATTCTCGGTGTTGGCAAGTCTGCGCTGGCCAAGTCGCTCTATCTGCGGAGCCTGGCTTTCGGACGCCGGGTCTACGTGCCTTGCGACCCCAAGGGCGAACACAGTGTGGTCGCCGAAGCGGTCGGTGGTCGGGCCATCGCCCTGGGTCCTGGTATGTCTGCCCGGCTCAACCCGTTGGACGAGGGATACCGCCCCGCGTCTGTGCCCGACGACGTCTGGGCGGGCCAGGTTCAGACCCGGCGCCGTACCTTGCTCGGGGCGCTGGCAGAGACCGTGCTCGACCGGCCGCTGTCGCCCGTGGAGCACACCGCGATCGACGTCGCTCTGGCCGCGGCCGACCGCGTCGCGGGTGGCGCCCCGGTCCTGCCTCAGGTCGTCGATCACCTGCTGGCCCCGCACCGCGACGACGACCCGGACGGCAGGCTGGTCGAAGACGGCCGGTCGGTCGCCCACGCTGTGCGACGTCTGGTCGCCGGCGATTTGAGCGGGATGTTTGACGGCCCCAGCACCGTGAGGTTCGACCCGTCGCTGCCGATGCTCTCCTTGGACCTGTCCCGTGTCGGCGAGAGCTCCACCGCCATGAGCGTCCTGATGACGTGCAGCTCCGCGTGGATGGAAGCCGCGCTGTCCGACCCCGACGGTGGACAGCGATGGGTCGTGTACGACGAGGCGTGGAGGCTCATGAGCCAACCTGCCCTGCTGCGTCGGATGGATGCTCAGTGGCGGTTGGCGCGCTACTACGGCATCGCGAACCTTTTCGTCGTCCACAAGCTCTCCGACCTGGACAACGTCGGCGACTCGGGTTCCGCAGCCCGTGCCATCGCGACCTCCTTGCTCGCTTTGGCCGAGACTCGGATCATCTACCGGCAGGAAACCGACCAGCTCGGCGCGACCGCGGCGGCCCTCGGCCTGACCGCAACCGAGCGCGCCCGGCTCCCGATGCTCGGCCTCGGCCAGGCCCTGTGGCGCATCCGCGAACGCGCTGTCCTCGTGCAACATCAACTGCACGACGTCGAAGCACGGCTCTACGACAGCACTCAGCGAATGCGCGCCAAAACCTAGAAGTTCGCGCTGATTTTGAAGGTTTCGCGGGAACTTCAAGATCCACCTGCTTTTCAGATTACCTGGGGGCAGATGTTCCGGGAACATCCTGATGCTCATCTGCGAGACCGGATGCGTCGTCGAGGTCGGCGCGTGTCAGAACCGACCGGACGGTCACATCGACGCCGGTCAGAGGGCTGGACGATCAACATGAGGGCCAAGGGGTTGACGGCCTCCACCGCATATCGGGTAGCGCGTGCCACACCGGCGAGCGGGGCCAGGACATACGGCGCCCAGGTCAACGCGATGGCCTGGTCCAGCGTCCACACAGTCAGCGCCACCAGAGCCCGGTAGGCCTCCCACGCGGTGGACGCGAGCGGGTCCACCACACCGGACGAGAAGCCACCGCTGGTGGTGTCCAGGTCAAGATCCCAGATCGAGGTACCCGAGGTGTCGGCCACATCCACCTGCCCGGGCGACGGCACGCTCGAAACTGCGCTCATGGATCACCCCCTGCGACGCCAGAGCCAGGAACGTCGGGGCGTACACCGGGCCACTGACGTTGACGGTGACTAGGCCGCCCGGGTGTCGCGTGTTCGGCGGTCATCTCGGGCCTGACAGACCACCTCCCTGGCAGTCGGCCGCACACCAGGTGCGCGCCAGGTTCGAGAAGGACGAGTCGGATGCCCACTGAACATGAGCTGGACCTGATCGACGCCGCGGCCATGGAGTCTCACGACGCGCTCGATACCCGTCCAGCGCACCAGATGCTGACCAGGCAGATCTGGACCGCCTTGCGCGGACTGGGCCTCACGCACGGCTCGGTGACCTGTATCGGGATGGACGCCGCGACGTTCACCGGCCACGCCACGCCTGAGGAGTACGGCGAGGCCGGGTCCTACGCGGAGTGGACAGGTCCCATCCGCCCCGCCGGCGACATCTACGACGCCGTGCTGACGCCGCAGTTCGACACCGACCCGCCCCTGGACGTCATCATCGCCAACCTGCCCTATGCCGACCTGCACTTCCGCAGCTCGCACGCCAGACGCGTCCTCCAGGTCCACCAGGAGCTGCTGTTCGCCGCCGCGGAGCGTACTGCCGCAGGTGGGTTCCTCGTCGCCCTGGCCACCCGGCACCTCATGGACCACGAGAATCCAATGTTCCGCCGGGCCATCGACCAGGAACTGGACCTGCTGGGCGCCGTACGGCTGCCCGGGACCATCTACCACCCCACGCTCACCCACGAGCAGACCTCGCCCACCGATCTGCTCGTGCTGCGCCGTCGCCTCGACGGAGAGCCGAACCGGTCGGTTCCCTGGGTCGACAGCGGCCGGGGCGTCTTCCCCGGCGGCCAGGCCAGCATCAACACCTACTTTACGAACTACCCGCACCACGTCGTCGGGCGGATCGACTTCGTCGAGGACTGCGACCACCGAACGCCGCGAATGACCGTTGTAGCTCCGGACCGCGAGCTGGAACCTGCCTTGCGACTCAGCCTGCGGCAGATCGCGCAGGAAGGCCGCGCCAACGGACTCACCGCAGCGTCGCTGTCACCTTCTGCTGAGGCTGGGCGGTCCGCTCGCACCTCGGCGCCAAGTCGTCGCGACCGCGCTTTCCCCACGAGCAACACCCCGGGCGTCTGAAGACCGGGCCGCTACGTCGTGCGGGAAGGGGTGCAGGAGATGACACAGGAGATACCCGATACGGAGCGACTGGTGTTGAGCATGTATGTGCTCACCGACGGGCTCGCGCGCATCGCGCGCACGTATGAGCAGCATGTCTACCTGAACGACGAAGGCGATCCTGAACGGTTCTCGCCGGGGCACTTCATCCTGTACTCCGAAGGACAGGACCAAGCGCTGTTCGCGATCGAAGAGCAGTACACGGGCATCGACTGGCCCTACCCGGAGGACCGTCTCCCGACCTCGTGGACCTGGCACACCCGGCGAGTCGTCCACCAAGACGGCGCCTACAAGTTGGTGGTCGAGGAGGAGGGCCAGGTGGCGTCACCAGATGTCGTGGAACTGCTCGTGCGAGCTCAGACCTGGGCCCGCCGGGAGAGCAACGCCCTAGCGCACCAGGAGGCTCCCCACCGCATGCCGCACCGGTCCCACCGGCCACTCGGGCCAAAACTGTAGGACAGCTCACGACGATCTCAGCCTCTTACGAGGACGCGTTATCCCGCTGAGGTGCCGAGGATGTGTCCACCGCCGGTACGCCAGGCGAGCCCGGCATGCGGATCAGATTCGCGGTCGAGTCAGAAGTCCCAACCGGCCCAGTTGACGTTCGACACGAACCACACGGCGGCAGCTATCGCGAGGCCAGCCAACACGGTCATCGACAAGAGCACGACGATCGCCACCTCCGGCCATCCCCAGGAACGCTCGCGGCGATCTCGCGGCACGATCTGACCTCCTCAGCAGCCCGCCACCCGATCTGACCACGCGGGCGCAGCGAGCCTACTCGCGTCCGCGGCGCTCTCAACGACTCGTGCCTTGCCGCCATCGCCATCGCCGTCGCCATCGAGCGTGTGGTGCGTCATTCGGCGTTCTGCGCCACCGCCGTCCGAAGCCCCCTCGTTCCGAGAGTCACTGTGCGAAGCACACCGTCCGCCCGGTCGAAACGCTGGCGCCCCGGACGTGCGCCCGTACCTGATCCTCGACCGCCTCGTCCGGCAGGCGGCAACGAGAGGACGGTGACGTCGTGCCGACAGAAGAGGTCTTGAACGTCCTGGACGCCGCGGCGATCCACCGCCACGACCGGTACGCCTCTCGAACAGCTCACACGATCCTGGCCGAGAAGATCTGGGGTGCGCTGCGCGACCTCGGGGTCGCGCGGGGTCGAATGCTGGTGACCGGTCCCTATGCGGCGACGCTTGCCGGTGTCCCGGCTCCTGCTCCGCGCGCTCCTGGTGCACGCACCGATGCCCGCTACCGGGAGCTGACCGCTGCGATCCCGCCCGTGTGGTGGCCGCACCAGGCCCTGCGCCTGGCCGAGCTCACCATGTACGACCCGGCGCAGCACGACGTCGTGATCGCGAATGTCCCGCTGGCCGGCCTGCATCCCCGGTCCGTGCACGGCACGCGCCGGATCGGGCAGGTTCACCGGGACCTGTTGGCCCAGGCACTGGCGCGCACGTTCCCTGGCGGGGTGCTCGTGGCCATCACGGCCCGTCAGATCCTGGACCACCCGGCCACCACCACCCGGCGCTTCCTGTTCACCCAGAAGGCCCAGCTGCTGGGTGCGGTCCGTCTGCCTGGAACGGTGCTGCATCACCATGGCCCCGACGAGGCATCGCCAGTCGACGTGCTGGTTCTGCGACGCCCACTTCCCCACGAGACACCCGAGCCGGCCGACTGCCTGCGCGTCGACCCGGTCGACCTTCCTGGTGGCACCGCACACGTCAACGAGTGGTACGCCGTGCACCACCCTGATCACGTCATCGGCCAGCCCCGGGCGGTCACGGACCCGGACCGGGACGGCACCCAGTACACCGTGGACCACGGAGAGGTCCCGTGGGACAGCGCACTGGAGACCGCCCTGGCCCAGATCACCAGGGATGCCCGAGACCGCGGGCTCACGGCGGTCTCCGCGTCGTGGAACCCGCCCGATTCCAGACTCGCCCCGCAGGCCGACTGGTCCGCCCGGGCCACCACGCGGAGCACATTTCCAGGACGCCCCGACGGCACTGCGCCATGCCCTGGCAGCGCCCCGGGTATGTGAGCCTCGTACTGATTGGAGTCGATGATGAGCCCGTTCGACCTGAACCTCGACGACGTCGACGAGCGCACTGCCCGCGCGTTGCTCGCAGTGATCAGCCCGCCGGGCACCGCCGCGGTCATGGGTGGCTGGGTCTCTGCCCGCGGCGCCATCGAGACCCTGCGCCTCGCGCTCGGAAGCGAGCCAGTCGACATGCACACGCTCTGGGAGGTGGATGAGTGGCGCACCACGATCCGGGAACGCCTCGCTGAGCCCGACATCGCGGGCGCGTTCTTCACCGCCCTCGCCCCTGATCCCCGGGTCCTGATCCCGTCAGACCCGCACTGGCCGACCGGATTGGAAGACCTGGGCCACTGGGCGCCCCTGGCGCTGTGGGCCGAAGGAAATACCAGCCTGCTCGCCACGCCCCATACCGACCGCGTCGCCGTCGTCGGTCGTCAGGCAGCGACCGAATACGGACTGGTCACGGCTCAGAAGCTCGCACACGACCTGGCCGGCCGGGGCCTCCAGGTGGTCTCCGGCGGCGCGCACGGCATCGACCTCGAAGCCCACCGCGGAGCCTACGTATCCGGCGGAGCGACGATCGTCGTCCTGGCCGGCAGCCTGGACAACCCCCTCCCGCCAGCGAACATGAGCCTGTTTCACCGGATCCGTGACAACGGGGGTGTCCTGCTCACCGAGACACCTCCCGGGATCCTCCCCTCCCATGCCGCTGCGCGAGCCCGGCACCGAATCACCGCCGCACTGTCCGGCGGGATGGTCGCGATCGAGGCTCGTAACCGCTCCAAGACCCCAGGCGTGTGCGAGGAAGCCCTCGCTCTGGGTCGCCCCCTTGGTGCCTTCCCGGGCCCTGTCACGAGCCTGACCTCAGTGGCTTCGCACGAGTTGATCAGCAGCGGGGAGGCGGTCTTGGTCACGAACGCCGACGACGTCGCCCGGATGCTCCGCCGCGCCAGCCGTGGCGCGGTGCCCCTCGAGGGTCCGGCGCCGTCGCAGCGCCCGGCACCTCCTCACGGCCGGCTGAGGTGACACCGGCACGTCTGTCGTGCGGACGGTGTGGCACCAAGCCCAGCACCGGTCAGCGAGGCCGACTACGCCGCGCACGAGAACGACCCGACAGTCGATCCTGCGACCAGCGCCAACCTCCCGCAGCGTCGCGGCTGGCCGCCAGTGACGTAGCTGCCGGACGCTGCTCGGTCAGCGGGGCCGTCTTTCCCCCTGCCTTCCAGACACGTCTGGGAGGCAACAATGCGCAAAGACAGCCGGACCCTGGATCAGAAGATCGCCGATCGTAAGGCCAAGGTCGACGCGCTACACGAGAAGCTGACCGTCGCGGTCGCCGAGCTGATCACGCCGGAGGACTGGCGGCGTGCGCTCGAGTTCGCGGCGAAGTTCCGCAGGTACTCGTTCGGGAACACGATGCTGATCTGGGTCCAGAACGCCCAGGCTCATGAGGCCGGACTCGTGCCCGCTGGCCCTCCGGAGTACGTCGCCGGGTACAAGCAGTGGAAGAAGCTGGGCCGCCACGTCATCAAGGACATGGCGGGCTTTCAGATCCTGGCGCCCGTCGAAGGACGCGTCGCCGTCTCCGAGGACGGTTCCTACCGCCGACTGGCGCGCGGCGAAACGCCTGAGCCGCACGAGACGATCGACACGCGGGTGGTCGGATGGGCGCCCGCGTACGTGTGGCCGCTGGCACTGACCGACGGTGACCCGGTCCCGACCAAACCCGTCGCGCCCAGCCCGCAGCTCTTGCAGGGCCAGGCGCCGGCCGGTCTGTTCGACGGAGTCAAGAAGGTCATCGAGGCCAAGGGCTTCACCGTCGGTGACGCACCCGCCACTGGCTGGCCGAGCAGCCGTAACGGGCTCACCGACTACGACACGAAGAGCGTCCAGCTCCGGGCCGACCGGGACGACGTGCAGCGTTGCAAGACGCTCATCCACGAAGCCGGGCACATCCTCCTGCACGACCGCACGGACCAAGATGCCGCGCAGCACCGTGGCATCAAGGAGGTCGAGGCCGAATCGGTCGCGCTGATGGTCGCCGCCGCCCACGGGATGCAGACCGACGACTACTCCATCCCCTACGTCACGACGTGGGCGTCCAGAGTCGAGGGCCAGGACCCGTCCGCCCTGGTTGCCCAGACCGCAGTCCGCGTGCGTCGAGCTGCCCTGGAGATCCTGGGCGCGCTGGACACGGTCCTGGTCCCCGACAGCGACCCGCCGGGCCTGGACCAAAGTGCGAAGCCGGAACGGGCCGCCCGAAGCGGGACACGGCGTCGCGCTGCCGCCCTGTCAACCGGCGTGACTGAAGCGACGGCGCTCCCTGGTGGCGACTCCGTCGGATCTGAACTCGGGGTACCCGACCGTGCCCGTCCGGTGTCAACGACGGGGATCGGGCGATGACCCGCCAACTGCGCGACGAAGATCGCGCCGACGTCGTCCTCGACATCGACCAGGACGGCCACATCACGGTCACCCTCCACGGCCAGCCCTGGCCACCCCTCTCGAACGATGCCGACGTCTCACTGGGCCGCACGGATGTCCCGTGGATCCTTCGAGAGCTCGTGACCGAGCAGGACATGCCGCTGTGGGTCATCGCCAGGAGCGCAGGACGCACGTTCAAGGGCTTGGTCGTTCCCGAACACCTGAAGCACTCCGACCTGACGTTCCCGACCGGTCCGCCTGAGCCACCACGCCGACCGGCACCGAGCGGGCGTGGTATCGGGCTGGGTGCATCATGACTCCCGCGGCAGGTCGCCCGATGGGCGACGAGCTGACCAACCTGGCCCTGGGCGCGCTCGTCGCGCTGTTGACGTTGTCGGCGGTGCTGCGGTTCTCCGCGAACCTGGCAGCGCTCGTGACCGGCCACACCGTGCCCGACGGCGGTCCGGCCTCCGGCCTTGGCGTACTGGCCAGTCCGACTGACCCCGGCCGGGTGGTGGGCGCCGCCGGCCTGAACCCGTTCGTGTACTGGCTCGCCGTCGCTGTCCTTCTGGGCGGGTGCGGGGTGCTGGCCTGGGTCGTGTGGCGCACGGCGGCCAGCCTGCGCACACCGTCGGCACACACCAGCAAGGCGGGCCTTGCGACCTCCCGCGACCTGGCCCGCTCCGCGTCCCGGCGGGCGTTGCTGAAGCGGTCGGGGACGCTGCGCCCGTCGGTCCCCAGGGCCGAGCCGACCGACGTCGGGTACCTGCTGGGCTACGCCCACGGGCACGAGCTGTGGGCGTCGGTGGAGGACTCCATGCTCGTGCTCGGTCCGCCCCGCTCCGGCAAAGGCTTGCACCTGGTCATCTCGGCGGTCTTGGACGCACCCGGCGCTGTCATCACCACCGCGACCCGGCCGGACACGCTCGCCGTGACCATGGCCGCCCGACAGGCTGTCGGACCGGTGGCGGTGTTCAATCCGCAGCGCCTGGCCGGGAACCTGCCCGCCGGGCTGCGATGGTCACCGATCCGTGGGTGCGAGACCCCGCGCCGCGCCATGGTGCGAGCAGCCGGGCTGGCCAAGGAGACCGGGCTGGGTGGCAAGGGCGTGGACAACGGCAGCTTCTGGGAGAACACGACCCGCGGCGCCCTGCAGGCCCTGCTGCATGCCGCGGCCTTGGCTGGCCGTACTCCCAAGGATCTGTACGTGTGGTCGTTGTCGCCGGCCGCTGCTGCGGACGCCGTCGCGATCCTGCGCGCTCACCCGCGTGCCGCGCACGGGTGGGGCGAAGGGCTGGACGGCATGCTCAACGGTGACTCCCGCACCCGGGACAACATCTGGATGGGGGTTGGCCAGGCCCTGTCGTGTCTGGCCGACCCGGATGTGCTCGATGCCGTCAGCCCGGGCCCGGACGAGGTGTTCGATCCCGAGGCGTTCCTGCGCGAGCGCGGCACGCTGTACCTGCTTGCCACCGGTTCCGGGGCCTCCGCGTCCGGCGCCCTGATCGCGGCGCTGATCGAGGACATCACCGAGACCGCACGCCGCCTGGCCGCAGTCTCGCCGCGGCAGCGGCTGGACCCGCCGCTGCTCCTTGCCCTGGACGAGATCGGCAATATCGCTGCCCTGCCCTCGCTGCGGTTCCTGATGGCCGACGGCGGTGGCAGCGGGATGACCACGATCCCGGTGTTCCAGTCCCTGGCACAGGCCCGTGACCAATGGGGTGCCGAGACCGCGGCAGCGATGTGGGACTCAGCGATCGTCAAGATCGTCCTGGGCGGGATCTCCACCACCGGGGACCTACGCGACCTGTCCACCCTGATCGGCGAGAAGGACGAGGTCACCGACTCGGTGACGATCAACGAGACCGGAGCACGCAGCATCCAGCGCTCCCTGCGTCGGGTGCCCGTGATGCCGCCAGAGGCGATCCGGACCTTGCCGTTCGGTACCGACCTGGTCCTGCTGCGCTCGGCCCCGCCGATCATCGCCACCCTGCGCCCTTGGACCAAGCGCGCCGACGCCGCGCAGCTGGCGGCCGGGCGTGAGGCATTCGAAGCCACCGTCCGCAGCGGCGCCAGCACGGCCGCCGCGAGCGGGGACGCCGTTCCTGACGAAGTAGGCGACCACGTCGATGAGCGAGCAGACGATGCTGCCGCCTGAGGCCCTGGTGGAGAACGCCTTCGCTCAGGCCGTGCAGGCGAGCAGGAGTCTCGCCGAGTCCCTGGACGCGTACCAGCATCTGAGGGACTGGGCCGACACGGACTACCGCGACTACGTCGAAGCCTCCGAGAATGCGGTCCGCGATCTGCGCCTGGTGGAGGACTGGGAGGCGACTGGTGCGCCCCGATGGGGCGACGTCGTCGCCCATCTCGCGCTCGCTGATAGCCGTCTGCATACCGTTGCCGAGCTGCGCACGCCGATCATCCAGCAATGGGACAAGGTGCGCGATCATCTGGCCAGTTACCGGCCTGTGCTGGACGCGTCGTCCGTGGTCGGCGGGCGACGCGGCATGTACGCCTGGCTCGCCTTTCAAGCCACGCTGGCAGCCCACCCCGCCGAAGTCACCGCGATGACGCCAGCCCAGCGAATCGAACGCTTCCACGCGATGGCCGACGAGCTCATCGAGCGCATGGACGCGGCATGGTCTGAGGACCGTGAGGCGTACGACCAGTGGAACTTCGACAGCGGGTCCGACCCGGACAACGTGCCCGTGCTGCGCACCGAGTGGGCCGTCGAGGCCGACGTCCTGCTCGCCGAGCTGCCCAACGAGTTCCTGGACAGCTCGCTCCCTGTGAGCGCCTTGGATCAGTACCTGATCGCTCGTGATCTCGCGGACTGCGCCCGCAACTTGCCCTCCGGTAGCGACATGACGCAAGGCGTGAGTATCGAGCGGAGCATGATCGGCGCGATGCTGCGCCTGGTGGCCGACCGCCCCGACCAGAACGTCCCCGACGGCCATCAGCACCTGCAGGACGAGCTCAACGAGCTCGCCGTCGACCTAGACCGCTATCAGTGGCACGCCGGACGCACGCCCGCGTCACGTGGCGTCGTCGTGAACCTGATCACCACCACGGAGCACATCCGGGACATCGTCGACGAGCAGAACCATCGCCGCATCACATCCGCACCATTCCCCCACCGCGATCGGTTCCGCATCGCGCCGCAGCGGCTCTCGCACGACTCGCCCGGCCCTGGCTGCTGAAGCCCTTCCTGGTGCGGTGTGCAGGTGCACAGGTTCGGCACCAGCTGGTCGGCGCACGCCCGAATCGCTCCCCATTGACCGGCGGGAAGTGCATACGGGGGGCGTGAGGACGGCTTCGGCGGGTCCGGGAACGCACCTGTCACTCAGCACCCCGCTACGCCGGTGGGGGTTGAACGACAGGGAGCTTGCGATGTCTTCTTCGACGATTCCCACGTCCGTCAGCCTGGAGGGTCGGCTGGCTGCAGACCCCGTGCTCCAGCACACCAGGGCCGGTCGGTCGTTCGTCCGGGTGCGGGTTGAGGCCGAGGCCGTCCCGGTTTCGCTGGGGGACGGTCAGTTCGCGGACTTCCCAGCGGTGCCGTGCGATCTGGTCGTGTTCGGCAAGGCCGCCGACCGGATGACCAGTCGGTTCCGGTTCGGCGACCGGTTCGTCGCCTCCGGGCGGGTGAAGACCACCAGCGACGGCGAGGCCTGGTTCGTGGCCCGCCGGATCGGGCACGACGCCGCCCGCACCACCTACCGCGTCACCCGGGCTCGTCGCATCGCTCGCAGAGGGACGAACGCGCTCAAGGCCAGTGACAACCACCGCCCGGGGCAGCCTGCCGATCTGGACCAGCTGATCGTCGCCGGCCGAATCCTGCCCGATTCCTGGACCGCGTGAAGGAGCCCGCAGCCATGGATGAGAACCACACCACAACTCCGGACGACGCCCAGAACGATCGGCCCACGCACGACTCGGCCGAGCGCTCCGTGGCGGACGAGACGATGCTCGACGACTTCGTGAACAACGCGTTCATGCTGCCCAGCGACGTCGAGGCCCTGGATGAGGACTTCGACAGCCCCGACGAGAGCACCGACCACAACGGGGACGACGACCCCACCGACGATGAGGACCCCTTCGCACTACCAACAGGCTTTGGCGGTGCGTCCGCATATCGCCCGGGACGGCCGGCTGTACCGAGCTTGCCGCTGCGGCCGATGAACCTGAACCTCCTGTCCTCGCTGGAGGCCAGCCTGTACTGGCGGGACCTGGACGCGTGGGTGACATGGCTGCGCCGCGACTACGGGCTCGGAATCACGGTGATCCCGCCGCTGTGGCACCGGCACGCCGAGCTGCGGTGGGAGCTGTCAGCCCTGCACACCGCATGGCTGGCCGCGTACGACCCCAAGACATCGGCCTCCGCCCCCATCACGTGGCATCGCGAGCTGGTCGAGGCACAGGTCCGACTGGCCGAGTGGGTCTCTCACAGTGGCACCGGGCTGACCGAGGACCGCCCGACCCCGGTCACCCTGTGGCCCGGCGAGACCGGGTTCGGTTCCCAGGAGACCTGGGACTCCGACGCTGTCCGACCCCGCCCGTTCACTGACAGGGCTGCGGACTTCGAGGCTTGGGTCGCCCAGGACATCGCCGCCCGACGCGCGGTCGAAGGCCGGGTCCGGTCCGAGACGCGACGCCGAGCGCCCAGCGTCATGCCGCAGCAGCGGGCCGGTTCGGGAAGGTCATGATGTTCAACGACGAAGTCGAGCGCTTCCTCGACGACGCTTACGACGATGACGAGCACGCCAAGGCCGCCGCACGCGCGGACATCGCCGCGATGCACGATCACGACGCCGCGGACGCCACAGCTGCCCACGACCTGATCGCCCGCCACGTGTGGAAGACGCTGCGTGAACTGGGCATCTACGAAGGCAGATTCCTGGCCCACGGCCCGGACCCGGAGGTGCTGGCAGGACTGCCGCCCTCCGAACGCCGCCTCGAGCCGGGACAGGCGAACGGCTTCACGGGGCAGATCCCCGCCGGGCACGACCCGGCGACGTCCTGGCCCCATCACGGAACGATCCTGCGGGTGATGGACGGGGATACCTTCCACGACGAGCACGACGCCGTGATCGGCGTCGCCCCGTACGTCGATGTCGCCCTGCGCCGCCCCGGCATCGCCGACCAGCGCCAGCTCACCCAGACCATCGGAGTGCTCACGATGCTGGAAACCACGGAACCGGGCGGGTTCACCGTCGCGTTGGTTTCCCAGGAACTGCTCGACGACCCCGACCCGCAGTTTCGCCAGTACATCGCCCACCTGGGCGAGCTCGCCGGCGCGGTGCGTCTCCCTGCCGGCGCTCTGCGCACCGATCCGGGCAACGACAGCTGCGTCGACATTCTCGTCCTGCGCCGCCACTTCGGAGCACCCCGCAACCCGCACACCTTCTTGCGATCCCTGGCCTACGAACGCAACGGGCTCCAGGCTCATCTCAACGAGTACTACCTCAAACACCCCGAGCAAATCCTCGGCGACCCAACGATCCAGCAGACCATTTGGTCACCCGCCGAACTCACCGTCCGGCCCTACAGCGTAGGACTCGAGCACGACCTCGCAGTGGGCATGTCCGCCATCGTCACCTACGCACGCCAGGCCGGGCTCACCGCCGACACGCTCGCGTCACCACTGGAGGCATACGAGACCAACCTGGACGCCCCGAAGAGGTACGTCTCTCTGGACCTGCCCGGAGATACCCACAGGGTCGACCTGGATGTGGCCCGGGACAGGATCAACCAGCTCCGCTCAGCCCAGCAAGCCCCGGACTCCGAGAACGGTCCCTCACGGCCGGGCGGGACGAAGCCCAGTCCGGGCATGTGACCGCTGAACGGGCGAACACGCAGCTCAGGCCCAAACCGGTCGCTGCGCTCCACCTGTCGCAGCTCTGCCGCGCCCCCGGCTAGCAGCAACAAGGCGTCGGGGCGGCAGAGCTCAGCGGTGGAGGCTCGCCGCCGAGCCTTGGAGACTTGTCCCCATGAGCGCGTCAGAGAGGGTCGTCCTTCCGGACCCGTCGTCGTTCGACGGTCTGACCGACCATTGCACGCCAGCTCACGTCCGGCTCCTTCGGCGGCCGGTGCTGCGAACCATATCCTCGGCTACCGGGCCACTGGTGCTGTCGATGTTCGTGCTGATCGTCGCGACGTCCGCGTACTCCCAGGGCTGGCCGGCGGCGATCGTCGCCGGGGCCGTCTACGCCGTGCTGGTCACTGTCGTTGTCGCACACGTCGTACAGACCGCTGTCCCGGCGCGGTGCCCGCGGCCCCGCACACGGCGCGCGACCTACGTGCTGCAGGACGGGACGGCGGTCATCGAGGCGCGGGCCACCGGCACAGGCCGAGACGTCGTCGAGCTGTCCAATCACGCCAAGCTTCCCGGGACCTCCTCGGACACCGTCCGGACAATGCGGCGAACCCTGATCACCACGATCCTCCGAACCAATCCCCACGTCACCGTGCGAGTTACGACCCGGGTTCCCGCGCTCGCGCGACTGTACGCCGAGGACTTCGACGCCGTTGCTGAAACGCTGGGCTTGGACCGGCACAGCATCACGCGGCGGGTCGGCGTCCGTGAGCGAGTCACCGGGGTGCGAACCGAGGTGCTGCTGTTGCCGGGAAGGCAGTCAGGAGCAGACCCAGCTCTGCGTTGATACCCCGGACGCCTCGCGCGCGCCACGCACAATCGTGCCCGGTTCGTAGCGCCGCCGGCTGCGTGCGATGCCGAAATGTGGCTCGTCTCGGTGCTGGTCCGACACCTGTGAGTGTCACGTTCTCGCCGATCCCCAGGAGCTGGACATGCCGACCCTCACTAACCCGCAGCACGCCGCAGAGGATGCTGCCGAGGCCATGCGAAACCTGGTCTTCGCGACCCGCAGCTTCGTCGACCCATGCGACACGTACTGGGTGGTGTCCGACCTGGCCGCCACAACCCGCCGCATGGAGCAGGTCGCGATCCAAGTCGCCTCCGCGCACCGCGAGAAGCTGCACCTGGCACATGACTACAACGGCTCGACCGCCGTCGGCGAAGTCAAGGCACTGACCGCAGCGGCCCACCTGCGTCGAGTGGCCGACCTGCTGCGGCAGGCGCACACGAGCCTGGACCTGGCGGCGAAGCACTCGGGATGCATCGCCTGGTACGACACGGTGCCACCCGCGCCCAATCGACACACGGCAAACACCGGGGGCGCAGTACCTCTGTCTCCGCCATCAAAGGTTCGGTCCAGGCGAACTTGTCACTGACCACCGAGAATCAGGTCCCGAGCACATCGGATGGACGCCTTTGCGGCCGGGTTACTGACTCGACCGTGAAGCTCACAGCGCGAGTCGCACACCGCTTCGGACCCCGCAGTTCACCTGTCCATCGAGAGTGCAGGTGTTGAGGGCGTCGCCGGTCAGCACCGATCCCGTCCGTCACGACCGACACAGGCGGAGGAGAGGAGTGGTTATGAGGACCCCGAGGCGGACAACGCACGATGCAGCACCGACAAGGACGCCCGCGTCAGCCGACACCACACGCCGGCCCTCTGCACTGCCAGACGGCTTCGACGTCGAGGCCTGGACACGAGCAGCTTGTGACGCGTCCGGGGTGCCATTCGCAGTGGAGGACCCGCTGGCGCTGCTCAAGCTCCGAGACCTGGCCAAGCACCCGGCATAACGGCGAGTGTGCTGTCAGGCAGGACCCTCCCGCCCGTCGCTGACAGTCCAGATCACCGGTTCATGCGGCGCCTACGCCTTGAAGGTCAATTCGACTCTTGCGGGCCGGAAGCGGGACCCACAATTCGGATCGGGGTTGACGACAAGAGTGTCGATGAGTGCGGACATGATTGCCCGCTTCTGGGGAATCGACCACTCCTCCGCCCAGGCGCGTCGCAGGGCCACTTCGTCGCCAATTGGGAGGCCCTTCAGAGCGCTGGTGCGGTTGACCTTGCCAAGCATGAGTTCGGCTTGGTGGATCACGTTCTGCGCCGCAGCCCGACCGGCAGATACCTCGGATCGGCTCACCAGCCCCGCCCCGTAGTCACGGGCGATGTCTTCAAGTCGTGCCCTGGCGGCGACGATCTGCGCCACAGCATCTGCCACGATCCCAGAGGAGTCAGATGCCGTATCGGGCAGTTTTGTCACCGCGAGACGTGCGATCACTGCCTCGCTTACAAGCTCTTCCAGTGCCGGTGCCGCGACATTCAGGCCGCCCCGTTCCGGGTAGCCCGGGTGCGGCTTGCACCTGTAGTCCCGCCTCGCCCTTCTCCTGCTGCCGCGACCACGCTGCCCGGACACGAGACCCGCACCGCACTTGCCGCACCGGGCAATCGTCGAGAGCAAAGTGACCGACGACGCGCCGACCCTGCGGTCCATGCTCCCGAGCATCGCTCGGATGCGGACAGTCTCCTCGGGGGTGATGATCGCTTCCCAGTTGCCCGGCCCCAAGATCTGCCGACCATTGGGGCCATCTGTGGTCCCCAGCGACGGATCGTAGGCACGCTGCCCAGAGATGCGTGCAGAGACAAGGATCGACTTCACCGTGGTCGCGTGCCACACCCCGAGTGTGCCCTTTCCCGCACGCGGCGACGGCACGCCAGACTCTTCGTTCAGCCACTTGGTTATCGCCCCGAGGGACTGTCCCGCCAAGAACCTGTCCGCCATCTCGCGAACGACAATGGCCTCTTCCGGGATGAGGACCCCACCGATGCCATAGCCGAACTTTGGGGCTCCGTGCCAGTCACCGCGCTCCGCCTTCTGCTTGTTCGCACGCCGGATCCGATCAGCCTTGTGCCCCGACTCATACGCAGCCATCGCGACGAGCTGGCGCGCCATGAGCCGCCCCTCATGAGTGTTGAGATCGAACGCACCGCCCATCACAGCCTCAATGCGGATCGGATGGGACTCGACGAGCTCGATCAGGTCCTCAAGTTCACGAGGCTTGCGATAGAGGCGATCGACATGCCAGACGACAACACGCGAAGGCCCCAACTTGATGCGGGCGAGCATCCTGTCGAAGCTCTTTCGCTTCTTGTTCAGATACGCCGACGTGTCGTTGTCCATATAGACGTCGTCGTCCGACACGACCAAGCCGAGCCGTGCGCACAGATCGAGGCAATCGTCTCTCTGACGCTCGACGCCAGCAGCCTCACCCGTGCGGTCCTCACTGATCCGCAGATAGACCAGAACCTGCTCAGCCACCTCGACCGACAGCCCATGCTTGGAGCGCAGGCCAATACTCTCGATCAACTGAACTCACCCGCTTCAGTCGCTACGGCAGCGTGCTGCCCAACCCACGAGCGACGAGTCGCTCGCTGTCCTGCGATGGACACCGCGCTCTCGGATCTGGGCTTCCTCCCATGAATACAAGGACGAACCCAAGCGCATGGCACGGCTGCTGATCCGGTAGGAGAGAGTCGTTCGGACCTTCTGCTCACCTGGTCACCACCTCCACTGATTAGGGGTGTCAGAAACACCAAGTGGACTTTCCGGTCCCGGTGCCCCCGCTGATCAGCACGTTGGCCCTGCGCAGCACGAGCGAGCGCAGCAGGCCGGCCCACTGGCTCGGTAGCGCACCACCGGCAACGAGCTCGTCGAGCGTGAAGGCGCGGTTCCGGAGCACCCGCAGGGAGATCAACGCGCCCGCCTCGGCGAGCGGCTCCAGCACCGCGTGCAACCGGGTGCCGTCGGGCAGGCGGGCGTCCACGGTCGGGCAGGCGTCGTCGAGTCGCTGGCCGCCGAGTGCGGCGAGCCGGACCGCGAGCGCACGCACCCCGGCGGCCGTCCCGAGGTGCACCGGTACCTGCTCGAGACCGGCGCCGCGGTCGACCCACACGTCGTCGGGACCGTTGACCAGCACGTCGGTCACGCCCGGTGCGTCGAGCAGGCTCTGCAACGGGCCTGCGCCCGTGAGCTCGGCCAGGGCCGCGCGTTCCAGGTCCCTGAGCGCGTCGGAGCCGAGCACCCGCCCGGAGTCCCGTACCGCGTCGCGGACGGCGGCACCGGCACCGGTGCGACCGGTCGCGAGGCGCGCGCGGACGTCGTCGAGCAGGGTGGCCGCGCCTGCCGGCGCGCTCACAGCGCACCTGCCGCGTCGGTCGCGAACCGGCCGAGCACTGCCCGGTGCGACATCGCAGGGCCCTCGCCGCGCTCGATCGCCCGGGCCAGCCCGGCGTCCCTGCTCATCACCGCGATGACCGGCAGGCCAAGGGCTGCGGACACGTCGTCCGCGTCGACCGACCCCGGCGCCGGGCCGCGCACCACTACCCGCACGTCCGCGACGCCGGCCCCCCGCAGGGCGTCGCGCACCCGTTGGGCGCCGACGGTCGCAGGCAGCGTCAGCGGCACGACGAGCAGTGCCGTGTCGCACCGAGCCACCAGGGTGCGCACGGCCAGGCCGTCACTGCCCGGCGCCTCGACCGCTGCGCCGACGCCGCGGCGCGTGGCAGTACCCCAGGCACCGGGCCGCGGCAGGTCGAGCACCAGGGTCTCGCCCGCCCGGACCAGGCCGCGGCAGACGTCCAGCACCACGTCGTCGTCCGGCTGCACACCCGATGCCGTGCCACTCAGGACCGGCACCAGTCCCCAGCGCGGCAGCGCCGCCACCACACCGGTGCCCTCGACCTCGCCACGTGCTCCGATCAGGTCCGGCCACCGTGCGCCACGCCCGCCGTCGGCCCCCAGCAGCAGGTCGGTGCCCGGTGCGTGCGCATCGAGGTCGACGAGCGTTGCCCGCTCACCGCCCCGGCGCAGGCCATGGGCCACACAGGCGGCCACCACCGACGCTCCTGCCCCACCGCACGCTCCGACCACGCCGATCACCCGCCCCGGCTCCGGCACCACGCCGCCCCCTGTGCTGACCATCGCCGCCTCCTTCGCCCGGCTGTCCGGGTCTCCTCCGGGCACCGGCCCGGCCTTCACCCGGGCGGACTGCCCGGGGCTCCGGAATCAGGTTGGGCGTTCGGCGCCACGCCTGCGCACCCCTGCCGACGCGGCTGTGCACAGGCAGCGCACAGTCGTGCCTGTGGTCGGGCTCGCACGACCGCGCCACCGCGACCAGGGTCTGCCGACCGAACCGACGAGTTTTCATCCGGGCGGCGGAACACCCCTTGGAAAACGGTCCACGGCGGGGTCTCCCCGTTAGGCTCGTCGCGTGACCGAGCAGGCTCCCCAGATCGCCACTCGACCGATGTCGCACGCCCCGCGTACGGCCGCGTTCTTCGATCTCGACAAGACGATCATCGCCACCAGCTCGTCGGCGGCTTTCTCCAAGCCGTTCCTCGCGGGCGGACTCCTTTCGCACGCCGACGTGCTCCGCAGCGCCTACGCCCATTTCGTCTTCATGATCGGCAATGCCGACGCCGACCAGACGGAGCGGATGCGCGCACACCTGTCGTCGCTGGTCACCGGCTGGGACGTCGAGAAGGTCCGGCAGATCGTCACCCAGACGGTGCACGAGCTCATCGACCCCTATGTCTATGCGGAGGCGGTCGAGCTCATCGCCGGCCACCACGCGGCAGGACGGGACGTGGTGGTCGTCTCGGCGTCGGCGGCGGTGCTGGTCGAGCCCATCGCAGCGGTGCTGGGCGCTGACCACGTCCTCTCGACGCAGATGACCGTCGAGGACGGCCGGTTCACCGGTGAGATCGACTTCTACAACTACGGCGACAACAAAGCGGTCGGTATCCACCGGCTCGCCGCGCGCGAGCAGTACGACCTCGCGCGGAGCTTCGCCTACTCCGACTCCATCACCGACGCCCCGATGCTGGCGGCCGTCGGCCACTCGTACGTGGTCAACCCGGACCGGGGGCTGAAGCGGCGGGCGGCGCAGTCCGGCTGGGGCGTCCTCGCGTTCACCCGTCCGATCGCACTGCGCCCACGCATCGAGCCGGCCCCGGTGATCGCGGTGGTCGGTGCGGCCGTGCTGGGGGTCGCCGTCTGGCTGGTCTGGCGCGCTGTGCGGCGACGGTCCCGACGCCACTGAAACGCGCCCGGTAAAGGTCGGCCGATCTACCGCTCCAGGTCAAGCCGCGGCAAGGCCGAAGATTTTCCCAGCCAATTGCCGGCATGACAGGAATTGGCAATTGTGAAGATGAGTCGCCTCCGGTTGCTTTTGTTACCAGAAAGCAGTGTGATTGTGTTCACAGCAAGTATTCAGGGCGGAAGGGACCGTGCCCTGGGGTCGAAAAGGTCTTGGCCTGATCGGCAGCGAGCGACGTGCATGGTCACCCCGCCAAGCTGGTGAGAGCGGTATCCGGCTTGAGGATGCTCCCGGATGCCGTACTCGTGGACCGAGATCTCGCCACCGCAGTGGCCGGGCCCTTGCACTTCCGGAACGTGATCGGAAAATGCGAGGAGCCCGGCCGCACGGCGAATCGTTTCGCGGAATGCACCGCCAGCGGAAAAGAATCACCGCGCTCCACATTCCTCCCGGCGCTGAAACGCCGCAGGCACAGGAATCAAGCCAGTCACACGCTCAGCAGGCGGTCACCGCCACTGGCCACGCAGATACTGCGGCTGCATTCCCACCCCTGATTCCACCGGCACCACGCCGATCTGCGCCCGCAACGCGTGTGCGGCGCGCAGCGGCCAGTACGGGTCACGCAGCGCCTCACGACCGAGCATGACGGCGTCGGCCGAACCCTCCACCAGGATCTGCTCGGCCTGCACCGGCTCGCTGATGAGCCCGACCGCGCTCACCGGCAGCCCGGACAGCTCGCGTACGCGACGTGCGTGCGGCACCTGGTAGCCCGGCCCGACGCTGATCGACGCCGGGGCCACACCGCCGGTCGACACGTCGATCAGGTCAGCACCGAGCGTTCCCAGCCGACCGGCGACCGCCGCGACGTCCTCCACCCCGAGGCCGTCGTCACGCCAGTCGGTCGCGGAGAGCCGCACCAGCACGGGCAGCTCGGCCGGCCACGCGGACCGCACTGCCTCAACGGTCTGCTCGACGAGCCGTGACCGGCCTTCCAGGGATCCGCCGTACTCGTCCGTGCGGGAGTTCGCGAGCGGTGACAGGAACTGGTGGAGCAGGTAACCGTGCGCGGCGTGCACCTCCACCGTGTCGAACCCCGCCGCACGTGCACGCCGCGCGGCGGCGGCGAACTGCTCGGGTATGTCCGCCACCTGCGCAGCCGTCATCTCCGCCGGGGCGTCGTACCCGGGGAACGGTACGGCCGACGGGCCGATGGTCGGCCAACCGCCGTCGGCCGCCGGGACGGTGCCCTGCACCGGGGACCACGGCCGGAAGGTGGACGCCTTGCGCCCCGCATGGGCGAGCTGGATACCGATCCGCGCCCCGCGCTCGTGCACGAAGTCGACGACGCGCTTCCAGGCGACGGCCTGTTCGTCGTTCCAGATGCCGGTGTCCTGTGGCGAGATGCGCCCCTCCGGCACGACGGCGGTCGCCTCGGTCATCACCAGTCCGAACCCACCGACCGCGCGGGCCCCCAGGTGAACGAGGTGCCAGTCGTTCGGGACCCCGTCCGACGCGGAGTACTCGCACATCGGCGCCAGCCAGACCCGGTTGGGGACGGACAGGTCACGGAGCATGATCGGATCGAAGAGGAGGCTCACAGAACCCACCAACGTGGCCGGTCGCCGGGCCATTCCGAGGTGTCCGACCTGAATCTCAGCACGTGACACCGGAGTGTGAGGACTGTCACCGTCCGGGACTACACTCACCGGGCAGAGAGAACGTCAAGGCAGCGCCAAGTGCCTGCCCGAACGAAACGCGAAGACGCGCACCGGAGGTCACCGTGACAGACACCAACCCGACGTCGGACCCGGCAGCTGGCCCCAGCCTCGAGAACCTGCTGCACGAGACCCGCAGCTTCCCGCCGAGCGAGGAGTTCGCGGCGCAGGCCAACGCGAAGGCCGACCTGTACGAGAGTGCGTCGGCAGCCGGCGAGGAGTTCTGGGCCGAGCAGGCCAGGGAGCTCGTGTCCTGGAAGACCCCGTTCACCGAGACCCTGGACTGGAGCGGCGCACCGGTCGCACGGTGGTTCGGGGACGGGACACTGAACGCCGCCTACAACGCGGTGGACCGGCACGTCGAAGCCGGCAACGGCGACCGTGTGGCCATCCACTTCGAGGGCGAGCCGGGCGACACCCGCACGGTCACGTACGCCGACCTGCAGCAGGAGGTGTCCCGTGCGGCGAACGCCCTCGCCACGCTCGGCGTCAAGACCGGTGACCGCGTGGTCATCTACCTGCCGATGCTCGTGGAGTCGGTAGTCGCCATGCTGGCGTGCGCCCGCATCGGCGCCCCGCACTCCGTCGTCTTCGGCGGCTTCTCCGCCGACGCGCTGCGCAGCCGGATCGCCGACGCCGAGGCCACCCTTGTGGTCACCGCCGACGGCGGGTACCGCCGCGGCGCGCCGTCGGCCCTGAAGCCGGCCGTCGACGAGGCCCTCGCCCCCAAGGAGGGCGCGCCGGAGACCTCGGTGCAGAAGGTGCTCGTCGTCCGGCGCACCGAGCAGGACGTCGACTGGGTGGAGGGCCGCGACGTGTGGTGGCACGAGGCGCTGGCCGCCGCGGACCCGGTGCACGAGCCGGTGCCGGTCGAGGCGGAGCACCCGCTGTTCATCCTGTACACGAGCGGCACCACCGGGAAGCCGAAGGGCATCCTGCACACCACCGGCGGCTACCTCACGCAGACCGCCTACACCCACAAGTACGTGTTCGACCTCAAGCCCGAGACCGACGTCTACTGGTGCACGGCAGACGTCGGCTGGGTCACCGGGCACTCCTACGTGGTCTACGGGCCGCTCGTGAACGGCGCCACGCAGGTCCTGTACGAGGGCACGCCAGACACGCCGCACCGCGGCCGCTGGTGGGAGCTGATCCAGAAGTACAAGGTCTCCATCCTGTACACCGCCCCTACGGCCATCCGCACCTGCATGAAGTGGGGCGACGGCATCCCCGGTGAGTTCGACCTGTCCTCGCTGCGCGTCCTCGGTTCGGTGGGCGAGCCCATCAACCCGGAGGCCTGGATGTGGTACCGCCGCGTCATCGGTGGCGACCGGACCCCGGTTGTCGACACGTGGTGGCAGACGGAGACCGGAGCGATCATGATCAGCCCGCTCCCCGGCGTCACGGCTGCCAAGCCCGGCTCCGCGCAGGTTCCGCTGCCCGGTATCGCGGCGACCGTCGTCGACGACGAGGCCAAGCCCGTGCCCGACGGCGGCGGTGGCTACCTCGTGCTGTCCGAGCCGTGGCCGTCCATGCTCCGCGGGATCTGGGGCGACCTGGAGCGCTACAAGGAGACGTACTGGTCGAGGTTCGAGGGCCTGTACTTCGCCGGCGACGGTGCCAAGAAGGACGACGACGGCGACATCTGGCTGCTCGGACGCGTGGACGACGTGATGAACGTGTCCGGCCACCGCCTGTCCACCACCGAGATCGAGTCGGCGCTCGTGTCGCACGAGATCGTGGCGGAGGCCGCCGTCGTCGGCGCGGCCGACGACACGACCGGGCAGGCCGTCGTCGCCTTCGTGATCCTGCGCGGCAACCACGCGAGCCGGGCGGCGACGCCGGAGGGCGCCGCAGAGGTGCAGAAGGAGCTGCGCGACCACGTGGGCAAGGAGATCGGCCCGATCGCGAAGCCCAAGAAGATCCTCGTGGTGCCGGAGCTGCCCAAGACCCGGTCCGGCAAGATCATGCGCCGCCTGCTGCGCGACGTCGCAGAGGACCGGACCGTCGGCGACGCCACGACCCTCGCCGACTCCTCGGTGATGGACCTGATCACCGCGGGCCTGCAGGCCCCGGCCGCCTCCGCGGAGGACTGACCTCGTCCCGCCCGAGGTAGGACAGTGACGCGGTACCTCGCCAGAGTTCGACCTCGTCACTGTCCTACCTCGCCACAGAGCTATCTCGGCAGATGCAGGAGGATGGGTCCATGCGTATCGCTGCCCCCATCGAGATCGGCCCGCTCGACGCCGACGCCCAGCAGGCCGTCCGCGCCCTGGCCGCGGCCGCCGAGTCGCACGACGGCGTCGCACCGCTCTCCGAACAGCCACTGCTCAACCTCGGCACCGACGCGGAGTGGATCACCCACGTCGTAGCGCACACCAAGGCCGGCAGCACCATCGGCTACGTGCAGGTCGACCGCTCCGGCGACACCGCGAGCGCCGAGCTGGTGATCCACCCGGAGCACCGCCGTAACGGCCACGGCCGCATGCTCCTCAAGACCGCCGAGCGAGACGCCACGCTCCCGTCCCGTTCGGGTGAGCCCGGCCAGCACGGCAAGCACCTGCGGGTCTGGGCGCACGGCGACCTCGAGCCGGCTCGTGCGTTCGCCCGGTCGGCGGGTCTGCAACCGGTGCGCGAGCTCCGCTTCCTCGCCCGCTCGCTCGACCCGGCTCGGGCTCCGGAGCTTCCCGCGGCACCCGTCGGGTACCGGCTGCGCGCGTTCCGCCCCGGTACGGACGACGCCGGGTGGCTCCGGGTCAATGCCCGCGCGTTCGCGACTCATCCGGAGCAGGGCCGCATGACTCTCGACGACCTGCGGGCGCGACTGAGCGAGCCGTGGTTCGACCCGGAGGGGTTCTTCCTCCTCGTTCCCGAGAACGAGGGTGCTGCGGGCGACCCGGACGGCGTCGGCCCTGCGGCGTTCCTGTGGACCAAGACGGAGCCGGGCCAGCCGGACGGTGCGCGCGACGGCGAGATCTATGTGCTCGGCGTGGACCCGGACCATCAGGGTGAGGGCCTGGGCCGGCTGATGACCGACGTCGGGCTGGCGTACCTCGCGCGCGCCGGGGCGACGCGCGCCGTGCTGTACGTGGAAGGCGACAACACGCCGGCGCTGGCCACGTACGAGCGGGCCGGTTTCGCGCGGGCCGCCGTACATGTTCAGTATGCCCGCCCGTGACGAACGCTCTCCGAGAGCGTCACCCACTGTGTACCGAACGGTGACACCATGAACCACATGAAGGACAGCGCTGGGCACACCTCCGCCAGGACCCGGGACAAGAACGGCCGATTCATGAAGCAGAGCCCCCGTACGGCAAGCGCAGAGACCATGAACGGCGAGCCCGACGGCCACCGTGACCTGGCAGAGAGGTCCGGGAACGGAGACGGCAGCGCGACCGGCGTCACCACCAAGGCCTCGAAGGCCACGGCGGCCGCAGGGGCGAAGCCCGCCGCGGCCAAGCCTGCGCCCAAGCCGGGAGAGGCTTCGGCCGAGGAGATCCTGGACCCGCACTCCCTTGACCAGAGCCTGGCCGCGTACATCGCAGAGCACATCGCGGAGAGCCCCGGCGGCACCACCCTGCTGGAGCCCCATCTCGGCGAGCCGCTGCCCGTCGACCGGTTCGCCGACCGGGAGCTGAGCTGGCTCGCGTTCAACCGGCGCGTGCTGGAGCTCGCGGAGGACCCGCGCATCCCGCTGCTGGAGCGGGTCCGGTTCCTGGCCATCTTCGCGTCGAACCTGGACGAGTTCTTCATGGTCCGCGTGGCAGGCCTGAAGCGCCGCATCGCGACCGGCATCGCGGTGACGAGCGCCTCTGGGCTCAGCCCCCGCCTAGCGCTGTCGCGCATCTCGGAGGAGGCGCACTCGCTCATGGAGCGGCATGCGCGCGTCTTCCAGGACGACGTGCAGCCCGCGCTGGCCGGTGAGGGCATCACCCTGGTGCACTGGAACGAGCTGGACACCAAGGAGCAGGAGCGCCTGCACAAGTTCTTCCGCAAGCAGATCTTCCCGGTGCTCACGCCGCTCGCGGTGGACCCGGCCCACCCGTTCCCGTACATCTCGGGTCTCTCGCTCAACCTCGCCGTGGTGGTCGCGAACCCGACGACGGGCAAGGAGCACTTCGCCCGCGTCAAGGTGCCGCCGCTGCTGCCGCGCTTCATCGCGGTGGACGCGTCGGGCAAGCCGCGGCGCCCTGGCACCAAGAAGGCCGACCCGCAGCGTGGGCCGCTCTCGTTCGTGCCGCTCGAGGAGGTCATCGCGCAGCACCTCGACTACCTGTTCCCCGGGATGGAGGTGCGGGAGAACCACACGTTCCGGGTCACCCGCAACGAGGACGTGGACGTCGAGGAGGACGACGCGGAGAACCTGCTCCAGGCCATGGAGAAGGAGCTGCTCCGGCGTCGCTTCGGGCCGCCGGTACGCCTGGAGATCGCGAAGGACATCAGCCCGCGCATCCGGGACCTGATCGTCCGCGAGCTGGGTGTGAAGGAGGAGGAGGTCTACGAGCTGCCCGCGCTGCTGGACCTCACAGGCCTCAACCTCATCGCCGACCTCGACCTGACGCCGCTGCACTACCCGCCGTTCGTGCCGTCGACGCACCGCCACCTCGCGGAGGTGGAGAGCTCCAAGCCGACCGACGTGTTCGCAGCGATCCGTCGTCGGGACATCCTGCTGCACCACCCCTACGACAGCTTCTCGACGAGCGTGCAGACGTTCCTCGAGCAGGCCGCTGCCGACCCGAACGTGCTGGCGATCAAGCAGACGCTCTACCGGACGTCGGGCGACTCCCCCATCGTGGACGCGCTCATCGATGCAGCGGAGGCCGGCAAGCAGGTCCTGGCCCTGGTCGAGATCAAGGCGCGGTTCGACGAGGAGGCCAACATCTCCTGGGCCCGCAAGCTCGAAGAGGCGGGCGTGCACGTGGTCTACGGGATCGTCGGTCTCAAGACGCACTGCAAGCTGTCGCTCGTGGTGCGCCAGGAGCCGGACGGCTCCCTCCTGCGCTACTGCCACGTCGGCACGGGTAACTACCATCCGAAGACGGCGCGCCTCTATACCGACCACGGTCTGCTGACCTGCGACTCGGACGTCGGCCAGGACCTGACCCGCCTGTTCAACCAGCTTTCGGGGTACGCGCCGAAGTCGACGTTCCACCGCCTTCTCGTCGCGCCCCGCGCCGTGCGCTCCGGCCTGGTGGAACGCATCGAGCGCGAGGCGACGGCCGCCCGCGCCGGCCACGAGGCGTGGGTCAAGATGAAGATCAACTCGGTGGTCGACGAGACGGTGATCGACGCTCTCTACCGCGCCTCCCAGGCCGGCGTGCAGGTCGACCTGGTGGTGCGCGGCATCTGTGCGATCCGGGTGGGCGTCCCAGGGCTGAGCGAGAACATCCGGGTGCGGTCCATCCTCGGCCGCTTCCTGGAGCACTCCCGCCTCTTCGCGTTCGCGAACTCGGTGGGCCCGGCTCTCGCCGAGGGGCCTGCGTCCGGTCCGGAGGTCTTCATCGGCTCCGCCGACCTGATGCACCGCAACCTCGACCGCCGGGTGGAGACACTGATCCGGATCTCCGACCCGAACCACGTGAGCGAGCTGCTCGGCCTGCTGGACGACTCCATGGCGGACACGACGGCGTCATGGCACCTCCTGCCCGACGGCCGGTGGGAGCGCCCGTCCGCCGGCCCTGAGGGCACCGGCCTCCGCGACCTGCAGGCGGTCCTGATCCAGCGGCAGCGACGCCGGCTCGAGCCTGCCCGGTGACCGGCCGCCGGTCGGTGGTGGGCACAGGTCCGACGGCGGCGCCCTCCCCCACCACGGGGCTGCAGACCCCGGTCGTCATGACGGCGGGCGGGATCGTGTGGCGCCGTCGTGGTGGCGGGCTCCAGGTGCAGCTGGTCCACCGCCCCCGGTACGACGACTGGTCGTGGCCGAAGGGCAAGCTCGAGACCGGGGAGTCGTTCCAGGGTGCCGCGATCCGAGAGGTCGGCGAGGAGACGGGCAAGGAGATAGTGCTCGGCAGGCCTCTGCCAGGGCTGCAGTACCTCACTCCCGACGGCCGCGTGAAGCGCGTGCACTACTGGGCGTCGCGCCGCGCCCGGAAAGGGCGGGACACGGCGGCCCTCACGGCGCGAGCGCCGGTCGCGCCGACCGACCGGACGGAGGTCGACCAGGCGGAGTGGATCGACGTCGCCGAGGCGGAGCGGCGCCTCACCAGGGCGTCGGACCGCGGCCCCCTGAACGCCCTGGTGGCCGCTGAGGCCGAGGGTGTCCTCGACACCCGGACGCTCGTCATCGCGCGGCACGGCCGAGCGGTGCCGCGCACCGCGTGGCACGGCTCCGAACGGGACCGCCCGCTGACCCCGCTGGGGCACGGGCAGGCGGCCGCGCTGGTCCCTGTGCTGGCGGCCTACGGCGTCGAGCACGTGATCAGCTCCCGGTGGGAGCGGTGCGCCACCACCATCGACCCGTACGTGCGGGCCGCCGGACTGCGACCGAGCTACAGCGAGTACCTCACGGAGGCACAGCACGAGCGGTCGCCGTCGCGCGTCGCCGCCACGGTGCGCGACCTCCTGGAGGAGACCCGTGAGTCGTCGGTGATCTGCACCCACCGCCCGGTCCTGCCAACGGTGCTGGACGTGCTGGGCCAGCACGCGTCCCGATCCGTCGCGGACGGCCTGCCGACGATCGACCCGTTCCTCGAGCCGGGTGAAGTACTGGTGGCGCACGTCGCGGACACGGCGACGGGACCACGAGTGGTCGCCACCGAAAAGGTGAACCCGCCGGTCTGGTGACGGTGGTGGTAGACACGTGGCCGACTTCGGGCGCACTATCGGTCACCATGAGCAGCGACAAACGACCACCGAGACGGCCGGCCATGCTGGACCCTCGAGACGCCGAAGCACTGCCCGGCGAGGTGGACCCTGCCCTGCGTGACGAGGTCGCGCACGCGACCGCGCGCGCCCTCGTGGACCGGGCGCGCACGACCGAGGACCCGACGGTCGTGGAACGGCTCATCCACCTCGTCGAGAACGAGGGCCTCGACACCGTGGCCGGGCTGTGGGCCGATGCCGCACCCGTCTCTCTGCCCGGCGCGCTCTGGCGGTTGTACGTGCTGCGCGAGTGGGTGCGCCGCGACATGCCTACCGTCATGCTCAGGTATCGACTCGGTGTGGAAGCAGCGCCCGTCCAGGAGGCCGTCGCGGGGGTCCCGAGCCCTCCGGAGCCGGGTGACCTGCAGATTCTGGCCGACGCCGTGCTGTCGGGCGTCTTCACCGGCGACCTCGCCGTCGCCCTCGAACGGGCCGGTGCGTTCTGTCGCATCCTGTCGACCGGAGCGGCGTTCGACGCCGACTCCCGCGAGGTCGCCGACCCCACCGGCGCCACCCGCATGACCCGCAGCGCGAGCTCCCTGCTGCGCACCGCTGAAGAGCTGGAACACGCCGGTGGCCTGTGGCGAACCGGTTCCCTCGAGTAGCCCTGAACCGTGTCAAGCAGGCAGCCCGCGAGAGCGTTGTGACGTCCGACCCCCTTGGCAGATCCGCACACGCCATTAGGATGGTGCAGGCGACGCCGGGCTGCGGTAGCCCCGGGCTCCACCTCAAGCCGCTACGAGCGGCCCCGCGCCGAGAGGCGCTCCCGGTTCGGCGTCGCTCTCACTTCCCTCTCCTGACCGGCGCAAGCCGGTGGAGGAGCTCTGCTCAGATGCCTGTGCCGTTTGTCACGGGTTACCAAAGTGCGACCTTGCAAATTGGCGATAGTCGGCAACAGCTCTACGCTGAGCCTGTTCCAGAGCCCTCAGAACGGGAGCACTCGTGCGCCTTACTCCGCGCGACACCACGTACTTCGATCTTCTCGCCGCCCTGGCCCAGCATCTCGTCCGGGGTTCGTCCCTGTTGGCGGAGCTGCTCGGTGCGGACAAGGCGGGACGAGAGAAGCTCGCCGAAGAGATGCACGAGGTCGAGCACCTGGCGGACGATGCCACGCACTCGATCATGCGCCGCCTCAACCAGACCTTCGTCACGCCGTTCGACCGCGAGGACATCTCCGGCCTGGCCTCGGCGCTGGACGACTGCATGGACGAGATGGACGAGGCTGCCGACCTGATCGTGCTGTACAAGGTCGAGGGTCTGCCGGACCGCGTGTCCGACCAGGTCCAGGTGCTGCAGCGGTGCGCTGAGCTGACCGCCGAGGCGATGCCCCGCCTGCGCTCGATGGACAAGCTCGCCGACTACTGGGTCGAGGTGAACCGCCTGGAGAACCAGGCGGACAAGCTGCACCGCAAGCTCATCGCCCAGCTCTTCGACGACCTGGCGGGCGACCCGGTCCAGCTCATGAAGCTGAAGGAGATCGTGGAGGTTCTCGAGAACGCCGCGGACAGCTTCGAGAAGGTCGCGAACATGGTCGAGACCATCGCCCTCAAGGAGTCCTGAGTTGGAGGTCGCCCTTGTCGTCCTCGTGGTGGCGCTCGCCCTGAGCTTCGACTTCACCAACGGGTTTCACGACGCCGCCAACGCGATCGCGACATCGGTTTCGACCCGGGCGCTGACCCCGCGCGTCGCGCTCATCATGGCGGCCGCCATGAACTTCGCCGGTGCGCTGCTGGGCACCGAGGTCGCTGAGACCATCGCGACCTCGATCGTGAACCTGGGGGGAGCCGACACGCACGCCGAGCTCACCGTCGTCCTGTGCGCGCTGATCGGCGCGATCGTGTGGAACCTGATCACCTGGTGGTTCGGCCTGCCCTCGTCGTCGACGCACGCGCTCATCGGCGGGCTGGTCGGCGCAGGGATCGCAGGCGGCATGGGCGTCTACTGGTCCGCGATCGTGGACAAGGTGGTGCTGCCCATGATCATCTCCCCGCTGGTGGGCTTCGGCCTCGCCTTCGCCGTCATGGTCGGCGTCATGTGGATCTTCCGCTATGCGGCCCCGGCCAAGACGAACCGCCGCTTCCGGCTCGCGCAGACGGTGTCGGCGGCCGCCATGGCACTGGGCCACGGCCTCCAGGACGCGCAGAAGACGATGGGCGTCATCTACCTGGCGCTGCTGACGGTGGGCTGGGCCAACGCGGACGAGGGCATCCCCCTCTGGGTCAAGCTCTCCGCCGCGGCGGCCATCTCGGCCGGCACCTATTCGGGCGGGTGGCGCATCATGCGCACGCTCGGCCGCAGGATCATCGAGCTCGACCCCGCGCGCGGCTTCGTGGCCGAGTCCGTCTCGGCCCTCGTGCTGTACGTCAACGCGTTCGCGCTGCACGCCCCGGTCTCCACGACGCACACGATCACGTCGGCGATCATGGGTGTCGGCGCCACCCGCAGGCTGTCCGCCGTGCGCTGGGGCGTCGCCAAGAACATCGCCGTCGCGTGGGTCCTCACCATCCCCGCGGCCGCCCTCGTGGCGGCCCTCGCGACGTGGGCGCTCTGGCCGGTCCTGGCCTGACCCGAACCGCCCGTACCGGGGTGAGCCGGGCTGCGGACCCCCTGTACCGCGACTGGCTCGGCGCGCGACCGGCGCCGGACGCTGCTTAGCATCGGTCGTATGAGCACCGCCCCATCGGCGCCGAACGCCGGCGCGAGATCAGCCCACCGCAAGGCAACGGCCCTCGCCTTCGCCGCCGCGGTGGGCGGCTTTCTGTTCGGCTTCGACAGCTCCGTGATCAATGGCGCCGTCAACGCCATCGAGGGCCAGTTCGAGCTGGACCCCTCGGTCACCGGCATCGTGGTCGCCATCGCGCTCCTCGGCTGTGCGCTCGGCGCGTGGTCCGGCGGGCGGCTGGCCGACCGCTGGGGCCGCACGCGCGTCATGGTGCTCGGCGCCATCCTGTTCTTCGTCTCGTCGATCCTGTCGGCCATCGCGTTCTCCGCCTTGGACCTCGCCCTCTGGCGCTTCATGGCCGGCGTGGGCATCGGCATCGCGTCCGTCATCGCGCCGGCGTACATCGCGGAGATCGCACCTGCCTCGATGCGGGGCCGCCTCGGCTCGCTGCAGCAGCTCGCGATCACCGTCGGTATCTTCGCCGCGCTGCTCTCGGACCAGATCCTCGCCGAGTCGGCAGGCGGGGCCGCCAACGTGCTGTGGCTCGGCTGGGAGGCCTGGCGCTGGATGTTCCTCGTGGCGGTCGTCCCTGCCGCCGTCTACGGCATCCTCGCGCTGCGTATCCCCGAATCGCCCCGCTACCTCGCGGCCAACGGGCGCGACGACGAGGCACGCGCGGTCCTGACCAGCGTGCTCGGTCCCGACGAGGACGTCGACGACCGTCTCGTCCAGATCCACCGCAGCATCGCGATCGACGAGGCCAACGCGTCCCAGGGCTCGCTCCGCGGCAGCGCTCTGGGCCTCAAGCCGATCGTCTGGGTGGGCATCCTGCTGTCGGTCTTCCAGCAGTTCGTCGGCATCAACGTGATCTTCTACTACTCGACGACGCTGTGGCAGGCCGTCGGGTTCGACGAGAGCCAGGCGTTCCTGGTCTCCACCATCACCGCCGTCACGAACGTCGCGGTCACCTTCATCGCGATCGCCCTCATCGACAAGGTGGGCCGCCGTCCGCTGCTGCTGATCGGCTCCGCCGGCATGACGGTGTCGCTGGGCCTCATGGCCATCGCCTTCACGCAGGCCACCGGCTCCGGCAGCGACATCTCGCTCAGCGGGCCCTGGGGCGTGATCGCGCTGATCTGCGCCAACGCTTTCGTGGTCTTCTTCGGCGCCTCGTGGGGGCCGCTCGTGTGGGTGCTGCTCGGCGAGATGTTCCCCAACCGCATCCGGGCGGCAGCCCTCGGGGTCGCCGCGGCGATGCAGTGGATCGCCAACTTCGCCATCACCATGACGTTCCCGCCCATGCTGGCCACCTTCGGCGCCAGCGTGCCGTACCTCATGTACGCGGCCTTCGCGGCGCTGAGCTTCTTCTTCGTGCTGACGAAGGTGCCGGAGACCAAGGGCATGGAGCTCGAGGACATGGGCGAGAAGAGCCGCACCAAGGCCTGACCAGCATCGCGCCCTACGCAGCACGGCGTCGCCCCGTACCAGGGGGCGACGCCGTTCGCGTGTGCGACGGCGCGCCGAGCAGCCGCCGTGTCGTGTCGTGTCGCAGAGGTCACAGGGCCCGCCTCGAATCCGCCGCCCGAGAATCCTTGCATTCAGCAACCATCGAGATATAGTTGCTCTAAGCAATCAATCGCGAGGCATGATGACTTCCCACCTGAGCCGGACCTCGTCCGGTACCGAAGCACCCGCCGTCGCCCTGGTCTCCGCGCTCCAGAGTCTTTCGCGCGCCCAACGGGAGGCGGCGGCCCACATCGCCCAGGAGCTCGACTGGCCCCGGTCCGGCGTGACCGTGCTGCACCTGCTCACCAGGTGCGGCCCGGTCTCCCTGACGGACGTCGCGGCGCACCTGCGCATCGACCTCTCCGTCGCGAGCCGTCAGGTGAGCACGCTGGCCGACGCCGGATACGTCGTCCGCACCGTCGACGCCGAGGACCGCCGGGTCCGCACGGTCGAGCTGACCGAGGCCGGCCGGACGCTCGCGGCCGAAGCCTCCGGGGCGTACACGGGCCTGATCGACCGGGCGTTCGCCGCCTGGTCGCCCGAAGACGTCGCCGAGGCGACGCGCACGCTGAACCGCCTCACCGACACCATCAGTGCGGACACCACGCACCGGAGAACGCCCCAGAACCAGCAGGAGTTTGCATGACCAGCCCCAACACCCAGCCGCTCGTGGCAGAACCCGAACACCTCCAGGGCGAACCACCCGCCATGACCCACCCAGAGGTCCTCCGGGCACTGTCCGGGATCCTCCTCGGCATGTTCGTCTCGGTCCTGGCGATGTCGGTCGTGTCGTCGTCGCTGCCGAAGATCATCACCGACCTGGGTGGCAACCAGTCCGCCTTCACCTGGGTCGTGACGGCAACCCTGCTGACCTCGACGATCTCCACCCCGATCTGGGGCAAGCTCGCCGACCTCACCAACCGCAAGACGCTGATCCAGATCGCGCTGATCATCTCCGTGCTGTCCGCGGCTGCCGCGGGGTTCGCGCAGGACGCCGGCCAGCTCATCACGTTCCGTGCCTTCCAGGGGATCGGCGCCGGCGGCCTGCAGGCCCTGTCCGCGATCCTGATCGCCGACATCATCAGCCCGCGGCAGCGCGGCCGGTACATGGGCCTCATGGGCTCGATCATGGGTATCGGGATGGTCGGCGGCCCGGTCCTCGGCGGGTTCCTCACCGACGCCATCAACTGGCGCTGGAACTTCTTCGTGGGGCTGCCGTTCGCCGTCGCGTCGATCATCGTGCTGCAGATGACGCTCAAGCTGCCGAAGCGACCGCGCGGCACCGAGAAGCTGGACATCGCCGGTGCCTCGCTGATCTCCGTCGGAATCGCCGCCCTGCTCCTGTGGATCACGTTCGCAGGCACCGAGTTCGACTGGATCTCCTGGCAGACGGCGGCCCTGGCCGGTGGCGCCCTGGTGGTCCTCGCGATCGCCGTGCTCGTCGAGCTGCGGGTCAAGACCCCGCTCATCCCGATGTACCTGTTCAAGAACCGGACGCTGGTGCTCGCCGTCATCGGCTCGGTCGCCGTCGGCGTCGCGATGTTCGGTTCGTCGGTGTTCCTCAGCCAGTACATGCAGCTCTCCCGCGGCAAGACGCCTACGGAGTCCGGCCTGTACACCATCCCGATGGTCGTCGGCCTGTTCCTGTCGTCGACGGTCGGTGGACAGCTCATCTCGAAGACCGGCAGGTACAAGCCCTACATGATCGGCGGCGCGGTGTCCCTGACGGCCGGCCTGCTGCTCCTGTCGACGCTCGACTACCGCACCTCGTTCGTGCTCGTGTCGATCTACCTGTTCATCCTGGGCGCCGGGGTCGGCCTGCTGATGCAGAACATGGTGCTCGCCACGCAGAACACCCTGCACATCAAGGACTCGGGCAGCGGCACGTCCACGGTGACGTTCTTCCGGTCGCTCGGCGGTGCCATCGGTGTCTCGGCGCTCGGTGCCATCCTCGGGCACAGCGTGCAGGGCAGCCTGAAGGAGGGCATCACCGAGATCGCACCGCAGCTGGCGGAGCAGGGCATCGACCCGTCCGCGCTGCAGTCGGGGGGCGGCGCGCTGCCGGACCTGTCGGCGCTCCCGCCCATCCTGGTCGAGGTGATCGAGAAGGCCTACGCGAACGGCATCGCAGAGATCTTCCTCGCCGCGGTCCCGCTCGCCGTGATCGCACTGATCTGCGTGTGCCTCATCAAGGAGGTCCCTCTGGACCACCGTTCGGGGATCGATCAGCTCAAGGAGCTGGAACCCGCTGAGGCGTAAGTCCGCCTCCCGCCGGCGGCAGGCGGGGGATTTCGTGGCCCTGGGCTGTGTTCAGAGCGCTTGACGCGTCATCATGGGCCCATGCTTCCGAGTACAGGCAGGTCCAGCACGGACACGTCCGACGACCAGGTCCCCGGCAACGGTGCCGGGGACGAGGTGGTCGACGACAGCACGGCCGACCCAGGCCCGTTCGAGGGCCTGGAACGTGAGATCAGGTTGCTCATCCGCCGGGCCCAGTCGTCCGGCGCGTCGATCGCCCGGCGAGTCCATCCGGAGCTCGACGCCAGTGCCTACCCACTCCTCGCGCACATCGCCGAACGGCCCGGTGCACGCGGATCGGATCTCGCGACCTTCTTCGGTGTCGGGCGCGCCACCGTGTCACGACAGCTCAGCCGCCTGGCCGAGCTCGGCCTCGTCGAGCGCACCGTCGACCCGGAGGACAGCCGCGGCCAGCGCATCACGCTGACGCCCGACGGCGCCGCCCGGTTCGACCAGGCGCGCACCAGCCGGGTCGCCATGCTGGAGGGAGCCCTGGCCACCTGGGAGACGGAGGACGTCGCCCAGCTGGCCAGGCTCCTCAACCGCTACTCGACGGACATCGTGGCGTGGAAGCAGAGCGGTCGCTGAACCGGTCTGCCGATCCTCAGCTCTCCTCGAACGTGAGGCTCACCGAGTTCATGCAGAACCGGTCGCCGGTCGGCGTCTGCGGCGCGTCGTCGAAGACGTGCCCCAGGTGGGAGCCGCAGGCGGCGCAGCGCACCTCGGTGCGCACCATGCCGAGCGAACGGTCCTCGATCAGCTCGACGGAGTCGCCCGCGAGCGGGCTGTAGAACGACGGCCAGCCGCAGTGCGAGTCGAACTTGGTGTCCGACCGGAACAGCTCGGCCGAACACGCACGACACCGGTAGACGCCGGCGCGCTTCTCGTCGAGCAGCTCGCCCGTCCATGCCCGCTCGGTCCCCGCCTGCCGCAGCACGGCATATTCCTGGGACGAGAGCTGCTCACGCCACTCCTGGTCGGACTTCGAGATCTTGTACGTCATAAAGACACCTCCGCGCATACCAACCTTGTGCCGGTCCACAGTGTTCCCGTCCCGGGACGGGCCGGGAACGAGTCAGGCCCGCAGTTCACCGGAGTGACCTGCGGGCCTGACCTGTCGTACCGCTAGCTCGCGGCCGAGACGTTCGTGCCGGCGCCGCGTCCACGACCACCGCGCCGACGACGGCGGGGCGCTGCTGCGCCGTCCGTCCTCGGGAAGTGGTCAGCGGCCCGCGCGCTGCCGCCCGACGCCGGGCGACCGCCCCCGCGCTGCCCGGCAGCCTGACCCGTGCCCTGGCTGCGCGGCTGGCCCTGGCGACCGCCGCCGGCGCTCTGGCCGGCCTGGCTCGCGCCCTGGCCCGAGCCCTGGCCGCCGGAGCGCGAGCGCCCACCCTGCTTCCTGGGCTGACCCTGACGGCCCTGCGGCTGCGGGGCCGGCGGCACGTACTCCACGTACGGCGCGACCTCGCCGACCAGGCTGGTCACTGTCGCATCGCCGGGGCGGACGTCCTGGGGGCGGGCGGTGATCTTCGCCTTGCGGGTCAGGTCACGCACGTCGCCGCGCTCCTCCGGCAGCATGATGGTCACGACGTCGCCGCCGGACCCGGCGCGCGCCGTCCGCCCGGAGCGGTGGAGGTACGCCTTGTGCTCGGCGGGCGGGTCCACGTGCACAACGAGCTCGATGTCGTCCACGTGGATGCCGCGTGCGGCGATGTCCGTCGCCACCAGCACCCGGACGTCACCCGACGAGAACGCTGCGAGGTTACGCTCGCGCGCGCCCTGACCGAGGTTGCCGTGCAGGTCGACGGCGGGTACGCCCGCGGCGGTGAGCTGCTTGGCGAGCTTCTTCGCCTGGTGCTTGGTCCGCATGAACAGCACGCGGCGGCCGGTGCCCTGCGCGAGCTGGTGCACCACGTTCTTCTTCACGTCCTTGTCGGCCACGGCGAGGATGTGGTGGGTCATCAGCGGCGGCGGCGCGGCGGCGTCGTCCACCGAGTGGGTGACCGGCTGGTTCAGGTAGCGCTTGACGAGCACGTCGACGCCGTTGTCCAACGTCGCCGAGAACAGCAGGCGCTGGGTCCGCGAGGACGTACGGTCGAGGATGCGCTTCACGCCGGGCAGGAACCCGAGGTCGGCCATGTGGTCGGCCTCGTCGAGCACGGTGATCTCGACGTCGTCGAGCGCGAGGTGGCGCTGGCCGAGGAGGTCCTCGAGCCGGCCGGGGCAGGCGATGACGATGTCGACGCCCGCGTTGAGCGCGGTGACCTGGCGCGACTGCGCCACGCCGCCGAAGATCGTGGTGGTCTTCAGGCCGAGGGCTTGCGCCAGCGGCTCGATCGACGCGTCGATCTGGTTCGCGAGCTCACGAGTGGGAGCAAGGATCAGCGCGCGAGGGCGGCCCGCCGCACGGCGCTGCTGTCCCGACGCGGCGGACCGCGCCACGGACGTCGCGAGACGCGTCACGACCGGCAGGGCGAACGCGAGCGTCTTGCCGGAGCCGGTGCGGCCGCGGCCGAGCACGTCACGACCGGCGAGGGAGTCCGGCAGGGATGCCGTCTGGATAGGGAACGGCGAGGTGATGCCGCGGTCTGTCAAAACGCGCAGAACGGGCGCGGGCAGACCGAGGTCGGCAAAGGTAGTCAAAGGGATGGGCCTCTCGGGCTCGGTGGCGGCGCGTATCGCGCCGGTGGTCCGCCGTGCTCACACCGGCGGCTGGGGTGCTAACCCGGGCCGGGGCCACGACGTCGGGCAGCTAAAACCGCCCACGACCGCCCAGTCTCTCACGTCCGCCGGGACCGTGGCTGCGGCACACGTCACGTTCGGTGTGGTTCTATGTGGCGCATGATTCCCGCAGCGACCAGCTCCGCCGGACCGTTCGCCGCCATCGGCGACGTGCTCGGCACCATCTGGACCAACGCGGTCACCCCTGTCGAAGCACCGTCGCAGCTCATGGTGCTCGGCATGTGCGCGGTCGCCCTGGTCGTCGTGCTGTTCCGGCCCCTGTGGCACGTGACCCGGCACGTCATCACCATCGCCCACGAGGCGTCGCACGGCCTCGGCGCGCTGCTCACGGGCCGCAAGCTCGAGGGCATCCGGTTGCACTCCGACACCTCCGGCCTCACGGTGTCGCGCGGCAAGCCTCGCGGCCCCGGCATGGTCATCACGGCATTCGCCGGCTACGTGGGGCCAGGCATCATCGGCCTCGGTGCCGCGTGGCTCCTCAAGCTCGGCTACGCCGTCGGGCTGCTGTGGCTGCTCGTCGTCCTCCTCGCCCTGCTCCTCCTGCAGATCCGGAACTGGTTCGGGCTCTGGTCGATCCTGATCAGCGGTACCGCGCTCGTGTTCGTCACCTGGTTCCTCGAACCCACCGTGCAGAGCGCCGTCGCCTACGCCGTCACGTGGTTCCTCCTGCTCGGTGCCGTACGGCCCGTGTTCGAGCTGCAGGTGCAGCGCTCCCGTGGCCGGGCCCGGACGTCCGACGCTGACATGCTCGCCCGGCTGACCGGCGTCGCGGGCCTGTTCTGGGTGGCGATGTTCCTGCTGGTCACGCTGGGTGCGCTGGCGCTCGGCGGCGCGTGGATCCTCGGCGTCGCGCTGTAGCCTCCCGGGACGACGAAGCCCCCGAGATGCTGCCAGGCCGGCAGCGTCTCGGGGGCTCGTCGAATACGTCGGCGCCCGGTCAAGGACGCCAGGAGTCACGCCTTGGGCGTGAGCACGAAACCTGGGCCCTCGGCACCGGGGTCGGTGTCCAGGGTCAGCGTCTCCAGAGCAGGGGCCGCCTGCGCCTCGACGAACACGTTGGTGGCACCCGAGGCGTCGACGACCTGGTCGTCGGGCTGCGGGGCCGGAACCAGCGCGAGCTCGAAGTTGCCCGGCTGGCCGGACGCCTGCGCGATGCGCAGCCCGCCCTCGACCGGAACGCCAGCCTGCTGAGCGAGGTCCTGGACGGCCGTACGGGCATTGTCGGTCACGGTGAGCACGTTGAGCTCCTCACATTGGTTCTCCGCGGTCTCGTCCACCGAACCAAGCCCACCACCACACCGCAAGCGTGAGACGCATTTAGCCCGATATCTCCCGGTGGGTGAGACAGCGCGTGACAGGCAGCGGCAGAAGCCGTACGGTGCCCCGCTGGCCCAGACCTGCGGCGTCAACGGAGCGGACCGGTAGGCTTTCCTCTCGCGCCGCCCGCAAGCTGGGCACGCGGGCCTCTAGCTCAATTGGCAGAGCAGCGGACTTTTAATCCGCGGGTTCCGGGTTCGATCCCCGGGGGGCCCACATTCTTAGTGCCGTGACCAGCGCGTTTATCGGCGCGCTGACCGAGCGGGACGTACGACCGGCCAAGATGTGCGACGAGATGTGCGACGCCGCTATCCCGCTCATGCTGACTTCCCGACGTCGTCGCCGTCCGCTACCTGGGGAAACAGCCCATCCAACGGGCTCTGCACAGCACCCATGATCCGACGGCCCATGTACACGTCCTGCGTCATGGACGGGCGAGCGTGGCCGAGCTGATCCGCAATCGTGCGAGCACTCAGGCCTTGACCATCCATGAGCGTTGCGACCGTACGACGGGCCGTGTGGGACTTGACCCAGGCGAAGTCATCGCCCCGCACCTTGCGCAGCATTTTGCCCGTGTTCCCGACGTCGCGAAGTCGGCCGACCGAGTTCGGAAAGACCAGCGAGTCAGGCGCGATGTCGTTGTGCCTCCTGCGCAGCAGCTCCACACACCAGTCCGGCAGCCGCAGCGTCCGTTCCGAGGTCTCTGTCTTGACCTTGTCCCGGATGAGACCCAGCCCCCGGACCCTGGAGACCGTCCAGTCGATCTGCACCACGCGGTTGTCGAGGTCCACGTCCCGCCATTCGAGCGCCAGCGCCTCCCCGATCCGGACCCCCGTGGCCAGCAGGAACCGCATCAGGTCGGGCAGGTCGTTTCGCCGTGCGTACTCGCTTCCGTCGAGCAGAGCGAGGAACCGCAGCGCCTCTTCCTTCGTCAGCGCACGAGGTGGCTTACGTCGGCCTTGCTCCAGTCGCCCGACATCACGCACCGGGTTAGAGGGCAGAAGATCCCGGCGAGCCAGCATGCGGCATGTCCCGCTCAGGACCGAGCGAACCACCTTCGCCGTCGCAAACCCCTTGCGCTCATACAGGCCCGACAGGAAGACGTCCAGTCGTCCCGTAGTCAGCTCGGTGAACCGAAGCCGTCCGATCACCGGGAAGATCTCGACACGGGCGTAGCGCTCGTACTGGTCGTACGTTGCCCGCTTCCGACGCCCGTTGTCGGCCATGCTCCGGAACGACTTCAGCCAGACCCGCACAGCATCTTCCAGCGTGGCACCCGGCCCGAACGTGTCATCCGTACGCATCGCCGCATCGATGTTCCGAGTTGCCGCCTCACGAGCCGCCTTCTTCGTAGGCCCGACCCCGGAACCACGGCGACGGTCCCCGCTGTTGTTCCGGTAGTACTGGAACGCGCGGAAGCTCCCCGCCTTGCCCGTGTACTGGAACTCGCCACGCTCCCCCGGCTCCAGACGCCGGCTCATGACGCCATCCCGACCGGCAGGGCCGCGAACCAGGAGCGGACGTCCTCAGGCCGGTAGCGCACGTACTTGCCAATTCGGCGCGAGTCCGGCCCCTTGCCCTCCGACCGCCAGGCATACAGCGTTCCGACTGGCACGCCAAGGAATGCCGAGACGTCCTGCACCGACCACAACCGGTCAGTGATGCTCGTTGTGTTGCTGTTCATCAGTGATCCCTCCCCGTCAGGTCCTGTGTCATCCGGCGTGCCGCTGTGCTGCCTTCCACTGGGCGTATTCGCGGGCTCGAGCTGCGGCAGCCTCAGCGAGTTCCTTCTCGCCGTTGGTCGGCCAGCCGGTCCCGACGTAGGACCACGAGCCCTCGACAACGAGGGTTGTCTCTTCGTCGTCAGCCAGCAGCCGGCGTTCCAGGTCGGCCACGTCGAGCGGTTCGCCGGAGCGTTGGGCGTCGGCCTGGAGGCGGGCGAAGCGTGCCCGGGCGGTGCGTAGCCGGCCCAGGGTCACGGAATAGCGCCGGCTCTTGGTCGAGAAGTGGCCTCGGAAGCCGAGCATGTGCGCCCACTTGGCCAGCAGCCGGTACGGCGACTCAGCACACGTCCCGCACACGCACCCGTCCTCGTCCTCTTCCGGTTCCCAGCCGTCTATCCGGCAGGCGGTGGCGGCGCGGTCGGCCAGGCGCCGGCATTCCCGGGTCAGGCGGGACAGGTGCGGCCGGGGTGAGGCGGGGTCGACGTCGGTCGACTTCGTGGCGTACTTGGCGAGGTAGCCGGCGACCTGTTCGGGCACGAGGGTGTCGGAGGAGCGGGCGTCGTCGGTGGGGCTGTCCGGTAGGCCAGTGCGGACGGTCCGCGCGTCGAGCTGGGACCCGAAGGCCAGCTTGCGCGGCACGTCTGCACCATCGACCGGGGGAGCCTCCACGCTGACACCGCGTGCCGCCTTCTCGATCAGCCCAGCGAGGGTGACGCCGTTGATCGGGGCGGACGTGCCGGGACCGTCAGGGCCGTCGAGGCGGACCAGGGCGTGGAAGTGGATCAAGCCGCGGGCCTGGTACTCCCCGACCTTGGCGTACTGCACCGACGCCGACCGCTTCAGCTCCGAGTCCGTCAGCCCGAGGTAGCCGGCCAGGGCACGGCGCAGCGCGATCGTGAAGCGCCGCCAGAGCTCCGGGGCGTGCCACTGCCACACGACGGCGCTAGTCCAGTCGTAGCAGTCCCAGCACAGCGGCGACCCCACCACGGGGTCGGTTTCTGTGTGGGCGCGCATGCAGGACTTCGAGCGGCCGTGCTCGCAGGTCTTGGCGCGGTCGTAGGGGCGGCACATCCCGCCGGCCTTGTGTCCGTCCTTGGAGCGGATGCCGTGGACGTGCCCGAACGAGGGAGCGGTCAGGGTCGCGAACACGAGCGGGTTGTCCGCCACCGACTCGGGCACCGTCTTACCGCCGAGGAGGCCGGATCGGATCATCGCGAACGTGTCGCGGGCGTAGACGCGGGAGCAGGCCGGGCAGATGTCCTCGCGCCGGTTCCCGCACGGGCGATACAGGAGGCCCATGGGTGCGTCGTCAGACGAGTACTGCCCGACCACCTCACCGGTGGTGGTGTCGATCGTCATGGAGGAGCCGTGGAGCTTGACCGGGTGCGAGCAGTACCCGACCGCTGCGGCGGTGTCGGAGAAGGCTTGCAGGGCACCGCGGAAGGACCGGCCCCGAGCTGTCTGGGTAGCGAACCCCAGAGCACCGGGACCAACCTCCAACGGTGCGTGATCCCCGAACCCCGGGAACGCGCTCAGCGGTTCCGTGCTCATGCCGCAGTCCCGAGTTCGAGACCCGGCAGGGTGTCCTGCACTGTCGTGGGCTCGCGCCACGTGGTGCGGTCGTGGCCGGCCCAAAAGCCCGCCGTGGTCGTCGTGGTGGCCGCTTCGAGGGCGCAGGTGGCCAGGATCGGGCAGGAGGCACACACTCGGGCCATGAGCGCCCGGGCCAGGGGTGAGGCGTCCTCACCGATCCACGGCAGATCCTGGTTCTCCGGTCGGGCACACGCGGCGCCACGCATGGACTCCGGGGAGGCGATCATGCGTCGGCCCCCACAGCCAGACCAGGCAGGTCCAGGGCATCCTGAGCGATCGGACGGACCCGACCGAGGCGCGGGCGTCGAGCGACCGGAGCGGCACCGACCGGGGAGCGCTCCGGTTCGGCCGGCGGTGCCTCAGGGGCCGGCGTAGCGACGGGCGCGGCAGGTTTGAGGGCAGCCGGCGCAGGCTCCGGAGCGGCGTCGACCGCGACCGGCACGGGTGCAGGCTCCGGCAGCGCGGCCGGCACGTCTGCAACGACCAGCGACGCCAGGGCGTGCGTCGAGGTGAGCACCGACAGCGGGGCCAGTGCCACGAGCACGACGCCAACGATGGTGCGCAGCTCGGGGCCGACGTCGTAGGCGTGCGCGGCGTTCGCGCCGATGGACACGACCGTGAACCCGAACATCAGCGTCCAAGCCCACGCCGAGGACCGTCCACGGGCACGCAGCACCAGGGCCACGAGGCCGTAGACGAGCACGGAGGCATCGATGACGACGGGGACGAGGAACGCCAGACCCTCAGGCACTCGACCCCACAGCGCAGCATCTCGCAGCGACGCGAACGACAGGGCGAACGACGCCAGAGCGACAGCGAGCGTCAACACGACGGTGAACGCCAGGACGGGGCGGGAGTCGGCTGCGATCCGGACGGCGGTCCGGGCGGTGGGGCGGTTCATGACGAGACCTCCTCAGTGGATGCGGCCGGAGCCGGGCGGGGCGCACGCGGTGCGCGAGGCTTGCGAGGGGCGCGAGGCTTGCGCGGCCGGGGAGCCGGGTTGTCCTCGGACTTGCCGGCCGTGTTGGTGTTCCCTCGTCGAGCAGCCGCAGCAGTCCAGGCGTTGACCGCGTCAGCGTCCGACGTGGACAGGGCGCCGGAGGGGGCATGTGCGGGGCGGGGTGTGGCGAACCGTAGGGCGACGTCGCGGATCAGGTCGTCGGGCCAGTAGTCGAACCGCATCAGCTCCGGAGAGCCGTCTTCGCGCACGAGGTACGCGGTGCCCGGGTCGGGTTCCAGGATCGTGTGCGCCGGCGCAAGAGCCATCGCCGGGCCGAGCACCATGTCAGTTTCGATGTCGGAGTCGAGGCGCAGGGCGATCTTCTGCGGGTAGAGGTTGCGCTGTCCCACGGCGTCCTGGCGGGGGTTCTGCACACAGGCCAGGACGCAGATCCCGAGGGCGCGGCCCTGGGTCAGGACCTTGGACATCAGCCGGTCTGCCTCACGCCGGGTCTCGAAATCGCTGTAGGCCATGAGGTCGGCCAGCTCATCGATGACCAGCACGTGCAGCGGGTCACCCGGACGAGGCTCATGCAGCCGGGAACGGCCCCGCATGGCCTCCTTGCGCTTGTTCATGATGGCCACCAGCTCCCGCAGCACCCGGACCGCGTCGGTGGACTCGTAGGCGATGCGGGTAAACAGGGACCGGCCCATCTCCAGCTCGATCCCGCCCTTGAGGTCCAGGCCGGACAGCTCGACGCTCCCGGTGTGGACGGCCGGCGCGAGGCCACCGACGACGGACCACAGGACCGAGCCCTTACCGGAGCCGGTCGCCCCGACGACGAGGGTGTGCCGTCCCCGGACGACGAGCTGGGCGACCTGCCCGGACCGGGTACGCCCCACGATCAGCCCATCCGGCGATGCGGCCTCCAGACGCGGCAGGCCGGCGACGGAACCGGCGATGCGTGCCGTGGTGAACAGCCCCAGGTCCAGCACCCCAGGCTGCACGGTCGTGGTGGAGAAGCCGTGCGCCTTGTAGGTCGTGGTGATCGCGGGTGCGGCGCGGTGCAGGGTGTCCAGGGTCTGGCCGGCCAGGGTGTGGATCCGCAGGATGGTTGCGCCGGTCTCGTAGCGGATCTTGGACAGCTTCGGGATCAGGACCTCACCGCCGGGCTGGCGGTCACCGAGCCCGCAGGCTGTAGCGACCTTCGGCCACGCGGCAAGGACCTTGCGGCCATGCATGCGGACCAGGTAGCCGTGCGGGGTGACCATGGCCCACAGGCCGTGGACCAGGCCCGGGGACAGGAGCACCAGTGCCAGGAGGACGGGGCCGGTGACGCGGTCGCCGGGGAGTTCTGCGAGGGTGAGGATGCCCCACCAGCCGACCGTGACCACCGCGACGGCGAGCACGAAGAGGGCGTGCTTGGCCATCCACACGGTCAGGCCACGGGTGAACATCCAGTCCCGGTAGGCGATCCACGCGGCGGTCCGCCACGCCTTCCCGGACCACCCCGCACGCCCCACCGTGGCGGTACGGAGCGCGGTACGAGCCGAGACGACCCGGGTATCCAGGGTGGCCCGTAGGCCGGTCAGGGTCGGGGTGTTCATCGCTCCTCCTTGTCGGTGGCGGCGCGGTAGGCGTCCTGAGCCGTCCCGGTCGCCTCATGGATGGCCCGCGCGGCGACACGCAACGCCTCGGCCAGCTCGCCAAGGCCGGTCTCCCCGGCCCACGCCTGCATCCGGCGGACCATGCCGTGCGTCTCTTCCAGGTCCTGACCCATCTGCGAGATCAGGCCCGGGTGTCCTTCTCGGTGATCCGTCGCGTGAACATCAGCGGGTGCCTTCGCTCTCAGCCTTGATGCGGCGGGCCAGGTCCTCGCGGACCTCAGCGATCCGGGCGCGCAGGGCCTGCAGGTGCTCGAAGACCTCGTCGTGAGCGTTGGTGTACCGGCTCAGGTCCTCCAGCGGCCACCTCGCGATCAGGACATCGTTGTCCGCGCCGTTCAGCCGGGAGTTGGCCGCCTCCAGCGCATCAATAGCGCGCAGGTTGACCTGCCGGGTCGTCTCGTCCAGTGCCATCAGTTCTCTCCTTCGCTCTCGCGCCGTAGTGCCTGGCGCAGCCGCAGATGGAAGTCACGCAGTTGTGAGCCGACCTGGAACGCTTCTGTGGACAGGTCGTCGTACAGGGGCGTGGCCATGTCCAGCGAGATCATGTGGGCCTGGACCAGATGCCAGTCCCCGTCCGCACGCTCTGCCGCGCCGACCGCGTCGTGAAGTGCCTCGACGATTCCGTCCTGGATCCGCCACGGCCTCTCGCCGGCCATCAGTGCTCGCCCTCGCTTTCGGCGATCAGGCGACGCGACACGTCCTCACGCGCCGCACGGACACGGGCAGCGACCGCACGCAGCTCCTCCAGGGCCGGGTCATGAGCGTTCGTGTACCGGCTCAGGCCCTCCAAAGGGTCGATCGCCAGGCCCACGTCGGAGTTCGCTTCGCGGAGCCAGTGGGTGGCCTCTTCCAGCGCGTCGATTGCGCGCTTGTTGACCTGCCGGGTCGTCTCATCCAGTGCCATCAGCTCTGTCCCTTCCCATGACGCCCGACCCAGCGGCCGGACTCGTCGTAGAACTCGGGCCGTTCCGCCCGGTGCGCGACCGAGGCCGCGAGACTGATCTCCGTGTGCAGGGACTCGGCACCCTGGTACAGGCGCTGGGCCTGATCCGACCCGCCCAGGACGCCGGCACGGTCGAGGGTCCGGGCGGCACCGTCCAGGCCGTTGACGGCCGCGAACAGGTACTCGGCTGCCGCCGCCAGGAGCTGCGCCCGGGACATCAGGCCGCCCCCTGCCCGTCAGACGGGGCAGTCTCGGACCAGTCGTCGTACGTGGGGCGGTGCGGCAGCCCACCTAGCGCCAGCGGGGCCGACAGGAACACCGGCACGTTGCCGGACGTGCCCGACCACGACGAGAAGCCTTCGTCTCGGGACGAGCGGCCGCCGTAGCCGGGAAGCGGCTCCAGGTCTTCACGCACGTCGAGGCCGAGCAGGTGCGCGACCGTCTCGCCGTGCATGGTGTCGGTGACCGTCACGTAAAGCCGCTTCGACGCCGGCCGCACGGAGTCAGCTATCCAGTTGACCGACTCGACCCGGTCATCCCCGACCAGCTCCGCGACGTAGGCCGCGAACCGCAGTGCGTCCCCCGCCGAGGGGACGGAAACCGAAGCCCCCGCCCCCACGGAGTCAGTGGCAGCCATGATCAGGCAGCCTTACCAGCGTCGGGACGCGCGGGCGTGGCCACGTCAGCCTTGCCCGGGGCGCAGATGTCATCGGCCTTGTACGACCACGCCAGACGCGGCCGGTTGCCGTTGTCGTCCACGTACGGCAGCGCCGTCAGACCGACGAACTCGATAAACCGCATCGTCATCGAGCCCATCCCCGGCACCGTCACCTCCACGGGCGAGGGCGGCACCGGCTGCACCCGTGCGGCGATCTTCACCGAGACGCCGGCCTCGTTCTTGCCCGCCTCCTCGTCACGGTCGGTCACCACCACCTGCCACAGCGGCAGGCCCGTCTCCTTGTCGAGCTGCTGCGGACGCGACCCGTCCTCACGCTTCGGAGCGTTGAAGTCCGCCACCGGCTGGACCTCACCCTTCATCTCCACACCGGCCGGGAACACGTCCGAGTGGTTCACCGCGAACCGTCGCTGCATCGCCATGATCTTCTCCTCTTGTCATCAGGTCCTCATTAGGACCTTGTGGAACCAGGAGAACACGCCTGCGGGTCGTGGTCAAGTCCTCATGAGGACGTAGAGTGGTGTAGGTACACACGCGTAGGGCTACACACACAGGCGTGTGGCTTGGCACTAGGCGTCAACAAGGAGAGATTCGAGATGGCAGACGGCGGCTCGCGCGCGAAGAAGTACCACCAGATCGCAGACGCGATCCGCGCACAGATCAGGGCCGGAGACCTGCCCGTGGGCAGCAGGCTGCCCGCAGAGACCGCGATCGCAGCGGACCACAACACGAGCGTCCCGACCGTCCGGCAGGCGATGGGCGTACTCCGGGCCGAAGGGCTCATCGAGTCGCGGCACGGCGTCGGTACGTTCGTCCGCGAGACGCAGCGGTTCGAGCGTCGGTCACGTCACCGGTACGGGGCGGCCCGTGCCCGCGCCGGCCTGATGAACAACACGTTCCGGCACGACATCGTCGGCGCAGGTCCGGAGCCGGCCCCCGAGCGCATCGCATCCGCAATGGGCATCGCGGCAGGGACCGAAGTGATCGTGCGTCGCCGCGACCTGTACGACGATAAGAACGAGCTGCAAGAGATCGGCGCGTCCTACCTACCGGCCGACTTCGCGGCAGGTACGTACCTCGCAGTCCCGAAGGTGGTGCCCAAGGCCCTTTTCCGCTGTGTCGAGGAGATCACCGGACGGCGATACGCCTACGCACTCGACCACTGGATAGCGCGCCCAGCAGCTGTCGAGGAAGCAGAGGCGTTCGGGCTCCCACTCGGCGCCTACGTCGTGCACATCGTCCACACTGCGACCGACGAGAACGGCGACGCGCTCGAAGTCTCCGAAAGCATCTGGCCCGCTGACCGGCTCGCGTTCATCGATGAGTACGACATCCCGGCCGAGGCCGACCCCGACGCCCTGAAGTCGGACATCTGATGGCCGACTACAGCGCGCTCTACGCCGACCACGACACCATGACGAACCACTGGTGGTGGCGTCCGGGCTGGCAGGTCGGAACCAGGTTCTACGCCTGGCACATCACCCAGGACGACCAGCCCGAGGTGCTCGACCTCGCGCGCCGGTACCGAGCCGCCGTGAGCACAATCGGCACCCTCGATCCGATCCCGGACGAGTGGCTGCACATGACCTTGCAAGGCATCGGCCACGTCGAGGACATCAACGTCGCGGCCCTCGACTACGTGACCATCCGCGTTGCCGAGCGGCTGCAGACGCTTGCGCCGATCACGACGTCATACCAGCGCGCTCACATTGCGGGCGAAGCCCTGATCCTGCCGCCGGCCGATCCTGAGGCGTTCGCCGAGGTACGCCGCGCCATCCGAGCCGGCATCACCGACGCACTCGGAGAATGCCCGGAATCCGAGGACGGGTTCCGAGCTCACGTCTCAGTGGCGTACAGCAAGGCGGACGCCGATGCTGCTCGGATCCGCGCGGCACTCGACCGAGCGGAGCCGACGGCGCCGTCGACCGCGACGTACACGCAGGTCTCACTGATCCGCATGCACCGAGACCACCGGATGTACGAGTGGGACACCATCCGTGCCGTCCCCCTCAGTGGCTCATAGGCCGAGGGCGCGCGGGAACCCAAAAGCCGCAGCCGCCGCTGTGATGATCGTGCACGAGTCTGCGAGCAAGCCCAGAAGAATCGAAACGTTCATCTGACTACCTCCGATCTCCAATCTGGCTTCCTTGAGTACTGCGGAGAAGCGATCGAAGAGCAACAGGGTCATGATTGCGGCGACTGCGGCCAGTGAACCCGTGGGTCATTTGCGCGAAGCGCTCGGCAATACCTTAGGGCGTCGCTGGGGGAGCGTGTGCGGTCCCAGCGGGTGATCTCTCGCCCGTGAGGACTTTCTTTACTGGCTCAAGGCGCGCCGCCGGCGCGCTGGGCCGTCCGGCCGGCGGGGCCCCGCGATGGGGCCCCGCGCGCCGGGCCGCAAGCGGCCCTCTGCGCACCCCACCGCACCCCGCCGCCTCCCGGCCCCAGGCATGACAAAACGGTCTCGACACCAGTAGTCGAGACCGTCACTCATTCGCCAACTAGCAACTCATCGCGAGTCCCGGGCACGAGCAAGCTGCCAGATCCGATCGAACGCTTCCCGATCCACCACCTCGATCACGAACTCCGGATTTGCCCCGATCTCCTCTGGAGCCGGCACCGGCACCGTCCCCAGTCCGGTACTGCCCGACTCGTGCTCGTCATCGGCCCAAGCCAGACGCCCGTCAGCGAACTGGTCGACCTTCCGCACCTCCCACCCATCGACAACGTGAGCCCAGAGGACTACCGGGTACTCCGGGCTGTCGTGGAGCCACTGCACACGCTGGAAGTAGCCGATCGTCATCCCGCAATCCTCCCGAACCTGATGCCTCCGGCGGGCACCGCGAGAATCAAGAGGATCGAGGGACCGCGGTGCCCCTGCTCCTCCGTCATCCATTGGCTTGACCGGGACCCTGACACCGAACCCGCCGGCAGTGCAACAGGTCCCGCCGGCCAGGAGCACCACCACACCTCGATCTGGACGGGCGGGACCTGTTGCACTGCCAGCAGAACCGATGTCCGAGACGTGCCCCGCGCCAACGGATGACGGAGGATCAGGGACCCCGAGCTGGGAGCATGACTGGGACACAGGCCCGCACAGACAGCCGATCCGGTGTGCGATGTTGTGTGCGACGTAGGCCCGAGGCAACCCCGAACGACCAGGAACACCGCGACGGGTCCAGGCCCCAGAAGTCCTCACGGACGGCACTTCCCTCTTCTCCGCGGGTTCCGGGTTCGATCCCCGGGGGGCCCACCATCACCCCAGGTCAGGAGCAGTTCCCGGCCGGACGTGCCCGGCAGTCAGCCACGCCATCTTCTGCGTCGGACGCCATAGTCCGCGGAATCAGCCCGGATAGGTGGAGCATGGCGTTCCCCGCAGACGATGGCGTGCCTGGTATGTGACTACTTGCGGCGGCCTGCCTGGATCACCGGCAGCCCGACCAGCAGCCTGTCCGACCAGGACCAAGGCCTCCACAGGCAGTTTGCCGCTCATCCTCCCGCACGCCCGTCCCGACAGCACGTCCACGGAACGAGCACCATCGCCCAGGCCTCGACCGGTACCGTGGACGCCCACCCGACGCTGAGGGGCTCACATGGCACAGCTCGATCGCCGCACATTTCTGGCAGGCGCTGCCGTCGTCGCGTTCGACCCGGTGACATCGCACTGGCTCACCAGCTTCCCGGAGAACACCGCGGCGATCCAGATCCCGCACCTCGACGGCGAGCTCGTCACGGACGAGCAGTCCCTCACCGAGGCTGCCACCGACTACGGGCACCTGGCCCATCGGCGCCCGCGAGCAGTGCTGCGGCCGGGCTCGGTCCGCGACGTCGTCGCCGTCGTGCGCTTCGCGAACGAGCACCGCCTCACGGTGGCCGCACGCGGCGAGGGCCACTCGACGTTCGGGCAGGCACAGACCGACGGCGGTGTAGTGATCGATTGCCGCACGCTCGCCGCGATCCACGAGATCACGCCGGACCGAGCGGTGGTCGACGCAGGTGTGCAGTGGCTCGACCTGATCCGTACCGCGCTGGCTTCAGGGGTCGCGCCGCCCGTCAGCACGGACTACCTCGGCCTGTCGGTGGGCGGCACCCTGAGCGTCGGCGGCATCGGCGGAGCCTCCCAGCACTTCGGTCTGCTCGTGGACAACGTGCTCGAGCTGGAGGTCGTCACCGGCGAGGGCCGCCTCGTGACCTGCTCCGTCGACCAGGAGCGCGACCTGTTCGAGACGGTGCTCGGGGGGCTGGGCCAGTTCGCCGTCATCGTGCGTGCCACGGTCCGGCTCGTCACCGCGCCCACGATGGCCCGCGTCTACACGCTGACGTACCCGCGGGTCACCGACCTGACGGCCGCCCAGCGCACCGTCCTTGCCGACGGCCGGTTCGACTACCTGGAGGGCCAGCTCGTCCCGACGGACGACGACGGCTTCGTCTTCGTCCTGGAGGGCGGGGCGTGGTTCACCAGCGAGCCGCCCGACGACGACGTCCTGCTGGCCGGCCTCACCCCGTCGGGTGTGGACGTCGTCGACGTCACCTATTTCGAGTGGCTGAACCGCATCTACGAGACCGTGGAGCAGATCGAGGCGCTCCGGCTGCCCAGCCCCTGGCTGAACGTCCTCGTCCCGGACGCGGCCACGGACGAGATCGTGACGGAGCTCCTCACGACGCTCACTCCGGCCGACGCCGGCGGCGTCGCGCTGCTCTACCCGACCACCAGGTCCCTGATCACGCGGCCCCAGGTGATGGTCCCTGAGGGCCCGGTGTTCTTCCTGCTCGCGCTGCTGCGCGCGGTGAGCCCGCCCGACGACGCCGAGGCGGAGCGCCTCATCGCCGAGAACGACGCGCTGTACGCCCGGGTCCGTGCCGCAGGCGGCACCAGCTACCCGGTCAACGCACTGCACCTGAGCCCGGCCGACTGGCGCGACCACTACGCCGACCGCTGGCCGGTGGTACGCAGCGCCAAGGCCCGGTACGACCCGCGCCACGTGCTCACGCCGGGCCAGGGCATCTTCGAGCCCGTCAGCAGAGCTTCCGGAACTCCTTGAGACCCTCGACCGTCGAGGCGACGTCGAGCTCGACCTCTGCTCCCGTCGCGAGGTCGAGCTCCTCCTGAAGCTGCAGGAACGGCACCCGGATCTGCTCGACCGGGCTCTTGAACTCCTCGGGCACGCGCGACTCGAGCCGCCCGAGCTCCATCGCCATCGCGTGCATCTGGTCGGCGGACGTGCCGTCGAGCCCGTCGCTCGCACCGACGAGCGCCGTGCCGATGCGTTCCTCGAGCGTCTTGTCGCCCTTGACGTACATGGCGGCGCACGCCTGGTTCGCGTCAAGGGGCGCGTCGGGATCGGGCTGGGCGGACGTCGTGGCGCTCGCGCCGGCCGACGGCGGCGCGCTTGCTCCGGCGTCCGCCTCGCCGCCTCCTGAGCAACCGGCGAGCACGACGAGCGTGGCGGCGGCAGCGAGAGCCGTGCGGGCCCGGCGGCGGGCCGAGGCGGAGGTGAGAGGTCGGGCCATGCCGCACATGAAACCACCCGGCACCAAGAATCCGCGCATCGGATGGGTTTCGCACGAGTGGCCGACACGGCGCTCCCGGGGCCGGGCGGTGAACTGTCCCGGAACAGTCCCGGAATTCGTGCGCCGACCCTGGGAAGGGTCACGCCGTCGGCCTAGCGTGGTAGCAGCACCGCAGACCCGGAGGTCAGCATGACCGTCGCTCGTCCAGCAGTCATCGCCCACCGCGGGTACTCCGCGGTCGCCCCGCAGAACACGCTTGCCGCGGTCGAGGCCGCCTGCCGAGCGGGCGCGGACGCCGTCGAGATCGATCTGCAGCCCACCGCCGACGGCGTGGGCGCCGTGATCCACGACGAGACGGTCGACGCCACCACCGACGGCACCGGCAAGGTCTCCGCACTGACGTCGGTCGAGGTGCTCGGGCTGGACGCCGGCTCGCGCTTCGCTCCCGCGTTCTCGGGACAGCACGTTCCGACCCTCGCCGACGTGCTCGGCGTGCTCGCCCGGCACCCGGACACGGATCTGCTGCTCGAGCTCAAGGGCTCGTGGAGCACAGAGCAGGTCGAGCGGGTGACGGCCACGATCGCCGGGGCGGGGTTCGACAACAGGGTGCTGGTGCAGAGCTTCTGGCCCGGCACGGTCGCCACGGTCCGCGACGTCGCCCCGCACCTGCCCGGCGGGCTGCTCGTCTCGTTCGACCCGCCCGGACTGCTGCGTCTGTGCGAGCGGCTCCGCGTCGTCGCCTGCAACCCGTCGGTCTCGACGGTCGCCGGCAGCCCGCGGCTGGTGTCGCGCCTGCACGCAGCGGGCCTGCGCGTCATGTCCTGGACGGCGAACGACCCTGCGGCGTGGACCACCCTCGTCTCGACGGACGACGGCGCGGGCGTCGACGCCGTCATCACCGACCGCCCCGAGCGGCTCGCCGGCTGGCTGACCGGCCGCACCGACCGTCCGGTGGCCCCGCCGCTGCCGGGCCGCGGCGGGATCCGGCTGCGCCGGCGCCGGGCTCCCGCTCAGCGGGTCGTCGCGGGCACTGCCTGACCTTCTATGTCCGGTGCAGCCAGCCGTGCAGGCGGCGGGTCACCCACGGAAGCACCCAGTAGGCCATGATCGGCGTCAGGATCAGCGTCGAGATCAGCACCTTGAGCACGAGCGCCACGTCGTCCCACCCTGGCACCAAGTAGGTGAACAGGGCGGTGAAGAGCAGGTTCACCGGGAAGAACCCCAGCCAGATGCTCGTCGCCTGCTTCCACCGGGGCGGCACCACGGCGGCCGCGACGTCGGCGGGCTCGTCGGTACGGGACGGGTCGTCGAACCAGCCCTCGATGCCCGTCCGCTGCTGGTACCGCAGCTCCTCGACGAGGCCAGTGCCCTGCGCCAGCCACTCGCGGCGCTCGGCCGACTGCTCCCAGGCGGCGAGCCGGTCGGCATCGGCGAAGCGGTAGAGCATGTGCCAGTGGCTGGATCCCTCCGCGGCGCGGATCCAGCCCGAGCCGAGAAACCCGTCCCAGCGGTTGGCGAGGTTGACGCCCGACTGCACCCAGCTGGTGACCTCGGGGATGTGCTCGGGACGGACGATGCGGTGGATGGACACGGTGACGGACTGTCCGGCGGGGGTGGGCACGGATCCGTTCGCGGCCGGTTCGTGATGGGCCATGCCCGAAGTCTCACGCATGGCCTCGTGACCCTCAATGTGAGCGCGCACACCCCAGGTTGTCGCCCCTTCACCACTACCCCACGATCTGCGCCCACCAATTGTGAGACACGCCTCCGCGGAGGGGGTTTCCTAACACTTGGACGTGTGTCCAGCATTGAATGTTGCCGCAGAGAACCACCCCCCAGTGCCTTCGCGCCGGTTCTCTGCGGCAATCGCCATGACCCCCGCGACCCCGTCGCGCGCCGTGGCCTGACAGCAGCCGGCGCATCTCGTCACCGTCCGTTCGAGGGAATCAGCCCTCACGGTGATGCCGTGCCCAGCCGCAGAACGGAAGCTCAGCGTGCCCCAGACGCCGAACCCCGTCGCGCCCCGCACGGCGCGCTTTGTCCCCGCCCCCGAGTGTCAGGAGCGTCCTTGACGCGCGGCGACCACGCCTCTGCCCCCCGTCGCACGCGACGCCCGGGCACACGCGGGGCACATGCCGCCGTCGCAGTGCAGGCTCCCCACTCGATGGTCCGCCGTTCATCCTTCGCGATCGCAGCGGCGCTCACCTCCGTCGCGCTGACCACCACAGCGGCGGTCAGCGTCACCGGGAACAACGGCGCCTCCGCCGGTGCCCCAGGCACAGCGGCCGCCGCCGAACGGTCCACGCAGCCGGGCGGCGTAGCCGTCGGCAGCGCGGTCGTCACCGACCCTGAGGTGCGCTCCGCCTCCGAGAAGGCGGACGCCGTCCTGACGGATGCCGCCTACGTAACCAGCGAGGGCGACCTCAACACCAAGAACCGCAAGCGGGTCCGAGCAGCCGCCGAGGACCTGCGGACGATGCTGGACAAGGCTCGCGATGCCGCCGGCACCACGGTCGCAGAGGCCCGGCCTGCCACGGCCGCCTCCCGGACCGTCGAGCGCATCTCGCTCAGCGAGCGGGCAGCGGCCGGCGCGGAGAAGACAGCGGATGCTCCTGGGTCGACCCCGGAGGCAGCAGCCACCGAGCCGACCAACCTGGCCGGTGCTGCCACTGGCGCCACCGCGATCAGCGAGCAGGACACCACTGACCTCCCCATCCTCGACACCCCGCTCGCGGAATCGGTCGACGTGACCGCCGACGCGAAGGAGGCGGATGCAAAGGAGGCGGACGCGAAGTCCGACCCGAAGGATGCGGACGCCACGTCCGGCGCGAGGACGGCAGCCGCCACGGCAGCGCCGTCGGCAGCCGCCATCGAGAAGGTGACGACGTCGCTCCAGCGACTCATCACCAAGGCAGACGGCGACGCGGTCGTGTCCGTCAAGGCGGGCCCGACACCCGCGGAGATCGCCGCCGCGAAGGAAGCCGCAGAAGAGCGGCGCGAGGCCCGTGCGGCCCGGGCCGCCGAGCGCGAGGCGGAGAAGGCGAGGCAAGCCGCCGCTGCCCGGGCCGCCGAGGCGAAGGAGATGGCCAAGGCCGCGAAGAGCTACGGCAACGGCCAGATCCCGTCGAACGTGCTCTGCGACCTGAGCTGGGCGCAGAGCGAGCAGCTGCGGTGCGACGCCGCGGCGTCGCTCGAGGACCTGAACGGCGCCTTCCGTGCGGCGTTCGGCCGAAACCTGGACCTGACCGACGGGTACCGCTCCTACGGGGAGCAGGTTTCTGTCGCCGCGACCAAGGGCGCCCTTGCCGCGGTGCCCGGCACCTCGAACCACGGGCTCGGCCAGGCGGTCGACCTGTCCGGCGGCATCGAGTCGTTCGGCACGGCCGAGCACACCTGGATGGTCGACAACGCCGGGAAGCACGGCTGGAAGCTGCCGGGCTGGGCCCAGGCCGGCGGCAGCAAGCCGGAGGCCTGGCACTGGGAGTACGGCACCTCGTACTGACCCTCGTGCCATGCGGCCGGCCCCGTGAAGCACTGCTTCGCGGGGCCGGCCTCGTCACGCCCAGCCGAGCTCGTGCAGCCGGTCGTCGTCGATGCCGAAGTGGTGGGCGATCTCGTGGACCACGGTCACGGCCACCTCCTCGACGACGTCCTCCCGGGTCTCGCAGAACGCGAGCGTCGGGTTGCGGAAGATCGTGATGCGGTCCGGCAGCGCCCCCGCGGCCCACATGTGGTCACGCTCGGTGAGCGGCACGCCCTCGTAGAGCCCCAGCAGATCTGGGTCGTCCGCTGGCGCGTCGTCCTCGACGAGCACCACCACGTTGTCCATCTGCGCCGCAAGGTCGGCCGGAACGAGGTCCAGTCCCTCGCTGACAGCCGTCTCGAAGTCCTCGCGCGTCATCTCCACCACGCGCCCATCATCCCTGACGCGGGCCTGCTGAGGACTGTCGCGCAGACCACTCCTCGGACTGTCCAGCAGAGCCGCAAACCGTCTGTAGACTTGCCAGGTCCCAGCCCCCATCGTCTAGCGGCCTAGGACCCCGCCCTTTCACGGCGGTAGCACGGGTTCGAATCCCGTTGGGGGTACGCAAGGGCTCGTCAGAGCCACGTTTTGACTGCTGTGACGGGGGTCATCCCCACGGAGTCCGAATCTGATTTCAGATTCGGGCCTGCGGTGGGTTAAGATCCTCACGGTTCGAAAGAACCCCCCGGTCGCGGGTAGCGTCCAAGGCCCTGTAGCGCAGCTGGTTAGCGCGCCGCCCTGTCACGGCGGAGGTCGCGGGTTCAAGTCCCGTCAGGGTCGCGCGAGAGGCGCCCGGATGGTCGGTCTCGACTATCCGGGCGTTCGCGCTAGGGCTCTGTAGCTCAGTTGGTAGAGCGTTCGACTGAAAATCGAAAGGTCACCGGATCGACGCCGGTCGGAGCCACAGCAAAAAGGATCGCAGGATCCTGCGATCTCGATGGGCCGCACTTCTTCGGAAGTGCGGCCCATCGGCGTTTCCGGTGCCTGCACGGCCACCCGGGTAACGGGGCGCTCCCCTGGCAGCCCCGAGCATCACCCGTAGGTACTGCCCAGGTAATTCCTTCCAGCATTTGCGCATTTACGATCGCTCCCCTTCATCTTATTTCCTCGGTGCCACGCCGCCCCAGGAATTGCCCCATGCGCTCTTGGCCTGTTGAGTTGTCTTCAGCGGCACAGGCCGAACCGGCGGCACGGGAGGGCAAATGATCGAGGACGTCAAGATCGACAGCCAGACGGAGGCACCACGTGGCGCCCCGGCGGCCGCGCCTGAACCCACGAAGCCCGCGTCACTGGGCAAGCTCGTGGAGCAGATCTCCGAGCAGGCGTCCCGGCTCGTGCGCGCGGAGATCGCGCTCGCAAAGGCCGAGCTCTCCGAGAAGGCCAAGAAGTCCGGCATCGGCGTCGGGCTGCTCATCTTCGCACTCCTGATCCTGGCCTACGCGGCCGGCGTGCTGCTCCTGGCGGCCGTGTACGGCCTGGGGACGGTGTGGCCGCTCTGGCTGTCCGCGCTCGCGATCGGCGGCTTCATGCTGCTCGTCACGATCATTCTCGCGCTGGTGGGCGTGCAGCTGTTGAAGAAGGGCACCACCAAGCCGGAGAGCGTCCAGCGCGTGAAGGACGATATCTCGTCGATCAAGGAGGGGATGCACCGATGAGCACTCCGACACCGCCACCCAGCAGCCACGAGCTCGAGGCCGAGGTACTCCGCACCCGTGCGGACCTCGCTGCGGCCATCGACCAGCTGACGACCCGCCTGAGCCCGGGCTACCAGGCCTCCCGCATCGCGCACGAGGCCAAGCAGGCCGCTAGCGACGCCGGTGCGATGGCGACCGGGGCTTTCGGGAACAAGAACGGCCCGGCGCAAGATCCGCGCCGGGCCCGCAACGCCAAAGCCCTGATAGGAGCCACGATCGGCCTAGTGGTCCTCGGTACGGCGGTTGCCGTGACCGCTGTGCTCAGGCGCGCGCGGGGCTGAGCTGGGGGGCAGCACCCGGCGCGCCTTCGTCCTGCTTGCCGACCAATCCGTCAACGACGTCCGACTAGTTGTCAGAGTCGCCCGAGCTGTCCGCTGCCGCACCGAGCAGCGCCCGAACCTCGGACTCCTTGTAGCGGCGGTGACCGCCAAGTGTCCGGATCGACGAGAGCTTTCCCGCTTTTGCCCAACGCGTTACTGTCTTTGGGTCAACACGGAACAAGCTCGCTACCTCGGCAGGCGTGAGCAGGACCTCGGATTCTCCGTGGATGGACATCCCCGCACCTCCTCCGGAACGGTGCCGGCCTGGCCGTACCAGGCGGTTGACGACACCCGCTCTTGCACCATTGTTAGCAGCAAACGGGATTTAGGCGACTTGGGGACGCGGTTTATTTCCTCACTTTCTCCGCTGCTCGCCACGCGCGCCCGTTTCGGGCGAGTCTCGGACACGTGCGACACGCCGACGGCACTATCCACCGTCCAGGCATGGGCGCTCACCGCGCTTCCCCTGCACGCGTCCAGCAGAGCTCCGCACATCGGCCAGGCCTCGGCAAAGCACCGGAGAAGGCTGCCCTGGACAGGTGACCTGGCGGCGCCGCAGCCGGTAGCGCCCACCCGGCCGAGGCGCGCCCACTATCTCGTTATGGCAAACTGGTCGTCACGTTACAACCAAGTACTCAACCATGTCCGCATGTGGTGACGAACTCGGAGCGATCCGAATGTCACATCAGAGGATGGGACGAATCACGCCCACGGACTGGAAGAAACGCCGTACCAGCATGTAACGTTGGAACCTGGACAGACGAAACGCCACGGGGCCGCACGTCTATGCACGGTGCCGCCCCGCTCCTACGTAGAGGGGGTCGGAGCCATGGGCCGCGGCCGTCAGAAGGCAAAGCAGACCAAGGTTGCTCGCGCGCTGAAGTACTACAGCCCGGACACCAATTATCACGCCCTCGAGCAGGAACTCACGGGGGACTCTCGCACGGATGTGGCGACACAGTCGCGGTGGGACTCCCCGGAGGACGAGGAGTACGACAACAGGTACTCCGACTGGGCAGAGCAGGACGGCAACACGCGCTGAGGGTGCCGGCGCGTTTGCGCCGGCCCCGCGCCCGGTCCTCGGCCAGGTCCTGCCACCGCGTCAGTTGCGGTAGTCGTTCACCAGCCGGACCGCACCACCAGACACACCCTTCGTGCCTGCGACGAGGTCTTCGCGCGCCGCAGCCGGGTCCAGGGTGTCGACGCTCCCCAGCGTCCACGCAGGCACGCCCAGCGTGGACAGCCTGGCGAGCGCCGCGTCTGCGCCGTCGGCACCGACCACCGCCACCATGCCGACCCCGAGATTCAGGGTGTTCTCCAGGTCGCGGTCCGGCACACCACCGAGGTCCCGCACCATGCGGAACACGGCCGGCACGTCCCAGGAGGCACGGTCGACCGTGGCCACCATGCCGGCGGGCAGGACCCGCGCCAGGTTGGCGGCAAGCCCACCACCGGTCACGTGGGTGAACGCGTGCACCTGTGCCGCCTCGTCGGCGGCCAGCGCCAGGCAGTCCGCCGCATAGACGCGCGTCGGCTCCAGCAGCTCTTCCCCCAGCGCCCGCCCCAGGTCGTCCACGTGCCGGTCCAGAGCCCAGCCTGCGTGCTTGATCACGGCACGTACCAGGGAGTACCCGTTGGAGTGCAGCCCGCTGGACGCCATCGCGATCAGCACGTCGCCGGGCCGCACCCGGTCAGGGCCCAGCACCTTGTCGGCCTCCACGATGCCCGTCGCGGCCCCGGCGACGTCGTACTCGTCCGGCTCCAGCAGACCCGGGTGCTCGGCGGTCTCGCCACCCACGAGGGCGGTGTCCGCCACCTCGCACGCCTGCGCGATGCCGCGCACGATATCTGCGATCCGCTCGGGCACCACCTTGCCGGTGGCGATGTAGTCGGTCATGAACAACGGCTTGGCGCCCATCACGACGATGTCGTCCACGACCATGCCGACCAGGTCGAACCCGATCGTGTCGTGCTTGTCCATCGCCTGCGCGATAGCCACCTTGGTACCGACGCCGTCGGTCGACGTCGCCAGCAGCGGCGCACGGTAGCCCTGGAAGGCCGACAGGTCGTAGAGGCCGGCAAACCCGCCCACGCCGCCGAGCACGGCAGGACCCTGCGTGCGGCGCACGGCGTCCTTCATGAGCTCGACGGCCTTGTCGCCCGCCTCGGTGTCGACGCCGGCGGCGGCGTACGTCAGGCCTTCGGATGTCACTGGTGCTCCAGGGAGTGGTCGGTGCAGGTGTCGCAGGAGGTCGTCACGGATGGTCGAGGGCGGTCGAGCCGCCGGTGCGGACAGAGAGCTGCTTGAGCCCGTCCTCCGGCTGGCCCAGCGGAAGCTCCGCCTGCTCGAGGAGGTGCTTGCCGAGCTGGTCGTCCGGGGGCAGCTCGATCGGGTACTTGCCCGTGAAGCACGCCGCGCAGAGCTGCGAGCTGGGCTGCTCCGTCGCGGCGATCATGCCTTCGGTGGAGATGTAGCCGAGGCTGTCGACGCCGAGCGACTGGCCGATCTCCTCCACGCCGAGGCCGTTGGCGATGAGCTCCGCGCGCGACGCGAAGTCGATGCCGTAGAAGCACGGCCACTTGATCGGCGGCGACGAGATGCGCACGTGCACCTCCGCCGCGCCGGCCTCACGCAGCATGCGCACGAGGGCGCGCTGGGTGTTGCCGCGCACGATCGAATCGTCGACGACCACCAGGCGCTTGCCCTTGATCACCTCGCGCAGCGGGTTGAGCTTCAGCCGGATGCCGAGCTGGCGCAGGGTGTCGGACGGCTGGATGAAGGTACGGCCGACGTAGGCGTTCTTCGTGAGCCCCTGTCCGAACGGGATACCCGACTCCGCGGCGTACCCGACGGCGGCCGGCGTACCGGACTCCGGCGTCGGGATCACCAGGTCGGCCTCGACGGGCTGCTCGCGGGCAAGGGTGCGTCCCATCTCGACGCGCGCCGAGTGCACCGAGCGGCCGTTGATGGTGTTGTCAGGGCGGGCCAGATAGACGTACTCGAAGACGCACGCGGCCCGCTCCGTCGGAGCGAAGCGTGCCGAGCGCATGCCGTCGGCGTCGATGCAGATGAGCTCGCCCGGCTCGACGTCGCGCACGTAGGAGGCGCCGACGATGTCCAGGGCGGGGGTCTCGCTGGCCACGACCCAGCCGCGGTCGAGCCGACCGAGCACGAGCGGGCGCACGCCCTGGGGGTCACGCGCCGCGTACAGGGTGTTCTCGTCCATGAAGACCAGGGAGAAGGCGCCGCGCAGGCGCGGTAGCACCTCCATCGCGGTGGCCTCGAGCGTGTGATCCGCGTCACCAGCGAACAGGGCGGTGATGAGGGCGGTGTCGGTGGTGTTGCCGCGCGCGAGCTCACCCCGGCGCTGCGCGCCGTAGCGCTCGGCCACGAGGTTGACCAGGTCAGCAGAGTTGGTCAGGTTGCCGTTGTGGCCGAGGGCCACGGTGCCCGACGCCGTCGCGCCGAGCGTGGGCTGTGCGTTCTCCCACGTCACGCCACCGGTGGTCGAGTACCGACAGTGCCCGACGGCGATGTGGCCGGTCAGGGCGTTCAGGGCCGTCTCGTCGAAGACCTGGGAAACGAGTCCCATGTCCTTGTAGACGAGGATCTGCTCACCGTTGCTGGTGGCGATGCCCGCGGACTCCTGCCCGCGGTGCTGTAGTGCGTACAGGCCGAAGTACGCAAGCTTGGCGACCTCCTCGCCGGGTGCCCAGACCCCGAAGACGCCACATGCGTCCTGAGGGCCCTTCTCGCCGGGCATGAGGTCGTGGTTGAGGCGGCCATCTCCGCGCAGAGGCATGTTCCGAGTATCCCATGCGACCGGATCGACGACGTCAGCCCGGTCTGTGACCTCTGTGTCAGCGGCCGCGCAGGCTCCGGCGGTCCGCGATCACCGCGAACAGGCCGGCCAGCAGGGTCGTCACCATCGTGACGAACGCGGTCAGCACCGTCACGTACACGCCGGCCTTCATCATTCCCGAGCCGGCGGGCGTGTTCACGAGGTAGAGCGACAGCGCGAGCCCGAGAACGATCCCGACCAGGGCACCCGTCCAGAAGAACGCCTTGTACCGCGGGGCCCTGCGCACGCTCGTCGGATCGATGACGTCGCGCACCTCCACGTCGTCGGAGGAGCCGCTCGATGTCTGGGTTTCACTCACGAAACCAGGGTACGCGCCGCCCGTCGCCGAAGAAGAACTCGTGCGACGCAGAACTGCAGCACACCCGTGCCGGGTGCGCTGCAGTTCCGTCTCGCCCAGTTCTCCGTCGGCGTGCGTGGCTACTTCACCAGCTTCCAGGGGCTGTGCCGCCAGGCGCCCGGGATCTGGAGGATGGTCGGACGCGACGCCACGTAGACCTCGCCCTTGTACGAGACGGTGTCTCCCCACCAGTACAGCCTCCACGGCTGCCAGGCGGGCGCCTCCGGCTCCTGGGGAGCCGCTTCCTCCACGGTCAGCGGCAGCCGGGCCGTCGTGCCCGACGGCGACGCCTGCACCAGGAGCTGGTACGCACCAGGAGCCGTGTCGGCCGGCACGGTGACCGAGGCCGACGTAGCGCCGTCGGCGACCGTGCCGGTGCCGAGCGAGACCCCGTCCCCTGCCGCGCCACCCGTCGGCACGAGGAAGGTCTCGACCGCCGTGTTGCGCGGCGCACCGAGCGATGTCAGGTCGAGGCCGGACAGGCCGACCTCGGTCGAGGCGCCCGCCTCGACGGTGCCTGGCAGCGCATCGGCCACCGTGCGCGTACGGGCGAAGCTCGGCGTGATCGGCGACGCGGTCTCGAGGTAGTCGATCCAGGCCTCGCGGTCCACCAGGCCGGAGTCGCGGCCGTCGGTGCCCTCGGTGAAGACCCGGAAGTTGTCACCACCCGAGATCAGGAACGAGAACGTCGCGATGCGGTACTCGGCGGCCGGGTCGACCGGCACGCCGTCGATGGCGATCGACGAGACGTTGTCACCGGGCGTCGCGTTCGGGTCGGCAGTGGCCACGGTGTAGGACACGTTGTCCGACAGCCCCAGCGCGAGGAACGGGCGCGACGGGCGGTTGCCGTTCGCGTCCGTCTGCCACTGCTCCTCGAGCAGCGTGTCGAGCTGTGCGCCCGTCAGCGTGATCGTCCACAGGTTGTTGACGAACGGCAGCACCGCATTGGCCTCGGCGTAGGTGATGACGCCGTCCTCGCCGTGGTACAGCTCGTTGCGCAGGCCACCAGGGTTCACGACGCCGATGTCGGCGCCGCCCCGCTCGTCGCTCGCGAGGGAGTCGCGCAGCGAGTTCGCCACGAGGTTGCCGAGCGCCGACTCCGACGCGCGATCGCCCCGCTCGCCGCCCGTGTAGCCGCCGTCCGTGTAGGTGCCGCCGGAGAATGCCGTCGTGACGTCGGCGGTCACCTTGCCGATCGGCTGGCCGCCGATCTCCTCGGCCTCGGCCAGTGCGGCGTCGACGATCGCGTCGACCTCGGCGACCACCGGATAGGTGGCGATCAGCTCGTCAGCCGGGGTCTCGACCCGCTGCACGTTCTCGACGGCGTAGCCGGTGACGTCGAACGACTCCGTGTCCACGGTGAGCGAGACGTGGCCGAGGAACTCCCCGTAGTTGCCGGTCTGGATGATCGGGCGGGTCTCCCCCTGCGTGCCAGGGACGGGGGCGTCCCACGCGTACTGCTTGTGCGTGTGGCCGGTGAAGATGGCCGCGACCCGCGGATCGGTGCCCTGCACCAGGTCGGCGAACGGGCCGCCGGCCGCGATCTCCTCCTCCAGCGTCGCGCCGTCGGGCGTACCCGCACCGGCGCCGTCGTGCGCGAGGGCAACGACCACGTCGGCCTCGCCGTTCGCGGCGTCGCCGTCGAGCAGCTCGTCGGTGACGCGGTTGATCGCCTCGACCGGGTCGCCGAACGCAAGACCCTCGATGCCCGACGGCGTGACCAGCGTGGGCGTCTCCTGCGTGACGACGCCGACGAAGCCGACGTCGACGCCGCCCACCGGCACCACCTGGTACTCGGGCAGCGCGGCCTCGCCGGTTGCCTCGTCGTAGACGTTGGCGCCCAGGTGGTCCCAGTCGGCGGCGTCGGTGACGCGGCCGGTGAGGTCGGCCATGCCCTGGTCGAACTCGTGGTTGCCGACCGCCGAGGTCTTCAGGCCCAGCGCGTTCAGCACGTCGATGGTCGGCTGGTCCTGCTGCAGCGCGGACGCGAACAGGGAGGCGCCGATGTTGTCGCCGGCCGAGATGAAGGCCGTGCCCTCGGGGTTCTGCGCCCGCAGCTCCTCCACGGTGCCCGCGAAGTTCACCGTGTTCTCGTCGATGCGGCCGTGGAAGTCGTTGATCGCCACGAGGTCGAGGTCGACCGTGCCGGGCTCCGTCGTCCCACCGAGGTCGAGGCCGACCAGGACGGGGTCGTGGTCGGAGGACCGGAACGGGGACTCGTCGTAGAGGATCGACGCGTTGTAGTTGTGTCTGCTGTACTCGTTCGCGATCGGCTCGTACGCGTTGATGTTCCAGATGTCGGTGCCGGTCACGAGCTCCGCCGCGGCGGGGGACGCGAGCACGTGGTCGAGCGAGCCGACCATGCCACCGAAGTTGTAGGAGTACTCCCCCGTGGCGGCGCCAAGGTCGGTGTAGCCGGCGTCGGTCAGGACCTTGATGGGGTCCTCCTGCTCGTACGCGTTGAAGTCGCCCACCAGCAGGACGTTCTCCGTGCCGGCCGCGGCGGCCTGCGCCTCGGCAAAGCTCACGAGCGCGGTCGCCTGGCGGGTCCTCGACTCGTTCGAGGAGCCCTGACCGTCGCCCTGGTCCGGGTCGCCCGGCCACGGGCCGGCCGAGCCCTTCGACTTGAAGTGGTTGGCGATCACGACGACGTCGTCGCCGGCGTCGGTCGCGCCGTCGGCGGGCTGGAAGGTCTGCGCCAGCGGCTGGCGGGCGTTCTGGAACGCCTCGTCCCCGACCAGGATGGTCGAGCCGCCCACCGGCTCGGCGGTGGCCGTCCGGTAGATGAACGCGTTGCGGATGACGTCCTCCGCGTCGGGCACCTCGGCGGGGGAGGCCGCGTAGGCCCACGTACCGGCACCTTCCGCGGCGTTCAGGGCGTCCACGAGGTCGCTCAGCGCCTGGTCGCGCGAGCCACCGAACGCGGCGGTGTTCTCGATCTCCAGGAGTGCCACCACGTCGGCGTCGAGTGCCGAGATCGCGGCGACGATCTTGACCTGCTGGCGCTGCAGGTCCTCCTCCTCGGCCGCGCCGCGCGCGTCGCAGCCGCCGCGGACCGTCACGGGGTCGCCGTCACGGTCGGTGTAGTAGGTGCAGCCCGTGAGCTCGTCGCCGGTGGTGCTGAAGTAGTTCAGCACGTTGAACGTGGCGACCTCGAGGTCACCACCCACCTCGGCGGGGGCGTCCTCGCGCGTGTTCTCGAACGTGGCCGGCTGGACCGTCTCCGCGACCTCGGGGGTCAGCTGCGTCAGCGGCTGGAAGCCCCACGCGTCGTAGCGGTAGTCCAGGATCACCGGCGTGGTGAACGTGACCGCTGCGCCCACGCGCAGCGGCTCACCACCGGTCAGGTAGGGGAGGGGCTTGGACTTGTTCGCCGTCGAGTTGTAGTTCAGCGACGATCCGTCGTCGAGCAGCACAGCGCGCGCCGCGTTGTCCGCGATCTGCGCGTCGTACTCCGCCGACAGCGGCCGGCCGACGGTGGTGGGCTGCACCAGCGGGCTGTCACCCGCGGCGAGCCCCACGGAGCCGTAGTAGTTGGTGTCATAGTTGTCCGTCACGGTGAAGTCGCCCTGCGGCGCGAGGAGCATGCCCTCGAGCGCCTCGCGCTCGGCCGCGGTGGCCGGCCAGGCGGTCGCCGTCGGCGTGACCGTCGCGGGCTCGTCCAGGACGGTCCAGCCGCCCGACGACGGGGTGAGCTCGGTCAGCCCGTTGAACTCGGAGACCTCGCCGGTCACCTCCACATGGTCGCCGGCAGACAGGTCCGCTGCGGCCGCTGCCGAGAACACGAAGATGCCGTCCGACGCGCCGGGTGTCGGGTCCTCGTCGCCGCCCGTGCCAGCGGTCTGCAGGTACAGGCCGTTGAACCCGCCGGTCGCATAGACGGCGGTGACGACGCCACGGGTCGTCACCGTCTCGCCCACGAGCGGCGAGGCGTCGCCGGTGCCCTGGATCTCGGCGATCGGGGTGACCTCGCCGGGCTCGACCGGCTCCGACGGCGTGGGGCTGGGCTCGGGCTCGGAGCCCTCGCCGCTGGTGGGGGTCACCTCGGTGGTGAACACGAAGTCCGCCGAGTTGTCCCCCGTGTCGTCGGTGCGCTCCAGCGACCCGACCACGCCGGTGCCCCGGCCGGCCGGTCCCTGAGCGGTCTCGAACGTGTCAGCGGTGCCGTAGCCGAGCAGGTCGACGACGCCAGCTGCGCCCTCGACCGGCACGGCACCCTTGGCGAGCGTGACAGCGGTGGCCTGCGACGCGAGCGCGACCACGCCGGCCGTGCCGCTCAGGTTGAGGCCACCCACGGCGTCGGGAGTGGGGAGCGGCTCGCCGTTGGCCGCGTTCGAGGCGCCCTGCACCAGGTAGTGGCCGCCGGCGGCGATGGTGCCGCTCAGTGCGGTGACCCCGGAGAACGACGAGCCCGTCGCAGACTTGTACTGGACCGACCAGCCGTCGACGCTGACCGGCTCGTCCGTCGGGTTGTACAGCTCCACGAACTTGTTCCGGTACGGCTGGCCGGAGCTTCCGCCGACGAGGTAGGCCTCGCTGATGACGACGTGCCCGGAGTCCGGGCCGTCCTCGGTGGCCAGGGGCGCGGCGAAGGCTGCCGTCGCCGGCATGGCGAGCGCTGCGGAGAGTGCCACCGCGACTGCGGCCCTCCCACGGGATCGGGGGTGCGGTCGCGGGGACCGGAGCGTGCTGGGTCTCACGCTGACTCCTTCTGCAATAGCCGACCGTGGGCCGGGGTGGAGTGCACTGCTGCTGGACGTCTTGTCGGCTGCATCGCTGCGGCCGGGCGCGCATCGGTTGCGCAGGCGGTCCGGCACGAGCCGCACCAACCAATCACTGCCTCGTGAACCAGCGGTTACAGCCGGGCACCCGCCGGGAGAACTGGCGTCCCCGCACCGGGTGAACCTGTCCGCAGCCGAGCCACGGGACCGACGCCGAGGCTAGCGGGTGTCAGAGACATCCGTTACCTGGCACACGCCGGATGCGCCCGGTTCACCCTGGTACGACCGGCGGTTCCGGCTCGCCGTGGGCACCGGCCGCCGCCCGGCGTCCTGCCGTCAGCGGCAGCAGGTGGGAGATGTCGGAACGCTCGCCCGATGCGCGCACCCGCCCGTCCGCGACGGCGTCCGCCCACGTGACAGCGCCCGTGACCAGGCCGAGCCACGTGTCGGGGTCGGTCTCGACGACGTTCGGCGGCGTCCCGCGCGTGTGTCGCGGCCCGGCGACCGCCTGGACCGCACCGGACGGGGGCACGCGCACCTCCACGGAGTTACCGGGAGCGTGGTCCGCGAGCTCCTCCAGCATGTACCGGACGGCGGTGGTCACGTCGCGACGCTCCGCACCGCCCCGTACCCATGCGGCGACCGCGGTCCGTCCGGCCGCGGGATCCGTCCTGCGCCGCGGGGGCACTACCGCACCGCCAGGACGTCGTGAGCTGCGTCGATCATGGAGCCAGTATCGCGGACCGTCGGATCAGTAGCGGTAGACCTCCGTCGTCTGTCCCTCGACCGCGAGCAGGTCGGCTGCCACCACCATCGGCAGCTCGAGCGACGCCACGGCCGGGTACTCCGCCACCTGCACCACGTCGAGGAGGCTGTCCCGCCGGACCGCAGGCACCGGCTGCGACGTCGGTGCGAGCCGCCGAGGCGATGTCGCAGGGGTCGAGTGGCGCGGCCACGGCTGCGACAGCGGAACCTCGTCCCGGACCTGAGGCCGCACGGGCCGCCGGACCGGCGGGTAGCCGACGTCGCGCCCCAGGTGCTGGGCGGCCGACGTCGGGGCAGAGCCCGGCGCGGCGCCGTCCGGCAGCGGCTGCGGGGCCGGCGAGGGCGGCGGCCCCGGCCGGGGTGTCGGGCGCGGCCCTGGGCTGGGGCTCGGCTGGGGCCGGGGCTCGGGCTCCGGCTGCGGCTCGGGCTGTGGCTCGGGTTGTGGCTCGGGTTGCGGCTCCGGCCAGGGCTGGGGGTCCGGCTGCGGCTCGGGCGAGGGCTGGGGAAACGGCTCAGGAACCGTCCCGGCCCCCGGTCCGGGCGTGGCCCGCAGCACCCGACCGTGCGCGGGGACCGGCCCGTCGCCGGGAGCGGCGAACGGCGCGGGAGCGGCCGCCCGCCGTGCCACGCCTGCGGCCGAACGCGGTCCCGTCGTGGAGCGTCGCCCGCCACCGTCCCCTGTGCCGGACCGGCCCGTCGCCACCCCGGCTTCCGTTTCCCGGTCGACCGTTCGGCCACCGGGCAGCGTGAACATGACGCGACGCTCGGACACGTCCGCCTCGGCGAGCGTGACCCGCACCTCTTCGCCCAGCGGGAGCCGCCGACCGGTGACGCGCGCGCGAACTGCCGGATCACGCAGCACAATCTGGCCGCGCTGCTCCTCCTTGGTGTCGTCCTCGACGTCGACCACCACGCCGGCGAACTCCTCGCCCAGGCGGTCGGCCAGGAGCGACGCCTCCACGATGTCGACGCACTCACGCTCGAACGACGAGGCCCGGCGGCCGGTCTCTGCCATGACGGACGGCAGGGCGGGCAGGGCCTCCAGCACCCACGGGGGCACTGCCGTGCCCGCGGAGATCGCGAGGCAGACCTCGGTCGCGTACCGGTCCACCAGACGCCGCAGCGGCGCGGTGACGTGCGCGTAGTCCGCGGCGATGGCGGCGTGCCGGGTGTTCTCGGGGGCCGGCAGCGGGGCACCGTCGGGCCCGGTCATGCCGAACGCGACGTACCCGGCGCCACGGAACAGCGTCGTCGCCTCGTTGAGGAACGCAGCGTGCTCCGGGATCCGCGAGACGAGCGTCGGCACCAGTCGCGCGTACGGGAGGCTGTCGGGCCAGTCGATGCCGAGCGCGCGGGCCGTGCGGTGCAGGCGTGCCACGTCGCGAGGGTCGGCCTCCGGAAGAGTGCGCAGGATGCCGACACCCGCCTCACGCATGAGGTGTGCTGCCGCGATGCCGGTGAGCAGGGAGATCTGGGCGTTCCACTCCTCGACCGGCAGGTTGCGCCGGAACGAGAGCGCGAACGTGCCGTCCTCGCCACGCTCCACCTCCTGCTCCGGCACCTCCAGCGAGACACCGCCGCGCGCCGCCTCGAGCGACTGGCGCAGCCGCCCGACGTCGGCCAGCAGCTGCAGGGACTCGCTCGCCGTGCCCGCGTCGAGGCCGGACTGCACCTCCGCGTAGGTGAGTCGCTCACGGCTGCGGACCATTACCCGCTCCAGCGAGGCGCCGGTGATGATGCCGCGCGCGTCCAGGGTGACCGTCCAGAGCACGGCCGGGCGGTCCACCTCCGGCAGGAGGCTGGCCGCGCCCTCGGACAGGATCTTGGGGTGCAGCGGCGTCCGGGCGTCGGGCCCGTAGACGGTCATGCCACGCTTGCGTACCTCCGCGTCGACGGCGCCGCCTGGCGTCACGAAGGCGCCCAGGTCCGCGATCGCGTAGTGCACCACGTAGCCCTCGCCCGACTGTTCCACGTGAACCGCCTGGTCCAGGTCCATGGAGCCGGGCGGGTCGATGGTGACGAACTCGATGTCGCGGCGGTCGGCCCGGCCGGCGGAGTGGTCCTGTTCGGCGGCCGCCCCGGCTTCCTCGAGAACATCTTGCGGGAACATCGCGGGCAGGCCGACCTCGGCGCGGAGCGCGGCGAGGGCGCTGCTCACATCGTCGGGGGCGGCGGGCGCGAGGCGCATCTGACGAGTCGGCACAACTGCGAAGATAGGCCGGTTCCGCGCTCCCCGCGCGGCGTCGCTGTGCTATTCCACGACGACGGTGGCCATCAGCGCCCGGTGATCCGTGCCCGGAACCTGCATGGAGACGACGTCGGAGACGGGCATGTCCTTCTCCACCACGACGTGGTCCAGCGCGAACAGCGCGGGTACCTGGCGGCCCTCCGGCCAGGTCACGGCGGGTCCGGCGCCCCACTCGCGGGTGGCGTCCGCGAACCGCGAGCCGAGCAGGTCACGGAAGCCTGCGTGGTCGTGGGTGGCATTGAAGTCGCCGGCCAGGATCTGCGGTGTGTCGTCCCCGTGGGCGTGTTTCGTGAGCTCGACGAGCTCCGTGCGCCACGTCGTGATCTCCGTCGGCATCGGCGGGTGCGGGTGCACCACGGTGACGCGCACCTCGGTGCTTCCGGCGCTGACCAGGGCCGACGGCATCGCGAAGCTCGTGCCGCGCAGCTGGTCCTCGTCCGTGAGCGGCGTGGACGCCCAGAGGCCGCTCCCCCCAGGGCCGTCGTCGGCGGGCACCGTGAAGCTGTGGGCCAGCAGGTCGTCGAGGCCCGCGTCCGTGAGCGCCTGCTCGAAGTCGGGGGTCAGCTCCTGGACGGCGAGCACCTCGACGTGCTGCGACTCCACGAGGCCGACCACGGTCTCGGCGTCGGCCCGCCCGTACAGCGCGTTGATCGTCATGACCCGCAGCGTGCCGGGGTCAGCGGGGTCCGCCGCCGTCGACGTGTCCGGCGGCACGAAGAAGGGCGCCATCCAGTACACGTAGCCGGCCATCGAGGTCGCGAGCAGCAGCGTCAGGACCCAGCGGCGGGAGAAGAGCGCGACGATCAGCAGCGGGAGCGTCAGCAGCGTCGCCCAGGGCGTGAACGCCACGAGGTGCGGCAGAGGCACCACGTTGTCGAACGGGAGGGCCCTGGCCAGCGCCACGACCAGCAAGGGGATCGCGATGATCCAGAGCACTACCGAGATCAAACCATGGACAAATCGCACCCCCGGACCCTACCGGCTGGACACCCACGCGGATGACGCCCGACATGCCCGCGGGTGAGTCGCAGGTGATCGGTAATTGGTCAGGTATTCGGCAACTCGGGTTGCCGAATACCTGACCAATTGCCGATCATCCCGTCAAGGGACCTCCGGGTCAGCCGAAGATACGCGGGAGGGTTCCCTCGTGGGCCTCCCGGGCCTCGGCCAGCGGGATCTCGAACTGGCCCTCGATCACCACGGCGTCGCCGCCCGTGGTGCCGAGGCGCAGCACCGGCACGCCGGCGTCCTCGGCGAGGTGGGTCAGCTCGCCCTCGTGCTCCGGGTCGACCGCGACGATCACGCGCCCGGTCGACTCGGCGAACAGAGCCACGAACGGGTCCACCTTGTCCCTGCCGGTCACGCCCTCGAGCGCCACAGAGGCCCCGACGCCGAAGCGTAGCGACGCCTCGATCAGCGCCTGGACCAGGCCGCCCTCGGACAGGTCGTGCGCCGCGGCGGCAAGCCCGGTGGTGCGCGCCTCCACCAGCGCTGAGGCCAGTGCCTTCTCTGCGGCCAGGTCGACGCGCGGCGGCAGGCCGCCGAGGTGCGAGTGCACGACGTCGGCCCAGGCCGAACCGTCGAGCTCGTCCCGCGTGGTGCCGAGCAGGAGGAGCGAGAGCCCCTCTGTCTGCCAGCCGGAGGACAGCGCGGTGCTGACGTCGTCGAGCACACCGAGCACGCCCACCACGGGGGTGGGGTGGATCGACGAGTCGATCTGGCCGGGCTCGCCGGTGCCGTTGTAGAGCGAGACGTTGCCGCCCGTGACCGGCACGCCGAGCTCCTGGCAGGCGTCGGCCAGACCCTCGATCGCCTCGACGAGCTGCCACATCGAGTCCGGGTGCTCGGGGGACCCGAAGTTGAGGCAGTCCGTCACGGCCAGGGGCTTGGCGCCCGACGTGGCGACGTTGCGGTACGCCTCCGCCAGCGCCAGCGCGGCACCGGTCCGGGGGTCGAGCTTGCCGTACCGGCCGTTGGCGTCGGTCGCGAGCGCGACGCCGAGCCCCGTGGACTCGTCGACCCGGATCACGCCGCTGTCGTCGGGCTGGGCGAGCGCTGTGTTGCCCTGGACGAAGCGGTCGTACTGGTTGGTGACCCAGGTCTTGGACGCGAGGTTGGGCGAGGCCAGCAGCCGCAGCGCCGTCTCCCGCAGCTCGGGACCGGACGCCGGCCTGGCGAGGCCCGCCGCCGTCGTCGTGTCCGCCTGCAGGCTGTCCTGCCAGGCCGGGCGCTCGTAGGGGCGGTGGTACACGGGCCCCTCGTGCGCGACGGTCTTGGGGTCGACGTCCACGATCCGCTGGCCGTGGTGGTCGATCGTGAGGCGGCCGGAGCCGTTGACCTCGCCGATGACGGCGGTCTCGACCTCCCACTTCTTGGTGATCGCGAGGAAGGCGTCGAGCTGGTCGGGCCGTACGACGGCCATCATGCGCTCCTGCGACTCCGACATGAGGATCTCGCCGGCGTTCAGCGTGGGGTCCCGCAGCAGGACGTCGTCGAGCTCGACGTGCATGCCGCCGTCCCCGTTGGAGGCGAGCTCGGAGGTGGCACAGGAGATGCCTGCGGCGCCGAGGTCCTGGATGCCCTCGACGACCTTCGCCGAGAACAGCTCGAGGCAGCACTCGATGAGCACCTTCTCCATGAACGGGTCGCCCACCTGCACGCTCGGGCGCTTCGCGGGGACGCCGTCCTCGAACGTCTCGGACGCGAGGATCGAGGCGCCGCCGATGCCGTCGCCGCCCGTGCGGGCGCCGAACAGCACCACCTTGTTGCCGAGGCCGGTGGCGTTGGCGAGGTGGATGTCCTCGTGCCTGAGCACGCCGAGGCAGAGGGCGTTGACGAGCGGGTTGCCCTGGTAGGAGCCGTCGAAGACAAGCTCGCCACCGATGTTCGGCAGTCCGAGGGAGTTGCCGTAGCCGCCCACTCCGGAGACGACGCCGTGCACGACGCGCGCCGTGTCGGGGTGGTCGACGGCGCCGAAGCGCAGCTGGTCCATGACCGCCACGGGGCGCGCGCCCATCGAGATGATGTCGCGGACGATGCCGCCCACCCCGGTCGCGGCGCCCTGGTAGGGCTCGACGAACGAGGGGTGGTTGTGCGACTCGACCTTGAAGGTGACTGCCCAGCCGTCGCCGATGTCGACGACGCCTGCGTTCTCACCGATACCGACGAGGAGGTGCTCCTTCATCTCGTCGGTGACCTTCTCGCCGAACTTGCTCAGGTGCACCTTCGACGACTTGTAGGAGCAGTGTTCGCTCCACATCACGGAGTACATCGCGAGCTCGGCCGCGGTGGGGCGGCGGCCCAGGATGTCCTTGATGCGCTGGTACTCGTCCTCCTTGAGTCCGAGCTCACCGTACGGCTGCACCTCATCAGGGGTGGCCGCTGCGGTCTCCACCGTGTCCAGGTTCGGAACGGCGGGGTTCGGGCGGGAGGGTGCCTGGGACGCGGGCGCGGTCATGTAGTTCCTCGCGAGCGGGGTAGGTTTCTGGGCGCCGAAGCGCGCGGCCAGTCTACGACGCGTCACGGAGCGGGGCGGTCCCGGACCCCACGACGTGCATACGCACAGGTCATGGAGGTGACCTGTGCGTATGACACCTCGTGGGACGCGTCAGAGCTGGGAGTCGTAGACGCGGACGTAGTCGACGACCATCTGCTGCGGGAACTGCGTGGTTCCGTCCGGATATCCCGGCCAGTTGCCACCGACCGCGACGTTCAGGAGGAAGAAGAACGGCTGGTCGTAGACCCAGGGGTTGCCGCCGGTGTCGGCGGTGGTGCGTGTCTGGTAGACGTTGCCGTCCACCGACCAGCTGATCCGGCCGGGCTCCCAGTCGATGGCGAAGGTGTGGAAGTCGTCGGCGAACGACCAGCCCTGTGGGTGCGTGTAGGCGGCGCCGATCCCTGCACCCCCGGAGTAGCCGGGCCCGTGCAGGGTCCCGTGCACCATGTGGGGCTCGTACCCGACGTTCTCCATGATGTCGATCTCGCCGGAGTCCGGCCACGGGACGCCGTTGCCGATCTGGCCGCCGAGCATCCAGAAGGCGGGCCAGATGCCCTGGCCGCGTGGGATCTTGATCCGGGCCTCGAGGTGCCCGAACTTCGGCTGCACCTTGCCCTGTGTGGTCAGGCGCGCCGAGGTGTAGCCGCCGTTGCCGTCCTGGCGGGCGGTGATGACGAGGTTCCCGTTCCCGTCGAGCGCCGAGTTCTCCCGCGAGCTGGTGTAGTTCTGCAGCTCGTTGTTGCCCCAGCCGCCCGCGCCGGTCTCCAGGTTCCAGGTGGCGGGGTTCGGGGCGCTGCCCGCGGCGCCGTCGAACTCGTCCGACCAGGTCAGCGCGCCGACGGCGGCAGAGGCGCCCGGCGCCGACGAGGCAGACCCCGAGTCGGGTACGTGGGGGACCGCCGCGGCGGCGGCGAGCGAGGCGGACAGGACGAACGTCATCGCGGCGGCAGCCGTGACGGTGGTGCGGATCGTGCGGTGTCTGGTGCTACGCATCGGACGCTCCTTCGCGAACGTGTGTCGCCCGCCGCACAGGCTGCGGGCCGGGCCTTCGGTCGATCCACCGGCCGGTGCCCAGCGACGCTACTTTTCACCCGGTCGGTGGAACAAGATCGTGAAAACACGTAGTCAGAGCCGTCCGGCACCGTTCAGGCCTGCTGAACAATCAGCCAGTGATACGCGATGGACGTACAGGGTTGCTCCGGTCGACGATGACCGCATGCCCCTGCGCCACTCGCTCCTGGCCGTGCTCGTCATGGTCATCTGGGGCACCAACTTCCTCGCCATCGACGTCGGCGTGGACGACATGCCGCCGGCGCTCTTCGTCGCAGTCCGCTTTGTCGTGGTGCTGATCCCCGCGATCTTCCTGGTTCCCCGCCCTGCGGCTCCCCTGAAGGACGTGCTCCTGGTGGGCGTGTTCCTCAGCCTCGGCCAGTTCGCCCTCATGTACACCGCGCTGTGGCTGGACATGCCGCCGGGACTGGCGTCGCTCGTGCTCCAGGCGCAGGTGGTCCTGACCGTCCTGTTCGCGAGCGTCGCCCTCCGCGAGCGCCCGACGCCGCCGCAGCTGGTCGGTGTCCTGCTGGGTGCGGTGGGGCTGGTGATCGTCGGGCTGGGCCGGTCGGTGGCGACGCCAGGGTTCGCCTTCCTGCTCACCCTGGCGGCCGCGGCGTCGTGGGCGACCGGCAACGTGATCGTGCGTCGGCTGGGCGCAGCGACGCAGCTCAAGGGGACGGGGTCGAGCCCGTTGGCCGGTCTGTCCATGACCGTGTGGTCAGGGCTCGTGGTTCCCGTACCGATGCTCGCCCTGGCTGTCGCGCTGGACAGCCCGGCCGCCGTCGGGCACGCGCTCACCCACCCCACGTGGGCGGTGGTGCTCTCCACCCTCTACACGGCGTGGCTGGCGAGCCTCGTGGGCTACGGCGTGTGGAACACCCTGCTGGCCCGCTACCCGGCGAGCGCCGTGGTGCCGTTCACGATGCTGGTGCCGGTGGTGGGCATGAGCGCCGCCTGGCTGGTGCTCGACGAGGTGCCCAACGCGGCAGAGGCCGGCGGCGGCCTGCTGCTCCTGCTGGGTGTGGCGATCACGGCAGGGCTGCTGCGGTGGCCGGGCGGTCCGCGCTACCGCTCCAGCACGTAGCAGAGCAGGTCCACGCCGGGCACCGGTGCCCAGTCCCGGCCCGGGTCGCGGACGAAGCCGAGCCGCTCGTAGAGGCGGTGCGAACCCGTGGCGACGGTCTGGGTGGAGAGGACGATCCGCCGTGCGCCGACGGCGCGCGTGACGCACTCGCGCATCAGCGCGGTCCCTGCTCCCCTGCCCTGGGCGTCCGGCGCGACGCCGAGCATGCGGATCTCCGCCTCACCGTCCTTGGCGATGTCGGCCATCGGGCCGCCGTGCGGCACGAACGTCACGCCGCCCACGACCACGCCGGCGTCCAGCGCGACGATGATCTCCGCCGCGGCGGCGCGGCTCTCGACATCGCGCAGGACGTCGGCGTAGAAGCCCGCGTCGGGAGCGTCGAGCTGCCCGTCCGCGTAGAACGCCGCCGCGACGATCTTGCCGACCGTCTCGTACTCGGCCGGCGCAGCGTCCCGCACCTCGATGGCCCGTCCCTCGTTTCTCATACGACCACGGTAGGCCGCGCCTCTGACGCTCTCCCGGACGGTCTCGGCGAGCGCGGGCGCACCCGCCCCCAGGGCTTGTGCACGGACAGCACGGTGGCGGCCGCGAGCACGGTGAGCGACACCGCGGGCGGGAACACGAGGTTCGAGAGGTCGGCCACCGGGACCTCGCCTGCCTCGATCGCGACGCCGGCGGCGCCGACCTCAGCCATGCCCGGCTGCAGCGCGACGACGATCAGGACGCACAGCACCACGTTCATGACGAGCTTGACGGCCACCCACCAGTAGCGGACCAGGCCCCACCTGGTCGCGAGCCCGAGCAACAGGCCCGAGGCGAGGCAGACCAGCCCCGAGACGAGCATGGGGGCCACGACGAACTCGGCGAGGGCGCGCAGGGCGAGCCCCCGGGCGGCGTCCGAACCGCCAAGGCCCACCCCGACGAGCACGGCGACCAGCACGTCGATACCGATCCACGCCCCGGACGAGACGATGTGCGCGGTCAGCACGGCCTTGCGTGCACGCGGTGCCAGCTTCATGGCGAGACCTCCTTCGCACGACCGGACGCCCCGGATCGGGCCGGGCGCCGCACCACGAGCACGATGCCCGCGACGAGCACCGCCAGCCCGCCGGCGACGCGCAGCGCCGTACCCGCTCCGAGCAGCGGCTCGGCGAACCCGAGGTTGCCCAGGCTCCCGGTGACGATCACGCCGGCGGCCTCGGCGAGCGCGACGACAACGGCCACGACCGCCGGCCAGGTCCGGGTGCGGAACACGGCGAGCAGCACCGCCGCGACGAGCATCAGCACGACGGCCGGCGGCACGACCGGCGCCGGTGCCCCACCCGCTCGGGCCACGTAGATACCGACCGTCGCCATGACGAGCCCGGCGATCGCGACTCCCCTGAGATTCATGATCCTGTCCCTCCTCGGGCGCCGGGCGGCGCCCCCGTGTCCCAGCGTCCTGGCCGTGGCGTGCTGCGGGATCGGCCCTGCGGCGACACTCGTCCTGCGCCGTCCGACGTCGGTGGGCAGCTCGGTCTACGCCCCGTGCCGTACGCCGAGGTACGGCGTGCAGGGGGTGACGCCCGGTCCGACGTCGGCCACAGTGGGGCTGGAGGTGGGACACATGGGGAAGCTGCGCCTTGTCGACGTGGGTGTGACCGCTGCACTGACGGCGCTCACGCTGGTCTCGCTGCCGTTCCTGGGCGGGGCGTACGGAGTGCGCCCGATCGACGGGCCGGCGTACGTGCTGGCGGTCACGGCGGCGGTGGGGACACTGGCCCGTACCCGCTGGCCGGTGCTCGCGCTGGGCGTGGTCACCGTCGCCACGGTCACCTACCTGCTGCTCGACTACCCGTACGGCCCGGTGATGGTCTGCCTGGTGGTGGCGGTCTACTCCCTGGCCCGGAACCGTCCGCTGCGCCCCGCTCTGCTGTACGCAGCGGCGACGCTGGCGCTGCTCCTCGTGCACGTCTTCACGCATCCGGCGGCGCTCGGGTTGCCGCAGGGGCTGATCCCTGCGGGCGCCATCGTGATGGTGCCGTTCAGCATCGGCGTCGCCCGGCGGATGTGGCACGCGGCCCGTTCGGCCGAGCGGGACGCGGCGGAGCAGCAGGCGCGCGACGACGAGCGGCTGCAGCTCGCGCACGAGGTGCACGACGTCGTCGGGCACGGGCTGGCCGCCATCCAGATGCAGGCCGACATCGCGCTCCATCTGGGCACGCCGCGCGACGCGTCCACCGCCCTTGAGGCCATCTCGAAGGCCGCGAACGAGGCCCTGACCGAGCTGCGGACCACCCTCGCGGAGATCCGGCCCGGTTCGGCCGCCCGCTCGGTCCCCGAGCGCGCGCCGACGGCCGGGCTCGCCAACCTGGACGCGCTGGCTCAGCGGGTGCGCTCCGCTGGCGTCTCCGTGGACCTCGCGGTCAGCGGCACGCCCAGGCCGCTGCCCGACGCCGTCGACCTCGCCGCCTACCGTGTGCTCCAGGAGTCGCTGACGAACGTGGTCAAGCACGGTGCCGGTTCGGCGGCGCGCGTCGAGGTCGTGTACGAGCCGGACGGCGTCCGGCTGGCAGTCCGCAACCCGCGCTCACCGGACGACTCCTTCATCGCCGGCTTCGGTATCACCGGGATGCGGCACCGCGTCGAGTCCCTGGGCGGGCGGCTCGACGCAGGGCCCGTCGACGAGTCTTTCGAGGTGCGGGCAGCCCTGCCCGCCGGAGGTGTCGCATGATCTCGGTGCTGCTCGTGGACGACCAGGACCTGGTCCGGATGGGCCTGCGCGCCCTCATCTCCGGGGAGGAGGACACCACTGTCGCCGGGGAGGCCGCCGACGGCATCGCCGCGGTGGCGGAGGCCCGCCGCCTGAAGCCCGACGTGGTCCTCATGGATATCCGGATGCCGGGCATCGACGGTATCGAGGCGACACGCCGCATCGCCGAGGACCCCGACCTCACCGCCACCCGCGTGGTGGTGCTCACGACGTTCGAGCACGACCAGTACGTCGTGGACGGTCTGCGCGCCGGCGCCAGCGGGTTCCTCCTCAAGAACACGCCGCCCGCGGACCTCGTCGCAGCGATCCGTACGGTGCACGACGGCGGCGCGCTGCTCGCGCCGTCGGCCACCCGCACCCTGATCCGGGAGTTCACCTCCGCGTCGCCACGTTCGCTCCGGCCACACCCGCGCATCGGGGACCTCACCGATCGTGAGCACGAGGTCGTCTGCCTGGTGGCGCAGGGCATGAGCAACCACGAGATCGCCGAGCACCTCGTACTGAGCCCTGCCACGGCCCGGACGCACGTGTCGCGCGCGATGATCAAGCTCTCCGCCCGCGACCGCGCCCAGCTGGTGGTGTTCGCGTACCAGTCGGGGCTGGCCTGAGCCGGCGCCCGCTACTGAGTCGCCGCGCAACAAAGATGTCACCGGGGGGTTCCCGACGTTTACCCGATAGTGGTTTCATTCGGACATGAAGCTGCTTCGAACTTTTCCGAAGGTTTCCTTCGAGTTCGGGCTCGCCTCATGGCAGTGGCTGGGGCTCAGCGAGCAGAATCCGCGCTTCGCTACCTGTTTCGGCGACATCTTCCTCGAGTCGCTGGACGGATGGTGGTTCCTGGACACTGTCGAGGGCACGCTCGAGCTGCGCTGGACCTCCGCGGTCACCATGTACACCGAGCTGGAGTCCGCAGAAGGCCGCGCCACCTACCTGATGGACGACCTGGTCCGCGACGCCCGGAGCCGTGGCATCCACCTCGGCGAGGACGAGGTCTACACCTTCAACCCGCACCCCGCCCTCGGCGGTGAGCTGGGGGTGGACGGCCTCAGCGCCATGCGCTTCGAGCTCGCGGTCAACTGGGTGGGCCAGATGCACGACCAGGTGCTCCACAGCCCCGGCGAGATCAGCCTCCCGCCGATGCCCGATGACGGTCGCCGCGCACCGGCACGCCAGGTCACGGCGGCCTGGGATGCTGCGTGGGCGGACGACGAGACCTTCGACGTGCCGTTCGAGCAGTACCTGGCCACCACCACCTTCGCAGCCGTCTCCGCGCCGAAGGAGCACAACGACCACGGCTACCCGCCGCCCGCGCCGCCGCACGACGAACCGGCCGAGCCGGACCACGTCCCGTACGCCGCACAGCGGTATCGCACCCCGAGGCACGGCGTCGCGAGCTACGACGCTCCCGCCGGCCCGGAGCAACCCGTCCCGACGCCGCCCTGGCCGGGACAGGACCGGTCCGCCTCGCTCTGGTCCGGGCAGACGCCCGGCCAGACCGACGCAGCGCAGCCGTGGCCGGCGACGAGCCACGCCCCCGAGCCCGTGGCGCCACCCGAGGGCTACGACACGTCGTTCGACCCGCCCTACCCAGCGCTCCCCGAGCAGACTGCGCCGGGTGTGGCCGATCAGCAGCCCGCCGTGCCGTACGACCGACAGGACTGGCTCCCGTCCAGCAGCGCCCCGGGTGCCGCCATCCCGGCCGAGCAGACCCACGGCCTGCCGGGCTGGGGCAGCCCGGCCTGGGGCAGTCCGACGTGGGGCAGCCCGGCCTGGGGCGGCCAGGCGCCGGCGGTCGCGGCGGGCGGCAGCCCGCACCAGGCGGGTCGCACCGACGACCCGTTCACCGCGTGGGACGACCTGTGGGGGAAGCGCTGAGCTGCTGACGCCTCGCGGACGCCGCCTGACGGACGACCGGAACGCCCGTCGGCCGTTCCGGACGCAGCCGACGCTCGCGCTCCGTACGCGCGACCAGGCTCAGCTCGCCAGGGGTCGTGGTGCGCGCACGCTTGAGCAGACGGGTCTCCAGCGCCACCCGGTTGCCCCGCCGCAGGCCGTCGGTGTAGCCGAGGATCGTCTGCGCGTGCGCGTGGGTGATGTGCCCGCCACGCAGCGCCGCAAGCGTCCGCGGATGCTCGTGCACCAGCGCACGGGACTCCTCGATGAGCGCGACCGCCGCTCCCTCCGGTACCCGCAGTGCTTTGGCCAGCTGCTCGACGAGCTCTGGCGCCAGCCCCGTGAGATCGTCCGCCTCTGCCTCGGGGGTGTCGAACAGCTCGGGCCGGCCGGCCACCCATTCCCGGACCGATTCCATGAGCACCGCACGCGACGCCGCGAGCGAGGCAAGGAGCGCGTCGACCGCCGCAACGGCGTCGACCGCCTCCGTGAGATTCGCGAAACCGCTCGCGAACCCGGACTCGCGCGGTGCGGCTGCACCACGCGCGGACTGGCCCGGCACGTTGGCGGGACCCTGTGTCACCAGCTCCATGTTCGAACGCATGTTCTAAACATAGGGGCTGTCGCCGACACGCGCCACCCAACACTCCGCTCCGCACGCCCGCCCCGCACAATGGGGCTGTGCCGATCCGACGCGCCGCTACGGCGCCCCTCGCCGCGTGCGCCGCACTGGCGGTGCTCCTCACCGTGAGCGGCTGCGGCCTGGCCGACAGGGCCACGAGAGCGGACGACCCGAGCCAGGAGCCCACGCCCACCGCAGGACGGTCGTCGGCTGCCCCGGAGCAGTCGGAGCCGTCGGCCGCCGGTCGGCCCGAGCTGCGCACCAGCACGGTCACGCTCGACGAGGTCGTCCTCCGCGTCGACTCGCGAGAGGCCGCCGTCGTCGCGGCGGACGTCGACGTCCCGGGCCTGCGAACGGTCACGCTCAGCCTTGCCCCCGGCGGGTCGGCGGACCTGACGCTCACGTCGCCGGGCACGCTCGACGTCGACCCGGACGGCAGCATCGCCGTGCTCGACGACGGCGGTACGCCCGTCGCGGCGATCGGCCCGCCCGCGCCGCCGTCGGACGCAGAGGACGATGCGCCCCGCATCGAGGTCAGCGACACCGACGCCACCCACGCCCGGGTGGAGGTGGACGACCGGGTCCGGTCGGCGCAAGGGTCGGGATCCGGCGGGAAGGCGGCCCCGGCCGGGCCGGTCGAGGTCACGTTCGTGGTCGGCACGCACGCGATCGAGAGCACGACCTGGGGGGAGAACGAGGGCGGACGCTCGCTCGCCGTCGACCCGACGGACTGGGTGCGACACGCGGGCGAGGCGGGGCTCGACCTGATCCGCGCCCAGCTCGTGGCCGCGGAGCCGGAAGCGGACAGCGACACCATGGAGCACCAGCTCGTGTGCCACGCGGTCGGTGCGCCCGACAAGAACACGTGGAACCTCGAGCCCTGGCGGCCCGACGTCGGACTGATCCTCACCGCCGGTGCGCACTGCAACCCGGTGTGAGACCAGCTCGTCCCGAGCCACCACGACCCGAGCCGTGACCGAGTCGTGACCATCAGCGGTGCGATTCAAGGTGCGAGGCCGCGCCGGTTGGGGTTTCCTGGAAGCGACGGCGGGGCAGGCTCGCCACACAAACTGATGAGCCCCAGCTCAGCCGGACCTCAGCTCATGGCGTCGTGCGCACCCAGAACGCACGCCCGCCATCCGCGGGTGCCCAGCTTCCACGGGAGTTCCCCCTGGGGTCAGGCATAGCTCCTCGGAGATACCTTGGCAGGGAGGCTCCTGATGACCCGTGTACTTGTTCTTGGATCCATCATCGCCGTCGGTTGCGGCGCACTGCTCGGATTCACAGTGGCTTACCAGCTCCTACCACTCACCGTGCTCGCCGTCCTCCTCGGACTGGCGGGCATTTTTCTTGTCGTGCGGGCAACCCCTGAACCGGTGGCGGAGCCAGGCGCGCCCGTGACGCTCGGTGGACCGCTCGCACGTCCCGTCGAGAACGAGGAGTCTGCCGACGAGCCCGTACCGGCTCCCGTGCAGCAGCTCCCCGTCCCCGTCGTCGCCGCGGTGCCCGACGCCGCGTGACCGGTGCCGTCAGGCCGACTTCGCCTGCTGCTTGCGCAGCTCCTTCTCGCTGACCGGTGCCGTACCGCTCGCGCGGAGCTCGCGGTAGTAGGCGCGCGCCTCGTCCTGGCGCACCTTCTCCGAGCCGTCGGCGATCGGGGCACGCAGGTGCTCCTGGCTGAAGCCCCAGCCGTCGACGACGTCGAGCACGTCCGGGCGCAGCTCCTTGAGGAGCTGGTCGATCGTCGACGCGACGGCCTTCGCGCGCCCTGCCGAGATGCGGCCGTTGGTCAGGTGCCAGTCGAGGTGACGCTCGATGGTGGTGAGGCCGTAGATGTCGCGGAGCAGGGTCAGCATCTTGCGCGTACCGGCGTGGGGCATCGTGCCGATGGCCTTCGTGAACGCGTCCCAGCGCACCAGCTCTGCCCACGCCGCCGCGGACCCGATGAGGCGCACCTGGTTGTCGTCGAAGATCTCCTGCGCACGGATCGAGTCCGCCTTGAGCGCCGGGCGCATGCCCAGCGCGGTGGCCGCGACCATGCCCTCGTAGCGGCCGGCGATCAGCTCACGCTGCACGTCGGCGTCCAGCAGCCGACCCGCTGCGCGCGTGCCGGCGCCGTCGGCCACCGTCTGGCCGAGCCGCTTCAGCGGGATCCTGTGCAGCAGAGCGTCCTTTGCCTGCTCCGCGACGATGCCCGCGACGCCGGCGGGGGACTTGGCCGCCCGGGCCATCTTCTTCCCGTAGTCACCCACCAGGCGCTTGGCCGCGAGCTGCAGGAGCACGTGGTTGTCGCCCTCGAACGTCGCGTAGACGTCGAGGTCCGCGCGCAGGCCGGTGAAGCGGTTCTCCGCGAGGAAGCCGGCGCCGCCGCACGCCTCCCTGCACTCCTGCAGGGTGTCGAGCGAGTACCAGGTGGAGGTCGCCTTGAGGGCTGCCGCCGTCGTCTCGAGGTCCTCGCGCATGGCCGGGGTGTCCTCGCGGCCCGAGAACACCGCGTCGAACAGGTCGAGCAGCTCGTCGTGCGCGAAGTGCATCGCGTACGCCTCCGCGATGCGGGGGAAAAGGCGGCGGCGGTGCGTCGCGTAGTCGAGCAGCGTCAGCTCGTCGGCACCGGCGGCCGGCGAGAACTGGCGCCGCTGCTCGGCGTACTTCGTAGCGATCGCGAGGCCGATCTTCGCGGCGGTGATCGCCGCGCCGTCGAGCGAGACCCGGCCCTGGACCAGGGCGCCCAGCATGGTGAAGAAGCGGCGGCCCGGGCTGTCGATCGAGGAGGTGTAGGTGCCGTCCGGCGCCACCTGGCCGTAGCGGGCGAGGAGGTCCTGTCGCGGCACGCGCACGTCCGTGAAGTGCAGCTTGCCGTTGTCGATGCCGTTCAGGCCGCCCTTCTGACCGTCGTCCTCGCCACCGATACCCGGCAGGAACTCCATGGTCTCCGGGTCGCGGATCGGCACGTAGAAGCAGTGCACGCCGTGGTCGACGCCGTTGGTGATGAGCTGCGCGAACACCGTCGCGGCCACGCCGTGGCGCGCCGCGTTGCCGAGGTACTGCTTCCACGCCCCGCGGAACGGGGTGTTGATGACGAACTCCTCGGTGTCCGGGTCGTACGTCGCGGTCGTGCCGATGGAGGCGACGTCCGAGCCGTGCCCCGTCTCGGTCATCGCGAACGCGCCAGGGACGCTCAGGTCCATCGCCCCGGGGAGCAGGCGGTCCTGCTGCTCCTCTGTGCCGAGGTGGAGGATCGCTGCACCGAACAGACCCCACTGCACGCCTGCCTTGATCTGCAGCGACGGGTCGGCGGCGACGAGCTCCTCGAAGCCCACCAGGTTGGCGCCGCCTGCCTGGCCGCCGCCCCCGAGCCGCTCGGGGAAGGCCCGCAGGACCTGGCCGAAGGGCACCATCTGCCGCATCTGGGCGAGAGCGATCTCGCGGTGCTCCTCCTTGGTGATCCCCTCCTGCTTCCAGAGCTCGGGGTGCGCCGCCACCATGCGGCGCGCCTCTGCGCGCTCCTCCGACCAGCGGCCGAGCAGCATCTGCTGCAGAGCGGGTACGTCCACACGGCTGCCCGACGTCGGACGGGGCGCCACGGGCTGTGGCACAGCGCCCTCGGTGGCCGTGGAAGTGGTCACGGGCTCGGAGGTGGTCGTCATCGGTTCTCCTCGGTGTTCGGCCGGTGGGCCAGGTGCTGGGTGTCGGGAGGGTGGGTCAGGTCAGGCGGTCACGGACGCGGAGCCGGGGCGGTTGTGGTGCAGTACGCCGACCGGTCCGGTCCAGAGCCAGAGCGTCACGCGCTCGGTCAGCTCCTCACGGGTGAGGGGTCTGGCCTCGGTGTTGCGGTGGCCGAGCCACCACTCGCCGGAGCCGCGCACGAAGCCAACGGCACCGGCAGCCCAGGCGGCGGCGTCGGCCTGCGGCACGTCGGTGGCTCGCGCGAACGGCTCGGCGACGAGCTCGATCACCGAGTCGAGGTACGCACCGAGCGGGTGCAGGTCCACGGGTGTGGTCGGCACGGCGGCGTCGGTGGTGTCCTCAGCGGCCGTGACCCGCCGGCCACGACGGCCGCTCTCGATCGGGGCGGGCTCGTTGCCGCCGATGGCGGTCCGGGTGACGAACCAGTACACGTTGGGCGAGCTCTCGATCATCTCGAGGTAGACCCGCACCATCTCGCGCAATGCCATCTCAGGGCTGTCCGCGCGCTGCGCGGCGGCGCGCAGCGCGTCGTGCATCTGCATCACCACGGTCTCCGCGACGGCGAGCCGCAGGCCCGCCTTGTCGTCGAAGTACCGGTAGACGATGGACTTGGACGTACCGGCCGCAGCGGCGATCTCGTCCATCGAGACCGCAGGCCCAAGGCGGTGCACGGCCTTGCGCGCCGCACGGACGAGCTCTGCCCGACGGGCGGTGCGGTGGTCGTCCCAGCGGGTCGAACGACCGTCGACTCCGATGCTCATCGCTCCGCCTCCCCACCTTGACTCGCTAGAGGTCTTGTGATTCGTCTCACGAGACTGAGAGTATCAGGTACTGTGAGTCCTGGGCACCACCCCGGGGCGATCCGGGCCGCCGCCCTTGTCGGCCTCGAGAGGTCAGCCTCGAGAGGCTCGACCGACGAAGCCACCTGCCCGACGACGAAGTGAGAAGGAACAGCGACGTGTCCACTACACCCTCCCCCGTCCCGTCCACGCGCGAGGCCGTCATCATCGGCGGCAACCGCATCCCGTTCTCCCGCGCCGGCAAGAAGTACGTCCGGACCAGCAACCAGGACATGTTCACCACAGCGCTGGAGGGCCTCGTCGCCCGGTTCGGCCTGCAGGGCGAACGCCTGGGCGAGGTAGCGGGCGGCGCGGTGCTCAAGCACAGCAAGAACTTCAACCTGATCCGCGAGTCGGTGCTCGGCTCCTCCCTCGCGCCCACCACCCCTGCCTACGACGTGCAGCAGGCCTGCGCAACGGGCCTCGAGGCCGCCATCGCGGTGACCAACAAGATCAAGCTGGGCCAGATCGAGTCCGCGATCGCCGGCGGCACGGACACCGTGTCGGACGCGCCGATCGTCGTCAGCGACCGGCTGCGCGCCGCCCTGCTCGAGCTCAACCATGCGAAGACGACCGGCGCGAAGCTCAAGGCGCTGTCGGCGATCCGACCCAAGGACCTGGCCCCGGTAGCGCCCGGCACCGGTGAGCCGCGCACCCACCTCTCCATGGGCGAGCACCAGGCGATCACCACTGCCAAGTGGGGCATCTCGCGCGAGGCCCAGGACGAGATCGCGTACAACTCGCACCAGAACCTCGCCCGCGCCTGGGAGTCCGGCTTCTTCGACGACCTGGTCACCCCGTTCAAGGGCCTGACCCGCGACGACAACCTGCGCCCCGACACGTCGCTGGAGAAGCTCGCGAAGCTCAAGCCGGTCTTCGGCGCAGGGCTCGGTCAGCCGGCCACGATGACGGCGGGCAACTCCACGCCGCTGACCGACGGCGCCTCCGCCGTCCTGTTCTCCTCCCGCGCCTGGGCCGAGGAGCGCGACCTGCCGGTCCTCGCGAAGTTCGTGGACGCCGAGACGGCGGCCGTCGACTTCGTGCACGGCCACGAAGGGCTGCTCATGGCACCGGCCGCCGCGGTGCCGCGGCTGCTGGCCCGCAACGACCTCACCCTCGACGACATCGACTTCTTCGAGATCCACGAGGCGTTCGCCTCGACCGTGCTGACCACGCTCGCGGCGTGGGAGGACGAGGAGTACTGCCGCACCGAGCTCGGGCTCGACGGCGCGCTCGGCAAGATCGACCGCAGCAGGCTCAACGTGAACGGCTCCTCGCTCGCCGCCGGCCACCCGTTCGCCGCGACCGGCGGGCGAATCATCGCGACCGCCGCGAAGCTGGTGGCGGCGAAGGCAGCGGAGACCGGCCGTCCGGCACGGGCGCTGATCTCGGTCTGCGCCGCCGGTGGCTTGGGTGCCGTCGCCGTCGTCGAGTCCGCCTGAGCCCAGAGCGCAACGGAGGGTGAGGGCCGAGGAACGAGGCACTCGCCCGCAGTGCAGCGCCGGGCTCAGGCGGCAGAAGATGGAGCCTGAGCCCAGAGCGCAACGGAACGACCGACACCCTCCCCCAGATCGGAAGGAAATCCGTGGCTGACAACTACACCAGGTTCGTGAACGGCGAGCTCGGGAAGAAGCTGGCGAAGCAGCTCAACCTCCCCCGGCCGGCAGTACTGCGCCGCTACGCCCCTGGCGCACCGCTGACGGTGGGCCCCGTGCTCGTCGTGTCCGACGACGCCTCGGCCAACGACGCGGACGCGCTCGCCAAGGCCCTCCTCGCCTGGGACGTCGACGTGCGCCGTTCCGCCGACGGCGCCGGTGACGTCCGCTGGGGCGGCGTCGTGCTGGTGGGCACGGCAGCAGAGGCCCCGGAGGCAGTCTCGGCTGCCGTGCTGGCGCTCGGCGGCACGCTGCGCAAGCTCGCCGGCAACGGCCGCGTCGTCGTCGTCTCCCGTGCGCCGGCGGACGGCGACGCACCCGCACTCGCCGCGACCCGGGCCGGCTTCGAGGGCTTCACGCGCTCGCTCGGCAAGGAGCTGCGGGGCGGCGCCACGGCGAACGGCGTGCAGCTGACCGGTGGTGCGGCCGTCGACTCGGCCTCCGCGCTGGGCACGCTGCGCTTCTTCCTGTCCGCGAAGTCGGCGTACGTCGACGGCCAGGTACTGCCCGTCGGCCCGTCGGACCCCCTGGGCGACGTCGACTGGCAGCAGCCGCTCGCCGGCAAGGTCGCCGTCGTGACCGGTGCCGCGCGCGGCATCGGTGCGGCGATCGCGCGCACCCTCGCCAGGGACGGAGCCAAGGTCGTGGTCGTGGACGTGCCCGCCGCCGGCGAGTCGCTGGCCGCCGTCGCGAACGAGGTCAAGGGCACGGCCGTGCAGCTCGACGTGACGGCCGACGACGCCGGCACCAAGATCCTCGAGGCCACCAGGCATCTGGGCGGGATCGACGTCCTGGTGCACAACGCGGGCATCCTGCGGGACAAGCTGCTCGCGAACATGAAGCCCGCCCAGTGGGACTCCGTCATCGCGGTGAACCTCGCCGCCCAGCTGCGCATCAACGAGCAGCTGCTGGCCGCGGGGGTCGAGGGGCTGCGCATCGTGTCGCTGGCCTCGACGTCGGGTATCGCCGGCAACAAGGGCCAGACCAACTACGCGTACTCGAAGTCCGGCGTGATCGGCCACACGGCCGCCACCGCGCCGCTCGTGGCGGAGCTGGGGGGCACCGCGAACGCGGTGGCGCCAGGCTTCATCGAGACCGAGATGACCAGGTCGATCCCGTTCGCCACGCGCGAGGTGGCGCGGCGGGTCATCCCGTCGCTCCAGCAGGGCGGGCTGCCGCTCGACGTCGCCGAGGCGATCGCGTTCCTCTCGTCACCGGTGGCGAAGGGCGTGAACGGGCAGGTCCTTCGCGTCTGCGGGCAGTCGATGGTGGGCAAGTGACGGGAAGCGCACTGACCAAGGCGGGAGCACCGGCGTCGTACGGCGTGACCGAGCTGGCCCGGCTGCCGAGGCTCGGCGGGCTGTTCGCCAAGGGCACCGCCGGCTCCGTCGGCAAGCGGCCGAAGGGCGCCGTCCGGTTGCCGGAGGTCGCCTATCAGGTGGCGGACGTCGACACCTCTGGCGAGGCGGCGCACCTGGCGGCGTACCTCCGTCTGCTGGGTGAGCCGGCGTCAGAGGTGCTGCCCGCCGGATTCCTGCACGTGCTCGCGTTCCCTGTGGCAACGGCGGTGATGGTGCGCGGGGACTTCCCGCTGCCGCTGCTGGGCATGGTGCACCTGAAGAACACGGCGCGCGTGCTCCGGCCGGTGCGGCTGGGCGAGACCCTTGAGATACGGGCCTGGGCGCAGGACGCCCGTGCGCACCGCCGCGGGGTCCAGGTGGACCTCGTCGTGGAGGTGCTGGGCGGCGGCGAGCTCGTCTACCGGGGAGTGTCGACATACCTCGCCAAGGGCTTCACGGCGCCCGACGGCGGTGCGCCCGCCGTCGACACCCCGCGCACGGAGTGGACGGCTCCCCTGCCGACCGCACGCTGGCGGCTCGGTGGCGGGACGGGACGGGCCTACGGCGCGGTGTCGGGCGACCAGAACCCGATCCACACGTCGGGCCTCGGCGCCAAGGCGTTCGGGTACCCGAGGGCGATCGCGCACGGCATGTACACCGCGGCGCGCGCGCTCGCCGAGGTGGGTCCGGCCCGCCGGGGCGAGCGGTACGAGTGGACCGTCGAGTTCTTCAGGCCGGTGCTGCTGCCGGGGACGGTCGACGTGGCGATCCGCTACGCGCCGGAGGTGGTCTCGCCAGGCTCGACCAACGGTGGCGGGTCGACCAGCGGGTTCGTGTACGAAGGCTGGCGGTCCGGCAAGGACACCCGCCACTTCCGGGGCACGGTCACGCCCCTCTGACGCCCCTCTGAGGCCCCGGCGTCCGGCATGGACACGCCTATGCCTGCGGGGTGTGTCGCTCTGCGTAGATCATGTCTACGCAGAGCAACACACCCCGCAGACGTGTACTCACCCTCGGCGGCGTCCTACCTCGCGGGGGTGGCGGTGGCCAGGCGGGGGAGCAGGAGCTGCTCCCAGAGGATCGCGCGCTTCGGGCGGAAGAAGCCTGAGTGCCCGATGCGGGCGAGGCCGTGGTCGGCGGCGCGCATCTCGACGAGCTCGACGTCCGCGTTCGGGAACTCCTTGCTCCAGTACCGGATGGACTCCGGGGAGATCAGCTCGTCGTCGGCGGTCCAGAACGCCGTGACCGGCGTCTGCACCTTCGCGAAGCGGTCCCGCAGCTCGGGGTGCTCGCTGAACAGGTAGTCCCGGTGCAGGCACCAGCGTCCCCACTGCCGCATGACACCGCCCGGCAGGTCGTCCAGGATCCGGAGCCTGCGGCCCGGGTAGTAGCCGACGGCGGCGATCGCCACTGGCGCGATGGCCCGCCACAGGAGCGGCGACCAGCGCTTGATCATCGGCGCGGCCTTGCCCCGCCACCCGGTCCCTGAGGCCACCATGACGCAGGCGTCCACCCCGACGTCGGACAGGAAGCCCAGGCTCTGGCCGCCGAACGAGTGGCCCACCCAGCTGAGAGGGACGCCGAGGACGTCCGCCCGCGCGCGGGCGTGACCGGCAGCCACCTCGGCGTCGTGGTACCAGTCCAGGGCGGTCGCTGCGGAGTCCCGCATCGGGCCGTACAGCTCGGGCTCCGAGCCGCGGTACGAGAAGGTGAGCACCGCGAGGCCACGGTCCGCCAGCCAGGCCGCGAGGTGTCGGTAGAACCGCATGGGCATGGCCATCGCCGGCGCGATCGCCACGACGCCCACCGGCTCACCCTCCGGCAGGAACCAGCGGCCCGCGACGGGTTCGCCGTTCTCGGCGGGGAAGCTCACGTCCTCGGTGGTCACGTGCCGGAGGCTATCAATCACGTATCCTCGCCAGCGCTGCCAACCTCATCCTGCGGGAGGAAGCCATGCTCGGTGACGTGCTCGGCCTGACGAAGGCGCAGTCGCTCGCGTACCGCGACCTGGTGGCGTCACCGTCCCTCGACGCGGCGGAGCTGGGCCGCCGGCTCGGGTGCGATCCCGGCGATGCGCTGGACGTGCTCCGCGCGCTGGAGAGCCACGGCCTCGCGGCCCGGCAGAGCGCCGACGACTCCCGCTTCCAGGCCGCTCCCCCCGAGATCGCGCTCGGGGCGCTGCTCGCGCGGCGCAAGGACGAGATCCGCGCCGCACAGGTCGAGCTGATCGAGCTCGAGGAAGAGTTCAGGCGCTCGTCCGCGCTGCGGCCGGCCACCGACGTCGTCGACGTGGTGCGCGGCGCCGACGCGGTGAAGCACCGCATCATGCAGCTGCAGCTCGGCGCGCGCGAGACGGTCGAGTCGTTCACCAAGCCGCCGGTGTTCGTGATGCCCGCCGACGAGAACACCGCGGAGGACCAGGCCGTCGCCCGTGGCGTGCGGTACCGCGTCGTCGTGGACCGCGTGTTCCTCGACACGGGCGTGCTGCGGGTGGACGACGTCGCGGAAGCCATCGAGAACGGCGAGGACGTGCGGTTCTCCGAGCGGGTGCCGATCAAGCTGTTCATCATCGACCACAGGCTCGCCTTCGTGCCGATCCAGACCGTCGTCGAGGTGGGTACCGAGGGCTCCGACCTGGCGCCCGACCTGGTGGGTGCGCTGATCATCCATCCGTCCGGGCTGCTGGACGCCCTGATCGCCCTGTTCGAGAGCGTGTGGCGCGACGCGACCCCGTTCGCCCGGCCGGGCGAACGGTCCGGCGCGTCCGACCTCGACCAGGAGGACAGCCGGATCCTCGCGCTCATGCTGGCCGGTCTCACGGACCAGTCGGTGGCGAACCAGCTCGGGCTCTCCCTGCGCACCGTGCAGCGCCGCGTCAAGGTGCTGATGGGCGTGGCCGGGGTATCGACCCGCATCCAGCTGGGCTGGCACGCTGCCCGTAAGGGCTGGATCTGACGGCCCACTCCGTGGCAGCGTGAGCGCCATGACCAGCCTGGCGTGCATCCTCCGCCCCTCGACTCCACCGTCACGCATCATCCCGCTCGCTCGCGCCGTCGAGGCAGCGGGGATCGACGAGATCTGGCTCTGGGAGGACTGCTTCCAGACCGGCGGCATCTCCACCGCGAGCGCGATCTTGTCCGCCACCGACCGGGTCCGCGTGGGGATCGGTGTCCTCCCGACACCCCTGCGCAACGTCGCCCTCACCGCCATGGAGATCGCGACGGTCGACGGGATGTTCCCGGGCCGGCTCGTCCCGGGCATCGGGCACGGCGTGCAGCCATGGATGGCGCAGGTGGGCGCCAAGGCGGCATCACCGCTGACGCTCATGCGGGAGTACTCGGCCGCGTTGCGCACGCTGCTCGCCGGGGAGCGCGTGACGACGTCGGGCCGGTACGTGTCCCTCGACGACGTCGCGCTCGACTGGCCGCCCGCACGGCCCGTACCGGTACCGGTCGCCGCCACGGGGCCGAAGTCGCTGCGTCTGGCGGGCGAGGTCGGCGACGGTGTGGTGCTCGAGGGTTCCGTCGGCCTGCCCGGGCTGCCTGCCGTGCTCGAGCGGCTCGCCGAGGGCCGTTCGGCCGCCGGCCGCGACGAGGTGAGCTTCCCCGTGATCCAGTTCGTGTCGGGCGGCACCGGCCCTGACGCCGTCGCGCGCCTGCGGGCCGAGCTCACCGCCTGGGGCACTGACGTGGCCGACGACGCGGCTCTCGCGCAGTACGCCCTGTGGGGCGACGCGGAGGCGATCGCCGACGGCGTACGCCGATACGGCGCGGCCGGCGTGGACACCGTGGCGCTCCAGCCGACGGAGGACGACCCCGACCTGGAGCGGCTCATCGGCGTGCTGGGCGCGGCCAAGGAACTGCTCCGCACGGCTTAGCCGGCCCTGTTCCGAGCCACCGGCCCACCGACCCACCGGCCCGGAGGCACAGCGCGACGCCGGGGTCGCACCGCCTCGTCGGCGGTGCGGCCCCGGCGTCGTTCGTGCGGCCGGTCAGGCGGTCAGATGTCGCGCGGCGGCGGCGCGAACGAACCCGACGCGCCCGGGTCGGTGCGGGGCACGGTCCCCGGGGCGGTGCCAGGCTCCGCGACGGGGGTGGCAGCGGCGCCCCCGCCCGACGAGAAGTTGCCGAGCATGCTCTCGACACGTGGCCGCATGGGCCCGATCAGCGCACCGCCGACACCCACGATCAGAATTCCGGCCAGAGTGGCCAGGAATGCCACGAGGACGGGCATTGTCACGGTGGTGCCGATGCCGATCTGGTTCACGGCGGCGATAATACCCAGCGCGATGATGAAGAAGGACACCGACTTCGCGAGCAGAGGACCGTAGGAAGCCCGGCCCATGGAGTTCAGGAGAAGGTCCTTCACCGCATTCGCGATGGCGCCTGCGATCACGACGATTACGATCGCGACAACCAGCTTCGGCAGCCACGCCACGATGTCGTTGACGATCGCGCTCACCGGGTTGGTGGGACCGAACGCGCTCAGCGCGAGCTGAAGTGCGATGAGCAGGATGAAGTAGTAGATGATCTTCGTGAGCAGCGCGATCGGCTCGATACCCGAACCTGCGAGGAGCCGGTTGGCGCCCGCCTTCTCGAGGACCTTGTTGAAGCCGACACGCGTCAGGATCATCCCAACGAACCGGGCGATCGCCTTGGCGATGAAGTACCCGATGAGGAAAACGATCAGGAACACGAGGAGCTTCGGGATGAAGCTCGCGACCGCGCCAAGAGCGTTCGTGAGCGGCGCCAACCAGTCAACCTGGATCGGCACAACAAGACCTGCATTGAGGAATGGCATAGTTCTCTCCCCCTTCGAGACTTTTCTCGTCACCTCTGCTGCGCCACGGTGGCGCAGCACAAAGGTGCCAGCACTCCACGAACATATGCCGGAGAAGCGCATTCTGCGCGGCGTGGCATTGCTTCTTGAGCGCACCATTAGCCAGAGAAGGCGCATATGTGCAGGTCAGGTAGCCGGGCGCGGGTTGTCTTGTTCGTGAATCAGGATGGATCCGCTGTAGAGCGGGTGAGACATAAGCGGCATTTCCCTGGACTGGCAACCGACCGCCTAGCCTGGCCGGATGGATGCCCTGCATGAGCGGACCGCCGTCGAGCTCCGCGACCTCCTCGCCGCCGGAGAGCTCTCGCCCGCCGAGGTCACCGACCATTTCCTCGACCGGGTCGAGCGGCTCAACGGTGCCGTCGGCGCCTTCGCCACCGTCACCCCTGAGCGCGCGCGCGAACGCGCGGCAGCCCTCGGGCGGGACGGGGGCGGCGCGGAGGGCGCTCCCCCTGCGGGCAGCCTCTGGGGCCTGCCGACGGGCGACAAGGACCTGTGGAACCGTGCGGGCGTGCCGACCGGATTCGGATCGCGCGCGTTCGCGGACCTGCCGCCCGCGCAGGAGAGCGACGAGATAGTCGAGATCCTCGACGCCGCCGGCATCGTCAGCCTCGGCAAGACGGCAGCGCCCGAGCTGGGCTTCCCCGCCTACACCGAGCCCGTCGGCGCCCCGCCGGCCCGCACGCCGTGGGACCTGACTCGTGGTGCGGGAGGGTCGAGCGGCGGCGCGGCCGCGGCGGTGGCGGCAGGCATGCTGCCGTTCGCCCCCGGGTCCGACGGCGGCGGCTCGGTCCGCATCCCCGCCGCCGCCTGCGGGGTGGTCGGTCTCAAGCCGACGCGCGGGCTCCTGCCCGCGGGCAGCGGCGTCGACTCGCTGGGCGGGCTCGTCGTGAACGGGCCGATCGCGCGTACCGTCGCCGACACGGCCCTCCTCCTCGAGGCGATGCTCCCGAGGCGGGCCGGTGGCGGCGTCGCGCACCCGTTCTCGCTGCGCGCGCCGTCCTACGCGGCGGGCGCCTACCTGGCGGCAGCACAGAGCGCCACGCTGCCCGACCGGCGGACGGGCGAGCGCGGGCCGGACGGCGGCACGGCGCGAATCGGGGTGACCACCATGTCGGCGTGGGACGAGTTCTACGCCATCACCGTGTCGCCGGAAGCCAGGGCCGGGCTCGACGTGGGGGTACGGGCGCTGGCCGGGCTGGGGCACTCGATGGACGAGATGGAGCTGGCCGCTGCGCCCGAGTACGCACCGGCGTTCCGGACCCTGTGGATGGGCGGCGCGTCGGCGGTACCGATCGACGACCCCGAGACGCTCGGCAAGCTGGAGCCGCTGACCCAGTGGCTGATCCGGTCGGGCCGCGCCGTGCCCGCGCGGCAGCTCGCCGAGGCGGTCCGCACGCTCAACGGCTACGAGCGCTCGCTCGTCGCCCAGGTCAGCGTGTACGACGCGGTCGTGACGCCGGCGCTCGCGCTCACCCCCCGGCCCATCGGCTGGTACGACGCCGACGACCCTGAGCGGAACTTCGAGCAGCAGTGCCAGTACACGCCGTTCACCTCGATGCTCAACGTCGCGGGACTGCCTGCGATCACCGTGCCGACCCACTGGACCGAGCCGACCGCGGACGCCCCCGCCGGGCTGCCGATGGGCGTGCAGATCATCGGCAGGCCGGGCGGGGAGCTCACCCTGCTGGCCCTCGCGGCCCAGCTGGAGGCTGCTCTGCCGCGTCGGCGCGCCTTCCCCCTCTGACGTGCCGGACCCTCGGGGCACGCGGGCGACCCGAGGATCTGGCACCTCGTTCGGCCAGGGCCGAAAGTCACGGAACGTCCCTGGGGCCCGTGGTTTTATACCCTTCGGGGGTACGGAATCACGAGGCGAGAGGAGCGGGACGATGACCGAGGTGTTCGAGACGGCAGCTCCAGCCCGGCCGAGCCGGTGGACCGGCACCTGGCCCACCAACGCGGCCTGGATCGTGCTCGGAGCCCTCACGGGTTTCGGGCTCCTGGTCGGCGCCACGGCGGCCACCGGCGGGACGTGGCGCGACGCCGTCGCCGAGGACCCGACGACGGCGGTCGGTGTCGCCGCGCTCTGCTACCTGGCCGCCGCGGCGACCGGCATCCGCTGGACGGGATGGCTCCTGGCCCTCCTGGCGTCCGCGATCCCGGTCGTGTCCGAGCTCGTCGACACGCCGCGCTGGATCGGGTTCGCCCTCGTCGGCGTCGTGCTGGCCGGCCTGGGACTGGCCCGCGGCAAGCGGTCCACCTGGCCTCAGGCCGCCGCGATGGTCGGCTACTTCGGTGTCGCGGCCGTCGCGCTGTACCTGGAGCCCCGCGTGGGCCTCGCCCTGGCCGGCCTCGCCCTGGCCGCACACGCGGGATGGGACCTCGTGCACTACCGCCGCGACATCGTGGTCAACCGCTCGCTGGCCCTGTGGTGCATCGGGCTCGACCTGACGCTGGGCGGTATCTGCGTGACGCTCGCGCTGTGACGGGTCAGTCCTCGTCCGGAAGGCAGCCGAAGTCCTCGTCGAAGCCCAGGGCCGCGGTCGCCAGGAGCCCCGCGAGGCCGGAGCCCTCCGGGACGGGGCGCGGGTCGTCCGTCACCACCCAGAGCCCGTCGACGACGTCGTATCCCGCCTGCGGGCCGTCCGCCACCAGGCGGCCGACGGCGGCGACGAGCCGCTCGACCTCCTCACCGGCGGTGCCGACGCCGACCGAGGCGCGCACCGCTCCGGCGTCGAACCCGAGGCGGCCGAGCAGCGGGTGCGCGCAGAAGCGGCCGTCGCGCACACCGATCCCGTGCTCCGCGGACAGGTACGCGGCCACGAGACCGGGGTCGTAGCCCGCCACGGTGAAGGTCACGACGCCCACGGGGTCGACGGCGTCCGCCCACACCCGCACCACCTCGACGCGCTCGATCGCCTCGAGCCCGGACACGAGCCGACGCCGGAGCGCGTTCTCGTGCGCCACGACGTCGGCGGCGTCGAGCGCCGCGAGCTCCTCGCACGCCGCGGCGAGCGCCACGGCGCCGATCACGTTGGGCGAGCCGGCCTCGTGGCGGGCGGGCCCCTCGTGCCAGTCGGTGCCTGCGACGCGCACCCGCCGCACGGCGCCGCCGCCCGCGAGGTAGGGCGTGCCTGCGTCGAGCCAGTCGCGACGGCCCACCAGCACGCCCGCGCCGAACGGGGCATACGTCTTGTGCCCGGAGAAGGCGAGGTAGTCGACGCCCGTCGACTCGAGGGAGATGCGCCGGTGCGGTACGAGCTGGGCGCCGTCGAGCACCACGCGGACGCCGAACTCGTGGGCGACGGCGACGATCTCGTCGACGGGGAGCGACTCCCCCGTCACGTTGGAGGCGCCGGTGAGGGCGAGGAGCGCGAACTGCCGGTGCGCGGCGGCGGCCGCCAGCTCCTCGCGGATCTGGGCGAGCGTCTCGGCAACCGTTGCGCCGCCGGTCAGCACGGTCGCGTCCGTGCCGCGCTGCCACGGCAGCAGGTTGGCGTGATGCTCGACGTCGAGCACCAGCACCCGGCCGGGCTCGCCGTCGGGCTGCGCGGGGACGCAGCCGGCGAGGAGGTTCAGCGAGTCGGTGGTGTTGCGGGTGACGATCGTCAGGTCGTCCTCCCTGGCACCGACGAAGGCCCCGATGGTGCGCCGCGCCGTCTCGTAGAGCGCGGTGCTGACCTGGGAGAGGTAGCCCGCGCCGCGGTGGACGCTCGCGTACAGGGGGAGCACCTGGGTGACCCGGTCCGCCACGGCCTGCAGCGCAGGGGCTGATGCGGCCACGTCGAGGTTGGCGTAGGAGACCCTGGTCCCGTCCACGAGCGGCACGAACGTCCCACCGCCGACCACGGGGCGCAGCGGGGCCAGGCCGGCCACCGTGACCTCGTCAGTGCGGGCGGTGGCGGTAAGGGTGGTGGTTGCAGACATGGCGTCCTCCAGCACGTCCTGGGGGAGGTTCCCCCGCGCTTGCCGCGCGCGGGTGCGCGCAGCCAGGTCGTCACCCGGGGCACCCCGCCGCGGAGGAGGGTTGCCGGCCAGCGAGCCGGGGCTTGACGCTGGCGCTCATGACCTGGGCGCCATCCTGGGCTGTGGCACAAACCCTGTCAACGCGCGTCTCAAATACTGGTCCCACCATCTGATCACCGGTGGGCCCCACAAATGTTCCAAACGTTCGGAACGAACCGAACAATGCGATAGCCTGTTCGCATGAGCGCCGTCGAGGACTTCACCGAGGAAGCAGGGCTGTTCTACGAGCGGCTCGGCCTGAGCCGCACCGCCGGCCGCGTCATCGGGCACCTGCTCGCGTCAGACGACGACGACGGCGCCGACGCACCGGAACTGTGCGAACGGCTCGCCGTCGCCAAGAGCAGCATGAGCGTGGCACTGCGCCAGCTCGACCAGGCAGGCATGGTCGAGCGATTCCGGCGTCGGGGCGAGCGACGCGACCGGTACCGGCTCACGGAGGACGTCTTCGGCAGGGCGTTCCGCGCCAAGATGGCCGAGTTCGACGCCTTCCAGCAGCTCGCAGCGCGCGGCCTCGCCGCAGTGGGCGACGACCCGCGGCGGCGCAGGCGCCTGGAGAACATGCGTGACATGTACGCCTTCATGGCGGACCGGTTCCCCGCGCTCCTGGACGAGTGGGAGGCCTCGCGATGAGGGTTCTCCTGGTCACGATGGGCAGCCGGGGCGACGTCGAGCCGTTCGCTGCGCTCGCCGTGGAGCTCGCCCGGTCGGGCCACGAGCCCCTGCTGGCCGCGCCACGCCGCCTGACCGAGGACGCAGCGGCCAGCGGGCTCCCGGTAGCGCCGCTCGACGACGGCATCTTCGCCCTGCAGGAGGAGGTCGCGGGGAAGGGCGCACGGGCATCGATCACCGCGGCCCGGTCGGCGCTGCCGCTGCTCCGCCGCTGGCTCGACGACCTGGCCACCCTGCGGGACAGCGACGCCGACGTCGTGGTCTACGCGCCCAAGTCGCTGGGGGCGCCCCACCTCGCGGACCTGCTCGGCGTGCCGTCGGTCGCCGCGCTGCCCGTCCCGCTGTTCAGCCCGACGGCGCGGTTCCCGTCCCCGCTCAGCCCGGTCCGGCCGCCACGGTTCCTCAACCGGGCGAGCTGGCGGTTGGCCGGGGCCGTCGAAGCGCCGTACCGGCGTCTGGTCCGGTCCTGGCGGTCCGAGACCCTCGGCCTGTCCGGCCCGACGCCGGGGCTCACCGAGCGCGTGGCCCACGACGGTGTCCTGCACGCGTGGAGCCCGCACCTGCTGCCCGCGCCCGACGACTGGCCGGCCGAGCTCGCACCCATCGGCTTCTGGAGCCTGCCGCCGGACGAGGGCCGGGCTCTGCCAGCGGCCCTCGACCAGTTCCTCGATGCCGGCGATCCGCCCGTGTACGTCGGGTTCGGCAGCATGCTCGCCAAGGACCCGGAAGCCTTCACCCGAGCAGTGCTCGACGGACTGCACGCCTCGGGACGGCGCGCGGTCCTTGCGACGGGCTGGGGTGCGCTCCGCCCCACGCGCGTACCGGAGACCGTCCACGTGCTCGACCAGGCCCCGCACGGCCTCTTGCTGCCCCGCACGGCCGTCGCCGTGCACCACGGCGGTGTCGGCACCGTGGCAGCGGCCGTCCGGGCCGGGGTGCCGCAGGTGGTCAGGCCGTTCCTCGGCGACCAGCCGTTCTGGGCGCGCCGCGTGCACGAGCTCGGGATCGCCGCGGCTCCGCTGACCGGCAGGCTCACCGCCGACCGGCTGGCTGCGGCGATCGACGACGCGGCGACCAGGGCGGACGCGGCACGGGAGCTGGCCGCCCTGGTGAGCGCAGAGGACGGTGCCGCCGCCGCGGTCGCGCGGATCGAACGGGTCGCCGGGGCCTGACCTGCGGTCCGGGCAACCTGGTCAGGGCTGCTCGGCGGCCTCGACGAGCGCGGCGATCCGCTGTGCGTCCGCGCGGTAGAGGGCGACGTGCTCGCGCAGCTCGGCCGGGCCGCCGTCGTCGGCGCGCACCTCGGTCCAGCCGGCCAGGTCGTGCAGCTTGCCGACCATCGCGCCCAGCACCTCGGCGCGCGAGAACGCGTACCCGTACGCGGAGGTCAGCGCGTCGAGGCGCGCCATCGGATCCAGGTGCCCGACGTCGTAGCCGACCCCGGCGAACGCGTCGCCCGACAGCGGCGCGATCCGGTACGCGAGGTAGGCCAGGTCCCTGACCCGAGGGCCCGGCGAAGCGGTGTCGAGGTCGATGAGGCCCGCGAGCCTGCCTGCGCGGAAGACCATGTTGTAAGGCGCCGCGTCGTTGTGGCAGATCACCTCGGCCGGCTCGGTCGCGGGGAGACGCCACCGGGCGTCCGACGGGGTGAATCCCGCGGTGGCGTCGTGGAACCGCCGCAGGAGACGCCCAGCCTCCCCCAGGACCTCCGGTGACCAGAGCCAGGCCGGGGCGGGCCAGCCGGGCACATCTCCCTGGAGGTACGAGACGATCTCCCTGCCCTGCCCATCGAGGCCGAGGGGCTCGGGGACCTCGGTCAGGCCCCTGGCCCGCACATGGGCGAGCAGGCGCTGGACGGTCGGCGTCCAGGGACCGGCCTCGCGATGCACCGTGTTCCCGATCCGCACGACGCCGGTGGTGTTGCCGCCCGTCAGCTCCTGCTCGTCCACAGCATTGTCCACAGCTTTATCCACAGACTTGTCCACAGGCATGTCCATCCCGAGACCCTAGCTCCGACCAGCGAGCGAGACGGCATCCCACCCATCGGACGTCGTGTCGTACGATCACGAACGACCATCCCGAGCGGCCGAGTGACGTGGCACGACGAAGCCGCAGCAACCCAGCGCCCCCGCCGCTGCCAACCTGGCAGGGCGAGGACGGACGAGGGTGCTACCGCCACGACCGATGGAGGAGCACATGAGCGTCCCCGCGCACATCGAAGCCCGCACCGCCGAGGGTTACGCCGGCGACATCACGCCCCAGCAGGCCTGGGACCTGCTCGCCGCCGACCCGGCCGCCACGCTCGTGGACGTCCGCACCGAGGGCGAGTGGCGCGCGACCGGCGTCCCCGACACCGCGACGCTCGGCAGACAGCCGCTGTTCAGCGAGTGGGTGCACGCAGGCGGCCGCCCCAACACCCGGTTCCTGGAGGAGCTCAGGGCGGCAGGGGTGACCGCAGGCCCCGTCATCTTCCTGTGTCGCTCCGGCCAACGCTCCATCGGCGCCGCCCGGCTCGCCACCGCGGCGGGCATCGCGCCGTCGTACAACGTGCTGGAGGGCTTCGAGGGCGCTCCCGGAGTCGACGGCGTCCGCGACCAGCAGGGCTGGAAGGTCGCCGGCCTGCCCTGGACGGAGGGTGCAGAGTGACCGTCACCGGAGCCTTCCCGCCCGACGCGACCCCTGGTGGGTCCGGCCGCAAGCCACTGCCCCGCGGCGTCCGCCCGGCGACCCTTGCCGTGCGCGGAGGGCACCAGCGCAGCGACTTCAACGAGACCAGCGAGGCGCTGTTCCTGACGCAGGGCTATGTCTACGACACGGCGGCGGAGGCGGAGGCGGCGTTCACCGGCGACATCGACCGGTTCGTCTACTCGCGCTACGGCAATCCGACCGTCCACACGTTCGAGGAGCGGATCCGCCTCCTGGAGGGTGCCGAGGCCTGCTACGCGACGGCGACCGGCATGTCGGCCGTGTTCACCGCACTGGCAGCGCTCGTCAGCTCAGGGTCGCGGATCGTGGCCGCCCGGGCCCTGTTCGGGTCCAGCATGGTGATCTTCCAGGACATCCTCGCCAAGTGGGGGGTGCGCACCGACTACGTGGACGGGCACGTGCTGTCCCAGTGGGAGGAGGCGCTCGCGACCCCGGCGGACGTCGTCTTCTTCGAGACGCCGTCCAACCCGATGCAGGACATCGTGGACGTGCGCGGCGTCGCCGACCTCGCGCACGCCGCCGGGGCGACCGTGGTGCTCGACAACGTGTTCGCCACCCCGCTGCTGCAGAAGCCGCTGGAGCTGGGCGCCGACGTCGTCGTCTACTCCGCGACGAAGCACATCGACGGGCAGGGACGAGTGCTGGGCGGCGCCATCCTCGGCTCCACCGAGTACGTGACAGGACCGGTGCAGACGTTCATCCGCAACACCGGGCCGTCGCTGTCACCGTTCAACGCGTGGACGCTGCTCAAGGGCCTGGAGACACTGCCGGTGCGCCTCGCGGCGCAGGGCGCCGGCGCACTCACGGTGGCGAACGCCCTCGAGGCGCTCCCCGGCGTCGGCGCGGTGCGCTACCCGTTCCTCGACTCCCACCCCCAGACCGACCTCGCCAGGGCCCAGATGAGCGGAGGCGGCACCGTGGTCACGTTCGACCTCGCGGTCCCGCCGGACGCCGATGTGGAGACCGCTAAGAAGCACACCTTCGAGTTCCTCGACGCGCTCCAGGTCATCGACATCTCGAACAACCTCGGGGACTCGAAGTCGCTCATCACCCACCCCGCCACCACCACGCACCGCAAGCTCGGCGCGGCGGGTCGCACGGCCGTCGGCATCGCGGAGACGACCGTCCGTCTCTCGGTCGGCCTTGAGGACACCCAAGACCTGATCGAGGACCTGGAGCAGGCCCTCAACCAGTCCAAGCGCTGAGTGCCGGACGTTCGCCCCGCGAACGGCACAGCAGGGGCGGACGTCCGACACTCACCGGCCGATGGCGGCGGTAAGGATGTTGTGGGCGTGCGACTCGTGGCCCTCCAGCATCGCCTCGTCCGACTTCGCGATCGCCTTCGCCGCCGACGGCGGTACGCCGTTGACCGGGTCCAGCACCTCGTCCTGGAGCTCGAGCCGGTGCCTGTCGAGGTGCGAGGAGGGGCCGCCCGTCGACAGGCCCCAGCCGAAGGGGAACAGCGGGTCGTAGTCCTCGTCGCCGACGTTCACCACCGGGTCCTCCGCGGACCGCGGCCACGAGACCGGCAGCCGGCCGGTGAACCGGCGCTCGCCGAACAGCACGTCCGCGACGCCGGCACCCTCTGTGCCCGGCAGCCAGGACGCGACCAGCGCGTCGATCGATCCGAGCTGCTCCGTGAGCACCTGCGGCCGCCCCGACACGACGAGGACCACGCAGGTCTCGATCTCGGCGCAGACCCGCTCCACCACGTCGACGTCGCCGGGCTGCAACGCCATCGACTTCTCCTCACGGGGCACGCCGCCGTCGGCGGGGTCCCAGGCCCATTCGGGCCCGCCGACGTCGCCGTACCCCTCGGCGTACGGGGTCTCGCCCACGACGACGACGCCGACGTCGGCCCCTGCGGTGGGCGCTGAGGCGTCCTCGCTGAACGTGACGTCGCCCGCCGCGTCCTCGATGCCCTCGAGGATGGTCGTGCCCTCGGTGACGTCGCCCGACCAGCCCTGCCAGGTGCCGGTCCAGCCGCCGGCCTGGTTGCCCACGTCGTCGGCGTTGCGACCCGCCACGTAGACGCTCGCGTCGGCGTCCAGCGGTAGCGCCGCGTCGTCGTTCTTCAGCAGCACCTGGGACGCGGCCGCCGCCTTCCGGGCGATCGCCCGGTGCTGGTCCGAGCCGATCCTGTCGGCGTGCGACCGGTCGGCGAACGGCTCCTCGAAGAGTCCCAGCTCGAACTTGGCGGCGAGGATCCGGGACACGGCGTCGTCGACCCGCTCCTCGGTCACCGCGCCGTCCTGCACCGCCGCGACCAGGCGCGTGTGGAACCGCTCGAACTGCGACGGCTCCATGAACATGTCCACGCCCGCGTTCACGCTGGTGACGATCTGCCCGGTGGTGGGAGAATCCGACGCGAGCGGCGGGATCTGGTGGATGCCCTGGTAGTCGCTGATCACGAAGCCGTCGAACCCGTGCTCGTCCTTGAGCCACCCGTTGATCAGCTCGTCGTGGGCGTGCAGCTTCACGGGGTTGCCGAGGCCGTCGTCGGTCCAGTCCATGCTGGAGTAGCTGGGCATGACCGAGCCGACGCCTGCTGCGAGGGCCGCCACATACGGCGGCAGATCCACTGCCTCGACGTGCTGCCGGCTCTGCTGGGTGACGCCCTGGTCCACCGTGTACTCGCCCTCGCCGGTCCCGTAGGCGGTGTCGCCGTCGGCCACGAAGTGCTTGGCCGTTGCCAGCACCGACCGGTTGCTGTCCAGGTGCTTGCCCTGGAACCCGCGCACCGCCGCCGTGCCGAGCACCCCTGCGAGTGCCGGGTGCTCGCCGAACGACTCATAGGTGCGGCCCCAGCGGTCGTCGCGCACCACGCACAGGCAGGGGGCGAACGTCCACGGGATGCCGGTCGCCCGGGTCTCCGTGGCGACCATGCGGCCGGCCTTTGCCACGAGCAGGGGGTCGCGGGTGGCGCCGAGCCCGATGTTGTGGGGCAGGATCGTGGCACCGGCCAGGTTGCCGTGCCCGTGCACGGAGTCGACGCCGTAGAGCAGGGGGATCTGCAGCCGGGTCGCGAGCGCCCGCGTCTGGAAGCCGTCGATCGCGTCGGCCCAGCCTGCCGGGGTGTTGTCGGCGGGAGTGGAGCCGCCGCCGCTGAGCACCGAGCCGAGGCCCAGCTCCGTGATGGCCGCCGGGTCGCCCGCGACGTTGGCGCGCTCCGCCTGGGTCATCTGGCCGGCCTTCTCCGTGAGCGTCATGCGGCGCACGAGGTCCGCCACCCGCTCGTCGGTAGGCAGCCGCTCGTCCAGGTACGGCAGGTCGTGCGCCCGTACGACGACGGTGGGCGCTGCCGAGACCTCCGCCTCCCGCGAGTCGAGGGCCATCGGAACGGTCTCCGCCGTCTCACCCGCCTCGGACTCCCGGGTCCGGATCGCGATGGTGCGTTCGGTGCCCGACGGCGTGCCCGCTGCGAACGTGAGCGTGCCGGAGCCTGCCACGAAGTCGACGTCGACGGTGGCCGTGCCGGAACCCGTGCGCCAGTCGACGCTCACCGGCTGCGCGAGCGGGGCACCGTCCGCCGACCGGACCGTGACGGTGACGGCGGCGGTGTCGCCGTCCTCCACGAGGACGACCGGGTCCGCGCTGACGGCCACCTCGGCGTTCGCGGCCCGGGCGGCCGGGGTGGAGACGAGCAGGGGGGTCACGGCGAGGGCTGCTGCGGCGAGGAGTGCGGAAGCTCTGCGTGCGCGGGGGTGCTGCGCCGTGCCGGGAATCGCGGGCATCCTGGGGGGTTCCTCTCGACCTTGGGAGGTGATTTACCGATCACACACCGGAGTTCGCCTTGGCACAAGCCCTGTTGACCAGTGGATAAGGTGATGACGTGGACCCTGTTGCCCCCTTTGCGAGGATGCTGCGCGCCGACAATCCCGGACCGATGACCCTGGACGGGACCCGGTCGTACGTCCTGCGCGCGCCCGGTGCGCCGGGCTGCGTGGTGGTGGACCCCGGACCTGCGCTGGAACCGCACCTCGCGGAGCTGGCGGCGGCCGGCCCGGTCGAGCTGGTGCTCGTGACCCACCGGCATGCGGACCACACCGGCGGCCTGGCCCGGTTCCGCGAGCTGACCGGGGCGCCGTCACGGGGTGCGCTGCCGGAGTTCTGCGCTGCCGGCGGCGCAGGAGGCACGGGTGCGGGGCCGCTGGCCGACGGCGAGATCCTGGACGCCGCCGGCCTGCGCATCGAGGTACTGGCCACGCCAGGGCACACCGCAGACTCGGTGTGCTTCGTGGTGTCGGCGCCCGGCGACCCGGAGTCGGGCAGGGTGGTGCTCACCGGCGACACGGTGCTGGGGCGCGGAACCACCGTCCTCGCCGAGCCGGACGGATCCCTGCGGGACTACCTGGCGTCGCTCGACCGGCTGACGGCGCTGCGCCTGCCCGGCTCCTGCCCTGGGCTGCCGGGTCACGGGCCGGTGGTCCCGGACCTCGGTGCGGTGGTCGGCGAGTACCGCGAGCACCGGCTGGGGCGCCTGGACCAGGTGCGCTCGGCGCTCTCGACACTCGGGGCCACGCTGCCCGACGCCGCGGCGCCGCTCCCCGAGTCGCTCCTGGACCGGGTGACGAGGACCGTCTACACCGACGTCGACCCGTCGGTACTGGGCGCTGCGCGATCGTCGGTCCGGGCGCAGCTGGAGTACCTCCGGGGGCGGTGACGCCCGGCCGGCGACGGCTGGCTCAGAGCAGCTTGCCCAGGAACAGGAGCAGCGCATCCGGCGGGTCGTGGTGCGGCGGGAACGGCAGTACCGGCCGGTAACCGAGCCCGACGTAGAGGCGCAACGCCTCCGGCTGCCGACGACCGGTGCCAAGGTAGAGCGCGCGCCCGCCCCGGCGTCGTGCCTCCGCCTCGATCTCCCGGACCAGGGCCGTCGCGACGCCGGCGCGCCGGGCGGCCGGATCCACGAAGACGCTCCGCATCTCGAAGCCGGACTGGTCCTGTGCCGCGCCGGCGGTGCCGACGGCGGCGGTGAGGCCGCCAACGCCCCGGAGCGGATCTGCCGCGAGATGCTCCGGCCCGACCCGCGCCGCGATGAGCGTCGCGCAGCCGACCGGCCGGCCGTCCAGGGTCGCGAGGAACGTCACGAGGGCTGAACGTCCACGCTCGGCGTCGGCGACGTCGTGGCCGCCGCGGCTCTCGACGGCACGTGCCAGCTCGGGGTAACGCTCCTTGTGGAAGTCCCACATCGCGCGCCGCAGGGCTGCCGCGTCAGGGTCGTTCCATGGCACCTGGCGGAGCTCTGGGCGGAGCGTCTCGGGGCGCCCGGCCGGAGAGGAGGGGCCGACGGGCGAGGGCTGCCCCTGCACCAGCCACTTGCCGAAGCACCGCGAATCGGGCTCGTCCGAGAACACGCCGAACGACTCCACCGGGTCGTAGCCCATCCGCAGGTACAACCCCAGCGACTCCGGCTGCATGAGGCCCGTCTCCAGGACCAGGTGCCGGACGCCCGCCGAGCGGGCGACATCCTCCACTGCGCTCATCAGCGTGCGGGACAGCCCGCGACCCCGGTGGCCCGGCGCCACGTATACGCGCTTGACCTCTGTCGTCCCGTCGGGGTGCAGGCCGCCCTGGTGGTCGTCGCGGCCCGACAGGTCGCGCAGCGCGGCGTGCCCGGCCGGCTCGCCCTCCACGCGCAGCAACAGGGTCGCGAACACGTTGGACGGGTCGACCTGGTCGCGCGGGTCGGGGCCGGTCGCCGGCGGCCTGTCCGGATCGGCGTACCGCTGGTCGATCTCGTGCTGCTGCCCGGCACGCAGGCGGACGGCGTCGCCGTGGTCCCAGCCGACCGTCTCGATGGTGATGCCTGCGAGAAGCTCAGCGGTCATGCGCCCCTGCCCTGACCGGAGGTCACGCGTGGACGAGCGACGACAGCACCGACGTGAAGAACGTCAGCCCGTCGATGCCGGAGCGCGGCCCGTCTGCGGACGCCGGACCGAAGCCTGGCTCGACCGCGTGCTCGGGGTGCGGCATGAGCCCCACCACGTTGCCGCGGTCGTTGGTGATACCCGCGATGTCCCGGCGCGAACCGTTCGGGTTCCAGCCGTCATAGCGGAAGACGACGCGGCCCTCGCCCTCGAGCTCGTCGAGCGTGCGCTCGTCGGCGACGAACTGGCCGTCCTGGTTCTTCAGCGGGATCTTGATCTGCTGGCCGCGGCGGAACTCGTTGGTCCAGGCGGTGCGCGCGTTCTCGACGATCATCGACTGCTCCCGGCACACGAAGTGCAGGTGGTCGTTCTTGACCATCGAGCCGGGCAGCAGGTGCGCCTCGGTCAGGACCTGGAAGCCGTTGCAGATGCCGAGCACCGGCATGCCGCCCTTGGCGGCGTCGACCACCGCGGTCATCGCCGGCGCGAACCGGCTGATCGCGCCGGCGCGCAGGTAGTCGCCGTAGGAGAAGCCGCCGGGCAGCACCACGGCGTCGACGTCCTGGAGCGACGCGTCCGCATGCCACAGCGACACGGCCTCGGCGCCGGCCAGGCGCACGGCGCGCGCGGCGTCACGGTCGTCGAGGGTGCCGGGGAAGGTGATCACACCGATCCTGGCGCCGTCGATCCCCGGCACGGGCGTGGCGGCCGGCGTCGGCTCGATCGCCGACATCAGGCACCCACCGGTGCGCCGCTCGCCTCACCGGTGACCTCGGCAGGTTCGGCCTCGGCGACGGACACGACGTCCTCGATCACCGGGTTGGACAGCAGGGTGACCGCTGCTTCCTGCGCGGCGGCGAGGATCTCGGGCGTCACCTCACCGTCCACCTCAAGCTCGAACCGCTTGCCCTGACGCACACCGGAGAACTGGGTGAAGCCGAGGCGCGGCAGCGCTCCGACAACAGCCTTACCCTGGGGGTCCAGGATCTCGGGCTTGGGCATGACCTCGACGACGACGCGTCCCACGAAGGCTCCTTGAAGGTGAGGGAATTCCGGGGAGAGTCTACTGGCGCAACGGGGTGCCTCGCTGTCCAGGGACAGTGACCTGCGCCGCGCCCGTCGGCCGTCCGCACGGCCGCCCGGATGAGAGAGCTCTCATCCGGGTCTCCTCATTACCTCATCCGGTCGCGGAACCGTATGCGAATCCGCACCACGCAGGACTTGGACCACGCAGGACTCAAAGGAGAAATTCTGTGCATACTCGAGCCGCCGTCGCCCTCGGGCTGGAGCACCGCCCCGTCGCGGGACTCTTCGGCATGCTGGTCACCGTGGCCCTCGGGCTGAACCTGATCTACCTCATGCACATGTTCCTGGGGATCCCCGAGTGGCCCGGCTTCCGGTTCGGCTTGGAACGCGGCGTCCATGAGGTGGTCGGGTACCTGTTCGCGGCGTGGGCAGCCGGGCTGGCGCTCTACCTCGCCGTCGTGCACCGGCAGGCGGTGCTCGCGGCGTGGTCCGCAGTCTTCGCCGTGCTCCTCGCCGACGACTACTTGATGCTGCACGAGCGGATGGCCAAGGTGGTCTCCGCGAACGTCACCATCCCCTACCCGTACGGGCAGCCGGTCGGCGAGATCGTGTGGCTCGCGTTCCTCGGGTTGGTGCTGCTGACGGCCATCGCCGTCGGATACCGGTACGCGGCACCCGAGTGGCGGGCCGCTTCCCGCGTGCTCACGGCGCTCCTCGCACTCCTGGTGCTGTGCGGCGTCGGGATCGACGCCGTACACGGTTTCACGACGAACCGCGGCGTCTGGCACGTGATCCTCACCTCGCTGGAGGACGGCGGCGAGGTGCTGCTGCTCGCCGTCGTCGTCACGTTCCTCTACGGGCTCGCGTTCTGCGGGCACCGGTCGACGCCGGAGACGCTGGCGCGGCGGCGAGCGGCGGCACTCTTTCCTGCTGCCGACCGACGTCGACCGGGCCGCTCGGACTAGGCCGCTCGGACCGGCGATTGGGGCGGTGGCGTCAGACCGTCAGGTACTGGTCCGCCCAGGCGCTGATGATCCGGGCGGCGCGCTTGGCCTGACCGGGCGCGGTCAGCAGGTGGTCGGCGCCCTCCAGCGACACGAACGAACGCGGATGCCTGGCCTCCTGGAAGATCTCCCCGGCGTTCGAGATGTCGACCGTGCTGTCCGTCGGCGAGTGCATCACCAGCAGCGGCGAGTCCATCTCGCGGATCTTCGAGCGCAGGTCGGCCCGGCGGACGTCCTCCACGAAGTGCCGCTTCAGTGTCAGCGCGCGCCCGCCCACCATCCACTGGGCGTGGCCGTCGGCGAACACCCGGTCCAGGACGGCGTCGTAGTTGTGCTCCGCGTGGCGCGGCTCGACAGGCGCGCCGATCGTCGCGACGGCCTGCACGCCCGGGATGTCCCCGGCCGCGGCGATCGCCGCGGCCCCGCCGAACGAGTGCCCCACCAGGAGGTGCACCGGCCGGCCCTGGTCGGCCATGAACCGGGCCGCCTGCACCGTGTCAGCAACCTTGTGCGTGAAGGACCCGTCCCCCCAGTCGCCCTCGGAGTCGCCGAGGCCGAGGTTGTCGAACCGGAGCATCCCGATGCCCTCGCTCGCGAGCTGCTTGCAGATCCGCGCCGCGGCCGGCGAGTCCTTGCCCAGCGTGAAGCCGTGGGAGAACACTCCCCAGCCGCGCACCTCGCCGTCGGGCGGGTCGATGATGCCCGCGAGAAGCGGCCCGGACGTGCTCTCGAACGTGACGCGCTCAGCCACGGTCACTCCTCTCTCGACGAAGCGGCGATCGTAGCTTCACCCGAGTTTCCAGGAGATCCAGTCGCCATGCAGCAAGACGGGCCGACGCCGGGGGGCCGAACCGCAAGCTAGACGTTCATCCGGCGGGGCTCGGCGGCCGAACCGCAAGCCAGACGTCCATCCGGCGGGGCTCGGCGGCCGAACCGCAAGCCAGACGTCCATCCGGCCAAGTTCAGCGGCCGAACCGCAAGCCAGACGTCCATCCGGCCAAGTTCAGCGGCCGAACCGCAAGCCAGACGTCCATCCGGCGGGGCTCGGCGGCCGAACCGCAAGCCAGACGTCCATCCGGCCAAGTTCAGCGGCCGAACCGCAAGCTGAAAGTGGTCTTCGACGTCGATCCGCAAGGCACACGTCGATCGGGGTCGATCTGGACCTGCAAGTTGCGGCTCGGCCCCGCGGAGCACCAGCAACTTGCGGTTCGGCGCCCGAGCCCGGCTCGGTGGACATCAAGGTTGCGGATCGACCCCCGAGCCCGCCTCGGTGGACATCAAGGTTGCGGTTCGACGCCCGAGCCCGGTTCGGTGGACATCAAGGTTGCGGTTCGACCCCCGAGCCCGCCTCGGCGGACATCAAGGTTGCGGTTCGACCCCAGAGGTCGCGCAGAAGTGAGGCAGGGCCACAGCCGTGCGCCGTGGCCCCGCCTCCGATCCCATATCCGGGCAGCCGGCCCAGCCGCCAGGCCCAGCCACGGTGCACCCGCTGGCACCCCAGCGACCAGCCCGACCAGCCCGACCAGCCCGACGAGCCCGATGAGCCCGATGAGCCCGATGAGCCCCACCGACCAGACCAACCAGACCAGCAGACCAGCAGACCAGCAGGACCCGTCAGACCAACCAGACCAGCAGCCCCTAGCCGATAGCCGGGTGTGCGTTGGCGACGAGCATCTCGAACTGGGCCTGGAACCAGTGACCCGACAGCGGTGCGTCCGCGAGCGCCCCCGTGTAGTTCCCGCCCAGCTCGCTGGACTGGTAGGTCGGGTCACACATGCGGTCGAGGCGCTTGCCCTCGTCGTTCGGGATCTCCACCGACGAGCCGTCCGACTCGCCAGGGGGCTTCACCCACACGTAGGCGTCGAGGTGCGACTCGGGGTGGCCCGACGGCGTCACGGTCGGCCGCTCACCGATGCCTGCCCCCTCCGGGTTGCACCAGGCGCCGCGGTGGTTGCGGCGGTCCACCCTCGACTCGTTCACGTAGGTGTTCAGGTCGGTGGAGGTGCTCACCGCCGTCGGGCGGTTGGGGCCGCCCCAGCCGTTGCGCGAGGTGTCGATGAGCATGCCGATGCTCGACGGCGCGCCCTGGGCGATCATCAGGTCGTACAGGTGCGCCGTCCAGTCGACCTCGTCGAAGTCCGGGTTCCACTCGAACCAGCCGGCGGACTTGACCTGACCGCTGCCGACCTGGAGGTCGGGGTTGGTCAGGTACGGCTCCTCCAGCGGCGTGGTGTTCGCCGTGTTGGTGACGAAGCCGGACACGGCGGACCACCCGTAGGTGCTGCCCTCGATGACGTTGGCGAACTCCTGCGCCGAGCCGCTGGAGTTGTCGGGCCAGCCGAGCCAGCCGGAGTGGGCGGCGTCGAGGTAGGAGTAGACGTTGCCGACCTCGTACAGCTCGGACAGCGCGTACTGCACGCCCTCGCGGTAGTAGGGCGCAGCGGTGACGCAGTCGGCGTCGGACTGGTTGGTCACGAGGTTGGGCAGTGAGTCCGGCTCGATCGTGGCGACGATCCGCAGGTTCTCGTACTCCGGCCGGTCCAGCAGCTCGGCGATCGGGTCGATGTACTCGGTCTTGTACCGCTCCATCCCGGCCGCCGTGGCGGGCAGCTCGCCGTTCGAGGCGAGGGCGTGGCAGTCACGGCCCGGTAGGTCGTAGATGACCACGTTGAACACCAGGGGTGACCCGCCCGACTGGGCCACGGCCTGGTCGAGGTGCCATTCCAGGCCGTGCTGCCGTTCGGTACCCTCGATCGCCGCGATCCGGTCCATCCAGACCGACGTCGGCTCGTCCGCGACCGCCAGCATGTCCGCGGCGAGGCCGGGGTCGCTCACCTGCGCGGCGGCCGCCTCGACGGACGCCGACCAGTCCGGGTTGACGTACTGCCCGGCCCCGACGAAGGGGTTGTCCTCGAGTGCGACGGCCGGCGCGCTCGTGGCGACCAGGGCGGGAGCCGCGAGGAGTGCCCCCACCGCTGCTGCCGCCAGGGTGCGTGACCTGCGTGGGGACGTGCCGCGTTGGCGGCGTGGTGCTGTAGACACGGTGACCTCCGTTGGTCGTGCCGAGCGCGCGCCCTCCGGTTCGGCCGGACGAGGCCACACGCACCGCGGCGGCTCGTTCCGCCGTGACATGTCGCACCTTTGCCTACCGTTGAGCCCCAGCAGAACCTCCTTAAACGATTAGCCCCCGGCAGGGGGTGCGGTCGAGCCGCGCACCACCAGCCGCCCCACCGACACCGTGCCCGACGGCGGCGCGGCGCCCTCCGCCGGGTCGACCCCCACAGCACGCCGGGACGTCACGGCGCCGAGGACCGCGCGGAGCGCCCGGCCGGTGGCCCTGCCGAGCTCCTCGACCGGATACGGCACGGCGGTGAGCGACGGCGTCGTCAGGTAACAGGCGGGCGAGTCGGTCCCCGCGACGACCGACAGGTCCCACGGCACGCCGAGACCGAGCCGCCGGGCGACGTCGAGCACCAGGCCGGCGGTCGCGTCGTCGTCGGTCACGATCGCCGTGGGGCGGTCTGCCGCGGAGAGCAGCGGGCGCAGCGCCGCCGAGGCGCGCTCGGGGCCGTCGCCCGCGACGGTGCGTAGCTCGATGCCCTGCCCGACCAGCGCCGCCTCCAGCGCAGCCGCGCGGCGGGCCGGCGCGACCAAGCGTTCGGACCCGGCGACCATGGCGATCCGCCGGTGCCCGAGGCCGGCGAGGAAGGAACCCACCTGTGCGAACGCGTCGCCGTCGTCAAGGACCACCTGCTGCCAGGTGCCCGGTGCGTTGTCGACGGCTGCCCCCACCACCACCGTGGGTGCGGGGAGCGTGCGCAGGGCCGCGAGGCGCGCGTCGTCCACCCGGACACCCGTGACGACGAAGGCCGCGTAGCGGCGTTCCGTCCACCAGCGGTCCATCAGCTGCGCCGCGTCGGCGGGCGACCCGGCGACGTGCACGGCCAGGGTGAGCGTGTCCGGGCCGAGCGTCTGGAGCGCGCCCGCCACGAGGTCGAGCGGGAACGCGGCACGGGTGCCGAACGGCTGGTCGTGCACCACGACCAGAGCTGCGGCCGCCGGACCGCTACGGAGGGACCGGGCGGCGGTGGCGGGCCGCCAGCCCAGCTCGTCCGCCACCCGGAGCACCCGTTCGCGGGTAGTCGCGGAGACCCCTCTGCGACCGTTCAACGTGTACGAGACGACCGCGGTGGACACGCCGGCCACCCTGGCAACGTCAACAATCGTGGGCCGCCGCGAACGCGTCGGAAAATCGGACAGTTCAGGATCGTTCGGTCGCGACGTTGGGACCATAACCACGTAGCATGCACCCTCGGGTGAATTTTGCACAGCGTCAACGAAGACGGGTGTATTTGCATGCTTAGTGGAAAGCGCAGGTATGTCATCGGGGTGCTGTCCCCGGTGGTCGGCGGCTACTACTTCGGGCGGGTGCTCGCCGGCATCGCGCGCACCGTCCGTCCGGACGGGCACCGCGTCGTCGCGGTACAGACCTATCCAGCGGACCTGGAGCGCGACCAGTTCCCGGACCGTCCACCCGGCACGGCGGCCGTCAGCCTCGGCCAGCTCGACGGCGTCATCGCCATCACCACAGCGGTGAACGAGGCGACACTGCTCCGGATCGACGGCGACGGCACCCCGATCGTGCTGGTCAGCGAGCGCACGACCAGCATCGACGCCCCGGTCGTGACACCGGACAACGAGGGCGGGACCCGCGCGGCGGTGGAGCACCTGATCGCCCACGGGCACCGGGAGATCGGCTTCCTCGGCAGCCTGCGGCAGGCAGACATCGTCGAACGCCACGAGGCGTACCTCGCCACCCTCCTCGCGCACGGGATCACGCCCCGGCCCGAGTGGCTCTACCGCACGGCCGACAACCAGGAGGCGAGCGCCGCCACCGTCGCGCAGGCGCTCGTCGGCGGCCCAGGGCTGCCGACGACGGCGACGGTCGCCGCGACGGACCGCAACGCGATCGGGTTCTCCCGCGCCCTGCGCGCCCAGGGCCTGAAGCTCCCGGACGACCAGGCGATCGTCGGGTTCGACCACTCGGAGGCCGGTGCGCGGGTCCGCCCACGGCTCGCCTCGGTGGACCCGCACCACGACCAGGTCGGCGAGCTCGCCGTGTCCCTGCTGCTCGCCCGGATCCGCGGCGAACGCGTGGCGGGCCAGCACCTGTCCCGCTCGACGCTCGTCACGCGCGAGTCGTGCGGCTGTCTCGACGCACGCGCAGGCACGCTCCTCGCTGGCCCACCCGCGCAGGAGGGTTCGACGGCGTGGCGGCGGCTCGGCGAGGTGGCACGCGCGACGTTCGACGGCGCGGAGGCGCGCCTGGGGCCGGGTGCCGACCTCGACTCCTGGCTCAGGGGCGTGCAGAGACTCTTCCGGAGCGCGGCGGCACTGGGCCAAGCACCCACCCAGGCGACGCTGACGAGCCTCGCCGAGAGCACGCGGGCACTTCGGCCCCACCCGGAGGCCCTCGAACAGCTCATCCCCGCGCTGCGGTCGGTCGAGGAGGAGTTCCGGGAGCAGGTACGACGGGGTCAGGTCCCGGCGGTGCCCGACGAGCGGCCCAGCCCTCCGAGCCGCGCCGCACGCACCCGTGCGGTCACCCACACGGCCACCGACGTGCTCGTCGCGCTCAGCGCCGGCTGCACCCAGACCCTGCTCGCCCGTTCCGGGCAGCTCGAACGCACCATCACCGACCAGTACGAGCTCGACCTCGACCTGCTGCACGGCGACGGCCGGGCGATCCGTGCGCTCACCTGGCTCCCCCGCGGGCACCGCGGCCCCGCCACCCTCGCCCTGTGGACCGACGCCGACGTGGCGCCGGTACCTGGCGCCGCACCGGCACCCGGCCCGGCGAACGGGGCACGGACCCTCGAGATCGTCGGCACCACCGCGGCATCCCGCAAGGCGACAGCCCTGGTCGGCACGCACCTGCCCGTGAGCACGTTCCCGCCGCCGGCGCTGGCCGGCGAAGGCGTCGTGTTCGTCGTGCCCGTGACGTTCGGCCAGAGCGACTGGGGCATGCTCGCGATCGGCGGCGGCGTCGACACGCACGCCACCAGCTCCCGCGACAAGTACGACCACTGGGCCGCCATGGTCGCCGTCGCCCTCGACCGGGAGGACCGCCTCACCTCGCTGCAACGGCAGCAGGCGGCGCTCGCCGAGGCCGCGGCACGGGAACGCGCGCTTGTGCTCGACCTCCGCACCGAGGTCGAGCGCAACGCCCTGGTCCAGGACGTGGCCCTCGAGGGCACCTGGGACTGGGACATCGCGACCGGCCAGGTCTTCTACTCGCGCACCTGGCGGGCCCTGGTCGGCCTGCCCGACGACGCCCGGTGCACCGGCATCGAGGAGTGGACGGGCCGGGTGCACCCGCAGGACGTCCGGACCGTGCAGATCGCCATCGCCCGGCAGCTCGCCGGCGCCACGGAGCCGCTCGACCTGGAGCACCGCCTGCTCGCCGTCGACGGCCGCGAGATGTGGGTGCGCTGCCGCGCCACCACCGTCACCGACGACGCAGGCATCCGCGCACGCATGATCGGCGTGCTCATGGACGTCACCGGCATGCCGGCGCGGGAGCGACGGGGTGTGGCGCGGTGACGGCAGGCCCTACGGGACGGTCACGTCGCCGCGCTCCGCCCGCAGCGCGATGTCGGTGCGGTGCTGCGAGCCCTTGAGGCCGATCTTCGCGACGCCCTCGTAGGCCCGACGCCGGGCGTCCGCCAGGTCGGCCCCCAGCGCCACGACCGACAGCACCCGGCCGCCGGCGCTGACCAGGTCGCCGGCCTCGGCACGGCCGGTGCCCGCGTGCAGCACGTGCACGCCGGGGAGCGCCTCCGCGTCCTCGATGCCGGTGATCGGGTCGCCGGACCGGGCCAGCTCCGGATAGCCCTCCGACGCGACGACCACCGTCACCGACGCCTCGGGGCGCCAGCGCAGCGCCTCCAGCTCGCCGAGCCTGCCGCGCGCAGCCGCGAGCATGACCTCGGACAGCGGCGTGACGAGCCGGGCGAGCACGGACTGGGTCTCCGGATCGCCGAAGCGCGCGTTGAACTCCACGACGCGGGTGCCCCGGCTCGTGAGCGCGAGCCCGACGTACAGGACGCCGGAGAACGGCGTACCTCGGCGGGCCATCTCCTCGACGGTGGGCTGGGCGACGCGGGTCAGGACCTCGTCGACGAGTCCCGACGGCGCCCAGTCCAGCGGGCTGTAGGCGCCCATGCCGCCGGTGTTCGGGCCCTCGTCGTCGTTACCGACGCGCTTGAAGTCCTGCGCGGGGACCAGGGGGACCACCGTCACGCCGTCGGACACGCAGAAGAGCGAGACCTCGGGGCCGTCGAGGTACTCCTCGACCACCACGCGGCCGTTCTCGTTCGCCAGGCAGGCCTCGCCGTGCGCGAGCGCGGCCTCGCGGTCGTCGGTGACGACCACGCCCTTGCCCGCAGCGAGGCCGTCGTCCTTGACCACGTACGGAGCGCCGAATGCGTCGAGCGCCGCGGCGACCTCGGTGGCGTCGGTGCACACGTGCGCCATGGCCGTCGGCACGCCGGCCGCTGCCATGACCTCCTTGGCGAACGACTTGGAGCCCTCGAGCTGGGCCGCCTCGCCGGACGGCCCGAACACCGGGATGCCTGCCGCCCGGACCGAGTCGGCCACGCCGGCGACCAGCGGCGCCTCCGGGCCGACGACGACCAGCTCCGCGCCGACCTGCTCGGCCAGCGCAGCCACCGCGGCGCCGTCCAGGGGATCGACCTTGTGCAGCGTGGCCAGCGCGGCGATACCCGGGTTACCCGGCGCGGCGTGGAGCTCGTGGGCTGCGGCCCCTGACGCGGTCTCCCGGTGGAGGGAGTGGATGATGGCGTGCTCGCGGGCACCGGTACCGATGACGAGGATCTTCACTGTGGCGGAGGGCTCTCTTGGATGGGTATGGACTCAGCGCGGGTGGATGAGGTCGTGGACCGGGATGATCTCGTCCCGCTTCGGGCCGACACCGATCGCGGAGATCCGGGTGCCCGACATCTCCTCCAGCGCCTTCACGTAGGCCTGGGCGTTCGGCGGCAGGTCAGAAAAGGCCCGGGCCTTGGAGATGTCCTCCCACCAGCCGTCGAACTCCTCGTAGATCGGCTTCGCGTGGTGGAACGCCGTCTGGTCGGTGGGCATTTCGTCGTGCCGGACGCCGTCGACGTCGTACGCCACGCAGACCGGCACCTTCTCCATGCCGGTCAGGACGTCGAGCTTGGTGAGCACGATGTCGGTGAGGCCGTTGATGCGGGTCGCGTAGCGGGCGATGACGGCGTCGTACCACCCGGTACGGCGCGCGCGGCCCGTGGTGACGCCGTACTCGCCGCCGGTCTTGCGCAGGAACTCGCCCTTGTCGTCGAACAGCTCGGTGGGGAACGGCCCCTCGCCGACGCGCGTCGTGTAGGCCTTGATGACGCCGATCACGGAGTCGATCCGGGTGGGCCCCACGCCGGACCCGGTCACCGCGCCGCCCGCCGTCGCGCTGGACGACGTCACGAACGGGTAGGTGCCGTGGTCGATGTCGAGCATCGTCGCCTGGCCGGCCTCGAAAAGAACGGTCTTGCCCGCCTGGATCGCCCTGTCCAGCTCGACGGCGGTGTCCGTGACCATGGGCCTCAGGCGGTCGGCGTACTGGAGCAGCTCGTCGAGCGTCTCGTCCACCGTGATGGCCCGCCGGTTGTAGACCTTCACCATCAGGTGGTTCTTCTGGTCGAGCGAGCCCTCGATCTTGGCGCGCAGGATCTTCTCGTCGAACAGGTCCCACATGCGGATCCCGACGCGGTTGATCTTGTCCGCGTACGACGGACCGATCCCTCGGCCCGTCGTGCCGATGCGGCGCTTGCCGAGGAACCGCTCGGTCACCTTGTCGATGGTGCGGTGGTACGGGGCGATGATGTGCGCGCTGCCCGAGACGAGCAGGCGGGACACGTCGACCCCGCGCTCGATCAGGGCGTCGAGCTCCTCGAACAGGACCTCGATGTCGACCACCACGCCGTTGGCGATGACCGGCACGACGCCCGGCGACAGGATCCCCGACGGCAGGAGGTGCAGCGCGTACTTCTCGTCGTCGATGACGACGGTGTGCCCCGCGTTGTTCCCCCCGTTGAACTTGACCACGTAATCGACGCGGGAGCCCAGGAGGTCCGTCGCCTTTCCCTTGCCCTCATCGCCCCACTGGGCCCCGACGAGCACGACGCCTGGCATGGATCTCCACCTTCTCGGATTGCTTGATTTGCTCCGCGGAGTGCGCGAGATCGCGCCCGCGGGCCGCGCCCGAGTCTACTTCGTGGTGAGCGTCAGGGCGCGTACCTCGTTCACCGACGTGCCCGAGTCGGTCAGGAACTTCGCGCAACGCTCCGACTCGTCCTCCTCGCCGATGAGGTGAGCCGCCCGGGAGAGCGCGAGCAGCGCCCGGAGAAAGCCCTGGTTCGGCCCGTGGCTCGCCGGGATCGGGCCCTGCCCGCGCCAGCCGGCCCGGCGCAGCGCGTCCAGCCCACGGTGGTAGCCGGTGCGGGCGTACGCGTATGCCTCCACGTTGCCGGCGGCGCTGTCCGCCGCGAGCGCGCCCTCCGCGAGGACCGCCCAGACAAGGGACGACGCCGGGGCCGACGCCGCGACCGCTACCGGGTCGTCACCGCTGGTCAGGCGCTCACGAGCCGCCGGGTAGTCGTCGGGGAGCAGGGTCGGCTCCGGGCCCTGCAGCAGGTTTTCGTGAGTACTCATGCGCAAATTCTCACACCTCGACGGCGGGAACGGACAAAGAGGACCGCACCGGATTGCCCCGGGTACCTGCCGGGACGGTGAATTTTGCCTTTCATCCGGTGCGATCGGGCAACAGTCGTTACGCTCGACACATGATCGAGATCGCGACGTCTCCCACGACGACGACGCTCGTGATCGCCGGCGACCTCGACCTCGCCGAACGAGACCAGTTCCCGGAGATCGCGGCGCGCGTCGTCGGCCTGCGCAGGCAGCTGCTCGTCATCGACATGTGCCGGGTCACGTTCATGGACTCCACCGGGGCCGCGTTCCTCATCTCGCTGGCCGACGCCGGCCGCAAGCGCGGCGGCGCCACCGTCATCCGCGGGGCCGACGAGCGGGACCTGTTCGTGCTCGAGGTGTGCGGAGCGATGGAGCTCTTCCGCGTCGACGACGAGCACTCCTGCGAGCCCTCCGCCCCTGACTCGGGATTTGCGGTCATGGCATCGCGGGAGGATGACGTCACCCCGTTATCCCATCGCGACGCGTCCACCGCGTAAAACGTTATCCAAACCCACTGCACGGTTGTGGGCGTGATCTTTGCGACTACCTGCCCGTTCCAGCCGCAATGATCGCGCCCACAACCAGCTACTTGGGCGGGGTGGGCTGGCGGCGGAGCTTCGCCCAGACCAGCTTTCCGGAGCCCGACGGACGCCAGCCCCACTCGGCCAGCCGGTCCACGATCTGCATGCCGAACCCGCCGAGGCGGTTCGGGTGCCCGTCGGTGGCGACCGGGGGTGCCGGGTTGTTGTCCTCGACCTCGATGCGCAGCCCGTCGCCCGTGTCGTACAGGCGCAGCGCGATGTGCCCCCAGCCGTGCAGCACGCCGTTCGCCACCAGCTCCGACACCACGAGCTCAGCCTGCGCGGACTCCTCGATGCCCCACGCCTGGCAGGTGCGCAGCACGGCATGCCTGGCCCGGCCGATCGACGACGGCTCGCTCGGCAGCATCCAGCGCCGCCACCGCGGCGACAGAGCGGTCTCCCCCGCGTCGCCGGTCGGGTCGGGGATGCGGACCACGACTATCGCGACGTCGTCCTCCGGCGCGTCGGCCAGGCGGGACAGCAGCTCCTCGCCCACACCCGCGGCGTCACGCGCGGTGATGGCCGACGCCGTCTCCAGCAGCGCCTCGAGGCCCAGCCGCAAGGACCGGTCGCGCCGTTCGATCAGCCCGTCCGTGTAGAACAGGAGCGTGTCGCCGGGCTGGAGGCGAGCCTCCCCCGTCGTCCGCTCCCGTGAGCCGAAGCCGACGAGCGCACCGCCGCCCTCGTCCAGCTTGATCACCTCGCCCGCACGCAGCAGGAGGGGCGGCAGGTGGCCCGCACGTGAGTAGCCGATGGTCCAGACGTCCGGCTCCTCCTCGCGCTTCAGGGAGGCGTACACCATGCTTGCCGAGCGCGGGATGCCCATGCCGGCCACGAGCTGGTCCACGCGTTCGAGCACACGGCTCGGCGTCGACAGCTCGAACGCGTACGAGCGCACCACCGACCGCAGCTGGCCCATGGTCGCCGCTGCCTCGACGTCGTGCCCGACGACGTCTCCGATGACCAGCCCGACGAGCTCGGGGGAGATCTGCAGCACGTCGTACCAGTCGCCGCCCACCTGGGCGTGCTCGGCGTTCGGGGCGTAGTACGTCCACACGTCGAGACCGGCGACGTCGGCCTGCTCGGGGAGCATGGCGCGCTGCAGTGTCTCGGCGAGCTTGTGCTCCCGCGCGTACATCCGTGCGTTGTCGATGGCGCTGCCCGCGCGACGGGCCACCACCTCCACCACCGTGCGCAGCGTGTCCGGCTCGTCGGCCTCGACGTAGTCGCCGGGCTCCTCCTCGTCCGGGACGATCACGACCAGCCCGAGCACGTCCCGTCGCCCGGCGACCGGATGCACCACGACCGAGTCAGGCGCCTTGCCCAGCTCGTCGGCGAGGCGCAGCGTGAGATCGCGCTGCAGCCAGCCGGACGCCGAGTGCGGAGCGTGCGGGATGTCGAGGTGCAGCGCGACGGGGCCGTCGAGCACACCGTCGAGCACGTCCTGCACCGAGTCCACCACCTCGAGGATGGGCATGGGACCGGTGGTGACGGAGTCACCGAGCGCATCGGTCTGCGGCCGACGGCGCTGGGTCTTGTCCGCGATGTTGTCGCCCTCGATGTACCGCGCGTGCCGGCGACCGCGGCCGCTCGGCGGTGCCGCCACATCGATGCCGGCGGCGTGCTTGAGACCGTCGTCGTTCACGTAGAAGCCGGCCCAGCGCACCATCGACTGGAGCAGCTCCGCGATGTCGCGCAGGGCGTACGGGTACTCGAGGTCGGTCAGGATCTCGGTGGTCTGTGCGATGAGGTCGAGGTCCTCACGCTGCTGCCGCTCGACCTCGAGGCTCGCGAGCTGGGCTGCGTGCCGCTCCATGTGGTCGGAGACGTCCACGGAGAACCCGACCCAGTGCGTGATGCGGTCGCTGTGGCCCGCGCGGGCGGGGGTGAGCGTGAGCTGGGCCCAGCCGTGCGTTCCGCCCCGCAGGTGGGACCGCACGGTCGCGTGCACCTCCTGGCCCGCGTTCACCAGCTCGGTCATGCGCTCGAGGTCCTGCGGCTCCACGAGCATCTCGCCGAGCCGCCGCACCGTGTACCCGGCGAAGTCGGTGAACCGCACACCCGCGTAGTGCTCGAACGCGCTGTTGGCCCACAGCATCGGCATGCCGTCCTCGGTGGGCCCGGTCAGGAAGACGGGGATGCCCACGCTCACGGCGGCGCGCAGGACCACGTCACCGACCGACGGAGGCAGGGGGCGCGGGATGCCGGAGCCTGGGGCGTGCCGGCGTGGCTCCGCGCCGGGAGGCGCACGGTGAGCGCCGCGCGGGGCACTGTTCGGCGGGATGCTCGGGGGCACGCTCGCTGCGTCGGGGCGCACGGGACGACCGGCGTCGAATCCGTTCCCGTTCGACGCGCCGTTCGATGTCCTGCTGGTTCTACCGTTCGATGTCCCGTCCTGTGCAGGACCAAGGCCGAATACGGAAAGGCCGGGGTGCCGCGGCGGTGGAGAGGACGGTGTCAGACCGGACGAATCGGTCAAAATGCCCTCCCAACGGTATCTATTGCTCGAGGTGCTTCTCCAGCAGGACATTCAACCGTAGATTGGGACGGTCCGAGATCTGAACCTCAACCTCTATCATCGGACCGACACAGCGCCACGACCACTGCTCCCGGAAGGAGAACCGTGCAGGACGGAACTTACGACCCCCCGCGCGGTCCGCAGGGCGGGAGCCCCCAGGACCCCGGCCATCAGACCCCCGAGATCGGCGATCCCGCGAGTATCCACGTCATCGTGGGCCGCTCCCGTGCCCGGATCGTGCTCTCCGGAGAGATCGACGCCGATATCGGCGGAGATCTGCACGAGGCCACGGCCGCGGCCGAGGAATCACGTCTCCCGGTCGAGATCGACGCCCATCATGTGACTTTCATGGACTCGTCAGGAGTCGCTTTCCTGGCGCGCCTCGCGAGTCGCAGCCCCCACCGCGTGCGCGTGCTGCGCGCACCCCCGACGGTGCGCTTCCTGCTCGAGGTGACCCGGATCGGGGACCTCCTCGACATCGTGGACGAGGACCCGGGCTTCGAGCTGGACGACGAGGGCCCGTCCGGCCCTCCGCCGTCGGGCGGCGCGCCGACCCCTGCAGGTGTGAGCGGCTGACGCCCACGGTCGGATGATCGGTAAAAGGTCAGGTGGTCGGTAGCTCGAGCTACCGACCACCTGACCCTTTTACCGATCACGCACGCTGCATACTCACATCTTGTGGCCGGCCGACCGGAGCTGCTGGCAGGCCTCGACGATGCGGGCGGCCATGCCGGCCTCCGCCGTCTTGCCCCAGGCGCGCGGGTCGTAGGCCTTCTTGTTGCCGACCTCGCCGTCCACCTTGAGCACTCCGTCGTAGTTCTTGAAGAAGTGGCCGGCCACCGGACGCGAGAACGCGTACTGGGTGTCGGTGTCGATGTTCATCTTGATCACGCCGTTGTCGACCGCCGCGGCGATCTCCTCCGCCGTGGAGCCCGAACCACCGTGGAACACGAGGTCGAACGGCATCTCCTTGCCGATCTCCGCGCCGACGGCCTTCTGGATGTCGAGCAGGATCTCCGGGCGGAGCTTCACCGCACCCGGCTTGTACACGCCGTGCACGTTGCCGAAGGTCAGGGCCGTGAGGTAGCGGCCCTTCTCGCCGGAGCCGAGCGCCTTGATCGTGGCAAGGCCGTCCTCGGGCGTGGTGTACAGCTTGTCGTTGATCTCGGCGGTGTGGCCGTCCTCCTCGCCACCGACGACGCCGATCTCGATCTCGAGGATCGTGCGCGCCGCCTGCGACAGCTCGAGCAGCTCGGCCGCGATCACGAGGTTCTCCTCGATCGGCACGGTGGAGCCGTCGAACATGTGCGACTGGAACGTCGGCAGGCCGCCGTTCTTGACCTGCTCCGCCTCGATAGCGAGCAGCGGCTTGACCCAGGAGTCGAGCTTGTCGGCCGTGCAGTGGTCCGTGTGGATGGCGATGTTGACGCCGTAGCCCTTGGCTACCTCGTGGGCGTACGCCGCCAGCGCGAGCGAGCCGGAGACCCGGTCCTTCACCGTCGAACCCGACGCGTACTCGGCGCCGCCCACGGACACCTGGATGATGCCGTCGGACTCCGCCTCGGCAAAGCCCTGAAGCGCGGCTGTGATGGTCTGCGACGACGTGATGTTGACCGCGGGGTAGGCGAACTTGCCGGCCTTCGCCCGGTCGATCATCTCGGCGTAGACCTCAGGGGTTGCGATGGGCATCTGCGAAACTCCAAACGACTGGTGAGGTGGGCGGTCGCAGGAATGTCCAAGGCCGCCCGGGTATGCACCATCGATCTTGCCACGATCCACAGGCAGCTGTGTGCGGCCGTTCGCCAATCGAACGGCCGAATCACTGTGGTTCTCGTCGGTCTGGCGCAGTCGGGCGCCCCTGAGGACCCCCGACGCCCCCGGTGTTCCTCCCCTCGGCGTGGCGTGGTCCGGCGCCGGCTCAGGGCCGCGGGGGCTTCTCGCCGTCGAGCAGCATCTCCCCTGCACGCCCCTTCGCCTCCAGCGCGTCGACCTGCCACAGCTCGGCCAGCTGCTCGGCATCCTCCCAGGTGTACCCGGCCTTCCGGAACGCCTCCTGCTCCTCGAAGCTCACGGCGTCCTCTTCCGTGGCGTCCGGGTTCGCGCCCGGCGCCACGGGGACGGTCTCGCCGTCGAGGATCATCTGGCCGGCACGCGCCTTGGCGCCCGTCGCGTCGACCTGCCAGAGCTCGGTGAGGGCTTCGACATCGTTCGCCGTGTACTCGGCGGCCCAGAAGGCCTCGTACTGCTCGCGCGTGTAGCCGGAGGGCATCGAGGACCAGCCGACGCCGACAGCCTCGGCGACGCCGTCGACCGCAGCGGCGAAGCCCGTGTAGGGGTTGGCCGCTGCCGCAGCGCCCGCGCCGACCACGCCGAGGGCCGACGCGAGGACGCCGGTGAGCGCGACGGCGCCCGCGCGTCGGACGAACGGGGTCACCACGCCGCTCCGGCCGTGGGCTGCCGCGTCACCGTGGGCCGCTGCGGCGATCGTGGCAGCGATCCGCTGCGCGGTGGCGGCGGTGGTAGCTGCGTCGGGCTCGCGCGCGCGCAGCGCCGCACCGATCTGCTCGGTGAGCTGGTCGTGCTCGGTCTCGCCCGCCGGCCGGTGCCCTTGCACGGGCGGACGGTCAGGACGGTGCTGGTTCATCGCGTCTCCAGGTTGGTCGGGTCGGTGCGTCGGAGAGTGGCGAGGGCTCTCGAGGCATGGGAGCGGACGGTGGCGGCCGAGGTACCGAGCACTGCCGCCGTCTCGACGTCCGGCAGCCCTTCGTAGTACCGCAGCACCAGCACGGTGCGCTGCCGCGGAGGCAGCTCTGCGAGGCGTTGCCACATCGCGTCCTTCTCCGCGTGTCCCTCCGCCAGGTCGCCTGCGGCGCCCGCGTGCCTGGCGAGCACCTCGTCACCAGTGGGTTGGATCATCCGCACGTGCCAGCGACGGCGCCACGACAGGTGCTCGTTGGTGACCATGCGCCGGAGATACAGGTCGGGGCGATCGGTCAGCGCGATCCGGCGCCACCGCTGGTGAGCACGCAGCAGCACCTCCTGGACCAGGTCCGCAGCGGTGTGCTGGTCGCCGACGAGCACCGTCGCGTAGCGGATCAGCCCCGGCAGGTGCGTCCGCACCAGCTCTTCCAGCGTCCCGGCCGTGGCCGCCTCGTGCGGGGGCACCGGCGCCCGCGCCTCCACCCGTGGTGTCGGTGCGCTGCTCGGGTCGGCGGCAGGCATCCAGACGGTCATCGGCCGACACCCGCCGTCGCCAGGGCCAGGAGCGCCCCTGCCGGGTCGTGCACGGCGTCTGCGCCGGGCCGCGGGACCGGGCTGTCGTCGAGGCAGCGCCGCATCAGGCGCTCGACCAGCGCCGCCCTCCGGACGATGTCAGAAGCATCGAGCGCGCCTGGCAGGATCCGCACCTCGACGGTGTCGCGGACGGGGCTCGTGGCGACCAGCTGCGTGAGGTTCACGTCGGCGTACTTCGTCAGGCCGATCCCGCGCGCGGCAGTACTCAGCTCGGTCCAGGACTGGTCGGCATGCTCCACGAGCCGGAGCAGCTCGACGGGCAGCGGCGCGAGACGCCGGCACGCCGTGTTGGTGCCCAGCGCCTCCCACAGCGGTTCCCGCCAGTGCCCGAACAGCCGGACCAGGTTGGCGAACGCCGTGGACCGCCGGAAGGGCCCGCCGTCCAGGTGCAGGTGGACCGCGGCCTCGGCGGGAACGGTGAACCCGAGGTCCCGCGCGGGGGTGAGCAGCTCGTCGAGCGTCCAGCCATGGTCCCCGGCGATCGGCGGAGTGATCACCTCGCAGGGCCGTTCACGGCCGGCGGGCAGCGGCATCGCGACGGCGACGGTCGCACCGGTGGCGTCGTTCACCCGCGCAGCCCCGCCCCGCAGCTCGACCTGGCTGCCGAACAGCTCGGCGACGGGCGCCAGGACGTCGGGCAGGGCGGCGTAAGGGTCGGTGCACCGCTCGATCAGGCGCAGCAGGCGGGGTTCGTCGCACAGCACGCGGTACCAGCCCTGTCGGCCCCTGGCCGTCGTCCCGGCCAGGTCGGACGTGAGGGTGATGTCGTCGACGAACCGCGCCACCGGGGCGCCGGCACCGTCCACCACGTCGAACGCGGGGGACAGGTGCCGGAACACCCCGACGCCCGGCACCGGCGACGGCTCGCTGTCGGTGTGGAACGACCGGCGCACCCGGCCGTCGCTGCGGTCGGCGACAGCGTCCGCGAGCGCCTGCCGGTCGGAGCCGGCGGGTGCGAGCAGCTCTATCTCGAAGCCGATTCGCGACGTGAGGGTGTCGATGGTCGCCTCCTGGCGAGTCGTCAGGGGTGCCGGGCGCACGGGTCAGCTACCGGCCGAGGTGGCGGGGTCCAGGGGCAGCTCCTCGCCGTCGAGCACCATCTGGCCGGCGCGGGCCTTGGTCTCCATGTACTCGGTGCTCCACAGGGCGCTCAGCTCCTCGACGTCCTCGGCCGTGTAGCCGGCGTCGAAGAACGCCAGGATCGCCGCGGAGTCGTCCGCGGGCAGCTCAGGCTCCGCGTGCGTGCCGGGTGCGAACGGGAGCTCCTCGCCGTCGAGCACCATCTGGCCGGCCTGGGACTTGGTCTCGGTGGCGTCGAGCGACCAGAGCTCTCCGAGCGCCGCCTGGTCCGCGGAGGTGAACCCGGCGCCCCAGAAGGCCTCGTACTGCGCCTGGGTGTAGCCCTCGGGCATGTCGGACCAGTCGACGCCGGCGGCGTGCACCGTGGTGCCGACGGCCTGGCCGAAGGCCGAGGTCGGGTTGGCCGCGGCGGCCACCCCGGCGCCGGCGAGGCACAGGCCAGTTGCTGCGACGCCGATCGCGGTGATTCGGAAGGTCTTGGAGCGGAGGGTGCTGGTGGTGCTGGTCACGTGGACCTCCAGGTGCGTGGGATGTGCTTGCCCCCTTAAGACGCCGCCCGACCGCCTGGTGTGGAGTCGCTGCCGCCACGACTTTCGACGGCCTGCCTACTCCGCGTGCTGCACAGCCCACGTATGCATCGCTATGGCGGCCGCCGCTCCCGCGTTGATCGAGCGGGTCGAGCCGTACTGCGTGATGTGCAGGACGACGTCGCACGCCGCCTGCGCCTCCGCTGTCAGGCCGGTGGACTCCTGGCCGAACAGCAGGACGCACTCGCGCGGGAGCACGTATCCCTCGATCGGCACGGAGCCGGGCACGTTGTCGATGCCGATGATCGGGAGCCCGGTGGTCGGGAGCCCGGCGGTCGGGCCTGCCGCGGCTGCCCACTCGGCCAGCGCACCGGCGTCCGGGTGGTGCGCAACGTGCAGGTACCGGTCGGTGACCATCGCGCCGCGGCGGTTCCACCGGCGTCGGCCGACGATGTGCACGCCTGCCGCGTTGAACGCGTTGGCGGTGCGGACCACGGAGCCGATGTTGAGGTCGTGCGCCCAGTTCTCGATGGCCACGTGGAAAGGATGCCTGCGCGTGTCCAGGTCGGCGACTATCGCCTCGACGGACCAGTACCGGTACTGGTCCGCCACGTTCCGGCGGTCGCCGTCGGCCAGGAGCTCCGGGTCGTAGCGCGGGTCGTCGGGCAGAGGGCCGGCCCAGGGGCCGACGCCGACCTCGGCCACCGGCTCGGCCACCGGCGGCACCAGCTCGCCGGGCTCGCCGGGCTCGCCGGTCATTCCGCCGCGACGGGCGGTGCCGGGTGCGGTGCCCGCCGCGCCTCCCACCAGATCGCCACGGCGACCACTGCGGCGCCCACCAGAGCGAGCAGCACCGGGACGATGAGGTCTCCGGGCGGGGCCAGCAGGTCGCCTGCCTCGTCCTGCCACGGCCACAGCGCGCGCAGCGAGCCGAGCATGAGGCCGGCGAGCAGCGCCATCGTGCCCTGGCGGCGGTGCTCCAGCAGCCAGTGCAGGAACTTGACGAACGAGCCGAGACCGACCGCGGCGCCGAGCATGAAGGTACCGATGAACGCGAGGTCGCGGTCGTGGAGGGCCGCCTGGACGGGGACGTACAGGCCCATGGCGAGCAGGACGAACGACCCGGAGACACCGGGCAGCACGAGCGCGTTGATGGCGACCGCAGCCCCGACGAACACGAGCCACAGGGGTGGGTCGGTGAGCTCGGCAGCGGGCAGCCCGGTCAGGAAGAAGGCGGCGATCGCACCGGCCACGAGCAGTCCGACGTCGAGCACCCGGAACCGGTGCGGCATCATCCGCAGCGGGACGCTGATCGAGACGGCGATCATGCCGAAGAACAGCGCGCGCATCGGCACGGGGTTCGACTCGAGCAGCGGCGCGATCGTGTTCAGCGAGACGAACAGGATCACGACCATCCCGGCGAGCACCGGGACGAGGAACGGCCAGTCGATCGCGCGCAGCGCCGCGGAGGCCGGCCGCAGGCCGCGGCGTCCGACGACACCCTGGACGAGCTCGCGGAGGGCATGCACGAGCTGGCTGGCCGCGCCGAGCAGGCCGTCGTACAGGCCGACGACGAGGGCGATGGTGCCGCCGGAGATACCGGGAACGGACTCGGCGGCTCCGACCAGCCCGCCACGCACCGCGTTACCCGGTGCGGCGGACCAGGGCGTCTTGGTGGACGGGGCGGCGTGGCGGCGAACCGGCCCGGGGAGCGCGTCGTCAGGGGCAAGGTTGGTCACGCGCGAAGCCTACGACCCCACCGCAGGGCTCGACGCACGCCCACGACAGCGACACGCCTGGCGCTAGGCTGACGCCCATGATCGAGCGGACCACCGAAGCCTGGCTCACGGACATGGACGGCGTGCTGGTGCACGAGGGCACGGCCCTCCCCGGCGGCCCCGAGTTCATCAAGGCACTGCGGGACAAGGACCTGCCCTTCCTCGTCCTGACGAACAACTCGATCTTCACGCCGCGCGACCTGCGCGCCCGGCTCGCCTACAGCGGGATCGACGTGCCGGAGGAGAACATCTGGACGTCGGCCCTTGCCACCGCCCAGTTCGTCGCGGACCAGATCCCGAACGGCAGCGCGTACGCGATCGGCGAGGCCGGACTGACGACGGCGCTGCACCAGGCCGGCTTCACCCTCACCGAGTCCGACCCGGACTACGTGGTGCTCGGCGAGACACGGACCTACTCGTTCGAGGCCATCACCAGGGCCATCCGGCTGATCGTGGGCGGCGCTCGGTTCATCTGCACCAACCCGGACGTCACCGGCCCGTCGCAGGAGGGCGTGCTGCCCGCCGCAGGCTCCGTGGCCGCGATGATCGCGGCGGCGACGGGCCGCCAGCCCTACTACGTGGGCAAGCCGAACCCGGTGCTGTTCCGGTCCGCGCTCAACCTGATCGGCGCGCACTCGGAGTCGACGGCCATGGTGGGCGACCGCATGGACACGGACATCCTCGGCGGCATGGAGGCGGGCCTGGAGACGTTCCTCGTGCTGACGGGATCGACGTCGGCCGACGAGGTCGAGAAGTACCCGTTCCGCCCCAGTCACGTGGTGAACTCGATAGCTGACATCGTCGACCTGGTCTGATCCGCCCACCCGGGCGGCTCAGGCCGAGGCGCGGCTCAGGTCAGGCCGGGGATCCCGAAGCCGTCGATCGTGCCGCCGGTCTCGAAGCGCGGACCGCCCTTCTCCAGCGGGAGCACGATCCGCGCGACGTCGGCCACCCGCTTGGACCGCTCGGTCAGCGTGGTGACGTCGGTGCGGCCCGGCCGCCACAGCAGCACCGAAGGCCCCTCGATCCGCAGCCGGGAACCGTGGAAGTCGGGCAGCATCACGATGTTCGCGAGCCGCGCGTCGAGGGCACGGCGGGCGAACACCTCGTCAGAGGTCCGCACGAGCCACTGCCCGTCGAACGCGGGGTTGTCGATCTGGACGTCCTGGGCGCCGAAGAGCTTCTGCCACTTCTCGCGGAGGCCCTCTGGTGACAGGTCGATCACCGGCTCGCCGGGCAGCGCGTCGAGGGCGACGACGTGTGCCGTCCGCCGCAGGCCACGGCGACGCGAGTCGGCGCCGGACGAGCCCGCACGCCACGTATAGGTGAACGAGACGATGTCATGGCCGTCGACGTTGCCACGGAGGACGTCGCGGGCCACTCGGTCAAGGCCGATGCCGAAGGGCCGGCCGCTCCACCGCTGGGCAAGCGCCGGGTCCTTGTCCACGTACTCCCAGCCGTTCGCCTCTGCCCACTGGGCGACGTCCTGCGAACGGCCGCGTCTCATCACCCGTGCCGCGGCAACGGTGAACGTCACTACGCCGGCAACGAGCAGGACTAAAGCGACAAATGGCCCCATGAACCTAAAGATACAGTAGCGCTAGGCAAAAGTCTTCACGGGAAGTGATATCGAGACGCCCGGATTACGGTATTGGAGAGTTCAGGCTCGGCTCATGCCGCCCGGGCCTGCGATCCCGCTCCGGCTCAGGCTCTACTCAGGCGAGCCCGAGGTCCTGGAGGCCGTAGAGGTAGTGGTAAGGCACGCCGAGGGCCTCGATCTTCTCGCCCGCGCCGGTCGCCCGGTCCACGATCGTCGCCACGCCCAGCACCTCGGCGCCGGCCGCCCTCGCGGCCTCGATCGCCGTGATCGGCGAACCACCCGTGGTCGTGGTGTCCTCCACGACGACGACCTTGCGCCCGGCGATGTCAGGCCCCTCGATCTGGCGCTGCATGCCGTGCGCCTTCGCCGCCTTGCGCACCACGAACGCGTCCAGGTCCTGGCCCCGCGAGGCCGCCGCGTGCAGCAGAGCGTCCGCGATCGGGTCGGCGCCGAGCGTGAGGCCGCCGACGGCGTCGATCTCCGCGGTACCGAGCCCTACCTCCTCGAGGTGGTCCAGGAGCACGTGCCCGACGAGCGGGGCGGCCCGGTGGTGCAGGGTGATACGGCGCAGGTCGACGTAGTAGTCGGCCTCCTTGCCGGAGGACAGGGTCACCGTGCCGTGCACCACGGCGAGCTCCTTGATGAGCTCGGCCAGCTGCTCGCGCGGGGTCGGGGAGAAGTCAGCGTTCACGGGGCAAGAATACGTGGCGCGCCGACGCTCAGCGGTACTTGCCGACGGCGCGGACCGCCCAGCGCGGCGCGGCCCGCAGCACGGCGGAGGCCAGCTTGTAGCGCACCGACGGCGTGGACAGCACGACGCCGCGGCGCACGTCCGCCAGCGCCGTCCGGACCACGTACTCGGCGTCGAGCCAGCCCCACTCGGGCACGATCGCCGACTCGGGGATGCCTGCGCGGGCGTGGAACTCGGTGTGCGTGAACCCGGGCGACAGCAGCGTGGCCGTCACACGGCTGTCCTTGAGCTCGACCGCCAGCGACTCGGTGAAGGTCCGCACGTACGCCTTCGCAGCGGCGTACGTGCCGCCGGCAGTGAGGGCGGCGACCGAGCCGACGTTCAGGATCGCTCCCCTGTCGCGTTCCACCATCTGCCCGACGGCGGCGTGCGTCAGCTCGACGACCGCCCGCACCATGACGTCGATCCCGCGACGCTCCGTGGTGATCCGGCCCGTCGCGAAGCTCGCCGCGGTGGCGAAGCCCGCGTTGTTGACGAGCAGGCCGACGGGCCGCAGAGCCCCGTCCTCCGGCCGCCCGCCGACGACGGCGAGCCGCTGCGCGACACGGGCGACGTCGTCGGGCACCGAGAGGTCCGCCGGGAGCACCTCGACCGCCACGCCATGGGCGGAGCGGAGCTCCTCGGCGACCTCGTTCAGCCGGTTCTCGTCGCGCGCCACCAGCACCAGGTCGTGATCTCGCGCCGCGAGCTGCCGCGCGAACTCGAGACCCAGGCCGGCCGACCCGCCGGTGATCAGTGCTGTGCTCATAGCGGCACCCTAGGCCTCGGCACGCTCCCGGCGCTTCAGCCAGATCCCTACGGCCAGCAGCACCACGATCGCCACGTAGGCGCTGGCGGCGAACGGGCTGGTCACCAGGTAGGTCAGGTCGCCCTGGCTGATCGCGAGGGAGCGGCGCAGCCGGTCCTCCGCCATCGGGCCGAGGATCATGCCGACCACCAACGGCGCGACGGGGTAGCCGTACCGCCGCATGAAGAACCCGACCAGGCCGATCAGCACGAGGAGCAGCACGTCGACCGGCGAGAAGTTCAGCGCGTACGAGCCGAGCGCGCCGAACAGGATGATGCCCGCGTACAGGTAGTGCCGTGGGATGCGCAGCACGCGCACCCACATTCCGACGAGCGGCAGGTTCAGCACCACCAGCATCAGGTTACCGAGGTACAGGCTCGCCACCAGCGCCCAGACCATCGCCGACTCGTTCTGCAGCAGCATCGGGCCGGGCTGGATGCCGTAGGACTGGAACGCGACGATCATGATCGCGGCGGTCGCGGTCGTGGGCAGGCCCAGCGTGAGCAGGGGGACCAGCACGCCGGCCGCCGCGGCGTTGTTCGCCGCCTCCGGACCGGCCACGCCCTCGATGGCGCCCTTGCCGAACTCCTTCCGCCGCTCCTTGCCGGCGAGCCGACGCTCGGAGGCGTAGGAGAGGAAGGTCGCGACGTCGGCCCCGCCCGCCGGGATGGTGCCGACGGGGAACCCGATCGCAGCGCCGCGCAGCCACGGCTTCCAGGAGCGACGCCAGTCGTCCCGCTTCATCCAGGAGCGCCAGCCCTTCTCGATCGGGATCACCTTGATGGGCCCGTGCCGCATCCGGGAGCCCACGTACAGGGCCTCCCCGACCGCGAACAGCCCGACGGCGACCACGACGACGTCGATCCCGTCGGCCAGGTTGGGCACGCCGAACGTGAAGCGCTGCTGGCCGGTCAGGGTGTCCGTGCCGACCAGGCCGAGGAACAGGCCGAGGGAGAGCGAGGCGAGCCCGCGCGGGACCGAGGACCCGAGGAGCGCGCCCACGGTGATGAACGCGACCACCATGAGCGCGAAGTAGTCGGGCTCGCCGAGCTGGACCGCCCAGCGGGCGACCACCGGCGCCACGAACGTGAGCGCCACCGTGGCGAGGGAGCCAGCGACGAACGAGCCGATGGCCGCGGTGGCGAGCGCAGCAGCGCCGCGTCCGGCACGGGCCATCTTGTTGCCCTCGATCGCCGTCACGATCGATGACGACTCGCCGGGTGTGTTGAGCAGGATCGACGTCGTCGACCCGCCGTACATGCCGCCGTAGTAGATGCCGGCGAAGACGATGATCGCCGCCGTCGGCTCGAGGGAGTAGGTCAGCGGCAGGAGCAGGGCGATCGTCATGGCCGGGCCGATGCCGGGCAGCACACCGACCGCCGTCCCGATGAACACGCCGAACAGCGCGTACAGGAGGTACGCGGGGTGCAGGACCGTCGCGAACCCCTCGAGCAGCGCGGAGAAGTTATCCACGGAGGAACGGCACCCCTTCCAGGAGCGGGCCGGCCGGGAGCGAGAGCCCCAGCAGCCCACCGAAGATCGCTTGGATGACCAGGCCGAGCACGAGCCCGGCCAGGGCGGCACGCCACCAGGGCCGAGCCCCCAGGACCATCGCGGCGCCCGCGAACAGGATCGCGGCGGCGAACGGCCAGCCGATGACGTTGATCGCGAAGACGTGGACGACCAGGATGGCGACGATCAGCACCACCGTCAGCCAGTCCGTCCGGACGGTGGGGTCGACGTCCTCGCCGCCCTCCTCCTCACCGGCCCTGCCGCTCAGGACGAGGACGACGAGCACCGCTCCCGCGGCGACGAGCATGCCTCCGACCAGGTAGGGGAAGGCGCGCGGGCCGAGCGTGTTGGTCGAGCCAGGGACGGTGATGCTGCCTGCGGCCACCAGGACGTACGCGCCGAGGGCCGTGGTGGCGAGAGCCAGCACGAGCTCTCCCCACCGGCGGCGGGGCTTCTGGTCCGCCGCCGGCTCGAGGGTTTCCGGTCTCACTGGACGAGCCCGATGTCCTGGAGCACCACCTGGATCTCCGCGATGTTCTCGTCGAGGTACGAGTCGAACTCGTCACCGGCGAGGAAGGCGTCGTCCCAGTCCTTCTCCTCGAGCGTGGCCTGCCACGCGTCCGACTCGGCGAGCTCGGTGACGGCAGCGGTCAGCGCCTCCTTGTCGGCGTCGTCGATCGAGCCGGGGGCGACCACGCCGCGCCAGTTGGTCAGGACGACGTCGTAGCCTGCCTCCGTGAGGGTCGGCGTGTCCGGGAGCGCGTCGACGCGCTCCTCGCCGGAGACCGCGAGCGCCCGCAGCTCGCCTGCCTCGACCTGCTCGGCGTACTCGCTGATGCCGGAGATGCCCGCGTCGACGTTGTTGCCGAGCAGGGCGGCAAGGGACTCGCCCCCACCGGAGTACGCGACGTAGTTGAGGCTGCTCGCCACGTCCTTCGCCGGCATGCCGGCTGCCTTGAGCAGCATGCCGGCGAGGATGTGGTCGGTGCCGCCGGCGGACCCGCCGGTGATGGCGACGTCCTTGCCGTTCTTCTCGATGTCGGCGACCAGGTCGTCGATGGTCTCGTACGGCGACTCGGCCGGGACCACCACCACCTCCTGCTCCTCGGTGAGGCGCGCGATCGGGGTGGTGTCCTCGATCCGGGCCTGCGACTGGTTGGTCTCGACGGCACCCACCATCACCAGCCCCATCACCAGGAGCGTGTTCGGGTCGGTGGCGTTGGCGATGTTCGCGAGGCCGACCGTGCCGCCCGCCCCGTCGACGTTGGTCACCGTCGCGGTGCCGACCAGGCCCTCGTCCTGCAGGTCGGCCTGCATCGAGCGGCCGGTCTGGTCCCAGCCACCGCCCGGCCCCGCGGGGACCACGATGCTGAGCTCGTCGATGGCGGCGTCGCCACCCCCACCGCCGTTCGCTTCCAGGCTGGAGCAGCCGGTCAGGGCCAGTGCCAGGACGATTCCGACCGGGGCGGCCCCGGTTCGCATGATGCGCATGTCTTCTCCCTTGAGTGAATGCGGCGGATGCGTGTACCCGGAGCCGGCTGCGTCGACGGCCCTCGGTCCACCTCGGCGTGAGCGTAGGGAGCGCCCGCCTCGGGGGCCGGGTTGTGGTCGCAACGAAGGTTGTGGTCGTTTCGGTCCCGGCTCCCGGCTACCGCACCGGCCGCTACCCGGTGCACACTGGCGTCCGTGAGAAGAGCGATGACGCTCCGGGCGCAGCTGCTGGTGCTGCAGGTCGTCATCGTGCTCGTGCTCGTCTGCACCACAGGCTTCGTGGCCTCCGCCCTGCAGGAGCGCCAGCTCCGCGAGGCCTATGTCGACCGGATGGCAGGGGTGGCACAGTCGGTGGCGCGGCTGCCCGCCATCCAGGACGCGTTCGACGACGCGGACCCCTCCGCGACGATCCAGCCGATCGCCGAGGTCATCCGTGAGGCGTCCGAGGTCACCTACGTGGTCGTCACCGACGACGACGGCCTGCGCTACTCCCATCCCGACCCCGAGCAGATCGGGCAGCGGGTCTCGACCGACCCCTCCGTACCCCTGTCAGGTCGGGTGTGGACGGGAACGCAGACCGGCACGCTCGGCACGTCGTGGCGCGTCAAGGTGCCCGTCTACGGGGACGCGGCCGACGACGCCTCGACCGCGCCGGTGATCGGCACCGCCAGCGTCGGGATCCTCGAGTCCGAGCTGCGCGCGGACCTGACCGACGACCGGGGCTGGCTGCTCGGCGCGCTCGCTGCCGCCGCAGCGGTCGGTGTGCTCTGCGCCGCGTGGGTGACCCGTCTGGTCCGCCGTCGCATCTACCTGCTCGAGCCCGAGGACATCGCAGGCCTCCTGGAGACCCGCGGCCTCACCGACGCCCTGCGGTCCCAGTCGCACGAGTTCGCCAACACCGTCCACGTGATCTCGGGGCTGCTCGAGCTGGGTCGCACCGAGGAGGCCGTCGCGTTCATCGAGCGGTCGGGCTACGGCGGGCTGCTCACCTCGTCGGCGGTCGCGCCGGGCGTACGGTCGCCCGAGCTCGCGGCGCTGCTCCTGGTGAAGGCGGTCACGGCGCGCGAGCGCGGCGTGATCCTCGAGGTCGACGACGCGTCCGCCCTCGAAGCACCGGCCACGCCGGACGCCTCGTCGCTGCACACGGACGCGCTCATCGTGCTCGGGAACCTGATCGACAACGCGGTCGACGCGACGGCCCCGGACGGGCGGATCCGGGTGCTGCTGCTCGCGGACGGCACGCACCTGCGCCTGCGGGTCGACGACGACGGTCCTGGTGTGCCCGCCCACCTGCACCACCAGGTGTTCAAGGCCGGGTTCTCCACGAAGGTGCCCGGGATGAGGGAGCACAGCCGCGGCATCGGCCTGGCGCTGGTCAGGCGGGTGGTGGACCGGCGCGACGGCGAGGTGGTGATCGGCACCGGCGACCTCGGCGGCGCGCGGATGGCTGTCGAGCTGCCCCTGCCGTCGGCGGGCGGGCGCTCCCGGGCTGCGGGCTCCGGCGCGGCCGCCGGGGCGCCCGCCGGGGTCGCTGCGGCCGGTGCCGCCACGGCGGGGGAGGCGACACCATGACGGAGCGGGCACGGACGCTCATCGTCGAGGACGACCCTGCCGTCGCCGTCGTGCACAGGGGCTTCGTGGAGAGCCACCCGCGGTTCGTGGTGGTGGGCGAGGCCCGGAACGGCGCCGATGCGTTGCGCTTGGCGGCAGCGCTGCGCCCGGACCTGGTGCTGCTCGACCTGCACCTGCCCGACATCGGCGGGCTCGACGTGCTGCGCCGGCTGCGGCTGCTGCCCGGCCCGCCCGTCGACGTCGTCGCCACGACCGCCGCCCGCGAGCTCGACAGCGTGCGGCAGGCCATGGCCGGCGGTGTCGTCGCCTACCTCGTCAAGCCGTTCACCGCCGCCACCCTGCGCGAACGGCTCGACGAGGTGTGGCAGCGGCGCGAGGACGTGCGGCGGGCCCAGGACACGCTCGGTCAGGAAGAGGTGGACCAGCTGCTCGCGGGCCCGCGGTCCGCCACGACGCTGCCGCCAAAGGGGCTCTCCGAGCGGAGCCGCACCCTGGTCCACGAGGCGCTCGTCCGGCTGTGCGCGGACCCGGGCGGACCGGATGGTCCGGCTGGGCGGGGTTCGGCGGACGGACCGGGCACGTCCGCCGTCAGGGACGCGTCGGCGGCCGAGGTCGCCGAGGCGGTCGGGATGTCCCGGGTCAGTGCCCGCCGGTACCTGGAGCACCTGGTCGCCGAGGGCCACGCGCAGGTCAGCCCGCGGTACGGAGCGACGGGCCGCCCGGAGAACCGCTACCGGCCGAGCTAGAGCCGGGCCACAGAAGGTCCGCTTCCAGAATGCGATCTGGCATGGGTCCGGCGTACGAACCATGCCAGATCGCATTCTGGAAGCGGACCTTCCGCGTTGCGTCCGTCAGACCGGGGAGCTCAGCGGGTCCGGGTCCGGCTGGACCCGGCCCGTCGCCGTCTCGTAGGCGAAGCCCTCGCGCACCCAGTACTCGAACCCGCCGAGCATCTCCTTGACCTGGTAGCCGAGCTTCGCGAACTCGAGCGCTGCCTTGGTCGCGGCGTTGCAGCCGGGACCCCAGCAGTAGGTGACGACCGGCAGGTCCCGGTCGATGGTCTGCTCGGCACGCAGCCTGACCTTGCCGCCGGGCAGGTGCACCGCGCCGGGGACGTGGCCCTGGTCCCACGACTCCTGGGAGCGGGCATCGACGAGGGTGAACTGGACGCCGGCGGCCAGGTCGGCGTGGACGTCGGCGACGTCGGTCTCGAAGGTGAGCCGCTCGGTGAAGTGCGCGACGGCGGCGGAGGTGTCCTGGGAGGTCGTCATAGCCAGAGTGTGCGGAGGCCTTGGCTGCGGCGGCAAGGGCCCGGCGCGCACGGTTGCTGAAGTGTGGGTAAGCCGCGCTGTTGTGCTTGGTGCAGCGCTGCCGCGCGGCCTCACCCGTCGTGCCCAGTACCCTGCCGATCTTGTGCCACGAGACCTTCACCGCGCGGGCCGTACCGATCTTGCGGTCAGTCCGTCACGACCTCGCGCAGGAAGCGCACCACCCGCCGGGCCCGGAACATCAGCGCGTACCCGATGGCGATGACGTGACCCACCACGCGCATCGTCTCGTTCACGGCGCCCTCGAGCAGCGTGTCCTCGTCGTCGACCACGCCGTCCCTCGCGGAGCGCAGGCTGAGGATCCGTGCGCGGTCGTCCGGGCCCAGCTCCTCCAGCAGCTTCGGCACTGCCGACAGGGACTGCGCGAACGGCGCGTTGCGTTCGAGCACGGGCCTGATGATGTCCTCCGGCTCGAGGAACTTCCCTGCGATGATCACGACGGCGACGATCGAGCGGCGTCGGGCGTAGGCGGCCAGGACGGCGCCGGCCCCCGCGGACGCGCCCATGAGCGCCACCCGCTCTCCGCGCTGCTCGTAGCGCTCGACCATCTCGTCTAGCCGGTCCAGGCGGTCCTGGAACGACGCGTCGGAGGACCAGCGGACGCGGAACATCGTGGTGCGAACGCCCAGGGCGCGCCACGTGCGCAGCGCTTCGCGCTGGAGGTGCACGAGGGGCGGCAGCCGGTCGCCCAGCCCTGGCACGAAGATCACGCGGATCGGGGCCTTGCCAACGTGCGCTGACCCATCGTCTGCCCGATCGGTGTCACGCATCTGCTCGCTCATGTCGAACTGGAGGCTACCGGACCGGGGAGGTTCGCAATCGCGACGAGAACGGGGTTGTGTTCGCTGCCGGACCCGGATGGGACACAACCCCGTTCTCGTCGCGGTAGGCGGTTCGGTGGTGGTCAGCGATTCAGGTACGGCGCGAGCTCCGGGTCGTCTAGATCGAGGGGCCGGACCGACCGGGCGCGCGCCTTCAGCGTCTCCAGGTCCGCTCCGGCGTCCGAGAGCCAGAAGCGGACGCCGTCCTTCTCCCACCGCAGGCTCGGGGGGTTGGCCGACAGACCCGGTATGCCTTCGCTGTAGAGGGCGATCCCGCCGTCGAACTCCACGGCGGTGTAGTCGCGCCCGTCCGCGAGCGCCGCCTCGATCGGCATGGTGGCGGGCCACGACGCCCACAGGTACGGCAGGCTCTCGTTGTGCCACATCCGCCAGAGGTGGAGCGTCGTGCCGGGTGCGATCTCCGGTGTCTCGACCCGTTCGAACCCGTCGGGCACCGGCCCCGTCACCGAAGCGTCCGCGCCGTAGTCCAGGCTGCCCAGGATGGCGCGGAACTCCTCGACCGAGACTCCGCCGGCGTCGGCGTACCACTGGTGACCGGCCTCGTCCGTCCAGGCCACATGGTGATCCCCCGAGCCGACCGTCCCCACCTCCGCCTCGGCCAAGGGCCGGTCGGGGGCCGGCGGGAGACCCGGGAGCCGTTCGTAGACGACGACGGCCCGGTCGTCCGCCGGGTCGGCGAAGACGACGGCTGCGGTCGCACCAGCGCACTCTGCCGGCGCTCCCTGCAGGGTCGGCGGCGCCGTCACCGGGACGTCCGGCAGCGTCCAGCCGTGCTCCATCAGGTCCGGCCACTCCGACGAGGGGATCTCCGGAGTCATGTCGGTGCTCATGCTGAGGTCGTCACACTGCACGGCCGGCCCGTCCTCTGGCGATGCCGACGGCGGCGGCACGGTCGAACCCGTCAGGGGGTCTGGACCGCCGACCGGTGGACCGGACTCCGCGGGCTGCGCGATGTCCCTGATCAGGACCGCTCCGGCCACCCCTGCACCGATCAGCAGCACGCTCGCCGTCACCGCGACGAGGACGCGGCCAGGGCGTCCGGCACGCCGGCTCATGCGGTCCCCCCGGCCGACGACGGGGAACGCGGCTCCGACGGTCTCGGTGCGCAGGCCTCGGTCGAAGGCCGCGCGGGCGACCTCGAGTCCTTCGGCATCCACCGGTTCGGTCGGGGCCAGGTCGCGCAGGGTGTCGTACGACGTGCGGTTCATCGGGCTCTCCTCACGGCTCGGTCGGTGACTGCGGGCGCGTCGACGGCCCGGCCCGGTGGGGGCACGACGCCCTGGACGCCCTTGACGCCCTCGACCGACGAGGTCGGATCAAGGAGCGCGCCCGCGGACTCGAGCCGGCGGCGCGCCCTGGACAGCCGCATCTTGAACGCGGGGACCGAGCAACCGGCCACCTGCGCCGCGTCCGCCGGCGTGAGTCCGTCCCACCCGGTCAGCAGGAGCGCTTCGCGGTCCTTCGGCGCGAGACGGAGCAGTGCGGCGATCGCGTCCCGCCGACTCACCGTGCGCACGGGGTCCTCGGTCACCCGGGCGACGCGCTCCAGCCGGACGAGCTGCTCCTCGGCCGCGCTCCGCCGTCGGGCAGCGCGGCGCTGGTTGCGCACCACGTTGCGCGCCACCACCAGGAGCCAGGGCAGCGGGTCACCGGGAAGGTTTGTCAGGCGGCGCCAGGCAACCAGAAAGGTCTCGGACACCACCTCCTGTGCGTCGTGCGGGTCCACGTGGCGCAACGCGTACGCCTGAACTCGCCAGGCGTAGGAGCGCCAGAGCTCGCTGATCCGGTCCTCGTCCGACGGGGGATCGCCGTCGGACAGGCCTCGTAGGGTCGTCACGTCTCTGCAATGTCCGCTCGGGCGCCGGGGTAACAGACCTCGACGATTCCCGACTTCGCGATTCGCACGCGTCCCCGGCCCGGCAGGTCAGCGGGTCAGCACGGGGGTCGCCTCGCGAAGGCGGCGGGTGTACTCGTGCTGCGGGTCGTCGTAGACCTGGGCGGTGAGCCCCTGCTCCACGATCCGGCCGTCGCGCATCACCGCGACGTGGTCGCAGACGTGCCGGACCACACCCAGGTCGTGCGACACGAGCAGCAGGGTCAGGGAGTGCTCGTCCGCCAGGCGCGCGAGCAGGTCCAGCACCTGCTGCCGGACGGAGACGTCGAGCGCGCTGACCGGCTCGTCCGCCACGAGGATGCGTGGCCGGCACACCAGGGCTCGCGCGATGGCTATCCGCTGCCGCTGCCCGCCCGAGAACTGGTGCGGGTACCGCTCCGTGGCATCGAGCGGCAGGCCCACGGCGTCCAGCATCTCGCGCACGGCGGAGCGCCGGGCGGACGCCGTCCGCGGGCCACCCTCGCGCACGTTCGCCGGGTTCAGGAGCGGCTCGGCCACGATGTCGCCGACGGTCATGCGCGGGTCGAGCGAGCCGTACGGGTCCTGGAAGACGAGCTGGAGAGCGGCACGCAGGTCGCCCAGCTCGCCCGACGCCGTCGGCCGGGCGTCGCGCCGGAGCCCGGCGCGCGGGCTCAGGTCCACACCCGCACTGCTCACCCTGCCCGACGTCGCCCGGTCCAGCCCTGCCACGATCCGCAGCAGCGTCGACTTGCCCGACCCGGACTCCCCTACGATGCCGAACCGCTGTCCCTCCAGGACCTCCAGGGAGACCCCCTGCAGCGCGTTCACCGTCTGGCCGCGCCGTGAGTAGGTCCGGGTCACGTCCTCCACGCGGATGAGCGGCTCCTGCCCGACGGCGGCCGGCCCGCTCACGGTCCCCTCCGCCGACCCTGGCTCGTCCACCCGCGCCGACGCCGGCTCCGCCGTCCCGCTCACGGCCCCTGCCGTCCTCGGCTCGAGCGTCGACGCCGCCAGCAGCCGCCTCGTGTACGCGTGCCGCGGGTCGGCGAAGACCTGGGCGACCGGACCCTCCTCGACCACCGCCCCGTCGAGCAGCACCACCACCCGCTCGCAGACCTGGGACACCACCGCGAGGTCGTGCGTGATGAACAGGAGGCCCGCACCCCGGTCCTCGACGAGTCGCACCATGAGGTCCAGCACCTGGCGCTGCACCGTGACGTCGAGGGCCGTCGTCGGCTCGTCCGCCACGAGCACCGCTGGGTCGTTGGCCAGGGCCATCGCCAGCACCACCCGCTGCCGCTGCCCGCCCGACAGCTCGTGCGGGTAGCGCCGGGCGGCGCCGTCGGGCAGACCCACCTCGGCCAGCAGCTCCGCGGTGCGCGCCGCCGCGGCAGGGTGCGCGGTGCCGTGCACGGTCATCGTCTCGGCGACCTGCCTGCCCACCCGCATCAGCGGGTTGAGGGCAGTCATCGGTTCCTGGAACACCATCGAGATCGCCTGGCCGCGCAGCCGCGCCAGAGCGCTCTCGCCCCGGTCCAGGAGGTTTCCCGGCACCCCGTGGAGGGCGACGTGCCCGGTCGCCGCCACGCCGTCGGGCAGCAGGCCGAGCGCGGCGAGGGCCGTCAGGGTCTTGCCGGAACCCGACTCGCCGATCAGGCCGACGCGCTCGCCCGGGCCGACGCGCAGGGAGACGTCGGAGAGGAGCCGGCGGCCGGCGTCCGTGCGGACGGTGAGGTCGCGGAGGTCGAGGGCGGGGCTCCCGACAGGCTCGGCCTGGGGCGCAGACGCGGCCTCGGCCGGCGGTTCCGTGGCCTGCCGGGCGACCACAGAGGAAGGCTCCGGCGCGGGCGAGGTCGCGGAGAGCCTCGGGTCGAGCACGTCGCGCAGCCCGTCGCCCAGCAGGTTGAACCCGAGCACCGCGACCGCGACGGCGACGCCTGGCACGATCGCGAGATGGTCCGCGACGCCGAGGAACTGCTGCGACTCCTGCAGCATGCGGCCCCACGACGGGGTCGGCGGGGGCGTGCCGAGGCCGAGGAAGGACAGGCCGGCCTCCGCGAGCACTGCTATCGCGAAGTTCACCGAGCACTGCACCAGCACGGTGCCCGCGATGTTGGGCAGCACGTGCCGCGCCGCGATCGCCGCCTCCCCACGGTTCGCCGCCCGGGCGGCGAGCACGTAGTCGGACCGCATGACCTGGAGGGTCCCGCTGCGGGCGACGCGGGCGAAGGCCGGGATCGAGCCGATGCCGAGCGCGACCATCGCCGTCACCGTGCCCGCGCCGTAGACGGCACCCAGCACGATCGCGAGCAGGAGGCCGGGAAACGCGAGGAGGATGTCGCTGCCCCGCATCAGGAGCGCGCCGAGGCGCCCGCCGCGCATCCCCGCGAGCACGCCGAGCGGTACGCCGACCACCGCGGCGATCCCCACCGCGACGACGCCCACCAGCAATGTGACCTGCGCACCGGCCATGACCTGTGAAAATACGTCGCGGCCGAACCGGTCGGTGCCGAACCAGTGCTCGGCCCCCGGCGGCAGGAGCCGCTCGGCGCCCGCATGCTCCGGGTCGTACGGCGTCCAGACCAGCGACACCAGGGCCGTGGCGACGACCAACCCGACGAGCACCGTGCCGATCACGAGCTGGGGGTGCCTGCCGGGGCGCCGGGGCTCCGTGGCAGGTCCGAGGTTCGGCAGCGGCGGGCCGACGGCGGTCGTGGCCGGATCGCTCATGACGTCCTCCTGAGCCGCGGGTCCAGCAGGGTGTAGGCCAGGTCGACCAGGAAGTTCAGCAGCACCACCAGCAGCACGAGCACCGCCACTATCGACTGCACGGCGAGCAGGTCGCGGTTGCCCACCGAGTCCAGCAGCAGGCTGCCGAGGCCGGGTACCGCGAACACCCGCTCGATCACGACGGCGCCGATCAGCATCGACGCGATCTGCACGCCCACGACGGTCACGATCGGCACTCCGGCGTTCCGCAGCCCGTGTCGTACGAGCGCGCCGGTGAACGTGAGCCCCTTGGCGCGGGCGGTGCGGAGAAAGTCCTCCCGCATGATCTCCAGCACGGCGCTGCGCACGTACCGGGTGATGATCGCGGCCTGCACCGACCCCAGCGCGACCGCCGGCAGCAGGACGTGCCGCCAGAACTCCCCGAGACCGTCGGCGGGCGCCGTCCAGCCTCCTGAGGGCAGCCAGCCCAGCCGCACCGCGAACAGCGCCACGAGGAGCACCCCCACCAGGAAGTTCGGCACGGCAACGCCCACCTGGCTCACCGCGGAGAGCGTCACGCCACCGGCGTTCCGGTGCCAGACGGCGGCGAGCGTACCCACCGGCACCGCCACCACCAGGGCGATCAGCATGCCGAGCAGCACGAGGATGCCCGTCACCTGGACCCGGTCCGCGACCAGCGGCGTCAGGTCCTGTGCCGTCACGTAGCTGGTGCCGAGGTCCCCGGTGAGCAGGCCACCGACCCACTCCAGGTACTGGCTGAGCACCGGCCCGTCCGTGCCGTGCTCGGCGCGCCAGGCGGCGAGCGCCTCGGGGGACGCCTCGATCCCGAGCGCGACGACCGCCGGGTCACCGGGCAGCACCCGTAGCAGCACGAAGATCGCCGCCGTCGCCACGAGGAGCGTGGCGACGAGCTGGGCGAGGTGCGAGGCGAGGTGTCTGGCCACGGGTGGTGTCCGGCGCGTCGGCCGCGTCAGCCGTCGGACCAGCGCAGGCCGGTCAGGTCCATCGACTCCGTGGTCGCGTTCGCTGCGATGCCCGTCAGACGGGCGTCCGCCACCACCGTGTTGGGGAAGAGGAACAGCGGGTTGCTCGCCGCGTCGTCGACGATCATCCGGGCGACCTGCTGCATGCCTGCGACGTACTCGTCCGGGCTGCCCCGGTCGGCCTCCTGGGCGACCTCGGCGAGCTGCGGGTTGTCGTAGCCGATGTAGTAGTCGGGGTCACCGAAGATCGTCAGCAGGTCCCGGGCCTCGGTGTGGAGGATCACCGACATCTGGTAGTCGTGCTTGGTGAAGACCTTGTCCAGCCAGACGGCGGGAAACTCGGCCGGCACGATCGTCGCGTCGATACCGACGTCCTGGAGCTGTGACACGACCACCTGGGCGACTGCCTCGGCGTAGGGACGGGTCGGGACGTCGAACGTGATGCTCAGGTCCTCGGCGCCGGCTTCCTCCAGCAGCTCCCTGGCCTGGTCCGGGTCGTACGGGTAGGCGCCGGTCAGGTCCTGGTGGTACGGGTCGGTCGGCGGCACCATCGAGCCGATGAGCTCTCCGTGCCCGGCCCACGCCGTATCGAGGACCGCCTGCCGGTCGATCGCGTACATGACGGCGCGGCGCACCCTGAGGTCGTCGAAGGGCGGCTCGGTGTTGTTCAGCGCGAGCAGCACCTCGCCCGTCGACGTGCCGTCGATGACCTGCAGCTCCTCGTTCTGCTCGAGGCCGGCCAGCAGGTCGGGGGTCTGCAGATTGTACGCCATGTCGATGTCTCCGGCGCGGACCGCGTTCGCCTGGGCGTTGGCGTCCGCGAAGTAGCGCACGGTGATGTCCTCGATCGCGGACGTCTCACCCCAGTAGTCGTCACGGGCCGCGAGGGTGATGTGCTCGCCGGTCGCGACCTCCTCGATCGTGTAGGGGCCGGTGCCGACGGCCTCGGTCGCCAGGTCGGCGGACAGGTCGTCCGGGAACATGGCCCCGACGGACGTGCCCATGTCGAACAGCCACGCGTTGCTCGGGCGCTTCAGCGTGACCGCGACCTCGGTGTCGCTCGTCGCCTCGGCCTTCGCCACCACGTCCATCTTGGACTTCAGGCTCAGCGTCCAGTCCTCCTTGACGCGGTCGATGGAGGCGACGACGTCGTCAGCGGTGAACCGCGAACCGTCGGAGAACGTCACGCCGTCGTGCAGCGTGAACGTGTAGACGGTGCGGTCCCCGTTGACCTCCCACGACTCGGCGAGCTGCGGCTGGACCGCCCCTTCCTGGTCGATCGTCACCAGGCCCTCGTACACGTTGTTCATCAGCAGCTGCGGGATGGCCGACCCCGACGTGGTCGTGAAGTCGAGGTTGGTCGGCTCCCCGGTCAGGCCGACGACGACGTCGGTGCGTGCCTCGCCCTCGCCTGCGCCGGTCGAGCTCCCGGCGGAGCACCCAGCCAGTGCCACGGAGGTGAGGACGGCGACGGTGCCGACGGCACGGCGCCCGGTGAGGATCTGCACGAAGCCAGCGTAGTCGGGGTGAACCTCTCGCTGGTCAGGGCCCGAGAAGTGCGGCGGGGATCACAGCGACGCCGGCCTGCCGACGGTAGGCGGCGCGGTCCGCCGGCTTGCCCGCCGTCCGAGGACCGCACGTACGCTGTCCGGGTGCGCCTCGTCACCTGGAACGTCAACTCGATCCGCTCGCGTGTCGACCGCGTGCTGGCCTTTCTCGACCGGTCGGAGACCGACGTCCTGGCGATCCAGGAGACCAAGTGCCGGGACGACCAGTTCCCCACGGCGGCGTTCGAGGCTGCCGGGTACCAGGTGGCCCATTTCGGGCTGTCGCAGTGGAACGGTGTCGCGATCGCGTCGCGCGTAGGCCTCCATGACGTCGCCACCCACTTCCCGGAGCAGCCGGGATTCGCGAAGACGATCATCGAGGACGGCCCGGACCTGCTGCTCGACGTCGTCCCGCCGGTCGAGGCCCGTGCGATCGGCGCCACCTGCGGCGGGGTCCGCGTGTGGAGCCTGTACGTGCCGCACGGCCGCGCGCTGGGTGACCCGCACTACACCTACAAGCTGGCCTGGCTGGAGGCCCTGCGCACCGCGGCGCAGAGCTGGGCGGACGCCGGTGACGCCGTCGCGCTCATGGGGGACTGGAACGTGATCCCGCTCGACACCGACGTGTACGACGCCACGGCGTTCGAGGGCAAGACCCACGTCTCCCTACCGGAACGCGCCGCCTTCGATGCGTTCGGTGAAGCCGGGTACACGGAGCTGACGCGGAAGTTTCTCCCGGAGGAACACACCTACACCTACTGGGACTATCAACAGCTCGCCTTCCCCCGGAACAAGGGCCTGCGCATCGACTTCTGCTGGGCGTCGCCTGCGCTCGCCGGGCGCGCGTCGGCCGCCGTGATCGACCGGGACGAGCGCAAGGGCAAGGGCGCGTCCGACCACGTCCCCGTGATCGTCGACCTGACCGACTGACATGTCACCTGTACGGGGCAGGGCGCTCCGAGGTTCCACCAGCGATGGGGAAATCAGCGGGTGAAATTGTCCATAAATGGAGTGCACCCGGAGCGTGTGCCCTCCTCGTGCCAAGGTCGTTGCCGAATGTCGGTAAGTTAACCTGCATGACGTCGACGCCCGACCAGTCCCCGGCCGCCACTGAAGTCGCCAAGATCCCTGCCACGGATCCTGTCGAGACGGCGTCCGCGGTCGAGGCGGAGCAGGATCCCGCGCCAGACACCGTCGACGGTGCCACGAACGACGGCGTGGACGACGCGGCGCCAGAGGATGCCGACGCGCCAGAGGTCGACGAAGCGTCGACCTACGGCGAGGCCCCGAGCGCGGCTGCCGACGTTGCTGAGGCGGCGACGGCCGAGGCAGAGACGGCTGAGGCCGGGGCGGCGGAGACGGCCGAGGTGGAGACCGCCGAGACAGCTGGGGCGGAGACAGCTGAGGCGGCGGAAGCCGGGGGCGCTGGAGCTGCCGAGGGCGGCGCCGACGAGCCGTCGACGGACGCCGCGCCAGCCGCGAAGACCTCGCCTGAGGCCGCCTCCGACGCGGACGCCGTCGAGCCTACGGCGCCGGCCGCGCCCGCCGGATCGGCTCCGGCGATCGCGCGGTCGGAGCCCGCCGAGGCTGCCGCCGAGGTGCCCACAGCAGCGTCCGAGGCGCAGGACGCGGAGGCCCCCGAGGCAGCGGTGCCCGCTGCGGAGGCGCCTGCCGCACCCGCATCGGTGCAGAACGGACCTGCCGGGCCGGACGCCGACGCGAAGCCCGCTGAGGCGGCTGAGGCCGCTGAGGCGGCTGAGGCTGCTGAGGCCGCTGAAGCCTCTGGGCGCACGGTCAGCCCTGAACCTCCGAACCGCCCGAAGCGCACAGAGGCACCCACGGAGGAGATCAGCATCGTGCCGGTCGCCGCGCGGCCACAGCCCGCGGCACCCGCACCCACGCCGACGCCCGCAGCCACGTCCGCCGCCCCGCCCGCCGAGCCGGCCGCGCCGGCCGAGAGCGCGACGGCCCCGGCCGCACCGTCGGCCGACACCGACACCGACACCGACACCGACACCGACACCGACACCGACCAGGCTGGTACGACGAGCTCCGCCGGGGCGGGCGAGCCCAGCTCCCGGACGTCGTCGGACAGTGCGACTGCCCCGGTCCTCGACGAGCCGTTCGACTTCAAGGCGCTCTCCTTCGCCGCGATCACCGCGGCGCACAAGAAGGAGATCGGGCCGCGCACCGTCGCCGGCGAGACGGCGCCGGCCGACGACCAGGAAGCCCAGGACCAGGCCGCTGTCGAGGGCGCGCCGGCCGCCGGCCCGACGGGCGAGCCCGGCGAGCAGCAAGCGCCCGCCGAGGCCGACCCGACGCCCGCGGGCGAGGCGCACGCCGATCCGGCGGAGCTCTTCGCGCCGCCCGCCGGGCACGGCCCGCCGCCCGCTGCGCCGCCGAGCCCGTTCCCGACGCCCGCCGCACCGCCGCAGTACCAGCCCGACGCGCCGGGGCATGCACCAGCCGGGTCGCCGCAGCCGCCGTCGCCGTTCCCTGCCGCGCGCAACGGTTCTGCGCACTCGTTCCCGGCGGTGCACGGCTACGCGCCTGAGGCCTCCTACGCGGGCTGGCAGCCGCCGACGGAGGCCGACGCGACCGCCAAGCGTCGCCGGTTCACCATGATCGGCGGCGCCGTCGCGGCGGTGGTCGCCGTGGTGGTCGCCATCGCCATCGTCGTGAACGTGGTGAACGAGCAGCAGTGGGAGCCGATCGAAGCGATGATCGCCGAGCCCCAGGAGGTGCACCCGCTGCAGCTGGTCCTCGGGTCGTGCCTGGAGTCGACCCCCGAGGACGGGGAGGTCTCCCAGGTCCTCGCCGTGCCCTGCGACACCGAGCACACCGCCCAGGTGGTCGGCCGCACCGATTTTGCCGACGCCGCCGTCTGGCCGGGACGCGACGAGATCGACAAGCGCGTGGCCCTGGTGTGCGGCACCAAGCAGCTGGGCCCCGTCGCGCGCACGAGCGCACTCGCCGGGTCCGTGAGCTATGTGGTGTGGGGACCCAGCGCGGAGTCGTGGGACGACGGGGATCGTGTCGGCCTGTGCCTCGCGACCACCGCCGAGCCGATCACGCGGGATCTCCTGCAGTGACCGACAGCATCGTCGGTGCCTGACCGCCGCAGCCGTCCAGCAGGGTCTGGCCCAGCGGGGTCAGTGCGTGGATCACCGTGTTGCGCTCGCGTCCGCTGGTGATGAGGCCGGCGTTGCGCAAGACCGTGGCGTGCTCCGACGCCGACGCGGGGGAGATCGCCAGCCGGTGTGCGATCTCGCTGGTCGTGGCCCCGGTGCCCAGCACACGCAGTACTGCTGCCCGGGTGCGGCCGAGGAGGGCGGTGAGCTGACGTCCGCCGTCGGTCCGGGTGTCGAAGCTCAGGTCCGCCCCGGTGGACTCGCGCACGATCGGATAGACCAGCACGGGTGGCAGCTCGGAATCGGCCAGCGTGATCGGCGCCCGCACGCAGAAGTACGACGGGATGATCAGCAGGCCGCGCCCGGCCAGGTGCACGTCTCGTTCGGCAGTGGTCGCCACCGACAGGACCGGGTGCTGCCACCGGACCGAGGGGTGCAGGGTCCGCAGCGCATGCTCGGTGCCGCCCGCCACCCAGGCCCGGGTGCGCGCTGCGCGGTCGATGTCGACGGCTGCGCGGATCCCGCTCCAGTACGGGGCCACCGCCTGCTCGTAGTAGGAACGCATCGCGACGCCGAGCCCACGCACCGCCGGGGCGGAACCGGCGGAGAGGTCGCGCATCCAGGCATGCGACCTGTGTCCGCGCGCCAGCATCGAGAGGTCGTTGCCCAGCTGCGCCCGTGGGGTGGACAGCACCGCGTCGAGCCCGGACTCGAATTCGTCGGTACCGGTCACCGGCGTGAGGAAGTCCGGCGAGTACCCGCGCGGAGGTGTCAGGCGCAACAGCATCCGGGCAGCGGGCCCCAGGCCGGACAGCACTCGCTGCCGCCAGGGCCCGAACTGCACGCTGCCCGAACGCTGGTTCACCACGTGGGCGCTGAGCAGCACCTCCCACATGGGGTCCGGCCCCGGAGCTATCCGGACCCGGGCAAGATCATCCGGAGTGAAGTGGAACCGCAGCATCAGGCCCTCCCTGACCGTCTGCCTCTCCCGTGGCCCCCGTCGGCTCGCCCCCCGCGCGCCCTGACTGTTCGGGACCGTGCGCGGCATGCCGCGCACGGTTTCGCCCCGCACACACAGAGGGACGTGCGGGATTTCCGGTTCTGGGCGATCGAGCGGCCACCTTCACAACACCATCACACGGCGGCGTCCAGCGGCCGATCGCCCGAACCGATCACGCGGTCGTTCCCTCGTCACTCAAGGATCGCAGGCTTGCTCACCCTTCACATCGACCGATCTGCGTAACCCCGTGTACGCCGAACGACGTACACGGGACCGTTCGATCACGCGGTCAAGACCTTGCGGTCGAGGGTCAGGCCCTCGCCGTCCGCGCGGTCCACGACCACCGTGTCTCCGTCGGACACCTCGCCGGCGAGCAGCAGCCGCGCCAGGCGATCACCGATCTCCCGCTGCACCAGACGACGCAGCGGACGGGCGCCGTACGCCGGGTCGAAGCCCTCGAGCGCGAGCCACTCCCGCGCCGCCTCCGTGACGTCGAGCGTGATGCGACGGTCCTCCAACCGCTTCGCGAAGGCCCCGACCTGCAGCTCCACGATGCTGCCGAGCTCGTCCAGCGTCAGCGCGTCGAAGACCACCACGTCGTCGAGCCGGTTGAGGAACTCGGGCTTGAACGAGGCGCGCACGGCCGTCATCACGGACTCGCGCCGCTCCTCGTCCGACAGCATCGGTTCGACGAGGAACTGAGAGCCGAGGTTCGAGGTCAGGACCAGGATCGTGTTGCGGAAGTCGACGGTGCGGCCCTGGCCGTCGGTGAGCCGACCGTCATCGAGCACCTGGAGCAGGACGTCGAAGACCTCGGGGTGTGCCTTCTCCACCTCGTCCAGCAGCACCACCGAGTAGGGCCGACGCCGCACGGCCTCCGTGAGCTGGCCGCCCTCCTCGTACCCGACGTAACCGGGAGGTGCACCGACGAGCCGGCTGACCGAATGCTTCTCGCCGTACTCGGACATGTCGATGCGCACCATGGCGCGCTCGTCGTCGAACAGGAAGTCCGCCAGTGCCTTGGCGAGCTCGGTCTTGCCGACGCCGGTGGGGCCGAGGAACAGGAACGAGCCGGTGGGCCGGTCGGGGTCCGAGACGCCTGCCCTCGAACGGCGTACGGCGTCGGACACAGCGGCGACAGCGGTCCGCTGCCCGATGAGGCGTTCCCCGAGGACCTCCTCCATGTGCAGGAGCTTCTCGGACTCGCCCTGCAGCAGCCGGCCGGCCGGGATGCCGGTCCACGCGGCCACCACCTCGGCGATCTCGTCCGCGCCCACCTTGTCGGCGATCATCGGCGGCTCGGCGTGCTCAGGGCCGGTCCCCTGCAGATCGTCCTCCGAGCCGGCCTCCGCCTCCTCCGCGGCCACGAGCTCCTTCTCGACCACCGGGATGTCGCCGTACTGGATGCGCGCGGCGCCCTCGAGGTCCCCCTCGCGCAGCTTGCGCTCCGCGTCGGTGCGGAGCCCGTCGAGGCGTGCGCGCAGGTCACCGACGCGATTGTGCCCGGCCTTCTCGGACTCCCAGCGTGCGGTGAGCGCGGCCAGCGCCTCGCGCCGGTCCGCGAGGTCGGCCCGCAGCCGCTGCAGACGCTCCGCGGAGGCGGCATCCTCCGACTCGGACAGCACCACCTCTTCCATCTCCAGCCGCGTGACCGCGCGCTGGAGCTCGTCGATCTCCACCGGGGAGGAGTCGAGCTCCATACGCAGGCGCGACGCGGCCTCGTCGACCAGGTCGATCGCCTTGTCGGGGAGCTGCCGCCCGGAGATGTACCGGTCGGAGAGCGAGGCGGCGGCGACGAGCGCCGAGTCGGCGATGGTCACCTTGTGGTGCGCCTCGTAGCGCTCCTTGAGCCCGCGCAGGATCGCCACCGTGTCCTCGACCGACGGCTCGCCCACGAAGACCTGCTGGAACCGGCGCTCCAGAGCGGGGTCCTTCTCGATGTGCTCGCGGTACTCGTCGAGCGTGGTGGCGCCCACCATGCGCAGCTCACCACGCGCGAGCATGGGCTTGAGCATGTTGCCTGCGTCCATGGCACCCTCGCCGCCCGCTCCCGCGCCGACCACCGTGTGCAGCTCGTCGATGAAGGTGACCACCTCGCCGTCCGACGCGGTGATCTCCTCGAGGACCGCCTTGAGACGTTCCTCGAACTCACCGCGGTACTTCGCGCCCGCCACCATCGAGGCCAGGTCCAGCGCGACCAGGCGCTTGCCCTTGAGGGACTCGGGGACGTCGCCGGCGACGACCCGCTGGGCGAGCCCCTCGACGACGGCGGTCTTGCCGACCCCCGGCTCCCCGATGAGCACGGGATTGTTCTTGGTGCGGCGGCTCAGCACCTGGATCACGCGCCGGATCTCGGAGTCGCGGCCGATCACCGGATCCAGCTTGCCGTCCCTGGCCCGCTGCGTCAGGTCCGTGCCGTACTGCTCGAGCGCCTTGTACGTGCCCTCCGGGTTGGGGCTCGTGACCCGGCCGGATCCCCGGACGGCAGGCAGCGCCGCGCGCAGGGCGTCGGCGGTGGCCCCTGCGTCGGACAGGGTCTGCGCGGCGGACGACCGGCCGGCCGCGATGGCGATGAGCAGGTGCTCCGTGGAGACGTACTCGTCGCCGAGCCCCTGCGCCTCCTTCGACGCCAGGTCCAGGACCGTCGCCATGGCACGGCTCGCGCTCGGCTGGGCGGTGCTCGCCCCGCTGGCCTGGGGCAGCGCGACCAGGGCCGCGCGCACCTGCTGGCCGATGGCCTGCGCGTTCGCCCCGACCGCGTCGAGCAGCCCGGTCGCGACACCGCGCTCCTGCTGGAGCAGTGACGCGAGCAGGTGGACCGGCTCGAGCTGCGGGTTGCCGGCTGCCGACGCCGACTGGATCGCGTCGCCGATCGCCTGCTGCGACATGGTCGTGAACTTGGTGTCCATGAGGCCTCCCAGGGATGCTGAAGTGTGTACCAGATAAAACGGGGTCAAAGTTGAGTCTATTCCACTCAACCTTGAATCCACTGTAGCGCGCACCACCCACACTCGTACCGTTGGCCGCATGAACACCCAGGTCATCGTTCTCAACGGCGGTTCGAGCTCCGGCAAGTCCGCGATCGCACGAGGCCTCCAGGCCGTCCTCCCCGACGCCTGGCTCTCGCTCAGCATCGACACCCTCGTCGACGCGATGCCGGCCCGCCTGACGGCCGGCGGCGACGGCATCGGGTTCGCGGACGACGGCGGGGTCGCCGTCGGCCAGGAGTTCATGGCGGTGCAGGACGCCTGGATCACCGGGCTGGTCGCGATGGCCCGCGCGGGCGCGCACCTCGTGGTCGACGACGTGTTTCTCGGGGGTGCCGCCTCGCAGCGGCGCTGGCTGGACGCCCTTGGCGACGTGCCGACGCTCTGGGTCGGCGTGCGCTGCGACGCAGCGGTCGCCGGGGAACGCGAGGCGGTGCGGGGCGACCGCGTCGCGGGCATGGCCGCGCAGCAGGCCGACGTCGTCCACCAGGGCGTCGCCTACGACCTCGAGGTCGACACCACCCGCACCGACTCGATGAGCTGTGCACGGGCCGTCGCCGCGCACCTGAGATCATCGCGGGGTGACCGAGCAGACTGACGCCTCCCTGACACCCTCGCGCGCCGTCCTCGTCGGCATCGTCGGCGGGGCGTTCTCCGGTCTGTTCGGCCTCGGCGGCGGCATCGTGATGGTGCCGCTCCTGACCTCGCTCGGCGGCCTCACTCAGCGCCGGGCCAGCGCCTACTCGCTCGCGGCGATCCTGCCGGCGGCGATCGTTGGTTCCATCCCGTACCTGACGCACGATGCCGTCGACCTGGTCGCTGCCGGGCTGCTCGTGGTCGGCGCCGTGGTGGGTGCGGTGGTCGGCGCGCGGCTGCTCGCCCGCGTTCCCGAGACCCTGCTGCGCTGGCTGTTCGTCGGGGTGCTCGTCGCGGGGATCGTGCGTTCGCTGCTCGACGCCTTCGGGGAGCCGCCGTCGGTCGACACCGCCCAGGGCATCCCCAGCCTGCTGGACGGCGCGGGCATGATCGGGCTGGGTCTCGTCATGGGGGTCGCGTCCGGCCTGCTCGGCATCGGGGGCGGCCAGCTCGCCGTCCCGGGTCTGTCCGCCCTGTTCGACTTCGCACCCGCGCTGGCCAAGGGCACGTCCCTGGTCGCGATGATCCCCACCGCCGTCTCGGGCACGTGGGTCAATGCCCGCAACCGCCTGGTCCACCTGAAGACGGCGGCGATCATCGGCCTGGTGGCCTCAGGCTTCTCGTTCGGCGGCGCGAGCCTGTCGGTCGTCATGCCGCCGAGGATCGCGTCGATCGCCTTCGCCGCGCTGCTCGTGTTCGCGCTGGCGCAGCAGGTCCGCAAGGCCATCGAGAAGCAGCGGCACTGAGCAGCGAGGTCGGCAGTTCGCTGAGGCCCGTTCCCGAGGTCGGCACTTGGCATCGAGATCGGTCCAGCGCTGGACCGATCTCGATGCCAAGTGCCGACTGCAGCAACGAGACTCAAGCAAGTTGCCGACCTCGGCACAACAGACCAGCAAAGTGCCGAACGGCCGGTCGGTCCGCCGTTGGCGGCGTCCCTTGGCGGTGGACCCGGACGAGGAGCACCAGGCTGATCACGAGGGCGACCTGACGGCCGCTCCGTCAACGAGTGCCGACTGCAGACTTTGCCCGCGCTCAGCCGACGACTGCAGACTTGGTTGCGGTTGGCAAGCCTCTAACAGCAACCAGGTCTGCAGTCGGTATCCGGGTCCGCGTCCAGGTCTGCAGTCGGCGGCGCGGCCACCCGGGAGCTGCGCTGATCAACTGCGGCTGCTCAGCGCTGCTCGCCGCCGCTCGGCACCACTCGCCGCTACTCGGCACCACTCGCCACTGCTCGCCGCTGCTCGCCGCTGGCCGCTACTCGGCACCGCTCGGCACCGCTCACAGATCCCGCAGCACCGCCGCGCACTCCGCAGCGACCGCCACCGCGACGTCCCGCGCCGTGTCGTCGTCGTGCTCGGGGACCACCCGCTGCACCGCGCCCTCGGCGAGCAGGTCGACGGCGCGGACATGCTGCGCCTCCGCCATCTGTGCGGCGTGCGTGGTGTCGCCGTGCACGATGACGCTCGCACCCTCCGGCGGCAGCGGCGACAGCCATGCGTGCTCAGCCGCGATCACCACCTGCGCGGGGAGCAGGGCGAGCGCTCCGCCGCCGCAGCCCTGGCCGAGGATGACCGACAGGGTCGGCACCGTCAGCCGGGTCAGTGCCGCCATGCAGCGCGCGATCTCGCCGGCGAGCGCGCCCTCCTCGGCGTCCTGCGACAGCTCGGCACCCGGGGTGTCGATCACGGCGACCAGGGGCAGCCGCAGCTCCTCGGCGAGCCCCATCGCGCGTCGCGCCACGCGCAGCGCGGCTGGTCCCATCGGGGTGCTCTCGGTCTGCCGGGTCCGGTCCTGGCCGACGACGAGGCACGGCACGCCGTCCAGCCGCGTGAGCGCCACCAGCATCGACTCGTCGCGCTCGCCCTCGTCCGTGCCGGACAGCCGCACGGTCCCCGAGGCGCCGTAGCGCAGCAGGTCACGCACCCCTACCCGGTCGGCGGCCCTCGTCCGGAGCACGGAGCCCCACGCCGACGTCGTCCCGGAGGGCTCTCCGCCCCGGCGGGGCAGGGCCGGCGGCGACGGCGGGTCGACGAGCACCGCGAGCGCCCGCTCGACCAGTGCGGGCAGGTTCTCGGGGGCGACGACGCCGTCGAGCACGCCCTTGGCGGCGAGGTTCTCGGCCGACTGCACGCCGGCCGGCAGCGCCTCGCCGGTCAGCGCCTCGACCACGCGCGGGCCGAGGAACCCGATCAGGGCCCCCGGCTCGGCGACGGTGAGGTGTGCGAGCGAGCCCCAGGACGCGTACACGCCCCCGGTCGTGGGGTGCCGCAGGTAGACGAGGTAGGGCAGGCCGGCGGAGCGGTGGTCCATGACGGCGCGGGAGATCTCGACCATCCGGAGGAACGCGGGTGTGCCCTCCTGCATCCGGGTGCCGCCGGACGCGGTCGTCGCGAGAAGAGGCAGCCGCTCAGCCGTCGCACGCCGGACGGCGGCGGTGATGCGCTGGGCCGCCGCGCGCCCGATGGAGCCGCCGAGGAACCTGAACTCGTTGACGACGACCACGACGGGGCGCCCGCGGACGCGGCCGCGTCCGGTGAGCACCGACTCGTCGGTGCCTGCCTTCTCGGCGGCCGCTGCCAGCACCGCGCGGTACTCGGCCGGGTGCCCGGAGACGTCGACCGGCTCGTCCCAGGACTCGAAGCTGTCCGCGTCGAGGACGAGGTCGAGCAGCTCCCGCGCCGACCACCGGTGGGTCATGCGCCCGCCTCCGGCTCCTGCGCCACCGGCTCGTCGAGCCAGGCCCGGATCCGGGCGGCGTGCTCGTCGAGGACAGGAGGCGCCTGGTGGTCCCGCCGGGTGACCTCGTCGCCGGACGGGTCGAAGAACCGCAGCGGCGGTCCCGGCAGCGTCACCGTGCCGAGGCTGGTGTGCTGCACGTCCACGAGCAGGCCTTGGCTCGCCGTCTGCTCCCATGCGTACACCTCGTCGAGCGTACGCACCCGGCCGGCGGGTATGCCTGCGTCGGCGAGCTGCATCAGCAACGGGCCCGCATCCAGGTCGGTGAAGGCCGCCTCGACCGCCGCGATGAGCTGGTCGCGGTGGGCCACCCGCTCGGCGTTGCTCCGCATGCCCTCTGCGTCGGCGTCGAGCCCGAAGGCCCGGCAGAACCGCTGCCACAGCACCTCGGACCCGACGGCGATCTGGACGGCGCCGTCACGGCAGCGGAACAGGCCGTACGGCGCTATGGAAGGGTGGTGGTTACCCTGCGCGTGCCCCACCTCCCCCGCGACGGTCCACCGCGTGCCCTGGAACGCGTGCACGCCGGTGACGGCGGCAAGGAGCGACGTCCGGACGACCTGGCCGACGCCGGTGGTGTGCCGCTCGTGCAGCGCCGCGAGCACGCCGTACGCGCCGTAGATCCCCGCGAGCAGGTCCCCGATCGGCACGCCGACGCGCTGCGGGTCGTCCGGGCCGGACCCGGTCAGGGACATCAGGCCGGCCTCGCCCTGGGCGATCTGGTCGTACCCGGCGCGGCCGCCCTCGGGGCCGTCGTGCCCGAACCCCGTGATCGAGAGCACGATCAGGCGGGGGTTGCGCTCGAGCAGCGTGTCGACGCCGAGACCGAGCCGCTCCAGGACGCCGGTCCGGAAGTTCTCCACGAGCACGTCGGCGCGGTCGACGAGCTCCAGGAGGGTGGCCCGGTCGGCGTCGGCCTTGAGGTCGAGCGCTATCGACTCCTTGTTCCGGTTCGCGGACAGGAAGTACGTCGACTCGCGCGCGCCCTCCTCCCCGACGAACGGCGGGCCCCAGCCCCGGGTGTCGTCGCCCCGGTCGGGCACCTCCACCTTGACGACGCGCGCGCCCAGGTCGCCCAGCATCATCGTGGCGTGCGGTCCGGCGAGGGCACGGGAGAGGTCGACGACGACGACGTCGGCCAGCGGTCCGGTCATGGCACTCACCAGCCCGGCAGGACGAGGACGGCCCACACGAGCAGCGGTCCCACGAGGGTGACGATGCCTGCGTAGCCGAGGATCTGCTTGTAGTACGCCTGCTCCGAGATCGTGTCGGGCCGGTTGGCGAGCATCAGGGCTCCGTTCGTCGAGAAAGGGCTGACGTCGACGATCGTCGACGAGACGGCGAGGGCCGCTGCCATGGACCAGGCGCTGACGCCGCCGGTGGCGATCAGCGGCACCGCAATCGGGATGATCACGGGCAGCAGTGCCGTGGAGGACGCGAACGCCGAGACGACGCCGCCGACGTAGCAGAGCACGAGCGCGCCGACGGTGACGATGCCGAGGCCCGCCGCCCAGAGGCCGATGTACTCGGGCGAACCCGCCTCCGTGAAGACCGTCGCGTAGGTGCTCACACCGGCCACCAGCAGCACGGTGGGCCACGCGATCTGCTTGACGGCGTCCTTGTTCTGCCGCGGGGACAGCATGGCCAGGACGACGGCTGCCGTGATCGAGACGAAGCCGATGTCCATGTCGAACGCAAGGGCCGTCACGGCGACCGCTGCGAACGCGACGAGCGTCAGCACGTGGTCGCGCCGCACTCCGGTGCTCTGCGTGACCGTCGCGACGGCGACCTGCCCACCGGCGGGCGCCGGCTGCCCGCCGGTGGGCAGGTTGTCGACGACGCGGTCGGCGGCGTGGTCCGCGGCGTCGGCGGGGTCGACCCGCTCGTTCATCAGGCGGCGGCCGCCGAGCGCGAAGAACAGGATGATGGCCATCGCCAGGTTGAACCCGAGCGACGCGATGAACACGGCCATCTCGGTGCCCTCGTAGCCGACGTCGGCCATGACGGAGTTTGTGATGGTGCCGTAGATGCTGATCGGGGAGAACCCGCCGCCCTGGGCGCCGTGCACCACGAACATGCCCATCATGAGCGGGTTGATCTTGTAGCGGCGGGCGAATCCCAGCGCGACCGGGCCGATGATGGCGCACGCGGCGGGGCTGGCTGCGCCGATGGCGGTCAGCACCGCGGTGACAGCGAACATGACCCACGGGATCAGCGCCACCCTGCCGCCGACCATCTTGATCGATTGCGCGACGATGAGGTCGACCGTGCCGTTGTTCTTGGCTATGGAGAACAGGTAGGTGACGCCGATCAGCGTCAGCACGAGGCTGGCGCTGATCCCGCCGAGCACCTCGCTGTCGTCCATGCCCAGCGCGAACACGCCGACGACCCATGCGGCGACATAGGCGAGCGCGCCCATGTTGATCGGTAGGACTGTCCCGACGACGAACAACGCGACGAGCGCGATGATCGCGATCCACTCAGGACCCATGAGAACTCCTCTTCCCATCGTGGCGGACACCTTTGACCGACGAGGCACGATGGATCAGTGGCCTAGCCAATAGTCCACTGCTCCATCTGTCAAGTATTCTCAGCAGGTGACCCCCAAGGCTTCCGCCGAACTGCCGACACCATTGGCCCGCACGCGCCTCTACGAGCAGGTGGCGGAGCAGATCACCACCTGGATCCAGCAGAACGGGCTCAAGGCCGGTGACCGGCTGCCACCCGAACGCGAGCTCGCCGCACGGCTCGGCGTCAGCCGCGCGACCCTCAGCCAGGCCCTCGTCGCGCTCGAGGTGGTCGGCGTCGTCGTGGTACGGCACGGTGACGGCACCGTGCTTACCGGCAAGCTGAGCGAGAGCCGCATCGTCGAGGCGATCCGCGCGCACGCCGACCGGATGCCCGAGATCATCGACATCCGAGATGCGCTCGAGACCAAGATCGCCGCCCTGGCCGCACAGCGCCGCACCGAGGACGACCTCCGGGCGATCGAGGCGGCCCTCGACACCATGGAGGCGGCCATCACGCACGGGGACCGGGGTGTGGAGGCGGACGAACAGTTCCACGCGGCGGTCACCGCAGCCGCGCACTCCGACCTCCTGGCCCGGACGATGCGGGAGATCGCGAGCCTGATCCGGGAGAGCCGGATCGAGTCGCTCTCGCAGCCGGGACGCCCCCGCAACTCCCTCAACGGGCACCGCGCCATCGCGGACGCCATCCGGGCCCGTGACCCCGAGGGCGCCGCAGCCGCCATGCACGCCCACGTCGAGATGGTGAGCGACGTGGCACTCCTGCGGGACCAGGAACCGTGACCGGCTGGGAACAGCTCGCTGTCCTCGGTGCAGGGCTCGGGGCCGGGATCCTCACCTCTACGGTCGGCGTCGCGTCGCTCCTGAGCTTCCCCGTGCTGCTCGCCGTCGGCCTGCCGCCCGTCGTCGCCAACGCGTCGAACACGGTCGGCCTGGTGCCCGGAGCGCTGAGCGGCGCGATCGGGTACCGCCAGGAGCTGCGCGAACACCCACGCACGGTCCTGGTCGTGCTCGCGGCCTGCGGTGTCGGTTCCGTCGGCGGAGCGATCCTGCTACTCGCCCTCCCGCCCGGCGTGTTCGAGGCAGTGGTGCCGTGGCTGATCCTGCTCTCCTGCCTGCTCGTCGGCGCGCAGCCGTGGATCAGCCGATGGCTGCGCCGCACCCGCAACGAGCCGACCCGCCTGCGCCACGAGATGTCGCCGGCGACCGTGGTGTTCGCCGTTCTCACGGGTACCTACGGCGGCTACTTCGGGGCCGGTTCGGGCGTCATGATGGCCGCGGTGCTCGGGCTCGGCACCGACTTTCCGGTGCGGATCGTCAACGCGCTGAAGACGTTGGCGGTCCTGGCCGCGAACGTCGTGGCCACCATCATCTTCGTGGTGGTCGCCGACCTGGACTGGCTGGCGATCGGCCTGCTGGCCGCCGGGTCCGTGGTGGGCGGATACGTCGGAGCACGGCTGGGGCGCAAGATGTCGCCCGTCGTGTTCCGGGTTCTCGTGGTGATCGCGGGCGTCGGGACGGCGCTGTTCATGCTGCTCTGACGGGGCGCACGTGGGGGCGGCTGTCGGCGTGGCGGCGTGTCGGCGTGTCGAACCGCGGGGGGGTGCGGGTCCGCCGGGTCGCACGGTCGGCGTCGAACCGCAGGTTAAGAGTCTGTCGGTTGCACGGTCGGCGTCGAACCGCAAGATAAGAGTCCGTCAGCCTGCCGGTAGGCGTCCAACCGCAAGTTGAACGCGGTCGGGCGGGCTGAACTGCAGCGAACACGTCTACAAGCTCCCTCATCGACTCGAAGGTTGCGGCTCGACGCCTACCGCAACGAGCATCTTGCGGTTCGGCGCCGGCGAGCCGGCTGGCTGACCCTCTACGTGCGGTTCGACACCGACAGACCAGTCCGAGGACTCACAGGTTGCGGTTCGACCCGGCAGGCCCGGCGCCGGGCTGGCAAGTTGCGGTTCGGCGCCGGCGAGCCGGCCGGCCGACCCTCAACTTGCGGTTCGACACCGGACCGAGCGCCCCGGACCGAGCACCCCGAACAGATCCGCACGGTCGGTGCACAATATTCGTGCACAACTGTTGTGCATAGAGACTGTGCACGGTTATTGTGCACGCATGCCCGCTCCCCAGGACAACTTCCGTCTCACTCCCGAGGCCGTCAAGGTCCTCGCTCACCCGCTGCGCTCGCGCCTGCTCGGCACCCTGCGGCGCGGCGGCCCGGCGACGGCGACCACGCTCGCGACGGCCCTGAGCACCAACTCCGGCGCCACCAGCTATCACCTGCGCAAGCTCGAGTCCGTCGGGCTGGTCGCGGACACCGGCGAGGGCGCGGGCAAGCAGCGGCTGTGGAGGGCCGCCACAAGCTCCCACAGCTGGGCACCCTCTGAGCTGTCCGACGACGAGGACGCCGCCACCGCGCTCGCCTGGCTGCAGCGCGACTACCTACGCCTGTTCGGCACCGACTTCGGGCACTGGCTCGACGTCGCCGAGGCATGGCCCAGCGAGTGGCAGGACGCTGCCGGTCTTGGCGACACCCGCCTCGCCCTGAACGCCGAGCAGCTCGTGGCGCTCAAGGCGGACCTGGAGCAGGTGTTCGACCGCTACGAGAAAGCCGGCGGTGGCCCGGGCTCCCGCCGCGTGTCCATCTGGCAGGCCGCCTACCCGATGGACATGGACGAGGTCCCGGGCACGGACGACGTCAAGGGCGACGCCGACGCCAGGACCGACACGGACACCGACCCTGGGACGGACCGATCATGACCCCCTTGACGCCGGCCCGGGCCCGGAAGGTCTTCCTGCTGCTGACCGCCACCAGGTGGTTCCCGGTGGGGCTGGTCGTCACGGTCACCACACTGCTCCCGCTCGAACGCGGGCTCTCGGTCACCGAGGCGCTGACGGCGCTGTCCATCACGGGACTCACCGTGTTCTTCCTGGAGCTGCCCACCAGCGGCCTCGCCGACACCCTGGGCCGTCGCCCTCTGCTCGTCGTGGCCGCCGTGCTGCAGGTGGCGGCAGCCGTCCTGTTCCTCACCGCGCAGACCTTCTGGGCGTTCGCCCTGGCCGCAGCCGTCACGGGTGCCTTCAGGGCGCTCGACTCCGGACCGCTGGAGGCCTGGTTCGTCGACACCGTGCACGCGACCGAGCCCGGCGCCGACGTCGACCGGCCGCTGGCGGCGCACAGCACGGTGCTGGGCGTGTCGATCGCCGCCGGTGCGCTCGTCTCGGGCGGGCTCGTCTGGTGGCACCCGCTCGATGCCTGGTCCGCACTGGCGCTGCCCTACGCGGTGTACGCCACCCTCGCCCTGGCCCATTTGGTCGCCGTGACGGTCCTGGTCCGGGAGGTGCCCAGGATCTCGGCCCCCGCGGCCGACGACCCCGGTACCGGCGGCCCCGGCACGGCGCCGACCCTGCCGCCGTCGGGCAGCGGGAGAACACGGGTGGCGGACCGGGTGCTCCGGTCCGCGCGACAGGCTCCCGGCGTCATCCGCGACGGGCTGCGCCTCGCACGCGACAACCGGGTCCTGCGCTGGCTGCTCCTCGTCGAGGTGTTCTGGAGCGTCGGCATGGTGGTCTTCGAGACGTTCCAGCCGATCCGGCTCTCCGAGATGCTGGGCGGCACCGCGGCCGGTGCAGCGGTCGCCGGGCCCGCCGCGGCTGCCGGCTGGGCGGTGTTCGCGGGCGGGGCCGCGCTGACCGGCCTTGCCACGCCGCGGCTCGGGGTCGCCCGGACGGCGATCCTTGCCCGCCTGCTCAACGGGCTCGGGGCCGTCTGGATGGGTCTGGCCATCGGCCCGGTCGGCCTGGTCGCCGCCTACCTCGTGACGTACGGGCTGCACGGCGCCTGCGGGCCCGCATACCAGGCGCTCCTGCACCGCGAAGCCGAGTCACGGAACCGCTCGACGGTCCTGTCGATGGCCTCGATGCTCTCGTTCGCGTCGTTCTCCTTGGCCGGCCCCGTCCTTGGCTGGACGGCGGACGCGCTCTCCACCTCGGCGGCGATGGTGCTGGCCGGCGCGTTCAGCACCCTGGGCGCCGCCTGCTTCCTGCCCGCGCTGCGCCGGGAACGGATGCTGGCCGCGAGCGCCAAGGCGGCCGTTCCTGCTCCCGCCGGCTGACGGCGGCCGACCGCGCCCATACCCCGCACCTGGCGTCCCGCCTATGGGGACAACTCCCCTCAATCAGGCTTTTCGATTCCGGGGGGCGACCGGCATGCTGTCTGAGTGATCCGCTCCCGCCTCGTGGCAGTCGCCACCCTCGCCGTACTGACCCTGACTCTGTCCGGGTGCGTGCGGATGGGTGTCGAGGTGGAGCTGAAGCCGAACGACATGGCGGTGTCGAGCGTGGTGCTCGCCGTCGAGGACAAGTACCTCGACCAGACCGGCCAGTCGCCCGACGCCGTCATCGACACGCTCACCGAGGGCCAGGGGGACCCGGCCGAGGACGCGGTCCGCACCGAGGACTTCGAGCAGGACGGCTACACCGGCACGCGGTACGTCTACCCGAAGGCGAAGCTCGGCGGCGTCGGCGCCCGGGTGGGCTGGCCGATCGAGGTCGTCCGCACGGGTGGCGACTACGTGGTGTCCGGCACGCTCGACCTCACCGAGGAGAGCCTCGGGAGCCGTGGCGGCTCCTCCGTCGACAACCTGAGCGTGACCGTCGACATCACGTTCCCCGGCAAGGTGAAGGACTCGAACGGGACCATCGACGGCAACTCCGTGCGCTGGGAGCCGACGGTGGGCGAGGCCGTCGAGATCAGCGCGCGGGGCTCCGCCGTGGCCCCGCCGGAGCAGGGCGCCGAGGAGGCGGCCGGCGCCTCCGAGGTGGTGACGCTGCCCGTCGTCCCGGAGTGGATGGTTCTGGTGCTGGGTCTGAGCGGGCTGATCATCCTGCTGCTCATCGGGGTCATCGTGTGGCAGGCCATGCTGCGTGTGCGAGACCGACGGCCGGAGGTGGCTGGGGACGCGCCGGTCCCGCCGCAGCAGGCGCCACATCCGGCCCTGGCGCAGCCCGCGCCGCAGCAGTACGGCGGCGTCCCGTCCCCGTACGGCGCCGCACCACCGCACCCGCAGGAGCAGCCCACCCCTGGGGACCCGAGCCGGCCGCCCAGCTTTCCTCCCGGGTACTGACCCGGATCGACATCGGGCAGACTGGGCGGGTGAGAGCAGAGGTGGCGCGAGGTGACTCCGCCGTCACGAACGTCATGGGCCGGGCTCTCGTCGGCGCGGTGCTCGTCGCCCTGACGCTGACGGGGTGCGTGCGCCTCGACCTGCGGACCACGCTCACCGACCACGACACCGCTGACGGCACGCTGGTCATCGCAGTGGCCGACGACGCAGCCGGCATGTTCGGCGGTGACCCCGCCGACGTCTGGGCTCAGTACAAGGACGCGGTGGTGGGCGATGTCCCGGACGCCGTGACCGAAGAGCCGTACGCGGAGGACGGCTACACCGGTTCCCGCTACGTGTTCGACGACGAGCCCGTGGCGACGCTCGCCACGATCAGCGACGGCGACCTCCGGGTCACCCGTGAGGGCGACGAGTACGTCGTCTCCGGCGTGCTGGACCTGTCGAAGCGCGTGGAGGGCATCGAGGAGGTGCCAGAGGGCGCGCTCGGTTCCGTCGATGCCACCATCGAGCTCACCTTCCCTGGCCCGGTGACGGAGACCAACGGCGAGGTCGACGGAAGCACCGTCACCTGGCACCCGGACGCCGAGCAGGCCACGCGGCTGTCGGCGCGCGGGCTGGTGCCCGTACAGGGCACCAGCGCGATGCCGACGGCCGTGGGGACGCCCACCTCGCAGGCACACCCCGCCGAGGGCATCATCTCGGACTGGGGCGCGCCGGTCAGCCTCGCCACGTTCCTGGTACTCGTCCTCGGAGGGCTCGTTACCTATATCGTCAGCCGACGGCAGCGCAGCCGGCAGGCCGCGCAGAAGCAGGCGTGACGCACAGGAGCGACATGGACGACAGCGGGAACGACTGGACCGAGGACGTGCTGGGTGCCGGCTTCGAGGCGCGCACGCTGCGGCTGCCGGGGCGTTCGGGGGCGCTGCGGGTGCCCGCGGCGCACCGACGTCGTCCGGCGGTGGACGGCGGCTCCGAGGCGACCTTGGTCCGCTACACGCCGGAGGACCGTCCCGACGTGGGGCGCCCGCCCGTGCTGTACGTGCACGGGTACACGGACTACTTCTTCCAGCGGCACGTCGCCGAGGCGATCGCCGGACGGGGCTACCCGTTCTACGCGATCGACCTGCGGGGCTACGGGCGCTCCATGGAGGCGTGGATGGCGACAGGCGCCGACGCCAACATGGTCAACAGCCTGCGGCTCTACCAGCAGGACCTGGACGCGGCCGCCGAGGCGATCGCCGCGGACGGCCACAGCGGGCTGGTGCTCATGGGGCACTCGATGGGCGGGCTGATCACCTCGATGTACGCGCACGCGCGCCCGGAGCAGGTGACGGCCCTGGTGCTGAACAGCCCCTGGTTCGACCTGAGGGGCAGCTGGTCGGACCGGACGCTGGTCACCCAGCTGGTGTACCTGCTCGGGCGGATAGCGCCGCGCACGGTCCTTGCCCATCTCGACGAGGACTACGGCCGTGCCCTGCACCGCGCCACGGGCGGCGAGTGGGACTACGACCTGCGGTGGAAGCCGTACGCGGGCTTTCCCGTCCGGGCCGGGTGGCTGGCCTCGATCCGGCGCGGCCACCGCAGGCTGGCCCGTGGGCTCACCGTGCGCTGCCCCACCCTCCTGTGCACCAGCGATGCGACGGGGCCCGACGGCGGGGCCGCCGCGGTCATGCTCAGCACCGACGCGATCCTCGATGTCGCGCACATGCATGCTCGTGCGCCGCAGGTGGGAGCCGCGGTCGACGTAGCGGTCATCGAGGGCGGCGCCCACGACCTGGCGCTGTCCCCCAAGCAGGCGCGGGAGAAGTACCTGACCACGGTGCTGGACTGGCTGGACGCGAAGGCGTGACCGGACCGGACCGGGGCCGGACCAGGCGGGTGCCGGGCCGACGACCCGGCCGGTCGGACTGCCGACCGGCCGGGCAGCGATTGTCAGCGCAGGTCGCGTAGATAGGCTGCCGTGCCGCCGGAGGCGGCCGTCCTCCGTTCGTCGAGCGTCGCGATGATGAGCAGGACGACCGCGGCGGGGACGAGCGTGAGGATCCACGGCAGCGGCGAGACGCCGACGCCCAGCTTGGCGAACACGACGACGACCTCGACGGCCAGGGTCCACACGCCGATCCAGAACGGCGCCGACAGCCGCAGACGTGATCCGACGAGGACCGCGGCCAGCGCGGCAAGCACCACGAAGGACGCGCGGACCGTCAGCGGGTCGGTGACGGTGGACAGCACCGAGGGTCCGACCAGTGCGGCGATACCCCAGCCGATGGTGCGCCAGGAGCCGTGATAGCCGACCGGCCAGGTCATGAGGGTGCCGGTGGCGCCATCGGGTTCGCCCGCCGCCACCCAGCGGCGCAGGGCGGCAGCTCCCGACCAGATCAGCCCGGCGCCCAGCATCACCGAGAACGCCTCGACCCGCAGCTCGCGTGGCGACCAGGCGGCGATCGCGACGGCCGTCGCGCACAGCCAGACCAGCCACGGTGGTGCGCCGAGGCTTGCCCGTCCCGCGCGCCGCGTGACCAGGACCAGCACCGCGAGCAGCACGAGCTCCAGCACGAGGAGCGACACGATCGATCCCCACACCGGCCGGGTGTTCGCCACCGCTCCGATCGTGCCGAGCACCAGGCCCGGCGCCATGCCCCAGCGGTCGAGCCACGGCGAGGGGCGCCCGTCCGCGGCGTGCCGCGCCACCGCGGCCGCTGCGATCAGCAGTGCTCCCGCGAGGAGCGCCCACCCGAGACCGACCGCGAACACCCAACCGGCCTCCACCAACGTCCCGAGCGGGGCGCCGTCGTACCACGTGAGGCGGGGCAGAGCGGGCGACGTACCCCGGTCGAACCCGAACCAGGACACCGGCTCGCGCGCGACGTGCACCGACTCGACCACTCCGGCGAGCGCGGCCAGCGCCCCGACGGCGGTGAGCCCACGTCGCGCCGGGTGCGTCCACGGCTCGCGCAGGACGGCGAACCGCTCGCGCACGGGCCTCAGCCCGAGCGCGTAGGCCGCCCCTAGAGCGATCACAGCGCCACCCACCAGGGCGAACGCCCGCCAGTCGGCCGGCTCGGCACGGGTCAGGTGGACCAGGAGGCTCGGCACCACGGCGAGCCCCGCGCCGGCCGCGGCAAGACGCCAGGCATGTGTCAGTGCCGTGGGCGGCGTGCGCCCGCCCGTGGTCGGTCCGGCCTCGCTCTCCGTGCCTGCACCGGTGTGCCCGAGGCGCCAGGCCAGGAGCACCCCCACGGTGATCGCACCCAGGGCAGGCGGAAGCGTGTAGGCCTCGATCAGCATCACGTCGCCGCCGGCCAGCGCCGTCCACAGCGCGGCGAGACCCAGCGCGACGACGAGCAGCCAGACGCGCCGGCGTCCGGGTTCGCGGGCGACGAGCGCGGTGCCGGCCATGAGGAGCAGCAGCACGGCTACCGCGACGTCCGGCCCTGCCGCGGGTCGGGCGTAGGCGAGGAAGATCGTGATGGCACCCGTGAGCAGTGCGGACCGCTCCAGGCTTCGGTGCACACCCGCCGCGAGCCCCGGCCCGCCGTCGGGCACCCGTGCGGCGATCCGTTCTGCCACGCGAGCCGCGCCGCCCGCGACTGCCGAGACGACCAGGGCGGTGGCCGGCAGGACGTACGGCGATCCAGAGACCTCCAGGATCATGGCGCCCGCACTGGTGACCATGACGGACGCCGTCGGCAGCAGGAGGAACGCCGCTCCCGACCGGATCAGGCCCGACAGGCCCGGACGGGCGGTGAGCAGCAGGACCAGCTCGAGAGCCAGCATGGCCGCAGCCGCGCCCGCCGACCACCAGGTGCGTTCGAACACCACGGTGAGCACACCGGCTGCGAACGGCCCTGCGGTCACGCCGAGCACCACGTACCACTCGGCTCGCGAGGTGCGTGCCCCGAGCGTGACCGCGATCGTCACCAGCGAGGCGACCGCCGAGACCGTGCAGATCGCCGCGACGGCGGACAGGTCGAGCCACGCGAGCACGACGCCCAGCACGGCCAGCGGGTAGACGTACCCGGCGCCCACCAGCCAGGGGTGGGTCACCGGCCGCAGCACGCCACGCAGCGACAGCAGCAGGGCACAGACGACGAGGGCGCCGAAGGCGGCCGTGGGGCGCGAGGCCCAGGAGAGGACGAGAAGCATCCCGGTCACCACGAACGCGCCGGTGAGCGCGGTCGCGCGAGCGAGACGCAGGTCGGCACCGGTGACCCTGGTTCCACCGATCACGCGCAGGCGGCCCGACGCGCGCACCAGCGCCCTGGTCACCCCCTGCACGATGGCGACAGCGGGGCGCAGCCGCGGCCAGACGGCCACCCGGTCCGCTGTCGCAGCGACGAGCACGAGCGCGAGCAGGGCGAGGGCGGCCAGCGAGACGGTGGTCAGGAGTCGAGGATCGAGCGCGATACCGATCACGGCGAGCAGCACGACCACCGGGGCCACGCCGGCCTCGACCCGCCGTCCGCCCCGGGCGAGCCTGGCCGCCAGCAGCGTGACGACCGCCAGTGCCACGGTCCCCAGGTGTGCCCAGGGGAGGTTCAGGCTCACCAGAGCCTCGGCCTGCCCGATCCTCGGGCCGACCGGCGCAGGGCTGACCAGCGCCCCGGCGGGCAGCGCCCACCCGGTGCCCGACGCCGACCAGGCGGCGACCCACGCGTCGGCCGCGCGCCCCGGGACCAGCATCAAGGCTGGTACCGCTGCGGCAGCGACGACGATCCAGCCGCTGAGCAACAGGTCGTCCCTGGTGGCCGGGTGCAGCGCCCCACGGACAGAACCGAGGCGGGTCGCCGCCAGCAGGCGGGGAGCGGTCAGCAGCGCGAGCGCCGCCCACACGCACGCCGCGCCGAACGGGACCCATCCCGTTCCTGACCATTCCGCGACCCCGCCCAGCAGGCCGCCGGCCGCAACGGCGAGCACACCGCCGAAGACGGTCCAGTGCCTGTGGTGGGTGGCCCGCCGCAGAACCGCCACGGTGATCGCCGCCAGAGCCACGAGCACCGCGGTGCCGCCGAGGCCGGGCAGCACGTCCGGCTGCCGAACCCCGAACGACAGGAGCACGGCGATCGGCATCGCGACGATCGCCAGGACGTCGAGCACCGTGGTCTCCGGCCGCAGCCAGGACCCGATGCGCGGCCCGGAGACCCTGCCGACAGCGCGCGCGAGGAGCGTGGTGAGGACTGCGGCGAGGACCGCCACCGTGGGCAGCCACGATCCTTCGGACACCTCCGCCGTACCGAGCAGCAGCAGCGGGATCGCCGGGGCCGCCAGCACTCCGGCGGACGACCAGGACCGGACCCGCAGCAGATGGCCGAGCACCACGCCGGTGACCACGACGGCCGACCACAGGAGGGCGGTCGTCGCCGGCCGGGTGAACGGAGCGGCCGGCGCGGCAAAGAACGCCAGGGCCGACGCCGCGAGCGCGGCCGGCAGCCCGGCCGCACGCACCACCTGCAGGATCCGCGCCTCGACGATGAACAGCGGTTCGCCGCGGGGATCGAGGCGCCGGTCGAACGTCGGGAACAGGCGCATCGCCGTCCACGCCACGAGCGCGACCAGCACCGGCGCGAGAACCCACCACCATGCCGACCACACCGACTCGGGCAGGCTCAGCACCACCAGCACCGGCACCACCGCTGCGGCGAGGACCGCGGCCGACAACCAGGAACGCACCCTGAGCACGTGCCCGAGCACTGCCGAGAAGACCACCACTGCCGACCACAGCACCGTCGTCGCGCCGAGGCTCGTGAGCGGCGGCACCGGGCCAACGACGCAGGACGCCACGAGCGCGAGCGGGAACCCGGCCGCTCGGACCACTCGCAGCGTCCTCGCCTCGATGGCGAACGACGTGCCGAACCGCTCCGCGAGCATGGGCACCGATCGTCCGGCCGCCCAGCCGGTCAGGGCGACCAGCACGAGCGCCAGCACCCACCACCACCCGGACCACACCGATGCGGGCAGGCCCAGCACCACCAGCACCGGCACCACCGGTGCGGCGAGCAGTGCGGTCGTCAGCCAGGGGCGCACCCGGAGGCGGTAGCCCAGCAGCGCAGAGAACAGGACCACCCCGGACCACAGCACCGTCGTCGCACCAAGGCTCGTCAGCGGCGGTACCGCCTCGGCGCGGAGCGAGACGAGCAGGGCGAGGGGCGGTCCAGCGGCGCGCAGCACCCCCAGCACCCCTGTCTCGAGCTCGAACGTCGCGGTATCGCCGAGGCGACGAGCGAACGCCGGGAGCAGCCGCATCGCCGCCCACGCCACGCCGCCGACCAGCACCAGCGCGAGCACCCACCACCACACGGACTCGACAGCCACTGGGTGGCCGAACACGATCAGCAGCGGTACGACCGGAGCCGACACCAGGCCCGTCGACGTCCAGGACCGCACCCGCAGCCAGGACCCGAGCGCCAGCGAGCACCCCGCCACAGCGGACCACAGGATCGCCGTCGCGCCCACCGTCGCCAACGGCACGGTCTGGGCCCCCAACGCGGTGAGCAGGGCGAGCGGCGGACCAGCAGCGCGCACCGTCCGCAACACCGCCGTCTCGGTGACGAGCCGCGTGCCTGACCGCTTCTCGACAAGGGGCACCGTCCGCATGGCCGCCCACGCCACCGCGCCGGCCAGCATCAGGGCGAGCACCCACCACCACATCGACCACGCCGACCAGGGCAGGCCTGCCGCCACCAGCACAGGCACCAGGGGAGCCGACAGCAGTCCCGCCGACACCCACGACCGCACCCGCAGCCAGGTGCCGATGGCGACGAACCCGGGGGCCAGCACCGCGAGCACCGCGGCCCGCGCCATCGCCGGGTCGAGCTGCCCGAGCAGGCCCGCCTGCAGACCGAGCTCGACGTCCACCCACGCGAGGACGACCGCGAGAGCGGCCACGGCCTCGCTCGTCGTCCGCAGCCCGGCCCGTCGCAGCATGGCTCCGACCGTCACCGCCGCTGCGGTGACGATCCCGGTGACGACGGCACGCAGCAGCAGGTTGTCACCGAACGTGAAGAACACGAACACCACGGCCGACACCGCCAGCAGCGTGGCACCGGCGCCGGCGAGGATCGGCTGCAGGGAGACACCCGGACCGGACGGGCGGCTCTGCGGCGCCTTCTCCTGGCGGACGGCGACGGGCTGCTCGGCGGGCCCTTCGGCCTGCCGGACGGGCGGTCGCACCGCTTCCGTTCGGTCGACCGGCGGCGCGAAGGCAGGAGAGTTCGACGGCTGCGGCGTCGGGGTCGGGGTCGGCAGTGTCAGCGTCGGCGGAGCCGGAGCAGGATCCGGAGCCGGAACCGGGGCCGGCGGTGTCGCCGCTCGCTGCGCAGGTGCCCGCGGGGCGGGTACGGGCAAGCCCCCGTCCGCACGGACCGGACGTGGCTGACCACCCGCGGCCGGCGTGCCCGCACCGGCCTTGCCGGCGGCCACCACCGCCTGGGTCCGTCGCATCGCGTCGAGGACCTGCTCCCGCTCCCGGAGAGCCTCCGCCGCGGTCAGCGAGAAGCGCCACACCTCCTGCGCACGCCGCCCCGAGACGTCGAGTCCGCAGGCAGCACAGACGGTGGCTGCGAGGTGTTCCCCGCAGGCGGGACACCTCGTGGTGTCGGTAAGGCGGGCGACGACGTCGCCGGCCCAGGTCGCTGGCATGCCCGCCATCCTGGCGGAGTCTGCGTCGTGGGCGCTATGTATCCACAGGGTGAGGACGCGGGGATCCTGTGCGCATCACCGACGCCTCCCACCGCCGTGTCCGAATCCCGCTAGCCGACGTGTCCGGACGGGGCGCAGGATGGTGGCTATGACCGACGTAGAGCTGCGCGATCCCGCGTTCACCGAGCGTTACCGCGCCATCGCCGCGCGCGACTCCCGCTTCGACGGGCAGTTCTACACGGCGGTCCGCACCACCGGCATCTACTGCCGGCCGTCCTGCCCTGCCCGCACGCCGAAGGCAGAGAACGTCTCGTTCTATCTGACGTCGGCCGCCGCGCACGAGGCAGGGTTCCGCGCGTGCAAGCGCTGCCTGCCCGAGGCCGCCCCCGGTACGCCCGCCTGGGACCTGCGCCGCGACCTCACCGGCCGGGCGATGCGCCTCGTCGCGGACGGCGTGGTGGACCGCGAGGGCGTGACCGGTCTGGCGACCCGGCTGGGCTACTCCGAGCGGCAGCTGCACCGCCTGCTGGTCGGCGAGCTGGGCGCAGGGCCGCTGGCGCTGGCCCGGGCGCAGCGAGCCCAGACGGCACGCGCGCTCCTGGTCGGTACCACCCTGCGGCTGGCCGACGTCGCCTTCGCCGCGGGATTCGGCTCGATCCGGCAGTTCAACGACACCGTGGCCGAGGTCTTCGGCGCCACACCGACGGAGCTGCGCGCACGTGCCCGGCGCCGACCTGGTCGCACCGACCTCGCCGGGCCTCCTCAGGAGAGTGCCGGCGTCGACCAGCCGGTGCGGATCTCGCTCAGCCTGCCGGTTCGTGAGCCCTTCGACGCGCGTGGCGTGCTCGAGTTCCTGGCGGTCCGTGCGGTCGAGGGCGTCGAGTCGGCGGACCTGGGCACCGGCTCCCCCACCGGCTCGGCGCCCCTCCGGTACGCCCGGACCGTCGCCCTGCCGCACGGCCCCGGTGCGTTCGAGGTGCGCGTACCCAGGCCGGGCAGCGGCAGGGTCGACCTGGACCTCGAGCTCGCCGACCTGGCGGATGCCCCGGTCGCCGTCGCCCGGGTGCGGAGGCTGCTGGACCTCGACGCCGACCCCGTGGCCGTCGACTCCGCGCTCGCCGCCGACCCGGTGCTCGCGCCGTCGGTCGCCGCGGTCCCAGGCATTCGAGTGCCTGGCACGCTCGACCCTGCAGAGCTGCTGTTCCGCGCGATCGTGGGCCAGCAGATCAGCGTCGCCGCTGCGCGTACGCACCTGTCCCGCCTCGCGAAGGGTGTCGGTACGTCGTACGTCTCCGCCTTCGACGGGCTCACCCGCCTCTTCCCGACGCCAGCCCAGGTGGCGGGTGCTCAGGGCGAACCGGGCGCCGAGGCCCACCTCCGCCTGCCCGCCCGGACCCTGGCGACCGTGCTCGGCGCAGGCCGCGACCTCGCGGACGGCACCCTCGCCCTCAGCGTCGGTGACGATCCCGACGACCTCCGCCGACGCCTCGTGTCGCGGCCGGGCATCGGACCCTGGACCGCCGGTTACGTCGCGCTGCGGGTGCTCGGTGACCCGGACGTCCTCATGGACGGGGACGTCGCCCTGCTCGCCGGCGCACGCAACCTCGGCCTGGTCTCCGCCGAGGAGCCCCGGCCCCACCAGTTCAAGGAGCTCGCCCGGCGCGGCGCGGTGTGGGCACCCTGGCGCTCGTACGCCGCCATGCACCTCTGGCGCTCCGCCTGACGTATCAGCGACGTGGGTCACCGTGCGTGGCCCGTGCGGCTGACAGCCCATCTCACGGAAGGAACACCATGCACGCCACGACCCTCACCACCCCGGACGGCGCCTTCAGCATCCTCGTCGGAGCGGGGCCGGGACCCGCCGACGGCGGCGGCGCCCCGGCCCACGAGGCGGTGCTGGCCGCCGGCTGGACCGCCGACCTCGACGCGCTGCTCGGTCTCGTCCATCCGACCCTCCGGCCGGTCGCCGGTCCGGGACAGCTCGCCCAGCCGTCGTCGGACGGCGTGCTCGCCGAGGCCGCTGACGCCGTCCGCGCCTACTACGACGGCGACCACGGGGCGCCCGGCCGGGTGCCCGTCCGGCAGGCGAGCGGCCCGTTCCGGACGCACGCGTGGGACGTGCTGCGCGAGGTGAAGGCCGGCGAGCGCCTGACGTACACCGAGTACGCGGCGCGGGCGGGCCGGCCGGCTGCGGTCCGCGCCGCCGCCGGGGCGTGCGCGATGAACGCGGCAGCGCTCTTCGTGCCGTGCCACCGCATCCTGCGCACCGACGGCACGCTGGGTGGGTTCCGCTACGGACTGCCGATCAAGGAGAGCCTGCTGGCCCGGGAGCAGTGACTCCGAGAAACAGCTGATCCGGTGGCCGAGCTTGTCGAGTCCCTCGTGGGTCTCCACCTGCTCGACCACCGGATCAGTTCGGCCACCGAACCAGGCGGGTCAGCCCTTGACCGAGCCCGCCAGCATCCCGCGCACGAAGTAGCGCTGCAACGCGAGGAACACGATCAGTGGCACCAGGATCGAGATGAACGCTCCGGCCGACAGCACGTGCCAGTCACCACCACGCGAACCCGCCATCTCGGCGACGCGGACCGTGAGCGGTGACGTGCTCGTGGAACCCATGACCAGACCGACCAGCAGGTCGTTCCACACCCAGAGGAACTGGAAGATGGCGAACGCCGCGATGGCCGGTGTGAGCAGGGGGAGCATCACCGAGAAGAAGATCTTCACGTGCCCCGCGCCGTCCACACGAGCCGCCTCGACCAGCGAGGACGGGATGTCCCGCATGAAGTTGTGCAGCAGGAAGATCGCCAGTGGCAGCGCGAACATCGAGTGCGACAGCCAGATCGGCCAGAACGTGCCGTTGATGCCGGTGTCGACATAGGCGGACAGCAGCGGGATGAGCGTGATCTGGATGGGCACGATCTGCAGCGCGAACACGGCGACGAACAGGATGTTGCGCCCCTTGAAGTCGATCCACGCGAACGCATAGGCAGCGAGGAGCGCGACGGTGATGGGGATGAACACCGCGGGCAGCGTGATCACGAGCGAGTTGACGAAGTAGTCGATCAGGTTGGTCGAGCTGTCGAACAGCGCCGACTCGTAGTTGCGCAGCGAGAACACGCCCTCGCCCGCCAGTGCGTCGCCGAAGACCGTCCACCAGCCGCTGCGCCGGATGTCGAGCTCTGGCCGGAACGAGGTGACCAGCAGCCCGAAGGTCGGCACGGTCCAGAGGATCGCGATGAGGATGGCGATCCCGCTCGCCCAGGGTGAGGTGAGCGCCTTCTTCGCCTTGCGGGCCCGCTCGTCGATGCCCGTCGGCGGACGGACGGTCTTGGGCGCCACGGCCGGCTGTGTGGTACTCATCGGACCTCCTCGGCCAGGCGCATCTGGCGCACGTTGTAGATGATCACCGGGATGACGATGACGAACAGCAGCACTGCGAGCGCGGCGCCGAGGCCCGCGTTGTTCTGCCGGAAGCTCTGCTCGTAGAACTCGTTCGCCACGACCGAGGTGCCGTACCGGCCGGCGGTCATGGTGCGGACGATGTCGAAGACCTTCAGGGTCGTCATCGCGATGGTGGTCAGCACGACCACGAGCGCCGGGCGGATGCTCGGGATCGTGATGCGCCAGAACATGCCGAGGCCGGACAGGCCGTCCAGGCGCGCCGCCTCGACGATGTCGACGGGGATGGCCCGGATCGACGCCGAGAGCAGCGTCATCGCGAAGCCCGTCTGGATCCAGATGAGCACGACCATGAGCAGGAACGTGTTGGCCGGCCGGGACAGCAGGAACTGCACCGGTTCACCGCCGAACCAGACGATCACCTGGTTGAGCAGACCGGTCTGCTGGATGCCGGGCTGATCGGGCTTGAACTCGTAGACGAACCGCCAGATGATGCCCGCGCCGACCATCGAGATGGCCATCGGCAGGAACACGAGCGCCTTGGCGAACTTCTCGAACCGGCTGTGGTCCACCACCACCGCGTAGACGAGGCCGATGAACGTCGCCAGGAGCGGGGCCACCAGCACCCACAGTGCCGTGTTGCCGAGCACCAGCAAGAAGGCGGGCTCGCTGAACGCCCTGGCGTAGTTGTCGAACCCGATGAACTCCGAACCGTTGCGGTTCTGGAACGAGTTCACGATCGTCCCGCCGGCGGGCAGGAGCAGACCCGCCGTGAGCAGGATCAACGCGGGCCCCACGAATCCACCTGCGACGAACCACTTCGACGGATTCCGGCGCCGGTCCACGACAAAGAGGATCAGCGCCATTACCAAGATGAAGAACGCGATCGCGATCAGCATCAGCAAGAACTTGTGTACCGGGTCGTCCCCTGCACTCAGAAGCCAGTCCATGGATCCTCCAGATCCTGGTCGTCGGTCCGGTTGTCGTCGCCCGGGCCGAATTCCCGGCCCCAGGGCCCACGGAGGCGCGGGACACGAGGTCCCGCGCCTCCGCGCGTCACTCAGGCCGCGAGCTGTGGGTCACTCCTTGGGCCAGGACTCCTCGATCGTGTCCGTGACCTCCTGGCTGCTGGCATCCGATGCGAACCAGTCGGTGATGCCGGCCCAGAAGCTGCCTGCCCCGACCTCCGACGGCATCAGGTCTGACGCGTCGAAGCGGGCGACCGTCGCCTCGTCGGCAAGGATCTCGGCGGACAGCTTGTCGAAGTCCGTGGCCAGCAGCTCCATGTCGAGCCCGTTGTTCGCGCTCACCCAGCCACCGGCAGGCGTTGCCGCCGCCTTGGCGTTGGCCCAGTCCGCGCTCGACAGGTACGTCTGGAAGGCCTGCACCTCGGGGCGGTCGTTGAACGCACCGATGAACTCGCCGGCCACCAGCGTCGGTCGCTCGTCAGCATTCATCGACGGCAGGTAGAACGCGTAGACGTCGCCGTCCGGCGCCACCTCGGTGCCCTCCGGCCACTGCGTCTGGTAGAAGTTCGCAGCGCGGTGCATCCAGCAGGAGCCGTCCAGGATCGGGAATCCGGCGTCCGTCCATGGCGCCGTCGCGATGGAGTCGACCCCGCCCAGGCCACCGTTCACGTAGTCCGGGTTCTTGAGGATCTCGCCGGCGGCGTCGAAGGCCTCGACGATCTGCGGGTCGTTGAACGGGATCTCGTGGGTGTACCACTGGTCGTAGACCTCGGGCCCGGCCGAGCGCAGCACCGTGTCCTCGATCCAGTCGGTACCCGGCCAGCCGGTGGCGTCACCGGACTCGACACCTGCGCACCACGGGATGGCGTCGGTCGCCGCGATCTCCTCGGTGAGCGCCATCATGTCGTCCCAGGTCTCGGGGACCTCGTAGCCGGCCTCCTCGAACATCGAGGGCGAGTACCAGACGTACGACTTCACGTTCGAGCCCAGCGGTGCGGCGTAGAACGTGCCGTCGACGGTGCCGTACTCCTTCCAGTCCTCCGACCAGAACTCGTCGACGTTGGCCTCTACCTGCTCCGGGGCGGGAAGCACTGCCTCGTACTGCGTCACCAGGGTGTTCAGCAGGCCGGGCTGCGGCAGGATCGCGATGTCCGGCGGGTTGCCCGCCTGGACCCGCACGGGGAGCTGAGCCTCCATCTCGCGCGAGGCCTCGTAGTCGATGGTGACGCCCGTGCACTCCTCGAACGGCTCGTAGGACGCCTGCTGCGTCTCCGCCTCCGGCTCGACGATGGTGGTGTAGACGGAGACCGTCTTGCCCTCGAGGTCGCCGAACTCTTCATAATCGCTGCACTCGAGCGCAGGGGCGGCCGTGGCGTCGCCACCGCCACCACCGCCGTCGCCTCCGCCGTCATCGGTGTCGGCACAGGCCGACAGGATCAGGGCCAGGGTCGCGCCGGCCGCCGCTACGGCGACCGTGCGGCGCCTGGAAGCCATCCGAATAGTCATCTCGTGCTCCTCCACTGCTTCGTGGGCTCAGAACCCTCTGACGTGCGGGTACGGCCCGGCAGACTGCCAGGTTGCCCTTCCTCAACGCAACCGTGGTTCACCGTCCAATGCAAGCCCATACAGCATCGCCTTGCATTACGAAACCGTTGCAATCACCCGTGCGGCCCAAGCCGGGTGAAACCCAGGGTCGCCTTCACGCAACGCCGTGGTTCACGTGCAGGATCGCCCGTGGGTGGCGGGACGTAGGCTTATGCCGCCAGATCCCTGGTGCCCCTACGGAAGGACGGACATGATCGAGCTGAGGACGCCGCGCGAGATCGAGGAGATGCGCCCGGCGGGACGCTTCGTCGCGGACGTGCTGCTCGCCGTCCGCGCCGCCGCCGGGGTGGGGGTGAATTTGCTCGAGCTCGACGAGGTCGCGCACAAGATGATCCGCGACCGCGGCGCGGAGTCGTGCTACATCGACTACCACCCGTCGTTCGGCGCCATGCCCTTCGGCAAGACCATCTGCACCTCGGTGAACGACGGCGTGCTGCACGGCCTGCCGTTCGACTACCAGCTCAAGGACGGCGACCTGCTGTCGATCGACTTCGCCGCGTCCGTGAACGGCTGGGTCTCCGACTCCGCACTGTCGTTCGTGGTGGGTACGCCCGCGCCCGGCCGCGCCGAGGCGGACGCGAAGCTGATCCGCACCACGGAGGTCGCCCTCGACGCCGGCATCGCCGCGGCGCAGCCTGGCAAGAAGATCGGCGACATCTCCGCAGCGATCGCCGAGGTCGCGCACGCCGCCGGGTACTCGATCAACACCGACTTCGGCGGGCACGGCGTGGGTCGCACCATGCACGGCGACCCGCACGTGCCGAACAACGGACGCGCCGGCCGGGGTTTCCCGCTCAAGCCCGGCCTCGTCATCGCCGTCGAGCCGTGGTTCCTCGAGACCACCGACGAGATCTACACCGACGCCGACGGCTGGACGCTGCGCTCAGCGGACGGATCACGCGGAGCCCACTCGGAGCACACGATCGCGATCACGGAGGACGGCCCGCTGATCCTCACCGCCCGCTGACCTCGCACGAGTACAGCCGCGCCACGGGGCAGCCAGGTCACCAGGCGGTCGGGTCACGGCAGCCGGACAGCGAGGTGGCCCCTCGAGCATGCCGGGTGCCCACCTCGCAGTCGGACCACCCCGGCGAGAGCCGCCTCAGATGAGGGTCTTGAGCGCCTGGATCACGCCGTGCTGGGTGATGTCGCCGACCGTCTCGTTGGCGATCGCCTTCACCTCGTCGGGGGCGTGCCCCATCGCGACGGCGCGTGCGGCCCAGCTCAGCATCTCGATGTCGTTCAGACCGTCGCCGACGGCGAGCGTGTTGTGCTGCGGGACGCCGAGCGCGGCGCGGATGTTCTCCAGCGACGTCGCCTTGCTCAGGTGTCGCGGTGTCACGTCGATCCAGTCCGCCGCGGCCTGCGTGGCGGTGACGCCGTGCCGGCGGAGCGGCTCCAGCAGGTCCAGCACGCCCGGGCCGCGCAGGATCGCACGCGACGCCGGCAGCGTGCCCAGGCCGTCGACCGCGACGACCCGCTGCGCTCCGTTGACCTCGTGGTGCGCGAACATCCGGTTCACGCGGTAGCCGACGCCGATCTCCTCGACGCCGATCTGCACGTCCGGGAAGCGGCTCAGCGCCATCTGCGCCACCGGGCCGACGTCGAACGTCAGGACGTCCTCGAGCATGTAGCCGTTGGGGCAGGTATCGCACAGCCGCGCCGTCACCGCGCCGTTGGAGGCGACGACCCAGCCGTCGGTGATGCCCAGCTCCCTGGCTACCGGCAGGATGCCCGTCAACGACCGGCCCGACGCCAGGACCACGTGATGTTTCCGGCCACGCACGAGACGCACGGCCAGAACCGTCGGTTCGGGCACTCGCTGCCCGGTGACCAACAGGGTCCCGTCGATGTCGAGGGCGACCAGATGAGGCGCATCGTTGCGCACTCGCATGGACACCGGCTGGTCGTCCAGGATCATCACGTACCCCCATGGCACCGTGAGCGCCGTCACCCGTCGACGGATCGGGCCCAAATGTACAGGCATTGGCCGGGTGTTCCATACCTTTGCACGGATATCTTTCACCCGTGGCTTCAGCCCTTGGTCATTTTTACCCTCAGATCAGGGATCTGAGCACTTCCACAACACCATCATCGTCGATCGAGCCGGTAACTTCGTCCGCAGCTGACCGCACCGTGTCCGACGCATGGCCCATGGCCACGCCCCGGCCGGCCCAGCGCAGCATGTCGATGTCGTTGCTCCCGTCGCCGACGGCGACGGTGTCCTCGGGCGCTATGCCGAGCTCCTTGCGCACCTCTTCCAGCGCGGATGCCTTGGTCACGCCCTGCGGCGCGATATCCATCCAGGCGGACCAGCCGACGGCGTAGGTGACGTCGTCGAAGCCGAGGCGCGCCGCGATCTCGTGGAACTCCGCACTGGTCTCACCAGGGCTGCGCACCACCACGCGGGTGACGTGCCCTGCCCAGAGCTCCTCGAAGTCGACCACGCGGTGCTCCCCGTTCAGCTCCCCGTCGGGGAAGAGCTCGGTCATCCGGAACCCCACGCCGACGTCCTCGACCGCGTAGCGCGCGTGCGGAAGCTCCTCCTTGAGCATGCGGAGCACCGGCTGCGGGTCGAACATCTCGACCCGTTCAAGGGTGTAGCCCATGTCGGCCGTCGGATCGAGCCGCGCGGTGACCGCGCCGTTCGACGCGACGATCCAGGACTCCTCGATCTTCAGCTCCGCCGCGATGGGCGTCATCGCGATGAGCGACCTGCCCGAGGCGAGCACGACGTGGTGCCCCGCCGCCCGGACGGCGGCTACAGCGTCTCGGGCGGCATCGGAGAGCACTTCGTCGTAGGTGACGAGCGTGCCGTCGATGTCCAGGGCTACGAGCTTTCGATGGCTGTTGCTGGGCACACTGGCAGCCTACCGACAGGAACATGAACGCCAGCCGTCCACCCGTGATCGAAACCTGGTTGTGGGCGTGACCGTTGCGCCTACGTGTCCGTCACAGGCGCAACGGTCACGCTCACAGCCAAGGGGGCTACTTGGTGGGTTCCAGGAGCTCCAGGCCGCCCAGGTAGGGGCGCAGCGCTTCCGGCACGTACACAGAGCCGTCGGCCTGCTGGTGGTTCTCGAGCAGGGCGACGATCCAGCGCGTGGTGCCGAGCGTGCCGTTCAGGGTCGAGACGTTCCGGGTGGAGCCGTCCTCGGTCCGCTCACGAATGCCGAGGCGGCGGGCCTGGAACGTGGTGCAGTTCGACGTCGACGTGAGCTCCAGCCAGCGCTCCTGCGTGGGCAGCCACGCTTCGCAGTCGAACTTCCGGGCCGCCGACGAACCGAGGTCGCCCGCCGCCGTGTCGATGACGCGGTAGGGCAGCTCGACCTTGGCCATCATGGCCTCTTCCCAGCCCAGCAGCCGCTGGTGCTCGGCCTCCGCGTCCTCCGGGGCGCAGTAGCTGAACATCTCGACCTTGTGGAACTGGTGCACCCGGATGATCCCGCGCGTGTCGCGGCCCGCCGAGCCGGCCTCACGGCGGTAGCAGGCGCTCCAGCCGGCGTAGCGCATCGGCCCGTCGGACAGGTCGATGATCTCGTCGCTGTGGTAGCCGGCGAGGGCCACCTCAGAGGTGCCGACCAGGTACAGGTCGTCCTTCTCCAGGCGGTAGATCTCGTCGGCGTGGGCCCCGAGGAAGCCCGTGCCCTGCATGGTCTCCGGCTTGACGAGGGTCGGCGTGATCATGGGCGTGAAGCCCTCCTGCACCGCCTGGTCCATCGCCATGTTCAGGAGTGCCAGCTCCAGGCGCGCGCCGATCCCGGTGAGGAAGTAGAACCGCGCCCCGGACACCTTGGCCCCACGCTTGGTGTCGATCGCGCGCAGACCCTCGCCCAGCTCCAGGTGGTCCTTCGGCTCGAAGCCCTCGGCCGCGAAGTCGCGGCGCTGGCCCACCTGCTTGAGCTCGATGAAGTCTTCCTCGCCGCCGGCCGGCGCGCCCTCGATCACGTTGGAGATCGAGTACAGGACCCGGTCGAGGTCCTGCTCGGCCTCCGTCGAGGCGGCCTGGTGGCTCTTGACGTCCTGGGCGAGCTGCTTGGTGTGCGCCAGCAGGGCCTGCTTCTCGTCGCCCTGCGCCTGCGCCACCTTCTTGCCCAGGGCCTTCTGCTCGGCCCGCAGACTCTCGAACTCCGCCAGGGAGGAGCGGCGGCGCGCGTCGGCGTCGAGGGCCGCGTCCACCAGGTCGGGGTCGTCGCCGCGGGCCACCTGGCTCGCGCGGACGACGTCGGGGTTGTCGCGCAGAAGTCGGAGATCGATCACGGGAGTGAGCCTATCGGCGCTGCCCTGTCGGCGTGGCCCGCAGCGCGACCATCGTGAGGAGCGGCACGGCCGGGATGAGCGCGATCATCGCGATCCGGAGGCCGAAGTCGTTGACCAGGGAACCGAGGACGGCCATCGCCCACATCGCGACGAGGGCCGGACGCAGGAACTGCCAGCGCTCCTGCGCGCGCAGGAACCAGCCGGGGGTCAGCCGCTCCCGCCACGCCGCAGGGCCGTACAGGGCGAGCCCGACCAGCACGAGCACGAGCACCGTGGTCCAGACCGCCGGCCCGCCGGTGATCGAGTTCAGCGCGTACAGGGCCTTGCGGAGCACCGTCGACACGGCCTCGCCGTCGATCACCTGGCCCACGAACCGGCCGAGGTGCGAGCGGGCCTCGGGCGGCCGCAGCCAGTCCAGGACCCCGACGAGCGCGACCACCCCGACACCTGCGGCCCCCACCCAGAGGAACCGCCAGAAGGTGAGCCGTAGCCCGGCGGCTGCCATGCCGATCACCACGAACGCCGGGACCAGCACCAGCCCGCCGCCCAGATCCGCGCCGAGGGTGGGCCACACGACGATCGCCATGGCGATCACCCCCACCGCGGTCACGGCGAGCGCGGCCAGCACCCGGCGTCCCCGGGTCACGAGCAGCTGGGCGAGCGCCGCCGCCAGCACGATCGCCGCCACCGCGTACACGGAGAACGTGGGGTTGCCGAAGCCGTAGAACCGCGCGCCGAACGTCGGGGCCGACCCGAGCGGCGCCGCCCGGTTCAAGGGCGTGCCGAACAACGCGTCCATCGTGAGCGCGACGAACGTGATGCCTGCGACCACACCGGGGGCCGCCCACAGCGGCCGTCGCGGGGCGAGCAGGCTGAGCCCGCTCACGGCTGCCGTCACGAGTGCCGTGGCGCCCACTATCGCGAGGACCGGCAGGTCGAACCGCCACCAGCCGGTCAGCGAGGCGAGGAACCCCCCGGCAGGGAGCGCGGCCAACGCGGTAGCCGCGACCTCGGCGGCGCGCCGCCACCTGCCGGGTACGTCACCCAGCCCTCGCGCCCGGCGCCGGCGCGGCACCCACCAGCACAGAGCGGCCAGCGCGAGGCCCAGCCAGAACGGCACGTCGACGAGCCAGATGTAGGCGTCACGGCGCACATGGTCGCGGGCAGTCATGTCCGCGAGCTCGTCGGCGGTGAGCCAGGCCGACGCCGGACGCTCGCCGCCGCGCACCAGCGGCGTCGGGTCGACGTCGGCGGGCAGGTCCACGTCGGCGGCGTCGAGCACGGCTGCCGGGACGTCCATCAGGCGGGCCACGCCCTCGGTGCGGGTCGCCGTGCTGGCCAGGTAGCGCGGCAGCCCCTCGTTCGCAGCGGACGGGCGCATCATCGCCAGGCCCAGCTCGAGCGGGTGCTCCGGCACGGTCGCGACGTCGATCACCAGCACCGTCGTGTCCGCAGGGGCGGCGTCGAGCACGCGCCACACCGCGAGGTCGACGGACGAGACCAGGTCGGCGCGGAGAGCCTCGACCTGCTCCCTGCCGTCCTGCTCCTTCTCCAGCGCTGCACGCTGTTCGACGTCCAGCAGCGCCGAGCCGGCGTCCACGAACGTGACCGGGCAGTCCCACGCGCCCGACCCGTCGGACACCGCCGTGTCGAAGTCGAAGTAGCGGCCGACGCTGCCGTCCCGGTCGGCGAGCGCCACCGCGGCGCCGGGGCCGACCGCCGTCGTGCACTCGTTCGCCAGGGCCGCGCCGAGCGTGCCGGGGTGAGCGGCGTAGCCGGACCCGCGCTGGAGCTCCAGGAAGCGGTCCCACTGGTCGACGACGGCCGGGCTGTCGCCCCGCGCCGGCGTCACGGAGACGTCGTCGCAGATCCAGTGGTTGTCCGCGTCGCGCTCGTCGGCCACCTCGGCGAGCCTGCCCGCGGACAGGCTGAGCCAGCCGCTGTCCGGGCAGCGCGCCGCACGTCCGTTCGGCAGCGTGAGGCCCGCGGCGTCCGCGCCCCCGGCCAGGAGGCCGTAGAGGGTGGGTGCTGGCGCCTTGCCGGTGTCGAGCGACGGCTGGACATCGGTCCAGCGCAAGCCTTGCGTGCCGATCACCACGACGCTGCCGCCGGGCGGCACGACGGGGTCAGCGGTGCTGAGCGCGCCGGACTCCTCGCCCGCCGCGTCGGCGCCGGGCGCCGGCAGCACGGCCGCCGCGAAGAGGAGGCTGAGCAGCAGCGCGCCGGACAGGGCCAGCACGGCGGACGGCACGCCACGCACCGGCTCGGCCGGCCTGCCCGGACCGCCTGCCCTGCGCACGGCGCCCGGGGCGAGCGAGGCCACCTCGTCGGGCGAGCCTGGGCGCCAGCCGCGGGCGTCGAGGAACCGGACGACCAGGTCGGACCGGATCGCGAGCAGCGCGACGATCGCGAACGGCACCAGCAGGACCAGCCCACGCAGGCGGTCCCCGAGGAACGGCGCTGCGTCCACCCCGACCGTCACGAGCGCGACGGCGGCCACGACGCCGCCGGCGAGCCACACCGGGCGGGCTGACCGCAGCGGGCCCGGACGACGCCCGCCGTCGCCCAGCCCTGCGTCAGCGCCGGACGGTGTGCGGCCGCGCACCACGTAGGCCGCCAGGCCGGCCGCGAGCACGAGCCCGGCCAGTGCGTAGAGCAGGAACGCCACGTCGGAGAACCCGTAGAACCGGTCGGCCGTGGCGAGCGACGAGCCCAGCAGCGAGCCCTGGAGCAGCGTGAACCCGGTGGCCCCGTCGATCGTGAACACCAGCCAGGTGACCCCCGCCGCCGCGACGGCGTTGCGCCACGGCGCCGCGGGGAGCCGACCGGACAGGCCACGCACGGCGAGCGCGACGAGGACCGTAGCGGTGGTCAGCGACAGGGCCAGACCGAACTCTGGCGCCGGCCAGACCCACCATCTGGTCAGGGTCGCCAGGATCGCCGCTGCGGGGGCAGAGACCGCGAGGAGCGTCGCGCCCAGCGCGAGCCGCTGGCGGTAGGGACCAGGCTCCCGACGCGGCCGCCCCGTGCGTCGCGGCAGGACGAGCACCAGCACGGCGATCAGCAGGAACAGGGCGATCGCGCCGGCGAACGCGGGCGCCTGCGCGGGGATCGTGCCGGCCAGCACGTTGATGTACTGCCGGTTCTCGACGGTGCGGGCGACAGTGGTCCGGCGCGGCTCGCCCACCTCGATCGGCATGCCGTCGATGGCCGGCTCCTCGACGGCAGGGCCGGGTCCCGGCTCCTCCGCCTCGGGGTCGGGGAGGGCGCCGCCTGCCTCGGCAGCTGTAGCGGTCAGGTCGGTGAGCTGGACGAACCCGGTGCTGCGCGACGCGTCGGACGTGAGCCAGCGCACGCGCGGCCCGTCGACCACCCAGTCGACGACGACCTGCAGCCCCTGCTGCGTGAGGGGCGTGTCCGCGATGCCAGCCACGAGCACCCGGGTGCCGTCCGGCAGGCCGGTCCGCAGGGTGCTCAGGGTGCTGTCGAGCGAGTCGAGCGCGTCGGCCCGCTCCGGGCCCTCCGGCAGGCTGCCCGCGTCGACGACGGTCACGGGGCACTCGGCCAGGACGTCGCTCCAGGCGGCGTCGCTCGGCGCCGTGTCGGTGGACCCGGGGGTCACCGTCGTCTGCAGCGCCTCCAGCGAGGGGACGTATCGCTCGACCGTGCCGTCCTCGCGGGCGAGCATCACGGCGGCGCCCGGTCCGACCGCCGTCGAGCACGTGTCGGCCTCTGCGAGCATCTCGCCGAGGAGGCCGGGGGCCGGAGCCTCGGCGGGGCCTACGGGCTCCTCGCCCTCCTCCGGGTCCTCCTCCTGCTCGGGAAGCTGGGCCCAGCCGTCCACCGTCGCGGTGGTCGGCTCGGCGCTCGTCTCCCCGACCGCCCGGGGCACCGGGGTGCACGACGTCGCCCCGCGCGCCTCGGGCGGCTGGCCGTCCTGCGGCTCGGGGGCCGGCGCATCCGCACGTTCGGCGCTGCCCGCCGAGACCGTCCGGGTGCCGGCGGAGAGAGTGAGCCACGCGTCCAGCGGACAGGTCGCCGGTGCCGCGGTGCGGACGTTGATGGAGGCGACCGAGCCGCCGCCGATCATGTGCCACAGGTTCGGGGTGGTGCTGCGCGACACGTCGGTCCAGCGCAGACCGGCCACTCCGACCACCACCACGGGGGCGACGGGTTCAGGGGCCGGCGCCGAACCGGACCCTACGGCCGGCTCGGACCCCGCGGCGAGCTGGGCCCGTGGCGCCGCCGACGCCACCGCGGGGCCCAGCAGGCCGAGCAGCGCCGCCACGACCATGACCAGGACTGCGGGCAGGGTCATGGCTCGTGTGGAACGGGGATTCACCCGCCTAGGGTAGATGGCCCGGGCAGTCACGGTGCGCGGACCAGCAGGGCGCCCGGCTGAACGTGGACGTCGATCTCGACGGCCCGCCCGAGGGGGTCACCGTCCACCTGGGCCTCCTCACCAGCCGGTACCCGGATGCGCGCGCGCCGTGCCTTGGTGTGGTCGATGCGCCCGAGCTTCTCCGGCAGGTCGTTGCGCACCCCCACGCCCTGCATGGCGATCTCGAGCGTCAGCTGGGCCCAGCCGAGCACACCGCCGCGGACGTCGACGGCCGCCACGTCGAGCACGCCGTCGTCGAGCACGGCGTCGGGCAACAGGGTCACGCCGCCCGGAAGCATCCCGACGTTGCCGACCATGATCGACCGGGCGCGGGCCTCCACCGGCGGGCTGTCGTCGAGCTGCAGGGTGGCGCGCATGCGCCGGGCCTGCATGTGGGACAGCCCCGCCACGAAGTAGGCGACCCAGCCCACCCGCTTCTTCAGGTCGGCGTCGGCGGTCGCGACCATCGCCGCGTCGAAGCCCAGCCCGGCGAGGACGAGGAAGATGTGCTCGCGCTCCGTATCGGGCTCGTGGTCGGGCTGGTTGGGGTGCTCCCCGTTGCGCGGGGTGTCGGCGAACTCGGTCACCCGCAGCCAGCCGATGTCGATAGCACGCGTGCGACCGTGCACGATCACGTCGAGGGCGCCGACCACGCTGGTCAGTGGCAGCTCGAGGTTCCGGGCCAGGAGGTTGCCGGTCCCGACGGGCAGCACGCCCATCGGCTTGTCCGCGCCGACCATGACCTCGGCGACGGCTCGTACGGTGCCGTCACCACCCGCCGCGATGACGATGTCGGCGCCGTCGGCCAGTGCCTGCTGGGCCTGGCCCTTGCCCGGGTCGACCACCGTGGTCTCGTACCAGAGGGGCTCCGGGAGGCCCTGGGCGCTGCAGTGGGCGCGGACCTGGGCCAGCAAGCCGCCGGCGCCCTGCTTGGACGGGTTCACGACCACTGCGAGCTGCGGCGCGTCCTGCGCGCTCTGCGGCGTCGCCCGACGGTGGTCCCTGCGCCGCATTCGCGCCTGCTGCGTCCAGACCACGGTGGCGACGGCAAGTGCCAGCAGTGCGACGACGATCGCGGCAATTCCGAGCCAGACCTGCCACCCCATGGGATCAGGGTACGGGGCGGGCGTGCGGGCACCCGCCCATCAGCTACGGACGTTCGAGCCCGCGTGCCGCACCGCGTCCACCGCACCGCGCATCTTGCGCGCGTTCACGGCCAGCAGCACGTCGCGATACTGGGCCGCGCGGTGGATCTGGCCCTTGATGTCGTTCGCGGAGGCCCGGTGCTTGAGGTCGCACGGCACCTCGACCGCGACGTACCCCTTGCGCAGCAGGTCGATGGTCATGCCGGTCTCGACACCCCAGCCGCGAGCGAGCGGGGTGGCCGCCTCGAAGGCCTCCCTGGTGAGGCAGCGCATGCCGGACAGCGGCTGCGACGGGCTCCAGCCCGTCATCGCCTCGATCGCCCGGCGGGCCGCGCCCACCACGATGCCGCGCCCGCCCGCGCCCGCCTGCTTGGGCAGCAGGGCGATCGTGAGATCGGCGACGCCCTCCCGGACGGGACGAACGAGCGGGGCGGTGTTCACGGCGGTGTCGCCGAGGTCACCGTCGATGAACATGAGGAGACGCGGGGGGCGACCGTCGGCGTCACGCATCGCCACCACTGCCGCGCCGGTCTCCATCGCTGCTGCTTTGCCGCGGTTGTGCGAATGGCGCACGACGACGGCTCCGGCGGCACGCGCAACATGCTGCGTGTCGTCCTCGGAGCCGTCGTCGACCACGAGCACGAGGTCGACGTGGGGAATCGCACGCGCAGAGCGCACGGTAGCGGCAATGCGGTCGGCCTCGTCCTTGGCCGGGATGATCGCCGCAACCCGTTGGACGTTCTTACCTGCCTGAGCATTGCCGGGACGCGTGGTCTTCGCGACCGGGAGAGCGTTCACACCTGTCCTGCCTGAAGCGTCGATTTGCCTTGGTGGGTGGCCGGATAGTCCTTTGCTTGGTGAGTGCAAAGGTTTACCCCTGGAATCCTACTCCCTTGGTCCGCTAGTTGCCGAAACCTGGACCGCTCGTGGCGATCCTCGGTGACTGCCGACGCGTTCCGGGCCGCTCGCGCGCGCCCGGCCGGGGTGTCCGGACTAACGCAGGGTGACCTGCCGAGAGACGATACCTGCTCTTGCGCGTCGCTCGTTCGCATCAAGCGGCTCCTTGATGGCAAGGGCTTTCGCGAGCCTGTCTCCGAGCTCCGTCGCCGGGCCCTCCAGGTCAGCTGCCTCAGTACCCTTCGGCAGCTCCCAGACCGGCACGACCAGCCCGGACGCACGAAACGCTCCCACGAACTTCCCACCTGCGAGCCCTGACTCGCGCTTTGCGTGCAGGCGAGAGAGCGCGTCGATGAGGTCGTCCTCCGGCTCCGGACGAGCCCAGCGGAGGAACTCGCGAGTCATGCTGCACCAGTACGCCGACTCGACGGAGGACACCTTCACCGTGGGGATCGCGCCGTCGGCGGCGTCCTCGAGGTTCTCCTTGAGCTCCGGCGTGACGTCGGCGCTCGGGTCGAGCCAGAAGTCGAACGTCTCGTGCACCGTGACCTCGAACGGGACGCTCAGGTCCAGCACGTCCTGCAGGCGCGGGCCCTCACCAGGCAGATCGCCCGACTCGACTGCCGTGCCCGGCTCGAGCTCCAGCACCTCGAGCAGCGCAGCGGCGAGGTCGCGACTCACGTCGCCCGTGCTGAGGACCCCCTGCACGGCGAGCAGGACCGTGCCGTCGGCACGGTGCAGAGCCGTCCAGGCCCCCGGCAGCAGCGTCACGATCGTCACGTCGCGGGAGCCGTACTCGGCGGTCGTGCGGGCGGTCGCGGTCGCTGACGGGACGATCTCGCGCATCGCCACCCAGTCGGTCTCCCCAGGGAGACCTTCGAAGGGCCGCAGCACGAAGTCGGAGGGGGGATTCTTGGCCATGCGGCGAGTGTATCCGCGCGCATGGGCACAGATCTGTCCGGCCGGTGATGTTTTGGGGAGTGGTCCGTCGCAGTCCCCGCCACACGTCGTGGCTCCGGCAGGACCGGCAGGCGGATGATGGGGCGGTGGAACCCTGGCTCGCCGCCCACCTGCCCGTGCTCGACCTCGCGCTCGACGCGGTCAGGGCGGTCCAGCGCGCTGCCGCGCGGGCCGGCCGCGGGGCGGCGGGAGCCGACGAGCCTGCCGGACCTGACCCCGCTCGGCTCGCCGCTGCTCTCGCCTCCGACCGGGTCTTCGCGCTCGACGGGGAGCCGACGGCCGGGTTCGCCCCGCTCTCCGGCTTCTTCGCCACGGCCGACGGCTGGGTCCGCACCCACGCGAACTACCCGCACCACCGGTCCCGGCTGACGGCCCTCGTCGGCCTGCCCGACGACGTCGGCAGGCCCGCCCTGGCGCACCGGCTCACCGAGCTCTCCGGGCAGGAGCTCGAGGACCGCGCGGCCGAACCGGCAGGCTCAGGGCCGCACGCCGGCGCGATCGTGGTGCGCGTGCGGACGGAGCAGGAGTGGCGGACGTCGGAGCCGGGGCGCGCAGCGGCGTCCGGCCCGCTGGTGCGGACGGTACCGAGGGCGGACCCTTCGCCGGGCCTCGGACGGCGCCCCGCGACGGACCGGTCGACCGGCGGCGCCACGCCGCTGTCCGGTCTGCGTGTGCTCGATCTGACCCGGGTGATCGCCGGGCCCGTGGCCACGCGCACGCTCGCGCTGCTCGGCGCGGATGTGCTTCGCGTCGACCCGCCGGTCCCCGCGGAGATCGAGTGGCAGCACCTCGACACGGGGCAGGGCAAGCGCAGCACCGTCCTGGACCTGCGGGACGCGCACGACCGCCGTACCGCGCAGGACCTCCTGAGCAGCGCCGACGTGCTGGTCACCGGCTATCGGCCCGGCGCGGTCGAGTCGTTGGGGCTCCGGATCCCCCGTGGCGTGGTGACCGGCAGGGTGTCCGCATGGGGCGACACCGGACCGTGGGCCGGCCGAAGGGGCTTCGACTCGATAGTGCAGGCAGCCAGCGGCATCGCGCTGCTGGAGGGCACGGACGGGGCACCAGGGGCCCTGCCGGCCCAGGCCCTCGACCACGCCTCCGGGTACCTGCTCGCCGCCGGGATCGTGGACGCGCTCACGATGCGGGGCGACGGCCCGGGCCGGGACGTGTCGGTGTCCCTCGCGCGCACCGCGACGTGGCTGCTGGACCTGCCGGGACGGGACCCGCTGCACCCGGTCGCCGCGGTGCCGCGGCGCGCGGAGGCTCTCGGCGCGCGGGGCGCCGAGCCCGGCGACGGGCGCACGACCGAGACCGTGACACACGGGCGGGTCACCACCGCGCGGCCGGCTCTCCCCGGTTACGACGACTACGCGCACCCGGCGCACCCGTGGGGTACCGACGCACCCGCCTGGCAGGTCGCACCCGCCGGGCACGACGGGCCGCCGGAGCGCGCCGACCGGCGATGAGTGAGGTCAGGCGCGGACGCGGCTGCGGCGAGCGACCAGGAGCGAACCCGCGCCGCCGATCACGAGGGCGCCGGCCGCGGCCGTGAGGGCTGCAGCCTCCGCACCGGTCGTGGCGAGGCGGACCGGGGCGTCGAGGGTGGCCTCGGCGAGCGCGGAGGCATCCTGCTCCACGGCCTCTGCACCCTCGGACGGGACATAGGTGGTGAACTCGGCCCCGGCGGTGTCGGCCGCCGTCGGCCTGCCCTGCCACTGCTGGCCTGGCGCCTGCACGGCCACCGGCGGCTCGGACGCGGCGGGCTCGGACGCCTCGGCCGCAGCCGGCACGACGGTCTCGGCGACCGCCTGCGTGGCCTCCTCGACGGGAACTGCCTGCTCCGTGGCGGTGGCCGGCTGCGTGACGGTCTCGACGACTGCCGGCTCCGGCTTCGGCTCCAGCTTCTGCGCTGGCTTGTCGGCCTCGTTCACGTAGTCGCGCACTGCCTCGCGCACCTGCTCACGATCGCCCTCGTCCCAGCCCGAGCGGGCCTGGGCCTCGCCACGGGCGCAGTCGCCCTGCTGGGACCCGTACCGCGGCATGTCGTAGTTCGGCTCGCTGTAGCGGGCCGGCTCGTACGAACGCGGGGCCTCGCGAGAGTCGCGGCCGCCGTCGTGCCCGCGGTCCCGGTCGTGGCCGCCGTACCCCTGATGCCCGTCGTATCCCTGATGCCCGTCGTGGCCGCCGCCCTCGTTGGCCATCGCGGGGCTGGCGACTGCCGTCGCCGCGGTGGCGAGCGCGATCGTCGCCACGACACGGGAGGCCGTGGACCTCGCGACGGACGAAGGCTTGACTGCGGCGTGCTTCATGGGAGCTGCTCCAGCTGGTCGGCTACAACGGCCCGGAACCCGGGGGACGCGACGACGCTACCGGATCCGGAATGACGGAAAAAGGGGTAGACCGGAAAAACCTGATCCGATGGTAACGATCCGATAACAACAGACATAGAGAATTGAACCTTGACAAAGGCTCTTAAAACGTAAACAGGGTGGAGCGCCAATGGCGCTCCACCCTGCTACGTCAAGACCGAAGAGGCTGGGGTCCTCTCGGGGTTCGGGTCAGGAAAGGCCGCCCAGCAGCCCGCCGGTGACGCCGCTGACGGCACCGCCGGTCACGCCGTCCACGGCGCCGGTGACGCCGCCGACGGTGTCCTTCACAGCGCCGCCGGCAACACCCTTGACGGTGCTGTCGACGGTGTCCACGACGGGCTTAGCGACGCCGTCCACGACGACGTCCTTCACGACGGGCTTCGCGACGCCGTCCACGACGACGTCCTTGACCAGCGGCTTCGCAACGCTGTCCACGACGGTGTCCTTGACGACCGGCTTCACCACGTTGTCGACCACGTTGTCCTTGACGACACCCTTGACGACACCACCGAGGACGACGTCCCCGGCGGGCTTGGCCACACCGTTCACGACGCCCGGCACGACGTCACCGGTCACGGTGCCAACGGCACCCGGCACGGTGGAGCCGGCCACGTGACCGACGGTCGAGGTGGCGCCCGGCACGACGTTGCCCTGCACGGAGCCCACGGCGCCCGGCACGATCTCCGTGGCGACCGGCTTGACGACGCCGTCGACGGCGACGTCGCCCACGACGGTCTCGACGGCACCGGCGGCCGGCGTGGTGACCTTGGCCACGACGCCCGGGACGCCCGCGACGACGCCGGGAACCTGCGACACGACGCTGTTGACGAGGCTGCCCACGCCGCCGAGGACGCCCGGCAGGGTGGCGGCAAGGCCTGCGGCCGGGCCGGTCACGCCGCCGACGACGTTCGGCACGTTGCGGATCACGTCGGCGACGGTGGCGGGCGCGTTCTCGACCGCACCCGTCGCGACGCCGGTCGCGGTGCCCGTGGCACCGGCGACGATGTCACCGGACGCCACGCCACCGACGACGCCGGTGACGGTGCCGGCCGCGTGGTTGACGGCGCCACCGGCCACACCGGAGGCCACGCCGGTCGCGGTGCCGGCCACGCCGGTCGCGGTGCCGACGACACCGGTCGCGGTGCCGACGACGTTGCCGCCGAGCACGTTCGCGAGCGCCGAGTGGGCGGTGCCGGCCGCGCCGGAGACGGCGGAACCGTTGGTCACGCCGCGCACGACGTTCGAGACGGCCTGGGGTGCGGCGCCCTGGACGGCACCGGACACGTACTGGGCCGGCTCGTAGTTCGGCGCGAGGGCCGTGGTGGGGGCGATCGAGGCGGGGAGCTTCTTGGCCACCGCGTCGGCCGCGGGGACGGCGTCGGTGAGCTCGCTCAGGTCGATCGAGGTCGAGGAGATGGCGGGGAGGCTCGACTTGAGGCCGTCGGCGGTCGCGCCGACGTCACCAAGGGAGTCCAGCGGCGAGCCGTCGAGGGCCATGGCCGGGGCGGCCATGCCTGTGGCCGCGGTTGCGATGGCGACGGTCGCGATGGTCCGCGCGCCCGCCGATGCGGTCTTCTTCTTGGGTGCTGCGTGCTTCAAAAGTTGCTCCAGCATCTCGTTGCGCATAAGCGCGTTCGGTCCTTGAGCCCCCGAACCTAGCCCCCACCACCGGGTGAATAAAATCACCCTTGTTACGATCGTGTAACGAAGGCCGGATTGGACCTTGAAAGGCGGTCCGTCCGGCTTGTTCCGCCAGTTCTGGCGGTCAGCGTTATCGGCGACCGGGGCGGCCGGCGTCTCGCTGGGCGGACGCCTGCATCGTCAGGGCCTCCGCTCCGTGGACGAGAGCTGCCTCTGCGGCCCTCGCCTCAGCGGTGGCCTTCGCCCGGACCACGACGATCTTGTCGTGCAGCTCGGCGTGCACCCGCTTGCGCACCTCGCGGGCGATGGCGTCGGCGTCCGCCTCCGCCGGGGCGGGCTCTCCTCGTGCGGACAGCTCCGCGGTGAGCCGGGAGACGGCGTCGGCGACCTCCGCGGCCACCCGGACCTCTGCCTCGTCCAGGAGGGCGACCACAGCGGCGTCGGCCTCCCGGCCCAGGCGGGTCTCCTCGAAGCGCCGCGCGGCGCCGTCCACGATGCCCTGCGCCTGCGCGACGACGTCGTGCGCCACCGCGGGTGCGTGCGCCTTCAGGGTGGCGAGGTCGAAGAGCAGCACGCCCTCCACGTCGGCGACCCCCGGGTCGACGTCGCGGTGCAGCGCGAGGTCGAGGATCACGAGCGGCCGGGGCTCCGGCTCGTCGCCCGCCCGGTCCGCGGCGCGCTCCCGCGCCCGGACCAGCGCTGCGGCGTCGAGGACGTGGCCGAGGCTCGCCTCGGGGCGGTCCTCGCTCGTCAGACCGCGGAGCTGCGCCTCGACGGGCCCGACCACCGAGGGCCCAGCCTGCGTGGGATCGGCCGCAGCGGGCTCGGCCTGCCCGGCCGGCGCGCGACCGCGCGCGCCGCTGCAGCTGACCACCAGGTCGGCGTCGGCCAGCGCCTCGACGAGCGAGTCCACCGGCTCGACGCCGTGCGACTCGGCGAACACCTCGGCCCGACCGGACTGCGAGTAGACGCGGATGTCGTCGCAGCCGCGTGCTCGCAGGGCCGCGACGGACGCGCCGGCGTACGAGCCCGTGCCGATGAGCACCGCCCGCGTGCCGTCCCACGGGGGCAGCTCGCGCTCGGCGAGGTCCAGCGCGAGCGCCACGACGGACCGCCCGGCGGAGCCGAGCTCCGTGTCGGTACCGACCCGCTTGGAGGTGCGCGACGCCGTCTGGAAGAGCAGCTCGAGCGTCTTGGAGGTGGTCTCCTGCTCGCGGGCGACCGCGAGCGAGCGCTTCACCTGCCCTGCGATCTCTCGCTCGCCCACGACCATGGCGTCGAGACCCGACGCGACCGCGAACAGGTGCTCGGTGACCTCGGGCCCGGTACGGACCGTGAAGCTCCGGGCCGCGACGTCGCCGGTCACGCCGGACGCGTTGGCCACCAGCTCGGCCACGTGCCGCGTCGCGTGCCGGACGCTGTCGCCGCTGAGCGGCGCGTCCACGTCGAGGTAGAGCTCGAAACGGTTGCAGGTCGAGATCACCACGGCGCCCGCGACAGGACCGCACGTGCCCACGACGACGCGACCCACTGACGACGAACCCGTGGACAGGCGTTCCAGCGCGTCGAGGTCGAGCTCGCGGTGGCTGGCGGTGAGGGAGAGGAGAACCACAGTGCTCCAACTTTATGCACCCCAGCCCGGCAGGGCAGAATCGGTAAGCGTGAAGTCCACCACGATCGCCCCCACTCATCCGCTCGCCGACGGGCGGACCTCTGCCGCACCCCTTGTGCAGGCCCTCCGGGGTGATCGGCCTGGTCGCACACCGGTCTGGTTCATGCGCCAGGCAGGCCGCTCCCTGCCCGAGTACCGCAAGGTCCGCCAGGGCACCGACATGCTCGAGGCCTGCCTGCGGCCGGACCTTGCGTCAGAGATCACACTGCAGCCCGTGCGCAGGCACGGGGTGGACGCGGCCGTCTTCTTCTCCGACATCGTGGTGCCGCTCAAGCTCGCAGGGGTCGGCGTGGACATCGTGCCGGGCGTCGGCCCGGTCATGGACCAGCCGTACCGCACCGCCGACGACGTCGCGGGCCTCGTGTCCCGCACGCTCGACCACGCTGCCCTCGACCCGATCCGCGAAGCCGTCGCGCTGACCGTCGCCGAGCTGGGCACGACGCCGCTGCTGGGCTTCGGCGGTGCTCCGTTCACGCTCGCGGCGTACCTCGTCGAGGGCCGGCCGTCACGGGACCACCTGGCCGCTCGCACCCTGATGCACGCCGACCCCGCGACCTGGGACGCGCTCGTGACGTGGACCGCCGACCTCACCGGAGCGTTCCTCCGCACGCAGGTGGAGGCGGGGGCGAGCGCCGTGCAGCTGTTCGACTCCTGGGCCGGCTCGCTCTCGCTCGCCGACTACACGTCCCGCGTCGCCCCTGCGTCGACGCGGGCCCTGGCCTACGTCGCGGACACGGGAGTGCCCGGCATCCACTTCGGTACCGGTACCGGGCACCTGCTGCCTGCCATGCGGTCCGTGCTGGTGTCGGCAGGGATCACCGACCACGCCGTCGGCGTCGACTACCGGACGCCGCTCGACGAGGCCGCTGCGCTGCTGCCGGGTGTCCCCCTGCAGGGCAACATCGACCCCGCCCTGCTGGCCGCGCCGTGGGAGGTCCTCGAGGCGCACGTGCGCGACGTGGTCGCCCGCGGCCGCACGGCCAACGGGCACGTGGTCAACCTCGGCCACGGCGTCCCGCCGGACACGGACCCGGCCGTCCTGACCCGGGTGGTCGAGCTGGTGCACTCGTTGTGACCCGCCCGGCCGACGCCGACACGGACGCCGACGCCGTCGTCGTCGGGGCCGGGATCGGCGGGCTCGTCGCCGCGCACACGCTCGTGGAGCGCGGGCTGCGGGTCGTCGTCCTGGAGGCGTCGGAGCGGGCCGGCGGACCGGTCAGGGGCGGGTCGTTCCCCTCCGTGCCTGACGTGCCGCTGGACCTGGGCGCCGAGTCGTTCGCGGTGCGGGGCGGCACCGTCGAACGGCTGGCCGAGGAGCTCGGGCTGACCGTCGAGGCGCCCGCAGGCCTCACCGCCTGGGGTTACGCCGCCGGGCGCGCGTTCCCGCTGCCGGCCGCCGGTGTCCTGGGCATCCCCTCTCGCCCGTGGGCTGCGGACGTGCGGCGCGCGATCGGCTGGCCCGGCGCCCTGCGCGGCGCCCTGGACCGGGTGCTGCCTGCCCGGTTCGTCGACACGACGGATCTGGGGGCGTTCGCACGGTCGCGGCTCGGGTCCCGGGTGGTCGACAGGCTGGTGGCCCCGGTCGCCGCAGGGGTGCACTCGGCTCCGCTCGACCGGCTCGACGTGGCCGCCGTCGCGCCAGGGCTGCTGGAGGCCTACTCGCGGACCGGGTCGCTCTCGCAGGCCGTGGCGGCGCTGCGGGCGGCGGCTCCCCCCGGCTCCGCGGTGCGCGGGATCGACGGCGGGATCCACGCGCTGGTGGACGCTCTGCTGGAGCGGCTCGACGTGCGGTGCGGCGCGCCGGTCGTCGAGGTGCGGCGAGCGTCCGGCGGGGCGGGCACGGGAGTCGCCGGTATCGGGCGTCCCGCCGACTGGCTGGTGCGCACCGAGGCGGGCCAGACGCTGCGCACCCCCCGGCTGGTGCTCGCGACCCGCACCGAGCTCGGTCCCGCTGCCCTCGCCATGCCGCCGGCCCCCGAGCGCGGCGCCGACATCCGGCTGGTCACGCTCCTCCTCGAGGCACCGGAGCTGGACGCGGCCCCCCGCGGTTCGGGGATGCTCGTCGCCCCCGGCACGGCGCCGGGCGCCGTCCGCGCCAAGGCGCTGACCCATGCGACGGCGAAGTGGCCGTGGTTCGCCCGGCGGGTGCGCGACGCCGTCGGGCAGGGATGGCACGTGGTGCGACTCAGCTACGGCCGTATCGGCGAGCCGACTCCTGACCCCACCGCCGAGGAGGCGGCCCGTGACGCCTCGGCGCTGCTCGGGGTCGACCTGACCGGCCGCGTGCGGGACAGCGTGCACCAGCGCTGGGACGGGTCGCTGCCGCCACCGACGCCGGCCTACCGGGCCGCGATCAAGGAGTTCGAGGCGGCGGTCCTGGCCGAACCCGGCCTCGACGTCACGGGCGGCTGGGTCGCGGGCACCGGCCTGGCGGCGATCGTCGGGCACGCGCAGGGCACGGCCGGGCGGCTCGGGGAGCCGGGCTGACCCGGCTCGGCGGTCAGCTCGGCCAGGGCGAGCTGGCGCGCACCGACCGTGAGGTTCTCGATCTGCGACGACGACGTCGACTCGATCCGCAACAGGATGGAGCTCATCGGCCCCAGCATCGGGTTCTCGGCGCCTAGCCGCCCCTGCGCATAGCCGTCGAACCGAGCGAGTGCAGCCACTGCCTCCTCGACGTCTGCCCCGAGGTCAGGGGGTTCTGACAGCTCGCCAGCAACCCTGTGAGATGTGCCGCCGGGTTTCCTCCCCACGGGGGTTCGGGTAGAGACTGGGATGGTGACCCCGACCCCCCTCTCCGTCAGCACCCCCGGAAGCGCCACGGGCGACGTCGCGCCGATCCGCCTCGGCACGCGCGCGAGCGCCCTCGCCACCACCCAGAGCGGGCTCGTGGCCAAGCGCCTGGAGGAGCTGACCGGCCGGCCCGTCGAGCTGGTGCGCATCAGGACCGAGGGGGACGTGAAGAAGGGGAGCCTGGCGAGCCTCGGTGGCACCGGGGTGTTCGTGACCGCCCTGCGCGAGGCGCTGCTGGACGGCCGCTGCGACGTCGCCGTCCACTCGCTCAAGGACCTGCCCACGACGCCGGCGCCCCACCTCACCTTCGTGACGCCCGAGCGTGCGGACCCGCGCGACGCCCTCTGCGCCCGCGACGGGCTCACTCTCGCGACGCTGCCCCGCGGCGGGCGCGTCGGCACCGGTTCTCCCCGGCGCGCCGCACAGATCCGGGCCGCCCGGCCGGACCTGGAGGTCGTCGACATCCGCGGCAACGTCGGGACCCGGCTCGACCGGGCGCTGGGGCCCGAGGCCGACCTCGACGCCGTGGTTCTCGCGTACGCGGGCCTCGCGCGGCTGGGCCGTACCGAGGTGGTCACGGAGGCCCTCGACGTCGGCGTCGTCGCCCCGGCGCCCGGCCAGGGCGCGCTCGCCGTGGAGGTGCGGACGGCCGACATCAGGTCCGACGCCGGCGCGCCGCCCCGCATGCCCGACCTCGCCGAGGCGATCCACCTGCTCGACCACCGTCCGACCCGCCTCGCGGTCCTCGCCGAGCGTTCGGTGCTCGCGCGGCTGGAGGCCGGTTGTGCCGCCCCGGTCGGCGCGTACGCGACGGTGTCCGGCAACGTCCTGCGGCTGCGCTCCGTGGTGGCAGCGGTGGACGGCTCGGAGCAGATGTCGCGCGGCGGCGAGACGCGGCTCTCCCAGGACATCGCACCCGAGGTGATCGACGACGCCGCCAGGGCGCTGGGCGTCTCCGTCGCCGAGCACCTGCTCGCCGACGGCGCCGAGCGGCTCGCCCCGCTGAGCACCACCGTCCCGGAGAAGGCGTGACCGAACCTGGCCTCCGTCCGGCCGCGCCGCCCGGGCAGGCGGCCGTCCTGGTGGCCCGTGCCCCGGAGCGTGCAGCGGGGCTGCTCGCACTGCTGCGCGAGCACGGGCTCGACCCTGTGGCCGCCCCTGTGATCGAGCGCGCTGCGGTCGAGGACCGGGCGACGCTCGACGCGGCCCGAGCGCGCCTCGCCGACGGCGCGTACGAGTGGGTCGCGATCACGAGCGTGAACGCCGTCGAGGCGCTGTTCGGGGCGACCGCCGCACCGACCGGCCGCGAGGGAGAGACACCGGGCGCGGAAGATGTTGCTCTCGGTGCACATCGTCTACGCAGCGCAACGCACCCCGTGGAGCACATGGTTCCGCCCGACCACAGGTCCGAGCACGTCCGCTGGGCCGCCGTCGGGCCCGCCACGCAGCAGGCGCTGGTCGGGTACGGCATCACCGTCGACCTGGTCCCCGCCACCGCCACCGGTGCCGGACTCGCCGAGGCGTTCCCCGCCGCGCCTGGCGGCCGGGACACCGCACCCCGCGTGCTGCTGCCGCTCGGCGACCTCGCGTCCGACACGCTGCGCGCAGGCCTCGTGGCCAAGGGCTGGGCCGCCGACGTCGTGACCGCCTACCGGACGGTGACCCGTGAGCTGCCCGCCCACCTCCGGCGGTCCTACGACGTCGTCGTGGTCACCTCGGGCTCGGTGGCTCGCCAGGTCGCGGAGCAGCTGGGCCCGCAGCGGGTCGTCACGATCGGCGAACCGTCTGCCCGCGTAGCCGCCGACGTCGGGCACACGGTGCTCGCGGTGGCCGACGAGCCGACGGACGAGTCCCTTGCCTCCGCCGTGACCGAGGCACTCGTCAGGACCTGATGCACCTGTCATCTCAACTCAGCAGAACAGAAAGAAGGACACCTTGAGCTCCACCGGGATCGTGTACCGACCGCGTCGTCTGCGCGCCACACCGGGCATGCGTCGCCTGGTCGCGGAGACCCGGCTGCACCCGGCCGACCTGGTGCTGCCGCTCTTCGTCAAGGAAGGGCTGACCGAGCCCGCACCGCTGACGAGCATGCCCGGCCAGGTGCAGCACACCGAGGAGTCCCTGGTGGAGGCGGTGCGCGCCGCACGCGACGCTGGTCTCGGCGGCATCATGCTGTTCGGCATCCCGTCGGTGAAGGACGCGAACGGCTCGCAGGGGGACGCGCCGAACGGGATCCTGCAGCGGGCGCTGCGCGCGTCGCGCGAGGCGCTGGACGAGGTCTCGGGCACCTCGACCAGCGGGCCCGGCGCAGCCGTACCGGTCCTCATGGCCGACACGTGCCTCGACGAGTTCACCGACCACGGCCACTGCGGTGTCCTCACGTCCACAGGGGCTGTGGACAACGACGCGACGCTCACCCGCTACGCCTCCATGGCGGTGGCGCAGGCGAAGGCGGGCGCCGACGTGATCTCGCCCTCGGGCATGATGGACGGCCAGGTGGCGATGATCCGGGACGCCCTCGACGACGCCGGGTTCGTCGACACGAGCATCCTCGCCTACAGCGCCAAGTACGCGAGCGCGTTCTTCGGCCCCTTCCGGGAGGCAGTGGACTCGGAGCTCAAGGGCGACCGCAAGACGTACCAGCTGGACTTCGCGAACGCCCGTGAGGGCCTGCGCGAGGCCGACCTGGACCTCGCAGAGGGCGCCGACATGGTGATGGTGAAGCCCGCGGGGTCGTACCTGGACGTGCTGCGGGCCGTCGCGGACCGGAGCGACGTGCCGGTTGCGGCGTACCAGGTGTCCGGCGAGTACGCGATGATCGAGGCGGCCGGCGCGAACGGCTGGATCGACCGGGACCGGGCCGTCCTGGAGTCGGTGACGAGCATCAAGCGAGCGGGCGCCGACGTGATCCTCACGTACTGGGCCCTGGAGATTGCGGAGTGGATCAAGTGAGCGAACCGGTGGTCGAGCCTGTCGAGGCCCAGGGCCTGCGCCGTGCCCCCGAGGCGAACCACGCAGCGTTCCTGCGTGCACAGGGCGCCATCCCGGGTGGCGTGAACTCGCCGGTGCGTGCGTACCGGAGCGTGGGCGGCGATCCGCGGTTCCTCGCCTCCGCCCGTGGCCCCTACGTCACGGACGTGGCGGGGCGCGAGTACGTGGACCTGGTCTGCTCATGGGGCCCGGCGCTGCTGGGCCACGCCCACCCCGAGGTCGTCGCTGCCGTGCAGGAGGCCGCCGCGCGCGGCCTGTCGTTCGGCGCCCCGACGGTCGCGGAGGTCGACCTCGCCGAGGAGGTCCGGCGCCGGGTACCCGCCGCCGAGCGCGTCCGGCTCGTGTCCACGGGCACCGAGGCGACGATGACGGCGGTCCGGCTCGCGCGTGGGTTCACGGGCCGGCCGCTCGTCGTCAAGTTCGCCGGGTGCTACCACGGGCACATGGACGCTCTGCTGGCCGAGGCCGGCTCGGGCGTCGCCACGCTCGCGCTGCCTGGTTCGGCGGGCGTGACCGAGGCCACCGCCGCCGAGACGCTGGTGCTGCCCTACAACGACCTCGCGGCCGTCGAGGCGGCGTTCGCGCAGCGCGGCTCGGAGATCGCCGCCGTCATTACCGAGGCGTCGCCCGCGAACATGGGCGTGGTGCCGCCTGCAGAGGGGTTCAACGAAGGGCTCCGGCGGATCACGTCGGCGCACGGTGCGCTGTTCATCATGGACGAGGTGCTCACCGGCTTCCGGGTGGGCCCGTCGGGCTGGTGGGGTGTCGAGAACGACGCGATCCGCGCCGCCGGGGGCGATGGCTACACGCCCGACCTGTTCACGTTCGGCAAGGTCGTCGGCGGCGGCATGCCGGTTGCGGCGCTCGGCGGGCCCGCGTCGATCATGGACCACCTCTCGCCCCTCGGGCCCGTGTACCAGGCCGGAACCCTCTCCGGTAACCCTGTCGCGGTCGCGTCAGGTCTCACGACCCTCCGCCTGGCCGACGACGCCGTGTACGCCCGGGTGGACGAGGTGGCCGCCACGCTGTCGAACGCCGTCGGTGACGCCCTGAGCGCCGAGGGCGTCGAGCACCGCGTGCAGCGGGCCGGCTCGCTGTTCTCGGTGTTCTTCGGCCCGCTGGCGGCCGCGTCGGGGGTGCGTGACTACGCCCAGGCCCAGGCGCAGGAGTCGTTCCGGTACACGGCCCTGTTCCACTCGCTGCTGGCGTCGGGCGTGAACCTCCCGCCGTCGGTGTTCGAGGCCTGGTTCGTGTCCGCCGCGCACGACGACGTCGCGGTGAACCGGATCCTGGAGGCGCTGCCCGCAGCGGCGAGGGCGGCTGCGACCGCCCGTCCCTGAAGCCGGTCCCGGCGAGACCGATCCGGAGCTCGACGCCGCGAGCCGGTGAGCCGCGGCCGGCTCCGCTGTCGTCGCCGGTCCGGCGCACCGGACCAGCGACGACAGCCCACCGGTCTCAGGACGGGATGTACTCGTTCGGGTTGAGCACGAACTTCTTCGCCGCACCCTCGTCGAACGCGTGGTACCCCGTCGGCGCCTCCGTCAGCGGGATCGCCTGGGCGTTGACGGCCTTCGCGATGTGCACCTTGTCGTGCAGAATCGCCTGCATCAGTCCGCGGTGGTACTTCATCACCGGGCACTGGCCGGTCGTGAACGCGTGGGACTTGGCCCACCCGAGCCCCAGCCGCAGGGACAGCGAGCCGACCTTCGCCGCCTCGGTCGCCGCGCCGGGGTCGCCCGTGACATACAGGCCGGGGATGCCGAGCGAACCGCCCGCCCTGGTGACCTCCATGAGGCTGTTGAGCACGGCGGCAGGCTGTTCGGTCGCCGCGTCCGTACCGTGCCCGCGCGCCTCGAACCCGACGGCGTCGACGGCGCAGTCCACCTCTGGCTCCCCGAGGATCTGCTCGATCTGGTCGCCGATCGGTCCGGCGGAGACGTCGACCGTCTCGCAGCCGAACGACCTCGCCTGCGCCAGCCGCTCCTGGTTCAGGTCACCCACGATGACCACGGCGGCACCGAGCAGGTGCGCCGACGCCGCTGCGGCGAGACCCACCGGCCCAGCGCCTGCGACATACACCGTCGACCCCACGCCCACGCCGGCGGTCACGCACCCGTGGAAGCCCGTGGGAAAGATGTCGCTGAGCATCGTCAGGTCCAAGATCTTCTCGAGCGCCTGGTCGCGGTCGGGGAACTTGAGGGCGTTGAAGTCCGCGTACGGCACGAGGACGTACTCGGCCTGCCCGCCGACCCAGCCACCCATGTCGACGTACCCGTACGCCGACCCGGGCCGGTCGGGATTGACGTTGAGGCAGATGCCGGTCCTGCGTTCCTTGCAGTTGCGACACCGCCCGCACGCGATGTTGAACGGCACGGAGACGATGTCGCCGACGGAGAGGAACTCGACGTCGGAGCCCTTCTCGACGACCTCGCCGGTGATCTCGTGGCCGAGGATCAGGCCGGGCGGCGCGGTGGTGCGGCCTCGGACCATGTGCTGGTCGGAGCCGCAGATGTTCGTCGCAACGGTCTTGAGGATCACGCCGTGCGGCACCTTCCGGCCCACGTTGGCCGGGTTGACTCCGGGGCCGTCCCGGAGCTCGAACGTCGGGTAGTCGATGTCGACCACCTCGACAACACCAGGTTCGCGGTAGGCGACGGCCTTGTTTCCAGGCATATCGAGTTGCCCCTTCCAGATCATCGTTGAGCTGGGTGACGGTCCCTCGTCACGCTACGCCCGGTACCGGCGCGACCGCACCCCGGCCGGTCACGCGAGCCCGGCGCGTCCGTGGGTAGTTCTCCCCACAGACTCCCGCTCCCGCCTCTGCCACTCTCTGACCAGCGCGAACGAACGCGCTGGTCAGAGATGAGGAAAAGAGAACATGGTCTTCTTCGGCTGGGGTAGCAAGAGCAAGACGGCACCGCTCGACGCGGGGCGAGCCCTGGTACTGCGGTACTCGTACTTCCACCTGTTCTGGCTGCTGCGGGTCTCCTGGGGCCTGAAGTACAGCCTGGCGACCGCCACGGAGGCCGGCTGGGCGACGCGTCAGCTCTCGGACGAGGAAGCGATGCAGCTCGACGCGCCCAACCGGCTCACGCTGAACCTGTGGTGGCGGTTCGGCCTGCTCCTCTGGGCTGCCGTCACCGTCGTCGCCATCCTCATCAGCAACCTGGCCGGCTGACCGCAGCCACCGCCGATGGGGGTACGCGGCCACGGCGGTTGGCCTCTCGTGCGGAAACCTGGATGATGGACGTCGTGGCCTGGGCACTTGACTCTTTACCCCCGAGGGGTATCTGATGGTGGGATGACCGAGGCGACGGAGACCAGCGGGGCGGCCGTGGTCGCCGCCCCGGCCCAGGACGGGCAGCACGACCACCACGACGCGCACGACGCGCCCCACGGATACACGTCCGACAAGCCCGCGTACCTCAAGCGGATGCGCCGCATCGAGGGCCAGGTGCGCGGCATCGCGCGCATGATCGACGAGGACGTGTACTGCATCGACGTGCTCACCCAGGTCAGTGCGGTGACCAAGGCGCTGCAGGCGGTGAGCCTCGCCCTCGTCGAGGACCACCTGGGGCACTGTGTCGTCGACGCGGCCAAGGCGTCCGACGACGCCGGCGCCGCGAAGGTCAAGGAAGCCTCCGAGGCCATCGCTCGCCTCGTCCGCATGTGAGCGCCCACCAGCACGCGATCCGAGGAGATGACATGACCACCGTGACCAAGCTGGCCGTGACCGGTATGACCTGCGGGCACTGCGTGTCCGCCGTGACCAACGAGCTGCGGAACGTCAAGGACGTCCAGGACGTCAGCGTGGAGCTGCACGTCGGCGCCGAGTCGCTGGTGCGCGTGATCTCGAGGCTGCCGCTCGCCGAGGCACCGCTGCGGGAGGCCATCGACGAGGCCGGCTACGACGTGACCGGCGTCGACGTGCTCGAGGACGCCGTCGCCGCCGAGTCCGCCGCGCAGGCCCCGGCCCGCCAGGCGAACCGGACGCTGCCGATCGTCTCGTCCTGACCGCTCGACCGCGCAGCACCCCCTGCCCCGCCAGGCCTGTGGACGACCTCCGCTGGGCGATACCGACCAGCAGCTCCGAGGAGAACCAGTGACCACCGCTGAGGCAGGCCATCCTGTCGGCGAGGTAGAGCTCGCCGTGTCCGGGATGACGTGCGCCTCGTGTGTGGCCCGGGTCGAGCGCAGGCTCAACCGGCTCGCCGGCGTCGCCGCCACCGTCAACCTGCCCCTGGAGTCGGCGCACGTGCTGCTCTCGACGCAGGTGACGGACCAGGACCTGGTCGGCGCCGTCGAGTCGGCCGGGTACGAGGCGCGCGTGACGCGCCGTCGGACACCGAACGGGGCCGCGTCGTACGGCGCCGAGGACCTGCCGGGCGCTGAGGACGGCGCGTCCGGCCGGGGCGCCGGCACGCCCGTCGGCGCCGAGTACCACGGCGCCGACCTGCTGGACCGCCTGCGGGTCTCCGCGGTGCTGACCGTCCCGGTGCTCCTGCTGTCGATGGTCCCGGCGTTGTTCTTCCCGGGCAGCGAGTGGGTGGTCGCCGCGCTGGCGCTGCCCGTCGTCGCGTGGGGCGCCTGGCCCTTCCACACCGCCGCTGCCCGTGCCGCTCGGCACGGGAGCTCCACGATGGACACGCTGGTGTCGATCGGCGTGCTCGCGGCGACCCTCTGGTCGCTCTGGGTCCTGGTCGCCGACACGCTCCGGCCTGCGGAGGCCGATGCGGGTCATGGCCTGTACTTCGAGGTCGGCGCCGTGGTCACCACGTTCCTCCTGGCCGGCCGGTACGCGGAGCACCGGTCGCGGCGCCGTGCGGGGGACGCGCTGCGCGCCCTCCTGAACCTCGGCGCCAAGGACGCGGAGCGCATCACGCTCGGCCCCGACGGCACTCCCATGCACCTGCCCGACGGCGGCTGGCGCACCACCGCGGTGCCGATCGCCGCCCTGCAGGTCGGGGACGTGTTCGCGGTACGACCCGGCGGGACGGTCGCGACGGACGGCACGGTGGTGGAGGGCGCTACAGCCCTCGACACCTCCCTGGTCACCGGAGAACCGGTGCCCGTCGACGTGGCACCGGGCGACGACGTGGTCGGCGGCACGGTGAGCACCTCCGGGCACCTGCTGGTGCGCGCCACCCGCGTGGGCGAGGACACGATGCTGGCCCGGATCGGGCGGCTCGTCGCGCAGGCGCAGACGGGCAAGGCGCCCGTCGCGCGGCTCGCGGACCGGATCTCCGGGGTGTTCGTGCCGGTGGTGCTGGCACTGGCGGTACTCACGCTGGCGGGCTGGCTGGCCGTGACCGGCGATGTCGAGGCGGCGTTCACGGCCGCCGTCGCCGTGCTGATCATCGCCTGCCCCTGTGCTCTGGGGCTGGCGACGCCCACGGCGATCCTGGTCGGCACGGGCCGCGGCGCCCAGCTCGGCGTGCTGATCCGGGGACCGGAGATCCTGGAGAGCACGCGTCGTGTCGACACCGTGGTGCTCGACAAGACCGGCACGGTCACCGAGGGCCGCATGCGAGTGGTCGACGTGTGGGGCATGGGGACCCGGCAGGTTCGTCCGCCGGTGGCCGCGGCTGCCCGTCCGGTGGTCGAGCCTGAGGAGACGGAAGACGCCAACCACCTCACCGACGCGCCCGACGTGCTCCGGTACGCCGCCGCCGTCGAGTCGCTGAGCGAGCACCCGATCGCGCAGGCGATCACCGCGGCCGGGCGAGCAGCGGCCGAGCCGGACCTGGAGTCGCCGCTCGAGGTCACGGGCTTCATCGCGCACCCGGGCGGTGGTGTCGAGGGTCTGGTGCGGCGTTCGCACGCCGGGCTCGCACCGGGCGGCGCGCTGAACACCCGTCGGGTCCTCGTCGGCCGACCCGACTGGCTCGCGGGGCTGGGCGTGACGGTCCCGGACGAGGTGCGGGCCGCCGTCGGGCAGCAGGAGGAGGCCGGAGCGACCGCGGTGGCCGTGGCCTGGAACGGCACAGCCGGCGGGGTGATCACGCTGCGTGACCCGGCCAAGCCGACGTCCGCGCGTGCCGTGGCAGAGCTCAAGGAGCTGGGCCTGCGCCCCTACCTGCTGACGGGAGACTCGGCTGGCGCCGCCCGCGTGGCGGCGGCGGCCGTCGGCATCCCCGACGCGGACGTGATCGCCCGCGTGCTGCCCGCCGACAAGGCCTCAGTGGTGGCTCGGCTCCAGGCGGAGGGGCGCACGGTGGCGATGGTGGGCGACGGCGTGAACGACGCCGCCGCGCTCGCCACCGCGGACCTCGGCCTTGCGATGGGCACCGGCACGGACGTCGCCATCGAGGCGAGCGACATCACGCTGGTCCGCGGCGACCTGCGGGCCGCTGCGAGCGCCGTGCGCCTGTCCCGGAAGACTCTGCGGATCATCAAGCAGAACCTGTTCTGGGCGTTCGCGTACAACGTCGCGGCGATCCCGCTGGCGGCGTCGGGTCTGCTGAACCCGATGATCGCGGGCGGTGCGATGGCGGCGAGCAGCCTCCTGGTGCTGACGAACTCCCTGCGCCTCCGCCACACGCTCTGACCTCTTCGCCGAGTGCCGGCCATGTGTGGGCTCGGACGCTCCTGACCCACACATGGCCGGCACTCGACGGAGAAGGTCAGCGGAAGCGGCGGCCCTCGTCGTTGCGGTAGGCCATCACGGCCAGCACCATGAACAGCAGGGTCCATCCGGCGAGGACCGGGAGGGCCAGGGCGTAGGCCTCTGCCCCCGTCGTGGCCTGGACCAGCAGGTCACGGCCGGCCCGCGTGGGCGTGGCCTGGGAGATCGCGTCCAGCCAGCCGGGAAATATCTGGGGCGGCATGAACAGCCCGCCCGCGAAGGCCAGCGGGAACAGGATGATCTGCACGACGGGTAGCGCCGCCTTGGCCGACAGCGCGTACCCGACGGCCATGCCGAGCAGCACGAACGGCACGGAGACGGCGAGGATGGTCCCGATGCCGGCGAACAGCTGTCCAGGGGTCACGGTAGCGGCCGTGAACAGCCAGCCGATGGTGATCAGGGGCAGCAGGCCGAACAGCGAGAAGATGCCGCCGTTCAGCACGCGCGCCACCATCTGCGGGCCGGGTCCCGCGGGCAGGGACCGCAGGAACGGGTAGAACGGCAGCTGCCGGTCCTCGGCCACGCCCAGCCCGTACGTGAACAGGCTGGCCGAGCAGATGGCGAACAGCCCGAGGCCTGCGACGGCGGTCGTCGCGAACAGGGGGTTGTCCGCGACTCCCGTCTGCGGCACCACGAAGAAGAACATGGTCAGCGACGGGAACAGCACGTTCCCGAGCACCGCGATGGGGATCCGGACGGTCTCGAGGAACTGGTACTTCAGGTGCAGCCAGGACAGTGCGAGGAAGGGCTGGGTGTGCCCGCCCGACGTCGCCCCGCCCCGCGCGACGTCCTCGCGAGGACTCCGGTTCGTGCTTGCCACTGCGCTCATCGCGCCGCTCCTTCGGTCATCCCGGGCAGGGCCGGGGTCGGGGTGGCCGCGGTGTCGCGGGGGGCTCGTCCGGCGCCGTCCGCGTCGCCGACGAGCTGCCCGAACGCCTCCTCGAGGGACGCACCGCGGATCTCCAGGTCGCGGAACTCCGTTCCCGAGGTGACCAGCTCGCGCACGAAGGTGTCCGAGTCGGGGACGAGGTGCTCCTGCCGCTCCCACCCGTCCGGCGTGCCCGTGCGGGCGGTGAACAGCACGCGCCGCAGGCCCACGCGGCTCAGGACGGTCTGGAGGGAGTCGTCCGCGAGCACGCTGCCCCGGTCGATCACGACCACGCGTTCGGCGAGCGCCTGGACCTCCTCCAGGTAGTGCGAGGTGAGCAGGACCGTCCCGCCGCCGGCGTGGTACTCCCGGATCGCGTCCCACAGGGCGGTGCGGCCGGACACGTCGAGCCCGGTCGTCGGTTCGTCGAGGAGCACGACGCTTGGCCTGCCCACGAGCGACATGGCGACGGCGAGCCGTCGCTTCTGCCCGCCGGACAGCGACCCGGTCTGCCGCTTCCCCAGGTCGGCGAGCCCGAACTGCTCCAGCAGCTCGTCCGTCGGGACGGGGTCGGGGTAGTGCCCGCCCACGAAGTCGACCACCTCCCGGACCCGCAGGGTCGCGGGCAGCCCGGTCTCCTGGGGCGTGAGCCCGAGCACCGTGCGAGCCCGGGCGTCCCGCGGGTCACGGCCGTCCAGGCGCACCACACCCGAGTCGGGCTTGCGCTGGCCGCTGACCAGTGACAGCAGCGTCGACTTGCCGGCCCCGTTGGGGCCGAGCATGCCCACCAGCTCGCCGTGCCCCACCTCCAACGAGACGTCGTCCAGAGCGACGACGGCGCCGAAGCGCCTGGTCACCCCACTGACCTCTACCGCACTCATCCCTGTGCTCCCTTCAGAAGGTCCATCAGTGCCGCCTGGTAGTCCGCGAACGCGGTGCGGCCGGTCTCGGTGAGGGCCAGGTAGGTAGCAGGCATCCTGCCCTCGTGCGTCTTGGTGACCCGCACGTACCCGGCGTCCTCCAGCTTGCGCAGGTGGGTCGAGAGGTTTCCGGCGGTCATGTCGAGCAGCTTGCGCAGCTTGGGGAAAGCCACCTCGTCCCCGCGACCGAGGGCCGCGAGCGAGGCCACCACCCGAAGGCGCGCGGGGGCGTGGATGACGGGGTCGAGCTCCTCAGGCACCCCGCCCACCGCCCTCCGCCCGCGCCACGGCTCCGGCCGACCTGCGTCGGGAGCGGATCCCCTGTTCCACCACGACCATGGCGAAGAAGCCGCCGCCGCCCGCCACCGCCATCACGAGATAGGTGTTCGGCATGCCCGCGAAGGCCGCCAGGCCTGCCGTGACGAGCATCCATGCGCCGACGGCGGACATGCGGTTCTCGTCGAAGAGGAGGCCGCCCGCGATGTACATGAGGCCGACGACGAGACACGCGAACCCGTTGGCCGCTATGGCCATCACCTCTGGCGAAGCGCCGGCGTCGCCCATCGCGCCGATCAGGACGCCGAACGTCGTGAAGGCCAGGAACCAGGTCCACCCGTACATGGCGCCGATCCGGGCGCTGGTTCCGCGCGTGCCGGCGGTCCGCGTGACGCTGTGCACGATCGTGAAAGCCATCGCGCCGACGATGCAGCCGGCGAGCACCCAGCCGGCCCAGCCCTCGGGGCTGCCCGTGTCGCGGGCGGTGATCCACATGGCCAGGTACCCGATCAGCCACGCAAGGCCCCAGGCTCCGAAGAGCAGCCGGCCGTCGGGTTCCGTGGCGTCCCTTGCCGCCTCCTGCTGCCGCTGGATCATCCGGAGCGTCTCTGCGGGGCTCAGCCCGCCGTCGGACACGGACTCGGGGTCGCCGCCCGCTGGTGCCCGCTCGCCGGCCGGGTTGTCGTCTGCCATGGTCTCCACCTCCCGATCTGGTTTGTACTGCAAACTACTTTGCCCCACGATGCTGGTCCGGCGCAACCCAATACCGATGTGGTCGGCAGTTCGTCAGGAGATCGGCAGCCCCGGAGTGCCGATCACCTGACAACCTGCCGAACGCATTCGCCCTGGAGACCGGCGCGCCCGGCACGGTAGGTTCCCCGCGTGACGGACGACGAGAAGACGACGCAGACCGACTCCACGACGAAGAGCACCTCGAGGCCGGCGGAGAAGCCCGAGCCGACGGACGACCTCGTCACCACGAGCCACACGCTGCACACCCCGCAGGGCGACCTCGCCTACACGGCGACGACCGGCCGGATCGTGCTGCGCCAGGAGGTCCTCACCGAGGACAAGTACGACGGGCGCAAGGCCAAGGCCGAGGTCTCGATCACCTACTACACGCTCGACTCCTCGCCGGGCTCGGAGCCCCGCGACACCGACGTGACGCGCCGTCCGGTGACGTTCGCGTTCAACGGCGGGCCTGGCTCGTCGTCGGTATGGCTGCACCTGGGCCTGCTCGGGCCCCGGCGGGTCGACTCGGGCGACGTCGGCAACCTGACCCCGCCGCCGTACGGGCTGGTCGACAACCTGGAGACCCTCCTGCACGTCTCCGACCTCGTGTTCATCGACCCCGTGTCCACGGGCTTCTCGCGCGCCACCGAGGGCGAGCAGGCCAAGCCGTTCCACGGGTTCACGGGCGACCTCGAGTCCGTCGGCGAGATCATCCGCCTGTGGACCAGCCGCAACGACCGGTGGATGAGCCCCAAGTTCCTGATCGGCGAGTCGTACGGCGGCACCCGCGGCGCTGCGCTCGCCGAGTACCTGCAGCAGCGCTTCGGGATGTTCTTCAACGGCGTCATGCTCGTGGCCCCCGCGCTGAACCTCGAGGCGCTGTTCGACGGCGAGCACTCCAACCTCCCGCACCCCCTGTTCCTGCCGCTGTACGCCGCGACCGCGCAGTACCACGGTCTCCTCGGCGACCGGACCCTTGACGAGGTCGTCGCCGAGGCACGGGACTGGGCCGACACCTACGCCTCCGTCCTGGCCCGCGGTGCCCGCGTGCCCGACGACGAGCGCGCCGCCGCCGTCACGAAGATCGCCTCCCTGACCGGCCTCGACGAGGACTACGTGGACCGCGCCAACCTGCGGCTCGAGCACACCCGCGTCTACGCGGAGCTGCTGCGCTCACGCCGCCTCGTCACGGGTCGCCTCGACACGCGGTTCACCGGCCCTGCCGACCACTACCTCCACGAGCAGATGCCCTACGACCCGTTCATGACCGCGATCTCCGGGCCCTACACGGCGGCGCTGCACCACTACCTCCGCGGTGAGCTCGAGTACGAGCACGACGCGATCTACGAGACGCTGTCCCGCCAGGTGCACCCGTGGTCGTACAAGGAGTTCGAGGGTCAGGCCGTCGACGTCGCCGACAAGCTCGCGACAGCGATGATCCTCAACCCGCACCTGCGGGTCCACATCGCCATGGGCCGGTACGACGGCGGTGTGCCGGTCGAGGCCATCGAGTACAGCCTCGACCAGATGGCGATCCCTGCGTCCTACCGCGACCGGATCGAGACCCGGGTCTACCCGGCCGGGCACATGATGTACGTCCACCCCGAGTCCCGGACGGCGCAGGCGGCCGACCTGGCGGACTTCGTCCGGCGCGCGGCCAACCGCGACTGACTCCTGACTTGGTTGTGAGTGCGACCGTTGCGACTACCTGCCCGTTATAGGCGCAACGGTCGCGCTCACAACCAAGCCGTGCCCACAGCAGCCAGGGAGCCTGGGCTGCTATAAACGGGCCGTGCCTTCCAACCGCCGCGTCGCCGCCGAGATCTGGATCGTGCTCGGGCTCAGCCTCGGCCAGTCCGCGGTGTACGCGATCGTCAGCATCGCGGCCCGGCTCACCGCCGGCACGCCGCTCGCCGAACAGACCGCCACGCTCAACGCGAGCCAGTCCGAGCGCCCGTACCTCGACCTGGTGTACCAGCTGCTGAGCATCGGGTTCGCCCTTGTCCCGGTGGCCCTTGCCCTGTACCTGCTCAGCGGGCCCGGCCGCAGCGCCGTCCGCGGTCTCGGACTGGACGGGAGCCGGCCGGGCCGGGACCTCGGCTGGGGCGTCGCCCTCGCTGCCGCGATCGGCATCCCGGGCCTGGCCTTCTACGCCCTCGGGCGCGCGCTCGGGATCACCGTCGAGGTGCAGGCCAGCGCCCTGGACGTGCACTGGTGGACCGTCCCTGTGCTGCTGCTCAGCGCGTTCCAGAACGGCCTGGTGGAAGAGGTCATCGCCGTCGGCTACCTGTACGAGCGCACGCGGGAGCTCGGCTGGAACCGGGTGAAGTTCATCGTCGCCAGCTCGCTCCTGCGTGGGTCGTACCACCTGTACCAGGGCATCGGACCGTTCCTGGGGAACGTGGTGATGGGCGTCGTCTTCTCGTGGTTCTACACCTCGCCAAGGTTCCAGGCCGGCGGACGACGCCGGGTCATCCCGCTGGTCATCGCCCACACCCTGCTCGACGTGGTGGCGTTCGTCGGCTACGCCCTCGTGCCGGCCGAGTGGCGTGAGGCGCTGGGGATCCGGTGAGCACACACAGGCGGGCAGAAGGGATATCCACGACCTGACCCGGATATAACGGGCGCCACCCTCCGCCCTCCGGTCATGTGCGACCCAACGCCCCTAGAATCCGAAGCATGTCCAACTCGCGCACCGGCCGCGCTGACGCCGGTGCCGAACGGTCCGACGCAGCGCAGACGGCGCCGACCGGGTACGGCCTCGTCCGCGTCGTCGACTCCCCGGAGGAGCGTGTGCGCCACCCGCGCGCGCTGGTCTGGATGGTCGCGTGCGCACTCGGCATCGCCGGCGTCATGATCCTGTCGGTCGTCGCACACGGCACCACAGAGGGCGTCACGGAGGACGTCCGGAGCTTCAACGACCTGCTGGCGACGATCCTGTTCATCCCCGTCGCGGTGCTGCAGGGCCTGGTCAGCCTGTTCGCCCCGGTCGCAGTGCTGATCGAGCTGGCGGTCCGCCGCCTGGGCCGGCAGATCATCGAGTCCATCGTCGCGGCCGTCCTCGGCCTGCTGCTCGGCGTCCTCACGACGGTCCTGGTGCAGCACCTGGGCTCCGACGAGCTCGTGCGGGGCCTGTCGGTGTGGGAGCGCGGCACCGGGTACGTCCTGACCATCCCGGAGTACGCCGTCGCCGTGACCGCGCTGCTCACCGTCGCAGGGCCCGCCACGCGACGCCGCACCGTCCGCATCTCGTGGAACCTCATGTTCGCGGCCCTGCTGATCGTGCTGATCACCGGCCAGGTGTCGCTGCCGGGCGTGCTCGTCGCGCTGCTGCTGGGCCGGCTCGCCGGCTCGTCCGTGCAGTACGTGTCGGGCACCCGCAGCGAGCGCGCCTACGGGGCGGAGCTCGTGGCCGCCGTGCGCCGCGCCGGCTACGCGCCGGTGTCGCTCGTCCGGGTGCACGACCCCGCCACGCACACGGGCGAGCTCGGCGACGACCCCGTGGCGGCCGCCCTGAGCCGGGCCGGCGACCATCGCGTGTACGCACTGGACGGCGACGACGGCGTGCGCCGCGACGTCGTGGTGCTCGACGGCGACCGCCAGGTCGTCGGCCTCATCACCCGCCTGTGGCGGGCCCTGCGCCTGCGAGGCATCGAGGGCCGGGCCGCGATCTCCCTCAAGGCCGTGGCCGAGCGCACCGCCCTGCTGTCCTACGCGGCCACCGCCGCAGGGGTCCGCACCCCGCGACTCCTGGGCATCGGCGAGTTCGGGGACTCGATCGCGCTCGTCCTCGAGCACGCCTCTCCCGCCGTCTCGCTCCGCGACCTGCCCGACGCCGAGGTGCACGACGACGTCCTCGCCGAGGCCTGGGAGCAGCTCGGGCGGGCCCACGCCGCCGGCCTCACGCACCGCGCCCTCACCCAGGACATCCTGCTCACGCACCGCGACCCAGGCGGCACGCACGTGTGGATCACCGGCTGGGAACAGGGCGACATCGCCTCGTCGCCGCTGTCCCGGCGACTGGACCTCGTGCAGATGCTCGCGCTCCTCGGGCTGCGGGTCGGCCCGCGCCGCGCCGTCGCCTCGGCGGTCCGCGCCCTGCCCGACGCCGACATCGCCGCCATCGGGCCCCTGATCCAGTCGATCGCCCTGCCGCGCACCACGCGCGAGGAGGTGCGGCGCGCAAAGGGCCTCCTCGGCGAGCTGCGCGACGCCCTCGTCGAGCGGCTGCCGGAGGCCAGCGTGCAGCCGCAGCGCATCTCGCGGTTCAGCGCGCGCACGGTGCTCACCACGACGCTGATGATCATCGCGATCGCCGTGATCGTGACCACGATCAACTTCGACGAGATCGCCCAGGCCGTGCGCGAGGCGAACCCGTGGTGGATCGCGCTGGCGTTCGGGCTCGCCATCCTCACCTGGCTCGGGGCCGGCCTCACGCTGGTCGCGTTCTCCCCGGCCCGCGTGCCGATCGGACGGGCTACCCTCACGGCGGCCGCCGGCTCGTTCGTGGCCCTTGCGGCCCCTGCGGGGATCGGCCCCGCCGCGCTCAACCTGCGGCTGCTGACCCAGCGCGGGGTCTCGATGTCGATGGCGGTCGCCACCGTCGCTCTCGTGCAGGTGTCACAGTTCGTCGTGACCGTGCTGCTGCTCGTCGCCCTGTCGATCTTCACCGGGTCCGGCGCCCTCGTCGAGCTGCCGTCCCCTGCGGTGCTGATCACGCTCGCTGGTGTCGCGCTCGCAGTGGTCGCGACGCTGCTGGTGCCGCCGGTGCGGCGGTGGGGCATGGGCTACATCCGACCGCGGCTGCGCCAGGTGTGGCCCCGCCTGGCCCAGATGCTGAGCCACCCGGGCCGGCTCGCGCTCGGCGTGGCAGGGAACCTCATCATGACGCTCGGCTACATCCTCGCCCTGTGGTGCTGCCTCGCGGCGTTCGGGGAGTCGCTCTCGCTGGTCGACATCGCTCTCGTCAACCTCGTGGGCAACGCGCTCGGCGCCCTCATCCCGACACCGGGCGGCCTGGGTGGCGTCGAGGGCGCCCTGACGGCCGGCCTGTCGGCCGCTGGCGTGCCCGCCACCATCGCGTTCTCCGTGACCATCCTGTACCGCCTGTGCACCTACTGGGGCCGGGTCCCGATCGGCTGGGTCGCCATGCGGTACCTGGAGCGCAAGGGCGACCTGTAGAACATGCGAAGGCCCGGCCCCCGTGGGGAGCCGGGCCTTCGCGTCGCTGGAAAATCAGCGGCGAAGCGTCACTTCGCGACGGCCTTCTTCAGCAGCGAGCCGGCGCTGATCTTCACACCGAAGTTCGCGGGGATCTGGATCTCCTCGCCGGTGCGCGGGTTGCGACCCGTGCGGGCGGCACGCTCGACGCGCTCGGCCGAGAGGAAGCCCGTCACCTTGACGGCCTCGCCCTTGGCGAGCGACTCGATCAGCACCTCCTGGAAGGCGTTGAGCGCGGCCTCGGCCTCGGTCTTGTTGATCTCAGCCTTGTTGGCGATGGCCGAGACGAGCTCGGACTTGTTGAGCGACATGCGGTTCCCTTCTTCGGTCACGTCGTGCGGCGGTACCCGCCCGACGACGAGGCCCCATACTGCCAGCAGATCGGCAGGAATTCGCGGAGAACGGGCACTTCTACGGCGAGTCGTGGGTAACTTTCTGCTCTCAGAGGACGCGAACCTGTGTACGAGCCTGTGGACGACGACGGTGCAGAGGCTCCTGAGGCAGTGTCACCTCGCATTATCCGATGACTTCCGCAACCCATAGCGGTCTACCGTTCCGGTAGGTGCTACGCCAATGAGAGGAAATCGTGGAGAAACCGCCGTCCGAGGTTCCAGCCACCGTCGAGGGCGCCGTCGACACCACCGAGACGGTCGCCGAGCCCGTCGAGCCAGCCCCCGAAAAGGTGCGGCACGCGCGCCGCAACCTGGTCGTGCTCGTGTTCAGCAACCTGCTGGCCGGGGTCGGCGTCGCGTCCGGTGCCGCCGTCGGCGCGCTGCTCGCGGAGAGCCTCGGCGGCACGTCCATGGCGGGCCTCGCGCAGGCCGTCGGCGTGCTCGCCGCCGCGGTCGCCTCGATCCCGCTCGCGACGCTCGCCCAGGTCCGCGGACGCCGCTGGGCGCTGTCCCTCGGGTACGCCCTGTCCACGGTCGGCGCGCTGCTCATCGTCACGGCGGCGGTGGTGGGGCAGCTCGTCGTGCTCCTGGTGGGCCTCACGCTCTACGGCGTCGCGAACGCGACCAACCTGCAGTCCCGGTACGCGGCCGCCGACAACGTGGGTTCGGGCACGCGCGCCAGGACCATGTCCATCGTCCTGTGGTCGACGACCGTCGGCTCAGTGGTCGGGCCCAACCTCGCGGCGCCCGGCGCGGTGCTGGGCAGCGGGTTCGGCGTGCCCGACCTGGGCGGGCCGTACCTCTTCTCGATCGTCGCGTACCTGCTCGCGGGCCTCCTGCTCGCGGCTCTGTACCGCGACCCGGCGGGCAGCGTGGCGGTGGCGAGCGCCCGCACCGCCGTCGGGCAGCCGGGCGGGCAGGACGACGACGCGCGGCGCGCCGGGCCGAAGCGGACCGGTGCCCTCGCGGCGCTGCGCTGGGCCTGGGCGCACCCCCAGGCGCGGTTCGCCGTGGTGACCACTGCCGTGGCGCACGGCGTGATGATCATGGTGATGGTGATGACGCCGGTGCACATGCAGCACGGCGGCATGTCGCTGCAGCTGGTGGGCATCGTGATCAGCCTGCACGTGCTCGGGATGTTCGCGTTCAGCCCCGTGTTCGGGTGGCTGGCCGACCGTTTCGGCCCGCTGCGCGTCGCCGTCGGCGGGATGGCGCTGCAGGGTGCGGCGGTCGCCCTCGGTTTCACGGCGGCGGCCCTGGTGCCCGACTCCGGGGCGCACGCCGGGCACGGTGCCACCGGCCCGGTCCTCAACACGGAGGTGCTGACGGCGGTGGCGCTCGTGCTGCTCGGCCTGGGCTGGTCGGCGTGCGTGATCGCGTCGTCCGCTGTGCTGGCGTCGGTGGCCGAGCCGCACGTCAAGCTACCGCTGCAGGGTGCGACGGACGCGCTGATGAACTACTTCGGCGCGGGCTCCGCCGCCCTTGCCGGCCCGCTCCTCGCGTGGGGCGGTTTCCAGGCGGTGAACTCGGCGGGCGCCATCCTGCTGGTGCCGGCCGTCGTGACGGTGATCCTGGCGGTCCGGGCTCGCCCGGCACCCTAGGGATCAGTTCGTCGGCTTGTCCTTGTCGTCCGGGTTCTCGTTGAGCTTGTCGAGGTCCGGGTCCTCGCCGGCCTCCTTGGCCTGGCGCAGCTTGTCGTTCTCGAGGATCTTGCGCCGCGTCATGACCACGACGCCCAGGACCACGAGGACCGCCGCGAGGATGCCACCGGAGACGGCCAGGCCGCTGACGCCCGCGCCGTCCCCTGCACCGGCGAGCTCGCTCGGCGCGGTCGCGCCGTCGGTGGGCTCCTCGACGGGCGCCGCCTCCTGCGTCGACATCTCGGGCACTTCGGTAGCCGCGGCCGTCGATCCGTCGGTGAGCTCGTCGCTCGGCTCAGCGGCGTCCTCCACCACGTAGCTGAACTCACCGTCGATCGGGTGGCCGTCGGAGGAGACCACGTGCCACGCGACGTCGTACGCGCCCGCCGGCAGGCCGTCCGTGAGCTGGGCGGTGACCACCTCGTCGTCGACCTGGATGTCCTCGCCCTGTGCTGTGGTGCCGTCCGGGCCGACGAGGACGATCTCGATGCCGGTGTCGAGCGGCGTAGAGCTGAAGGTGAGCGTGATGCTCGTCGGGGGCTCGTCGAGCGTGGCGCCGTCCTTGGGATCGGACGACAGGAGCTGGTCGTGAGCGCTCGCCGGGCCGGCCACCAGCAGCAGCGCCGCGAAGGTCAGGACCCCCGCGAACACGGTGATCACACGGACGAGGCGACGGCTCCCTGGCCGAGCCAGGGCTACGGAGACAGCAGGCATAGCGGCACCTTACTAGCCCTTGCTGTGGGCGCAGTCAGGCCTGCGGGACGTTCCTCTCCAGCTCGGCCAGCCAGGCCGCTGCCGTCGCGTCCGACGGCATGCGCCAGTCGCCACGCGGTGACATCGTGCCGCCGGGGGACACCTTCGGGCCGTTCGGCAGGGCCGACCGCTTGAACTGCGAGGCGAAGAACCTGCGCACGAACACGTCGAGCCAGCGCCGGACGGTGGCCAGGTCGTACTCCGTGCGGCCCGACGACGGAAACCCTGGCGGCCACTCGCCCACGTCCTGCGCACGCCACGCGTGCCAGGCGAGGAACGCGATCTTGGACGGCCGGTAGCCGCGGCGCAGCACGTGGAACAGCGTGAAGTCCTGCAGCGCGTACGGGCCGACGGTGGCCTCGGTGGACTGGGGGATCTCGCCCTCCTCGGTGGGGATCAGCTCCGGCGTGATCTCCTGCTCGACGATCTCGGTCAGGACGGCGTTGACCGGGCTGCTCGCCTCCGCAGCGAACTGCCCGCTGTCGATGGTCCACCGGATGAGGTGCTGGATCAGCGTCTTCGGGACGCCCGTGTTCACCGCGTAGTGCGACATCTGGTCGCCCACGCCGTACGTGCACCAGCCGAGCGCCAGCTCGGAGAGGTCGCCCGTGCCGAGCACGATGCCGCCGCGGTGGTTCGCGAGCCGGAACAGGTAGTCGTAGCGCAGGCCGGCCTGGACGTTCTCGAAGGTCACGTCGTACTGCTTGACGCCGTCGGAGTACGGGTGGTCGAGGTCCCCCAGCATCTGCTCTGCGGCGGGCCGGATGTCGAGCTCCTGGAAGGTCACGCCCAGCGCCTCGGCGAGCCGTACCGCCCGGTCCTTCGTCTCGGCCCCCGTCGCGAAGCCCGGCATCGTGAACGCGTGGATGTCGGTCCGCGGCCGGCCGAGCCGGTCCATCGCCTTGGCGGCGACGATCAGCGCGTGCGTCGAGTCGAGGCCGCCGCTGATGCCGATCACGATCTTCGGCTGCCCGATGGCGCGCAGGCGCTGCTCCAGGCCGGTGACCTGGATGTTGTAGGCCTCGTAGCAGTCCTGGGCGAGCCGGTCGGCGTCGTCGGGCACGAAGGGGAAGCGGTCCACCTTGCGGCGCAGGCCGATGTCGCCCTGGGGCGGGTGCACGCTGAAGGCGACCTCGCGGAAGTCCTCGCCGGCCGCGTCGCCTCCGCCGCTCGAGCCCGTGGCCCCGATCCCCAGCCCACGGCGGTTGTCGTCGAACGTGCCCTGCCGCAGCCGCTCCTGGCGCAGGCGGTCCAGGTCGACGTCGACCACGGTCGCGCGGGCGCCGTCGGGGAAGCGCTCGGTCTCGCCGAGCAGGTCACCGGCCTCGTAGACCATGGTCTGCCCGTCCCAGGACAGGTCGGTGCTCGACTCGCCCTGGCCAGCGGCCGTGTAGACGTAGGCGGCGTTGCAGCGGTAGCTCCCGCTGCGCACGATCAGCCGGCGGTCCTCCGCGCGAGCCACGGTGACCGGGCTGGCCGACAGGTTCAGCAGCACCGTCGCGCCCGCGAGCGCCGCCAGCGCGCTCGGTGGCACGGGCACCCACATGTCCTCGCAGACCTCGACGTGGATGTTGAGGCCGGGGACGTCGTCGGCCCGGAAGATCAGGTCGGGGCCGACCGGCACCTCCTCGCCGAGCAGACTGAGGGTGCCGCGGTGCTCGTCGCCCGGCGCGAACTGCCGCTTCTCGTAGAACTCGCGGTAGTTGGGCAGGTAGGACTTGGGCGCCACCCCGAGGATCCGCCCGCGGTGCACGACGACGGCAGCGTTCAGGAGGCGGCTGCCGACCAGCAGCGGCGCGCCGACGACCAGCATCGTGGTGAGGTCGAGGCTGGCCTGCCGGACCTCTGCGAGCGCCTCGAGCACGGCCTCCAGCAGGACGTCCTGCATGAGCAGGTCGTCGATCGCGTAGCCGCTCAGGCACAGCTCCGGGAACACGGCGACGGCCACGCCGTCGTCGTGCAGCTGCCGCGCCTGGTCCAGGATCGCGGCGGCGTTGGCGGCGGGGTCGGCGACGGCGACGGGGATGGTGCAGGCCGCCACCCGGGCGAACCCGTGGGCGTAGGCGTTGTAGAAGTCCACGGGTTCGAGTCTATGGATGCGTGCGGAAGGTGCCTGACGGCGGTCGAGGTGAACCGACCTCGAACACTCTCAGCACGGGTCCGTGCCGGACACCCATGGCCATCCTGCTTGCCGCGCGCGGACGCCTGGCAGACCGTGTTCCACTTCCACGTCCACGTGGTGCCCCGGTTCCGCGACAGCCCGGACCGCGACGCGCTGCGTCTCCCGTGGACGCCGACGCCAGGCGATCCCGCGCGCATCACCGCCGCGGCGGAGCTCCTGCGCTCGGCCACCTGAGCGGCCTGCCGGGTCGGCCGAACGCACCGATGAGTTCCGCGGGTCGTCGGCGTCTCTCCTGGTAGAACACGGTTTCGATCGAAGCCGCGCCGGACTCGAAGGGAACTCTCATGTCATTCCAGGCCTATCTCGACGCCGTCGAGGACAAGACCGGGCGCACCCCGCGTGAGCTCATCGAGCTGGCCGAGGAACGCGGGTTCGACGCGTCCACCAAGGCCGCGCCGATCCTCGAGTGGCTCAAGGAGGACTACGGCCTGGGCCGCGGGCACGGCATGGCCATGGTCCACGTCATCACCAAGGGTCCGCAGATCAGCACCAAGCACGTGGGCTCGTCCGGATCGCACGCGGACGCGTCCGACACCCTGTGGCTCGACGGCAAGGCGACCAACCCGACAACTCCCGGCTGAGTGAGCCCGTCGACCCGGCGCATTGCCGGGATCTCGTTAGCCTGGGTAATGATGTACCCATGACAACCCGCTCCACCATCGCCATCATCAACGCCCACGTGGTTCCCGTCGCCGCCGAGCCCATCGAGCACGGGACGGTCCTCATCACGGACGGGGTGATCACCGCCGTCGGGCGGGACGTGGCAGTCCCCGAGGGCACCGCGACGATCGACGCCCAGGGCAAGTGGCTCCTGCCGGGGTTCGTCGAGGCACACGGCCACCTCGGCGTCCACGAGGAGGGCGAGGGGTGGGCAGGCAACGACACCAACGAGATGACCGGCCCCGACGGGTCCGCGCTGCGCGCGCTCGATGCCATCCAGGTGGACGAGGAAGGTTTCCGCGACGCGCTCGCCGGAGGCGTGACGACGGCGGTCATCAAGCCGGGCTCCGGCAACCCGATCGGCGGGCAGACCGTCGCGATCAAGACCTGGGGCGGCCGCACCGTCGACGAGCAGCTCGTCAGCGACTCGGTGTCGGTCAAGAGTGCGCTCGGCGAGAACCCGAAGCGCGTCTACGGGGACAAGGGCCAGCTCCCCTCCACCCGTCTTGGCGTGGCCAACGTCATCCGCAAGGCCTTCGTCGACGCGCAGAACTACGTCGCGCAGCGCGACGCCGCGGCGGCCGAGGGCAAGCCGTTCGAGCGTGACCTCGCGAAGGAGACCCTGGCCCGCGTGCTGGCCGGCGAGCTCGCCTGGGACCAGCACACGCACCGCGCCGACGACATCGCCACGGCGATCCGCCTGTCGGAGGAGTTCGGCTACCGGCTCGTGATCAACCACGGCACCGAGGGCCACAAGATCGCCGACGTCCTCGCCGAGAAGGGCATCCCGGTCATCTACGGCCCGATGTTCACCTCCCGCTCCAAGGTCGAGCTGCGCGACCGCTCGATCCTGAACCTGGTCAAGATGGCCGAGGCCGGCGTCCGCGTCGCCATCACCACCGACCACCCCGTCATCCCCATCAACTTCCTGGTGCACCAGGCGACCTTCGCGGTGCGCGACGGGCTGCCCTGGAGCATCGCCCTGGCCGCCATCACCACCAACCCCGCGTCGTTCCTCGGCCTGGACACGCAGGTGGGCGCGATCAAGGAGGGGCTGGACGGCGACGTCGTGCTCTGGTCCGGCGACCCGCTGGACACCACCGCACGGGCCGAGCGCGTCTTCATCACGGGCACCGAGGTCTACACCTGGGACCCGGCGGCCGACGGCGGGCGTGGCGCCGGCCGCGTGGTCGAGCGCTCAACCCGCTTCGCCTGACCCGCCCCGGGGACGGGATGCCGTGGTCGGCAGTACGTCAGGTGATCGGCAGGCCCGGAATGCCGATCACCTGACGTTCTGCCGATCACATCGGCCCCCTCTCGGCACCCGGGTACGACACGCACCGGCACCGCGGTCCGACGTGGCGGACCCTCGCCGGGCGTAGCGTGCGAGCATGCCGGGCACTACCCACCCTCCGGGCGACGCCCCCGTGGAGCCGTACGCCCCCGGGCCCTTCGACCGCACCCGTCCACGCGCGTTCGTCGCCGTGGCCCTTGCGGTCTTCGTCAACCTTGGCTCGATCGGTGCGGCACGCGGCCAGGCCTGGGCGACAGAGCCCGGCCTGGCCGGGGTGCTCCTGCTGCTGGTCTCGCCTGCGGCACTGGTGTTCCTCCTGCCACGCCGCCCTGCGCTCGCCACGATCCTGTCCGTCGCGGCCACCGTCGCCTTCCTGCTGCTCGGTCACCCGTGGGGGCCCGTCTTCCTCGGCCCGGTCGCGGTGCTCGCCGGCGTCATGCTCAGCGGTGAGGTCCGCCGCGCCCGCCGGATCGCATGGTCGGGTGCCGCCCTGTTCGCCGGGGCCGTCGGCACCGTCGCCGCGCTGCTCGCGCCACGCATCGAGCGGCTCTCGGCCGACCTGCCGCCGCGCTCCCACGAGAAGTGGGGGCCGGGCTACGGCTGGGGCGACAGGGACGGTGCCTGGTTCCTGACCATCGAGGCGATGATCGCCGGCGCCGCGTGGCTCGCCGTCGTGCTGCTGATCGCGAGCGCCGCGCGGGACCGGATCGCACGGCGAACAGCGGCGCGAGCCGCGGCCAGGGCGACAGCGGCAGAACGCGAGCGCACCGCCGTCGCGTCGGAACGCCTGCGGATCGCGCGCGAGCTGCACGACGTCCTCGCCCACTCCCTGTCCGCCATCAACGTCCAGGCCGGCGTGGGACTGCACCTGCTGGAGAAGAATCCCGGGCAGGCGCGCGAGGCCCTGTCCAACATCCGCGACACCAGCAAGGACGCGCTCGCCGAGGTCCGCACGGTGCTGGGCATAGTCCGCGAGGGCACGGCCCCGCCGACCCCTGGCACAGTGCCTGCCGACGCCGCGCCCCTCACCCCGACCTGGGACCTCAGCGGGCTGCGGCACCTGGCCGACCAGGCTCGCGCCGACGGGCTCGATGTCAGCGTGGAGCTCGCGCACGGTATCGGCGACCTGCCCGACCACGTGGCCGGCGTCGTGCACCGTGTGGTGCAGGAGTCGCTGACCAACGTGCGCAGGCATGCGCCGTCGGCCCGCCGGGTGACGCTGCGGGTCACCAGGAGCGACGGCGTCGAGATCGTGGTGACCGACGACGGCGTCCAGGCGGTGCGGACCGGCGACCCCCCCGAACCCGGCTACGGACTTCTCGGGATGCGCGAGCGCGTGGAGGGTTCCGGCGGCACCCTCGTCGCAGGCCCTCGCCCGGACGGGTCGGGCTGGGAGGTCCGGGCCACGCTCCCGGTCGCCGCACCCCCGCCGACCGGGCCGGCCCGCCCGGAGCCTGCCGAACCGGCAGACGCCCCACCCGAGTCCGGAGAGACCACATGATCGACGTCCTGCTCGCCGACGACCAGGCCCTGGTCCGCGGCGGTTTTCGCGCGCTGATCGACTCGGAGGACGACATGCGCGTCGTGGCGCAGGCCGCGACCGGCGACGACGCCGTCGCCCTCACCCTCGACCACCTGCCAGAGGTGGTGCTGATGGACATCCGGATGCCGGGCCTTGACGGGCTCGAGGCGACCCGGCGGATCATCGCCGAGCCACGCGCGGCGGGCGTCCACGTGGTGGTGGTGACGACATTCGAGCTGGACGAGTACGTCACGGAAGCGATCCGCGCCGGGGCCTCCGGGTTCCTGGTCAAGGACACGGAGCCGGCGGAGCTGGTCCGGGCGGTGCGCGTGGCGGCGTCTGGCAACGCGCTCCTGTCGCCGACGGTGACGCGGAGGCTGCTCGCCAAGGTCGCGGAGGCGACGCGCACGGTGCGCCCGGTGCCCGCACTCGCGGAGCTCACGCCGCGCGAGCGCGAGGTGCTGGTCCAGGTGGCGGGCGGGCTCGCGAACGACGAGATCGCTCGCAAGCTCTACCTCTCGGAGTCGACGGTGAAGACGCACGTCTCGCGGGTGCTCATGAAGACCGGTTCGCGAGACCGCGCGCAGCTCGTGGTGCTGGCGTACGAGGCGGGTCTCGTCCGCCCCGGCTGGGCCGGAGGTGCAGCGCAGGGTGGGGGCTGAGGAACGAGGCACCCGCCCGGAGCGGAACCGCAGGCCCAGCCGGAACAAACCGAGCCGGGCCGGAGGTGCAGCGCAGGGTGGGGGCTGAGGAACGAGGCACCCGCCCGGCACCACGGGGGTAGGGAAGCCGGTACACAAGGCCGACGACCTGGGCGTCAGACGGCGGGAGTCTGGTGCCGTGGCCGGAACGTCCGGCCGAACAGAATGCTGGAGGTCGACATGCTCACCGCGACGACGGAGGTCCTCGCCAACGGGCCGCACTACGGCTGGGGCGGACCCGGCCCGTTCTTCTTCATCATCCCGCTGCTCTGGTTCCTGCTGTTCGCGACAGTGATCATCCTGATCGCCCGACGTGCCCGGCGCGGGGCACGCGGCGGATGGGGCGGCCCCTGGGCGGCGCACGCGGCCGCCGGAGCCGACCCGGTGACGCTGCTCGGCACCCGGTTCGCCCGCGGGGAGATCGACGAGGCGGAGTACCGCTCACGCCTCGCGGTGCTCCGCTCGGCGGACCCGTACCCGACGGCTCACCCGAGCCCCGGGCCGGACGCCGGTCCCACGGCGGCCGACGCTCCCCCAGCGGCTCCCACGCCGCAGGACCAGCCGCCGGCCGACGGCGAGCGCTGACGGTCGCTCGGCGGCCGTCGACGCAGGTGTCGGGCGCCCAGGTCACCGATGGTGGCCCGGGCGCCCTGCGTGCGTCCAACCCCGTTCGGCGAAGGCCTGGCGACCCGGCCCCGCTGCCGCCCGGCAACGATTGGTCCCGCGTTGCGGCCGTGCCGCTAGACTCGCGGGCGAGTGCGACGGAACGCACTTTTCTGACCCGATGACGTGAGGGAAGTAGATCGTGAGCACCAGCAAGAACTGGGCAACGGCCGCACTGGTCACCTGTGCACTACTGCTGTCCGGATGCGCAGCCCTCGAAGACATGGCCAGCGACTTCAGCCCCTCGGGCGAAGAGGTCGCGCAAGACGCCCCCTCGCCCGTCGTCGACACCCCCGTCAGCACCGGCGAGTACGACCTCGTCGAGTCGTGCAACGCGTTCTTCACCGGCCCGATCGTCTCGACGGTCTCCGAAGCCGCTGCGGCCGTCCAGGCTCCGCTCAACGAGGACCTGACCGGCACCGTCAGCTCCATCAGCAGCAGCCTCGGCCTGCTGATCGGCAAGTCCGACGAGGTCAGCATCGCCCACCTCGAGGCAGTGCGTGCACCGTTCGACCAGGCGCTCGACGGCTCCATCGCCCGCCCCACGGCGGTCGAGACGGCGATCAAGCAGTACAAGGCCACCTGCAAGGAGGCCGGCTTCAAGGGCTGACCCCCTGAACAGCCGGCCGGCCCGTCAGCTGCCCGTGAGGAACTCGTGCATCACCGGGCCGGCCGTCGTCGAGCCGAGCTCACCCTCCTCGATGAACACGACCGCCGCCAGGTCGTCCGCGATGGCGAGCATCCAGACGTGCGCCTTGCTCCCGTCACCGAACTGCGCGGTGCCGGTCTTCGCACCGACGATCCCCGGCACGTCCTGCAGCAGCGTGGCCGAGCCCTCCTGCACCACACCACCCATCAGGTCGCGCAGAGTGGCCGCCTCGTCAGCGGTCAGATCGCCCGACGGCGCCTCGGCCTCCGTCTCGCCCGGCGCCTGGGCCAGCCACGGCGACACGGTGTGGCCCGCTGAGACGCTGGCCGCCACGGTAGCCATGGCGAGCGGTGTCGCCAGCACCTGACCCTGCCCGATCATCGATGCAGCGTGCTCGGTGGCCGACGCCTCCGTCGGCACGTCGCCCAGCGCGGCCGCCGCTCCGAACGCCGCGGGCTCGACGCCCAGGCCGAGCGACGCAGCGGCGTCGTGCAGCTGTTGCTGCGAGATCTTCTCGTGCTGCGAGATGAAGCCGGTGTTGCACGAGTTCGCGAACACCGTCCGGAACGGCACGGCGTCGCCCATCGCGGACTCGGGGTACCCCGGCACGTTCTGGAACTCGCGGCCCTCGACGTTGATCGTCGCCGTGCAGGGGAGCGCGGTCTCCGGCGTGATCCCCGAGCGGAGCATCGCGAGGGACGTCGCGATCTTGAAGGTCGATCCGGGCGGGTACTGCCCCAGCGTCGCGGTGTTGTAACCGTCGGAACCAGGGCCCGACGCCGCGGCGAGCACCTCGCCGGTCGACGGCTTGATCGCGACGATGGCACTCGCCAGGTTGTCGAGGTCGGCCAGGGCTGACTCGGCACGGAGCTGTGTCGCCGGGTCGAGCGTGATCGCCAGCGGCTCTCCGTCCTTCTTCTCGATGGTGAACGCCTCGCGGCCCGCGCCGCCCTCTGCGGGTTCGATGGTCACGGCGAGGCCAGGCACACCGCGCAGCTGCTCGTCGTGGGCGGCCTGCAGACCGGAGAGGCCGACCATGTCACCCGGCTTGACGGTGCCTTCCGACTCCTCGACGACCTCTGCGGTGGCTTCGCCCACCGAGCCGAGAAGCGCCCGTGCGAAGTCGCGCTCCTTCGCGAGCGGCAGCTCGTCCGGGATCCCGACGACGCCGTCGATCGCCATGGCCGCGTCGAAGTCGTACTCCGGATCGTTCTCGCGGATCGTGATGACCTCGACGAACGCCTTCGCCCCTGCCGACTCGACCTGTGCGGCGATGTCGTCCGTCGTCGCCTGGTCGAAGCCGAGGGCGTCGCCGAGCTTCGCGGCGGCGGTGTCCCAGCCGGGCCGCGTCTTGTCGATGCCCACGTGGTGCACGGGCGTCATGCCCACGAGTGTCTCGCCACTGGTCGTGACGATCTCGCCGCGCGCCGGCTCGGTGCGCTCGACGGCCAGCTGTTCGCCCGGCTCCAGACCGGGCACCAGCAGGCCCGTGTTCCAGGTGGCCTCCCACGCCCCGGCCTCGCCGTCCGTCGGGCCGGGGTAGGTCAGCTCGGCGACGGTCTCGTACTCCCAGGCCGCCTCCGCCGCGACAGGCCACGTCCAGGCGAACGTCGCGGTGGCGGTCGCTGTGCCGTCGTCACCCTCCTGCATCGGCGTGACGCTCTTGACCGTGACCGTCCCTGCGTCCTCGCCGACGGCGGCGAGCATCCCCTCGAACACCCGGTCGTACTGCTCGTCCGGCGAGGCCGACGTCTCCAGCGCGAGCGGGACGTCCGCTGGTGTGCCCGCCTCGAGGGCTGCCGCCAGCTCTTCGGCGGCGGTCTCCGGGTCGGGGACGGGCGGCTCGCGGAGCAGCAACCAGGCGCCCACGCCCAGCGCGAGGAGGACCACGACGACGATGCCGATGATCAGCGCCCGGAGCCCCTTCCGCGGCGGAGCCGGAGCCGCGGGCGGCGGCCCGACAGCGGGCGGCACCGTGTCGTACCCACCTGGCGGAGGCGGTACCGGCGCATGACCGTCCGCGGGCAGATGGGATGAAGGGTGTCCACTCATGGCTAGGAGCCTAAGGGGACGGTCATGCTCGCCACGTGTTATCTCTTGGGAGAAATGGGGAGGGCCCGGGTGAAATGGAGCGGGGCCGCCGAACCCCCTGGATCTGCGGCCCCGCCCGTCGACGTCACGCGTCCGGGTACCGCCAGCGGTCCCGAGGACGGGTGGCGAGCTTGAGGTACGAGATCATCGGCGCCGGCCGACCGGTGGCACGCATCCTGTGCTCACGCCGGTTGAGCAGCTCCATGCGCCGCAGGTCACGCTCGATCGCGGCGACGTCGTTGCCGGTGAGCGCTGCTGTGCTGGTCGTCATGGTCGATCCCCGTTCCTGGCCCCTCGAGTGGACGCCCTCAGTTGAACAGGACGTACCAGGAGCACGTTTCGTTGGTAGGGAGCGACGACGTCGCGATTTGTGACCGCGGCGACAATCTTCACCCGGTCCGGGCGGCCCTGCCCTCCAGGAAGGTTCGCAGGGCCGGGTCGGTCGTGAGCGAGCCCGCCTTGGCGAAGGCGGCCCGGGCAGCGACGACGTCGCCCGCCTCCGCCAGCAGATGTGCCCGGGTCGCCCACAACGGCTGGAACCTGCCCGACGCCGCCTCCGACGCCGCGATCTCGTCCAGCTCGGCGAGACCGGCGTGCGGGCCGTCGACCCGACCGAGCACCGCCGCGAGCGCCACCCGTCCTCCGAGTGTCGGGGCGACGCGGAGCAGCGCCCGGTGCAGGGTGAGCAGCGCACGCCAGTCCGTGCGCCCGGTACGGGCGCGTGCACAGTGCACGGACTGGACGGCGGCCTCGAGGCGGAACCGGCCTGGCGGATCGGCGGGCGTGACCCCCTGCCCCGGCCCGGCGAGCGCCCGCCGGAGCAGCGCCTCTCCGCGCTCGATCAGCGCTGCGTCCCAGCGGGTGACGTCCTGCTCGTCGAGGGGCACGAAGGCGCCGTCTGCCTCGCGCGCGTCCGCCCGTGCGACGGAGAAGCACAGCAGCGCCGCCAGACCGAGCACCTCCGGCTCCGGCAGCAGGTGCGCCAGCAGCAGGGCAAGGGTCAGCGCGTCGCCGGTGAGGGAGCCGCGGACCTCCGACGCCGCCCCGCGCCAGTCGATCGCGTACGCGCCGTAGACGGCCTCCAGCACGGGCGGCAAACGGTCGGGCACCTCGTCGCGGCCGGGGACACGGAAGGGGATGCCCGCATCACGGATGCGGCGCTTGGCCCGGACCAGCCGCTGCGCCATGGTGGGCGCAGGCACGGCGAACGCCGCTGCGATGTCACGCGCCTCGACGCCGAGCACGGTCTGCAGCATGAGGGGAGTGCGGATGCCCGCCTCGACCGCTGGGTGGGCGCAGACGAACAGGAGCTCGAGGCGGCGGTCCCCGATGGCATCGGGCTCTGGCACCTCGGGCGCCGCCGCCTGCTCGACGCCGGCGTCGGTAGGCACCGTGGTGCGCAGCGCGGCGGAGCGGTACAGGTCACGCAGCCGGTTGCGGGCCACGGTGAGCAGCCAGCCGTCGGGGTTGTCCGGCACGCCGTCGTCCGGCCAGTGCCGCAGGGCGCGCTCGAAGGCTTCGGCGAGGGCGTCCTCGGCGCGCTGGATGTCGCCGTCGCGCGCAGCGAGCAGCGCCAGCAGGCGGCCGTACGACGTGCGGGCCGACGCTTCCGCGGCGGCCCGCACGTCGTCGTGCTCGATCAGCGCGTCCACGAGCCGTTCTCGAAGTGGGTGGCCGACGGGCGCACCTCCACGGTGCCCCACTGGACCGACGGCGCCTTCTGGGCCCAGGCGAGCGCGGCGTCGAGGTCCGGCACGTCGACGACGAACGTGCCGCCCAGCTGCTCCTTCGTCTCCGCGAAGGGTCCGTCCTGAACCTGCAGCTCGCCGTCGCGCACCGCGACGGTGGTCGTGGACGACGACGGCTGCAGCACCTCCGCCGAGATGAGCACCCCTGCCTGGTCGAGTGCTGTGGCGTAGGCGTCGAACGCACGCTCGCCCTCCGCCCAGTCCGCGCCGAGGTCGTCCGACGTCATCTCGGGGTAGTGCAGCAAGATGGTGTAACGCATGGTTCTGTCCTCCGGTCGGTGTCTGTCTGACACTGGGGTGACGATCTCGCGGGCACCCGATCGACAGAACCGAAGAACTCTTCGGACATGGCTCGGGCCGGGGCGACCCCCTGGTACGCCCCGACCCGGTTCCCCCTGCTCGGCCGGGCAGGTCAGGCGGTCGGCGCCGCCTTGACCACCGGGCCCCACGCCAGCGGGTCGAGAGAGCGGGCCTCGTCGTCCGCGCTCCCTGCCCAGCGGCGCGCATCGGCGATCGTGGCAGCGAGCAGCTCCCGCAGCCGGGAGTCGACGTCGGGGACGAAGGCCTCGGAGATGCCCTGCACCGCGGTGGAGACGACGCTCGGCGCGGCGTCGCGCACGAACCGCTTGGGCCGCACGCTGGTGCCCGCACAGAACCGCTCGGCCCAGGCCGCCGTCTTCGGCACGGCCGCGAGTGCGTCCTTGCTCTCCGGTGCGAGGGTGCCCGACGGGCGATCTTCCAGGACGTCGAGCATGCGCTCGGACCCGAGGATCGCCACGGCCAGCGTCTGCTGCCGGTCGGCGGGTGACACGGGCAGTGCCGTCTGCGCCGCACGCAGCGCGATGCGCACGTCCCAGCGTGGATCGGTGCTGGTCAGGCCGATGACCGACGGGATGAGTGGCGCGAGCTGCGGGCGGGCGTGGTCTGCCGTGAGGTCGTTCACCGCGCGGGCCAGCATCGCGATCAGCGGGTGCGTACAGGCGGGGTGGTCACTCCACTTCTCGCCTGCGAGGAAGGATGCGAGCTCCATGAAGCACGCGCCCTTCTTGGGATTGCGATGCTTCCCACGACCCAGCATGGGCAAGATGTCGTACGTTCCAGCTTCGGTTCCGGTCACGATTCCACCCCCGAATTGGGTCCGCTACTTGTTCCAGTGTGCGTCCGGTGTGACGTAGATCGCAATAGCGAGCCTGTGAACTGCCTGGATCTCGCCCTCGGCGGCGGTCCGATGGAGCACCCGCGCGGTACCTCAGACCGTGCCGGACCACCTCAGAGGTACCTCAGACGGGGTTCTGAGGTACCCAGCGCGCCAGGACTGCCCGATCGACCGATCCGGGGCCCCCGGCCTCAGGACGAGTGTCTTCCTCATCAGCCGGACGGGCACACGGCCCGCCGGGGACATCCGGAGGAATCATGTCGATGTGGGGACCCGCCGTAGAGGCGGAGATCGAGTACCGACAGGCCGAGGTCGAGAAGGCATGGGGCGGCAGGCGGGCCAGCGGCGCGGACCGCTTCATCCGGGCGCGGCGCCGCTCCGAGCAGCGGTCGGAGCGCAGGGCCGAGCGTGAGGCGCGGCCCGACCGTGCCGAGCAGATCAGGGAGGGCATCGCTGGTATGCGTCCGGTGGCCACGACCACCCGTCGCGGCCTGTTCGCGTGACCGAGACGGGCGCCGAGGCGCAAAAGACTGCGGGGACTGTCGGTGGCCGGTGGCACGATGGGCAGGTGCGACGGTCTACGACGATTCCCCTGGTCTCCCGGCAGGAGCAGGTCACATCTCTCCTGCTGGCGGTGGGGCGCGCCTCGGCGGGCCGGCCAGGCCTGGTGCTCGTCGGGGGCGACGCCGGCGTGGGCAAGACCCGCCTGCTCAGCCACGTCGCCCAAGCGGCGGAGCGGGCGGGAGCCAGCTCCGTCGTCGTGCACTGCGTCGACCTGGGCCAGGTCGGCATTCCGTACCTCCCGTTCACGGACGCACTGACCCAGCTGCAGGCCGGTGCGGCCGGACCGGACGCCGCCGCAAGGGTGGCCGAGCTCGCGGCGGAGCGGCCGGCCCTGTGGCGGCTTCTCGAGCCCGGTGGGAGCGGCGACGCCGACCATGACGAGCGGCTCCAGCTCTTCGAGGGCATCGCGCGCAGCCTCGCGGTCGCCGGCGTGCCCGAGCGCCCGCTCGTCCTGGTGGTCGAGGACGCCCACTGGGCCGACGCCTCGACCCGCGACGTGCTGCGCTTCCTCGCTGCCCGCGCCAGGTCCGAGCACGTCCTGATCGTGGTGTCCTACCGGGCGGACGACGTCGACCGGCGCCACCCGCTGCGCCCGCTGCTCGCCGAGCTGTCCCGGCTGGAGCACGTCGAGCGGATCGACCTGCAGCCGTTCGACGAGAACGAGCTGCGCGAGTTCACGACTGCCCTGGCCGGCCGTCCGCTGGGTGCGACGGGCTTCGCCGAGGTGCTGGAGCGGTCCGAGGGCAACGCATTCTTCGCGGAGGAGCTCCTGGACGCAGGGCCGGACTCGGCCAGCCTGCCGTGGACGCTCACCGAGGTGCTCCGCACCCGGCTCGAACGGCTGGACCCCGACGTGCAGCAGGTGCTGCGCATCGCGTCGGTCGCCGGACGCCGCGTGCGGGAGGAGCTGCTGCGGGCCGCCACGGCGCGGTGGGGCGCGCTGGACGTCGACGCCGCGCTGCGCGAGGCCGTCACGCAGCAGGTCCTCGTGGTGTCGGGGGTGCACCTGGAGTTCCGGCACGCGCTGCTGGCCGAGGCCCTGTACGCCGACCTCCTGCCGGGCGAACGCTCGGCAGTACACCGCGCGTACCTCGCGGTGATCGAGCAGGACGGGCCCGACGGCACCCCGATCGGCAGCGCGGCCGAGCGCGCGCACCACGCCTTCGAGGGCCATGACCTGCCCGCAGCGCTGAGCGCCTCACGGGACGCCGCCCTGCGGGCCCGCCGGCTGCTCGCGCCGGAGGAGGAGCTGAGGCACTGGGAGCAGGTGCTCGCGCTGTGGGAGTCCGTCCCGGACGCCGAGGAACGGACCGGCAGCGACCGGGTCGCCGTCGCGCTCTTCGCCGGCGAGGCGGCCGCACGGGCGGGCGACGCGATGCGTGCGGTCAAGCTGACCCAGCGCGCGGCCGACAGCGTCGACGACCCCGTGCGGCGTGCCGGCCTCGAGCACGTGCTCGTGCACCGCTACCTCGACCTGCCGACCTGGGACGAGGAGCCGGGGCAGGTCGAAGCGGCGATCGCGGACCTGCGAGCGGCCCTCGAGATGCTGCCGCAGCGCAGCCCCGAGCGAGTCTGGACGAACGCCCTGCTGGCGCGGGTCACGATGATCATCGACCTGGACGACGACGCCCGCGCGCACGCCGAGTGCGCCATCGAGGAGTCGCGGGCCGTCGGACAGCCCGGCGCCCTCGCCGCCGCCCTGTCGACCCTCGCCGTGCTCGACGTCGCCGACCCCGACCGTGCCGCCGCTCTCCTGGACGAGGCGCGCGCGGCCGCCATCGAGGCCGGCGACGCGCTGACCGAGATGCGCACCCTCTACAGCGCCACCGCCAACCGCTTCTACGCGGGAGAGCTCGAACCCGCCGAGCAGCGGGTGCGGCACGCACTCGACCGGGCCGACGAGCTCGGTCTGACCTGGAGCACCCCCACCGTCAACCTGCGGATCCTGCAGGAGGTCATGCTCTACTTCCGCGGCGACCTCACCGCTCGCGCCGCTGACGGCGTCCCCGCCACGTCCAGGCACATCCTGGACGCGAGCCGGATGTACGCAGCGGTGGCGCGCGGGGACGACGACGCGATCGCCCGCGGCGAGGCCCTCTTCGACCACTGGCAGAGCGACGGCCAGATCGCCCTCCTCGGCGGCGGCAGCCTGGTCGACGCCCTGACCTGGGCCGGCCGGTACGACGACGCGGCGGCCCTGGCCGTGCGGATCACCGACCACCTCGGCGAGGTGTGGACGGAGGTGTTCCTCGGCCGGATCTGGCTGTCGGCGCTGGCGATCGCCGCCCTGGCCGACGCGGCGGAGGCGGACCGGACGGCGGGGCGTGCCGGTACTCCCGGCTCCCCCGCCGCCACGGCGGTCGAGGCCCGCGCCGCCGCCCGCCTCGACCGCGGCGACTCGCTCCTTGCGATCGCGAGGGAGACCGCCCAGCGCGGCCGCCCACGCGGTGGGGTGCTCGGGCCAGAGGGCAGGGCGTGGCTCCAGCGCGCGACCGCGGAGAACGCCCGCCTGCACGCCGTGGCGGGGCGCGTCCCGGGATCCTCCGGCACCGCCGAGGGCGAACCGGCGCCTGGCACGCTGTGGCGGGAGGCCGCCGCGGCCTGGCAGGACACGGTGAACGCCTTCGACTTCGGCTACCGCTACGAGGTGGCGCGCTCGCGTTATCGCTGGGCCGAGGCTCTGCTCGGCGCGGGCGAGCGCGAGGCTGCTGAGGTCGAGGCTGCTGAGGCCCTCTCGGAGGCCCAGGACATGGGCGCCAACCCCCTGGCCGACGCCGTCCGCGCGCTGGCCAGGCGGGCGCGGCTCGATCTGCCAGGGGTACGCCGTGCGACCGCGTCGACCCTCACCGACCGCGAGGAGGAGGTGCTCGGTCTCGTCGCGCAGGGCCTGTCGAACCGGCAGATCGGCGAGCGGCTGTTCATCTCCACCAAGACGGTGAGCGTGCACGTCTCCAACCTGCTGGCCAAGCTCGGCGCCTCCGGGCGTGCGGAGGCGGTGAGCCTTGCGCACCAGCGCGGCTTGCTCGAGGTGTGACGTGACCGCGGGGCCGCAGATTACCTGCCGGGCGCAAAAGGGACACATCCGGTACATCTGTCGCGCACACGCCCTTCTCTGGCAATACTGAGAAGATGCCGACGGACCTCCAGGCGTTGCGGGACCTAGAGCACGTCGGTCTCGGTGCACCCATTGCCGACGAGGCCTTTGACCGATTCGCCCGCCTGGTTCGGCGACACCTGAAGGTGCCGGCCGCGGTCGTGTACTTCGTGGTCCCCGAGGGACAGGTGCTCGCAGGCGCTTCGGGGATGCCCGAGCCCTTCCAGTCGAAACGTCTGCTGCAGTACCCCGGCACGCTCACGAACCTGATCGCCACGCGCGCGGAACCGGTCGTGTCGTCGGACGCCCGCCTGGACCCGGAGCTGCGCGACACCTATCTGGTCCGCGAGATGGGCCTGGTCGCGCTCGCCGGCTATCCGGTCTTCGACCTGCGTGGGCGTGCCGTCGGCGCGCTCTGCGCAGTGGTCGACGAGCCCCGCCCGTGGTCGGAGGACGACCTGGCCTCCCTCGCCGACCTCGCCGCGGCCTGCACCGCCGAGCTGCGCCTGCGCGCCGAGCGGGAGCGCGCGCGCCGGATCCAGCAGACGGCGGTCCGTGCCAACCGTCGCAGCAGGTTCCTGCTCTCGCTGAGCGAGGCGTTCGCGAACGCCAACACCATGGACCAGGTCGAAGCCGTCATCGTCGAGGTGGGCACAACGGGGATCGGCGCGCGCTACTGCGCGTTCGCCGTTGCCGACGCCGACGGACGGGGCATCAGCTACCGGTCGCTCGTGCACGCGGAGCCACAGTTCCCGCAGCGCATGCGGCAGGCCAAGCTGGACGACCACCGGCCGGTCTCCGAGGCGGCCCGAACCGGGCGGCCCTTGTACTTCCGGTCGAGCGAGGAGCTGTTCTCGGCATTCCCGGGGACGAGGGACATCTGTGACCCGGGCGTCGGTGCCAGGGCCTTCCTCCCCGTGGTGACGGCGGGCGTCGTCGTCGCCGTCATCATGCTGGCGTGGGAACGTGACCGGGGGCCGGACAAGGACTCCTACGCGCTCCAGACCGGCCTCGCGCACTACACGGGTCATGCTCTTGAACGCGCCCGGCTCCTGGAGGAGCGCCGCGAGTCGGCGAAGACGCTGCAACGGGCGATGCTCAGCCGACTGCCCGAGGTGGCGCACCTCGACATGGCGGCCACCTACTCGCCGGCCACGCGCTCCGACCAGATCGGCGGTGACTGGTACGACGCCGTGGCTGTGGACGACGACGCGACCATGTTCATGATCGGCGACGTGACCGGCCACGACATGCGCGCCGCCGCAAAGATGGGCCAGCTCAGGTCCCTGCTGCGGGCGTTCGCGTGGAGCCACGACGAGTCGCCGTCGGCGCTGTTGTCCCTGCTCGACAAGGCCAACTCGGGCCTGGGGCTGCTCGCCAGCGGGACCGCGGTGGTGGCCCGGCTGGAGCGGGTCGCAGGCGCCTATCAGCTCACCTGGTCCACCGCCGGCCACCCGCCGCCCCTCGTGCTCCGGGAGGACGGGACGGTGGAGCGCCTCTCGGTGCTGCCGGACATGATGCTGGGGGTGCGGCCGACGGCGAAACGCACCGACCACGTCGCGACGCTGTATCCCGGCGACACGCTCCTGCTCTACACCGACGGGCTCGCCGAGCAGCGTGGCACGACGCCCGACCAGTGGTTGAACCGGCTGCAGAAGACGCTGGGCGTGCTGGGCGACACGGCCACCGCGGCACTGCCCGTCACCCTCGTGCGCCGGCTCGCGTCCGACGAGCAGCGGGACGACGTCGCCGTGCTCGCCGTCCGGGTGCGGGCCGCGTCCCCGTCCGGCCCGCCGTCGCCCGGCCGTCCCGCCACGGCTGAGCGCAAGCTCGCCCCGTCGCTGTGCGACGTCGGCCCCGCCCGCATCTGGGTCGACGACGTGCTCGAGAGCTGCGGCGTGCCGATGCCGCTGCGTCGCACCGTGATGCTGCTGACGTCCGAGGCGCTGACCAATGCCGTCGACCACGGGCAGGCGCCGTTCACCGCCACCGTAGAGGTGGACATGAAGCGCCTGCGCGTGGGGGTGCGGGACTCGTCCACCGCGCAGCCCGAGCTGCGGGACCCGACGGTCACCGACTTCGGCGGCCGTGGCGTGCAGTTCCTCGAGCGGCTCGCGTCGCGCTGGGGCGTGGACCGGCACGGCGAGCCCGCCTCGACGCAGCCGCGGGCGGGCCAGCGAGGCAGCCGCCGGACCGGCAAGACCGTGTGGTTCGAGCTCGACCTGAGCTGACCCTGGCCGGACACCTGGCCCCGCCGTCGGCACCGGCCACCGGGCACACCGGGCCATACCGGGCGGCCGGTGGGTGATCTTGGGCCGACGACTTCGACCAGGATCGAAACCCTGGGAGCGTGTCAGTGGTGCCGCGTACCGTGTGATCCATGGCACAGACAGCGTCACACCCTAGGCAGAGCACCGGTGAGAACCTGGCCGCGGACGAGCTCTCCGCGCAGCTCGAGGTCTACCGCCGCGAGCTCACCGGATACTGCTACCGCCTGCTGGGCGGCGCCTTCGACGCCGACGACGCCGTGCAGGAGACCCTCCTGCGCGCCTGGCGGTCGTACGAGCGGTTCGAGGGCCGTTCCTCGCTGCGCACCTGGCTGTACCGGATCGCCACCAACGTCTGCTTCGACCAGCTGGGCTCCAGCCGCGCCAAGCGCGAGCGGCCCATGGGCCTCGGCGCCGCGGTGGACCCGGTCGAGGAGAGCCTCGCGACCGTACTGCCCGAGTACGCGTGGGTGGAGCCGGTCCCGACCGAGCACGTGCTGCCCGGCGCCGGTGACCCCGCGGACACGGCCGTCGCGCGGGAGTCGGTACGGCTCGCGTTCGTCGCGGCACTGCAGCACCTGCCGGCCAAGCAGCGTGCGGTGCTCATCCTGCGGGAGGTACTGCGCTGGCCCGCGACGGAGGTGGCCACGCTGCTCGACACGTCCGTGGCTTCGGTGAACAGCGCGCTGCAACGGGCACGTGCCACGCTCGCCGACAAGGCACCGGACCGGTCGGGCGCCTCGGAGCCGCTGGCGGCGCCACCGTCGGCGAACGAGTCCGAGCTGTTGGAGCGGTACGTGGCGGCGTTCGAGCGGTACGACATGAAGGCGCTGGCAAACCTGCTCCGCGAGGACGCGGTCATGAACATGCCGCCGTACGCGATGTGGCTCGAGGGCATCGAGAACATCCAGGCGTGGATGACCGGACCGGGCTACGAGTGCGAGGGTTCGCGCTGCATGCCCATCCACGTCAACGGCACGCCCGGCTTCGCTCAGTACCGGCCGGACCCGAAGGGCGGCCACTTCCCGTGGGGAATCGTGGTGCTCGAGAACGACGGCACGCACATCACCGGCATCACCACGTTTCTCGACACGGAGAAGTGGTTCTCCCGATTCGGCCTGCCGGACCACCTGGACTAGGCGTTTGGCCATACCCTCACAAGGGTGACTGTGCGATCCGTGGTGGTCGGCGTTGACCACAAGCACCCGGACCTGGCTCGGCGGGCAGCGTCGCTCGTCCAGTCCCTGGGTGGAAGCCTGATCGAGCTCGTATGTGTGTGGGTCGACGAGACAGCCGTCTCGGACTCACGGGGCTTCACCGTGTCGGTGGACCCGGACATTGCCGTGTCCTCCGACGCGTACGGGGCTGACGTCCTGGCGGGGCTGAACAGGGCGATGGCCGACGTGGGCCTGCCCTGGTGTGCCCTGCGCTGCGCCGGTGACCCGGCCGCCGAGCTGGGGCGCGTGGCCGACGAGGTGGGTGCGGCGATGATCGTCGTCGGCTCGCGGCGGCCCGGCCTCCGCAGCTGGGCGACGAACGTCGTGGGCGGAACCGTCGCCGGCCGGCTCATCCATAACCAGGCCCGACCGGTAGTGGTCCTGCCAGAGCCGGGGTCGGCCCCGTGAGCGATAGGTTCTTCCTCAACCTGCCGAACGTTCACGAGGGGGCAGACCGGGTGACACGCGCGCCGCACCGCGACTGGCGATACGTCGGGCTCGTCGCGCTCGGCGGCGCCTGCGGCTCGGCCGCCCGGTATCTCATCGGGATCTGGGCGACGGCGCCGCTGAACCTGGTGTCGGTCCCGCCGAGCGGGGCCGTCCCAGCGCTGCTCCTGTTCCCGGTCGGCACGTTCGTGGTGAACGTCCTGGGAGCCTTCGCCCTCGGTTATCTGCTCGAGGCCCTTTCCCGGCGGGGCCGCGAGACGGTCCGGCGCCGCAAGATCCGACTCGGGATCGGCACCGGCGTGCTCGGCGGCTTCACCACCTACTCGGCACTGGCGCTGGAGACACAGCACCTGCTCGTCCAGGGGCCCGCCTGGCTCGCCCTGCTGTACGTCGTGCTCACCCTCGCCGGCGGCACCGCGGCGTGCCTCGGCGGGATCGCCATCGCGACACGCGCCGACCGGCGTCGGAAGCGGAGGTGACGGCATGATCGAGCTGCTCGTGGTGACCGTCGGCGGCGGGGTGGGCGCCGCGGCCCGGTTCGTGGTCGACGGGGAGATCCGCACCCGGCACAGCGGCGGGTTCCCATGGGGCACGTTCGTGGTGAACGTGGTGGGCTCGTTCCTCATCGGGGTGTTCTCGACGCTGTTCTTCGCCCTCCTCCACCGGGGGGTGCCTGGTGACCTGGCCCATCTGCTGCAGCTCGCCCTCACCGTCGGCCTGTGCGGCGGGTTCACCACCTTTTCCACGGCCACCGTGGAATCGGTACGGCTGGCCCGGTCCGGCCGGCTGCGGCTCGCGCTGGCGAATGCCCTCGGCACGCTCGCGGTGACGGTCACGGCCGCCGGGCTGGGGCTGGCGGTGGGCGGCCTGTTCTACTGACCTGCGTCGGAGCGCCGCCGGTCGCCGTCGGCGGTGCGCTCCGGGCGGTCCTCACACGGGCGCCTCGCCAGGGTTGATCGCGCCGAGGAAGAGCTCGGCCAGGAGCGTCCACTCCTTGAGCGGTCGATCGCCGACGAAGCGCGCCGCTTCCTCAGGCGTCCGGTTCACCAGCGCGATGTCGACGACGAACGAGCCGTCGCGCTCCCGCCAGACGACCGCAGCGTTGGTCCGACGGCTCGACCCGCTGATCCCGGCCCGGAGCTCGTTCTCCGGCTTCTGCACCCGCTCGATCAACGGGTAGTCGCCGGTGTGTTCCCAGCTCGACCACGCGTAGCTCAGCGCACGCTCGAGATCCGCCTTCGCGGAGGTCACTTGCGCCTCACCGATCGCCGCCAGGCCTAGGCCGAGGCCCTCGATGACCTCGGTCACCTGCTGTTCTTTGCTTGCCATGTTCGGACACTACGGGCACACCAGGTCGGAACCGGCCTTCGGGCGGCATTTCCCCCAGATTGTTCCCGTACTGCGGCCTACGGCGCCCTCCAGCGTGCTCAACGTACGCGTGTCGGTGTGCCGTGGCAGGCTTCGCCCCATGAGCCTGATGCTCCTCGACACCGCCTCGCTGTACTTCCGCGCGTTCTTCGGCGTTCCCGACTCGCTGCGGGCGCCCAGCGGCATGCCGGTGAACGCCGTCCGCGGCCTGCTGGACACCATCGCCTGGCTGGCCACGACCCACCGTCCCGACCGCATGGTCGCGTGCTGGGACGACGACTGGCGTCCCGCCTTCCGGGTCGAGGCGATCCCGAGCTACAAGGCGCACCGCGTCGCGCAGGAGGTGCCAGGCACCACCGGCATCGAGGAGGTTCCGGAGGTGCTGCGCGCGCAGGTCCCGATCATCGCGGACGTGCTCGCGGCAGTCGGCATCGCGCGGGTGGGGGTACCCGGCTACGAGGCCGACGACGTCATCGGCACGCTGACGACTCGCGCCGTCGAGCAGGGGACCGGCCCGGTGGACATCGTCACAGGGGACCGGGACCTGTTCCAGCTCGTCGACGACGCCGCGGGGGTACGGGTGCTGTACCCGGCGCGCGGCATCCGCGACCCCGACGTGGTGAACGAGGAGCGGCTGGCCGAGAAGTACGGCGTCGCGTCGGGTCAGGCCTACGCCGACATGGCGACGCTGCGTGGCGACCCGAGCGACGGCCTGCCGGGCGTGCCGGGGGTCGGCGAGAAGACGGCGGCCAAGCTGCTCGCCCAGTACGGCACGCTCGCCAGGATCCTCGCGGCGCGCGATACCGGAGACCGGGGACTGACCAGCACCCAGCGTCGTCGCCTTCAGGAGGCCGACGCCTACCTGCGCGTCGCGCCGGTCGTGGTGCAGGTGGCGAGGGACGTTCCGCTGCCGTCGTTCGATCCGGCAGTGCCAGCGGCCCCCGCCGACCCGGAGGCGCTGGACGCGCTGACCACGCAGTGGGGGCTCAGCTCCAGCGTGCAGCGGGTGCGGACCGCGTTCGGCTGGGCCTGAGCGACGTCAGGCTCTGACAGCCGCGTCGTAACGGTCCAGCACCACCTGGACCAGGCGCGGGTCGGCCTTCTCGGCCCCGGCCGCGCCGGCCACGGGGTCGGTCACGACGTCGGCGCCCGCCTCCAGCACCCGGTCCAGGAAGTAGCCCGGTGCCAGCAGGTACGACACGACGATCACGCGGGCACCGGGAGTGGCTCCGTCGCGCGCCGCGGCCACCGCGGCCGGCACGCGCGGTTCCGCTCCCGCCCCGTACGACGGCGTCACGGGTCGCCCCAGACGCTGCGCCAGCGCGCTCGTGACCTCCTCGACGGCGGTGGCTGCGGCCGCCACCGAGGATCCGGCGGCGGCGAGCACCACGACGTCGTCGGACCGGAACGGCCCGTGGGCCGCCTCGGCGGCGGCGTACCGGTCGGCGAGGATGTCGACGAGCAGCGGGTGCGGCCCGAGCGGCTCCGCGGCGACCGCGACAGCGGTGCTTCCTGGGCTGGGGCCGGCCCGGTCGGCGGCGTTGGCCGCCGCGACGGCCTGCGCGATGTCGTGCCGTACGTGGTACCCGGTGGACAGCAGCAGCGGCACGACGACGGCACTGCCCACGTCGTGCACCGCGCCCGCCAGCACCTCGCCGACCTCGGGCTGCTGCACGTCCACGAACGCCTCGCGCACGTCGAGCTCGGGACGGGCCGCTCGGACACCGTCGAGCACAGCGCGTACGGCCGCCTGACCAGCGGGGTCGTCGGTCCCGTGGGACGTCCCGACCAGTGAAGTGCTCATCGTCTCTCCTCGTCCCGTCAGCCTCGGTCGACCGCCCACCTCACCCCGTGTTCTGGAGGCCTGCGGAGACGCCGTTGACCGTGAGCAGCAGCAGGTGCTGCAGCCGGCCGGCGTAGTCGCCGTCGACCGCTGACCCGCCGTCGGAGCCGGTACGCAGGCCGCGCAGCGCACGGACCTGCAGCAGCGACAGTGCGTCGACGTACGGAGACCGCAGCTGGACGGCCCGTCCGAGCACCCGCTTGGAGGCCAGCGGCCACTCGTTGCCGCTGATCTTCAGCACCCATTCGCGGGTCAGGCGCAGCTCGTCCAGGACCATCTGCGCCAGGTCGTCGCGGTCGCCCAGTGCGAGGTACTGCGCGGCGATCCGTTCGTCGGTCTTGGCGAGCGACATCTCGACGTTGTCGAGCAGCGTCTCGAACAGCGGCCACTCGTTGCGCGCCGACCGCAGGAGCTCCACGTCACCGCACGCGGCGAGCGCCGTGCCAAGGCCGAACCAGCCGGCCAGGTTGATGCGGGCCTGCGACCAGGAGAAGACCCAGGGGATGGCACGCAGGTCGTCGAGCGAGTTGACGGAGAGCCCTCGCTTGGCGGGACGCGACCCGATCGGCAGCAGGCCCACCTCCTCCAAGGGGGTGACCTGCGCGAACCACTGCGGGAACCCGTCCGCCTTCACGAGCTCGTGGAACCGCTCGCGGGACGTCGTGTCGAGCGCCTCGGCGAGCGGGGCGAACTTCGCGGTGGCGTTCTTGTTCACTGCCTCGACCGACGGCGCTGAGGCCAGCAGCGTCGCAGCGGCGACCTGCTCGATGTGCCGGGACGCGATGACCGGGTCGCCGTACCGCGCGAGGATGACCTCGCCCTGCTCGGTCAGCTTGAACCGGCCGTCCACGGAGTGCGGCGGCTGGGCGAGCACCGCGCGGTTCGCCGGGCCGCCGCCACGGCCGAGCGCACCGCCGCGGCCGTGGAACAGGGTGAGCTTCAGGTCGTTGTTGCGCGCCCACTCGGCGATGCGCGACTGGGCGTCGTGCAGAGCGAGCGTGGCCGCGACGGGGCCGACGTCCTTGGACGAGTCCGAGTAGCCGAGCATCACCTCGACCCGCCGGCCGTTCACGTCGAGCCGCTTCTGCACGACGGGCAGCTCCAGCATCGCGTCCAGGATGGGCACGGAGTTCTGGAGGTCGGCAAAGGTCTCGAACAGCGGGATCGCGTCGATCACCGGCCCGGACTCCGGGTCGTCCGCGAAGGCGTACGAGGCCAGCTCGTACACGGCGGCGAGGTGCTCCGGCGCCTGGGTGAACGACACGATGTAGCGGCGGGCGGCACGCTCACCGAACCGGCGCTGGATGGCGCCGAGGGCGCGGTAGGTGTCGAGCACCTCGCGGGTCTTGTCGCTCAGCGCTCCGTTGATCCCCAGCTCACGGATCTCGGCGAGCGCCGCCGCGTGCACCTGCGAGTGCTGCCGCACCTCGAGCTCCGCCAGGTGGAACCCGAAGGTCTGCACCTGCCAGACGAGCCGCTGCAGGTCTCCGTACGCGGCGCGGGCAGCGCCCGCCGCCACGAGCGAGTCCTGCACCACCAGCAGGTCGGCCTCGAACTGCTCGGCGTTCGCGTACGCGAGGTCGGCGTCGCGCGACCTGGTGGCGGCGATCCGCTCTGCGAGCGCGAGCATGACGGCGCGGTGCGGCTCGTTCGGCGACGCGGCCTCGGCTCGGCGGGCGACGTCGTCGGACATCTGCCGGATCCGCTGCCACAGCGCGTTGAGGTCCGACGACGGCGTGGTGCCCTCGGCATCGAGCGTCAGCTTGCGTCCTGTCTCGATCGCCAGGCGCTCGAGCGCGGCCAGCGCGTGGTCCGCCGCGAGGGCCGCCGCCTGGCGCGTGACCTCCGCGGTGACGTTCGGGTTGCCGTCGCGGTCCCCGCCGATCCAGGTCCCGAGCTTCACGAACGGCTTCGCGACGGGTGTGGCGCGGCCGGCGTCGTCGGCAAGGAGCCAGTCGTCGAGGCGGCGGTACACGTCGCCGAAGACGTCCACGAGGACGGCGTCGAACACACCCATGACCGTCTTGACCTCGTCGAGGACCGTCGGCTTGCTGGTCCGCACCGGTGCGGTGCGCCACATGGTGTCGATCTCGGCGAGGATGCGCCGCTCGTTCTCGGCGAGGGTCACGCCGCCGGGGCGGCGGGTGTCGCGCTCGGCCAGGAGGTCCGCCAGGCGGCGGATGGTCCCGCTGATGGCGCGACGGCGGGCTTCGGTCGGGTGGGCGGTCAGCACCGGCCGGAACTCCAGCTCACCGAGCCTGCGCAGCGCCTCGTCCCGCCCCACCTCTTCGGTGAGCCGGGCGAACGCCGCGGGGATCGTGTCCTCGAGGACGGCCGGTCCGGTGGTCGTCGCTGCCTCCCGGGAGCGCAGCACGCGGACGCGGTGGTACTCCTCGGCGAGGTTCGCGAGGTGGAAGTAGCAGGTGAAGGCGCGGGCGACCTGTTCGGCGCGCTCGACCGAGAAGGAGGCCACGACGTCCGCCGCCTCGTCGAGGGCGTGCGGCGTCGGGTCGCCATAGGCGCGGATGGTCAGCTCGCGGAGACGTTCGACGTCGTCCAGCAGATCCTGGCCCCCGTCCTCGCGGAGGATCCTGCCGAGAAGTCCGCCGAGGAGGCGTACATCCTCGCGCAGCGGGTCGGGTACCTCGTGCCGGGCGTTGCCGCGAACGGTCTGAGTTGATTCACTCACGGGCTAGAGCCTAGGACCAGATTGCAAATGAACGTTCATCGTGTCCGGTTGTTGGTCTGGCCATGACCTGTCCGACTCTGGTTGGCTGTCTGTCTGTGACCGGCTACGACGCAGAGTTCCTCGGTTTCACCGTCCCGCTCCCGGTCTCGCCCGTCGAGGTACGTGTCCTGGATTACACCCACTTCTCGGTCCTGCTCGACCCCGGTCGGCGCCTCGCGGCGGCCACCGCCTGCGTCGTCGACGGCGCCACGCTCCTCGCCCTGCGCCGCACCGGGCGGTGGCGGCTGGACGCCAGGGTTCCGACCGGCGAGCAGGCGGGCAGCGACCTCTACTCGGGCAACCCGCTCGACCGCGGCCACCTCGTCCGGCGCCTCGACCCTGTCTGGGGCGACGCCGAGACCGCCACGCGGGCCAACCACGACACGTTCACCTACACGAACGCCGCGCCGCAGGTGAACAGGTTCAACCAGTCCAAGGAGCTGTGGAACGGGCTCGAGGACCATGTGCTCGCGTACGCCGCCGCCCACGACCACCGCATCGCCGTGCAGACCGGGCCGGTCTTCGCCGCCGACGACCCGCCGTACCGCGGTGTCCGCATCCCCCGCCTGTTCTGGAAGGTCGTCGCGTGGGTCGGGCCGGGCAGAGCGTCCGGCGGCGGCGTGGCCGACGCCGGGCCCGGCGTGCTGCAGGCGACCGCGTTCGTGCTGGACCAGACCCCCCAGCTCGAAGACGCCCAGCTCCACGAGATCACCACCCAGGCCCTCGCCCGGGACGAGATCCCGCCGCTGGGCCCGTTCCGGACCTACCAGGTGCCGGTGGGCGACGTCGCGGCGCTGACCCGGCTGGGTCTTGGCCCGCTGCCGGCGGCGGACGTGCTCGCGGTGCCGCCGCCGACGCCGTCGGGCAGCCGGCCGACGGACATCACCATCCACCGCCTGCCCCGCGCCCGCGCGTGGTCGGAGATCCGAACCCGCGACCAGATCGCCCTCCCCACGCCCCGCTAACCCTTGGCTGTGAGCGCGATCGTTGCGGTTACCCGCCCGTTTTAGGCGCAACGATCGCGCTCACAGCCAAGCGGCTTCCGGTGGGCGGCCGTGGGTCTCCAGGAGGCGGAGCCAGATCTCGCTGAGGGTGGGGTACGCCGGGACGGCGTGCCACAAGCGGTCGATCGGCACCTCTGCGGCGATGGCGATCGTGGCCGCGTGGAGCAGCTCGGCGACGTCCGGGCCGACGACGGTGAAGCCCACCAGCACCTGCTTGTCCTCATCGACGATCATGCCCGCGCGGCCGGCGTACCCGTCGGCGTGCAGGGCGGCGCCGGCCACCGCGCCGAGGTCGTACTCGACGGCCCGGACGCGGATCCCCGCGGCCTCGGCGGAGGCCGCGGTGTGCCCGACGGTGGCGATCTCCGGATCGCTGAAGATCACCTGCGGTACCGCACGTTCGTCGGCGGTGGCCGCGTGCCGGCCCCAGGGGGAGGTGTCGACGGGGTTGCCGTTCGCGCGGGCGACGATGGTCTCGCCCAGGGCACGCGCCTGGTACTTGCCCTGGTGCGTCAGGGGCGCGCGGTGGTTGACGTCGCCGGCGGCGTAGAGCCAGCCGTCGCCGACGGGCGTGCCGTCGGTGCCGAGGACGCGCAGGGAGTCGTCCACCTGCAGCCAGTCCCCCGGCGTGAGCCCGACCTGCTCGAGGCCGACGGCCGCGGTGTTGGGCGTGCGGCCGGTGGCGACCAGCACCTCGTCGGCGGCGAGCGTCGTGCCGTCGGCGAGGGTGAGGTGCACCGTGCCGGCCTCGTCGCGGTGGACGCTGTCGGGCTCTGTCAGCAGGTGCAGCGCCACACCCTGGGCCTTGAGCGCCTCGGCCACCAGCTCGCTCGCGAACGACTCAACGGTGGGCAGCAGCCCGTCCCGCGCGATCAGCGTCACCTGGGAGCCGAGGGCCGCGTACGCGGTAGCCATCTCGGTCCCCACGACGCCGCCGCCGATGATCGCCAGCCGCCCGGGCACGGTCTGGGCGGCCGCGGCCTCCCGGCTGGTCCACGGCACGGCGTCGGCCAGGCCGTGCACGTGCGGGACGCGGGCGCTGGTACCGGTCGCGACGACCACGGCGTGCCGTGCTCTCAGCACCGTGGCGTGCCCGTCGGGGCCGGCGACGTCGACGGTGCGGGCGGCGCTGATCCGGCCGACGCCGCGCAGCAGGGTGATCCCGGCGCTCTCCAGCCAGGACACCTGACCGTCGTCGTGCCAGTGCGAGGCAAAGGCGTCACGCCGGGCCAGCACCGCGGCCGGGTCAAGGGAGCCGGTCACGGCGGCGCTCGCCCCGGGCAGGGCGCGTACGGCTCGCAGCGCGGCGGCGTCCCGCAGGAGGGCCTTGGTCGGCATGCAGGCCCAGTAGGAGCACTCCCCGCCGACCAGCTCGCTCTCCACGATCGCCACGCTCAGGCCGCCCTTGACAGCGCCGTCGGCCACGTTCTCGCCGACCGGTCCCGCACCGATCACCACGACGTCGAAGACGTTCTCGCTCATGGTCAGCTGCCCTTCTTGGCGACGCGGTGCAGGCGCAGCGCGGAGACCAGGAAGAAGAAGCCGCCCAGGATCGCGTACCCGCCCAGCGAGGTGAGCATCGCGTTCGGCCCGCCGGCCATCACGAAGAACCCGGTGCCGGCGAACACGGAGATGCCACCGCTGAGGATCATGGCCCACTGACCGCCCAACCGGTAGCGACGGATGGCGACGATGAGCTGCACGATGCCCGCCGTGACCGCCCAGACGCCCCATACCCGCAGCACCGCTGGGATCCCAGAGGTCACGGCCACGGCCAGCCCGATCGCCGTGAGCAGGCTGAGAGCCATGTTGACGTACAGGCCGACGGTGGGGCGCGCGGTGCTCGACGACCGGAAGTCGATGACGGCCGCTGCGACGTCGAACAGCGGGTAGAGCACCAGCAGGCCGATCGCGACCGGGCCCAGCTCCTTCCCGACGACGAACAGCAGCGCCGCCCAGACGACGGCGAAGCCGAATCGGACGACGTACAGGTTTCGCAGCGAGGTCGCGGTGGCTACTGCGGAGGATTCCGCGGTGGTGGACATGAGGGTCCTTTCGGTGAGGGCGTGGTTCAGGGCAGGAGCGCCCTTTCCAGGCTTAGACAACTAGGTAGACTGACTAGTCACTCTACCGATGGGGACAGTACACAGCGACGGCCCGGGAGCGCAAGGGGAGTGACGAAAGGAGCCACGTATGATCGCGACCGTGCAAGGGTCGATGCGGGAACGCCTGATCGAGGCGGCGAGCGAGCTGTTCTATGCGAACGGGCTGCGTGCCGTCAGCGTGGACAAGGTCATCGACCGGGCAGGCACCACGAAAGTGACGTTCTACCGCCACTTCCAGAGCAAGGACGGCCTGATCGTCGCGTACCTCGAGTCCCGTGCGGAGCTCGAACGGAACGGCGTGGACGCGGCCATCGCCCACGGCGAGGGAGACGTCGACGCCTCATTGCGCCTGATGGCAGAGCACACCGGAGCGGCAGCGTGCACCCAGGGGTTCCGCGGCTGCCCGTTCATCAACGCCGCCGCGGAGTACCCCGACCCGGACAGCACCGTCCGCAAGGTCATCGACACGCACCGCACCTGGTGGACGAGCGCGTTCGAGCGGCTCGTCGCCCCGCTCGGGCTGACCGATCCCGCCGCGGTCGCCGACGACCTGATGCTGCTGCGCGACGGAGTGATGGTCGCCGGCTACCTGGGGGACCCCACCAAGGTCGCGGCGTCGTTCCTCCGGAGCTGCCAGGCGGTCGTTCACTGCGCGGTCCGCCGGCCACTGCCGAGCTAGCCCGCTCGTCGTGGCAGGTCAGACTTCGTCCTGCCGCTCGACAGCAGCACCAAAAAGTAAACCCGCCGACAGAGTCGGCGGGCGGTATGACTCCATGCTGACATATGTAATACGCCTTACACAACCTAGGTTGTGTAAGGGGCACTCACCATGGGCCGGGCTTGGTGATCTTGCCGATCGTCGGTGCGAGTTGCGAGTTGCGAGGCGTGCAGGTCTGCCGGCTTGATCTGATACCACCAATGTGAGCCGACACCGACCGTGGGCGCATCGTTGAGGCGACCTGCCGGGTACCCCTTGGTGGGGTTGACAAGCCCCACCGGCACCAGTCCGCGCGCATGGCGGACAGGAAACTCAAGATCCGAGTCGTTGCTGATCACAACCGCCGCGTCCACCATCCCACTCAGAACGTCGATCAGCAGGTGCGACGCGACGTTCACGTCCGACCCCTTCTCCTCGCGGCGAGCGACTGACGCCATGAACGTTGCACCCGGAGAATCAATATTGCCTCCGTCACGAACCATGAGCGGCCACTGGGGATGGACTAGTTCGGGACGGCCACGCCTGCCGACAATCGCCAGTGGGGCAGTCGCAACCCGAGAGACGTACGTGCCCATGGCGAGCTCGTCGACGGACTTCGTGGCGACGAGGGCATGCAAGTAGACGTCCTGCTCCTGTTGTCCGATCCGGTTATCGGCGCCGAGACGTCGCTGGCAGCACAACCATCAGACTTCGTCCTGCCAGTGGTGGGCCGGGGCGTAGCCGAGCACCCGGCGGGCCTTGTCGATGCTCAGGAGTGTCTCTCGTCCCTGCAGCGGACGCCGGAGCGGCACGTCGGGGAACTCCTCTGCCGCGAGGTCGGCGGACTCCCGCCGCATCACGGTGTCGTCGTTCGCGATGACGAACGCCTCGAACCCCGTGAAGTCCGCCTCCAGCGCGCGACGCACCGCCTGCGCCCCGTCGCGCCCGTCGATGTAGCCCCACAGGTTCCAGCGCCGGGCGGCGGTGTCGTCCTGCCAGGACGGGAACCGCGCGTAGTCGCTGGGCCGCATGACGTTCGAGAAGCGCAGCGCGGCGACCTTCAGCTCCGGGTCCCAGCGCGTGAAGTGCTTGCCCATCTCCTCCTCGAGCGACTTGCCGAGCGAGTAGGTGGACTGCGGCAGGACGTCGTACTCCTCGTCCACCGGCAGGTACGGTGGCGGCACGTCGAACGGCAGGCCGAGCACCGTCTCGGACGACGCCGTCACCACGTTCCGGATGCCGACCACCTGGGCCGCCCGCAGCACGTTGTACGTGCTGGGCACGTTGTTGCGGAAGGTCGCAGCGTTCGTCGCCATGCCGGGCGCCGGGATCGCGGACAGGTGCACGACCGCATCCGCGGCCCGCCCCTCGTCGACGCCGGACAGCAGCTCGATCACCTGGCCGAGGTCCGTCAGGTCCGCGACCGTGAAGTCGCCCGGGCTGCCGGCCGGGGGTGTCACACGGTCGGTCGAGACCACGTGGTAGCCAGAGTCCACCAGGTGCTCCACCACGAACTGGCCGAGCTTCCCGCTCGCACCCGTGACCACTACCCGCTGCGTCGTTGCCATGCGTCCGATCCTGCCAGGTGCCCGATGGCCGAGCCGTGCGTCACCCCACGGGTTCGATACGGAGGACGGCGGAGTCGGGACCCCTCCCGCCGCCGAGGTCAGCCCAGGCGCTCACGGAGCCAGGCGATGTCGGGCGCCATGTCGCCCTTGGTCTCGCAGATGACGGGAGCGCCCGCCGCAGCGATCACACCCACCAGCAGGTCCTCCGGGATCAGTCCGTCGCCGAAGTGGATGTGCCGGTCCGCGCCCGACCCGGCGACGTCGCGCGAGTCGTTGGCGTGCACCAGGTCGATACGGCCCGTGATGGCACGGATCTGGTCGACCGCCGTCGAGAGGTCGATCCCGCCGGCCCAGGCGTGGCAGGTATCCAGGGTGAACCCGACGTTGTCCCCGCCGTTCGCCGTGGTCACGGCCGCCCACAGCGCCTCGATGCGCTCCAGGCGGCGCGCCATGGAATAGTCCCCGCCCGCCGTGTTCTCGATGAGCACCGGGACATCGGTCTCCAGGGCGTCGATCGCCTTGCGCCAGTTGTCGAAGCCCTTGGCCGGCTCGTCCTTCGCGGTCACGTGCCCGCCGTGCACCACGACGCCCTTGGCACCGATCGCCCCGGCGCCGTCCATGATCTGCTGCAAGAGCTTGCGGCTCGGGATACGGATCCGGTTGTTGGTCGACGCCACGTTGATCACGTAGGGAGCGTGCACGTACAGGTCGAGGCCTGCCGCCGCCGCGTCGGCCCGGAGGGCCTCCGCACCACCCTCGTACGGGAGGTCAGGCACCTTCCACGCCTGCGGGTCGCTGAGGAACACCTGCACCGTGTCCGCGCCGAGCGTCTTCGCTGCACCGATCGCGTCGGTCAGGTCCACGTGCGCACCGATCTTCACCATGGACCCCACCATAGAACGGCACACCGACACGGCGGCGGGCGGCAACGCCCGACGACGGGGTCGCCGGTGAACCGGGGATCAGCCGAGCCCGCGCACGCCCCCGGGGGTCACCGCGAGCAGGTTGCCGTCGACCGAGACGAGCGAGGTGCTCTGCCGCAGGTGGAGGAGGTCGGCCAGGGCGGCGTCCCAGACGAGGTCACCTGATGCGGCATCGAGGGACACGAGGGTCGCACCGGCCGCCTCGTCCTCCAGGTGGAGGAGCACCTGCCTGCCGTCGGTGAAGGCCCGGTACGGGAACGCGGCCCAGAGCGGCGCCGCGTCGGCACGCTCCGCCGGGGCCCAGACCCACCGCTCGTCGCCTGTCGTGACATCGAGCCCGTGGACGGCGCCGTCCTCGTCGAGGAGAACGGCCGTCTCGCCGACCTCTGCGGCGAACCACACGAACCTCGACTCGGAAGAACCACGCCAGCGCGGCGTGCCGTCCGGCTCGTAGGCGTGCAGGCCGGACCCGCTCTCGTCCGAGCCGAGCAGTGTGCCCGTGCCATCGACGACGCTCGCCTCGAACGGACTGCCGGCGATCGACTCGAGGGCCTCGCCGTCGGCGGAGTACACGATGCTGTGCGTCGCGGAGCCGTGCGCCGACGCGACATAGCCACCGGTGGTGAGGCCAGCGATGCGACCATCCCCTGGCTCGCTCACCCCGCGGAGCAGTGCGCCCTCCGCAGTGATCGAGGCATTGGCTCCGCAGCCGTACAGGTCCACCCGGCCGGTGCCGATCTGCGCACCGAACGCCTCAGGATCAAGGACGGCGTCGAGGTCCGCCGGGCCGGCGGTCCCGGCCCAGGTCCGGTTCCGGGGCGTGGTGCAGTCCCCGGCCGGGGTCGCCACGAACGGAGCGGTCACGGTCCAGCGTTCCGCACCCGTGACGGCGTCCTCCGCGCGGACGGTGATGCCCCGGCCGGACTCGACCGTTCCCGTACATTCGCCCGTCGGCGCGCACGCGGCGTCCCCGAGGTCGAGCGCCGAGTCCGGACCGAAGCGCTCGGCCCGCAGCACGGTCCCGTCCGGCCCCGGCCTGGCGGCTCCGTACCGGGCGAGGTCAGCGGCGCCGAGCGCACGCGGCGCGGACGGGACGCCGTCGGGGCCGACCGCGATCACCTCGCGGCCCGCACCGGGCCCCGAGACGCAGACCACGGTCGCGGTGGCTGTCGCCTCCCAGCCCGGGTAGCCGGCCGGGCCGCACTCCGGGTCCTCACCGAGCGGGATCTTCCACCGCTCGTCGCCGGTGGCGGACTCCAGTGCGAGCAGGTCACTCTCCGACACGAACACCAGGAGGCCGTCGAGCGCAGCCACCTGCGCGATGCCGCCCTCTCCGGCGGACCCCCTGAGACCCACGTTGCCCTGCCACTCCCACAGCTCGGCGACCGGCGCGGACACGTCCACCACACCGCCGCCCACCGCGCGGATGCGCTCGATCCGGGCGGCCTCGCGCACACCGTCCAGCACGTACCCGGTCCCCAGCGCGATCGCCAGCACCGCCGCGACGGGGGCCAGCAGGCGCAGCCTCACCCCCAGGGCGCCGCCCAGCCGGGGCTCGCCTGACGACTCCTCACCCTCTGAGCTGCCCTGGACAGAGTCCGGGCCGTCCGCCGCACCCGGACCGCCGGCAGAGACCTGGCCGGAGGGCACTTCGGCAGCGACCGCGTCGTCGTCGACGAGATCGAAGACGAGAGCGCCCTCCTCTTCGGGGTCACCTGCCATGCGGCCGAGCGTATGCCGAGCCGGTCGCCGTTTCACTCGGAGCGACGCGGCCCCTCAAGAGCGACGAGACAAGCCCGGCCCGCTCAGCACCTCCCGCTCAGCCGAGCCCCTTCACGCCGGCGGGCGTGACCACCAGCAGGTTGCCGTCCACCGCGACGAACCCGCTGGAGAAGGCCCCCTCATCAGGATCGGTGGGCGCTCGCCGCTCCCAGAGCACGTCGCCCGAGAGAACATCGAGCGCCACCAGCCCGAAGCCGCCGGCACCGCTCTGCGTGACCAGCAGGACGGACTGCCCGTCGGTGAACCCCCGCGTCGCGTACAGGTCACCGGCGCCCTCGTCGTCCGAGTCCGAGACGTTCCACGTCCACCGCTCCTCGCCCGTCGCCAGGTCCATCCCGTACACCGCACCGGACCAGGAGCCGACGATCGCCGAACCGGCCACCTGAGCGATGAAGAGCTGGGCGTCGGTCGGCGACGGGACGTCCCAGAGCGGCGTGCCGTCCGCCTCATAAGCCCGCATCCGCTGCTCTCCGCCGCCCGGGGCGAGGAGCGTGGCGGGTTCCGGGCTGTCCGCCGCGCTCGGTTCGCCCACATAGCCGTCGACCTCGGCGATCATCTCGCCGTCGGCCCTGTAGAGGGTGGTCCGGACCTCATCGTCGACGTACACGTACTCGACGTATCCGCCGGAGCGGAGGCTCATCACCCCGCCGGTCCCTGACTCGATCTCCAGGCCGAGCGCCTCCCCTTCCAGCGTCAGGCCTGCTACGACGCCGCAGCCGTCCAGGTGTACGAGCCCACCGGTGAGCTGGGCGCCGAATGCTTCGGCGTCGATCATCTCGTCCGGGCCCGTCATCCTGCCGGCGCGGTCCCACGACGAGCCGGACCAGTTGTTGCACTGGTCGGCCGGCGTGGGCCGGAACGGGACGGTCACGGTCCAGCGCTCCGTGCCTGTCGCCGCGTCCTCGGCACGGACCTCGAGGTCACGACCCGACTCGACGGTACCCGTGCACTCCCAGGTGTCCGTGCACTCTGCGTCGCCGCGCCCCTCCGCCGGCTCGGGTCCTACCCGCTTCGCACGGAGCACCATGCCGCCCGGCCCCGGGCGGGCAGGCCCGTACCGGCGTTCGTCCGCGGCACCGAGCGGCCGAGCTGATGCGACCACCCCGTCCGGCCCGATCACCATGGCCTCCCGGTCCTCGGCGGGTCCCGCCAGGCACACCAGGGTCGGTGTGATGACCTCGGTCCAGCCCGCCGTGCCCATCGGTCCGCAGTCCGGGTCGGCGCCCAGCGGGACCGTCCATGCCTCGTCTCCCGTCGCCGGGTCCAGCGCGACGAGCTCACGGTCGGACTGAAACGCGAGCAGGCCACCCAGCAGGGCCACGTCGTTCTCCCGCCCCTGGGCCGTAGCCGAAGGAGTGCCGACGGCGCCGTCCCACGACCACCTCTCCTCGAGCGGCGACGACACGTCGACGACGCCGCCCGGCACGTCACGCATCCGCTGCATCCGCAGGTCGTCGCGCAGGCCGTCGACCGCGAACCCGGTACCCAGCACGACCGCCAGGAGTGCGGCGACCGGGGCGAAGGCCCGCGCTCGTGCGCCCAGCTCGCCCGACGGCGTCGGCCCGCCGGCAGCCGGGTCGGCACCGTCCGGGCCGGCGCCGTCCGGATCGTCGCCGGCGGCCGCGCCGGACAGCGCAGGCGGTACCTCGAGGTCAGCCGTGTCGTCGTCGACCAGGTCGAAGACGTACGCACCACCCTGGTCCGGATCACGTGCCATGCGGTCGAGGGTATGCCGAGCGGCTCCCCGTCTCACCCAAGACCGCGGACTCCACCGGGGGTGATTTCCAGCAGGTGACCGTCCACCGCCACCAGGTAGCCCATGATCCCCTGGCTGACCGGGCCGCCGCCCACCGGGTCGACCGCACCGGCCTCGCCGCCTGGCCGGTCCCAGACCACGGCACCAGAGGCCGCGTCGAGCACCACCAGGCCCCGGACCCCGCCGGAATCGCTCTCGATCAGCAGCAGCACGGACTCACCGTCCGTGAAGGCCTGGGCCACGTACACACTGCCGAAGTACCCGCCGTCGCCCCCGGACGCCGGGTCCGATCCGTCCCAGACCCACTTCTCCGCACCCGTGGCGAGGTCCAGCCCGCGCACGCTGCCCGCCCCGGTCGTGACCACCGCGGTGTCACCCACCTGGGCGAGGAACTCCTGACCGCCCGACTGCAGCGTGATGTCCCACCGGGGCGTGCCGTCCGGCCCGTAGGCCCGCAGGCGCCGCCCGGACTCGTCCACCCCGAGCAGCACCGCCGCCTCGACCTCGTCGGTGGCCCGCGAGGCGAGCGGGTATCCGGTGACCTCGCCGACCACGTCACCGTCGGCGGCGTGCAGGGTGGCGCGGACCACGCCGTCGAAGCGCGTCACGGCGTACCTGCCGGCGCCAAGGCTGGTGATGCCGCCCCTGCCCGGTTCGAGCTCGGTGCCGAGCACCGCCCCGCTCGGGGTGACGCCCACCTGGATGCCGCAGCCGTTCAGGTCGATGCGGTCCGCCGTGGCCCAGCCGCCGAAGGCGTCCGGGGCGAGCGCCCCGCTGAACACCAGGCGGCTCTCCGAGCTGCTCCAGGACCCGCCGAACGTACGGGCGCACTGTGCGGCGTCCGCCGGCCGGAACGGGACGGTCACCTTCCAGCGCTCGTCGCCGGTCACCGCGTCCTCTGCACGGAGCACGAGGTCACGACCGGACTCGACGGTCCCTGTGCACTCGCCCCCGTCGGTGCACTGCGCGCCCGCCACGTCGATCGCGGACAGCGGCCCCACTCGCTCCGCGCGCAGCACCGTCCCGTCCGGCCCGACACGTGGCGGCCCGTGCCTGCGGGTGTCCGTGGCGTCGAGGGCTCTCGGAGCCGAGGACGTTCCGCGCGGCCCGACCACGACCACCTCGCGGTCGGGGCCCTTGCCCTGCAGGCACACGAGCGACGAGATCACCAGAGCGCTCTGGGCGGGTCCGGCCGTCGGCCCGCACTCCGCGTCGTCGCGCAGCTCGACCGTCCAGGCCTCCTCGCCCGTGACCGGGTCCAGCGCGACCAGCTCGCCGTCGGACTCGAAGGCGAGCACGTCGTCGAGCACCGCGACGTCGGTGATGCCCCCGCCCGGGCCGACAGCCCCGTGCCACACCCACGTCTCCTCCAGGGGCGACGACACGTCGGCGACACCCCCGGGGATGTCGCGCATCCGCTCGATCCGCGCATGGTCCCGCATGCCCTCGACCGCGAGCCCGGTACCGAGCACGACCGCAAGGACCGCCGCTACCTGTGCGGTCGCGCGCCGCCTCCGGCCAGGGCTGCCCGACGCCGCAGGGTCGGCTGCCGCAGGCCCGACACTGTCCGTGTCGCCCGCACCGCCCGCTGCCTCCACATCGGGCACGACGCCCGGTCCGGCCGGATCCGCCGACGCAGCACCGGTGGCCGCGTCGTCGTCGACCAGGTCGAAGACGAACGCATCACCCTCGTCCGGGTCGCGCGCCATGCGGCTGAGCGTAGTGCCGCGCCCCGCGCGGTTCAGCCGGTCCGGCGACGCTCAGCCAAGACCCCGCAGCCCGTCCCGGGTGAACTCGACAAGATGCCCGTCGACGGCGACGGCACTACCAGTCATCGGCACGTCCCAGAGGCGCTCGCCGGTGCTCAGGTCGAGAGCGATCAGCAAGCCGGGCCCCGCACCCTCGTTCGGCAGGTAGTGCGTGGCGACGGTCTCGCCGTCGGTCAGCGTGCGCAGACGAGCCATCGCCACCAGGTCCTCGGTACTCGAGGTCCAGAGCTCGGCGCCGGTCTCGCGGTCGAGACCCACCAGCCGGATTCCTCTGTCCACGACCACCACCTCGCGGCCGACCAGCAGCACCCCCTGTGCGTACGTCTCCGCCCAGGCCACCGCCCCGTCCTCACGCACAGCCTCGAACCCGGTGCCGGACTGCCGGGTGACGAACACGATGTCGTCGGGCGCGTCGGGCGACGTCGACTCTGTGCGCAGGCTGCCGTCCAGGGTGCGCAGGACCTCGCCGGCGGCGTTCACCACGACGGTCGCCATGCCGTTCCGGTCCAGGGCGTACCGGCCGGAGCCCAGTTCGTCCACCCACACGGGCGGCGGGACCGCGCCTACCAGGTCCAGCCGCACGCCGATCGGAGAGAACGTCGCCGAGACACCGCACCCGTCGACCACAACGGTCTCGGCACCCGCGCGGACCGTGACGAGGTCCGGATCGACTGCCGACGCGGTGGTCGACCAGTCGCCGTCCTCCGGCACCGCCTGGCAGTTGTTCGTGTTGATCTGGTCGAACTCGACGGTGCTCGTCCAGCGTTCGCGGCCCGTACCGGCATCCTCGGCGGTGACGAGCAGGTCTCGGGCCTCGGTCAGGGACTCGGGCAAGCACTGCCCCAACGAGTCGCACTCCACCGTGCCGACGGGCTCCCCGGTCCGCACCGTCCGCACGACCATGCCGTCGGGGCCGGCGAACACCTGCTCGCCCGCTGCCAGGTCGGCAGGCCGGGCGCGAGCAGTCCCGTCCGGAGCGATCGCCAGCACCTCCCGCGCGTCGTCCGGGCCGTGCACGCACACCAGGGTGTCGGTCGACGCCGACGCGTCGAAGCCGGAAGGCCCGCAGGCTGGGCGCTCGTCCACCGGCACACGCCACGCCACCTCGCCGGACCCGGGGTCGATGGCCACGACGTCCTCGAACCCGGCCGGGCGCTGGTTCGCCATCCCGGTGGAGGCATCGATCCAGAAGTCCTGCGCGTCCGCCGGCGGTACCACCACCAGGCCGTCCATGGTCACCACCTGCTGGCCGAGGGAGACGTCCTGGCCCTGCCCCACGGGGACGTCGTAGGGCACGGTCCAGGTCTCCGTCGGCGGCTCCGCGAGCGAGGCCACCCCGACCGACGAGGCACGCATCAGCTCCGCACGCTGGTGGTCCTGCACCAGGTCGACCGCCGTGACGGCCACCAGGGCAGCGACCACCGCCGCCGCGGCGACCAGCCAGGTGCGCCGCGAGACGTTCGGCAGCCAGGACCGGCGCCCGGTCCCGGTCCCGACGTCGTCGGCGGGTCCGTCGGCTGCCTCCGCAGCGGCATCCTGTCCACCGCCCTCGACCAGGTCGAAGACGACGGACTTCTGCTCGTCAGGCCGTGACATGGCCGGAGCCTACCCGCGGGACCTGGCGGTCCTGCCGGGGCGCTCCACGCCCGAGCAGCCAAATCAGCCCAGGCCCACGACGCCCTGCTGCGTGATCTGCGCGAGATACCCGTCGACGCTGATCAGCTGGGTGTACGGGGTGTCCTGGGAGATCTCCCACCGCACCGAGCCGTCGTCGAGGTCCACGGCCAGCAGCCGCAGACCGGGAGTGCTGCCGCTCGGGTCGGCGGTCACCGGGAGCAGCAGGGTGTCACCGTCCGTGTAGGCCCCGAAGATCGTCGACTCCGCGGCCCAGACCATGTCGCCGAACGAGAGCACCTCGGGATCGAGCGTCCAGCGGTCCGCACCCGTACCGAGATCGATGGCGCGCACCACACCCTGCTCGTCCACGACGACGGCGGTGCCGGACACGCGGGCCAGCAGGGTCGTGGCCCGGAGCTCGGGAGCCGACCAGAGCTGTGCCCCCGCGTCACCCTCGGCGGTGGACCTGGCCTCCACGTGGATGCCGACCCGCTCCAGCAGCAGGCCGGGATCGCGGCCGTCGGTGGTCCAGGGCACCAGGACCTGACCGGCGAGCGCGAAGGTCGCCCCGTGCGACAGGTGCACCACGTCGTTGGGCACCGTGGCGTCGGTGGCGGTCGTGTCGGGGCCGACCCAGCCGCCGTCCGGCAGGGGCGCGAACGACGCGGTGTCCACGCCGTCGGCCGGTGGGTCCGCCGGGTCCTCCGGGTCGTCGAGCCGGGTCCCGTCGAGCAGGAACGCCGCAGAGACGCCACAGCCGTGGACCTCGAGGACACCGCCGTGCAGGTCCCAGCCCAGGGCTCCGGCGACGTCCAGCACCGGGGCAGAGTTGTCGTCGTACGTGACGCAGCTGTCCGGGCGCGGGGCGCCGAACCCAACGGTGTCGCTCCAGCGCTCGGTGCCCGTCGCGGCGTCCTCCGCGCGGACGGTCAGGTCCGGTCCGACAAAGGCCTTGGGGAGATGCGGCGCGCCCAGCTTGTCGACCACCACGGGCCGCTGTTCCTGGTCGCCGCCGGTGGGCGCGAGGTGGATCAGGCCACCGTCGGCGGCCGGCAGCACCACGGCGCCCGGCTCGAGCTCCCGCGTCTGCGCGGCGCCGTCCGCGTCGATCACCGTCACGGTCTGCTCGCCGCCGTCGCCGCCGCCGGCGTCGCCGTCGTCCCCGTCACCAGAGGAACTGACGCAGACGAGGGGGTCGGCCGGCTCCGTCGACGCCGGACCGCCGATCCCGACGGACGTCGCCGGACCGCAGCGCGGGTCCTCTCCCACATCGACGGTCCACCGCACATCTCCTGACGCTGGGTCGACGCCGCGCACCTTCGCGTCACCGGCGACCGCGAGCACCCCCGGCATCTCGACCAGGGTCGCGGCGATCGGGTTCTCGAGGTCGATCGACCACTGCTCTGCGGGCTTCGCCTCGAGGCTCCGCACACCGCCCGGCGTGGCGAGGAGCGCCCGCTCGCGCAGCTGAGCGTCCACCAGCACCCCGGCCGCCACCGCCAGCACGACCACGGACGCCGTCCCACCGACCAGCAGGATCTTGCCGCGGCGGGTGGTGGGCAGCCGCCGCCGGACTGCCGCCCCACCGCGCCGCGCCGTCCGCCCGACGGCGGTGCGAGCGCCCGCGAGCGCCAGTGCGAGCCGGCCGGGTGCGCGGGGAGCCGGCTCGTCCGGCTGGTCCGCGCCGGCGTCCGGCTGCTCCGGGTCGGGCCCGGCGCCGTCCGGGTCGACGCCGACGGGGCGGCCGCCGTCGGTCACGCCGGGAACCTCGTCGATCAGGTCGAAGGTGTGCACCTTCGACGGCTCAGGGCTCCCGGGCGCGGCGGCGTCGTGCTGGGTGCGTTCGGTCACGCCCCGAGGGTAGTGCCCCGGTCCGCGGCCAATGCCGACTTCCACGTCACCCGGCCGCCGGTCTGCATGAGCGCCCCGCGATAGGCCCGCTCGGCCAGGAGCACCGCCCCGAACGTCGTCACCACGAGGATGAGGAGCGACACGAGCGGCTCCCACCAGAGCGCGTCGCCGTTGAGCACCCGCACCGGCATCGACACGATGGACGCCGGCGGGACGTAGGACAGGACGCGCTCCAGCATGCCGTCCGCCGAGAAGGTCACCACGTACACCCCCATGAGCAGCATCATCAGGGGGCTGGTCGTGTACTGGAGGTCCTCGGTGCGCGACGCGAGCGAGCCCGCCACCGCGTACAGGGCCGCTACCGCGACGAACCCCACGGTGAAGAACACGACGAACCAGAGCATGGTGGTCGTCATCGCGGGCAGGATCGCCGACAGGTCGGTGAACGAGGCCCCGATGAGCCCGACGGCGGCGAGCAGCAGGTTCTGCCCCAGCGCGATCACGGAGCTGCCGATGATCTTGCCCGCCAGCAGCTGTCGGAGCGGCACGGCGGTCGCGATGATCTCGACGAGCCGGGACTGCTTCTCCTCGATCACGCTGCCCGCGATCATCGCGCCGGAGCCGACGGTGCCCATGAAGAACAGGAACGCGAGCACGAATCCCGCCACGAACACGATCTGGGGGTCGACGGGGTTGCCGTCGAGACGCTCGGTCTCGACCTCGCTGCCCGCCGTGAGGGCGTCCATCGTGGTTCCGGCGTCGGCCGCGTGGCCTGCCAAGACCTGGTCGCGCACCGTGGTCTCGATCAGCTGGGTGAGCTCCATGTCGGGCTCCCGCCAGCCGGACAGGGTCCAGCCGTCGGTCCCGGTCGCGGCGGCGGAGCTGAGCCACGCGTCGGCAGTCTCCTCGTCGAGGGCCGCCTCTGCCGCGGCAGAGGAGTCCACGCGCACGACGCTCAGCTCGATCTTCCGGTCGTCCGACGCCGCCTCAGCGGCCGCCGACTCGAGCGCGGTCGCCGCCGACTCGTCGCTCTGGACGACCGCTACGTCGAACGACTGGGTGCGACCGTCCAGATAGGCCGTGAAGCCGATCAGCCCGCCGATCATGGCCATGGTGACCACGAGACCGATCAGGAAGCCCTTGTTGAGCGCCCGCACCACGATCTCGCGGGTCGCCACGATCATCCATGCGTTGCTCATTCCATCGCCCTTCCTGCCCGAGCCTGCGGCTTCGCTCCGAGCGCGTGCCTCGTCCCTCGACCCCCACCCTGTGCTGCGCCTCCGGCTCATGCGGTTCTCTTCTCCGCCTGAGCCTGCGGCTTCGCTCCGGGCGCGTGCCTCGTCCCTCGACCCCCACCCTGTGCTGCGCCTCCGGCTCATGCGGTCACCTCGCGGTAGATCTGGGCAAGGGTCGGCCGTACCGGGGAGAACTCCTTGACGGCGCCGCGTTCGAGGGCCGCGGCCAGGAGACGGCCGGCCGCTGCGTCGTCGTGCACCTCGACCAGCGCTGACGGGCCGTCCACGTCGACGGCCAGCACGCCCGGCACGCCCCGGACGAACCCGGCGTCGCCCGAGAGCACCAGGCGGTGCCGCGTCACGCCCTGGGCTCGCAGGTCGTCGGGCGTCCCGTTCGCGAGGACCTTGCCGCCACCGAGGATGACGAGCTGCTCGCACAGCCGCTCCACGAGGTCGAGCTGGTGCGAGCTGAACAGCACGGGTACGCCGCGCCGGGTGTGCTCGCGCAGCAGGTCGACCATGGCGTCGACGGCGGCGGGGTCCAGGCCGCTGAACGGCTCGTCGAGAACGAGCGCCTTCGGCTGTCCCATGACCGCCGCGACGATCTGCACGCGCTGCTGGTTTCCCAGCGACAGCTTCTCCACGTGCTCCTTCGACCGGTCCGCCAGGCCCAGGCGGTCGAGATGCTCCAGCACCTCGCTCCGGGCGACCGGTGCGGCGATCCCGCGCAGCCGTGCCAGGTAGACGAGCTGGTCGAGCACGGGCTGCTTCGGGTACAGGCCGCGCTCCTCCGGCATGTACCCGAACTCGCGGCGATCGTGCCGGGTGACCGGCAGGCCGTCGAACCGGACCTCACCGTCCGTGATCGCGAGGACACCCATGATCATGCGCATCGTCGTCGTCTTGCCGGCGCCGTTGCCGCCGACGAAACCCGTCAGCAGACCCGACGAGGCCGTGAAGCTCACGCCGTCCACCGCTCGCCGGGGTGTGCCGCCCGTCGAGAACACGCGGGTCAGGTCCCGCACCTCCAGATCGCTCATGCGAGCACGCTATGAGGCACGACGCCCGTGGGGGATCCGCCGGAAGGTGGACTCCTCTCCACCTTGTGGATGGCCTGGGCCGCACCATTCCCGCAGGTGGTCGGCAAAATGTCAGGAGATCGGCATTTCGAGTTGCCGATCTCGGGACATTCTGCCGACCAGGGTTCCGTGCACCCGCATCCAAAGAGGCACTGACCTGGTATTACAGGCCCCGGTTGCCGATGGCGTTCTGCCACGTATTGTCCCGTCCGGAACGCCGTGAGAACAACAGCGGCGTTGAACGGTTCGACAGCCCGTCCCCGGGGAATTGAGCACTGTGCTCCGGAGGATGTTTCGCGGTTCGGCGCACAAGCGCCGAAACGTCACAGCAGAGGGCAACAGACAGTATCTGAACCCGCAGGGGGAGCTAAGCGTGCGCAAGCGTTTGATCGTCACAGGAACAGCCGCAGCCATGGTGCTGACGGCGGGGATCGTGGGTGCCGTAGCCGTGCAGCCGGGGCAGGAGCTGGACCGGGAGACGACAGCCGCGCCCGTCACGCCCGACGCGCTGCAGGGCCTGCCGCCCATGATGGTGAAGCGCGAGCCCACGTCCGGACCGGGAGAGAACGGCACGGTCGACGTGCGCTCGAACCCCGAGCCGCAGGGGAACCTGTTCACGTACACGCCGCCTCCGGCATCGACGTACACGCCCAAGCACATGGCCGGCTCGGACGCGTACCAGCCGGGCAGCGCCTTCACGATGACGCCCCCGCCGACCGTCGATTTCGGCAGGGGAACCTGGCCCAGCGCGCCCGCGAGGCCCTCGGACGGATCCACGGTGCGGCCGACGACACCGCCGAGCCAGGGGCCGACCGCGCCGCCCACGCAGTCGCCCCGGCCGACGCCGCCGCCGACCTCCACGCCGGATCCCACTCCGACGCCCACGCCGACGCCGACGCCGACGCCGACCCCTGACCCGGAGCCGACGAACCCGCCGTCGGAAGAGCCCACCGACCCGCCGTCGGAAGAGCCGACGAACCCGCCGTCGGAGGAGCCGACCGAGCCCCCGCCGGCAGAGCCCACCGTGGAGCCGACCGTGGAACCGTCGGAGGAGCCGTCGACCGAGCCCTCTCCGGACCCGTCGACGGAGCCTTCTACCGACCCTTCCACGGACCCGACCGAATAGTCCGTTTTATCGAGCGTCGGTCTCACGTCGGCCGACACAAAGAAGCGAGGCCCTTTCATGAGGGCCGCGCTTCTCTGTGCTTTCTCGGCTCTTCCGAGAAAGGCACATATCGCCGATTCAGTGCCTGATTCGGCGAACAGCGGCCAGCGCCGGTAAAGCCGCCCCGGTAACGGCTGCACCTAGTCGGGTGTCGGTCGCCAGGATCAGTCGCACCGTCTTCATGGCCAAGGTCAGCATCACACCGCCACGAAGACGCATCTCGGCCTCGAAGCGGCTCACCGCCACCGAGAGCGTGGTCGTGGCGGACCGGACGTCACACAGGTGGCTCACCAGGCCGGCCGCGTCCCGGATGGCGACGCCGGCGCCCATCCCGGCGGTCGGCGGCGTCGCGTGCACCGCGTCGCCGAGCGCGGTCATCGGCCCGGCCGGCCACGGAGCCAGGTCGCGGGCGCGGGTCGAGGCGGCGTTGAACCTGAACGCCGCCACGCTGTTCTCCTCGGCCCGAGCGATCACCTCGAGCGATGGTTCGCTCCAGCCCTGCTGCCTGTAGCGGGCCAGCAGCGCGTCGCGCAGTGCGGCACCTGTCTCGCCACGCAGCAGGCTGGTCCGGGACGACTCGGGAAACATGGCGCCCCAGATGTAGGTGGGACCGGTCGTGACCGATGCGCGCAGGCCCGGCGCGTCCAGCACCGCGTTCCCTGCCGGGTCGAGGAACCCGACGTAGAGCGCGGCCCCCCGCGGACCGATCGCCAGGCCTGATCGCGGTCCGAGCCGCACCTGTTCGCCCGGGCTGAGGTCATGGGCGGAGGTCCTGCCGGAGAAGCCGACGATGCCGGCGGGTCGGCTCGTAGGGGCACCGGCCAGGTGACGGGCGACGAGTGAGTGCACCCCGTCGGCGCCCACCAGCAGGTCGCCCGCGGTGGAAGACCCGTCGTCGAGCGTCGCCTCCGGTCTGCCCTCCTCGGTCCGCCCGACCCTGCTGACGGTCCGGCCCAGGTGGAGGCTGTCGCCCGCCGCTTCGGCCAGCAGGAGGCGCAGGGTGATCCGGTCGATGTCCACGGAGGGATCGTCACTCAGGTCGGGACCATGGCCAAGAAGCCGACCCCGACGGTCCCAGAACACGTCCGGTTCCCGGAGCCGCAGCGCCGACGCCGACGCCAGGACCCGCTCGAAGATCTCCGGCTCGACCAGCTCCCGCAGCGCTGACTGCGCGGGTCCGTCGAGAGTGATGTGGTAACCCCCGGTCACCGCCGGGTCGATGTCCTTCTCGAGAACTGCCGCGTCGAAACCCTGCCGGCGCAGCCCGGCAGCGAGTGCCAGGCCACCGATCCCACCGCCGACGATGATGATGCGCATTCCGGTACCACCCTTCCTTGGTCGGGACTGAACACCGGGACCGTGCCACCAGTAGTGGACCTGGGGTGTCCACTACCTGCCATGCTGCGGTGGTGGCCGACACCTCGCGACGAACCCTGCAGCTGCTGTCCCTGTTCGCCGCACGCCGGCGCTGGTCGCTCGGCGAGCTCGCAGCCCGCCTCGAGGTCAGCGATCGCACGGCCCGGCGGGACGTCGAGACCCTGCGGCGACTCGGCTATCCGGTGACGACCGTCCGTGGCCCGGCCGGCGGCTACGAGCTCGGCGCCGGACACCCGCTCCCGCCGCTGCTGTTCGACGACGAGCAGGCCCTGGCCGTCGCCGTCGCCCTGCAGACCGCCTCCACCAGCGTCCTCGGTCTTGGCGACGACGCCGCACGAGCAGCCGACACCCTGAAGCAGGTGGTACCCCCGGCGCTGCGGTCCACCATGGACACGCTCCGTCTGACCACGCTGCGGAACTACTGGGAGTTTCCGGGGGCACCCATCGCGCCGAGCGCGCTGCGGGCCGTCGGCAGCGCGGTCCGGCACCGGCACGTGCTTGCCTTCGACGCGTTGCGAGCCGACGGCACCCGGCCCGACCCGCATGATGCCGACTTCGCTCCGCCACGACGCCTCGAACCGCACCATCTGGTCGTCTGGGCCGGGCGATGGTACCTCGTGGGCTACGACCTGGCCGACGACACCTGGCGGGTGCACCGCGTCGACCGCCTCCACGTCCACACCCCCACCGCGACGCGGTTCGCGCCGCGAGCGGTACCGGGCGGCGACGTCGCCCAGCTCGTCATGACCACGCACGATCGAGGCGACACCGTCTCCACGTGGGAATGTGTAGGGACGGCCCGGATCAACCTCCCGGCCGAGACCGTGGCCCGGTGGGCGCCCGGCGGGTCCGTCGTGGAGCACCTCGACACCGACCACTCGCGGCTCACCATCGGTGCGTGGTCATGGGCGGGCGTCGCCGGGATCCTCACCACGTTCGACGCCGACCTCTCCGAGCTGGAACCGCCCGAGCTCGTCGCGGCCGGCCGGCGCCTCGTACAGCGGTGGGGGCGTGTCAGCGATCGCTGACATCCCTATCGCAGCGCCGCGCCGAACTGCTCCAGGCCCGCGACACCCGTGACCTCACCGGGCAGCAGCTCGCACTCGACGCGCGGCAGGTCACCCAGCTTGCCGTCCAGCACAGCCAGCCATTCGTCCTCGTGCGCGCGCCGGGCCGCGAGCAACCCACCCGCGTCGTCGGGCGAGCGCTTGTTCACGACCAGACCGCCCACCGGCACGCCGAGCTTTCGCAGGGTCCCGGCAAGCTCGACGGTCTCCAGCACCGGCAGCCGCTCCGCGGCCAGCACCAGCAGGAACGACGTCGTCTCCGGGTCGGTGAGCACCGACCGCAGGCGTTCGAAGCGCTCTCGGCGCCGCAGCAGCGTGCGCCGGATCTCGCTGTCCCGCTCCGCCTTCGGGTCGCGCACGCCGAGCCCGGACAGCGCGCCCGAGAACTTGTCGGCCCGGTCGCGACGTCGCAAGAGACCCTCGGTCCAGGCGGACATCGTCTCCGGCAACGCCATCAGCCGGGCGGTGTGCCCCGACGGCGCGGTGTCGAAGACGACCAGGTCGTAGTCGGAGAAGCCCGTCTCCACGGCGTCGGCGATCCGCTCGAGCACCGCTGCCTCGTGCGTCCCGGGGGCGTCCCTCGCGAGGTCGAGATGCCGGTCGACCTCCTTGGCGAGGTGGTCCGGCATCAGACGGCGCAGCGTGGAGCCGACCTGGGCCAGATGAGCGTCGGTGGTGCGCCGTGGGTCGATCTCGACCCCGTCGAGCAGCCCTGCGCCGCCACTCTGCCCGGCGCCGTTCGAAGGGCCGGACGGCGCCTCGGCCCGCCACAGCGGCACCACGACGTCGCCCACCTCTCGCTGCCACAGGTGCCCCAGGTTGTGCGCGGGGTCGGTCGAGACGACCAGCACCCGGCGGCCCGCCTGCGCCTGCGCGAGCGCCAGGGCGGACGCCGTCGTGGTCTTGCCGACGCCGCCCTTGCCACCGAGGAACAGGACACGCCGACCGCGTACGACGTCGGTCAGCAGCACGACACGTCCTCCAGCGGTGATCGGTCCATGCCAAGTCGGGTGTGCCACTCGTGCACACGCTCGTAGACGAGCGGCAGCAGCTCGGCCGTGTAGTACGACGCCGGGTTGGGCACCCCGAGGGCCTCGCTCAGGACGAGCAGCATGAAGAGGTCGTCCTCGTCGCGCTGGGCCCGCGCGAACGTGCGGCGGTATGGCGCAACGTAGAACTCGCGCAGTCCCGCGGAGACAGCGCTCAGCCGCCGGCGGGCGGTGCCGAACCGGCGGCTGAGCACAGGTCAGCCCTCGACGCTCGCGACGGGCTTGTTGTCGGCGTCGTCCGCGTCGTCGACACCGCCGCGGGCCTTGCCCATGGCTATGAACGCCTCGAGCGCCACCCAGAGGGAGGCGATGAGGATGATGATGTCGAGCACCAGCAGCATCCAGTTCTGCTCGGCGTAGAACGTGCCGATCTGGAGCACCAGTGCGTAGATCGACATGACCATGACCACGGCCAGCGGGATCACGACCGGCAGCGGGTTGATCTTCTTGCGCAGCAGGATCACTGCGATCACCGACAGCGTCAGGGACGCCAGCAGCTGGTTCGTGGTACCGAACAGCGGCCAGATCAGCATGCCGCCCTCGCCGTCGGCCCCGAGGCTGAACACCAGGCCGACGGACACGACGAGCGCGATCACCGTACCGAGGATGCCGCCGACCTTGACCTTCGCGAGCTCGCCGGCCTCCTGGACCACGAAGCGCAGCAGACGGACGCCGGTGTCCATCGTCGTCGCCGCGAACAGGACCGCCATGGTGGCAAGGATCGTGGCCGACAGGCCGAGGGGGATGCCGAGGCCCGCGTTGAGGATGTTGCCGCCACCCTCGACGAACGCCGCCACGCCGCCCTCGTTGAACGCGGTGTAGACGGCCTCCCAGTCGGCGAGCGTCCGGTAGCCGGCCGTTGCGGCGATGATGGCGCCGAGAGCCAGCAGCCCTTCGCCCACCGCACCGAAGTAGCCGACGAACCGGGCGTCGGTCTCCTTGTCGAGCTGCTTCGACGACGTGCCGGAGGACACCATGCCGTGGAAGCCCGAGATGGCGCCGCAGGCGATGGTCACGAACAGCAGCGGGACGAGCGGCGGCGTGCCCTCGGGGACGTTCTGGTTGATCGCCGGGGCGACGATCGCCGGGGCCGACAGCAGCACGGACCCGAACAGGATGCCCAGGCCGATGAAGAGCTGGACACCGTTGATGTAGTCGCGCGGCTGGAGCAGCACCCACACCGGCAGCAGGGACGCGATGCCCGCGTAGACGAACAGCGCCACGATCCAGAAGGTCGCCGGCGACATGCCGAGGATCGGGTCGGGCAGGACGATCGGGTTGGCGTCGCCGACGATGATCAGCGTGTACAGGGCCACGACGCCGATGATGGTGGTGACCAGCAGGTTGATCTTCCAGCGATAGATCATCTGGCCGATCACGAGGGCCACGAGGATCGCGCCCCACACCGGGATGACCGACGTCGGGGTGCCGATCAGCAGGTTCTTGATGACCACGGCGAACGCGGCCACGACCATGAGCAGCAGCAGGAAGATCACGACGAGGAACAGGGCACGGCCGCGCTTGCCGATGTACTTGCCCGACAGCATGCCCATCGACTGGCCCTTGTGACGCTGCGACGCCCAGAGGGCGCCCATGTCGTGCATGCCGGCGAAGAAGATGGTGCCGATGGTCACCCACAGGACCGCGGGCAGCCAGCCCCAGATCACGGCGACGGCGGGACCCACGATGGGCGCGGCGCCTGCGACGGAGGTGAAGTGGTGGCCCCAGAGCACGAACTTGTTGGTGGGGACGTAGTCCACACCGTCGTTCAGCTCGTGCGCGGGGGTCTTGAAGGCGGGGTCGAGCCGGAAGATCTTCTTACCGAGGAATTTGGAGTACAGCAGGTATCCGGCGAGCATCAGTGCAATACCGATGACTGCCAGGACGAGGGAGTTCACGGGGGGCCTCCAGGGTCATCGTCGACGGGGGACCGGCACACCATACTAGTTTCGATGATTCCCTATACAGAGGGTTGACCGATCGACCGGGCCGGTGCCGTCAGTTTCAGACCAGACCCGCCCGATGAGCGAGGACCACCGCCTGGACCCGGTCCCGCAGGTGCAGCTTGGACAGCACGTTCGAGACGTGGGTCTTCACCGTGGCCTCGCCGAGGTACAGGCTCGCGGCGATCTCCGCGTTCGACAGCCCGGTACCCACCAGCTCCAGCACCTCACGCTCTCGCGGGGTGAGGAGAACGAGGCCGTCGGGCGCCTCGACCGCCGGCCGGGACCGAGCTCCGGCGGCTTCCTCGGGCTGCCGGAGGACCCCCAGCTCGCCGGGCAGCGGTCGCTCCCCCGCGACCATCTGCTCGATCACGCGGCGCGTGATCTGCGGCGCGAGCAGGGCGTGCCCCGCCGCCACGGTCCGCACCGCCTCGACGAGGTGCTCCGCGTCCGAGTTCTTCAGCAGGAACCCAGACGCCCCGGCCGCGAGCCCGTCGAACACGTACTCGTCATGGTCGAACGTCGTCAGGACCAGCACCTTCGCGAGGTCCTCCGCGACGATCCGGCGCGTGGCCTCGATGCCGTCCATGACGGGCATCTGCACGTCCATGAGCACGATGTCGGGACGCAGCTCGCGGGTCAGCTCGATCGCCGCGGCGCCGTCGGAGGCCTCACCGACCACCTTGAAGTCGTCCTCCACCGAGAGGATGAGCGAGAAGCCCGAGCGCACGAGCGCCTGGTCGTCGGCGAGCAGGACCCGGATCACGCGTCGCCCTCGCGCCGTCGGACCTTGCCCCACAGCAGGGCCTGTGCCGCGGCGATGCCCGCCGCCCACACGAGGCTCTCCAGGAGCACCGGCCCGGTGATCCCGTCGCCGCCCGAGAACGCGGCAAGGAGGATCGGCGTGGTCAGCGCGAGGGTTCCGAGGAACCACGCGATGCGGCTCGCGGTCATGGTGTTCTCGATCCTGTGGTTGCGGTGTGGGTGGCGGGGTCGATGGAGGTCCGGACGTCAGAACCGGGCGCAGGCAGCGGCAGCCGCACCCGGACCCGGAACCCGCCGGTCGCCCGGGTGCCGATCTCGACGACGCCCTGATGGGTCGCGGCACGCTCACGGATCCCGAGCAGCCCGAGCCCGGAACCGGACGTCCCGCGGCGTGGCCGCCCGTCGTCGAGCACCTCCACCTCGGCGAAGCCGTGCTCGAACTGCCGGCCCGCAATGGCCTCGCGAGTCCGCACGACGCGCAGCGTGACCGTCGCGGACCGAGCCGTCGAGTGCTTGCGCACGTTGGCCATCGCCTCCTGGGCGGTGCGGTAGAGGCTGAGCCCCATGGGGTCCGGCACGTCGGCCGCGACGCCTGGCGGTTCCTCGACCTGCTGGAACGTGGTGTCCAGGCCGTCGTGGTCGGCGGCGGTCAGGGTGGGGAGGTCGGCGAGCCCCGGCTCGGGCGCCCGGGAGCTGCCGCCGTCCGGTCCTGGCGGATCGTCTCTGCCACCGCCGTCGGGCACCGAGCGGAGCGTCCCCACCAGGTTCCGCATCTGCGCGACCCCCTCGCGCGACTCACGCTCGATGGTGACGAGCGCTTCCGCGGTCCTGGCGGGGTCACGGTCGAGCACCCGGCGGGCAGCGGCCGCCTGGATGCCGATCACGGACACGTGGTGCGCGACGACGTCGTGCAGCTCGCGCGCGATCCGCACCCGCTCGGCCACGATGGCCTGGTCCGTGAGGGCAGCGGCCTGCTTCTCGATGGTGTCCGCCTGGTCGTGGAGCTGCCGCCGGCGTCGCGCCGCGTTCCACTGCATCTGGCCCGCCACCACCGCGCCGCCGAAGAACGCGATGTTGGTGATGAGCTGGTAGACGGCGTTCGCGAGATACGGCTCGATCAGGCCGGGCCAGTCCGCGCGCGTGGGGAACTCCTCGAGGAGCGTCTCCACGCCCTGCTGCACCGCGAACATCCAGATGAGCCAGGTGAACATCATCAGGACGCAGACGCTGACCACCACGAGCATCGCCCGCCGGTCCCGCGCCCAGGCCACCGCCGTGAACAGCGCGACGAAGTACATGACCTGCATCGGCATGAGCACCGTGATCGCGCTGATCGTCAGTCCGAGCCCGAGCCACACCCCGTACACGAGCGCGAGCGACACCAGGGGGTAGCGACGCCGCCAGCCCAACGGGGCCGTGCTGGCCACCGCGAGCAGGATGATCAGCCACAGCGGCTCCCGCACGCCCTCGAAGATGCCCATGCTGCGGCCGAGCTCCACCGAGATGGCAGCCAGCACCGCGAACCCCGCGCCCAGCAGCAGGTCCTTGCGGTAGGCGTCGCGGCCGGCGGGGACCCGCTCCCAGTCGGAGTCGACGCCGAACCAGTCGAGCAGGCGCGCCATGCGCCCGGCAGCGCCGGGTACGTCAGAACCGCCGACGGCGGGTACGTCACGACCGCCGACGGCTGGCCGGTCGCCGTCGGGCTGCCGTGTCTCGGACCGAGGTGGGGCATGGACCATGCCCCCAGGGTAGGAACTCCGAGGGCATGCCCGCTTCCGTCTGAAGGGGGAGCCGGCGAACCGACGGCCTCACCAGAGCGTGAGCAGCACCGCCACGATCGTGAGATCCGCGAGGACGTGCGCCACCCAGGGCAGCAGCAACCCGTGGGACACCTGGCGCAGCGCGCTCAGCACCAGGCCGTACGCCGTCGCGAGGACCACGCCCCACCAGCCGTTCGGGAACCCGTACCAGTGAGACGCGCCGAACATCGCAGCGGCGAGCACCACCGCGAAGACCCGGCCGACGTCGAGGCCGAACGCCCTCTGCGCCACACCGTTGTACGCGCCCTCCTCCGCTGCCGCGTTGACGAACGAGAACACGAGAGCCCCGACTGGGCGGCGGAGCCGTCGTCTGCCGCCGCTGTGGCGTTCGCGTCAGGCCAGCTCATGGCAGGCTCCGTCGGCTCGATTCGCACGTTCCCGGTACCAGCACCATGTCCCCAACCTAGGAGTCGCGGGCCCAGCAGAGCGCGACCGGCGAGAACGGGGTTGTGGTCGGGCTGAGCCCGATTCGGAGCACAACCCCGTTCTCGCAGCCCGGGTGCGCCGTCAGCAGATGTTGCGGGCCCCGTTCCCGCTCAGGTTCCAGGTGGTGTTCTCCCCGCACGGCGACTCACGCACGGAGGTGTTGTCCACGCGGAGCGTGATGTCGATGTCGCGGTTGTTGGGAAACTCCGAACGTGCGGCGAGCCGCACCTCGCCGCCCCCGTTGACCGTGCCGCCGGCGATGGTGATGTCCGAGCAGTTCTCGATGAGCACCGAGTTGTTGCCGTTGTTCGCCAGGTCGACGGTGTTGATGCGTGCGCCCCGCGAGTTGGACACGCAGAACACGCCGCGGCCCCCGCCGCGTGACCGCACGCGGTCCACCGTGATGCCGGGCCCGTTGGTGTTGGCCATCCGGAACGTGGCGTAGCCGGTGCCGGTGGCAACGTTCTCGCCGTCGACCGTGCCGATCGTCGCGTTGCGCGTGTTGTTCAGCAGGAGCCCCGCGTAGGCGACGTTGCGCGCGGTGATGGTGCCGATCCGCAGACCGTCCACGTTCCACGTCTCGACACCGTGGTTGCCGGTGCCCGACACATAGATGCTGTCCATGCGCACCTCGGTGCTTCCCGGCAGATCACGCTCGAACCGGATGCCGAGGCCTCCGCTCATCCGTAGGTTGATCTGTCCGAGGTGCAGGCCGTGCACGTCGGCGAAGCGCATGCCGAAGTACGGGGCTCCCGTCATGTTCAGGTGGGGGATCGACACGTTCCGGACTCCGATGGCCTGGACCGCTCCCCGCCCGGAGACGTTCCCGGTGTCCATCGTTCCGCAGACCTCGAACGCCGTGTGGCTCGGCAGGTCGATCGTGTTGTCGCCGATCCAGGCGCTGGCCATGACCGACACCTTCTCCTGGCTGGTACGGCTCGGGTCGAGCGCGCCGATCGCCTCCCAGATCGCGGTGATGTAGTACTCCCCTTGGTAGACCGTCTGGCCGTGGTAGCTGGCGGTGAACCCCGACGACTGGCTCCCGGTGACGAGGGCGTCAGCACCGTCGCCGCAGGCAGCGGCCCGCACGACAGGAGCCGTCGCGCCGCTGTCCGACGTGGGCGGCGCGCTGGGCGGCGCTGCCGCGACCCCGGGCGCGGCGAGCAGGGAGACGACTACCGACAGTGCTGCGGCCCCTGCGGCGAGAAGCCGCGGGTGACGCCGTGACGTTGATGCCATGGTCACTCCTCCGTGAGAACCCGGCCCTACAACGTTGTAGAGCCACGTGACCACGAGGGTATGGACCGCGTGGCTCCGGCGCCAGGTCTGCCAGGGATGCGAAACGATTCACCCGGTGACGCGCCGGTGCGGCGCGCGGTGCGGTCCGCCGAAAGCTTCGCGGCTCGACGAATGTGCTGGACTCCGCGCACGCCGAGGCGCATCGTGACGGAGCACGAGCCCGACGAAGGGAAGCAGTCGAATGACGTTCTGGATCTGCCGCACGTGCGGCGTGGAACATGAGTCCCGAACCGACGTGTGCGCCATCTGCGCCGACGAGCGCCAGTGGGTCCCCGCCGACGGGCAGCGCTGGACCACGCTGGAGGAGCTCGCGGCCAGGGGGCAGAGCATCGAGGTCCGGGAGCTGGAGCCCGACCTGTTCGGCCTCAGGACCGTGCCGGACGTCGGCATCGGCCCCACCGCGAAGATCGTCCGGACCCCGCACGGGAACCTGATGTTCGACGTGCCCGGCTACCTCGACGACGCCGCCGTGACCGCCGTGCAGGACCTCGGCGGCCTCGCGTACATCGTGGCGAGCCACCCCCACATGTACGGCGTCCAGGTCGAGTGGAGCCGCCGCCTCGGCCAGGTACCCATCCTGGTCAGCGAAGCCGACACGGACTGGCTCGCCCGGACCGACACCGCCGTCGAACCATGGAAGGGCGACCGCGAGATCCTGCCCGGCATCACCCTGAGCCAGCCCGGCGGACACTTCCCCGGCTCCTGCGTCGCGCACTGGGCCTCCGGCGCCTCCGGCAAGGGCGTCCTGCTCAGCGGCGACACGATCTTCGCCAACCCCGACCGCACCTCGGTCTCCTTCATGCGCAGCTACCCCAACCGGATCCCGCTGTCCGGGCCCGTGGTCCAGCGGGTCGCCCACCACGTGGCACGGTTCGCGTTCGACCGGCTCTACAACAACTTCGACGGCGTCATCCCGACCGACGCCCGCGCCGTCGTCCTGCGCTCCGCAGAACGGCACGCCGCCTGGACCAGGGGCGACTTCGACCACCTGACCTGACCCCACGGCGCGGGCCAGGCCGGTGGCAACGAGAGGAACCGCGGCACACGGCTGCCCCGGGATGTGGGAGTCTCGACCCCGTGACCTCCACTCTGCCGGCCTCGCTGGTCGGCCCAGCGCGTCTGACCGCCGCCTTTCTCGTGTCGGCCTCGGCGATCCTGCTCTTCGCCATCCACATCCGACCGGTCGCGTACCTGCCGCTGGTGGTGGGCATCGCGCTTGGCCTGTGGGTCGACCGCGCCCTGGGCCGCGACCTGGCGCTGATCGGCGTCGGCCTGGGGATCATCTCGATGATCTCGCTCGAGGCGGACCTGTCCGACGCCGGGATGCTGCGCTTCACGCTCGCGCTCGGCGGGTCGGTGCTCGTGCCCTGGGCCCTGTCCCGGTTCGTGCTGAAGCAGGACACCATCCAGTTCCCGGTGCTGACCGGGCGCCGTTGGACGCGCGGGCAGTGGGTCTATCTCGCCGCCGTCGTTGCCCTGGGGTACGTGCTGCTGCCGTTCTACTTCCTGGGCTCTGGCGCGTACCTGAACTGGCCGGACCTCGACGGGTCGCAGGACATCTGGCGCCTGTTCGTGGGCGTGAACGCCGTGGGCATCTGGGACGAGCTGTTCTTCATCTGCATCGTGTTCGCCCTGCTGTGCAAGCACTTCCCGATGTGGCAGGCGAACCTGCTGCAGTCGATGATCTTCGTGTCGTTCCTGTGGGAGCTCGGCTACCGCGAGTGGGGCCCGCTGCTCACCATCCCGTTCGCGCTCGTCCAGGGCTGGATCTTCGCGAAGTTCAAGTCGCTCAGCTATGTCGTCGCAGTGCACCTGCTGTTCGACGCCGTCGTGTTCGCCGTCCTGGTGCACGGCCACCACCCGGAGCTGTTCGACATCTTCGTCACCGCACCCTGACCCGTCCGGCCCGGTTACGAACCGGACCCGTCGTTGGAACCCGGGCCGCCGATGGCCGCGAGCACGTCGCGGACCTTCTCCACCTCGACGCGGATGGCGTCGGCCTCGGCCTGGGCCAGCGCCTTCGCCTCGGCGTCCTCGCCCTCGGTGATCTCCTCGTCGGCCGGCTGCAGCCCGCCGTAGTGGTGCTCGACGAGCGCGGCGAGCAGCGCGATGTCGAAGTCCTGCGCGTGGAGCGCAGCGATCCCGTTCACCTGCTCGTCGGTGAGCATGCCGTGGTTCCCGCCCTCGTGCGAGTGCGCGCTGGCGCCCGACCGGGGGCCGCTGCCGTCGTCGGGCAGCTCGGTGTCCAGACCGTCCTCGGCCAGCGCGAGCGCCTCCCGGCCCGCCGTCGGCACCGGGATGTCACGCGCCTCGAGCCAGTCGGCGAGCTCGCGGACGCGGCCGGCTGAAGCCTCGCCGACCTCGACCGCCAGGGCGAGCACCTCGTCGTCGGTGGACCGGCCCGGAGCGAGCGCCGTCAGCTGGACCGCCTGCGCGTTGTGCTCGATCGCCACGGCGGCATAGGCGGCGTCCGCGTCCGAGTACCCCGCGGCCTCCTGCTTGGCCGGGACCAGCACACCGAGCCACAGCAGCAGGGCCAGCACGACGGCGAGCCCGCCGGCGAGCACGGCCCCCATGAGCCGGAGCCGGCGGTGCAGCCCGTACTCAGGCGCCGTCCCCTCCGGCTCAGGCACGCTGCCCGACGGCGGGGTGGTCTCCTCGGTCGTCGAGTCCTGGGGCGTCATGTCCGGGAGGTTCCCATACAAACCCATGGGAACGCCAGGCCCCGGTCGTGAGCCACGGACAAGCCGCCGTTGCCGGTCGGACCGGATCCGGGGGGTGCCGAAGGCCCACCGGTATGGATACCGATGGGCCCCCGGATGGTCGCTGCCATCCCGTCGAGCTATGGCGTCAGCCCCGGAACGACTCCTGCATCTGCGGGTTGAGCGACTTCTGGCGCACCTTCTCGGCCTTCCCGTCGATCGAGTCGTCGATGTCGAACGTGTCGAAGCCGATGCCCAGGTCGTTCGAGTAGGCGTACCCGTTGTAGTAGTACGTCGACCAGCTACCACCGCTGCTCAGACCCTCGCCGCGGTCGAACCAGGCGACCTCGCGGGGGTTTGCCGAGTCGGTGAAGTCGAACACCGAGACACCACCCTGGTACCAGGCCTGGACCATGAGGTCCTTGCCCTTGACCGGGATCAGCGAACCGTTGTGCGCCACGCAGTTCTCCGCGGCGGTGTTGATCCGGGGGATCTTGTAGTAGGACGCGAACTCGAGCTCCGTCTTGCCGTGGCGCGTGCGCTCGATGTCGTAGATCCCGTTGGCGCCCAGCTCCGGTGCGAACTCATCGGTGCAGGTCGCGAGACCGCCGCCGCCGAGCTCGTCGGTGAAGACCACCTTGGTGGCGTCGTTGTTGAACGTGGCCGAGTGCCAGAACGCGAAGTTCTCCGTGTCCCGCACCTGGCTGATCACGCGGGGGCGCTCACGGTCCTTGATGTCCATCAGGATGCCGTCGCCCATGCACGCACCGGCGGCCAGGTCGTACTCGGCGTAGGTGGTGATGTCGTGGCAGCCGCTCGTGGTGGAGGCGCGGCGGGAGGGGTCACCCTCGTAGCCACCGTCCGGGAAGAGGTTCGGCGCGGCGACCAGTTCGGCCGACGCCGGGTTCTTCACCGGGATCTTCACGATCGAGATGATGTCGTGCGGGGGCTGGCAGTCCGGAAAGGTGGCACTCGGCGAGTACGACGACACGTACGCGTAGACCGTCCGGCCGTTCTTCGACGGGGCAAGGGAGTGCGTGTGCGAACCACAGTTGGTCTCGACGGACTGGACGTACTCCGGCTCCAGCGGGTTGGAGATGTCCCAGACCTTGATGCCCTCCCACGCCTCCTTCTTGGTGGCATCCATCGTCGTCGACTCGCACGAGTCGTCGCTGCGCGACGAGTCCGTCGACAGCACGAGGACGTTCTTGTAGACGGAGATGTCGTTCTGCGCGCCGGGGCAGGAGACCTGGACCACCTGCTCGGGGTTCTCCTTGTCCGACAGGTCGTAGACGGTGAAGCCGTCGTAGTTGCCGGCGAACGCGTACTTGCCCTGGAACGCGATGTCCGAGCCTGTGCCCTTCAGTGCGCCGTTCTTGGGCTGGTTGCTCAGGTGGGTCATGTTCCAGGACTCAACCTCGCCTGGTGGTACGTCCGGTTCGGCGGCCGATGCCGCCACGGGGCCTGCGAGTGCCACAGCCGCCGCAGCGAAGAACGCTGTCAGGGCGACGCCGGTGGCACCCCGGGCGCGAGATCGAGTAAAGGTTGGACGACGCACGGGCGTCACACCTCCTAGGTCGGTTGAGGAAGTGTCACTCACAGGAACCTCTCAGCACTAGACTTTTGGTGACTTTTTACACAGCGGTGACAATTGCCCCAAGCGACACAACACTGCCCGACGGCGGCGGACCCCTCCGTACGGAAGGCACCTCGTCGCCGTCGGGCAGCTTGCGCAGACGCGTCAGCGGCCGAACGGTTCCTGCATCTGCGGGTTGAGCGACCCCAGCCGTACGTCCTCGGCACGGCGGTCGATCGAGTCGTCGATCTCGAAGGTGTCGAAGCCGATCGCCAGATCGTTGGAGTACGCATAGCCGTTGTAGTAGTAGGTGGACCAGGTGCCGCCGTCGCTGACGCCCTCGCCACGGTCGAACCAGGCGAGCTCACGCGGGTTGCTGGAGTCGGTGAAGTCGAAGACCGAGACGCCGCCCTGGTACCAGGACTGCACCATCAGGTCCTTGCCCTTGACCGGGATCAGCGAACCGTTGTGCGCCACACAGTTCTCGTTCTCCGTGTTGGTCCGCGGAATCTTGTAGTACGACTTGAAGGCGAGCTCCTTCTTGCCGAACCACTTGCGCTTGATGTCGTAGATGCCGTTGGCGCCGAGCGTCGGGCCGAACTCGTCGGTGCACGTGGCCAGACCACCACCGCCGAGCTCGTCGGTGAACACGACCTTGGTGGCATCGTTGTTGAACGTGGCCGAGTGCCAGAAGGCGAAGTTCTCCGTGTCCCTCGCCCTGCTGATCACCCGAGGGCGCTCCCGGTTCGAGATGTCCATCAGGATGCCGTCGCCCATGCACGCACCGGCAGCCAGGTCGTACTTGGCGTAGGTGGTGATGTCGTGGCAACCCGTGGTCTCGGTGTACGAGCCGCGGTCGTCACCCTCGTAGCCGCCGTCCGGGAACAGGTTCGGCGTCGAGACGATGCGCGCCGACTCCGGCGTACGGAGCGGGACCTTCACGATCGAGATCGTGTCGTGGGGCGGCTGGCAGTCCGGGTACGTCTCCGACGGGAAGTACGAGGAGACGTACACGTACAGGTCCCACTTGTTCTTGGACGGGACCAGAGAGTGCGTGTGCGAACCACAGCTCGTCTCGACGGACTGGACGTACTCCGGCTCCAGCGGGTTGGAGATGTCCCAGACCTTGATGCCCTCCCAGGCTTCCTTGTTCGTCGCTTCAAGCGACGTCGACTCGCACGAGTCGTCGCTGCGCGACGAGTCCGTCGACAGCACCAGGACGTTCTTGTAGACCGAGATGTCGTTCTGGCCGCCCGGGCAGGACACCTGGACGACCTGCTCGGGATTCTCGGGATCGGAGAGGTCGTAGACGGTGAACCCGTCGTAGTTGCCCGCGAACGCGTACTTGCCCTGGAACGCGATGTCGGAGCCGGTGCTCAGCAGCGCGCCGTTCTTGGGCTGGTTACTCAGGTGGGTGATCTTCGACGACTCGGTCTCGCCCGGAGGAACGTCCGCTTCGACCGCGGACGACGATGCCGACGTCGTGGTGTCGAGTGCGGCCTCGCCGTCGTCCGGCGTGGCCAGGCTCGGTGCCGCGAGAGCGAATGTTCCCGCCGTAAGAGCCGCCGCGAGGGCGGCAGCAGCGGCGCCCCGCACATGCGATCGGGTAAAGGTTGGACGGCGCAATGGCGTCACACCTCCTTGGTAGGGTCCATCGCGAGTGTCGTACATCACACCAATTCGACGCCAGTTGCGAGTCAAGAATTTACACAGCAGTGACAAGCCGCCTGGGAGGATCTTCGCGTGGAGACAGAGATCGAGACCGGTTCCCCGAAGGTCCAGCGACGCGGTTCGGCACGCCGGCGTCGTGCCGCCGAGCACCGGTCTCTGCCGCCGCGAGCGGCCGCGTTCAGCCTGGTCATCCTCGTGCCGCTCACGCTCGGCCTGGCTGGGTGCACCGGGTCGGACGAGGAGCCGGAAGCCGTCTCGACGCCCAGCTCCGTCGTGCTGCAACCCGGCAAACCGGGGGAGAAGGCCGAGACGATCGCGCCTGAGGACTACCAGGGAGCGCCCGCCCAGGCGCCGTTCTCAAAGGCCGACGCCGGGTTCTTGAGCGACATGATCCTGCACCACGGGCAGGCGACCGAGATGGCCGGCCTGGTCCCGGAACGCAGCGGTTCCGAGCAGGTGAAGAAGTTCGCGGCCCGCATCGACGTCGTACAGGACAGCGAGATCGACCTCATGTCCGGCTGGCTCGAGGAGAACGACTACCCCGTGCCGCTCGACGTCGAGGGCGGGGACGGCTCCGGCCCGCGGGCGCCGGAGCACGGGCACGACGCCGAAGACATGCCGGGGATGCTGACCGACGTCGAGATGGCGTCACTCGAGAAGGCGTCCGGAGCCGAGTTCGACCGCCTCTTCCTCGAGGGCATGATCAAGCACCACGAGGGCGCGCTGACCATGTGCGAGGAGGTCGCAGGCTCGGGCAGCGAGGAACGTGTCATCGAGCTGGCGACCAACATCGCCGCCGATCAGATGGCCGAGATCGACCGGATGGCCACCATGCTCGCCGAGCTGTGACCATCCGGCCGCCGGGGCGGAGCGGTGTGCTCTGCCCCGGCGGTCGTTCCGATCAGGCGCGGCGCCTGTTCAGCAGGATCAGGCCGGCGAGCACCGCCAGCAGACCGAGTGCCGCCGCGAGGATCACGCTGACGCCGATGGGGCCGGCCGGGGAGCCGTCCACCTCGGTACGGAGCTGGCCGGTCCCGGCGGAAAGCTGCTCGGTGCCGGACGCCACCTCGGTGGTGCCGGACGCGAGCTTCGCGGAACCGTCGGCGAGCTGCTGGGTGCCGTCGGCCAGGTCCGTGGCGCCCGCCGCCAGCGTCTGAGTGCCGTCGTCGAGGGCACCCGTGCCCTGGACAAGGGTCCGGGTGCCCTGCCGGGCGTCCTTGAGCCCGTCGCGGACCTTGACCGACCCATCGGCCAGACGCTGGGACTTCTCGACCTTCGGGACCACGCGGTCGCGCACCTCGATGATGCCGCCCACCAGCTGCCCGGATCCGTCGTGCAGCTGCGCCGAACCCTCGACCAGCTGTCCTGAGCCGTCATGCAGCTGCCTGACACCGGAGACGAGCCCCGGGGTCTTCGACGCCAGAGCGGCGTTGCCGTCGGCAACCTGGGTGGCGCCGGAGAGAAGTTCCGGCAGCCGACCCTTGAGCTGACCGGCACCAGACGCCAGCTCAGCGCTCCCCGAGGCCGCACGCTCGGCGCCCGCGACAAGTTCGGCGCTGCCCTGGTAGGCCGTCCCGACGCCCGCCACGTACTGCTGAATCCCGGGGGCGAGCTGCCCGACACCGGCCTGTAGCTGCGCGCTGCCGACCTTGACCCGCTCCGAACCGGCAACAAGAGCCGGCACCTTGTCGGCGAGGGTGCCGACACCACCGGCTACCAGCTGAGCACCACCGGCCACCTCGGCAGATCCCTTTGCGACGGACGCCGAGCCACTCGCGACGGCCGATGCCCCGTCCGCCAAGGTGCCCAACGAACCGCCGAGTCCGGTCGCTCCGGCCTGAGCCTCACCCGCCCCGACGGCCAGGTCGTCGGCGCCAGCAGCGAGGCTGCCGGCTGACAACGCGAGCGCCTCGAGCTGCTGCTTGAGTGCCGGATCCACAGCGTCCCCGGCAAGGTCGGTCAGGTTCTGCTGGAGGGCAAGGTTCCCGCCCTGGACCTGCTTCGCGCCTGAAACAAGTCCGCCGAGCTTCGCGGCCAGGTTGTCTGCGCCGGCCTTTGCCGCGCCCGCGCCATCAGCCACGGGAGCGGCCCCGGCGGCAACGTCCTTGGCCCCCGCCGCTGCCTTGACTGCTCCCTGCGCGAGCGTCGGCGCCACGGAGTCGAGCTGGTGAACGCCGACCGACAACTGATCGGCGCCCGCGTCCAGGTCTGCAGCACCTGCGGCCAGCGCTCCAGCCCCCGACTCGACCGTACTGGTCCCACCCAGTAGATCGTCATTCTTCGCGGCGAGCTGTGACAGCCCACCGTTGAGCTTCTGGTTGCCGGCGAATACCTTGGCGGACCCGTCTGCGAGCTTCTTCGCCCCGTGAACCAGTTCTGGGGCCTTGCCGTTCAACGTCACAACGCCCGCCTGCACCAGCGCCGACCCGCCCGCCAGCCGCTCGGCCCCGTCGGCCAGTTCGGGCGCCGCGGCGTTCAGGTCGCCGAGGCCCTGGTTCAGCCGCTTCGAGCCGTCATTCAGCTGCTTCGACCCGTCGTTCAGCTTGGTCGATCCGGCCGTGAGCAGCAGCGACGCGTCGGCGAGGTCGGAGACGTCCACGGCGGTCTCCGCGGTGCCGTCCGCGATCTTCTTGGCTCCGTCGTGCAGCTTGATCACGCCCGCACGCAGCTCACCGGCGCCGGAGTCGAGCTGCCCGGCACCGTCCGCGAGCTTCTCGACCCCCGGCACCACGCTGCCCTGGACGCCAGTGTTGAGCTCCGTGGCTCCGGCGCTGAGGTCGCCGACGCCCGAGACCAGGTCGGCCTGGACGCCGTCGTTCAGCTCACCGGCGCCGTCGGCCAGCCGGTCCGCGCCGGACGCGACCTCGCCCTGGAACAGGAGCATGAAGGCCGTGGCCACGATCGCACCGATGAGCAGGAGGGCCACACCTACTGCCATCAGGATCGTCGGTGCTGGACCTGGCTGTGCTGCTCGGGATGCATGCAACTGCGTCATCGGTTCGCCTCTCGCTCCGCGGGCGTCATCGCCCCGCGAAAAAGTTGTCCGACCGGCGCCACTGCCCGCCGGGCTCGCCGCCGTTGGCGAGCGCGAAGCCCGTCATCGCGGGCGTCTGCGCTGAAGGTACCGGCGGTTGGCGCCCTGCGGAACGCTTCTACTGATCACAACTCAGTAAAGCGGAGAAGATCACCCGCAGACGTAGATCGGTGGAAAGCGTTAGCCCAACCGGGCGTCGACCGCTTCGGCCGAGAACCGGTCGTCCACGGCGACCCGCGCCAGCCCGATGAGCACGGCGTCAGGACCCAGCGCGGCGGGCCGGATCCGCAGCCGCGCGGTGGCCCGTGGTTGCGCCCCCGCATACACGCCGGCACGGATCCCTGCGATCATGGTCGGCACTGCCAGCTCACCGGCCACCACGAGGTCGGCCGGGTTCAGCAGCCCGATCATCACGGCCAGCACTCGACCGATCAGCCCGGCGGCCCGGTCCAGCTCCGCCGTCACGAGGGGATCCCCGCGCTCGGCGAGCGCACGCAGCTCGGTGAGCGATCCGACGTCGGACCCCGCGGCCCTCAGGCGCCGCAGCAGCGCCGCGCCGCCGGCCTCCGCGGCGAGGCACCCGCGCCGACCGCACCGGCAGACGGCGTCACCGCCTACGTCGACGTGCCCGATGTCGCCGGCCCCGCCGTCGGTCCCACGGTAGGTCTGACCGTCGATGACGAGCCCCGCTCCGAGGAACCCGGACACCTTGACCAGCACGAACGGCTGCGGCCTACCGGAGCGGCGGGCGCCCAGCTCGGTGAACTCGCCGTAGGCCATCGCGTCGGCGTCGTTCTCGAGGTGCACCGGCACGTCGAACCGTTCGCGCACGGCCTCGACGACGGGCCATCCGCCCCAGCCCGGCATCACCGGCGGATCGGACAGCCGGTGGTCGTGCGGGTCGACCGGTCCCGGCACGGACAGCGCTACGCCGCCGACGGCGGACGGCTTGATCCCGGCGCCGGCCAGCAGCGCGTCGAACCCGTCGAGCAGCTGCGGCACGACGGCGTCCGGCCCGGCCGCGAGGTCAGCCGCCAGGGAGGCCCGCGCCAGGAGCGCCCCGTGGGGGTCGACGACGGCGAGCTCCACCGTGGCCGACGTCTGCCCCTCCGGTCCCCGCACGGCCACGGAATCAGGTCCGTCGCCCAGCTCGAGCGCCCCCACCAGCACCAGCGAGTCGGTCGGGTCGAAGACGAACCGCTCGGATCGCCGTCCGCCGGTAGCCCCGGCGTCTCCCGCCGCGCGGATGATCCCGGCCGCCGCGAGGGCGTCCAGCCGTTGTGCCACCGTGACTCGTGACAGCCCCGTCACCTCGAGCACCTGGGTGCGCGTGGTCGCTCGTCCGCTCCGGACGAGCTGCAGGATCTCACCCGCGCCAGCTGCCACCGTGTCCTCAGCTCTCCTCCGGCCCGACCAGCCTGTGCTCGCTAACCCTTGTCGGCACCGGCGGTCAGTCCCTCGGTGAGGGCCCGCTCGGCCACCCCGTACAGAATCACGATCGGCACCGTGAGGAGGACACTGCCCGCCATGAGGACCGTTTTCGACACCTCCTGGCCGTCGGCGAGCCTGGTCAGCCCGAGCGACACCGTCCACAGGTCCTGCTTGGCCGACAGGAACAGGAGGGCGAACAGGAACTCGTTCCACGCGATCATGAACGAGTACAGCGCGGTCGACATGATGGTCGGCAGCGCGAGCGGCACCGTGATGCGAGTCAGGATCTGGAAGCGGGAGGCGCCGTCGATGACCGCCGCCTCGTCGATCGACTCTGGGATGCCCGCGAGGTAGTTGCGCAGCATGTGCACCGAGACGGGCACCGTCAGGGCGATGTAGGCGATCACGAGGCCGACCAGGGACGATCCGAGCCCCAGCACCTGGAACCCGACGAAGACCGGCACCGCGATGATGATCGTCGGGAACAGGTAGACGGCCAGGAACAGCCAGGAGACCTGCGAGCGCCCGGCGAACCGAAGGCGCGTCAGCGCGTACGACGCCGGGACCACGAGCGCGACGGTCAGTGCGGACGCCGACACCGCGACGATCGCGGAGTTGCGCATGAAGCGCGCGAATCCGTAGCCGCCGTCCTCCTCCGACCTGAGCACCTCGACGTAGGTCTCGGTGGTGATCCGCTCGAGCGCCGGCAGTACGCGCAACGGCTCGCGCAGCAGGTCGTCGATGCGCACGAAGCTCAGCGACAACATGTAGAGGAAGGGGACCACTGTCACCACCACGAGCGCCGCGATCACGACGACGCGCAGCACCCGCAGCACGCTGGTCTGGGCGGATACGGCACTCATCGCGCCTCCCTCTGCTTTGCCGTGAGACGCAGGTAGATCGCGAGCGCCACGCCGAGGAACACGGCCATCACGGCAGCGGTCGCGCTCGCGCCTCCGATGTCGCTCGATCCGGTGAGCTGCTCGAACACCCGCACCGACGCCACCTGGGTGCCGGCGGCGCCACCGGTGAGGAGGTAGACGTCCTCGAACTCGTTGAAGGACATCACCATGCGGAACAGCACGAGCAGCGCGACCGTGGGCAGCAGCTGGGGCAGCACCACGAACCAGAACTTCTGCAGCGGTGTCGCGCCGTCGACCACCGCGGCCTCCTCGATCTCGCGGCTGAGGCCCGTCAGGGCCGCGCCGAGAAACATGAATGCGAACGGGAAGTACCGCCAGATGTCGTAGACGATGACGGTGAGGAGCGCCGTGGGCGCCGACGTGAGGAAGTTGACCGGGTGCTCCCAGCCGAGCACCTGCGTGCCGAAGGCGTTGACCACGCCGTACTGCGGGTTCAGTGCCACCTGCCACACGAAGGTGGTGGCCACGACCGGCGCGACGTACGGGAGCAGCATCACCGCACGCAGCGGGGCCCGGAACCGGAACCGGTCCCGGAAGGCGAGCGCCGCCACCAGACCCACCGTGATCGAGCCGACGGTGGTGGCGACCGAGTACTCGACGGTCGTGAGCAGCGCCTGCCAGAACGCGGGCGCGGTGAGCACGTCCGCGTAGTTGTCGAGCGTGAGCTCGTTGAACAGCCCGTTGCGCGCCACGTCCACGTACCGCGCGTCCTGGAAGGACAGCACCACGGTCCACACGATCGGGACCACGATGATCGCTGCCACCACCAGCACCACCGGTGCGACGAGTGTGATCCCGGCCCGGCTCTCGACCCGCCGCAGCGTCGACGCCATACCCACCCTCCTCTGTCTCGTGGGCGGGTCAGTCGCGGGTTGCTATGTCCGTGACGGCGTCCTGCATGGTCGCCTGCGCCTCTGCGGCGTCGGCGCTGCCCGACCCGAGGTCCGCCGCCGCCTTGGCGAGCGGCAGCTCGCTCGTGATCGGGCCGAGGATCGCGCCCTGGCCCTGCGGAAGCGCCCAGCGGTCCGCCGACTCGGGTGCGGCGGCCAGGGTGTCGGTCACTTCGGCGGGCCAGACGTCGGAGAAGGCCTCCTTGGAGTCGACACCGATCTCCAGCTCCGACCACGCGTCCGTGTACTCGGTCGGGTTGTCGGCGGTGCCTGCGCGCACCGGCACCTTGCCCTCTGGGGCCATGGCCAGCCAGTCCACGTACGCGTCGGACATCATGTACTCGACGAAGTCCGCGGTCTCCGGGTCGGCGCCGTCGGTGATGCCCCACGAGACGAACTCCACGTACCCGGCTGCCTCCCCGCCCGCGGACGGTCCCTCCACCACAGGGACCACCGCGGTGTTCTCGGCGAGCCAGCCCGGGTCGTCGGCGCACTCGTCGCACGACGGCGTGAACTCTTCACGCAAGCCGGCCATCTCGTCCAGCAGGAACGACGACCAGATGGTCATCGCCGACTGGCCGGCGAAGTACGACGACCGCGTGGACTCGACTCCCTGCGTGCCGTCCGGTGAGAACTCGCCGGCCAGGTCGGCGTAGAGCTCGATCATCTCGGTGCACTCGGGACTGTCGAGGGTCGCCTCTCCCGCGTCGTCCACCAGCTCGCAGCCGTTGCCCTGCGCCAGGAACTCGAGGACCTGTTGGGTGAACGGGTCGGCCGCGTCAGTGGCAAGCGTGATCCCGTGTCGGCCCTTCGTCGTGAGCTCCTCGGCGGCAGCGCGCAGGTCGTCGTAGGTGGCGGGCGGCTCGAGGCCGGCCTCCTCGAAGAGGTCGGTGCGGTAGTAGACCATCATCGGCCAGGCGTCCGACGGCACGGCGAGCAGCTCGTCGCCGTCGCTGGTCAGCTCGAGGGCCAGCGGCGCGAACGTGTCCTCGCCGAGCGCCTCGACCACCTCGGCCGCCGCGTCGCGATCGAGGTAGCCGTCCCGGTCGAAGGACCGGACCAGGCCTGGGCTGATCGCGTTGACGACGTCCGGCATGTCGTCGCCGGAGAGCGCCGCTGCGGACAGGAGCTGGGAGATCTGGTCCTCCTCGACCGGCACCAGGTCGGTCTCGACACCGGAATCCTCGGCCCAGGCGGCCATGGCCTCCTCCTGGATCGCGAGGCGTTCGGGCTGGGTCTCGACGGTCCAGACGGTGATCGTCCCGTCGGACTCGGGCGCACCACTGCCGCAGGCGCTGAGCGTGAGGGCCACGGTGGCGGCCGTTGCCGCTGCGATCGTCAGGCGGACCGCAGCCGCCCGGTTGTGCCGGAACATGACATCTCCTCGCCATTGAGTGAGTGGATCTGGCACTTATGTCTAACCTACTGTCGAAAGATGCACAAGGACGTGGAGCAAGTCGCCGTGGACGCCGCCGCGCGTGTCCTCGACACCAACTGGACAGGGCGGCACACCGTCCCCGCGACAGGGCTGTACCCGCACCAGTGGAGCTGGGACTCGGCCTTCGTCGCGATCGGCAACCGCCATCGTGAGCCGGCGCGCGCCCGGGCGGAGCTGGTCACGCTCCTCGACGCGCAGTGGGCCGACGGCCGGGTGCCACAGATCGTCTACGACGTCGGGCGCGACGACGACTACGCGCCGGGGGCGGGCTTCTGGCGCTCGGAAACCTCCGGGCTGGTGCAGCCGCCCGTGCACGCCTGGGCCGCATGGCTGGTGCACTGCGCCGATCCGGCCGGCTCCGCACGTGAGGGGTTCTTCGCCAGCGTGTACCCGCGACTCGTGCGCTGGCACGAATACCTGCACGTCCGGCGCGCGGGTGGCGTGGGCCTGCCCGTGGCGAAGCACCCGTGGGAGACCGGCACCGACAACTCGCCCCTGTGGGACGTGGCGCTCGAACGGGTGCCGCCAGAGGCGCGTACGCCCATCCGCCGGCCGGACCTGCGGCACGCTGGGTCCGGCGAACGCCCCGGCGGCCGCGACTACCGGCGGTACTACCGTCTCGCCGAGGCCTACCGCGACGCCGGCTGCGCAGACGACCTCCCGATCGGCTTCGCCATGGTCTGTCCGCTGTTCGCCTCGGTCCTGGCCGTCTCGGAGCTCGCGCTGGCGCGGATGGTCACGGCGCTGTCTGACGGCGGTGGGAGCGCGCCGTCGGCCGCCGGCGGCGCGCACGAGGCTGCCGCCGCCCGGGTGATCGCCGCGCTGGACAAGCACCTCTGGGACGAGGAGCTCGGACTGTACGTGGCCCTGGACGACACCACGGGCGAGCGCGTTCACCGGGCGACGGTGAACGGCCTGGTTCCGCTGCTCCTGGCCACCCCGCTTGCTCCCGGGTCCGCCATGGGACCAGAAGGTGCGGTGGGGGTCGGGGCCGGACGCGCCGAACGCATGCTGGCGACGCTCGCCGGCCCCGGATTTCTCGGCGGCGGGCCGTTCCTGCCCAGCACCTCCCGCGAGGACCCGGCATTCGACCCTGCCCTCTATTGGCGAGGACCGGCATGGTTCAACATGTCGTGGTTGCTGCAGCGCGCCGTCCGGGCTCGTGGTCGTGACGACCTCGCCGCGCGGCTGAAGGGTCATTTCACCGTCGCCGAACCGGAGGGGTTTCCCGAGTACGTGGACCCCGATACGGGAGCGGGCCGCGGAACCCGTCAGTTCTCGTGGACCGCAGCGCTGACGCTCGACATGCTGCTCTCGGAGGAGATCGAGGTGCTGCCCCGGCCATAGAGCAGCATTCGAAGAGCCCTTCCACAGGCAGAGAGACGACGAAGGCCCCGGCTCCCACACAGGGAACCGGGGCCTTCTCGCGATCAGGCGATCAAGCGAGCGCTAGCTCACTCGGCGACGACCTTCACACCGATCTTGGCCGACACCTCAGGGTGCAGGCGGATCGACACGGTGAAGTCACCGGTCGTCTTGATGGACTGACCGATCTCGATCTTGCGCTTGTCGACCGACGGGCCACCGGCAGCGGAGACCGCACCGGCGATGTCCGCCGTGGTCACCGCACCGAACAGACGGCCACCGGGGCCGGCGTTCGCAGCGACGACGACCGGCTTCGCGGACAGCGAGTCGGCCAGGGCCTTCGCCTCGTCCAGCGATGCGACCTCGCGGCTCTTGCGAGCCTTGCGGATCGCGTTGATGTCGGACTCGGCGCCCTTGGTCCAGGGCGTCGCCAGCGAACGCGGGATGAGGAAGTTACGGGCGTACCCGTCCTTCACCTCAACCACGTCGCCGGGCTCGCCCAGGCCGGTCACCTCGTGGGTCAGGATCAGCTTTGCCATTGTTCTCGATCCCTTCCTCAGCGAGCCGTCGACGTGTACGGCAGCAGGGCCATCTCGCGGGCGTTCTTCACGGCCTTCGCGATCTGACGCTGCTCCTGCACGGAGACGCCGGTGACACGACGAGCGCGGATCTTCCCCCGGTCGGAGATGAACTTGCGCAGGAGCGCCGTGTCCTTGTAGTCGATGTTGTGGATCTTCGCCGACTTGAGCGGGTTGATCTTCTTCTTGGGCTTGCGCACCACAGGCTTCGCCATGGCGTTGCTCCTTTGTCAGGTGCTGCTCACTCGGCCTGGCGGGCCGGGCGAACGAAAAAAGGTGAACGGGGGGTGCCGATCAGAACGGCGGGTCGTCCGAGAACGAACCACCGGACGACGCCGGGCCTGCCGTGGCCCACGGGTCGTCATTGCTCTGACCGCCACCGGAAGAGCTGAATCCTCCGCCGGAGCCGCCGCCCTGCTGGGCGCCGCCTCCGCCGTTGAAGCCACCACCGCCGCCGCCACCGAAGCCGCCGCCACCACCGGACCGCTGGGCCCGGGTGACCTTGGCCGTGGCGTAGCGCAGGGACGGACCGATCTCGTCCACCTGCAGCTCGACAACGGTGCGCTTCTCGCCCTCACGAGTCTCGTAGGAGCGCTGGACCAGGCGACCCTGCGCGATGACGCGCGTGCCCTTGGTCAGCGACTCCGCGACGTTCTCCGCGGCCTCGCGCCAGATCGAGCAGCGCATGAACAGGGTTTCCCCGTCCTTCCACTCGTTGCTCTGGCGATCGAAGGTGCGCGGGGTCGACGCCACCGTGAAGTTGGCGACCGCAGCACCTGAAGGGGTGAAGCGCAGTTCCGGGTCCCCGGTGAGGTTCCCGATCACTGTGATGACAGTTTCACCAGCCATGCCAATTCCTCGATTCAGTCGACGTTCCGTGCGCGGTACCTAGGTTCGCGGTGAATGCAACCACGAACCACTGACACTCGCGCGGCGCAGGAAGGTTCAGCTCCGACGACTCACTTGTCGCCGGTGCGCAGGATCTTGGTACGCAGCACGACCTCGTTGAGGCCGAGCTGACGGTCCAGCTCCTTGGCGGTGGCAGACGTCGCGGTGAAGTCGACGACGGCGTAGATGCCCTCGGTCTTCTTCGTGATCTCGAAGGCCAGACGGCGGCGCCCCCAGATGTCCACCTTGTCGACGGAGCCACCCTCGGTCGTGATGACCGACAGGTACTTGTCGAGCGACGGGGCAACGGTGCGCTCCTCGACCTCCGGGTCCAGGATCACCATCAGTTCGTACTGACGCATGTGTATACCCACCTCCTCTGGTCTCAGCGGTCACGGCAGTTCCGTGACAGGAGGGTTCACAGCAAGGGCCAAGCCTACCTGCCATGTGCGCGACGGCGGAACCGAGCGGGCGAGACCCCTCTCACACGCGAGAATCCGCGGTTCCGACAACGGCTGAGGGGCCGTCTCCGCAGAGACGGCCCCTCGACGACAGGACCCGAGGACGACGCGGGCTACGGGGTGTTGCCCCTGCCCCCGCCGCCGCCGTTCCCGTTTCCGTTCCCGTCCGTCGGCTCGTCGGTCGGGAAGATGCCGCCCGGACCACGGGAGACGAGCACCCGCACCTGGCTACCGGCCTGCACCTCCGAGCCCTCCCCCGGGCTGACGTTCATGACCACGCCCTCGGCGTAGTCCTCGGACGCCTGGTACTCGAAGACCGGCTCGAGCCCGGCACCTTGGATCCTGCCCCTGGCGTTGTTCTCGTCGCCGCCGATCAGGCCACCCGGTACCTGCGCCGTCTCCTGCTGCGGCGGGCCGGTCGAGACCTCGACCCGGATGCTTGAGCCACGCTTGACCTCCTGGCCCTCGTGCTGCACGGACAGGACGGTCCCTGCGGGGTGCTCGCTCTCGGCCTCGACCGGAGCGGGGTTCACTCCGGCCGTGGACAGCGCCGCCGAGACGGGTGCGATCTGCTGGCCGACAAGGCCGACCGGGACCAGCACCTTGTCCTCAGGGTCGTCCGAGATCGTCGGCGAAGGATCCGGGCTGGGCGTGGGGGCCGGCGGCGGGACCGGCGGCTTGTACTCCGGGAACTCCTGCACCTCCATGCCCTCGGTCACCGTCTTCATGTACTCGGTCCACGCCCAGACGGGCCACGTGCCACCGGTCAGGCTGCCGCCCGCCCACTCGCCGAAGGGTGTGATCGAGTCCTGGCCGCCCTTCTCCGTCGCCTGGTAGAGGCCGACGACCGTCGCGATCTGGGGCGTGTAGCCGGCGAACCACGCCGACTTGTTGTCGTTGGTGGAGCCGGTCTTGCCGGCAACCGGACGCGGGTTGGCGTCGGGGCCGAGGAGCTCGAGCGCCGGCGTGCCGGAACCCTTCTCGACCACCTGCTGCATCGCGTACGTGGCCTTGGTCATCACCTCGGGGTCGATGGCCCCCTGCTCGGGAATGCCGGTCCACTCGTGGATGACCTTCTCGCCGTCCTTGACGGAGGTCACGATGTGCGGCTCGCTGCGCGTGCCCTGCGCGGCGAAGGTGGCGTACGCGCCCGCGAGGTCGACGGCGCGCACCGGTTCGGTGCCGAGCACGTTGGACAGGGTGGAGTTCGTCGACTCCTTCGGAATCCCGGCCCGGATCGCGACGTCCTGCGTCTTCTCCGGCCCGATCTCGACGTTGAGCTGCGCGTAGACAGTGTTCACCGAGTTCGCCGTCGCGTCGATCAGGTCGATGTCACCGAACGACTCGCCACCCGATCCCGGGGCGCCGAAGTTGGTGAGCTCCACCTCGGGTCCGCCCGCCTCCTTGGTCCAGCCCGGGATCTGCATCGGGCTGTTGCCCGTGTAGTACTCGTTGAGCTCGTGCCCCTCCTCGAGCGCACCGATGAGGGTGAACGGCTTGAAGGTGGAGCCAGGCTGCGCCTTGCCGTCGGTGGCCGCGTTGTACTGGTTCTTCTCGTAGTCCTTGCCGCCGTACAGGGCGCGGATCGCGCCGTCCTTCGGGTCGACGGACACGATGGAGACGCCGAGCCTCTTCGACGCGGCGCCCTCGCCCTCCGTCGGGATGGTCTTCGCCGCGGCGACCGCGGCCTTCTGCCACTTCGGGTTGATGGTGGTGTGGATCTCATACCCGTTGTTCATGAGGTCCTCCTCGTCAAGGCCTGGCTTGCCGGCCAGCTCCTTGCGGACCTCTTCGAGCAGGTAGCCCACCTGGCCGGCGCGGGACACCGGCTTGTACTTGACCGGCTCCGGGAAGGTGGCGGAGCTGCGCTCCTCCTCCGTGATGACTCCCTGCTCGGCCATGTTGCGCAGGACGCGGCCCCACTTCTCCTCGGCGACGGCCCGGGACTCCTCACCGAACCGCGGGTCCCAGTACGACGGCGACGGGATGATCCCCACCAGCATCGCTGTCTCGGAGACGGTCAGCTCCGCTGCGGGCTTGTCGAAGTACGCCTTGGCGGCTGCCTCGAAGCCGTAGGCGCCACGGCCGAGGTAGATGCTGTTGAGGTAGCCCTCGAGGATCTCGTCCTTCGACTTCTCCTGGTCCACCTTGACGGCCAGGATGATCTCGCGGAACTTGTCCGCGTAGGACGTCTGGCCCGGCTCGAAATAGGTGTTCTCCACGTACTGCTGGGTCAGCGTGGACCCACCCTGCCGTGCGCCGCCGGTCACGTTGCTGACCAGCGCGCGGACCATGCCGAGGGGGTCGACACCCATGTGGTTCTCGAAGTTCTGGTCCTCGGACGCGAGCACGGCCTGGCCCACGTACGGGGGCATCTCGTCGAGTCCCAGGATGGTGCGGTCCACCGCCGCGAACTTACCCATCACCTGGTCGTTCGCGTAGTAGACGGTAGTGGTCTCCGAACCGATCTCTTTACGCTCGTCGGGTACGGCCCAGCCGATCCACCCTGCCGTGAACACGCCCACGACCAGCGACATCCCGGTCAGGACGGTACCGACCACAACACGCCATGACGGGACCCAAGCACGGAGTCCCGTGCGGTGCGGCCGGGGATAGTTCCAGATTCCCCGTCGGCGCCGGGGCGTCTGCGGCCAGATCGGAGAAGGACTCCAGTTCGCCACGTCTTCCTCGTTCCTCGTATCGATCCAGTGATCGCACTGGACCCCGAAACGATAGAGGATCGATGTTCACGGCAAGTAGCACAAACGCGGTTTCTGTGTGTACGCCCCGTGTTCGAGCGGCGTTTCTACCGACCTTTCACCCGTGCCTACCCGAAGAGCCCACCGCCCTCGTCCTCGGACGGATCATCGGTCGGATCGCCCTCGCCCTCCTCGGGCCCGCTGGAGACGACGATCATCACCTGGCTCCCCGTGGGCACTTCCGTGCCCTCGCCCGGGTCGACCGAGATCACCCGTCCCTCCGGTACGGAGTCGGACGGCGCCTCCTGGGCCACCGGCTCCAGATCCGCGGCGGCGATCTGCTCCTCTGCGTACCCCTGATCCTGGTTGGTCAGGCCCCATGGCACGGTGGTGGTCTCTTCCTCCACCTGGGAGCCGTTGGAGACCTCGACCCGGATGGTCTCGCCGCGGTCGACCTCCTGACCCTCGCGGTCGACGGCGAGCACGGTGCCGGCCGGCTGGTCGCTGTCCACGTCCACCTGCTGGGGGATGAGCTCGGCACCGGCGAGCGCCGACGCGGCAACGGTGTACTGCTTGCCGACCAGCCCGGTCGGCACCATGACCTTCTCTTCCTCCGGCTCCTCCGACGGGCTCTGGGTGGGCGACGGCGACTGGGTCGGCTCGGGCGGCGCCGGCGGCGTGTACTCCGGGAGCTCCTCGATGTCCATGCCCTCGGTGGCCCGCACCATGTAGTCGGTCCACGCCTCCACCGGCCACGAGCCACCGGTGATCTGCTCGTAGCCGCCGAACGGCTGGATCTGCTCGTACTCGTTCTTGTCGATGTTGTACTCGTAGAGACCGACCACGGTCGTGAGCTGCGGCACGAATCCGGCGAACCACGCGGACATGTTGTCGTTCGATGACCCCGTCTTGCCGGCGACCGGCCGCTCGAGCTCCAGGGCGGGCGTCCCCGAACCTTCCTCGACCACCTTGCTCATCGCGTAGGTCGCAGCCGCCATGATCTCTTCGTCGAACATCTTCTCGCGCGACGTCGAACCTTCGTGGATGAGCTTCTCGCCTTCGGTCACCTTGGTCACCATGTGCGGCGTGGTGCGGTAGCCCTGCGCCGCGATGGTGGAGTAGGCGTGCGCCAGGTCCACGTTGGTCACGTAGGCGGTGCCCAGCACGTTGGCGAGGTTGCCGCCGATGCTGCAGCAGTCGCGCGTGTCGGGGTTGTCGTCGGCCTGCGGGATGCCGAGCTCGTAGCCGACCTCCGCCGTCGTCTCGGGTCCGATGTCCTTGTTGAGCTGGCCGTACACGACGTTCACCGAGTCCGCGGTGGCCATCGTCAGGTCGAGGCTGTTCCACGACTGGTTGTCGAAGTTGTACAGCGGAACGTCGGGGCCGCCCTCCTCCTGGTTCCAGCCCTCGATCACGGTGCCGTCGATGGCTCCGTACCGCTTGGTGAGCGGAATTCCTTGTTCCAGCGCCCCGATCAGCGTGAACGGCTTGAAGGTCGACGCGCCCTGCGCCTCGAAGGTCGCCGCGTTGGTGGGTGCGGTCGAATAGTTCGGCCCGCCATACATCGCCTTGATCTCGCCCGTCTGCGGGTCGATCGAGGTCAGCGACGCGCGGGTGAAGTCGTTCGCGTCTTCGGGCAGCTCCATCGTCTCGTACGCGGCGGCCTGCATCTTGCGGTCGATGGAGGTCTGGATCTTGTAGCCGTTCTGCGTGAGCTGGTCGGCCGAGATGCCCTGCTCGTCGAGCTCGTCGGCGACCTGCTCCATCAGGTAGGCCGTCCGGTTGTCACCCGAGCCCTGCTGGTACTTGACGAGCTTGGGGTACTTCGCGGCGCTGCGATCCTCCGAGCTGATGGCACCGGTCTCCACCATGAAGTCGAGCGTCCGGTTCCAGCGTGCCTCGGCCTGCGCCTGGGCGGCCTCGCCCTGCCGCGGGTCCCAGTACGTGGGGTTCGGGATGATCCCGGCGAGGAAGGCCGCCTCGGAGACGGTCATCTCGGTCGCCGAGTGCCCGAAGTAGGCCTGCGACGCCGCATCCACGCCGTACGCACCGCGCCCCAGGTAGATGGAGTTGAGGTAGCCCTCGAGCACCTGGTCCTTCGACTGCTCCTGCGTCACCTTGAGTGCCAGGATCACCTCGCGGAACTTGTCCGCGTACGTCGCCTCGCCGACACCGACGTAGTAGTTCTCGACGTACTGCTGGGTCAGGGTGGAGGCACCCTGCTGAGCACCACCCGTCACGTTGTTGAGAGCCGCTCGGGCGATCGCCGGCAGGTTGATGCCGGGGTGGGTCCGGAAGCTCTGGTCCTCGGACGCGATGACGGCGTCGGGTACGTGGGACGGCAGGTCCTCGAGGGACACCAGTGTCCGGTCCTGCGCCGCGAACTTCCCCAGGGTCTTGCCGTCCGCGTAGTGCACGGTGGTGGTCTCGAAGTCGACGCTGTTCAGCTCAGCGGGCACCGTGACGTTCACCCAGGCGGCCATGACAACACCTGCCACGAGCGACGTACCGGTCAGCAGCGTGCCCACGACGACGCGCCACGACGGGATCCACGCGCGGATCCCGGTGCGATACGGACGGGGGTAGTTCCAGATTCCCTGCCGTCGTCGGGGAGTTTGCGGCCAGATCGGAGGGGGACTCCAGTTCGACACGTCAGCCTCTTCCTCGGTTCGACTTGCGCCCGCCGGTGCGGTCGACGCACTCGTCACGGCGGACAACCCGAAACCATAGGGGATCACCTACGGGCCCTAACAGCCCCGAACCGCTCCACAACCCCGCCGCGGGACATTTCGCCCAGGGTCAGCCCAGACCGTCTGCTCCCGCTTCACATTTCATCCACTTACGGCCCGACGGCGGCGGCCGCGGAGGGCGCGGATTGCGCAGCGGGATCCGGATGCTTATCCTCACGATGTATCGACTCGATACATCGTGCAGAACTGATACGCCCGGGCAATCCATGACGGGCCCGGAAGGAGGACACCGTGCGCAGCCGGTCCGACGTGCTGGAGACCGCCGTCCTCGGCCTGCTCAACGAGTCCCCCCTGCACGGGTACGAGCTTCGCAAGCGCCTCAACCTGGTACTCGGCTCCTTCCGCGCCTTCTCGTACGGCACCCTCTACCCGGCCCTGAAGGCGCTGGTCATGCGCGGTCTGATCGCGACGACGGAGAACGACCCGCTTCCGCCCCCACCCCGCAAGGGGAAGGCGGGGATCCCGGGCCGCACCGCCAAGCCAAAGCCCCTCGGACGACGTCGCGTCGTCTACGAGCTGACCGCCGAGGGCAAGGAGCACCTCCAGACCGTCCTGGCCACCGCCGGACCGGCGGCCTGGGAGGACGACAACTTCGACGTGCGGTTCGCGCTCTTCGCGCAGACCGACGCCGAGACCCGCCTCCGGGTCCTCGAAGGCCGGCGCACCCGGCTGACCGAGCGCCTGGAGACGTTCCGCCAGGCCGCGACGCACCCGCGCTCGCGGCTCGACGAATACGCACTCGAGCTCCAGCGGTTCGGGCTCGAAAAGGTCGAGCGCGAAGTGCACTGGCTCGACAGCCTCATCTCCACCGAGCGGGGACGCGCCTCGGCGCCGAACCGCTCATCGCAGCAGGAACAAACGAAGAAGGAGCGAGGATGACCTCCATCCGCGTGGGCATCGTCGGCGTAGGAAACTGCGCCTCGTCCCTGGTCCAGGGCGTGCACTACTACCGTGACGCCGACCCGGCGAGCACCGTCCCGGGCCTCATGCACGTGCAGTTCGGCGACTACCACGTGTCGGACCTCGAGTTCGTCGCGGCGTTCGACGTCGACGCGAAGAAGGTCGGCTTCGACCTGGCCGAGGCCATCACCGCGTCCGAGAACAACACGATCAAGATCGCGGACGTGCCGCCGACGGGTGTGACCGTCCAGCGCGGACCGACCCTCGACGGCCTGGGCGACTTCTACCGCGAGACGATCGACGAGTCCACGAAGGACGCCGTCGACGTCGTGGCGACGCTGCGCGAGGCCGCGGTCGACGTGCTCGTGTGCTACCTGCCGGTGGGCTCCGAGGAGGCCGCCAAGTTCTACGCGCAGTGCGCCATCGATGCGGGTGTCGCCTTCGTCAACGCTCTGCCGGTGTTCATCGCTTCCGACCCCGAGTGGGCCAAGAAGTTCGAGGACGCGGGCGTGCCGATCGTCGGCGACGACATCAAGTCGCAAGTCGGCGCCACCATCACGCACCGCGTGCTGGCCAAGCTGTTCGAGGACCGCGGCGTGGTCCTCGACCGCACCTACCAGCTGAACGTCGGCGGCAACATGGACTTCAAGAACATGCTGCAGCGTGACCGCCTCGAGTCGAAGAAGGTCTCCAAGACGCAGTCCGTGACCTCCAACCTCACCGGCGCCCTGGCGGGCAAGAAGGACGACCGCAACGTCCACATCGGTCCGTCGGACTACGTGGCGTGGCTCGACGACCGCAAGTGGGCGTACGTACGCCTCGAGGGCCGCGCGTTCGGCGAGGTGCCCCTCAGCCTGGAGTACAAGCTCGAGGTGTGGGACTCCCCGAACTCCGCCGGCATCATCATCGACGCCGTCCGGGCAGCGAAGATCGCCAAGGACCGCGGGGTCGGGGGGCCCCTCCTGTCGGCGGCCACCTACTTCATGAAGTCCCCGCCGGTGCAGATGGAGGACACCGCGGGCCGCGCCCAGCTGGAGTCGTTCATCCGCGGTGACATCGAGCGCTGAGCGCCAGAGCGCAGATGGTCGGCAGAAGGTCAGGTGATCGGCAGCCCGGGGCTACCGATCACCTGACCTTCTGCCGAACTCACGACAGGTTCAGGTCCCGAGCTACTTGATCGGGTCCAGCTCGAAGTCGGTCACGACGGTGGTGCGTGGCGCCACCTTCGCCGATCCGACCTCCGGGATGTACCCGTTCGCGGTTGCGATGATCTGCGCGTTCTTCTCCGACTTGTCGAACCAGTACTCGTAGGTGCCGTCCGCCCCGGTGACCAGGGTGACCGCCGAGTATGCGCCGTTCACCTGGACCACGGCGTCCCCGAGGGAGACGACGCCGTCCGGTGTGAAGCCCGACACGGTGCCGGCGAGCTTGCCCCAGCTGCGGGGCGGGTTCACGATCATGCTGACGTCGACGGCGGGGGCGTCGTACGGCGTCTCCGCGTCGGCCACCAGCGTGCCGGTGAAGGTGCCGGGCTGGGCCACCACACCGCTCATGGCCGCCGTGATCGTCTTGCTCTGGCCCGGCTCGAGCGTGAACTCGGTCGGGTCCATGGTCAGCCACTCCATGCCGCCGCCGGCAGTCTCACCGGAGACGTTCATGACGATGTGCATGTCGGGCCAGTCGATGGAGTCGGTGGTCGCCGGCTCCGGGAGCCCGCACTCGGTGGCGGAGAGGTACGACGGCGCGGTCTGACCCGCGGCGTTGGACCCGATGTAGAAGACCCCACCGTTCGACTGCTGGTTGGGCGAGACGACCTCGACCACGAGCGTGGCGCCGGCGGGTACCTCACCCGTCACGGGCACCGAGATCATCGTCAGGGTCGACGCGGGGATGCTCACCTCGGCCGTCCCGATCGACGTCAGGTTGGCGAAGGTCAGCTCGCCGTCCAGGGTGTGGAGGTTGACGGTCAGGGTCTGAGCGGTGGCCTGCTCGACACCGAAGGACACCTCCGAGACGTCGAAGTTGCCGTCGATACCGAAGTCGCTCAGCGTGAACGTCCGGAAGAAGCGGTTCTCCGTCGTTCCGGCCAGGCTGCCGCACGATGCCGAGTTGAGCTCCGTGATCTCCTGCGAGGCCGAGTGGGTGAGGTTGGTGGCGTCCGGCCGGACCGGGATGGACTCCGGCGTCACGGTCTTGCCCGTTGTGCCCTTGCCGGCGGCCTGGAGGCGTGAGTCCGAGCTACCGAACGAACCGCCCAGGTTGGCCGACGGCTTCGCGGACTCGGCCACGGTGGCCTTGCCCTCGGGGTGCTGGATGACGGCGGCGCCGTCCATGCCCGCCATCTCGAACCCACCGCCGCTGCCCGTCATCTCGACGGCGGTCGGCGCGGTGCCCTCGTTCGTCACGGTGAACCGCTTGGACGTGGAGCTGCCCAGCGGCAGGGTGGTGTCGATCGACTCGGTGCTGACCGCGAGCATGCCCGCGGCGAGCGACGCGTCGAACGTGCTGGTGTCCTCAGGAGCGAGGGTCACCTCTCCCGAGGCGGCCTCGTAGTCGGGGGCCGTGATGTCGACCGTGTACTCGCCGGGCAGGGCGATGGCCGTGTAGGTGCCGTCCTCCTGCGTCGTGGCGGTGCGCGTGACGCCGTCGGCGACCGCGGTAACTGTCGCGCCCTCGACGGGCTCGCCGGTGTTGCGGTCGGTGACCGTGCCGTCGAGGAACGAGAGCACTGGCGCCGTGTAGGTGACCGTGAGGCCCTCTGTGACCGCCGGGGTGTTGGTCGAGTACTGGAGGCCGACGGTGCCGGTCTCGTTCTCGATGCCGATCGACGCGGAGCTGCCCTTGGCGGTCTCGGTGTCGGTGACCGCGCCGTAGCCGAACAGCACCGTGCCGTCCGCGACGAGCGTGACCGAGAAGTTCAGGCGGTCGGTCGACGGCGAGTACTTGCGCACGTTGCGCCACTCGACGACGAAGGCGTCCTGTCCGTCGACCGTGGTGGTCCCGGTGTAGAGGCCCGCCTGGGCGTCGAGGTGGAGGTCGTCCCAGAAGGGATAGAGGGCGGCGTTGGGTACCGCGCTGTTCGGGATGGTGCTGTTCCCGAAGCTCGTGCTGGCGGCGAGGAAGTTCAGGTGACCGTTGGAGGTCACGAACGCCGCGTCGTAGCCCACGCCGTAGTAGGGGAAGTCGAACGGAAGGTCGATCGACGTCTGCACGTCGTCCCCGGTGAGGGGGAGCTCTGTGTCGCCCTGCAGGTAGTCACCGGTCGACGTCGCACAGGAGTAGCCGAAGTCGTCGGTGACGGCCGTGATCTGGACCGGCACGTCCTTCGCGCCGTCGACCACGACGTCGCTCTCGTAGGACGAGGCGCAGCCGCCCATCGTCACGGTGAGCGGGTAGGTGCCCTCGGGGACGTCGGCGAAGGCGAAGGTGCCGTCCGCGCCGGTGGTGACGTCCTCGAAGTGGCTGCCGAGGCTGACCGGGGCGCCCGCGACCGGGTCTCCCGATCCGGCGAAGGTCACCATGCCCGTCACGGCGTGCGACGGGGCGGCCTCGAGCGTGATCGGCACGTCGACGGTGCCGTCCTCGACGACGGTGGCGGCGGCCGGCTCGGAAGCCAGGTAGCCGAAGGCGGACGCGGAGACCGCGTAGTCACCGGTGGCGACCCGCGCGGTGAACGTGCCCTCGCTGTCGGTGCGGACGTTCCGGTCGTGCTCACCGTCGATGACGACGTCGGCGGACGCGATCGGGGTGCCGGCGGCGTTGGTCACGGTGCCGGAGACATATCCGGTGGCGCCGATCGGGGCGGCGTCGATAAGCGCTGCGGCGTCGAGCTTGCCCTCGCCCCAGACGTTGTTGTTGCCGGCGGTGCCACCGCAGGAGGTGTCGTCCGTGTCCACGGCGGTCTCGTTGAGCAGCGCCTGCGTGCCCTCGATGTCACCGACGAGCGCGGGTGCGGCGCTCCACAGCAGCGCGATGGCGCCCGCGAGGTGCGGGGCCGCCATGGACGTGCCGTTGAAGGCGGAGTAGCCGTCACCGGGGACGGACGAGCGCACGTTCACGCCGGGGGCCGCGATGTTGGGCTTGACCATGCCGTCCTGGCCGGGGCCACGCGACGAGAAGTCGGCGATGGCACCGGACACGCCGAACGCACCGACCGAGTAGGAGCCGGTGTTGGCGCCGGGGGACGACGTCGTCTGGCACGACGGTCCCGAGTTGCCGGCTGACCACGTGCCGAAGATGCCCGAGGCCTCCCAGGCTGCCGTGGTCTCGGTGTACCAGTCGTCGATGGAGCCTGCCGCTCGGGCGCCCCACGAGTTGTTCACGACGTGCGGCCGCATCGACGGATCGGCTTCCGTGCCGTCGGTGCGGGTCGGGGCGAGGATCCACTGGCCGGACTCGAGCAGGTCCACGTCGGAGCAGGTGTCACAGCCGTTCGTGGCGATCCAGTCCGCGCCGGGTGCGACACCGATCTGGTTGCCCGCACCGTCGTCGCCAACCATGGTGCCGACGGTGTGCGTGCCGTGCCCGTTGTCGTCGAACGGCAGCTCGGCGGAACCGGAGGTGTCCTGCCAGTTGTAGTCGTTGACCAGCGTGCCGTCGGGCTGCATGCCGCGGTAGTGGTCGGCCAGCGCCGGGTGGTCGTACTGCACGCCGGTGTCGATGTTCGACACCGTGATGCCGTCACCCGTGTAGCCCATGTCCCAGACCTCGGGAGCGTTGATGGCGTCCAGGCCCCACTCGACGGCCTGGGTCCCCTTGTCGCTGACCGGGGTGCGCTTGACCGGCTCGACCAGGTTCAGCCTGACCGTCTCGCTGATCCGCTGGACCTCGCTGTTCTTGGCGAGCTTGTCCGCCAGGGCAAGCGTGCCGTCCTCGACGAGGATCCGGTTGCTGATCCAGTAGCTCTCGTAGTCGGCGTCGACGGCCTTGAGCTCCTTGACGAGGCTCGCCTGGGATGCCCTGGCCGTGCTGGTGAGGGCGTCGTAGACGTACTGACCCCGCTCGTCCCAGCTGCTGATGCCCCTGGCGTCCGTCAGGTCGGCCTCGTCGGCCAGCTCGACCCAGAAGTCGGCGGTCTTGCGCTCGGTCAGCATCTCCCTGGCGAAGTCGGTGAGCTTGCTCTCTGGGTCGGCCGCGACGGCCTTGGTTGTTGTCGCTGCCGTTGTCGGGGACGTTCCTGCGAACGCCGCCGGGGCGACGCTCAGCGCTGATGTCGCAACAAGCGCGAGAACCGCTGTAGCGGTTGCCGAGCGTTGTGCGAGAGCAGTTCGACGGTGCATGAACCCTCCATTACCCGGCGCATCCGCGACACCGGATGCGCTTGGACGGCCCACGGTTGTGGGCCAGCCCTAACCGTCGTTTGCGTAGTTCAACCCGACAAGGTCGGTTTGCGGTCAGGCATGGGTCACTTTTCGGTCAATATACGGTCGAACAAACGGCAATTGCCCGTGTCAATGGTTCACCCTCTTTTTCACCCTCGCCCTGGCGAGAATTCACCCGCTATCAGGCCAGTCGTGGCGTAAAGATGCCAGCGGGGCGGGAATGCGTCATTTCCGGCACGCAACGGGAAGGTAACGAAAAATTGACCTCGGCGGTACGACTCGGGGGCAAACTGGCACGCGCTGCCCGGGTTTGACCCGGCACGCACCTGAACGGCCAACCCATGGAGGGTGACGCACGTGACGATCGACCCCGCACCAGGTTCAGCCCCAGGTTCCGTCCCCGGCCTCGTCGTCTGTGTCGGCCTCCCTTCGGACCAGATCATCGAGATCGCTCACCTCCTCCGTGGCCGGGCAACGGTGCTCGCCACTCCTGACGCGGAAGGCGCACGCGCCGTCCTCGACAACCAGGCCGCACCCCGGCCCGGCAGCAACGCCTCGTGGCGTGGACTCGGCGCGCAGGCCGAGCGGTACGACAACCCTGGCCCTGGAGACGACCATGCCTACGGACGGCACCTTCCCGAGCACCCTGTCGACCGCTTCACCGAGCCTTCCTCCGAGCCCGACAACCTCACCGAGGCCCCGATGCGCGGGGCCGCGGCGGGACTCCGGTCGACAGCGCTGTCCTCGACCGCACGCACTCCGTCACCCGGCATGCCCGACGCCGGGGCAGGCGGTCGCAGCGGACGGTTCCGGCCGGCGTCGGGCAGCGTGCTGGCGCAGCCCGTGCTGCGCGCGGCGGTCTCCGTGCCACCACGGCAGCGAGCCGGGGGCTCCGGCACCGGTGCCCAGGGCCCCGGTGCGGGCGCCGGCCGCGGTCCGCGAGTCGTCGGCTCCGACACCGGCGCGGTGCCCACCGTCACGGGGCCGGTCACGATGATCGCCCCACCCACGGTCGAACCGCTCGTGGCGGGACCGCTGCTCGTCGACCTGGCCGGTCGGGAGGTCACGGTGCTGGGCCGGCGCGTCTATCTGTCGGCGCGGGAGTTCGACCTGCTCGCGACGCTCGCCCTCGAGGCTGGCCGGGTCTGGTCGTTCGCCGAGCTCACGGCACGGGTGTGGCAGCTGCCCTACCTCGGTGACTCCGACCCGGTGACGTCAGCGGTCAAACGGCTGCGCAAACGGCTGGCGCCGGTCCGGGACGTGGAGGTCGCCTCGGTCCGTGGCGTGGGCTACCGGCTCAAGGTCCGGGTATAGCGCCACTCCGCGCGGACCACGCAAGGACGACGGCTCACGCTCCCGTGACCAGCCAGCGGTCGCCCCGCGCACGCCACCCTGTCGTCACGGCGCGGGCGGCCATGAACACGCCGGCGAAGGCGAGCCAGAGCCAGGCGAGCCCGTACGGGCCGTCGGGCGCCCAGCGGGAGACGGCGAAGGCGAACGGAAGGTAGACCACCAGCGTGGCCATGCCGGCCCAGGCGAGGTAGCGGCCGTCACCCGCACCGATCAGGACGCCGTCCAGCACGAAGACCCAGCCCGCCATGGGCATCAGCACACCGCACACCGCAATGCCGAGGGCGATGGCGACGCGCACGTCGGGGTCCGACGAGAACAGGGGTGCGATCCACCAGCCGGCCGCCGCCAGAACCACGCCGATCGCCGCACCCGACCCGATGCCCCACTGCAGGCAGCGGCGCAGCACCAGACGGACATGGCCGACGTCGCCGGCGCCGAGCCCATGTCCGACCAGGGCCTGCGCCGCGATGGCGAGCGCGTCGAGCGCGAACGCCGCGAGCCCCCACAGCGAGCTCACCACCTGGTGCCCCGCGAGCGCGACGGCACCGAGGTCGGTCGCGACGACCACGGTGAGCAGGATCGCTCCGCGCAGGCTCAGGGTCCGGATCACCAGCGGTACGCCCGCGCGAGCCCCAGACAGGATGCCCGCCCGGTGCGGACGCAGGCTCGCGCCGCGGGCACGTGCCCCGCGCACCACGATCACGCCGAGCACGACCGCCATGAGGAGCTGGGTGATGGCCGTCCCCAGGCCGGAACCCGCGATGCCCATCCCTGCCCCGTACACGAGCGCGAAGTTCAGCCCGGTGTTGAGGAGCGCTCCGGAGGCGGCCACGACCAGCGGCGTGCGCGTGTCACGCAGGCCACGGAGCACACCCGTCGCGGCCTGGACCACGAGCATCCCTGCGAGCCCGGGCGCCGACCACCGCAGGTAGGTCACCGCGTGCTCCGCGACCTCGCCCTCGGCGCCGAGGGCGGCCACCGTCAGCGGGGCGGCGAGCAGCAGCGTGGCGACCAGAGCAACGCCTATCCCGAGCGCGAGCCAGATCCCGTCGATGCCCGACTGCAGCGCCTCCCGCTCCTTGCCCGCACCCGTGAGCCGGGCCACCGACGCCGTGGTCGTGTACGCGAGGAAGATGCACAGCCCGACGAGCGTGAGCAGCACGTTGCTCGCGAGCGAGAGGCCCGCGAGCTGGGCCGTGCCGAGGTGGCCCACCACCGCACTGTCCACAAGCACGAAGACGGGCTCGGCGACGAGCGCCCCGAGCGCGGGTACCGCAAGGGCGAGGATCTCCCGGTCGATCGATCGGCGAAAACCCGGGGTGTGGCGAGGCTCGCCCAACTTTCTTTCCTCCACAGGCTGGGGGTTACGTCGTTGCAGGTCAGAGGGGATGGTGATGTTTTACACAGGGTTTATCCACAGCTGGGGACAGGGTTGTCCACCTGGCTATACACAGGCGTGGGCCACCTTTCCACATGATGTGCACAGGCCTGTCCACAGGTCTCATTGCGTCGGGATCCGCAGGGGCTTACCGTCAGCGGAGCCTCCTTGCCGGCCCGGCGCACCCGGACCGTCACACACGACACAAAGGCGTGTCGTGGCCGACGTCCCGAGAGTGTCTGTGGCGAGGAGTAGAACAGATGTAGGACGTCGATGGAGCGCACGCGCAGCGTGCGCCGAGGCGTCATGAGACGAGGAAGGTAGGGGGTGCGATGTCGATCGAAGAGCTCGAGTCGAGCTATTCCGGCCGGAGCCCCGGCCTCGACCGCACGCCGCCGCAGGACATCGCCGCTGAGATGAGCGTGCTGGGCGGCATGCTGCTCTCCAAGGACGCGATCGCCGACGTGATCGAGCAGATCCGCGGCAACGACTTCTACCGGCCGGCGCACGAGGCCATCTACGACGCGATCATCGACCTCTACGGTCGTGGCGAGCCTGCCGACGCCATCACGGTGCTCGCCGAGCTGCAGCGTCGAGGCGAGCACGCGCGCGTCGGCGGTGCCCCGTACCTGCACGACCTCATGGCGGGCGTGCCGACAGCCGCGAACGCCGGCTACTACGCCCGGATCGTCCGCGAGCGCGCCATCATGCGCCGCCTCGTGGAGGCGGGCACCCGCATCGTCCAGATGGGCTACGCCACCGACGGCGGCGAGGTCGACGACGTCGTCAACAACGCGCAGGCCGAGGTCTACGCGGTGACCGAACGCCGGGCGTCGGAGGACTACCTGCCGCTGGCCGACATCATCGGGCCGACGTTCGACGAGATCGACGCCGCGCAGGGTCGCGGCGAGGGGCTCACCGGGGTGCCGACCGGGTACTCGGACTTCGATCGCCTGACGAACGGCCTGCACCCGGGCCAGATGGTGGTCGTGGCGGCCCGACCTGCTGTCGGAAAGTCCGTTTTGGGTATCAATGTCGCTGCCCACGCAGCGATTCATCACAACCAGGCGGCCGTCATCTTCTCCCTGGAGATGAGCCGCAACGAGATCGTCATGCGAATGCTCGCTGCCGAGGCCCGCGTGCCGCTGACCAAGATGCGCAGCGGCAACATGGACGACGGCGACTGGCAGAAGCTCGCCGCGACCATGGGCAAGGTCTCCGACGCCCCGCTGTTCGTCGACGACTCGCCGAACATGTCCCTCATGGAGATCCGCGCCAAGTGCCGGCGACTCAAGCAGAAGCACGACCTCAAGCTCGTGGTCATCGACTACCTCCAGCTGATGTCGTCCGGCAAGCGCGTCGAGTCGCGTCAGCAGGAGGTCTCCGAGTTCTCGCGTTCGCTCAAGCTCCTCGCGAAGGAGCTCGAGGTGCCCGTGATCGCGATCTCGCAGCTGAACCGTGGCGCTGAACAGCGCAGCGACAAGAAGCCGCAGATGTCGGACCTTCGTGAGTCGGGCTCCATCGAGCAGGACGCCGACGTCGTGATCCTGCTGCACCGCGAGGACGCCTACGAGAAGGAGTCGCCGCGCGCCGGCGAGGCGGACTTCATCGTGGCCAAGCACCGTAACGGCCCCACCGATGTGATCACCGTGGCCTTCCAGGGTCACTACCAGCGGTTCGTCGACATGCAGGTGTGACGGCCGCCTTCCGTCGAGGTCGCCGCGCGACCCGGGCCGGACCGCAATAGCGTCGGGTTGTCCGGCGTCCGCCGGAACCCCCGCGAAGGAGGTCAGGCAATGGGTCTCTTCGGCCGTCGCACACCACCGCCCGCCCGTCCCAGTGCCGAGGTAACCCTCGTCGAGACGCGGCCGCCGGCTGAGCATGGCGCACCCGCCGAGCGAGGGACGTCACGGCTGTGGTCGGACGGCTTCGGCCGCGTCGGCACTCGGTCGCTGCAGGTCCTCGCGGTCGTCGCGGTCATCGCCGTCTTCGGGTTCGTGGGTACGCGCCTGACCTTGGTCGTGGTCCCGGTCCTCATCGCGCTCGTGCTGGCAGCGGCGATCTCCCCGCTGGTCTCGTTCCTGCGGAGCCGCGGTCTGCCGTCGCTGCTCGCGACATGGATCGCGCTCCTGGCGCTGATCGCACTGCTGTCAGCGATCGTGTGGCTCGTCGTGCTGGCCGTCGTGGACCAGTGGGACGAGCTGCGGACCCAGGCGCTCGACGGCTTCGACTCACTACAGACCTATGTCCAGCGCCTGCCCTTCGACATCACGGACGAGCAGATCGCGTCGGTGCGCGAATCCGCGATGGGGCTGTTGCAGTCCGACGCCGTGGGTTCCGGAGCCATCGCGGGCGTGTCCCAGACCGCTGACTTCATCGCCGGCTTCTTCATCATGATCGTCGTCCTGTTCTTCTTCCTGAAGGACGGCCCGGCGATGTGGGAGTTCCTGCTGCGCCCCTTCGAGGGGCACCGGTACGAGCGGGGGCAGCGCGTCGGCGCCGCGACCATCCGTACGCTCGGCGGCTACGTGCGCGGAACGGCGATCGTGGCGATCGTCGACGCGGTCGGCATCGGGATCGGTCTCGCGATCGTGGGCGTGCCGCTCGTCATCCCGCTGTCCGTGCTCGTCTTCCTGCTCGCGTTCATCCCGCTGGTCGGCGCCACCCTGGCCGGCATCCTCGCTGCCCTGGTCACGCTCGTCGCCGTCGGCCCGGTCGAGGCGCTCATCGTCGTCGCGATCGTCGTCGTCGTGAACCAGCTCGAGGGCGACTTCCTCCAGCCGATCGTCATGGGCCGGACGCTGCGCCTGCACCCGCTCGTCATCCTGTTCGCCCTGACCGCTGGAACGGTGCTCGTCGGCATCACCGGCGCCGTGCTCGCCGTGCCCATCGCGGCTTCCATCTGGCGCGCGATCCAGGTGTGGGACGGACCCGACCTGCCCGCGCGGTTCGCCCGCAAGAAGCGCGCCGAGACGGTCTGAAGGGCGAGGGCCGGCGCCGGACGCCGTTGAGACAGGCGGCGCGAGCTCGACGTCGGCACGCTCGAGATCACCCGCGACGGGATGACTCCCTCGGCGTGCCTCGACCGTAGGCTCTGCGCCATGAGTCGACCCCGGTGGCGCAGCGGCACAGATCTGCTGACGATCGTCACGCGGGTGATGGCCGCAGTGGCAGCCACGCGACCTTCGCCGCCGCAAAGCCGCTCGCCCGAGGGAGCCGTCGTGGGACGAGCACCCGATCGCTTCACCATCGTTCCCGACGACTACCACGTGCCCTATGCCGGCACCGCCGGGGACGGCCGCAAGTTCTTCCTCAGCGAGGAGCTGTTCAACGACGACACGGCATACGTCGGAGTCTTCCTGTGGAAGGCGGATGGCACCTTCGACGAGGTCCGTGTCGATGCGGCCGCCCGGCCTGACGGGCTTCCGCCCGGTCAGGCCAGTCGTGCCGGTGGGGAAGATCTTGTCGCCGCCCGATTGGCCGAGCTGGGCGACTACGTCCTGGAATCCATCGAGGTCGAGCCTTTCACTCAGGACGTCGACGGCGTCACCTTCGGCTGGAACCTCGAGCAGTACGACGACGGAACCTACTTCATCAACATCGAGCCGGGTGACTTCATCGCGTACTACGAACCGTGGGACGGGCTCGAGTACGACACGTAGGTCGACCGATGGCAACACCCTGCCACCGTCCCCGGTCCCGGGAGCGACACCATGCCCGACCCGTTGCTGCAGGAACGGCTGCCGTCGTACACGTGGGCCGAGGCCGCCTCAGAGCCGGGCGAACCGGGCGCGCGCGAAGGAGTAGCCGCCGAAGGCGGCGATCCCAAGCCCGATCACGAGCAGCAGGGCCGTGCCGAACGGCTGGTCGCGCATCGCACGCAGGGCCTCGTCCAGCCCACCTGCCCTGGACGGGTCCGTCGTCACCGCAGCGGCCACGAGCAGTCCACCGACGACGGCGAGCGCGATCCCCTTGGCGACGTAGCCCGCCTGCCCGAGCCGGACCACCACCGGGCGGACGGAGCTACCGCCCGTCCCCGCCAGGTCATCCAGGAACGTCTTCCGCACCCCCTTGACGACGTGGTAGGCGCCGACAGCGACGATGGCCAGACCCGCGAGGCCGACCAACCAGGGGCCACCCGGCATGCCGAGGACGCCGGCGGTCATGCTCTCCTCGCTGGTGCCTGAGCCACCGGCACCCTGCGCGTTCCGTACGCCGGTCGCCGCCAGTACTCCGTAGAGCACGCCCTTGGCGACGCTCTTGGCCCGGGCCCCCGCCTGGTGCTTCGTGTTCGGCACTCCCACGACGGCCGTGGCGAGCTGCCAGACCGCGAGCGCGGCGAACCCCACGGCGACCGCCCAGAGGACGACGTCGCCACCCGGCATCTGGGCGAGCATGCGGAAGGCCCCCGAACCGTCCGCCTGTGCCGCGGGCCGGCCCAGCGCGAGCTGGACCGCCAGCCAGCCGACCAGCAGGTGCAGCACGCCCGACGCGATGTAGCCGCCTCGGGCCAGGCTCCGCACGGCATCGCTGTTCTGGGCCCGCCGGACGGCGCCAGGGGCATCCGGAAAGGAGTTCTCGGACACGCGCACACCTCCGTCAGGCCGCGCGGACCGCGACGGAGTACACATTCGCGTATTTCAACGCATTCCGCACCTCTGTGCGGAGCACGACATGTCGTCAGTACCCGGCGTGGTTCACGGTCCCGTAGCTCATCGTGCCGCCGCACGCCGCCACGATCTCCCCGTCGGCGATCAGCCGCACGTCGAGCATCAGGTCCGTTCCGAGGCGGTCGGCGACGTCGTCGGAGTCGGCCATCTCGACCTTCGCGACGTGGGTGTCCCCCTCGGGCGAGATGCTCCGGGTGTGCGTGACGTCGTGATCACCCACCGGATCGGCGACGCCACCCGTTCCGAGGTCCCAGAACCGGGAGACCACTGGCCCGCCGCTCGCCGAGCGCGCCAAGGCGTCGAGCTCGACCCGGTAGTCAGCGTCGCGCACCGACGGATCGCTCGTCCAGGAGATCGTCGCGCCGGGGAGCGCGGTCCGGCTCTCCCGGACCGTCCACATCCGGCGGTCCCGCGCGAACTCCGTCGACCCACCGAGCGTGATGTTCCCCGTCGTCAGAAGAGGCCCCTGGCGCTCCTGCCCGCACGAGATCACGTCGTCCACCGGCGCGGAGCCAACGCTGCTGATCGGCACGCAGCCGTACCCGATGCCCAGGACGCACACGACCAGCGCTGCCGAATAGGCGGCGATGCGTGGACGTCGGGAGAGCTGGGGGAGGGCCCGCACCACGATGGTGTGCGCGATCCCGTCGGCGAAGGTCTGCCGTTGCTGGTGCCAGAGGGGACGCAGGTATCCGATCAGCAGGATCGCGTCGAGGAGGTGCAGGACCCACCGAGCCGCCGTCGTCCACAGCCCGGCCGGCCCTGGTCGCCCGGCAGGGTCGTCCCGGACCACTCGGATACCCACCACCAGCTTGCCGGGGGTCCACCCGGTCGTGGCCTGCAGCACCAGCAGGATCACCAGTGCGCCGATCGGCACCAGGATCATCCAGCCTGTGAGCGATCCCTGCTCGGCGTTCGTGTCGCGCCAGAGCCCTGGCGTGAGCGTGGGCTGCGCGATCCCCGTCCCCAGTGCCAGCCAGGTGACCCCGGCAAGGATCGCGTTGTCGAGTACCGCCGCGATGACGCGTTCCCCCCACGTCGCGTACACCGGTGGAGTCACCGGGTGGCTGCCGTCAACGGCGGCCACTGGGCGGCACCCAGCTCGCGGGAGATGTTGCGGGCCGTCTCACGAAGGTCGTTGAGCACCGTCGGCGCGGGGGGAAACTCTGTGGTCGGCATGACCACGGCCACGGCCGCGACGACCGCACCGGAGTGGTCGACCACCGGCGCCGCGGCGGAGGACTCCCCCAGGATCGCCTCGTTCTTCTCCGTCGCCAGGGCCTCGTCGACGACCTTCTCGAGGTCGGCGCGAAACACCCCGGGATCGGTGATGGTGTCTCCGGTCAGGCTGCGCAGACTCAGCGAGGCCGCCTGCTCGTGCGGCTGGTAGGCGAGCAGGACCTTGCCCATGGCGGAGGCGTGCGCGGGGATCGCCAGGCCGGTCTCGGGCATCTGCTCGCTGCCGTCCGGCCGGCTGTCGTGGTGAATGATGACGACCTCGTCCAGCAGCCGTACCCCCAGCCGCACCGCCAGGCCGGTGCGGCGCGCGAGCTCGTGGGTCCACCGCATGCCGCGGGCACGCACGTCCAGGGTGTCCAGGTAGACGTTGCTCAGCTTCAGCAGTGCCGGTCCGAGCATGTACCTGTTGCCCCCGGGCTCCTTGGCGACCAGGCCGTGCTGCTGGAGCGACTTGACGATGCCGTGCACCGTCGACGGGGGCAGGGCGAGCGTGCTCGACAGCTCGGAGATCCCCAGCCGCCGCGCTCCCTGCAACGACGACAGGACCTTGGCGGCGCGGTCGATGGCCTGGATCACGGGTCTGTCCCTCCTCGGATTCCACCTCTGCGTGAGGAGCCCTGTGGGCAACCGTACACAGGAGCCTTGACACGGTCCCGCGACAGCGGAGAGGCTTCGGCATTACCGAATGAGGTTCCGACGACGGGACCCTGCTGTCGCTGCCGGCCGCACCCGCAGGCCGGGGCAATCACCGTATGGCACGCTCCGTACAGGGGCGGGCGTGCACGGTGCCACCGATCCGGCGCCACCCATCCGGAGCTTCACGGGAGGACAGAGCATGGCCACCGCAGTGACCAACGAGGTGATCATCGACTGGTTGGCCCGGTTTCACGACATCGTCGCCAAGCAGCGCGCCTACCTGACCGAGCTCGACTCGGCGATCGGGGACGCGGACCACGGGGTGAACATGGACCGTGGCCTTGCACAGGTGGTGGAGACGCTGACGCAGCAGGACGCCGGGTCCGACGCCTCGACCGGCGCCCTCCTCCAGCACATCGGCAACGACCTGCTCACCTCGCTCGGCGGTGCGGCCGGGCCGCTGTACAGCGCCCTCTTCCTGGGCGCCGGCGCCGTCGCCGGCGAGCGCACCCGGCTGGATCCCGGCGAGCTGGCCGACAGCCTGCGAGCAGGGCTGGCCGAGCTGGTGCGTCGCGGCAGCGCCGAGAGCGGCGACAAGACCATGTTCGACGCGCTCGACCCCGCCGTCGAGGCGCTGCGGCAGGCGGCCGACGACGGTGCGGGGCTCGGTCAGGCGACGGCGTCCGCCGCCGCTGCCGCCGTCGCCGGACGCGAAGCGACCGCGCCGATGCTCGCGCGCAAGGGCCGGGCCAGCTACCTGGGCGAGCGGTCGATCGGCCACGTGGACCCCGGGGCGGCGTCGGCGACGATGCTGGTCATCGCCCTCGTCGAGGCCGTCGCGCAGGAATAGGCCTGCGCTTCGCCCCTGCCGGCGCTCGATCACGGGCGGCCGGCCCCGGTTCCACGCGTCTTGACAACATCTCTGTGCAGGGACAGCATTCGATAATGCCGAATGCCATTCGGTGGGGCCGAAGACGGTCGCACCGCGGTTCAAGGGAGAGCAGCCATGTCAACGCCTGCACGCCGCCAGTTCATCAACGCTCCGGACGACGTCATCGACGAGGCCCTCGAGGGCCTTGTGCTGGCCAACCCGCGACTGCTGAAGCTCGACCCGGCCGAGCGCCTGGTCTCACGCGCGAAGCCCGCCACCCGGAAGGTCGGGCTCCTGTCCGGAGGTGGCTCAGGGCACGAGCCGCTGCACGCCGGACTTGTCGGCACCGGGATGCTCGACGTCGCGGTGGCCGGCGCCGTGTTCGCCAGCCCGACCGCCAGCCAGGTCCGCGCGGGGACGCTGCTGGCCGACAGCGGCGCCGGGGTGCTGCACATCGTGAAGAACTACACCGGGGACGTGCTCAACTTCCAGATCGCCGCCGAGCTCGCCGAGGACGAGGTCGCCGTCGAGTCGGTGCTCGTCGACGACGACCTGGCCACGACCAGCACGAACGGTGGCCCCGGTCGGCGTGGGACCGCGGCAACGGTGGTGGTCGAGAAGGTCTGTGGTGCCCTCGCCGAAGCCGAAGCCGGCGCCGACCTGCCGACCGTCGCCGCCAGGGGCCGCGACGTGGTGACCCGGTCCCGCAGCCTCGCCATCGCACTGGACGCCTGCACGCACCCCGGCGAGTCACGACCCGCCTTCGACCTGCCCGGCGATCTCGTCGAGTTCGGTGTCGGTATCCACGGCGAGCGCGGCACGGGCCGCATCCCGTTCGCGTCGGCCGACGAGCTGGTCGAGCAGCTGGTCGACCCCCTGGTGCAGGACCTCTCGCTGGGGCGAGGAGACGGCGTGATCGCCGTGGTCAACGGGCTGGGCAGCACCTACCCGCTCGAGCTGGCGATCATCACCCGGCAGGTCCACCGGCTTCTTGCTGCTCGTGGCATCACGGTGGCCCGCACCCTGACCGGTTCGTACGTGACCTCGCTGGACATGCACGGCGCCTCGGTCACCCTCACGGTCGCCGACGACGACCTCGTCAGCGCCTGGGACGCACCCGTCCGGACGCCGTCCCTCACGTGGTGACCCGCACGAACGAGCCCCCGGTCCGGCACCGCACAGACCCACACCGAGCACAGGAGACAGACATGACCGACCACATCGACGGCGCGCTGGCGCTGAGCTGGATGAACAGGTTCACCGCCGACTTCCACGACGCCCAGCAGGCGCTCACCGACCTCGACCGCCAGGCCGGTGACGGCGACTTCGGCACGAACATCGCCTCGGCACTGCGCAAGGTCGCTGCCGAGCTGCCCACCGCCGACGACGCGACCTTCGCGTCGGTGTTCACGGCCACCGCCAACGGGTTCCTCGCCACCGGCGGCACCAGCGGGCCCCTGTTCGGCATGTGGTTCCGGGCGATCTCGAGGTCGTCGGCCCCCGACGGTGCGGACACCGACCTGCTGGCCCAGGGCATGGCGGCTGGTCTGGCCAAGGTCCAGCAGCTCGGTGGCGCCTCGGTCGGGGACAACACGATGATCGACGCTCTCGCCCCTGCCGCTCAGGCCCTGCTCGACGCGTCCACCGGCGGCCTGACCATCGACAAGGCGCTCTCGTCGGCAGCGGAGGCGGCTCGCACCGGCGCCGCCTCGACCGCCGGCCTCCTGGCGGCGCGCGGCCGCGCGAGCTACGTCGGCGACCTGGCGCTCGGCGTCGAGGACCCCGGTGCGGTCACCGTGGCCCTGTTCTTCGAGGCGGGCGCAGCGGTCGTCAGCGGCTGAGCCCGGCCAGACCGGCCAGCACCTCGGCCGCCGGGCGAGGGCGCACCAGCCACAGCAGGTGGCTGGACGTCAGGGTGTGCACGTCGTACGGGTTGTCCGGGGTGAGCGCGTCACCCTCACGGATCATCCGGTCCTGCATCGCCGGCGGGATGCTCGTGTCCGCGCTGAGCCGCACGTAGGTCCTGGGGATCGTGCCCCAGGTCTTCGCCTGCGCGCGGTCGGCCGAGGTGCCCATGTCCAGGTTCTCGTCGGGCTGGAACGTGTTGAGGAAGGTGAGGAACTCGTCGTCGGTCCCGTCGGCGAGGAACGCCTCCTTGAAACCCGCGAGCACGGCCGGGTCCGCCGTACGGAAGTTGGACCGCAGCAGGCCGACGGCGGCGGGGTCGGCGACCATCGCGCCCGCGAGCGCCATGGGGTCGACCGAGGCCATCTCGGGCTCTGCGTAGTAGTCGCCGACGTCGAGGTCGACGGGTGCCCAGGCGGAGACGTAGACGATGCGGTCGACGAGGTCGGGGCGGGCGTTGCCGACGGCTGTGATGGTGGCGCCGCCTCGGCTGTGGCCGACCAGGATCACGGGTCCGCGCTGCTTGGCGCGCTCGAGCGTCTCGATGACGCGGGCCGCGTTGTCCGCCAGGGTGACGCCCTTGATGCTGCCGGGCGTCGTCGCGAGGCCCGCGGGGTCCTGTGGGGCCTGGTATGCGGCGGGGTAGGTCGCCTCGAATCCGTGGCCGGGCAGGTCGACGGCGGCGGAGCGGTGGCCCAGCAGCGCCAGCTCGGCCTGGAGCGGTGCGAAGGAGAACGAGTTGGCGAAGGCGCCGTGGACGAGCACGAACGTCGGTGACATGGGCAGATGCTACTGGCCCACGCGACCGTCGATCCGCTCACGCAGGATGTCCGCGTGCCCGCTGTGCCGGGCGTACTCCACGATCTGCCCCACGAGTGCATCTCGAAGTTGCAGGTCGGCGCCTTCCGGGCCGAAGTCCGAAGCGCCGGTGTTCCACGTGCCGAGGTCGGAGACACCGTCGAGGTACCGGTCGGTGGCCTCCATCTCGGCGTGCCACTGCCGCCAGGCATCCTCGACGACCGCTGGGTCGGCGACCGCGCCGTTCCACTCCGCGTCGCGGTCCTCCTCGGTGCGGTACAGGTCGGGGGCGTCCTCGCCCGCCATCACCCGGCGCAGGTGCCGCTCGCCGTCGGCGAGGTGCCGCACCAGACCGAGCAGGGACATGGTGGACGGCGGAGCCGACCGGCGGGCGAGCTGCTCGGCATCGAGCCCTCCGCACTTCATCTCCACGGTGAGCCGGTAGTAGCGGAGGTAGTCGAGCAGCAGGCCGCGCTCGTCGTCGGGCGGGGTCTCGGTCTCGCGCGGGTCGTCGTCGGGGTCGGCCCACATGTCGGGAAAGACTGTGGACTGCGTCCAGCGCGTCGTCAGGGCTTCTTCGGCCTGCTCCTGTGGGTCCATACGAACATCGTGGACCCGTGCCGGAGCAGACCGCCACGGAAAATCGGCCCCGCGCTGCCGCTCAGGCCTGGTAGTGGAACGCGTCCCAGGCGCCGAGGAGGTACTGGATGCCGAGCGCTCGGTCGTAGAGGCCGTAGCCGGGGCGGGGCTTGTTGGTGGTGTTCTCGTCCCACAGGTGCCTGCCGTGGTCGGGCCGGATGTAGCCCTGGTAGCCGGCCTCTGCGTAGGCCTTCATGATGCCGGTCGTGTCGACGCTGCCCTCGGACGCACGGTGCGCCACCTCGCTGAAGTCGCCGCCTGCGAAGTGCTTGATGTTGCGCACGTGCGAGAAGTGGATGCGGTCCATGAAGGTGCGCACGGCGTCGACCGCGTCGTGCTCCGGGTTGGCGGAGAAGCTGCCCAGGCACAGCGTCAGGCCGTGGTACGGGCTGGGGTGCAGGTCGAGCACCCGGGCGATGCGCTCCTTGCTGGACACCACGCGCGGCCAGCCGAAGACGTCGAACGGCGGGTCGTCGGGGTGCACGCCCAGCTTGACGTCGTACTCCTCGCAGGTGGGGACCACGGCGTCGAGGAAGTACTTGTAGTTCTCGTACATGTCGTCGTGGGTCACGCCCTCGTAGGCCGCGTTGAGCTCATGGAAGCTGGCGAGCCGCTCCGGTTCCCAGCCGGGCAGGGTGAGCCCGTGCGTGTTGGCCTCCATGTCGGCGATGAGGCTCTCCGGCGACATCTTGTCGACGACCGCCTTCTCGTAGTACAGCGCGGTCGAGCCGTCTGGCAGCGGGTGCCACAGGTCGGTGCGCAGCCAGTCGAAGACGGGCATGAAGTTGTAGCAGACGACCTTCACGCCGGCCCGGCCGAGCCGCTCGATCGTCGTGATGTAGTTCGCGATCGCCTCGTCCCTGCTCATCCCGAGGACGGTCCGGCCAAGCTTGATCGACTCGTGCACGTTGACCGACTCGACGACCTCCGCGTCGAACGTGCGCGTCACGCCGTTGGCACGCGCCTCGTCCGACAGGCCCGTGATCCGCGCGACCTCCGCGTCGATCTCCGCCTGTTCCCACACCTCACCGGCCTGCTTCTGGTGCAGGCTCCAGACGATGGTCTCCACGCCAGGGATCTGGCGTACCTGATCCAGGGTCACGGTGTCGTTGCCGTCGCCGTACCAGCGGAAGCCCATCTTCACGGTGTACTCCTCGTCGTCGTCCTTGGATGACCAGCCTTGTATGACCGTCCTTGTATACATCATGCCCGCCCCGCCGGGCAGGGCGGGCATGTGCTCACAGAGTGGTGAACCGCAGGCGCATCCGGACGGGCGCGGCGTGCAGCTGCGCGTTCGGCAGGACACCGGGTCCGCAGGCGGCGCTCCCCACACCGTGCTGGGCGGCATCGAGGTGGAGCCACAGCCGGCCGTCCGGCACGAGCTCGTGCGGGTGGGCCGCGCGATCGAGCGCCTCGTCGGACCACGGGCGCAGCGACAGCTCGATCCCGAGCTGCGACCGGGCCCCGACGGTCACGTCGCCGGCGTCGATCCGTAGGCCGGAGCCGTCGGCGAACGACAGGGTGGCACTCGTGACACCGCGTCGTGCGCCGTTCTCCTGCGGATGGGTGTACCGGGTCTGCCAGTCCGCGACGGTGTGCCGCCACGCGCCCCCGAGCGCCGCCTGCTTCGAGTCCGCGTACGACTCGTCCGGGCCGAGGCCCGTCCAGCGCACGCCCGTCTCGGCGGCCTGCGGCTCGTCGAGCACGAGCAGCAGGCCGAGGCGGGCGACGCTCTCGGGCCAACGGCCCTCCGGCCGGATGTCGACGAGGAGGTCGACGGCGTCCGGTGCGTCGGTGACCGGCTGCCAGCGGTAGCGCGTGGCGAAGCCCGCTCGCGTGGCCGGCCCGGCGATCCGGGCGTCGATCTGGAGCGCACCGTCGTCCGTGACACCCACGCCGTCCTTGCGCTCGGCGAGCAGGTGCAGCCCCGCGCCGCGCCACTTCTCGGCGTCCGCGGGCTCGCCACGCCACTTCGCCGGACGGCGGTCGTTGTCGGTCGGCGCCCGCCAGGCGTCCACCCGGAGCCCGTGGACCGCTCGGCCCGCGAGCGAGCGGAGCTCGCCGCGGTGGTCGAACGCGGCCGGGCCGGCGCGGAACCCGCCGTCGGCCTCCGTGGTGGCCCGTCCGGCAGGAGCGGAGAGAGACGCGGGCTCCGCCAGGAGCAGCTGGCCCGCACCGAGCTCGAACCCTGGCTCCAGCCACGCCTCCTCGAGCGCTTCCGCCTTCTGCTGGACGGCACGCACCGTCCACCAGACCGGCGCCTCGCCGGGCTCCAGCAGCGGCAGGCCGGACGGCGGCCGCACCGCCGCCTCGGTGCCGGCGTCGAGCACCAGGTCGAGGGTGCCCGTAGCCAGCTCCTGCTCACCGCGGTGCAGTGTCCAGCGGAACTCGGCGTGGCTCGTGTCCCGGAACGCATAGCGGTTACGGACCAGCAGCGAGCCGTCGGGCCGGGCGTCGATACGGATCGGTGCGAACACCGCCGCCGTCTCGCGCAGGCCCGGCGAGGGGGTGCGATCCGGGAGCAGCAGGCCGTCGGCGATGAAGGTGCCGTCGTGGAACCGTTCGCCGAAGTCGCCGCCGTACGCCGAGAACAGGTTCCCTTCGGCATCGGCACGGGTCAGCCCGTGGTCGATCCACTCCCAGATGAAGCCGCCGAGGAGTCGCGGATAGCGGTCGAAGATCGCGTCGTAGTCGGCGAGCCCACCCGGGCCGTTGCCCATCGCGTGGGCGTACTCGCACTGGAGGAACGGCATGGCCCGGCGCCGGGCGTCGACGTCGGGACGCTCGAGCGGTGGCTCGATGCCCTGGCCGATAAGCTCCACTTCCTCGCTGTCCGCGTACATCCGCGAGTACACGTCCACGTGGTCGCTCGAGAAGTCGCCCTCGTAGTGGATCGGCCGGCTCGGATCGAGCTGCCGGACGGCGTCGACCATCGCCGGTATGTTCCGTCCGCCGCCCGCCTCGTTGCCCAGCGACCACATGATGATGCTCGCGTGATGGGCGTCGCGGCGCACCGTCCGGGTGACCCGGTCGACCAGCACCTCGGTCCAGGCAGGGTCGTCGACGGGGTTGCCGACCCAGCCGCCGGGCTGGAACCCGTGCGTCTCCAGGTCGTTCTCGTCGACGACGTACAGGCCGTGCCTGTCGCACAGGTCGAGGAAGTGCGGGTGCGGCGGGTAGTGGCTCGTGCGGACGGCGTTGATGTGGTGCCGCTTCATGAGCAGCACGTCCTCGAGCATCCGCTCGGGCGTCACCGCACGGCCACGCAGCGGATCGAACTCGTGCCGGTTCACGCCGCGGAGCTTGATCGGCCGGCCGTTGACCAGGAACACGCCGTCCTCGATCGAGACCCTGCGGAACCCGACCGCGAGCGTGACGGTCTCGGTGTCCGTAGCGACGACGACGTCGTAGAGCCGCGGCTGCTCGGCGCTCCACGGCTCGACGGGCACGCGCAGCTCCTCGCCTGCCGCCGCCTCGACGGCCAGCTCGGGTACCGCGACCCGGGCGGCGACCGGCCCAGAGCCGCCCACGACCGTCGCCGTGTCAACTCGCAGCGTGCCGACGCCGGTGGTGTGGTCGTAGTCCGCGTGCACGCGGACGTCGTCGAGGGCGGCGTCCGGCCGGTGCTCCAGCGTGACGCTGCGGAAGATGCCGGACAGCCACCACTGGTCCTGGTCCTCGACGTACGACAGCGCCGACCATTTCGTGACCCGGACGGCGAGGAGGTGCTCGCCGCCCTGCAGGCGGTCGGTGAGGTCGATCTCGGTGGGCAGGCGCGAGCCGTGCGACGTGGCGAGCACCTGGCCGTCGAGCGCCACCTGGAACCAGGAGTCCACACCCTCGAAGCGCAGCACGGTGCGGCCGCCCTCCGGCCAGTCCGCCGGCAGCCGGAACGTCCTGCGGTACTCGCCCGTCGGGTTGTCGTCGGGCACGTGCGGCGGGTCGACCGGGAACGGGTAGAGCACGTTGTTGTACTCGGGGACCCCGTAGGGCCAGGCGTGCGGGGCCTCCGCGAGCTGCCAGTGCCCCGGCACCGTCAGCCGGTCCCAGTCGTCGCCCCGCTCGGCACGGTCCACGCCCGTGTCGGGGTGCGGGAACAACCGGAACCCCCACTCGCCGTCGAGGGTCATGACCGAGGCAGTGGAGGCACCTGCCGGCGGACGGAACCGCGGCGGGACGACGCCGTCCGGCGTGGCGACGGATTCGTGGGTGATGGTCATGACTCCTCCAGGCTGCGGGAGTGGGCGAGGCAATGGATCGGCAAAAGTGCCGGTCGAGACGCTACAGCGGATCGTGCTGTGGACCGGCATCAAATGCCCTGATCAGCGCCGTGGATCTCGGCGAGCTCGCCGCCGAGAAGTGGTCCCAGAACAGGGGTTGCCCCTGAACAGGTTGAGGTTCACTCTGTACTTGTTGGCTTCCTGCTCCGGGGTGAAGACACCTCCGTCGCAGGAAGTTTCGCATTTTGCCATCCCGGCAACCGCCGGCAACGAGGAGACCCACAAGAAACCCTTTGTACGACCCCGAAGAGGTGCCGCATGGACATGACCCCGTTCGAGCAGTCCGAATCCAGCGTCCGCGGCTACAGCCGCGCTTATCCCACCGTGTTCGCCTCGGCGTCCAACGCACGGCAGACGGCCGAGGACGGCACGTCGTACATCGACTTCTTCGCCGGGGCAGGGGTGCTGAACTTCGGGCACAACAACCCGCGGATGAAGGCGGCGATGATCGCCTTCCTCGAGAGCGACGGCGTCGCCCACAGCCTCGACACCTACACGACCACCAAGCGTGACTTCATCGAGAAGTTCCGGGACGTGGTCCTGCAGCCGCGGAACATGGACTACCGCATGCAGTTCACCGGGCCGACCGGCACCAACGCGGTGGAAGCCGCCCTCAAGCTGGCCCGTCTGACCACCGGGCGACGCGAGATCGTGGCCTTCAGCAACGGTTTCCACGGCATGACGCTGGGGGCGCTGGCCGCCACCGCCAACGACGCGTTCCGCAAGTGGGCCGGCGTGCCGCTGACCGACGTCGTGCGCCTGCCGTTCGAGACGTCACCCGGCGGCGACACCGCCGTCGCCGACTACGGGGCAGCACTGCGCAACGCGTCGAGCGGCCTGACGCCGCCGGCCGCGTTCCTGGTCGAGGTGGTCCAGGCCGAGGGCGGCGTCAACCTCGCCACCCCCGCGTGGCTGCACCAGGTCCAGGACCTCGCCCGCGAGGTCGGTGCGCTGTTCATCATCGACGACATCCAGGCCGGCTGCGGCCGGACCGGCAGCTACTTCTCGTTCGACGGCATGGGCCTCGACCCCGACATCATCACCCTGGCCAAGGGCCTCGGCGGCTTCGGCACCCCGATCGCGATGAACCTGAACAAGCCGTCCGTCGACGACAACTGGTCACCCGGGGCGCACACCGGCACGTTCCGCGGCCAGGGCCTGTCGTTCGTCGCGGGCACCGTCGCCCTGGACTACTTCACGGACGACGTGCTGATGAGCGCGGTGGCGTCCAAGGGCGCCGTCATGCGGGACCGCCTCGAGGCCATCGCCGCCGCCCACCCGGAGCAGGACTGGGAGGTGCGGGGCCGCGGCATGATGCAGGCCCTGGACACCGGCGACGGCGCCTTCGCCAAGCGGGTGCAGCAGGCGGCCTTCGAGACGGGCCTGCTGATCGGCCCGTGCGGGACGGGTGGTCAGGTGATCAAGCTGATCCCGCCCCTGACCATCCCCGACGAGGACCTCGCGGAGGGCCTGGACATCCTCGACAAGGCCATCACGACGGCGGGGGTGGCCTGATGCGACCCCGCGAGGACATGACCTTCCCACCGGAGGAGTACGAGCGCCGGCTGCACGACCTGCGGGAACGGATGGCCAAGCGACGGCTGGACGCCGTGGTCATCACCGACCCGGAGAACCTGATGTACCTGACCGACTACCAGACCACCGGGTACTCGTTCTTCCAGGCGCTGGTGGTTCCGCTCGACGGCGAGCCCTTGATGATCACCCGGGCCATGGAGGAGTCCAACGTCGTCGAGCGCACCTGGGTCGAGCACACCCGGCCGTACCCCGACACGGGCGACGCCATCCAGGAGCTCGTGCTGGCGCTGAACCAGTCGGGGCTCGGGCACAAGCGGGTCGGGTACGAACGGAACAGCTACTTCTTCCCCGCCTACCAGCAGGACCGGATCCACACGTCGTTCCAGCACGGCGTGCTCCTGGACTGCTTCGGCATCGTCGAGGCAGGGCGGCTGCGCAAGTCCGACGTCGAGATCGACGTGATGCGCAAGGCCGCCCGTGCCACCGAGGCGGGGATGGCCGCAGGCCTCTCTGCCGCGATCCCGGGCGCCACCGAGAACGACGTCGCCGCCGCCATCTCGTCGGCCATGTTCCGGGCCGGCGGCGAGTTCCCGTCGGTGATGCCCTACGTGGCGTCCGGGCCCCGGTCGATGATCGGGCACGCCACGTGGGAGGGCCGCGTCATCCAGCCGAACGACCACGTGCTCCTCGAGATCGGCGGCTGCTACCGCAGGTACCACACGGCGATGATGCGCACGGCGGTCACCGGTGAGCTGTCGGACTCGATGTACCGGGCACAGGAACGGATGAAGGCGGCGCTGGCGGAGCTGAAGAGCCTGATGGGCCCTGGCATGACGGTGTCGGACGCCGACTCGATAGTGCGGCGCATCATCTCCGACAACGACGTCGGCGCCCGGCTGGTGACCCGGTCCGGGTACTCGATCGGGATCGCCTTCCCGCCGTCGTGGGACGAGGGATACATCCTGTCGCTCAACCCCGGCGACTTCTCCGTGCTCGAACCGGGCATGACATTCCACGTGATCCCGTGGATGTGGGGCGTCGACGGCGACAAGACCGTCGGGATCTCCGACACCATCCGCATCACCGACAACGGGTGCGAGTCGTTCTTCAGCCTCGACGAGGACTTCGTCGTGCACGCGACGGACGCAGCGACGCTGACGTCGGTCGCCGACCTCGAACCGGACACCGGCGCCGGGGCGCCCACCGAGGCAGCGGCCTCCGCCGTAGGAACAGCCGCAGGAACAGGAGAACCATGAGCTTCCTCACCGCTACCGACCCCACCTCCGGTGCCGTCGTCCGCCGTGTTCCCGCCGCCACGCCCCAGGAGGTCACCGCCACCATCGACCGTGCCCAGTCCGCCTTCGAGAGCTGGCGTACGACGTCGTTCGAGGAGCGCGCCGACGTCCTGCGCGCGGTGGCCGCGTACATGCGCGAGAACGTGGACAAGCTCGGCATGGTGATGACCGAGGAGATGGGCAAGCCCATGGCCGAGTCGCGGGGCGAGGTCAACAAGGCGGCATGGGCGGCCGAGTACTACGCGGAGCACGCAGAGGCGCACCTGTCCCCCGAGCTCCTCGAGTCGGACGCGACGTCCAGCTACGTCCAGTACCTGCCGCTCGGGCCGATCCTCGGTGTGCTGCCGTGGAACGCCCCGTTCTGGCTGGCCTTCCGCTTCTGCGCACCCGCACTGATGGCGGGTAACACCTGCGTCATGAAGCACGACCCGCACGTGCCCGGCTGTGCCGAGGCGATAGCCGGCGTCTTCGAGGCGGTCGGCGCCCCGCCCGGCATCTTCCAGGCGTTGCTGGCGGAGACCTCCGACGTGGAACAGGCGATCCGCGACCCGCGCATCCAGGCGGTGTCGTTCACCGGCTCCGAACGCGGCGGGTCGGCGGTCGCCTCGATCGCTGCGAGCGAGATCAAGCCCACCGTGCTGGAGCTCGGCGGGTCGGACCCCTGCATCGTCCTGGCCGACGCCGACCTGGTCCAGGCCGCCGACGTCATCGCGCTGTCCCGCATCATCAACGCGGGCCAGTCCTGCATCGCCGCCAAGCGGATCATCGTCGAACGGCCGGTGCACGACGAGCTCGTCGAGCTGCTCGCCGAACGGCTGGGCGCCCTCGTCGTCGGCGATCCGCGGGACGACGCCACCCAGGTGGGGCCGATCGCCCGTTCCGACCTCCGGGACAACCTCCACCGTCAGGTCACGGAGAGCGTCGCGGCCGGTGCCACGTGCGTGCTCGGTGGCGAGCTGCCGGACGGCGACGGCTGGTTCTACCCGGTCACGCTGCTCACCGACGTGGTTCCCGGCATGGCGGCCTGCACGGAGGAGACGTTCGGTCCGGTCGCCGTCGTCATGGCCGCCGACGACTCCGACGCGGCGCTCGCGCTGGCCAACGACACGCCGTACGGGCTGGCGGCGAGCGTCTGGACCAGCGCAGAGCGGGGCGAGGCGATGGCCAGGCACATCTTCGCCGGGCAGGTGACGGTGAACGGGATAGTGAAGTCGGACCCGCGACTGCCGAGCGGCGGCATCAAGCGCTCGGGCTACGGGCGCGAGCTGGGACCGCACGGCATCCGGGAGTTCGTGAACGCCCAGCAGGTCTGGGTGGGGCCCAAGAAAGAGTGACGCCGCGTCCGCGCGCCGGGTCTACCGACCCAGCGCGCGGACACCTGGCCAGCGGCCCAGCGCGCCGTCAGCCCTCCTGGCGCGCCAGCATCTCCCCGATCACGCGCGCGCCCTCAGGAAACGCCCCCGGGTTCGGTCCGGAGTAGTTGAGCCGCAGGTAGGCGCCGGCCGGCTCGGCGGGGAACCACTCGTCGCCCCCCGCCACGATCACGCCGGCCGTCTCGCAGTCCCGAACCAGGCGCGCGACGTCGGTGGCGTCGGGGAGGCGCACCCAGACGTTCAGGCCACCCTGCGGCACTGCCTCAACCCGAGCCGACGGGACGTGCTCCCGGAGGGCCCCGAGCAGCAGGTCCCGCCGGCCGGCGAGCTGCTGGCGCAGGCCGCGCAGGTGGGTACGCCAGGCGGGCTGGGTGACGACGTCGAGCGCGACGGCCTGCAGCATGCCGCTCACGTACATGGACTCGGCCTGGGTGTCCGCGAGGATCCGTTCGCGGGCCGGACCGCGAGCGACCAGCCCGGCGACCCGTACCGCCGGCGAGACGCTCTTGGCCAGCGAGCGCAGGTAGACCACGTGCCCGCCGTCGTCCCGGGAGGCGAGCGGGACCGTGTCGTGGGTGATGCCGAAGTCGTGGGCCCAGTCGTCCTCGATGAGGTAGGCGCCGTGCTCCCGCACGAGGCGGAGCACGTCGTCGGCCAGGCCGGGTGACCAGCGGGCGCCGGTCGGGTTGGCGAAGCGTGGCTGCGCGTAGAAGGCTCGCGCCCCCGTCTGCTCGAAGGCGCGCGCGAGCTCGTCCGGATCGGGCCCCTGCGGGCCGCTGGGCACCGGCACGAGCCGCACGCCGACCTGCTGCGCGGCGAGGATCGCACCCCAGTAGGTGGGCGACTCCACGACGAGCGGTCGGCCCGGGCCGGCCAGGGCGCGGAAGGTCGTGCTGAGGCTGGTCTGGCTGCCTGGAAAGACGACGACGTCGCTCGGTGCCGGCGGCGTGACGCCGACGGGCGCCGCGCTGCCGAGCTCGGCAGCGAACCACGCCTGCAGCTCCGGCAGTCCCGCGGCGGGCGATCGGGTGATCGCGGCGTCCCCCCGGGCTGCCCTGGCGAACGCCGAACGGACCAGGCGCTCGGGGAGCAGCTCACGGTCCGGGTAGCCGGAGTGCAGCGCTATCGCGTCGTTCGGGGCGGTGTGCAGGGCCCGCGAGAGCTGCTGGACCGGTCGCGTCCGCGGGCCGAGAGCCGCCGTCTGCCAGCCGTAGTCGTGGGGACGCGGCACGCGCACCGCGCGAACGAAGGTGCCGACGCCCGGTCGAGTCTCCACCGCGCCCTGTGAGGCCAGGGTCCGCAACGCCTTCTGTACGGTGACCGGGCTCGCTCCGTACTGCGCGACGAGCGCCCGGCTGGACGGTAGCCGGGCTCCCGGCGGAGCCGCCGCCAGCCATTCGTGCAGGCCGGCGACGATCCGCGCACTGCTATCGTCATTCATGACGACAGACAGTAGCGCTACTCGCCGCCTGGCACCGCCGCTATCCAGTTCCCGCGCCGGACTCTGGTGGTGCCTGGTCGGGGTCACGGCCTTCTCGTTCACCCTGCCCTTCACCCGCATGGTGGTCGACGGCGGGGGGATGTCGCCGCTGTTCGTGTCGTGCGGCCGCGCGGTCGTCGCCGCGGTGCTCGCGGCCGTCGCACTGCTGGTCACCCGCCAGCGCCTGCCCCGCGGCACCCAGTGGGCGCGGCTCGCGGTCGTCGCCGGTGGCGTGGTCGTCGGCTTCCCCGTGCTGACCTCGTTCGCGCTCGAGACGGCGTCGGCCAGCCACGGCGCCGTCGTCATCGCGCTGCTGCCTGCCGCGACGGCGGTGCTGGCCGCGCTCCGTGGGCACGAACGGCCGCGGGCCTCGTTCTGGGTGACGGCGGCGCTCGGCGCGACGGCGGCAGTCGGCTTCGCAGCGGTGCAGGGCGGCGGCATCGGCGGGCTGCACGGTTCGGACCTGCTGCTCCTCTGCGCCGTCCTCGCGTGCGGGGTCGGGTATGCGGAGGGCGGGCTGCTCGCCCGCGAGCTCGGGGCGTGGCAGACGATCTCGTGGGCGCTCGTGCTCGCGGGTGTGCCGATGGCGTTCGTCACCGGCGCCTCGGTGGTGCAGAGCCCGCCGACGGGCAGCCCGCTCGACTGGGCCCTGTTCGGCTACCTCGGGGTGGTGAGCATGTTCCTCGGCTTCTTCGCCTGGTACCGCGGTCTCGCGATCGGGCCGATGGCGCAGGTCAGCCAGGTCCAGCTGGTCCAGCCCGTGCTGACCATCTCTTGGGCCGCCCTGGTGCTGCACGAGCAGCTCACCTGGCCGACGGTGCTCGGCGGGGCCGCGGTGATCGTGTGCGCGGGCGTCGCCGTCCGGTCACGTCTGCGGTAGCGGGGCGGCACGGGGCACCGTCCGACGTCGGGCAGACTGGGGGAACACCGCCTCGTCTCCGGAAGGTTCCACATGCCCGCGATGTCCCGCTTCGGCCGCCTGTTCGCCATCGTCGCCTGGATCGAGGCGTTCACCTGGGCCGGACTGCTGGTCGGGATGTTCCTCAAGTACGTCACCGAGACCACCGAGCTCGGGGTGTGGCTGTTCGGCAGGCTCCACGGCGGGGCGTTCGTGCTGTTCGTCGCGGTCACGTTGTTCGTGGCGGTCAAGCTGCGCTGGGGCTGGTTCCGCACGCTGGTGGCACTCGCTTCCTCGATCCCGCCGCTGACCACGCTGCTCGCCGAGTGGTGGCTGAAGCGCTCCGGCCACCTCGCCGACCCGGCCGACCGCCCGGCGGCACAGACACCGGTGGAGCTGCAGACCACGCGTCAGGGTTGAGACAGGGGTTGAACCTCACGCTACGTGAGGGGTGACGCTGGCTCCATGACCGACACCTACCCTGCCTTCGACATCAGCCCCGTCCCCGTGCCCGCGCTGGACGCAGAGCCACCCGAGCTGTTCCGCGGCCTCTACGGCATGCCGATGTTCTCGACCCTGCCCACCGCCGACCCTGCCGCGTCCACCGACTTCTGGGTCCGCGGGCTCGGCTTCTTCGAGCTGTTCTCGGCCCCGGGCAAGCTGGTCCACCTGCGCCGCTGGTCGTTCCAGGACGTCCTGCTCGTTCCGGCGGAACCGCCCGCCGGACCGCCCGCCCAGACCGTCAGCTTCTCGTGCGTCCTGAGCCAGGTGGACCAGATCGCCGCGGCCTGCGAAGAGCTGCTGCCTGGCAGCACGACCGGTCCGCGCCGGACGCCCTGGAACTCGGTCGACCTCGAGGTGGTCACGCCGGAGAACGCGCGAGTGATCATGACGGCAGCCCGCCCCTGGGACCCCGACAGCGTCGAGGCCCAGAACCTGCGTGACATCGGGATCGACAGGCCGACGGCGTGACGACGCCGGCCCGCGACGCACGGCTGCGAAACTGGAGGGGATGACACAGCGGAGCACGATCGACGCGGTGCCGCCGGACGGCCTGACCGTCGGCGGCGCCGCGTCCGTCGTGGGCGTCACGGTCCGGGCGCTGCACCACTGGGACGAGCTGGGGCTGGCGCGCCCCTCCGGGCGCACACCGGGCGGGCACCGGCTCTACGTCGCCGCGGACGTCGCGCGGCTCCACCGCGTCCGTGTCTACCGCGATCTCGGTGTGCCCCTCCCTGACATCGCGGGCCTGCTGGACGCACCGACCGACGATGCGGAGCGGTCCCTGCGCAGGCAGCGAGACCAGGTGCGGGAGCACATCCGGGACCTGGAGCGGTCCGCGGAGGCACTGGACCGCCTGATCGAAGCCCGCCGGTCCGGAGTCCTGCTCTCTCCCGAGGAGCAGGTGGCGATCTTCGGCGAGACCTGGCAGCCGACCTGGCCGCTCGAGGCCAGGGACCGCTGGGGCGACAGCGCGCAGTGGGCGCAGTATGCCGAACGCGCGGCGGACCGGAGCCCCGAGGACTGGCAACGGATCATGGCTCAGGTCGACGTGCTGCACGGCGACCTGGCCGTGGCCGTGCGGGCCGGCGTGCGGCCGGGCAGCGAGCCGGCGAACGCTCTGGCCGAGCGGCACCGGGCGTCGCTGAGCACCTACTTCGACTGCACCCACTCGATGCACGTCTGCCTCGGCCGTACCTACGTAGCGGATCCTGGCTTCCGTGCGTTCTACGACGAGATCGAGCCGGGTCTCGCCACCTGGCTCCGGGATGCCGTCGACGCCAACGCCCTGGCCTCCGGCGTGGACCCCGAGACCGCCGTCTGGGATGGGGCGGCGGCACCAGACAGGTAGGGTGCCCGGGGCGCAGGACGGCCCGGCGGAGTGTGCCGGAAAGCACGTGCATCTCGCTGATCCGGTGGCGTAGCATCGATCCGTCGGCTGTGCGGCGATCTTGCCCGGCCGGCCTCACGGAACACACGAGGAGCGAGAGATGCGGGTTCTCACCGCGGGATGCGGGGCGGCCGTCCAGGCCTGCTCGGGCAGTGCCCTGACCCGCGTCACGACTCTCTGACCACGCACTCCAGCACGGCGCCCCGACCGCTTCGGCGGTAGCGCGCCGTGGCCGGGCGCCGGAAGAGGGCGGGCGCGTCATCGTCCCCTGCCCCGCCGCCTGCCGCGGCCCGGTGCCCGCTACGCATCGGTGACCGAGACGCCGTCGCGCACGCTTTTCGCGACGGCCCGACCGGCCGGCGGCCTCCGAACGACCGGAAGCCAACACCTCATGAATCCTCTGACCGAGAAGCAGATCCGCGCGTCCTTCCTGAACGCGAGCAAGCGCGAGGCGGCGCAGGCCACCCTGCCCGACCTCGAGGCGCTCGACTGGGAGCAGCTCGACTACATCGGGTGGCACGACCGCAAGGCGCCGCTGTCCGCGTACGTCGTGCTCGAGCTCGACGGCGAACCGACCGGCGTGCTGCTGCGCTCCGCCGACGCCAAGGGGGGTCGCGCACGCACCAAGGGCGTGTGCGCCTGGTGCGAGGACGTCGTCGTCACCGACGACGTCTCCCTGTACGTCGCCCGGCGAGGCGGCGCCTCGGGGCGCAACGGAAACACGATCGGCACGCTGATCTGCACCGAGTTCGGCTGCTCACGGAACGTCCGGCGCAAGCCGACGTTCACGGAGGCAGGCAACGACCCGGCCATGCGTGACCTGATCACCGGCCGTCGCATCGCCGGTCTGCGCGAGCGGGCCGCACGGTTCGTCGCAGAGGTCGGCAGCACGCGCTGACGAACGTGTCGGGCGCACAGGTCCCGTAGACCTGTGCGTCCGACATGCGCACGTGTGGCTCGGCTGTCGGGGACGGGGCGCACCATCGCCGGTTCATGCCTGCGAACCGGCCCCGGTCCGCAGGCGCGCGGCCGCGGCGATGGCGGCCTCGCACCACACCACGGCGGGCCGGTCGACGGCGCCGTGCACCACGATCTGGCGGCACAGCTCCCCGAGCCCCTCGGTCGCCGCGCGCTCGGCATCGACCCCTGGGAACATCCGGCGCACGGAGAAGACGACGGCCCGGCGGTGGGCTGCCCACTCCGAGGGGTTCGAAGCGAGCCCGTAGGTCCTGCCCTTTGTCTGCGTCATGCACTACAGACGCAGACGCCGCACAGATGTCACAGCACTTTGGCGACCGAGTTCGTCAGTGTCTCGCAGTAGTCTCGCGACGTGTCCTTCACCGACCACGAGCCGCGGTCCGACTCGACCGACCCGGCTGCCCTGTTCACCGGCTACCTCGACTACTACCGGCATGCGGTGGACCGCAAGCTGCGCAGCCTGTCCGACGTCGACCTGCGCACCTCTCGGCTGCCGTCCGGCTGGTCACCGCTCGAGCTGCTGGTCCACCTGGTGCACATGGAGCAGCGCTGGTTCCGTTGGGGGTTCCTGGCGGAGCCGGTCGACCGCCCGTGGGGTGACAACGCCGGTCAGGAGCCGGACGGGCGCTGGGCCGTGCCCGACGGTGTCGGCCTGGACGAGCTGCTCCGGGCCCTGCATGCCGGTGGAGCCGTGACCAGCGACGTGCTCGCGACGCACACCCTGGACGAGCGCGGCGCGCTCGGGGGCCGGTTCACCCAGGACCCACCGACGCTCGCGTGGATCTGCTTCCACGTGCTGCAGGAGTACGCCCGCCACGCGGGCCATCTCGACATCTCGGTCGAGCTGGCGGGCGGCGTGACGGGCGAGTGAGCGTTCGCACAGCAAGGCGCCCTCGCACAGCCCTGTGGACGACGGCGGCCGCCGTCACCGTCCTGGTACTGCTCGGGATGCTGGTGGCAAACGGCGTCGTCTGGCCCAACCGGATCCTCGCCGCCCGGTACGACGTACGGGGTGTGGATGTCGCGCATTACCAGGGCGAGATCGACTGGGACGTGCTGGCGGCGCAGGATCTCGACTTCGCGTGGATCAAGGCCACCGAGGGCGCCTCGCACACCGACCCGCGGTTCGCCGCGAACTGGGCGGACGCCATGAAGACCGACCTGCTCGTCGGGGCGTACCACTTCATGAGCTTCGAGAGCCCGGGTGCCGACCAGGCCGCGCACCTCGCGTCCGAGGTACCGGCCACCGCCGGCACGCTCCCGCCCGTCATCGACCTCGAGTTCTACGGCGACTACTTCGACGACCACCCGACGCCGGACCAGGTGCACGCGATCCTGGACCCGCTCGTCGCCGGCATCGAGGAGCACTATGGTGCCGCTCCGATCGTGTACGCGACCGGGGAGGCGTACGACCTGTACCTCGCCGACCGCTACCCAGCCCTGCCCATCTGGATCCGGTCGGTGGCGTGGGCGCCCCGGCTGTCGGACGGTCGCGACTGGACGGTCTGGCAGTACTCGAACCGCGACCGGCTACCTGGCTACGACGGCGTGGAGCCGTACATCGACATGAACGTGTTCGCGGGCACCCGCGAGGAGCTCGCGGCCCTCGCCCTCGACTGAGCTGTGCCGCGCACCGGCGTGCCGGCTCAGGGCAGCGCGATGGTGCCGACCAGCTCGCCGCCGGTGTCGACCAGCTCGAAGCCGATCCGCTCCAGCGACCTGCGGGCCATGGGGTTGCTCGCCGTCGTGCGGGCGACCAGGCGCTTGGCGTCCATGGTCCGCGCCGCGGCGATCGCCCAGTAGGCCACCTCGCCGGAGATGCCCTGCCCTCGGTACGACTCGCCGAGCCAGAGGCCGACCTCCCGGCCCTCCGGGTCGCCGTCGGCCAGGGCGAGCCGCGCGGCACCCACGATCCTGCCTCTGGCCTTGATCGCCCACGTCACCTCGTGAACCGGCGCGTGCCGGTTCACCCGGCACCGGCGGTGGTACTCGCGGAACGCGCCCTTGCGCGGCTCCGTCCACGTGGTGCGGGGCTCGGTGGCCGACTCCCCTGAGGTGGGCGGCATCACCTCACCGGGCTGGGCCTCGGCCACGGCCAGGGCGAGAAGGTCTTCGAGCACGTCCTCGTCCACGGGAACCAGGTCGACCATCATCTGCGACGTCACCTCGCGGATGATAGTCGCATTTCGGAGTGGGCGGGACTGGTGAAACTTTCAACCACCTGACCACGAGTCAGGAGTGGGCTACGCGTTTCTCGCGTAGTCGACCCTGCCCAGCCCCAGCCACGACGCGAGCTGCTCGATCTCTGCGTGCACGGCGTCCATCGTGGCGCCGTCGAACGGCAGGTCCTCGTGCACCGCGATGACGTTCAGCACCCCCTCCGTGCGGTCCGCCTTGGCGTCGAGCTTTCCTACGAACCGCTCCCCGTGCAGGATCGGTAGCGCGAAGTAGCCCCAGCGCCGCTTGCCCTTCGGCTTGTACATCTCGAGCAGGTACTCGTAGTCGAACAGGTCGAGGAGGCGGGGCCGGTCGGCGGCCATCGCGTCGAACGGGGACAACAGAGCGGTGCGAGGCTCGAACTCGTCCCCAGCCCGCTCCAGCAGCTCCGGATCGACACGCCACTCCCCCTCGACCCCCTCGACCTGGACCATCTCGCCCGGCAGGTCCACCCAGTAGACGCCGTCCCCCGCGCGCCCCTGTGCTCGGCGACGAGCTATGCCCTCGGCCGCCAGCCGCCGCTCCACCCGCTCGCGCAGAGCCTGCTCGAGCGGGATCGGCTCGACCAGCGGATACACCCGCTCCGCGAGGTCCCACAGCCGCTGCCTGCCCTTGCGCCCCACGATGGCGAGCTTGCCCTGCATGTTCAGCGCCTCGAGCATCTCGGCGACGCTGCGCCGGCTGCTCCACCCCTCGGCGCCCCAGGTGTACGGCACCCGCGCGGTGTCCGGCACGTCCTTGGCGAGCACCGGCCCCTGGGCCTCGATCAGCTCCAGCACCTCTCGCTCGAAGCCTGCGTTGTCGGCGAGCCACTGCCGCAGCGTCTCGTTCTGCGGCCACCGGCCCATCTGCTCCAGGTAGAGGGGCAAGTCGCTCATCGATCGCACCGTCCCGCGCAGCTGGAAGAGCATGCGGTCGGCGATCGCGTCGTCGACAGCCCCCTGCCAGTACTCGCCGCCGAGCCGCGACCAGGCGATGAGGTCGACCGCCGGCGCCACCGCCGACGTCGGGTCCACCGAGAGGAACGTCAGGTCCTCCACGAGGTGCACCAGGTCGACCGGCCGCCGGGCGTCGAGCAGCTGGGCACGGAGCGCGATACGACGTGCCTGCTGCGCGGTGAGCCGATGGGTGGCCATGCGGCGAGGATACGGAGGGACACCGACATGTTTCTGCCGAGCGGTCCACTCAACCTTTCGTCGCCCTGGGCCGTGAAGGAGGTATGAGCATGCCAATGGTCGCGGGGCGTTCGAGCCCCGGCAAGGTCGAAGCGGTCGACGTCGTGGTGGTGGCGGACACGGACGTCGAGTTCGCCGCCTTCATGACCCGGTCGACCCCTGCGCTGGCCCGCACCGCCTGGTTGCTGTGCGGCGACACCCACCTGGCAGAGGAGCTGGTGCAGCAAGCCCTCGTGAAGACGTACCTGGCCTGGCCGAAGGCGCGGCAGGGCGAGCCCCTCGCCTACGCCCGACGCATCCTGGCCAACCTGCGGATCGACAGGTGGCGCCGCCGACGGCGGGAGGTGCTCATGGCTTCGGACACCCTGCCCGACCCCACGGACGACAGCCAGGGCCTGGCGGACCAGCACGCCGAGCGAGACCGCCTGTCCCGCGCGCTGATGCTGCTGCCCACCAAGCAGCGCCGGATCGTGGTGCTCCGGCACCTCGAGGGCCTCACGGAGCGCGAGGTAGCCGATGCGGCAGGCGTCTCGATCGGCACGGTGAAGTCCACGGCGTCACGCGGCATCGCCCGCCTGCGTGAGGTGCTCGAGGCCGAGGACCCGGCGGGCAGGCCATGAACGGCGGCGAACACCATCAGCGAGAGGAGCGGGTCATGAACAACGACGAGCAGTTCGCGGAAGTTCTGCGCAGCCAGGTCAACCGGGTCGCGCCGACGATCGACGTCGATGTCACCCACGTCGTCCCCGTTGCCCGACGGCGGCGCGCCGCCCGGATAGGCGGCATGACCCTGGCCATGGGGCTGGTGCTCGGCGGCGGAGCCTGGGCCGCCACCACCCTGGACGCGCCTGGCACTGCCCTGCCGGGCGGCTCGATGACGACGGAGGTGGAGCCGTCGCCGGAGCCGAGCGGGTCACCCGTGGCGTCGAGCGAGGGTGCCCCCTTGACCGAGACGCCCACCTACCCGGCCGTGGAACCGGTCGTGCCGCCCGAGGGCTGGCGCGACGCTACGTACTTCCATGTCGTGACCCGGGGCACCCCGGGCCAGGCCGGCGCGGAGCCGGGCCCCGAGGCACCGCTGGGCAGCTCGCTGGGCAGCGAGAGCTGGTACGGCAACGGTGTGAACTTCGAGCTCACCGCGAACGGCCCTGCGCTGATGGCACTCGGCGACCACATCAACATCGATGGGCACAGCCTCACCTACACCTGGGCGGACCTGGAGGCGCTGCCGACCGAGCCGGAGCCCCTGCAGGACGCCCTGCTCAGCCGTTACTTCCCCGGCGAACGCGAGGAGGCGGTGCGCGACGCCGCCGCCCGCCTGGCCACCCAGGCACCGGCCTCCCCGGAACTGCGGGCCGCGGCGTGGGAGCTGCTCACCAGCCTTGCCGACGTCGAGGTCGAGCAGGACGCCCGTGACTCGGAGAACCGCCGGGGCACCGCAGCGACGTACCAGTACGGCGACGACGACAGGGTGCGGACCGTGATCTATGACGAGGCCCGGAACCTGCCGCTCGAGACGCAGGACACGAAGCACGGCACGGACGTCTATCTGACGACCGAGTTCACCGACCTCCCCGCCGAGGTCGCCGACAGCGCCATCGAGATCCCCGACTTCACCGCGATGACCGTCGAGGACGCCGGGGTCGCCTGCCAGCAGGCGCATCTCACCTGCACGTTCGAGGACACCAGGTCGAACACGGTGCCCGAGGGGACGATCATCTCGTCCGACCCGGCGGCCGGCGCCCTCGTCACCTGGGGAGCCATGGTGACGCTCCAGCTGTCCACGGGCTCCTGACCTGGCAGTTCATCACGGGCCCCAGGTTGCGCCGGCTGCTCTCGAGCCCGCGTAGCCTGGGGCCCGTGGCCCATGCCTACCGCACCAGCACCCAGGTCGAGGCGCCCGCCGACGTCGTCTGGCAGGTGCTGTCCGACGTCGAGCGCATGCCCACCTGGACCACCTCCATGACCCGCGTGACGCTCCTCGGTCCCGAGACGAGGATGGCCGTCGGTTCCCGCGTCGAGATCCAGCAGCCTGGCCTGCCGGAGGCCACCTGGGAGGTGGACGGCCTCGTCGAGGGCCGCAGCTTCTCCTGGTCGAGCACTGCCCCCGGCGTCCGCACGGGCGCGGCGCACCAGATCGCACCGGTCTCCGACGCCGCGTGCGAGGTGACGCTGGTGGTCGCGCAGAGCGGGATGCTCGCAGGGCTCACCAACCTGGTCCAGGGCTCCACGGCACGGGGGCTCGTGGACGCGGAGCTGGCCGGCCTGAAGGCCGAGTCGGAGCTTCGCGCCCGGGACAACTGACACGCCGCCGCCGACCGGCGTGTCACATCATTTCCTCCCGTGTTTTTTCATGCCTGCCAGATACGCATTTCTCTCGTAACAATGGCCCTTACGCTGGCAAAAGGCATCTGGTCGAAAAGTTACGCGCGTTTCGGACACCCTGATACTTCATGACAACTGTTATCTGATCGAGACAAGGCGGTAAGCCGTATGTAGCGTCGGATCCGTTGTGCCACCGGAGGCACGACCGCGGGCCCCATTCCCAGTCAGGTACGGGCACCGCGCAACCGGCGACTTGGAGAACATCGGTGAGTACCACCGTCCGACGCGGTCGACACCGCGCCGATCATGCTCCTAGCACTCCCCTGATGACCGTGACCCGCACTGCTGCCCGCTCGGGCGCACTGATCGCGGCATCGTCCGGACTTCTCGCGACGGCGTTCGCACCCAGCGCACACGCCGTCATGGGAGACGGTTCGAACCGCTTGGCAAGCGTCGACATGACCGCACTGACGCAGGACGCCCGCAAGGAGCTCGCGGCAGCTCCGGCGGTACAGGTCGCGACCGACGCGAAGCTCAGCATCGAGAGCAAGGCCGTCAAGGTCACTCCGGCCCCAGAGCCAGAGCCCGAGCCTGAGCCCGTCGTGGAGGACGCCACCTATCCCGAGGCGGAGGTCGACGCGCAAGCCGTGGTCGAAGAAGCCGAGCCGGCCACCCCGGACTACGCGTCCGACGGGTCCATCGGCGCCCAGGCCGTGGCGATCGCCATGCAGTACCTCGGTATCGCCTACACGTACGGCGGCGAGTCCCCTGGCACAGGCTTCGACTGCTCGGGCCTGATCAAGTACGTGTACGCCCAGCTCGGCGTCGAGCTGCCGCACTCGTCGTCGTCCATGGTGGCCGCCGGCTACCAGGTCACGACGCCGATTCCCGGCGACATCGTGTGGACTCAGGGCCACGTCTCCCTGTACGCGGGAGACGGCATGGTGGTGGAGGCGGCCAACTACGGCACGCCGGTCCGCCACACCGCCCAGTGGCAGGACTACGCGGTCTACATCCGCCCGTACTGACAGGTACACCACCTCTGGTCGTGGGCGCGACCGCCAAGGACGGGCATCCGTCCCGGCGATCGCGCCCGCGACCAGAAGGTCAGTACGCGACGGCGGCCGCCGCGTCGACGATGCCGTACCCGTAGATCGGGGTCCACACCCCCACGAGGCCCAGCAGCGGGTCACGCGACGTGCCGAGGATCGCGCTCTCGACCTCTGCCATGCTCCGGCCCTGCCCGAAGAGGAGCGCAGCGACGCCTGCCACGTGCGGCGTGGCCATCGACGTGCCCGCATAGGAGTCGTAGCTGCCGCCGGCACAGGTGTCCGATCCCGTACCCACGGGGACCGTCGACCACACGTCGCCGTCGCATCCGTTCAGGCCGCCCGAACCCCCGGGCGCCGAGACGCTCTTCAGGTCGAGCTTGACCGGCAGCTCCGAGTAGTAGGAGTGGACGCCTGCCGGGTCGGTCGCGCCGACGCAGATCGCGACGCTGGTGAACGCCGGGTCGCTGCACAGCGGGGTCGACGAGTTGCCCGCGGCCGCGACCGTGAGCACCCCCTGCTCGCGGGCGTACGCGATGGCATCGCGCATCAGGGTGTCGACGCCGATGATCGTCAGCAGCTGACCGCCCGGAGCCGTGCCGAGCGAGAGGTTGATGACGTCCGCACCGTTGTCGGCGGCCCAGCGAATGCCGTCCGCGATGTCCTGCGACGAGCCGGAGCCCGCCTCGAGCACCTTGACCGGGAGCACCTTGGCGCCCGGCGCCACCCCCGCGACCCCGATGCCGTTGTCTGCCGCGGCGGCGACGATGCCTGCCACGTGCGTGCCGTGCTCGTCCCCGTCATTCCTGCCGTCGGGGCCCCGGAAGTCCCCTTCGCCGCACGGGCGGACCTCGGCACAGCCCGCGAAGGTGGCGCCCGGAAGAAGCTGGCCCGCCAGGTCCGGCTGGTCGAAGTCGACACCTGTGTCGACCACTGCCACCACGGCGCCGTCGCCGGTGCTGGCCGCCCAGGCGGCCTCGGCGTTGATCTGGTCCAGGCCCCACTGCTTGTCCCGGAGGGGGTCACTGGTTGCGGCCTGCGCACCCGGCGCCACCGCGACGAGCGCTGCCACGGCGAGCACCGCGGAGGTGGCGACGCCGACGACTGACTTCCTGTCCATATAAGCCCCCATTGTTTGCACAGGGGCTGGATTACCCCCGAACCGGGCCAAACCTAGGGGTACCGGACAGGCGCAGAACAGGGCAGATGGCTCGTAGCGGGTGAAATTTACACAATCGCAATCAGTAGTGGTGCCGATCGCCGGTCAGGCCCAGGCCTCGGAGAGCTCACCCTCGTCCGTGGCCTCCCTGGAGAGCCGGAGTGCCGCGATCGCCGCTCCGAGCAACAGGGCGACCACCCAGGCGCCGAGCTGGTGACCGTCGGACACGATGGCGGCAGCGGCAAGCTCGTTCCAGACGATGCCCGCAGCGGACCACGGGTCCTCGGTGATCGCCGAGCCGGGCCAGATGTTGTCCTGCACGGCCAGGAGGGCCGGACCGGCGGCCTGCAGGACCCAGACGACCCCTGCGGCGGGCAGCCAGCCGAGGAGCTCGATGGGCTTGCTGTCCACGGCGAGGCCGAACGCGATGCCCAGCGCCACCGCGAAGAGCCACCACGTACCCGTCGGGGACACCGGGTTGCCCGGGAGGAGCCCCCAGAGCCAGCCGTCGAGGAGCACCACCGGCAGGGCGAGCGCGAGACCCCGCAGGGCTGCCGGGCCGAGCGCCGTCAGGAGGCCGGCACCGAGCCCGACGGAGCCGGCGGCGCCGGCGATCACGAGCATCCCGAGCGGCGCGGCGTCACCGGGCACGCTCCCGCGCATCGCGATCCACCAGGAGGCGCCCCCCGTGCCTGCCATGGCGAGGAAGGTGCCCGTGATCGCAGCACCGGCACCCGCCCGCCCCGAGGCCGGGAGGCCCGCCGTGACCCCGCCGAGGAGCCCTCCGATCAGGGCCATGATGACCAGACCGACCACGGCGTCGTCGGCCGTGAAGGGGAGGGGCAGAAAGGTGGAGCCGCCCCGGCTCGACCCTTCCGAAATGCCTGTGACCTCGTATAACGCCTGAAGAAGCCACGGCAAGAAGCCGCAGACCCACCATGCGACGGCACTGATGAGAAGCACCCACCAGGCGGAGATGCGGTACGCACTTTCGGCCATGCCGCCGAACGGTAGCGGATGTATGTGATGTCGGTCATAACCGCTGAAGACCGGAACGACGTAAATCTGCGTCTTCGTGGGGTCAGACCGTAATGCGTAACCCGATCGTGACTTTTCCCGTGAACGTGTGTACTTTGACTTCTGCTCCCCCGCAACGGTGGGAGTCGTGAGCCGGACGCCGAATCCTGTCACCGGTTCATGACCAGACGTTCGAGACAGGAGCGGGGGACCCACTTCCCGGGCGACAGCAGGATCGTCGTCCTCGGGGTGAAGCCGGACGGAAACCCCCCAGTAGCCGTGCGGCCGGGTGTGTACTCCTACCCGAACCCGACAGCTGACCTCGCAGGCGGTACAGGAGACATTTAGGTGACGAACTCCCTTCGCGGACGGCATCGTGACAGCCGCCCGGCCATGACACCGCTGACCATCCTCGCTCGTACCGCCACCGAGAACGCCGGCACCGTCGCCCGCCGTGGTGCTATCGCCGCAGCAGCAGGTGGCGTCCTGATCTCCACCATCGCGACGACGGCTCACGCAGCCCCGGCGATGGACCTCAAGACCGACGTGAAGACCGCCAAGCTCAACTCGGTCGACCTGAACTCCCTCACCGCGGTCGCCAAGCAGGCCGTCGTGAACTCCCCCACCGTGACCGTCCCTGCCGACGCAATGATGCCGACCGAGATGGAAGCCCTTGGCACCTCGTCGGACGCCGACGGCAAGAAGGGCGGCGAGGAGGGCGAAGGCCCTGCCGTCGTCTCGGTCGACGCACCGGACCCGGTGCCGGTCGGCCAGCAGGCCATCAACATCGCCTTCAACTACCTGGGCATCACGTACGTGCTGGGCGGTAACTCGCCGGCCGAGGGCATGGACTGCTCTGGCCTGATCCAGTACGTGTACGCGCAGCTCGGCGTGGGCCTGCCGCACTCGTCCGGCGCGATGCTCAGCTCCGGCTACCAGGTCACGTACCCGGAGCCCGGCGACATCGTCTGGACGCCCGGCCACGTGGCTCTCTACGCGGGCGACGGCATGATCATCGAGGCCTGGGCCGCCGGCATGCCGGTGCGCTACACGGAGATGTGGCAGAACAGCCCGACGTTCATCCGCGTCGTCTGAAGTTTTGGCCTGAGCCGTAAGTCCTCAGCCTGAGGACGTCAGCCGCAGGACCAGCAGTTCATCGCGAGGCGTCGCCTCCGCGCCGGGTTCCCGCCCGACGCCGGAGGCGGCGCCTTCCGCGTTCCCGCGTCGATCACGGGCTAACGTTGCCGCCGGGCGTCACACGGCGCCGGTACGCCACCGTGACGTACGACGAACGAAAGCCGACGGTAGCCAGATGCGGTTCAGCAGCCCCGCGGGTCGTGAGGGCGGGCGGGGTGTTGCACTACGGCGCCGCCCTGGCCAGCTCGTGATCGCCGGCTTCGTCGGTGCCATAGCTGTCGGCACGCTGCTCCTGCTGCTCCCGATCGCTGCGTCCGGCGAGTCGGCCACGTTCATGGAGGCCCTGTTCACCGCGACCTCGGCCGTGTGTGTCACCGGGCTGATCGTCACGGACACCCCGGTGTTCTGGTCCGGGTTCGGCGAGGCGGTGATCCTGGTGCTCATCCAGATCGGCGGACTCGGGGTCATGACCGTCGCCTCGCTGCTCGGTGTCCTGGTCTCACGACGCCTCGACCTGAGCTCGCGGCTGGTCGCCGCGGCGTCGACCCGGACGGTGAGCCTCGGTGACGTACGCCGGACGCTGGTCCGCGTCGTCATCCTCGCGCTCGTCATCGAGGCCGTCGTCGCGACGGTCCTGACGGTGCGCTTCGCCGTCGCCTACGACGAGCCGCTCGGCCGGGCGCTCTGGCACGGGGTGTTCCACGCCGTCTCCGGGTACAACAACGCGGGCTTCGCCCTGTTCTCGCTGTCGCTCATGGACTTCGTGGCCGACCCCTGGATCGTCCTGCCGATCTGTTTCGCCACGATCGTGGGCGGGCTCGGCCTGCCCGTGGTCCTCGAGGTGCTGCGCGGGCGCGTGCGCCCGGTGCGCTGGAGCGTCCACACCAAGATCACGCTGCTGATGACTGCGCTGCTGCTGGTGGGCGGCACCGTGTTCTTCCTCGTCGCCGAGTGGGACAACCCCGCGACCATGGGCGGCCTGGACACCGGCGGCCGCGTCCTCGCCTCGTTCACGCAGTCGACCCAGGCGCGCACCGCCGGGTTCAACTCGGTGAACACCGGCGAGCTGCACACGGAGACCTGGCTCGGCACGATCATCCTCATGTTCATCGGCGGCGGCTCCGGTGGAACGGCCGGCGGTATCAAGGTGACGACGTTCGCGGTGCTCGCCGTGGTGATCTGGTCCGAGCTGCGAGGCGACCCGGACGCCACGGTCTTCGACCGCCGCATCTCGCCGGCCACCCAGCGCCAGGCCCTCACCCTTGCGCTGCTCGCGGTGGCGATCGTGGTTCTCCCCACCCTGTGGATGACGGCGCTCTCTCCGTTCACGGTGGACCAGATCCTGTTCGAGGTGACATCAGCGTTCACCACCACCGGGCTGTCCACCGGGATCACCGCACAGCTCGACTGGTACCACCAGGTGGTGCTCGTCGTGCTCATGTTCATCGGCCGGCTCGGTCCGATCACCCTCGGCACCGCGCTCGCGCTGCGCGCCCGAGGTCGCCTGTACCGGTTGCCGGAGAGCGCCCCGATCATCGGCTGACGGCTACTGCGACGCCGACCAGCCGCAGCTGTCCCCGATGAAGTCGTACAGGGCGGCGCGTGCCGCGTCGGGCATCGGCAGGTAGAACACGTGCTGCGCCGTGCCCTCGACGCTCGCCTCGACGGGCAGGAACGTGCCGCGCTTGTCCTCGCCCACGGCATGGGCGTCGCAGCGGGCCGGCACCACCGGAAGAAGAATCTCGCCGGAACGCTGACCGTCCAGCTCGCGACCGCTCCAGCCTGGGATCGTGCCGGCATCGGGGTCGGCCATGAGCGTGGTCTCGGTGATGCGGTCGATCGTGACCTCCGGGCCACCGGGGACCGGCTCGACCCGCACCACGACGAGCGCTGTCGGCTCGCCGTCGCGCGTCTCGACCGGAAGACCGGCCTCGACGGTGAGCCGCACGCCGGACTCGACGGCGACCCTGGCACAGTCCACAGCGTGGTTGCGGGCGAGGTTCCCGGCCGTGTCGGTCACCTCGTCGACGACGACGTCGGTGGCCGGCCCCTGGTCGTCGCCCTCGCCCAGGGTCAGCGTGACCGTGGCCGACGGCGCGGCGTCCGGGGCCGGCTCGTCGGGTCCGGCCGGGGCGCCGGCGCACTGCGCCTGGCCCAGTCCGAGACGGACGTCGCGCGTCGCACCGGGCCGCAGGGCCCTTGGTCGGTCCTTGGCCAGGTGCGACGGCCCGAATCCCTCGGCGTGCAACGCTCCGGCGATGAGCGTCATCGTCCGGTCCGAGCCGTTGGTGACCTCGAGGAGGACCTCGCGGTCGGCATACTGCGTGCGCCCTTGGACCACCTCGACGCTGAGGCGGGCGGCGACGTCGTCGGGCACCGGCCCGAGCGTGGACGAGGGCGGCGACGTGCCGCCCGCCGTACACGCAGCCGCGGCCGCCCCGATCATCGACGTCAGGAGGACGACGGTGACGGCGCGGCCGCGGGATGCTGCGATCAGGCCTTCCTGCGGCCGAAGATCGCCTGGACGATCAGGATCACGATGATGGCGCCGAGCACCGAGAAGAGCCAGCTCTGCCAGGACCAGAACTGGTCCATGCTGACGTTGAAGATGAGGCCGCCCAGCCAACCACCGAGCATGGCGCCGAGCACACCGAGGAGCAGGGTGAGCCAGAAGCCACCCGGCTGCTTGCCCGGGATGACGATGCGGGCGATCACGCCTGCGATCAGTCCGAGGATAAGAAAGGCCCAGAAGCCCATGGCGTCTTCCTCCAGAGTAGTTTGGCCTGCTTGCGCACTACCTCAGCACTGATTGGGCCGACGTGCCACCGGACCCGCCGAATCAGTCTCATATCGGGACATTGCGCCCAGCCGGTTACCCGAACACCGCCGCGCTACAGTTCGCCCGGGCAAGGGCCTGCGCAGGACCGGAGCTAGGACTCCGGGAACGGGACAGCAAGGGAGACCGCATGAACCAGGCGATCGGCACACCGGCCGAGCCACGGATCGAACCGCGCACCGGACGGGAGCGGCTGCGCGCCTTCCTCGACCAGAGATGGTTCGTCAACGTCGTGCTCACCGTGATCCTGGCGAACGCTCTGGTCCTGGGTGCGGAGACCATGGTGGACGGGACCGCGCTCGACATCCTGATCGCGATCGACCACACCATGCTCGGCTTCTTCGTGCTCGAGCTGCTCCTGCGGATCGTCGCCAACGGCCGGACGTTCTTCCGTGACCCGTGGAACCTGTTCGACCTCGCCGTCGTCGGCATCGCGGTGCTCCCGGCCAGCGAGTCCCTGTCCGCCCTGCGCGCGCTGCGGGTGCTCCGCGTGCTGCGCGTGATCACGGTGGTGCCATCATTGCGCCGCGTCGTCGACGGCCTGCTGCGGGCCGTGCCGGGCATGGGCGCCGTCGGCGCGCTGCTGGTGCTGGTCATGTACGTGTCGGCGGTGATAGCCACCGGACTGTTCGGCGAATCGTCCGAGGAGTACTTCGGCAACCTGGGGATCTCGCTGTTCACGCTCTTCCAGGCCATGACGGGCGAGGCCTGGCCCGACATCGCCCGCGCCGTGATGGTGGCCCATCCATGGGCCTGGGTCTTCTTCGTGCTCTACATCCTGGTGGTCAGCTTCGCGGTGCTGAACCTCTTCATCGCCGTCATCGTCAACGGCATGGAGGAGATCTCGGAGGAGGAGCGCAGGGACGACGAGCAGAAGGACGAACGGCTCGACGCCCTGGCCGCACAGAACCGGGAGATCCTCGTCGAGCTCCGCTCCCTGCGCGCGAAGCTCGACGGAGACGGCACCACCTCGGCGGTCTAGCTCAACACGACGTTGACCAGGCGGGGCGGCCGCACGACGACGCACCGCACCACCCGGCCGCCCACCGCGCGGGCGGCCGCCGGCCGCGCCAGAGCGGCCAGCTCCAGGTCCGCTGCCGTGACGTCGGTGGGTACCCGCAGCCGGTCACGCACCTTGCCGTCCACCTGGACCACCGCTTCGACCTCGGTGGTCACCAGCAGTGCCGGGTCCACGACGGGCCACGGCTGCGCCGCGACCGGTGTCGTGCGCCCCAGGCCCTCCCACAGGGCCTGGGCGGTGTGCGGGGCGAACAGGCTCAGCAGCACCGCGACCGCCTCGACCGCCTCGCCATAGGTCCCTGCGTCCACCCCGCCGCCCGACGCCGCCCGCCGCGCCGCACCCACCAGCTCCATCAGGCGCGCGACGGCGACGTTGAACCGGCCGGCCTCGACCAGCCCGTCGACGTCGTGCACCGTGCGATGCACCGCTCGGCGTAGGGACACCGCCGACCCGTCGGGTGTCACCGACCCCTGGAACGAGGCCAGGCGGAGCACGCGGGCCAGGAACTTCCGCATCGCTCCGGGCGAGACGTCCGCCCAGTCGACGTCGTCCTCCGGCGGGCCGGAGAACAGCATCGCCAGCCGGACGGCGTCCACCCCGTGCCGGTCCAGCTCCGCCGCCAGCTCGACGCCGTTGCCCAGCGACTTGCTCATCGCCCTGCCCTGGTTGACCACCTGGCCCTGGTTCATCAGACGGGCGTACGGCTCGGGCGAGGGCACCAAGCCCATGTCGTACAGCACCTTGGTGACGAACCGCGCGTACAGCAGGTGCATCGTCGCGTGCTCGACACCGCCCACGTACAGCGCGGCAGGCATCCATCGAGCGGCGTCCTCGGGGCGGAACGGACCGCCGTCGTACCCCGGCGACAGGTAGCGCAGGAAGTACCAGGACGAGTCCACGAACGTGTCCAGCGTGTCCGTGTCCCGCTCGGCCGGGCCTCCGCACCGTGGACAGGTCGTCCGCACCCAGTCGTGCGCCCCGGCCAGCGGAGAGACATCACCGGGAACCAGCTGGTCGCCCTCCAGGTGCGGCAGCTCGACGGGCAGCTGGTCGTCCGGCACCACCACCTCGCCGCACCGCGGGCAGTGCACCACGGGAATCGGCGCGCCCCAGTAGCGCTGCCGGGAGACCAGCCAGTCATGCAGGCGGTAGGTGGTCCCGTCCGGCCCGTCCTGCCGGCCGATCCAGTTCCGCTGCATCGTCAGCACGTGCGCGGGCCAGCCCGCTTCCAGCAGCGACATGTCGTCCAGCAGCCGGTCCGCGTAGGCCGTGATCCGCAGGAACCACTGCGTCAGCGTGCGGGCGACCACGGCCGTGCCGCAGCGCTCGCACGCACCGTCGACCACCTGCTCGTTGGCCAGCACCGTCCTGTCGGTCGGGCACCAGTTCACCTCGGCCGCCGCCCGGTAGGCCAGCCCCCGCTCGTGCAGGCGCGCGAACAGCCACTGCGTCCAGCGGTAGTACTCCGGTTCGTGGGTGTGCAGCCGACGCGACCAGTCGAACGAGACGCCGTAGCGGCGGATCGACGCCGCCTGCGTGGCGATGTTCGCCGAAGTGAACACGGCCGGGTGCTCGCCCCGACGGATCGCCGCGTTCTCGGCAGGCAGGCCGAACGAGTCCCAGCCCACCGGGTTGAGCACGTCGAAGCCTTTTGCCCGCCAGTACCGTGCGACGACGTCGGTGATCGCGAACACCTCGGCGTGACCCATGTGCAGGTCCCCCGACGGGTACGGAAACATCGTCAGCAGATAGCGGCGTGGGCGGACGCCGTCGTCGGACGCCTCGAACGGGCGGCCCGCCGCCTCGTCGTCGCCCGTCGCACCTGGGGTGCGGTACGTATCGCTCATGGCTCTTGCTCTCCGGTGCGTCGATCGGGTCCGGGCACGAAAAAGCCCCTCACAAGGAGGGGCGGCCGCACCGGTTGTGCCCGATCGAGGGCGGAGCCGGTGCGGCTATGCAAGAAGCGAGGGTGCGTAACGCATGACTCCACGATACGTGCGCCGGCCGCGCCGGGTAAAGGAAGAACGGGAGCCGTGGCTCGGCGTGCCCCCAGCGCACTCCGAGCCACGGCTCCCGTCCGACGCGCCGGAGCTCGGCCCGCCCCCAGCGAGGTCCGAACTCTGTCCGCGTCGCACCTAGGACGCGAACAGAGCCCGGAAGTCACAGCACTCTGGATGCATTTTCATGTGGCCTGGATCACAGGCCTACCGGATCGCGGCGTGCGGCGCGCGGTGAACGAGTTCCGCGCACCCCGGCAAATATGGGCTCGAAGCGGATGTAGCAGGAGAAATCGAAAAAACTCCCACAAGTGCTGTGACATCCAGGCGCCTCGCGCGTCTGGGCTACATGGAACACACCGAGCACCCCGAACTTGTTCGTCTGGGCGCCCAATACCTGCGCGCGTACGCGGACGGCGATGCCGTCAATCTCTACCGCCTGGCCGACGCGTGGGGGGCGAGCGAGCTGATCGCCGCCACCTGCGAGGTTGCACTCGCGGTGATCCACGCGACAGCCGGACCGCAGGGCTTGGACGCCGTATCGACCACGTTCGCGACGAACCGGAGGTAGGCATCGATGAACAGGACCACGACCACCGCCGAGAGTCCCGGATCCGACGACCCTGAAGACTTGCGCGAAACCAGCGTTGTGGTGCGATCATTGGCCAGCGCGTCAAAACCGGACACTATGGGCAGAGGGGGCCAAGACCGCGTGACCACGACTGGTGACCTACGGATCGACGACTGGGTCGTGCATCGTCCCAACGTCGTGCGTTCGGTCGCTGCCCGCGTGCCCGGCATCGACGCAGAGGAAGCGGCCAGCCGCGCCCTGGAGAAGATGGTCCGGCTCGTGTCCACCGGCACCACCATCGACGACCCCGCCCCCTACTGGCGGCGCGCAGCGGTCAACGAAGCCATCTCCATGACCCGCGAAGCAGGACGCACCCGCCCCGTCGAGGACGACACCCTCGACGGCCTGGCACCCCCTGTCGCCGGTGCAGAGCTCGACGCGGAACGTCAGGCCGACGTCAGCATGCTCCGCTCCGCCCTGTCCGACCTGGGCGACGACGACCGGCAGATCCTCCTGGAACGCCACGTCCACGACAAGGCCGTCACCGATATCGCGAGCGGCCTCGGCGTGCGCCCCCACGCCGTGACCATGCGGCTGCGCCGCGCCGAGGAACGTCTCGCCGGCGCGTTCGCCGCCGCGCACGCCCAGGGCGTCAACGAGCCCGAGTGCCGCACCACCCGCGCCGCGATGCACGACTACCTCAAGGGACGCCTGCTGCCCCGGCGGCAGCGGCGCCTGGAGGTCCACATGGACGGCTGCGCGGAGTGCACGCGTGCGTTCATCGACGTGCGCGAGGTCTCCTGGATGCTGCGTGACCTCGGTCAGCACCTCATCGCCGGCGGGCTGGTCACCGGGGCGGCCGGTGCCGGCGTCGTCGGCACCGCTGCCGTCGGCACCGGGACCACGGGTACTGGCACCGCTGGTGCCGGGGCCAAATCGCGGTCGTTCGGGAAGAAGGAGACCGCGGTCGCGGCCGGAGTCCTGGCTGCCCTCGCGATCGGCGGCGGGGCCATGGCCCTGATCGCCAACCAGAGCGAACCACCCGTCCAGGCCATCCAGGACACCGGAACCGCCCCCGGCGGCGACGGCGCGGGTGGTGGCAGTGGGAGCGGTGGCGGTGGCGCAGGTGGTGGTGGCGCAGGTGGTGGTGGCGGATCAGGTGCCGGTGACGGCAGCAGCGACGACGCACCGAGCTCTCCCGACCAAGCGGCACAGGACCAGCCGCCGTCCATCCCGCCGGCCGACCCCCAGCCGCGCCCGGCAACCACGCCCAAGGAGGACGCTGCACCGGCAGCGAACCCCGTAGTGCCGTCCGGACAGGACGGCGCAGACCCCGCGCCTGCGCCCGCGCCCGAGCCGGACGACGCCCCGCCGGCGGCGGCTCCGGGCCCCGGCCCTGATCCTGACCCGGCACCGGACGGAGGTGCGGACGAGCCCGACCCGGTCCCCCCGACCGCCCCCGCGCCCGAGGAACCGGCGGGCCCGCCGCCCAGCCCACCCGAACCGCCCGACCCGCCGGTCGCTCCGGGCACTCCGGGCACTCCCGCGAGCCCGGTCAGCACGGCGGTGGAGGACCTGCTCGCCAGCCTGGGTCTGGCAGACCTACCGGGTATCGATCTCGCGACCACCACGCTGGACGAGATCTGGCGTCTGCTCTTCGGCACGGCAGCGGACAGTGCCGGACAGGCCGTCGACGACGCTCAGTCAGCGGCCGGGGGCTGATGGCGGTGCGGGCTCCTTACCTGGCCCGCAACCTTTCATTCCTGTGCGAACGCACAGCCCTTCTGGGCGACAGCCCAAGATCGGCACTTGATCACGCCGACATCTTCCATGCGCCTGCATTCTTTGCGAGCATGCACGCCCGAGGTCTCGTGCAACGCGACATCACGCGGCGCCCTGTCGCGTGCAGGAGGGGGGAAGCGTGACCGTCACCAGCGCAGACCTCAGCCAGTGGGCAGCGCATCGCCGCGCCGTCGTCTTCACGGTCTCCCGGCGCGTTCCCGGAATCGATCCAGAGCTGGCGGCGAGCCGCGGGCTCGAGCTGCTGTGCGTCGAGCTCCTGAAGCACGGCAACGTTTCCGACCCTGTCGTGTTCTGGAGCGCCGCTGCGGTGGACGTGGCCCTGGCGATGGCGCACGAAGAGCCCTCGCCGGACGACCGGACCGCACTGAGAGAGGTCGTCACCGCGCCGATCCGGCGAGCTCTGGACTTCGAGGTGCTGACCGCGGCGATGGAGCGACTGTCGGCCGGGGACCAGCAGCTGCTCTGGGACCACCACGTGGGATCCCGCCCGGTGGCCGCGATCGCCGACGAGATCGGCGTGCTGCCCTATGCCGCCAAGCGGCGCCTGCGCCGCGCCGAGAACCGCCTCGCGAGCAGTTTCGCCGAGACGCACACCGGCACGGCCGACAACCTCGAGTGCGAGTCGACCCGCGCCTCGATGCACGACTTCGTCCGGAACCGCCTGCTGCCCGGCCGTCGGCAGAAGGTCGAGGACCACATGGTTCAGTGCGCCGGCTGCACCCGGGCGTTCGTCGACGTCCGGGAGTCCTACTGGATGCTTCGTGCCGCTGCTCCCGTTCTCCTGCTGGGTGCAGCGACAGCGGCGAAGGCGAGCACTATGGCCGCGGCGGCCGGCGTCGGCGCCGCCGCGTCGGGTGCAGGCCTCGGCGGCGGGATCGCCACACTGGGCACGCGGGTGGCCCTGACCGTCCGTAGCGCGCTGACCGACCCGATCGGCCTGACCGCGACCGTGGCCGGCGGACTCTTCCTCACCACCGCCGTCACCACCGGGGTGGCCGGTGACGCGGGAGCCGTGCCGACATTCTTCGAGACCGGAACGGTCTCCGTCTCCGCGCCGAAGACCGTCCTCCCTGACGGCGGACCGGCATCGCCCGCAGAGGAGCCGGCGGCCAGGCCGGAGCCGACCCGATCTGTCTCGCCGGATGTGGCGACGGACAACCGGGTATCACCCGGCCTGGCCAAGCAGGACGGGCTGCCCCCGGGTCTGGCCAGGCAGGACGATCTGCCGCCAGGACTGGCCAAGCAGGACGGCGCGCCGGCGGACCAGTCGAACAACGCCGGCAACCCGGCCGGCCCCAGCGATCCGAACGCGACCGAGTCGCCGGCAAAGCAGGGGACAGATCGCACACCGCCCGGCCTCGCGAAGAAGGAGGACGGGACACCACCGGGTCAGGCGAAGAAGGACAAGGCACCACCGGGTCAGGCGAAGAAGGACGAGGCACAGCCCGGCCAGGCCAAGAAGGACAAGGAACCGCCGGGCGACTCAGGCTCTGCGGCCCGGCCGGACCGGTCCGACGGGACGGAGTCCCGGCCGAACCACGGTCGAGGGAACTCTCACCGGACCGACGAAGGGCACCCCGACAACAGCCGGTCGAACGGGGCGCCGGGCGGCTCCCGGCAGGAGACTGCGCGGGACGAACCAAAACGTGAGTGGGGAGACGAGCGGGGGCACCGGCAAGGCCCGCCCGATCACGCCCGTTCCAGGAGCACGAGCACCTCGTAGTGCGAGGTCTGCGGGAACATGTCGAGCAGGCGTGCCCGCACCGGACGCAGCGACGGCATCGCGGCGAGATCCTTGGCGAGCGTCGTCGCGTTGCAGCTCGAGTACAGGACGTGCTCGATCCCCGAGGTGTCGAGCCACTGCGCCAGGTCGGTGCCGATACCCCGCCGGGGCGGGTTCACGATCACCATCTCGGGCAGGTCGGGGGCGGCCGGGTCGACGGCGAACTCCGTGGCATCGCCCGCTGCGAACGTGACGTCACGGAAGCGCTCGACGACGTCGTCGCCGCGGAGCTTCTCCACCGTGCCCGACGCCGCAGCTATCGCCTCCACGCTGATCTCGATCCCCGTGACGGCGCGGCCCGGCGCAGCACAGTGCAGCGCGAAGCCGCCCACCCCGCAGTACAGGTCCCAGAGCGTGCTCGGGGCCACCTCGTCCACCCAGGTGCGGGCCTGCCGGTAGAGCTCCGTCGCGACCGCGGTGTTGGTCTGGAAGAAGCTCTGCGGGCGCAGGTCGAGCGTGATGTCGTCGATCCGCATCGGGAGGGTGGTCCGCTCCGTGAGCGGGATCTCGAGGTCGCCCTCCAGCACCGCCGCATGCCTCGGCTGGATGTTCGCCGACGCGACGGCCAGCGCCGGTAGGTCGGCCCGCAACGACGCAAGGTGCTTGCGGATCCGCGCGATCGCCTCTTGGGAACGCAGCACGAACCGGACCATGAGCTCGCCGTCGGGCGACAGGGTGACCAGGAGGTACTTGAGCTCGCCGCGCTGCTGCGCGCGCTTGCCCGGACCGGACACCTGGTAGGGCTCCAGGCCGGCCCGCGTGACGAAGGCCGCCAGGGGTGCGAAGGACGCCTGGAGGGCATCCGGGTAGAGGCCGCAGTCCGTGAGGTCGACCCCGTGGTCGGCGCGATCGAGGATCCCGAGCACCGGCTCGGCGACAGTACCGCTGACCACCATCTTCGCCTTGTTCCGGAAACCGGACTCCAGGCTGGTGACCGCAGGAAGCCACGTCAGTCCCGCATCAGCGGTCGAGTGTGTTTCCTCGGGGGTCGGGGCGGTCGAGACCGAGTCGAGGAGCGTAGCGACGTGCCGCTCCTTGTCGAGCACCTGGGTGGGGTAGTCGATCTCCAGGAGGGTGCAGGAGTGGCAGCGGCCGGCGTCGTAGTGGGGGCACTGCACACACCCCATTATCCAGCCCGAACGCAACCGCCCCCATCAGCACCTTCGCCGGGACGCTACTCCGTGTACTCGAAGTGCCACGGCTCCTCACGACCGCCGCCCGCCCGGGCCCACTCAGGGTGGTGCCAGCCGACCTCGGGGCCGTTGGCCGCGAGCCACTCGTACTCGGGCTGGCCGAAGCGGAAGCCGTCGTCCGTCGGCACGTCGATCGCCAGCGCCCAGCCGTGGTTCGAGGTGCCGGGCGCCGCCACCTGTCCGCTGCCGAACTCGTCGAGCGCCTGGAGCTGCCAGTCGTAGGGCCGGTACCCGTACTCGACCCGCAGCGGCTTGCCGAACTTCGCCTCGAACTCCGTGCCGAGCTTCTTCCAGGCCTCGGCCGCATCGCATCGCAGGTACTGGTCCTGTCCCTCCGGCCCGATCCCGACCTTGCACAGGGTCTCGAGCTCGAGCCGCCCGTTGGAGCCGTCGGCGACGGTGGCGCGAGCCTCCCACGCTGCCGCCTCGATGGCGGCCCGCGCCGCCTCACGCCGCTCGCCCAGCGCCCGGACGGAGCTCAGCTTGTCCTGGTTCACCGCGGCCGCGAGCGCCGCCTGCCCTTCCGCTCGATGAGTCGCCAGGGCGTCGCGGACGGCGGCGGGTGCGCCGGAGTCCGCGGTCCAGCTCAGGGTGTACTCGGAGTCGCGCACCGAGACCTTGAGCTGTGCCGTGACCGTCTCCAGCGTCGCCTTTGCCGTCGTGAGCTGTGCGGCTGTCTTCTTCGCCTGTTCTTCTGCCGCGCGGGCCTTGGTCTGCGCGTCCTTGCGGTTCTGCTGCCACCTTCGGGCCGACGCCTGGGTTTCCTTGGTCGCCTCGGCGAGCGTGGTGGAGGTGGTGCGGAGGCTGATCGCCCACTCGGCCGCCTTGGCCTCGAGAGCGTCGATGTCCTCGGGGGCGTCGAGCCCGCTGGTACCGGGCCCGGGGATGGAGGGCGGCGGCATGGCGCCGAGCTCCTTGGCCGCGGTGACGTGTCCGGCCAGGGCGGTCCGGACTGCGTCGTCGGCCACCTTGCCCTTGGAGGCCGCGAGGACCTGCTCGGCTTCGGTGATCTGCTGGGCGAGGCCGTCCTGGGCGGAGAGTCCGTCGTCGACCGCCTGGACGATGCTGGCGTGGGCGGCCGCCAGCCTCTCCTGCTCGCGTTCGTTCCCGGCGTGGACGAGCGCGAACACGATGGCGGCCACCAGTGCGACAGCCGCGGTGACCAGGAAGACGACCAGCGGGCGCATGGACCCGCCGTCCGTCAGGCCGTCCACCCTGCGGGGTCCGGTGCCTTCGGGCTGCGCCTGGTCCGGCACCTCGGTCGAGGTGTCGGACGTCGGGCTCGGCGCAGCCGCGGCGGGTTCGGGCGGTCCGGCAGGTGCGGGCGGCTCCACGTTGAGGGACATGGCCCGAAGTTTGGCGAACTCGGGGCCCGGACGCTAGTTGCCTGCCCGCTCCGCGAGGTTCTTGAGCTTGTCGAGGTACACGGCGGCCTCGCCGGGCTGCCAGTCCGGGATGTTGGTCCTGTCCGGCACGAGGCCGACGGACCGGTCGGTGAGCTCGCGCAGGATGTCGGCGTGGCCCGCGTGCCGGGTGATGTCGTTGGCCACGTGCGTGATGATGCGGAACAGCGTGACCTCACGGTTACCCCACCAGGGCACGTGTCCGACCGTGTCCAACGGCAGCGTGTCGATGGTCTCGTCGCAGAACACCCAGGCCCGTCGGTAGAGGTCGACGATCGAGGCGATCGACTCGTCGGCCGTGGCGTACCAGTCCGCCTGCGGGTCCTCGTCCAACAGCTGGTCGGAGGGGATCTCCTCCGGGGTGGGCCACTCCCGGCCGAAGCAGGTCCCGAAGTAGCCGATCTCGGTGTTGGCGCAGTGCTTCACCAGGCCCAGCAGGTTGTTGCCGGAGGACACGAGGGGCCAGCGTGCCTGCTTCTCCGTGAGGCCCTCGAGCTTCCACAGGAGGGCCTCACGGGTTTCGTTCAGGTACTGCTTCAGGACCTGCTTCTGCTCGAGCTCGTCCGTGTTGCCCTTTGAACTGCCGGTTGTCTGCGCCATGGGGACAGTGTGTCCCCTGCCACCGACATCTAACGAGCCCGGTCTACCCGGGCCCGCTTCTTCGGCTTGCGGTGGAGCCACCACTCGGCGAAGAGCAGGTTGACGATCCAGGAGAGCCATGCGGAAGTCACCGCGACCGCATGGATCTCGGGATTGTTGTCGACCGACGCGTTCGGGTCGGTGAGCGCCTCCGGCGCGAAGATCGCGATGAGCACGGGAATCCAGAACCGGTTGGCCACGATCGCGAACCCCAGTGCGGTGCTCCGGACCATCCACTCCCTGTGGTCGGCGAACCGGCGCTGTCGTACCGCGCGGTAGCCGAGCACCGTGCACGCAAGGAACAGGACGGCGAACAGGGTGTTCGCCACCAGGTGGCTCGATCCTGCACTGGGGAACTGAGAGACGATCAGTGCTCCGACGCCGGTCACGAGCGCCGAGAGCACGTAGACGCGTCCGCTCCACCGGTGCACGCGCGGGTGGTGGGCGCGCAGCCACGGCCAGAGCTGCAGCACCGCGGCACTCAGCATGATCGATCCCGAGAAGATATGGATCACCAGTGCCGGGTAGAACGCGGGCCCTCTATCGGTGGGCACGAGGGACAGCGTGGGGTCGAGGCCCACGTAGCGCGGCAGCGCGGTCGCGAGAAATATCGCCGTGATGACGGCCAGCGGAGCGATCCAGGGGCGCCGCCACCAGTGGACCGCCCGGGGTGGCGGTGCGGCCGCCGGGGTGGCGGTGATCGTTTCGGTTGCCATGTCATTCCTGCTTTCGCCAGGTCGGCTGGGAGGGGCGCCGGTGGGGGCCGTGTCGGACGGAGCTCCGGGAGTGCGGGTCACCGCCGGGCACGGAACGCCAGGCCTGCCGCCGCCGCGAAGAGCAGGCCGAGACCGAGGCACCAGGCGACGGCGAGCACGGCGGTGCCGACCGGGTCGGCGACACCCGCGGTGTCCCCGGCGAGCAGGCCGCGCACCGTCTCGATCACCGGCGTCACGGGCTGGTGCTCCGCGAACCCGCGCAACCAGCCCGGCAGCGTGTCGACGGGCACGAACGCGCTCGACACGTAGGGCAGGAACATCACGAAGAAGGAGAAGCCGCCGGCGGCCTCCGGCGACCGGACCAGCACTCCCACCAGAGCGGCGAGCCAGGTGATCCACCCGACGAAGAGCAGGATCATGCCGACGGCGGCGAGCCACTCCAGGGCGGAAGCCTCGGGGCGGAACCCCATCAGGATCGACACGCCGAACACGATGGCGGTGGTGACCAGGTTCTTCACGAGGCTTGCGGCCACGTGTCCGGACAGCACCGTCCAGGCGGTGACGGGCATCGACCGGAGTCGTTCGACCATGCCGCTCGACATGTCGTGCTCGACGGCGGCTGCCGTGCTGGCGGCACCGAACCCTGCGGCCAGCAGGATGACGCCCGGCGTGACGTAGTTGATGTAGCCGGTGCCGGTGTCCATGGCCCCACCGAACACGAGCACGAACATCAGCAGGATGATCACGGGCAGCACCACCGCGGTGATCATGGCGTCCAGGTCGCGCGAGACGAGGCGCAGGCCGCGCACCGTCATGGTCGAGACGTCTCTGAGCAGGTACGTCATGCTGCCACCCCTGCCGGTCGCGCCGAGTGCTCCTGGCCGACGTGGCCGGTCAGGGTGAGGAAGACGTCGTCAAGGGTGGGTGCGCGCACCTCCCAGTGGTCCGGGGTCACCCCCGTCGCCTCGACCACGGACAGCACGGACCGCACGTGGGCGACCGAACCGTCGGTTGGCACGCGCACCCGCGCGCCGTCGACGGTGGCCGCGAGCGCAGGGGCGACCTGTCCGGCGTCGGACGCGGAGGCGAAGGTGAGCTCGACACCCGCGTCACCCACCTCGCGCTTGAGCTGCGCGGGTGTCCCCTCTGCGACCACGCGGCCGCCGTCGACGAGCGCGACCCGCTGGGCGAGCCGGTCTGCCTCCTCCAGGTACTGGGTGGTGAGAAAGACGCTGGTGCCTTCTTCGACCACGCCCCGGACCACGTCCCAGAGCGCCTGCCGCGACCTCGGGTCGAGGCCCGTCGTCGGCTCGTCGAGGAACATGACGCGCGGCCGGGTGAGCAGGCCTGCGGCGAGGTCGAGCCGGCGGCGCATGCCGCCCGACCAGGTGCCGACCTGCCGGTGTGCGGCGTCGGCCAGGTCGAACGCCGCGAGGAGCTCCGCCACCCGGCCGCGCACCACCCGGCGTGGGAGGTGCGCGAGGTGACCCATCATCGTGAGGTTCTCGGTCCCGGACAGCTTGTCGTCCACCGCGACCTGTTGGCCGGTGAGGCTGATGATCTCGCGCACCCGTCGCGCGTCCCGCACCACGTCGAACCCGGCCACGGTCGCCCGGCCGGCGTCGGGCCGCAGCAGCGTCGACAGGATGCGGACGGTGGTGGTCTTGCCCGCACCGTTGGGGCCGAGCAGGGCGAGGACCGATCCTTCCTCGAGCTCCAGGTCGAGCCCGTCGAGCACGGGCGGGCTCGTCGAGCCCCGTCTGGCGAAGGACTTGTGCAGCCCTTCGGCGGTGACGATCGCAGACATCTTCTCCCTCTTTCTCTACCGGTTCGCTTACTGTTTACGTCCTACGCGTTTTAGTGTGGGACGTAAACTGTATGTGGTCAAGAGAGTTTCGGGTCGGCTCAGGCCGCGGATCAGGGCAGGATGGGAACGATGAGCACCGACACCACGCCCGAGCCGGCGGCCGAGCGGCAGCAGGCTCCGTCCGGACAGCCGCACGACACAGGGACGGCGCGCGAGCTGCCTGCCGACGTGCAGCGCTTGTGGGGGGCAGAGGCGCCTCGGCGCCGGGGGCCCAAGCCCGCGCTGTCGACAGCACGGATCGTCCGGGCCGCGCTGGAGCTGGCCGACGCAGAGGGTCTTGCCGCCGTCTCGATGGCGCGTATCGCGGAGGCCGTCGGGTACACGCCGATGGCCCTGTACCGGCACGTGTCCGGCAAGGACGAGCTGCTGGTCCTCATGTCGGACGCCGTGGCAGCCGACCTCCCCGACGTCCCCACCGGAGTGGGCTGGCGCGCCGGGCTCGAGACCTGGACGCGCGCGCAGATCGAGCTCGGGATCACCCGTCCGTGGATGCTCGAGCTGCCCCTGTCCGCCGCACCGCCCGGGCCCAACCGGGTGCGCTGGATCGACCAGGCGTTCGGATTCCTGCGCCCGATCGACCTGCCCCCCGACGAGAAGCTCGCGATCGTCGGCCTGCTCGCACAGCACGTACTCGGCGAGTCTCGCGTGCACATCGAGACCCGGCGAGCGGCGGTCCAGCAGGTGCGCCGGGATGCCGGGCTGCCCGACGGGGTTCCCGAGTCCCAGCTCGACCCCGCCGCGATCGACGCGGCCAACCCGTACGCCGACTTCGAGACGGTGCTCGCCCGCTATGCCGACCCCACGACGTACCCGAACCTCTTCGAGTCGTTCTCGGCCTGGCCCTCGACTCCCCTGACCGCGCCCTCCGACGACGACGTCACGTTCGGCATCTCGATCGTGCTCGACGGTGTCGAGGCCTACCTCAGGCGCCGCGGAGCGATCCCCGACGACGAGTCATGAGACACGCGACACGGTGGCACAACGGTGCTGGCCCGACCACAGGCAGCGGTTTTCGGACGTTGTGCACAGGTGAGCGACCGGAACCTGTGGACTGTCGGTGGCATGCGTCAGAGTGGTGCCGTGACCAGTGATCCCATGACAGACGGCATGACGACGACGGACCCGACCGGGGCGGCTCTACGTTGCTTCGGCGACGGCGATCCGCTCTACTCCGCCTACCACGACGACGAGTGGGGCCTGCCCGTACACGGCGAGGCCGCCCTGCTGGAACGCATCGCCCTGGAGGGGTTCCAGTCCGGCCTCTCCTGGATCACCGTGCTGCGCAAGCGCCCCGCGTTCCGGGAGGTCTTCGAGGGGTTCGACCCGGAGAGGGTGGCGACCTTCGGCCCCGACGACGTCGAGCGGCTGCTGACCGATGCCCGCATCATCCGCAACCGCATGAAGATCGAGGCCACTGTCGACAACGCGCGCGCCGTGGTGGCGCTGCACGAATCCGGCCGCACGCTCGACGAGCTGTTCTGGTCCTTCGCCCCTGATCCGGCCGTCCGGGAGCGCCCGGCCTCCTTCGCCGACGTACCGGGCTGGACTGCCGAGTCGAAGGCGATGAGCAAGGCGATGAAGCAGCAGGGGTTCCGGTTCATCGGCCCGACGACCGCCTACGCGGCGATGCAGGCCTGCGGCCTCGTGGACGACCACGTGGCCACCTGCCCGGTGGCCGTCGAGCGCGCCCGGGCGACCGCGGTCACGCCGGGCCCCACTACCTGAGCGTCGTCACAGCTCCGCGCACGGCTCCACGACCGGAAGGACGGCGTCGCGGACCCATTCGGCGAGCGACGTGCCCGGCGGCCGCAGCATCACGGTGTCGACGCCGTGCTCGGCGAACCCGCGCATCTCCTCGACGAACGCAGCGGTGTCGCCCGGACCGATCGGCGCGCCACGATGCAGCATCGTGACGCGGATGTCGGCCGGATCGCGGCCGACGTCGTCGCAGTGCCGCCGCAGCACGTCGAGCAGGTGCCGCAGCCGCTCGGGGGTCTCGGCGAACAGGTTGCACGCGTCCGCGTACTGCGCGACCAGCCGGAGCGTCCGCTGCTCCCCCGATCCGCCGATCATGATCTCCGGTCCCGACAGCGGCGCCGGCGAGCAGATCGTCTCGGCCAGCCGGTAGTGCTTGCCCTCGAACGGGCCGTCGTTGTCCAGGTCGTACATCTGACGCGCGATCCGGACGGTCTCCTCGAGCATCTCGAAGCGGTCCTTGAGCGGCGGGAACGGCACCCCGAGCGCCGCGTGCTCCTTGTCGTACCAGGCCGCGCCGATGCCGTACGTGGCGCGCCCGCCCGAGACCACGTCGAGCGAAGCGACGATCTTGGCCAGCAGGCCCGGGTAGCGGTACGTCACGCCCGTGACCAGCGCGCCGAGCTGCACGTTCTCGGTCACACCTGCCAGGTAGCCCAGCGTCGTGTACGCCTCGAGCATCGGGTCCGACGCCGGGAAGCCCTGGTGCTCCATCTGGAAGTAGTGGTCCATCACGGAGACCCACGCGACGCCGCCGTCGTCCGCGTACCTGGCGGCGTCCGCCAGCTCGGTCCGCATCCGGGCGGGCTCCATCGAGTCGAAACGCATGAAGTGGGTGCCGATTCGCATGTCACGATCCTCCTACGCCGTCGCGCGACGTCAAGTGCGGCGTGACGTGCGGCGTCAGCTGCGGGACGCGGCGCGGTCGTCCGCGAGCCCCAGGACCCGCGCGACGAGCCACGAGATCGAGTCTGCCGTCTCGCGCGGCGTCGCCGTCGGCTGCATGACGTGACTCAGCGCCGAACGCACGACGAGGTCGATGACGGCCGCGATCCGTTCCGGCTCCAGATCTATCTCGTACCGGTCCACCCGGTCCTGGACCACGACGAGGAGCGTTCCGAGCAGCGGCTCGGAGTGGGTGGTGAGCAACGGCAGCAGCTCGGTGTCCGCGCCGTGCGTCGCGGAGACCACCGCGCGCAGGAGCTCGTTTCCCTCGGCAAGGACAAGGGTGTTCTCCACCGCTGCGTGGATCGCCGGCAGCAGGTCGTCGGGGTGGCTCTCAAAGCCCTCGACGATCTCGAAGATGAACTTGGCCGACTCCGTCAGCACCATCGCCTCAGCGAGGTCGTCGCGGCTTCCCACGGCGTTGTAGACGGTCTGTCTGCTCACACCTGCATCGGTCGCCAGTCGTCCCATCGTCACCTTCGACCAGCCGTCGGCACACGTGAGGCGAACCGCAGCAGCGATGATCCGACTCCGGCTGGAGATCGGATCCTCGTACCCTGCTGTCACCTCGGCCATGTCCCGATCGTAGGCAACAGGCGGCATCCGGGCCGGAGCAGGACGCTCGGAACCACCAATTTCACCCTCTCCCAACACCTTCCGGCGGCCCGGTCCGGCCGCGTCGCCGCCGCCGGACGGGCGGCGCCGCGCGGAGCCGGCCCCGCGCGGACACAAAACCCGCGGCCCGGAAACCCCATAGGGTGGCGAGCATGGACCTCGAAGAACGCCTTGCTGTCTTCATCGACTACGAGAACCTGGCGCTGGGCGCCCGGGAGCACCTGGGCGGGATGCAGTTCGACTTCGGCCCGATCGCCGACGCCCTCGCCGTGCGCGGCCGGGTTGTCGCGCGCCGGGCCTACGCGGACTGGTCGTACTTCGACGAGGACCGCCGCATGCTGACCCGGCACCAGGTCGAGCTGATCGAGATGACGCAGCGGATGGGCGCTTCGCGCAAGAACGCCGCCGACATCAAGATGGTGGTCGACGCCATCGAGATGGCCTTCGAGCGCGACTACATCTCGACGTTCGTCATGTGCACGGGTGACAGCGACTTCTCGCCGCTCGTCCACAAGCTGCGCGAGCTGAACAAGCGCGTCATCGGCGTCGGCGTCGAGAAGTCGACGTCGCGCCTGCTGCCCGCAGCCTGCGACGAGTTCCTCTTCTACGACCGCCTCGAAGGTGTCGAGGTGCCCGACGAGGACCAGAGCGCACCCGCTCCGAAGCGCGGCACCCGCTCCCGCAAGCCCGCAACGGCACCGGAGCGCGCCACGGCGCAGAAGGCACCCGCCACGACGCGCCGCGCGAAGGCAGCCGAGGCCGTGGCAGAGGCCGTCGCGGAGCCCGCCGCCACCACCGCGTCCGGCGCTGCCGAGCCCGAGGCCAAGCCCGCGACCCGCCGACGGAAGAAGGTGGAGCCTGCCCCCGCACCCGTCGAGGTCGCGCCGGAGGCCGAGGTCGACGTGAGCGAGCAGGAGGACGAGGCGCCGGCGTCGAGCGACGCACCCATGGAGGTGCGCGTGGCGCAGACCCTCGCCGACCTGCAGTCCTCCACGAGCGGCCCCGTGACCGCGTCCGCGCTCAAGCGCACGCTGCTGCGCAAGGACGCGACGTTCAGCGAGTCGGACTACGGGTTCCGCACGTTCGGCGAGTTCCTCCGGTTCCTCGCGGACCGCGGGTTCGTGGAGCTCGCGACGGGACCGTCCGCAGGCGACCCCGAGGTGTCACTGCCGGAGCAGGGCGACACCGACGCTGCCTTCGTGCTGCTGCGGGCCGTGGTCCAGGAGTCAGGTGGCTCGGCCGCGCTGTCCGGCCTGAAGAACGCCGTGCGCAAGAAGCGCCCGGACTTCTCGGAGAAGGCGCTCGGCTTCCGTGGGTTCCTCCAGTTCGCGAAGGCGGCAGAAGCCGCAGGCACCGTCGCGCTGGCCTGGGACGACGAGGCCGACGACTACCTGATCACCGCCTGAGCCGGAGGCGCAGCGCAGGGTGCGGGCCGAGGAACGAGGTCCTCGCCCGGAGCGCAGCCGCAGGCTCGGGCGGCGACAGCAGAGCCTGAGCCGGAGGCGCAGCGCAGGGTGCGGGCCGAGGAACGAGGTCCTCGCCCGGAGCGCAGCCGCAGGCTCGGGCGGCGACAGCAGAGCCTGAGCCGGAGGCGCAGCGCAGGGTTGCGCCCTCAGCGCTCCAGCACACCGGGCACGGTCGCGAGGCGACGGGTGAGCTCGGCACCGTCGCGGCCCGTGACGGTCGGCACCTGCGGGATGTCAGAACCGGTCACGGTGTGGCCAGAGGCTGGCACGTGCCCGGCGAGCACCTGCTGCCCGCCGGTGAGCTGCCGGATCGCCACCGCACGGACACGGTCGGGGCGACGGCGCACGGCCTTGGCGTAGATCTCCGGGTCGTGCTGGCCGTCGTCACCGATGAGCAGCCAGTCCACGTGCGGGAACCACGACATCAGGTGCTCGAGGCTCGCCTCCTTGTGCGCCGGGCCGCTGCGGAACCACCCGGTGAGGGTCGGTCCCCAGTCGGTGAGGAGCAACGGCCCCCGCGGGTAGGTGTGCCGCGAGAGGAACTCACGCAGCGTGTTCGCGGTGTTCCAGGCGCCGGTCGACAGGTAGAAGAACCCGGCGTCCGGGTGGGCCCCCTGCAGCGTCCGGTACAGCTCGGGCATGCCGGGTACGGCCCGCCGCCCGCTGGAGTGCCGCACGAACGTGTTCCAGGCCGCGAGCAAGGGCCGCGGCACCGCCGTCACCATCGTCGTGTCGTCCATGTCGCTGATGACACCGAACCGGACGTGCTCGTCGAGCACCAGGATCGGAGCCTCGGCCCCCCAGGGGTCGGCCTCGTCGAGGACCGTCAGGATGGCGGACTGCCACCCGGCCGGCAGCGGCTCGTCGGTGGGCAGCTCGACGTCGACGTAGCCGGCACGGTCGCTCGTCACGACGGACGAGTGGCCGCCTACCTGGAGCCGCAGGCGGCGATGAGGCACCGGCACGGTGAGGAAGTGGCGGAACCCGCGCCGACCGGCGCGGAGAGCCTCGATGTCCGGGGCGGCGGGACGCGGCCGGGAGAGCAGGACGCGCGCGAGCACCCGCACCTGGTCCGGCGTGCCGTACCCGCTGTAGGTCTCGAGGCGGGGGTGCCAGCCGGCGCGGCGGAGCACCCACCCCGCCGCGGCGTAGAAGTGATCTTCCACCACCGCGGCGAGGTGCGGGCGCTGTGAGGGGTGCGGGGTCGGGGTAGCCACACCCGATTGTCGCCTGTTACTGCCCGCCCATGCCCGTGGTCGCGACGCCCTGCACGATGCGGCGCTGGAACAGCATGAACAGGATGAGCAGCGGCAACGCTGCGATCATGGCGGAGGCCATGTTCTGGGCGTACTGCACACCGTAGGCGTCCTTCACCGTGGACAGGCCGACGGGCAGCGTCATGAACTGCGGGTCGGTCGTGACGATGAACGGCCACAGGAAGTTGTTCCACGCACCGATGAACACGAAGATCGCGACCGCCACGAGGATCGACCTCGACAGCGGCAGCACGATCGTCCAGAACAGCCGCCACGACCCTGCGCCGTCGATCCGGGCGGCGTCGAGCAGCTCCTGCGGGATCGCGTCGAAGAAACGCTTGAGGATGAACACCATCACGGGCGCCACGACCTGCGGCAGCACGATGCCCGCGAACGTGTCCACGAGCCCGAGGACCTGCATCTCCCGGAACAGCGGCACGATGAGGATCTGTCCGGGCATCATGATCGACGCGAGGGTGAGCCACTGCATCAGGGCCCTGCCCTTGAACAGGGTCTGCGAGAACGCGAACGCAGCCATCGCGGAGATCAGCACGGTGAGCGCCGTGACCAGCGCGGCGACCACCAGGCTGTTCCACATCCACAGCAGCAGGTCGCTGTTGCTGAGCACCTTCTCGTAGGCGTCGAGCGTCCAGCCCATGGTGGGCAGCAGTGACGCGGGGAGGGCGGCCTCAGCCTCGTGCTTGAAGCTGGTGACAGCGCCCCAGACGAGAGGCACGAGCCAGATCCCCGCGAGCGCGACGAGCGCAGCGAGAGCCCCTGCCCGCGCCCAGGGGGACGGGCCGATGGTCAGCTTGGTGAGGGTCCGGTTCTCGGCCCGGTCCTGCAGTGCCTTCGTCCGGCGGACGTCGGCGATGTCGGCGACAGCCATCTCAAGCCTCCTTCCGGGCCGGCAGGAGCCGCACCAGCGTGAACACCAGGATCAGGGCGAAGAACACGTACGAGATCGCTGAGGCGTAGCCGAGCCGGTAGTTGGTGAACCCGGTGTCGTAGATGTACTCGAGGATCGGTCGCGTGCTGCCGTTCGGCCCGCCGGCGGTGAGCATGTAGATCTGGTCGAAGACCTTGAGCGACGCCAGGAGCTGCAGCACCACGATGACGCCGGTGATCGTGCGCAGCTGGGGCAGGGTGATCGAGAGCAGCTTTCGCCAGCCGCCGGCGCCGTCGATCGTCGCTGCCTCGTACTGCTGGGCCGGGATGCCCTGCAACGCCGCGAGGTAGAGCAGGAAGTTGAAGCCGACGGTCCACCACACGGTGACCCCTGCGATGGAGAACATCGCGACGTTCTCGTCGGTGAGCCAGCCGAGGGGTTGCAGGCCCAGGCCGGTGATCCACGTGTCGAGCAGGCCGATGTCGGGCTGGAACATCCAGTTGCTCAGGTGCCAGACGACGGCGCTCGTCAGCAGGTACGGCGCGAAGAACGACATCCGCCACACCCATTGGCCGGGCAGGCCGGTGTGGACGAGCAGCGCCATGACGAGGGCCACCAGCACCAGGGGCACGGTGCTGAGGATCGTGAACCACACGGTGTTCCACAGCGTGTGCCAGACCTGGGGGTCGCTGAACGCCTCGGCGTAGTTGGCGAACCCGATGAACTCGCTTCCGGTGCCCGTCAGGCTCTGGTTCGTGAAGCTCATCCACAGGCCGTAGAGCGTTGGCAGCACCAGGAAGAGCCCGGTGGCCACGGCGAACGGCGCGACGAACAGGTAGCCGCTCTTGTCGCGCGAGCGCAGGGACTTCTCGGTGGTGCTGGTGCGCGCGCCGGACCGGCTCGCGGGAGTCCGCCGGTCGGGTGTTGCCCTCCCGGCGAGCGGGGTGACGCTGGCGTTCGAGACAGTCATCGTCGTCCTCTCGATCAGGCGGGGTTGGGCAGAGCGAGGAACCGGTCCATCTCGCTCAGCATCCGGGTAACGGCGGTACGGGGAGGTGCCTGGCCGGCCAGGGTGTCCGTCATCGCGTCAGCCATGCGGGTCTGGAAGTCGCTGCCACCGCCCGTGAACCAGGCATCGGGGTCGAAGACGGCGACCTCGGCCGCCGGTGCGTAGTCGCGTTGCGGGGTGAGCTCCTGGTAGGCGGGCTCCTCGACGATGGGCTGGTAGGCCGGGATGTGCCCGGCAGAGGCCCAGGTGAGGCCCTCCTTGAGGAGTCCGGCGAGCACCCGGTACGTCGCCTCGCGGGCGGCGGGATCCGGCTGGGCCTGCCGGGGCAGCACGAACGCGTGCGAGTCGGCGTAGTTCGCCGGGGTGTCGAAGATCGCTGGGAACTGCGTGGCCCCGACGTCGGGCAGCGCGTCGCGGAACATCGGCAGGTCCCACTCGCCCGCGAACATCATGCCCGTGCGTTGCGACATGAAGCGGGCGGACGCGGCGTTGCCGTCCTGGTTCTTCGCGGCGACCGTCCCGTCGACCATGGCCTGCAGGAACTCGAAGACCTCCGCAGCGGCCTCCTCGTCGAGCTCGGCGGGGCGGCCCGGTGTGAGCTCGTAGCCGCCGCCGTTCTGCGAGTAGAGACCCCAGAACATGCGCCAGCAGCCGGCGGGGTCACGCTGGTAGCCCCAGCCGACGCCGGTCTCACCCGTCACGTCGGCCAGCGCACGGCCGGCCGCCAGGAAGTTGTCGGCTCCCGCTACCGCGTCCAGGTCGAGCTTGCCGTCCGCCGTCGCGAGGCCCGCCTCCTGGATGATCGTCGGGTTGTGGAACGCGATGTACGGGTGCGTGTCCAGCGGTAGGGCGTAGAGCTGTCCGTCGAACTGCGCCTTCTCCCACACGGCCGGAGCGAAATGCTCCTCGCCCACGCCGAGCGCGGAGAGCGCGTCGAGGTCGAACGGCTCGAGGAGCCCGCCCGGTGCGTAGCCGGCGAGCCGGGACATGTGCATGATCGCGGCCTCCGGCGGTCTTCCGCCCGACGACGCCATCGCCAGCTTCGTGTAGTAGGGCGGTCCCCAGGCGAGAGTCGTCGACTCGACGGCGATCTCCGGGTTGGCCGCCGCGACCACGCTCACCATCTCCTGCATGAGCGCACCGTCCCCGCCCGAGAACAGGTCCCAGATCATGACCGACGTCCGGCCGGAACTTGCGGCGTTCGGTGTGGCGCAGCCGGCCAGGGTCCCGCCCAGCGCGACACCGCCGGCGCCCACCAGGGCAGCCCGGAGCAGGTCGCGGCGACTCAGGCCCCCGGAATTCTCTGCACGACTGCGGGTTCTCGACGCGATCACAGGGCTTCCTTGCCCCGGGACGCCACGTCCTCGTAGCACGGTCATCGTCGACCTCCAATGGTGCAACGTTGCGCTCCAACGTTGGATCACGATGGACTAGGCCGGGCGTCCCGTCAAGGGGCAACAGTGCGGAAGGAAGTGAAGAGTTGTCGGAACGAGCGGGCGGCCGAGTCGGCATCAAGGAGGTCGCCGCGGCGGCAGGGGTCTCCTGGAAGACCGTCTCCAACGTTGTCAACGGCACGGGCCGGGTCGGTGACGTGACCAGGGCACGGGTGGAGGCGGTGATCGCCGAGCTGGGCTACCGGCCCAACCTCGCCGGGCGGCAGCTGCGGCGGGGCCGTACCAACACGCTCGCCCTCGCGGTGCCATGGGTCCACGCGCCGTACTTCTCGGTACTCGCCCACGAGGTGATCGACGTCGGGAGCACCCGTGGCTACCGCGTCCTCATCGAGGAGACCCGATCCTCCCGTGACACCGAGCTCGAGGTGGCGCGCGGCTTCGACGTCCAGGCGATCGACGGCATCATCTTCTCCCCCCTTGAGCTGACCCCCGCCGAGATCGACGAGGCCAGGGGCTCCGTACCGCTGGTCCTGCTGGGAGAGCGGGCCGACCCGGACCCCTCCCGCGCGCGCCGCACCGACCACGTGAGCATCGATAACGTCGATGCGGCGGCGCAGGTCACGACACACCTCCTGGAGACCGGACGCCGCCGGCTCGCGTTCCTGGGTGCCGAGCCGCGGGGTGCCGGCCGGACCGGTGCCCAGCGCGTCCAGGGATTCCTCGACGCCCACGCCGCCGCCGGCCTCGAGGTCGACGAGCGCTGGGTGCTCCAGGTCCCCCAGTTCTCCCGCTCGTCGGGCGCGGCGACCGTCGAGCAGGTGCTGCCCCGGATCGGCGAGATCGACGGCCTGGTGTGCGCCAACGACGAGCTGGCCCTCGGCGCGCTGCACGCCCTGCGGCTCAACGGGGTGCGGGTCCCGACCGATCTCGCCGTGACGGGCTGGGACAACACGGAGGACGGCCGGTTCTCGAACCCGTCGCTGACCACCGTGGCACCGGACCTGCGAGCGATAGCCGAGACCGCCGTCGACCGGATCCTCGCGCAGCTCGCGAACGCCGCCACAGAGCCGGTCGACGCCCTCGTTCCGCATCGCCTGCTGATCCGGGAGAGCACCCGCGCCTGACCCGCGGGGGGATCGTTCGGGCCCTACGCGGCGAGGCTTCGGACCGGCGCCCGGTGATACAACGTTGCATTCCGATCGGAAGACGTGTTGAATCGCCGCGCACATGTCGTAGACGCAATGGAGCAGCTGATGACCTTCCTCGACCGCTTCTCGCCCGCGGGCGCTCCAACGGCCACCGCCGTGCCGCGCCCCGAGTACCCCCGCCCGCAGATGGCCAGGGACCGCTGGCTCAACCTCAACGGAACCTGGCAGTTCGAGATCGACTCGGGCGACTCCGGGCTCGAGCGCGGGCTGGTCCAGCGACCGCTCCAGAGCGAGATCGTCGTGCCGTTCGCGCCCGAGTCGGAGCTCTCCGGCATCGAGAACACCGACTTCCTCGAAGCCGTCTGGTACCGCCGCGAGATCACCGTCCCCGCGGAGTGGTCCGCCGTCGGCGCCGACCCGCACATCCTGCTGCACTTCGGTGCCGTCGACCACGACACCACGGTGTGGGTGGACGGCACGGAGGTCGTGCGGCACCGCGGCGGGTTCACCCCCTTCACGGCCGACCTGCACGGGATCGCCGGCCCCGGCGACACGGTCACCGTCGTCGTGCGTGCCAGGGACACCCGGCACGGGCCGCAGGCCCGTGGCAAGCAGAGCAACCGCTATGCGAACTTCGAGTGCAACTACACCCGCACGACGGGCATCTGGCAGACCGTCTGGCTCGAGCCCGTGCCCGCAGCGCACCTGCGCCGCCCGCGGATCACGCCGGACCTGGCCAGCTCGGCGTTCGACGTCGTGGTGCCGTTGTCCGCGAACCGGCGCGGCCACACGGTGGCGGTCACCGTGACCGACGCAGAGGGTGAGGTAGCGACCGCCACCGCGCGCGCCGACCTCGACCTGGCGCCGGCCCTGCGCGTCGTCGTCCCCGCTGAGCGTCGGCGCACCTGGGGACCAGGGGACCCGCACCTGTACGGCGTGGACATCGAGCTGCGCGACGCCGACGGCGCCGTCGTCGACTCCGTGCGCTCCTACGCGGGCCTGCGCTCGGTGTCCATCGACGGGCAGGTCGTGCGGATCAACGGCGAGGCCGTGTTCCAGCGGCTCGTCCTGGACCAGGGCTACTGGCCCGAGTCGCTCATGACCGCACCGTCGGACGACGCGCTCGCGCGGGACATCGAGCTCGGCCTCGCCGCCGGTTTCAACGGTGCCCGGCTGCACCAGAAGGTCTTCGAGGAGCGCTACCTGTTCCACGCCGACCGGCTCGGCTACCTCGTGTGGGGCGAGTTCGGCGACTGGGGCGTCAGCGGCTACGGCACGCCTGCCGACGGCCAGCGGCCCACCACCTCGTACGTCGCCGAGTGGATGGAGGCGCTGCAGCGCGACCACTCGCACCCGTCGATCATCGGGTGGTGCCCGCTCAACGAGACGCACCAGGACCTGCACGACCGCATCACGCAGCTGGACGACGTCACCCGCAGCATGTGGCTCGCCACCAAGGTGGCCGACCCGTCCCGCCCGGTGCTGGACGCCAGCGGCTACTCGCACCGGGTACTCGAGACCGACATCTGGGACTCGCACCTGTACGAGCAGCAGCCGACGGAGTTCGCGAAGCAGGTAGGCGGCCTCGCCGAGGGCCGGCCGTACGAGAACACGCGCGACAACGGCACCAAGCTGTCGGTGCCGTACCGGGGCCAGCCGTACTTCGTCAGCGAGTACGGCGGCATCTGGTGGAACCCGGAGGCGGCAGCCACTGCCTCCGGCAGCTCGCCGGACTCCTGGGGCTATGGCCAGCGGGTCGCGGACGAGGAGGAGTTCCACACCCGGTTCCGCGGGCTGACGGACGCGCTGCTCACCGACCCGCGCATGTTCGGCTACTGCTACACGCAGCTCACCGACGTGTTCCAGGAGGAGAACGGCGTCTACCGCTTCGACCGCAGCGAGAAGCTCGACGTCGCACGCATCCGGGAGGTCCAGGTCCAGGTCGCGGCCATCGAGGTGGCCGACGGCGACGAGGGTGCGGAGGGCCGGCCCTCGTGACCGGTGGACGGGGTTTTGTAGGTCTCTTTAGTCTTTTTCACCACATATCGCCCCGTCCACAGGGTCGCTTGAGGGGTGCACAATAGGCCGGTGACGTACCGGTTCCTCAAGCTCATCCTCTCGATCCTCGTGCTCGTGCTTCTGCGCCCGCGCGTCACTGGCCTGCAGAACATCCCGAAGCGCGGCGCCGTGATCCTGGCGAGCAACCACCTGTCGTTCATCGACTCGCTGCTCATCCCGATCATGGCGCCGCGGCACGTCGCGTTCCTGGCCAAGGCCGAGTACTGGACGGGCAAGGGGATCAAGGGACGCCTCTCCCGCTGGTTCTTCACCAAGATGGGCGACATCCCGGTACAGCGGGACGACCCGCGTGCCGGACAGCGTTCCCTCGAGGACGCACTGGCGGTGCTGCAGCGCGGCGGCGCGTTCGGCATCTACCCCGAGGGCACTCGCTCGCGCGACGGCAAGCTCCACAAGGGCCACACCGGCGTCGCCTGGCTGGCACTGACCGGCAAGGCCCCGGTGGTCCCCGTGGCGCTGCTCGGGACGGACAAGGTGAAGCCCATCGGCAAGATGCCGCGGTTCGCCCGGGTCGAGCTGCACTTCGGCGTCCCGATCGACCCGTCACGCCAGATCGCGGCAGGCACCAAGCCTGCCCAGGCCCGGCGCGAGCTGACCGAGCAGGTCATGCAGTCCATCCAGGCCATGAGCGGCCAGGAGCGCGCCGACAGCTGACCCACTGACGTGTCGGACGTCCGGGTACCCGGACGGCCCGGACGTCCGACACGTGGGCTCAGAGGCGGGTCAGGCGGATCGCGTCCGCCACGACATAGGCGGTGCCCTGGGTCCAGCGGCTGACCGCCACGACCGTGCGCGTGCCCGCCGTCATGGCGTAGGTGCCGAGCGACAGCCAGGCGCCTCCGCCGGTGGACTGGTCCAGGCGAATCGTCGACGAACCCGTCCCGGTGTAGACGATGAACGGCGTGGACGTGTTGTAGCCGCTGATCCCGGGGAACCAGGCTTCCACCCGGTACGAGCCGCTCGACGGGATGGTGGCCGAGAACGTGGCGAGGTCGCTCACCTCCGCCGGCGTCGCGTAGCGGTAGCTGGCGCCGTACCGCTCTGCGGAGAACGACGACGTCTGCCACGACGAGCCCGCCGAGAAGCCCGACGACGTGTTGTCGACGATGACGGACCAGCTCGACCCCGCCAGGGCCGCGGCCACCTCCGACCGTAGCTGCGGCAGCATCGAGTACAGGACGTCACCGGGACAGGCCGTCGCGGTGTAGTCCCGGTGCCCGTAGATCTGCGTCGGCGCGATCCCGTACTGGTCGCAGATGTAGGCGCACAGCTCGACGAGGCGGCTCCAGAGCTGGGCGGGCGGCGTCGCGCTCGTGTAGGTGCCTTGGCTCTCGATGCCGATGGCCTGGCTGTTCTGGCCGGGAGCGTGTGCGCCCACCACCGTGCCGCTGCCGTTCTGCAGCCGGGACAGCGAGCCGTGCCTGCCCTCCATGACATACCCGCCGCGGCTCAGCGTGAGGTGCTGGCCGGTGTCCACCCAGCCGTTGGCGAAGTGCCACTGCTGGATGTCGCGGGCGATCTGGTACCCGGCGGCCCGCGAGTAGTCGGTGACGTTCGCCGACGCCGTGTGGTGGATCAGGATCTTGTTCGGGTTGGTCGAGACCGTGTCGATGGTGCCCCGGGCGGCCGCTGCACCCCAGGTGGCGCAGCTCGCGATCGTCGGCGCTGCGACCTCCACGCCGGCCAGCGCGCCCCTGGGCGCGTCGGCAGGAGCCTCGGGGTCAGGTGCGAGCGACGGCGGGGCGTCCCCGGCTCGCGCCGAGGCGGCACCTGCCGGTGTCGCGCCCGTCGCTGCCGCGCCGGCCGGCATCGCGCCGGCCGGCGACGCGATCGTCGCACCCGCGGCGCCGATGCCGAGGACGACGGCGCTGCGCAGCAGGTCACGCCGGCCGAGCGCGCTCTTGTCGCGCAAGGCCGGGTCTGGCGAGGTCTGGTCGGTCGAGCCGTGTTCGTGCGAGTGGTCGTGTGTGTGCACGGGTGTCCTCCACGATCTGATCACGCTGGGGTCGATCCAGGTCATGTGGAGTATCCGGCCCGACGGCCACCGCCCGGTACATCACATCTGGGGCATGTCCGCCATGCGATGGGGAGACACACGTCGGACCCACGGGCCGGACGAGCGGCCCGTGGGTCCGACAGGTGCGGGCGTCGCCCACAGGGGTCAGGACTCGATGGTCTGCTGGCTCTCCGCATCCTGGCCGATCGGGGTCGCACCGGCGGTGTGTGCCACCTCGACCCGGCGCGGCTTCGCCTCCTCGCTGACCGGGATGGTCAGCGACAGCACGCCGTCGGCGTACGAGGCCGAGATGCTGTCGAGAGCGAGCCCGCGGCCCACCGTGAGCTGCCGTGCGAACGTCCCCGCGGGCCGCTCGCGGACCAGCCACTGGGCGTCGGCGTCTGACCGTTGCGTGCGCTCGGCGCGGACGGTGAGCGTCCGGTCCTCGACCGACACGTCGATGGTGCCGGGGTCGACACCGGGCAGGTCCATCGACAGGACGTAGTGGTCACCCGTGCGGAACAGGTCCATCGGCATGCCGCCCGACTGGCGTGCGTTGCCGGCGAACGTGCTGAACAGCCTGTCCATCTCCCGGAACGGGTCCCAGTAGGTAGCCATCGCGCATCACCTCCTACGACGATGCGGCCCTGGCCCCTCCAGGGCCGCAGCGCTCGACGGCGGGTCCGGCCGCCGTCCGGCTACGCCATAATTTTGGCACTCTCACCCCGAGAGTGCCAAGTGTGAGAGCAGTTGATCACTCCCGGCGAACGGCGGGTCAGGCTGCGGCACGGCCCGTCAGGCCCACGCGTTCGAGGAGGTCGAGCGCCGGCCGGTGCTTGTTGAACGTGTACACGTGTACGCCCGGCGCTCCGGCGTCGAGCACCTCGCGGGCGAGCGCCGCCGAGTACTGGATGCCGTGCTCGTGCTGCGCCTCGGGGTCGACGGCGCCGTCGGGAGCCGTGAGCCCGTCGAGGTCCCGCAGCAGGTCTGCCGGCGCGACCACGCCCGTCAGCTCCTCGACGCGGCGTAGCCGGCGGGCCTCCGTGGTGGGCAGGATCCCGGCGAGGATCGGGATGGTCACGCCCGCCGAACGCGCCGCCTCGACGAACCCTGTGTAGGACTCGGCCCGGTAGAAGAACTGGGTGATCGCGAAGCTCGCACCGGCCTCCTGCTTCTCCAGCAGCCGCCGCACCTCCTGGTCGCGCGTCGTGCCGGCCCCGGCGTTGCCGTCCGGGAACGTTGCAACTGCGATGGTGAGCGGGCGGGTGGCGGCCCGCAGGGCGGCGCTGGCGTCGGCGGCGACACGGCGCTGGTCCACCTGCGTGAGCAGCCGGACCAGGTCGACGCTGGAGCTCACGCCGTCCGGCGACGGACGCCAGTTCGGCTCGTCGCGCGGCGGGTCGCCCCGCAGAGCGAGGAAGGACCGCACGCCTGCCTCGAGGAACTCGTCGATCACCTCGGACACGTCCTCACGCGACGCACCCACGCAGGTCAGATGGGCCACCGGCAGCACCGGCGTGCCGCGGAGCAGCGTGGCGAGGACCTCGCGGGACGTCGCCCGGTCGCCCCCGGCAGCGCCGTAGGTGACGGAGACGAAGTCGGGCCGTGCCGCCACGAGCCGCTGTGCCGTCTCCCAGAAGTTGGGCGCGGCCTCTGGCCGACGCGGTGGCATCAGCTCGAACGACACTGTGGGGCGGTGCGGATAGGCCTCGACAACCATGGTTGCTCCATCGAACCTGGCGTGAGCACCTTACGTCCACGCGCCACGGCTGCGGGGCAGGAAGTCTGCAGGTTGCTGCGGTGTCAGGGAGCCAGGACTCTCGACCGCTCTGGATGGGATCGCCACCATGCTAAGCGATTGTCCAGCACTGGGACGGAATTCGTCCGGCGGTCGAGACGGCCTGGTCCACCGTGCAGCCGAAGCACGCTCCTGACTACTTCACCGACCCCGCCACGAGGCCGCCCACCAGCCGCTTCTCGATGGCCATGAACAGGATGATCACCGGGACGATCGCCACGATCGACACCCCGAACACGTAGTGCCACGACGTCTCGTACTGACCGACGAACTTGGTGAGCGCCACCGACAGCGGCTGGTTGCCCGGCGTCGTGAGCAGCACCAGCGAGGCGGCGAACTCGTTCCAGGACGCGACGAACGTGAAGATCACGGCCGTCACGATCCCCGGCCAGACGAGCGGCAGGTTGATCTTCGTCAGGACGGTGAAGGTGCCCGCGCCGTCGATCTGTGCCGCCTCGTCGACCTCCTTCGGGATCGCGGCGAAGAAGCTGTGCATGATCCAGACGGCGAACGAGAGGTTGAACGCGGCGTTGACCAGGATCATGGCCGCCCATGTGTCGAGGATCCCGATGGCGATGAACTCGCGGAACAGGCCCGACGTGAGCACCGCCGGCTGGATCATCTGGGTGACGATCACGAGGAACAGGAAGACGAACCGCCCCCGGAACCGGAACCGCGCCGTGTAGTACGCGGCGGGCAGCGCCACCACGAGCACGAGCAGCGTGGCACACAGCGAGATGACGAGGGTGGAGATGACGTTCTGCGCCAGCGGGGTCTCGGGCGTCGACCACATCGTGACGTAGTTCTCCCAGTGCCACTCCGTGGGGAAGTACGTCGGGTCCACCGACCTGATCTCCGCCTTCGTCTTCACCGAGCCGAAGAACATGATCAGGTACGGGAGCAGGAACACCACCAGCACCACGAGCCCGGTGAACATGCGGAGCAGGACGGACCCGATGGGCACCTGGTCCGCGGTGTACTTCCGCACCCGCCGCCGGTTGTCCGACGGCGGACGGGCCGCCTGGCGTGGTGCCGTCCCCGATTCGGCGATCGCAGTCATCAGACCTCCTTGAGGGGGCGGACGACCCGCACGTACACGGCCACGATGACGATGACCACGAAGAACGCGATCACGGAGAGTGCACTGGCGAGGTCGATCTGCCGCTGGTTCTGCAGATACTTGAAGATCATGGTCATGATCGTGTCGGCGTCGTAGCCGGGGATGGACCCCGTCATGACCCGCAGGATCGGCAGCGAGTTGAACACGTTGATGATGTTGATCAGCACCGCCACCGACACCGCGCCCCGCAGCTGGGGCAGCACCACGCTGAAGTACGTCCGCAAGCCTCCGGCGCCGTCGATGCGCGCCGCCTCGACGGTCTCGCCAGGAACGGACTGCAGGCCGGCCAGGATCGTGTAGGTGGTGAACGGCAGCGACACGAACACCGCCACCACCATGGCCCACGCGAACGCCGTGACCGGATGCCTGGTCCAGCCGTAACCCTCTGGCGACGCGATGAGGCCGACGTCCACGAGGAACGAGTTGATGATGCCGAAGTACGGCTCGAGGCCGTAGTGCACCACCATCGTCGTCATCACGACGCTCGACGCCCACGGCACGATGACCGCCATGCGTACCAGGCGACGGCCGGGGAACGACTTGTTCAGCAGCGCGGCGAGCGCGAGCGACCCGACAAGGGTGGCGCCGACGACGCCGACCACCCACACGACGGTGCGCCCGAGGATCGGCCAGAAGTACTGGAAGCCGATCACCGTCGCGAAGTTCGCGAGACCTACACCCCCGTCATCCAGCCCACTCTGGCTGATGTCGCGCGTCGAGTTCCAGAACATGACGCCCACCGGGAACAGGACCACGGCCGCGATGAGTGCGACCGCGGGCCCGATCCACGGCAGGGCCTTCAACAGGTCCTTCACGAGGCTCCCCGTGCTTTCAGTTCAGCGTTGCGTGTACGGCGGACATCAGCCCTCGTCGACCTGGGCCTGGATCTCGGCGAGGACGTCCTTGGCCGACTTCTTGCCGTCGAGCTGTCCGAACAGCGCCTTGAACGCCGAGTCCGCTGCTGTCCAGTCGGGGTTGGTGCTCGGGTAGAACTGCGCGTCCGGCAGGGTCTCGAGGAACGGGGCGAGCGCCTCGTCGTCGCCCAGCTCGTCCGAGCCCGACAGGGTGGTGGGCAGGAAGCCCTCGGCCTCGACCCACGGGACGTAGACGTCCGCGGAGTACAGGTAGTCGAAGAAGGCGGTGATGGCCTCCTGCTTGTCGCCGTCGTTCTCGAAGGCCATGAGGTGGTCCGCCACGCCGAGCGTGAACGGGCCGCCGTCCTTGGTGGGGATCGGGTGGATCGAGTACTCGAGCTCCGGGTTGTCGGACTCGATCTGGCCGACGCTCGGCGGCAGGCCCACCTGCATGCCGATCTTGCCCTGGACGAAGATGTCGAAGAGCGGGCTGCGGTCGGACGCACCGGCGTCGGCCTGCGTGGCACCATCGTCGATCATCTTCTTGATGAACTCGGCGCCCTCGAGGTTCTCCGGGGTGTCGATGGTGATCGCGTCGGCGTCGCCGAACGTGCCGCCGCCGCCCCAGAGCCACACGCCGGCCTCGGCCTGCGCCTCCTCCGAACCGAGCGGCATGCCGTAGCCGGCCACGCCGCCGCCGAGCTCGGAGACCTTCTTCGCCGACTCGAGCAGCTCGTCCCAGGTGGCAGGCACCTCGGCACCCGCCTCCTCGAGGAGCGCGTCGTTGACGAACAGCGCACGGGACGACGCGATCCACGGCAGGCCGTACGTGGTCCCGTCGACCTGGGCGTTCTCCAGGAACGTCGGCTGGAAGTCCGCGTAGGTCTCCTCCGAGGTGATCTCCTCGACCGGGTACAGCAGCTCGTCCTCGGCGAATCCGGCGAACGGACCGCCGTTGTAGATGTCGGGTGCGTCGCCGCCCTGGATCCTCGTGGCGATGACGGACTCGAGGTTGTCCCACGACTCGACCTGAAGGTTGACCTTGACGTCCGGGTTGGCTTCCTCGAACCCGGTGATCACGTCTTCCCACAGACCCTGGGTAGCGTCGGAGTAGCTGGGGACGAGCAGGTCGAGCGTGGCTCCGTCGCCGCTCTCTTCACCGCTCGACCCGCCGAACCCGCAGGCCGTCAGTCCCGTTGTCGCGGCGAGCGTGATCGCCATGATCCCGCCGAGCCTCTTGTACTGAGCCATTACCGTCCCTCTCCTTCGTGGTGGTGCAGGTCACGTTTGCACTTGCCCCTGAATCTGTCAACAGTTCTAACAAACCTGTGACATACGAGTGACACAGTGGTCCCAGGAGCCCTGCGAGGCCAGCGGGGGGGCCACGAAGGAGGGTCGCAGCAGGCTGCCGCGGCCCTCCTTCCATGCGCCTCGACGGCCGACGGCGGACCGCGTCGCCGGCCCGGTGCGATCAGCAGCCGCACCCCTCGTGGTCGCCCTGCGGCAGCCAGTTCGTGGTCTTGGCGAACCGGTCGTTGCCCGCGTACGTGAGCTTCCACCACCGGTCCCGTGCCGACACGACGGTCGAGAACGTCCCGTCACGAGGGATGGTCAGGGCGCGCACGTAGACGTTCTTCGCGTCGTACTTCCAGGGACCGTCCGGGTCATAGGAGAGGTGCACGGTGCCGCTGTGCACCGTCGCCCACGAGAGGTCGCCGTCCGCCGCGATGCTGAGTGCCTGCACCTTTCCGGAGATCCGGGACGGCCGTCCGTCCGTGGCCGTTGGGTTGGCGATCGACGCCTTGACCCAGGTCGCGCGGCGGATGGACACCGTCTCCGAGTTGTTGATGTTGACCCGGTGCCGGTTCACCTGACCGTCGGGCCGCTGCAGCGCGGCGGTGAACTCGATGCCCACCCGGTAGAAGCCGGGGTTGATCCGCCCGGGCAGCCGGACCGTGTCACCCGCGTTCCCGTGCCGGTCCACGGTGACCGGGTACCGGCGGACGTTGCTCCCGCCGACCCGCTGGAGGGTGACCACGCCGTCGAAGGCGCGCAGCTTGCCACCGGTCCAGCCCAGGTCGACCTTGTACCGGAACACGACCGGATACAGCTCGTTGGTCCTCGTGTTCCCGTTGATGAGGTCGCCCCCGGCCTGCATGCGGGTCGTGACGACGGTGCCGTCCCGGTCGTCGATGTCGACGACCGGGACGGCCTGTGCGGCCGGGGCGGCGACCAGGCCGCCGGCGACGAGGGTCGCGGAGGTGGCAAGGACCACCAGCCCGCGGCGCAAGAGGGAGGTGCGAGACCTGCTGGGCAGTGACATCGCGGTTGTCCTGTCTGCTCGATGGCGCCTGTCCCAGCGGGCGGTATCGCTCGCCGTCAGGCTTCACTACCGAGTACGGACCAGAGAAACCGAGTACGGACCAGAGAACCGGAACGTTGTGGGTGAAGAAGTGCGCCTACCGCTCGGTGGCGCCGATCATCGGCAGGCCGAACGACAGGCCGACGGCGAGGATGCCACCGACGAACAGGTACGGCGATGCCCCGCCGTCACCGATCGACCCGATGGCCATCAGCGCGAACCCGCCAAGGAACAGGGCGAAGCACATGATGAAGCGCACCAACAGGGTCGCTGTGGGCTCCTGCTTCTGCCTACGGGCCACCTCGAAATCACTCATGAGGCAAATCTACCGTCCTATCGGTGTGCGCTGACGGCCAGCTCGCCGACCAGCCCGTTGACCGTGACGGTCACGACGGCCTCGCCCGCCCGCAGCGCGGTCAGCTCGTGCGTGTCCGGATCGAGCGCGAGCACGGCGCCGCGGGGGCAGTCGCGGAGGGCGGCGCGGCCGCTCTGGTCCGTTGTGCACACCCGCTCGCCACCCCAGGCCGACGACACCGGCCAAGCGACCGGCACCTCCCGCGTCTCGTCCTGGACGACGACGGCGTGCGCCTCCGCGGACTCACCGACCGCGAGCGACGGCGGCCCGGAGACCGTGACCTGCTCGGCGCGCGTGTTGACCTCCCAGCTCAGCCACTGTCCCGCTCCCCCTACGCCCGACGCCGGACGGATGCCCAGCATCGACCAGCCGGTGAAGCCACCGTCGGCCGGCGTGCTCGCGGGGCTCTTGCCGGAGTTGCCGTTGACCAGGTACTGGACGCCGTCCTGCGTGCTCGCGTGGAAGACGCCGACGTGCGAGCCCACCGAGGTGATCGACTTGCCGGAACTCTCCTCGAAGTCCTCGAACCAGCCGCGCAGCGTGTCGGCCTCGAGGCGGTCGGTGAGCTGGCTGGCCTTGGTGGGCAGCGGGTCGTCCGGCGGGTGGTGGGCGAACACCACGACGCCCGTGACGGAGCGGTCGGTGGCGGCGTCGTCCAGCGCGTCCCGCAGCATCTGCACCTGTGCGAAGTCGGCGCCCAGGCGGCCGGCCGACGAGTCGAGCATGACCAGGCGCGTGACCCCACCACGGGTAGAGCCCTCGCCGCTGGACGTGCCTGTCGTGACGCGCCCGTCGGGCCCCACGTCCAGCACACGGGTCCGGTCACCGAACTCCTCCTCGAAGTTGGTGATCGAACCACCCATGACCTCGTGGTTGCCCGGCAGGTAGTACCAGGGGAAGTCCGCGCCGGCGAGCTCCTCGGTGAGGATGCGCCGGGCGAGGTCGAAGTCCTCCGGCGCGGCCTCGTCGACCAGGTCACCGTTGATGACCAGGACGTCCGGGTCGTCGGCCACGATCTCGCGGAGAGCGTCGCGTGCGCCTTGCACTGCTCCGGACTCGGGGTCGCGTGCCACGAACTGGGCGTCCGACAGCACCGCAACCCGCAGGGGGGAGCCGTCGGTGGCGCCGTCGGCGGCCACCGTCGCGTCCTCGACCCGTGCCACCTCGGGAGCGTTCACGGCGGGCGGGACCTGTGCCGCGATCCGGGAGAAGGTCAGGGCTCCGGAGTACTGCTTGCCCGCGGCTGTCTCCAGGGCGCGGATCCGCTGCAGCTGCAGGGGGAACTCGACGCCGCCGGGCACCGGGAAGGTCACCTGGCGCCAGCCGGTCCAGCTCACCTCCGGGCCGTCGAGCTGCGTGACCACACCGTCGCCCTGCCGCACCTGCAGCCGCAGCCAGGCCCCGTTGCCGTCACCGTCCACCCACATGCGCACCGCGCGCGGTGCGCCGGGCAGCTCGCGCCCACCCGCCGCGGCCTCGGGCAGCATCGCGTACTGGCCCCGCGTCGCCGTGGACTGGGTGAAGTCGTAGGCCATCCGCAGGCCGGCCGCCCCGTCGTGCCCCTCGCCGGGGGCCACCGAGCCGCCCGGGGCGCGATCGTGCGCCGACGTCCAGGAGGCGGCGTCGGTGAAGTCCGCGACCACGTCCTCCTCCAGGCTGACCGTCACGGCGACCTGGGTCGTCAGGTCCTCACCGTCCGGGCCGGGCACCGACAGCTCGAAGGTGGTGCCGCCGACCGGCGCGAGCGCACGCACCTCGAACGAGCCGTCAGGCGCGGGAACCAGCTCGGCGACCGGTCCTTCGGTGGGCGTGCCGTCGGGGAGTGAGCTCGTCAGGGTCTCGACGGGCTCGGCCACGGTCACCGTGACGTCCCGCGCCTCGATCGGTGCGGTGAACCCGTGCGCGTCGTAGCCGGTGAGGACCAGCGGCGCGGTCGCATCGGCGTCGTCGAGCCCGATGACCGGGGTGTCCACGCCCGTCCGGACGAGGTCGCCGAGCACCTCGACCTCCGTGGTCCCGGTGGCGAGACCGTGCCGGCCGAGGGAGGCGGCCGTGACGACGGTGCTGCCGGGCTTCCGGCCGGTCACCACGCCGTCGCGCACCTTCGCTACCGACCCGTTGCGGGTGCGCCACGAGGACGGCTCGGCGTCGACGGGCCCCATGGCGTCGTCGTACCCCTTGCCGACCAGGGTGCGGTGCAGACCGGGGAAGACCCGGTCGGCGTCGGCAGCCGGGACGGTGGTCCGCACGTCGAAGGCCTCGACCCGGCCCGAGCCGGGTGCCACGAACAGGCCGAGGCCGTTCGCGTCGGAACGCTCGTAGCCGTCGGACGGGCTGTTCAGGATCGTGGTGCCCGTGTCGCCGGGCATCCGGGCGACCATCTCGGAGGAGCCGCCGCCGTCGAGGTTGATCGCGTCGTCGGCGCCGAGCTGCGCCATGAGCTCGCCCAGCTCATACAGGTTCATGCCGGTGCTGTGGGCCTGGCGGCCGTCGACGACCACGAAGTAGGCGCGGTTGCCGGTCTCGTCGAAGCCGACGGCGGTGCGCGGGTGCCGCAGCTCGACATGGTCGCCCGTCGCGGACGTGACCTCGCCGTCCTCCAGGAGCGGGTCCTCGGGTCCGCCGCCGATGGCGACGGCGACGTCACCGGCGTCCTCCCGCAGGCCGTAGGCCACCTCGACCTGGTCGCCCGGCTTCAGACCCGCGAGGGCCTGGGCCGCCGCACCCGGCCGCGCCACGACGGCGCGCGTCCCGTCCGGCAGCTGCCCGCCTGCCGGCTGCCCGACGGCGGTGACGGTTCCGTCGGCGTCGACGGTCACCTCGACGCCCAGCTCCCCTGCGGCCAACGGACGCGTCCGCGTGAAGGTCCCCCAGCCGGCGTCGTACACGGCGACGCCGCCCGCAGGCAGAGCGGTCACGTTGAGGCCGCTGACGGGCACCTCGGTGGCCGAGCCCGTGTCGGCCTCCCAGCTCACCGAGCCCTCGAGGAAGACCTGTGCGAGCCGCCCCGCGCCGTCGGACCCGAACACGACCGAGCGTTCCCGGCCGGGGGAGGCGGACTTGACCAGCGTGCCGTCGTCGACGGCGGCACCGAGGGCCGCGCCCGAGTTGTTGATGTCGAAGTAGTCGCCGTTCACCGCGGCGATCGCGCCGCGGGAGGCGGCCATCTCGGAGACGGTGGCATTGCCTGCCACGTGGTCCGGGCCGACGTAGCCGACCTGCACCTTCCCCGGCTGTGCCGCGGCGTCTCCTGACGTACCGAGGTCCGCGACGAGCACCTCACCGCTCAGCCAACCGTCGTCGCTCATCCGCGCGAACCGCGTGAGCTCCAGGCCGGGGGCGATGCGTTGTTCGTCCCGGCGCGTGACGATCGCATTGCCGTCGTCATCGAGCGGAAGATGGGTGACATCTGCGGAAATTTCGACGGCCTTGCCGGAGTGCAGCGGCCCTCTCGCAAACGGTGTCGGAGCCGTCAGCGCGGCGCCGCTGCGAGGGACGTCCTCCGGGCCGGGAAACGGTGCGGCCGCAGCGCCGACCGCTGGCGCCATCAGCAGGACAGTAGTAATTCCGCAGGTCAGCGCGTTGGTCAAGGTTCTGCGCGGCATCGTCGCCGACATCGCGGGCAGCACTCGTCGCATGCTCGTTCCTTCTGGGGACTCGGGGGGAGCGTTCTGCGGCAGCGTTGCGCGGCGAGGTTATGACCCGGCGGCGGGAGCGTGAATAGTGACGGAACCGCAATGGTGTTCGCTGAGCGCGAAACATGGGCGAGTTCTGGTGACACTACGATGCGTTCGTGGCAAACACGTCCCCCGCCTTCGACCAGCGACCCGCCCGTGTGCGCACGGACTGGGGTATCTCCGGCGCCCTCGCCCTGACCGCAACGGATGCGCGCTCGTCGCTCGTGGTCGTCGTGGACGTGCTCACCTTCTCCACCACGGTCACCGTCGCGTGCGAGCAGGGCGCCGGCGTGTATCCGTTCCCGTACCACGACCCCGCCGGTGCCGCCCGGCTCGCGCGGACGATGCGCGCCGCCCTCGCCGGCCCGCGGTGGGAGGACGGCATCAGCATCTCCCCCGCGTCCCTGCAGGACCTCGACGCCGAGCGCCTCGTGATCCCTTCGCCCAGCGCCGCCCAGATCTGCCACACCATCGCCAACCGCGGCGCCCTCATCGTGGCGGGCAGCCTGCGCAACGCGAAGGCCGTTGCCGGCCTCGCGGCCGCGCACCTGGACGCGTCCGACAAGCACGACGTCGTGCTCGTCCCCGTGGGTGAGCGGTGGCCCGACGACACGCTGCGGCCCGCCCTCGAGGACTACCTCGCCGTCGGAGCGATCGCTACGCGGCTCACCGCGATGCTGCCCACGGTCAGCCTCTCCCCCGAGACCGCTGCGACCATCACCCTGTGGAACGGCACCAAGGACACCGTGGACTCCGTGGGTGGCACCGCGAGCGGTCGCGAGCTGTTGGACTCGGGGTTCGCCGACGACGTCACCATTGCCACCGAGGTGGACGTGACCGATGTGGTGCCCGTGCTGATGGACGGTGCGTTCGTGCCCCTCGGGCACCGCGTCGCCGCTGCCCGTAGCCGCAGGGGCGTCTCAGCCGGCGTGCACTGATACGCAAGGTGCCGGCCAGGCCGGCTACCTCGGCGTGAGGTGTTCCGCGAGGGCCGTCACGATCTGGACGTCACCGTCCAGCCAGGGGACGTCGGCCAGCTCTGCCGCCGTCAGCCAGCGCAGCTCGTCGTGGTCCTCCAGCGGTTCGGGAGCCCCCTGCTGCAGCCGCGCGAACCAGACGCGCATCCGGTGCTTGGTGGTGATCGGCCACGCGCCGCCGTCAGGCCCCGGTAGCTCGGCCCCGACGGTCACCGTCACGCCGAGCTCCTCGACGAGCTCACGGCGCAGCGCTGCGACGTGCTCCTCGCCCGGTTCCACCTTGCCACCCGGGAGCTCCCAGCGACCGGCGAGCGCCGCCGGCGCCGAGCGGCGAGCGGCGAGCAGCCGGGTGGGACGGTCCAGGTCGTCCACGATCGCGGCGGCGGCCACGTCGATGAGGGTCTCCTGCATGCCGAGCAGTCTTCCACCCGGCACCGGTCGACCGACACCCGGTCGGCCCACACCCTTGGACCGACACAGAACGACGACGGCACCTCTGGGGACGGGCGCCGTCGTCGTAGTCCTGTGGGTGCGTCAGTCAGCGATCTGGAACTCGTTCGCCTTGGCAATCGCCTCCGCACGCGAGGACACGCCGAGCTTGCGGTACACACTACGAACCTGCGTCTTCACCGTGTTACGGGTGACGTACAGGCGTCGAGCGATCTGCTCGAGCGTGGCGTCCTCGGTGAGGTTCGCCAGGATTACCCGCTCGCGACGGGTGAGGCTAGGCACACGGTGGTCAAGGGTCATCGCAGTCATGATCGGTTTCCTCCACACAGCGGCCGGTTCTGGGGTTCCGGCCTACGGTTGCTGCTACGAGATAAAGCGACCCGCATGGACTTCATGACGCCGTTCTGAACGAGCTCTTTGACTGTTACCGTTCCGAGACCCAGGCCGCCCCCCAGATGCGCACAATGCGACCTGAGGGGCGGTCCGTCTTCTGGCCCGGAAGTGGCGTGCCGGTCAGCTCCCGGTGTGCGCCGCGTACTGTGCCGCGGTGAGCAGCTCGCCCGCGCCGGTGACCTCGACCTTGAAGAGCCAGCCCTTGCCGTACGGGTCCTGGTTCACGATCTCGGGGTTGTCCACCGCCTCGGAGTTCACCTCGGTGATGGTGCCGCTGACGGGCGTGTACAGCTCGGACACGGACTTGGTGGACTCGATCTCGCCCACCACGGCGCCCGCCTCGACGGTCGCGCCGACGGAGGGCAGCTCCAGGTAGACCACGTCACCGAGCGCTTCGGCCGCGACGTCGGTCACGCCGATGACGGCGGGCGTGGACTCGTCGAGCCATTCGTGCTCGGTGGTGTACTTGAGGTTCTCGGGGAAGTCGGCCATGACAGCTCCTTGCGCGTGGGGTGTGGGATCAGTTCTGGGGACGACGGTAGAACGGCATGGGCACCACCACGAATGGTTCGGCCCGCCCGCGCACGTCGACCGCGAGCTCCGAGCCCTCCGCCGACACCTCGGGCGTCACGTACGCCATCGCTATCGGGTAGCCGAGCGTGGGTGACGGCGCACCAGAGGTCACCCTGCCGACGACCGTTCCCGGTTCGGTGCCGGGACCCCGGCGCACGACGTCGTAGTCCGCGCGCGCGGGGCGCCGGCCCTCGCCGCGCAGCCCCACCAGAACACGGGCGGGCGCCGACTGCTTGCGTGCGGCCAGGGCGTCCCTGCCGACGAAGGGGAGCGGCGTGCCGTCGTCGGACACCTTGTCGAGGCGCACCACGCGCCCCATCCCCGCCTCGAAGGGCGTGGTGGTGGTGTCGAGCTCATGCCCGTAGAGCGGCATGCCCGCCTCGAGGCGCAGCGAGTCGCGCGCCGAGAGGCCCGAGGGCACCAGCCCCAGCGGCTCGCCGGCCGCGAGCAGGGCGCGCCACAGTGCGACGGCCTGCCCCGCAGGGACCCAGATCTCGAACCCGTCCTCACCCGTGTACCCGGTGCGGCCGACGAGCACCGGCTCGCCCTCGAACCGCATGCCCATGCAGGCGTAGTACTTGAGGTCGGCGAACGCGGTGCCGCCAGAGATCTCGGCGTCCTCCACGAGGCCTGCCGTGGCGAGCATGATCTCGGCTGCCCGTGGACCCTGCACGGCGATCAGGGCCTGACCGGCCTGGACGTCCTCGAGCACCGCGTCGAACCCGGCAGTGCGCTCCTGCAGCTCCGCGAGGACGAGCTCCGCGTTGGCGGCGTTCGCGATGACCGAGTACTCGTCGGCGGCGAGACGGTAGACGATGAGGTCGTCCAGAACGCTGCCGTCCTCGGCGCAGATCATCGAGTAGCGCGCCCCCATCTCGCGGACCTTGGAGATGTACCCGACGAGAGCGTGGTCGAGGAACGCGGCGGCGTCGGGCCCCGTCACCTTGATGTTGCCCATGTGGGACAGGTCGAACAGGCCGGCGGCCTCACGGACCGCTCGGTGCTCAGCCAGGTCGGACGTGTACCGCAACGGCATGAGCCAGCCACCGAACGGCGTCATCGAGGCGCCGAGCGCCACGTGCTCGAGGTGAAGCGGGGTCGTCTTGTCGGTCACAAGCTCTCCTTCGTCGTGAGCGTGATCTTTGCGCCTATCTGTCCGTTTTGGGCGCAACGGTCGCGCTCACAGCACAGTGGTGTCACTCGGCGTAGGCCTCTACCGGCGGGCAGGAGCAGACGAGGTTGCGGTCGCCCTTGGCACCGTCGATGCGACGCACGGGCGGCCAGTACTTCGTGGCCCGGAGGCTCGCCACGGGGAACGCGGCCAGCTCGCGCGGGTACGGCTTGTCCCACTTGTCTGTCATGAGCGACGCCGCGGTGTGCGGTGCCCCGCGCAGCGGCGAGTCCTCGGCGCTCCACCGGCCCGCCGCGACGGCGTCGATCTCACCGCGGATGGCGATCATCGCGGTGATGAACCGGTCGAGCTCCGCCAGATCCTCCGACTCCGTCGGCTCCACCATGAGCGTGCCCGGCACCGGGAACGCGAGGGTGGGCGCATGGAAGCCGTAGTCCATGAGCCGCTTCGAGACGTCCTCAGCAGTCACCCCTGTCTCCGCGGTGATCTTGCGCAGGTCGAGGATGCACTCGTGCGCCACGAGCCCGTTCGGGCCCGTGTACAGCACGGGGAAGTACGGGTCGAGCCGCGAGGCCACGTAGTTCGCCGTCAGGACGGCGGTCTTGGTCGCCTCGGTCAGCCCGTCCGGACCCATCAGGGCCACGTAGGCGTAGGAGATCGGGAGGATGCCTGCGGAGCCGTACCGCGTCGAGGCCACGGGGGTGCCGGTCGCGTCGTCGGACGGGCCGGCCGAGACCCCGGGTGTCGGGTCGCCCGGAAGGAACGGCACGAGGTGTTCGGCCACCGCGACCGGGCCGACACCCGGGCCGCCGCCGCCGTGCGGGATGCAGAACGTCTTGTGCAGGTTCAGGTGCGAGACGTCGCCGCCGAACTCGCCCGGCCGGGCCAGCCCCACCAGGGCGTTCAGGTTCGCGCCGTCGATGTACACCTGACCGCCGGCGTCGTGCACCAGGTCGCAGACCTCGCGCACGTGCTCCTCGTACACCCCGTGCGTGGACGGGTAGGTGATCATGATGCCCGCGACCTGCGGGCCGTGCTGGTCCAGCTTGGCGCGCAGGTCGTCCAGCAGGATCTCGCCGTCGTCCGCCGTCGCGACCACCACGACCCGCAGGCCCGCGAGCGCCGCCGACGCCGCGTTCGTGCCGTGTGCCGACGCCGGGATCAGCACGATGTCGCGGCCTTCTTCGCCGCGCGACGCGTGGTACCCCTTGATCGCGAGGAGGCCGGCGAACTCGCCCTGGCTCCCCGCGTTGGGCTGCAGGGAGACGGCCGCGTAGCCGGTGATCTCGGCGAGCTGCTGCTCCAGGGCGGTGACCAGCTCCGTATAGCCGTGCGTCTGGTCGACGGGAGCGTACGGGTGGATGTCCGCGAAGCCGGGCCAGGAGATGGCCTCCATCTCGGCGGTCGCGTTGAGCTTCATGGTGCAGGAGCCGAGCGGGATCATGGTGCGGTCGAGCGCGAGGTCCTTGTCGGAGAGCTTGCGCAGGTACCGGAGCATGCTGGTCTCGGAGCGGTGCGTGTGGAAGATCGGGTGCTGCAGGTAGGTCGTCTCCCGCTTCACTCCGGCGGGGAGGGCTGCGTCCGCTGTGGAGTCGGCGAGGGTCGGCTCCAGACCCAGGGTGGTCAGAAGGGTGGTCGCGACCGTCTCGATGTCGGACCGTGTGGTCGTCTCGTCGAGGCTGACCTGGAGGTGGTCGGCGTCCGGGACGAAGAGGTTGTAGCCCGCCTCGGCTGCCGCGGCCGCCGCTTCCTTGGCCTTGCCGGGAACGTTCAGGCGGATCGTGTCGAAGAAGGTGGCGTGCTCGACCTCGACACCTGCCTCGTCCAGGGCCGTTGCCAGGTCTGCCGCGTGCTGATGGACGCGCTGGGCAATCGCCTTCAGGCCCTCCGGGCCGTGGTAGACGGCGTACATGCTGGCGACGATGGCCAGCAGGGCCTGGGCGGTGCAGATGTTGCTCGTGGCCTTCTCGCGCCGAATGTGCTGCTCGCGGGTGGCCAGGGCGAGGCGGTAGCCGGCGGCGCCGTCGACGTCGATCGAGACGCCGACCAGGCGGCCGGGCAGCTGCCGCTCCAGGCCCTTCTTGACCGCCATGTAGGCGGCGTGCGGGCCGCCGTAGAACAGCGGGACGCCGAACCGCTGCGCGGAGCCCACCGAGACGTCGGCGCCGAGCTCACCCGGGCTGGCCAGGAGTGTGAGGGCGAGCAGGTCGGTGGCGACGGTGACGAGCGCGCCCGCCTGCTTGGCCTCGGCGATCACGCCGCGCGCGTCGAGCACTCGGCCCGACGCCCCGACCTGCTGCACCACGAGGCCGACCAGGGGGCCTGCGGGCAGCTCGGCAGGCAGACCGGCCTGCAGGCCGTTGCTGAGATCGGCCACGACGACGGGCAGGCCGATCGCCTCGGCACGGCCTTGCGCGACGGCGAGCGACTGCCCGAACAGGTCGGCGTCCAGGACGACGTACCCCTCCTTGGCCTTCGACCCGCGCCACATCAGGGCGACGGCCTCTGCGACGGCGCTGGCCTCGTCGAGCAGGGAGGCGTTGGCGATCTCGAGCCCGGTGAGGTCCTCGACTGCGGTCTGGAAGTTGAGGAGCGCCTCGAGCCGGCCCTGGCTGATCTCCGGCTGGTACGGCGTGTAGGCCGTGTACCAGGCCGGCGACTCGAGCACGTTGCGGCGGATGACGGCGGGCGTGTGCGTGCCGTAGAAGCCCTGGCCGATCATCTGCGTCTTGACCTGGTTCTTGCCCGCGAGCTCACGCAGGTGGGCGAGCACCTCGGGCTCCGTACGGGCGGCGGGCAGGTTCAGCGGCGCCTGGCTGCGGATCGCCTTCGGGACCGCCCGGTCGACGAGGGTGTCCATGGTGTCGATGCCCAGCTGGTCCAGCATGGTACTGATCTCACGGCCACGAGGGCCGAGGTGCCGGTCGGCAAAGACGTCGGGATTGTGGGGCGTGCTCACGGCGGGCTCCTGGCTGTCCGAGGGCGTGGGGACGACTGCGGTCCCTCCCCGCTCTGTCATCCGACGCCCTGCCCGCTCGCGGACGTGCGTCTACCTGAGAGTTTTGCCGGTCCGCCGTGACCCTGCCCGGAGGTCCGGGAGGGAATCGGGGCGCGCCGACTTGCACCGTCGGTGGAGCCTCCGCGCCTGGTTGCTCGACCCTTCGACAGGCGTAGCGCAGAGCGGCGGCGGCTCGCTTTCCAGAGTTGCCTCACTGTGACGGTACGGGGGCCTGAGAGATTCCCGGGGAGGAAATTGCTCCTTCGGCGCCGGTGCTCCGGGGGCGCTCCGCCGATGGCGGTGATGCGCGCCCGGCCGGACTCTCCCGTCACGGTTCTGGCGGCACGGTCGTGAGATCGAGCTGTCGACCCCAAGACCGTTGAAGATCTTCAGTTATGCGCACATCGTAGCGGCGTAGGCGCCCGCGCCGGAAAGGAGCAGCGCGGCGCAGCGACTACCCGAGGTCGATCTCGCGAGCCGCCGCGACCATCTCGTCGACGACCGCCCGCACCGCCGGCCCTGGCTCGTGCCGGTTCTTGCGGTGCCGCACCACCATGCGCCGCGAGCCGAGGCCGGCCAGCGCGACCACGGCCACGCCGTCGGGCACCTCTTGCTGCAGCGCCAGGGCGGGCAGCATCGCGATCCCCTGGCCGGCGGCGACGAGCGAGATGGCGGTGTCGAAGTCGTTGTAGGCGTGCCGCATGTCGAAGGCCGTGCCGAGCTGGGCGGCAAGGCGGCCGACCGCGCGGGCCGCGGCCGAGCCCGCCTGCGGGCCCACCCACATGAGCCCGGCGAGGTCGTCGATGCGTTCGGGCTCCGGCAGGCTCGTCGGGACCACGATGCGCCACGGCTCGTCGAGCAGCGGAACGTCGTGTGCGCCACGGGGAGCCGGGGCATCGACCTCGACGTCGCGCTCCAGCACTATCGCGTCCAGGTCGCCGGCGCGCAGGCGGCGGGTCGCCTCCGGCGGGTCGTACTCCTGCACGTCCACCTCGATGTGCGGGTGCCGCTCCGCGAGCGAGACGAGCATCGGCGCCACGACCGTACGGATGGCGGTCTGGATCGACCCGACCGATACCCGCCCCGTGAGTTCACCGCCCAGCGCGGCAACGGCCTGGCGCGCCTGGACGAGCTCCGCCTCGATGCTCTCGGCCGCGTCGGCGAGCACCCGGCCGGCCGGCGTGAGGGTCACTCCGCGAGGGCCGCGGTCGAGCACATCGATACCCTCCTCCGCCTCCAGACGGGCAATCTGCTGCGAGACTGCCGAGGGCGTCACATGCAGTAGATCAGCCGCTGCGAGCACTCCGCCGGCACGGTGAACGGCGAGGAGGAAAGCAAGTCTTCGCGGATCGGTGGGCATGTAGCAATGCTACATGCCGGAGTCACAAACATTCGATTGTGCTGAACGAGATTCTGCCCCATGCTTGACCTTGGCGGCGGCCGGAGCGAACTCTCCCGGCCTCATGCCCACACCCCCACATGGATTCCGGTCTGGTCTCCATCACACCCCTCGAATCGTTTCGATCGTCTTCCTCAGGAGTATTGCCATGACCCTCATGATGGTCATCACCGTCCTCGGCTGGTTCGGCGCACTCGCCGGAATCGTGGCGTATGCCATGGTCAGCCGCGGTCGCTGGAGCGCCGATTCCCTCGCGTTCCAGGGCACCAACGTGCTGGCGGCGACCATTCTGATGACCGTGGCCGGCGCCAACGGCGCCTGGCCTTCCGCCGCCTCGAACACCGTGGTGATCGTGATCGGCGCGAACGCGCTCTTCACCGTGCTCCGCGGCCGGCTCCGCCGGTCGGAGGCCGCCCCGGTGCTGATGGCTGTCGAGGACACCGCGCACGACGAGGCGGAGCTGCCGGTGGCACAGCCGGTCGCCGCCCAGCCGATCGCGCAGGCGGTCGCCCACCGCGCCTACGCCGAGGCAGCCTGACGGTCCACGTTCTCTGGGGTCTTCCGCGAGGTCCGGCGCTGCGGCGCCGGGCCTCGCTGTCTTCGCCGGCAGGCAGCGGGCTCGCTATCTCCCCGAACCGGTGACCCTCAGGTCCACCACCAGCGCGCGGTGGTCCGAGACACCCGTGTCCACCACCCGGCCCGCGGCGTCGGGCAAGCCCGCCCCCGGGCCTCCGTCCCACAGGATGTGGTCGATCTGGAACCGCGGGTCGTGCCGGGGAAAGGTGTCGCCCGTCGCCAGAGGGTGCCAGCCTGTGCGGTCGGCCGGCACGGATCCGCGCAGGTTGAAGTCACCCAGCAGCACGAGGGGACGCGGCAGTCCCACGAGCTGACGCCGGAGGTGGTCCACCTGGCGTTCCGCGTGCCGCTCCCCGGGCGTGCCCCTGCGGTATCCCACCGTGCGCCGGGCTACCCCGCCCACCCAGGTGAGGGACGGGAACCGGTACACGCTCAGGTGCGTGCACACGACGGTGATGGGCCCCTCCGGCGCACCGACCTGCGCCGCGAGCGCCACGCGCGGCTCGTCGGTGCCGAGCTGGACCCTGCCGAGCACCCATGGTGTCGCGGGCGGCAGCAGGACGGTATGCCAGCTTCGCACCGGGTACCGGGAGAGCAGCGCTATGCCGTACCCGGGGACGCCGGGCCGTTCGGTACGCCGCGCGCGACGCCGGACTCCGGGGTAGCGGAACGGGCCCGCGAGCGCCGGCAGGAACCGGTGGTCCACGGCGCCCATGGCGAGCGCGCAGAGCCGCGCCTGGTCCACTCCCCCGGACCGCGCCTGGCGCAGGTCGACCTCCTGGAGCGCGACGACGTCGGCAGCGAGCGCTGTGACGGCGTCGGCGAGCCGGTCGTTGTCGACGCGGCCGTCCGGGCCGAGACCGTGCTGGACGTTGAAGGTGGCGAGGCGCACGTCCTGATCTTGGGCCCACCGGACGGGTGCCGCTACCCGGCGTGTCGTAGCCCGGAGCGGTCCGTGGCTGCTCGCGGCTTCGGCGACCATGCAACCTTTGACCCATACCCTCCGTAGGGGGTGGCATGGAGCACGAGAGCGGGGCGACCGTGAGCAACCTCTGGACGAGCCTGCCGTCGGACGACGACGAGGCGCAGCGCGTGCGCTTCGACGTGCCGCGCAACCGCGACGAGGAGTTCACCTCGTTCGTCCGGGACACCGGCGCGTACCTCCACCGCACCGCGTACCTCCTGTGCGGGGACCCGCACCGGGCGGAGGAGCTGGTCCAGTCGACGTTCGAGCGGGTCTATCGGACCTGGTCCAAGGTCCGCCCGGGCACGGGGCGCGCCTATGCCCGACGGATCCTGGTCAACCTGCGGATCGACAGCTGGCGGCACGGACGCCGGGAGTCGTTCCCTGGTGACGACAAGATCCCGGTCGCGCCGACGTCCGACCACGCCGGGCGGATCGTCCTGCGGGACGAGCTGGTGCGCGGCCTGGCCCAGCTGTCGCCCACCCAGCGCCGAGTCGTGGTGCTGCGGCACCTGCTGGACCTGCCCGAGAAGGAGGTGGCGCGCGAGCTCGGGCTGGCCGTCGGCACGGTGAAGGCGGCGAACTCACGCGGGCTGGCTCGCCTGCGGGACCTGCTCCTCGAGGGTGCCGAGACGATCGAGCCGGTGGCGTTCGACGGGTCGGCCGTGCTCGACCGGAGCCGTGCGGCGCTGCGGCGACGCCGGGTCGGGCAGGGGGTCGGGGCGGCATGCGCGGTGCTCCTGCTGGCGCTCGGGGTGGTGACCCGCGGCCCGGTGCCGTTGCCCGTCGTCGGGCCGGTCGTGCTGCCGGGCGGACAGCTGATCGCGCCCCTCTTCGATCCCGGCCCCACCGACGCCCTGGGCCCGGACGTTGCCCTGCCCGGCAACAACACCCCGGTCGCCTGCCCGGAGGAGGTGCCCGAGCCGACGCCGACCCGTCCGGCGGAGGCGGGCGACGACCTCGGCCCGCTCGACGACCCGCTGGTGGTCGATGCCGCCGACGCACGGCCCTTGACCTGCTACGACGTCGGCATCGATGTGGTGACCCGCGGGTCGATCGACGCTGAGTCGGGGTTGCCGGTCACCGACGACGGGGAGCCGCTGGCCGAACCTCGAGGGCTGTCCGACACCGCCGAGATCTGGCGGTTCGACAGCGCGGAGCTCTACGACGACAGCGACCAGACCAACGCAGCGCACGTCGAGACGAGCTCTGCGACGCGCGAGAGGCCGGGCGGATCGACGAGCCTGACGTGGTACCAGGAGACCAGGGCGTTCCCGACCGACCTCGCCGTTACCGGAGGCCGTGTGGTCTGGAGCGAGTACACGGCGGCCGACACGTCGCCCCGCATGAGCTTCCTCCGCACGCTCAGCTTCTCCGACGGGACCCTCTCCGTCGATGAGGAACCTCTGATCGGTACCGAGGAACGCCTGTGGCTCCTCGCCGCCACCCAGGACCACGCCCTGTGGACAGCGGGTGTCGCCTACGACGACACCCGCCTGTACACCACGGCGCACGACGATCCGAACAGCTCCACGGAGCTCGCGACCGGCGTCACCGCCCTCGCGGCCGACGACGACGAGGCCGTCGCCGCCGTCCTGAGTCCTGGCGGCGGCGAAACCAGCACGACGGAGATCCGGCTGTTCGACGACCTCGCCGGCGAGGACGTCACCGGCACCACCCTGTTCGAGGTCGACCACGACTCGTCGGCAGAGGTCACCGCCGTCGCCGTCTCGGACGACGCGGTCGCGTGGGCGGTTGTGCCCACCCGTGCCGGATCCGGCGCGAGCACCCTCTACGTCGTCGACCGCGCCGACGGACGGGACAGCGTCGTGGAGCTTCCTGACCGAGGAGTCGACGACCTCCGCGCTTCCGGCGGCCTGATCAGCTGGACCAGCACCGACACCGCCGGGGACAACCCCGTGCCCTCCTCCTACCTGTACCGCGCGACGCCGTCGGCCTCCGGATACGACGGCCCGGACCTCGCCCGGTTCCCAGGCGACGCCGTGACGGCAAGCGTGGCCGGCGACCGCACCGCCTGGCTCGAGACCCGGAGCGTGCGACAGTGGCTGGTCGAGGGAACGGTCAGCCCCAGCCTGGAACGCGACTGATCACCCGGGAGAGCACCGTCGCCGTCCCGGCCCACGGGCGGGCTGAGATCAGGCGTCGCTCGGCGGGACCGGGTTGTCCAAGAACTCGTCGATCGCCTCGCGCGTCGGGAACACCGTGACTCCCGGCCCGGAGAACAGGTGCACGAGCGTCTGGGCGATGTCCCGGACCGGGATGTTGGCCAGGTTCGAGGCCTGCCGCAGCAGCTCGAACGCCGACTCCTCGTCGGTGCCGTAGACCACCATGAGCACGCCCTTGGCCTGCTCGATCACCGCGCGCCGCTCCGCAGATGCCCGGATCGAGGCTGTCGCATCGCGCGCCGCCGCCTCTCGGTGCGACTCGGTGACGTCGATAAAGTATCCGAACAGCTCCGTCACCCGGCCAGTCGCCGGGTCGCGCCGTCCCTGGCCCGTGACGGCCAGCGTGCGGGTCTTCCCGTTCGCGTCGCGGATCCGGTGCACAGAGCTGAACGGCTGACCGGTCTCGGCGGCACGGCGGAGGAGCCCGTCCACCCGCGCCCGGTCGTCGGGGTGCTTGTGGGACAGCATGAGCGGCGTGGTCGGCACGATCTGGCCCGGGTCGAACCCGTGCATCACGTAGACCTCGTCCGACCATGCCCACTGGCCCGTTGCCAGGTCGAGCCGATACCGCCCAACGGGTGGTCGGACGCCTCCTGCGAGCACTTCCTCGAGCGTTTCGTCGAGCGGGGGCTCGCTGGGCGTTGTTGGGGAGGTCACGAGGCTCCTTCCAGGACAGTTCGCAGAACCGGTGCTCTGACAGTACGGGATGTGCGACACGAGAGCGCTCGGGCTAGCGTGTTTTTCGAGGGTCGAGGAGAGGCCACCACGTCGGTCGGACACGCCACACGGCGACGGAGGACATCATGACCCAGGACCAGCCCTTTCCACCGCAGCAGCAGAACCCGCCCGGAGCGACCGATCAGATGATCCCGACTCCGGACCACGGTGAGGCCAGCTACGTCGGCAGCGAGAAGCTGGTCGGCTACAAGGCCCTGGTGACGGGTGGTGATTCCGGCATCGGGCGGGCGGTGGCCATCGCGTTCGCCCGCGAGGGGGCCGACGTCGCCATCTCCTACCTCCCCGAGGAGGAGAAGGATGCGCGGGCGACGGCGGAGTGGGTGCACAAGGCGGGACGCCAGTGCGCCCTCCTCCCCGGGGACATCAGGGACGAGGCGACCGCACGCGGCGTCGCGCACCGGGCCGCCGGCGAGCTGGGCGGCCTCGACGTGCTGGTGAACAACGCGGGCTATCAGATGGCGCGCCGAGGATCCGTCGAGGACATCACGACGGACGAGCTGGACCGCGTGCTGAAGACCAACCTGTACGCGCTGTTCTGGGTGACCCAGTCGGCGCTCTCGCACCTCGGGGAGGGCGCTGCCGTCATCAACAACTCCTCGATCCAGGCGTACCAGCCGTCGAGCTCGCTGCTGGACTACGCGGCGACGAAGGCCGCCATCAACAACTTCACGGTGAACCTCGCCGCTGAGCTGGGTCCCCGTGGGATCCGGGTGAACGCCGTGGCCCCCGGACCGATCTGGACACCGTTGCAGCCGGCCACCCAGCCAGAGGAGAAGGTCGCGTCGTTCGGCTCGGACACTCCCTTGGGCCGCGCGGGACAGCCCGCCGAGGTAGCCCCGGCGTTCGTGTTCCTCGCGTCACCCGTGACGGCGTCGTACGTCTCCGGGACGGTGCTCGGCGTGACCGGCGGCAAGCCGGTGTTCTGACGGCGTGGCCGGCGGGTGCCTCAGTCGTCTCTTGTCCCCGCCGGCTCCAGGATCTCCACGGTCCCGTGCGCACCGTCCACCCGGAGCAGGTCGCCCGTGCGCACCCGCATCGTCGCGTTGCCGCACCCCACCACTGCCGGGATGCCAAGTTCGCGCGCGACGATGGCGGCGTGCGAGAGCGGCGCGCCGACGTCCGTCACGACGGCGGCCGCACGCGGGAAGAGCGGGGTCCAGCCCACGTTGGTGACCGAGGTGACCAGCACCTCTCCGGCCCGCAACGCCTCGCCGTCGGCCACCGTGCGCACCACCCTGGCGACGCCCTCGACGACGCCCGCGGCGCCCGGGAAGCCCTTGACCTCGTCGTCGGCCCCTGCCGCCAGGCCGTGCTCGTCGAACACGTCGGTGCGCAGCGCCGGGTCGGACGCCCACCGGACCGGGTCGAACCGGCCGCGGATCACCGCCGGGTAGGCGGGCAGGTCGCGGTACTGCTCGTAGGTGGCTCGCCGGGTCGCCAGGCGCCCGCCCGGTACCTCGGCGCCGTCGAGCACGCCGGCCAGCTCGTCGCCGTCCAGGTAGAAGACGTCGTCGCCAAGACCGGTGAGCTCGCCGGCCCGCAGTGCGAACGTGCGCAGCGCCCAGAACGTCCGGACCACCTCGGACCGCGCGCTCTCCCGGTCGCGGGCGGTCCCGGACCAACGGGCGAGCCGACGGCGCAGCGCCGCGGCCTTGCGCGGTGACCGCTCCTCGAGGCGCGTCCACGCGGCCGCACGGACCTCGTGCTGTCGTGCCAGCATGGCGTCGACGTCCGTCTCGGCCAGGCCGGCCAGCTGCCGGCCCAGCCAGTCCCGTTCCTCTGCCGGACGGGGTGCCGAGACCTCGAACTCGTCCGCGCAGCGGTGCCCGTACCGGCGCACGTAGGTCTCCCGGTCAAGGTCCCCTCGGGCCACCGCACGCAGCCCTACCAGCGGCCCGATGCTGGCGAGGCCCTGGCCGCCCGCGGACAGGCCGGACGTCAGCACCTCCGCATCGGCGTCGCCGAGCGTCTCGCGCAGGTCGCGACGCAGCCTCAGCAGCAGGTTGCCGTCCTGCTTCCCGGCGCCGCGCAGCATCCGGGAGCTCTCCACGAGGTAGGGAGCAAGCTCCGCGCGCCAGAACGCTGCCAGCTCCCTGGTGTCGCCGATCCGGGCCGCACGCTCACGCAGCTCGGTGCCGCGCTGCTCGGCCGTCTCCAGGAACGCCGGCAGAGCCCGCACGTCGGCGGCGAGCGCCTTCCGGTTGTCCCGGACCGCGGGAACGAGCACCTTGAGCAGCGCCCATCGCCCGATGGGGATGACCGGGATGTCGAGATGGCCGGGAAGCTGGCCGAAGACCTCGCGTTGCGCCGCGTCGGTCGTTCGCGTCATGCCGAACGCGCGGCCGATCGTCTCGATCACGCTGAGATTCATGTAGAACCGGCCCCCGACGTTCCCGTAGACGGGATGGCCGATCTCGGCGGAGGCCATGGCGTTGGCCATGAAGGTCTGTACGAGCGACCAGGTCAGCGGCGTCATCACGCTGGGGAGCGCCTCGCCGAGGTTGGCGTTCGTCCACAGGTAGTCGCCGCGCAGGCTGTCGTTCCACACCTCGGTGACCGTCCGCTCACCGGCGGCGCCCGTGACGGGCCGCGCCTGGAGTATGAACGGCGACCCGTCACGCAGCGCCCACTCGACGTCCATGGCGACGCCGTACAGCTCCTCGATGCGGGCCCCGAGCGTCGCGAGCCGACCGGCCTGCTCGTCAGTGAGCGACGGGCGGTCCCTCAGCTCGGTGGGCACCGGCTCGTTCCCCGTCCCGTCCGCCGTCCGCACGGTACGGACCTCCTTGGTGCTCACCATGGTATCGACCGCGCCGCCCACCCGCGCGACCCGGAAGGTGTCCGGAGTGACCTGCCCGCCGACGACGGCCTCCCCCAGCCCCCATGCCGCGTTGATCAGCACACGGTCCCGGGAGCCGGTCATCGGGTCGACCGTGAACAGGATGCCGGCTGCGTCCGCGTCGACGAGGTGCTGGACCACCACGGCGAGCGCCACGTCGTCGGCGGGGATGCCGTGCCGTGCCCGGTAGCCGATGGCGCGCGCCGTCCACAGAGAGGCCCAGCAGTCGCGGACCGCGCGCAGCAGCGCATCGGCTCCGCGGATGTTGAGGAACGAGTCCTGCTGGCCGGCGAACGACATTCCCGGGAGGTCCTCTGCGGTGGCCGACGACCGCACGGCGACCGGTGCGTCGGACGGGTCGCAGGCGACGCCCAGCGTCGAGTACCCGGCCCGGACGGCGTCGGCCACCGTTGCGGGGACCTCCAGGACCGCGAACACCTCGGCTATGTGGGCCGCCGCGGCCTCATGGGTCTCGGGCCGGTCCGGGTCCACGGTCCCGATCGCTTCGATGATCGAGCGCTGCGGAGCGCCCGCCACCGCCGCCCGGTACGCGTCGGTGGTGACGTGGATGCCGCCGGGGACCGGCAGTCCTGCTGCCGCCAGCCGCGCCAGGGACGACCCCTTGCCACCGGTCAGCTCCAACCGGACCGCCGCCGGGTCGGCCAGGTCCAGCACGAACGGTTGATCGACCTCAGTGGTCACGGAAGTCACCCTGCTCCGGACGGAGGTCGTCACCGAGCGACTCGCGCAGCTTGGCGCGCGCGATCTCGTAGGCCCGGTCGACGTACTCCTGGGTGGCGGTGGCGCACGCCGCGAGCGCCGCCTCGGACGGCTCCTCTCCCGTCGCGAGGATGCGCTCGAACGTGTCGCCGAGCAGCTCGCCCTCGCGCTCGTCGGACACCCGGAACGCCTGCGGCAGCATCCGCGTTGCCGTCACCGAGCCGTACAGGACGGTGGAAAGGACAGTCAGGTGGTCCTCTGCGGTCAGGTCGGTTCGCGCCATGCCGTGCTCACGCAGCGTCTCCAGGTACTTCTGGAACGGCTCGACGATCTCGCCAGCGGTACCTCTGGTCCGTTTCCGTTGCACGAGCTTGCCCAGCACCTCGGAGTCCTGCATCAGTGCGGCCTGGAGCAGCGGGCGCCGGTGGACCTCACGCGCCAGGCGGCTGAACAGCCCTGGCAGGGTCGCGGCCGTCGGATCCGCACGGAGCTGTCGGCGGACCGCATCGACCATGTCCGCCCGGTCCCAGCGCAGGAGCGCGGCGAACAGCTCTTCGCGGCTGCTCCAGTGCAGGTAGATGGTCCCCTTGGCGACACCGGCGCGGCGGGCGACGTCGTCGATGGTGGTCTTGTCGTAGCCCCAGCGGAGGACCAGCTCGCTCGCGGCCTCGAGGATCCGTTCTGCGCGCTCGATCCGACGCTGCGTGGTCCCGTGCCGTCGGGCGGTGGCAGCGCTCATGGGTCGCCTCCGTCAGCGCGTCGTGAACGTGTGACCAATTTCGTCGATCTGGTCATGATTGGAGGCTAGCCCTGTCCACGGGCAGGGTCAACCGCGGCGCGACGGGCGCTGACCTGCACGTTCGAAGTGCTGTCCCAGACGTGGAACCTTTCTCGTAGTCCCCGACGTGGTGGGGGACATGACGAGGGAGAGCACCCGACCATGTCCGCCCAGGTGAACGACCACCCGCTGATCCGGGTCGACGTCACGCGGACGAAGGACCAGGAGTTCACGGCGTTCGTGCAGGACGCCGGGCCGTACCTCTACAAGACGGCGCTCTTCCTGTCCGGCGACCCGCACCGGGCCGAGGAGCTGGTGCAGGCGACGTTCGAGCGGTCGTACCGGTCCTGGCACAAGGCCCGCGACGGCGAGCCCCGCGCCTACGCCCGGCGGATCCCGCTCAACCTGCGCATCGACGGCTGGCGGCGGTCTCGCCACGAGGTGGTGTCCGAGGTCGTCCCCGCCGGGTCCGTGACAGGGCCGGCCGACGGTGTCGCGGTGCGTGACGAGGTGATGCGCGCGCTGTCCCTGCTGCCCCTCGCGCAGCGCCGGGTGGTCGTGCTGCGCCACCTGCTCGACCTCACCGAGGAGCAGACGGCCCGCGAGCTCGGGATCGCCGTCGGCACCGTCAAGTCCGCCAACGCGCGCGGGATCGCCCGCCTGCGCGACATCTTCAAGGAGGGTGCGCGATGAACATCGGCGACACGGACGTCCTGGCCCGCCTGAAGGCAGGTGCCGACTCGGTCGAGGAGCACCCGTTCGACGCGGACGCGGTGCTGGCCGGGAGCCGGCGCGCACTGCGGCGTCGGCGGACCCGGCAGGCCGCGGGGGCCTGCACGACGGCGGCCGCCGTCGTGTTCTCCCTGGCCCTCGCCGGGCCGGTGCCCGTACCCGGCGTGGGCGACGTGACGCTCCCGGGGAGCGAGCAGGTGCGGGAGCTGTTCGGGCTGGCCGACGCGTCGCGGTGCGACGTTCCGGAGCCAGCGGTGCGGCGGACCCCTGAACCCGCGGCGCCGGCACACCTGCGGCCGAGAGTGACCTACACCCTGACTGATGCGAGACCGCTGTCGACGTGTTTCGACGTCCGGGTCGACGACACCGTCCCGGGCGTCGGACGCGCACCGGACACGCTGACCCCGGACGGAGCATTCTGGGGACTCAGTCAGCCCGAGACGGAGGACGAGTACTCCATCACCTACCACGTCCTCGGCGCCGGCTCGGGGTCGGGGTTCGTGACGGGGGACGCGAACACCCTGGTCAGCGGCCTGACCGCGCATGGACGTCAGGTGGCCTGGTACGAGCTGAGCGGCTCGACACCGGAGGAGCTCGTCGACGCGCCGTACAGGCTCCGGGCGGCCAGTACCGTCGCGGGTGACGTCCGGACGATCGCCCAGATTCCTCGCGGCGGCACCGTCGGCCTCACCATGACTGACGAGCGCATCGCGTGGCGGCACGGAACCACCGTCTCCGTCGCCCCGGCCGACGGTACCGGGCAACCGAGGACGCTGGCCCGGCAGGCTACCGCTGTGGGTAGCGACAGCGACGAGATCGTCGTGGCGTCCCTCGGGCAGGACGCTGACGGCCTTCCGACGACGACCTTCACCGCGTACGGAGACGACGGCGGCGTCACAACCCTCCTGACGGTGGCCAACCCAGGCGATCCGGTCTCGATCGTCGACATCACCGACGACGTGCTCGCCTACGGGGCCGGCGACGGCCTCGGCGGCCTCACCGTCGTCCCGCGCGCCGATGGGATCGCTGATCCCGACGAGGACCAGACGGTCGTGGTGCGGCTGGGAGACAACGCGGTGGAAGGGCTCTCCGCAGCGGGGGATGCGGTCGCCTGGGTGTCCGGTCCGGTCGCCTACCTGCTCCGGGACACCGCGCCGAGCCGTGCGGGCGGTCCCGACCTGCTGCGCGTCGCGCAGAGCGGACAGCGGGAACGGATGATGATCGGCCTGGCCGGCGACCGGATCGCGTGGAGCACGACCGACGGGTCCGCGGCGAGGATCAAGATCGCCACGCTGCTGGAGCCGGAGAGAGCCGGCGCCACCACAGGTCCCGCTCCGGCGGAACCCGGCTCGGGAGGGCGTGCAGTGCCCGCAGCGCCGCGCGTGACCGTCCCCGAGAACGCCGATCTCCCCACCCTCGACTGAGATCGCGGGGAACGCACAAAGGTCCGCTTCCACCATGCGATCCGGCACGCTCTCTCACGAGAAGGCATGCCGGATCGCATGGTGGAAGCGGACCTTGCTGGCTCGAGCTAGCCGACCGTGATGCTCACTGCCGCCTGCGACGAAGCCTGCAGACTCGTGCCCGCGTACTTCGCGATCCACCGGCCGGAGGTGCTCGTCACGACCCGCGTCGAGTAGGTGCCGTTCGTGCCGGTGGTCACCGTCTTCTTGTAGACGGGGGCCGCCGAGCCCGCCGGGTCGAAGTACAGCTTGACGTCAGTGTTCGGCGCGGGCTTGTCCTGAGCTCCGCCCCCGCTCACGAGCTGCACCTTCCGCACCCCACCGCTGAGCGTGATGGTCTGCGAGCCGGGCAGCGACGTCGCGGACGCCGCGACGGTGGTGGTGCTGGCACGCTTGACCACGATGGTCGCGACCGTGGAGTCCTGGACCAGGACGTCGTGCGTGCAGTTGCTCGCACCGCTGGCGGCGTCGTTCTCGTCCCAGTCCGGTGCGGAGCAGGCCTTCATGGCGTCCCTGATGCCGAGGTCGTAGATACCGGCCGGGAGCGTCGGGTTGAACGTGAACGTCACGTGGCTCGTCCCGACGCCGGAGTGCACCAGCTCCTTCTGCACCCGGAACCCGTCGGGGAAGCTGCCCTCGCCGCGCCGGCTGTCGGCACTGACCCAGCCGGACTTGCCGCCGATGCTGAACCCGAGGCTGCCGACGTCGACCCGCCGCTGCACCGGGGCCAGGCCTACGACCACGTCGTGCGTCATCAGGTGGTCGCCTGCCGTGAAGCCGTTCTGGGTCGCGCTGACCGAACCCTGCCGCAGCGAGGTGTTGCGTTCCCGCTCCGCGGAGGTGATCGTCCACACCGCACGCGCGCCGGCGTCGGTCATCGGCATCTCCGCCCGCCACTTGCCGGACGCGCCGGCCTTCTGCCGGGTCGTGAAGTAGCCGCGTGCGTCGGTCGTGAGGGTTGCCCGGAGAGTCTCCGGCGCGTCGCCCGCCGGGTCGAAGTACACCTTGACCTCCTGCGCCGTCGCCGGCGAGTAGTCACCCGTCCCGAGGTTCTTCATGTTCGCGGCGCCGGAGACCGAGATCGTCGAGCCAGCCGGGGCGCTCGACGGCGACGTCCAGATCATCGGGATGTTCCGCTGCGCCCGGAACGGCACCGAGACGGGGTTCGACGTGCGGATCGGCACGTTGACCACGCCGTCGTCGGTGGTGATCGCGACCTCAGCGACCACACTGACCTGATAGATGCCGGACGCGGCGTCCGCGGAGAGCGGCACGTTCGAGGTCCAGGCGTCGGCCGTCCCCGACGCGACGAACTGCGCGCCCACGAGGTCGCGGCCCTCCGGGTCGACCATCGTCATGCGCCCGGACCGCATCGCGGCGGACGTGCCGTTGTGCGTGATGCTGAGCGTTCCGACGATGGAACCTTCCACGGCCGACCCGGGCGGCAGCGAGATCTTCGCGGTGACGACGACGTCGTCGACCCGCATGGTCATCGCCGCAGGACCCGGCGAGCTCGCCGAGCCGGCTGAGCCCGCTGGGCCCACCTCTGCTGCGACGCTCGGCGTCGCCGCCACGCCCGTCACCATCAGTGTTGCGCCGAGCGCCATGCTCAGCGGCATACGCATGATCGATCTCATCACTGCAGGCCCCCTCGTCCTGGGGACGCGGACGCGTCCCGCCCCAGCCGCATGCTCTCCCGGTCCCCGGTGCCGGGCCACGGGAGGCGGTGATGCGAGGGGGTGAATTCTGCTCGCCCCGCCCTGCTCGCCCGAATCGCGCCACAATGGGAACCGTGGAGACCGACGGACGCAGTGAGTCACCCGCCGAACGTGCCGACCGCAACTGGAACGAGCTCCTCCAGGAGCTCCGGGTCATGCAGACCGGTGTGCAGATCCTCACGGGGTTCCTGCTCACGCTGCCGTTCCAGGCACGGTTCGCCGACCTGGACAGCTACCAGCGCACCGTCTATCTGGTTCTGGTCGTGACCTCGGTCGCCGCCACCGCCCTCATCGTTGCGCCGGTGAGCGTGCACCGGTCCCTCTTCCGCAAGCAGATGAAGGCCCACATCGTCACCCTCGGCGACCGGTTGACCCGCGTAGCCCTCGGGGTGCTCGGCCTGGTGATCACCGGCGCGACGCTGCTCGTCTTCGACGTCGTCGTGGGGCGGACCGAGGGGATAGTGGCCAGCTCCTGCGTGCTCGTGCTCCTGGGGATCGTCTGGGTGGTGCTTCCAGAGGTGCTGCGCCGCCGCAGCTGACCAGGGGCCAGCACGGTCACCGAGCGATCAGAGCGTCTCGTGCCAGGCCACGATCCGGTCGACTGCTCGCGACACCGTGTCGAGGGAGGACGCGAACGACAGCCGGACCCATTCGTGCCCGTGCACCCCGTCGAAGTCGGTGCCAGGAGTGATCGCCACGTCCGCCTCTGCAAGGAGCCGAGCGCAGTAGGTGACGGAGTCCAGACCGAACGCCGAGATGTTCCCGTACAGGTAGAACGCGCCGTCGGCCGGCGCGACGGGCCGCCAGCCGAGCTCACCGAGCCGCTCAAGGAGCAGGGTGCGCGACGCCGCGTACCGGGCCACGTTCTCCGCCGCCGCCGCGTACCCCTCCGCGGTGAACGCAGCGATACCCGCCAGCTGCGCGAGAGCCGGGGGCGAGAGCGCTACGTTGCCGGCGAGGGCATCGACGGGCGCGACCAGCTCGTCCGGCAGCACGAGCCAGCCGAGCCGCCAGCCCGTCATCGCCCAGTACTTCGAGAACGAGTTGACGACGACGGCGCCCTGGCCGACGAACGTCGCCGCCGTCGCCTGTGCGACCTCGTCCGAGTAGGCGATGCCGTGGTAGATCTCGTCGCTGATCAGCCGCACGTCGTGATCCGCGCACCACTCCGCGATCGCGGCCAGCTCGGCGGGCGTGATCATCGTGCCGGTCGGGTTCGCGGGCGAGGCGACCATGACTCCGTCGAGCCCTCCCCCGTAGTACGCCTCGTTGAGCTGCGACACCGTGGGCTGGTAGCGGGTCTCCGGGCCGCAGTCGAGCTCCACGACCTCGCAGCCCAGCGCCGACAGGATGTTCTTGTACGCGGGGTAACCGGGCCGGGCGAGGGCCACCCGGTCGCCGACGTCGAACGACGCGAGAAAGGCGAGCACGAACCCACCGCTCGAACCCGTGGTGACGGCGATCCGCGCGGGGTCGACGTCGACGTCGTACCAGCGCTTGTAGTGGCCGGCGATCTCGGCGCGGAGCGCGGGAACGCCCATCGCCTCGGTGTAGCCGAGGGTGCCGTCACGGAGCAGCGCGATCGCCCGCTCGCGCACCACCTCCGACGCGCCGGTCGATGGCTCCCCTGCGCAGAGGTTGAGCACGTCCGCGCCGGTGGCACGGCGCGCGTTCGCGGCGGCGAGCACCTCCATGACGGCGAACGGGGGTACGAGGGACCGGCGAGAAACCTTCATGCGGCCATCATGCCCGCATCCGGTACGGCCCGTGCCAACGACCCTTCCGAGCCGCTTGTGAAAGTCGTAACATGGCTCCATGGCGCAGGGATCGCGCGACGACGCAGACAACGACCCACTCCGCAGGGCCGCGCAGTATCGCGTGGACCGGGAGGCCGACGAGGATGGCGCCGCGCAGGGCGCCGAGCCAGGCGACCCGGAGGCCGAGGACGTCACGGTCCAGCCCTCGACCCGCGGCATGAGCGTCGAAGAACGTTCCCGCTTTGTCGACACCGTGGTCGACCAGGCGATGCGCCGCGGCGAGTTCGACAACCTGCCGCTACAGGGCAAGCCGATCCCCGGGCTGAGCGGCACCCACGACCCCGACTGGTGGCTCAAGGGCCTGATCGAGCGCGAGAACATCACCGGCGTCCTGCCGTCGGCCCAGCTCCGCAAGGACGACGCGGAGCTGGACGGGAGGCTTGATCTCGAGGCGATGGAGGAGCGCGTGCGGGAGATCGTCACGGACTTCAACGCTCGCATCATCGACGCGCGGCGCCAGCTCCAGGGCGGTCCACCCGTCGTCACCCCCACGCGGGACGTGGACGAGGAGGTGCGCAGCTGGCGGTCGCGGCGCGCGGCCCGGCGCGCGGCAGGCTCCAGCCCGACGCCGGCCACACGGAGTGAGCCGACGACATCAGCGGACCGGCCGTGGTGGAAGTTCTGGTGACGGAACCGCTCCGGGTCAGAACCCGTACGCGGTCACGATGACCACAGCGGTCATCAGCCAGTAAGGCACGGAACCGAGCGTGAACCCCAGTCCCGCTGCCACGGCCATGCGGCCCCATCCGGCACCGAACCTGCCGAACAGCGCTCCGGCGGCCATGGCGAGACAGCCCGCGATCGTCACCCCCTCGGCGGTTCCCTGCGAGATCAGCATCCCGAGGATGAACGCAGCGATCCCGGCGGCGGTCTCACTGCGAGCGAGAAACGGCCCGCCCCGGCGAGCCCGGGGATGGGTCTCCTGGTGCGTTGTCATGGCGCATCGCCCCTCGTGCCCGACGTCGGTGTGGGCACCTCCGTTCCAGGATCTCACCATGGCCCGAGCATTGCCAGATGCCACCGGAACCGAGGAATCAGGCGGGTTGTGGCGCTATGCCTGACCGAGCACGTAGCCGCGGAACCAGCGGCCGGTCTCACGCCACACGTGCTCGCGGGCGGGCTTCGCCGAGAGGGTCACGTCGTGCAGACCGCCGGCGATCCGCACCAGCGTGGTGAGGGTGCCGACGTCGGGTACCCGGCGGGCGATCCCGACCACGTCGAGCACCGAGTCGGTGCTCTTCATGTCCTCGCTCCACCGCGTCGGGATGGTGCTGCGGGTGCTCAGCAGCACCAGGACGGGCACCTCGATACCGAGCCCGCGCGCCACCTGGTCCTGCCCGCGGAAGATCGCCGCGAGCCAGCCCGGCGTGGCGCGCCATCCGGCATCGGGGCGCCAGGCGACGTCGTAGTCCCACTCGCCGTCGAACCGCGACGAGATGGAGCGCGCGTACAGGCCACGATCCAGGTTGACCAGCTGGCTGCGTGGCACGAGCGCCGACTGCACCCGGATGCCCGGCTCCATGATCTTGCGCACCGCCTCGCGGGGCTGGAACTCGAGCCACGGCGAGTTCAGCACCAGTCCGGCCACGCGTTCCTGATTGCGGGCCGCCCACAGGCTGACGGTGAGACCGCCGGTCGAGTGGCCCATGAGGACGAGCTTGCGCTCGGGTGCCGCGTCGCGGCCGTGCCCCATGGCGGTGAGCGCGGCCTCGATCTCCTCGTCGTAGGTGGCGAGGCTCCTGACGTATCCGGGGGTCTGGCCCTCGCGGAGGCTGCGACCGTAACGGCGCAGGTCCAGGGCGTGGAACCGCACCCCCAGCGACTCCCAGAAGTCCGCGAGGTGCGTCTGGAAGAAGTAGTCGAGCCAGCCGTGCACGTACAGCAGGTCGATGCCTGCGTCGGGCACGGTGGTCTGCGGTTCGGCGCTCTCCGTGGCGTCGTCGGCCGCGTCGGGGTGCTGGCGTGCCGCACCCCGCAGGTGCAGCCGCCGCCCCAGCTCCGACAGCTCGTCCCACAGGCGCGCCACCTGCGGGTTCTCGGCGCCTACCCTGCGCATACCCCGGCGCGGCGCGGCGCCGTCGGGCTCGTCCGCCGCAGGCTCGTCCGGCGCGGGCCGGGCGCGCCGCACCAGGGTGGCCACGACCTCTGGCTCGTCCTCGTCGGGTTGCAGGGGCAGCGTCAGGCGTTCGAAGCCCGGCAGCACGTCGGGCTCCCACGCGAGCTCGGGCGTCATTCCGTCGTCCAGACCCGGGGAGAGACTCGTCATCTCACCGACGGTAACCGCAGGTGTGCCCACTCCGTCGGATAGTCGTCCAGCCACTCCTCGAGCGAGCGCGCCTTCCGGCCTGCCAGGTGCCGCACGTCGGGGCTCACCTCGGCGAGGACACCCGCCGCGATCGCCTGGCACTGCGTGATCCAGTCCTCGACCTCCGCGGCGGTCGACCGGTAGAACAGCGCGCGCGCCTGGTCAAGGGTCTGCGGCGCGTACCGGATGGTCCGGCCCGTGGCCGTCGACAGCGCCGCGGCCACCTCGTCAAGACTCAGGGCTTCCGGACCGGTCAGGTGGTAGATCCGGCTCGCGTGGCGGTTCGGGTCCTCGTCCAGGAGTACGGCTGTGGCGACGTCGGCCACGTCGTCGTGCGACACGGAGGCGACCCGACCGTCGCCGGCAGGTGCGCAGAGCACCGTGCCCGGCCCGGACCCGCGCGACTCGTCGTACACCGCGAACGTCAGGGTGCGGTGGAACATCGCGATCCGCAGCATCGTCCACGTCAGGTCGGTACCGCGGAGGTACTCCTCGGTGAGCCAGTCGTCCCGGGCCGCGGACGCCACGGCGTCGGGTCCGGTGCCCACCGACGACACGTAGACCACGTGCCGCACCCCGGCGAGCACTGCCGCGTCGATGACGGCGCGATGCTTGCCCAGCCGTCCGGGACGTTCCTTGCCCGGGACCAGGAAGACGGCGTAGGCGTCGCCGAACGCGCTGGTCAGAGTCCTGGGATCCGGTTCGGACGGGACGACCACGACCTCCGTCTCCGGCAGCGAGGCGCCCCCGGGCAGCCGGGGTACCACGCCGTGGCCGGTGACCAGCAGGCGCTGGTGACCACCCGCCGCTGCCACGCGGAAGGCGAGCCTGGATCCCAGGCGACCGTCAGCCCCGGTGAGGACGACCAGCCGGCCGGGTGACGCGGAGGTCATTCCCACACCGTAATCGGCGGAGCCTCACCGAGCCGGGCGTGACGGGGTGAAACCCGCAGATCACCTGCCGGTGGGCACGCCGAGCTGCGTCCGGACGAAGTCGACGACGCCGTCGGCAGCCGCCTCGATCTCGGCGAGGCACACCTCGAAGTCGTGCGGACCGCCGTACCAGGGGTCAGCGATGTCGAGCTGGTCCTCGGGGAGCCCGTGAGCCACTGGGTCGAACGAGCGGTACATCCGGATCGTGACGTCGCTCGGCACGCGACCGGCCAGGTCCCGCAGCCCGCGGGCGTGCCGGGTCGTCATGGCAAGGAGCAGGTCCCGCGAGCCGACGTCGGAGGTGGTCACCTGGCGTGCTCGGTGCCCGTCGCCCGTGGAGTAGCCGTGCTCGGCGAGGACCGCGCGTGCCCGGCGGTCCACCGGGTTGCCGTGCTCCTCGTCGCTCACACCGGATGAGTCGACGACGACGAACGCGCCGAGACCCGCGGCGTCGAAGCGGTCCCGCAGCACGATCTCGGCCATCGGGGACCTGCAGATGTTTCCCGTACAGACGGTCATCACACGGTAGGCAGTCACGTACTCATTCTCCCCGGCCGGAGGCAGGGGAAAGCCCGCGGGGCGACTTTCGTCAGCCGTGCTGGACGAGGCACGGCACCCGCGGGCTCCGGTGGTCGCGAAGTACTCGCCACCATTGTCCCGTTGCGCCTGAACAGTTCAGGAAAGCCCCGTGCTGAGCCTTCCCACCTGCGTCGGCGCGAAACGCTTACGCGTCACGCGACTAGCGCGCGACCACCTCATGGGTCCGATGTGCATTCACTACTCGGATCACCTCCCTTCTCATGTGCCCACGAACCTACGCCTCGAGTCGACCGTCGCCCAGGTTTTTTCCTCGCGGCGAAATCGCCGGCCTCGTGCACCGGGCCGAGCGACGACTTTTGGCGCCCCGGTCCGTCTGCCCTGCATGACGACCATCACCGTCGACGCCTTCACGGCGTCGGCAGACGGCACCCGGATCGCGTACGACCTGACCGGTCCGACCCTCGGTCTGGCGCCTGTGATCGTGGTGGTCGACGGGGTGCTCGCCCACCGCCTGCCCGTCACCCTCGCCGTAGCGGCGGAGCTGGGGGACCGGGCCACCACCCTGCGGTACGACCGGCGTGGCCGCGGCGGCAGCGGCGACACTCCCCCGTACAGCGTGGACCGCGAGGTCGACGACATCGCCGCGCTGCTGGATGTGACGGGCCCTGCCGCGCTGCTGGGCATCTCCTCCGGCGCATTCCTCGCACTGCGCGCGGCGGCGGACCTCGGGGACGGCGTCACCGGCGTGCTCTGCTACGAGCCCACCTACGACATCGCGAGCGGCGAGCCGCCCACCGACCCACGGATGATCGCCGGGGTCGAGAACTGCATCGAGGCCGGCGACCCCGGCAGCGCCGTCGAGCTGTTCCTCGACGTGGTCGGCATGCCGTGCCGGCTCCTCCCGCGGATGCGGGAGTCGCCGTCGTGGGCCGACCTCGAGGAGATCGCCCCGACCATCGCCTACGACGGCCGGGTCCTCGCCGGTGTGGCCCTGGGCCGGCGCGCCCTGATGGGCCGGTGGAACGTGATCACCCAACCGGTCGTCGTGGCCGACGGCGCGGCGAGCGCCGCGTCCGTCGCGGTCGCCGCGGAGTCGCTGGCCGCCGTGCTGCCTGCGGCACGCCGGGTGACCCTGCCCGGGCACGGCACGGACGTGCCGCCACGTGCGATGGCGGACGCCGTGGCGGCCCTCCTCAGAACGGCCGGCGTGCCGTGACCAGGATGCGCGGCGCCTCGTCGACGAGCTCGTTGCCCGTCGCGAAGTGCATGTGCAGCGCGCGGAGGCCCGCTTCGTGCCGCGCGACGGCGGCCGAGGTGAGGTCGGCAAGGCCGGGCACCTGCCACGCGGCCATCCGGAGGTACCACAGCACGGAGGACAGGTCCTTGAACGTGCGCGTGCCCGCGTACTCGGTGGCGTCCACGATCTCGAGGCCGGAGGCGACGAGCCCGTCGGAGACGACGTCGATCGTGACGGCGTCCGGGTCCCAGCCGAGCGGTACGCCGAGTGCCCGGTTGAGGACTATGCCGTCACGCGTGTCCACCTGCTCGGTGAGGAATGTCCCGCCCGGCTCGAGGACGCGGCCCACCTCGTTGGGTTCGATGGTGCTGAACCGGCTGAGCACCACGCTGTACTGGCCGTCGAAGAACGGCAGCAGCACATCGCCCGTCCAGGACGGCTCGGCCCGGCGCACGTCGACGCCGAGCGGCTCCAGGCGGCGTCGGGCGGTGAGGAAGGCCGGACCCGTCTCCGTGGCGGCCGAGCCCTTGGGGAGCGGGCCGAGGCCCGCGAAGAAGTCACCGCTGCCGGTGCCGATGTCCAGCACAGCACCGCGGGACCTGAGCACGATCTCGCGGGCGAGAGCGGGGTAGTCCCACTCCGGGGCGTCGATCGTGAGACGGTCGTCGACAGGAGCGTCGGTGAGGCCACCGGTGAACAGCGCGGCGGGGGTCAAAGGAGTGGCAGGGGCGTTGCGCGCCCATTCGATGTGGTCCTCGAACGGCGCGTCCGGCGCCGGAGCTGGGGCGATCGAGACGTCGAGCATGGTGGAGATTGTGGCGCAAAGTGGGGCCAAGGGGGTAACACTGGCGCAAACACGACCGGAGGAGTCGGTCCGATGGGGAAACCGATACCCAGAAACGAACTGTCACCTGCGCAGATATCGCCTCCGCTGCGGGTGGTCGGACTCATGTCCGGCACGTCCCATGACGCCGTCGACGCCGCGGCGTGCGAGCTTCGACTCGCCGGCGACACGCTGACGCTCACGCCGCTCGGGCACCTCTCCGCCCCGTACCCGCCGGCTCTCCGGTCCGCGCTCGTGACCGCGCTGCCTCCGGCCCGGGCCGCGATGGAGACGGTGTGCCGGCTCGACACAGGGATCGGTCAGGCCTTCGCCGATGTCGCGGCACGTGCGGTCGCGGAGCTCTGTGGCGGCCACGCCGACCTCGTCGTGTCGCACGGCCAGACCGTCTTCCACTGGGCGTCCGACGGCGGCGCCGTGCTCGGCACCCTGCAGCTCGGCGAGGCCGCCTGGATCGCCGAGGCCACCGGTCTTCCCGTCGTCTCGGGTCTGCGCACGCGCGATGTCGCGGCCGGTGGGCAGGGCGCACCCCTGGTCGGCCTGTTCGACGCGCTGTGGCTCGCCGGCCGGCCCGGCACCGCCGTCGCCCTCAACCTCGGCGGCATAGCGAACGTAACGGTGCTGCCGTCGGCGGTCCAGCCTGGCCTGCCGGTGGCCGAGCCCGTCGAGACCCGCACCTTCGACACCGGCCCGGCCTGCGCGCTGCTCGACGCAGCGACGCTGCACGTCACAGGCGGCCGCCTCGCCTTCGACGCCGACGGCGGCCTCGCTGCCGGCGGGCAGGTGCTTCCCGATCTCCTGGAGCGCCTGCTCGACGACCCCTATTACGCGCGCCCGGCGCCGAAGTCGACGGGCAAGGAGCACTTCCACCTGGGCTACCTGCTGGATCGCCTCGGGCCGACGCCGCCCGGGGCCGAGGACCTGCTCGCCACCCTCGTCGCGCTCACGGCCCGCACCGTTGCGGACGCCGTGCGACACACCGCCAGCGAGGTCGTCGCCTCGGGCGGGGGCATCCGCAACCCGGTGCTGATGGCGGCGCTCCGCGAAGAGCTGCCGGACGTCGCCATCCGGACCTCCGACGAGCTGGGCGTACCGAGCCAAGCCAAGGAGGCGCTGGCTTTCGCTGTGCTCGGCTTCCACACGTGGCACGGCCTGCCCGGCGTACTGCCCGGCGCCACCGGGGCAAGGCGCACGAGCGTGCTGGGCTCGGTGACGCCTGGCCTGGGTGGGCGGTTTCCACCGGGCCGCACGACCGCCGTCGGACCGCCGGGGCGGCTGGAGATCACGGGCAGCGTGTGACGCGTCGTCGCGGCAGGTTCGACATCGGCAAAGTGGCAAGATGCCGCGGGATGAGCAACTACACGGTCCGACCGATCAGGGCCTCCGAGTGGCGGGAGGTTCGTGCGCTGCGCCTCGCCGGCCTCGGGGACGATGCGGCACCGCTCGCCTTCGTCGAGTCCTACGACGAGGGTGCGGCGATGCCCGACAGCTTCTGGATCGACCGCGCGGCCGGATCCTCGGTCGACGCGGGGCCCGCGGCCGGCGCCCGGCAGTTCGTGGCGGTCGCGGACGACGGCGGCTGGGTCGGCACGTCGGTCGTCATCGTCGAGTCGGCGGGCGAGAAGGACTTCGAGGGCAGAACCGTCGAGAGCTCTGGCGGCCACGTCGTCGGCGTGTTCATCGAGCCGCAGCACCGGGGATCGGGGCTGATCGAGCGGCTCTTCGAGGCAAACCTCGACTGGGCGCGGGAACGCGGCCTGACCCGGGTCAGGCTCTACGTCCACGCGGAGAACCGCCGGGCCAGGGACGCCTACCGGAAGTGCGGGTTCGAACCGACCGGGGTCCGGCTGGACGGCGCGCTCGGCCGAGAGATCGAGATGGGACGCCGCATCTGACCGTTGGCAGCGCGTGGCCGGCAGCTGGCAGCTGGCGGCTGGCCGAGATCGGTCGGATGCCCGCCACGGATTGCGAGATCGAGCTACGGGGCCACCAAGAGACCGAACTCGCGACGCGAGGCCGCCATCGGACCGGACTCGTTGGGCGCAGACCCACCAACAGGCCGGGCCCGTGCGCAGCACGTCCGGGGAGAAGTACCCATATCGGACGCGCCCCGGCTCCCGCCGCTCGGGCACGACGACCTCGGATCAAGGCAACCAGGACAGCACGGCCCCAGGGCATGACGAAGGCCCCGACTCGATGAGTCGGGGCCTTCGTAACAACGTGCGCGAGGGGGGAGTTGAACCCCCACGCCCTTTCGGGCACACGGACCTGAACCGTGCGCGTCTGCCTATTCCGCCACTCGCGCGCTGCTGGTTGAGGCTAGCACGGCACAGCGGGGGACTCCGAATCCAATAACCGTGAAGTGGTTCACGTCCCGCCGCAGGTCCGGTAGCGTGCGGATCCGCCCACGCCTCTCTTCACCGCGCCACCTGAGAGAAGATCGGAGAAGATCCGCAGGACATCCACAGTAATGGAGTCTGCGGGGACCTACCGGTCTATACGATCTAGGTAGTCTGCCCGGCGCAGACCCGGAAGGAGGTGGCATGGGCGCCCTGGACCGCTTCGAGAAGAGCGTGGAGCGCATGATGAACAACGCGTTCGCCAAGGTGGGACGTGGCGAGGTGAAGCCGGTCGAACTGGCGAGCAGGCTGCGACGCGAGCTCGACGACCGTGCCGCGGTCGTGGGGCGCGACCGTACGGTCGCGCCCAACGAGTTCACCATCGAGCTCGCTCCCGACGACTTCGCCCAGATCGAGGCGTGGGGTGCACAGACCCTCGCCGACGAGCTTGCGTCCAACATCACGGCGTACGCCGCGACGCAGCACTATGCGTTCGTCGGCCCCGTGAGCGTGACGTTCGACGAGCAGTACGAGCTGGTGCCCGGCCGCTTCACGGTGCGGTCGCGCAGCGTGCAGGGGAGTGTCGCCCCGGCGACGTCCGGCGCGCCGACCGGCCGGCACCCGCTCATCGACATCGATGGTCAGCGTTACCTGCTGACCGGCCCGGTGACCGTCATCGGTCGCGACGCCGAGGCGGACATCGTGGTGGACGACCCGGGTGTGTCCCGGCGCCACCTCGAGATCCGCGTGACGCCGGACGGCGTCGTGGCGACCGACATGGGCTCGACGAACGGCCTGTACGTGGAGGGCCACCAGGTTCCGGCCGCGACCCTGCTCGATGGCAACACGATGACCATCGGCCGTACCCGCATCATGTTCTGGACCGGTAGCGCATCCGGTGCAGACAACGAGGACTGGTGAAAATCCCGAGATGAGCGAGCTGACGTTCACCCTGCTTCGGCTGGGCTACCTCGTGCTGCTGTGGGTGTTCGTGCTCTCCGCCGTCGCCGTGCTCCGGCGCGACCTGGCGGGACCACGCACGTCCAGCGGCCGACGGCGCCGTCCGGAGCTCGCGGGGCCGGCCCCGTCGCCGGCCCCCGGTGGTGGCGCGCCCCGCGCTCCCCAGCGCGGAGGCCCTTCGCGGCTCGTCGTGGTGGCGGGCCCGCTCACGGGGACCACCATCCCGCTCACGTCGTCCGGCGTACTGATCGGACGTGCGCCGAGCTGCACCCTCGTGCTCGACGACGACTACTCGTCGTCACGCCACGCACGGATCTTCCCCCAGGGCGGCCAGTGGTTCGTGGAGGACCTCGGCTCCACGAACGGCACCTACATCGGCGAGGAGCGCGTGCAAGGGATCATCCCGCTCGCTCCGGGTACAGGTGTGCAGATCGGACAGTCCGTCGTCGAGCTCCAGGGATGACCATCACGTGACCGTGACCTTGCGGTATGCCGCGCGTTCCGACGTCGGCCTCGTCCGCTCCAACAACCAGGACTCCGCCTACGCGGGGCCCAACCTCCTTGTCGTGGCCGACGGGATGGGCGGGCACGCCGGCGGCGACGTCGCGTCCGCGCTGACGATCGCGGCCCTGGTGGGCCTCGACCGGCCCGACCACAGTTCCGACCAGTCGATGTCAGAGCTCGAGCGCTCCATCGACCGCGCCAGGCAGGACCTCGTCGACGCGACGACGGCCGACCCGGACCTCGCGGGTATGGGCACCACGGTCACGGCACTGCTGAAGTCCGGCAACACGCTGGCCATGGCCCACCTGGGCGACTCGCGCGCGTACCTGCTGCGTGACAGCACCCTCGCGCAGGTCACCGTGGACCACACCTTCGTCCAGCACCTGGTCGACACCGGCCGCATCACGCCCGACGAGGCCGAGAGCCACCCGCAGCGCAACGTCGTCATGCGGGTTCTCGGTGACTTCGACCTGGACCTCACGCCTGACCTGTCGATCCGCGAGGCCGTGCCCGGCGACCGCTGGATGCTCTGTTCTGACGGTCTGTCCGGGTTCGTGCCCGACGACGAGATCGCCGAGGTCCTCGTCTCGGTCACCACGCCGCAGGACGCCGTCGAGCGGCTCGTCTCGATGTCCATGCGCGCAGGCAGCACCGACAACATCACCGTCGTCGTGGCCGACGTCCTCGACGAGGCCGCTGCGGCGACCACCGCTGTGACCGTCACCCCTGAGATCGTCGGCTCCGCTGCCCTCGCCGGCGTCACAGCGGGAGGCGACGACATGGTCTCGCCCACCTCCCTGCCCGGCTCGGACATCGACGGCGACACCGTGACCAGCTTCACCCGGTCCACCGTCCCGGGAGGCGGCCAGCCCGCCACCTCGCCGATCGCGGTGAGCGTCCTGCCCGAGGCCGTGGCGCAGGACGGCCTTGCCGACACGCTCGAGCAGGCCATGCTCGCGGGCGGGCCCGAGGAGGAGCAGTACCAGCCGGACATCCAGCCCGACGACGACCTGGACGAAGAGGTCGACGAAGAGGAGGCCACGCCGAAGAAGCGCGTCTGGCTGACCGTGCTCGGTGCGCTGCTGCTCGTCGTGGGCCTCGTCCTGGCGGGCTGGGGCGGCTTTCGCTGGACGCAGACCCAGTACTACGTCGGCGAGTCGGACGGCCAGGTCGCCGTGTTCCGCGGCATCCCCGCGACGGTAGGCCCCCTGACCTTCTCGACCCCGGTGGAGCTCACCGGCACCCGTGTCGACGAGCTCCCCGAGTTCGTCGCCAACCGCGTGCACGAGAGCATCCGGGCCACGTCGCTCGAGGACGCCAGGGGGCGGGCCGACCGACTCATCGAGGACGCCACGGAGGAGCCGGAGCCGACGGTGTCGCCCTCGCCGACATCGACGCCCACCTCCACCCCTACCGCGACTGACGAGCCCACCGGTGGCTCCTCGCCGAAGCCCGAGAGGGCTTCGAACGACTCCGGCCAGGAGAAGAACGGATGAGCGCCCTCCGCCCCGAGGAGAACGCCCCGTCCCGCATGGCGGAAGCCGCGCTGATCGTCGTAGCGCTCGCGCTCGGCATGGGCGGCATGTGGATGGTCGGCTACTCGCTCGAGGACGGCCTGCCCGAGGGGTTCTGGACCTACTCGATAGTGCTCGCCGCGCTGGCCTTCACCGCGCACATCGTGCTGCGGCTGCGCGCGCCCTACGCCGACCAGGTGATCCTGCCCGCTGTGGTCCTGCTGAACAGCGTGAGCATGGCGACGATCCTGCGTCAGGACCTGGACCCCGCCGGCATCGATGGCGCCAACGCGTCGCGCCACCTCATGTGGACAGCGTTGGGGATCATCGCGGCCTGCGTGGTCCTCTTCGTCATCAAGGACCACCGCAGCCTGCGCCGCCTGACGTACACGGCGATGATCGTCGGCATCGTGCTGGTGATCCTCCCGCTGATCCCCGGCCTCGGCCGCGAGATCAACGGCGCGCAGATCTGGATCTTCATCGGCCCCTTCTCCGCGCAGCCGGCCGAGTTCGCCAAGATCGCCTTCGCCGTGTTCTTCGCGGGCTACCTGGTCGCCAACCGCGACACCCTGGCACTGGCCGGCAAGAAGTTCATGGGCCTGCAGCTTCCGCGCCTGCGCGACCTCGGCCCGATCCTCATCGTCTGGGCCGTGTCCCTCGCGGTCCTCATCGGCGAGAAGGACCTCGGTACGTCGCTCCTGTTCTTCGGCCTGTTCGTCGGCATGCTCTACCTCGCCACCGACCGGGTGGGCTGGATCGTCATCGGACTCGTGATGTTCGCGGGCGGCGCCGTCGTGGCGTGGTCGATCTTCAGCCACGTGCAGCTCCGCGTGAACATCTGGCTGGACGCGCTCAACCCCGACCTCATGGACGGCCCGTCGTACCAGCTGGTCCAGGGCCTGTTCGCCCTGTCCTACGGCGGCATGTTCGGCGCGGGCTGGGGCGAGGGCTACCCGCAGTACGTGCCGTTCTCCTTCTCCGACTTCATCTACGCCGCCCTCGGCGAGGAGCTCGGCCTCACCGGGATGCTCGCGATCCTGCTGGTCTACCTGGTGATCGTGCAGCGCGGCCTGCGGCACGCGGTCGGCGTGCGGGACGGCTTCGGCAAGCTGCTCGCCGGTGGTCTCGCGTTCGTCATGGCCCTGCAGCTCTTCGTGGTGGTCGGCGGGATCACCCGCGTCATCCCGCTCACCGGCCTGACCCTGCCGTTCATGGCTCAGGGTGGATCGTCCCTGCTCGCGAACTGGATTGTCATCGCACTCATGCTGCGCATCTCCGACGCCGCCCGACGGCCCTCGGCCCTGCCGACCCGCGGCGCCCTGGCCGACCCGGCGCCCGCCGTGGTGGGCGGCGGCGCCATCGAGGTAGGGGGCGGAAGCCCTGTCCAGGCGGAGACCGAGGCCGGTGCCGGCGGCGGCACCACACCTGACGACGCAACACAGATCGTCCGGGGGGTGGACCGGTGAACGCGACCCTGCGCCGCCTGTCGACCGTCGTGCTGGTCATGTTCCTGGCCCTCATGGTGTCCACGAGCTGGATCCAGTTCGTGGCCGCCGGCGAGCTGAACGACCACCCGAGGAACGTGCGCGGCATCTACAGCGCCCTCGCACGTGACCGCGGCCCCATCGTGGTGAGCGGCGGCGAGGCGATCGCCACCTCCGTGCCCGTGGATGACAACTTCAAGTACCAGCGCACGTACTCCGAGGGCGACGCGGGCGCTGCCAGCGTCTTCGCACCGGTCACCGGCTACTTCGCGATCAACGGCACCGTCACCGGGATGGAGCGGTACGCGAACAGCTACCTCGCGGGCGAGGACGACTCGCTGTGGCTCGACCGTCTGCAGAATCTCATCACCGGTGAGGAGGCGCAGGGCTCCTCTGTCGAGACCACCATCGACCAGGACGTGCAGAAGGCCGCCTGGGACGCGCTGGGTGACAACATCGGCGCTGCCGTGGCCCTCGACCCGAAGACCGGAGCCATCCTGGCGATGGTCTCCAAGCCTTCGTACGACCCGAACGCGCTCGCCGTGCACGACGCGACCGAGGTCAAGGAGGCCTCTGAGGCGTTGATCAACGACAAGCCGCAGGTCAACTCCATCGGTGGCGAAGAGCGGTTCAGCCCGTACGGGCCCACCATCAACCGAGCGATCAACGCCACCTACCCGCCCGGGTCCACGTTCAAGCTGCTCACCGCGGCCGCTGCGATCGAGTACGAGGGCATCACCCCGGACACCTCGATCCCGGCAGAGGTCACCTACCAGCTCCCCGGCACGACCGGCGACGGCGGCAGGGTGCAGAACTACGGTGGCCAGGTCTGCTCCGACACGGGCGAGATGCCGCTCAAGGACGCCATGCGGATCTCCTGCAACACCTCGTTCCTCGCCCTGGCCAACGAGGTCGGCAAGGACGGCATGCAGCAGATGTTCCAGGACTTCGGCTTCACCGAGTCGATCGACATCCCGATGTCCACCTCGGTCGGCGCCTACCCCGGCCTGTCCGACACCGCCACGGACGACTCGGCCGCCCGCATCGCCCTCTCCGGCATGGGCCAGGGTGACCTTCGCATGACGCCGCTGCAGGTCGCCATGATGTCGGCCGCCATAGCGAACGACGGCGACCTCATGGAGCCGTACCTCATCCAGAGCGTGCGGGACAGCGACCTCGAGCTCGTCAGCCAGACCAAGCCGAGCCGCTACAAGAGCCCGTTCTCGTCGTCCACCGCCGACGCGCTCACCGAGATGATGGTCGGTGTCGTCAACGACGGCTCCGGCACAGGCGCACAGATCTCGGGCGTCGAGGTGGCAGGCAAGACCGGTACGGCCGAGGACGACCCCCGGTCGCCCACGCTGTGGTTCACGTCGTTCGCGCCGGCCGACGACCCCGAGGTCGCCGTGGCCGTGGTGCTGGAGAACGAGGGCCAGTCCACCGACGAGTCCACGGGTGGCGCCCTCGCCAGCCCGATCGCCGCGCAGATCATGCAGGCGGCGATCTCGAAATGAGACCGGTCGAGGGTCTGTCGCTCGGTGAGCGCTACACGCTCGTGCGGCGCATCGCCATGGGCGGAATGGGCGAGGTCTGGGTGGCGCGCGACGAGAAGCTCGCGCGCGAGATCGCCGTGAAGGTGCTCCGCGAGGAGTACACGGGCAACGAGGACTTTCTTCGTCGCCTGCGCACGGAGGCCCGGAACTCGTCGACCCTCGTTCACCCCAACATCGCCCAGATGTTCGACTACGGCGAGGAGCGCGGAGCCGGCTACCTCGTCATGGAGCTGGTCCTGGGCGAGCCGCTCGCCGACCTGCTCGAGCGGGAGCCGGTGCTCCCGCCGGCCCGACTGCTCCCGATCCTTGCGCAGACTGCCCGCGGCCTGCACGCCGCTCACCTCGCCGGGGTGGTGCACCGTGACGTGAAACCGGGCAACATCCTGCTGGAGCACTCCGGCACCGTGAAGATCACCGACTTCGGTGTCTCGGTGGCGCAGAACCAGGTGCCCATGACAGCCACGGGCATGGTCATGGGCACCGCGCAGTACCTCTCACCCGAGCAGGCGGTCGGCCAGTCGGCCACCGGGGCGTCCGACATCTACGCGCTCGGCGTCGTCGCCTACGAGGCCACGGCCGGACGCCGGCCCTTCACGGGCAGGACACCGGTCGACATCGCGATCGCGCACGTCAACGCGCCGGTGCCCCTGCTGCCGACGTCGGTCCACCCGGGCCTCGCCGAGACCATCACGAAGATGCTGGAGAAGGACCCGGCGCAGCGCATCACCTCGGCGGACCAGCTCGCGCGGCATCTTGACGTGCTCGCCGCGGAGATCGCGGAGGACCCGTTCGGCAGCTCGCGCTTCGCGCGCCGTACCCGCCGTGACGGCCAGCCGGCCGGCCCGCAGCGGCCTGGCAACGGCAGGCCCGGCGCGGCGCAGCCCGGGCCTTCCCACGCGCGGCGCCAGACGCCGTTCGGCCCGACCAGCGGCGGTCGGCACACCACTGTCGCGAACGCACAGTCCGCGCCGCCCAGCCCGGACCAGGGGACGCCCTCCGGTGGGTACGGTTCGGGTACTCCGGCGGGCGGCTACGGCTCCGGCACCCCCGCGGGCGGCTACGGTTCGGGCACTCCGGCAGGCGGCTACGGCTCCGGGCCCTTCGGGTCGGGCGCGCACGGATCCGACTCGGCCGGGTACGGCACGACATCGGGCACCTATGGGACGGACGCCTACGGGCGTCCGTACTCGCCTGCGCCGGGCACGCCGAACGGTGGCCCCGGGTCGGGACCGTACGGTACGGACTCCGCCGGCTACGGCTCGGACTCGGCCGGGTACGGAACCACCTCTGGCACGTACGGCACCGACGCCTACGGCCGTCCGCACGGTTCGGGGTACGTCCCGCCGCCGTCGGGCAGCGGAGCCGGCAACGGTGCTGCAAACGGCACGAGGTCCTATCCGTCGCGCCGTGAGGTGCACTCGACACGCCAGGACGGGCGGAGGGTCCCCCAGCAAGGGCGCTCAGGGGGGCACCCTGGGAAGAGACGGAATCTGTCGTCCGACATCCAACGATGGCTGGGTGGGATCGAGGACCGAATCGGCGTCCGCGTGTCCTGGCCGCTCGTCGCACTGGTCGCGTTGCTGCTGGTGGTGCTCATCATCACGCTGGTCACCGGAGGTGGCGACAACAGCGCTCTCCAGGAGCCGTGGGGTTCCTCCGAAATCTACGCCGAAACGCTGAATCCCCCGGCAGCGGCCGCACTCGCCGCTTCTGGGATGATGCTTTTCAACGAGCCGTATGCCCTGAGGCAGACGGCCACGACATCAAAGGACGTATGAGTGGTGGAGAACACGCCCCGCGTACTCGCCGGCCGTTATGAGGTCGGCGAGCTTGTCGGCCGTGGCGGCATGGCCGAGGTACACATCGGCCACGACACCCGTCTCGGTCGTACGGTGGCGATCAAGGTGCTGCGTTCGGACCTCGCTCGGGACCCGTCCTTCCTGGTGCGCTTCCGACGCGAGGCACAGTCGGCCGCCGCTCTGAACCACCCCGCGGTCGTCGCCGTGTACGACACGGGGGAGGACATCCACCAGGATGCGTCCGGCCAGGACGTGCACGTGCCGTTCATCGTCATGGAGTACGTGGAGGGCCACACGGTCCGCGACATCCTGATCGACGGCGCCGCCGTGCCCATCGAGGAGGCCGTCGAGATCACCGTCGGTGTGCTGAGCGCGCTGGAGTACTCGCACCACGCGGGCATCGTGCACCGGGACATCAAACCCGCCAACGTGATGATCACGCCGACGGGCGCGGTCAAGGTGATGGACTTCGGCATCGCGCGCGCCATGGCGGACTCCGCCGCGACGATGACGCAGACGCACGCCGTGATCGGCACCGCGCAGTACCTCTCCCCCGAGCAGGCCCGTGGCGAGCAGGTGGACACCCGCTCCGACCTGTACTCGACCGGCTGCATGCTGTTCGAGCTGCTCACGGGCCGCCCGCCGTTCCAGGGTGACTCGCCGGTGGCGGTCGCCTACCAGCACGTGGGCCAGGAACCGCAGCGTCCGTCGGAGGTCGCCACCGACGTCCCCGACGTCCTGGACCGCATCACGCTCAAGGCGCTGACCAAGGACCGCGAGCAGCGGTACAGCACGGCGGCCGAGTTCCGGCGCGACCTGGAGGCCGCGATGCGCGGCGGCCAGGTCACCGCACCGATGGTCGGCGCCATGATGGGCGCGACGGCGGTCTCCGGCCAGCCCGCGTACGGCGCCACGCAGGTCATGTCTCCGACCCAGGCGAACTGGGGTCCGTCGACGGCGCAGCAGAGCCCCGTCACGCCCGGAGGCGGGTACCCGGGGCAGCCCAACCGCGGCGACCAGGAGCCCGAGAAGAAGAGCAAGGCCCTCATGTGGTGGCTGCTCGGGATCGCCCTGGCGGCGGTGGCGGCCATCGCCATCGCCATGGCGATCGAGAACGCGGCCAACCAGGAGCCGACGACGGTTCCGGTGCCCCCGATCGCGGAGGGCCTGAGCGCTGAAGACGCGCAGGCCCAGATCGAGGCAGCCGGGCTGACGTTCGAGCAGGCCATCGACAAGGAGTCGGACGTCGAGGAGGGCCTGACCACGGGGGAGACCGACCCCGTGGCCAACTCGGAGGTCTCCGCGAACTCGACGGTCACGGTCTTCGTGGCCGGGGCGCCCGGCCAGGTCACCATCCCGGACGTGCGCGGGATGTCCGAGGACGAGGCCCGGAACCGGCTCGAGCAGGACAACCTCACGGTCGGCGGCACCGAGTCTGAGAACAGCCCCGACGTCGCGGCGGGCATGGTGACCAAGAGCGAGCCCGGCGCCGGGCAGACCGTGGAGGAGGGCGCTGAGGTCTCCCTGTACGTCTCGACCGGTAACACGACGATCCCGAACGTCGTCGGGCAGTCCCGGGAGGGCGCTGAGTCGCAGCTGGCGAACCTCGGTCTCGGCACCATCCAGTGGGACGAGGAAGAGACCGACGAGGTCCCGCCGGGGACCGTCGTCCGCACCGACCCTGAGGCCGGTGACGTGCCGCAGGGCCAGACGGTCACCGTCTACCTCGCCAAGGCGCCGGCTCCCAAGGAGACGCAGGTGCCCAACGACCTCGTGGGCAAGACGCTCGAGCAGGCCCAGGTCTCCTGTACCGGTGTGCGGATCACCTGCGATCAGACGGCCGAGGAGCCCTCGGACATCATCGCCGCCGGCCAGGTCATCCGGTCGGACCCGCAGCCTGGATCCACCGTCGAGGAGGGTGCCTACATCGGCCTCGTGATCTCGACCGGCCCCGCCGAAGGCAACGGCAACGGCAACGGTGAGGGAGAAGGCGAGGACGAGGGCGAGGGCGGGCCCATCTTCCCGTAGGTCTCCAGTTGCCCCGCGGGCCTGACCGGGATACCCGGTCAGCGCAGGATCGGCATGGCGTCGTTGGTCACGAGGTGACCAGCGGCGCCATTCCCTTCGCCCGCTCCACGGCACCCTCGAGGCCACACGTCTCCAGCCAGTTGGCCAGCAGCCGGTGCCCGCCCTCCGTGAGGACGGACTCCGGGTGGAACTGGACGCCGTGCAACGGCAGCTCACGGTGCTGCAGCCCCATGACGATGCCCGACTCCGTCAGGCAGGTCACGACGAGCTCGGCCGGCACGCTGTCCGGCGTCACCGCGAGCGAGTGGTAGCGGGTGGCCGTGAACGGCGTCGGCAGGCCGGCGAGCACGGACGGCCGATCGAGGCCGCCGTCCTGCGCGAACACCTGGCTCGTCTTGCCGTGCATGAGCTCGGGCGCGTGGGTCACCTTGCCGCCGTAGACCTCGGCAAGGGCCTGGTGTCCGAGGCAGACGCCGAGCATCGGGGTCCGGGACCTGGCGCAGGCGCGGATCACGTCCTCTGAAGCGCCGGCCTCCCCGGGCGTCCCAGGGCCGGGCGACACGAGCACGCCGTCGTAGGGCACGGGGGAGCCGTCGCCGTCGTCGTACCAGTAACGGCCGTCGGCGTCGGGGGAGGGCACGGCGTCGTTCCTGACCACTACGGTCCGGGCGCCGATCTGGTCGAGGTAGCCGACGATCGTGTAGACGAACGAGTCGTAGTTGTCGACGACGAGGATGCGCGTCATGCAGGAATGCTACGCGCCGACGGTCGTCTCGTTGAACGGCATGTAGTCGCTGAGCCACGGAAAGAACTCGGTGAAGCACACCGCGACCACGCCGAACACGAGCACGAGGCAGACCAGGAACTTGAACCAGCCCGGCCCGGGGATGGCCCGCCACAGGAGCGCGTACATCAGCTCATCAGCTCCTTCGGCTTACCTTCGCCCACCGGCGACCAGTACTCGAGCTCGCCGTGCACGATGTACCGCTCAGTCGCGGAGAACATCGGGTGGCAGGAGGTCAGCGTGATGAACCGCTTGGTCGGCTCGGGCATGGGTTGGTCGCTCGTCACCCCGGGTACGGGCGCGATCACCTCGACGTTCTGCGGGTAGACGATCTTCGACTCCGTCACCTTGTAGACGTACCAGGTGTCCTTGGTGCGGACCACCAGGGCGTCGCCGTCCTTGAGCTCCGCGATCTGGTTGAACGGCTTGCCGTACGTGGTGCGGTGCGCAGCGAGCGCGAAGTTGCCGAGGGCGCCGGGCATCGCCGTGTCGACGTAGTGGCCGATACCGATGGTGTCGAGCACGGTCGCCTTGTCCGTGCCCTCAGCCACCGGCTTGACGTAGTCGTCACCGAACCGGGGGACGTACATCTGCGCGAAGAGGCCGCCGGCTTCCGGCGGCTCCTTCATGACCGGCGGTGGCCCGTGGTGCTCGGTGGCGGCCTCCGGCCCCTGCGGGGCCGACTCCCAGTCCATCTCGGCGATGATCTCGCTCTGGGCCCGCGCGCCCTCGACGTCGGTCCACCAGAGCTGCCACACCACGAAGAGCCCGAGCACGAGGCCTGCGGTGACGAGGAGCTCACCCAGCACACCGATCAGCCAGGCGACGGGCCGCATGGGCGCCGCGGCACCGCGCTGCGGGCGCCGCGCGTTGCGCGGACCCATGCCGGACGGACCGCGTTGATACGCGATCGGGAAGACCTCCTGTGACAGTGGCACGTTGTGGCCGGCCTGCGCGTGGGTCATCCAAAGACCTCCGTACCATCGGGAACCGTCGCATACTGCAGACCGCCGCCGCCGTACGCGGGGAGGTCCAGGTGGTCGCTGCTCTGCACGTCCCAGCCGAGGTGTACCCAGTCGACGTACTCGAGATACGTCTGCACACCCTCGGAGCTCATCAGCGCCGACTCCATCTTCGCCGGGTCTCCGACCGCCGTCACCTTGTAGGGGGGTGAGAACACCTTGCCGTGCAGCAGCAGGATGTTTCCGGAGCAGCGAAAGGCCGACGTCGAGGTCACGCGCTCACCCTGCAGTGTCATCGCCTCGGCTCCACCTGCCCAGAGGGCGTTGATGACGTGCTGGAGATCCTGCTGGTGCACCACGAGATCGTCGGGCTGCGGTTCCACCCCGCCGGGCCCCGCGCCGACCGACGTCGACGGCGCGTCATCGAGCGTCACCGTCAGCCCGGTACCCGCCACCGGCGCGGAGCCGGACACGACACCTTCGCGTTCCACCAGGTCACCGTCCTGCGTGGGCACAGTCGTGCCGGCACGCGCACTGAGCGTCTCGATCTCGCGGTCGAGCTCGCTGGTGCGCTCGGTGAGCTCGGCGACCCGCCCCGTCTCGGCGTCCACCAGCTGCGCGAGGTCCTGTGGGTCGCGGGTGTCGGCACCCCCGCCGTCGGCCAGTCGCACACTCGCACTGAACATGAGGCCGGCCAGCACCGCCACTGCGCCCACACTGAGCCAGGGGCGCCACCGCGCGTGCAATGTGGCGCGCACGAAGCCCTTGTCGCCACCAACGGCGGACCGCGCGGGGGTCGGTTCTGCTCCGGTCACCGCGTCCCTCCTGCAACATTCGACAAACCCGCGGACGCGTCTGGTCACGACTCAGGCCTGTGGACCACTACGCTAGTCCACGAGCAAGCAGACGTCGGCTCGGCACACCCGTCGGGCGGACCACACCAGGACAGGAGCCCGCCTCGTGCCCGAGTCGAAGTCCCGCAACAAGAAGAAGGCCACGGCCAAGGCTGAGAAGTCCGAGGCCAAGGTCGGTCTGTCCGGAGAGGCGACCAACCCGCGTTGGCTCGCCCCGGTCATGCTTGGCCTGATGATCCTCGGCCTCGTCTGGATCGTGACCTTCTACCTCACGAGTTCCGAGCTCGGCCTGCCGATCCCGCAGCTCGGTCAATGGAACCTCGCGGTCGGCTTCGGCCTGATCATCGTGGGTTTCGGTCTCACGACCCGCTGGAAGTGACGGCGCCGCGGCCGCACTGAGGCGGCCGCGGCACTGTGTCCCTATTTATCCACAGCTGTGGGTAAAGCTGGGGAAAAGAGAGTGGTGACACACCGCCAGCTCGGCAGATCGGCCCCGTTCCGCGGGTTCGGCAGGTCCGCCGAAGTTCCGCGGGTGTTCACAGGACGCCCAGCGAGCTGTAGCGCAGCACCGCCAGGCCCACCAGGAGTGCGACACCAGCGACGGGAACCACCCAGGCGACGGCGGCCCGGCGCTCCTTCGGTGCGTACGCGTACGCGGCTGCCACCAGAGCCCCCGTGACGAGCCCTCCGAGGTGCGCCTGCCAGGAGATGTTCGGCACGAAGAACCCGATCGCACCGTTGATCGCGAGCAGGACGAGCACCTGGCCCATGCTTCGGCCCAGCCGCCGCATCACGGGAAGCATCGCCCCGAACAGGCCGAACACCATGCCGGACGCGCCCACCACCGGCGTCTGCCAGGCAGCCGACGTGAGCGGGTCGCCCGCGAGCAGCAGTACGGCGACCGATCCGCCGACGGCGGAGAGCAGGCACAGGACCGCGAAGCGCAACCGCCCGAGCAACGGCTCGAGAAACTGCCCGGTTATCCACAGGGCATACATGTTGAACAGGATGTGCAGCGGCGACGTTGAGTGCAGGAACGAGGCGGTGAGGAAGCGCCACGGCTCCATCAGGCCGCCCCAGGGCCAGAACCACAGCGCCTCCGTCCACGCACCCCTTGTCACCAGCTGGAGCAGCCAGCTCACGACACAGATGCCGATGATGGTGAGCGTGACGACCGGACGACCGTTGACCGAGGCGCTGTCGGCAGAGCCGCCGAAGACGGTCCGGACCCGAGGTGCCGTTCGCTTCGTCTCCCGGACGCAGTCGACGCACTGCACGCCGACGGCCGCCGGCCGCTGACACTCCGGGCACGCCGGTCTGCCACAGCGCTGACACCGCACATAGGCCACCCGGTCCGGGTGGCGCGGGCAGACGGGAGCCTCGGCCTCGGTCGGCTCCTCGGCGGCCGGGTCGTTCATCGCGATACGTCCTCAGTCCCCTCGGTCCTCAGTACTGTCCGGTCGTGCTGGTCCAGCCGGAGCGGCGCAGGAGCCGTCGCTCAGGGTTCGATGGTGACGGACGTGATCGTGATGTCCTCGACAGGGCGGTCGCCCGGACGCGTGCGCGTCTTGCCGACCTCGTCGACGATCAGTCGCGATGCGTCGTCAGCCACCTTGCCGAAGATGGTGTGCTTGCCGTTCAGCCAGGGAGTCTCTGCGGTGGTGAGGAAGAACTGCGACCCGTTGGTTCCCTCGACCTCGCCGGTCACCGGGTTGCGGCGCTTGCCGGCGTTGGCCATCGCGAGGATGTACTTCTCGTTGAACTGGAGCTCCGGGTGGATCTCGTCGTTGAACGTGTACCCCGGACCGCCGGTTCCCGTCCCGAGCGGGCAGCCGCCCTGGATCATGAAGTCATCGATGACGCGGTGGAAGATCAGGCCGTCGTAGAACGGGTCCTTGCGCTCCTCACCGGTCCGCGGGTCCGTCCAGGCCTTCTCACCGGTCGCGAGGCCGACGAAGTTCTCGACAGTCTTGGGCGCGTGGTTCGGGAAGAGCTCGATTCGGATGTCACCGGAGGTGGTGTGCAGGATTGCGAACATGCATCAATCCTCCCACGGAGCGGCCCGCTGGCGCTGCATCGACTTCGCCCGCCCTCGCCAGCAACGGCAGGCGGTGGCAGAGTGGCACCTTGAGGAGTATCTGAACAGTTCGGGGGGAGCTTCATGACCCGCAAGAAGGTGACCGATTACGTGGACACCAGCAAGATCGACTCCGAGAAGGTCAAGGAGAGGGCCGCGGAGGCCTCAGCCCTGCTGTCCGACGTCAGCTCCAGGGCCGCAGTGCAGGCCGAGGCTCTTGCCGCACAGGCAAGGGGCCAGGCTTCGAGCGCCAAGGAATGGGCCCAGCCCCGCGTCAACGACTTCATCGCCTGGCTGACGCCACGCGCCGAGAAGGCGTGGCAGGACAGCCTTCAGGCTGCGGCGCCCCAGGTCGAGAAGGTCGCGGGCAAGGCTGCGCCGCTCATCGACTCCGCACACGACAAGATCGTGGACGACCTGCTTCCGAAGATGGTCGCCACGTTCAACGAGGCCGCGTCCAACGCCGCATCGGCACAGGGCAAGGCATCGCTCGCCGAGACCGTGACTGCCGCGGCGGACAAGGCGAACAAGAAGGGCTCCAAGAAGGGCTGGCTCATCGCGCTGGCCGCCAGTGGTGCCGCTGTCGCCGGCTACGTGTTCTGGAAGCGTGCACAGCCGCAGACCGATCCATGGGCGGAGCCCTGGGAGCAGGGCACGGGAGCCGACTACACGGACGGCTCCGCCAGGCACGCGTCCGGCGTCGGCTCGGCGGCGGGCTCCGCCGTCGCCAAGGGCAAGGAGGCGGGGGCACGGGCCGCACAGACGGCCAAGGACCTCGGCGTCCGTGCCTACTCGGCGGCGAGCCCCGCCTTCGAGGCCGCCAAGGAGAAGGCCGCTCCGGTGTTCGACGCCGCGTGGTCGTCGGCACAGAAGGCGAGCTCCGCGATGTCCGACGCCGCCCAGAAGGGGCGCACCGGCGGGCACGACCCGATCGTCCCGACGCCGGAGGCAGCGGGCCGCGGTCCCACTGCCGCTGCTCCGGCGCCTGAGAGCTCAGTCCTGGGCGAGCCAGCCCCGGCAGAGCCCGTTGTCGACGAGCCGATCGTCGACAACGTCCCGCCCGCGCAACCCAAGCCCGCGGGGGAGACCAAGCAGGAGGGCTGACCTCCACCTCTCCCTGAGCAGCACCGGAGGGCCCGGCCGCAGTGGCCGGGCCCTCCTGTGCTGCTCCCAGAACGATCGACGTTGCGTCACCCGCCGATCGGCGTCGCCGTCCCCGTGAACGGGTCGAGCTGGATGAACGCCTCGGTCGGGTCACCGTCGTGCACGAGGGACTCCTGGTTGACGACGTCGTCGAACGCGAAGGCGTATGCCTTGCCGTCGGCCATCTGCTCGTGGATGTGCTTGGCGTAGTAGTTGGTCACCGAGTCCTGGTAGAAGCCGGCTGGGTCCTGGGTCGGCTGCGTGGCGCTGTCCAGCAGGGAGGACCGGTTGAATCCCGCACACAGCGTGCGGGCGATGGCGCCGACGTCGTCGTTCGGAGCAGCCAGGTCGCCGGCACATCCGAAGATCGACTCACCAGACGGCTTGGGGAACGACGCGACGACGGCGCCGGAGGTGTCGGTGAACGTCATGGTGTCGCCGGAGACGGTGCCGAGGAACTTGGTGTCCGGCCGGTCGCCGTACGGCACCACGGTCAGGGTCTCGCTCGAGTACTTGCTCCAGACCCGGTCGACGTAGTCGGAGAGGACGTTGGCGTCGATCTGGCCCGTGCCGACCGCGTGGCCGGGGGAGAGCACCCGCAGCACCGAGCCGTCAGGGGCAGTCTGCGCGAGGCCGTCCCAGCCCTCCTGCTGGGAGAGAGCCGAGACGACGTTGTCCCAGCCGTCCGGCTTGAGCATGCCAGTGTGCCGGAGCTCCCCGTTCGAGGAGCGCAGGCCGGTCTGGTAGGGCGCGGAGAAGAAGTCGACCTGCGTGCTGTTGATCCACAGGCCGGAGTCGTTGAGCGTGTACTCGGTCCAGTTGAAGAGGATGTCCCGGTTGGGATCGTCCGGGTTCTGCACGGCCGGCTGCACGAGCTGGCCGTCGTTGACGATCTTGAAGTCCAGCTTGCTGCCGTACGAGAAGTAGACCCGGCCCGACAGCTTGGGCATCTGGATGGTGACGTCCTGCCCGTCGGCCGGGCCGGTGATCGATGCGTCCGGTGCCGGCTCAGGGACGCTCCCGGCGTCGGGCCAGGCGTGGAACGTACCCTCGGCGTCGGCGTAGCCAAGTTCGCCGCCGGACTCGCCAAGGACATAGATGAACACCTGATCACCACGACCCGAGTCGTTGGTGATGGTGAGCGGGATGGTGTCGGGTACAGCTGTGGCCGTCGGCATGGCGACCGCTGCGGCCGACAGGGCGGTGGTCAGCGCGGCGGCGGTGCCGATGAGTTTCCTGGTCAGGGACACGCGGTGCTCCTCGGATCAACGAGGGGCTGGTCAGGTTGGGTGGTGCTTGCCCCTCGCGTTCGAGGTTATGGAAGGAGTCCTGCCTTGTCAGCACTCTGCGAGCGATTGCGGGTGAAAAATGCCCGAGGCGGCCAAACATAGGGGAATCCCACAGGGCCGACGTACGTGTTTTCGCTGAGCAGAGCCGGGCCGACCACGGAAACGGAAACGAGTGGCGGAGCCAGCGGGACTCGAACCCGCAGCCCCCTGCTCGAAAAGCAGGTCTTGACGCGGTGTCATGCCTGGTCAGAGGCTGCTTCGCAGCCGGGCGGGGCGCACATGGGGCGCACGGGTTCAGTGAGCGGGCCGCAGTCGGCGCAGCGCGAAAGCCTGACTGCCCGCGAACAGCGCGATGTCGACCGCGACGGCGAGGACCGCGGCGAGCACCAGCAGGGTCGCGCCGAGCGCGGAGACCGCGGCGACGGCCATGGCGGCGAGCAGGTTGGCGACCATCACCAGGCGCAGGGCCGTTCGCAGCTGCAGGCGCGTCAGCAGGACGAGGATGAGGCCGGCCCACAGGACCACTGCGACCCCGGCGACGACTAGCGTCCAGACGGGCACCGGGAGGGAGGTCGCGATCGAAGGGGCCGCGATCGCGACTCCCGCTCCGAGCAGCGTGCAGTAGGCGGCGTCGAGCCTGAGGCTCAGCCGCCCGATTCGGTCGCCGGACCAGCGGGATCGATCATTCGCGCGCCGCATGACGTCCATACTATCCAGTCAGAACCTGATCTCCTGGAGGCGCAGCGCGAGCATGCGGTCACCGTTGTACCGAGCGAGGTAGCGAGCAAAGCGCGCCTCGCTGAGCAGCCCGTCGAGGATGTCAGGGGCCGCGCACTTCCACGTCCGGACATGGAAGAGGCCGCCTCCCTCGCGGGGAAGCGGCCTCTGACCTGCGGTTTGTGGAGCCTAGGAGATTCGAACTCCTGACATCCGCCTTGCAAAGGCGGCGCTCTGCCAGCTGAGCTAAGGCCCCGTAGTGGGTCTGTATGGAGTTATGGGCTCCTGCTTGCAAAGCAGGTGCGCTACCGATTGCGCCAGGGCCCCGCTGAGGGCCGCTCAGTCGATCGAGTCGGTGACCTCGGACCACAGATCGCGGCCTGCTGCGTCCTCACTGAGCTTGCGCCAGAGAACGTAGCCGGCGCCAGCAGCGAGCAGTACTATGAGCAGCTTCTTCACGAGTTCCTCCTGAGGAGCCTCTGCAGGTCCGGGAGTGGGGCTAGGAGGACTTGAACCTCCGACCTCTTCCTTATCAGGGAAGCGCTCTAACCGTCTGAGCTATAGCCCCGGGCGAGCGTTCCGCACGCTCACGCGACACTGGAGATTACCCCAGGTAGGGACGATGTCCCAAACCGAAAACGTGGTCCGCGGTGTGACGTGCATCGAGTCGTGCGCAGCAGCGCACGAGAACGCTCTGGGCGACGCCGAAAGAGGCGTCAGTCGTCGGTCAGCGTCATGTGCACGCCGCCGACGAGTGCTGCAGTGATGTTGTACAGGAACGCCATGATGGTGGCGATCGCCGTCAACAGGACAATGTTACAGATGCTGATCAGCGTTGCGAGCGAGATCACGCGGGGGAACTCCACGAACTGCGTGAGGTTCACGTTGCTCTGCGGTCCCACTGCATCCACCACGAACTCCTGCACCGTGGTGAACACGCCGAAGCTGTTCAGCACCGACCAGAACACCGCCGTCGCGACCACCGTCATGATCGCGACCGCAACGGCGAGCAGGAACGCCAGCTTCATGACGGACCACGGGTCCACGCGCGAGATCGCGAGACGCACGCGGCGCGGGCCTGCCGGAGCGGGAGCCGGACGTCCTGCCTCCGGCGTGGGGGCCGACGCCGGCTGGGTGGGCGCCTGCGGCCCCGATGCGGCCGCGGCCTGCGCGTCGGCCGAGGTCGCGGTACCGCGTACTCCAGCCGCCGTGTAGTGCATCTCTGGACGGGCCTTGGTCTCGTTCGCGGGCGTGGACGTCCGCCCCTCGTCGTCCGGCATGATCGACGTCACCTTCTTGGCTGCACTGCGGGCCGCGTCGAGGGCCGCCTGAGCTGCCTTCATCGCACCGGCCCGGACGCCGTCCGTACCCTCGGCAGCACCCGTCGGGGGTGCCGGCGGGGCACCGGGCGCCGGAACCCGGTTCCAGGACTTCGCGCTCGCATCAGGCTCCTGCGCCGGAGCGCTCTGCGGAGTCGGCGTTCCCTTCGAGGCCGGAGCGTCGGCCTTCTCCGACACGCGGCCGATCGCCGAGACCAGACCTGGCGGGGCCTTCGGCTCGCTCTTCGCCGGCTCGGCCGGCGCGGGCTCTTGCTCCTTGCCCGATCGACCCGCCTCGTACGCGGACCGCCAGATACCACCGGTCGTCGGTACGGCCGAGGCGTTCTCCTCCGGCGCCGGCGGCACCGGAGCCTCCGCGCGAGGCGTGGACTGCTTGGACGCGCTCGGCCTGGACGCGGCCGGTGCCGGCGGCGGTGCGGGGACAGCGACCGGCCCGGACCTCAGGTCAGTGTTCTGGCTCGCACCGGAGGCACCGTTCGAGGCAGCGCCGGACTCCGCGGCATCCGCCGTCGGCGCCTTGCTGCCCGAGCTCGCCCCCCGCTTCGCGGTGTCGGGCGCCTCCGCCGGAGCCTGCTCCCCGGTCACGTCCTTGCGAACCCGGGTGGTCTCCAGGTCTTCATCGAGCGCGGGCGACGCCGTGCGCACGGGCCCGCTCTTGTCACTCGTCATCAGCTGTCCTCGCGTCCGGTGCTGTCCTGCTCAGGGCTGCTCGGAACTTCTTCAGGGTTCGGAATCTCTTCCACGGTAACCCGCTCCTCGGGGTCGCCGTCGGAGTTCTCGTCCACAGCACCCACGACATCGGCCACGTCTTCACGCTCCGCGTTGCGTGCGACGGCGATAATCCTGTCGCCCTTGTCCGGCTTTGCGAAGGTTACTCCCTGCGTGTTCCGTCCGGTGAGATTGACCTCGGCAACCGCGGAACGCACGATCTTGCCGCGCTCCATGATGACCAGCACCTCGTCGTCCGCGTACGTGACGAGCGCACCCACCAGGTCGCCACGGGCCTCGACAAGGTTTGCGACCTTGATCCCGAGGCCACCGCGGCCCTGGACCCGGTACTCCGAGATGCGGGTGCGCTTCGCGAAACCACCCTCGGTGACGACGAAGAGGTCGGCGCCGTCGATGACGACGGCAGCGGAGAGCAGCTCGTCCTCCTCCCGGAACTTCATCCCGGTGACGCCAGAGGTGGCGCGGCCCAGCGGACGGATCGACTCGTCGTCCGCGTGGAACCGGATCGACTGCCCCTTGCGCGACACGAGGATCAGGTCGTCGTCGGCGTTCACGAGCCGAGCGGACACGAGCTCGTCCGCTGCGCCGTCGGCGTCCTCGCGCAGGTTGATCGCGATGAGGCCGCCCGAACGCGGTGAGTTGTACTCGCTCAGGCGCGTCTTCTTCACGAGGCCACGCCGCGTGGCCAGCACCAGGTACTCAGCAGCCTCGTAGTCGGGGATGTCGAGCACCTGGGCGATCTTCTCGCCAGGCTGGAAGGCCAGCAGGTTCGCGACGTGCTGGCCCTTGGCGTCCCTGGCACCCTCGGGCAGCTCGTAACCCTTGGCCCGGTAGACCCGGCCGAGGTTGGTGAAGAACAGCATCCAGTGGTGGGTCGTCGTCGTGAAGAAGTGGTCCACGATGTCGTCCTCGCGCAGCTGTGTGCCGCGCACGCCCTTGCCCCCGCGCTTCTGCGAGCGGTAGTTGTCCGTCCGCGTCCGCTTGGCGTACCCGCCACGCGTGATCGTGACGACCACGTCCTCCTCGGGGATGAGGTCCTCCATCGACATGTCGCCGTCGTACGGGAGGATCGTGGTGCGACGCTCGTCGCCCCAGCGCTCGGTGACCTCGTCGAGCTCCTCACCCACGATGGACCGCTGCCGCTCCGGCTTGGCGAGAATGTCGAGGTAGTCCTCGATCTCGGTCCGCAGCTTCGCGTGCTCGTCGAGGATCTTCTGCCGCTCAAGAGCTGCCAGACGACGCAGCTGCAGTGCGAGGATCGCATTCGCCTGCTGCTCGTCGATGCTGAGCAGCTCCATCAGCCCCGTGCGCGCCCCGTCGGCGTCGGGGGAGCGCCGGATCAGCGCGATGACCTCATCGAGCGCGTCGAGGGCCTTGAGGTAGCCCTCGTAGATGTGGATCTGGTCCTGTGCCTCCTTGAGGAGGTACTCGGTACGCCGGCGGACCACCTCGATCTGGTGCGTGGTCCAGTGCCGCACGAACGCGTCGATGCTCAGCGTGCGCGGCACCTCGTCGACCAGTGCGAGCATGTTGGCGCTGAAGTTCTCCTGCAGCTGCGTGTGCTTGTAGAGGTTGTTCAGCACCACCTTCGCCACGGCGTCGCGCTTGAGCACGATCACCAGGCGCTGCCCCGTGCGGCCCGAGGTCTCGTCACGGATGTCCGCGATGCCCTGGATGCGGCCGTCGTTGACGAGGTCCGCGACCTTCGAGGCGAGGTTGTCCGGGTTCACCATGTACGGCAGCTCGGTGATGACCAGGCAGATCCGGTTCTGGATCTCCTCGACGTTCACCACCGCACGCATCGTGATGGAGCCACGGCCCGTGCGATAGGCGTCCTCGATGCCCTTGTGGCCAAGGATCTGAGCACCCACCGGGAAGTCGGGGCCCTTGATGCGCTGCAGGAGCGCCTCGAGCAGCTCCTCGCGCGTGGCCTCGGGGTGGGCGAGGTGCCACCGGACGCCGTCGGCGACCTCACGCAGGTTGTGCGGCGGGATGTTCGTGGCCATACCGACCGCGATACCGGCCGAGCCGTTGACCAGGAGGTTCGGGATGCGCGCCGGAAGGACCACCGGCTCCTGAGTACGACCGTCGTAGTTCGGCCGGAAGTCGACGGTGCCCTTCTCGATGTCGCGCACCATCTCCATGGCGAGCGGAGCCATCTTGCACTCGGTGTACCGGGGGGCGGCGGCAGGGTCGCTACCCGGCGAACCGAAGTTGCCCTGGCCGGCCACGAGCGGGTACCGCAGCACCCAGTCCTGGACCAGACGGACCAGGGTATCGTAGATGGCGGTGTCACCGTGCGGGTGATACTTACCCATCACATCGCCGACGACACGCGAGCACTTGGAGAACGCGCGGTCGGGGCGGTAGCCGCCGTCGTACATCGCGTAGATGACACGGCGGTGCACCGGCTTGAGGCCGTCCCGCACGTCGGGCAGGGCGCGTCCAACGATCACGCTCATCGCGTAGTCGAGGTACGACCGCTGCATCTCCAGCTGCAGGTCCACCTGCTCGACGCGTCCGTGGTGGACCGCTACTCGCGCGTCCTCCACGGGAATGCCGTCGTCAGAGTTGTCCACGCCGGGGGTCTCGTCCGTCACCGTCTGTACTTCCTTTCCACGCCGGTGGGCGTGTCACTTCGTCTCCTGGGCCGCCATGTCCGTGCCGGGTGCCACGCGCCCGAGCAGGGCGGGGGCTCCGGGGCTCGCGAGCTCCTGGCTCGCGAGCCCACTCCTCAGATGACTCGGCTCACGTTGATTTCTTCCGGGGCTCGCAAGCTCGCTCCTCAGATGACTCGGCCCACGTTGATATCTTCCGGGGCTCGCAAGCTCGCTCCTCAGATATCAAGGAACCGCACGTCCTTGGCGTTGCGCTGGATGAAGGTGCGGCGGGACTCGACGTCCTCGCCCATGAGAATCGAGAAGATCTCATCGGCCGCGGCCGCGTCGTCCATGGTCACCTGCAGCAGTGTCCGGTGGTCCGGGTCCATCGTGGTGTCCCAGAGCTCGGAGTAGTCCATCTCACCCAGGCCCTTGTAGCGCTGGATGCCGTTGTCCTTGGGGACCCGCTTGCCCTGCGCGGCGCCGGACTCGAGGAATGCGTCGCGCTCCCGGTCCGAGTACACGTAGTCGTGCGGGGCGTTGCTCCACTTGATCCGGTACAGCGGCGGCTGCGCGAGGTACACGTGCCCGTGCTCGATGAGCGGACGCATGTACCGGAACAGCAGGGTGAGCAGCAGGGTGCAGATGTGCTGGCCGTCGACATCGGCATCGGCCATGAGCACGATCTTGTGGTACTTGAGCTTCGTGATGTCGAAGTCCTCGCCGATGCCCGTGCCGAACGAGGTGATCAGCGCCTGCACCTCGGCGTTGGACAGGGCCTTGTCGAGCCGGGCACGCTCGACGTTCAGGATCTTCCCGCGTAGCGGCAGGATCGCCTGGTTGTGCGGGTTACGTCCACGCACCGCCGAACCGCCGGCCGAGTCGCCCTCGACGACGTAGATCTCGCACTCGTCGGGGAACCGCGACTGGCAGTCCCTGAGCTTGCCCGGCATGCCGCCGCCGTTCAAGACGCCCTTGCGGCGGGTCGCCTCCCGCGCCTTGCGCGCCGCGATCCGGGCCTGTGAGGCCGAGATCGCCTTGCGGATGACATCGCGCGCCTCGCCCGGGTGGGCGTCGAACCAGTCGATGAGCTGTTCACGCACCACGCGCTGCACGAAGGTCTTGGCCTCCGTGTTTCCGAGCTTCGTCTTGGTCTGCCCCTCGAACTGCGGCTCGCCGAGCTTGACGGAGATGACGGCGGTGAGGCCCTCGCGGATGTCGTCACCCGTGAGGTTGTCGTCCTTCTCCTTGATGATCCCCTTGTCCCGCGCGTAGCTGTTGACCAGCGTGGTCATCGCAGCGCGGAACCCCTCCTCGTGCGTGCCGCCCTCCGTGGTGGAGATCGTGTTGGCGAACGTGTGCACCGACTCGCTGTAGGCGCTCGTCCACTGCAGGGCGACCTCCACGGCGATCTTGCGCTCCGTGTCCTCGCTCTCGAACGAGATCACGTCGGGGTGGATGAGCTCCACCCGCTTCGCGGAGTTGAGGTGGTGGACGTAGTCCATGAGGCCGTGCTCGTACTTGTACGTGACCGTGCGCCAGCTCCCCGGGGCCTGGTCCGGGTCAAGCGGTTGTCCGTCTGCGTCCGGCAGGCTCGCGGTCCCGACGACCTCGTCCGCCGCCACCTCTGGCTCTGCTCCCGTGACCTCGTCGGTCGGGGAGGAGTGGCCGGCACGCTCGTCTGTGAGCGTGATCTTCAGGCCCTTGTTGAGGAACGCGTACTGCTGGAACCGGGCGCGGAGCGTCTCGAAGTCGTACTCCGTGGTCTCGAAGATCGACCCGTCTGCCCAGAACGTCTGCGTGGTTCCGGTCTGCTCATCGGCACCGAGCGGCTCCAGCCGGTCGACACCGGTCACGGGGTTGCCGCCCTCGGTGTACTCCTGGCGCCAGTTGTAACCGTCGCGACGTACCTCCGAGACGAACTTGTAGCTCAGTGCGTTCACCACGGACATGCCGACGCCGTGCAGGCCACCGGACACTGCGTAGCCGCCACCGCCGAACTTTCCGCCGGCGTGGAGGATCGTCATGACGACCTCGAGCGTCGGCTTGCCCTCGGTGGGGTGCATGGCTACCGGAATGCCTCGACCGTCGTCGGTGACGCGCACGCCGCCGTCGGCCATGAGCCGCACGTCGATCTCTGTGGCGTGGCCCGCCAGGGCCTCGTCCACAGCGTTATCCACAATCTCGTACACAAGGTGGTGGAGCCCACGCTCACCGGTCGATCCGATATACATGCCCGGTCGCTTACGAACGGCCTCGAGACCTTCCAGGACTGTGATGTTCCCGGCGTCGTAGCCGCCGTCGATTCGCTCTGTCACGGGCGGGGTTGCTCCTCGTCTTTCAGGCACACGATGTGCACGACGACGGACGTACCAGCTGGCTGCACGAGCGGCTCGGACCCCTCAGGGTTCATGCCGTGCTCGGGTGCTGACGTACGGTCCGACGGCTCGTCGGTGCTCAGCGTTCCGGGCCCTCAGGACGATCCTGGGAACCCGGCGCGGTTGACCCCCTCATACTACCTTCTGAGCGGCGAAAACCCGGGATCCGAGGCGGTTTGTGGCCACTCCTCCACAACCTTTCTCCACAGGGTGATTTTTGGGCTCCTGGAGGGGTTCGTGGACGGCCGCCGAGCCCTCGGTCGGAGGGCCTTCGGACCCTCGGTGACGGGTCGCCGTGCTGCAGCACCGGGCGACCACCGCACACCCGTTCGGCATGCGGTGTCCCAGCACAACGAAACATCTCCGAATCGTCATGCAGAACCATGTCGAAGGTCAGCACCTTTCCGGGCTGAAGGTGATATTTCTCTGATTTGTCCTTTTCTGCTCTAATGGCGCCGACCGGTCATATGCGCAACTTGCGCCCAGTCTCTCTCGAAGGACTTCACTGTGAAGAAACTCCTCGCGGGCGGCGCCCTCGCCGCTCTCACGCTCGGCGGCCTTGTCGTCGGCGCGGCACCCGCGTCCGCCCACATCCCCGGCGCCGATGGACAATGCGTCGCCGAGGCCAACCTCTCCTACGTCTCGGCCGCGGCCAAGATGTACCCCGCCGACGCCAGCGTCATCGTCGTCATCGACGGTGAGCAGGTCGAGTCCGGCACGTTCGACCAGATCGGCTTCAAGTCCGGCAACAACGAGGCGCAGTTCGAGTACAGCTACGACAAGAAGTTCGACACGCTCGACCCGACGATCGACCACAGCTGGTCCGTCTCCTTCGACTCGCCAGATGGTCAGGGTGTCAAGGACTTCGGCGGCACCATCGAGGCTTGTGTCGATGCGGCGCCCTCCCCGGAGCCGACCGAACCTCCCGTCACAGAGGAGCCGTCGGAGGAGCCCACGGTGGAGCCGCCCGCACCGACCGAGCCCCCCACGGAGCCGACGGAAGAGGCCCCGGTCGCGCCCGTCGACGACGAGCCGAGCGCGTCCCCCAGCCCGGTCGCCGAGGACGAGCCCGAGGTGCTCGCAGCTACCGGTGCGACCGTCGGCGGCGCTGTCGCGTTCGCCGCGCTGCTCGCCGCTGGTGGCATCGCCCTCGTCTGGGCCCGCAAGCGCATGCAGAACGCGTGAGCAAGTAGCTCCCGGCTGACGCTACGGCGCGGCTGATCCGAGAAGGGCTCCCCGGCACAGCCGGGGAGCCCTTCTTGCTGTGTCCGACTGTTGCCGCCTGCTTGCCCGGTCCGTCCACAGGTCGCACGCCGACGTGGGGGAGCGGCTCAGCCCCAGGTGTCCCGCGGGCCTGGACCTCGTACCGACCGGGGCCCTCTCCGGAAACCCGGGCCGGCCGGTCCAAGCACCGTGACTTCCTCGACCACACCCTCCCCGATCTCCTCCGCCATGCGTCGCCGCAGCGTCGGAGCGAGCAGCCGCAGCTGCGTCGCCCAGGCGGTCGAGTCAGCCCGCACCACGAGCACCTTGTCCTCGAAGGTCTCCGGTGTGCAGTGATCGGCGATCTCCGGGCCCACGACCTCGCGCCAGCGGCCCATGACACCGCCGACGGAGACGTCCTCGGTCCAGCCCTTCTCACGAAGCAGCCGCCCCACCACCGCGCCGAGCAGCTGTGGGTCGCGCGCGCCAGGTCCCGCTCCGCTCGACCGTGGTTCGGCCAGCGGGGAGCGGCGCGACGGCGCTCCGGGGCGCAGGCCACGAGCACGAGCCGCTGCCTTGGCCCGGTTGAGGGCCGCACGCGCCACCTCGGAGGCGGGAGTCAAAGGGGGCTCAGAGTTATCCACAGGCCCCTGTGGAGAGTCGTCAGTCACGGGTCACCGTCCCAGGTTCCACGTGAAACCGTACGCCGTCCAAGGTGGTGGGGATGTCCTCGGGAACGGCAGCTGTCACGAGTACCTGGCGGGCCGGCAGCACCAGGTCGGCGAGCCGTTGCCTGCGTCGGACGTCAAGCTCGGCAAACACGTCGTCGAGGATCAGTACGGGATCGGCATCCGTCCCCAGTTCCGGGTCCCAGAAGGCGGGTGAATCCGCCGAATTCTGCGGATCTCCCCCCAGTAGGCGGAACGACGCGAGCCGCAGCGCGAGTGCGAACGACCAGGATTCACCGTGACTTGCATAGCCCTTCGCCGGCAGGCCGCCAAGCGTCAGCACGAGGTCGTCACGGTGCGGACCGACGAGGCTGACTCCGCGTTCCAGCTCCTGTGGCCGAGCCGTGACCAGGGCTTCCGACAACAGGTCCCGCAGGTGCCCCACGTCGGCAAAGTTATCCCCAGACCCTGTGGACAACTCCGGTGGATGGCCGGTCGGGAGCGCCGTCAGCGACGACCGATAGGTGATCTCTGCGTGCGCGTCAGCGTCGCTCACCTGCTCGTACGCGGCCGCGACGGCAGGACGCAGCGCGTTGACGAGCTGGACCCGCAGGGACAGGATCTCCGCACCGAGCTCGGCGAGCCGAGCATCCCAGACATCGAGTGTCGCGAGCTCGGCGGCCGCCGCGCTCTCGGCTCGCGCCGAGCCGCTCGCACGGCGCGACGCCCGAGCCGACTTGAGCAGTGCCGAACGCTGCCGCAGTACCCGCTCGTAGTCCGACAGCACGGCCGACACCCGGGGCATCATCAGGACGAGCAGCTGGTCCATGAACCGGCGTCGTCCGTCCGGCTCTCCCTTGACGAGGGCAAGGTCCTCGGGCGCGAAGAGCACCGTCCGTAGCAATCCCAGCACGTCCCGCGCCCGCACCGCCTGGCCACGATTGATCCGAGCGCGGTTCGCCTTGCCCTGCGTGATCTCCAGCTCAACGGTGCTCGCGCGGTCGCCTCGAACGACGCGCGTGCGCACGATGGCGCGGTCGGCACCCGCCCGAATGAGCGGCGCGTCGGTGGCGACCCGGTGCGAACCGAGCGTCGCGACGTAGCCGATCGCCTCGACGAGGTTGGTCTTGCCCCGGCCGTTGCGCCCTACGAAGGCGTTGACCCCTGGCTCGAGCTCCACGTCGGCCGACTCATACGACCGGAAGTCCAGCAGGGAGAGGTGGGAGACGTACATCGCTAGAAGATCGTACGTCCCGCGCGCTACTCCGCCGACTTCACCGCGTGTCCGCCGAACTGCTGACGCAGCGCGGCCACCGCCTTCATGGCCGGCGACTGCTCCTGGCGGGAGGCGAACCGGGCGAACAGCGCCGCAGAGATGACCGGGAGCGGAACCGCCATGTCGATCCCCTCGTCGACGGTCCACCGGCCCTCGCCGGAGTCGTCCACCCAGTCGTCCAGGAGGGCAAGCTTCGGGTCCTGCTCGAGCGCCTTGACCATGAGATCCAGGAGCCAGGACCGGACGACGGTGCCGCGGCTCCACGCCCTCATGGTGCCGTGCACGTCGGTGATGACGTCCGACTTCGCGGCCAGGAGCTCGTAGCCCTCGGCATAGGCCTGCATGAGGCCGTACTCGATGCCGTTGTGGACCATCTTGGCGTAGTGGCCCGCCCCCACGCCGCCCGCGTGCACGAAGCCCTGCTCGCGGGGCCCCTCCGGGCGCAGAGCGTCGAAGACCGGCATGACGGCCTCTACGTCAGCCTCAGCACCGCCGACCATCAGGCCGTACCCGTTGTCCAGGCCCCAGACGCCGCCGCTCACACCGACGTCGAGGTAGCCGATGCCCTTCTCAGCCAGCTCCGCGGCACGCTCCTGGTCCTCGACGTAGTGCGAGTTGCCGCCCTCGATGACGATGTCGCCCTCGGTCAGGATCGCAGCGAGCTGGTCGAGCACGCCACGCGTGGCCTCGCCCGCGGGAACCATGACCCAGACGACCCGCTTGTCCTGCGGGAGCGCAGCTGCCAGGTCTGCGAGCGTCGGGACGTCCGACACCTCCGGCCGCGGATCGAATCCGGTGACCTCGATACCGCCGTTGCGCAGGCGGGACCGCATGTTGTTGCCCATCTTCCCCAGGCCGACGAGGCCGATGTGGGTGACCATGTGCGTGCTTCCTCCGGGTCGATCAATCAACGGGCTCGCTCGTGGCGGCCGTTCTAGACGCAGGCTGGCTGTCCAGACTGACGATGTCGGGCTGTGGATATCGGGGCGCGTCCGCTGGACGGCCCCGACCGTCAGCCGGTGAAGCGGATCGGGACCAGCAGGTATCGGTAGGCGGAGTCGTCCTCGCCGTCCAGGCTCCCCTGGCCGGTGAACTCGACCGGCTTGTTGGGGTGGGTGAACGAAAGGCGAACGAAGTCGGTGCCCAGCGCGCCCAGTCCGTCCAGCAGGAACTGCGGGTTGAACGCGACGGCGATGTCCTCGCCCACGAGCACTGCCTCCAGCGCCTCGGACGCCTGTGCGTCGTCGCCGTGGCCGGCGTCGAGCACGACCTGGCCCTCGCTGAACGACAGGCGGATCGGGGTGTTGCGCTCCGCGACCAGGCTTACCCGCTTCGCCGCCTCGATCAGGGGCGCGGTGGCGACCACTGCGTGGATCGGCGTGGAGTCCGGGAACAACCGGCGGACGGCGGGGTAGTCACCCTCGACGAGCTGGGAAGTGGTCTGGCGGCCACCCGCCTCGAAACCCACAAGGTCGAGGCCCTGGCCTGTGGACAACCCGAGGTTCACGAGGCCGCCCGAGCCGAGCGACTTGGCGACGTCGTTCAGCGTGCGTGCGCGGATGAGTGCCACGGCGGAGAACCCGGGCGTAGCCGGGGTCCACGTGAGCTCGCGGAGCGCGAGACGGTAGCGGTCCGTGGACAGGAGCGTGATGCGCTCGCCCTCGATCTCCACCCGGACGCCTGTCAGCAGGGGCAGCGTGTCGTCGCGGCTGGCGGCGACGGTCACCTGGGCGACTGCGTGAGTGAACGCGTCGCCGGAGACGGTACCGCTGACCTCCGGGAGCCCCGGGAGTGCCGGGTACTCGTCCACAGGCATGGTGAGAAGTGTGAACCGGCTGGCACCACAGGTCACGATCACCTTGTTGCCCTCGAGAGCAACGTCAACGGGCTTGTTGGGCAGTGCCCGGGAGATCTCGGCGAGCAGGCGGCCGGAGACCAGCACGGTTCCCGGCTCCGCGACCTCTGCAGGGATCTCCGACCGCGCGGATGTCTCGTAGTCGAAGCTCGCGAGGTTGATCACGCCCTGTGCGTCTGCCTCGATCCGGACACCGGCAAGCACGGGAGCCGGTGGGCGCGTGGGGAGCGTGCGAGCGGTCCATGTCACGGCATCGGCGAGGACGTCGCGCTCGACCCTGAACTTCATGCCGTTGCATCTCCTCTTGTTCCTGGACTGTCAGAGGGAAACCCTACGCGAGTTGGTGACCGCGTGGCACTCGATAGGCGGCGGCTGTGGATGGACTTCCTCAGGGCATTAGTACTAATGTTCGAAGAGGCCGGTCCAGCGCTCGGCCAGCCTGATGAAGGCGTGTGGATTCCCTCTTAGATATAGATGTCGTAGTAGTAGTCGGTGTTGTGGAAACTGGGGATATCCGGTCTTCGCGCAGGTCAGAGGCCATTTTCTCCTGTGGAGGAGCTGTGGGCGCTTCTGTGCATGAACTGGGGGCACCTGTGGAGGGCCGATTTTTGCACACAGGCTGTCCACCGATTTGGGGGTCGTCGCCCACAGAAAATCGGGGTTCATCCACACCCGTCCACAGCCTTGTCCCCAGGGGGAAAGGGGCTGGTCAGGGCGGAGTGTCGAGTTCTGCACAGTTCTCGTCCACAGCGCTGGGGACAGACGAAGCAGAACGGCTGGAACCCGGGGTTCTGCATGTGGATAGACCTGTGGAGGTGCGTATACGCAACACCCCCGTGCACCGGTGGGGCTGTGCACAGGGGTGGGGATAAGGGTGGAAAGAGCTTGGCCGTCCGATTTCGAGGCGGTGGGAAGTTGTCCCGAGCTCAGCCGCGCTGCTGCTGCTTGATCCGGCTCGTGAGCTCGGTGACCTGGTTGTAGGTCGAGCGGCGCTCCGCCATCTGGCCCGCGATCTTCTTGTTCGCGTGCATGACAGTGGTGTGGTCACGCCCCCCGAACTGCTGGCCGATCTTCGGCAGCGACAGGTCCGTCAGCTCGCGGCACAGATACATGGCGATCTGCCGGGCGGTCACCAGCACACGGGACCGTGACGAGCCGCACAGGTCGTCGATGGTCAGGCCGAAGTAGGCGGCGGTCTGTGCGATGACGACGGCCGGTGTGATCTCGGTGGTGTCGTCGTCGTCCGTGATGAGGTCCTTGAGGACTATCTCAGCGAGGGCGAGGTCCACCTGCTGGCGATTCAGGTTCGCGAACGCGGTGACGCGGATCAGAGCACCTTCGAGCTCCCTGATGTTCGTCGAGATGCGCGAGCCGATGTAGGAGAGCACGTCCGCCGGCACGTCGAGGTGCTCGCTCGCCGCCTTCTTCCGCATGATCGCGATGCGGGTCTCGAGGTCGGGCGGCTGGACATCGGTGATGAGGCCCCACTCGAAGCGGGAGCGCAGCCGGTCCTCGAAGCCGTTGAGCTGCTTCGGCGGGACATCGGACGTGATCACTACCTGCTTGTTGGCGTTGTGCAGCGCGTTGAACGTGTGGAAGAACTCCTCCATCGTCTGTTCCTTGCCCTGCAGGAACTGGATGTCGTCGATGAGGAGGACGTCGACGTCACGGTAGCGGCGCTGGAACGCCCCGGCCTTGCCCTCGCCGATGCTGTTGATGAAGTCGTTGGTGAACTCTTCGGAGTTCACGTACCGCACCCGGATGTGCGGGTACAGGTTGTGGACGTAGTGCCCGATGGCGTGGAGCAGGTGGGTCTTGCCCAGCCCCGAGTCGCCGTAGATGAAGAGCGGGTTGTACGCCTTGGCAGGGGCCTCGGCCACGGCGACGGCAGCCGCGTGCGCGAACCGGTTGGACGAGCCGATGACGAACGTCTCGAAGATGTACTTCGGGTTCAGCCGGGTGGGCTCTGCCGACGGCTTCGGGGCCGGCTGCGGCGCGATCGGCATCTGCGCCTGCTCGGGCTCCGGGGGCTCGTGCTCGAGGGAGAGCGCGGCAGGCCCGGAGATCTGCGACGGACCTGCGAGCGTCCGGCTGCTCAGCTCGGGGTCCACGGTGATGCCGAACCGAACATCCCTGCCGAGGACCGACGACATGGCCGAGACCAGGTCGTCGCGCACCGCCGTCTCCAGGTAGGTGCGGGTCTGCTCGTGAGGGACGGCGATGAACACCATGTCGTCCAGGACCGCCATCGGCTTGGCGAGGCGGATGAAGGCGAGCTGCCGGGGGCTCATATCGGGCCGGGCCTCGAGCGCCGTCAGGGTCTGTGCCCAGACGTCGCCGATGTTCTCGTCCGGGTTGGCCACTGGCTTTCCTTCGTCTTGTGCGCGGGGTGATGCGACTGCTGGGGGTGCCTTGGAGTCTGCCATGATGGGGCACCGTCCACACAGTTGTCCACAGGTTGTGGATGGCGCGGATCACCGCTGAACAAGTGGTACACGGGCCGGTCAGCGGGCCCCTCGGGAGGTCCCGTGCGGCGCCTGATGTGGCGCGCCTGACACGCATGATCCCGCCGTTCCGGTTTGACCCGGAGGGTGTGCACGGCGTAACGTCATACAGCCGTTCCAGGTACTTCTGCGCGCCCACATACGGATCCGAGCCGCGTCTCTCGACGTCGGTCACGACCATGTGGACCAGGCCCCGGGTCGGCTCGGCAGATCGCTGTACTGATCGGCCAACATTCACTGCATCGTCGAGGACAGACGGTGTGCCTACCCCGACGTTCTTGGAGTACCTCGTGAGCAAGCGGACCTTCCAGCCGAACACCCGCCGTCGTGCGAAGACCCACGGCTTCCGGCTGCGCATGCGCACCCGCGCCGGCCGCGCCATCCTGGCAGACCGCCGGCGCAAGGGTCGCGCCGAGCTCTCAGCCTGAGCCATGCTGCCCGCGGCGCACCGACTGCGCCGTTCCGTCGATTTTGAGCGGACGGTGCGCCGCGGCACGCGTGCAGGTCGATCGACCGTGGTGGTTCACCTCCTGGTTCCGGACGAAAATGTCTCGGACCCAGGATTGGGAACTCCACAGGTCGGTTTTGTCGTTTCCAAGGCTGTGGGTAACTCCGTGCAGCGCAATCTCGTGAAGCGTCGGCTACGCGCCGCTGCGGCCGAGCAACTCTCGGCGCTGCCGAGTGCTGCGCGGGCCGTCGTGCGCGCGCTTCCGCCGTCATCGTCGGCCACGTTCGCGGATCTCGAACGGGACCTCGACTCGTGCCTGCGCCGCGCTGTCGCACGGGCAACCGGAGATGGGAAGAGATGACGACCATCCCCGCACCCGAGGGTGAGGCACCACCGCGCGAGCCCTCGCTGATCGGCCGGCTCCCGGTAACCCTCCTCGTGGGGATGGTCCGCTTCTATCAGGCGTTCATCAGCCCGATGAGCCCTCCCAGCTGTAAGTACTACCCGTCCTGCTCGCAGTACGCCCTGATCGCGTTCCGGCGTCATGGTGCTCTGCGCGGGCTGGGGCTCGCGCTGTGGCGCTTGCTGCGGTGCAACCCGTGGAGTCTCGGCGGTGTCGACGATGTGCCGCCCGCGCGCGGCGCACACACCCACACCGAGGGCTGACCAGCTCCGGCTCGTGGTGCCGTACACGACACCCGCACCTCCCCCGCAGACTTCGCGTCACCAACTCTGGAGCTTCTTGACCGATGGACTTCTTCGCATTCCTCTGGCCGATCGAATGGGTCGTCGCCTGGATCATCTACGGGTCGCACTGGCTCTTCACGACGCTCGGGATGTCGACCGGCCCCGGCACAGCCTGGGTACTGTCGATCGTCGCCCTGGTGATCGTCATCCGCATCGTGCTCATCCCGCTCTTCTTCAAGCAGATCAAGGCCTCGCGCGGGATGCAGATGATCCAGCCCGAGCTGCAGGCCGTGCAGAAGAAGTACAAGGGCAAGACGGACCCGGCGTCTCGCGAGAACATGACCCGCGAGACCATGGAGCTCTACCGGAAGCACGGGACGAACCCGTTCGCCTCCTGCATGCCGATCCTGTTGCAGTCGCCGATCTTCTTCGCGTTGTTCCGCGTGCTGAACGGCCTGGAGAGCATCTCGACCGGTGACGCTGAGCCGATCGGCCCGATCACCCAGTCCGTTGCCGGTGACATCGAGTCCTCGACGCTCTTCGGGGCGCAGCTGAGCGACGTCTTCCTCCAGACGGACTCGTGGGTCTCGCGCACCGTCGTCATCGTGCTCATCGTGGCGATGAGCGTCACGACCTTCACCACGCAGCGTCAGCTGACCATGAAGAACATGCCGCCGTCGGCCCTCGAGGGCCCGATGGCGCAGACGCAGAAGATGATGCTGTACATGCTGCCGCTGGTTTTCGCGATCTCCGGCGTGAACTTCCCGGTCGGTGTGCTGATCTACTGGACCGTCACCAACCTCTGGTCCATGGGCCAGCAGTACTACACGATCAAGCGCATGCCCACTCCCGGCTCCATCGCTGAGAAGCAGATGAAGGAGCGGCAGGCTGCGAAGGCAGCCAAGCGTGCCGCCAAGAACGGTGAGGTCATCGAGGACGAGACGCCTGTGGTCGAGCAGCCGAAGACCGGTCAGCGCACGCAGCCGAAGCGCAAGGACCGGCAGAAGGGGGCGGCCCGTCCGGAGCCCACCCGGCCCGCCATCGCGCAGTCGGCTCCTCAGGACGCGCCCGACACGACGTCCGGCAAGCCTGCCGCGTCCAAGCCGAAGCCGTCCGGTACGACACCGAGCAAGCAGCCCGGTTCGAAGCCGAAGCCGTCCGGTACGACGCCCGGGGCCAGCCCGTCGTCGTCGGGCAAGCGCAAGCAGAAGAAGTAGGAGGAAGACGCGATGAACGCGAGCACAGGTACGGCCGCGCCGGATCCCGTGGCGCCGGTCGTGGATCCGGAAGATCGGACCAAGCGCCTCGAAGAAGAGGGCGAGATCGCAGCCGACTATCTCGAGGAGTTCCTCGACATCGCCGACCTCGACGGCGACATCGATCTGGACATCAAGCACGACCGTGCCGCGGTCGAGGTGGTAGCGGACGACCCCACGTCGCTCGCCCACCTCATCGGTGGCGAGGGCGAGGTGCTCGACGCGATGCAGGAGCTCACGCGCCTCGCCGTGCAGACCCGCACGGGTGAGCGCAGCCGCCTGATGCTCGACATCGGTGGGTACCGTGCCGCGCGCCGGGTCGAGCTGACACGCATCGCAGAGGTTGCGGTCGAGCAGGTGCGCAGCTCCGGCGAGGAGGTCGAGCTCGACCCGCTGAACGCTTTTGAGCGCAAGGTCGTGCACGACGCCGTCGCTGCGGCCGGCCTGGTCAGCGACTCGCGTGGCGTCGAGCCCGAGCGGTATGTCGTGGTGCAGCCGGCGGGGAGCCCTGCGGCAGTCACCGACTGACTCATTGGCTTCGGCCGAGGGCCGGTGTGCGTCCCGAGGACGTGCGCCGGCCCTCGGTGTGTTTGGCTACTTTTCGACAGCGACTGGAGGACGGGACGTGGAAGGTTCGGACGTGGCGGCGCAGGGGGAGCCCGGCGCGAGCGCTGAGGTGTCGGACGGCGAGACGCTCGGTGCGAGCGACGCCGTCAAGGCCTACCTGGGCGATGCGTACGACGGCGTGGCCCGCTACGCGGAAATGCTTCGTGACCAGGGCGAGCTGCGTGGGCTGATCGGTCCCCGCGAGGTGTCGCGCATCTGGGAGCGGCACATCCTGAACTCTGCTGCAGTGGTGCCATACCTCCCGGCATCTGGATCGGTGGCTGATATCGGATCTGGCGCTGGACTGCCTGGCGTGGTGGTCGCGGCGATGCGGCCGGAGCTGGAGGTGATCCTCGTCGAGCCGATGGAGCGACGTACGACCTGGCTCACGGAGGTCGTGGCAGAGCTGGGGCTGACGAACGTCCAGGTGAAGCGAGGGCGCGCGGAGGAGTTCCACGGTGCCTTCGAGGTAGATGCCGTGACGTCCCGAGCCGTGGCCGCGCTGTCGAAGCTGGTCCGGTTGAGCATGCCGCTCGTCCGGGTGGGCGGCGAGATGGTGATCCTCAAGGGACGGAGCGTTGCCGAGGAGATCGAGCCGGCACGCAAGGTTCTGCAGAAGTACGGCTCGGGGACCCCGGACGTCTTGGACGGTGTCACTGTCGAGGGCGTCGAGGCGACAACGATCGTGCGGGTGCGGCGCGCCAAGTAGATCTCGTCCAAGGACGATGTTTCACGTGGAACAGGAGCGGTCACCCTGGTGGGTGGCCGCTCCCGTTTGTGGTGCTGCTCGACCGCCGTGGCGGTCTACCGCCAGGCGCGGATGCCGGGGGAGTGCGAGTGATCCGGAGGGTGGGTGGGAGTCGCGGTTCACACCCGAGCACTCTTCGCGTGGGGTCGAGTCTCAAGAAGCGCCAACCGGGCGCGAATGCCTGCGGGTCGACTGGTTGGCCGGCGCCACAGGCGGGAGAGCGACGCCTCGATCGAGGGCTTGGCCGGTACGGCACTGGGGGGTGTTTCACGTGAAACAGGTCCAGGTGGTGGAGCTCGTGTACGACCATCGTCGGTGGCGTCCGGGGAGCCGCCCAAACGAACTGGGCGAGTGACGTTTCACGTGAAACCCGAGTGGCGAAGACCTGATCTCTGCTCCAAGGCGAAAGCGGTCATTCACGGCGTCGGGGCGTCCCCGCGGCGCCAATCTCGGGTCGTCTGGCTCGAATAGTGTCGAGCAGAGGATCTGATCACTCGGGAGTCGGCGTTTCGACACGCTTGAGCAGGTCGGCGACCTTAGCGTTACACGCGTGTGCTTCTTCAGACGAAAGTCCAAGCGAGTAGCGGCAGCCAAGTCTGTTGCGGCGCGCGCCGCCGCCCAGGCGTCCGACCCGTCCGCTTTGGAATCGGCCTCCACGAAGAGGGAGTCCGCGACAGAGGTAGACGAAGTGACGGCGGGTGCGTCAGAGGGGTCGTCGGCTGTCGCCGTGCTCACGGATCAGTCGGAGCCGGGCGCCGCGGCTGGGCCTGGTGCGTCGAGCGCGGATGGTTCCGGGTCCGGACCGGAGGAGACATCGAGCGACGCCCGACGGTCGGACCGTGCTACCGAAACGGTCGACCGGACGGGTCGAGCGGGCGGCGTTGCGGTCGACTCCCCGGTCGACGGAGCCGCTGACGAACCTGCTGACGAGGCCGGTCAGGCCGTCGGGGCGGAGTCCGAGCTCGAAGCCGGCCTCGATTTTGAACCCGAGTCCGAGGTCGGTTCCAAGACCGAGCCCGAGGTCGCGCCCGAGGTCGAGACTGGGACCAGCGATCCTGAGGCCGGGACCGAGGCCGGGACTGAGTCCGGGACAGAGTCGGGACGGCCGGAAGCAGTTCGACCTGACGCTGGGTCCGGGCCCGTAGGAGCTCCCGGAGCGGCGACTCTCACGGCAGGCGCTTCTGCCACCGGCGTCGTGGATGGCGGCACACCCGAGGCCGGCGCCGTCCTCACCGGTCCCACCAGCACCGCCGACACCAGCCCACGCGAGACGGTGGAAGCCGGGTCCAGCGCCGGGGACGGCAACAGGAGTGAGCCGGATCCGGCAGCTCCTCTCGGCCGGGAGCCTGGGCCGACCGAGCCGGAGGCGCAGGTTCCCTCGTCCGAGGACATGGCACTGCCGCTGCCGGAGATCGTGGACGACGGTCCCCGGGATCAGGTGTGGGGTCAGGACCGTCCTGCGGTCGAGGGGAAGAATGTGGCCGCGTTGAGCCAACTGATCGAGTCGGTCACGATGTCGACCTCGGGAGCTGGTGAACCGAGCACCACCGTGACGGGGCTGGCCGCACCGGCAGCAGGAGCGGCGGAGTTGCCGGAGGACTCCGCCGAGCGTGTGTTGGACCAACGGCTCGAGCAGGGCGACCCCGACGAGATGGAGGAGCTGCCGTCTGACCGGCCGGTTCCGGCTGATGCGATCCGGCGAGCGAGTGAGGCACTCGATGCGGCAGTCAACGCGGCGCCCGCGGTGATCGGATCGGCCTCTTGGGTGACGGAGGACGAGGATGTGGTCCTCGTCGACGCGGAACTCACACATTTCGACGGAGAAACTGGGCCGGAGTCCGAGCCAGAAGCGACGGCCAGCGATTACAGTGTCCGCGTGACGGATCCGATTCCTGTGCAGAGCCTCTCCGCTCCCGGTGTTTCACGTGAAACGTCTGGGCCCGTGCAGATGCCCAATGGCACGCAGCAGCCCACAGGCGGCCCGCACGGTGGCGATGACGAGCGTCGGTCAGCCCTCATCGCAACCGTCCCGGCCGTTGACGACACGACTCCTGTCGCCGCCGAGCTCGCAATGGACGCTCGTCGACGCATTGAACTCCAGGGGCGCCGGTTCCCGCGCCCACCGAAGACGCGCATCATCACGGTCGCGAACCAGAAGGGCGGCGTCGGTAAGACGACGACCACTGTGAACGTGGCTGCCGGACTGGCTCAGTCCGGTCTGAACGTGCTGGTGATCGACAACGATCCCCAGGGAAACGCCTCCACAGCGCTGGGGATCGAGCACCGCGCAGGCACGCCATCGGTTTACGAGGTGCTCGTGGAGGGCGAGTCCCTGGCGAGCACGGTCCAGCAGTGCCCTGACGTCCCGAACCTGTGGGGCGTGCCGGCGACCATCGACCTGTCCGGCTCCGAGATCGAGCTCGTCTCGCTTGTTTCACGTGAAACGAGACTCCGGAAGGCGATCGACAAGTACCTCGCCGACCGCATAGCGGCCGGTGAAGAGCGCATCGACTACGTGCTCATCGACTGCCCGCCGAGTCTCGGCCTCCTTACGGTCAACGCGTTCGTGGCGGGCCGTGAGGTCTTCATCCCCATCCAGTGCGAGTACTACGCGCTCGAAGGGCTGAGCCAGCTGCTGAAGACGATCGACCTCATCCGGTCTCATCTCAATCCGGAGCTGCGTGTCTCGTCGATCCTGCTGACCATGTACGACGGCCGCACCAACCTCGCGCAGCAGGTCGCGGGGGAGGTCCGGTCGCACTTCCCGGCGGAGACGTTCAAGACGACGATCCCGCGCTCGGTGCGGATCTCCGAAGCCCCGAGCTATGGCCAGACGGTGATGACCTACGACGCGACATCCACTGGTGCGCTGGCGTACCTTCAGGCATCCCGTGAACTGGCCGAACGCGGTCAGGGCGGATCGAGCCCTCGGCGTGCGATACAGGCCGAGCCGGTCGGGGCGCAGGACTGATGGTCCGCAGTGACGGACGGGGCCGGCCGGGCACCGTGACGATGGAGACGAAGCCCGTCCGCGCTCGGTGCGCGGCCGGAACCGACGAGGAGACACGATGAGTGCGAAGCGACGCGGGCTCGGGCGGGGCCTGGGCGCCCTGATCCCGACGGGTCCTGAGCTGGACGAGCGGGCGCCCGACGCGGGGCCGGGCGAGCCCGACGACGCCGACAACGCACTGGGCGGGTCGGTCGCAACGATCGTCGAGGAGCGGCCGTCGCCGGCGCTCGACGTGACGGATGAGATCCCCGTGAGCACGGTTTCGGTCGGCACTGTCGCCGCCGAGCCCGTCACCGAGAAGAAGGCTGTCAAGAACTCTGGGCCGCGCCCCAGCACCGTGAAGTGGGACTCCGCGATTGCCAGCGGCCGCCTCTCGGTTGCCAACGAGGCTGCGGAGGGCGGCGGCGCGTCGGCGTTGGACGACACCTTCTTCAGCCGTGAGGAGGGCGAGACCGCCGACGTTTCACGTGAAACAGCGGAGCTCGTGCCCGTTCCGGGCGCACGGTTCGCGGAGCTGCCCGTCACGGCGATCCGGCCGAACACCTGGCAGCCGCGGACGGTCTTCGACGAGGGGGACCTCGATGAGCTCGTCGAGTCGATCAAGGAGATCGGCGTGCTCCAGCCGATCGTGGTCCGGCCCGACAAGGAGCACCCTGGTGAGTACGAGCTCATCATGGGGGAGCGGCGCTGGCGTGCGACGCAGGCGGCGGAGCTGGAGACCATTCCGGCGATCGTTCGTGACACCGACGACGGTGACATGCTTCGCGACGCGCTGCTGGAGAACCTGCACCGCTCTGACCTGAATCCGCTCGAAGAGGCTGCAGCCTACCGCCAGCTCCTGGACGACTTCGGCTGCACGCACGAGGAGCTCGCGAATCGGATCGCGCGTAGTCGCCCGCAGATCTCGAACACCCTGCGGCTGCTGCGGCTGCCGCCGCTGGTGCAGCGGCGCGTCGCAGCAGGGGTACTCTCGGCCGGGCACGCCCGTGCGCTCCTCGGTCTGAGCGACGGCGCAGAGATCGAGCGGCTCGCTCAGCGCATCGTGTCGGAAGGACTCTCGGTCCGCGCGACCGAGGAGATCGTGATGCTGACGGAATCCGACGGCAGCAACGGAAAGACACGCAAGCCGCCGCGCGCCGGCACCCGCAGCGAAGCGGTGGACGAGCTGGCGACCCGGCTCTCCGACCGGTTCGAGACCCGGGTCAAGGTGGCACTCGGCAAGACCAAGGGCCGGATGACCGTGGAGTTCGCCTCGGTCGAGGACCTCAACCGGATTCTCAACGTGATGGCTCCTGAGGAGCGCGGTCTGCTGAAGCCGCAGTCCGACTCCTGACGGCCACCCGCAGAGAAGGTCGCCGGGCCGGCATCTCCTTCGGGAGATGCCGGCCCGGCGTTGTTTCACGTGGAACGTGGTGCGCTATCGCGCGGCGATCAGCGCGGTGTCGACGATCGTGCGGTACAGCGTCGCCAGGTCGTGACCGCTCGCCGCTACCGCCTGCGGCAGAAGTGACATCTCTGTCATACCCGGTGCCACGTTGACCTCGAGGATGTGTGCGGTCCCCGAGGCGTCGAGGATCAGGTCCGTGCGGGACAGCTGACGCAGGTGGAGCGCCTCGTGGGCACGCACGGCTGCGTCGGCCACCAGGGCGGACTGCTCCGCGGTGAGGCGAGCCGGTGCGAAGAACTCTGTCTCGCCTGCGACGTAGCGCGCGGCGTAGTCGTACCCACCGTCGGCGACGATCTCTACGGCGGGCAGCGCTTCGGGTCCGCGCGGACCGTCGATCACGCTGACCGCGAGCTCCGCACCGGTGATCGCCTGCTCGATGAGGGCTGTCTCGCCGTATGCGAAGCACTCCACCATCGCGCGAGGCAGGTCCTCGGCGCGAGTGACGACACTGACTCCGAGCGCGGACCCGCCCTCGGTCGGCTTGACCACGAGGGGGAGGCCGAGCCGCCGCACGATCGTGTCGAGCACCGGCTGCGCCCCGAGATCCCGGAACAGACTCTGGGGGAGGGTGACGTAGTCGGGCGTCGCGAGGCCCGCCTCGAGCAGGGCGGCCTTGGAGATGGGCTTGTTCCACACGACGCGACTCGCGCGCGGCCCAGTTCCCACGTAGGGCAGGCCGAGCATGTCGAGCACATCGCGCACGGACCCGTCCTCCCCGGACGCGCCGTGCAGCAGCGGCCAGACGACATCGGGCCGGGTCTCGCGCAGGAACGTCAGGAGCTCAGCGTCGACGTCGTGCACCACGACCTCCAGGCCGGTGGAGCGCAACGCGTCCGCAACGCGGCGCCCGGAGCGGAGGGACACGTCCCGTTCGTGCGACAGCCCCCCGGCAAGCACGACCACCAGGGGAGCGCCGGCCGCGGCGTCGTGCCTGGCCGCGGCGGAAGGGGAGCCAGCGAGGGCACCGGACGACGTCGGTGCGGACGAGGCGGAAGCGGAAGGGGTCATCGGGAGACTCACTCGGTCGAGGTCAACGGGTCAACAGGGCGGAGCAGCCATCGTGCCAGAAGCACTGGTCACCGGGGTGACCCGCGGTCCGACGTCGACGGTCGAAGGTCACGCGAGATCCGGGCCAGGACCCTCGACGTCGTCCGTGTCGGGATCCGGCCGCGCGGACGTACCGAAGATCTGCACCAGCTCGGACTCGCTGTTCACGACCCCGGCCAGCCGGCGCACACCCTCACGGATCCGGTCCGGCGTGGGGAAGCAGAAGGACAGCCGCATGTGGTCGGAGCCGCTGCCGTCGAAGTAGAAGGCGGTCCCGGGCACGTAGGCGACCCGCGCGGTCACCGCGCGGGGCAGCATGGCCCGGGCATCCAGGCCCCCGGGGAGCCGCACCCAGACGAAGAACCCGCCCTTCGGCACGTTCCACGATGCGCTCGGCAGGTGCTCGCCGAGTGCGCCGACGAGCGCGTCGCGTCGCTCGCGGTACAGCTCCCGGTAGGCCTTGATCTGCGCCTTCCAGTCACACGTCTCCAGGTAGGTCGCCACCGCGAGCTGGGAGGCGTTCGACGGCGACAGGACCGCCGACTCGCTGGCCAGCACGAGCTTGTCGCGCACAGCGTGCGGTGCGATGACGAAGCCGACCCGATAGCCGGGGGCGAACGTCTTCGAGAACGAGCCGAGGTACAGCACGCCGTCGGTGTCGTAGGAGCGCAGCGCCGCCATCGGTTCGTCGTCGAAGCCGAGCAGGCCGTAGGGGTTGTCCTCGACGACGAGGACGCCGTGCCGACGGCAGATCTCCAGCACCTGAGGACGGCGCTCGGCGGACAGCGAGACCCCTGCCGGATTCTGGAAGGTCGGGACGGTGTAGAGGAACTTCACGCGGCGCCCGTCGGCGGCGAGCCGGGTGAGCGTCGCGTCGAGCTCTCCGGGTACCAGGCCGTCGGCATCGAGCGGCACCTGGACGACGTCCGCCTGATAAGACCGGAAAACGCCGAGCGCGCCGACGTACGACGGTGCCTCGGCGAGCACCACATCGCCCGGGTCCACGAAGATGCGGGTCACCAGGTCCAGCGCGGACTGCGAACCAGTGGTGACCACGACGTCGTCGGGGTGGGCCGAGACGCCCTCGAGCGCGACGACCTGCGTGATGTGCTCGCGGAGACTCTCCTCGCCCTGGCCCGAACCGTACTGGAGGGCGGTCGTGCCTTTGGTGGCAATGAGCCGCTGCATGGTGTCGGCGATGACGTCGAGCGGAAGGCCCTCGAGATACGGCATGCCACCTGCCAGCGACACGACCTCCGGACGATTCGCCACCGAGAAGAGCGCTCGGATCTCCGAGGCCCGCATGCCGTGCGCTCGTGCCGCGTACGAACCGAACCATGGGTCGAGGCGGTTACCGGCGGTCTCGGGAAGCTCGTTCACGCGGCCCAGTCTCGCATGTGGGCGGTGTGCGGCTCAGTGTCCGTTCGTGGCGAAACGGTGAGATTCCGGGGCTTCCCGACGACAGAAGCGCGTGCCCGGCCCGCACCCGGTGGCATCACCAGGCGTGGATCCGGACACGCGCTCCCTGAGAGAAGTGCGGTCGCGGTACGTCCGTCAGACCGCGAGGACCTCTTCGATCTCCTCGGTCAGCGCGCGCTTCGGGCGAGCGCCGATGATCGACTTCACGACCTCGCCGCCCTTGTAGACGTTGAGCGTCGGGATCGAGACGATGCCGTAGTCCATGGCGGTCTGACGGTTCTCGTCGGTGTCGATCTTGACGATCTTGATCTTGCCCTCGTACTCGTCCGAGAGCTCTTCGAGGATCGGAGCCACCATGCGGCACGGTCCGCACCAGGTGGCCCAGAAGTCGACGAAGACGGGAATGTCAGAGTCGAGGACCTCGGTCTTGAAGGTGTCGTCGGTGACCTTGATGGTGCTCATCCAGCATCTCCTTGTTCATGGCCTCGTGCGGGGCCGAGCGGGGCGGGGCCGGTTGGAGCCGGCCGGAAGCTCAGTCGTTCAGCGAGTCGAGGAACGCCTGGGCGTCGAGCGCTGCGGAGCAGCCCGAGCCGGCGGCCGTGATCGCCTGGCGGTAGGTGTGGTCGACGGCGTCGCCGCAGGCGAAGACGCCGGGGAGGTTCGTGCGTGTGCTCCGGCCCTCGACGAGGATGTAGCCGTTCTCGTCCAGGTCGACCTGGCCCTTGACCAGGTCGGTGCGCGGCTCGTGTCCGATGGCGACGAAGAGGCCGGTCGCGTCCAGGTCCCTGACCTCGCCGGTGACGGTGTCGCGCAGGCTGATGCCTGCGACCTTGTTGTCACCCGTGATGCCGGCGATCTCGCTGTTCCAGGCGAACTCGATCTTCGGGTCCGCAATGGCTCGCTCGGCCATGATCTTGGAGGCGCGCAGGCCGTCGCGACGGTGCACCACGGTGACCTTGGAGGCGAACCGCGTGAGGAAGGTCGCCTCCTCCATCGCGGAGTCGCCACCGCCGACCACGGCGATGTCCTGGTCCCGGAAGAAGAAGCCGTCGCAGGTGGCGCACCACGAGACGCCACGACCGGAGAGACGCTTCTCGTCCGAGAGGCCCAGCTCGCGGTAGGCGGAGCCGGTGGCGAGGATGACGGAGCGGGCGCGGTACGTGTCGCCGCCACCGGTCACGATCGTCTTGACGTCGCCGGTCAGCTCGACCTGCTCAGCGTCGTCCCAGACGACCTTGGCACCGAACTTCTCGGCCTGCTCACGCATGGCGTCCATCATGTCCGGACCCTGGATCCCCGCAGGGAAACCGGGGAAGTTCTCCACCTCGGTGGTGTTCATCAGGGCGCCACCAGCCGTGACCGAGCCCGCGACGACAACGGGCGCAAGGCCTGCGCGCGCTGCGTAGATGGCTGCGGTATATCCCGCGGGGCCGGACCCCACGATGACGACGTCGAGCACGGGGGCGTCGGTTGTCCCGGCAGCCGGAGCTGTGGTCTGTTCGGTCAAGGCGATCTCCTCGAGTTCCATGGGGCACACGCAACAACACGCGGGCGGGTCCCAGTGTTCCAGCCGACGTCGGCTGCGGCGCGATCGCAGGCGTGAGTCTCGCCACATAATATCGACAGATGTCGATGGATGGTGTGGGGGCCGGGCGGCACGAAGAAGACGAACGCTTGCGCGGGGGCGTTCACGGGCGCCTTGGCCGCGCCCTCCACTCCGGGAACAGATACTCCCGCGCAAGCATTCGTCTTCTTCGTGCCGCCCGACCTCTGTGGGAGCTAGCTCAGGACGACCTCGTTCAGCTCCAGCCGGAACCCGTCGGAGACCTGCGGCAGCTCGGTGACCCAGATGGTGAACGAGTTGCTCACGACCGGTTCGGTGAGCTCGAACGTCGTCGTCTCCGAGAACGTGCCTTCGGCGAGCACTTCGCCACCGGCGCCGCCCTTGAGGATCTGCACCTTGCCGCCCGGGGTGTTGGTCATCAGCTCCACCTTGGTGACCGAGGCAGGCTCGCGGAGCCGCAGCTCCATCCCCAGCGAGTCCTTGAACCCGCCGAAGACCGCCTGCTGGTAGGTGGTCGTGAAGTAGAAGGTGGCCGGGTCGGTGTCGTAGGCCAGCTCGACCTTCTCGGGGTGGTCGATCGTCTCACCGTTCGACTCGAGCGTGCCGAGCAGGGCAGCCGAGTCTATGACCGGCCGCGCCTCGGTCTCCGTGGGCGCCGACGGTGCGCTGTTGTCCTCGCCCTCGGTCTCGCCGCCTGCGGAGGCACTCACCGTGGGCGAGGGGGACGCATCCGCGATGACGTCGGGCGTCGGCGACAGGACGGCGTTGATCGCCCAGATCAGGCCGGCCACGACAGCGACTCCGACGAGGCCGAGCACGATCGGCGTCGGGTTCACACCGCCGCGCTTGGGCGCCGGCTGGGTTGCGAACCCACCGTCCTGCTCGTAGTAGCCCCCGTTGGGGTCGTACCCCCCGGGGGCGTACTGCGGCGGGTACTGCTGCGGCGCACCCTCCTGCGCGTACTGTGCCTGGTCATACCCAGGCTGGACCTGTCCGACCGGCTGGCCGAACTGGTCGTAGCCGACCGGGCCGCCGCCCGGGGGAGGCGGCGGCACGGGCGAATGCCCCCCGTACGCCTGCGGCTCGTACGTGTACTCGTTCTGCGGCTCCGGGTAGCCGGCGGGCACGCTGCCCGCCCCCATCGCCATCGTCTCGTCGTTGCGTGCGATCCGGCCGGTGACGGGGCGTCGTACGGGCGGGGTGCCCTCGCCGCCGAAAGCGTCGGCGATGGACTGCCGCCGCGGCCCCTCCGGCTCGGGCTGCACAAATCCAGGCAGCGATGCCACTACGGAAACCTCTCCCCACGGCGCAAGGGCCGTGGTCACGTCGTCGGGGTTCATCGGTCCGTCGGTGCTGCCAGGCGCGTTGAACGCCCGGCCCACCAGGGCATCGATGTCGGTGTCCACGTGGGGAACCAGCGTGGACAGCGGCGCCACTGCGCCAGATTCGTCGAGCTGCGCGGGCAGCGGGATCAGGGTGTCCTTCGCGATCCAGTCGGCCTCGAGGTCCTGCCCCGGCCAGCGCGCTGTCATCGCGTAGTAGAGCAGGGCGACCAGGCCTTGGGCGTCAAGCTGTCCCGGCCTGCCGTTCAGCGTGTCGCCGGAGGCAAGGCCGCCGTCGAGCCCCAGGCCCGTGACCCGCACCTCGTGACCGTCCACCCGGACCGCCTCCGGACGCAGCGCCGTGTGGTGGACGCCGCGGGCGCGCGCCACGCTCAGAGCCGAGGCCGCCTCACCGACGATCGCCCGGGCCTGCTGCTCGTCCACCAGGCCGCTCGAGACGATCTCGGTCAGCGTGGTGCCGGTGTGCGGTTCGGTGACGACGTACTTGTGGCCGTCGGAGTCCGAGCCGGCGTCGAGCACCCGGACCAGGCGAGGGTCCGTCACCAGTGCCGCGCGTCGGGCCGAGTCGAGGGCATCGCTCGCATAAGGCCCGGTCACGAGGGTTACGCGGACCTCGCGGTCCAGGATCAGGTCGTGCGCCTCCCAGGCGGTCGCCGCGGCAAGGTCGGTGGACGCCTGCTGGCTCAGCCGGTATCTCTCGACCAGCACGCTGCCTGGCTCGACGGTGCTCACGCGGACCTCCTCGCTCGGTCGGGGGACAGTAGCAGGTACGTGACCACAAGGATCAGGCACCGTCGCCATGCTACGCGGAACCGCCGACAACCCGCCGAAATGTCGTCCCTTCGCAACCGAGATGCAGGTCAGTCGCCTGCCCCGAACGCGCCGCGACGGAGGGGATCAGCGCTTGAGCCGCGCTAGCACCGGGCCGAGCAGGCGGTCGAGCTCCCTGACCCGGAACAGGCGGAGCAGGAGCATGTAGACGGCGAGCATGACCAGGCCGCAGAGCGCCGTCACCCACAGGCCGCTGAGCATGGTGAGCACCCAGCCGCTGCCGAACGAGAGCGCGTCGAACCCGCCGATCAGCCGGTACACGCCCCACCCGGCGAGCCCCGAGACGGCGGCGGCGAGAAGGGTCTTGGCGTGGAGGGCGAGCACTCGTCCGCCGTCGAGCCGTCCGCCGAGCTTCCGCCGGAGGCCCCCGGTGCGCAGGAGCACCGTGATCCAGTTGGACAGGGCATACGCCCCACCGGCGGCGATGACCCAGTACTGGGGCGCCAGCCAGATCTGTGCCGCGACGAGGCCGCCCACCAGTGCCACCGTTGACGGCACGGTGATCAGGAAGACGGAGCGCCCGTCCTCGTAGGCGTAGAAGACCCACTTCATGAGGGCCATCGCACCGAGCGGTACCAGACCGAACGAGAGGGCGACGAGCACGGGTGCGATGAGGGCGGTGCCCTCCTCGCCCGCCGTCGGGACGATGAACGCCGTGGCCGGCGCCGCCAGCACGGTGAGCGCGGCGGTGGCGAACACCGTGAAGACACCGATGGTGCGCAGCCCAAGGGATAGATCGGCACGGACGCGGTCGGTGTCGCCCTCCTGGGCGGCCTTGCTGATCCCGGTGAACAGCGCTGTTGCGATGGAGACCGTGACCAGGGAGTGCGGCAGCAGGTAGATCAGGAGCGCCTGGGTGTAGGCCGCGTTGCCCGCGAACTCGACTCCCGCCCCGCCGGACGCGCCGGCTTCGGCGGCGACCCTGGTCAGGTAGAGAACGCCAGCCTGTTCCAGCACCACCGCCGCGAACGTCCAGACGGCCACGGACCCGGCCGAGCGCAGGCCGATGCCGCGCAGTCCCAGCCGGAAGTTCCAGCGGAAGCCCGAGCGCAGCAGCGGTACCAGCAGCACCAGCGCCTGCGCCACGATGCCGAGCGTGGCCGTGGCCGCCAGCAGGATCGTGCGCGGCGTGTCCCACTCGGCGAGGTCGTTGATCCCGAGCTCGGGGGCGGTACCGAACACCACGAGGAAGATGCCGAACCCGATGACGGAGACCACGTTGTTGGCGACCGGCGCCCACATGAACGGCCCGAACTGCTCGCGTGCATTGAGCACCTGGCCCAGCAGCGTGTACAGGCCGTAGAAGAACAGCTGGGGGATGCACCAGTACGCGAACACGGTGCCCAGCGCGAGCTGCTCGGCGGTCCAGCCGTCGGTGTAGAGCATGACGACCCACGCCGACGCACCCGTGAGGACCGCGGTGATGGCGAGGATGCCGACGGCCGAGATCGTGAGCAGCTTGTCGATCCGCTCCTGCGCGTTGTGCGCGCGGAACGCCTTGACGATCTGGGGGACGAGCACCGCGTTCAGCATGCCGCCCGCGAGGATCGCGAACAGCACGTTGGGCAGCTTGTTCGCGACGTCGAACGCGTTCGCGACCGAGCCGGCGGAGCCGATCGCGGCCACCAGCATCATGTTGCGGACCAGGCCGCCGAGGCGCGATGCCGCTGTGCCGGCCGCCATCACCAGCGAGTTGCGGCCCAGGCCGCGGGACGGCGGCGGCGTGGCGGGCTCGCCCGGACCGCTCGCGGCCTCGGCGCTGGGGTCCGAGGCGGGGTCGGTCGGTACGGTCACGGTGTTCTCCTGGGTCAAGCGACTACTCCCGTGGTCTGGGCCTTGCCCGGTGTGGTTCTGCCGACATGTGCGGCGGCCGAAACATTACTCCGCCGGGACGGCCACGGAGCTCGCCGAGGTGGTCGGCGGCGATTCCAGTGCCTCGCCGGAGGTGCCGGTCGCCTCCTCGACGTCCTTGCTGGTGGCACGGTACGGGGACTTGCCGCGGCGCACCGTGCGCCAGATCCCGGCGAGGAACAGCAGAGCGACGAGGCCGGCCGCGATCCAGGTGCCGACCTCCTCCCAGCCCGCGCGGACGCGTACCTGGAACGACGAGTCGTCAGTGATCTTGGCGCCCGTCGGCGTGAGGATCTGTGCGGTGACCTCGACGTCGCCGGAGCCGATGGCGCGCACCGGTACCTGGACGTCCACCTCCTGACCCGCCGGGACGGTCGCCTCGCTGCGGGCGTCGACGGTCAGTCGCGGGTGGTCGGGGCGAAGCACCACGGTGACCGTCGCGTCCAGGTCGAGCCCGTTGCGGACACGCACCGGGATGTTGCCGACGTCGGTGATGAAGTTGATGTCCTCGCGGGGTACGACCGTGATGGACTCGTGCGTCAGCTCGTTCGTGGTCTGCAGGACCTGCTGGACGATCGACGACCGGCGCCCCGGGTCCTGGCGCTGGGCGACCGAGAGCGGTGCGATCAGGCGGACGACGCCAGGGCGCCAGATCTGTCCCCGCTTGTCGCCCGCGACGGACGAGAACGTGACGACCGCGTCGCGAGCGTGCTCGAGCGCCGCCACGTCGCTGGGGCTGATCTCGGCCTTGGCGGGGTGGTGCTTCGGCAGGGGAGCGCGGCCCTCGTTCTGCGCGTCCTGCTCGAACAGCGTGTCGAGCGTCGTCGTGTCGACCCAGGCCGCTTCGTCGAGCGTGTCGAGGATCGAGATCGCCGCGTCGGCGTCGGGCGTCCAGGTGCGGGGGGCCGCTATCGACAAGGTCGGGGGTTCGACAGGGGACTGGCTCACGATCGCGGCCGTGTCAGCGAGCAGCCGCTGCGCGCCCTCCGTGGCGCTGGAGGCCGTCGAGGCCTCCACCGAGGTGTCGGTGGCGCCCCCTGCCGGCTCGGAGCCCACCCCGGACAGGTCGGTTGCCGAGACGAAGGCCTGTGTCAGTGTCGTATCGGTGACGGCGGCGTGCGCGGTGCCCGACGGCGTCTCGACGTCTGCTCGGCCGGTCACCGTTCCGTAGCCCTCGTAAGCGAGCCCTCCTCCACCGACCACGACGTTCTGCCTGCCTGTGGCCACGGCGAGGTCGAGCGTCTCGAGGTCGGGGACCACGCCGTCCGCCGGCCAGGCCAGGCCCCGGTTCCAGCTCTCGGGGATGGGCCAGTTGGGGATGCGGGGTGCGCGGACGAAGCTCCGGCGCCCCGTGGCGTACACCTCGGCGTGCGCGAGCGCGGCGAGGTCCAGGTCATGGTTGGGGAGCGTGTACGTGGCCGTCTGCTCGGCGGCGGCGACCATACGGTCGGACCATTCGGTGAGCGCAGGGTCCTCCGACCTCGAAGCACTGCTCATCACGTTCGGGTCGATCGCCAGCGAGAGGTCGGTGTCCTCAGCGACCTGCAGCACGCCGTCGAGGCGCTGACCGTCGGCTGCCTGTTGTGCCAGCTCGATCTCGGCCGCGTCCGGGTCGGACGGGTCCGTTGCCGGGCTCGTCACGGCGGCCAGGACGCTGAGCTGCATCGGCGCACGTTCGGCACCGTCGGCGTCGTACATCAGGAACGAGCGGGCGACGCCGACGCGGCCCGTGGCATCGTTGACGCTCACCGCGAGCCGGCGTGGGCCGAAGCCCTGTAGGGCGTGGAAGCCGGGGTCGTAGGTGAACGAGACGTTCGTGGACGCGCCGGGCGCCAGCCTGGGGATCGACTCATCCGTTGGATCGCCGTAGACCGGGTCGAGCAGCTCGGCGTCGGACCACGCGGCGATCTGCTCACGGGAGGTGAGCGCGAGGTAGTCGACGGTCAGCTGTGCCGTCGTCCCGGACACCGCCGTGTCGGTGTTGTTGGTGATCCGCGCCCGGATGGTCACGTCGTCGCCCGGCGCCGCGACCGGGTGCGAGATCTTGATGATCGAGACGCCGATCGCGCCCTGGTCGGAGGGGGCCGCTGGGACGTCCTCGGCCTCCTCGGTCACGACGTCGGTGGCTGCAGGGGCGGTGCTTGTGCTCGGGGCGCCGGCTGTCGCCGGGACGATGGCTGACCCGACGAACAGCATGGCCGCCAGGACGATGGCGCTCATCTTGCCGGTGCAATGGGCCGCCCGATGGCGGGCCGGACTGCGGGAGAGGTCGGGGTGCTGCGTCATGGCAGGTCGGGGCGCTCCGTGGGGAAGGCGTCAGCGCGCAGCGCGTCCCGGAGACTCCTCGACGACACGAGGAGGTCCAGGGCGGCAACGGCCAGCCGCTGCTCGTTCGGGTACGACAGGCGCTCGGCGAGCTCGTCGACCCTGACCCAGAGGGCGTCCTCGGCTTCGCCGTCCGGATCGTCCTCCACGGTCAGGCGACCGCCCTCCGCGCGCAAGAGGTAATGGTGCACCACCTTGTGGACTCGCCGGTCCTCACCGGTGAACCAGTAGTCGATCACGCCAAGCTCGGCTTGGATAGAGCCGCGAATCCCGGTCTCCTCGTGAATCTCACGGATCGCCGCTTCTTGTGGCGTCTCCCGGCCTTCGAGGTGCCCCTTGGGCAGGCACCACTCGAGCCGACCGGTGCGATTTCGGCGCAGCAGCACTGCCGCGCTGAATTCCTCGGGACGTTCGGATCCGCCCCGCAGCACCAGGCCCCCTGCGGACGTCTCGTCCACGATGGGCAGGTGTGCCGGGCTGCTCGTCGAAGCGGCACGTCGGGCAGGATTCACCCGCAACGGCGCTCCGCCGGGTGGCGTAGGCACCTCCGGGCGACCGTCTGGACGGTCGCTCGCCGGAACAGGGGTGGACATGCCCCAACACTACCGACTGACCACGGTTGGTCTGGTCAGGGGGTGTGGGCGGTTTCGGGCACGGCGTGTGTCGGCGCACGCGATCGGACGTCGGGGCGGTTCAAACTTGCGGTGCGTGTTGTCGGGTCGCGTCTGGGAGAATCTTGGGCTGTGTCTACCCCTGAGCATGATCTGTTGCGACGCGCGCTCGGCGTGCTGCCCGAGATGGCGCCCGCCGCGCTCGAGCTGGGCGACCAGTTTCGTGCTGCGGGGCACGAGCTCTCGCTGGTCGGCGGACCGGTACGGGATGCGTTCCTCGGCCGCGCGAGCAACGACCTCGACTTCGCGACGTCCGCCTCACCGAGCCAGACGCAGAAGATCCTTGCGCGCTGGGGCGACGCGAACTGGGACATCGGCAGGGAGTTCGGCACCATCGGGGCCCGCAGGGGCGACGTCGTCGTCGAGGTGACGACGTACCGGACCGACAAGTACGACCCCGCGTCCCGCAAGCCGCTCGTCGAGTTCGGCGACTCGCTCGACGGCGACCTGTCGCGACGGGACTTCACCGTGAACGCGATGGCCGTGCGCGTGCCCGACCTGACGTTCGTCGACCCGTTCAACGGCCTGACCGACCTCGCGGCCGGTGTGCTGCGCACCCCCATCGCGCCCGAGCGCTCGTTCGACGACGACCCGCTGCGCATGATGCGCGCCGCGCGGTTCGCCGCGCAGCTGTCGTTTCACGTGGAACAAGGGACGCTCGCCGCGCTGGTCGCGATGGCCGAGCGGATAGAGATCGTGTCGGCCGAGCGGGTGCAGGCCGAGCTCACGAAGCTGATCCTGAGCGACAACCCGCGTGCGGGTCTCGAGGTTCTGGTCGACACGGGCCTCGCCGAGCAGGTGCTGCCGGAGCTGCCGGCGCTCCAGCTCGAGATCGACGAGCACCACCGGCACAAGGACGTCTACCAGCACTCGCTCACGGTGCTGGAGCAGGCGATCGCGCAGGAAACCGGGCCCGACGGTGCGGTGCCGGCCCCGGACCTGGTCCTGCGCCTGGCGTCCCTGCTCCACGACATCGGCAAGCCCGCGACCCGCCGGTTCGAGGCCGGTGGCGGGGTGAGCTTCCATCACCACGAGGTGGTCGGGGCCAAGCTCACCGCCAAGCGGCTCAAGGCGCTCAAGTTCGAGAAGCAGGTGGTCAAGGACGTCTCCCGGCTCGTGGAGCTGCACCTGCGGTTCCACGGCTACGGCGACGGTGCCTGGACCGACTCCGCCGTCCGCCGCTACGTGACGGACGCCGGCCCGCTCCTCGAACGGCTGCACCGGCTCACTCGTGCCGACTCGACCACACGCAACAAGCGGAAGGCTCAGCGGCTGTCGGACGCGTACACGGACCTGGAGAACCGGATCTCGGTGCTGCGCGAGCAGGAGGAGATCGACGCGATCCGCCCCGACCTGGACGGTACGCAGATCATGGCGATCCTCGGGATCCCGCCGTCGCGCGAGGTCGGTGAGGCGTACAAGCACCTGCTGAGCCTGCGCATGGAGAGGGGCCCGCTGGGCGAGGACGTGGCGACGGAGGAGCTGAAGACGTGGTGGGCCGCGCGGTAGGTCCCGCGACCCGCTGGTCGACTGCTGTCAGACGTGGGTCGGGTCGAAGAGGGCGCTGACCGACTCGCCGCTGTGGATACGGCGCACCGCCTCGGCGAACGCCGGTGCCACGCTGATCACCGTCAGCTTGTCGTGCGCCAGCAGCCCGGCCGACGGCACCGTGTTCGTGGTGACGATCTCGACGACGTCGGGATCGGCCGCGATGCGGTGGACCGCGTCGTTGGCGAAGATTCCGTGCGTGCAGGCGATCCGCACGCTGCGCGCGCCGTGCTCACGCAGCAGGTCGAGGATGGCGATGATCGTGGACCCGTTGGCGATCTCGTCGTCGAGCACGATGATGTCGCGGCCCGTGACGTCACCGATCAGGGACGTGATCTCGACCCGGTCGCCGTCGAACCGCTCCTTCGCGGCCGCCGCGACCGGGATACCGAGCATCTTGGCGAACGCCGACGCGCTCTTCGCGTTACCGAGGTCGGGGGACACCACCGTGGCCTTCGACAGGTCGCTCGGCAGAAAGTGCGCCGCAAGGTCGCGCAGCGCGTTGAGCTGGTCGGTCGGCACCCGGAAGAATGCGTGCACCTGCGGGGCGTGCAGCGTCATGGTGAGGATGCGGTTCACGCCCGCTGTCTCCAGCAGGTCGGCGACGAGGCGGCCGCCGAGCGAGATCCGTGGTGCGTCCTTCTTGTCCGAGCGGGCATACGCGAAGTGCGGCATGACGGCGGTGATCCGGGCCGCGGACGCCCCCTTTGCTGCGTCGACCATCAGCAGGAGCTCCATCAGGCTCTCCTGCGCGGGACGCACCACGGACTGCACCAGGTAGACGTCGCGCTCCCGGCAGTTCTCCAGGAGCTGGACCTGCAGGCAGTCGTTCGCGAAGCGCTGGATCTTGATCGGGCTCAACGCGACGTCGAGATCAGCGCACATCTCGTGAGCGAAGCGCTGACCCCCGGTACCAGCAAAGACCCGCACCTCGGCCATGGCTGGAAGTCTACGGAACGTCGAGCCCCCACGCCTAGCAGTAAGACGGCATCATGTGGCTGGTGAGCCTCTCCGACTGGCAGACCTGGGAACCGTTCGTCGACGCGCTGCGTCGCTCCGCGCCGCCCTCGACGGACGTCAGCGAGTTCGTCGGCACGGTCGGTCGCGGGGCGTGGCAGGGCAGCTACCTGGACGACGGCGACGGCGCCGCTCGCCGCGACCACTACCGCAAGCTCGCCCGCGAGGCGGCGAGGTCCGGTGAGCGCGGACCCAAGGCCGACCTCGACGATGCGCTGCGGGCGGTCGCCGAGCTCACGCCCGACGCCGAGCAGCTCGTGCGGGTCCGTGCCGGCGCCCAGCCTGCCGACGACGTGGTCGAGCTGGTCGCGCTACCGCCCGCCGTCGTCTCCGGACCGGCCGCCCCGGTGCTCGAGGTGGTGCTGGAGCCGGGGGCGCTTCCGGCGCAGTACCTGGAGCGGATCGAGCCGGTGCCTGGCGCAACGCCTGCGCCGTCGGCCGACGCGGACGCCGTGACGCGGGTGATCGCAGACCGGATGCCTGACGCCGTCGGCGCGGCGCCCGAGGCGATCGCTGCGGCCGAGTCCGCTCTGCCCCACGGGATCGGTCTGCCCCAGGAGGTACGCGCGCTCTATGCGGCGACAGGGTCGGGCAGCCTGAAGCTCCCGCCCGAGGAGGGCTTGTTCGGCGGATTCGAGATCGTGCCGCTGAGCGACAGCCTCCTGCGTACGGCGTTCCTGCCTGTCGCCCGCTTCCATACCTGGACCACCGATGCGGCGACGTTCGCTCGCGAGGACCCCGCGGGTCGGGTGCAGGCGGCGATCGGTTCACCGCTCTGGTTCCCCGTCGGGACCGACGGCGCGGGGAACGTCTACGCCGCCGATCTCGCGCCGGGCGTGAACGGACACGTGGGGCAGGTGGTGCTGCTCGATCACGAGATGCGGGCCGGCGCGGTGTACCGGGCGGAGAGCCTCGCGGCGCTGCTGGCGGGGCGTCGGATGGATCTCGACAAGGCCGACCAGACAGGACACGGGCCGGACCAGCCGGCCGGCGGATCAGGTCAGCACGAGGAGTTCCTGAACCTCGACCCTGGCGAGTGGGCGGATCGGCTTGACGCGGGGACGGTGCCGGACACGCTCAAGGTCGCCGGTCTTGTGCCCGACCGGGCGCGTCCGCCGGCCCTGACCGATGCCATCTCGGCGGCGAACCGCTTGCTCGAGCTACGCGGCCTTGCGCCGATCGACGTCACCCGCCTGGCCCGGTCGGACCGCACCGGTGCTCCGGTGAGCCCGGAACGCCGCCCTGCACGAAAGAGCCTGCTCGACCGCCTCTTCGATCGGTAGTGCGGTCCGGGTACGACGAAGGGCAGGAACCCTGCACCTGGATTCCTGCCCTCGTCGCGGCACGGCCGTTTCGGGCCGGGCAGCGGTCAGTGACCGCCGTGGAACTCCCCGTCGGTCTCGGGACGCCTGATCAGCGTCGCCAGCCCGATGGTCAGCGCCATCACACCGGCGCCGATTCCGAAGGCCAGGCCGGCGCCACTGGTCATGGCGTCAGCGGCGGAGACGCCAGAGTCGGTCAGGGTCTCCGACCGGAGCGTCATGATCGCGATGAACAGGGCGATACCTGCCGCACCGGCGACCTGCTGCACCGTGTTGATCGTGGCCGAACCGTGCGAGTACTGGTGCGGCTGGAGCACCCCGAGCGCGGAGCTGAACAGCGGCGTGAAGACCGCGGACAGGCCAAGGCTGAGCAGGATGTGCGCGCCGAGCACGTAGAACGGCGAGGTGCCGGGGTGCAGGAACGCGAGCATGCCGATGCCGAGGGTGACGAGCACGGTGCCCGGCACGAGAATCGGGCGCGGCCCGATCTTGTCGTACCAGCGGCCGACGACCGGGCCCAGCAGGCCCATCGCGAGGCCACCCGGCAGCACGATCAGACCGGACTGGAGCGGTGTCATGCCCATCGCCTCCTGGAGCACGAGGGGCAGCACGATCAGGGTCCCGAGCATCGCCAGCATCGAGACCGACATGATGCCGATCGCTACCCGGAAGTTGCTGTGGAGGAAGGTGCGCAGGTCGAGCAGTGCGGAATTGGTGCGCTGCCGCACGATCTGCCGCCAGATGAACAGGCCGAGGAAAACCAGACCCGTGCTCAGCGGAATCCACGGGTTCAGCGTTCCGGCGGCCGCGTGCGCGCCCTCGCCCAGGCCGGACAGTCCCCATACGAGCCCGCCGAACGCGACAAGGGCGAGCAGGAGCGACAGCGGGTCGAGGTGGTGCTTGTCCTTCTCGGACACGTCGCGGATCCAGAGCAGGCCGGCGACCAGTGCGAGCACCGAGACCGGGAGCACCACGCCGAACACGCCACGCCAGCCCAGCGGCTCGAGAATCACGCCCGACAGCGTCGGGCCGAGAGCAGGAGCCGCCGCGATGACCAGGCCGACGTTGCCCATGACCCGGCCGCGCATGTGCGCAGGGACGATCGTCATGATGGTCGTCATGAGCAGCGGCATCATGATCGCCGTGCCGGTCGCCTGCACCACACGACCGGTCACGAGGATCGCAAAGCCGGGCGCGATCATCGCAAGGGCGGTGCCGACGGTGAACAGCGACATCGCCAGCAGGTAGGCGCCGCGCGTGCCGAGCCGGTTGATGAGGAAGCCCGTTGCCGGGATGACGACGGCCATGGTCAGCAGGAACGCCGTGGTGAGCCACTGGCCGGTGGTCGCGGTGACACCCAGCTCGTCCATGATCGGCGGGAGCGCCACCGACATGGTGGTCTCGTTCAGGATCACCGTGAACGCACTGGCCATGAGCAGCGCGATCGCACGGAAGTGGCCGGGAGCAAGCTTGTCGGTGCGCGACAGGACGGGTGCGTCGGTCGACGAAGGCACGTTGGTGGGTGGATCGCTCAGCTGGTCGGGCGTGCCAATGGTGTCGGTACTCATGCGTTCCCTCTCGGTACTCGGTGCGCGCGGGCCGAGATCGGGAGCGACACTGCACACGACCTACGTCTAACGACGCCGGATCATCGTCAGGTATTCCCACCGATGATCGCGACCTCTTTTACCGACGTCTGCGGTGAGCAGAAGTCATCGGTCCACGTCCGCGGGCTCCACGCCGTCCGGCGCGTCCCCCGGCGCTACCGACTCCGTCACCGGCGCCGCGACCCCGAGCGTCACGCCCTGCTGGGCCATGAAGGGCTCCGGGTCAACGGCCTGCCCGCTCACCCGCACCTCGTAGTGCAGGTGGCAGCCCGACGACGTGCCCGCGCCCGCCGGGTCGATGCGCGAGTCACCGCCCATGCCCGCGATCTGCTGTCCTGCCTGCACCGTGTCGCCGACCCGCACCAGGTTGGTGCCGGTGAGCAGGTGACCGTACGTCGAGTCGACGCCCATGCCGTGCTCGATGCGGATCGTGTTGCCGGTGCCCCAGCCGGTTGCTCCGGAGATCACCACGCGGCCCGCCGCGGCCGCGAACACCTGGGTTCCGCACGACGCCGCGATGTCCTGGCCCAGGTGGTAGGTCGACGCCCCCGCGATGCCTGTGCTGCGCGGCCCGAACCCGGACGCCTTGGACCCGACCGCCGGGTTGGCCCACCCGCCCGTACCGACCGCTGCGTTCCCGACGGATCCGGTCATGCAGGGTGCGCCTGCCGCGGCGCCCTGGATGGACTGGGACAGCGCGGACAGGTCCTGCTCGTCCGCCCCGCTGACGAGCTGCATCACTTCCAGCGACTGGTCCCAGTACTGCTGGTAGTGGTACGGGTCGGCGTTCCGCTGCGCCTTGTGCGCTGCGATGGTCGGCTCGAGAGTCTCCCAGCCGGTGACCGCCAGCAGCCGGTCGTAGAACCGGCCCGACGACTGCACGGGGTCGAGGCGTTCCTCGACCGTCCCGTACCACTTCTGCTCCTGGAACATGCCGATCGAGGAGGTCAGTGTCCCGTCGGGGTTGCGCACCCCGAACCGGTCGTCGCCGTAGTCGAGGTTGCGCATGCCGGACTCACCGAGGGCCGTCATCACAGCGATGGCCTGGGCCCGGCCCGGCACGCCGCGTTCCTGACCCACCTGCAGGATCACCGACGCGTTCTGCAGCTGCTCGCCCGTGAAACCACCTGCCGCAGCGGCCTGGCCGCCGGCCGGCACCACCGACGCCGAGAGGCTGCAGCCGTTCTGCGACTGGTTCTCGCTGACCGCACCACCCACCAGCACGACCATCGCGATGACTGCGGCAGGCACCGCCATGACAGCGGCCACCAGCACGCCCAGCACCAGGACCGCGCGCCGGGTCGGGTCGTCCCGTCTCCCACCTCTGCCCGGCCGCCGCCCTCCGGAGCGGACCGCCTGCGCGGCCACCCGTGTCGCGAGCTCGGCGGTACCTCGCCCGCTCACGACCCCTCCGGGGGCCTGATCTGCTCGGCGAGCCAGGGGGCCGCGCCGTCGGCCCGGGTCAGCAGCACCGTGTAGCTGCCGATGTCGGTCGGCACCGCCACCTCGGCGAGCAGGGTTGACGTCTCGTCGGTGACCTCTGGTTCGCCGGTCACCTCCGTGACCGGCACGAGGCGCGGGTCGACGTCCTGGTATACCGGCTGCGCCTGCGGCGTGAGCAGCGGCTTCAGGCCGGACCACCAGTCGTCCGCGGTCTTGTCGGTCGCCGCGAACGCCGCGATGGTGGCGCGGGCGGCATCGCGCGCCGCCGAGCGGACGGTCTCGTCCCAGGCCGCCTCGACGGGTTCGCTGGGCGCCGTCTCGTCGAACTCGGGCTCGGCCGACACCTCGATCGCCGGCTCGCCGGCACCCGGCTGTCCCTCGACCTCCTCGGTGGCGGGCGGCGCACCCGTGTCGTTCTCGGTGGAGCTCGCGGGACTGCCGAAGTCGTCCGGGGACCCGGGAGCGAACGCGCCGGTGCTCTCCGGCGCGGTGGGGTCCACGGGGCCGCCCTCGCGCGGCCAGCCGATCCAGGTACCGATCGCGAGGACGACCACCGTGATCACCACGATGACTACACGTTTCATCAGCGGCCCAGCCCTCGCATCTGACGGCGGCCGGGATTGTGCACGATCGCCGACGGCTGCGGCCCGCCGGCCTGCGGCGCCCCACCCTGTCGCGCCGCGTTGAGCGACTGAGCCAGGCGGGCGGCACTCTGCGACCGCTCACCCTGGCGGCCCAGGCCGCGGGCTGCCCCGACCGCCTGCTTGGCCTGCCTGGCCTTGCGCACCACGCTGAGCGCCTTGGAGGCACCGACCGCTGCGCTGGACGTGCCACCGCTCGCGACCATGGACCCGGCCTGCAGGGCTACCGACGTTCCCGTACGACGGGCGCTGCCCAGCCGGTCGCTGAGGCGCTCGCCGGCCGTCGGCGGCAGGTGCGGGCTGGGCTCGTTCGACGGCTTCTCACCGGCGTTCGAACCGTCCTGCAGGGGCTCGGTGCCGGTACGTCCGCCGTCGGGCGACCCGTCCTGGACGGTGCGTGCGGCAGTCGTCCAGGCGTTGCCGCGGCCGTCGGTCCCGCCCGCGCCGTCGGGCCCGGCCGGGGGGCCGGAACCGTCGACCGGGATGGGCATGGTGCGGTTCTCGTCGCCTGCGCTACCGGAGCCGCCACCCGAGACGCCGCCCGTGGTGCTGCCGACCGAGCCACCACCAGGGTTGCCGTCCATCGCGGACGGGCCCGCTGCGGGGACGTCGTCGGCGTCGACGTCGACCGCCTGGCCGTTCGGCTTCACGGGAGCGGGGCCAAGGCCGACACCCGCCCACTCCTTGGCCTTGTTGTAGCGGCCGCGCCACTTCGCGGTGCCGTCCCACGGCATCGCGGCGGGCTCGCCCACCTGGGAGGGGACGCCGGCCGCCGCGAGCTTGTCGGCCAGCGCGCGCAGACCCTGCCGCACGCTCGCGCCCATCAGCACGTAGAACACCGCGCCTGCGATCACGAGCGTGTTGAACAGGTAGAGCCGCACGAGGAACGGCAGGCCGCTCGTGGCGTCGTAGAAACCGAGCAGCATCTTCATCCAGGCCACCAGGAACATGGTGGCCATCGCGACGAGGATGCACCCGAAGCCCACGCTCGCGAACGTGCGGAACAGCTGGGCACGCGTGCCGCTCGAGACGACACCGACCGGGAGCTGCCACAGCAGCTTGATGGCCGACCAGCCCAGCAGCAGCACCGCGAAGATGGTGCCGCCGACGATCACCACGGACAGCAGAAGGAACACGAACCCGGTGGTGAGCAGGCTGAGCGTCGAGACGACGGTGCCGGCGTCGACGGTGGACGCCGCCTCCTGGTACGCCTCGTCGCACGACCCGATCGCGTCGACGGCGTTGTCCCGGCCGACGTTCTCGGTGTAGGTGTCCTCGCAGCCGGAGCCGTCGATGACCGTGCCGTAGTTGATGATCTGGTGCGGCGCGCGGAGCAGGGTGTCCACGAGCTGCCCCTTGAGGCCGTCGCGGATCACCGTGGAGTCCCGCTGGAACGACGCGCCCTCGGTCGCGAAGCCGGTGGCGATGTCCATGCCGGCGTTCCGCGACTGCATGATGACGCCCTGCTCCCCGCCGATGGTCGCCATCGGGTTCGCGAGGAAGCCCGTCGCCAGTGCGGCGATGAGACAACCGATCAGCAGCTCCATGAACCCGCCGGCGTACCGGCCCTTGAGCAGCCAGAAGCCCACCACGAACGCCAGGATGATGAGCATGACGTTGAGCAGGCCGATCTGCGCGATCATGCCCTGCACGATGATGCTCAGCCCGGCCAGCGGCGCCAGGATGTAGCCGAGCCAGTCCATGCCGAGCACCCAGTCGAGCACCCAGATCTGAACGGCGACCATGTCCCGGTACCAGACCCAGAACATGCCGGCGAGGGTCGAGAAGATCTCGGAGTCGACGTTCAGCGGGTTCCACGGGGAGCCCGTGTCCCACTGGAGCGTGAACCGGTCGACGGCCACGCCCTGGGTGTCCTCGAGGTTCAGCCCTCCCCCCGGATCGGCAGAGGGAAGCGGCGCCAGCCGGTTCATGACCCGATCACCGCGCCGGTGGAGCTGGTCGGCGTGGTCTTCACGGTCTGCGCGCGGGTCTCCACCAGCGGAGCCATGACCTTCGCGCGGCCGTAGCGAGCCTGGAAGTCACGGATGAGGCACTCGCCCCGCCGCTCCTCCGTCACGCCGACGGCGGCGTCGGTCACCGGGGCAGTGCCCTCGGTGACGAGCTTGACCAGGCCCTCGTCCACCGGCGCACCCACCGGCAGGCCGTGCAGCCAGCGCAGTCCACGGCGGGCGAGGTTGGCGTCGCGGTGGCGCAGCAGCACGCGGAACGGGATCAGCCCGCGGACCACCTCGTTGCCGAAGTCTTCCTCCGCGTCGTGGCTGCCGAGCAGGAGCGCCGCCTTGTGCTTACGGCCGTCGCGGATGAACATGCCGATCTCCTCGGCGGCCTCCGGCGAGGACATGGTCTTGGACGCCTCGTCGGCGGCGAAGATGTCGAGCCGTGACCGGTCCGCGAAGCAGCGGTACCTGGCGAGGGCCGCGATCAGCGCGAACGTGGCGCGGCCGAACACCTTCTCGGCCTTGAGCTCTGCGAACAGGTGCCCGTGCTCCATGTCGGCCTTCGACGGCAGCTGCATCTTGTGGGTGTGCAGCACGATCGCCGGCGAGCTCAGGTCGAGCGGCGGCAGCGAGTCGTCGAAGAGGGCGCGCCCGAAGTCGAGCTCGGAGAAGATCCGCATCTCGTCGGCGAGCATCCGGGCGCCCGGATACTCGCAGTCCACCTCGAGGTGCCGGGCGAGCGAGCCGAGCGAGGTGATCTTGTGGCGCCACATGTACTCGGTCTGCAGCACCTTGGACAGCAGCACGTTCTGCTCCGACTTGGTCTGCACCGAGAGCAGCACGGTGATGAAGGCGCGCGCCACCCGTGGTGCCTGCGCAGGCGGCAGGATCCGCAGCGGGTCCATCGACACCGTCGCGTCCTCGGAGATCTCGACCACCTGCGAGTCGGGAATCTCCGAGACGGCCACGCCCCACTCGCCCATCTCGGTGTGGTCCACCGCCATGAGCGTGGCACCCATGTCCACGTTGTCCATGGCCACGGTCTTCATGCTGACCGACTTGCCCGATCCGAGCTCGCCGACGAAGCCCATGGCGAGCGCGACGTCGAGCTTGTCCGTAGCCCCGGCCAGGTTCACGAACACCGGGTTCGGCCGGGCGGCCCCGTTGGAGATCTCCAGGGCGAACAGCGCACCGGAGGTGTCGCCGAGCTCGGTGGTCGCGAACGGCACGGCGGCCGAGAACGCCCGCGCCGTCGTGATCTGCGAGTACTCCCGCACCGCGCGCGGCGTCGGCATGCCGGGGAGCGTGGCCTCGAAGAGCGTTGGCTGGATGGTGGGGTCGGTGCGCAGCGAGAACTGCATGGCGGCGAAGTACTTGGTGAGGTCGCGGGCGTCGTCGAGCGCCTGCTCGGGGGTGTGGCCGGAGACGGTGAACATCGTGGTGGCGTCGACCTCCACCTCGAGCTCGTCCGCGTCCATCACCGCCTGGTACTCGCCGAGGGCGCGCGCCGTCGTGTCGAGGGAGGACCCGGCGCGCTCCTCCTCGGAGCGCTGGTCGAACTGGTCGTTCAGCGTGCGGACCGCGCGCCGGTTGCGATTGGTCACCTCGTCGCGCGAGCGCACGGTCATGCGGATCGCCCAGTCGCACGGCACACCGGACTCGTCGACCCGTCCGATCCACTCGCACCCGGGGTAGATGATCCCGCCCGACGGGGTGTCGCTCACCACGAGCGTCGTCTGGTACGAGGCGAGGTCAGGGTTGGCGGGGTCGAGAACCTTCACGTACGGCCGCTTGAGGATCTGCAGGGGGCCGAGCTTCTTCTCGGAGTCCGTCTGCCCGGCGGGGTCCACCAGGGCGGACGGCAGCACCGACGGCCCGGACAGGTGCATCTCGGCGTCCAGCGACCCGTCGACGGGCACCGCGGTGTCCAGGCCGAGGCCGCGCTGCATCGCGTGCCCGAACATCCACGCCATCTCTGCCACGGTCGCCGGCCGCGGGTCGAACGCGGAGGGCATCTCCTTGCGCAGCGCCTCCGCCTGCGCCGCCCGCTCGCCGATCGCGTGCCTGCCCGGGACGGAGCGCGGCATCATCAGCGTGTCCTGGAGCGTGGTCCAGCTCGCGTGCAGCGGCTCCATGAACGCCTTCGCGCCCGGGTTGGCCAGGGGAGCGGCGATCCAGTGGACACGCCGCCCGATCGGGATCTGCTCCAGGAAGTCGAGGGTCGCCTCGCACTCGGCGGCCCACGCCTCGCGCTCGGTCAGATCGACGCCCTCGATCATCGAGAGCACCACCGACGCCGGGTCGGTCGCGGCCGTCAGGCCGAGGTGCAGGGACTCGCCGCGCAGGGCGCGGTAGAGCGCCGTGTGGTGCCGCCGTGCCGCGTGCTTCTTGTCGTCGGGCTGGAATGCGTAGGGCACAGGGGACACGCGCCAGACCGCCCAGACGGTCCCGGTGCGGGTCCACATGAGGCCGTCGGTCAGGGCCGAGATGTGGCTCAGCATGGGGGCTCAGTCCTCTCGCGGGGTGGTGGGGGCCGTTCGGCCGGTCTGTTTCGTCTTCCCGGCGAGCAGCTGTCCGACGCCGGTGAGGTCGGCGGTCTTGCGGTCAGGGGCTGTCGCCGCCGCGGTGGCAGCGGCCGCTGCCCAGTCCGCCGGCGAGCGTTTGTCCGGGAGGGGCTTGGGCTCTTGTGCGGGTGTGGGCTGGAGGCGCCTGCCCTCGAAGGTCGCGTCCGCCGGGCCCCGGCTGGTCAGCTCCGGCAGGAGCTCGGTCGGGATCGGCTGGACCGCTGCTGGGCGCTGCGGTTCGGCCGTCGGCCGGACCCGCCCTGCGGGTGCCTCGGCACGCGGTGCGGCGACGGTGGCCGGCCGAGGCAGCACCACCATGACCCGGTGGGTCATCAGCCGCGGCTTCGGCAACGCCACCTGTCCTCCGACCAGCCGGCCCGGGCTGGAGGTCAGGTTCATCGCGTCCATGACGAACGCGATGGGATTACGGCCGCTGCTCGGGAGCTTGCCGGTGGCCCAGACCACGCCGACGACGACGCCCACGGCGACGACGATGTTCATGAACCCGCCCAGCTGTGCCCACAGCGGAGCGGTCTTCCACAGCGCGAACGCCACCAGGGCGCCCGCTCCCACCTGAGTGATCGTGTACGGGCCGCCCCAGATGCGCCCGCCGCTGGGTAGCTTCCCCACCAGCATGGGGATGCGTCGGGCCTTCGTGTAGAACTTCGCGGTCTCGGTCACCGGACACCCTCCTCACCACATGCCGGGCGCGCGAACGCGCCCGCCTGACCAGCCCTGTGTCGTGCCCTCGGCGTCGTGCCCATGTCCCGGCCCTGTCGGCCCCAGCTGCAGTCAGAGAACTGTCTGCGTGTTCACGATGGCCGGGGCGGAGTCGAACTCGTCCCTCGCGAGGTCGGAGGTGACGTTGATGCCGCCGTTCACGAGCCACAGGACGATGCCGCCGACGATCGCCGACATCAGGATCGCGGCGATCGACATCTTCGTCTTCACGGCAGTGATGACGACCATGAGGATGACGACCACGAAGGTCACCGACTCGATGGCACTCTTGACCTCCTCGGACTTGACGGTGATGAGGTCGAGGAAGCCACCGCTGGCCATAACGATCTCGTTGATCATGGTTCTCTCCTTCGTTACTCCCCGGCGGTGCCGGGGTCGATCGTGCCGGATGGCGTTGTGTCGATACGGACGGCCGGCTCGAGGCCGGCAACCTCCCAGCGGCCATCACGCGCAACAAGCGTGAGGACGTACTGGGCGGTGGTCTTCTCTCCGTCGAGCCGCGTGAGCTCGACGGTGGTCAGGGCGTGCGTGCCGTCGCCGTCGGTCGGGTCCTCCGTGACCTCGTGCGAACCCTTGATGCCCTTCACGGCCACGGCCGAGTACGGGGCGGGGGTCACGGCCGGGATGGACGTACCGGGGCGCAGGTAGCGCGTGATCTCGCCGTCGCCAGCGACCAGGGCCGCGAGGAACCCGGCGGCGGACTGGCCGGCGGCCGACGTCGGCGAGATGGTCTCGGGGTAGTCGAGGCTCGGCGGCTCGGCCGCGGCAGCGGGGCCCGGTACGGGGGAGGGCAGCGCAAGGGCGGTCACGGCCAGGTCCGGCCCGGAGTACTCGGTGTCCGTGCGGTCGACGAGGACCGGCACCTGGAAGTAGCGCCGCACCCACACGAGCGCCACCTCTGCCTCTTCCTTGTCGGCCTTGGCACCGCCGCCCGCTGGAGGGGTGGAGCCGGGTGCGGGCTCGGCGACGTCCACGCCCACGGTCACCGACCACACGCCGTCGTCTGCCTGCTCGACCTGGGCCACCGACGAGTCACGGATGGTCAGACCCTCCTGGGGGAGCGAGCCGACCGGGGCGTTCGTCAGGGAGGCGATGAGCTGCTGGTCGTCGCTGTCCGCGCGCAGCCAGGTCTCCACGAGCTCGACCGCTCGCTCGTTCGCCGCTGCGGTCTCCGCCGTGCTCGCCGCACCGGCTGCCGCGGAGACGGGGGCAGGTGCGGGCCGCAGCGCTGTCCACACCAGGGCGGCGGGCCCGGCCAGCAGTGCCAGCGCGAGCGCGGCACCCCAGGCCTTGGTCGCCAGCGCAGGTCCGTTGGACCACTCCACGACCTGCGGGGGCGGGTTCTCGCCGTCGCCCCCGCCGCCCGACGACGACGGGGGCGTCGCGGGCTGGTCGGGTCCGCCCGCCCACGGCGAGCCGGTACTGGAGGCACCGTCGGCCGGGGCGGGCAGCTCGGCCGGCTTGGCGGCCTTCTTGCCACGCCGACGTACGAGGAGCGAGCTCATCGGGTCCGCACCTCGTTCTGCAGGTCCGCCCGGATGCGTGCACGGGCCTCACGGGCACTGCGCGCGCGAGGACTGTCGAGCGCCTCGGTCAGGCGGACCGTCGTGTCCTCCTCGCCGAGGGGATCCTCGGTGAGGGAGGCGATGAGGTCGCGCACGAGGGGCGCAACCTCACCGCGGGCCGCGTGCACCTCGGCGGTATCGCGGAGCAGGGACCACGTGCGGTCGAAGTCCGGCGCATCGGGTTCCGCACTGCGGACGCCCGCACTGCCGAGGTCGGTGCTGCCGAGTCCGGCGCCGGGCGCCTGGTCGAGCTCGTCCTTGCTCATCTCGCCTCTCCCGTTTTCTCCGTCTCTTGCGTCTGCTGAGCACAAATGGCAGGTGAGGAGTTCGTGTGACATCGGTAGTCCCCGGGTTTTGGCCGACTGTGACGCAGGTCACAACTGCCCGCAGGGAGCGGGCAACAGTGGCGGGCAACACCCTCCCGGTGGACTCGGTGCAGACCGGAGGGGGGAACCGCCATGCCTGCACGGACGCCTGCACCAGCAGGAACGCTGATGCGCGAGCTCGACCACGACTGGGCCGACCTGGTCCGCACCCGATCGTTCGCTACCGAGATCGAGCGCCTCGCCACACGGTTCCCGCAGATCGCGGGGCTGCGCACGGGGGAGGCGGTACAGCTCGCCTCCGACGAGGCGGACGAGGTGCTGTACGCGCTCATCGTCGAGCACGCAGGGGGCAGCTTCGCCGCCGGGCGCGCGGTACTGCAGTGCATGCTTCCCGCGGTGCGCACGATCGTGCGCCGATCACGCCGCCACTACCCGGACGTGCAGGACCTCGAGCAGGAGGCCGCCGCCGCGATGTGGGACGCGATCACCCACTACGACCTCGACCGCAGCAGCCGGGTGGCGATGCGGTTGCAGGGGCACACCCTGACGCGCGTCGTCGGTGACCGGGCCCCGCACGCGCAGGGTGGCCGGGTGAGCCGTGGTCCGCGGGTCGCGGAGATCCCCACCGACGTGTCCACGCTGACCGCCCTCGAGCGGCCGATGACACCCGAGCCAGGGCCGGACGCGGTCTACTCGCTCGCGAGCATGTCGCTCGGCACGACGGGCGAGGTGCTCGACGTCATCGCGTGGGGCCTCGACAAGTGCGCGCTGACACCCGACGAGTCAGCACTTCTGGCGCGGTTGTACGCGCCGGACCCCGATCTCCCGGAGTACGCCGAGCTCGGCTCGGGTCGCGGGAACTATCAGCGGCGGGTTGCCCACGAGCTGGGCATCTCGCACGCAGCCTTGCGCCAGCGGGCGAGTCGCGCAGTGCGACGGCTGGCGGAAGCCGTTCAGTCCGGTGGTCTGTCTGGGGGACAGCCGGGCGAACGGGACGGTGAGGGGCGACGACGACCGACGGGCTGAGCACTGGGGGGTGCGTGAAGCCCTGAAGCCGTCCGAAGTCCACCTCATCGCGAGAGGGCCCCACCGCCAGCGGGGCCCTCTCGTTCTGTCCCCATACCTCCAGTCCTGCCCCAAATGTAAAGATTGCGCCAGGGTGAACTTTGCACGGAGGGGGCGGCGCGGGAGGCTATTCTCACGGCCTGACCTGCGGAGTCAACACCACGGTTGTGGTTCTGGCGTGCCAGCGGAAGATCGTTTCAAGGTCACTCAATATTCAAGTCATCTCCACAACTTTGAAGTCCGCTTGACCTAGCGGGCACCCGGAACCCTGATTAGCGTTCAACCTGCCGGGTTCGCCCGTGTGGATGAGGATTGCCTGCGGTGACACGCGTGTGCCACCGCAGAGAAGCCTCCGATCAGCACGGGTAGGAGCACGGTGGAGACAGGCGCACGGATGGGAACCTCGATGGGTCCCGCACCGGGGGAACCCGAGGCGGACTCCGCCGACGGGCTCGGAGGAGACGGCACGGTGAGCAGTAGCACAAAGGTCGCGAACCAGGAGAAGCACGCCCGGTCCGCGGCGCAACCCCAGCGACCCGCACCCCCCGGGCCGCTCAAACCTACGCGCGCCCGACGTCGGCCGGCGCTCATCGCCCTCGGCCTCGCGCTCGTGGCCCTGAGCGTGCTCGCGTCCGTATACCTGGCCAGCATGTTCGGCCAGACGTACCAGGTGCTCGCGATCAAGGACGAGATCCCGCGCGGCACCGAGATCACCGCAGCCCATGTCGCGACCGTCGACCTGCCCACCGGGCCGACCCTGCTCGAGCCGATCCGTGCCGAGCAGTTCGACCAGGTGGTCGGTCAGGGCAAGGTCGCCACAGCCGACCTGAAGAAGGGTCAGCTCCTGACGTCCGACAGCTTCGCGGACGAGCTGCAGCCCGCCGCCGGACGGTCGATCGTCGGCGTCGCGCTCGCGCCCAACCAGATGCCGACGAAGGAGCTGAGGGCCGGCGACACCGTGCGGGTGGTCGAGACACCCGCGTCCGGTGGGGAACCGCCGGCCTCGGCACCGTTCGCCATCCCCGCCACCGTGGTCGGCACCAAGCTGTCGCCGATCGGCGACCAGACGGTCGTGGACGTGGAGGTCACCTCGGACAGTGCGGCAGGGCTTGCCGCCCGGGCAGCGACCGGCCGCGTCGCCATCGTGATCGACGCCGTCGGGGCCGGGTGATCTGGGTGGCTCTCGTCGCCCTCGCCAATGCGAAGGGCTCCCCGGGAACCACGACGGCGGCCCTCGTGCTGGCGCTCCAGTGGCCCCGTCCTGTGCTCCTCGTGGAGGCCGACCTCGCCGGGTCGTCCATCCTGGCCGGCTACTTCCGTGGACAGCTGCCGCACGACCGCGGTCTCCAGCCGCTGGCGATCGCGCACTCCCACGGGGACCTCGAAGCCTCCTTCTGGGAGCAGACCATCCCGCTCGTGCGAAACGATCCGGACAAGAAGCTGTTGCCGGGCATAGTCAGCCCGCACACCGCGCCCGCCGTCGCGAACCTCTGGGGGCCGTTGGCCAACCAGCTGGTCGCGCTGGAGCGCGGTGGCATCGACGTCCTGGTCGACCTCGGACGGCTCGGCACCGGCGGCGTCGTGCGCGAGGACCGGGAGCCGATCGTCCGGCTCGCGGACCAGGTGCTGATCACCACCGGCTCGCGCCTGCCCGACATCGCGGTGACGCGGGAGCTCGTCAAGTCCCGCACCTCCGTGGTCGACGCCGCAGCGCGCGAGCTCACCAACCTCACCGCCCTGACGGTCGGCCCCGGCCGGCCGTACGACGCGAACGAGATCGCGCGGACCCTCGGCCTCGGGACCGTTGGCTCCCTGGCCTGGGACCCGGTGAACGCCGAGGTGCTGTCCGTCGGCTCGCCGGCGGGCCGCCGGTACCCGTCGTCGCCGCTCGTGCGGTCGGCCGGTCCGGTGATCTCGCGCCTCCAGGACCGCACCGAGAAGCGCCGGGCCCGGTTCTCCACCGGTCCCCGCGACGGTGGCGGCTCAGGCCCGCGGCGCCCGCCCGAGTACGCGGACGGCCTCTCGCGGTCCGTGCAGGGCGGCGCGCCGTGGCGCGACGGCAGGGGGAACGCATGAGTACGCCCGAGTTCCCCGACCTCTCGTCGCTGCCGATCTTCCACTCCGCTGACGACGAGCCGCGCGCGCTGCCGCGCCGCGCGCGCGCTGCCGACGGCGGTCCGGGGCCCGACGGGCCCGCCGCCGCGGTGCAGAACCGAGCCGTCCCGGTGGAGCAGGCCAACGGCACGGCGCGGGCCACCGGCTCCCGCGCGCCGGTGAACGGCGGCGGCGCGTCCTCCTCCGGCAACGGCACCTCACCCTGGGTGGGGGCAGTCGCCCGCGCCGGCCGGGAGTACCACGGCCAGCCCGGCAACCCGCGGCTGCGCGACTCCGAGTTCTGGCGTCAGGTCAACAGCCTGCGCGGCGAGGTGTCCTCGCGCCTGACGACGGCGCTGGCGACCCGCGAGCTGGACGAGGAGCAGCGCGAGGCGCTGGGCCAGGAGCTGATCCAGCAGGTGGTGCGCGACCACAACGACGCCCTGCTCTCCGGCGGCCAGCGGAACTGGACCCCCGAGTACCAGGTCGAGGTCACGCGCGCGCTGTTCGACGCGCTCTTCCGGCTCGGCCGGCTGCAGCCGCTCATCGACACCCCCGACGTCGAGAACATCGAGATCACGGGTACCGCGCCGGTGCTCCTGCTGATGGGCGACGGGCGCCGCACGTACGCGGAGCCGATCGCCGACTCCGACGCCGAGCTCATCGACTTCCTCCAGTTCCTCGCGGCGCGCGACCCCGCGAACGAGCGGTCGTTCACGCGCGCCAACCCCTTCCTCAACCTGGACCTGCCGGGTCGCGTGCGGCTGGCCGCCGTCGGCTGGGTGGTGCCGTGGCCGCGTGTGACGATCCGACTGCAGCGCCTGCAGTCGGTGGATCTGGAGCTGCTGCGCCGGAACAACACGATCGACACGGTGCTGGTCGAATTCCTCACGGCGGCAGTTCGCGCCCGCAAGTCGATAGTGGTTTCCGGACAGGGGCAGGGCAGCGGCAAGACGACCCTTCTGCGCGCTCTGTGCGCCGGCCTGGATTCGTGGGAGTCGATCGCAACCATCGAGACCGACTACGAGCTCTACCTGCACCTCGAGCCGGAGAAGCACAAGCGCGTGGTGGCCCTGCGCACCCGTGAGGGCTCCGGCGAGATGAACGCGACGGGGCGCCGTGTGGGCGAGATCAACACGAACGTCAACGTGTACGAGTCGCTGCGGCACAACATCTCCCGCGTGATCGTCGGTGAGGTGCGTGGCCCTGAGATCGTGTCCATGTTCCAGGCGATGCAGATGGGCAACGGTTCGCTGTCGACGGTGCACGCGGACGGTGCGCGCGACGTCGTCGAGCGGCTGGTCGGCATGGCGGTGCAGGACTCCACGCTGTCGGAGACCTACGCGTACCGGCAGGTGGCGCAGTCGGTCGACCTCATCGTCTTTCTCCGGGTCGACTCGGCGGGCGACGGTCGCCGGCACCGCTACGTCTCCGAGGTGATCGAGGTGACGCGCGGCGAGGCCGGTAACCCGGTGGCGATCACCGACGTCTTCGAGCCCGGGCCGAACGGCCGTGCGGTGCCGAAGACGACCCCGTCGTTCCTCGCCGACCTGGAGGCCGTCGGCTTCGACGCGAGCCTCTTGAACTACCGTGACGGGCTCTGGGGGATGGAGACCCCATGACCACGCTGATCGCCGTGCTGACGGGGCTCGGCCTGGGCCTCGGTCTGTGGTTCGTGGTCGTCGGTGCGCAGAAGCACGAGCCGACGCCGAAGCCCGTCCGGACCACTCCGCCCTTCCACGGGCTGCTCCGGCTGCTCGGCCTGACCAAGGGCGGCCCGCTCTACCCGCAGCGGAAGGTGGTGGGTATCGGCGCGGCCGCCGGCCTCGTGGCCGGCATCGTGACCGGCTGGTGGTCGCTCGTGCTGATCGTGCCTGTGCTGATCGTCGGTCTGCCGTCGCTGTTCCGCACGACCACGCAGTCCAACGAGGTCGAGAAGCTGACCGACCTGACCGCTTGGGTGCGGTCGCTGATCGGTGTGCTGTCCGGGGGCGCCGTCGGGCTGGAGCAGGCCATCGCGGCCACGCTGCACAGCGCGGCACCGTCCGTGCGGCCCTCGCTCGCGCGGCTCGTCGCGCGGCTGGAGGCGCGCCAGCCCATCAAGCCGGCGCTCTACCGGTGGGCGGACGAGATGGACGACTACTCGGCCGACATGATCGCCTCGGCGATGATCCTCGAGTCGGACAACCGCACGGGAGCCGTGGCGCCTGCGCTTCGCCAGCTCGCAGAGTCCCTGTCTGCGCAGGCCAAGGCGCGGCGGGAGATCGAGACGGAGCGCTCGACCGGCCGCGCCACGGTGCGCTGGGTCACGATCGTGACGCTCGTGGTGCTTGCTGCCACGGCGATGTCCGGCTACCTCAGCGGGTACGACTCGCCGTTGGGTCAGGTGGTGGCGGTCGTCCTGTTCTGCGCGTACGTCGTCTGCCTGCTGTGGATGCGCAAGATCAGCCTCGGGCAGCCGATCCCGCGGTTCCTCCCCGACGAGAGGAGGGCCTGACATGTGGCCATGGGCAGTGGGAGGCGGTCTGGTCGCGGGCCTCGGCCTGTTCCTGGTGGTGCGGGAGCTGCTGCCGTCGACGCCGCGCCTCCAGTCCGCGCTGGACCGCCTGAGCGGCGACGACAGGGTCGAGCCCATCACGGTGTCCGAGGGCGGTGAGCTCACCGCCACGCAGCGGTACACCCAGGTGTTCGGGGCGTGGGCGCAGCGCAGGCTGCCCATCTCGGTGCTGGGTCGTGGCGGCCCCACCCACGCGGATCTCGACCTGATCGGCAAGACCGCGACCGACCACTACGGCGAGAAGGCCCTCGGGACCGTGATCGCGCTGGTCGCGGTGCCGTTCCTCGGGCTGTGCGTGGGGCTCCTGAACCTCGGCATGCCGGTGTCGGTGCCGCTGGGGGCGGCGCTCGTGTTCGCGCTCGGGGCCTGGTTCCTGCCCGACCTCGACGCCCGGAGCAAGGCGAAGCGCGCCCGGCAGGAGTTCGCCAGGGCGGTGTCGACGTACCTCGAGCTGCTCGCGATCGAGCGCATCTCCGGCGCCGGCGCCACGCAGGCCACGTTCGCAGCGGCGCAGGTCGCCGGGTCGTGGCCGTTCCGGCGGATCGCCGCGGCGCTCGAACGGAGCCGCTGGGAGGGTCAGGCGCCGTGGGTGGCGCTGCGCGAGCTCGGCGAGGAGGTCCAGGTGGACGCGCTCGGCGAGGTCGCCTCCATCGTGGAGCTCGCAGGCACGCAGGGCTCGGCGATCCACGACCAGCTGCAGTCCAAGGCGGCGGCGATGCGGGACGCGCAGCTGGACGTCGAACAACAGCTTGCCCACGATGCGACGGTCCGCATGACTGTGCCGGGAACGATGACCGTTTTCGTGTACTTTTTGATGCTCATTTTTCCGATCGGGGTCACAATGTTTCAGACTGCCCCCTGAACCTGGTCGTCCCCCGTGGCGCCGTCGTGTCACACGAGCCGGTTCTTACCCATTTGTTGAAGTCGACAGCACCCCAGGAGTCAACATGAACCAGCACCTGAGCCAGGGCCGGTCGGCGACGTCGCGCGTCGCCGCACGGGCGTCGATGCGCGCGGCCGCGGCGCGTGGTCGCGTCGACGCCCTGAACACCCGCTTCGCCGAGCGTTCGGCCGAGCTCCGCCGTCGGCTGGCCGCGAGCCGCTCGGGCGAGCCCGACGAGGCCGGCCTCGAGTCCATCGAGGTGGTCGTGCTGTCCGTCGTGGGCCTCGGCATCGCCATCGCGCTCGGTGCCGCGATCAAGGGTCTGGTCGACCGCTACATGGCACAGCTCGGTGGCGGTGGATAGAGCATGGACGAACGCGGTGCCGCCTCTCTTCAGACCGTACTGACATACCCGATCGTTCTGATGCTCATCTTCGCGATGGTGCAAGGCATGCTCTACTTCCACGCGCAGAACACGGCTCAGTCCGTGGCCAACGGGGCCGTCCAGGCCGCGCGCGTCGAGGGCGGCACCGTCGACTCGGGATATGCCGAAGCGGCAGCGCGCCTCGACCGCGGGGGCGACGCCTTCGCGACGGTCGACGTGGCGGTGACACGTGGGGAAGAGATGGCTACCGCGACCGTGACGGGGCTGGCGCCCTCGATCGTGCCGGGATTCCGGGGGCTGCGGGTCGAGCAGTCGGCCACCGGGCCGGTGGAGCGGTTCACCTCGGGGACCGGGCAATGAGCAGCGGCCATCGAAAGCCGATCCCGCTGCCGGAACCGGCACCGGCCAGGCAGCAGGGGCACGCCCGGTCCGAGGGCGGCAACGTCGCCATCAACACCGCCGTGGTCTTTCCGATGCTGCTGCTCATCGGGCTGCTGCTCGTGATGGCGGGCCGGCTGGTCCTGGCGGAGGGCGTCGTGCAGTCGGCGGCGAACGAGGCCGCGCGGGCGGCGTCGATCAGCCGGACGGCCGACGTGGCCGGCGCGCAGGCGACGTCGACGGCCACCTCGACCCTCGAGAACTCCGGGGTGCGGTGCGCGTCGACGTCGGTCGTGCCGGCGACCGACGCCTTCGGGTTGCCGCTCGGGACGGTCGGGACCATCACCGTGCAGGTGGAGTGTGTGGTGCCGCTGCGCGATCTCGGCCTGCCGGGCGCGCCCGGCTCGCGAACCATCAGCGCTACCGGGACGTCGGTCCTGGACGCGTACCGGGGACGGTCATGACCAGGGGGGTTGGGCGGATGTGGGTGCGGCGCGTGCGGACGGCGGGATCGCCGTCGGGTTCTCGGACGATGCGGGAACGGGGCGAGGTCAACATCCTCGCGGCGGGCATGGTGCCTGCGCTCATCATCGCGATCGGCCTGGTGGTCGACGGCGGCGGGCGGCTGCACGCAGAGGACGAGGCCGAGTACGCCGCTGACCAGGCGGCGCGGGCTGCCGCGCAACAGATCCGGATCGATCGCGCCCAGCTGGGCCTGCCGCCAGAGGTGGACCCAGCGCGCGCGACCCAGGCTGCCGCCGACACCCTCGGCGCGCTCGGGGTGCAGGGCGGCGTGACCGCAGTCAACGGTGCCACCGTCAACGTGGGTACCCAGGTCACCTACGAGACCACGTTCCTGACGTTGATCGGAATCAGCTCGCTCAGCGTCTCGGCCGACGCCGAGGCGCGAGCGGTCCGCGGGATAGGACAGGAGGAATCCTGATGAGCACCTCGACAGTCCAGGGCCGTGCGGTGTCGGGCGGGCCCGGCGAACCGCAGCGAGGCACGGGCGCACGTGTGGTGAGAGGCCTGGGTGCGGCGCTGCTGCTGATCGCGCTGGTCGTCGGGATCCCGGTCGGCCTGTGGCTGCTCGGCGGGCCGGTGTGGACGGGCCCGGTGAGCCTCGACCGGATCATCTCCATCCTGACCACGCCGGACGTGACGGGCTCGGCGCTGATCGGGCTGGTCAAGATCGTCGGCTGGATCGCGTGGCTCACGTTCGCGATCGCCGTCGTGATCGAGGTCGTCGCAGCGCTGCGCGGCCGTCGTTCGCCGCACGTGCGTGGGCTCGGGGCGCAGCAGCGCGCCGCGTCTGTGCTGGTCGGCGCGGTGATCACGATGCTCGTCGCTGCACCGTCAGTGGCCCCGGCGATGGCCGCGACCACACCGCTCGAGACGGGTGCCACCGGAACCGTCGTGTCCGCGCCGGTCCTGCCGGGCGCCGGTACGCCGGCCGGTGCCGCCGAAAAAGCGGGGGAGCGCACCACGGCGGACGAGGCTCCGTCGGCCACGTACACCGTGCAGCCGGGCGACTCGCTGTGGCGGATCGCCGAGCAGACCCTTGGCGACGGAGCCCGGTTCAAGCAGATCGCCGACCTCAACTACGGCGTGCCGCAGGCCGACGGCAGCGCGCTCGACGCCGGGAACTGGATCGAGCCGGGCTGGATCCTTCTGCTGCCTGCCGAAGCGTCTGGCACGGCGGTGGATGCCGGGGTGTCGCCGACGTCGACCGGCCGGGCCGACGACGGTGAGGACGACCCCGTTGGGATCGCTCCGTCGAAGAGTGCGGCCGGCGCTGGGTCCGATGCGGGCGGTGCAGGTTCGAGCGGTTCGGACTCGGAGGGCTCGGGTTCGGACGACCCGGGAGGTTCGGAGGGCACGGTCGACGTGCGCAACCGTGGTGCTGCCCCGAACGCCGCCGAGGTCCTCGTCGAGTCCGGGGACACCCTGTGGGGCATCGCAGAGGACGAGCTCGGCGACGGGGCCAAGTACCCCGAGGTCTTCGAGGCGTCGCGGGACACGGAGCAGCCGGGCGGGGCGCGGCTCACCGATCCCGACCTGATCCTTCCGGGCTGGACGGTGACGGTCCCTGGTGCAGCGGAGTCGACGTCGGGCGCAAGAACCGATGGTGGGCGCGCCGATGACGCCGCGCAGCGTTCGCAGGGTGGGGACAAGTCTGCGGACACGTCTGCTGAGGAGGGGGCCTCCGATGAGGCGGCGTCCGACGAGGCGACGGGTGGGGCGGCCGACGAGTCGGCGGCATCCCCGGAGTCGAAGCAGGAGGGTTCCGGCGACGAGAAGCCTGACTCCGCTGAGTCAGCGAGCGGGGCCGCCGGACTGTCCGGCGAGTCGGATCGGTCCGAGCAGGGCGACGAGCCGGAGCAGGCCGCGCCGTCCACCGAGGTCACGCCGGAGGGCGCCGTCGAGGTCGAGCCGGAAGACATCAAGGAACCGGGCGGCGCGGGGAACGACGTCGTGGAGCAGGACACGCCGTCCGCCGACCGGCCCAGCGCCGAGCAGCCTGCGGCGGAGGCCCCGGCCGCCCCGCAGCCGAACCGCGTTGGCCAGAAGGCAGGACCCAAGGAGCCCGCCGCCGACCAGGACGGCGCAGGACAGGGTGCTGGGCAGGACCGCTCTGGGCAGGACGGTTCCGACAAGCCAGATCCCGCCGACGCCGGGACCGGCACCGCCGGAATCGGCGGGCCAGGGACCAAGGAGCCGGCCCCCGAGAAGACCGCGGAGGGGAACCTCGTTCCCGAGGCTCCGCCAGCCCCACGGGACACGCCAACGCCGCAGTACGACGAGGTCACCCCTGAGGACCTCCGGAACGATCCCAACCTGGAGCCGGACGAGTCGGCTCCGCAGGGGCGCGCGCCGGGCGACTCGATTCCCGGGGAAGGCCTGATCGCCGACGAGCTCCTGCCGCAGGACGGGCCGGACGAGCCCACCGGGGACGAGACGTCGTCCGGCAGCGGCACGACCTGGGGCAGCGATCCGACGCCGGACCGTGAGGCACCCGCTGAGAACCGTGCGGAGGGCCTGACCGAGAAGCAAGCTCCGGCCGCACCGGCGCCGGTCGGCGGCTCGGTGACCGAAGAAGTGCTGCCCGGCGAGCTCGCCGGCGACGATCCGGTCGCTGAGGACAGCGGTTCCGAGGTCGCCGTGGAGACGTTCGCGCCGACGGAAGCCGCGGCTTCCGTCGAGGCCGCGGCGCCCGCGAAGGCTGCGGCACCAAAGGAGGCACTCGCGCCCGTCGACGTGGCGGGTGTCACCACGGCGGGACCCACGGACACGGCGAACGCCGGGGCAGCCGCCCCGGCCGCCACGGCAGCCGGCGGCGGTGCATCGCTGCTGGACACGGCGACCGACGTCGTCTCGGAGGTCGTCGACGACGTCGACGAAGCGGTGGGGATCCGCACGGCGGCCGGCGTCGGCGGGCTGCTCGCGGCAGGGCTGATCGCACTCGTCGCCGTGAAGCGGCGGCAGGTGCGCAAGGGTCGTGAGCCCGGCCAGACCGTCGTCGTGCCAGGACCTGAGACTCCGGCAGGTGCGCTCGAGCGCGACCTGCGCACCGTCGAGGACCCCTTCGGACGCGAGCAGGTCGACCGCGCGCTGCGCAGCCTCGCCCAGTGGCACCGCGAACGGGGCCTCCCGTTGCCGGGCGTGCGGGTCGCGCGGCTCAAGAGCGGCGAGTTCGTCGAGCTCTACCTCGAGCACGCTGCCGACCTCCCAGCCCCCTGGGCCAGCACCACCGACCGGTTCGTCTGGCAGCTCGCGGCAGGGGACGTCGACGCAGCGGTCCGGGCCGGATCAGCGGTCGGCTCGGCGGACGATCCCGTCGAGACCCCTCTCGAGGCCGACGGCGAGGCGCCCTACCCGGCTCTCGTCACCGTCGGCCACGACGACGAGGACACGCACCTCATGCTCGACCTCGAGAACCTGGCGTGCCTCGACATCCGGGGCACCGACGCCGCCGCACAGGCGACGCTCGCGGCGCTCGCGATCGAGCTGGCGACAAGCCTCTGGGCCGACGACCTGCAGGTAACCGTGGTCGGCACGCTCGGTGAGCTGCCGGGCGTCGTCGACACCGGCCGGGTGCGGCACGTCTCCAGCCTGGCGGGGATCATCCGTGAGCTGGAGGCCCGCGCGGCCGACGTCGACCGCACGCTCGCCCAGGTGGGTGCCGCCTCCGTCGCCGACGCGCGCGGTCGTGGCCTGGCGACGGATGCCTGGACGCCCGAGATCCTGCTCGTGGGAGAGCGGCTCGGCCTGGTCGAGCGCGCCAAGCTCGAGGGCCTGGTCGAACGGGTGCCGGGCGTGGGGATCGCGGCAGTGACCTCCAGCGCGGAGGTCGGCGAGTGGGTGCTCGACCTCACCGGCGAGCTCACGAACGGCGACACCACCCGCGGCATCCTCATGCCCGCCTACATAGCGGTGCGCCCGCAGCAGCTCGACGCCGCCACCTACGCACAAGCCTTGGCCTTGTTGGCCGACCCCGAGACCGCACCCGGCCCCAGCTGGAGCCGTTCGATCGACCGCACCGAACCGACGCTGGAGGAGATCCCCATGGACGTAGTCCGCGCCGGTGCCGCGGATTCGGACGTCGTGGTCGGTGAGGGATCGGGGCCGGCACCGGCGCCCGGTTACGGCACAGCGGTCGCGGGCGGGGCCCCGACGACGTCGGGCGGGCGACCCGAGAGCTTCGCGCCGTGGGCGACCGCCGCGGTGAGCGTGGCGACGCCGCCGCTGGGCACGCCGGTGGTGCCTGTCCCGCGGGCCGAGCCCGTCGAGGCGGAGTCGTTGGTCGAGCCGGTCAAGACCGGTTCGCCGGCCGAGCCCGACGAGACGGTGAAGCCGGTCGTGCGCGTGCTCGGGAGTGTGGAGCTCGCCGGTACGACGGGCGTGGAGCTGCCGTCGACGCACCAACGGCAGGCGACCGAGCTCATCGCGTTCCTTGCGTTCAACCCTGGTTCGCGCGGGTCGGACATCTCGAAGGCGCTGTGGCCGTCCCGCGAACCGAATCTCGCCACCCGGCGGTCCGCGGTCTCGCGGGCGCGCCGCTGGCTGGGCACGGACCCAGGAGGCCACGAGTACCTGCCGCGCTACTGGTCTGCGGACGACGGCGGCCAGGCCGACCTCGAGTCCGCCGGGTACCGACTGCGTGGCGTGAGGACGGACTGGCACACGTTCTGCGACCTGGTCGGTTCGGACCTCACACAGACGCCGACACCGGACCTGCTGGCCGCGCTCGACCTGGTGCGGGGTCGGCCGTTCGAGGGCGTGCCGCTGCGCAAGTACGTGTGGGCCGAGCAGCTGATGCACACGATCTCGTCGGGCGTGGTGGACGTGTCCCACGAGGTGGCGCGCCGCGCCCTGCTCGCCGGAGACGTGGCGATGGCTCGGCATGCGTCGCAGGTGGGGCGGCTTGCCGACCCGGTGGACGAGCGCTCGTGGCGCAACGGGATCCGCGCGGAGATCGCGTCCGGGCGGCGCGACGCGGTGGGCCGGCTGGTGGATCGCCTGCGCGACCACCTGGAGCAGCTCGCCATGGAGCCCGAGCCTGACACCGAGGAGCTGCTGGCTCAGGTCGACGAGCAGGACCGGCGTCGCGGGGCGGACGCCGGCCGGACGCCGCGGGGCTGATCCACAGGGTTTTCCACAGGGCCCACTTTCCGGATCGGGTAGGCCCGGCTAGCGTCATTCTCGGCTGTTGCGGATACGCAACGGCGTGGCGTGAGCGGCAAGGGGACGCGGATGGGTAACGCGGCGATACGCATGGCGGGGTTGGTCGTGGCGGCAGGCCTGGCCTTGTCTGCTTGTACCGGGTCGACGCCGGAGGCGGATGCGGACGCGTCCCCGAGCGGTGAACGGGCGTCGGCGTCACCGTCCGCGAGCCCGTCCTCGTCTGGTCCGGTCAAGCCGGAGCGGCCGGACGCGATGAAGCGGAAGGACGCGAAGGGTGCGGCTGCGGCGGCGGAGTACTTCATCGAGCTGTACCCGTATGTGATGGCGACGGGGGACACCGAGGAGTTCGAGGCGATGTCGCACCGGGCGTGCGACTACTGCAGGGGAACGCTCGAGAATGCGGCCTGGCTCCAAAAGACCCGTGGAAGCTTTGAGGGTGGGCTCACAGACGCGGTGCTTGCGAAGACCTACCAGCGAGACGAATTAACCGGAGTCACTCCCTTCGACTTCATGACATCTCAAGCTGAGATATGGATTCGAGATGAGAAGCGGAACCAGATCGACCACGTCTCCACGACCGAATTCGAGGCCCGTGTTGAGGTGGGACGTCACGACGGAGCGTGGGTAATTGTCGAGGTAGCTCCGGACCCTGGCAGCGACCAATGACCACATTCATACGGCTAGGGCCGGTACCTCCGGTCGTCGCAATGGTGCTCATGCAACTGGTACTTGCTGCGACGCCTGCTACTGCTGCATCTGTGGATCCTCCGCATGAGTGGGGTGTGGCCGGACAGGCCCTGGAATCGTCGGTCACCATCGAGGCGCAACTCCCCGGCACTGGGTCATCTGCTCCAGCAGTGGATTCATCGGCAAACGGTGGTTCAGATGCCTCCCCACCACCAGTGCGCCAATGGCGGGTCACTCCCGCAATGTGTTTGCTGAGCAACCTCAACGGCGCTACAGGGTTCGCCGAGTCCTGTGACGAGGGCTACCAGCTCGCCTACGCCGGGATCGAGTGCGAGGAGAACGAGCAGGCGGTCGGGGCTTTGTTCGAGCAGCGTCGGGGCTCGGACGGGTGGTCGGACGCAGCCATGGTCGAGGAGGAGTCCTGCCTGGCCGAACAGCGACAGCAGATCGATATCCCGGCGGCCGCCGCGCGTGCGTTCCAGGAGATGGAGATCGCGCCGTCGGAGGTGAACGTGCAGCCGCCGGACGGCTGGACTCTGGTCAATGTCGACACCATCGCGTTCACGGACACTGCACCGCGCACAATGAATACAAACTTGTTCGGCATACCCGTACAGATTAGAGCCCTCCCGAGCAGTTACTCGTGGGACTTCGGCGACGGATCAGCACCCTTGGTCACCACCGACCCCGGTGCGCCCTACCCGGCGCACACCATCGCCCACGCCTACGTGAAGCAGGGTGCGGCGACGATCTCGCTCACCACGACATGGCGCGGCCAGTTCCGGTTGGCCGGTGAGCCGGCCTGGTACGACGTGGCGGGAGAGGGAACCACGGTGTCGTCGTCCGGCAGCCTGGAGATCCTCGAAGCGAGGGCGCGGCTGGTCGAAGACCTGTACGGCGGCTGACCCTATCGAGACGCCGGGGGCTGGCCGCCGCTGGTGTCGAGGCAACGGTCGATCAGGGCAGTGAGTTCGAGCGAGAGCGGGAGCTCTGACTGCTCGGCGGGTGGGACGCCGTCGTAGAGCGTGATGGCGACTGGTCCAGGCTGCTGGTCTGCTGCGGCGTCGGTGCAGAGCAGAACGCCGACCGTGGGTGCCTGAACCTCAGGAACGCGTACCAGGTCATTTACAAGGTCGAGGGTGTAGCGGGTGCGGGCGACAAGGGCGGGATCGAAACGGCCGGCCTGGACCTGGATGGCGACGTAGCGCATCTGGGTGACGTGGAAGAGCAACAGGTCGATGGTGTAGTCGCGGTCGCCTTCGGCGAGGCTTAGATGCCGGTCGACCAGGCACATATGGCGAGTCGGTACGGCGAGCAGATCCTCAAGGTGGTCCACCACGACGCCGGTGAACGAGCGCCGGATCGAGTCGACGAGCTCGCCGACGACGTCCTCGAATCCCTCTGGTCGGAAGTCTTCGGTGCGCTGGAAGAAGCTCATGATTCGATCCTCGCGATCTCGTCCTCGGTCAGTTCCTCCACGCCGGGCCAGAGCACTACGGCGTCTGGAAACGCCTTCTCCAGGGTGCGCTGGGTGGCTCGAACGCGAGCCATCAGGTCTGCAATGAACTCGCCGTAGCCCTCGGGCGCAGGCTCGGTCTCAGGTGTGGTGGAAGCGCTCATGGAAGCAAGCCTGTAGAGGGATCGCAGCATTCGCGACCCGAGTTGCGTATACGCAACGAAGCCGCATAAGAGATCGCGCGACGAGGCCAATCCATGGTCCGCTCGTGGACCTTCGTTGTCCTGTCTTGGTTAGATGTTGTGAATTATCACAGAGACACCTTGCTGGGGAGACGGATGTAGCGCACCCTTGCTTACGGCCGTGTTCACTGAGTTCTGCCCGAAGTTGAGGGAGTCGCCGGATGGTCTCGTCCGCCATCACGCCCACCCGCACCATCGTCGTCCTCATCGGAGTCGCAGTCATTGCGTTAGCCGGGTTCGCGGTCGTGCGCTCGGGAGCGTTCGAGCCGGAGACGGTCCAAGGCGCGATGCCCGGGCCGGGCTCGTCGTCGCCTTCGGTTTCGGCGTCCCCCTCTGAGAGCCCTACGGCTTTGCCGTCCCCGACTCCGACGGCTTCACCCGAGCCGACCACGCCGGCGCAGATCAAGGCGAAGAACGTTGCTGATGCGAAGGCGCGGCTCGTTGAGTACTACGAGACGACAGCAGTCGTCGCGAACGGTGGATACCGGGACTGGGATACCACTTTGGATCAGTTCTATGGGAACCCGCGGATTTGGTCATCGATCAGCGGGGTATACGCCGGTCTTGAGGAAGAGGGCCAATACACCACAGGTGCAGCGATGGTTGATGGGCTTGAGGTTACTGGGTACGTGCCGGACGACGCCGGGTTTGAATCGGTAAATCTGCGAGCATGTGTCGACTTTACGCGGGTGAGCAACTTCTCATCCGATGGAACTGCTCTTGCGCGAGATGAAGGGGCCCCCACCCGCTATAAATTCGACTACCTGATGCGCCACCAAGGCCCAGGAAGTGTCTGGACGGTAAATGAGCAGGTTCCACATCCAGAGCAGGCATGCTGATGCGAACGGCACGGGCGATGCTTGCGATCATTGGGGCTTTAGCTCTCTCCACGGTGCTCTTTGGACCAGTTGCGGCCGCCGACGAAAACTGTGATCCGATAGTCAATCCCGACGGAACCTTCACGCTCCCATGCGAAGAAGAGGGCGGAGGCGGAGGCGGCGGGGGTGGTGGAGATGGCGGCGGCACCCCGGAAACTCCTCGCGAATGCCGCCACGGTGCTCAAACAATTCCATGCAGCAGCGAATTTGGGGCTTGGGACGGGCGGTGCTATGTGCGTACTGCGAGCCCTCAGCCTGAGCCGGGTAGCGGTGCTTGGGAGGGTCACGAAGACGGCTACATTCTCGAGTGCACGCCATACGCTTGTACACAGTCGGGAGGCGATTTAACCAATTGCCCCGGGCATTCCTTTTATTGGTCTCCGAATGCTCCTGCGCCTCCGGGCCCCTCCGCTGAGGAACTGGCTCGTCGCGCCGTCGCCTCGATGCAGTTGTCCACAGGTCGGGTCGGCTCTACCCCGCCAGCGTCTAGCAGCAGTCCAAATGCAGTTGGGGCGATAGGTCTACCGATCTGGCTGTGGATCGCTGACCGTGCGGAGAACACCGTCGGTCCGATCACCCGCTCGGCCAGTAGTGGTTCTCTGACTGTCAGCGCCACGGGCACGCTCGACCGCGTCGAGTGGACGCTTACAGCCGCAAATGGAACCACAATCGGCGCCATTGTATGCGAGGGAGCCAACGCGGCAGGCACGCCCTACGACGGCCGCAACAGTGCTGAGCCGTCGCCCACCTGTGGATTCGGGGCAGACCTGAATAGCAGCCCGGGCAACCTGACTCTGACAGGCACGGCGTACTGGTCCGTCGAATGGCAGGGCGGTGACCAGTCCGGCCAGATTGACGTTCCGACGCCGGGCAATAGCACTCAGATTCGCATTGGCGAGCTCCAGATGCTCGTACAGTGACGCCCTCCACTGCGACGGGGCGGATGCACCCAAGCAGCGCAAGTTCACCCGATCAACAACGCCGAACCCCCTGAGCAATTTGTCTCGCCGCCGATAAAGTCCTCCTGGTGCCGCACCCGCGACCTCTGCGCGCGGCGATAGTGGAGGGCAACTCATGGGTTCTCACGAGGCTGGCGCGTGCCAGCTCTTCGGGCGAGGCATCACAGGATGGACGGCATTCCTGGCAGCAACGACGCTCCTGGCTGCCGGCATGATCCCGGTCAGCGAGGCAGCGGCCCGTCAAGTGGAAGCCGGCCTGATTCAGACAACGACGGGGCCGCCCACCGAGGTGGCGTCCACGTCCCTCGCCACTGCTGCCGAACTACCCGGCGCAGCGCAGGCCGTGGCCCTCACCGCCTCGACGGTCTTCGTGCAGACAGCCGGGGACAGCGGATCACAGGTCTGGTGGCGCGAGCGTTCCGGTGGAGAGTGGTCCTCGAGCTGGGGCGGGACCGAGCTGGCGGGCGAGCTGGTCGCAGCGGAGAGCGACGTCGTGCACCTGCGGCAGGGCGAGAATGAAATTCTCGCCTGGACCCGAGATGGCGGCGGAAGTCGCGCGGTGCCGACCGGGACGAGCCTCGGGCGCGGCGCCCAGTACATCGGATACTTCAACGCGCGCCTTCAAGTCGCCGTACAGCCGGTGGCGTCCGCCCAAGACTTGCCACTTCCCGCCCAGGGCGTAGGGACCGGTGAAGGCGGAATCGTCGTCGTCGGAGACGATGTCGTGGCCATGAGCGGCTCGGGCATTCGGGTCTTCGACATCCCGACGGCCCGTCCTATCGCCAACCAGACCGCCTGCCCCCAGGAGATCTGGCGCGATGCGGCTCTTTCCGGGGCCGGCTCGCGACTGGTGCTCGCATCCTGCGGGCCGGACGGAGACATCGGGGCCGTCGACATCGGGGGCGTCTACACGAGGTTCGTGCCTGCGGGCTCGCTGGAGCGCGGGTTCCTGACGGGAGAAGCCTTTGCACTCGGCAGGTCGGCGACGTCCGGCGACCTGACCGTAGTGCCCGCGCTGAGCGGCAGCCCTGCTGGGGGCAGCGGGACGCTCGGCCCCACGACGTCGTTCGACCTGGATGACAGGGCGACCGCCGTTGCATTCGTCGACGCTGTCGGTGATGTTCGCACGGCGGACCTGAGCCCATGGTCGTCGGAGCTTGCTACCGAGATCGTCGATACGACGGCGCCCTCGGCAACTGCGAACGTCTCCGGGATGTGGAGCTCGGACGAGTCGGTGCTCGCGAGTCGCAGCTACTCGGCATCCATGTTGGCGACGGATGCGGGAAACTACCCGTACAAAGCTTCTGGCGTGGCGAGTGGCGAGCTCCGGTTCCGGCAGAAACTAGCCGGGCAAAGCACGTTCGGCAACTACGTCATTGCGGCTTCGTCGACAACGGGCACCCATCCCGCAGGGTCGACGAGCTGCTGGTCGGCTCGGGCGGTGGACAGAGCGGGCAACCAGGGCGCCTGGGGTTCCGAGCAGTGCGTGGCGATCGACGGTGCCCGACCGACCGTGACCACGACAGCGCTGCCCGCACGAGTCAAGGCCACGGAGACCGCGACGCCCGTGACGTTCAAGTACTCGGCGCGGGACAACGGCAAGGTCGCCACGTACGACGTCCGCTACCACAAGGACAAGGGCGGCACGCAGATCGGCTCGTGGGTCTATCCGCGATCGGGTACGGGGATCACCGCGCGTTCATTCACCGTGGGCACCGGGAAGTCGTACCGGGTGTGCTTCTCGATGCGCGCTCGGGATGCGGCGGGCAACGTCTCCGGCTGGACCTCGTCGCGCTGCACCTACGTGGATGGAATGGCACCGAAGGTTACTAAGGCGACCATGTCAACGCGGTGGCTCGCTCCGATCACCGCAGATGAGATCAGGTGGAAGCCCAGATTCAGCTTTGGCGCGTCGGACGACCAGGGTGTGGCGGCCTACCAATTTGAGGAGCGGTATGCCGGGGGCCGAACCCGATTGCCGTCTGTGCCTAGCCGGTACCTCTGGGACGAGGTCCCCGGGACGAGCGCGCGAATTGGTCTGGACCCAGGCGACCAGTTGTGCAGGCGTGTTCGCGCCAAGGATCAGGTCGGCAACATAGGTTCTTGGTCTTCATGGAAATGTGTCAATGCGCCATTCATGACCGGCGATCGATACATGACGGCCGCCGACACCGGCAACTTCGGGGCGACCGTCACGAGCCGATTCGGTGCGTCGACGAAGGGCATCGTCGCTGTCCGCTCGGTGCGGGTCAAGGTGCAGACCGGACCCGGCTACGGTGCCATGAAGGTGTACGCCGGTTCGGAGTACCTGGGAACCGTCAACGCGTATGCCTCGAAGAGCGGCACCGCGGTGAAGACCCTGACGACGTCGTCAGGCAAGGTCAAGGCTGCCAAGGTGCGGTTCGTTGCGAAGAGCACCAAGAGCGTGAAGGTCAGGGCGATCTATTTTGTGCGGTGAACCGTGGTTCACGCGTGAACTCCGAATCGCTCGTACCGCCAGGCGAGGAGCTCTGGGCTCGGATGGTCAGCTCGACGATTCGGAAGCTGGAGGTGACGGCCATGCATTTCCTGCAGTCCGTGCTTGAGCATCGGCCCATCAACCTCCTCGAGCAGTTTGTGGGCAATGCGGACCTCGAAGTCAGGCGTCACACCGAGCATGTTCTGGTCGTAAGCCGCGTGATGGATCTTGCAGAGTGCGAGGCCGTTGTTCACCGTCGGAACGCCGCGCTCGTCTGAGTCCGGAATGATGTGTGCTGCGTCGAGCAAGGAGCCATGTTTGAGCTCGCATACGGCGCAGCGGACCTCGTATGCGACAAGGACACGTGTGCGGAACGCCGGCTGATGCAACCGCTGCTTCGCCAGACGGCGCGCGTAGTCGCGTTGCGGCTCCGGCATGTGCGTAATATCCGGAATGAAATTGAACGACTCATCCAGAGCGATGATGAAGGTGCGTTCCTCGGGACGGTCGTCGACGACGTACACCGGGGACACCGGTGTGTAAATGTTTGGTACCTCCTTGCGGAACAAAATGAGAGGCGCACCGGTCGTCATCGCGTTACGTAGCTTCCGGTTGTCCCCGGACCACGGGTCGCCGTCTCGATAGGCATAGTGGAGCAGGCCGTCCTCCGACTCGGTGTCGTCGTATGGCCCGTTCGTTGCGCTCACGATCGATAAGGTCGACTCAAAGGATGCTGGATTACGAATCCCGCGGGAGTAGTCGATAATTGGAAGCTTTTGATCGTTGATCCAAAAATCGAGAAGCTCGAGACGTCTGAGGAAGCCTCCGTTGGCTTCGGCGCGCTCCTGCACCCACGCGATGATCTGGGTACGCAGAGCGTGTTCTACCGCGGATTCCATGAGGACACTTCAGCAGACGGACCTGGACAGGGATACCCCGGAGCGGGGTGAGTTGTGTGCCGTGCTGACCCGGTGACCAGGAAGGTCACGCCATCCGCAGGCAAGATGGACCCATGGCGACCACGAGCAGCACCGTCCGCGGCATCGGCCAGGTAGCCCTGGGCGCCGTCCTTCTTGCCGCAGGTATCGGCCACCTCACCAAGGCCCGCGAGGAGTTCCAGGCCCAGGTCCCCATCTGGGTTCCTCTCGATCCCGACAAGGTTGTGGTCGGATCGGGGGTTGTCGAGATCGGGCTTGGCGCCGCTCTGGTCGCCACGTGGAAGCAGCCGGCCCGACGACGGCTCGGTGCGCTCGTCGCAGCGTTCTTCGTCGCGGTCTTTCCCGGGAACATCGCACAGCTTGTGGAGCACCGGGACGCGTTCGGCTTGGACACGGACCGCAAGCGCGCGCTGCGACTCCTGGGCCAGCCCATTCTTGTCGCGTGGGCGTGGGCCACGACGCGTCGGTAGAGGTCGCGACCAGCGCGACCGGCGAAGGGCTCCCAAGGTAAGGCGGACAACGTCGACCAGACGAACCGTCTTGGGTAGATGGTCGTCGTCCACCATCCTTCTCCCATGCCGTTCTTCCGCTGGCTCCTCCGCGCCGTCCGCATCCTTGCGGGGATCCTCGCCATCCCCTTCGGAATTCTCGCGATCTTCTGCCTGGCTTGCGCGGTGATCGGCGTCGTCATGGTGTTTGCGCGCGATGATTCCTGGTCGGCCGCAGGCACCTTCGCAGTCTTCGGTGGTGTCTCGGCGCTTGTCACCTGGGGTCTGCTCGCAGCGACCACTCCAGGCGCGCGGGACAAGATCGGCAGCCTGCTCGACGTCCTGGAGCTGCTTCACGCCATCGGCAGGGTTGGCGGCGCGATCTTCCGCGGTATCGGTGGGCTGTTCCGTGTGTTCGATTGAAGCCTGGCGTGGTCACCGACCGCCGGACGTCGTCACGCCCCGTCGAGCAGTCCCAGGCTGGCAGCGAATTCCACCAGCTCGAACGTCGAGTCGGTCAGCTGCGTCGCGCCGGCTGCTCGCGCGTCCTCTGCGAACGGCCCGACGTTCCCGTAGAGCACGAACGGCGTAGCCGGGTTGCTCGCACGGACCTTTGCCAGCAGGCGGAGCCCGGCGTCGGGCACCTCGACGCCTGACTCGTAACGGCCCATATCCGAGATGATCAGGCCGTATGCCCCGCCGTCGAGGAGCCTCAACGCCTCGCTCGTCGAGCGTGCGATCTCGATGTGGACCCCCTCGCGCCGCCAGGACTCCGCAAGCATCGCGTTGTTCTCGGGGTGATCGTCGACCCAGAGGATCGAATGCGCCGTCGGCCGGCCCGTGTACTGACGCCCGTCGGGGCCCGCCCCGCCCCAAGGTGTCGACTCGGGCACCCGCTCACCCTCAAGTTCGGCATCCTCCGGCACCGCCTCGTCCGGCGTCGGGAAGGGGCCCGTCGAGCCGTTGTTGACCCCACCCTCGGAGTACTCGTAAGGCGGCACGTCGATAGCCCGCTCGCGAAGACTCGCACCCCCGACCACCTCGACGTTTGTCAGGCGAGCCTTCAGCGACGCCACCTCACGCTGCAGGTCGGTGATCATGTCCGACTGCTGGTCCGTCGCCTGCTTGAAGTTGAGGCGCTGACCGCCGATCTCGAGCGTCACGTCGTCGGAGTTTCTCAGCTTCGACAGGAGCTGCCGCCCGAACACCAGCAGCACGACGATGACGAGCAGGGGCCACAAGAGGCTGGCGATTGCACTGATCAGGTCGGCCACGGGGGTAAACGTACCGGTCAGAGGATGATGGGGTGGAGCAGCACCGGACAAGGCCGAACAACGGGAGGGTCCACCAGTGACCGAGCCGCTCAACCGAGTGCGCGAGATCTGCCTCGCGCTACCCGAGGTGACCGAGACGCTGAGCCACGGCTCGCCCACGTGGTTCGTGAAGAAGACCTTCGTGAACTTCTCCGATCACGCGCACGGCGGCCCGCTCGCGATCTGGTGCGCGGCCGCACCCGGCGCCCAGGAAGAAGCGATCGAGAAGGAGCCGGACCGCTTCTACCGCCCGCCGTACGTCGGGGTGCGCGGTTGGCTGGGCGTGCGGCTCGACGTCGACGTCGACTGGGACGAGATCGCCGCCATCATCGAGGAGGCGTATCGCCAGGTCGCCCCTAAGCGGCTGGTGGCCGAGCTCGAGCAGCGGACCTCGACCAACGACTAACCCTCCAGCAGCCCCCGAATGTCTTCCGCCCCCAGCGCCCCGGCAAACGCTCCCGCGTCATCGCTCAGCACGGCGTCAAAGAGGCGTGCCTTGCGCTCCTTGAGCGCCATCACCTTGTCCTCGATGGTGTTCTCCGAGACCATCCGGAACACGTTCACGTTCCGCGTCTGGCCGATCCGGTGCGTCCGGTCGATCGCCTGAGCCTCCGTCGCCGGGTTCCACCACGGGTCGAGCAGGTAGACGTAGTCCGCCTCGGTCAGGTTCAGGCCGAACCCGCCGGCCTTGAGGCTGATCAGGAACACGGGCGCCGTGCCGTCCTTGAACCGGTTGATCACCTCGGCGCGCTTCCGGGTGGACCCGTCGAGGTACTCATAGGGAATGCCCAGCGAGGAGCACACCTCGGCCGCCTTCGTCAGGAACGACGTGAACTGGGAGAACACGAGCGCACGGTGTCCCTCCGCCGCGACCTCCGGGAGATGCTCAGCGAGCAGGCTCAACTTCGCGGACGGCACCCCGTCGTACTCCGGGTCCACCAGTGAGGCGTCCAGCGCCATGCGGCGCAGGGTCGTCAGGGCGCGGAAGACCGCCACCCGGTTCTCGTCGAAGCTCTCGAGCAGCCCCAGCAGGCGCGACCGTTCCCGCTGCAGGTGGGTGTCGTAGATCCGGCGGTGCCTCGCGTCCAGGGTCACCCGGAGCACCTGCTCCTGCCGCTCGGGCAGCTCGGGCGCCACCTGTTCCTTCGTGCGACGCAGCAGCAACGGCCGGATCCGACGGCGAAGCCGGGCCAGCAGCGGCGTCGAGTCGCCCTCACCCGATACCGGCTTGACGTAGTCCTCGCGGAACTTGGTCGGCGACCCGTACAGCCCCGGAGCCACGATCGCGAGCATCGCCCACAGCTCCATGAGGTTGTTCTCCATGGGCGTGCCCGTGATCGCCAGCTTGAACGGCGCCTTCAGGCGACGGGCCGACTCGTTGGCCCGCGTCTGGTGGTTCTTCGCGAACTGTGCCTCGTCCAGGATCAGGCCACCCCACTCGACGGCGGCGAACGCGTCGAAGTCCAGGCGGAAGATCGCGTAGGAGGTCACGACGATGTCGGCCCCCGCGGCCACTCCCTTGACGGTCGTCCGGGCCTTCGCGGCGGTGGTCGACAGCGCCGCGACGTTCAGGTCAGGCGTGAACTTGGCCGCCTCAGCGGCCCAGTTGCTCACCACGGATGCGGGAGCGACCACGAGGAACGGCCGGCGCTCGTCGTCGGGCAGCTCCTGCCTCGCCTGCGCGACGAAGGCGAGAGTCTGGACGGTCTTGCCGAGCCCCATGTCGTCGGCGAGGATGCCGCCCAGCCCGTGCCGCCACAGGAAGGTGAGCCACTCGAAGCCGTGCTGCTGGTACGGCCGCAGTTCGGCCTTCAGCCCCACGGGCGGCGGCACCGCCTCCGGCCCGTCGACGCCGTCGGCGGTCAGCGCGACCAGGTCGCTCACCGAGCGCCGCCACCTGTCGGACTGTTCGACGACGTCGGCGACCTGCTCCAGCTCCGCCCACAGGCCGGCGTTGAACCGGCTGATCCGCAGCTTGCCGGGCTGGTCCGAGAGCCGCTGAGCCTCGTCGATCAGGGCCCGTAGCTGCGCGAACACGGGCAGATCGGTGCGCAGCCAGGTGCCGTCGGTCAGCATGAACCGCTTCTTGCCCCGGGCGAGCGCGTCGAACAGCGGCCCGAACGGGATCTCCCGCCCGTTGACCGTGACCAGGACGCCCAGGTCGAACCAGTCCAGATCGGTGCTGTCGTCCGCGCGCATGCTGACCACCGGCGTGGCCTCGAGCCCCTGGTACTCGGGCAGCTTGTCGCTCTCGACGCGAACGTCTGGCAGCTCCCTGAGCACCGGCAGCACGGTGGTGGCGAAGTCCATCGCCTGGAGCCCGCGGAACACCTCGGGTGCCACCCGGAAATGGCCGAAGCCCGGCACGTCGCGAACGGCGGCGACGGCATTGCCGAGGGTCGTCGCCTCAGCCGCGAGGTCGCGCAGGTCCGCGCCCGCCTCCATGGCCGTGGTCAGCGGATACTCCTTGCCCGACGGCGGGTACGCCCACCGCCACGCCACACTGATCTCCGCTGGGGAGACCGCCTTGACCGTGGCCACGAGCTCCGGCCGGGGCAGCTCCGGCAGCTCGACGCCGGGGTCGGCGCGCACCTGCACCTCCCGGCGGAGCAGCGGCAGGTAGTCCGCAAGGAACTCGTCGACCGCGTCGGCAGGGATCGCGACGTCGGCCAGGTGGACCGCCGCGCGCTCCTGGTCGGTCAGCGGCGCCGCCGTCGGGCCCAGGGTGATGGTGCGACCAGAGGACGACTCCTCGATCGCGAACAGGCCATGGTGCCCGAGTGCCCCGACGGAGGTCGCCAGGCTGACGGCGCCGTCGAAGGCGACGGTCCGCTCGAGGCGCGCGCCGCCGTCGGGCAGGGAGAGGTCCAGGGCGATGGACGCCTCGCCGGCCAGGCGTAGCGACTCCCGCTTGGACTTGCCGACCAGCTCGATACCGAGGTCGGCGGCGTCGGCGAGATGGCGCCAGAACGGGCGGGGGAGCACGTCGTCCAGGCCGATCCAGTCGCCGGCGCTCACGTAGCCGTACCCGCGCGGGCTGGTGGCTCGCAACGCGTCCAGCGTGGTGAACCACTCCCGGACGCTCGGATCGATGCCGCGGAGGAATCCGTTGCGGATGTAGTTCCACGACGCGGTGCCGCCCACCCACGAGCCGCGCTCGTTGCGCTGGACCGGCCGGACCGACAGGGACAGCGTGCTGGCGGAGGGTGTGCCGTCGACCCGGAACTGCAGGGCCAGCACCGGTTGTGCATCGGCCGCCGCCGGGTGCGCGGGTGGCGGCGCGACCGGTGTCGCCGGCACGAGCTGCTGCACCGCCGCCTTCCACTCCGGGACCTGCGGTGCGCGCTTCAGCGACGACGCTGGACGGACCATCGAGGCCAGCCCGTCCGACCCGGACTCCAGGAGTGTCGCGGCCACGTGCTTGCAGGCGGACCGGACCGGGCAGGTGCAGTCCGTGCCGACGACGACGGGCGGACCCGGTGGGTTGGCCTTGAACTCGATGGAGCACGAGTAGGTACTGCGGCCGCTGCCGCGCACCCACGAGATCAGGAGGAGGTCGTCGGGCAGCCACTCCCACGAGATGACCCGGCCCTGCTGCTGGTAGTCCTCGCCGCGCTGGAAGGCGCCACTGCCCACCAGAAGCTTGATCTCCGCGGGGTGGGTTCGCGGGGCGGGAATGGACGGGGGCACCCCTCCATGGTTCCACGCCCGGACGACCGGTCCGCGGAGTTATCCACAGCGTGCCTTCAACCCCACGGTGTTGGTGGCCTCTGGGAGAGTATCCGCATGCATACCCTGTCCGACGCCGGGCGCCGGCCCGCCGCGCTCAGCGTCCTCGTTCTTGTGGTCGCCCTGTGGATGGGCGTTCCGCTACGCCTGCTCATCCCCGGCAACGAGCTCGACTTCGGCTTCACCGTGAACAACGCCATCTTCGTGATCGAGAACGCGGCGATGGCCGGGACCGTCGTGCTCGCGGTCGGATCCGCGGCGGTCCGGGGCAGACGCGTCGTGACCGGCGCGGTGGTGGTCATCGGCCTGCACCTGCTCCTCCAGCTCGGCACGGCTGCGGTGGAGCTCATGAACGGTGCCCGGCCCGAGCTGATCCTCGGCACCCTCGCCGGGATCCTCGTACTGATGGTGGCCCTGGCGGGTGTGCTGCTCGCCCGGCTCCTGCGCAATCCCACGACGGCGCGCCGTGCCGGCCTGATAGTCGCCCTGGTCGGAGCGACTATCCACACCCTGTGGACAAACGTGCTGCTACCGCTGGTCGCGATCCTGCCCTACGGTGGGCCGCCGCCCGGGATGATCTGGTCGCTGCTGCTGAACATGGTGCTGAGCCTGCTTGTCGTCGCGGCGGCGGCGCTGTGCGGCTGGGCCGCGCCCACCGCGCGGCGCATCGGTGCACTGCTGGCCGCCGTGGTCGGGGTGCTGGGGATCGCGTCGGCGAGCGGTGCGATCGGTGCCCTCGGCGGTGCGTACGGGGCGGTCCAGATCGTGCAGGGACTGGTCACGCTGGCGGCCGTTCCGTTAGCGGTGGTCGCGGGCCGACGGCTGGCGGCGGCCCGCCCGACCGATGCCGGGTCCAGCAGCCTTACCGCGCGGAGCTGACCCGGATCTCCTCGAGCGCGACGACCTCGAGAATCTGCTTCACGATGATCGGGCCGACCGATTCCCACGAGAGCATCTCGGCGATCACCATGTAGGACAGGTCGTCCCCGGTGAAGCAGCCGCCGCGGTGCAGAGCGTTGAGAAGCCTGTGCTTGGGCCAGCCGAGCTCGTCGAGGCGTTCGACCCGCCGCACTGCGGGAAAGAGCCGACCGACGGGCAGCGACTTGAGCCGCGTGACTGCGGCCTCGGCAAGGCGGGCGGTACCGACGTCGGTCTTGCTGTCGACCTGACCGACGTACCAGGCGTCGTCTTCGGCCATGACCTCGCGGAACCAGGGGAACACCTCACCCCAAGTGGGTGTCGGGGTGACGGCGGGTGCGTCGGACATGAGCGGATACCTCCAGTCCCTGTAGGTAAGTTGCCTCAATCCTTGCACCGTTCTACAGGCAAATCAGACATGATCGGCTCCAGGAGCCGTACCTCATCCACAAATTCACCCGCTCGGGGTTTGCCTCGCCAGCGCCGCGGTGCGTGTGGCCCGCACACCGAACAGAACTGCCGCCGCCAGGTACCCGACGGAGAGGGCGACGAAGAGGCCGGGGGACCATCCGGCGTCGGGCACGAGGAAGGCCGCGAGGGCGGCGGCGCCCACAAAAGCCGCGTTGTAGAGGACGTCGTAGAAGGCGAACGCGCGGCCGCGGTAGGCGTCCTCGGAGTCGCGCTGCACGATCGTGTCGACGGCGATCTTCGCGCCCTGCGCGGCGAGCCCCAGCAGTGCGGCGGCCGTGACCACGCTGACGAAACCGGGCTCGGGCACGAGGATCAGCTGTGACACACCGGCCACCAGCAGCATCACGGCGATCCAGGTCTGCGGGGCCATCCGCCGGGCCAGCACGGCGGTGAGCACGATCGCGAGCCCGCCACCCACGCCGGTCGCGCCGATCACCGTGGCGAAGGTAGCGAGACCGGCCGTGCGGTCGCCCGGTTCGACCAGGAGATTGCGCGACATCAGGATCGACGCGATGAACACCACCCCGTACAGGAAGCGGTGGAACGCCATCACCATCAGGGCCTGGCCGGGGGTTCGGCGCGCGGCCAGGTAGCGGGCTCCGTCGGCCAGGCCGCGGGCCACGACCACTACCTCGTTCCTGATCGATCCGACGGCGGGCCGCACCGGGCCCAGCAGCGTGCGCGACATCCGGAGTCCGAGCAGTGATGCGCACCCCATGACGACGCAGGCGCAGGCCAGGGCCGTCGCGTCCTGGATGCGGCCGGCCGGCAGCGCGAAGCCGAGCAGGAAGCTTAGCCCTCCGCCGAGGAACGCCGCGCCCGCGCCGAGCGTCGGCGTGAGCGCGTTCGCCGTGAGCAGCAGGTCGCCCTGGACCACGCGTGGGAGGCCGGCCGAGAGGCCCGCCAGCAGGAATCGGTTGACGCTGAGCGCGGCGAGCCCCAGCACGTAGATCGCCGGCGTGACCCCCTGCGTGAGCATGAGGACGGCCATGGTGCCGGTGATCAGCACGCGCACCGCGTTGCCGAACACCAGCACCTGACGCCGCTGCCAGCGGTCCAGGAACACCCCGGCGAACGGTCCGACGATGGTGAACGGCGCCAGCATGATCGCGAACGCGCCCGCGATCGCCGCCGCCGACCCTTGCGACTCCGGGCTGAAGAACAGGAGGTTGGCGAGTCCGACCTGGAACATGCCATCGCCGCCCTGGGACACCAGGCGCACCGCGAACAGCTTGCGGAACCCGGGTAGGCGCAGCAGCGCGCGTAGTTCGGCAACGACGGTCACTTGCTCACAGTAGTTGTCCCGCCCAGCGGGGCGACGGCCGACGACGGCACGGGTCGGGCACTGCGTGCATCGCCAGGGCGCGGCGGCCGGGCACCGCCGCATGGGGAGAGGTATCCATGGTCCGAGTCGCAGCCGATGGGTATCTTCGCTGTTCGGAGGTGGTTTCGATGACGGATCCGCGTGTCGGTGCAGCGAGTGCAGGAGCAGTTCTGTGAGGCCGTCTGATTGGTCTCCGGTCGGTCTGGATGCCGATCCCACGCCCGGTGATCCGGTGCTGGTCCTCTCGGGTGGGCAGGAGTATCTGGAGGTCGCTGAGTCGATCGACAGTGCCGCCTCCTCGATGTCCCGGTTGGACGTGGACGGGACCATCTCCCAGGCGGTGGACGCGTTGATGGCGACCAAGGAAGACACCATCGGCGAGGTTCGTAAGGCGCACGGCCGGTACGTCGCCGCCGGCGAAGCCCTGGTCGGGTACGCGTCCTCCCTGGAACGGGTGCAGTCCGAGACCCTGGCCGCCCTGGACAAGGCGCGCGATGCGCAGGATCAGGTGCAGGCCGCGTCGGGGTCCAAGGACCGGTGGCAGGACCTGGCCGACAGTGCGAAGGACGAGACCGAGAAGCGGGAGTACGAGCAGAAGGCCGAGCAGGCCGGCGGCGACGCGGACCAGGCCGCCGGGATCATCTCCTCGGCGAAGTCGACGGTCGAGTCCGCGGTCTCGGACCGGGACCGGGCGGCGGAGCATGCGATCGACCGGATCGAGGAGATCACCTCCTCCGACGACCTGAACGACGGGTGGTGGGACAACTGGGGTTCCAAGCTCGTCGCCGCGATCGCGGACATCGCCGACATGATCTCCACGATCGCCGGGATCCTCGCGATCATCGTCGCGTTCATCCCGGTGGTCGGTACCGCGCTGGCGGGGGTGCTGATCGTGATCGCCGCGGTCGCGGCGATCGTCAGCGCGGTCGCGAACATCACGCTGGCCGCGACGGGGGAACGGTCCTGGGCCGAAGCCGGGCTGGCGATCGCGGGCGCTGCGTTGTCGTTGATCGGGCTGGGTGCTGCGGCGAAGGCTGCGACCGGGCTGGCGAAGGGGATCAGCAAGACGGCGGTCAAGCAGGGCGTGCGGTCGGGCAAGAACTGCAAGCTGGGGTTCGGGGCCTGCTTCGTGGCCGGTACCCCGGTCCTGACGGCGGACGGCACCAAGCCGATCGAGGACATCACGGTCGGGGACAAGGTCTGGACCCGCAACCTCACCACCGGTCTGGACGAGCTGCAGCTGGTCGCCGAGACGTTCGTGCACCAGACCGTGGTCCTGCACCACCTGACCATCAACGGTGCAACGGTCTCGACGACCGCGGAGCACCCGTTCATGGTCCAGGACAAGGGCTGGCAGATGGCCGGCAACCTGCATCCCGGCGACGTGCTGATCACCCCGGACGGCACCACCGTCCTGGAGGCCGTCGAGGTCGAGCAACGCGACCTCGCGGACATCGAGAACGTCTACAACTTCCACGTCGAGAACAACCTCAACTACTACGTCCACGCCGGCACCACACCCGTCCTGGTCCACAACACCCACGGCGGGTCGGCCCCGAAGGTCTGGACTTCGACAGATGCGCATGTAGGTAAACTGGCCAACGATATCGATGCGGCATTCCCGGGACGTGTCAAGAAGGTCAACGACTATGTCGAGATGACCAGCGGGCCGAACAAGGGTTTGAAGAGGGAAGTCGATATCGAGCTGAACGACGGAATCGTCATTCAGGTGAAAAAGGATAACGCAAGAGGTCTTGGCGGGCAGATCGAGAAGACAAAGGACACTACAGGGCGGGACTGTATTGGATTCGCCCCGGATACGCCCAAGCCCGCAGCGATCGCAGATGCGGCCCGCAAGGGACACGAGATTTTCACGAACACGGCGGACCTTATCGCCCGAATTACACCATGATGAGGAGTTGATTTTCGATGAAGGGTGCTTTCATTGTTTCTGGTGAAGAGGATCTCTATGCCCAGATAGAGCGGGTTCTTGTCGCCCACGGCGGCACGTCCGGAGATAATGTTGCGCAGGTCAGCAGTGCCGACGGAACGCTTTTCACTGTTTATGGGGGCCTGGGCCCGGAGTTCGAATTCGATTTGAACGAGGAGCCCGAGGAGATCAAGGGTGACGTCAATGATCTTCCGGAATTCACCACGGCGACGTCGTGTTGGGCCGAGTGTCGTTCGACCGAGCAATTCGTTGAATGGGTTCGAACGGTCGCTGCGGCACGGTCGCAGGCAACGTGGGTGCTGGATGGAAACGGTGTCCTCTGGTCAAGTGCACAACTCGATCCTGCACATCTGACGCTATAGCTAGAAGCTCGGTTCCACCGTTCCAGATCGGAGTTGTATCCAAGTGACCGGGTGGGACGAAGCGGCAAGCCGTCTGGAGTCGATGTCGGGCCTCGAAGAGGCGATCCTCACGGATCTGACGACGCGGAACTTCGGGTACAGCGTGGACCTCCTGTTCGTCGTCCCCGTAGGTGCTGCCAGCGGGACCGGTCAGGAGCGACAGGCGCGGATAGAGCTCGACGGCGTGCACCGGCTGCTTCTTGAGGGCGGCCTCCCCAACCTTCACCTTGAGGACGCGCGCTCGCAATCTCGGGTCCGCCCGGTCGCCACCGGATCAGGCAAGCGTGCGCAGCGTGTCCCCCAACCGCCGCCATGCGGCATTCATCGCTTCCGGCGCCGCCCTCGCACTGGGGCTGAGCGCGTTTCCGGCATTCGCCGTCGGGCAGCAGGCCTCGACAGGCTCGACCAGCGGGTTCACCTCGACCAACGCGCTCGGCTCGACCAGCGCGCTCACCTCGACCAAGCCCCGTGAGACCTTCCACCGTCTCGCCACCTACCCCGTCTTCCAGAACGCCCCCGCGGGCACCGACCCCGCTGACGAGACGGTCGCCGAGATCTCCGCTGTCAGCGAGGACGGCAACACCCTCATTCACACCGACGCCGCCGCACGCCGCATCGGGTTCGTCGACATCAGCGACCCCGGCACTCCGCGGGGCCTCGGCTCCCTGTCGCTCGCCGAGCTCGGCTCGGAGCACGACGAGCCGACGTCGGTAGCCGTCGTCGGCGACTACGTGCTCGTCGTCGTCGACAGCTCGACGTCGTTCACCTCACCGTCCGGCCGCCTCGACGTCGTCGACCTCGCGACGCGCACCCGCGTCCGCTCGATCGACCTGGGCGGCCAGCCCGACTCGATCGCGATCACGCACGACGGCGCCCGCGCCGTCATCGCCATGGAGAACCAGCGGGACGAGGACGTCCTTGCCGACACCGGCGGGGGCGAGGAGGGCGACCTCCCGCAGGCGCCCGCCGGGTTCCTGCAGTTCGTCGACCTCCCGGGCACCGACCCAGAGGCCTGGCAGACCCGTCCCGTGGCGCTCGACGTCGCGGCGCTCGGCGCCGCAGGCCTCGACACCCCGCAGGACGCCGAGCCGGAGTACGTGGCGATCAACCCGTCCGACACCAAGGTCGCGGTGACGCTCCAGGAGAACAACGGCGTCGCCGTGCTCGACGTCGTGACCGGCGAGCTCGAGAACGTGTTCTCGGCGGGCGAGGTCGCACTAGAGGGCGTCGACGTCGACGACGACGGCGCCATCGACCAGACCGGCTCCACCGAAGCGGCCCCGCGCGAGCCCGACGCCATCGGCTGGGTGGACGACGAGCACGTCGCCACCGCGAACGAGGGCGACTGGAAGGGCGGCACGCGCGGCTGGACGGTCTTCGAGGCCGCGACGGGCGACGTCGTGTGGGACGCGGGTGCCGAGCTCGAGGAGCTCGCCGTGCGCGTCGGCCTGCACAACGACGATCGCGCGGGCAAGAAGGGCGTGGAGATGGAGGGTCTCGCGGTCGCGACGCTCGACGGCGTCCGCTACGCGTTCGTGGGCTCCGAGCGGTCCAACTTCGTGGCTGTCTACGACGTGTCCGACCCGGCTTCCCCGCGGTCCGTGCAGGTCCTGGCCACGACCAACGGCCCGGAAGGGCTCCTGCCTGTGCCGTCGCGGAACCTGCTCGTCGTGTCCTCCGAGGAGGACTCGGCCGAGGACGGCGTCCGTGCCTCCGTGTCCGTGTTCGGCAAGGGCCAGCGGTACCTGCGGGGTGCCGCGGGCACGCCCGCGTTCCCGTCCATCGTGTCCGCTGACGCGCGCACCGAGGCCGGGACGGCGAAGCCCATCGGCTGGACCGCGCTCGGGGCCCTCTCCGCTGACCCGACGAAGCGGGACCGCCTCTGGACCGTGACCGACGCCGCGATGTCGCCCACGTCGATCCTCTCCGTCTCGACCGCCGGCCAGCGTGGCAAGAACGCCGGGCCCGCGGTGATCGACCGCGAGATCGTCGTCACGGAGGACGGCTCGCCGGTCGGTCTGGACGCCGAGGGCATCTGGGCCCGGCCGTCGGTCAAGGGCAAGCCGGGCGGATTCTGGCTGGGCGTCGAGGGTGCGACCGGGCCGGAGAACGCGCTCGTGCGCGTGTCGGCGTCGGGCCGGGTCGAGGAGCGCGTCAGCCTGCCCGACGACGTCGCCGACGGCCTCGGCAAGTGGGGCATCGAGGGCGTGTCCGGCACCGTCGACCGGACCGGCGAGCACCTGTTCGTCGCACTGCAGCGCGGCCTGACCAGCGACGACGGTGTGGGCGGCTACGCCCGCATCGGACGCTACGACGTCGCGACCGGCGAGTGGGCCTGGTTCGGCTACCCGCTGTCCCGGCCGACGGCCGACGGCGACTGGGTGGGCCTGTCCGAGGTCACGGTGGTGGACCGCGACACGCTCGCGGTCATCGAGCGCGACAAGCTCAACGGCCCTGCAGCGAAGCTCAAGGCCGTGTACACGGTCGACCTGCCGGAGCGCGACCCGCGGCCGGGGACCGTCCCGGTGCTGCGCAAGCACCTGGCGATCGACGTGCTGCCCGCACTGCGCGCGACCAACGGCTGGACGCAGGAGAAGCTCGAGGGCCTGACGATCGGAGGCGACGGCCGCGTGTACGCCGTGACGGACAACGACGGCGTCCAGGACGCGACGGGCGAGACGGTCTTCCTCGATCTGGGCAAGGCACGCAAGCTGTTCCGCTGAGTCCTCCGCTGGTCGAGCTTGTCGCTCGACCGGCGAGATGACCTCAGATCTGCGGAGTGTGTTGCGCTGAGCAGACCGTGTCTACTCTGCGCAACACACCCCGCACGGGTGTAGTCGCCCTCGGTCAGCCTCGGGCGTTCACGTGGAGCGCCAGGGCGCCGTACGCCGGGATCGACGCCGTGAACCAGCCGTCCCCGTTGACGGTCCGCGTCACCGAGCAGTCCGAGGACGCCACGACGTCGCAGTACGTACCGGCGGGCAGCGAGGTGTGGAACGAGCGCTGTACGGTCGACGCCGTGTTGTTCAGCACCACGTACCCCCGATCGCCTCGGCCGTAGCTCACGAGGTTGCCGCCGTCGTCCCACCAGTTCGTGACCTGGGTGCCGGCCACCGCGTTGTGGAACCCGACCATGCCGCGAACCTCCGTCCAGCGCTGCGTGCAGGTCCACTGCCCGGCGCCGCAGGTGGCGTCGGGAACGGTGGCCGTGGTGGCGCCGGGTGCGCCGGCGTCGTGGTTCGAGAACTCGTAGCCCGAGTACACGGTGGGGGACCCGTACGGCCAGGACAGCAGGAACGTGTTGGCCAGTACGTACTTGGCGCCCCACTTGTAGTTCATGGACTCGCCGTTGCGCTCGGTGTCGTGGTTGTCCACGAACACGCCGGCCCGGTCGTACGGCAGCTTGCCGTCGCCGATGAACCGCAGGTTCTTGATCTGCCCGTCGAAGTTCGCCCTGAGCTGCCGCGCATAGTTGAACTCGTGCGAGTCGCCGCTGCCCAGGTACTCGGCCGGCTGGATCGGCTCGCCGGCGGCCCCGATCACCTCGTGCACCCAGAACACGTTCGGGTTGCTCATCCGTGACTTGATCGCCTCCAGGTCCGACGCCGGGACGTGCTTCGACGCGTCGATCCGGAACCCGTCCACGCCGAGCGAGACCAGGTCGTCGAGATAGGCGGCGAGCCGGCCGCGCACATAGTCGGAACCCGTGCGCAGGTCCTGCAGCGCGACCAGCCGACAGTGCTGGACCTCGTAGCGGTTCGTGTAGTCGGCGATGTCGGTGCGGCAGTCGTTGAAGTCCTGCGCTCCGTACGTGCCGGTGAAGTTGTCCTCCGAGTAGGCGGTCCCGGCCACGCCGGTACCCGACTGGCCGGCGCCGGCCATGTGGTTCACGACCGCGTCGGCGATCACACCTACCCCGGCGGCGTCGCAGGTGGCGACCATGTTCGCGAACTCGGCACGGGTGCCGAGCTTTGACTCGATCCGGTAGCTCACCGGCTGGTACGACGTCCACCACTGCGTGCCACGGATGTGCTCCATCGGCGGGGAGACCTGCACGTAGCCGAACCCGGCGGGGCCGACGACGTCGGCGCACTCCGCGGCGACGGAGTCCCAGGTCCACTGGAACAGGTTGAGGATGACGTCTCCGGCGCCGTGCGGAGGGGTCGCGGCGCGGGCCGGTTCCGCCGCGGGCATGGCCGCGGCCCCCGCCAGGCCGAGGGTGAATGCGGTGGCAATGGTCGTCAGGGTGGCGAGCAGGCGGCGTGGCACGTTCGGATGGCGCGTCATTGCGGCTCCTTGCGGCGTCGTCCCGGGCTTGGTGCGTGCGGCATTGCACGGCCGTTTCCGGATCTTGCTGCAAGCGTTGCAGAAACCTGCGACGACACGCCAGGCCCGGGGTGAAAATGCCCGGGTCCCGGCGTGTCGGAGGCGCGAGCAGGCCTACGCGGGGTCGTTCGGCATGAGGATCCAGAACGCGAGGTACGCGAGGAACTGCGGCCCGGGGATGAGGAAGGACGCGACGGTGAGGACCCGCACCAGAGTGGGGTCCCAACCGAATCGGCGGGCGACGCCGGCGCAGACGCCGGCGATCATGCGCCCCCGGCGCGGACGGGAGAGAGTCTGTGTGCTCATGGCTTCGACGCTACGCGCGGTGCGGCGACCGGGGTATCCGGTGATCCCCCGGTCCGGCCCTGAACGAGCCCTGGGAAACGGGGGGTCGGCGCGCGAGAACTGGATCGTCAGGGCGGAGCACGCCTCGCCGGCCGGGCTGGTCAGGCGGCCTGGCGCTCGTTCGGGATGAAGACCCAGCAGATCAGGTAGGCCAGGACCTGCGGACCGGGGATGAGGATCGAGGCGACCGCGACGACCCGCACGATGGTGGGGTCCCAGCCGAAGCGGCGGGCGATACCGGCGCAGACGCCTGCGATCATGCGGCCCTGGCGAGGACGGGACAGCTTCGGTGTGCTCATGCCCTCGACGGTATGCGTGTGGCGAGCCGGGAGCCATCGGGTTTTCCCCCGGCCCGCCCCTGACCTGGCTAGGGGGCGAGCCAGGGGTCCTTGACGCCGCGGGCCACACCAGCACCGCACAGCGGCTGAACGCCGTGCGGGTGGACGTGGACGGCCGGTATTCGGGCGGGGTCCAGGTGGCGGCCAAGGTGGAGGGCGACGGCTGGCGGTCCTACGTGCGCGACACGAAGGTCGCCGGCACGTACCACGGCAAGAACCGCACCTCCGCCTACAAGATGCGCCTCACCGGCGAGATGGCGAAGCGGTATGACATCTACTACCGCGTCCACGTGTCCGGGATCGGGTGGCTCGGCTGGGCGAAGAACGGCGGCGGCGCAGGCACGGAGTCCTACAGGTACCGCAACACGGCGGTGCAGGTGGTGCTCGTCAAGAAGGGCGAACGTCGCCTGATGAAGCGGCTACGGCCGAGCGGCCTTCAAGCGCTGAGTCCCTGACCGCGGCGAGACGCACCGGCCGGCGCCGGACTCACCAGCCGTTCGGCGCCAGCACCTTGCGGATCCGCTTCTCGCTGACCGGGCCGTCCGTGCCGAGCTGCTGCGCGAACAACGAGACGCGCAGCTCCTCGAGCATCCACCGCACGTCGGCCAGCTCGGCGGCGCGGGCGGCGTCGGGGGAGCCTGCCGCGTACGCTGCCTGCGCCTTCTCGTAGGCGGCGGTCACGTCGCCGATCCGCCAGGCGAGGTCGGCGTCCCGAGCTGGGTTCTCCGCCGCCTTCGTGAGGCGGTGCGAGCCCGCCCGCAGGTAGCGCGCCAGGTGCGGCAGCCGGCGTGGGGGCGTCGCGGACACGAACCCGTCGTTGACCAGGCTCACGCGGTGCTCGCGGAGGTCCTGCAGCGTGTTCAGGAGGGCAAGGCTGCCCGACGCGCGGATCTCCGCCTCGAGCGTCCGGCTCGCCGACAGCGCGGCCACCACGTGCCCGACGACGCGGTACACCTCGTCCTCCAGGTGCTTCCGTACGAACGCCAGCGCGTCGGCGTACGCAGCAGCGGACCGCACCGATGCAGCGTCCAACCCGCCCGGCGGCGTGTCGTACCGCGCCGAGTCCGCACCAGACGTCAACGAGACAACAGCCGCCAGCTGCAGATCGGCGACCAGCGCCTCGGTATTCGGATACGGCGACGCCGCCATCGTCAACGACTGCGTCGCGGTCCACCGCGTGGTGATCCGCCCGGTACCCAGCGCGACCTCGGACAACAGGAGCCGCCGCACCCCGGCGGCATGCAGCGCGTCCCGCTGCGTCTCGTCCGCCAGGATCCGGAGGGCCACCCCCATGGACCGAGCCTGCCCCTTTACCTTGGGAGCAGCCTCCTCCACGAGCGCCGGGAACCCCCGCACCACCACCCCGGCCCCGACGTCGGTGGACACGGACAGAGGCAACACTCCGCCGTCGGGCAGCCCGGAAGGCCAAGACGTCAGCCCGCTCTGCTCGCCAACGACATCACCACCCCCGGCACTCCCGGAGGCTCCGACACCAACACCCCCGCCAACCACCCCCCGACTGGAGCTGCTGCCCACCTCCAAAGGCGACGGGCCTATGGAGGGTGCGGAAGGCGAAGACCCTCGCGCGGACGTATCCCTTCCCGAAGTGGAGGGCCCCCTGGGGCCCGTGAACGCGTCCGCGCGAGGGTCTTCGCCTTCCGCACCCGCCCCAGCCGAAGCACCCGAAGCACCCGAAGCACCCGAAACACCCGAAGAACGAGCCTCAGCCAATGCCCGACCAACTGCGCCCTTCACAGCCGACCGCACCGCCGCCTCCGCCCGCCCCGCCAACGTGCGCTGCAGCAGCAACAGATCCTTCGACTCGTCCAGCACGATCGACGACGCGTCGCGTCCCCGCCCGCGCTCCTCGATGACTCGGAACGTCATCCGCAGATGCCCAGGAAGACGCGCGACCCGCTCGTCGTCCCAGACCTCTGGCGGCACCACGACGTCGCGGAGCGCCCGGACCGCCCGCGTGAACGCGCTGACGTAGGGCTCCGCCATGTCGCCGGCCCTGACGACGTCGTCCCAGGCAGGGCACTCGGCACGGATCCAGCCGACGACCTCGCGCGCCACGTCGGGAGCAGGCACGAGCTCGCGCCGCACCACCTTGGGCAGCGACTTGATGGTCGCGATCGTCAGCTCCTCGAGGAGCCCTGGCACCATCCAGTCGAACCCGTCCGGCACCACTCGCGCGAGCACGGCGATGGGGATGTGCACGGTGACACCGTCGGCGTCGGACCCCGGCTGGAACTGATAGGTGAGCGGCAGGGAGAGCTCGCCCTGGGGCCACTTCTCGGGGAACGCGGTGGCGTCAACGGACGCGTCACCGACGAGCTGCTCCATCGTGAAGGCGAGCAGATCCGGCGTCTCCTTGCGCGCGCGTGACCACCAGCGGTCGAAGTGCGCGGCGGACACCACGGAGTCGGGGACACGCTCGTCGTAGAAGGCGAAGAGATCGTCCTCGTCGGCGACCAGGCCGCGCTGCCTGGAACGGGCCTCGAGCTCGCCGGCCTCCTCGAGGAGCGCACGGTTGTCATGGAAGAACCGGTGGTGCGTGGTCCAGTCACCCTCCACGAGCGCGTGCCGCACGAACATCTCGCGCGCCGCCTCTGGGTCCACCTTCGCGTAGAGCACTCGACGGTCGGACACGATGGGCACCCCGTACAGGAGCACCTTCTCCGTACACATGGCCGCGCCCTGCTTGGACGACCAGTGCGGGTCCGAGTAGGTGTGCTTGGCGAGCTCCCCGGCCAGGTCCTCTGCCCACTCGGGCTGGATGCGAGCCACGTCCCGTGCCCACAGGCGGCTGGTCTCGACGAGCTCGCCCGCCATGATCCACACCGGCGGCTTCTTCGACAGCGGGGACCCGGGGAAGATCGCGAACCGCGCCCCGCGGGCGCCGATGTACTCGTTGCGGGCCTGCTTCTTGGCGCGCTTGAGCGCCACCTCCCGCTGCTGCCCACGGAGATGGGCTACCGCAGAGGCCTTCACCTCACCGGTGTCCTGCATACCGAGCTGCGAGAGCAGCCCCGCCAGCAGGGACTTGTGAATGGTGTCGTCGTCCCAGGTCTGGCGGTACGACGGCGCTTCGTCCGTGCCGACCTCCGCCTCACCGGTCCGGTCGCCGACGCTCCGTCCAGGCTCGGCGGAGGGACGGTGGCGCGGCTGGAACGACATCTCGATGCCCAGTGGCTTCGACATCTCGCGGAGCTGGGCCACGACGTCCTGCCATTCGCGGATCCGCAGGAAGTTCAGGTACTCGGCCTTGCACTGGCGGCGGAAGGCCGAGCCCGACAGCAGGTGCTGCTGCTCCCGCACGTACTCCCAGAGGTTGAGATAGGTGAGGAAGTCGGACCGCGGGTCGGCGAACCGGGCATGCAGCTGGTCGGCCTGCGCGCGCTGCTCGGCCGGGCGCTCGCGGGGGTCCTGGATCGACAGCGCCGCCGCGACGATCGCCACCTCGCGGGCCACGCCGTGCCGTGATCCCTCGAGGACCATGCGCGCCAGGCGCGGGTCCATGGGGAGCTGGGCGAGCGTCCGGCCGACGTCGGTGAGCCGGGTGACGCCGTCGGCCTCCTCCAGTGCGCCGAGCTCCGTGAGCAGCTGGACGCCGTCGCGGATCGCGCGCGTGTCCGGCGGCTCGACGAAGGGGAAGCGGGCGACGTCGTCAGGCGTGCTGACCACGCCGACGGAGATCATCTGCAGGAGCACGGAGGCCAGGGACGTACGCAGGATCTCGGGTTCGGTGAACTCGGGGCGGCCGTTGAAGTCGTCCTCCGAGTAGAGGCGGATCGCGATGCCGTCGGCGACCCGGCCCGAACGGCCGCTGCGCTGGTTGGCGGAGGCCTGCGAAACCGGCTCGATCGGGAGCCGCTGCACCTTGGTCTGCTTGGAGTAGCGGCTGATGCGGGCCGTGCCAGGGTCCACCACGTAGTGGATCCCCGGCACGGTCAGCGACGTCTCGGCGACGTTGGTCGCCAGCACGATGCGCCGCGAGGCGTGCTGCTGGAACACCCGGTGCTGCTCGGCGCTCGACAGTCGTGCGTACAGCGGCAGGATCTCGACGTGCTGCGGATGCTTCGGGTCCCGGGCGCGCTCCTTGAGGTGCCCGGCGAGCCCGTCAGCGGTGTCGTGGATCTCGCGCTCACCCGAGAGGAACACGAGGATGTCGCCGTTCCCCTCGCGCAACAGCTCGTCGCACGCCTCGATGATGCCGGTGACGAGATCCTTCTCCTCGCCGCCTCGCTTCGCCGGCCGGGCGCCCGTCGCCGGTCGAGGCCCCTTCGCTCCCGTCGGTCGGGCGTTCCCACCGGAGCGCCCGTTCCCCGCTGGTCGGTCCTGCCGGGACCGGTCGGTGTCGGCAGGGCCGCCCTGCGCGGGATCCTCGTCCGGCGACAGCGGGTGGTAGCGGATCTCCACCGGGAACGTGCGGCCGGAGACCTCGACGATCGGTGCGAGCGCGGGGAGCACGTCGGTGACGTAGTCCGGCGCGCCGCCCCGCTGCGCCAGGGCGCCGGGGGAGAAGTGCGCGGCGAACCGCTCCGAGTCGATCGTGGCCGACGTGATGATCAGCTTGAGCTCCGGCCGCTGGGGGAGCAGCCGCGACAGGTAGCCGAGCAGGAAGTCGATGTTCAGGGACCGCTCGTGCGCCTCGTCGATGATGATCGTGTCGTAGGCGAGCAGCTGCGGGTCGCGCTGGATCTGGGCGAGCAGGATGCCGTCGGTCATGACCTTGACCAGCGTGTCCTCGCTGGACTGGTCGGTGAACCGGACCTGGTAGCCCACCACGCCGCCGAGCTGGGTGCCGAGCTCCTCGGCGATCCGCTCCGCGACCGTGCGCGCGGCCAACCGACGGGGCTGCGTGTGCCCGATCTGGCCCTGGCGCCCACGGCCCAGCTCGAGGGCGATCTTCGGGATCTGCGTCGTCTTGCCGGAGCCGGTCTCACCGGCCACGATCACGACCTGGTTGTCGCGGATCGCGGCGGCGATGTCCGCCCGGCGCGCGGACACGGGCAGCTGCGCAGGGTAGGTGATGGGCGGCACCTCGACGGCGGCCCGCTTGGCGGCCGCCGCCTCGAGCTGGGCCGTCGAGACGCGCTGCGGCCCCGTGCGCCGGGGGCGACGGTTCTGTCGGTCCTGCTTGCCCGCCCCGCTGCGACGGTTCCGGCCTCCGCCCGGGCGGCCGCGATCGCCGTCGGACACTGGGGTGGAAGAAGGCTCGGTACTCACAACCCCTCATTCTCCCAGGCGCGGCAAGGTGATTTGCCACGACGGTACCCCGACCGGTTCCTGGAACATGGGGATCGCTCCCCATGTCGCCGGCGCCGACGGGGACCTAGGCTGCCGAGATCCGTGTGACGTGCGGGTACGCCGGAGGGAGCGGGATGCCTGAGCAGCTGGAGGTCGACGCCGATGTGTCGGCCCGTCGCGGACGCGCCGACATGACCCTCACCGAGCTCATCGACCTGTGCGAGGTACGGATCAACGGTCTGAGCCGCACCCGGCAGGCGTTCGAGCACGGCGGAGCGCCGGAGCAGGTCGCGCGCATGCTCGCCGACCTGGGGGTCACCGCGTCCGGCTGGGACGCCGCGGTCGCTCGTCTGCCCGACGGCGACCCCGGTGCGGTCCGTGCGGGGGCACGTGCCGTGCGGGACGGCGCGCCGGGCTTCGGCGCTGTGGCCGCGGTGCTCGACACCTACGCGTCCGCCCTGGAGGCGGGTCGGGCCCGGCATGCCGCTGGGGTCGCCGGCCTGCGTGTCGCGCAGCGGCGCGCGGCGGAGCTCCCGGCGTTCGGTAGCGGTGGTGACCCGACTCGGGCAGAGGACGCCTCCGGTGCGGCGATCGGTGTGCTCGACCTGGCCTGTGCGGGATACGCCGCCTGCCAGGACGCCTACGAGGCCGCGCGGGACGCTGAGACGGCGCTCTACGCTGCCCTGGCCCATGTCCGGCTGGGGCGCCCCGGTCACGTTCGGTGACGGAGTGTCTGCCCCCTTGCGCGTGCCGGGACGAGATCAGTACGAGCAGGTGTCGAGCAGCGGCTGCAGTGCCGTCCTTTCCGCCGGGTCCACGCTGAGGTCCCACCGGGACTTCGTGTGGATCCACATCTTCGCGTAGGCGCAGCGCTTGCTGGCGAGCGGGGGAACCCACTCGGCGGGGTCGTGGTCGCTCTTCGAGATGTTCACCTCGGCGGTGACGGCGATCAGCTGCGGGCCCGTGAGGTCGTTCGCGAAGTCCTGCCTGCGGTCGGTGGTCCACTCGCTGGCACCGGAGTCCCAGGCCTCGGAGAGGGCCACCACGTGGTCGATGTGCACGTCGGCAGGCGCGGTCCGGGTCTCGCCGTCGAACTCGCTGTACCAGCTGCCCGCCGTCGGATAGCAGTCGCTGCCGACCTCCACGCCGTCGCCGTCGCGCCGCAGGACGGTCTCGCGGGTGGTGCAGCCGTCGATGGTGATCCAGTGGGGGAACAGGTCGCGGTCGTACGGGGCGGAGGAGCTCTCCGCCCGCACCGTGAGAGCGTCGAGCTCTGACTGTGCCACTGCCTTGGACGGGAGGTCCGGCGGGTAGGCGCCAGCGGGCTGCGGAAGCAGCACCGTCAGCAGGGCGGCGAGCGCCAAGGCCGTGACCGACGCGATCAGGGGGCGGGTTCGAGGTCCTCGCCGGACCCCTTGCCCGGGGCCTCGCTGGAGGCCTCGCTGGACGACGAGCTGCGACATGGGACAGACCTTCCTCGAGACTGACCTGGACGCGTTCATCGTCGATGTGGGCGGTGTCGGCCGAATGACCACGATGTGACGGTTAGCGAAATTTCACCCGCTCTGCCCGCTGAGAAAGCGTCAGACCCTCAGGCCACGGGAGTGACCTGAGGGTCTGGTACGTCTGGGGCCGGCGGGCGGGCCGGGTGGAGGAGCCGGGACGGCCGCTCAGGCGGTGCCGGCCGTCAGCATGCCCAGGTAGTAGCCGAGGGCGACCAGGGCCAGGGCGCCGATGGTCTCGATGATGGCGAGCGCGAGGCCCCAGCGAGCGAGCCACAGGTCGAAGCCTTCCTTGCCGGCGCGGGCGACGGCGATCGCGTTCAGGATGACGCCGATGACCGGCAGCGCGGCGAGGAAGAAGGTGAGGAGGCTGAAGACCGTGGTCTGCGGGTCCTCCTCCTCGACGGTCTCGGCGGCACCCGCGACGACGGCGGTCTCCGGGGCAGGCTCGGCCACGGCCACAGCGGTCTCGGTGACGGACTCCGTGGGGGTCACCGCTGCCGGGCTCTCGGCGGCCACGGCCTCGGTGGCCACGGCCTGCGTCTCGGCCTCGGCCTTCGCCTCGGACGTCACCTCCGACGCGGCAGGCTCGGCCTCCACGACCTGGGTGGCGGTCGCCGCCGCGTTCTCGTCGACAGTGGCCTCGGGCGTCGTGGTGTCGGGCGTGGTCATGGTGGTAGTGCTCCCCTGGTTGCAGGTTTTAGGAAATGTCAGGCCATATTCTGGAGTATCCGAATGGACTTGGATAGACCGGTATCGCCCGTTGAAGCGGCAGAGGCCGCCGCCCCTGGGGCGGCAGCCTCCGCGCTGCTGGTGATGCTGCTGGGTGCCGTGCGGGCGCCCGGGTCGAGCTCGGTCACATGGTCGGCACAGCGAGCGCCGCGTAGACGCCGGCGGCGACCAGTGCGAGGTACACCAGCGTGAAGGCGATCGCGAGACCCAGGCCCCACTTCGAGAGCTTGCTGTCGAGGCCGGCCTTGCCGGCCTTCGAGACGGCGATCGCCGAGACGACGATCCCGATCGGCGGGGCGATGAAAGCGAGGATGAAGCCCACGATGGCCAGGGTGTTCGCCTGCGGGTCCTGGACCGCGCCCTGGACGGCAGGTGCACTGGAGGTCTCGGTCATGAGGGACTTTCCTTTCACGGCCACTGTTCCGGCCGCTCGACTGCGGGCGCGGAAGCGCACGTACGGACGCGGGCCAGTGTGGAGCATCCGAGATGTACCCGGAAGACCTCATTGCGCTATACGCCCGAATCGTTACTCTTGACGATCGTGGAGCCTGTCGCCGATGTCGGAACCTTCGGACCGTCCCAGGGGACAGCGGTTCACCTGAGCGCTGAAAATTACGCCACTTGAGTTCACCTCGACGTGATAGTCCTGTGCAAGGATCCGAACGGAACGCAATGCACCGTGAGATGGCGCACCGACCGAGGGGGCGACGCGTGAACGACCAGGCGAAGAAGCTCGTTCCGCACAACTTCCGTACCGGCCTGCGGAGGTTCCTCCGTCCCGCCTGGACCGGAGCAGTCGCCACGGTGATCGCAGCGGGTGTGCTGTTCACCGCCTCGGCGAGCGTCCCGGCCTCGCACCCGTCCGGCGGCAACGACGGCGAGCTGCCGATCCGCCTCTATGGGCTGATCGAGAGCGTCACCGTCGGCGAGACCGATTCCGCGCCGGACGGCGTCACGCTGAGCCAGATCGTCGCGGTGCTCGAGCGGGCCGAGGAACAGGCACAGGAGGAGGGCCCGAACTTCAGCCCCACGGTCGCCCAGGCTGCTGCCGAGCTCGGCATGCTCTACACGACGTACCAGATGCAGCAGCTGGCGTTCGGTGAGAACAACGAGGGCCTCCGCCTCGAGGACGCTCCGGTGGCGCGCCACTCCCAGCAGGCCGACGACGACGCCGCGGACAGCGACAAGGAAGCCGGCGCAGAGAAGGGCGACGACGCAGGGAAGCGTGACGGCTCCGCGCGTGACGGTGAGGGCAAGGGCGGCGCCAAGCAGGACGGTGCCAAGAAGAACGCCGACACCGAGCGGGACGACTCCGAACAGGACACCGGCCCCGAGCGGGGCACGACCCCGCACGTGCCCCGGCCCGAGGACGACGCCCCGCCGGCGGTGCAGGTGTCGAACGAGCGCACCTCGGTGATCGACCCGCACGACGAAGACCCGCAGGCCGGCTACATCACCTACGACGAGGTGGTCATCGCGGCCGTCCGCCTCGCGAACATGCTGGACCCCTCGGTGCCCAACGCGCTGGTCGAGGTCGAGGGCGAGGGCCAGGGTTCGGAGCAGCGCCGAGGCTTCTCGCTGCGAGAGAGCCTGCTCGACGTGGTGAGCATGTTCGGCGGCACCACCACCGGGTACGCCAACGGCCGCATCCCTGCCGACGTGCTGTGTCCCCTGGACTTCGCGCCAGGGCACATGCTGCGCTGCGACGCGGCCGAGCGGTTCACGGCGCTCAGCGAGCAGTTCGAGCAGGAGTTCGGCTACCCGATCCCGCTCACCGACTCCTACCGGTCCTACGAGCTTCAGGTCGCGGTGGCCAGCGCGAAGCCCCACCTCGCGGCGATCCCCGGCACCTCGAACCACGGCTGGGGCATCGCGGTGGACCTGGACAACCCGATCGCCGGCGGCAACTCGCCCGAGTACGTATGGCTGCGCGTGCACGGCCCGGACTACGGCTGGGACAACCCGTCGTGGGCCCAGCTCGACGGCTCGAAGCCGGAGCCGTGGCACTTCGAGTTCTTCGCGGCGGGTTCGATCCCCAACCGCGCGATCGACCCGTCCGACGTCGGCACCTGGGAGCCCACGGACTCCGCGACCCCGCGCTACAAGCCGGCGCTCGACCCGAAGCCGAAGAACGGCAGCTCCGACGACGGCCCCCGCAAGCCTGGTTCCAAGCCTGGGGACCGGCCGGGCGACAAGCCGGGCGGTAGCAAGCCGGGCAGTGACAAGCCGGGCGGTGACAAGCCGTCGAGTCCCAAGCCGACACCGACGAACCCGAAGCCGACTCCGACGGACCCCAAGCCGAGTCCGACGGATCCTGACCCGACTCCGACGAACCCGAAGCCGACGCCGACCAATCCCAAGCCGACGCCGACCCCGTCGGAGCCCGTACCGTCACCGTCTCCGTCGGAGCCCGCGCCGAGCCCTTCCGACCCGGCGTGTCCCGACGGGACCGAGTCCGACGAGGCATCCGCCTCGAGTGCCGAGACGGCTGCCGACGCCGAGGAGCCCGACCCGTGCCCGAGCGACGACGAGCCGGCTCCCACGCCGACCTCCTCGGCGTCCTCCAGCCCCACGGCGACGCTCCCCGAGGAGAAGCTCGCGCCGGTCGACGAGCAGCCAGAGGAGTGACGAGCCGTTCGTGACAGTCGAGCAGACGCCGCCCGAGCCGGCGACGGCAGGCGCCGCAGGGTCCAAGGGGGACCCGCGGCGCTTCCTGCGTTCTGGTCGCCTGGAGTCGATGCCGCGGAAGTGGCGCGACAAGATCGCCGTGACGCGCTATCTGGCGGTCCAGGCGATGCCCGTGCTGCTGGAGCCGGTGACGGAGCGGGAGCTCACCGATCGGCTGCGCGAGCTGACTCAGGACCCGGCCGGCCTCAGACGTGCCATGGTGGACCAGGGCCTGGTGCAACGGACGCGGGACGGCGCCGAGTACTGGCGTACCGAGCGCACCGAGTACGACCCGGACGATCAGCACAGGGCCTGAGTTGCCCCCTGGCGATGTCTTGACCATATTGCGAGACAACGAAGACGTGCATTTTCGGGATAGGAAATTTCATGAGTGAAGAACGCGCCGTGGCCGCGCTCGAGGAGGCGGGTATCCCGTTCGAGGTGACGCGGCACGGTCAGGTCGCCAGCCTCGCCGAGGCCGCCGCCGCCCGCGGCGTCGACCCGGCGAAGCTGATCAAGACGATCGTCGTGCGCCGGGCGGACGAGGACTACCTGTTCGTGCTGGTTCCCGGTGACCGGCAGATCTCGTGGCCGAAGCTGCGTGCGCTGCTCGGCGTGTCTCGGCTGTCGATGCCGAGCAAGGAGGTGGCTTTCGAGGTCACGGGCTACGAGCGGGGAACCATCACACCGTTCGGCTCGTTCCACAGGTGGCCCGTCGTCGCAGACTCTCGGCTCAGTGAGCCGGGGCCGGTGTCGATCGGCGGAGGTGCTCACGGTGTGGGCGCCACGGTTGACGCCGTCGATCTCACGGCGGCGCTCGACGCCACGGTTGCGGACGTGACCGACCCTGTCTGAGGCCCTCTCCGACGGGTGGCGAGCAGGCCCGCGAGGAAGCGGAGGCCGGCAGTTCTCCTCCGTGCAACGTGACCGTAACGCCCTGGGGGTGGACGGAAGTCGGTTGTCGGGTGAACACTCGCCCTAGGCAATTCTTGCCCCTCCCGACCAAGGAGCGGTCAGAGAGCACCAAGAAGCGTCCAAGTCGTCAGTGCAAGTCAGTGTGTAGAAGTCAGTGTCTAGCGAAGTCGAGGCTCGACCAATGCAGGACGGAGCGAATGACCCCATGGACCCTCTCCCGTCAGACTCAGCGCAGGACCTGGTTCCCGGACGCCCGGGCTCTGGTATCGCCTGCCGGAACACCTACGAGGGCACGGTGCTGACCCTCTGGGGCGACATCGACGCGCTGCTGCGCGAGAACGCGAGCGAGGCGATGGCCACGCTCGCCGCACGACCCGATCCCGAACCCGTCATCGTCGACGCGCGGGATGTCACGTTCATCGACTCCTCCGGGGTGGCCTTCATCCTGCAGGTGTTCGTGCTCGGTGAGGAGACGGGTTCGCCCGTCCTGCTCCGTGAGCCGTCCGCCGTGGTGATGGAGGTCCTGGACATGGTCGGTATCAGTCAACGGATCCCCGTGGTCCGCAAGGCCGCCGCCAGCGCCTGAGTCGGACCCCGACGCAGGAGTGGCACTCTTGTCCGGTGAAGAACTGGGCAGCGAACCTCACCTACTCCTCCGCGCGCATCGAGCGCCCCCGGAACCTCGCGGAGCTCACCGGCATCGTCGCCGGTGAGCCCCGCGTCCGGGCTCTCGGCTCGCGCCACTCGTTCTGCGACGTCGCCGACACGACGGGTGTGCACGTACAGCTCGACCTGCTCGACGACGGCATGCCGGCCCTCGAGGTCGACCAAGGGACGGGGGTGGCGTCGGTCCGTGCGGGCCTGCGCTACGGGGAGGTCGCGGCCGACCTGCACGCCAAGGGTCGTGCGCTGGCCGCCATGGCCTCCTTGCCGCACATCTCCGTCGCCGGAGCCGTCGCGACGGGCACCCACGGTTCGGGTGACGGGACGCGCTCGCTGGCGGGCGACGTCGTCGGGGTGGAGCTCATGACCGCCACCGGCGAGGTGCTGACCCTGCGCAGGGGCGACGCGGACTTCCCGGGGTCCGTGGTGGCGCTCGGGACCCTCGGCATCGTGACGCGCGTGGAGCTGGCCACCGTGCCGGCGTTCGACGTGCGCCAGGACGTCTTCACCGGGCTGCCGTGGGACGCGCTGTTCGAGCATCTCGACGCCGTCATGGGCAGCGCCTACTCCGTGAGCGTCTTCACCAGCTGGTACGAGCCCGACGTTCGCATGGTGTGGTGCAAGTCGCGGGTCTCGGCAGGCTCGACCAGCGGGGAGACGCCGTCGGCCGACGGGCCGGCCGCCGGCCTGCTGACCGGTCTGGGCGCCGAGCCCGCCGTCGGCCCGATGCACCCACTGCCCGACGTCGCCGCGGTGGCGTGCACGGAGCAGGGCGGCGTGCCTGGACCGTGGTTCGAGCGGCTGCCGCACTTCCGGCTGGACTTCACGCCGTCCCTGGGCGAGGAGCTGCAGTCGGAGTACCTCCTGCCGCGTACGGCGGGTCCCGACGCCGTCCGCGCCGTGCGGGCCCTCGGGGACCGGATCGGACCGCTGCTGCTCACGTCCGAGATCCGGACGATCGCCGGCGACGACCAGTGGCTCAGCACCACGCCAGAGGACAGCCTCGCGTTCCACTTCACGTGGAAGCAGGACTGGCCGGCGGTGCGGGCCGCCCTGCCCGAGCTGGAGGCGGTGCTCCTGCCGCTCGGTGCGCGCCCGCACTGGGGCAAGCTGTTCACGGTCCCCGTGGCCGACCTTCCGGGCCTCTACCCGCGGTTCGGCGACTTCGCGGAGCTGGCCGCGCGCCTCGACCCGACGGGCAAGTTCCGGGGCGGATACGTGGCAGAACTGGTCGCCGGCTGAGCCTCGCCGTGCCCCCGCGGTGAATCTTCGGTGAAGTTCTCGGCGAGCCGATTTCGCATTCGGGGGGATTTCCTCGGAAGATCAGGGTATGAGCGACGCGCAGAGAACTACCGCGGAGCCCGAGAAGCGTGAGCAGTTCAGCGGACAGCTGGGATTTATCCTGTCCGCGATCGGATCCGCTGTCGGGCTGGGGAACATCTGGCGCTTCCCGGGGGTGGCATACGAGAACGGTGGGGGCGCGTTCATGGTGCCCTACCTGGTGGCGCTACTCACGGCTGGCATCCCGATCCTGTTTCTGGACTACGCGATCGGGCACCGGTTCCGTGGTTCGGCACCACTGGCGTTCCGCCGGCTGAAGCGATGGCTGGAGGGCCTGGGCTGGTTCCAGGTGATGATCTGCTTCGTGATCGCCATCTACTACGCGGTGATCATCGCGTGGGCCCTCAGCTTCTTCGTGTACTCGTTCGACCTGCGCTGGGGTGACGACACCGCCGGCTTCTTCACCGGGGACTACCTCAAGCTGGCCGACGTCGGCGGTGCCGACCCGTGGTTCACGCTCGACTTCGTGCCAGCGGTGCTGATCCCGCTGCTGCTCGTGTGGGTGGCGGTCATCGTGGTGCTGGCCGCAGGGGTCGTCAAGGGCCTTGAAAAGGTCAACTTCGTGTTCATCCCGCTCCTCTTCCTCGCCTTCGGCGCGCTCGTGGTGCGGGCCCTGTTCCTCCCGGGCGCCGCTGACGGCCTCAACGCGCTGTTCACCCCGGACTGGAGCGCGATCGCCGACCCGAACGTGTGGATCGCCGCCTACGGCCAGATCTTCTTCTCGCTGTCCATCGCGTTCGGGATCATGATCACGTACGCCTCCTACCGGAAGCGCCGCGCCAACCTGACGTCGCCCGGCTTCGTCGTCGCGTTCGCCAACTCCGGCTTCGAGGTGTTCGCGGGCATCGGCGTGTTCGCAGCGCTCGGCTTCCTCGCGAACCAGCAGGGCATGGCCATCGCCGAGCTCGAGGGCATCTCCGGACCGATCCTCGCCTTCGTCACCTTCCCGGCGATCGTGTCCCAGATGCCGGCGGGCGGGATCTTCGGAGCGTTGTTCTTCGGTTCCCTCGTGATGGCAGGGTTCACCTCCCTGCTGTCGATCCTGCAGGTGGTCTCCGCGTCGTTCCAGGAGAAGTTCGGCTGGACGCGCACGCAGGCCGCTATCCGCATCGGCATCGTCGCGGCGGTGATCTCGGTGCTGTGCTTCTCGACGACGACCGGCCTGATTGCCCTCGACACCGTCGACAACTGGGCCAACAACATCGGCATCGTCGCGTCCGCGGTGGTGACCACCATCGCCGTCGGCTGGGTGCTGCGCCGTTCCGGGGAGATGCGGTTCCACCTCAACGCCGTCTCCACGATCAGCATGGGCCGGTGGTGGTCCTTCTGCATCATCGTGCTCGGGCCCGTGGTGCTCACCTACATGCTCGTCTCGCGCATCGTCAGCCTGATCCAGGACGGGTACGAGGGATACGCGGAGGCGTACCTCGGTGTCGCGGGGTGGGGCACCGTCGTCGTGCTCCTCGTCGGTGCCGCGGTGCTCACTCTGATGCGGTGGCGCGTCGAGCCCGACGCGTTCGATGCGTGGCCCAGGTTCGGAGGTAAGTCATGACCAGCGAAGCAATCGCACTGCTCGTCGTCTCGCTCATCGTGGTGTGGGGTGGTCTGCTGGTGAGCATCGTGGCCATCGTGCGGCGCCCGGAGCGGGTCGACTGGCCGCACGGCTGGGAGCACGAGGGCGGTTCGGAGGACCGGCCCGAACCGCCGGTCGAGCACGACACGTGAGCGGCCCCTCGGCAAGTCGGCTCTTTGCCGGCTTGCCGAGGGTGTTTACGCAGGCCAGTGCATATGGACGAGGGTGAAACGTTCACGAAACACGTAATACATCACAATGTGACATCGGTCTCGATCTTCCGGGTTTACGTCAGCGGAGCGTCACGGTTAGGTGAGACTCGCACACGAGGCGCCATGTGCGCCGTCGGGTCCTCTGCTCCCCTGACGACGGAGATCTGCCGGGTCGTACCGCCTCGTGACACACCAACGATCCGACCCAGGAGACCCCTGATGCGCAGGCTTCCCGCCCTCACCGCTGCCTCGGCACTGACCGCTGCCGCACTTGTCCTCACCGCATGCACCGACGCGTCGCAGCAGACCGCTGGCGATGGCGCTACCGACGAGGCCAGCGCCGAGGCAGCATTCGACCCGTCGACCATCGAGGTTGACGAAGAGATCGCCGCGATGCTCCCGAAGGAGATCGCCGACAAGGGCACGCTGTCCGTCGGCTCCGACACGGCGTACGCGCCGGCGGAGTTCATCGACGTCGACGGCAAGACGCCGGTCGGGTTCGACATCGACACGGTGACCGCAGTGGCCGCGGTGCTCGGCCTGGAGGCCGAGGTCCAGTCGGCGGCGTTCGACGGCATCATCCCCGCCATCGGCTCCAAGTACGACCTGGGTATCTCGGCGTTCACCATCACGGACGAGCGCACGGCCGAGGCCAACATGATCAGCTACGCCGTCGCGGGCTCGCAGTTCGGCGTCGCAGCGGACAACCCGGAGGACTTCGACCCCGAGAACCTGTGCGGGACCACCGTCGGCGTGCAGACCTCGACCATCCAGGACGACGAGCTCACCGAGGCTGCCAAGGACTGCGAGGAAGACGGCGAGGAGCCCATCGACGTCGTGCGCTACGAGTCGCAGGCCGACGTCACCACCAACCTCGTGGGCGGCAAGCTGCAGGCCATGTACGCCGACTCGCCGATCACCGCCTACGCCGTCGAGCAGACGTCCGGCGAGGTCGAGACCATCGGCGAGATCAACGACGCGGCGCCCTACGGCATCGTCGTTGCCCAGGACGACAAGGACCTGACCGAGGCCGTGCAGGCCGCGGTGCAGAAGCTCATCGACGACGGCACGCTCGAGGAGATCTTCTCCGGCTGGGGCAGCGACGACGTCGTCGTGGACGAGGCCGAGCTCAACCCGGCCGAGTGACCAGCACCCCAGGAACGAGAAGAGGGGTCAGATGAGCTCCAGCAACGCTCCGGCGTCGGGCCGCGACCCGGTGCCGAACCGGATCCACGCACGTCCAGTGCCCCGGCCCGGTCGCCTCGTCGCGGCCGCGGTCGTGCTGGTCCTGGCCGCCATGGTGGCCAACGCGCTGATCACCAACGACAACTTCCGCTGGGACATCGTCTGGCTGTACCTGCGTGACGTCGTCGTGCTGCGCGGCGTGATGTGGACCCTGATCCTGACGTTCGCGTCCATGGCGATCGCCGTGGCGCTGGCCGTCACGCTCGCGATGATGCGCCGGTCGGACAACCCGGTCATGCGCTGGGTGAGCTGGGTCTACATCTGGTTCTTCCGCGGTACCCCGATCTACACGCAGCTCATCTTCTGGGGCCTGATCGCGGTGCTCTACCCGCGGCTGTCGCTGGGCATCCCCTTCGGACCGGAGTTCTTCACGTTCCGCACGGACGACGTCATCACCGCGTTCTGGGCGGCGCTCCTCGGCCTCGCGCTGAACGAGGCGGCGTACCTCGCCGAGATCGTGCGTGCGGGCCTGACCTCCGTGGACCCCGGCCAGACCGAGGCCGCGAAGGCCCTCGGGATGAAGGACGGCAAGATCATGCGCCGCGTCGTCCTGCCGCAGGCCATGCGCGTCATCGTGCCGCCGACGGGCAACGAGACCATCTCGATGCTGAAGACCACGTCCCTCGTGGTCGCCGTGCCGTTCACGCTCGAGCTCACCTATGCGACGAGCGCGATCGGCAACCGCAACTTCCTGCCCATCCCGCTGCTGGTCATCGCCGCGATCTGGTACCTGCTGATCACCTCGATCCTGATGGTGGGACAGCACTACCTCGAGCAGTACTACGGGCGTGGGTTCGGCACGGTCACCCGGCGCCGGAACGGCGGCAAGGGACCCGGTGGCAGGCAGGGCGCCATCGCGGCCGCAGGCACAGTGAAAGTGGATCTCGCCAAGGAGGTGACGCCATGAGCGTCGTCGCTGACTCCGCGGCCGCCCCGGCCGACGCCACCGACATGGTCTGCGTACGTGCGGTGCACAAGGTGTTCGGTCACGGGCACGACGCCGTGCACGTCCTGAAGGGCGTGGACCTCGACGTCGCGCGCGGCGAGGTCACCGTGATCCTCGGCCCCTCCGGGTCCGGCAAGTCCACCCTCCTGCGCTGCATCAACGAGCTGGAGGAGATCACCGGCGGCTCCGTGATGGTCGGCGGTGACCTCATGGGCTACCGCAAGGACGCCAAGGGGACGCTGCACCGGCTGCACCCCAAGGCGGTCGCCAAGCAGCGCTCGCGGATCGGCATGGTGTTCCAGCGGTTTCACCTGTTCCCGCACATGACGGCGCTCGAGAACATCATGGAAGCACCGGTGCAGGTGCGGGGGATGTCGAAGAAGGCGGCCAAGCAGCGCGCGCTGGAGCTCATCGAGCGCGTGGGGCTGTCCGACCGGATGGAGCACTACCCTGCGCAGCTCTCGGGTGGTCAGCAGCAGCGCGTCGCCATCGCCAGGGCGCTCGCGATGGACCCGGAGCTCATGCTGTTCGACGAGCCGACGTCGGCGCTCGACCCGGAGCTCGTCGGCGAGGTGCTGTCGGTGATGCAGGACCTCGCGAAGTCCGGCATGACGATGATCGTGGTGACGCACGAGATCGGGTTCGCCCGTGAGGTCGCCGACCACGTCGTGTTCATGGACGACGGCGTGATCGTCGAGTCCGGCCCGCCGAGCGCGGTCCTGGACGACCCGAAGGAAGACCGCACGAAGGACTTCCTCTCCCACGTCCTCTGACCGCAGCGTCCTCTGACGGCCCCGTCCTCTGACGGCTCCGTCCTCGGAACTCGGGCCGGTCAGGCGGGGAGGCGGAGGTCGAAACGGCATCCGCGCGCCACGTTGGCGACACTCGCAGCGCCCCCGTGGGCCTCGGCCACTCCACGAACGATGGAGAGGCCGAGGCCCGCTCCGCTTCCCGGGCTGTCCCCGCGCTCCGGCGTGCGAGCACCCGAGCTGCGCCAGCCCGCCTCGAAGACGCGGCCGAGATCGGCCTCCGGGATGCCGCCGCACTCGTCCTCGACGGAGATCACCACGGACCGGCCGGTCCTGCCGGCGTCGTCCTCGCACGCAACGGCCACGCGGACCGTCCCACCGGGGCCCGTGTGCCGGATCGCGTTCACCAGCAGGTTCTCCAGCGCCCGACCGACCTGCCGGGCGTCCAGCGACGTCACCACCGGGTCCGTGACGTCCCATGCCAGCGTCACGCCGCCCGAGTCGGCAAGGGGCTGCGCGGCAGCTATCGCGTCGGAGGCGAGGTCGGCGACGGCCACCGGCTCGCGGCGCAGCGTCGCAGTAGGGGACTGCAGGCGGGAGAGCGCAAGGAGGTCGTCGACCATCGCGGCCATCCGCCGGTTCTCCGCCAGGATGCGGGGTACGTGCTCGTCCACCGCTCCCACGCCGTCCTCCAGCGCCTCCGCGAGGGCGCGCACAGCGGCAAGAGGCGTGCGCAGGTCGTGCGACACCCAGGCCACCATCTCGCGGCGCCGTACCTCGACCTCACGGTCACGCTCAGCGGCCGCCTTCTCGGCGGCGGCCTGGCTGGTGACCGTCCGGATCCGGGCCGTCAGCACCAGACCCACGGCGAGCGCCACCGGCACCGTCGCGAGCAGGAGCAGCAGGACGGTCGTGGAGTCGCTGCCCGACAGGAACATGGCCCGTGCGCTCGCGTAGACACCTGCCGCCACCGATCCGACGACCACGAGCGGGGCGAGGGTCGCTGCGAGCGCTACCCGGCGCCGGGCCAGGGCGAACAGCGCGACAACGCCCACGACACCGACCGCGGCGGCCACGGAGACGGACAGGACCACACCTTCGAGGTTGTTCACGCGCCGACCCCCGACCCGGGGCCCGACGGCGTCGGGTCCCACCGGTAGCCGACGCCGAACACGGTCACCAGGCGCGTCGGCCGGGACGGGTCGGCCTCCACCTTCTCGCGCAGCCTGCGGACGTGCACCGTGACCGTCGACTGGTCGCCGTACTCCCAGCCCCAGACGCCGCGCATCAGCGACTCCCGGTCGTGCACCTGCCCTGGGTGGGTGAGGAACCAGCGCAGCAGCTCGAACTCGCGCACGGTGAGCTGCAGCTCGGTGCCGGAGCGGACGACCCGGTGGGCCGCCGGGTCGAGGCGGAGATCGCCGTCGTACAGGGCCCCTGCTGCCCGCTGGGCGGGCGCGAGGCCCCCTGCCGGTGGTGGTGCTGCCGCAGGCTCCTCCGAGGCGCTGGCTGCGGGGCCGACGGCGGCTCCCGCGCGGCGCAGCAACGACTGCACACGCAGCACCAGCTCGCGCGGGCTGAAGGGTTTGACCACGTAGTCGTCGGCGCCGATCTGGAGGCCGAGCACGCGGTCCTCCTCCTCGCCCCGCGCCGTCAGCATCAGGACGGGCAGGTCCGCGCGGGCCGAGCGCAGACGGCGGCACACCTCCAGCCCGTCGATGCCGGGCAGCATGAGGTCGAGCACCACGGCGTCGGGCGCGTTCGCGGCGGCGGCAGCCAGTGCGGCCGGACCGTCGGCCGCGTGCTCTGCCACCACACCGGCTCGTTCCAGGTAGGCGACGACCACCTGAGCGACGGTGACGTCGTCGTCGATCACGAGAACTCTTGCCACTCCTGAAGGGTACGGGCGGCGACGGCGCGTACCCGGTGCCGGACGGCACGGTCACGACCTCGTAAGAACCAGTTCGGAAAGAGCGGAACCCCGGCGGTCCTGGTCTGCGTCTATGGTGCATGACGTACACGAAGCGGCGCGCGCTGCGCCGCGAACCAGTGCCGGGGCACGGTTCCGGCCACAGCTCCGGGCGGTGCCCCGGATGAGCGAGGTAGCGGTGAGTCCAGCGGTACAGCCGGGCACCGGCGAGATCGCCGTCGTCCGGAGCGGGGTGGACCCCGTCGCGGACTTCACGGTCTTCGCGCAGGCCAACACCCCGGCGCTGTACCGGATCGCCTACCTGCTGTGCGGTGACCAGCACCGCGCGCAGGACCTGGTGCAGCTCGCCCTCGAGCGGACGTTCAAGGCCTGGAAGAAGGTCGGCGACGGTGACCCGTTCGCCTATGCGCGCCGCGTCCTCGCGACCGCACGCATCGACACGTGGCGCCGCACGCGCCGCGAGGTGCTCACGGACGACCCGGCGAGCAGCACCAAGGTGCGGAGCGCTCCGGCGTCGGACGCCGAGCTGGCCGAGCGGGACCGCCTGGTCCGCGCGCTCATGGCGCTGTCGGTCAAGCAGCGGCGCGTGGTGGTCCTGCGCTACCTGCTCGACCGCTCCGAGTCCGATACCGCAGCGGAGCTCGGGATCTCCGCAGGCACCGTGAAGTCCACTGCCTCACGAGCCTTGGCGCGCCTGCGCACCCTCGTGGTGTCCGACGGCGGGGGGAACCAATCATGAACGTGCACGACATCAACGCGAAGCAGGACGCTGCACTGGTGGCCGACCTGCGTGCCGCCGGTTCCACCATCGAGCCGCCACGGTCGCTGGACGCCACCGCCATGGCCACGCGGGCGGTACGCAACGTGCGCCGGCGCCGGATCGTGGTGGCGGCGACCGCTGGTGTCGCGGTGCTGGCCCTGACGGGTGCGGGCATCGGCGCGGCCGGCGCCATCTACGCCGACCAGCAGGAGCCCGTGCCCGGCACGGACCGGACGTCCGTCAAGTCGGCTCCGGCGAGCGACTCGCCGTCGGCCACGCCGAGCCCTTCGGTGAGCCCGAGCGGCGCGCCGGAGGAGGCGTCCACCGAGCTCATGAAGACAGGTGGGGGAACGCTGCCGGTGATGCCGGGGGTCGAACGCGGCGTCGTGGAGGGCCCCGGACATGCTCCGTACATCCTTGGCGGGCTCTGGTACGAGGTCCCGCCGGGCGGCTGGTCGGCCGTCGGTGACGTCAACGCGGGCGGGGTGGCCGGGTTTCTCGACCCCGACGACCCGCGGGGGCGGAGCGACGACCCCGACTCGCTCGACATGAGCATCGACGACGTGGACGCGGCGCTCGAGCTGCGCAACGTGACCGACGTCGCCGGCTGGACCGTGCCTGCGCAGGACTCGGGCGCGATGACGCTGGACATCGACGGTGCCGACCTCGTCGTGATCGAGCAGCACGAGCGCGAGGGCAAGGTCCGTCCCGCGACGATCCGGATCCGGAGCGGCGCGGAGGGCTGGGTCATCGAGACCCGCTTCGCGGCGAACGAGCAGGGCAGGACCATGCTGCGGAACTTCGTGGGCAACCTCTGGCTCAAGGATGCGGGGGAGCCCAGCTGGTACAAGCCGCAGTTCGAGATCCCCGTGCTGGACCCGATCGAACGGGGTGTCCCGGCCGGCTGGACGAAGACCGAGCACAACGACCTGAAGTTCGCGGTGCCGAAGGGCTGGAGCTCCGAGCCGACCGACGGCCAGTTCTCACCGGGCGTCGAGTGGACGGGCAAGACCGTCACGCACGTGGAACCGGGCATCGACGCGGCGACGCTGCAGCTCTGGACCGACGCGTCCGACGAGGAGAAGGCACGCGCGGCGGAGGAGATGACGTCGTTCGAGCGGGTCTACGTGCAGGGTGGCAAGCCCGGCGGCAACTGGTGGAGCCAGACGATGTCAGCGCCGACGTCCCAGCTGATCGAGGTCCCCGGTGCCGACTACGCCGAGGTGCAGCCGACGCTCAACAACCTGGAAGGCGAGCCGGAGTACTACACCGCGAGCATCTTCCTCCACCAGGCGGACGAGGGCGAGAACCTGTTCCTCGTCGTCGACTTCGACGGCGGCGAGCAGGGTTGGAAGGATCTGCACACCTTCCTCGGGTCGCTCGACTTCCGGCGCTGACCGGGGCCCCTCACCCTTTGGCACGTGTCGGACGTGCAGGTCACGCGAGTGATCTGCCCGTCCGACACGTGCCTTCGTCGTTCGGTCGGTGACCGGGGTCACACCAGTTCCGAAGAAATCCGCGAAACCAGATGGAACCTTCACCCCGACTGGCCCGTGTTCCGTTCGTGACAGTCACGAGTCCGCGTGCACCAGCGCCAGAGTCCCGGGTCCCCAAGCCCGTGACCCTGTACGTCGTGCGCGCCGACTCCAGCTCTGCGGACGACCTGGAGACCGTGACCACCGAGCAGAACACCCCAGACTCCCTATCCACCACGACACCGGCGGCGCCCAGCGCTCCGGAGAAAACCGAGCCCGTCCCCGCGACCCGGCCGCTCAGGCTGGTCCGAGGTGGGTCGGCGGGCGCCGATGACGTAACCTCGCTGCCCGTGCGGACAGACCGGCCTACGGCCACTCACGCGCGCAGGAACGCACAGATCTCGAAGAACGAAGAGTTCACAGTGTTCATGCGGGAGGCAAAGGACCCCCTCCACCGGATGGCGTTCCTCCTGAGCGGTGACGCGCACCGTGCGGAGGAGCTCACCCAGCAGACCTTCGAGCGGTGCTACCGGCACTGGCACAAGGCCCGGCAGGGGGACCCGCTGATCTATGCCCGGCGCGTGCTGGCCAACCTGCGGATCGACGCCTGGCGCCGCACGCGGCGCGAGGTCCTGACCGGCCCCGACGACCTGCCGCAGGACGACGTCCGCGTCGCCCGCGCTGCGGCCCGGATGCCCACGCGCACCGTGGACGATCGCGACGCCGTCGTGCGCGCCCTGCTCCGCCTTCCCCTGAAGCAGCGCCGTGTCGTGGTGCTGCGTCACCTGCTGGACCTGTCGGAGTCCGAGGTCTCGAGCGAGCTCGGCATCCCTCTCGGCACCGTGAAGTCCACAGCCTCGCGCGGCCTCGCCCACCTGCGCTCGATCCTCGACGTCGATCCACTGGGCGGAACCCGATGAACATGAACATCCCCCACGGTTCCCCCGACGACGACTTCGTCGCGCGGGTCCGGGAGTCGGCGCACGCGGCGGTACCCGCGTCGACGCTGGATCTCGACGGGGTCCTGCGGTCGAGCCGCCGCAAGCACGCCACGCGGCGGGCGGGCGTGACCCTGGCCTCCACGCTGGCGCTCGCCACCGTCGGCGCAGGCGCGGCGGGTGCACTACCGGGTATCCCGGGACTCTGGAGCAGCGCTCCGGTCACGGTGGAGACCACCGACGCGCCGCCCTCGACGCTCAACGAGGGCGAGGTCGACGTGGAGCCGCCGGCGCCGTCGCCGACGGACATCCCGTCGCAGGAGCCCGAGGCGGAGCTCGCCGAGCTCGCGCCGGGAGTGCGGACGGTGGCGGAGCCCGCGTCGTACCGCGTCGACAGGGACACCGTCGTGCTCGACCTCGGCCTGGACGCGGGTGGCGGCGACCGCTACCTCGCGGTGGTGACCCTGGCCAAGATCGACGGGCGCCACAGCGCCACGGACCTCGAGGTGCTCGCTGGCGGTGACACCGCCCTCGAGAACCTTCGCGAGGGAAACCTCGGCGGCACGCTGCTCTGGCGAGGTGTCACCTCCGACGCGATGGTCCTGCCGTCCGACGGCGGGCCGGCCCTCGTGTTCGGCTTCTCGTCGGCGGCGACGGAGGGGGACCAGTTCCTGGTCTTCGACGACCCGCTGACCGGCGGTGCCGCGGGCGCGCAGGGGGCGCACGCGACGCCGGGTTCCGGTGCGAGGTCCGATGGCCCCGAGGCAGGCGCCTCGCTCCCCGTCACGCCGTTCGACGTGCTCGACGACGGCAGCGTGTGGATGCGGGTCCTGCAGGTGGACCGCACGACGGCGGAGCCGCGTGGGTTCATCTACTCGAACCAGGACACGTGGAGCGCTTCGTGGTGCCGCAGCACCTCGCCGGAGTGCGCGGTGATCCACGACGTCGCAGGCAAGGCCGTCGAGGAGCCGAAGGCGGCAGAGCCCGCGCCGATGGTCGCGGAGCTCGCGCCCATGCTGGTCGAGGACGCGGAGGCGAACGAGGTCCCCGCTATGGAAGCCTGCGTCGCGCAGCGCACCGGCACCGACTGGACGGCGCCCGCGCAGCTCACGGGCAAGTCCTTCTGGCAGACGCCGAAGGGCGTGGACGCGGACGTCTGGCGGCTGTGCCTGATCGACCTGAGCGAAGCGCTGCAGCTCGCCTCCACGGTGAACGAGCCCGCGCCGCCCGACGACGTGGCGCCCAGCCCGGCTCCGACCGAGGAGCCGACCACATCTCCCGAGGACGAGGATCCCCTCGGCCTCGGTGACCTCCTGGAGGGACTCTTCGGGGGTTGAGACTTCCCGGCCCACGTCTCGTCTGGGGAGATGGCGTGGGCCGGGAACACACGAGCGGGCCGAGGCAGAGTCTGGGGATCTGCCTCGGCCCGTTCTCTTCGCACCGCTGACCGCTCGGACGAGAGGTCAGCGGTGCGTTCGTACGCAACCGGCGCGGCCGACGCCGGCCGGCCCGGTTATTCGCCGTCCTCGCAGGCGACACCGTTGCCGTTGCGGTCAAGGTGCGGCAGGTATCCCGGCTGACCGTTCGAGAGCGGGGCGGCACCGGCGGCACGGACGGCGTCGCAGTTCCAGTAGAAGACGGTCCCGGGGTTCCCACCGTTCCCGTTCCCGTTCCCGTTCTCCTCGTCCTCCCGCTCCTCTTCCTGTTCTTCCTGCTGCTGCTGTTGCTCCTGCTGCTCGAGTGCGGTCTCGCGCTCCTCGAGCTGAGCCTCACGCTCGCCCAGCCCCTGCTCGCGTTCGGCCACCTCGTCCCGCTGCTTCTTGAGCTGGGTACGCTGCGCCTCGATCTCGGCACGCTCCGTCTCGATCTCCGACCGGAGGGTCTGCGCGTCGGTGATCGCCTGGTTCGCATCGGCCTGCTGGCCGGCCGTGACGACCACACCCACGATCACACCGAGCGCGAGCCCTGCTATGGCGATGGCCACCATGAGCCCGGCGCCAGGGGGGCGCGAGCCACCCCTTCCGGACGTGCCGCGCGGTCGCACGGGTGCTGGCGCCACCTGCGCCGGGCCGGCAGCCATCGGCGCGCCGGCTCCGGGGCGGTGCACGTCGTCGATGCTCAAGGGTCCGGGTCCGGGTCCGGGCGCCGACGGTGAGCCGGCGGGCGGGGTGGAGCCCCGGCCGCCCAGGCCCTTGAGTGCGCCCAGCAGGCCTGCCGGCCCCTTCTTCGGCGCTTCCGGCGGCGGTGGCGGTGGCGCCATGCCGGGCTGCGGCGGGTAGACCGGCTGTGGACCCGAGCCGGGCCGGGGCGCGCCCGGAGCCGGGGGGGCGCTGATCGGCGCCATCGTCATGGTCGACCCCATGGCGTCCGCAGGGGAGAGGCTCGGCGCGCCGGTGGCCGGGCGGCCGGCCGCGCCGTCGATCACCTGGATCGCGACGGTCCGCGTGTCGGCGTCCGCCGAGCCGGCGGTCGTCGATGTGGCGGTCGTCGAGGTGGGGACCGGGCCGGAGCTGGGCGGTGCGGGAGGCGTCGGCGGTGCGGGAGGCGCGGGCGGTGCTGGGGGCGGGGCGGCGCGGTTCTCGGCCGCCGGCTGGGGCGTGTCGGGTCCGTCGATCCAGTAGTTCCAACCGGGCGGGGCCGGGGGCCACGACGGGTCGGGCGCCCAGGTGGAGTCGGGTCGGAATCCCGGGGGCACCTGCCAACCCGGAGGCGGGTTGAAGCGCACGGGCATGGTTGCTCCTTCGATACGGTCGGCCCCACTATCGGCCATCCAGGCGGGTTGGCGCCAGAACAAGGGGCCGAACCGGACATATCTACCGCCTGCGAGGACGACAGTAGCGCGCTCGTGTCAGGGGTCACTGGTAGACCTAAGGGCATGTTCCTCCTGGAGCGCGACGATCCCGGCACTCTCGTGCACTCGGCAAGCGACCTCGTGATCGCGGGCGAGTGCGAGTTTCGCCTTCTGAGACGACTCGATGAGCTTCTTGGCCGCAGCCCTCGCCGGGTGCGGGAAGAGGACGAGATGCTCGCCCGCACCGCCGCACTGGGGGAGGACCACGAACGCCGCGTCCTCGAGGGGCACCTCCGCACCTTCGGCCCGGCGAACACCGGCCGCTCCGGCGGTGTGCTCGAGATCCTGCCCGCCCGCCGGATGGCTCGCGACGAGCTGATCGAGGCGCACAGCCGCACGCTGGCCGCGATGGAGCAGGGCGCCGACGTCGTCTACCAGGCCTCGTTCTTCGACGGCAGGTTCCACGGCCGGGCCGACTTCCTTGTCCGCGACCCGCTCGGCGAGATGGAGCAGGGCGGTGAACCGGGCGGCGTCCTGGCGGCAGAACCCACGCACCGGCGCGCCGGTGCTCGTACGCTCGTACCGCAGCCGCGGTATGCCGTGCACGACTCAAAGCTCGCGCGCCGTACCAAGGTCCGCGCGCTGCTCCAGCTCGCCGCGTACGCGAACCAGCTGATGGACGCGCGGATCGACCCGACCTCCGACGTGCACCTCGTGCTCGGCACGGGGGAGACCACGTCGCACCGGCTCGCCGACCTGCTGCCCGTCTTTCGCAAGCGGCACGCGCGGCTCGTGGAGGTTCTCGACACCCACGCGGCCGACGACGCCCCGGTGAGCTGGACCGACGACCGCTACCTGGCCTGCGGAAAGCTCCGCAACTGTCCGGACTGCGCGGAGGCGGCGGCCGCCAGCCGCGACGTCCTGCTCGTCGGTGGCGTGTACGGGGTGCAGCGGGCCAAGCTGTCGGCATCGGGGATCTCCACGATCGACGCGCTCGCGGTCGCCGAGGAGCCGCCGGAAGGCATGGCCGCCGGACGCTTCGCGGGACTGCGCGCTCAGGCACGCCTCCAGCTCGGCCTCGACGAGGGCGACGGCTCGGTCGCGCTCGACCAGCTGCCCGACGGTGTCGACCCGGACGGGCCCGATGCGCGGCTGCGCTGGCAGCTGGTCGCGACGGAGGCCATCGACCGGCTCCCGCCCCCGAGTCCCGGCGACGTGTTCTTCGACTTCGAGGGTGACCCACTGTGGGAGGCGGCGCGGCTGCCCGGCGACGACCAGGCGCCGGCCATGGGCCTCGACTACCTCTTCGGCTGGGTCGAGCGCCCCGGTCCGGGCGACAGGACCCCGCCCTTCCACGGCCTCTGGGCCGACGACCTGGCGGGGGAGCGGGCCGCTCTCGTCCAGTTCGTCGACTACCTCAACGCGCGCCTCGAGACGTATCCCGACCTGCACGTCTACCACTACGCGGCCTACGAGAAGACGCACCTGCTCTCCATCGCCGCGCGACACGGCGTCTATGAGGACGAGGTGGACCAGCTGCTGCGCGACGGCGTGCTGGTCGACCTGTACGCGGTGGTCCGGTCGTGCCTGCGCATCTCGAACCGGTCGAAGTCGATCAAGAAGCTCGAGCCGCTCTACATGCAGGACGATCCGGCACGGGAGGGGGTCACGAGCGCGACGGCCTCGGTCACGGAGTACGCCGAGTACGCGAAGCTGGCCGCCGACGGGGCGGAGCAGGCGACAGCGCTCAAGCAACGGATCCTCGACTACAACGAGTACGACTGCCGGTCGACGTTGCGTCTGTTGGACTGGTTGAGGTTCGCGCGGTCTTCGGTCGGGTCGGTCGGGTCGGCCGTGGGGAGCGAGAGTGCGCGCGCATTCTCGCTCCCCACGGCCTCGCAGGATCGGTTGCCCGCGCAGGCGGTGGTTGGCGAAGCGGGGACTGTCGAGCGAGAAGTGCCGACCGAGGTCGAGCTCGCGAACGAGTCCCCCCGGGCTCTGGCCCGGCGGGAGGGGCGGGAACGGCGGTTGGCGCTGGCCGACGAGATCTCGCGCCGGGTCGGGGAGGACCGCGGGGAGCGGTCGCTCGAGGTGCAGGCGCTCGCGCTGCTGGGTGCCGCCGTCGGGTACTACCAGCGCGAGGACAAGCCGTTCTGGCTGGAGCACTACGCCCGGCTGGAGCTGCCGCTCGACGAATGGCCCGGTCGTCGGTCGACGTTCCACGTGGAACGTTCGACCGTGCTGCGCGACTGGGCCGTGGTGGGGCGTGACCGGCTGCCCTCACGCGAGGTCGAGCTCGTGGGCCGCATGCTCGACGGTTCGCGGATCGACGGGTCCGATCTCAACGTCGGCGACGCCGTGCACGTGCTGTACGACCAGCCTGTGCCGCCCGTCGTCGGGGAGCTGGAGGCGCGGGCGGTGCGGGGTGAGCACTCCGGCGGAGTGATCCTGACGGCTCGGGAGCCCGACGGCGAGCGGGAGGACCTTCCGCGTGGTCGCGATGTCGTGGTCCTGCGGGAGCGGCTGTCCGGGGGAGCCGAGCCGCACGACCAGGTGCCCGTCGCCCTCGCGCCGCAGCGTGGACCCGCCCACGACGCGCAGGAGCACGCGGTCGAGGAAGCCGCCCGCGTGGCGCTCGCAGCCTGGGACGCGAACCGCTCGCTGCCCGACGGCGCCGCGGTCGACCTGCTGCGCCGGAGGCCGCCGCGGCTGGTCGATCCGTGGACCGGCTCAGGACAGCGCCCGCCGGCGGAGCCGGGACGGGGCGGCGCGGCGCTGCCCGGGCTCGGCAACGGGACCGACGGCGGCCTCGACCTCGAGGCTGCCGTGTACACGGCCGTCGAGCGGCTCGACCACTCCTATCTCGCGGTGCAGGGGCCGCCTGGTACGGGCAAGACGCACGTCGGCTCGCACGTCGTCGCCAAGCTGGTGGGCGCAGGATGGCGGGTGGGCGTCGTGGCTCAGTCGCATGCGGCGGTCGAGAACATGCTGAGCGCCATCGTCGACAAGGCGGGCGTTCCCGTCGAACAGGTGGCGAAGAAGCAGCGTGCCAAGGGCGCCGAGAACGGTGGTGCGGCCCCGCCCTGGCAGGAACTGACGAGCGCCCAGCTCGCCGACTGCGCAGCGAGCAGCTCCGGCGGCTGCGTCGTGGGCGGCACCGCGTGGGACTTCGCGCACGAACGCTGGCCTGACGAGGGACTTGACCTGCTGGTCATCGACGAGGCGGGGCAGTTCTCGCTCGCCGACACGATCGCCGTCGGAAGGTCCGCGCAGCGGCTCCTGCTGCTCGGTGACCCGCAGCAGCTTCCGCAGGTCAGCCAAGGAAAGCACCCCGAACCGGTGGACGAGTCGGCGCTCGCCTGGCTTGCCGCGGGTAGCTCCGTGCTGCCCGACGGCCTCGGCTACCTGCTGCCGGAGTCGTGGCGCATGCACCCCGACGTCTGCGCCGCCGTGTCTCAGCTCTCCTACGCCGGCCGACTCTCGGCCAACCCCGTCACGACCACGCGCTCGCTCGACGGCGTGCAGCCAGGAGTCGTGCACATCCCGGTCGTGCACGAGGGGCACTCGACGTCGTCTCCCGAGGAGGCGGCCGAGGTGGTGCGACAGGTGCAGGGCGTGCTCGGCCGGACCTGGGACCCGGGCGGTGGCCGTCCGCCCCGCGCACTCGCGCCCGACGACGTCGTGGTGGTCGCCGCCTACAACGCGCAGGTCCATCTGGTACGCCAGGCGTTGCGGGCGGTCGGCCTCGCCGATGTGCCGGTCGGCACCGTCGACATGTTCCAGGGGCGAGAGGCACCGGTGGCGATCCTGACGCTCGCGGCCTCGACCCCGGACGACGTCTCCCGCGGTATGGGATTCCTGCTGTCCCGCAACCGGATCAACGTGGCGGTCTCGCGCGCGCAGTGGCGTGCGGTCGTGATCTCGTCACCTCGGCTCACCGACTACCTGCCGGGCGACCTGGACGCCGACGGCGTCCGCCGGCTCATGGAGCTCGGCGGGTTCCTGCGCCTCATCGGCGCCTGACCCGACCCGCCGGTCGAGCCCGTCGAGGCCCCGCGGCCCCGACAAGCCCGACCGGCGTCGAGTCAATCAGTGCCTAGAACTCGCCGCCGCCGAAGTCTCCGCCGCCGAAGTCGCCACCGCCGCCGCCGAACATGTCGCCGAAGAAGCCGCCACCGGCGTCGCCACCTGCGTCGCCGCCCGCGTCAGCACCAGAGGCCTCGACCGGCTCCGCGCCGGCCTCCGCACCCGGGTCGCCACCCTCGGCGCCTGCTTCCTCGCCACCACCCTCGCCGCCGCCTTCCTCGCCGCCGGCGAAGTCCTGACCGGGGTCCCCGAACGAGCTGCCGAACATCATGTCCGCGACGGCCGAGCCGATGACCATGCCACCGATCGTGCCGAGCATGCTCGCACCGAGCATCGAGCCGAAGCCCGGACCACGGCTGGAGCCGAAGTTCCGCTCGAGCGTGCCGGGGTTGCGCATCTCCGCACGGGTTGCCATACGGGCCAGGTCACGCGGCTCGTCCGACGTCGCACGCTCGTTCGCCGGAACGGTCTCGCTCAGCTGGGCCTGGACCTGCCTCCGCTGCTCGGGCGTGAGCTGCGCGAACGCCTCGGCGTGTGCCTCCTCCACCTGGTCCGGCGGAGCGGTCCGGAGCAGGTAGCGGTACCGCTCGATCGCTACCTCGTCCTCGCTGCGGCCGGTGCTCGCGGCGGAGCCGTAGACGGGCGCTGTGCCGTACTCGGGGGTCTGGCCCTGCTGCCGCCGGTAGTCCTGCCGGGGCGTGCTACCACCCTGATACATGCCGGGAATCTGCTCGCGCGGCTCGCGGCCGAGCAGTCGGTCGAGGAAGCCCATGGTGTCGTCCTTCGTAGGTGACGGTGCAGGTGGGAAACGCCCGGCGTGGTCCAACGGTTCCGGATCGGGCCGCCTGGTCCACTGGATGAAATGGCGAAGGCCCGGTCACCTCGAAAGGTGGCCGGGCCGACGTCGTACAACCGGCGACGAGTTCAGAGGAACTCACCGCGGAGGCTGCGAAGTTTGTGAAGGGATCAGATCGGGCGGATGTTCTCCGCCTGGAGGCCCTTGGGGCCCTGCTTCACGTCGAACTCGACGCGCTGGTTCTCCTCCAGCGAGCGGTAGCCGCTCGACTGGATCGCGCTGAAGTGGGCGAACACGTCCTGCCCACCGTCCTCGGGTGCAATGAACCCGAAGCCCTTCTCGGCGTTGAACCACTTGACGGTTCCGAATGCCATGTACTGCTCCTTGCATGAGGCGACGACCCCGACCGTCGGGATCGCATAATCACGGTGTCGTCGTCATCTCACGGAAGAACGATCGAGGCACTGCAACATCCCCTACCCTACCCGCCAGACGCAAGGAAAGCCCGACCAATCTTGAGTGACTTGCATCCGAGGGGTCTCAGACCCCGTTCCGAGGCCCCCGTCGACGGTGTCCGGAGCGGGTGTTAGAACGGTTGGCATGAACTCAGCCACCGACATCCCGTCCGTCACGCTCAACAACGGCATCGAGATCCCACAGGTAGGTCTGGGCGTCTTCCAGGTGCCCGACAACGGCACGCAGGCGTGCGTCGAGACCGCCATCGAGCTCGGCTACCGGCACATCGACACCGCCGCCGCCTACTACAACGAAGAGGGGGTCGGCGCGGCCGTCCGGGCGACGGGCGTCCCGCGCGACGAAATCTTCGTCACCACGAAGCTCCGCAACGGCGACCAGGGCTACGAGAACGCCCTGCGGGCCTTCGAGAACAGCCGGGAGGCCCTCGGCCTCGACGTCGTCGACCTCTACCTCATCCACTGGCCCGCGCCCGGCCGGGACCTCTACGTGGAGACCTGGCGCGCGTTCGAGAAGCTGCTCGCCGACGGCGCGGTCCGGGCGATCGGCGTCTCCAACTTTCTGCCCGAGCACATAGACCGCCTGGTCAGCGAGTCGAACGTGGTGCCGGCGGTGAACCAGGTCGAGCTCCACCCCACCTTCCGGCAGCCGGAGACGGTCGAGCGGAGCCGCGCCAACGGGATCGTGCCCGAGGCGTACTCGCCCCTCGGTCAGGGCGCCGATCTGGAGGCACCGGCGGTGGTCCGCATCGCGAACGAGCTGGGCGTGACGCCAGGGCAGGTGGTGCTCCGCTGGCAGGTTCAGCACGGGGTGATCCTGATCCCGAAGTCCGTGAGCCCGGAGCGAATGGCGACCAATATCGACCTGTTCTCTTTCACCCTCAGCGAGGCGCAGATGTCGGACATCAACGCTTTGCACACGCCGGACGGACGGATCGGCTCCGACCCGGCGACCGCGGCGTTCACACAGTTCAGGAACTGAGCCGAGCGGCCGGCCGCGGCGCGCGGGCGGGGTGAAATCAACACCGAGCGCACGCCGCCGATTCATTCTTGTTGCCTATTCGAGCCCTGTTCCCGGCCCGATTCTTGGGCTGCCGCACGCCTGGGTCACATCATCGTAACGATCGGGTCGGTGTGACGGACTAGTCACACTTGTGCAACACAAGGTGGCTACGTTCATCGCCACGACGAGGCAAGTCGCCACGTCAGGTTCACTCCCGCTCGAAGGGGAACAGCGCAATGATTCGACGTTCCACGGCGGCGCGCGGTCTCGCGATCGCAGCTGTCCTCAGCGTGGGCCTCGCGGCCTGCTCCACGACCACGGAGACTGGCGGCGACGGCGACAGCGCCGGGTCGCAGGATCCGCTCATCGTCGGCACCATCCTCCCGCTCACCGGCACGCTCGCCTTCCTCGGCCCGCCCGAGGTCGCCGGTGTCGGTCTGGCGATCGACGACATCAACGCAGCCGGCGGTGTGCTCGGCAACGACGTCACCATGGAGCAGGGCGACTCCGGTGACACGACGGACACCAGCGTCGCGCAGCAGACGGCGACCGACCTGATCAGCAAGGGCGCACAGGTCGTCATCGGTGCTGCCTCATCCGCAGTGAGCCTCAACGTGGTGGACCAGTTCACCGAGGCGGGGGTCATGCAGATCTCCCCGGCCAACACGGCTACCGACCTCTCGGGTGCGAGCGAGTTCTTCACCCGTACGGCGCCGCCGGACACCGTGCAGGGCGCTGCCCTCGGCTCGCTGGTCCTCGACGGCGGTCACCAGAAGGTCGCCATGATCGTCCAGGACGAGGCCTACGGCACCGGCCTGCGCGACAACATCCAGCAGGCGGTCGAGGCCGGCGGTGGTGAGGTCGTCTACGGCGCCACCGGCGCGGGCGACGAGTTCCCTCCTGGTGAGAGCAACTTCTCGTCGATCGTCACGGACGCCCTGGCATCCAAGCCGGACGCGATCGCGGTCATCGCCTTCGAGGAGACCAAGGCGATCGTCTCCGAGCTGACGTCGCAGAACTGGGACTTCAACGGCACCACGTACTTCTGCGACGGCAACACCGCCTCGTACGAGCCGGACTTCGACCCCGGCACGCTCGAGGGCGTCGTCGGCACGATTCCCGGTGCGCAGGCTCCTGACGACTTCAAGGACCGCCTGAACACCTGGTACGAGGAGAACGAGGGCGAAGAGCTCTCGGACTACTCCTACGGGCCGGAGTCGTACGACGCCGTCGTCCTGGCCGCGCTCGCCGCTGTCCGCGGTGACGGCACCGACGGTGCGACCGTCTCGGAGAACATCAAGGCGGTCTCCGGCGCCGACGGTGGCACCGAGGTCACCACGTTCGAAGAGGGTGTCGCGGCGCTCGAGGCCGGCGACGAGATCCACTACGTGGGTCAGTCCGGCGTGGGCCCGCTGAACGACCAGAACGACCCGACGTCGGCGTTCATCGGCGTCTACAAGTACGACAAGAACAACGTGAACGTCTTCGAGCGCTCCATCGAGGGCAAGGTCGCGGAGTAACCCGCGAATCCGGGTGACCCGTCGGCCATGGCCGGGGTCAGCCACATGTGACGACGGCCCGATCGCCTTCCGCGCGGAGGGTGACCGGGCCGTCGTCCTGTCTGGATTGATATGTCCTGTAGACAAATGCAGGCGGATCGTAACCCTTTCGTGTGACATCTGGTGCGCTAGATGTGACACAAACCACGGCTACACTTCCGGCACGCTCGCGAAAACCTTGCGATACACGGCCCGTTCAGGGCTGCTACATCACGGGGAGAACGGTGGCCCGGAGGCTCAACCTCTTGGCCAGCCCCAGACACCACGGAGGACCCGGCACATGACAGCCGACCGACAGATCGCGTCCGCGGCGCGGCGAATCCTCGCCGTCGTCGTGGCGGTACTCGCGGGCTTGACCGCGAGCGCGGCGATGCTCGCCGCCCCCGCCGCCGCGTCCGCAACGGACGTCGCCACCGACTGCACCCCTGACGGGACCACAGCGTGTGTCTCCCCGATCGTGCTCGACAAGAACAACGAACCCCTGCCCGGCATCGACGTGACGATCACCGGCCAGGGCTTCGAGGAGGTCGTGACCTCCACCGACGGACCGGTGTCCGTCGAGGTCCCCGAGGTCGGCGGCTACACGCTGACCATCGATCCGGCGTCGGTGCCGGACGGCATGCAGCCGAACGCCACGGAACGTCAGGTCATCGCACAGCTGGGCTCGACGGCCCGCGGGGCGTTCACCATCGCAGAGGGTTCGGCGCCCGCGGAGACCGGGCCGGCCACGGAGCCGTCGGAGACCGCTGACGGCGACGAGGCCGCCACGGACGACGAGGCGGATGCCAGCGGCATCGGCGCGGACGGGTCCACCGAGAACGTCTCAGGACTGCCGGCGTTCAGCCAGGTCTGGCAGCAGTTCGGCTCCGGCATCCGGTTCGGCCTGCTCCTTGCGCTCGCCTCGGTGGGCCTGAGCCTGATCTACGGCACCACCGGCATCTCGACCTTCTCGCACGGCGAGCAGGTGACCATCGGTGCCCTGATCGGGTTCATGGCGGTCAACTGGTGGGGTATGCCGGTGTGGGCGGCCGTGCTCGTCACGATCATCATCTGCGCCGCGACGGGCTGGCTCCAGGACGTGGTCCTGTGGGGACCGCTCCGCAGACGCGGCACACCGGTCATGCAGCTCATGATCGTGACCATCGGTCTGTCGATGGCGTTGCAGTACCTGATCCAGATGTTCATCGGCGGCCGGTCCCAGCGGGTGCTGCCGTCGAACGCCCGGCCGGTCGAGATCGCAGGCATCACCCTGAGCGCCGCGTCGTGGCTCTCGATGCTCGTCGCTCTGGTCGTGATCGGCGCGATCGCCTGGTTCCTCACGCAGACCCGGATCGGCCGTGCGACCCGCGCGGTGTCCGACAACCCCGCGCTGGCAGCGGCGACGGGCATCAACCCGGACCGCATCGTGCGCATCGTCTGGACCGTGTCCACCGGCCTGGCTGGCCTGTCCGGCATGCTGCTCGCGATCTCGTTCGGTTCGTTCACCTGGACGCTCGGCATGATCCTGCTGCTGCTCATGTTCGCGGCGGTGACGCTCGGCGGCATGGGCACGGCCTTCGGTGCCCTGGCCGGATCGATCGTGATCGGTCTGGTCGTCGAGATGTCCACCCTCATCCCCGGCATGCCGAGCAGCCTTCGGTACGCCTCGGGCCTCTTGATCCTCATCCTCGTGCTGCTGTTCAGGCCCCAGGGCCTGCTCGGTCGCGCCGTGCGGGTCGGCTGAAAGGAGAATCGTCATGGACGAACTGAGTCGAATCCTCATCCAGGCGCTTGGCCAGATCATTGCGCCAGCCACCGCTGCCTACGCTCTTGCGGCGATCGGCCTCAACCTGCACTTCGGTTACACGGGGCTGCTCAACATCGGCCAGGCCGGCTTCATGCTGATGGGGGCGTACGGGTTCGCTATCGCGACCGTCGAGGGCGCACCGTTCTGGGTCGCCTTCCTCATCTCGGCCGCCGCGGGGGCTCTGCTGGCCCTCGTGCTAGGAATCCCCACGCTGAAGCTGCGAGGGGACTACCTCGCGATCGTGACCATCTCCGCCGCGGAGATCATCCGGTTCGCCGGCCGGTCCACCCTCTGGGCCGACTACACCGGCGGTGCGTCGGGTCTTGCCGGTACCGCGTACAAGGGCACCTTCCAGGACCTGTCCCCGCTGCCGGACGGGCGGACCGCCATCGGGCCGCTCGAGTACATCCACAACGGGTCGGACTCCTGGTGGACCCGCATCTTCGCCTGGGGAGTCGTGCTGATCGCCGTCCTCCTGGTCTGGCTCATCACCCGCAGCCCGTGGGGCCGGGTGCTCAAGGGGATCCGTGAGGACGAGGACGCAGTGCGTGCCCTCGGCAAGAACGTCTTCTCCTACAAGATGCAGGCCCTGATCCTTGGTGGTGTCGCCGGATCGTTGGCGGGCATGTTGTTCGTGCTACCGATATCCGTCGCGCCGGACAACATGGGGCGCACCCTGACGTTCTTCGTCTGGACCGTCATGCTGCTCGGCGGTGCCGCCACCCTGTTCGGACCGGTGCTGGGCGCGATGCTGTTCTTCTTCGTCTACATGCTGCTCCGCACGGGCATGCGGGCGGGGCTCGGCGACATCATGCCGGCGCAGAACGTGGAGCACCTGGCCGGCCTCATGGTGGGCGTCGCGCTGATGTGCATCGTGATCTTCCGGCCGCAAGGCATCCTGGGAAACAAGAAGGAGCTCGCCTTCGATGTCCGTTGAGAAGACGAAGAACGAGAACGAGCCGGTCGAGCCGACCACGCCCGACGAGGCGGAGCCGACCACGCCCGACGAGGCGGAGTCAGCCACACCCGACGAGGCGGAGCCGACGGCGTCGGACGACGTCGCAACGCCCGACGACGTCGCGAAGCCGGACGAGGCCGCTGCGCCGATCGGGGCCGTCGCGGCCGCTGAGGCTGCCGCAGCGTCGAACGAAGAGCGCAGCGCCGCCGCCATGAAGGTGACCGAGACGCTGAGCCACGTGGAGCCGAAGGTCGGCGTCGCGAAGCCGGACATGATCCTCACGGCCACCGGCGTGCAGCGACGCTTCGGCGGCATGACCGCCGTCGACGTGGACCACCTGGAGGTGCAGCGGGGTGCCATCACCGCGCTGATCGGCCCCAACGGTGCGGGGAAGACGACGTTCTTCAACCTGCTGACCGGCTTCGACAAGCCCAACCAGGGCAAGTGGGAGTTCGAGGGCCGGCAGATCACCCACACCAGCGCCGCCAAGCTGGCTCGCACCGGCATGGTCCGCACGTTCCAGCTCACCAAGGCGCTGTCGCGCCTGACGGTGCTGCAGAACATGCTGCTGGCCGCACCGGGCAACCCCGGCGAGAACCTGTTCGGTTCCCTGTTCCGGCCCCTGTGGTCGGGCGTGGAGAAGCGGAACACGGTCAAGGCGATGGAGATCCTTGAGCGGTTCAACCTCGCCGCGAAGAAGGACGACTTCGCCGGGTCGCTCTCCGGAGGTCAGCGCAAGCTGCTGGAGATGGCCAGGGCGCTCATGACCAACCCGACCATGATCATGCTCGACGAGCCCATGGCCGGCGTGAACCCTGCCCTGGTGCAGTCGCTGCTCCACCACGTCCAGGCGCTGCGCGACGAGGGCATGACCGTGCTCTTCGTCGAGCACGACATGCACGCGGTCCGGCACATCTCCGACTGGGTGGTCGTCATGGCGGAGGGCCGCATCGTGGCCGAGGGCCCGCCGGACAGCGTGATGCAGGACCAGGCCGTCGTGGATGCCTACCTCGGCGCCCACCACGACACCGACCTCGGGGACGACTCTCTGCTCGACCCCGCAGTGCTGGCCCGGCTCGAGGCCGAGGAGGAGAAGCGATGAGCGAGACGACAACTCCCGAGGCGCAGAAGACCGGGGCGAAGAAGGCCCCCGAGCTGCTGCTGCGCGCCGAGCACCTGGTGGCGGGCTACGTGCCGGGCGTCAACATCCTCCAGGACTGCTCCATCGAGGTGAGCAAGGGCGAGCTGGTCGGCATCATCGGCCCCAACGGTGCCGGCAAGTCCACGCTGCTCAAGGCGATGTTCGGGCTCGTGAAGATCCACAGCGGCAAGGTGATCCTCGAGGGCGACGACATCACGGGCATGAAGGCGAACCGGCTCGTGGAGCGCGGCGTCGGGTTCGTGCCGCAGAACAACAACGTGTTCCCCTCGCTCACCGTCGAGGAGAACATGCGCATGGGCGTGTTCCTGCGCCCCAAGACGTTCAAGGAGCGGTTCGAGTTCATCACCGACCTGTTCCCCAACCTGGGGGAGCGGCGCTCGCAGCGTGCCGGCGCCATGTCGGGTGGTGAGCGCCAGATGGTGGCGATGGCGCGCGCGCTCATGATGAACCCGTCGGTGCTGTTGCTCGACGAGCCGTCGGCCGGCCTGTCGCCGGTGCGGCAGGACGAGACGTTCCTGCGGACCCGCATGATCAACAAGGCGGGCGTCTCCGTGATCATGGTGGAGCAGAACGCGCGGCGCTGCCTGCAGATCTGCGACCGGGGCTACGTGCTGGACCAGGGCACGGACGCGCACACCGGGACCGGTCGCGAGCTCCAGGCCGACCCCAAGGTGATCTCGCTGTATCTGGGCACCCTGGCGGAGGACGTGGACAAGGCCTCCTGACCCCGCACTGAACGTGGGTTGTGGGCGTGACCGTTGTGACCTGGTGCCCGTTATAGGCGCAACGATCACGCCCACAACCCACGTCGGGGGCGGGACGGGGAGAATGGGGGCGTGCAACATTTTGCGTCCGACAACTACGCCCCCGTTCATCCTGAGGTCATGGCCGCCATCAGCGCGGCGAACGACGGGGCCGCCGTCTCGTACGGCGACGACCCTGTCTCCGCCCGTCTCCAGGAGCGCGCCACCGAGGTGTTCGGTGAGCAGGCGCGCATCTTCCCGGTCCTGAACGGCACGGGCGCCAACGTCATCAGCCTCATGGCCGCCGCGCCGCGCTGGGGCGGTGTGATCGCCAGCGACGTCGCGCACGTCCACACCGACGAGAACGGCGCCCCTGAACGCGTCGGCGGGCTCAAGATCCTGGCCGCACCGAGCGTGGAGGGCCGTATCGGGCCCGACGCCGTGGACCGCTACGCCGGCGATATCGGCAACGTGCAGCGCGCGCAGCCGGCCGTCCTGAGCCTCACGCAGGTCACCGAGCTCGGCACCGTCTACTCGGCCGCCGACCTCAAGCTCCTCGCCGACGTCGCCCACGCGCTGGGACTGCGCGTGCACGTCGACGGGTCGCGCCTCGCGAACGCGGCGGCCGCGCTCGGCGTCGGGCTGCGGGAGATCACCACCGACGTCGGCGTGGACATCGTCTCCCTCGGTGCGGCGAAGAACGGCGGCATGCTGGGCGAGGCGGTGGTGGTCCTGTCCGACGGCGCGGCGGGCTCACGCGGCGCGGACGGCGCGGCCGGGCTCGTCGAGGCGGTGCCCTACCTGCGCAAGGCCACCATGCAGCTCGCGTCGAAGACCAGGTTCGTCTCGGCGCAGCTCCTGGCGCTGCTCGGCGAGCCGGGCACGCCGACGTCGGGCACCGGGGACGGTGCGCCGCTCTGGCTGCGCAACGCAGCGCACTCCAACGCGATGGGAGCGCGCCTGCGCGCGGGCATCGAGGCGGCAGGCCTGACCGGGACCGTCCGGATCACCTGCCCCACCGACGCCAACGTCGTGTTCGCGACCCTGCCCCGCGCCGCGGCCGACCGGGCGCGGGCCCACGCGCGGTTCTACGACTGGGCACCGGGCGAGACGGCCGACCGTGTCGAGGTGCGCTGGATGTGCGCGTGGGACACCACGGAGGCGGACGTCGACGGGTTCGTGCGGGCGCTCACCGGCGCCCTCTGAGAGGTTCGGTGCGCGCAGCCGATCGTCATTGACGGCGCGCGTGATCCGTGGGTGGGTGAGACTGAGGACTATGACCCGGTTTCACCCATCAGGCCGCGCCGCGGCGACGGTTCTCCTCGTCGCGGCCCTGGCCGCCGGTTGTGCCGGTCCGACGGCGGAGCCCGACCCGACGACCCTGCCAGGGCCCGCGCGGACGGACGCTCGGCCGAGTACGCCGTCGAGCACGGCGCCCGCCGGTTCCGGATCGCCGTCGGCGAGTGCCGCGCCCTCGGTGCCCACCGGCAGCGCATCGCCACGAGTGCCGACGGCGACGCCCGAGCCGACGCCCGGTGCGCCCGACCTGTCGCTCGTGGCCGGCTGGACCCTGCGGGAGAAGGTGGGCCAGATCGTCATGGTCGGTCTCCCGGTGGAGGGCCCGTTCCAGCCGACGTTCGACATGCTCAGGGACGAGCAGCTCGGCGGCGTCTTCCTGCACGGTCGCACCACGGCGGGCCGGCGGCCGGTGAAGAAGCTGGTGAACGCCGCCGTCGACGCCGCGGCGCAGGACAAGCAGCCCCTCTTCGTGGCGACCGACCAGGAGGGCGGCGCGGTGCAGGTGCTGCGTGGCGCCGGCTTCAGTGACATCCCGAGCGCGCTCGACCAGGCGGAGCTGGACCCGTCCGACCTGCGGGCGCGGTCCCGGGCCTGGGGCGACGAGCTCGCCGCAGCGGGCGTGAACCTCAACCTGGCGCCGGTGCTCGACCTCGTGCCGGCTGCGACGGCGTCGTCGAACGCACCGATCGGTGTCTTCGGGCGCAACTACGGCTACTCGGTGGAGTCCGTGACCGCGCACGGCAACGCGTTCGCGCAAGGGCAGCACGACGCGGGCGTCCAGACGTCGATCAAGCACTTCCCGGGACTCGGGCGCGTGACCGGCAACACCGACGACACGGCAGGGGTGACCGACACGGTCACCGGCGCGGATTCCCCGTCGCTGGACGTGTTCGACGCCGGGATCGAGTCGGGCTCCGGCCTGGTCATGATGTCGTCGGCGATCTACACGCAGATCGACCCGAAGGCGCCCGCCGTGTTCAGCCCTGCCGCGGTCGGGCTGGTGCGCAAGCTCGGGTTCGACGGCGTCATCATCTCCGACGACCTGTCCGCTGCGGTGCAGGTCGAGCGGGTTCCCACGGGCAGGCGTGCGGTCCGCGCCGTCGACGCGGGGGTGGACCTCGTGCTCGCCTCCGCACGCCCGGCCGCGGCCCCGGCCATGGTGGGCGCGCTGGTCAGGACGGCGCGCGACGACCCGGCCTTCGCCGCGAAGGTGGACGCGGCGGCGGCCCGGGTCGTCGCGGCCAAGGCCGACCTTCAGCGCTAGCGCTGGATCAGTGGTCGGCGAGGCCCAGGACGTCCAGCACCCACGCGTGCTCGAACGCGATCTGCTCCCACGCGGAGTACCGCCCCGACACGCCGCCGTGCCCCGCCGACATCTCGATCTTCAGCATCGCCGGCGCACCCGCCGCCTGCAGCCGGGCCACCCACTTCGCCGGCTCCACGTACAGCACGCGGGTGTCGTTGAAGCTGGTGGTCGCCAGGATCCGGGGGTAGTGCGCCGCGTCGTCGGCCACGTTCTCGTACGGCGTGTACGAGCGCATGTACGCGTACACCTCCGGGTCGTGCAGCGGGTCGCCCCACTCGTCCCACTCGGTGACGGTCAGCGGGAGCGTCGGGTCGAGCATCGACGTCAGCGCGTCGACGAACGGCACCCCGGCGAGCACACCCGCGAACAGCTCTGGCGCCAGGTTGGTGGCGGCTCCGACGAGCAGCCCGCCGGCGCTTCCGCCGTCGGCCACCATGCGGTCCGACGCCGTCCAGCCCGTGGCGACGAGGTGCCTGCCGCAGGCCACGAAGTCGGTGAAGGTGTTGCGCTTGGCGGCGAGCTTGCCGTCGTCGTACCAGGCGCGGCCCATCTCGCCGCCGCCCCGCACGTGCGCCACGGCGAACACGACGCCGCGGTCCAGGAGGCTCAGGCGGGGCACCGAGAAGTAGGGGTCTATCGACATCTCGTACGCGCCGTACCCGTACAGGAGGAGGGGTGCTGGCTCTGCGGGCGCATCGGCGCTCGTGCCCTCGGTGGTCGAGCCCTCGTCGCTCGAGCCCGCCACGGCCCCGAACCGCACCTTGTCCTTGCGCCAGACCAGCGAGACCGGGATGCGCGTCCCGTCCTCGGCCACCGCCCACTCCCTGCGCTGGTCGTAGTCGGCGGCGTCGTAGCCGCCGAGCACCGGCTGCTGCTTGAGCAGGGTGCGCTCGCCGGAGGCGACGTCGTACAGGTAGAGCGACTGCGGGGTCACGAACGACGTGTAGCCGGCCTTGAGGTTGGGCTGCTCCCACACTCCGACGCCCGCGCCGACCGACTCCAGCGGCTGACCGAACGAGATCTCCTGGAAGTCCCATTCCCGCTGGTCGAGGCGGGTCTCCAGCGACAGCACCGCCGAGCGGGAGATCGCCTCGCGACGGTAGTAGAGCACCAGGTAGCGCTCGCTCGCGCTCACGCCTTCCAGGCGCACGTCCGGTGCGTGCGGCACGACGACGGTCGCCGCCTCCGGGGTGACCGTCTCGCCGGGCGCGGGCACGGGCGAGCAGAGCAGCTCGAAGTTCAGGGCGTCCTTGTTGTGCAGGATCAGGAGCACGTCGCGGGTCGCGGGCGCCGGGTCCTGGGTCTCGAAGGGCTCGACGAGCGAGGGCGGCTCGGACAGCGAAGGTGGCTCGACCAGCGAGGCGGGAAGCACCGCGTGCTCCACGGAGTACTCGACGCCCTCGCGGCGCGGCCACACGATCCGGAACTCACCGGTCGGGTCGTCGGACTCCAGCAGCCACGACTCGCTCGTCACCTTGGAGCCGAGCTCGATCTGCAGGTACTTCTTCGACCTCGACAGCCCGACGCCCACCCAGTACCGCTCGTCGGGCTCCTCGAACACGAGCACGTCGTCGGACGCCGGAGTGCCGAGCCGGTGTCGCCAGACCCGCCACGGGCGCCAGGCCTCGTCGACGGTGAGGTAGAAGATGTGCTCGCCGTCCGGGGCGAACAGTGCGCCGGGCGCGGTGTCCTGCACCTCGTCCGCGAGGTCCTCGCCCGTGGCCAGGTCGCGAACGCGCAGCGTGTAGCGCTCGTCGCCCGCCGTGTCGGACGCGTGGAGGAGCCGGGCGCCGTCGTCGGACACGTCGAGCGAGCCCAGCGCGAAGAAGTCGTGGCCGTCGGCCGCCACGTTCTGGTCGAGCAGTACCTGCTCGCCCGGCACGGGCTCGCCGGGCTCGAGCAGACGCGGGGTCCAGTCGTCGGGCCCCGCGGCCGGGTAGCGCGCGTGGATCGGATACTGCTGGCCCTCGACCGTGCGGGCGTAGTACCACCAGTCGCCGTCGCGCGAGGGGACCGAGAGGTCGGTCTCGAGGGTGCGGCCCTTGATCTCGTCGAACAGGGTCTGCCGGAGGGGCGCCAGATGTTCCTGGCGAGCCAGGGTCCACGCGTTCTGCGCCTCCAGGTGGGCGACCACCTCTGGGTCGTCCTTGCGGCGCAGCCACTCGTAGTCGTCCGTGACGGTGTCGCCGTGGAACGTTCGCTCGCTCGGGCGGCGCGCCGTGGAGGGGGGTGTGGTGGCGGGGTCGATCTCGGCGGGAGTCAGGGCGTCGGACACCGCGTCAGCCTATCCGCGCAAAGCATCGTCGAGTGCGGGATTCTCGCCCACCAGACGGTGAGGGTGGGGCGAAGATCCCGCACTTGACGAACTCAGGGCTTGAGGTCCGTCCAGACCAGGCGGTGGTCGCTGCTCGGGAACGGGTAGGCGCCCGTGAGCCGGGACAGCGGGTCCGCTGCGGTCGGCCAGAAGACGCCGGCGTCCCGGACGCGCAGGTCACGCGACGGGAGCACGTAGTCGACGCGGAGGTTGCCCGGCGCCGTGTCGGCGAAGTCGGCGGTGTCCAGTGCCGGGTCGCCCAGGTGGTCGAGGTTCGCCCCGGCCTGCAGCGCTGCAGCCTCGGGAGCCCCCGCCGACGTCGCCTGCGGGTCGGTGATCCGCGGGTGGCGCAGGAGCTGGTCGATCGCCGCGGCCACGGAGTCGCCGTCGAGGGGGTCGGCGTTGTAGTCGCCGACGATCACGAACGACGAGCCGGGCCGCAGCCCGCCGCGCCGGCCCTCGTCGTCGTACTGGTAGCGGGCGGCGCGGCCACCGCGCACGTAGTCGGCCCAGAACCGGATCTCGTCGTGGTTGCGCAGCCCGTTGCGGTCCTCGGCCCCGTCGAACGACGGCGGGGTGGGATGCGCCGCCAGGACGTGCACCGTGTCGCGGCCGACGCGCACGGGCACGTCCCAGTGCGACTTGCTCGACAGCGGCAGGACCGCCAGCTCCTCGGCCGAGTACCAGTCGGCCGGCGCTTCGGTGGCGGGGTCGTCGGGCAGCAGCGCGCCCGGCATGTCCTGCCATCTGAAGTCCTGGAACGTGCGCACCCGGTCGTGCTGGATCGGGTACTTCGACAGCACCACCATGCCGTACTGCCCCGGGAACAGGCCGAAGCCGAGAGCGTCGTCGCCCCCGCCGACGGTGCCGTCGTTGTTCAGGTCGAACCCGCTCGGGACCCCCGTGTTCGACGGCGCGACGAACGCGTACGGGTACTCCACCGGGTCGCCGGTGCCCTGCGGCACCTCGAGGTAGTTCTCCCGGAACAGGTCGGCGGCGGCGTACGCGTCGGCGTCACCGGAGTAGTCGAACTCGTTCAGCAGCACGACGTCGGGGTCCGCGTGCTGGATGACCTCGGCCACCGTCGCCGCCTGGGCGTCGCCGCCCGTGGACAAATCGTCGACGAGCTCGCCCTCCTCCGCGCGGTTGAGCGACAGGTTGTAGGTGGCTGCGCGCAACGTCCGGTGTCCGGCGCCGGGCCGGCCGGCGCCGGCCGGTGCGGCGTCCGAGGGCCCGTCGACCGACGGCGCGGTCGACGGTGCCGTGCCTGCCGACGCCGTGCCTGCCGAGGCGAGGAAAGCCCCGGCCAGCAGGGCTGCTGCCGCGGCCGCGCCGGTCAGGCGCGCGGGGGTACTGGCTCGCATGACTGCTCCTTCTTCGCCGGCGGCCGTGGGGGTCACGGGCTCCGTGCGGTGGTGTGAGGTGCGGGTGGTCCGCAGCAGTCACGGTAGAGCCGAGTCGGTTCGCCGGGGTGAACGGCACGTGAACAGCCCGGCGCCGAGCAGCACCGCGTGCCCGCCAGGCGGGTCGTGATCGAATAGTTGCACGTCGGAGCCTGGCGAGGGCGGTGGTGACGATAGTTTTCCGGGGTGGCCGTCGTGGCCGTGACGTCGGCGTCCGTCGCCGTGCAGATCTCTGAGGAAGAGTCGATGAACCGCACTTTTCGTTCCGCCCGCGACGCCGTCGGCCGCGTCGGCCGGAGGCCCGAGCGCCGCGCGACAGCCCGTCCGGCCCGGCTGCTCGCGGCCACCGCCGCGGTGACCATCTCGCTGGCGATGCTCACCGGCTGCGGCGCGGCCCTCGACGAGATCTTCTCGGGCGGCGAGCCCCCGCGTGACGAGCCGGGCGGCGAGATCACCGCCTCGGCGGAGGCAGACGCCTTCGAGATCCTGAAGGGTGACTGCATCGACCTCGGGGCGCTCGCGGGCTACGACGACCACGGGGAGGGCGAGAAGTACGAGGTCGAGTCCGTCCCGGTGGTGCCCTGCGCCGAGCCGCACACGGGCGAGGTCTATGCCGAGCTGGTCATGGAGGGCGACAAGTTCCCGGGCGAGAAGGGCATGGCCAAGACGTTCGAGGACTGGTGCTACGCCGAGTTCGAGAAGTTCGTCGGCATCTCCTACGACGAGTCGGTGTACGGCTACACCGGCTTCTACCCGACGAAGGACACCTGGAAGCTGCTGGACGACCGCACCCTGCAGTGCATCGTCAGCTCCGAGGAACCGGTCAAGGGCACCCTCAAGGACGCGGCGCAGTAGCAGGACGCGGCGCAGTAGCAGGACGCGCCGTCGCCCGCAGGTCGATCGCGAGCACCGCCAGTGCGGCCAGCACGAACGCCGCCCCGACCAGGGGCACCGTGCCGACGCCGACCGTTGCTACCACCAGGGCCCCGAGCGCTGACCCGCCGCCGATCCCGATGTTGAACACGGAGCTCGATATCGCGGTCGCCGACTCGGTGGCGCCAGGGGCGACCTGCATGGAGAGGAACGACAGGGCGGGCGGGATCGCGCTGAACGCGAGACCGAACAGGGCCAGCCCGACCAGGGCGATGGCCGGGTTGTGCCCGAGCCCCCAGAGCAGCAGCAGCGCACAGGTCAGCAGGCCGAGGGCCACGAGCACCGTCTGCCACGGCCGCTTGTCGAGCACCTGGCCGATCAGCAGGGTCCCCGTCAGGCCGGCGGCGCCCTGGCCCAGCAGGAGGGCGCTGAGGTACCGGTCGGGGAAGCCTGCCGTCTCCAGCAGGAACTGGGTGACGAAGGTGATCATCATGAAGCCACCGGTCACGAGCAGGACCGTGACCGCCATGAGCACCAGGAAGCGGCGCATGCTCGGGTGCGTGCCGCGGGCCGTCCCACTCTCCTCGGCGTCGACGTTCGGCATCGCGACCGCCATCGTGATGCACGCGACGAGGCTCACCACGGAGAACGCCAGGAAGGCGGTGCGCCAGCTCGACTGCTGCCCCACCCAGGTGCCGAGCGGCACGCCGAGCAGCGGTGCGAGCGAGTTGCCGATGGCGAGGCGCGCGATCATCTTGCCGCGGACGGCGGGGGCGAACAGGCTTGCGGCGGCCGGCGTGACGACCGACCAGAACAGCGCCTGCCCCAGCGCCGTGACCATGCGCGCGACCATCAGGTCCGCGTAGCCGATGGCGACCGCCGACCAGAGCGTTCCGACGGCACAGACCGCCGTGGTCGCCGCGAGCACGTAGCGGCGGGGGAACCGGCGGGTGAGGCGCGAGAGCGGCAGCGACGTCAGCACGACGACGGCGGCGTACGCCGAGACCAGCAGACCGATCTCGGACGTGGTGCGGCCCAGGTCGGGGGCGATGAGGGTGAGCAGCCCGCCCGGCAGGTTCTCCGCGGTGACGAAGGTGAACGCGCTGACCGAGAGGGCGATGAGGGCGATGATCGCCCGGCGCTGGTCCACGGGGGGCGCAGCGAAGCTCGCTGCGGTGGCGGTCGTGCTCCCACTCATGCTGTTTCTCCGGCTGGTCGGCGGGCTGGCTTCACCCGGGACGACGGAAGGGGCCCGGCGGACACGACAAACGTACGCGGCCTCGAATCGATTCTATCCCGCCATCTCCGACATAGGTCATGAACGAAACATGTGTCGTAGGCAACATTGTCGTAATATTTCCCTGCTTTCCTCCTCCAGGGACATTGCTGTCCCGGCAGGTCCGGCGACCCGAATCACCTCCTCGTCCCGGACGTAGCTCTCTTCACGGAGGAAAAATGAATCCACGCATCTGTGCCGTCGGTGCGGGAGCCGCTCTGCTGCTCTCCACCGCCGTAGTGCCGATCACAGCCTCGGCAGCACCCCACGCCGAGGAGGCACCGCCGCAGGCGGCGTCGGCCAAGGAGGACAACCGTCCCGACGCCCTCGCCGAGAAGCAGATCGAGAAGCGGCAGCTCGCCGTCGACATGGTCGCGACCGGAGAGGCCGAGGTCGAGACCCGTGGCACGGGCTCCCGCGCCTCGAAGGTCGTGGAGATCTCCCCGCGCGACTACGTGCAGTACGGCGTCGAGGAGACCGCGCAGCTGTTCAGCATCCTCGTGGACTTCGGTGACGAGGTGGACGACCGCTACCCGGACGCGGCGGCAGGCCCCGCGCACAACGAGATCCCCGAGCCGGCGGAGGACGACAACTCCACCTACTGGGAGCCGGACTTCTCGCGCGAGCACTTCCGGGAGATGTTCTTCACCGGCATGGAGGACCAGAACGGTGAGTCGTTCGCCGGCGTATACGACGAGATGTCGTCGGGCAGGTTCGACCTCCAGGGCGACGTGTCCGACTGGGTCACCGTGCCGTACAGCACGGCGTCCTACGGCACCACCGAGTCCGGTGCGGACATGACGCGGTTCATCCAGGACACCGCGGACGCCTGGTACGAGGACCAGGTCGCGCAGGGCAAGACCGCCGAGGAGATCGACGCCTACCTCAAGTCGTTCGACGTCTGGGACCGCTACGACATGGACGGCGACGGCATCACGGCCGAGGCCGACGGCTACATCGACCACTTCCAGGCGATCCACGCCGGTGAGGGCGAGGAGGCCGGCGCACCCGAGTCGGCCATCTGGTCGCACCGCTGGTCGGTCAACCAGGGCGGCCTCGGCACCGACGGCCCGGCCGACTTCGAGAAGCTCGGCGGCATCAAGATCGGCGACTCCGACCTCTGGATCCGCGACTACACCACGGAGCCGGAGAACGGTGGCCTCGGTGTCTTCGCGCACGAGTTCGGCCACGACCTCGGCCTGCCGGACTACTACGACACCAACGGCGGCGAGAACGGCACCGGCTACTGGAACCTCATGAGCTCCGGCTCGTGGCTCGGCCACGGTGACGGCACCATCGGCACCACGCCGAACCACATGGGCGCCACCGAGAAGCTGTTCCTCGGCTGGCTCGACTACGAGACCGTCGAGGCCGGCGAGCGCGAGCGGGTCAACCTCGGCCCGTCGTTCCATGCCACCACGCGTGAGCAGGCCGCGATCGTCAACCTGCCCGACGGCGTCGCGCGGGAAGACCTCGAGGTGGAGGCGCACGACGGCCAGTTCGCCTACTCCAACAGGGGTAACGACCTGAACAACACGATCGCCTCGCCGTCGTTCACCGTGCCGGCGGGCGGCTCGCTGACCGCCAAGGTGCAGTACGCGATCGAGGCGGACTTCGACTACGCGTTCGTCGACGTCTCCACCGACGGCGGCAGCTCGTGGACGACCCTGCCGAACAACCTCTCGACCGACGACGACCCGAACGGCACCAACCCCGGTGGCGGTATCACCGGCAGCTCGGACGGCGCCTGGGTCGACCTCACGGCCGACCTGGCGGACTTCGCTGGTCAGACGGCCTCGGTCCGGTTCCGTTACTCGACCGACGGCGGTGCTGTGGAGAAGGGCTTCATGGTCGACGACGTCGCCGTGGGCACCGCGCTCACCGAGGACTTCGAGGACACGGCCGACTGGACCGTCGACGGCTTCCAGCTCGTCGGCGCCGACGGCACCTACGAGATCGAGTACTCCCACTACTACGTCGCCGAGAACCGCGTGTACGGCGGCTACGACGCGACGCTGAAGTCCGGCCCGTACAACTTCGGCTGGGGCTTCACCAACAGCGACCGGGTGGAGCACTACCCCTACCAGGACGGCCTGCTGGTCTGGTACGTCAACAGCCGGTACGGCGACAACAACACGTCGCAGCACCCGGGTGGCGGCCAGGCGCTGCCGGTCGACGCGCGGCCCACGCCGATGAAGTGGTCGGACGGGACGATCGCCCGCAACAGGATCCAGTCGTTCGACTCGACGTTCGGCCTCGAGAAGACCGACCGGATCTCGCTGCACCGTGAGGTGTCGGAGACCGAGACGACGACGCTGTTCCAGCAGAAGCAGCGGTCCGTCCGGATCTTCGACGACAGCGACCCGGGGCGCTACTACGACAAGGCCAACCCCGGCCACTCCGTGGAGGTCGGCGGCACCGGCACCACGATCGAGGTGCTGAGCCAGGACACCCGCAGGGGCAACATGACCATCCAGGTCAACTGACCCGATCGCACCACCACGTGTCAGACGCTCAGGCCACCGACGGTGACCTGAGCGTCTGACATGTCGGGGGCACTACGCTCGAGCGCATGACACACCTGCGATGGGGAATCCTGGGGGCCGGCGGGATCGCCTCGGCCTTCACATCAGACCTGAACGACAACGGCTTCACCGTGCAGGCGGTGGGGTCACGATCGCTGGAGAAGGCGCAGGACTTCGCGCAGCGCTTCGGCATCCGGACGGCGCACGGCTCGTACGAGAACCTCGTGAACGACCCCGAGGTCGACATCATCTACGTGGCCACTCCGCACCCGATGCACGTGGCGGCCGCGAAGCTCGTCCTGGAGTCCGGCAAGCACGTGCTGGTCGAGAAGCCGTTCACGCTCAACGCCGCCGAGGCGCGCGAGATCGCGGAGCTGGCGGAGCAGAAGGGCCTCGTGGCGCTGGAGGCCATGTGGACAAGGTTCCTGCCGCACATGGCGCGCGTGCGCGAGATCATCGCCTCTGGCGTGCTCGGCGAGGTGCGCACCCTGATGGTGGACCACACCCAGGACCTGTCCGACGACCCCGCCCACCGCATCAACGACCTGGCCCTGGGCGGCGGCTCCCTGCTCGACCTGGGGATCTACCCGGTCTCGTTCGCCTGGGACGTGTTCGGCGAGCCGCTCACGGTGCAGTCGCACGCGACGTTCAAGGAGACGGGTGCGGACGCGACCATCGCGACCATCTTCGGGTACGACGGCGCCCGCGTCGCCACCACGATCTCGGCGTCGGACACGAAGGGCCCCAACCGGGCGTCGATCCTGGGCACAGAGGGCCGCATCGAGATCGACGCCGTCTGGTACAACCCGGCGACGGTCCACGTGTACGACGCCGCAGGCACCGAGACCGAGACCTTCACGACCGAGGTGACGGGCCGCGGCATGCACTTCCAGGCCGCAGAGGCGGAGCGCCTGGTGGCGACCGGGGAGCTGGACAGCCCGCTGCTCTCGCGCGCGGAGACCGTGGCGATCATGGGCACGCTGGACACGATCCGCGAGCAGATCGGCCTGAAGTACCCGAACGAATAGCCCACCTTCTTTGTTGTGGGCGTGATCGTTGCGCCTAAAACGGACGCATGAGCGCAACGATCGCGCCCACAGCCAAGTGGGGTCAGTCCAGCGGGTGCAGGATCCGGTCCAGGAAGCGGTGGGTGCGCTCTTCCGTGGGGTGGGAGAAGATCTGCGCTGGAGCGCCCCGCTCGACCACGACGCCGCCGTCGAGGAACAGCACCTCGTCCGCGACCTGGCGCGCGAACTGCAGCTCGTGGGTCACCACGACCATGGTCCAGCCCTCGTCCGCCAGCTCCTTCATCACGGTCAGCACCTCGCCGACGAGCTCGGGGTCGAGGGCCGACGTCGGCTCGTCGAACAGCAGGAGGTCCGGCACCAGCGCGAGCGCACGCACGATGCCGACGCGCTGCTGCTGGCCGCCGGACAGCTCGTGCGGGTAGGCGTCGCGCTTGTCGGAGAGGCCGACGCGGGCGAGGAGCTCCTCGGCCCGGCCGATCGCCGTCGCGCGGGGGACGCGCTGGACCTGCGTGGGGCCCTCGATCACGTTGTCGAGGACGGTGCGGTGCGGGAACAGGTTGTGGTGCTGGAACACCATGGCCGACCGGTCACGCAGGGCCGCACGGTCCGTCTTCGCCCGACGCGCGCCGGCGCGCCTGCCGGCCCAGGCGCCGGTCCTCGCCGCGGTCTGGGCGCCGAAGTCGACCACCGGGCCGCCGTCGAGCTCCAGCACCCCGGCATCCGGCGTCTCGAGCCCGTTGAGGGAGCGCAGCACCGTCGTCTTGCCGCTCCCGGACGGGCCGATCAGCGCGACCACCTCGCCGCGCTGGACCTCCAGGTCCACCCCACGCAGCACGTGGTTGGCGCCGAACGACTTCTGGATGTTCCGCGCCGTCAGCAGGCTCACCGAGTCCGAGCGGTCGGTGCGATCAGTGGGCGACATACCGGTCCAGCCTCTTCTCGAGTGCGTTCTGCCCGGTGGAGAGCACCGTGCAGAACAGCCAGTAGATCAACGCCGCTTCCAGGTACACCGTCATGAACTCGTTGGAGAACGTGGCGATCTCCTGCGCCCTGCGGAACATCTCGGTGACCAGGATGAGCGCCGCGAGCGACGTGTCCTTGACCAGCGAGATGAACGTGTTGGACAGCGGCGGCACCGACACGCGGGCGGCCTGCGGGAGGATGATCCGGCGCAGCGACCGGGCGGGAGACATGCCCACCGTCCAGCCCGCCTCCCACTGGCCCTTGGGGACCGACAGGATGGCCGCGCGGATCACCTCGGCCGCGTAGCCGCCCACGTTCAGGGAGAACGCGATGATCGCGCTGGGCCACGGGTCGAGCAGGATCCCCACCGACGGCATGCCGTAGAAGATCACGAAGAGCTGCACGAGCAGCGGCGTGCCCCGGATCAGCGAGATGTACGCGCCGGCTGTCCACGACAGCAGCCGGTTCGGCGACAGGCGCATCAGCGCCACGACGAGCGCCAGCACCAGCCCGATCGCGAACGATGCCAGCGCGAGCGGGATGGTGCCGGCAAGTCCGGCCCGCAGGAGCGGCCAGAACGAGTCGGCAATGAGCTGCCAGTCCATGTGTCCCTCTCCCCGCGGTCAGCGGAGAAGCGTCGCTCGGCAGGTCACTCGGAGACGTCCTCGCCGAAGTACTTCTCGCCCAGCTCGGCCAGCGTCCCCTCGGTGCGCAGCTCCTCGAGGGCGCCGTCGATGGCCTCGGTGAGGGCCTCCCGCTCCGGCGTGGCGACGAACGCCGACTGCGACTCCTCTTCGGTCTCCGCGGCCACCTTGATGCCGGAGGCGTCCTCGGTGTTGGCGTAGTCGAGGTAGGTGAGGCTGTCGTTGATCGTGGCGTCCACGCGGCCCTGGTCGAGCAGTGCCACCGCCTGGGCCCAGCCCTCGACGGCCTCGACCTCTGCACCGCTCTCCTGGGCGAGCTCGTTCCAGTTGCTCGTGAGCGACTGGGCGGTGGTCTTGCCCTCGAGATCGTCGAAGCTCTTGATCTCGTTGTTGTCGGCGCTCACCACGAGCACGCCGTTCGACACGGTGTACGGCGCTGAGAAGACGTAGTCCTCCTCGCGCTCCGGGGTGATGGAGACCTGGTTCGCGATGGTGTCGAAGCGGCCGCTGTCCAGGCCGGCGAAGATCGCGTCCCACTGCGTCTCCTGGAATGTGATCTCCACCCCGAGCTTCTCTGCGACGGCCTCGGCGACCTCGACGTCGTAGCCGACCAGCTTGCCCGACTCGTCGTGGTAGCTGAACGGCCGGTACGTGCCCTCGGTGGCGACCGTGAGCGTGTCGCCCGAGACGAGCCCGAGCTCCTCGCCCACGCCGCCGGACTCACCGGAGCTGCCGCAGCCGGACAGGGCCAGGAGGGCGGCCGAGGCCGCGGCGGCCGTGAGGAAGGCGCGGTTGCGAGACATGAGGGCTCCGTTCGATGAGTGACACGCATCGACATTGCCGATGCGCGACCCAAAACTAACTGATATACGAGGTGATCTCACACCCGCTCGCTCCGGCGCCAGCGGTCGGGCGTGATCCCGTACCGGTCCTTGAACCGCCGGACCAGGTAGGTCGCGTCGCGCAGGCCGGTCCTCGCGGCCACGACGCCGAGCGGCAGGTCCGTGTCCCGGAGCATCCTGCGCACCTCCGTCATGCGGCGTTCGGTGATCCACTCGAGCAGAGTCCGGCCCGTACGCTCGCGGACCACCGTGGTCAGGTAGCCGGCCGTGTAGCCGAGCGCCCTGGCGACGTCGGCCGCCGACACCGGGTCGCGGAACGTCTCCTCGATCTCGTCGAAGACCCGCGTCACCAGCGGGTCGGGCGGTGCGGGGGCCGACGGCGCCAGCCGCGCCGCCCCGATGAGGATCCGCGTCAGCACGGCCGACGCCGCCTCGCGGGCGCCCAGCCGGCCCGGCTCCGACAGCTCATCGGAGAGCTCCGTCAGCCACGCCGACCAGCGCGGGCGGTCCGCCTCGGGAACGTTGGCGCTCGCCCCGGCAGGCAGCGCCGTGAGCGCGAACAAGGCCAGGTGCGGGTGGTGCCCCCAGGCGAGGGGGGACACCGAGGCGAGCGACGGGACGGCGTCGGGCGTGAAGGCCACGCTCCAGGCCAGGCAGTGGTCGAGGTCGGCGAGCGCGGCCGAGTCGATCGCCTGCCCGGGCGGGACGGCGTGCACGTCACCGGCGCGCAGCGGTGTGTCCTGGCCGTTCAGCGAGACGGTGCCGCCGCCCCGCTCGACGTAGACGAGCACGAGGAAGTCGTGCGCGTGCCGGTGGCCCGGCGGCAGGTGCGGATGATCCGCGTCGACATCGATCCGCGTGACGAGCACCGGTGGGGAGCCCAGGCGGGTCGGATGCCCGTAGACGGGGGTGCCGTCCGGCCGGACGGTGCGCAGGTGCGCCGGGGGGCGTGGCCCGGCCGAGGCGTCGCCCGAGGAACGTGCGGTCGTCATGGCCTGCCTCGCCTCACCGGTCACCCGGGACGGCCGGCGTCAGGACGGCGTCGACGATCTGCGGGATGCGTTCGAGCTGCTGCTCGAGGTCGCGCAGCCGGACCGCGACGTGGGACTCGGACTCGTCTCCGGGCAGATCGATGCTCGCGACCAGCAGGAGCTGCCGTGGTCCGACGAACTCCAGCCGCAGGCGGCCCACCCGATGGACGCCGGGCAGGGCCTCGACCCGTTCGCGGACCGCCTGATGGATCCGCTCGTCGGCGACCTCGCCGGTCAGGAACCGGCGGTTGCGGTCGAAGAGCACCACCGCAACGACGCACAGCAGCACCCCGACGAGGATCGAGCCGATCGCGTCGAACCTGGCGTCGCCGGTGGCCTGGTGCAACGCCATCCCTCCTCCGGCGATGACCAGACCGACGAGCGCCGCGGAGTCCTCGGCGAGCACCGCGCGCAGGGTCGGGTCAGACGTTGCCAGCGCATGGTCGAGGAGGTCGCGTCCGAGTGCCCGCGCCTCGCTCCGGGTGCGGCGGTATGCCTGGACGAACGACACGCCCTCGAGGCAGAAGGCGACGGCCAGCACGAGGTAGCCGATCGTGTACGAGCTGCCCTCGCCGCTCGCGTCGAACTCCTGGATGCCGTGATAGACCGACACCACGCCACCGGCGACGAAGAGCCCGAGCGCCGCCAGCATCGACCAGACGTACGCCTCCCGGCCGTAGCCGAGCGGCCGGTCCGTATCGGCAGGCCGGCCCGCCGTCCGCTCGGCGACCAGCAGGAACACCTCGTTGCCGGTATCCGCCCATGAGTGCGCGGCCTCAGCCACCATCGAGGCCGAACCGGTGAGGACCGCCGCCACCGTCTTTGCGACCGCCACCGCGAAGTTGGCGCCGAAGGCGATCACCACCGTCAGCCCCGAGCCACCCCGATCCCGCGCCATGTGTCCCCCTGTCGTGACGCGTTCGACGCTACCGTCGGCCGGGCGGGAACGCGCGCCCCGTGGCCGGCGCAGCACCGGGACAGCCGAGGATCGTGCGACCGCCACCGAATTACATCCTGCCCGTCAACCACAGGATGTCCGACGCTGGTAGGTAGCGCGACCCTGCGCAGCCGGCGCGGGAGCAACCGCAGCGCCACCGGACGGAAGGCAGACGGATGAACACGACCGTGCAGATCCTCGACCACCGCACCCCCGAGGAACGTGCCCGGGAGTTCCTGCCGGGGATGGGCAGGCCCTGGCTGCTCCCGTTCTACGACCTGTCCTCGCGCCTCGCCGGGTGCGCGCTCTGCACGACCGGGTGGCGGCGCTCGCGGACGTCGCGCCCGGCGAGTCGGTGCTCGACGTCGGCTGCGGCACGGCGAACCTGTCGCTCGCCGTGCTGCGTGCTCAGCCGGCCGCGCTCGTGACCGGCCTCGACCCCGACGGCAGTGCGCTGCGCACCGCTGCTCGCAAGGCGTCCCGCCGCAGGGTCCCGCTCACGCTCGTCCAGGGCTTTGCCGACCGGCTCCCTGCTGACGACGGGTCGGTCGACCACGTCGTGTCCGCCCTCGCGCTGCACCACGTGCCCGAGGAGGACCGGACCCGCTTCGGGGCCGAGGCCCTTCGCGTGCTCCGCCCGGGCGGCCGGGTGACGATCGTGGACTTCGCGGAGTCAGACAGGGCCGGTCGGCGTGGTCACGGCTCGCGTGGTCACGGCTCGGGTGGACACGGCTCGGCTGGCCACGGCCGGGGCCACGCGGGCCATGGCCCGGCCACCGCGGCGGGCGACCAGCACGCCGTCCGCAACCTGGAGGGCGGCCTGGTGCGGCTCCTCACGGACGCCGGGTTCACCGGCGCCCGTGAGGCGGAGCGGGTCGAGCACCGCTTCGGACCGCTCGCCTTCGTGCAGGCCACGCGCGGCTGACCCGTCACGGGGCCACCGGCGTGGCTACGGCCGGCGGCGCACCCTCGGCTCCGGGAGCGCCGGCGGCACTGCCGCGGGACGCTCGGCGAGCCGCCGGAACGCCTCGGCCATGCCGGCCTCGAGCTGCGGGTCGACGTCGGAGAAGTAGTCCGCCGGCGTGTGCCGCACCTCGATGTCGGGGTCGACGCCGTGGTTCTCGACGTCGAACCCCTTGCCGTCGAGCCAGAACGCGTACCGCGGCTGGGTGATCCCGGTGCCGTCCACGAGGCCGAAGCGGCCGTCGATACCGATCACGCCTCCCCACGTCCGCACGCCGACCACCGGCCCGACGCCGAGCGCCTGTGCCGCCGCGTTCACGATGTCGCCGTCGGACCCGGCGTACTCGTTGGTGACCAGCACCACCGGCCCACGCGGAGCGCGTTCCGGGTAGGCGCTCGGCCGGTCGTAGTGCCGGTTCAGCCCCCAGCCGGCGACGCGTGCGGCGAGACGCGCGATCACGAGCTGCGACGTGTGCCCGCCACCGTTGAACCGCACGTCCACCACGATGCCCTCGCAGTCGGTGGCGAGCCGCAGGTCGCGGTGCAGCTGGGCCCACCCGGTGCTCATCATGTCGGGGACGTGCACGTAGCCCAGCCGGCCCCCCGACTTCTCGGCGACGTACTCCCGGCGCGACCGTACCCAGTCCTGATAGCGCAGGTCGGACTCGCTGGCGAGCGGCACGACGACGACACGGCGGTCCGTCCCGCCCGGCCTACCGCCCCCCGCCGTGCCGGCGGGGCGTCGCAGCGTGAGCTCGACGGGGATCTCGGCGGCGCCGACCAGGCTTGCCGCAGGGCCGGCCACCGGGTGCACCGGCCGGCCGTCCACCGCCACAATCAGGTCGCCCGGCCGCGCGTCGACGCCCGCTGCGCGCAGCGGCGACCGGGCTCCGGGGTCCGACGACTCGCTGGGCAGCACCCGGTCGATCCGCCAGCCGTCGGCGGTCCGGGTGAGGTCGGCGCCGAGCAGGCCGAGCTTGCGGGACGTGTCGCCCGCCGCGTGCGGCCCGCGGACGTACGCGTGCGACGTGTTGAGCTCTGCGACCGTCTCCCAGAGCACGTCCACGAGGTCGTCGTGGGTGGCCACCCGGTCGACCAGCGGACGCCACCGGGCCACGACGCCGTCCCAGTCGACACCGTTCATGTCCGCGCGCCAGTAGTGGTCACGCATGATGCGGGCGTTCTCGTCGAACATCTGGTGCCACTGGACGCGCGGGTCCACCTCGTAGCGGATGCGGGACAGGTCGATGTCGAACGCGCTGGGGTCGTCGTCGCCCGGCTTGCTGGTCGCCGACTGCGTGCTGAGCCCGAACCGGTACCGGATCACCACGCGCTCGCGGTCGCCCGACACCGCATAGGTGCGCACCTTCTCGGCGATGTCCGTGGCCTTGCGTGCATCGAACGACCAGAACTGCAGCACGTTGGGTGCAGGGTCGGCCTCGGTGCCTGCGTGCCGCGAGCCGAGCACGCCCGCGTCGTCGGTCTCGTGCACCCAGAGCACACCGCCCTTGGCGGCGAGCAGGCGCCGGTAGCGGCCCGACGTGACCGGGAACGGCACCACGCGTTCCTCCGCGCCGTCGAAGTCGATGTCGGGCGAGGCGGCGTCGTGCTTCTGCTGCTTGTCGCGCGCGTCGCCGCTCGTCTCACCCTCTGCCGTGCCGCTCGCCTCGCCGTCGGTGTCGCTGCCGTCCATGCCGTGGGCCTTGTCGTCCGGCTTGTCGTCCGGCTTGGCCAGGCGCCAGCCGTCGGCGCTCGGGCCGAACGGTGCCGGCTCGGTCGCGGCCAGCGGGATGAGCCACGGCCGCGTGGCCGCGCTGAACGACAGGGCGAACTCGTGGGAGTCGTAGGACGGGTCGAACGTGCGGTCCGAGAGGAACACGACGTACTTGCCGTCGTCGCTGAACGCCGGCGAGAAGTCGTGGAACCGGCCGGACGTCAGCGGGGTCGCCGCCGGCTTCTCGGCGTGCAGGTCCGCCACGAGGATCTGGTGGTGGCCGCCCTCGCTGCCCGTCGGGCTCGACCAGGCGAGGTACCGCCCGTCCGGGGAGAACGTCGGCGACTCCGCCTCACCGTTCCCTGACCTGCCCAGCAGGGTGACAGTGCCCGGTACGACGGCGTCGCCGGTGCCGTCGGCGCTCGCGCCGGTGTCGGAGGAGTCGCTGTCGGACGCGTCGTCGTCGGTCGCTGGGTCGTCGGCCGGTACGGCGACCAGGCTGATCCGGCCGTCGTGCGAGATGGCAGCCAGCGCGTCGCCCGCCGGGTTCGCCGCGAGGTGCAGCACGCGGCCGAGCTCGCCGCCCGCGAGGCGCTGCGGCTGGGGGTCCGAGACTCCCTGGTCGTCGGGGGTGCCTGGCAGGACGTGGATCTCGAGCGCGTCCTCCCTGCTCTCGCCCTGCGGGGTGCTGCGCGGCGCGTCGGTCACGACGACCACACGCCCGGTGTCGCCGAGCAGGACGGGCTCGCGGACGCGGACCGACGGGTCGGCGACGAGCGCGCGGGCCGGACCCGCGCGGTGGGTCACCCAGTACGCGGTGCCGAGCCAGCCGACGACGCTCGCGTCGCCGGTCTTGTCGACGGCCAGACCGTCGATGCCTGCCGGCGTCGAGTCCGGGTCGGCCGAGTAGGGCTGCGGCAGGGCGCCCGTGAGCGTGACGTCGATGCGGCGCGGTACGCCGTCCAGGCTGTCGAGCAGCCAGAGGTCGCCACGGCTGTGCCACACGATGCGCGAGCCGTCGGAGGCCGCGTCGCGGACGTAGCCGTCAGCCTCCGACTGGGTGGTCAGCTGCCGGGGCTCAGGTGTCTCCGTGGCGGTCGCGAGGCCGTCGAGCACCCACAGGTTCGCCTGCTCGTCGGCGTGGTCAGGGAACGTGGCCCCGCGGTCGGACGTGAACACCAGCGCGTCGCCGATCCAGTGCGGGTCGTAGATCCCGGCCTCGTCGTCGGGCAGCGGGCGCTGCCAGTCGCCCGTGCCACGGTCGAGCCAGAGCACGGAGGCCGTGCCGCCGCGGTACCGCTTCCAGTACGCCGGAGTCCGGTAGCCCGCCGAGACGAGGGCCGTCGCGGTGGAGCCGTCGGGTCCCCGGTGCTCGGCCACGCCCCAGGAGGCGCCGTAACGCGGGGTCTCGACGGTGCCGTCGAGGCCGACGGTCCGGACGACGGTCAGCGACGACTCGTACGAGCCGCCGTTGGACGAGACGAGGACGTGGTCGGTGTCCGCCCAGCCGAGCACCAAGGTCGTGCTGCCGCCGAACCAGGTGAGGCGCCGCGTCGCGCCGTCGGCCAGCTCGACCACGTAGGCCTCGGGATGCCCGTCCTTGTGCGACACGTAGGCGAGACGCGTGCCGTCGGGGGAGAAGCGCGGCGTGCTGGCCGGCACGTGATCGTTGGTCAGGCGCCAGGCGCGGCCGCCGGATACCGGGGCGAGCCAGACGTCGTCGTCGGCCACGAACGCGACCTGGTCGCCATGGATGTGGGGGAACCGGAGATAGGGCTGGGTCACCGGTTCAACGTACTCGCGCGGTCCGACACCCGTCATCGGAAATCGCTGAGGGCAGCGGGTGACCTGGTACGTCATGGCCGGTGGGCTCAGGTCGCCGCAGCAGGACCGGGAGAGCCGGCCCTCGCCGGTCGCGCGGAGGGAGCTCGCGAAGGGCCCCAGCGCAGGCGCCACCAGCTGCCCGGCTCGGGGACGTCCGCGCGGTCCGCAGCTATCTCGTCGGGCTCCGGCCAGCACGGTGCCGTGCCGTCGTGCCCGAGCCGGGTGGTCAGCCACGCCCAGAGCGCGGGATGCTGCCCGGCCCGAGCGGCGGTCTCCGCTGGGACGCCCTCGAACCGCACATAGACCGCTGCGACGCTGATGCCCTCGTCCGGCGTCCCGTAGCCGCCGACCCAGACGCGCGCCTTGATCCTCCGTGGTTCCCGGGTGACCGCACGCGCGACCTGTTCGAGCGTCGGCCCGCCGCAGAAGCTGCGCGCCAGGGCGTGCGGCGGAAAGGTCGTGAGCACCAGGTGTGCGTCGACCGGGTCGCCCAACAGTGTGGCGAACGTGGCCCCGTCGCTGAGGCCTGCCCAGGGCGCGAGGCTGTCCACGACCCGGTAGGCGGGGGAGCGCAGCAGCCAGCCGGGCGCGTGCTCCCGGGTGGTCGCGACGCCGGCGGCCTGGTCCCGGTCCCGGCGGCGCGCGGCCAGGTCGATGACCTGTGCTCGATGGTGTCTCTGCGTTCGTGGCATGGGTCCTGCTCCCGGACGGCGTGTGATCGTGCTGGCGCTTGTCTTCGTCACGATCCTGGACCGGCCGACGGCGTCTGCGGGGCGGCGATCCGCGATCTGTGGACGAAGGGCCAGAACGGTCCCCTGTGGTCGCGCTCGTTCGGCTGCGCTGCCGCCGAGCCGGGCGCACGCCATAGAGTCGTTCCACGATGAGCACACGCATAGAGCCGGTCAGTCCGGCGCTCCTCGTCGAGCGGGTAGCCGGGCTGGTCCTCGCCCGCGCGGAGCCTCTGACCGGGGCGGTGACCGGGCCACAGCAGGACCGCGGGCCGGTGCGGCTGCTCGTCGACGGGCACCCGTCCACGCACCCCGAGCGCCTCGCCGACGCCCTCGTCGTCCCGCTCGAGGCCGCCGGGCGACCTGCGGCGCGCGTGCGCGTCAGCGACTTTCTCCGCCCACGGTCCCTGCGGCTCGAACGCGGACGCGAGGACCCGGACAGCCTGCTCGACGACTGGATCGACGTCGGCTCGTTGAACCGCGAGGTGCTGACGCGCGTCGTCGACCGGCGGGAGTACCTACCCAGCCTGCGTGATCCCGACACCGATCGCGCCACGCGAGCCGGCTACCTGGACGCCGCGCCGGGCACCGTCGTCGTGCTCGACGGCGTGCTCGCCATCGGCAGGGGTCTTGCCGTCGACCTGACCGTGCATCTCGCGCTCAAACCGGCGACGCTCCGCCGTCGGACGCCGCCCGAGGAGACGTGGGCCGTCCCCGCCTACGAACGGTATGCCCGCGAGATCGAGGGCATGCCTGACCTCGTGGTCCGGGTCGATCACCCGGACCACCCGGCCCTCGAGCGCACCTGACCCGGTGCTCAGCGCACCAGGCAGAAGGGGTGGCCCGCAGGGTCGGCGAACACCCGGAAGTCGTCGCCCTGACCAGGCAGCCGCGCAGCCCCGAGGGCCAGGACCGCGGCCTCGCCGGCATCGAGGTCGGGTACCTCGATATCGAGGTGGAGCTGCTGCGGGTACGCGGGATCCGGCCACCGCGGCGGGTTGTACCCCTCCACGGTCTGGAAGAGCAGCGGCCGGGAGCCGCCGAGCATGGCGACACCCTCGGCGTCATAGGTCACCGGCTCGCCCATCACGCCGGACCAGAACTGCGCCAGCGCTGACGCGTCAGCGCAGTCGAAGGTGGCGCCCATGACGGTGACGCCGTCCGACTTCTCGTCGAGGCACACGTCGAACGGGTGCCCGGCTGGGTCGGCGAGCGTGATCCACTGCTCGTTCTCCCGCAGCAGGGTGGCTCCGAGCTCGACCGCCCGCGTGCTCGCCGCCGCCAGGTCCGGGACGTAGAGATCGAGGTGCGCCTGCTGCGGGTGCTCCTGCCCGGGCCACTGCGGCGGCACGAGGTCGGGTGCGAGCTGGAACGCGATGCCCCACCGGTCGGGGGTCACGACGGTGATCCAGTCGTCGTCCGCCTTGGCCACCGTGCCGTCCGTCAGCGCCGTCCAGAAGTCCGCCTCCGCGGTGAGGTCAGGGACGTCGAGGACCACGGAGTGCACGGTGCCCACCCCGCCGGAGGTGGGACGTGCGGCTGCGGGTCCGGCGGAAGATGGTTCGGTCATGGCTCAGCCCTTCGAGAGGTTGTGGCACGAGGAATGCGCGTAGAACCACCTTGCACCGTGCCACTGACACTCCCCACCGGACAGCCACGCCCGGTTATGCACAGCAGTTATCCACACCCCTGTGAATATCTCTCTTGAGCCGGGTGCGCCAGCCAGGGCTGCGTGTCGTCGGACGCTCCGGCCTCGACCAGGCCAGGAGAGTCCTCCGCCGCGTCGATCTCCGCGAGCAGCGCCCGCACCCGGGCGGTGATCTCGTCGACGATCCGCTCCACCTCCTCCACCGGGCGGCCCGCCGGGTCGTCGAGCGGCCAGTCGAGGTAGCGGCGTCCCGGGTAGACGGGGCACGAGTCACCGCAGCCCATCGTCACGATCACGCCGGAGGCGCGCACGATGTCGTCCGTGAGCTCGCGCGGGAACTCGATGAGCCCGTCGAGCCCACGGCGGGCCAGGACGGTCTCCGTCAGCGGGTCGGGTTCGGCCACCGGCCTGGTTCCCGCGGTCCGCACCCGGACGCGGTCGCCGGCGAGGCGTCGCGTGACCGCTGCGGCGATCTGGGAGCGGCCGCTGTTGTGGACGCAGACGAACAGGACGTCGCGCGGCGAGCCGTACGTCACCTCGGTCATCGCGGCGAGGCGGTCGGTCGCGAGCCAGGCGGTGAGAGCGGGCAGGTGCGCGTACGACCTGATCTGGTTGCTCAGCGACGCGTAGCACTCGCGCACGAGCCGATCCACCGTGCCGGTGCCCGCATTCGTCGCGAACCCTGCGGAGAGGGTCTCGGTCAGCCGGGCGAGCAGCGCCTCGTGGTCGTGCACGTCGAGCGGGGGTTCCCCCGGGTGGCGGGGCGCTGCCAGGGCAGCCGCCCCGAACCGCGCGATGCCCCGCGACGACACCCGGTACGACGGCGGGCCCAGGCGCGGGCGTTCGGCGAGCGGCACGTCGGGCAGCCCGCCGTCCGGCACGACCGGACCGACGGCGGCGACCAGACCTACCGCGGTCAACGCCTCGAGGTCGTGCTCGATGTCCGCGGCGGTCGATGCCGGGTGTTGCACCAGGTCCTCGGCGGTCGAGCCGCCTCCGGGGTGCGTCATCATGCGGGCCAGCAGGCGCAACCGCTCAGGGTTCGCCATGGTGAGTTTCTGCGCGGAGCGCAGCTCGTCCGGTGTCATGGGGTTCTCCTTGGCCGACGGCGGTGTGGCCGAGTGCCAGGAGTGAGGCTACCTCGCCGCTTCGCTGAGCAGAGCACCGAGCCGGTCGAGCGAGCCGGGAACGACGGAGTAGTAGGCCCACTTGCCGCGCTGCTCACGGGCGAGCAGCCCGGCATCGACAAGGATCTTCAGGTGGTGGCTCACGGTGGGCTGGCTCAGGCCGACGGGCTCGGTGAGATCGCAGACGCAGGCCTCACCGCCGTCGTGCGCGGCGACGATCGAGAGCAGCCGGACCCGCGTGGGGTCGCCCAGCGCCTTGAAGGAGCGGGCGAGGTCGGCGGCGGCGGCCGGGTCGGCTGCCTCCCGAACGAGCGGGGCGCAGCAGGTGCCGGACTTCGGCGCAGCCGGTGCGAGCTCGAGCGCGATCGTCGTCATGTGTCCATCTTGCCACGCATCGAAGTTTCTGGATATGTTCACCCCGAGTCAACGCATCGAGGTTCTTCGATCTGATCCTGGCCGCCGGCGGAGATGACGGCGAAGATGAGCGGAGACGACAGAGAAGATGGGGACGGGAAACATGACGACAGCGCAGAACCTTCCGGTCGTAGTGATCGGCGCCGGGCCCGTTGGTCTCGCCGCCGCGGCGCATCTCGCCGAGCGCGGGCTCGAACCCCTGGTCATCGAGGCAGGGGACGGCGCGGGCGCCGCCGTCGCGCAGTGGGGCCACGTGCGCCTCTTCTCGCCGTGGCGGTACGACGTCGACGCCGCCGCCCGCCGGCTGCTCACGGCCGCAGGAGCGGGGCGCGCCGAGCCGTGGACAGAGCCGGAACCCGACGCGCTGCCCACGGGCGCTGAGCTCGTCGAGCGGTATCTCGCGCCACTGGCCGACGCGCTCGTGACCGGGGCAGGGGCGCAGGTCCGGTACCGGACCCGCGTGCTCGCCGTGACCAAGGACGGCGCCGACCGCTCCCGCTCGCTGGGACGCGAACGCCTGCCGTACCTGGTCCGGCTGACCACCGGTCCAGCGGACGGCTCCGCCGGGGCCGGCACCGTCGAGGAGATCCGGGCGCAGGCGGTGATCGACGCCTCGGGAACCTACGACCAGCCCAACCCGCTGGGGACGTCGGGCCTGCCGACCCTTGGTGAGCCCGAGTCGGCGCGCTTCCTCGCGGGCGCGCTGCCGGACGTGCTCGGCCGCGACCGTGAGCGGTTCGCCGGGCGGCACACCCTGGTGGTCGGCATGGGGCACTCGGCGGCGAACACGCTGCTGAGCCTGGTCGAGCTCGCGGAGCAGGAGGCAGCACAGGGCACCGAGGGGACCCGGATCACCTGGGCCATCCGCGGCGGTTCGCCGCGCCGCCTGTACGGCGGCGGCACCGGTGACGACCTGCCGGCCCGCGGTCTGCTCGGCACCCGGCTGCGCGACGCGGTGGAGGCCGGCCGGATCGAGCTGCTCACCCGCGTGGCGATCGACCGGCTGGAGCCGGCGACCGACCCGTCCACCGACCCGGCGAACGACACCGTGCGCGTCCTGGGGTCGGCGCGCCGCGACGGCGACGACGGGGCCCTCGACCTCTCGGTGCACCAGATCGCGGCCGCCACCGGGTTCCGCCCCGACCTGGCGATGCTGCGGGAGGTTCGCCTCGACCTCGACCCCGTGGTGGAGGCGCCGCGGCAGATCGCGCCGCTCATCGACCCGAACTTCCACTCGTGCGGCACGGTGCCAGCGCACGGCGAGGCCGAGCTGACCCACCCCGACGCCGGGTTCTACCTGGTGGGCATGAAGTCCTACGGCAGGGCGCCGACGTTCCTCCTCGCCACCGGCTACGAGCAGGTCCGTTCGATCGCCGCCGCGCTCGCGGGTGACCGTGCGGCGGCCGACGCGGTCGAGCTGAACCTGCCGGAGACCGGAGTCTGCTCGTCCGACCTCGCGCTGGCCGCCGACGCGGACGGCAAGGTCTCTCCGGACGAGCTGGCGGCGTACGGGTCGAGCTCCTGCTGCTCGGTCCCCGCCGGGCCGCAGCAGGTCTCGATCGGAGCCGCGCCCTCCGGAGCCACGCCGCTCGGTGAGGCACTCGTCGACACCACGCCGGTCACGCCGGTCGGGTTCAGCACCGGAGTCGTCCACGGCCGCTCCGGCGACTAGCTGGCCGACTGCAGACTTGGTCGCCGGTTCCCCGGTTGCCGACTGCAGACTTGGTCGCCGCCCGGATTGCCGACTGCAGACTTGGTTGCGGTTTGCCGGCCTCCAGACGCAACCAAGTCTGCAGTCAACACTGGTGACCGCAACCAAGTCTGCAGTCGGCGGGTGACAGCGGGCCCGCGATCGTGACCGGCGGTGGCGACCGGCGGTGGTGACCGGGGGGTGCCGGTGACCCGCGATCGTGACCGGCGGTGGCGACCGGCGGTGGTGACCGGCGGGTGCTGGTGACGGTCGATGGGCGGTGACCGGCGGCGGCGGCCGTCGGGTGCCGGTGACCATCGGCGCAGCCGTGCCACGTACCCATCTGTCAGGCCCTCAGCGCCTGGCCCGAGCCGCCCCCACCGGGTACAGCACCACGGCCAGCCCGAGGCCGACGGCTCCGCCCACCAGCTGCGCGAGCACGAACGGCGGCACCGAACCAGGGGCGATCCCGGCGAAGGTGTCGCTGAACACGCGGCCGAGGGTGACCGCGGGGTTGGCGAACGACGTCGAGCTGGTGAACCAGTACGCCGCGCCGATGTAGGCGCCCACCGCCGGCGCGATCAGCGTGTCGCGGCCGGCGCGCAGCAGTCCGAAGATCACCAGGACGAGCCCCGCCGTTGCGACCACCTCGGCGAGGAGCGTCGCCCCTGACGCCCGGTCGGTGGTCGCGATCGCCGTCGGCTCGCCGAACATCGCGTTGGCCAGCAGGGCACCGCCGATCCCGCCCGTCAGCTGCGCCGCGACGTAGGCGGCCACGTCGCCGAGCCGCGGCCCGGCCGGGTCACGGCGCCCGAGGACCCAGCCCGCGAGCGTGACCACGGGGTTGAAGTGCGCGCCGCTCAGGGGTCCGAGCACGGCGATCAGCACGGCCAGTCCGAGGGCCGTGGCCAGCGAGTTCTCCAGCAGCTGCAGCCCGACGTCGTCGGGCGACAGGTTCGCCGCAGCGATCCCGCTCCCGACGACCACGGCGACCAGCAGCCCCGTGCCGAGGAGCTCGCCCAGCGCCCGGCGCCACAGGGCCGCCGGCCAGGTCACCGCCGCGGTCACCCCCGCCGTCGTCGCTGCGTCGACGGTCGAGCTCTCCGGCGCGTCCGCCTGCGCGCCCATGGGAGCGCTCATGCCACCGGCTCGACGCCGAGCTCGGTGAGCAGGCCGCGCACCCGCCGCTCGATCTCGTCGCGGATCGGGCGGATCGCCTCGATGCCCTGGCCTGCCGGGTCGTCGAGCTCCCAGTCCTGGTAGTTCTTGCCGGGGTAGTACGGGCAGGCGTCACCGCAGCCCATGGTGATGACGGCGTCGGAGGCCTCGACCGCCACCGGCTCCAGCACCTTTGGCTTCTCGCCGCGGATGTCGATGCCCACCTCGAGCATGGCCTCCACGGCGACGGGGTTGATCTGCTCCGCGGGCATGGATCCGGCGGAGCGCACGTCGACGGCACCGCCGGACAGCGCTCGGAGAAAGCCTGCGGCCATCTGGGAGCGGCCCGCGTTGTGCACGCAGACGAACAGGGCTGAGGGCTTGGCCGGCGTCGAGGTCTCGGACACGAGGGGCTCCAGTGGTTCGGCGGGTCCGTTCAGAAAGGTTCAGGAAGGTTCAGGACGATGCGGCGGGGCGCGCCTGGTAGCTCTGGTTGCCGCCCGACAGGTTCGCGACGTCCGTGAACCCGAGGTTGCGCAGCACGTTCTGACCGGCGTTCCCGGTGACGCCCTTGTTGCAGTAGGTCACCGTGGGCAGCGCCGGGTCGAGCTCGCCCGACCGCTGCCGCAGCTCCGCCAGCGGGATGTGCACCGAGTCCGGTACCGCGGACTTCGCGCGGTCCTTCGCCGAGCGCACGTCGACGACCTGGATCCGCTCGCCGTCGGCCCGACGCCGGTCCAGCTGGGCCGGGGTGACCAGCGGTGCCTGCCCGTGGATCGCGTTGGTCAGCGCCATGCCGGTGTAGTGGACCGGGTCCTTGGTGGTGGCGTAGGTGGGGGAGTAGGCGAGGTCGAGGTGGAACAGGTCGGCGACGTCCGCCCCGAAGGTGATCGCGGTCGCCAGCACGTCGATGCGCTTGTCCGCCCCGGACGCCCCGATCGCCTGGGCGCCGAGGAGCCGCCCCGTGGCGCGGTCGGCGACCGCCTTGAGGACCAGGGGCTTGCCGCCCAGGTACTCGGGCCGGTCGGGCTTGATGTTGTGCAGCACCTCGACGTCGTACCCGGCGGCGCGTGCCCCGGCCTCGGTGAAGCCGGTCTGGGCAACACCGACGTCGAAGACTCGCACGATCGACGTGCCGAGGATCCCGCGGTGCTCCAGCGGCCCCCCGGTCATCGCGTCGCCTGCTATACGCCCCATCTTGTTCGCGGTCGAGCCGAGCGGTACCCATACCGGGTCGCCGGTGATCACGTGGAAGGACTCGGCGACGTCGCCGACGGCCCACACGTGCTCCACGCTGGTGCGCTGCCTGCGGTCGACGGCGACGGCGCCCGTCGGACCGATCCGCACGCCGGCCTGCTCGGCCAGGTCCGTGTTCGGCTTGACCCCGACGGAGACGATCACCAGCTCGGCGTCGATGTGCCCGGACCCGAGCCGCCCGCCGTCCACGGCTACGCCGGTCACGCCGCCGTCGTCGGCCTCGATGCCCACGACCTTCGTGCCGAGCCGCAGGTCCACGCCGTGCTTGCGGAGCTCGTCGTCCACCCGTGCGGACATGTCCGTGTCCATGCGGGGCATGGCGTGGTCGAGCGCCTCGACGACCGTGACGGTCAGACCGCGGGCCACCAGCTGCTCGGCCATCTCCAGCCCGATGTACCCGGCCCCGACGACCACCGCGTGCCGCACGACCCGGCCCCTCGACTCGCTGTCCTCGATCCACGCGCGGATCGCGCGGGCGTCGGTCGGGGTGCGCACGGAGAACACCCCGGTCGAGTCCACGCCGGGGATCGGCGGGACGACGGCGCGGACACCGGTCGCGAGCACCAGCTCGTCATAGGCGTCGACGACGGTGCGGCCGGTCGCCAGGTCCCGCACCGTCACGGTCCGGGCGTCGGCGTCGACCGCGACGACCTCGTGCCCCGTGCGCACGTCGACGTCGTACCGGGCCTTGAACCAGGCCGGGTCGCGCGGGGTGAGCTCCTCGATGTCGGCGACCTCGCCACCCACGAAGTACGGCAGGCCGCAGCCGGAGTAGGAGATGTCGTGGTCCCGCTCGTACACCGTGATCTGGGCGGTCTCGGTGTTGCGGCGGGCCTTCGCGGCGGCAGAGGTGCCGGCGGCGACCGACCCGACGACGACGACCTTCAGCGGGGCGCTCGGCAGGGGCAGGGCGTTCATCGGGTTCCTTCGGTAGTCAGGGCGTCCTCTGCCGGCAGCAGCGCGGCCAGCAGCTCGCGCACCCGCCGGTCCAGCTCGTCACGGATGGCGGCAACTCCGGCGGGGGAGGCGAGCGCGGGGTCCCCGACGATCCAGTCCTCGTACCGCTTGCCAGGCAGTACCGGGCAGGCGTCGCCGCAGCCCATCGTCACGACGACGTCGGCGGCGCGGACGGCGTCGTCGGTGAGCGGCTTGGGGTAGAAGCGCGTGACATCGTCGACGACGTCGGCTGCCGCGGTGTCGTCGAGCTCGCCGAGGAGGCTGCGCACGGTCGCGTGCACGTCGCTCGCCGGCGCGGAGCCTGCCGACCGGACCACCACCCGGCCGCCGGCGTAGTGCTGCATGAGGGCAGCGGCCAGCTGCGACCGCCCGGCGTTGGCCACGCACACGAAGAGCACCTGCGGAGTGCGCTCGGCGCCGGGCGCCAGCGCCCGCTCGGCGTCCATGAGGCGCTGCCGCGCGAAGTGCTCCGTGAGCGGGACGAGGTGTGCCGCGTTCCCGCCGCGGCGCGCGAGCGCCGTGTAGGACTCCCGGACCACGCGGTAGCACTCGCGCTCGGGCGTCCCGGTGAAGCGCTCGGCGAGCGAGGCGGCGACCCGGTCCAGCGCGGGCTCCACGTTGCCGAGCCCTGCGACCGCACCGTGCCCGGTTCCCGCCGGTGTGCCGCCCGCGTGCACCTCGATGGCGGCGGGGGCGAAGCGGTCCAGCAGGGTGGTCACCGCGCCCCGGTAGGCGGGGGCGATGCGGTACCAGACCCAGGTGCCGCGCCGGTCCGACGTGAGCAGGCCGACGTCGCGCAGCACCTTGAGGTGGTGCGACACGGTGGGCTGCGAGACGGCGGTCAGGGTCGCGAGCTCGCCCGCCGTCGTCTCGCCGGTGGGCGAGGTGGCGATCGCCGACAGCATGCGCAGGCGCAGCGGGTCGGCGATCGCCTTGAGCGTCGAGGCGAGATCGGCGGCGGCGTCGGGGCCGATCGCGTGCGCCTCGGCGGACGTGGCCCTCTCGGCGCCCGAGCCTTGTATCGACATGTCTCTATGTTTACATCTGTCGATACAGGGCGCAAGCACCTTCAGTCGAACACGTGCGCCCGCACGGAGGTCTCCGCGAGCCCGTCGGGGCCGGTGATGACCCGGTTGCCCCACATGGTCCGCTGCGCCGGGTCGAAGCCCGTCACCAGGTCGAGGTACTCCACACCACCGCCGTTCCCGCTCCAGGACCAGGCGAACCAGCCGATCCCCTGCGACCGGGTGTACGCCATGATCGTGTCCTCGTCGGGGTTGCCGTCGGAGTGGTCGTGCCCGAACTCGCCGACGATGATCGGCAGCCCCCGGCTCGTGAAGGCGTCGAGGTAGGACGTGACGTCTGCCGCGGTGTCGTACACGCCGTACATGTGCACGGAGAACACCGTGTTGCCGTCCGGGTCGGCCGCGAGCACGTCGGCGGCGGAGTCCCGCATGATGCCCTGCCAGTCCTGCCCCCAGGACGGTGCGTCCACGACGATCGTGTGCTCGAACCCGGCGTCGCGCAGGCGCTGGATCGCTGCGGAGGTGTCGGCGGCCCAGCCCGCGTTCACCGCCGCGTTGTTGCCGTATGGCTCGTTGCCGAGGTTGATGAGCACGCGGTCCTCGGTGCCCTGGAGGGTAGGCAGCAGGGAGATCCAGTAGTCCGCCGCCGTGTCGAGGGTGCTGGTCGCGGCCTCCTCGCCGTAGCCGGTCGTGTCGTGGTCCTCCAGGACGCAGACCAGCCGGTTCTCCCCACACAGGCCGATGACGCCCTCGACGTCCGCCGGGCCGTTACGCGTCCAGCGGGTCCCGTCGCTCAGCACCACGCGGACCGCGTTGGCGCCGGCGGCGGAGATGTCGGCGAACGCCCCGGTCTCCCCGGCGTACCAGGTGTGAGCATGGCTGATGCCGCGCAGCAGCAGGGGTGAACCGTCGCTCTCGACGAGCCGGCCGCCAGAGACGTGGATCCCGACGGCGGCCGAGCCTGCGGCGTCGGCCCGCGCGCCGTCGTCGGGCGCTGCGGGTGCCGTGGCGCCGGCCGGCTGACCGAGCAACGGGACGAGCAGCAGCCCGAGGACCGCTGTTGTCGCGGTACCGGAGATGATCGCGCGAGTAGGTCTCATGGTGCCTCCCCTTCGAGGTGTACATCGGTGCCGACGCTCGAAGCGTCCCCGTGTGCCAGCGGGAGAGACCAGGGGGCGAATCGCTTAAGCGCCCACCCTGCCTTGGCTGTGGGCGCGATCGTTGCGCCTAAAACGGGCGCATAGTCGCAACCATCACGCCCACAACCAAGACCTGCGGTCAGGCGCCGTGCTTGGGCGGGCGGACCGTCGGGACGTCGCCGACGATCGGGACGGGCCGCCGGTGGAACGGGAACCCGTAGCGCGTGACCAGGCCGGCGAGCGTCGTGACCCGGTTGCGGGGCCCGATCAGCGACATGATGTGCACGAACAGCCAGACCAGCCAGGCCAGGCCCTTGGTGATCCGCAGCGGCCTGCCGCCCGGCAGGTTGATCTCGGCGATCGCGGCCCGGCGGCCGATCACCGCCATCGTCCCCTTGTCGACGTAGCGCAGCTCCTGCGGGGGCTGACCGTCGAGCAGCGCCTGGATGTTCCTGCCGACCACGGTCCCGCCCTGGATCGCGGGCTGGGCCAGCTGCGGGAGGCCCGACGGCGAGACCGCGATGTCACCCGCCGCGAAGACGTGCGGCAGCCCCTCGACCTGCATGGTGTCGTCGATCTTGATGCGGCCGCCCTCGTCCTGCGGCAGGTCCCAGCCGGAGACCTCCTCGTGGGGGTGGACCCCCGCCGACCAGACGGTCAGGTCGGCGTGGATGCGCGTGCCGTCGGTGAGCACCACCGCATCGCGTTCGACGGCGGCGACCCCGGCGCCCAGGTGCAGCGAGACCCCGCGCCGGGTCAGCTCCTCAGCGGCGTAGGAGCGCAGCTCTGGCGCGAACGCCTTGAGGATCTCGCTGCCGCGCTGCACCACCTTGACCTCGAAGGCGTCGCCGTGGATCTCGGGGTAGGCGGGCGCGAGCCCGGCGGTCCGCAGCTCCGCGAGCGCACCCGCTACCTCGACCCCGGTGGCGCCGCCGCCCACGACGACGACGCGCAGCCCGTCGTCCAGCCGCTTGGACTTGGCCGCCTTCTCCAGGCGGATGAACAGGTTGTCGCGGATCCGGAGCGCCTGCGAGCGCGAGTACATCGGGAACGCGTACTCCTTGGCGCCGGGCGTCCCGAAGAAGTTGGTGGTCACGCCCGCCGTCACCACGAGGTAGTCGTAGCTGACCCAGTGGTCGTTCAGCAGGCGGATCTTCTTGGCCTGGTGGTCCGCCTCGACGAGGTGCTCGTGCACCACGTGCACGTTCTTCTGCCGGAGCCGCAGGCCGCGCAGGAAGTAGGTGACGTCGCCAGGGTTCAGCCCGCCGGTCGCCACCTGGTACAGCAGCGGCTGAAACGTGTTGTAGACGCGGCGGTCGATCAGCGTGATCCGCACCGGAGCGTTCGCCAGCGCCTTCACGACGGCCATGCCCGCGAACCCGCCGCCCACGACGACCACGTGGGGCAGCGGTTCGGGGTGCCCGGTCAGGGGCGTCTCGAGGCCGTAGTCCGCGTCCTCCACGGCGTGGTCCTCACCAGCGTGCACGGGGGTGTGCGCAGAGTCGGTCACGCCCCAAATTCTCTCACCGGAGGTGCCGCACTCACATCCGCTGTGGTCGGGCAGCCCCCGGCTCGGGTTACCGTGGTCGGTCGTGAGCACCACCGACGACCTGAGCCAGCAGCTGGCCCACGGACTACGCCCCCGGCACCTGACGATGATGGGCCTGGGTTCCGCCATCGGAGCCGGGCTGTTCCTCGGCTCCGGACTCGGCATCGCCGCGGCGGGACCAGCGGTTCTCCTCAGCTACGCGATCGCCGGCGCGATCGTCGTGCTCGTCATGCGGATGCTTGCGGAGATGGCCTCGGCGCTGCCGTCGAGCGGGTCCTTCTCCGTGTACGCGGAGGCGGCGCTGGGCCGCTGGGCCGGGTTCCTGCTGGGCTGGCTCTACTGGTTCACCATCGTGATGGTGCTCGGCGTCGAGGTGACCGGCGTGGCGGGGATCGTGCACGGCTGGTGGCCAGAGGTGCCCCAGTGGGCCGTCGCGGCCGTCATCGTCGCGGTGTTCGGCGCGATCAACCTGGTGGGCGTACGCCAGTTCGGCGAGGCCGAGTTCTGGTTCGCAACCATCAAGGTCGCTGCGATCGTCGGGTTCCTGGTGCTGGGCCTGTTCATCGTGATCGGCGTCGTGCCCGTGGCCGGGAGCGTCCTGGGGGACTGGGCGGCGAACGGTGGCTTCGCACCGGCAGGCCTGCCCGGTATCGCGGCAGGCCTGCTCACCGTCGTGTTCGCCTTCGGCGGCATCGAGATCGTCACGATCGCGGCGGCCGAGGCGCGCGACCCGCGGTCGGCGGTCGCGACGGCCACCCGCACCATCCTCTGGCGCATCCTGTTCTTCTACGTGGGCTCCGTCGCCATCATGGTCGCGCTGATCCCCTGGACCGACGCCGCCCGCCTCGAGTCGCCGTTCGTGTCCGTGCTGCAGATGGCGGGCTTCGACGGCGCGGCCCGGCTCATGGAGGTCGTCGTGGTACTCGCGCTGCTGAGCGCCTTCAACGCCAACGTCTACGCGACCTCCCGCATGCTGTTCTCCCTCGGCGGCCGCGGTGACGCGCCGGCGCTCGCGACCCGGGTCTCGCGCCGGGAGGTGCCGTGGGTGGCGGTGCTGGTCTCGGTGTTCTTCGGCGTTGTCGCGGTGCTGCTGAACTACCTGCTGCCCGAGTCGCTGCTCGGGGTGCTGCTCAACGCCGTCGGCTCGGCGCTGCTCGTGGTGTGGATCCTCGTCGTCGTCTCGCAGCTGCGGCTGCGGCCCCGGCTGGAGGCCGAGGCCGCCGAGCGCGGCGAGAAGTTGCGGCTGCGGGCCTGGGGCTATCCGTGGCTCTCGTGGGTCACGCTGGTGGCGCTCCTGGCCGTGGTGGGCCTCATGCTGTCCGACGCCGCCGCCCGGTCGCAGATCGCCGCGACCGCCGGTCTGGTCGTCGTGATCCTGGCGGTCTACGCCGTCGCGAGGGCGCTGCGGCGGACGCCCGCCGGGCCCGGTGCGGGCGCGCAGCGGTAGCCGTTCAGCAGACCGTCACCGGGGGGCCATCCTCCGGTCGGGCCGCCGCCAGCCGGGCCTCCGATCGTCGTGGGCATGAGTGAGAAGACAGCCGGCGACCTGCCGAGCGAGACCAACCCGGCCGGGAGCGGGACGTCCGCCGTCGACCGCCGGACGTTCCTGTCCCTGAGCAGCCTCGGCGCGGCGGGCGCCGCGACGGTGGCGGCCGCGGCACCGGCCGGGGCCACCCAGCTCACCCGGCACCCGCAGCGCTCGCTGCGGTTCGGGCGGGACGGAAAGTTCAAGATCGTCCAGTTCAACGACACGCAGGACGACGAGAAGGTCGACCGCCGCACCCTCGAGCTGATGCGGGCGGTGCTCGACGACGAGCGCCCCGACCTCGTGATCCTCAACGGCGACAACATCACCGGCGGCTGCGACACCCCGCTCGAGATGCACCAGGCGATGAACAACGTGGTGCAGCCGATGGAGGAGCGGGCAGTGCCGTGGGCCATCACCTTCGGCAACCACGACGAGGACTCGACGCCCAACAGCGGCCTGGACGAGGCCGACATGCTCGCCTTCTACCGGTCCTACCGCTACAACGTGAACGGCCCGACGGCGCGCGGGGTGACCGGTCAGGGCAACTCGAACCTGCTGATCGACGGGACGAACGGCCGGCCGGCGTTCAACCTCTGGCTGCTCGACTCCGGGCGGTACGCCCCGGAGGAGCTGGCCGGCCAGGACTTCGAGGGCTACCCGACGTGGGACTGGCTGCGCATGGACCAGGTCAAGTGGTACTACGACACGTCGGTGCAGGTCGAGCGCAAGGCGGGGCACGTCGTCCCGGCCCTGATGTTCATCCACATCCCGCTGTGGGAGTACCGCTTCATGTGGTTCGGCTCGGTCGACGGCCGCACCGACGCCGACCACGAGCGCGGCAAGGCGCGGCACCGCATCGAGGGTGAGCGGAACGAGGAGGAGTGCCCCGGGCCGTTCAACTCGGGCATGTTCTCGGCGATCCAGCACCGAGGCGACGTGCGCGGCGTGTTCTGCGGCCATGACCACGTGAACACCTACTCGGGTGACTACTACGGCGTGCTGCTCGGTTACGCGGGCAACACCGGGTTCGGTACCTACGGTCTGTCGGGCTCCGAACGGAACCGGCTGCGCGGCGCCAGGGTCTACGACCTCGACGAGTCGGCCGACGGCGTGCTGACCGGCACGCGCATGCGGTTCGCCGGCGAGTTCGGCATCGACCTCACCGCGAACGACCAGTGGATGGAGCCCCTGCCGCTCCCGAAGGGCAAGTGACCCACGCGCCCACCCACGGGTCGGGCGCACGTGTCACCCCGGTGGTCCGTGCGTCCGACCCGCGAAAGTGCATAACGCGCAAATGAGAGAATGTGCGCATGGCTGAACTCCTCGCGGTCTGTCGCGTCCACGTCCTGCTTCCCGACGCCGGCACCGTAGGAGTCACCGCGATCGACAAGCGCCCCGTCGAGGGGCGCGTCAAGGTCCGCCCACTCGGCCTGTACGCGGACGTGCAGGCGGACCGCGCCAACCACGGCGGTCCCGACCAGGCGGTCTACGCCTATGCGCAGGAGGACGCCGGCTTCTGGTCCGCAGAGCTGGGCCGCGAGGTCCCGCCCGGTCTGTTCGGCGAGAACCTCCGCGTCCGTGGCCTGGACGTGAACCGCGCGGTGATCGGCGAGCGCTGGCAGGTCGGCTCGGCGCTGCTCGAGGTGACGCAGCCACGGGTGCCCTGCCAGACGTTCGGCCGCCGGCTCGGCGAGCAGCGCTGGGTGCGCCGGTTCACCCAGGCGAACCGCACGGGCGCCTACCTGCGGGTGATCGAGAACGGCGAGATCGGCGCGGGCGACACCGTCGACGTCGTGCAGACACCGGTGCACGGGGTGACCGTCGCCGAATGGTTCGGTGCGCGCTACCGCGTCGAAGAGACGGGCCCGTCCGACCCGAACCTGCTCGAGAAGCTGGCCCGGCGGCTGCTGGACGCGCACGCGGTCGGCGACATCCGGTTGAGCGTCGACATGCTGCGCCGCAGCGAGCAGGCGGCCCGCTAACCCGCGGGACCACACCTGCCGAGAACGGGGTTGTGCTCGTCGGGGCGGGCGCCCTCGAACACAACCCCGTTCTCGCTCTCAGCGCCGACGTTCGAACCTGGCGCGTGCGGCGTCGTGGGCGTCGCGCAGCAGCCGGAGCACGGTGTCCGCGGTCCTGGGCCCTGGCAGCACGACGGCGATCCAGCCGGCCGTCCCGTAGACCGGGTGCGGCAGCACGACGTCGGCGGCCGCGTGGTCGACGGTGCCCGCGGCGCCTCCGAGCCCGGTGAGCTCCCCGAACGTCCCGCGGTCCACATGGATGTTCACGCGCCAGCGCCCGTCCGGGTCGAGGTCAGAGTCCGTGTCATCGGGGTAGTCCTTCGTGACGATGGTTCCGTAGGGCTGCACGGTCCTGGGCATCTCGCCGTCGGGCGCGTAGTAGAAGAACGCGTCGCCCCAGGCCAGCTCCGGAAAGTCGGCGTCGCCGACGGCGGGCGCCACGACGAGCGAGCCCTCGAGCTGCTGCACGGTGCCGATGATCTGTTCGATACTCAGGTCGGTGCTCATGGTTCAAGCATCACCTTCAAGTGCTTGTGTGGGGTTGAGCGAATGACGCGAGAGAGCGGACCACCGCTCCGTACGGCCGACGTGGCGCGGCAGTCGGGGTACTCCGTGCAGCAGGTCCGCGACCTGGAGCGGCTGGGCGTGATCCCGCCGGCGGTCCGCACGTCGAACGGCTACCGGACCTACGCGGCGAAGCACGTCCGGGCGTTGCGCGCGTACCGAGGCCTCGCGAGCGCGTCCGGGCCTGTGGCGGCCCGCCGTCTGCTCGCGGAGCTGTTCGCCGCGAGCGCGACTGCGAGGCAGGAGCCCGGGGCGACGAACCTCGCCGACGCCGCAGCCGCGATCACCGCAGTGCACGTCGCGCTGGCGCGCGAGCGCGACGAGGCACTCAGGGCGTGTCAGGCGCTGCACGCGATCCACGGCGAGGCCCGCTCCGACATCGACGCCGACGCCGACGCCATGACCATCACCGAGCTCGCCGCAGCCCTCGGCGTCCGCACGTCCACGCTCCGGTTCTGGGAGCAGGAGGGCCTGGCGGTCCCGGAGCGGGTGACCACCCTGCGCGCGCGCCGGTACGGGGCAGGGGCGATCCGGGAAGCGCGCATCGTCGCGGCCCTGCGCAGCAGCGGCTACGGCATCCCCGCCGTGCGGGACGTCGTCGCGACCCTGCGCGGTGGTGCAGTGGACGCGGACGGACTCGCCGACGGCATCGCCGAGACCGGGCGGATCCTGGACCGGCGGCTCGACCAGATCGCCGCCCGCTCCATCGCACTGCTGCGCGCGGGCGCCGACCTGGCCGCGGTCCTGGAGGACTCTCCGGGCCGGGGGCACGGGCCTGCGTAGCCGACTCGCTGGACGGCGTACGCCCGGTCAGTCGTCGCTGAGCTGCTTGCCCTGCCGCACCAGGTCCTGCAGGGCGCGCTGGACCGCCTCGACGTCGGGCACGTCGTCGAGCACCATGCCCGGCTGGTCCGTCCCGTCGGAGATCACGAGGGTGCCGCAGCCCCAGAACCGGTCGCTGAGCTGCTTCTCGAAGGTGACGTTGTTGATCCGGTAGAGCGGGATGTCCCGGCCGCTCTGCGTCAGGACACCGGTGCGCAGCGCGACGCGCTGGTTGGTGATGATGTAGCGCGTCGTGCGCCAGCGCAGGAATGGTCCCGCCGCAGCGGCCACGCCGAGCACCACGAGCACGAGCGTCGCGAACCAGAGCACGGTCCCGTCGACGGGCAGCGGCACGATCCACAGCGCGGCGAGGACCGCGAGCAGCAGCACGAGCACCAGGATCGGCTTGATGACCTTCTTCGGGTGGGTGCGGAGCTGCATCACGATGGTCTCGCCGTCGGCGAGGTGCTCTTCCCTCATTCCGCGAATACTGCCTTACTGCGTGACCGGGATCTACTGTGCTGCCAGGTTCCATCCTTCGATCGTGCGCAGGTTGTGCCCGTAGCCCAGCAGGCAGACGGCGGCGGTGCCCAGCTCGAACCGGGAGCCGAGCCGCGGGTCGACGCCGAGCCAGACGGTGGCGAGCACCCGCAGCAGGTGGCCGTGCGCGACGAGCAGGACGTTCCCGCCGCCGTCCGCCCCGGTCCGGCCCGCGAGCGTCTCCTCGGCCCGTGCCACCATACGGGCCGCCCGCACGGCGACCTGGTCCAGCGTCTCGCCCTCCCGTCCGCCTCCGTGCTCGGCCGACGGCGGCAGGATGCGCACGCCGTCGTCGAAGATGAGGAACTCCCGCCCGAGCTCCTTGGAGACGTCGGCAGAGGTGCGCCCGTCCACCGGCCCGTAGTCCCACTCGGCGAGGTCCTCGTCGACGACGGCGTCGGGGTAGCCGGCCAGTTCCGCAGACCGCCGGGCCCTGAGCAGCGGGGACGTGTAGACGGCCTGGAACTCGTAGTCGGCGAGGGCCGCCCCTGCGACCCTCGCCTGTTCCTCGCCGGCCGTCGTGAGGGGAAGGTCGGTGCGGCCCGTGTGCTGCCCGCTCGCGCTCCACTCGGTCTCGCCGTGCCGCAGGAGCACGAGCTGCGGGTCGCGCGAGGGCTTCAGGACGGTCGGCGGCGGTCCGGTGTGCTGGTCGGTCTGCGATTCGGCGGGTGAACCGGGCTGGGTCGTGCGCATCGTCTCCTCAGGCATAGGTGGAGCATCCCGCGCCTTGCGGTCGCCCGCACCCTCCGGGTCGGCGCGAACATCTCGGGGGGCACCGAGTGCTGTCGTGGTGGGCGCAGGGTGACCGAACTGGTTTCACCTGTGGCTCGGGTTTGCGGGCCGGGCTGAGTAGCTACGCGGAGCCCACTCGGTTTCCGTCGCCCAGGCCTCGGCCAGCTGCATCAGCAGTCGCCACGCCGGAGCCTTGAGCTGTCCGTAGGCAGCCAGGTCAGTCGCGCTCTCCGCCGCCTTCAGTTTGAACAGCGCCCATTCAGCTGCACGGTCGGGACGCGCACGAAGGTGGTCACGGAACAGCAGAGAAAGGCGTTCGGGACCGCTCGGCGTAACTCGCACATGGAGATTCACCGTTCGGGCGCCAATCGGCGGCGCAAAGACCAACTTCGGCCAGTCTCGCCCGTAAGCCTGCTCTACGTTGTTCCACGGTTCCGGACGTCGGCGGTAACCCGCGCTGCCGAGGGCTTGCGCTACACCGCCGTCCCCGAGGTCGTGCACCAGAACCATCATGTCCAGGCAGTCCTTCGCGGCCATACCGGGGATGGACGTTGACCCGATGTGCTCGACTGCTGCTGCTGTGGGAACGAGTTCATTCAGCGCGCCCGCGAGAGCGGCGCCATCCGCGGCCCAGCTCTCACGGTAGGTGTGTACCTGCACTCCGTCGTCGCTGACCTCATCGTCAAATGGCATCGCCTTTCTCCTCACGACCTCTGTGTCTGCGTGCTGAACGTGGGTGAGGCGCGGACGCCTTGGCGGGGTACGCACAGCTCTTTCGGTAGGCGCCGGGTGGGCTGAACTGTGTTCGGCCCTGTACCGCACATGCGTGCTGAGCTGAATAGTTCAGCCAGGGTGAATCAAGCGTGACCAGGCCGAACGAAATTCACCAGACCTGGCACCCTCCGATCGAGTTCACCTCACTCCCGGCACCAGGCGCCCGGATCCATCCTCCCGGAATCAGCGCCCGCGTCAGCCGCGCAGCACCTCTGACCAGGCCAAACACGCCAGGTCAACACGCCGGTCGATCACCCGGAATCCTGGTGCGCGCCGATGGCTACATCTACGCTGAGCAGCGTGACCCGTGCCACACCGGCGTCGCGTGGCGCCGTCGACCGCTTCTCCACGCGCGGCCTGCCCCCAGCGCGGCGGATCGAGCGTTGGGAGGAGCACAACGCCGATGCCCTGGTGGCGCTGCAGTGCCGCATGCTCGACGAGTCGACGCTCGAGGCGTCCGAGGCGAACCTCCAGCTGGACCAGTTGCACCTGGCGCACGTCGAGGCCAACCCGCACGCCGTCGAGCGCACGGCGGAGACGGTACGGACCCGTCCGACGGAAGCGGTAGCGCTGTACTTCACGCTCCGGGGCGAGGCGTTCTTCTACGACGACGGCGGCGTCCGCAAGCTGCGTCCCGGCCAGCTCCTCGTGTGCGATGCCGACCGGCCGTTCCTGCGGGCGTTCTCCCAGGGCCTGGAAGAGCTGGCGGTCAAGGTCCCCTACGACCTGTTCCGTTCACTCGGCGGCACGATGCCCCGCACCGTGCGGGTGATCGACTTCGGGCGCCCGGGAGCAGGAGCAGGATCAGGTGCGGGGCTCCCGTCAGGCCCCAGCAGCTATGCGGCTGCCCTGGCCGCCCTGGTCGTGCGCGCCGTGGGGCCTGACGGCGACGGCGTGATCGACGAGGGCGCCGCGCTCGATCTGCTCGCGGCTGCCGTGGCGCCGGCTACGGCAGGGGCGCAGGCTGCCGGCGCGCACTTCGCCGCTGCCGAGCAGTACGTGCGGCAGTGGCTGCGCGATCCCACGCTGTCCGCGCGTCGGATCGCCGACGCCATCGGGCTGAGCGAGCGACAGCTGTCGCGGGTGTTCGCCGAGCGGGGCACGAGCGTGCCGCGGTTCGTCGCCCGGTGCCGCGTGGAGCTGGCGGGCCGCATGCTGCGCATGCCGTCGTACGCCGAGCAGAGTGTCGAGACCATCGGTCTGCGCTGCGGGTTCTCGTCGGCTCCGCAGTTCTCGCGCGTCTTCCGGGAGCAGGCGGGGATGTCGCCGTCGGAGGCCCGCCGGTACGCGTTCTCCGCCACTGCTTGAGACTTTCCGCCGACTTTCGTGGTGCACCCTTTCCCCAGGTCAGCGGGCACGGAACGCTATGCGCATGCCTGAGTTCGACGACGGTCAGACCGAGACCGCACTGCCCAGCACCGCCGCCACCGGCACCGAGACCAGCACGGGGACCGCCGCCGACGTCGTCGTCGAGACCGACGTGCTGGTCATCGGCTCCGGGCCCGCTGGCGCGTCCGCCGCCCTGTTCCTGTCCAGCCTGGGGATCAGCAACATCATGATCACCAAGTACCGCTGGACCGCGAACACGCCCCGCGCGCACATCACCAACCAGCGGACCATGGAGATCTTCCGGGACCTGGGCATCGAGGACCAGGTGCTCGCCGACGCCACACCGCACGAGCTGGTGGGCGACACCGTGTTCTGCACGACGATCGCGGGCGAGGAGATCGGCCGCATCCTCACCTGGGAGACGCACCCGGCCCGTGAGGCGGACGCGCGGCTCGCCTCGCCGTCGCTCACGGTGGACATCCCGCAGACCTACCTCGAGCCGATCCTGGTGAAGAACGCCACGCAGCGCGGCACCCAGTCGCGGTTCTCCACGGAGTACCTGAGCCACACCCAGGACGACGACGGAGTCAGCACCCGCGTGCTCGACCGGGTCACCGGCACCCGGTACACGATCCGGTCCAAGTACCTGATCGGCGGCGACGGCGCCCGCTCGCAGGTGGCCGCCGACCTCGACCTCCCGTTCGAGGGTGCGATGGACATCGCCGGCTCCATGAACATCACGTTCAAGGCCGACCTCACCCACCTGGTGGGTCACCGCCCGTCGGTCCTGTACTGGGTGCTGCAGCCGGGCTCCGACGTCGGTGGGATCGGCGCGGGCCTGGTCCGCATGGTCCGGCCGTGGAACGAGTGGCTGATCGTCTGGGGCTACGACATCACCGGCGAGCCGCCGCAGCTCGACGACGACGCTGCCGCCGAGATCGTGCGGCAGCTCGTCGGGGTCGACGACCTGGACGTCGAGATCACCGGCTACTCGCTGTGGGGCAACAACCAGATGTACGCGACGCACCTGCAGAAGGGCCGGGTCTTCTGCACCGGCGACGCCGTGCACCGCCACCCCCCGAGCAACGGACTGGGTTCCAACACGTCGGTCCAGGACTCGTACAACCTGGCGTGGAAGATCGCGGCGGTCCTGGGCGGCCAGGCGGCGCCGTCCCTGCTGGACACCTACTCGACCGAGCGTGCGCCGATCGCCGAGCAGATCGTGCTGCGGGCCAACAAGTCCGGCGGCGAGTTCCGGTTCATGGAGGTGCTCGGGGTGCTCGACGCCGAGACCCCCGAGGCGATGCAGGCCGCCATCGACGAGCGCAAGGCGAACACCCCGGCGGGCGAGGCAAAGCGCAAGGCTCTCGTCGAGGCCATGGACCTGAAGAACTACGAGTTCAACGCGCACGGCGTGGACATGGGCCAGTTCTACGAGTCGGCGGCCGTCGTCCCCGACGGGTCGCCCAGGCCCGTCGACGAGCGGGATCCGGAGCTCTACTACAAGCAGTCAACGGTTCCGGGCGCCCGGTTCCCGCACGTGTGGGTGGCCGACGTCGCCGGCTACAAGCGCTCGACCCACGACCTCGCGCCGTACGGGCAGTTCACGCTGGTCACCGGGATCGCGGGCGAGGCATGGGCCGACGCGGCGGCGAAGGTCGCCGCGGAGGTCGGCGTGCGGCTCGAGGCAGTGGTCATCGGTCCGGGCCGGGAGGTCATCGACACCTACTACGACTGGGCGAAGATCCGGGGTGTCGAGGAGTCGGGCGCGATCCTGGTCCGCCCGGACTCGCACGTCGCGTGGCGCGCGCAGACGCTCGCCGACGACCCGGCAGGGGCGCTGGGCGATGCGCTGCGGTCGGTGCTCGGCCGGAGCGGGCAGGATGGCTGACGGCGAGCAGGCGGCCCGGGAGCAGGCGGCCCGTGAGCAGGAGCTCACCGACCGGGTGGCCGCATCGTTCGACGGCGCCGACGACGAGCGGCTGCGCACCGTCCTGCAGGCCCTGACCCGGCACCTGCACGCGTTCCTGCGCGAGGTGCGCCTCACCGAGGACGAGTGGCACAAGGGCATCGAGTTCCTGACGGCCGCCGGTCACCTCACCGACGACAAGCGGCAGGAGTTCATCCTGCTGTCCGACGTGCTCGGCGCTTCCATGCAGACCATCGCGATCAACAACGAGGCCCACGCGAACGCCACGGAGGCCACGGTGTTCGGCCCGTTCTTCGTGGACGACGCCCCCCGCGTCGAGAACGGCGGGGACATCGCAGGCGGGGCCACCGGCCAGCCGTGCTGGGTCGAGGGCACGGTCACCGACACAGCGGGCAACCCGGTCGAAGGTGCCCGGATCGAGGTGTGGGAGGCCGACGAGGACGGCTTCTACGACGTCCAGTACGGCGACGACCGCACCGCCGGCCGCGCGCACCTCTTCTCGGACGCCGACGGCGGCTACCGGTTCTGGGGCATCACGCCGACGCCGTACCCGATCCCGCACGACGGCCCGGTCGGTGCGCTCCTCGCCGCGTCAGGGCGCTCGCCGCTGCGTGCGGCACACCTGCACTTCATGGTGACGGCGCCGGGGCTCCGGGCCCTGGTGACCCACATCTTCGTGCGCGGTGACGAGCTGCTCGGCTCGGACTCGGTGTTCGGGGTCAAGGAGTCGCTCGTCATGGACTTCGAGGAGCTGCCGGCGGGCGCACCCACACCGGACGGCCGTGCGGTCGAGGGCACGTGGTCGCGCACCCGGTTCGACATCGTGCTGGCCCCGGCCGGCTGACCAGCGCTACCTGCAAGGCACAGCGGACAACAGGCTCGACCACAGACTATGGAGTGACGACGATGGTTCGTAACGGACGAAGCCTGAACGTGCGGGCGGCAGCGGCCTGGGTGTCGACGGCAGCGCTCACCGGAGCCCTCGCGGGCTGCGGTGAGGTCGGTGGCGGCCCGGTCGGCGGAGGCGGGGACGACGACGTGCTCAAGATCGGCTTCGTGTCGACGGAGACCGGCCCGTCGGCGCTGTTCGGCGAGGCCAACACCTACGTGATCGAGGCGATGGAGCAGTGGTTCGCCGGGAACCCGGTGACCATCGACGGCACCGAGCACACAGTCGAGATCATCGCGAAGGACTCGCAGTCGAGCTCGGCCCGTGCTGGCGAGGTGGCGGCCGAGCTGATCAACAGCGACGGCGTCGACCTGGTGCTGACCTCCTCGACGCCGGACATCACCAACCCCGTCTCGGAGCAGTGCGAGGCGAACTCGGTCCCGTGCATCTCGACGGTCGCGCCGTGGCAGCCCTTCGCCATCCGGGAGGGTGACGAGCCCGCCGACCTGAAGTACAGCTATCACGCGTTCTGGGGCCTTGAGGACGTGTCCGCGGTGTACGCGGACATGTGGGGCCAGGTCGACACGAACCAGAAGGCCGCAGGCCTCTTCCCGAACGATCCGGACGGCCAGGCGTGGAGCGCCAACTTCCCCGCGCTCACCGCGGACACCGGCGTCACCATCGACGACCCTGGTCTGTACCCCAACGGCACCCAGGACTTCTCGGCGCAGCTCTCCGCGTTCAAGGACCGCGACATCCTGGTCGGTGTGCCGATCCCGCCGGACTTCACCACGTTCTGGCAGCAGGCCGGGCAGCAGGGCTACCAGCCGAAGGTCGCGACGATCGGCAAGGCGCTGCTGTTCCCGTCGGCGGTCGAGGCCCTCGGCAACGCGGGAGACGGCCTCACCTCCGAGGTGTGGTGGCACCCGACCGCGCCGTTCACGTCGTCGCTGACGGGCCAGACCGCGCAGGAGCTGGCCGACCAGTACGAGGCGGACACGGGCAAGCAGTGGACCCAGCCGCTCGGCTTCGCCGAGGCGCTGTTCGAGATCACGGTCGCCGCCGTGGAGGAAGCAGGCTCCACCGAGCCGGAAGCCATCACCGAGGCGCTCTCGACGCTCGAGGTGTCCACCGTGGTCGGCGACGTCGCCTGGGGCGTCGACGACAGCGTCCCGCCGTACGTCGCGAAGACCCCGCTGGTCGGCGGCCAGTGGCGCCTGGACGAGGGGACGGGCGAGGACGAGAACCCCTACGAGCTCGTGGTGGTCTCGAACGAGCTCGCCCCGGAGATCCCGACGGGCGGAGAGGTCGAGCCGCTCCGGTGAGCGACACCGTGCTGCGGGTGACCGGTGTCGCCAAGCGCTTCGGGCACGTCGTCACGGCCCGCGACGTGTCGTTCGAGGTCGCGGCCGGCGAGGCGCTGGGCCTCGTCGGCCCGAACGGCGCCGGCAAGACCACGCTGCTCGACATCGTCGCAGGTACCCAGCGGGCCGACGCAGGGACCGTGGTGCTCGACGGCCGGGACGTCACCCGGCTCGCCGCCGCCGCCCGCGCCGACCGGGGCATCGCACGGTCCTACCAGGTGCCCCGGCCCTTCAGCGGCCTCACCGTGTACGAGAACGTGCTGGTCGGGGCGTCGTTCGCGGGGCAGCGGCACGTCGGCTCCGGACCGGCAGGCGATGCACGCGCCCAGGCCTGGCACGCGCTCGAGGTGACCGGCATGACCGACGTGGCCAACACGCCGTCGGGCAGCCTGCGCCTGCTGGACCGCAAACGGCTCGAGGTGGCCAGGGCTCTGGCGACCGGCCCGCGCCTGCTCCTGCTCGACGAGATCGCCGGTGGGCTCACCGACGGCGAGCTGCCCCAGGTGGTGCAGCTGGTCCGTCGCCTCCGGGACGACGGCGTAGCCGTGGTCTGGATCGAGCACGTGCTGCACGCCCTGCTCGACGTCGTCGACCGGCTGATGTGCCTCGCCGGCGGCGAGGTGGTCGCACAGGGCGACCCGCACGACGTGATCCGCAGCCCCGAGGTCGTCGAGGTCTACCTCGGCTCGACCGTCGACGCGGTGCAGGACCTGGCTCAGGACCCGGTGCACGACCCGGTGCACGACCCGGCGGACAGGCCCGCAGGGGAGACGGCATGAGCGTCCTCGAGGGGGCCACCCTCGAGGTCCGCTACGGCGACCTGACGGCCGTCGACGGTGTGGACCTCTCGCTCACCGAGGGGGAGACCCTCGCCGTGCTCGGCGCCAACGGCGCCGGCAAGTCCACGCTGCTGGCGGCGCTCGCAGGTACCCACCTGCCGACGTCGGGCACGGTGCTGCTCGACGGTGACCCCGTCACGCGGCTGCCCGCGCACCGGCGGGTGCGGCGTGGGATAGCGCTCGTCCCGGAGGGGCGGCGCATCTTCGGGTCGCTCACCGTCGAGGAGAACCTGCTCATGGGCCGCTTCCCGAAGCGCGGCGGACCGTGGGACCTGCGTGCGGTCTACGACCTGTTCCCGCTGGTGGCGGAGATGAAGGACCGGCGAGGCGGCGTCCTGTCCGGTGGGCAGCAGCAGGCGGTGGCGATCGGCCGGGCGCTTCTGACGAACCCGCGGGTGCTGCTGCTCGACGAGGTGTCGCTCGGGCTCGCGCCGACCGTGGTGGCACAGCTCTACGACGCCGTGCGGCGCATCACGGCGGAGGGCACCACCGCGCTGGTCGTCGAGCAGGACCTGGACCAGGCGCTACGGGTGGCCGACCGGGTCCAGTGCCTGCTCGGCGGCCGGACGGTGCTGGAGGCCCCGGCGGCCGGCCTGGACCGGAACACCGTTGCGGACGCCTACTTCGGCATCACCACCCCGCCGAGCTAGAACCAGAGCGAGAACTCACGGAGGCCTGATGGACTGGCTCAACGCCGGCGTGCAGGGCGTGCTGCTCGGTGGGCAGTACGCCCTCCTGGCCTGCGGGCTGTCGCTGATCTTCGGCGTGATGCGCATCGTCAACCTTGCGCACGGCGTGCTCGCGGTGCTGGCCGCGTACCTCTCGCTGGTCCTGGTGCAGCGGGGACTGCCGCTCTGGCTCTCGATCGTCGTGGTGGTGCCGGTGTTCGCGGCCCTCGGCTACGCGGTGCAGCGCGGTCTGTTCAACCCGGCCCTCGCGCAGATCGGCGGGCGCGCCCACGGCGGCGCGCGCGGCGCGGGCGAGCTCGCGCCGCTCCTCGTCTCGTTCGGCGTCGCCGTCGCCCTCACCAACCTGCTCCAGGTGGTCTTCAGCGCGGACACCCGCAAGATCCCCACGGGCGGGCTCGCCTCGGCAGGTCTGCCGCTCGGTGACCTCTCGGTCGGCGTGCTGCCGCTCATCACCCTGGCGGTGGCGGTGACGGTCATCGCGGCGGTCCAGCTCTTCCTCGCACGGACCACGACGGGCCGCGCCATGCGCGCCGTCGCCGACGACGCGGGGGCCGCCGCCATGATGGGCGTCGACCCGAAGCACATGTACGCCGTCGCGACGGCTCTCGCGTTCGCGACCCTGGCACTTGCGGGGGTGTTCGTCGGGATGAGCACGCAGTTCTCGCCGGGCTACGGGGACCTCGTGCTGCTGTTCGCGTTCGAGGCCGTGATCATCGGCGGGCTCGGTTCCCTGTGGGGCACGCTCGCTGGTGGTGTCGTCCTTGGTCTGGCCCAGACGATCGGAGCGCAGATCGATCCGCAGTCCGGGGTGCTCGCAGGGCACCTCGTCTTTCTTGCCGTCCTGGTGGTCCGGCCGGGCGGCCTGATGCCGAGGAGGGTGCCGGCATGACCGGCCCAGCCGCAGAACCCAGCACTTCGCCGACGGCCCTGGCGGCCCCAGGCCTCACCGTCACGCGGGGCGGGCGCGGATCTTGGGTCGGCGGCGGGGCCATGCTGCTCGTGGTCGTGCTGCTCGCCGCCGTCGTGCCCTACGCGGTGACCCTCGGCGCGTTGTCGAGCCTGGTGATGCTCTTCGCCCTCGTGATACTCGGTACCACCTGGAACCTGCTCGCCGGGTACGGCGGCATGGTGAGCGTCGGCCAGCAGGCCTACGTCGGCGTGGGCGGGTACGCCCTGATCCAGCTCGCCGACGCCGTCGGCGCCCCGCCCTGGGCCGCCGTCCTGGCCGCCGGCCTGGTCGGCGCCGCGATCGCCCTGCCGACGAGCTACCTCGTGTTCCGCCTGGCCGGCGGGTACTTCGCCATAGGGACCTGGGTGGTGGCAGAGGTGTTCCGCCTGGTCACGATGCAGATCGACGGGTTGGGTGGCGGGGCGGGACTGTCCCTGAGCGCGTTCCGCGGCACCGACCGGGTGGAGCGCGTTGCCTTCGTCTACTGGTTCGCGCTGGCGCTCATGGTCGCTGTCGTGCTCGGGACCTACCTCCTCATGCGCTCCCGCGTGGGACTCGGGCTCACGGCGATCCGCGACGACCGAGTCGCCGCGAGCAGTCTCGGCGTGGCCGTGGACCGCGGACGCCGCCTCGTCTACGTGGCAGGGTCGGCCGGCGCCGCGCTCGCGGGCGCACTGATCGCCCTCAGCACGCTCGGCGTGACCCCGGGGTCGATCTACTCCGTGAACTGGACCGCCGCCATGATCTTCATCGTGGTGGTCGGCGGGATCGGGACCATCGAGGGCCCGATCGTCGGGGCGGTCCTGTACTGGGTCCTCCAGCAGGCCCTCGCGCCGCTCGGCACCTGGTACCTGGTGGTGCTGGGGGCGGTGGCGGTGGCAGTGGTGCTCCTCGCACCCGGCGGCCTCTGGGGCCTGCTGGCGGCCCGCTACCAGGTCTTCCCCACCACCCACCACGTCCGCCGCCTTGCTGTGGGCGCGATCGTTGCGCCTAAAACGGGCAGGTAGCCGCAACGATCGCGCTCACAACAAAGTTCTGACGGTGCGGTGAGGCTCATATCACAGCTTCTTCAGTCGACGGCGCGACTCGGTATCAACGAAAATAGTTGATCCGCACATCAGCGGTGAACCACGTGCACCGTAGCCCGTACGCCTGCACCGGAGGAGGACCATGACGGACGCCAACGACGCCCAGTACCACTCCATCGCCAACCCTCGCCGGACCACGCTCCTGCATCGGAGCGTTGCCGACACCTATGTGTCCCAACACGAGGAAAGCGAAGCGCCGGCCGACGAGGCCGCCGCGGGCTGACTCGCACGGCGCTCGCGCCGAACGGCTCGTACCTCGACAGAGGGCCCGGCCCGCACGCCCCAACGGCACGTGCGGGTCGGGCTCTCTGCGTCAATCGGCCCAGTCAATCGGCCCAGTCAATCGGCCCAGTCAATCGGCCCAGGCGTGCCGAGCCGTTCGGCCCGGGCGTCCACCATCCGAGACGTGATCGGTACGGTTGAAGTTCACCCGCCTGCGACCTTCTGGTGCGGAGCAGCAGGTCAGAGATGCCCTGCCGGTGCGTGATCGTGTGACGGACGTCACCGGCGTTACATTCCCGAAACAGTTCCGCTAACCTGGACGACGCGGCTTCTTCCACAATTCGGACCAGCAGGTCTGTGCATCGAGCAGTTGGCACAGCGCGTTCAGCACGGCAGGCAGGCGGGCAAGGCCCCGCGGCGGCCGGTGCCAGGTGGAGCAAGGAGCCCGCGGCAGGTCGACCCCGCACCAGGGACTGGTCTGTCAGAGCACGTCCGGTCACGTACGACGACAAAACTGAGTGGGGAACCCAGCAATGCACAGCGAATCGATTCGACACTTTACTGACGGACGCGTGCCCGACGCCGGGATCGCGCACCTCTTCAGCGTCGAGAACCGATTCCAGGCGAGGCTCGACGTCGAGGCCGCGCTCGCCCTGGCCGAGGCCGAGGTCGGGCTGATCCCGGAACCGGCAGGCGAGGCCATCGCTCAGGCGGCGCAGATCGAGAAGCTGGACCTCGTCAGGGTGGCGGCCGAGACGGTGTCGGCGAGCCACCCCCTGATGCCGCTCATCGAGGAGTTCGCCCGCGTGGTCGGGCGTGAGCACGGCGGCTGGGTGCACTGGGGCGCTACCACGCAGAACATCACGCAGACGGCGGACGTGCTGGTGCTGCGGGACGCGCACCGCGCCGTCAAGGACCTGCTCGCCAAGGTTCTGCGCGGTATGTCGAAGCAGGCGGAGGCCTCCGCCGCGGTGCCGATGGCGGGCCGCACGCACAGCCAGCACGCGGTCCCGATCACGTTCGGCTTCAAGGTTGCGGTCTGGATCGACGAGCTCACGGCGCACACGGACCGGCTCGAACGCCTCGAGGACCGGCTGTTCCGGGTGCTCATGGGCGGCGCGGTCGGTACGTTCGCGTCGTTCGGCCCCGCCGGGCGCGAGGTCGAGCGCCGGGTCGCCAACCACCTCGGGCTGGGCACCATGCCGGTCCCGTCGCGTGCGATCAACGACGGCATCGTCGAGCTCGTGCTCGTCCTCGGCCAGGTCGCCGGGACGGCGGGCAAGATCGGCAAGGACATCTACTCGATGATGCAGCCGGAGTTCGGCGAGGCGTTCGAGCCCATCCCGGACGGGACCGTCGGCAGCTCGACCATGCCGCACAAGCGCAACCCGCAGCTCGCCCTCGACCTCCTGTCGATGAGCGCCCAGCTCCGCGCGCTCGCGGCGCCCGCACTCGAGTCGATGCAGCACGACCACGAGGCGAACGGCGGCATGACCGACCTCCTGGAGGAGACGGTCAAGCGCGCCACCGTGCTCGGCGGCGACATCCTGACCCGGCTCGACGTCATCCTCGACGGCCTGGAGCTGGACGAGCAGCGGATGCGCGGCAACCTGGCGCTGAGCGAGGGGCTCATCGGCTCGGAGTCGCTCATGATGGAGCTGGGCGAGCGCATCGGGCGCCAGAAGGCGCACGAGGTCGTCTACGAGGTGGCGCAGGAGTCGGCGGTCGGCGACGAGCGGTTCCTCGACCTGCTGGTGCGGAACACGACGGTCAGCGCCTACTTCGACCGCGACGAGATCCGCCGTCTGATCGACCCGAGCGCGTACCTGGGCGAGAGCATCACCATCGCGCACGAGATGGCGCAGCACGCACGCGCCGTCGCCGACCGGCTCGAGTTCAGCGCCCGCACGGCGCAGCCGGTCCCGCTCTTCGTGCGGGAGACCGCGACGAAGGACGACGACGTCGACGACGCGGACCCGGTCACCGCCGGTCGCGTCGCGTCGGATGCACGCACCGCGGACGAGCTGCTGCTCCTCGGCCTCTAGCTGGTCATGCTCCGGCGGGGCCCGAGCCCCGGGCCCGCCGGAGTATCAGACCTGCCTGGGTCCCGGCGCGCTCGCCGTGCGCCCCGTGGAGCCGGCGTCAGAAGAGGGTTCCGGACTCCCACGTCGCACCGGCGACGGCCGGTGCCGGGACGGGCTTGGGAGCCTCGGGCTCACGCGGTCCGGTGACGAGGACGCTGCCGCGCAGCTCGGCGTCGGGGATCATCCCGGCGTCGGGGACCAGCATCTCGCCGACGCCGCCGCGTCCCGCGTCCCACTCCTCGGCGGCGAAACCGGCGAGCTGGTCGACCCGCTCGTTGTACGGGTTGCCCACGTGCCCCCGGACCCAGTGGAACCGGACCGGGCCGGTGCGTTCCGCTACGGCGCGGTCGATGCTCTGTACCAGGTCGAGGTTCGGCACCGGGTCGCCGGACGGGGAACGCCAGCCGTTGCGCTTCCATCCGTCGGACCACTCGGACACAGACCGGATGGCGTACTGCGAGCCGGACTCGACGAGCAGGGGCTCGTCACCGGGGTGGGCCTCGATCGCGCGCAACAACGCCGAGAGCGCGGCCACCTGGTCGTTTCCCCTGGCAGCGCCGCCCGAGTCGAACTGGCCACCCGCGTGGTTGATCCACGCCCATCCGATCGCGCCGCCGGGTGCGGCCGACCCGTGCGTGCTGACGATGATCACGGCGTCCATTGTGCATCCTTCTGCCCGAGAATCCGTACGGCAGGCCGGGGAACGGCACGTTCGGACGTGGCGAGGCAGAGAGTTCGGCGGGTCGAACCTCGAGCCCTGGAGCCACGAAACCCACGCCCCTCGATCCGTGGGCATGATGGCGTAGTGCCTCAGCTACCCGCCGACTCGCCGTCCGACCCGGCCCGACGTCCGTCCGACCGCACCCCGACGCCCGCCGAGCGCGCGCAGGAGCTGCACCCGGCCCGCCGTCGGACGCGTGCCGACATCCGGCGGTGGCGTCGGCTGCTCGCGGACGAGCGGGCAGAGGCGGCGGTCTACCGCGACCTGGCCGGCCGGCGTTCCGGTGAGGAGCGCGAGATCCTGCTCGCGCTCGCGCGCGCGGAAAAGAGGCACGAGTCACACTGGCTCGATCTCCTGGGCCCCGACGTCGGCGCGCCCGTGCGCGGCGATCTCCGTACTCGGGCGCTCGGATTCCTCGCCCGCCGCTTCGGCGGGGTCTTCGTGCTGGCGCTGGCCCAGCGTGCCGAGGCCAGGTCGTCCTACGCGCACGACGCCGACGCAACGGTGGCCATGGCAGCCGACGAGCAGATCCACGAAGAGGTGGTGCGCGCTCTGGCCACGAGGGGCCGGAACCGGCTGTCCGGCACCTTCCGTGCCGCGGTGTTCGGTGCGAACGACGGGCTGGTGTCGAACCTCGCCCTCGTGCTCGGTATCGGGGCCTCCGGCGTCGCGACGAGCACGGTGCTGCTGTCCGGGCTCGCGGGCCTCCTCGCGGGAGCCCTCTCGATGGGCGCGGGGGAGTTCGTGTCGGTGCGGTCGCAGCGCGAGCTGCTCGAGGCATCGTCGCCGTCGCCGGCGGCCGGTGCGGCACTGCCGCACCTGGACGTCGACGCGAACGAGCTCGCGCTCGTGTACCGAGCCAGGGGGATGAGCGTCGAGGACGCCACGGCGCACGCCGACGCGGTGCTCGCCCGGCTCGCGGTCACGCCCGTCGAGCACCAGGGCCCGCTCCTGCGGATGCAGGAGGCGCCGGCCAAGGACCGCGCCGCGGAGGGCGCGACCGAGGTGGACGATCTGGAGTCGCACGGGACCGCCTGGGGCGCTGCGATCTCGTCCTTCTGCTTCTTCGCCTCTGGCGCCGTGGTTCCCGTGCTGCCCTACCTGTTCGGCCTCGACGGGCTCGCAGCGGTGATCGTCGCGACCGCTCTCGTCGGGCTCGCGCTGCTGGTGACGGGTGCCGTCGTCGGCCTGCTGTCCGGGACCTCGCCGCTCACCCGGGCGCTGCGTCAGATCGCCATCGGTCTCGGGGCGGCGGGCGTCACCTACGTGCTAGGTCTCGTCTTCGGGGCGACGGTCGCCTGACCCCGGAGAGTTCACCCACAGACTCGTGAGCCACACGGCGGTAGCGCCAATTGGCCCGAGATGGGCGAGATAACGTATGTCTTCCGACATGTCGCGGTTCCTGAGCACAAAATTCGCGATCCGCAAACCGCAGGTGTGCGGTTGCCGAACTCTGGAACCACGAGCAGATTAAATGTGTATGCATGTCTGCTGGCGGCCCGCTCGGGCCGGAGAGCGGGAGACCGATGTCGAAGGACGCGCCGATGAGCACGGGGGGCCACCTCCGTCGCGCCGTCGCGCGTGCCGTCGGTACCGTCGCACTCGGCGCAGCGGGCCTCGCTCTCGGTGTCACGCTCGCGGCTCCCTCAGGAGCCACGGAGCGCGGCCCACTCGGTTCCGTCCTCGGCGACACGGTGAAGGCGACGGCGCAGACCGTCACGCGAACCACCGACCTGCTCGGGTCGGCCAGGCCCGCGGCCGATCAGGCCGCCGGTCTCCCCACGGCGTCGGCCCCGCCCGCTCCGGAGCCGGTGGCTCCAGCGCCCGGTCAGGCCGCTCAGGCCACGCCCGCGACGCCGTCCGGTGCGCCGGAGCCCGCTGACGCAGCGACACAGCCGTCGGGAGCCGGGCCGGACGCCACGACGGAAGCTGCGCCGAAGCACGCTGCGCCGAAGCCCGCTGCGCCGAAGCCCGCCGCGTCGGAGCCTGCCCCGTCGGAGCCTGCCCCGTCGGAGCCTGCCCCGCCGGAGCCAGCCCCGTCGAAGCCCGCAGGCGCGCCGGCCGCAGAGCCGGCCGGGACGCCCGGTACGCCAGTCACCGGGACCGTCGAGAGCGCACTGACTCCGGTCACGGACGGCCTGCTGAAGCCGGTGACCGAGCAGGTCCGCACGGTGGTGACCGAGCCGGTCGGCAAGGCTCTCACGCGCCTCACCGAGAAGCCCGTCGCGGACGCCGTCGGGGCCGTCGAGCAGGTGGCTGACCCGGTCCTCAAGCCCGTCACGGAGCAGGCCGGCGAGGTCGTCAAGCCGGTGACCGGGTCCCTTGGCGGGCTGCTGACGCCGGTGACCGGCCTGGTCGGGCACGTCGTCGCTCCGCTGGCCCCGGTGCTCGGCTCGGTCACCGCGCCGCTCGCCCCCGTGACCGACGGGCTGCTGAAGCCCGTGGTCGATGTGGTCTCCCCGGTGACCGACGTCGTGGGCGGCGTGACCACCCCGATCGTGCGGGTGCTCGAGCCCGCGACCGCGCCCGTCACGGACACGCTCGTGCCCGTCCTCACGCCGGCGGGCGAGGCGCTCGCTCCGGTCGTCGAGCCGCTGAGCCCGGTCATCGAGGCGCTCGCTCCGGTGCCCGGTGCCCTGGTGCCGGAGCACTCCGGCCGACCTTCGGTGCCTGCGCCCAGCACGCTGGCCCCGACCCGGCCGGTCGCGAGCGGCGAGTCGACGTACCCGGGGGCGCTGCAGGCTCCCGGTGACGTCGCGGTCGTTGAGCGGACCTCCCTCGGGGCCCGGCACGCGGCGCTCGGCCTGATGCCGGTGAGCGCCCTCCAGGGCGCCACCGCAGCGGACACCGTGCCGGCCCTGAGCGTCGCGACGGCTGGTGTCGTCCACGCGGGTGGCTCCGTCCCTCTGGGCGCGGGGCTCCCGTTCGCCGCCGGTGGTGCGGGGAACGCGGTCGTCGCCGGCGCGGGTGGACTCCTGGGCGGCGGCGCACCGCAGCTGAAGGTGCTGGGCGGCGAGGTCCTCGCGGTGCTCTCCGCCCTGCTCGTCTTCCGGGCGCGCTCCTGGCGCGTGGCGACCGACGAGTCGCGCGGCAAGCTGTCGAGCAGCTACGCGGATATTCCTGTCTCTCCTGCCTGACCTGGCTGGGCCGCGCCTTCATGTGCGGCACCTCCCGACGGCGAATCTGCCGTCGGCTCCACGCCAGGCAAGGAGAGACCCATGGACAGAAACATCCGACGGGTGCTGTACACGGCACTTGTTGCGGGCGGCCTCGTGGTCGTCGGCGCTTCCTCCGCGCACGCCGCAGGGGAAGGCCGGTTGGATCCAGTCACTCAGGAGACCATCGGCACGTTCGAGGAAGCACCCGCCGCGCGCGGTCACCTCGACGTGGCCGAAGGGACGTCTCCGGCAGGCGAGCGGGCCGATGCAGCGGGAACCTCTGCCACCGGGGCGGACGGCGAGACGGGCCTGGTGGACGACGTCGTCGGACCGAAGGGCGTCGTCCGGTCGCTGCTGAGCGCCGACGTCGCAGGGGTGGTCGACGGGACGCTAGGTGAGGACGGCCTGGTCGACGACCTGCTGACGGGGGTCGGTCCGGGCGGCGGCGACGGGCCGCAGCCGGAAGAGCCGCAGCCGGAGGAGCCGGGTACCGAGGAGCCGGGTACCGAGGAGCCGGGTACCGACCCTCTCCCCGGGATCATCGATCTTCCTGGAACGGAAGAGCCTGGAACGGAAGAGCCTGGAACGGAAGAGCCTGGAACGGAAGAGCCTGGAACGGAAGAGCCTGGAACGGAAGAGCCTGGAACGGAAGAGCCTGGAACGGAAGAGCCTGGAACGGAAGAGCCCGGAACGGAAGGCCCCGGAGCCGATCGCCCCGGGAAGGGCCGCCCCGGAAGCGGTGGCCCCGACGCAGACCGGGGCACTGATCGTCCCGGTACCAGCGGTCGCGACGCCGAGCCTCGTCCAGTACGTCCGGGCAAGGCAGCGGCCGACCGTCCGGACATCGCAGAAGGGCACCACGCCGAGCCACGCACCACTGAGCCGCGCACCGGCTACTCCGGTGGTGAGCTGCCCGGCGCCGGCCTGCCCGGATCGGTGGCCGTCGGCGCTGGTTCAGACGGATCCAGCACGGGCGCACCGGACACCGACAGCTCCGGGCAGGGCGCCCAGAAGGACCGCGGCACGTCCGCTGCCGCGCCTCGTCCGGGCGAGTACCTCTCTTCGGAGGGAGTCGACCTCGCCTGGGGCGGCACGGCCGGTCCCGTCCCGACGTCCAGCAGCGGGACCATGCTGGCGGGCGACATGGACGAAGGTCCGCACCGCCGCACATCGACAGCGCCCGAGGCGGAAGCGGAGGCGGCACGGCAGGTCGTGCCCGATGCCACGCTCGCCGAGACGGGCCACATGATCACGGGGCAGCTCTCGCTGATCTCGCTCCTTCTGGGGCTGGGGATCGCGGCGCTCCGAATGCGTCGCCGGTAGAGCGTGGCTTGACCACGCTCTACCGGTCGACAAACGATCCGGGTCCGGCCCTCGTTCGTGAGCCATCAAGGTGGCTCGCGAGCGAGGTCCGAACCAGGCCCGGGTCGGCAGGTTCGAGGGTCGGGGCGCCGCTGGGGGGTGCCCCGGCCCGCGGACCAGGACAGACACAGAGCGGGAGCTCAGGACATCTGGGGGTGTTCTGAGCGCCCGCTCTGTCGTGTGCGGGTGGTGTCCTTGCCTCCGAGATGCACCGCCGGGTATCCGGCGCGGCCTACGATCGGAGCACCATGCGCCATCTGCTCGCCGACACCACCCCGCTGAAGGTGTCGCCCGACTACCGGCGGCTGTGGTTCGGGCTGTCGATCTCGAACATCGGCACGCAGGTGACCATCGTGGCGGTCGGCCTCCAGATCTACGCCCTGACCGGATCTACCCTCGCTGTGGGTCTGCTCGGCCTGTTCTCGCTGGTCCCGCTCGTAGCGCTCGGCCTGTACGGCGGCGCGCTCGTGGACCACTACGACCGGCGCAAGGTCTCGCTCCTGTCCTCGTCCGTGCTGTGGGTCGTCGTGGCGGGTATCGCGGCGCAGGCCTGGTTCGAGGTCGAGTCGGTGGAGCTGCTGTACGGGCTGGTCGCCCTGCAGAGCGCGGCGTTCGCCATCAACAACCCGGCCCGGTCGGCGATCATCCCGCGCCTGCTCCCCAAGGAGCTCCTGCCGGCGGCCAACGCGCTGGCGACGCTCTCCATGAACGTCGCGCTGACCGGAGGGCCGCTGATCGGCGCCGTCCTGGTGGCACAGCTCGGTTATGCCTGGGCGTACACGCTGGACATGGTGCTGTTCCTCGCGGCCCTCTGGTCGGTGTTCCGGCTGCCGCCCGTGCCGCCCGAGCGCGACGCCGCCGTCGGCGTCGTGCTCAACAGCCGGGGCCGCGTGCGGGCCGTCGGGCTGCGGTCGGTCCTGGACGGCCTGCGCTACCTCGCCACCCAGCCCAACGTACGCACCACGTTCCTCGTCGACATCTGCGCCATGGTCCTGTCCTTTCCGCGCGTCCTGTGGCCGGCTGCCGGCGTCATCTACCTCGGCGGCGGCGAGACGACGACGGGCGTGCTCGCCGCGGCGTTCGCGGTCGGCGGCATCCTCGCGAGCGTGTTCTCGGGCGGGCTGACGCGCATGCGCATGCAGGGGCAGGTGATCGTCTGGGCGATCACGGCGTGGGGCGTGTCGATCGCCGCCTTCGGGCTCGTTCTCGTGCTCGTGGGGCGGGGCTCGCCGGACGGGATGATCGTCTGGGCCGTCGTGGTGGCGGGGATCGCGCTCGCCTTCGCGGGCGGCTCCGACAGCATCTCGTCGGTGTTCCGGCAGAGCATCCTGCAGACTGCGACGCCGGACCACATGCGCGGGCGCCTGCAGGGCGTGTTCATCGTGGTGGTGGCAGGCGGGCCGCGCCTCGGCGAGATGGTGCTCGGTGTCGAGGCGACGTGGTTCGGCGAGGGCTGGGCTGCCGTCGTCGGCGGCCTCACGTGCCTGGTGCTGCTCTGGGTGATCATCCGGCTGACACCCCGCTTCTGGCGCTACGACGCCCACCACCCGGAGCCCTGACGCGCCAGACCCCCAGGTCACCGGAGTGACCTGGGGGTCTGAGACCTTCGACGAGCCCTGACGGAGGGTCAGTTCTTCTCTGCGGCCCCGGAGACGTCGGTGGGGCCGGACGCGCCACCGTTCGTCGAGCCGGCGAGGTTCGAGATGAGCTGGTTGATGTCCACGCCCGTCAGCTGCTTGATGACGCCCTGGCCTTCGCCGATCACCGACGCCACGTTCTTGGTGATGGCGGAGGCCCCGTCGGTCGAGATCACGGTCATGCCCTGGATCGCGGCCATGGGCTCGGCGGCGGCGCGGACGATGTCCGGCATCCGCTCGATGAGCTCCTGCACGAGGGCGGCCTCGCCGTACTTGCGCAGCGCCTCGGCCTTGGCGTCGATGGCGGTGGCCTCGGCGAGACCCTCGGCCTCGACGGCGATGGCTCGCGCCCGGCCCTCGGCCTCGACACCTGCCGCGAGAGCGACCTGCCGGTCGCGCTCGGCCTCACCGGCACGGCGGACCGACTCGGCGGACGCCTCGGCGTCCTGCAGCGCTGCCGTCTTGTTCGCCTGGGCGATGGTGGTGCGCTTGTACGCCTCGGCCTCCGTGGCGGCGTTCTCGGCGTCACGGCGCGCGGTGGCGCCCTGGACCTCCGCGTAGGCCTGGGCCTCGGCGGGCTTGCGGACCTCGATGTCGAGGCGCTCCTGCTCCACGCGAGCCTTCTCGGCCATGGCCTCGCGCTCCTGCTGGGCCACGAGCCGGTCCTGCTCGGCGCGGGCGAGCTGGCCGGCGGCGTCGGCCTCGGCGTTCGCCTTGTCCGTCACGGCCTTGATCGTGGCCTTCTTGAGGTCGAGCGCCTTCTTGCGCTCGGCGATCTGCTCGGCCGCCTCGATCACGGCGAACTCGGACGCCCGGTTGGCCTCCGCCTCGGAGACCTCGGCGAGCTGGCGGGCGTTGGCGGCCTCGGCACGGCCGAGGTTCGCGAGGTAGTCCGATCCAGGGGTCGAGATGTCGGAGATGTTGAGCAGGTCGACCTGGAGGCCCTGCTCCGAGAGGTCCGTCTTCGTGGACTGGACCACGCGGTCGGACAGGCCCTTGCGGTCCGAGATGATCTGCTCGATCGTCATGTCGCCGACGATCGACCGCAGCGAGCCCTCGAGGGACTCCTTGATGATCTCGGTCAGCAGGTGCTGCTGTGACAGGAAGCGCTGGGCCGCCCGTCGGACACCCTCCTCGTCCCCGCGCACCTTGAAGTTGATCGACGCCTTGATCGCAATCTTGATGCGGTTCTTGTCGACACCCTCGACGGTGATGCCGATCTGCCGCTGCTCCAGGGAGATCGCGAAGCCCTGCTGCAGCACCGGCCACACGAACGCGCGGCCGCCGACGACGACGCGCTGGCTCGCCAGCTGGGCCTCTGACTTTCCTGCGCCACGGCCCACGATGATCAGGGCCTCGTTCGGCGGGACGCGCCTGATCCGGCTCGCGACGAACGCGAGGACGAGGAAGATCGCGAGGACGGCTGCCACTACGGCGATGACGCCCACTAGTTGACCGGTCATTTCCATCTCAGCTCCTGGGGTGTGGTGCGATGGCCAGGCACGCGGACGGTCCCGGCCGGATATGTGGTTGTACGGGGACGGGGGACTGCTGATGCCGGTGACGCGTCTCAGCGCGGCACTGGCTCGACCTTGACCCGGGCACCGTGCTGCTCGACGACGACGATCCGCGTGCCGTGCTCGATGGGCTCGTCGGAGAAGGCCAGCCGGGTCTCGAGCTCCGTGGCGGCGTCGAGAGACACCTCACCGTGGCCGCGGTCGACGTCGGACGTGACCGAGCCCTGAGCGCCCACGAGCGAGACGGGAGTGCCGTCGTCGCCCGCCTTGAGGCGCTTGAGCAGCACGTTGACGAGGATGATCACCAGGATCGCGACCACGAGCCCTGCCGGATAGGCGACCCACGGCTCCAGGCCGGAGGACAGCACGACCATGCCGGTAGCGCCGAACAGCATCCCCCCAGCGCCCAGCGAGGTGCCAGAGAGGGCGCCGTCGGCCAGGTCCAGGAAGTCGCCGAACACGAGCGAGGCGACGGCGAGCGCGAGCCCGAGAAGACCGATGATGATGAAGACGAGCATCCCGGTTCCATTCGTGAAGATTTGGAAAAGTCGGATGCAACGTATCAGGCGAGCGCTTGGCATCCGGGCGTCAACAGGGTGAAACGCGACGCGCCCGTTAGCGCGCCGCCGACTGGCGCCGGAGCGTGCGGCTCGCGGCCAGGGTCAGCAGGGTCGCGAACCACGCAGCTCCTACGGTGATGAGGAAGCCCGCCTCCGGCCCGGCGACCTCCACACGTGCCCCCGCGAGCCACGCACCGAGCGAGGCTCCGATGCCGATCGACGTACCTACCCACGTCAGGGCCTCGGTGAGCTGGTGCCTGCCGACCATGTCCTGTACCAAGCCGTTGCCCGTGATGACGGTGGGGGCGATGGCGAGGCCGGCGACGAACATCGCGATCGCCAGCACCCAGAGCGACTGCGCCAGCAGGTAGAGCGACACACCCGGGCCGAGCGCCGCCATCCCGATCACGAACCGGCGTGCCGGCGGGCTGGTGAAGTGGCGCGCCCCGTACGCGAGCCCGGCGAGCATCGAGCCCAGTGCGAAGACCGCGAGCACCACGCCCGACAGGCCCTTGCTGCCGAGGCCCTCGGCGAACGCCACGGTGGCGACCTCCATGGAGCCGAAGATCACGCCCATCGCGATGAAGACGAGCACCATCACCGGCATGCCGGGAGTGAGCACGACGGGGCGGCTGCGCACAGCGGTGTCTGGCACCACGACGGGCGGCTCCGTGGCGCGCTGCACCACGAACAGGAGGCCGCCCACCACGGCCGCGACCCCGGCGAGGATCAGGGCCGACGGCGCAGCGACCGCCGTCGCGAGCACCGTGGCGAGCACGGGGCCGACGATGTAGACCAGCTCGTCGATCGAGGACTCCAGCGAGTACGCGGTGTGCAGGCGGCGCGGGTCGTCGAGCGCATGGTTCCACCGCGCACGGACCATGGAGCCGTACGAGCCCTGGCTGCCGCCGGCGAGCACGGCGAACGGCCACAGCACCCACTCGGGAGCGCCCAGTACCGCGGCCGTGACGAGACCGCCCAGGCCGACGACGGACACGACGAGGGCCGGCAGCAGCACCGTCCGTTGGCCACGACGGTCCACCCAGCGCGCGATCTGTGGGGCGAGGAAGGCCTGCGCGAGCCCGAGCACGGCCGCCACCCGGCCCGCCATGGCGTAGCTGTCGTAGAGGCCCTGCACCATGAGCACGGCGCCGATGCCGACCATCGACATGGGCAGACGAGCGAGGGAGCCCGCCGCGGAGAACCTGAGTGCTCCGGGAGTGCGGAGCACTGCCGCGTACGGGTTGGAGCGGGGTGAGGCGACGGTCTCTGGCACGGCTCGAGTGTCCCACCGGCCACTGACACCGGCCCCGCCGATGTGGCAGGCGGTCGCTCCGAGGGCCCACGATGGTCCCCATGACCGATGAACCGCAGGTGACAGTGGCCGACAACCCCGAGGAGTCCCGCTTCGAGGTGAGCGTCGACGGCACCCTGGCCGGCTTCGCCGCCTATGAGATCGACTCGGGGTCGGTCGTCTTCGTGCACACGGAGGTGTTCGAGGAGTACGGAGGCCAGGGCCTGGCAGGGCGGCTCGCGAAGGAGGCGCTCGGCATGGTGCGCGAGGCCGGGGGCACGATCGTGCCGATGTGCCCCTACATCCGCTCGTACGTGGAGAAGCACACGCCCGAGTACGACGACCTGCTCCGGGACACCTCCACGGCGTGAGTCGGCGGGCGCCGGCTACCCCACGTCCGCACCGAGCAGCCGGAGGACCCGACGGGCGGCGTACAGCCCGCCCAGCCCGTGCACCCCGGGCCCTGGCGGCGTCGACGACGAGCAGAGCAGGACGTTCGGCGCTCCGGTCGCGTAGGGGTCCCAGCGGCGCGCGGGGCCGGACACGAGGCGCGGGACCGTGAGCGCGCCGCCGAGGATGTCGCCGTCGACCAGCGCCGCGTCGTGGCCGGACATCCGCGCGGCCGGTACGCAGCGCGCAGCGACGACCACATCCCGGAACCCCGGGGCGAACCGTTCGATCTGACGGGTCACCGCCTCGGTGACGTCGAGGTCCGACCCGGCCGGCACGTGGGCGTAGGACCACAGGGGTCGCAGGCCGCCGACCTCGCGGCCGGGATCGCTCACTGCCGGGTCGGAGACCAGGCAGACGGGCCGCTCGGCGTGCCGTCCAGCGGCCACCTCGCGTTCGGCGGCGGCGGCCTCGGCCCTGGTCCCGCCGACGTGCACGGTCCCGGCGCGTCCGACGTCGGGCACGGTCCATGGAACCGGGCCCGACAGCACGAAGTCCACCTTGGCGGCGGCGTTGCCGTGCCGGAACCCCGCGAGCCGACGGCGGGCGCCGGCCGGCAGCTCGTCGCCGAGCACCCGCGCGACGACGCCCGGCGCCGTCGCGAAGACGTACACCCGGGCCGGCGGCAGGTCCGAGCGGGTGCGCACCGGATGTCCCGTCACGAGGGTGCCGCCGTGGTTCTCCAGGTCGCGCACCAGCGCGTTCGCCAGGGCGCCGGACCCGCCTCGCGGGACCGCCCAGCCGCCAGGGGAGTGCGCGAGCGCCGCGAGCACGAGCGCAACGGCCGCCGCAGGGACCGACGGCAGCGGGGCGATGGCGTGGGTGGCCACGCCGGAGAGCAGAGCGGGGGCCACGTCACCGCGGAACCTGGCCCCCCACGCGGGTGTGCCCTGCTCCAGCACACCCACGGCGAGCCGGGTGAGCAGCGGAAGGTCGCTCGGGCGAACCTGGCCCGGTACCCGGTGCAGGTCCCCGAGCCCTAGCTCAGCCAGGCGGTCCCAACGTCGAGCGAGCACGCCCAGCAGGCTCTCCCATGCCGGACCGTCGGCACCCAGGCCAGCCGTCGTGGCGGGGAGCGACCGGTACGCGATCCCTGCCCGGCCGCCGGGGAGCGGCTGGGCGTAGGACACCTCGGGCGTCAGCAGCTCGACCCCCAGCGCCCCCAGGTCCAGCTCGCGAAAGAAGGGCGAGGCCGCTGCCATCGGGTGCACGGCCGAGCAGATGTCGTGCACGACGCCGGGTGCCAGGCCCAGATCGAGCGTCCGGGCCCCGCCGCCGGCCGTCTCCTGCTCCTCCAGGACGGTGACGGGCACGCCGGCGCGGGCGAGCGTGACCGCCGCCGCCAGCCCGTTGGGCCCGGAACCGACCACGACGACGCCGCCGCTCATCCGCGCGCCGCCGGTAGGTCCAGGGCGTTCTCGGGGTCGAGGGGTACGGGCCCGGCTCGCCGCAGGGCGACCCTTTCTCGCACCGCCGCCCATCCGGTCGGTACCCCGGTCGCGATCGTGACGGCCCAGACGGTGAGCCACCACGGTGAGTAGTCGAGACCCAGGCACACCCAGATGGACAGGTGCATGGCGGTCACGGCACCGGCGAACACCAGCCGGGTCGGGCGCCAGCACAGGAGGAGCGGCGCGGCGAGCTCCAGGGCCAGCGCGCCACCGGCGAGCAGCTGGGGCAGCACGGGGGTCTCGGCCAGCGAGCGCACGAGCTCGGTGCTGACCGGGGACGAATCGGCTCCCTGTAGGAGCACCCACGACATGTTGTCGGAGAACACCCAGGCCAGGCCGCTGTGCCGCACCTTCTGCAGGCCGGTGAGGAAGTAGACGCAGCCGACCACCGCGAGCGCGGCCCGCGGCGTCCATCCCCAGGTCACCGCATGGGCCATCCGGTCGGCGGGATCGGTGGAGGGGTGGGCGCGGACCGGCGCGCGCGCGAACAGGACGGGGAAGGTAGCGGTGAGCAGCAGGACGTCGTTGTGGTGGAACTTTCCGGACGCTCCCCAGAGCCCGGCGAGGACCAGGAGCGAGAGCCAGGAGAGCACGAGGCCCGCCCGGGGTGCTCTGCGGGCCACCACGAGAGCCGCGCCGGCGAGCCCGGCGACCTGGATCGCGACGAGCGCAGGCGGGGGCAGGTGCGGTAGCCAGCCAAGGATCCAGAGGTGATGGGTGAGCTCGGCCGGGCGCTCGGAGATGAGGATCCAGTCGTGCGCCAGCAGGCGAGACGCGATGATCAGGGCAAGGGCCACCTGCAGCAGGACCACGGAGCCCGGACGACCCGGGGCGACGACGGCGGCGTCGATCCTGCGGCCCAGTGACCGGACCCGGCCGAGCCCGGCGCGGACGAGCCGGCTCACAGGAGCTCGTTCCACACGGTGGTCACAGCGGTCTCGGTCGTCACGTGGGTGACCGGGTCGACGGTCCGGTCCACCCGGTCGATGCGGACCCGCACCACGTCGGCGCCGTCGATGTCGCAGTCGGCGAACCACGTGTCGAGCATGACGTCGCGGGTCCGTGCGTCGATGACGGCGAGCTTGGGCACGAACCGCATGGTCTCCCTGAGCACGGGGTGGTCGACGCAGCTCACCGCCCGCTCGGTGCCGTCGGCGAAGCTGACCACCAGCTGCTGGCTCGAGGTCGCGTCGCTGCGGACGGTGCTGAACAAGCGGTAGGCCGAGAACGGCCAGAAGTCGACGCCGGCGATGGCGACGGCCAGCAGCAGCGCCGGCGCACCGTAGGCGACGCCGCGGGCGAGGCGTCGGGCGCGGTTGGCCGGGTTCGTCGTCTGTTCTGTCACGCGCTGTTCACGCTCGGACGGCGGCAAAGGTTGACGACGTGTGGGGCCGATGCGAAATGACCACCGTTCCTGCACGTCGTAGGCGTGCGCGTCGCGACGGGCCCCTCGAACCCCGGCATACCGGGTGTGAAAATAAGCTTCACAATCTCGACCACACTGCAAACTTCACATCCGAAGCGACATGTGCGAGAGTTTCCCCACGGCGTCGCCCGGTGGCATTGTTCGTCACCTCAGTGTTCCGGACCGGCGCCGGCCAACGTAGCAACATGCCGCAGCACAGCGTACGAACACAACAGAGAGCACCACGGCACCAACCCCCAGCAGCCAGTACCGGAGGTCAAGCACGTGAGGCACCCCGCCCGCCATGAGGCGACACCCATGCCCGCGTATGCGCGCACCACGTCGCATCCACCGGCCAAGCTGTCCGGCCTGACGTCGGGGTTCGGCCGCCGTGAGTTTCTCACCATGGCGACGGCGGGCACCGCCGCAGCGGCGATCAGCGTCACGATCGCCGCCCTCGACCCGGCGACCGCGCTCGGCGCTCCGGCCATGACGGGGAACGCCACGCCGCAGCCGTCGTCGGCCTCGGACCTCAAGCGCGAGCTGCGGGCCATGTGGATCGCCTCGGTGGCCAACATCGACTGGCCGTCGACGAGCGGGCTCGACGCCGCCACCCAGCAGGCCGAGTTCCTGCACTGGCTCGACGTTGCGGAGGAGAACCGGCTGAACGCGGTGTTCGTGCAGGTGCGGCCGACTGCCGACGCCTTCTACGAGAGCCCGTACGAGCCGTGGTCCCAGTACCTGACGGGCACGCAGGGCCAGGACCCGGGCTACGACCCGCTCGGGTTCATGGTGGAGGAGGCGCACAAGCGCAACATCGAGCTGCACGCCTGGTTCAACCCGTACCGCGTGTCGATGCAGACCGACCCGGCGCAGCTCGTCGCGGACCACCCGGCGCGGCAGCACCCGGACTGGGTGTGGGCGTACGGCGGCAAGCTCTACTTCGACCCGGGCATCCCCGAGGCGCAGGAGCACATCCAGCAGGCGATCCTGCACGCGGTCCGGAACTACGACATCGACGGTGTGCACTTCGACGACTACTTCTACCCGTACCCGGTGGCCGGCCAGGTGCTGCCCGACGCGGCCACCTACGAGCAGTACGGCGCAGGCTTCGACACGATCGAGGACTGGCGGCGGGGGAACGTCGACCGCTTCGTCGAGACGATGAGCGTGCGGATCAAGGCGACCAAGCCGTGGGTGAAGTTCGGCATCAGCCCGTTCGGCATCTGGCGCAACGCCGGCACCGACCCGCTGGGCTCGGACACCGGCGGCTCGGAGTCGTACGACGACCAGTTCGCGGACACCCGCAAGTGGGTGCTCGAGGGGTGGCTCGACTACATCAACCCGCAGATCTACTGGCAGATCGGTCTTGCGGTCGCCGACTATGCGGCCCTCGTCCCGTGGTGGGCAGAGGTCGCCGCGCAGTCCGGCACGCAGCTCTACGTCGGCGAGGCCCTGTACAAGATGACGAGCGGGGTCTTCACCGACCCGGCAGAGCTCACGAACCACCTCGACCTGTGCCGCGAGGTCAGCCGCGACGTCGGACCGATCCACGGCAACGTCTACTACTCGGCGAAGCACATACCCGTCGACGCGCAGGGTGGCATGTCGAAGGTCGTCGAGGACCACTACCAGTACCCGGCGCTGATGCCGCTGATGCCGCACCTGCCGGCAGATCCGGTGGTCACCCCGGTCCTCGCGAACGCCCGCCGGGTGCGCGACGGCATCCGCCTGCACCTGGCGGACATCGGCACCAAGGCCGCACGGGCGACGGCGTTCGCGGTGTACCGCGTCTCGGGGACCGCGGACTTCGTGGACACCGACGACCCGGCGAACCTCGTGGGGACGTTCCGCTCAGCCGGCGGGCGCGTCCAGTCGTGGCTCGACACCTCGGCCGAAGCGGGCACGGACTACACCTACGTCGTCACCGCTCTGGACCGGGTCTGGAACGAGACGGACCCGAGCCAGCCGCGCACCACGAGCTAGGCGCCGTCCGGCTGGCAGGCGGGCGCCTCAGCGCTCGACGGGCAGCCCGGCGCCCTGCCAGGCGACGATGCCGCCGTCCAGGTTCGTCGCCTCGAAGCCCACCGCGTCGTTGAGCCACTGCGTCGCGCGGGCCGAACGGCCGCCGGAGTGGCACATGACCAGGACCTGGGAGTCGGCGTCCAGCTCGCCGTACCGCGCGGGGAGGTCGCTCAGCGGGATGTGCACGGCACCCGGGGCGTGACCGGCGTCCCACTCGTCCTGCTCGCGCACGTCCAGGAGGATGGACCCGTCGGGAACGGGGGAGGCCGGGTCGAGCTCGCGGGGGTGGACCGTGGGGACCTCTGGCAGCATCGGCGGGAACATGCCTCCAGCCTACGACGGCGACCCGAGCGCCCCGGTCGCGACGGACGTGCCCGGTACCTGGCAGTATCACCTGCATGGATGCGCGTGCCGGTACCCCCGCCCAGCCCAGCGACCTGATCGACGTCGACCAGGTGGTCGGCGCCTACTACGACCTCTCGCCCGACCCTGACGACCCTGGCCAACAGGTCGCCTTCGGGACCTCCGGTCACCGTGGGTCGAGCCTCGACCACGCCTTCAACGAGGCCCACATCGTCGCGATCACCGCCGCGATCGTGGAGTACCGGCGTGATCAGGGCACCGACGGCCCGCTGTTCATCGGGCGGGACACGCACGCGCTGTCCCGCCCGGCCTGGCAGACGGCGCTGGAGGTGCTCGCAGCGGCCGAGGTCGACGTCATGGTCGACGCCCGTGACTCGTGGACGCCGACCCCCGCCGTCAGCCAGTCGATCCTGCTGCACAACCAGACGCGGTTCGCCGAGGGGACGCCCGGCCTGGCCGCGTCCGGCGCCGGGCTGGCGGACGGGATCGTGGTGACGCCGTCGCACAACCCGCCACGCGACGGCGGGTTCAAGTACAACCCGCCGCACGGTGGCCCCGCCGACTCCGCCGCGACCGGGTGGATCGCCGACCGGGCCAACGAGATCCTGCGCACCGGCGTCGGGCAGGTGAAGCGGGTGTCCCTCGACACCGCGCTGGGCTCCGACCGGACGCACCGTCACGACTTCCTGTCCTCCTATGTGGACGACCTCGCGAACGTGCTCGACCTCGAGATCATCCGGGCGTCGGGCGTGCGGATCGGTGCAGACCCGCTCGGTGGGGCGTCGGTCGAGTACTGGGGTGCGATCGCCGACCGGTACGACCTCGACCTCACCGTCGTGAATCCGCGGGTCGACCCCCGCTGGGCCTTCATGACGCTCGACTGGGACGGCAAGATCCGCATGGACTGCAGCTCGCCGTACGCGATGGCGTCGCTGGTGCAGCGGATGACCGGCGGCGCGGACGGCTCGACGGGACCGGCGCCGTTCGACATCGCCACGGGCAACGACGCCGACTCGGACCGGCATGGCATCGTCACTGCCGACGGCCTCATGAACCCCAACCACTTCCTCGCGGTGGCCATCGAGTACCTGTACGGCGGGAACCGGCCGAGCTGGCCCTCCAACGCCGCGATCGGCAAGACCCTCGTGTCCTCAGCGCTCATCGACCGGGTGGCCGGCGGGCTGGGCCGGCGCCTCCTGGAGGTGCCGGTCGGCTTCAAGTGGTTCGTCCCCGGACTGCTCTCCGGCGAGGTCGGGTTCGGCGGGGAGGAGTCGGCGGGTGCGTCGTTCCTGCGCAAGGACGGCCGCGTCTGGTCGACGGACAAGGACGGGATCCTGCTCGCGCTGCTCGCCTCCGAGATCACGGCGGCCACCGGCAGGTCGCCGTCCGAGCACCACGCGTCGCAGGTCGAGCGCTACGGGACGAGCTGGTACGCCCGGGTCGACGCAGCGGCCACCCGGGAGCAGAAGGCCCGGCTCGGCGCGCTGTCGCCGTCGGACGTCACGTCCACCACGCTCGCCGGCCAGGACATCACGGCGAAGCTCACCGAGGCGCCGGGCAACGGCGCGAAGATCGGCGGCCTCAAGGTCACGACGGCGGACGCGTGGTTCGCCGCGCGACCGAGCGGCACCGAGGACGTCTACAAGATCTACGCGGAGTCGTTCGTGTCCGCCGAGCACCTCACCGAGGTGCAGCAGGCCGCGAAGGCGCTGGTCGACGAGGCCCTCGCCTAAACGTTTCGCGTGCTTCCGGGGCAGCGGCGTTCTTCCTAGCGTCACGCGGGTACACCCCGGCCGGTCCGGCCGGGGTGAACCCGACTGAACGGAGAGCGCCATGCCTCGCGTACGACGTCGTACCCGAACGGCGGCCCTGGCCGCAGCCCTCGCACTCATGACTACCGGCGCCGTCGCGGTGTCGCAGACCGCTACGGCGGGAGTGACCAGCCTGAGCGCTGCCGAGACGGCGGCGTCGGACCTCTACGTCGACCCCACCACACAGGCGTACGCGGCATGGGAGGCGGCGAGCGGCCAGGACAAGGAGCTGCTCGGGAAGATCGCCCTGACGCCGCAGGCGTACTGGGTGGGCGACTGGGCCGACGCCGACCAGACCCGCGAGCAGGTCGCCGACTACACGGGCAGGGCCGCGGCCGCCGGGCAGACCGGGATCCTGACGGTGTACGCGATCCCGGGCCGGGACTGCGGCAACCACTCCGGCGGCGGTGTGCCCGAGAGTGAGTACGCGCGCTGGGTGGACACGGTGGCGTCGGGCATCGAGGGCAACCCGATAGTGATCCTCGAGCCGGACGCGCTGGCCCAGCTCGGCGACTGCGACGGGCAGGGCGACCGCGTCGGGTATCTGCGGTACGCGGCGACGTCGCTGGCCGGCGCAGGGGCTCGCGTCTACATCGACGCCGGGCACTCGGGGTGGCTGGGTACGGGCGAGGCCGCGCGGCGGCTGGAGCTGATCGGCTTCCGCGACGCCGTCGGGTTCGCGCTCAACACCTCGAACTACCAGACCACCGCGGACACCCAGGCGTACGCCGAGCAGGTCTCTTCGCAGGTGGGCCGGCGGCCCTACGTGATCGACACGTCGCGCAACGGCAACGGGTCGAACGGTGAGTGGTGCAACCCGCGCGGACGAGCGCTGGGTGAGCGGCCGCGGGTCGTCGAGGACGGGACGGGCCTCGACGCGCTCCTGTGGGTCAAGCTCCCCGGCGAGTCGGACGGCGCGTGCAACGGCGGTCCTGCGGCCGGCCAGTGGTGGCAGGAGATCGCCCTGGAGCTCGCGGCCAACGCGAGCTGGTGAGGCTCAGTCGGCGGTCGTCACCAGGAGGTTGACCAGCTCGCTCAGGACGGCGGTGTCGGGTGCGGCATCGCCGTCCTCGTCCGTTGGCCGCGCGACCACGGCGGTCCGGGCGGACGACTCGTAGATACTGAGCAGGAGGTCGACCGCCGTGCGCTGGTCGACGGTGAACCGCAGGCCGAGGTCCGCGAGGATCCGCTCGATGGCGGCGCCGACCTCGGTGCGGAGCATCTCCTCCTGCGCCTGGAACGGCCGGCCGACGGCGGGGTCGCGCATCGCGAGCAGCTCCAGCTCTGCGCGCATCAGCGACCACTGCCGCGCGTCCCCCGGGTCCGTCACCACCACCGAGAGGATGGTGCGGATCGCGTCGTGGTCCACGCAGCCGCCCCGGACGATGTCCGGCTCCAGCTCCTTGCCGATGGACTCCAGCGAGGCGAGCTGCTGGCGCATCGCCCGTTCGGCGAGCGCGAGGAACAGCTCCTCCTTGCTGCTGAAGTTCGAGTAGAACGCGCCGCGCGTGAACCCGGCGGCCTCGCAGACGGCCTCGATGGACGCACCACGGATGCCGTGGTGCGCAAAGACGGTGAAGGCGGCGTCGAGCAGGCGCTCGCGGGTTCGTTCGCGTCGGGGGGTCAGCGCCGTGGCGAGCGCACGTTCGACGGACGACCCGGAGCCGACGTCGGTGGCGTGCTCAGAGGTCACGGAAACTCCTTGGGGTGTCAAGAGGCCAGTCTATCAATACGTCGGTGTATTGGATGCACTCGTGTATCGGATACAGTGGTGCATCGAAGAGCCCCTGTCGTACCCCGCCTCGTCCAGGAGTGTGCGTGTCCTCCGTTCTCTACTCGCTCGGCCGCTGGGCCGTACGCGCCCGCCGGCTCGTCGTGGCCATCTGGGTCCTGGTACTCCTCCTCGTGGGCGGTGCGGCCGGCCTGCTGCAGCAAGGTCTCGACAACCAGGTGGCCATCCCCGGCACCGAGTCGCAAGAGGCGCTCGACCGTCTCGCCGCGACGTTCCCGGAGGTCAGCGGCGCCTCGGCGCAGGTGATCGTGGTAGCGCCAGAAGGGGGGTCCATCGAGGACGAACCCATGCGCTCGGCCATCACCGACGGTGTGGAGGCGATCAGCGACGTCTCGCAGGTCGCCGCCGTCACGTCGCCCTACGAGGAGCTGATGCCTGCATCGGTGTCCGACGACGAGCGCGCCACGCTCCTCACGATCCAGCTCGACGGTGACCAGGGCTCCATCACCGAGGAGACCAAGGACGCGCTGGGTGTCGAGGCAGAGGCGCTCGCAGAAGCCCTGCCCGAGGGCGCCGAGGCGCAGCTGGGTGGCCAGCTCTTCTCCTCGAAGTTCCCGGAGATGACGCTCACCGAGGGCGTCGGCCTGCTGGTCGCGCTCGTCGTGCTGGTCCTGACGCTCGGCTCCCTCGTGGCCGCGGGGCTGCCGCTGATCAACGCGCTCCTCGGCGTCGGGGCCTCGATGGGGCTGCTGTTCGCCGCCACGGCGCTCGGCCCGATCAACTCGACGACGCCGATGCTGGCGGTGATGCTCGGCCTGGCGGTCGGCATCGACTACGCGCTGTTCATCGTGTCCAGGCACCGGGAGCAGCTCGGCACAGGGCTCGAGGTGCACGAATCGATCGCGCGGGCGACTGCGACGGCAGGTTCCGCTGTCGTGTTCGCTGGCCTCACCGTGATGATCGCCCTCGTCGGCCTGGGTGTGGCGGGCATCCCCTTCCTCACCATCATGGGCGTCGCGGCGGCGGTCACGGTCGGCATCACCGTGCTCGTCTCGCTCACGCTGCTGCCTGCCCTGCTCGGGTTCGCGGGGGAGCGGCTGCGGCCCAAGCCGTCGCGCCGGGCCCGTCGCGCCGCGGTCAAGGAGGCCAAGGCCGCCGACGCCGCCGCGGCTGCCGCCGACCCGGAGACGACTCGCCGGCGCACACCCCCCGTTGCCTCGCCCGAGCCGAGGCCCAACCGGTTCTTCGCCGGGTGGGTGCGCGCGGTGACCAAGATCCCGGCGCTGACCGTCGTGCTGGTCATCGCAGCGATGGGCGCGCTCAGCTACCCCGCGCTGGACCTGCGCCTCGCGCTCCCGGACGCGGGCGTGATGGAGGAGGACGACCCGGCCCGGGTCACCTACGACCTCGTCTCCGAGCACTTCGGCGACGGCTTCAACGGCCCGCTGATCGTGACCGGATCCATCGTGACCAGCACCGACCCGGTGACCCTCATGGACGAGATCGGCGACGAGATCGCCGACCTGCCGGGTGTGGCCGACGTGCCGCTCGCGACGCCGAACCAGTCCGCGGACACCGGCATCATCCAGGTGGTTCCCGAGGGCGGCCCGACGTCCGCCCAGACCGAGGACCTGGTCCGCGAGATCCGGGCCCAGCACGACTACTTCCTCGACGAGTACGGGGTCGACCTCTCCGTCACGGGCTTCACCGCCGTCGGCATCGACGTGTCGGACAAGCTCGGCGACGCGCTGCTGCCGTTCGCCCTGGTCGTCGTGGGCCTGTCGCTGATCCTGCTGACGATGGTGTTCCGCTCGATAGCTGTGCCGATCAAGGCGACGGTCGGCTACCTGCTGTCCGTCGGCGCGGCGTTCGGTGTGGTCTCGCTCGTGTTCGAGCACGGCGTCTTCGCCGAGGCGCTCAACGTCACCCGCACCGGCCCTGTCATCAGCTTCATGCCGATCGTGCTCATGGGCATCCTGTTCGGGCTCGCGATGGACTACGAGGTCTTCCTCGTGTCCCGCATGCGCGAGGACTACGTGCACGGCGGCAGCGCCAGGCACGCGATCACCACCGGCTTCCAGGGCTCGGCCAAGGTCGTGACGGCCGCGGCGATCATCATGATCGCGGTCTTCGTTGCGTTCGTCCCGCACGGCGACATGAACCTCAAACCGATCGCGCTCGGCCTTGCGGTCGGTGTGGCCGTCGACGCGTTCGTCGTGCGCATGATCTTCGTCCCGGCAGTGCTCGCCCTGCTGGGGGAGAAAGCCTGGTACATGCCGAAGTGGCTCGACCGGGTGCTGCCGTCGTTCGACGTCGAGGGCGAGGGTCTCGCCCGCGAGCTGTCGCTCAGGGACTGGCCGGAGCCCGGCGCGACGGACGCCGTGGCCACCGGCGACCTCGAGGTACGCGGCCGGACCGGCGTGATCGTCGGCCCGGTGAGCGTGCGGGTGCCCGACGGCGGCGCGCTGCTCGTCCGAGGGGACGGCACGGCGCCGGTCAGCGCGTTCCTGCTGGCCGTAGCGGGCCGGCTCGACCTGACGGGCGGAGTCGCGAAGACCGCAGGTCTCGTGCTGCCCGAGCGAGCGTCGTCCGTGCGGCACCGGGTGGCGGTCGTCGACTCGGCTGCCGAGGGCGGGCATCCCGCTGCGGCTGTCCGCCGGGCACTGCGCGACAAGCCGGCCGTGCTCGTCGTGGACGCGACGGAGACGGTGGGCGACCTCGCGGCGCGCGCCGAGCTGGCGCAGGCGGTCGCCGGCGCACAGCACGCGGGAGTCGCGGTGCTGCTCGGCTCGACGGGGTTCGCGGCGACGGACCTGACGTCGTCCGACACCCCGGTGCTGGACGTCAGCCCGGGCGTCCGTACCGAACCCCGCAGTACAGAACCCGACCAGCCAGCAGACGTGACCGAGCAGGAGGTGCGGGCATGAGCACCGCAACGAGATGGCTACGGCCCGAGCCGTTCCGGAACCCGTGGCGCGCCGTGGCAGTGGCGCTCCTTCCCCTGATGATCCTGGGGCTCCTGATCTCGGCCCTCTGGAACCCGCAGGACCGGCTCGACACCGTCAAGGCGGCGATCGTCAACCTGGACGAGCCGGTCAAGGTCGACGGCCAGACGGTGCCGCTCGGGCGGCAGCTCGCCGCAGGCCTGGTGAGCGGTGGCGAGACGGCGGACGCAGCGGCCGGCGAAGCGGCGGCGGTCCCCGCCTCCGACGCGAGCTACGACTGGGAGATCTCCGACGCGTCGAGCGCGGCCGACGGTCTCGCCGACGGCACCTACGCCGCCGTCGTGACCATTCCGGAGGGCTTCTCCGCCGCGGCGACCTCGTTCGGTGGCGATGACCCGGCGAAGGCGCGGCAGGCCACGATCGACGTCGCGACGCCGGCCAACGGCCGCGTGCTCGACGACGCCCTCGCGCAGGTGGTGGCGCAGACTGCTACCGGGCTGCTCGGCAGCACCCTGACCGAGACCTACGTGGACAACGTGCTCGTCGGCTTCTCCACGCTCTCGGAAGAGCTGGGCAAGGCCGCCGACGGCGCGGACCAGCTCGCCGACGGAGCGACCGAGGCGGGCAAGGGTGCCAAGGAGCTGGCGGACGGAGCGCACCAGACCTCTGCCGGCGTGGCCGGCGTGGGCGACGGCGTGTCGGGCCTCGCCGGCGGTGCCGGCGAGTGGGCCTCCGGTGCCGGCCAGTGGGCTGCGGGTGCTGACGAGGTGTCGTCAGGCGTAGCAGGGCTCGCCTCCGGAGCCTCGGGCCTTGCCGACGGCGCAGACCAGGTGGCGCGTGGGGTGGGCCAGAGCGCTGACGGAGCAGAAGCGCTCGCCGGCGGTGCGGGGCAGCTCACAGGTGGAGCGGCCAATCTCGCCGATGGTGCCTCCGACCTGGCCGATGGGTCCGCCGAGCTTGCAGCGGGCGCGAAGGGCGCCGCGGACGGTGCGCAGGTTCTTGCTGGGCATGCGGCTGATGCCTCAGAGGGAGCAGTTGCCATGGTCACCGAGGCGGGGAAGGTCTGTGCGGACCCCGCTCGCGCGATCCTGGTTGCGGACTTGTGCGCCACCCTGGCCAAGTACTCGGACCTTCCCGTCGACGCCGGTACGGTCGAGTACGGCCTCGAAGCGATGTCGGACAAGGAGAGCGCGAAGAGCCTCTACGCCCTTGCTGCCGGAGCAGCCGAGACGTCGAAGGGTGCGAAGCAGGTTGCCGCGGGGGCCGATGGCCTCGCCGGTGGCGCCAAGGACCTGTCGACAGGAAGCCACCAGCTGGCCGACGGTCTCGGCCAGCTCGAGTCAGGCTCTGCGCAGGTCGCATCCGGCGCCACTGAGCTGGCCGGCGGTTCCTCGCAGCTCGCCTCCGGGGCCTCCGGCCTGGCCAGCGGTGCACGCGAGCTCTCCGGCGGCGCCGGCGGCCTCGCCTCGGGAGCGACCGAGCTCGCCAACGGTGTCGGTGAGCTGGAGACAGGCACCAACCAGCTCGCGACCGGCGTGGACGGCCTGGCCGACGGTGTCGGCGAGCTGGCCGGCGGCGCGGAGGACCTGTCGGACGGCCTGGGACAGGCCACCGAGGAGATCCCGTCGTACACGGAGCAGGAGCGCAAGTCGCTTGCTTCCGTGGTGGCCGACCCGGTCGCCACCGACGGCGAGGTCACCGACCTCGACACCGGCGCGACAGGCCCGATGTTCGCGGTCCTGGCCCTCTGGCTCGGTGCGCTCGCCCTGATGATCGTGTTCACACCGGTCCCGCTGCACGCTCGGGGCTCGACGCGCGGCGCGCTGCGGCTCACGCTCGAGACGTTCGCCGTCCCGGCAGTGGTCGGCCTGTTCACGGGCGTCGCGGCGGGTGCTGTGCTGGCCGGTATCGAGGACCTTGACCTCGGCGGCTGGGCGGCGACCATGGGCTTCGGTGCACTGGTCTCGGTCGCCTTCGTGGCGGTCAACCAAGCGCTGGCCGCCGCTCTCGGCCACGTCGGCCGGGGGATCAGCCTGCTGGTGGCGGTGCTCGTCATCGCGACGGGAGTGGTGTCGACGGTGCCTGGTGTACTCGAAGGGCTGGCGGCGTTCCTGCCGGTCGGTGCAGGTCTCGACGGTCTCGTCGGGCTCATCGAGCCGGGCGTGGGCGGCGTCGGGATGGCGACCGCCGCGGTCGCCCTGTGGGGCATCGCCGGGCTCGCCGTGACCACGACCATGGTGGCGCGACAGCGCACGGTCCGGGTCCGGGAGCTGCTCCGGACGGCCTGACGCTGCGTGAACGCGAGTGATCGGTAGTTCGTCAGGTGGTCGGTACCCCGGGGTACCGACCACCTGACGAACTACCGATCACTCGTTCCCGTCAGACCTGGCGGAGCCGGCCCGCAGTGTCCGGCCACGGGACGAGCACCCGCTTCGTGGGGGCCAGCGACTTGGACAGGAACGCGTCGCGCAGCACGATGCCGTCCGGCGCGAGCTCGATGACCGCGAGCTCAGGACCCCCGCCGTCGAGCACCCAGTGCTCCGCCAGCTCGCGCAGCCCACGATCGAGCACCAGCTCCTCGGCCACGTGATAGTCCTGCGACTCGCCGACCACATGGCCGAGGCGGTTGCGCGGGATCACGTCGGCGTAGTCAGCGGTCAGCGGCTCGAGGTAGCCGACCGTCTCGCCGTCCTCCCGCGTGACGGCGAGCCAGGTGTCGGTGGGCGCGATCTCCGGCGTCGTCATGGCCCGACCATACGGTCGCCCGCAGCGGTGGGCCTCCTGTTTTTGGCCGTGCGCCTGCCGCCTGGCGTAACCGTCAGTCGAAGTACGCCGGCACGTCGACAGCACCACCCTCCGCGGCGAACTCCGCGTGGACGGCGGCGCGCAGGTCGGCGTCGTACAGGTAGTCAAGGGCTGTCGAGGCGAGCCCTGCCGCGCTGTCGACGGCGGCGGCCACGGCCGCAGGCGTCGCCGCGGCGGCCGCGAACTCAGCGGTGTGCAGCGCGATGTCCGGGTCCGAGACCTGCACGAGCGGATGGATGCCGGGGATGCGGAACGAGAAGTTGCCGAAGTCGGTCGACGCAGCGAGCGTCTCGGACAGCACGCCCGCGGGCAGCGGGTCGCGCCCACGACGGCGCTGCGCCGCGACCCAGCGGTCGGTGAGCATCCGGTTGCCGCGGACCGGCAGGCTCGGGTGGGCGCCGTCGTCCCAGGTGATCTCGACGTCGGTGCCGGTCATGCGGGCCGCGCCGTGCGCGATGTCGTCGAGGCGGCGCGACAGGTCACGCAGGGTGTCCACGTACTTGGACCGCGCGTACAGGTGCACGACGGCCCGCTCCGTGATGATGCTCGGCCGCGTGCCGCCCTCCGCGATCGTCGCGTGCACCCTGTCCACCGGCGGCATCTGCTGCCGCAGCAGCCCGATGCCCTGATAGGCGAGGCTGGCGGCGTCGAGCGCGTTGCGGCCCATGTACGGCTGGGCCGAGGCGTGTGCGGGGCGTCCGGTGAACGTCCACGTCAAGAGCCGGCGTCCGAGCCAGACCTGGTCCGCGACGTCGAGCCCGTACGGGTGCACCATGATCGCCGCATCGATGCCCTCGAGCGCTCCGTTGCGGGCGAGCACCTCCTTGCCGCTGTGGCCCTCCTCCGCGGGAGTCCCGAGCAGGACGATGCGTCCCGGAGGGGCGTCACCTGAGGTCATGACCCGGCGCGCGGCGAGGAACGCACCCACGCCGGACGCCGCGATCACGTTGTGGCCGCACGCATGCCCGATGCCGGGCAGCGCGTCGTACTCCGCGCAGATCGCGATCGTCGGTCCGGCCGGGTCACCCACCTCGGCCCGGAACGCCGTCGGCACGCCGTGGACTCCGAGCTCCACCGTGACGCCGTGCCGGCCGAGCACCTCGACGAGAGCCGCGGCGCTGCGGTGCTCCTCGAACGCCGGTTCGGGATCGGCGTGCAGCCGCCGGACGATCTCGGCGAGCTCCGGCTCGAGCTGCTCGGCCGCCCGCTCGACGACGGCGACCAGGGCCGCGGGCGCACCGCCGTCGGCCGCGACAGGGCCCCCGCCGTCGACCGTGGGGGCCGGCCCGGCAAGGGCCTCGCGCCGTCCAGCGGTCTCAGCGACCAGGTGGTCGAGGTAAGCAGTGCTGGGCGTGGTGGAGCGGCTCATGCGCTCCATCGTATGGAAGCCGTTCGCAGGTGGTCCGGGCCGACGGTCACTGCACCGCGCCGGACGAGCCCAGCCGGGACAGGGTGGCGGCGCTGGGGCTGCCAGGATCTGCGGTGTAGAGCACCAGCCGCAGGCTGGTTCCGGGCATGAGCAGAGTCTGCCGGTCCAGCTCGAGCTCACCGAGCTCGGGATGGCGCAGGCACTTGCGCAGCGTCGGCCGAGGGCGCACGTCGTGCCTGCGCCAGCCGGCAACGAAGTTCGGGTCGTGTGCGGCGTACTCGTTGACCAGCTCGCTCAGCGCACGGTCCGCCGGGCGGCGGGCACTGGCCGCGCGCAGGTGGGCGGCGGCCTGCCGGGCGAAGTCGTCCTCTGCACCGACGGGTGCTGAGCAGAGCGAACCACTCAGCCGGACGGCGAGGCGCAGCGTGTTGCGCTCGTGGACGGGCAGCTGGGCGAAGTCGATGATCAACGCGGCTGCCGCAGCGTTCCAGGCCACGATGTCCTCTGCGTCGTCCACCACGTAGGCGGGTAGCGGTCCGAGCCGGTCCAGCAGTCGGCGTGCGTCGGCAGCCACCGGCGCACGATCGGCGTCCACAACGGGTGTGATCTGCCCGGCCAGCCGTGCCAGGTGCTCGCGCTCGGCGGTGGTGAGGCGCAATGCTGTGCCCAGCGCGGACAGCACCTGTGGCGACGGACGTGACGCGCGGGCCTGCTCCAGCCGCTCGTAGTAGCTCGTGGACACCCCGGCCAGGTCGGCCACCTCTTCCCGGCGCAGCCCGGGCGTGCGCCGGGCACGCAGGCCAGGTGGATGGACAGCCGTTGGCGACACCTTGGCCGGGTGCAGCGCCTCCCGTCGACTGCGCAGGAAGTCGGCCAGTTCTCTGCTCACTCGGCCAGGCTGGCACAACGTGGCGGGCTTAGCCACGGACCAGTGGTCCGGGGCTCAGCGGTGGGTTCCATGGCGCCGCCTCGTGCGGCCAGTCTGGTGCGGTCACCTGACCCACCGAACGTTGGAGAACCACCGTGCCACTACGCACTTCCGAAGAGACCTTTCGCCAGCTGCTGGAGCTGCTGCTGGCCAAGGACATGGATGCCGTCGCCGACCTGTGGGCGGAGGGCGGCACCGCCGAGTTCCCCTTCGCGGTAGGGACCTCACCGAGCAGGCTGAACGGACGCGAGGCGGTCCGGGGCTATCTGGCCGGCTACCCGGACCTGATGGACGTGCAGACGATCCCGACCCTCACCGTGCGGCACACGGACCAGCCGGACACCATCGTGGTCGAGTTCACCGCGGACGGTCGCACGGTGGCCACCGACGAGCCGTACCAGCTGGACTACATCACGGTGGTCACCACCCACGAGGGCTTGATCACTCGGTATCGGGACTACTGGAACCCGCTCGCAGCTGCCTCAGCGGCCGGCACGCTGCCCGAGCTGCTCGGTTCGCTGGGCGAGGAGGCCACCCGATGACCGGCGTGCTGGTCACCGGCGGCACCGGCAAGACGGGAAGCACCCTGACCGGTCTGCTCCGCAAGCGCGGTGTGCCGGTCCGGGTGGCGAGCCGCTTCCCACCTGCCGACGCCCCGGACGTGGTCCGGTTCGACTGGAGCGACCCGGCCTCGCATCCGGCAGCGCTGCGCGGGACGGACCAGGTCTATCTGGTGCCTCCGACAGACACCACGGACCCGATGCCGCTGGTCGAGCCGTTCCTGGCGGAGGCAGAACGCCTCGGTGTGCGCCGGGTGGTGCTGCTGGGCTCCGCCATCGTGCTGCCGGGTGCCACCAGCGCGCTGGAGCTGGCCGCGCACGTGCGGGCCCGTCCTGGATGGGTGGTGCTACGCGCGTCCGGGTTCATGCAGAACTTCTTGGCCCCCCACCCGCTGGGTGAACGGATCCGGCGGGGCGGCGAGATCCGCACCGCTGCCGGAACCGGTCGGGTGGGCTGGATCGACGCTCGAGACATCGCGGCGGTAGCCGCCACGCTGCTGACAGGACCAGACGGCCACCCCGACGTCCAGGACGACTACCTGCTCACCGGGCCCAAGGCGCTGAACTATCAGGACGCGGCACAGATCATCACCGCCCACACCGGCCAGCCGGTCCGGGTAGTGCCCGTCGGGGTCGCCGAGCAGATCGACGCCTACCGAGCGTCCGGCATGCCGGACGACTTCGCGACGGCCCTCGCCGCCGTCGACGCCGGCATCCGGACCGGCCAGGACGACCAGGTCAGCACCGCGGTGCTGGACCTGACCGGCCGTCCACCCCGTACGTTCGCCGAGTTCGTCCAGGATCACGCGTCCCACTGGGGTTCAGGCGACACCTTCGTGGCCTGAGGCTGCGGTTCCGCTTCGGGCGGGTGCCTCGTTCCTCGGTCCCCACCCTGCGCTGCACCTCCGCCTCAGCCCCTGCCACGTTTGTGGACCGAGGCTGCGGTTCCGCTCCGGGCGGGTGCCTCGTTCCTCGGCCCCCACCCTGCGCTGCACCTCCGCCTCAGCCCCTGTCACGTTTGTGGCCTGAGGCTGCGGTTCCGCTCCGGGCGGGTGCCTCGTTCCTCGGCCCCCACCCTGCGCTGCACCTCCGCCTCAGTCCAGGTAGTCCTTCACCAGCTGCTCGGCCAGCCCCGTGTACGTGGCGGGGGTCAGCGCGGCGAGGCGGGCGGCGACGTCGTCGGGCAGGCCGAGGCCTGCCACGAACTCGCGCATGCGCGCGCCGTCCACGCGCTGGCCGCGCGTGAGGTCCTTGAGACGCTCGTAGGGGTTCTCCATGCCGGGCACGCCCGCGACGGAGGCGGCGCGCATCGCCGACTGGACGGGCTCGCCCAGCACCTCCCAGTTGGCGTCGAGGTCCTCGCGCAGCAGCGTCTCGTTGACGGCGAGCCGGTCCAGGCCACGCGCCACGTTGTCGATCGCGAGCAGGCTGTGCCCGAACGCCGGGCCGATGTTCCGCTGCGTCGTCGAGTCGGTGAGGTCACGCTGGAGGCGGCTCGTCACGAGCGTCGCCGAGAGCGTGTCCAGGAGCGAGCACGAGATCTCGAGGTTCGCCTCGGCGTTCTCGAACCGGATCGGGTTCACCTTGTGCGGCATCGTGGACGAGCCCGTTGCGCCCGCGACCGGGATCTGCGTGAAGAACCCGAGCGAGATGTAGGTCCACACGTCGGTCGCGAGGTTGTGCAGGATCCGGTTGAAGCGGGCGACGTCGGCGTAGACCTCCGCCTGCCAGTCGTGCGACTCGATCTGCGTGGTCAGCGGGTTCCAGTCCAGGCCGAGGCCTTCGACGAACGCCTTGGACACGGCAGGCCAGTCGGCGGTCGGGACGGCGACCGTGTGCGCGCCGTAGGTGCCGGTGGCGCCGTTCAGCTTGCCCAGGAACTCGGCGCCCTCGATGCGCCGCAGCTGACGGCGCAGCCGGTGCGCCAGCACGGCGAGCTCCTTGCCCAGCGTGGTCGGCGTCGCTGGCTGACCGTGCGTGCGGCTCAGCAGCGGCGCCGCCGCGTGCTCGCGCGCCATGCCCGCGAGCTGGTCGACGACGGCGGTCGCGGCGGGGAGCCACGCGTCCCGGACCGCACCCCGGACCATCAGCGCGTACGACAGGTTGTTGATGTCCTCGCTGGTGCAGGCGAAGTGCACCAGCTCGCTCGCCGCCGGGAGGCTCGTCGTGCCGAGCGCCTCGGGCGCCGCGGCGATGCGGCGCTTGATGAAGTACTCGACCGCCTTGACGTCGTGCACCGTCTCGCGCTCGATCTCGGCCAGCTCGGCGATCTCGTCCGCGCCGAACGTCGCGGGGATCGCACGCAGGTAGTCGACCTCCTGCGGCGACAGCGCGGGTGCGCCGGGGACCACCGGGGAGGGATCGCCGGGCGTGCCGTTGCAGAGCGTGATGAGCCACTCCACCTCGACGTGGATGCGCTCGCGGTTCAGCGCGGCCTCGCTCAGGTGGTCGACGAGCGGCGCGACGGCCTTGCGGTACCGGCCGTCGAGCGGCCCGAGCGCGATGGCAGGGCTCACCTCCGCCAGGGTTACGCGGGTGACGGGGCTGGCAGGGCTGGCGGCGGGCGCGGTCGTCTCAGGCACGTGCTCCATTCTCCCACGCCGGGCTCGCCGCCCGCCGAGGGGTTTGCGTCCGCCCGGGGGTGGCCGTGGGAAGGGACTACCAAGCGATAGTTGTCATATGATACATGTTACGTTAACATCGATGTCGTCATGGTGTTAGCGCTCACATTCATGGGAGGAACAACAGATGGCAGATCACAATGGTGTGATCCGGCTCGTGCGCCGAGGACCGCTCGTCGTAGGGGCAGCGTTCGTGTCCTTGGCGTCGGTGGCGTCCTTGGCGTTCTCGGCGGATGCGCAGGTCGCCGCGCCGGATACCGAGGACAGTGCGGCTGGGCTCGAGCGCCCGTTCGCCATGCCTGGTTACACGGAGCGGGACGACAACGGCGCACTGTTCGTCGGCGAGGGCGAGAGCAGGTTCACCATGCGGGTGAACCTGCTGACGAGCGCCAACCGTCTCATCCGGGAGAACCAGGGGCTGATCCCGTACGTCGCGGACGTCGGCCCGGCGACGGTCGACGGTTCCTACTACGAGGTCCAGGTCGGCAGCGACGACCGGACGATCACCCCCGAGCAGCTCGGGGCCCTGCGAGAGATCCTCGACCACCCCGACAACTGGTCCGCCGACCAGGTGGCTGAGGCACGCGAGCTGCTCCCGGTGATGGAGGCGCGCTACGAACAGACGCAGCGCGACAAGCAGACGATCCGGATCCGGTTCGCGCGGACGGCCCCCAACGTCCTGGTGGGTGCGGTGACGGCGTCGGCCGACGACACGACGGTCTTCCTCGAGGCCGCTCCACCGTGGGACGAGCCAGGGACCTACCAGGTCACAGACCAGGGGATCCGCGCGAGCGGCGCCGGCGTGGAGGACCCGGAGAAGACCGGTCACTTCGCGCTCACCCCGACGGTGCGCCCGGACGACGGCGCGTCGTACGCGTCGGAGGACGACCTGGTCGCGGCGATGGAAGGTGAGCCGGCAGCCCCCGGTCAGGCGGCCGCCGCCCTGCGTTACACGCTGGACGCGAACGAGACCGTGACGTTCACGACGACCGTGTCCGGGGCCCCGGTGGAGACCGGGCCCGCTGAGACGGGTGAGCGCGAGATTCTCGCGATCCTCGACCGCGCGGAGGCGCGTGCGGACATCGGCACCCTCAGCGGTGAGGGACCGGCAGGCAGGGCCGCGACGGTGATGCGCTCCGCCATCGCCCTCAACGCCAACTACGACGAGACGTTCCAGCGGAGCTTCCTCGTCTGGGGCTGGGGTCGTGGTGGCGCCGAGAACGACACCATCTTCACCGGCTGGGACTCGGCGTGGGACGCGATCATCGCGCTCACGGTCGACCCAGGACTGGCTCGTGAGCACGAGCGGGACCTGTTCGACGTCGGCGGGCCCCGTTACGACCAGCTCCACTCCGGACCGATGCATGCGTACGCGGTCAAGCGGATCCATGCGGCGACCGGGGACCGGGAGCTCGTCGAGCAGGCCTATCCCGCCCTGGTGGACTTCTTCGACAAGCTGCCCGAGTGGGACGTGGACGGTGACGGGCTCCTCGAAGCTCCGTACGACGCCGACGCGAGCAAGGTAGGGAACCACCTCGGGCTCGATGACCTACCGGTCTACCAGGCCGCCAACCGCATCCCGAAGGACGGCGGGAGCGGCGACGAGCGCGACAACACCGACCTCACCGACGTTGCGCTGACGTCCTACTACGCGCTGATGGCCGAGTCGCTGGCCGAGCTCGCCGACGTACTCGACCGGCCGGCGGACGAGGAGCGCTTCCGGGCGGTCTTCGGCACGGTGAAGGAAGCCGTCAACGAGAGGCTGTGGAACGACGAGCAGGGTATGTATCTCGACCGGCACCTCGACGGGACCTGGGGCAAGGTCGTCACGCCCACGGTCTTCTACCCGCTCTTCGGCGGAGTCGCGACGCCGGAGCGGGCGCAGCGGACCGTCGACGAGAACCTGCTCGACCCGGAGAAGTTCGGCGGCGAGTACGGCATACCGAGCATCAGCAGGTCCGACCCGGAGTACTGCGCGAACGGCCTGGACCAGCCGAACGACTCGCAGCACTACCGGTACTACCTCGCGTGGGGCGACGAGAACTCCTGCGAGCAGTGGCGCGGTGCAGTGTGGCCGCCGATGAACGCGACCGTGTACGACGGCGTCAAGCGGTACGGGCTCGACGCCGCCGCGGGTGAGCTCGCGTCGAAGAGCACGCGGATGTGGCTCGACAGCTGGGACAAGAACAGCTGGTTCCCCGAGTACTTCGATCCCGAGCCGGGCCAGGCGATCAGCGCGTCGGCGGTCGACAGCGCGTGGCGCTACTACACGTGGTCGAACGTGATGCCGCTGATGGCGGTGCACGAGCTGGTCGCAGAGGACCCGTGGGGCGAGCCGGGGTCGGTCACGTTCGGGTCGTGGGACCTGGAGGGCCGGAACGTGGTCGACGACGTCCGCGTGCACGGGCACCGGTACGCCGCGACGGTCAGTCCCGAGCGCACGGAGCTGCGACAGGACGGCCGTCGGGTGTTCCAGGCCGTCGGCGGCCGGGTCGTGGTGCGGGACTTCACGTGGTCCGGCGACGGCGCCTGCTTCGAGATCAACGCAGGGGACCAGGCCCGCCTCCAGGTCTTCCCGGAGCGCGGCGCCCCGCACCGGACCACCGTCGAGGCAGGTCGCACCGAGATGTGCCTGTAGCAGGGTAGGTAGCGATGGGCCTGCCCCTGGACCGCGGCCGTGGTCCAGGGGCAGGCCCATCGTCCCACCGCTCGTGCGCGTGCCTCCGGGGTGCGAACGACCGTCCCGACCATGTTCAGCGGGTGCGAGCCCGACCACACCCCCGATCTCCGGCCACTTGTGAACAGGTGGCCTGGCCGGCCCGGCACAAGGCCCTGGCCGCTCCGTAACGTCTGCGGATGAGCCGACCGGCTCGATGCACGAGGAGGCCAGGGAGTGCCGATGTACGGAGCGCGTCCATGAACGACGGGTGGCCGCTCGCGCACGGTCACGACCGGTGGGGAGGCGGCCCGACGTCGGCGCTCGCCGAGGCGGTCGGGCTGGTGGAGCGAGCGACCGGTGGGCTGCGGGCGTCCGGTGCCGTGGCATGGGAGGCCCGTGCGGCGGAGCTGTACCGCGCCGAGGTCGCCGAGGTGCTGGAGGCGCTCGTCCGGGACGGTGACCTGCTCGACGCGACGATGCGGCAGGCCGGCGCTGCTCAGGCGGCGCCCTTTCCTCATACCGATGGGCCGCACCCCGAAGGGACGGACTCCGACGGGCTGGGGCAGGCAGGTGGCGCGGCCGTCCCGCACACGATCGGTGCCCGGTCGTGGTGAGCTCTCCGGACGGGCGGCTCGCGCCGGCGGACACGGTCACCGTCTACGGCGGGTCGGGTCCGTCGTCCGTCGACCTGGACTCCGTGCGGTGGGCGGCGGCGCTCGTCACCGGTGCCGCCGACGACCTGCGGGCGGCAGCCGTGCACTGCCTGGGGGTGAGCGGAGACCTCGTCGTGCCAGGAGCCGGGAGAGCCGAGGCCGCCTGGTGGCTACCCGCAGAGGCGGTCGCAGAGGCGGTGGCCAGGGCTCGTGCGCTCGAAGCAGCCGCCCAGGACGTCGCGCGCCGTCTCATCGCTTCCGCCGACCGGTGCGACCTGCTCGGCTGGCGCCTGCTCCGGGCAGCAGGCCTGTACGACGAGGCGGAGTCGACCGCGGAACGGGTCGTCGGTGCCCTGGTCACCGCTGGCGCCTTCGGAGTGGGCGCCGCGTTCGGCGGCCTCGGCTGGGCCGGCCTCGCGGGGGTCGGCGCGCTGGGCGGTGCAGGGGCGGCGGGGCAGGCCGCCGGCGGAGCCCTGACGGGTGGCGCCTCCCAGGCCGCCACGGGCCAGCTCGGGGCCGCTGCCGCGAGGGGACTTGCCCCGTTCTCCGACGAGGCCGTCACCGGCTTGGGCGCCGGCGTCGCGCTGGCCCAGCCCGGGCCCGCACAGGGCCGTTCCGGCGTCACGGGTGGGGCCGGCGTGCTGGCGCACGTGGCCCGTGAGCTGCCTGTGCTCGGGAACGACGACCATGGGGTGCGGGTCACGCGGCTCGGCGCCGAGGACTTCGCGGACGGCACGGTACCGGCCTGGTCCCGCACCGGAGCGCGGTCGGTCGGGGAGGCGTTGAGCAGGATCGACAGCCTGTACCCCCAGCAGGGTGGTGCGCCGGCGGGCACGGTGGCGGTCCAGAGGCTGACCGGGTCGGACGGCGCGGTGTCCTGGACGGTCCTGATCCCCGGCACCCAGTCGGCGCTCCCGGCGGAGCACCCCTTGGACGGCCGGACCGACGTCGAGCTCGTCGCGGGCCAGGCGGACGGCGCCACCGCGGCTGTCGAGCGTGCGCTCGTGGACTCCGGCGTCGGTCCCGGTGAGCCGGTGACCTTCGTCGGGCACAGCCTGGGCGGTATCGCCGCGGCCGCGCTGGTGTCCCGGGCGGGCTTCGCTGAGCGCTACCGGGTCGCCGGGCTCGTCACGGCCGGATCACCGACCGGTCCGCTCGCCACACCACCCGGCGTCCCGGTGCTGCACCTGGAGACGCCGGAGGAGATCGTCTCGCACGCCGACGGCCGGTCGGCGTCGGAGAATCCCCGCACCCCGGACCGGGTCACGGTGGTCCGGTCGCTGCGGGACTCGGCCTCCGCCGCCGACCGCGCGGCGTCGGGCAGCGTGGTGCAGGCGCACGCCGTCACCACGCACGTCCGCACGCTCGACCTCGCGATCGGCCTCGGTGACCCGCGGGTCACCGAGGTGGCAGGCCGGATCGGCTCACGGCTGGACGGAACGGCGGTGAGCACCACGTTCTACCGCACAGAGCGGACCGGCCGGTGACCTCGTTCGGCCGGTGCCCTCCGCTCAGTCGGAGACCCTGTTGGGCAGGATCGCCAGGAGGATGGTCTGCACCACCGAGATGACCAGCGCGGCCAGCACGAACCACCAGAAGCCGCCGTTCACCTCGAGGCCCCAGTTGGGCGTGTCGGAGAACCACGTCTGGTTGGTGATGAGAGTCGTGATCCACAGCATGAGCGCGTTGACCAAGAACGACACCAGGCCGAGCGTGAGGATGTAGAGCGGGAGGGAGATGAGCTGGACGATCGGCTTCACGATCATGTGGACCAGGGCGTAGATCACTGCCACCACCACGGTGGCGAGGATCGTGCCAAGGGTGGTGCCGTCGCTGACGACCTCCATGTGGGAGCCGAGGATCAGGGCTGACAGCCCGATTGCTAGTGCGGTGATGAGGATGCGCGCCACGAGCTTCATCCGTTCATCGTGGCATGCTGACCTCCGTGGAAGAAGCATTCGTACCGCTCCGCCCTGCCGTGTCGGCCCTGCCCGCCTACGTTCCCGGCGCGCGCGCCGGGTCGAGCGCCCCGGCGTGGAAGCTCTCGTCGAACGAGAACCCCTACGCGCCGCTGCCGTCGGTCCAGGCCGCGATCACGCGCGCCGCTGCCGAGGTCAACCGGTATCCCGAGCTCTACGCCGACGAGCTCGTCGGCCGGCTCGCCGCACACAGTGGTGTGGCAGCCGAGAACGTGGTGGTCGGCAACGGCTCGGTAGCGCTGCTGTCGCACGTCCTCAACGCCGTCGTCGACCACGGGGACGAGATCGTGTTCCCGTGGCGCTCGTTCGAGGCCTACCCCATCGCGGCAGCGGTGTCCGGCGGCAAGGCCGTGACCGTGCCGCTGGAGGAGGGCACCGGTCGGCTCGACCTGCCCGCGATGGCGGCGGCGATCACCCCGCGTACCCGCGTGGTGCTGGTCTGCACGCCCAACAACCCGACCGGCCCCGCCGTGCACGTGGCGGAGCTGGAGACGTTCCTGGCCGTGGTGCCGAAGGACGTGCTCGTCGTGCTGGACGAGGCGTACCTGGAGTTCGTGCGGGACCCGGAGGCGCCGAACGGCATCGACATGTTCACCCGCCACTCGAACGTGCTGCTGCTGCGCACCCTGTCCAAGGCGCACGGCCTGGCAGGGCTCCGCATCGGCTACTCGATCGCCGAGCCGCGCCTCACCGCGGGGATCCGCAGCGTGTCCACGCCGTTCGGCGTGTCGCTCGTCGCGCAGGCGGCAGCGCTGGCGACGCTGGAGCCGGAGGCGCAGAGCCAGCTGAAGGAGCGTGTCGAGGCGCTGGTCGACGAGCGCACCCGCGTCGTCGAGAGCTTGCGTGGCCAGGGCTGGGTGCTGCCGGAGACGCACGCGAACTTCGTGTGGTTCGACCTGGGCGAGCGGACCATGGAGCGTGCCGCCCAGGCGAAGGACGCGGGTGTCCTGGTGCGTCCGTTCGCCGGTCACGGGATCCGCGTGAGCATCGGCGACCCGGAGGCGAACGACGCGTTCTTGGATGTCGCCGCGAACTGGCGCTGAGCAGCCCAGCCCGGGCTTCTCGGCTCGAGTGGTCGGCAGAATGTCACGTGATCGGCAGCCCCGGGCTACCGATCACCTGACGTTCTACCGAACATCCGCCCTTATGGGGCACAGGTTTTGATGTGGGCCCGGGTCGCGGCGGCGGCCCGGGCCGCGTCCTCCGCCTTGCCGGGGTACTCCGCGTGCCCGGCCGGAAGCACCGCCAGCTCCAGCGCACCGCCGGACGGCGCCGTCGCCACCGCGTTCGCCACGGCGAACTGCCCGGGCGGCGGCACTGCCGCGTCCCAGAGCGCGCACTCGCAGCGCACGGGTACGCGAAGGTATCCGGCGGCCGTCGACGTGTCGAAGTAGCGCAGCACGTCCCGGGCCTCCGGATGTTCCGCGACGTACCGCCGTACGGACTCCCCGCTGCCCGTGCACTCCAGACCGAGCCGCACGTCGTACTGCCCGAAGCTCGGCACCACGAAGGTCACGCCGACGAACCTGCGGTCCCACGGCACGGCCAGAGCCCCGATCCCGCCGAAGCTCTCGCCCACGTAGTACAGCGGCAGGTCGCCCGCCACCTCGACGAGGGCGTCCGCGGCGTGCCACAGGTCGACGGCGCAGCGGCCCAGCGAGTAGGTCTCCACCGAGCCGATGCCGTGCACCACGTGCTCGTCCGCCGTGTCCGGGGCACCGACGCCGGTGTTGAGCGCTCCGAGCCCGCGGGCGACGGGGAAGACGACGGCGGCGTCGTCGGGCACGCGGTCGAACACGGGAGCCTCCCGGCCGCCGTACCCATGGCTGTGCACGACTCCGACCCGGGGCGCGCCGTGGGACGGCAGGGCGAGCCAACCGCGCAGCCGCAGCCCGTCGGCACCCGTGTGCTCGAGCTCGTAGAGGTCGTGCGCCCCCTGCCGGCCGAGCGCCGTCAGCCGCGGCTCGGGCCGTACCGTGCGCGAGACCGCGAACCAGCCGCGCCACAGGTCGCAGAAGCCGGCGGGTGGACCGGCCGGCTCGATCGCCAGCAGTGCGTCTCGGTCGTACCCGTAGGTGCCGTCGATCGGCGCGTCGGGAAACCAGCTGTCGTACGGCGGGTACACCGGACCAGTATTGGCCGAGGAGGAGCCGAGACGCAGGCGCCGCGCGGCGAGCGCGGCGGGCCGAGCGCCGAGACTGCGTCGCGCGGCTTGGTGGAATCCGACAAACGGTCGCCCGAGAGATTGGGCGACATCGCGGCAGACCAACCTACGGACCCGTAGCCTACGCTTGCGTAGGCTACGACAGCGTAGGTTGCGGACCGGCCAAATTTCCGGCTGGACCCGTGCCAGGATGGAAAGGTCCCCGGAACGGGCCGGGCGTCTCCGCAACAGCGGGCGCTCGCGTCCGCAGTTGAAGGAGGAAGCGTGACAACGACCAACGGCTCCAACGAGGCGATCCCGACGTTGCAGCTACTCGATCCCCAAGGGAACCGCGTCACGACGCGCGGCACCAAGGGATACCGTGACCGAGCCGCTGCCCTGACCGCGGAAGACCTCCGTGGCATGTATCGCGACATGGTCCTGACCCGTCGTTTCGACGACGAGGCAACCTCGCTCCAACGGCAGGGCGAGCTCGCCCTGTTCGCACCTGCTCGTGGCCAGGAGGCCGCGCAGGTCGGCAGCGCCTACGCCCTGCGACCGCAGGACTACGTCTTCCCGTCGTACCGGGAGCACGGTGTCCTGCAGGTCCGTGGACTGGACCCTGTCGATCGGCTGCGGTTCTTCCGCGGTTCGGACCACGGTGGATGGAACCCGACCGAGAGCAACACCGCCGTCTACACCATCGTCATCGGCGCGCACACCCTGCACGCCACCGGCTACGCCATGGGCGTCCAGCGTGACGGCACCCCGCACGACAAGCACGACGGCACCGCCGTGATCACCTACTTCGGCGACGGCGCCACCTCGCAGGGCGACGTCAACGAGGCCATGGTCTACGCAGCGGTGAACGACGCACCCGTCGTGTTCTTCCTGCAGAACAACCAGTGGGCCATCTCCGAGCCGACCACCCGGCAGACGAAGACCCCCCTGTACAAGCGCGGCGAGGCCTTCGGCCTGCCCAGCCTGCGGGTCGACGGCAACGACGTGCTCGCCGTGTACGCCGCGACGCAGGAAGCGCTCGAACGGGCCCGTCTTGGCCAGGGCCCCAGCTTCATCGAGGCGTTCACCTACCGCATGGGCGCCCACACGACGTCGGACGACCCGACGCGGTACCGCACCTCCGACGAGGAGGAGTCGTGGCGCCGCCGCGACCCGATCGACCGCCTCGCCGCACTGCTGCGGGCCGAGGACGCGCTCGACGCGGACTTCGAGGCCGAGATCAAGGCAACGGGGGACGAGCTGGGCGTTGCGCTGCGCACCGGCGTCCGTGCCCTCGACGGCGGGTCGGCCGTCGCGAGCACGTTCGACGACGTGTACGCGACGCCCCACGGCACCGTCGCGGCCGAACGAGCCTGGTACGAGGCCTACGACGCCGGTGACCCACCGGCATCGCAGTATGCGATCGCGGACTCAGCGCAGGGAGGCGCACGATGACAACCATGGCGGAACGTACGCACACCACATCCAGCGACGCCCCCGACGCGGCGTCCGGCACCAAGACGCTCACGCTCGGCAAGGCGATCAACGAGGGCCTGCGCGCCGCGATGCGGCACGACGACAAGGTCATGCTCATGGGCGAGGACATCGGCCCGCTCGGCGGCGTCTTCCGCGTGACCGACGGTCTGCAGGCGGAGTTCGGCGAGCAGCGGGTGGTGGACACGCCGCTGGCGGAGTCCGGCATCATCGGCACCGCCATCGGCCTGGCCATGCGCGGGTACCGGCCGGTCTGCGAGATCCAGTTCGACGGGTTCATCTTCCCGGCGTTCAACCAGATCACCACCCAGTTGTCGAAGATCCACAACCGCACGCGCGGCGCGGTGCAGATGCCCGTCGTCATCCGCATCCCGTACGGCGGCGGCATCGGCGGGGTGGAGCACCACGGGGAGAGCCCGGAGGCGCTGTTCGCGCACACCGCCGGCCTGCGCGTGGTCTCGCCGAGCAACCCGCAGGACGCCTACACGATGATCCAGGAGGCCATCGCCTCCCCTGACCCGGTGCTGTACTTCGAGCCCAAGAGCCGCTACTGGGGCAAGGGTGCGGTCGACCTGGGCACGGCCATCGGCACGGACACCCTCAACGCGGCCCACGTGGTCCGCCAGGGCACCGACGTCACGCTCGTCGCGTACGGGCCGTCCGTCGCGACCGCCGTCAAGACCGCCGATGCGCTCGCGGAGGAGGGCCGTTCCGCCGAGGTGCTCGACCTGCGCGCGATCTCCCCGATCGACACCGCCGCCGTGGTGGCGAGCGTGCGCAAGACCGGGCGCTGCGTCGTGATCCACGAGGCGCCGGTGTTCTTCGGCGCGGGGGCTGAGATCGCGGCCCGGGTCACCGAGGAATGCTTCTACGCTCTCGAGGCGCCCGTGCTCCGCGTGGGCGGCTTCCACACCCCGTACCCGGTGGCGAAGCACGAGCACGAATACCTGCCGAGCGTGGACCGTGTGCTCGACGCCGTCGACCGTGCCTTCGCGCACTGAGCCGTGAGCGAGAGATGAACCAGCCACGGATGAGCTGTTTGAATGAGTCGAGAGTGAGCCGAGAGTGAGCTTGAAGAACCAGAGGTTCCCGCTCCCCGACGTCGGAGAGGGCCTCACCGAGGCCGAGATCGTCGAGTGGCAGGTCGCCGTCGGCGACACGGTCGAGGTCAACCAGACGATCGTCGAGATCGAGACGGCGAAGTCGCTCGTCGAGCTGCCGTCCCCGTGGAACGGGACGGTGTCCGCCCTGCTCGTCCAGGCAGGCACCACCGTCGACGTCGGCGCGCCGATCATCGAGATCGCGGTGTCGGACGGCGCCGGTGGTCCGGCCGGGTCGACCTCGAACGGCTCCGCCTCGGAGGCAGGTCCGGACACCGGCTCCGGTGCCCCCGCAGGCGAGGGCGCTCAGGACGAGAGCTCCGGGTCGGTCCTTGTCGGCTACGGCACGGCCGAGGCGAAGGCGAGCGGGCGGCGTCGGCGGCACCAGGCGGCTCCTGCCGCCGCGCCGGCTCCGGTCGCACCCGTGACCGAGCCGGCTCCGGTGGCCGGCCCTGCCGGGTCCGCTGGCGCCGGTGCGACGGCGGTGGCCACCAAGGCCCCCGCCGCACCGGTCCGGGCCCCCGCAAGCGTCCCGGGGGACGCCCCTGCGGCGGACACCGGCACCACCACGGCCGCGCGGGCTCGTGTCCTGGCGAAGCCGCCGGTCCGCAAGCTCGCCAAGGACCTGGGGGTGGACCTGGCGGGTGTGCACGCGTCGGGTCCTGGCGGCATCGTGACGCGCGAGGACGTGGTCGCCCACGCCGAGCGCTCGTCGGTGCGGACGCTGACGCACTACCCCGACGACGAGCCGTGGCTCGCCTCGGGCGTGGTCTCGTCGGACGGGCGGCAGACGCGCGTACCGGTGCGGTCGGTGCGCAAGCGCACGGCCGAGGCAGTGGTGGCCAGCGCGTTCACGGCCCCGCACGTGACCCTGTTCCACACGGTGGACGTCACCAAGACGATGCGCCTGGTCGCGATGCTCAAGGAGGATCGTGACTTCGCGGACGTGCGGGTGACGCCGCTGCTCATCGCGGCGAAGGCGGTGCTGCTCGCGGTGCGCCGGCACCCGCAGATCAACGCTGCGTGGGACGACGCGGCGCAGGAGATCGTCTACAAGCACTACGTGAACCTGGGGATCGCGGCGGCGACCCCGCGCGGTCTCGTGGTGCCGAACATCAAGGACGCGCACACGCTCGACCTGCTCGGTCTCGCCAAGGCGCTCGCCGGGCTGACGGCGACCGCGCGTGCAGGGCGTACCTCCGTCACGGACATGTCCGACGGCACGATCACGATCACCAACGTCGGCGTCTTCGGTATCGACACGGGCACGCCCATCCTCAACCCGGGGGAGACGGGGATCCTGGCCTTCGGTGCGATCCGCAAGCAGCCCTGGGTGCACAAGGGCAAGGTGAAGCCCCGGTGGGTCACCCAGCTCGGCTTCAGCGTCGACCACCGGCTGGCCGACGGCGAGCTCGGCTCCCGGTTCCTCGCGGATGTCGCGCGCGTGCTCGAGGAGCCGGCGCACGGCCTCGTCTGGGGCTGAGACTGAAGACGTCAGACCCCCAGGTCACCTCGGTGACCTGGGGGTCTGACTCGTCCTGCTACCGGGGCAGTGCGCTCGTCCGGATCCGTCTGGGAGATCCTCGGTGCGGAGAGCGCACTGCTCCGGCCCTCTCACGGCGGCTGGACTCGGCCGCCGTGCCTCGGGCAACGTCTCGTGGGCGCGCGGCTCATGCCACGCGCATGCCCCCGATCGACCGGGGCCGGCCGCGACGGCGCTTACGGCTCCGCACGGTGCCGTCCACGACGATCTCGCCGCCCCAGACACCCCACGGCTCGCGGCGCGCGAGAGCGCCGGCGAGGCACTGTGCCTTGAGCGGGCAGACGGCGCACGCGCGCTTGGCCTCCTCGAGGTCCGCGGGATGTTCCGCGAACCAGAGCTCGGGCTGGTCCGAGCACGGCACGGAGTCGTCGGTCTCGGTGATGATGTTCGCGAGGTCCACACTGGTCACAACGCAGAAGAGGGTCGAAGGGTTGGGTTTGGTTCATAATCGGGCCGAACTTTTCCTGAACTTCGTCGAAATGCCCGGTTCTGGGGTGCTCGTGGAGTGGTCAAACGGACACCAGCGGACGGTCAGTGCCGCAACGGAGCGCGCATAGGCTGGACCGCGTGACCCCGACCGACGCCCGGAACAGCACCAGCGGAACTGCGCGGACGAGCACGGCGAGCGGACCGACCAGCCCGTCGTGGCTCGCCGTCGCCCTGCCGACGGCCGGTCTCGTGGCGCTGGCAGCACTCTTCGCCGCCGGCACGTTCTCCGGTGCCTTCACCGCCTTCGCCAACTTCGCCGACCCTGGCGCCCTCGTGCGGTGGGGCATGCCCGTCGCGACGGTGCTCACGGAGCTGGCCGTCGCCGTGACGATCGGCTCCCTCGCGCTGGCGGCCTGCGTGCTGCCCCGAGGGCCGCTCGTCGACCGGGCCCTCGGGGTCGCCGGCGTCTCCGCGGGCGTCTGGACCCTCGCGGGGCTGGTGCAGCTCGTGCTGCGGTTCTCGTGGTCGACGTACCTGCCGCTGGACGCGCAAGGCTTCGGCCCCGCGCTGATGGAGTACATCTCGACGATCCCCGTCGGGCGCACCTACCTGGGGATGGTGATCCTCGCCGCCGTCACCGCTGCCGTCGCGCTTCTGGTCCGCGGCCCGGCCGGCGCGCTGTGCACCATCGCGCTGCCGCTGGCGGCCCTCGCCATGCAGTCCTCCACCGGCCACGCCGCCGGTGCCGCCAGCCACGACGTCGCGGTCTCCGCACTGTTCCTGCACCTGGGCGGTGCTGCCCTCTGGATCGGCGGGCTGGGCGCCATCGTGTTCGTCGGCCTGCGGCACGCCGCTACCGCCGACATCATCCGGCGCTACTCGGAGATCGCGCTCTGGTGCTTCGCCGCCGTTGCGGTCTCTGGCCTGGTCAGCGCGTGGGTCCGGATCGGTTCGCTGGACGGGCTGAGCACCGACTACGGGGTCCTCCTCGTGGTCAAGGTCGTGCTGCTGGTCGTCCTTGGCGGCCTCGGGTGGCTGCACCGCAGCACCGTCGTCGCCAGGCTTACCGTCGGGACCACCACGAGGAACGCGGCGATCGGCCTGTTCTGGCGGCTCGCCGCGGTGGAGATCGCGGTGATGGGCGCGGTGTCCGGCGTGGCGGTAGCGCTCGGCTCCACGGCACCGCCCGTGCCCGACGAAGCGATCGTCGACCCGACCCCTGCCGAGCTCGTCACCGGCCACCCCCTGCCGCCGGAGCCCACGGTGCTCCGCTGGCTCACCGAGTTCCAGTGGGACGTCCTCCTCGCGTTCGCGTGCGCGGCCGCTGTGCTCGTCTACGTGCGGTGGGCGCTGCGGCTGCGGCAGCGGGGGGACGGGTGGCCCGTCGGCCGCACCGTCTCCTGGTGCCTCGGCATGGTGGTGCTCTTCTGGGCCACCAACGGCGGCGCTGCCGCCTACGGGCACGTCCTGTTCAGCGCCCACATGGTGCAGCACATGGTCCTGGCGATGGTGGTGCCGCTGTTCCTCGTCCTGGCCGCCCCGGTGACCCTGCTGATGCGGGCCGTCCCGGCACGCAAGGACGGTTCGCGCGGTCCCCGCGAATGGGTGCTGGTCCTCGTGCACTCCACCGTCGGCCGGTTCATGGCGAACCCGGTGGTCGCCGCCGTCCTCTTCGCCGGCGGGATGATCGTCTTCTACTTCACGCCGCTGTTCTCGTTCGCCATGACCACCTACGTCGGGCACGTGTGGATGGTCGCCCACTTCACGCTCGTCGGGTACCTCTTCGCGAACGCCTTGATCGGGGTCGACCCGGGGCCTACCCGGCCCAGCTACCCGCTGCGGCTCGTGCTGCTGTTCGCGACCATGGCGTTCCACGCGTTCTTCGGTGTGACCCTCATGTCGGGTACCGCGCTGCTCCTGCCCGACTGGTTCGGCCTCATGGGCAGGGAGTGGGGTCCCAGCGCCATCGAGGACCAGCAGAAGGGCGGCGGCGTCGCGTGGGGCATCGGCGAGCTGCCGACGCTGCTGCTCGCCGTCGGCGTGGCGTTCTCCTGGGCGCGGTCCGACGCGCGCGAGGCCAAGCGGACCGACCGCAAGGCAGAACGGGACGGCGACGCCGAGCTCGAGGCGTACAACGAGATGCTGGCCAAGAAGGCCGCCGAGGTAACCCGCAACGACCCCTGACTCCGTGGGCGGGTCGCTGCGCCCAGAGCGGGCGTCGTAGCCGCAAAAATCGCGCCCACAACAAAGACGGGCGTGATAGACGTGTCCGGTGAGCGAATCCCCGCAGACCCCGTTCCACGACCTCGACCACTACGTCGCGATCCCGCGCCTCACCGGCCTCACGGCCAGCCAGGACGGCACTCGCCTCGTCGCAGGAGTCCAGACGCTCGATGACGAGCGCACCGGTTACCGCACAGCGCTGTGGGAGGTGGACCCGGCGGGCGAGGCCCCCGCCCGGCGACTCACCCGGTCGGCAAAGGGGGAGTCGTCCGCCGTCTTCACCCGCTCCGGCGACCTCCTGTTCACCTCTGCCCGGCCCGACCCGGACGGCTCAGCGACAGGCTCGCCGACCGAACCGACGTCCGCGCTGTGGCTCCTGCCCGCGCACGGCGGTGAGGCCCGTGTGATCGCTGCTCCGCCGGGCGGCGTCTCCGGCGCCCTGACCGCGCGCGACGCGGACACCGTGAGCCTCGCCTCCGCCGTCCTGCCCTCAGCGAAGGACCTGGCGCAGGACACCGAGCTGCGCAAGGCCCGCACGGACCACAAGGTCTCCGCGATCCTGCACACCGGCTACCCGGTCCGGCTCTGGGACCACGATCTCGGGCCCGACCAGACGCGACGCTTCGCGGGCGACCTGGCGACGCTCTCCGACGAGCCGGCATCGCCGCTGCCCAGCGCCGCGGACGTCGCGGGAGATGCGCCGGACGAGGAGACCCCCTCGTCGGCCAAGCACCTCGATCTGCGTGACCTCACGGGCGCCGGCCGGCACCTCGAGGAGCACGCGGCGGACCTGTCCGCCGACGGCACGACGCTCGTGACGACCTGGGCCGTGCCCGACCCGGGCGCCGCCATCCGCACCACTCTCGTCGTCGTCGACACGGCGACCGGCGACCGGCGGGTGCTCGTGGACGACCCCGACGCCGACGCCGGTGGTCCCCGCATCTCGCCCGACGGCGCCTGGGTCGCCTACGTGACCGAGTCGATCTCGTCCCCGGACGAGGCCCCGGTGATCCGGCTCGCCCTCGTGCCGACCGACGGCTCGGCGGAGCCAGTGGTCCTGGCCGACGACTGGGACCGCTGGCCCGGCCGCCCCGCCTGGCTCCCGGACGGTAGCGGTCTGCTGGCCCAGGCCGACGACGACGGCCGCGGCCCGGTCTTCCTGCTCACGTTCTCCGGCGCGCTGCCGGGTGGCTCCGTCGTCGTCGAGAAGGTGACCGCCGACGACGCGGTCTTCTCCGACCTCTCCGTCACACCCGACGGCGCCACGGTGTTCGCGCTGCGCACCTCCTACGCGGCCCCGGCGGAACCCGTGCGGATCGACCTCGCGGCGTTCCTCGCCTCCGGTGCGCCAGGGGAGCGGACGCCGCTCGCGGCGACCCTCCTGCGCTCGCCGGTGCCTGCCCCTGCGCTGCCGGGCACGCTCACCGAGCTCGAGACCACTACAGAGGACGGCGTGCGGGTGCGCGCCTGGCTGGCGCTGCCCGCCGACGCAGGCCCCGAGGCACAGGCACCGCTCCTGCTGTGGATCCACGGCGGCCCCCTGGGCTCCTGGAACGCCTGGAGCTGGCGCTGGAACCCGTGGCTGATGGTCGCCCAGGGATACGCGGTGCTGCTGCCGGACCCGGCGCTCTCGACCGGCTACGGCCAGGAGTTCGTCCAGCGAGGCTGGGGCGCCTGGGGCAACGCGCCGTTCACCGACCTCATGGCGATCACGGATGCCGCGGAGGCGCTGCCCGAGATCGACGCGTCCCGGACGGCGGCCATGGGCGGCTCGTTCGGCGGGTACATGGCCAACTGGGTGGCCGGCCACACCGACAGGTTCCGGGCGGTCGTCACGCACGCGAGCCTGTGGGCGCTGGACCAGTTCGGTCCCACCACCGACGCCAGCTTCTACTGGGCCCGCGAGATGACGCCGGAGATGGCGCTCGAGAACAGCCCGCACCTGTCCGTCGGCGAGATCCGTACCCCGATGCTCGTGATCCACGGCGACAAGGACTATCGCGTCCCGATCGGCGAAGGCCTGCGCCTGTGGTTCGAGCTGCTGACCAAGTCCGGTCTGCCGGCGTCCGACGACGGAGAGACCGCGCACCGGTTCCTGTACTTCCCGGACGAGAACCACTGGATCCTCACGCCGCAGAACGCCAAGGTCTGGTACCAGGTGGTGTCGGCGTTCCTCGCGGAGCAGGTGCGCGGCGAGCTGCCGGAGCTGCCGACGACTCTCGGCTGAGCCGAGGCGGGACCGAGGCGACTCGGCCCCGTCGGGCATGCAGAGGCGGAGCGCCGGTCAGGCGCTCTGCCTCGATGCTGCTCTCAACCAGCCCGGACCGCGCCGAGGACGCGGACACGCACGGCCACGTCGTTGATCTCCTCGGGCACCTTGTCCACGAGACCGGGGTCTGTCACGTTGACCTGGAGCACCCAGCTTCCGCCGGGGCCTGTCACCTGCTCCACCGAGACTTCCTCGGCGAGCACCTCGACCGGCGAACCACCGGACGTGTCGGGCTCCGCATGCTTGCGCGCCGGGTACTCGCGCCGGGGCTGCCCGAGTGACGTCGTGAACTCAGGGGCGACGCCAACTCCGATCACACCGTCGAGCCCGGTCACTTTTTCCCGCAATGCGGCTTTTGCCGACCGAGCCTCGTCGAGTGTTGCCATCCCGATCACCTCCTGGTCATCCATTGTGTCCCCCGTGTCTACCCCCTTGCATGGGTTTCGGTACCGGGCGAACACCCGGTCGGAGGCCTCCAGGTGCCTTCGCAGGTCAGCGGGTTTGTGGGCCGCGACGCGCCGCGTGGACACGCCCGCGCCGCCGACCGCCGGGGACGACACGCCCGGCGTGGGAAACGCTGGTGCGCATACCGAACGCCGTGCGACGCGGGTACTTCTCCACTCGTTCTCATTCATTCTGCGCCCGGATGCGCGTGTGCGTCATCCGAACGGCCGCGGCTGATCCCCGGCCAGCTCGATCTCCAGGATGTCGAGCACGTGGTCGATCGGGTTGGCGTACGTGAGCCCCTTGCCGCTGTGTCCGCCGGACTCCGACCCGGCGAACAGGAGGCCGAGCGCCACACCGTCCTCCCGGTACACGAGCGCACCCGAGTCGCCGCCCCGCGAGAACGGTTCGTCGTCGAGGCTCTCGATCTCGATCTGGTCGTCGAAGCTGAGCGCGCCGAGGTCCTCGTAGCCCACGATGACGTCGTCCAGCTCGATGGCGGTCACCCGCCCGCGCGTGATCGACGTCGTGCGGCCCACCTTGCCGACCGTCTCGCCGCCGAGCGCGCGCGCCGTCTTCAGCACGCGTCCCACGGGGTACTCGAAGTCGACGGGGACCTGGTCGAGGCGTGCGATCGCGGCGTCCGTGTAGGCGGGCTCGACCGCGTCAAGGTTCACCACCTGCGTCAGCTCGCCGATCCGGTCGCCGGGTGCCAGGCCGCCGTCGGCGGGCCCTGGCTGCAGGACGACGTCGCCGGGCCGGGCCTCGGGCGAGCCGGCGAGCACGTGGTAGTTGGAGAGTGCGTACAGCCGGTGGTCTCTCGCGCCGTTGCTGGCGCCAGGGCTCGCGCGGGTGACGAACGCACCCAGGGTGCCCGCCGTCACCCCCACGTGGCCGATGGAGATGCCGGGCCGCAGCGGGCGGCGCCGGTCCGTGTCGCCGTCGGCCTGTGACGTCGGTGCGGGCGGGCGCGGGCCCAGCTCGCTCACGGGGCGGATCCTCCCGGTGCGCCGGACGTCGACGTCCGGGCCCACCTCGGCCGAGACCTTGCGCACTATCGAGCGGGCCCGCGGGATCCCGAGCCGGTAGCGGACGGCGATGCCGAAGCCGCCGTCGGACTGCGGCACGAGGCCGAGCGCGATCGTGGGAGCGCGCACGACGTCGGCAGCCTCCGACGTCGTCTGTGCCCCCAAGGACCGCGGTGTTGCCACGACTCCGTGCTTCTCGGCGAGCTCTCGGGCGAAGGCGGCGAGCTGCTCCTTCATCTTCCTGGCCTGGTCGCGGTCCATGCCCTGATCCTCTCCTCACCCACCAACACACACGGCACTCCCGGTGGCGACACGCCGGTCTGTCCCGGAAAGTCATCCCAAAGGCGGATATCGCCCCGCCAGGTTTGCGCGGTACGTTCCTCTGCTACACCCAACCATGGCCGGGTGAAAGCCAGGAAGACCTGGGATGTCACAAAACATCCTCGGCTGTCCTCCTGAATCGTTGGCGGCGCCCGTTCCGGGCGCCGGTGGACACGGAACGGCGAGAATGATCGGGACGATGGATGAGACGCGGAGCGTGCGGGTAACCCGCGCCGACGTGCGCGAGGCCCTCATGTGGGCACTCGAGCGGGATCGCGCAGCTCTGCTCGCACACCGGGCAGCCGTGCACTCCAACAAGAGCGACCTGACGCGCCGGCGGGCCGACAAGGCCCTGGTCGAGCAGTGGCGTGCCCGCAAGCCGGACGCCGGGCAGGGCAGCGCACCCGGGGAGTGACAATGGGCCGGTGAGCACCACCGCCCAGAACCTCCCACGGGTCCGCGCGTCCGAGCTGATCGGGCGCGGCTGGCTGAACACCGGCGGCCGCAGCGTCACGCTCGCCGAGCTGCGCGGCAAGGTCGTCGTCCTGGATTTTTGGACCTTCTGCTGCATCAACTGCCTGCACGTCCTCGACGAGCTGCGTGAGCTCGAGGAGCAGCACCGCGACGAGCTCGTGATCGTGGGCGTGCACTCGCCCAAGTTCGAGCACGAGGCGGACGCCGCCGCGCTCGCCGCCGCCGTCGAGCGGTACGAGGTGCGGCACCCCGTCCTGGACGACCCCGAGCTGGTCACCTGGGGCGCCTACACCGCACGGGCCTGGCCAACGCTCGTGGTCATCGACCCCGAGGGGTACATCGTGGCCCAGATGGCGGGCGAGGGGCACGGCTCGGCGCTCGCGGTGCTCGTGGGCGAGCTCATCGCCGAGCACGCGGCGAAGGGCACCCTGCACCGAGGCTCCGGTCCGTACGTGCCTCCGGTCCCGGCGTCCGGCACGCTGCGGTTCCCCGCCAAGGCCCTCGCCCTGCCGAACGGCAACCTCCTGGTCGCCGACGCCGGGCACCACTCCGTCGCAGAGCTCGCGCCCGACGGCGAGACGCTCGTGCGGCGGATCGGCTCGGGGGAGCGTGGACTGGTCGACGGCGGGCCGGGCGAGGCGCGGTTCAGCGAGCCGAACGGGCTGTGCCCGGTCCCTGACGAGCTGCGCGACCGTCTCGGTTTCGACGTGGTGGTCGCCGACACCGTCAACCACGCCCTGCGCGGCGTGCGCCTCGCCGACGGTGCGGTCACGACCGTGGCCGGAACCGGTGCGCAGTTCATGGTCGGCGGGCAGGAGAACGTGGGCGGGCGTGCCGGCGAGCCGCTGGCACCTTACGAGCCCGGTACCACCGTTTCCCCGCTCGACCTGCGGCTGAGCTCCCCGTGGGACGTCGCCTGGTCGCCGGTAAGGAGCGCGTTCGTCGTCGCCATGGCAGGCAACCACACCCTGTGGGAGGTCGACCTGCTGCAGGGTTCGGCCGGCCTGCTCGCAGGAACGATGAACGAGGGCCTGGAGGACGGCCCCGGCGAGAGCGCCTGGTTCGCCCAGACCTCCGGCATCGTGCCGTCGGTCGACGCCGCGGGCCGGCCGGACGGACACCTGTGGATCGCGGACTCCGAGACCTCGTCCCTGCGTCGCGTCGAGCTGTCCGACGGTGACGGCTCGCCCGCGGCGACCGTGCGCACGGCGGTGGGCCAAGGGCTGTTCGACTTCGGGCACCGCGACGGCGCCGCCGACCAGGCGCTGCTGCAGCACCCGCTGGGTGTGGCCACCCTGCCCGACGGCTCCGTCGTCGTCGCCGACACGTACAACGGCGCGGTGCGCCGGTACGACCCGGCCTCCGGCGAGGTCACGACGCTGGCGAAGGACCTGGCCGAGCCGTCGGACGTGCTCGTCGAGGTCACGGACTCCGCTGTGCACCTCCTCGTCGTGGAGTCGGCGGCCCACCGGCTCATCAGGGTCGCGCTCCCTGCGGGTCTCGCGGGCGAGGTGCTCGACGGCGGTGCGCACCGGGTCGCCCGGCCCGCCACCGACGTCGGCGGCGGGGCGCTCCGGCTGGAGGTGCCGTTCGTGCCCGCGCCGGGGCAGAAGCTCGACGAGCGCTGGGGCCCGTCCACGTCACTCCAGGTCAGCGCGACCCCGCCCGAGCTGCTGCTGTCGGGGGCTGGGAACGGGACGGACCTGTTCCGCGACCTGGTGGTGAACCCCGACGTGCCGGAGGGGGTGCTGCACGTGACCGCGAAGGCGGCGTCGTGCGACGAGGTGCCCCTGCTGTCGAACGGCGAGCCGGACCCCGACGTGTTCCCCGCGTGCCACCTGGCGCAGCAGGACTGGGGCGTTCCGGTCCGTGTGGTGCCGGCCGGCGACAGCGAGCTGACGCTCCCGCTCCGGGGCTGACCCCGTAGCGGCTTCAGCCTGCAGCGCGGGTCAGACCCTCCGGTCAGCCGAGCGGCCGGAGAGCCTGGCCCGTCGTGAGCCCCTGACGGCTCAGCCGGCAAGGATCTCGGGCAGCTCGGACAGCGAGTCGATGACCGTCGCGCGTGCCGCGTCGGGGCGAAGCGCGTGGAGGTAGCCCCACGGGCCGCGGCGGAGGAGGACCGCTCGCATGCCGGCGTCTGCCGCGGGGAGGACGTCGTTGTCGAGCCGGTCGCCGACGTAGGCGATCTCCTCCGGTGCGGCTCCTGACAGCTCGGCGACGCGGACGAATAACCCGGGCTCCGGCTTCTGGACGCCCCACTCGTCCGAGGTACGGATCGCGCTCACCGGCAGGTTCATGGCCTCCAGTGCCGCGCGCGCCTCAGGTGGCTGGTTCCCGGCGATGACGACGTCGAAGCCCGCCTCCCGGAGCGCCGCGAGGGCGGGCCGGACATCGGGGTAGAGGTCGTCGGCGTCGAACCCGTTGCGCAGGCCGTCCGGTTCGTCCTGCACCCAGCGGGCGATCTCTGCCTCGACGTCCAGACCAGGGCGCATCATCTCGAACGCGTCCTGGTGTGGCAGGTCGAGCGCGGCACAGCCGCCGAGCACACCGAGGAACGTGAGCGGAGGGACCCCGAGCCGCTCGGCCCAGCGGAGCCAGATCCGGGACTCGTCGATGAGCGTCTCTCCGACGTCGAACACCACGGTGCGCACCATGGGCACGACCCTAGAACGTGAGCCGGGCCGCCATGGACCGGCTGGCCCGACCTCCTGGCCGACGACCCCAACACGGTGCGTGCGACACGCCGAGGATCGCGTGCCGCGTGTTGGGGCCGTCCCGGCCGGACCGGAGCTTCAGGCCAGAAGGAACAGCGGGTCGCCGGCCTGGACCAGGGCGCCAGGGCGGACCAGCTCCTCGAGGCCGAGCGGGCCGAGGTCAAGGGCGACGACCGGGACCAGGGGAGAACGACCGCCGTCGAACACCTCGGCAGGGGACCAGGCGATGAGCGCCTGGCCGGCCACGACGCTGTCGCCCTCGGCGGCGAGCAGGGTGAAGCCGACGCCCTTGAGCTGGACCGTGTCGATCCCGAGGTGCACCAGGACGCCTCGACCACCGACGGGATCGACGGTGCCGACGGGCCCGACGGGATCGGCCTCCGGTCCCTGGCGCCCGCCCGCCTCCGGCCCCGTCTGACCGGTCGGGCCGACGGGGGGCGCCAGCAGCACGAACGCGTGCGGGTGCAGCTTCACGACCACTCCGGCGCACGGTGCGACGACGCGTCTGCCCAGCTCGGGATCGGGGTCGATGGCCAGTCCGGGACCGACGATGCTCTCCGCGAAAACAGGATCGGGTACGTCGCGCATCGCTACCACCCGTCCGACGACGGGGGATCCGACGATCAGGGCCTCGGCCATGGGGTCATCCTGTCAGACGGCGGACTTCTCCGAGAGCAGACCCTCCGATGGCGGATCTTGACACGAGCGAGCCTCGGCAGGGGGTCACTTCCCCGGACCGAGCCTCGCTCGGCGCGGCGCTCGCGTGTAACGTTCCCAGCGCACTCGACGACGAGCCTTAGGGGAGCGTACGGATGACGAGCGAGAGGCTCACGGGGGTCCCGGCGAGCCCGGGGCGCGCGGTGGGAGTGGTGGTCCGGATGCCGGCCCGCGTGCCCGAGCCGAGGACGAGCCGGCTGTCGGGTTCGGCCGACGAGGCCGTTCGCGCTGTCGAGGAGGCCGCCGCCCGGGTGGAGGCGGACCTGGCGGAGCGTGCCGGTCGCGCGTCGGGCACGGCGGCCGACGTGCTCGCGGTCACCGCAGCCATGGCCGCCGACCCGACCCTCGCCGCCGGCGCGGCCCGCCGGGTCCGGGAGGACCGCCTCACCCCGGAACGCGCGGTGTGGGACGCGGCGGGGTCGGTGGCGACACAGCTGGAGGCGCTCGGCCCGCCCATGTCGGAGCGGGCCCGCGACGTGCGGGACGTCCGGGACCGCATCGTCGCGGCCCTCACGGGCGCTGCCCCGCCCGGCGTCCCCGATCCCGGCCATCCGTTCGTGCTGGTCGCGAGCGACCTCGCGCCCGCCGACACCGCGATGCTCGACCCGGCGGTGGTGACGGCGGTCGTCACGGCGCGCGGTGGTCCCACCTCGCACATGGCCATCCTGGCCCGCGCCCTCGGCATCCCGTCCGTCGTGGCGCTGCTGGGCGCGAGCGACCTGGCCGACGGCGAGGAGGTGGTCGTCGACGGCACGCTCGGTACCGTCCTGCGGACTCCGTCGCCTGCGGACGTGGAGGTTGCCCGGCACCGGATCGCCGCCGCCACCTTCGACGGCAGGGGCGTCACCCGCGACGGGTTCGAGGTGGAGCTCGTCGCGAACGTCGCGGATCCTGCCGCGGCCCAGGCGGCCGCGGCAGCGGGCGCGCGGGGCGTCGGTCTGTTCCGCACCGAGTTCTGCTTCCTCGGGAGGGGCGAGGAGCCCACCATCGAGGAGCAGGTAACCGCCTATCGGGCAGTCCTGTCCTACTTCCCGGGCCGGCGGGTGGTCGTCCGCACGCTCGACGCCGGCGCCGACAAGCCGCTGCGGTTCCTCACGCCCGAGCACGAGCCCAACCCTGCCCTCGGCGTGCGCGGACTGCGCACCGCGGTCGCGCACCCGGACGTGCTGGACCGCCAGCTGGACGCGATAGCGCAGGCCGCCGCCGCCGAGTCGGCCGAGGTCTGGGTGATGGCACCGATGGTCGCCACCGTGGACGAGGCCCGCGACTTCGCGGCCGCCTGTGCCGCGCACGGTCTGGCCCGGTCGGGCGTGATGATCGAGACGCCGGCCGCCGCCCTCCAGGCGCGGCACGTCCTCGCGGAGGTCTCGTTCGCCAGCCTCGGCACCAACGACCTCACCCAGTACACGATGGCGGCCGACCGTGACCTGGCCGGTGTCGCCGCCCTGTCGACCCCGTGGCAGCCCGCTGTGCTGGAGCTCGTCCGGGTGGCGTGTGAGGGCGGTGCGGTGCATGGTGCTCCCGTGGGCGTGTGTGGTGAGGCGGCGGCGGATCCGCTGCTCGCTCCCGTCCTGGTGGGGTTGGGCGTAACGTCACTGTCTATGACCCCCCGCGCGCTGGCCGACGTCGCGGGTACTTTGGCAGGCGTGTCCCGCGACGAGTGCGCGGAGCTGGCGCGGACGGTGCTCGAGTGCCCGACCGCGGAGGCGGCGCGCGACGTGGTACGGGGACGTCTGCTCGTATGAACCTCATCTGAACCCCCCGGTCACATCACAGTCACGTAGGCGCTTTAAGGTGGCCCGCATGCCCGAACCGATCTGGACCGAACCGCAGGAGCCGACCGCACCCGACGTGCAGGTCACGCTCTCGACGGCGTCGGTCTTCCCGCGCCGCGTGCCGCTGGCCTTCGAGTCGGCCGCCGAGCTCGGCTACGACGGCGTCGAGGTCATGATCTGGTCCGAGGAGGTCACTCAGAACCCCCGCTCCCTCGCCAAGCTGGCCGCCGACACGGGCATGCCGGTGCGCTCGGTGCATGCGCCGACGCTGCTGGTGAGCCAGCGGGTCTGGGGCCGGTCCCCGGTGGCAAAGCTCGAACGGACCGCTGACATGGCGCTGGAGCTCGGCGCGAGCACCGTGGTGGTGCACCCCCCGTTCCGCTGGCAGTACAAGTACGCGCGGCAGTTCCAGGACCAGGTGCGCGCGTTGAGCGAGACGGTGGGCATCACCATCGCCGTCGAGAACATGTACCCGTGGCGCGGCGGCAAGCGCGAGTTCCAGGCGTACCTGCCGGGCTGGGACCCCGCCGAGCACGACTACGACGCCGTCACCCTCGACCTGTCGCACGCGAGCGTGGCGCAGCAGGACGCCCTGACGCTGCTGCACACGTTCGGTGACCGTCTCCGGCACGTACACCTGGCGGACGGCAACCAGGGCGCTCGCGACGAGCACCTCGTGCCCGGCCGCGGCAGCATGCAGGCCGAGAAGGTGCTCCAGGAGCTGGTCGCGCGCCGCTGGAGCGGTGACGTCTGCGTGGAGATCTCGACCCGTGCGGCGCGCACGGCAGCGGAGCGGTATGACGACCTGGCGGCCTCGCTGCAGTTCGCACGGGCCTACCTGTCGCCGACGCCGCAGGAGTTCCACACCCCGCCCGGGGTGAACCACCGGGCCCACGACGCCTGGTGACGAGTTGTGTGAGCCTGCTCGAAAGGGTTCGATTCGGCGCCTCGACGTGGCTAGACTGGGTGCTTGTCGAGAACGTACGGCGCGGCGATCCGCCGCAGGGACCAAGGAGGTGGCGCGCATGACCCGCAGCGAGCCTCCGAGTAGTCCGAACCGCAGCTGAGCTGACGGTTCCCCGCCCGCGTGTCCGCGGGCTCTCGCGCACCGGTGCGCTCCGCCCGTTCGCCCGGGCGTGAGGTCCACCGGTCGTTCGGCCGTCCTCGTTGCGGTGTCTTCGCAGTCCTTTTCCTGCGCTCGACCCCAGGAGTTCCCCATGGCCACGTTCCTGCCCTCCCGCCCCTCCCGTCCGCTGCTGGGCGCCCGGCGCCAGCGCCGCGCCGTCGACGTCGTGCCCGACGTCGCACCGCGCCCCGTCGAGCCGGCGCCCCGCTCGTCAGTGGTCGCTGCCGCGGTCTACGACGACGGCGTCCGCACCGCTGCCTACGACAACCTCGCGGAGACGTTCAGCGCGCTCCGATCGCGGCCCGGCGGGATGGCCTGGATCGGGCTGGAGCGGCCCGACGAGTCGGAGCTGACGTCGCTCGCCCGCGAGTTCGACCTGCACCCCCTCGCGATCGAGGACGCCATCCAGGCGCACCAGCGTCCCAAGATCGAGCGGTACGGCGACACCCTGTTCGTGGTGCTGCGTGCTGCGCGATACCTGGACGACGCCGAGGAGGTCGAGTTCGGCGAGCTGCACGTGTTCGTGGGGCCCGACTTCGTGGTGACGGTGCGGCACGGCGCCTCGCCAGACCTGGCGGCGGTACGCAGCCGCCTGGAGGCGGACCGCGAGATGCTCTCGCGCGGTCCGGAGGCCGTCCTGTACGCGATCCTCGACAGCGTCGTGGACGGGTACGCGCCCGTCGTCGCCGGCCTGGACCACGACATCGACGAGATCGAGTCCGACGTGTGGGGCGGCGCCCCGGACGTGTCCCGGCGCATCTACGAGCTGTCGCGCGAGGTCATCGACTTCCAGCGGGCGGTGCGGCCGGAGCAGAGCCTCTGCGCCTCGCTGGCCAAGGGCGCCGACAAGTACGGCGTGGACCCCGAGCTCCAGGCCTACCTGCGCGACGTCGCCGACCACCTCACCGAGGCCGCCGACCGCATCGAGGTCTTCCGGGCCGCGCTGCGCGACATCCTCACCGTGGCCGCCACCCTCGTGGCGCAGCGACAGAACGAGGAGATGAAGCACCTGTCGGAGGTCAGCATCCGCCAGGGCGAGGAGGTCAAGAAGATCTCGGGCTGGGCGGCGATCCTGTTCGCACCGACCCTCGTCGGGACCGTCTACGGCATGAACTTCGACGCCATGCCGGAGCTCGACTGGGCGTACGGCTACCCGGCCGCGCTGGTCGCGATGCTGGCCGTCAGCGTCGGCCTGTTCGGCGTCTTCCGCTGGAAGCGCTGGATCTGACCCGCGCTTGCCGCCTCGCCTCACCCCGGCCCGCCGAGGCCGGGGCGGGGGCGGGGGCCGTGCGCCCTCGCCGTGCCGAGGGCGATCCCTCGACAGCTCTGCTCAGGCCGGGACGGGTTCCGGCGCCCGAGCTCCGACCGCACGCAGCACGAACGACTCCGCTGCGCGGATGGTGCGCTCGCGGGCGACGGGCTCGTCCGGGATGAGGCGGCCGGACAGGCACGCGTTGACGAGGTGCACCGTCGGCTCGATGTCCTGGGGCGGGAACGTCCCGGCGTCGACACCAGCGGCGAGGATGCGGCGGAGGATCGCCTCCACGATGTCGGCGTGCTCGCGCAGGCGCTGCTGCGTGGCGCGCGACAGGACCGTCCGCAGGTCCGGGCCGGGGGCGAGGTGGAAGACGCGAGTGAGCTGGGCCTGCTGGCGGATGTAGGTACGCAGCTGTTCCACGGGGTCGTCCACGCCGTCGAGCGCGCGCTCCAGCGTGTTGGCGTACTGCTCGGTCTCGTGCGTGATGAAGCCGAGGAGCAGCGCTTCCTTGTCGTGGAAGTGGTTGTAGACAGCGGTCCGGCCGACATTCGCCGCTGCGGCGATGTCGGCCAGCGTGATGGTGTCGAACCCGCGCTCCGCCATGAGGGTGGACAGTGCGGTGAACAGCTTGTGCCTGGTCATCTGCCGGTGCTCGTGCAGGCTCTTGCCGATGATCTTGGGCATGCTGACATCATAGGCACGCGTCGTCAGGTAACTGGAACTCCGGATCGTGCTCGGCCGGTGCTGCAGGGCCAGGCGGGCGGCCGTTCGGCGGTGGCCGGTGCGCCGCATCGTCGCGGGACCTGAAATGCCTTGTTTCCAGGCTTCTTGCACTGAGACTCAGTCCGCCTATGTATATTCATAGGCATTAAGATGAGCCGCCGTCGAAATTGCTGTCATCTGCTGCCCTAACGCGTGCGGGTGCTGTCACGAGCACGTTTCCTCGCTGTAACATGCCTGCATCATCGTGGAAAGTGACCGGCAGTAAAGTGCCCCGCATGACATTTCTGGCGGGTGTGATTCCAGCGGAACACGCCTCGGGTCACATTCTGATCCTGCCCAGTACGAACGGCCCTGTCACCGTCAGCGAGCTCGCTGCCGCGTGGTTCTCCGACATCGAATGGCTCCGAGAACCGTCCCGCACCTCGGGCGCGCGCCGGGTCGCCGGTGCCCGGTTCCGCGGCATGGCGCAGCCGGACACGCTCGTCCCCGGTGTCATGCGCCTGGGGGAGGAGCACGTCGCGACCGGCCCGTTCGAGGTCGGCGAGGCGCACCTCGCCGAGCTCAGGATCTCCGCGACGAAGGCCGAGGCGTACTCGGTGACCCGGACGGACGGTCTGCGGGGTGTCCGCGGGGCCGCCCCGTCGTCGTACGACGACCGGGACGGTGTCGCCCGCGCCTTTCCGCACGCGCTGCCGCAGGGGGAGGAGCTGCGCATCGTGCAGTGGATGGTGGCGGCAGCCCGCAAGTCGGGTGGCGCGGTGCTCGCGGACGGGAGGCAGGTGCTGCTGCCGGACGCCGCAGGTTCGGTGAACCTGGCGCTCTACGCTGCGCATCCGCTCATGTCCGGCGACGTGCTGCCCATGCTGCGGTCCCTCATCGCCACCGCCGACGTGTCCGCCGAGGAGACGACGCGCGACGGGTCGCCCCGCTACACCCTCGCAGGCAGCACCGCGTACGACGGTGCGATAGTCGTCGACGTGGAGCGCGTCGACCGGGTGCCGCGTGCGCTGGGCTCGCTCGACTGGCGCAGCTACGGGCCGTTCGCGTACCGCATCGGCTGGGTGCCGGCGGACCCCTATGAGCTCGAGCTGGAGCAGGTGTCCGGGCTGCACGCCATCGCGCGGGCCCGCATGCGGGTCTCGATCGCCCGCCTCGCCGTGGCGCTCCAGAGCCGCATCGGGGGAGTCCTCGTGGACGACGGGGGCTTCATCGCCGTTCCTGAGGAGCTGGACGGGCGCAACGACCCGACCGCGGGTGGTGCCCAGGCATCGCGGGCCTGGGTTTGAGTCGTCTTTAGTTATCCACAGATTTTATCCACAGCCCTGTGTGTGGTGTGGCAAATCCGCGCCTGTTCCTGTGGACAAAACTGTGGGCGACGACAGGGTGAAAATTACAACGGTGGAGCGGTTGCCGTGCATGCGGCACGCGGATAGAAACGTGGTCAATGGTTCGACGATTCGGGTGCAGATGCGGTGCGCTGCAGCAGTACCGACCGGCCCGGGCATCGGACACATGGTTGACCGGAGAACGACAGGACGCCCCGTACCGCGGTACGGGCTGTGGATGACGTCACAGGTGCCTGTACGGGGCCGGAAGACCGCCCGCGTCCGAAGCGTCCGTGCAGAACAGACCTGGCGATCCGGGTCTGACGGACGGGTCGGGGCCGTGACGTCAACACGGCGCCCTGGTCCCGCTGACGGCGGCCACGGGTGCGCGGTTCACGCCAGGGCCCCCGGCCTGCCCCGGGGGCCCTGGCCTTGCGCCCAGACGCCGGCTCGGAGACCTAGGCTCAGGGCATGAGCAACCTCGAGACCCAGCCGGCCGAGCAGGTCTGCGCAGCGGGCGAGCAGAGTGCAGGCGTCGAGCTCCTCACCCCCCGCGAGGTGCCGCTCGGTGGGCCGCGGGCGATGAACGTGCGGCGCACCATCCCGCAGCGCGCACGGTCCCTCGTGGGGGCATGGTGCTTCAGCGACCACTACGGTCCCGACGACGTCTCGACCAGCGACGGCATGCAGGTGCCTCCGCACCCGCACACCGGGCTCCAGACGGTGAGCTGGCTCTTCGAGGGCGAGATCCTGCACCGCGACTCCGTCGGGTCCCTCCAGACGGTCCGGCCGGGCGAGCTCAACCTCATGACGGCGGGTGTCGGTATCTCGCACTCGGAGGAGTCCCCCGCGCAGGGGCGCCCGGACCTCTTGCACGGCGTGCAGCTGTGGACGGCGCTGCCTGGCTCGGCGCTCGGCGTCGACCCGCACTTCGAGCACCACGGCGACCTTCCGGTCGCACGGCACGACGGCGCCGTCGTCCGGTTGTTCATCGGGCGCCTCGCCGTGGGCGGTCAGGCGCTCGACTCGCCCGCGACGACGTACACACCTCTCGTGGGCGCGCAGATCGACCTGGAGCCCGGCGCGGCGGTACGGATCGACGTCGACCCCGCGCACGAGCACGCCCTGCTCGTCGACACCGGCGACGTGACGTTCGAGGGCAGCGTGGTGCCGCCCGCCAACCTCGGTTACGCGGCGCCGGGCCGGCCTTCGCTCGTGGTGCGCGCCGCCGTCGGCGCGTCGGCCCGGGCGGTCCTGATCGGCGGCCTGCCGTTCGCGGAGGACGTCATCATGTGGTGGAACTTCATGGGCCGCACGCACGAGGACATCGTCAGGGCACGCGACGACTGGATGGCGCTGGTCGCGGAGCTGGACCCCGCGGCGCCGGGCGGAGCCACGCGGTACTCCGACGGCGCCGCCGACCGCCGGTTCGGCCAGGTGAGCGGTTATCCCAGCGGGCCGCTGCGCGCACCCGCCCTGCCGGACCTGCGCCTCAAGCCGAGGGCGCGTCCTGGCCAGGGCTGACCGGCCGGCTCAGGCTCTACTGGTTGCGGCTGAGCCTGCGGTTTCGCTCCGGGCGCGTGCCTCGTTCCTCGGCCCGCACCCTGCGCTGCACCTCCGGCTCAGCCGCCGATGTCGTAGCGGAGCATGAACTCACCTGCGTCGAGCACGACGTAGCTGACCTCGACGGGCGTGCCGTCCTGTGTGAACGCCGTCCGCGTGACCGACAGCACCGGCGTGCCTGGCTCGATCCGCAGCTCCTCGATCTCTTCGATCGTCGGCATGCGGCCGACCACGTCCTCGCGGAACCTCACCGGTGCGTGCCCGGCCTCGGTGAGCCGCGCGTGCGTGCCGCCCGGTCCCACCTCCTGGTCCGCGATGGGTGTGCCGGCCGCTATCGACGCAGGCAGGTACGACGTAGCGAACAGCACCGGCTTGCGCTCGCGCAGGTGCAGGCGCTCGCGCACGGTCACCTTGGCGCCGTCGGCGAGGCCGAGCGTCGTGCGGACCTTCTCGGGCGGATCGGCCTCCGCGGTGACGGCGAGCGTCCGGACGGTGAGCCCGGCGCCGGTCTCGTCGGTCTCTGCGGTGACGGTGGAGTCGCCGACCGCTGCGCCGGTGGTGTCCCGCACGATCGGCTCGAAGGCGCGGACGAACACGCCGGAGCCGTGCCGGGTCACTGTCAGGCCCTCGTCCTTGAGCATCGACAAGCCGTGGCGCGCGGTCATGCGCGCCACGCCGTAGTTCGACATGAGCGCTGCTTCGCTCGGAAGACGATCGCCCGGTTTGTAGGTCCCGGAGCGGATCGCGGCACGAAGATCCTTGGCGATGCTTGCGGCAGTCACACGTCCCTCTCTAGACACGGAACCCACCTAACCCGCAGCCAGTGCGTATACGCAACTTTTCGGCGCAGCGGTTGCGACGCCCGGTCGACCCCCAACAGGCTGTCTATGCGCCTAGAGGTAGGCGCGGAGAGGTGGGAGAGATGGCGACGATAGCGGGCAGCCTGGCCGAATCCGCGGCCGGTGCGGCGGACCTGCTGGCGGAGGTAGGGGACGCGCGGATCAAGTGGGTCGAGGTGTTCCGCGATCATCTGGTCGTGCATCCGGCGCGGTTGAGCGAAGGGGCGGACATCGCCGCCCAGCTCGGGATCACCGTCGCGACGGACTACCCGGCCACGAAGCCGGGCTTCACGGTCTGGACCGGGCACTGGAACAACATGGACATGTTCGTCTACGGCGAGCTTCGGGGGACGTCCCGGCTGGTCCGGGCGTGGCCGACGTGACGGCCGGGCCCTGCGACGCGGTTCCGGGCGCCGACGCCTGTCCGACGCCGGGGGCGCATCTCGCGGAGCTCGTCGAGGTCACCGCGCTGATCGCGCACATCTTCGACATCCACACCCTGGATGTCCGGGCGGGTGTCGATCACCTCGACCTGGAGGACGACGTGGTGGGTGTGGTGACCGTGGACGTCGTCGCCGCGCGGATGCGCGACGCCGTGCGGCTCGCCGGGATGCTGTACCTGGCGGAGAACCGGGGGTACCACGACGGCACCGGGCCAGCGGTGTGGCGGTGCTGGACGGGCTGGGTGCCGGTCTCCGAGCGTGGGCTGGCGGTCTCGCTGCGCCTGACGGCACCGGTCCGCGGCTGAGTCCGGCTCTGCCGGCCGAGGTACCCCTGGCACGTCCGTGGCACGAAGCCACCGCTGAGCCATCCGGAAACGACTCCGCCCCAGGTCAGGAAACATCCTCTGACCTGGGGCGGAGCCCTGTGGAGCGGGTGACGGGAATCGAACCCGCGCTATCAGCTTGGGAACTGTCCGCAACTACCTCTGACCTGGGGAAACACGCGCTTGCTGGGTGTCTGAAACGGCCTGGAGCGGCCACATCGGGCCTGGTGTTGGGGCCCATTGGGGCCCGCGCCTGTTGGCTGTCTGACCAACCATGGCTTGCAACGCTTGTTCGAATCATGATCCATACTGATCCCATGCGCGGCGGGAATCGGTACATCGGGTGGGCCACAGGCTTGGAGCCGGTGCCGATGCGGGATTCCGCCCAGGGCGCACCCGGTAAGGCGCGCAACGACCAGCGAGAGATCAAGGCTGCGGAGCCGCTACCAGTGTGGGTGTGGCTCGTCTTGAGCAATCGCGGGGACTACCGGGCCAAGGCGGAAGCGCTGGCCTGGACGGAAGCCCAGGTGTGGGTGCGGTTCATCGACCCGATCGGCCGGGAGGGCTTCGTCTGGGTATGGGCCAACGCTGTACAGCGTCGATGAGGCAAGAACCAGTGACTCCGAGTGGTACGGAGCCCCTGTACGAGGTGGCTTGACAGGCGCTCCAGACCGTGCCCCGCCCTAACTTTGACGGGCGGCCCTGTGGATGACGTTGTGCACGAACCTGTGTACGGCTGTGGATAGACCTGTAGATCTGTGGACAAGGTCTGTGGACAACCCTGTTTGTCACTTGCCGCCTACCTCAGCCCATCGCAGTTTCGGAGGCGTATTCGCAGGTCAGAGCCCACGGGTTGACAGGGTGATGCCCGTGGGGCAGCGTCGGACGCATGTTCGACGGTGAGCGCACAACACTCACATAGCGTCGCGCTTCCGTCCGGTTTGAGTGCAAGGATGGAGCCCAACGAGGAAGCCCCACCCGGTGCGAACGGGTGGGGCCGACGTCCTCGTTTTCGACGGTCATCGAGTGAGAGGAACATTGTGAGTCTAGGCGCTGACCCTGGGAACGCACACCTGCGCAAGTACCGCGCGCAGCTGGTTGTGCTGGCTGGAGTAGTTACCGCGCTCGTGTGGGACCTGAACGGGAGTGGCGAAATCGCGATAGCGACGGCTGCGTTGGTTCTGCAGCTCATCGAGATGACGAGGCCGGGCCCGCTGTAGAGATCGAGGTGGCCCCACTCTCTGAGAGTGGGGTCGCCCAGATCGGACCATTTGCTGGAGCGCGACTACGCGGGGTTGGCGACGATGTCCAGCCACTCGCGCGCCGAGGTTCGGGCCGCGCTGTAGTCGCCGGTTGCCATGCTGTCGCCGATGAGATCAGAGCCGACGCCGAGCGCGACCGCTCCGGCGTCGAGCCAGGAGCGGGCAGTCTCCCGGGTGATCGTTCCGGTTGGCATGATTCCGGCATCGGGCAGTGGCGGTAGGAGCTGGCGGAGGAACTTCGGGCTGTGCGAGCTGGCCGGGAAGAGCTTGACCACTTCTGCGCCCGCTTGGGTGGCCGCGTCGATCTCGCTCGGTGTGAAGACGCCAGGCACGAACCCGATGCCGCGATCCCGGGCGTACTCGATCACCGGCATGGACATGCTGGGTGCTACCAGGAAGTTCGCGCCCGCGTCGATGGCGCGCTGTGCGTCGGCGACGTTCCGCACAGTGCCGGCGCCGACATAGGCGGTGTCGCCGAGGCGTGCGGCGACCTTGGAGACCACGGACAGAACCTCTGGGCCGGCTATCGGGAACTCCAACGCCCGGATGCCCTCGGACACCAGCACCTCGGCGACGTCGGCGAGGCGTTCGACGTCGGCGCCACGCAGGATGGCAAGAAGCCGCGCGCTACGGATCGCCTCGGCCGCGCTGGACGGGCGGGCGGTCATGCTGCCCCCACCACGGTTGCGAGCATCTTGCTCGCCTGGCCCTGCAGTGGCTCGCTGGACGCGGAGTTGTCGATGGTGACGTGGTCCGCCACGGGCTGGAAGTCGAGGTCGATTCCCGCGACGTAGTCGTTCCAGTCCGCGAGCTTGCCCGTGTCGCGGGCGGCTCCGCGACGCTTGAGGTAGGTGTGCATCGTGTTCGCGTCACAGCGGACCCACACCAGGGTGAGGCCGACCCCTGCGGCGTTCAGGCGAGTGCTGACACGGTCGATCCAAGCGACGTCCTGGAACTCCCGGATGAACGGAGCCGTGGCGATCACACCGACACCGACCTCGGCGTTCTCCTGGATTGTCGCCAGCAGAGCCTCGTACTCGTGGGAGCGGACCTGCTCAAGGTAGGTGGCTGACTCGCGGTCGTGCGGCGGCCGGCTGAGCTCTTCGAGGAGCCGTTCTACGACAGGGCGCGTGATCGTGTCCTTGTCGACGATGGCGGCGCCGGCAAGGCGCGAGAGCACCCGGGCTAGTTCGGACTTGCCGCTACCGGCGTAGCCACCGATCAGGAACACGTGTGGCCTGCGCGGTTTGCCGCTCACAGACGGCGTGATGCCGCTGCGGACGATGCGACGCGAGCGAGAGACGTTCTCCACGAGGCCATCGGCCGCGAGGTGCTCCATCGCCTTGTTGACTGTCCAGGGGCTCACGCCCATCTGGTTGGCGAGGTCGCGGGTCGAGGGCAGCGCTTCGCCGTCGCGGAGCCTGCCCGCTTCGATGTCGTTCCTCAGGATTCGCTCGACTCGTTCGAGCTTCTGACCGCCCACATCCTCGGCGCTGTACTGCGACATGTGACCTACCTCACATTGAGATCTCACAACTGACTGGTTTCCGCCTAACAACTGGTCTGTGACCGATCATCCATGCCCTACGCCCGCTTGCCAAGTCCTGTTCAGCGTGACCAAACAGTTGACAGGTTTACCTCTCACGTTGTTAGGTCGCCATACAACAGAACTGTGACCGGCGACATTGAGCCAGATCACAGAAGCCCTGGGCCGATGGGCGGTCCGGGTGAGGCACCGAGGGAGTCCAGCAATGAAGCACAGACGATCTGAGGATCTAGACGTTGCGAGGCGGTACCTGTTCGACGCGTCCGAGGGCCTGACGAAGGCCGGCGGTCTGCTGACGCGCGCCGGGATGCCGGCTGATGGCCGTTCCGCGTCCCGGATGGGCCGCGAGGTCGAGGCGATCAAGGCCCGGGTTCGCAAGGCCCACGAGGCCGCGATCGCCGCCGAGCGTGGCAACGGCAGCAAGAAGTCCGGGGGGTGGAGCTGGTGAACACCCCCGACCTGCTGGCCGTACTCACGCTCGTTGAGGCCCTGATCGCTGCGGGCTTCGTCGGATGGGCGGTGCACGCATGGACCCGCTGACCTACACCGACTTTGACGCGTTCGACGTCGAGCCCACGTTCACCGCTCTCGCCGCCATCGCGGCTGAGGAGCCGGTCATCTCGGCTGAGGTCGCCGTGGTGGACGCGGAGTGCCGTCTGGCGGACTCGCCCGACGAGATCGCCGTCAAGGCTCACCGTCGCGCGGTGGCGGCTCTGAACGTCGCCATGCGTACCGCGATCGAGACCAGCACGAACCGCGCCACGACCACAGCCCCGGTCTTCCTGCCGGGTGCTGCACAGACGACGGGCCTTCGCCGCGTCGTGCTCCGCACATCCACGCGCACCACTGCTGCCTGAGAGGGGCTGCTCATCATGATCACTGTCTCCCTGCTGGTCTTCCTGGTCCTGGTCTCGTTCATCGCCGTGAAGTACGGCTCCGCCAAGGTCGGCACCCTGACGCTGGGTGTGTGCCTGGGCCTGGCGCTGGCGTCCACGTCGTTCGGCATGTGGGGCGTCGACGCCCTGAACGACCTGTTGAACAACCTGTTCACGGGTGCCAACTCGATGGCGGGTGTCTGATGACGACGCCGAACGACGAGCACACGCCGGCCGGGCACACCCCGGACGATGCCGAGCTGGAAGCCATGTTCAACCGTCCCGCCGCCGACCTCGCCGTCCGTGCCGGCGGACTGCTGGACCAGAACCCGGCGGACGAGGACAACGCGCTGTCGGGTGAGGTCATCGACGCCCCGACCGTCCCAGAGCCCGAGACCGCGCCGCGCCCGGCGCGTGTGGTCCAGCACCGCGGGGACCACGCCCCGCTGACGATCCTGCCCGAGTGGGCCAAGTCGCCCGAGGTGTTCCTGGCCGCCGCGTACCGGGAGGCCAAGTTCGTGGCGTCCTGGACCGGCCACCACGGTGTGCGGCTGCCGTTCGTGTACCTGCCGAAGTTCCTCGCCCGTGCCGGACTCGGGTTCGGGCTCTGTGTGCGGGGTCTGGCCCGGTGGGTGACCGACGCGGAGAACAAGGCGACCCGCGCCGCGCTCATGCTCGGCGTCAAGGGCACCTCGGAGTGGAAGACCCTGCGCAAGGAGCACGCCGACGGCGTCCGCGCCCGCCTGGCCGGTGTGGCCGCTGCCGGGTTCACCTCCGGTGTCGCCGGGGTGACCCTGCACACCTACACCGGTCCCGAGGGCCTGGCCGTCGCGGGTGTGGCGGCCGGCGCGGCCGCGCTCACGGCGTTCGGTGTCGTCGGTACCCGGCGTGCGGGCAAGCCGATCACTGAGTCGCACAAGGGCGACGTCCCCAAGCTGACGGTCGACGTCGTCACCGACGCGCTGCTGACCCTGGGTCTGGGGTCGATGGGGGAGGCCAAGCGCGGCAACGCGGAGATCAAGGTCCTGCGGATCTTCCCGACCACCGGCGGGGTCGAGATCCACATCGACCTCCCACCCGGTGCCACCGCTGCGGACGTGATCGAGCGCAAGGACCGCCTGGCGTCCGCGCTGCGCCGCCCCATGGACACCGTCTGGCCCGAGGGCAACCCCAAGGCCCACCCCTCCCGCCTGAACCTGTTCATCGCGGACAAGGGCCTCTCCGAGCGCGACGTGGCCCAGTGGAAGTACCGCACCAAGGGGCAGACGAACGTGTTCGAGTCGTTCGTCATCGGGGAGGACCAGCGCGGCCGCCCGGTCTCCACGAACCTGATGTACAACAACGGCGTCGTGGGTGGCCTGCCCGGCATGGGCAAGACGTTCTTCCTGCGGGTCCTGATCCTCGGTGCGGCCCTGGACCCGCGTACCGAGCTGCACATCCATGAGCTGAAGGGCACCGGCGACCTCATGCCGTTCGCGCCGATCGCTCACGTGTGCCGCGCCGGCGATGACCCCGACGACCTCAAGGCTCTGCTGGCCGACCTCATGGCCGTGCAGAAGGAGATGCGCCGTAGGGCCAAGATCATTCGCGACCTGCCCCGTGACGTGGCTGCGGAGTCCAAGGTCACCGACGAGCTGGCCAAGGTCGGTAACCCGTACGGGTTCAAGCCGCTGCTGTTCGTCATCGACGAGTCACAGCTCGGGTTCGGTGACCCCACCCTCGGTGCGGAGATCTCGGCGCTGACCGAGGACATCACCCGCCGTGGTCGCGCCCTGGGGATCATGCTCTGGCTCGCCACCCAGCGCCCGAACAAGGACGCCATCCCGACCGGTATCAGTGCGCTGCTGTCCCTGCGTGCCTGCCTGCGTGTGGGTGACGTGACGACCAACGACATGGTCCTCGGGACCTCGATGTACAAGGCGGGGCACCGGGCCACGATCTTCTCCCAGGAGGACAAGGGCATCGCCCTGCTCGCCGGAGAGAAGGCCGATCCGCAGCTCGTGCGCGGTGCGTTCCTCGATGGGGCCATGGCGGACAAGATCGTGGAGCGCGCCCGCGCCGTCCGCGAGGCCAAGGGCCTCCTCACCGGGATGGCGGCCGGGGACGAGGCCGCCGACACCGACCACTCCACGATCCTGGACCACCTCCTCGCGGTGTGGCCCGAGAACGACCCCGAGTGGCCCACCGGCAAGGTCTGGTCCGAGGAGCTCGCCGCCCGCCTGGCCGAGTCCAAGCCCGCCCTGTACGAGGGCTGGACGGCCGGGCAGGTCAACGCCGCCGCCAAGCGGCACGGCATCACCTCCAAGTCGATCAAGCACGGCACCGGGCAGAACAACGTCCGACGCGGCCTGGTCCGCACCGACGTCACCAAGGCCCTCACCGACGCCGCCACCCTGCCCGACCCGACCGACGACTGACCCCACCCACCCCGTACGACCGGAAGGAGCACCACCATGAGCACCACCGATCACACCACCACCCGGCCCGGCGGCTCGCGTCGCCTGGTCCTGACCGGAGCCGTCTCCGTCGCCCTGATCTCCACCGCGTCCGCCTACCTGGCGATGGTCGGGTTCGGTACCGACGTCCTCGGGATGGACGCGGCCACCGCGTACACCACGGCCGGCGTGTTCGAGCTGTCGCTCGTGACCGTGGCGCTGCTGGCTCGTGAGGCTGCACGGGACAACCGGCCCGGTGGCACGCTGCTCACGCTCACGTGGGCGCTGTCGTCCGCGTCCGGGGTGTTCGCCGCGATCCATGAGGTCTACATGGGCCACCCGGCCGGCGCGGTCGCGTTCCGGTTCATCGTGCCGCTGCTGGCCGCCCTGATGTGGCACCTCGCCCTGATCGGTGACCGCCACCTCGCGTCCGGCGCGTCCTGGTCCGGGATGCGGCAGTCCATGCGGATGCACGCCCTGTTCCTGACCACGGAGGACGCTGTCCGGGCACACGCCGCCGACGACGGCACCCCCGCCGCCCGCCGTGCCATCGCCAAGGCCGAGGCCCGCCGACGGGCCGCCCGGGCGGTCGCGCTCAAGTCCGTACCTCCGGCACAGATGCGGACACAGACCGGCGAGTGGATGGACTCGCTGTCCGCCGTCGCCGACGCCGTGACCGACGTGGCCCGCCTGCACGTCGAGGCCAACAACCGCGTCGCCGGGTTCGTCGCCGGGCCGGTCGTGTCTGGGCCGGACTACGAGGACAAGGCGGCAGACGCTGTCCGGGCCGAGCTGGCGGACATCGTCACGGACAGTGACCGCCTGTCCGCCACCCCGGCGGCCGGACAGACCACGTCCCGTGTCCGGGCCACCGTCCGACCAAAGTCGAACCGGACTGTCCGCCCGGTGTCGAACGGTGACCGGGCCGCCCGCCTGGACATCGTGTCCGGGGTGCTGGACACCAACCCGGACGCCACCGCCCGCGACGCCCTGGTTGCCCTGGCCGACGCCGGGCACCACGTGACCGACCGGACCGCCCGCCGCCTGCTGTCCGACGCCCGCCCTGCGGACACGGACGCCACCACGGCCACGGACACCGAGGCGGCGTGACATGTCGCCATCTTCCAGCGCGCCGCCCGGGAGCGGTCCGTGTTCGAGGAGATCGGGGGTGCCCCGTAACTCAACAACTTCAACTAGCCATTCCGATGCGGCCGAAAGCCCTCACCTGCGGAGATACGAACCTCCAACCCGGATCCCGCGCTCGAAGCGCTGGAAGCCGAGCCGAAAACCCCACATTCGGCCATTGCATCCGGCATGGCTGTCGGAACGTGCGAGCAACCTGGAGCCGAGGGAGCCGCCCGAGCGCTACTGGCCTATCTCACCAGTCCTGCACCACCCGCCACCCGCAGGAGGAACCGTGAACCGCAACGACAACCTCAGCCCGACCGAGTACGCCGACCTGGTCCGCGACGCCCGGCAGCTCGTGGCCGCCGTCGAGCGCGCCACCCGCCGCACCGCCACCGTGTTCGTCGCCGCCATGGGCGTCACCGTCGCCGCCACGGCCCTCGGGGTGCCAGTCGTCGGTGAGGTGGCCGCCGTGGTCACCGTGACCGCGTTCACCGCCGCGCTGGTCTCGCTCATGGCCCGGATCGCCCTCGGACCGGCGCCCACCGAGGTAGCCACCACCACCACCCCCGCCGAGGCCCTGCCCAGCGCGGCAAACGGTAGCGGGAGGCCCGCTACCGGTAGCGGCCCCGCTACCGCCGAAAACGGCGGGATTCCAACGAAGTAGCGGGGTAGCGCCCCGACGCGGCGCACTCCGAAAGCCCCACCACACGCACCGCTGAGGGCACGGCGGGCCGCTACCGCTACCCGCCGTGCCCCTACCCCCGCCATGCCAAAAACAGGCCGCACACCAGGAACGGAGACCCGCCATGACCACCACACCACGCACCTACAGCCGTCAGGTCATCGCCGCGTGGCTGCACGGCTACGACACCGGCCACAACGTCGGCCACCACGACGGCCGCACGGCCGGGTTCGCCGAGGGGTACGCCGTCGGGCACGCCGACGGCATCCCCGTAGGCCGCGACCTGGCCGACGACGAGGCCGCCGCGAGGTTCCGCGCCTACCGCGCCATGTCCGATGCGATCCGCCCGAACCTCGCCCGCCCCCTGCCCTGGGGCGAGGCCAAGCCGCTGCCGACACGGACCGAGTGTCTGGCCACCTGGCCCGCCCCGGCCGCAGCCCGCGCCCTGCGCACTGCCGCCTGACCGACACCGAGGGAGACACCGTCATGAGGAACACCACCCGCCGCCTGGCCGTCGTGCCGGCACGACCTGTCCGCCACGTCGAGGAGTTCGTGCTCGTCGTCCACCGCCCGTTCAAGAGCTGGGCCTACTACCCGCCGAACGACGGACAGTCCGGCCGGTCCGAGGCCTGCGAGATCCAGCCCGGGACCTACCCCGTGCGCGCCGTGCACATCGAGGGCCACACCAGCGCCGTCGTCGACCTGGACACCGTCCTGACCCGCCGCACCACGCTGCTGTGGCGGATCTTCCCGCGGATCGAGCGCCCCTACACGCGCGTCGTCGAGGTGTTCGCCTGGTCGCCCTCGGAGGTCATCGACGGAGCGCCCATGTTCGACGACGAGCACACCGACCCGGTCGCCACCTGGCACCGCATCGCCTGACCCCGCCCGGACACCGCTCCACGGAGAGGACACCGCCATGAGCACCAACCTCACGACCCCGCGGCACTGCGGGGCGAGCAACGGCCCGCACGACTGCCTCGAACCGGCCGACCACGTCGGCGACCACGTGTGCGCCGGATGCCACGACATGTGGAACCGAGGCCCGTGGGACGACGACCCCGACGACGTCGACCCCTGGGACGGGACCACGTGCCTGGACGACCTGAACGACGAGCTGGACGACGACGACGAGGAGAGCTGCTGATGAGCAACCTGACCATGACCGACCTGTTCTGCGGCGCCGGCGGCAGCTCCACCGGAGCTGTGTCCGTTCCCGGCGTGAGCGTGCGCCTGGCGGCGAACCACTGGGACAAGGCCATCGCCACGCACAACGAGAACCACCCCACCACCGATCATCTCCAGGCCGACATCTCCAACACCGACCCGCGCTACGTGCCCACCACGGACCTGCTGTGGGCGTCGCCGGAGTGCACGAACCACTCCCGCGCCAAGGGCCGCAAGCTGCACACCCAACCGGACCTGTTCGGCGACGTCCTCCCGGACGAGGCCACCCAGCGATCCCGCGCGACGATGTGGGACGTCGTCCGGTTCACCGAGGCCCACAACTACCGCGCGATCATCGTCGAGAACGTCGTCGAGGTCGCCGACTGGTCCAGCCCGACCGGCATCCGCGGCGGCCTGTTCGACGCCTGGCTGTCCGCCATGCACGTCATGGGCTACCAGCACCGGATCATCTCCCTCAACAGCATGCACGCCTCCCACGGCGGCATGCCCGCCCCGCAGTCCCGCGACCGCGTCTACATCACGTTCTGGCGCGCCGGGGAACGCGCCCCCGACTTCGAACCCATGCTTCGCCCGGCCGCGTACTGCCCCACCTGCGACTCCGTGGTGCAGGCCCGGCAGTGGTGGAAGAACGGCAAGGACGGCACCGACCGTCCGGGCCGGTACCGGTCGCAGTACCTCTACCGCTGCCCCAACACAAGGTGCCGTAACGCCATCGTGGAACCCGCCTGGCTCCCCGCCGCGTCGGTCATCGACTGGACCCTTCCGGGGATGCGGATCGGGGACCGGGAGTCGCTGGGGTTCAAGCCGCTGGCGGACAAGACCCGTCGCCGGATCGCGGCCGGGATCGCGCGGTACTGGTCGCCGTTCCACCTCGAAGCTGGAGGCAACACCTATGACGCCGCCGACCCCAAGCACGTCTCCCACGGCGACCCGAACGCCTACTACCGGGCTTGGTCCACCGCCGATGTCCTCAAGACGCTGCACACCATCGAGTCCAAGGCCCTCGCCATCCCCGTCGAGGGCCGCGACGGCAAGACCGCCCAGCCCATGGGACAGCCGCTGCGCACCCAGACCACACGCCTGGAGACCGCGATGGTGGCCCCGTTCATCGCCGAGCTGCGCGGCGGTGGCTCCACCGCCCGCTCCACCACCGACCCGCTGTCCACGGTCACCGCGTCGGGGAACCACCACGGGCTGGTGACCCCGGCGGGAGGGACGTGGAACGACGACGCCCGACCCACCACCGAGGCGCTGCGGACCCTGCACACCCGTGACGCCTACGCCCTGGTCATGCGGAACAACCGCGGCGACGCCGAGATGACCACCCCGGTCGGTGAGCCGCTACGGACCCTGACCACGGCGGGGCACCAGTCGATCCTCACGCCCGGCGACCTCGCCGCCGCCGAGGCTGCCGTGGACGACTGCACCTTCCGGATGCTCGAGCCCTCCGAGGTCAAGCAAGGCATGGCCTTCCCCGGTGAGTACGTCATGGTCGGCAACCGCCGCGAACAGGTCCGCCTCGCCGGCAACGCCGTCACACCCCCCGCCGCCCGCGACCTCATCGCGACCCTCGCCGCCGCCATTACCGGCGAGCACCACAGCACCACCGCCCAGCACACCGCCCTCGCGGCCTGACGAAGGGAACCTGCCATGACTGCCACCACGAGCCACGTGCAGCCCGAGCTGCCCGACGGCGACGCACCTACCAATGGTGCCGCCCTGCTGGACGAGGTCCGCGCCGCCCTGGCCCGGTACGTGATCCTGCCCGACGAGCACGCCATGACCGGTGTGGTCCTGTGGGTCGCCGCCACGCACGCCATGCCAGCCTGGACCCACGCCCCGCGGCTGGTCATCCGTGCCCCGGAGAAGCGCTGCGGGAAGTCGCGCCTGCTGGACATCACCGAGTCCATGTCCAACCGGCCCCTGATGACCGTGAACGCCTCACCGTCGGCCGTCTACCGGTCCATCGGCCTGCTGCCCTCTGACCCGCCCACGCTGCTGCTGGACGAGGCAGACACGATCTTCGGCCCCAAAGCCGGAGACAACGAGGACCTACGCGGCCTGCTCAACGCCGGGCACCAGCGCGGCCGCCCCGCCCTGCGGTACAACGCGGCGGCTAACGCCGTCGAGCCCATCGAGACGTTCGCCATGGCTGCCCTGGCCGGTATCGGGGCGATGCCCGACACCATCGAGGACCGCGCGGTCGTGATCCGGATGCGTCGCCGCGCACCGGGGGAGTCCGTGGCCCCGTTCCGGTCCCGGCGTGACGCGCCGGCCCTGGACCGCCTGCGTTCCCGGCTGCACCAGTGGGTCCGGGCCAACCTGCGAGACCTGGAGCTCGCCACCCCGGACATGCCCGTTGAGGACCGCGCCGCCGACACCTGGGAACCCCTGGTCGCTGTCGCTGACCTCGCCGGCGGGCACTGGCCCGAGGCCGCCCGCGCCGCCACGCTCGCGCTGACCGAGACCCGCGACGCGAACGCCAAGCAGTCCACCCAAACCCGTCTGCTGGCCGACTGCCGGGCCGCGTTCGGGGACGCCGAGGCGCTGCCGTCCGTGGCCCTGCTGGACCGTCTCAAGGCCGACCCCGAGGCTCCATGGGCGACCTACGGACCCAACGGGCTGACCCCGGTGCGGCTGGGCAACCTGCTGCGCGAGTTCGACATCACCTCCCGCAACCTGCGCCTGCAGACCGGGCAGGCCAAGGGTTACACCCGCGCCGACTTCACCGACGCCTGGGCCCGCTACTGCACGCCCGAAACCACCCACGACAGCACAGCGGGAGGGGGGAAGCCGTCCCAGCCGTCCCAGCCGTCCCACACCAACGAAACCGCAGGTCAGGCCCACCTTTTCGGTGGGACGGCTTAGAAAAGCAAGCCGTCCCAGAGCCGTCCCACTTCGGGATGGGACGGCTCTGGGACGGCTCGAATACCTCAAGCCGTCCCACCCATTTACCCCTCCTGACCTGCGCCGTTACCCGAGTGGGACGGCTGGGACGGCTGGGACGGCTCACCCCACCCCGAAACCGCTAGAGAACCTGCCCGATCTGCCCACGGAGGATGACCGATGGATGGCCTCATGACGATCGAGGAAGCCGCCGACTTCTTACGAATGAGTGCCCGGCACGTGCGCCGTCTCGTTGCTGAGCGGCGCGTTGGGTTCTGCCGACTCGGGCGAAGCGTGCGGTTCACCCGAGACGACCTGAACGAGTACATCGAGGCCACGCGCGTCACGCCGATCACGGCATCCGACGTCTGGGCTGATCTGAGGAAGGCAGGCTGAGATGACCAAGACGACAAAGGACAGGCAGAAGCGCTTCTACGGGACTGGATCTATCCGGCAGAGGCAGTCGGGTCGCTTCCAGGTCCGGTACTACGGGCCGGACGGCAAGCGGCACAACGCCCCGCGCACCTTCGAGGACCAGGGCGAGGCAGAGGCCTACCTCGCCCTCATCCGCGCCGACATCATGCGCGGCGAATGGGTGGCCCCGGAGGACCTGAAGATCCGGTTGCAGGACTATGCCGAGCGCTGGATCACGGAACGCGCCGGGCTCAGGCCCCGCACGGTGCAGCTCTACAAGTGGACGCTGGCAAAGCACATCACGCCCTACCTCGGTGACGTCACCCTCGGGAACATCACCACACCGATGGTCCGGCAGTGGCGCGTTCGCCTGGCCGCCGACGGAGTGAGTCCGGGCATGGTCGCGAAGGCGTACCGCCTGCTCCGGGCGATCCTATGGACAGCGGTCCGAGAGGACGAGCTGCTCCGCAAGAACCCATGCCGGATCAAGGGCGCCGATCAGGAGAAGGCTGCCGAACGACCCCACCTCTCGCTGGACCAGGTTCAGCGGCTCATGGATGTGATGCCGGACAAGCGGTACCGGATGTTCATCCTCACGGCCGCGATCGCCTCGCTCCGGTTCGGTGAAGTAACAGCGCTCCGTCGTCGTGACGTGGACCTCGGCCGGCGCATGATCCGGGTTGAGCGCCAGTTCCTGGAGGTCACCGGGGAAGGACTCACCGAGGGGCCTGTGAAGTCTGCTGCGGGGGTCCGTGACATCGCGGTGCCGCGTGAGTTCTTGGACTTGCTCAGCGAGCACTTGGAGGCGTTCGTAGCAGACCGACCCGACGCGCTCCTGTTCACGACAGGTACGGCACGGCCGATACGGCGTGGCGGGTTCGAGAAGCTCACCGGGTGGAGGAAGGGGGTTTCGTCGATCGGCTTCCCTGGACTCCACTTCCACGACCTGCGGCACACGGGCAACATGCTCGCGGCATCGTCGGGCGCTTCGACCCGTGACCTCATGGCCAGGATGGGGCACGACTCAATGAACGCGGCGCTGATCTACCAGCACCGCAACCGCGAGGCTGACCGGAAGATCGCCGATCACCTTGGTGGCGCGTTGCGAGCGTCAGCACAGGAGCCATAGGTCCGTCCGCAACGGCATGCCGCACGGCTTCACCTCAGGTCGAACTTGGCCTGGGGTGAAGTGCTGTCCAACGCTGGGACGCAGCCGTAGGTACCTGGGTAGCCTGATGTGGTGGGTACAACCGATTCCGTCACCATCACGCTCCGCTGTCCTCAGTGCGGCCTCACCGAGCCCGTTCGCATCCTGGACAAGGGGAGTGGGTGGGGTCCCTCCAACTGGCGGCGACCGTCGTTCGAGAGCTTCGAGGCCACCATCAGCGGCGGTGGAAATGATGAACCGGAAGTTGCTGCGCTTTGCCAGGAATGCCGAGTCCCGGCAGAGGTGAGCAAGCGCTACGGCACCTAATGTCGCCGCCCTGGAGTGGCGCCGTGTCGTGCTGATCGCGACCATGCGGGTGACGGTCGACCTATGCCTCAGGCTCTGTGGGCTGCTCGGCGAGAATGTAGTTCAGGACATGCGCACCGAGTCCCGTCGCGCTCCACCGCGTCTCCAGGTTCTCTGTCCTGAACTTAGCCTCACTGGGCCCGGGCCCAGTGGAGTTCAAGCTCAACATGGCTGCTGTCTTGGCGTCCCTCTGATAGCGGTCCAGCACGTTCTTGACGTCTTGTTCGGGTACCGCCAAGCCGTGGCGCTGTAGCGTGCCGAGCAAGCTCTGGAGGGATCCACGGAAACCAGGCCGAGCGAACTCAAGCTCGAACACCTTCCAGCGGGGGCGGGTATCTGGACGCCCATGCGTGCTCGAATCGTCCTTGACGCGCCTGGGGGGCTGCGTCTGTTCGCCCTGCCAGACCCTGCCGGGATAATAGTTGACGAGAAAGTCGAGCACAGTGATGTGGGGGGCTTCTAGATCATCCATAGCTCCGAGGATCAGATGGGTCTCGTCGAGACGGGCATCGTCATCGGCTAGGACTCCGTCCGCTAGTGCCCTGCCGAGCCCGCGGATCTTGTCCTTGTTGCGGGTCTTCGACCCGGCGGCGAACGCTATGCCGCCGAGTAGGCGCCGCACTTCATCTTGGCGGATGCTGTCCGCAAACTCGTCGGGTGTCTTGTCGCTGTACGAGCTGGCCTCAACGAGCACCTGTTCGGCCGATGCTTGGGAGTCGGACGCCAGTTCGTCCCAGACTCGCCTCATGACCGGTTCAAGCATCGAGCCCGCTGTTGCGCCCAGCACGGCTCCAGCAGGCCCGGCAACCGCCGCGCCAGCCAGCGCCCCGAGGCCTGCCGCTGCAGCCTTAGATACGGCATCCTTCGTGCCCTCCGACATGTTCAAAGGGTACGACCAAGTGTTCTGCCACTCGTTGCGTAGCCGGTCTGGTTTCGACGGGGTCGTCGCCGAGATCCGTCGACCACCCCCGCACTGGTGGCGCGTTGGGGCCGGTTTGGGGCCCGAGCCCGCGAGGCTCCCCGTGGAAACGGCTCCGCCCCAGGTCAGGAAACCTCCTCTGACCTGGGGCGGAGCCCTGTGGAGCGGGTGACGGGAATCGAACCCGCGCTATCAGCTTGGGAAGCTGAAGTTCTACCATTGAACTACACCCGCATCGTCCGGTTCTGCCGGGTATCTGCTGTTTGAGAATCCCGCTAGGGTTCCGCAACAGCGCCCGTGAACCTGGCGTGCGACCCGATCATACCCAACCTCGCCCGGATGCCCGAACCGGGTTTCGGAGCGAGTGTCGCCGAGCAGCCGGAGCAGCAGTGACCGAGCACCCCAGCGAGAAGCCGACCGAGCCGATCTACCAGGAGACCAAGCGGCTGCCCCCGCGGCCGTCCAGCCCGCCGAAGCCCCCGCCACCCCCGCCGGGTGACACGCGCGCCCTGAAGACGCCGAGGACCCCGGTCGGCAAGTCCTCGGGGGCGGGCCCAGCGAACTACCAGCAGCAGTACGACTACGACCGCCCCACGCCGCCGGTGGAGCACGTGCCTGGCCGCAAGTCCCGCATCACGGCCGGCCTGCTCGGGATCCTGCTCGGCGTCGTCGGCGCGCACCGGTTCTACCTGGGCTACAAGGGCCTGGGCTGGATCATGCTGCTCATCACCGCGGTGTCCCTGGGGCAGGCATGGTTCGTGCCGGCGATCTGGGGAGCCATCGAGGGCATCCTGTACCTCGTGATGCGCAAGGGGTACTGGTCGGTGGACTCGAAGCACAAGCCGCTGCAGTGGTGACGGTCACGCGATGACGTCGCGGTGCCACCCCGCTACGGGGCGGCACCGCCCCGTAGCGCCCAGTACCGTATCGGGGTGCTCCTCTCCGACCGCGATATCCGTGCCGAGCTCGAGGCCGACCGCGTAGTCCTCGACCCGTACGAACCGTCGATGCTCCAGCCGTCGAGCATCGACGTGCGTCTTGACCGGTACTTCCGGCTCTTCGACAACCACAAGTACCCGTTCATCGACCCGGCGGAGGACCAGCCCGAGCTGACCCGCCTCGTGGAGGCGGACAACGGTGACGCGTTCGTGCTGCACCCCGGCGAGTTCGTGCTCGGCAACACGTTCGAGGCCGTCACCCTGCCCGACGACGTCGCCGCCCGCCTCGAGGGCAAGTCCTCCCTGGGCCGGCTGGGCCTGCTCACGCACTCGACGGCCGGCTTCATCGACCCGGGCTTCAGCGGACACGTGACGCTCGAGCTGAGCAACGTCGCGACCCTGCCGATCAAGCTCTGGCCGGGTATGAAGATCGGGCAGCTGTGCTTCTTCCGGCTGTCGTCGGCGTCCGAGCACCCGTACGGGTCGGACCTGTACGGCTCCCGCTACCAGGGCCAGCGCGGCCCGACGGCGTCGCGCTCCGCGAAGAACTTTCACCGCACCGAGGTGTGATCGCATGGGCCGGACGGGGCCGCTGAGGGGGTTCGCCGGGCGGTAGGCTCCCGGGTGCCCGGCGCGGACCGGGCACCCGCCGTTCGAAGGGACCCCGATGGCCGCTCCCCAGCTCCCGCTCTTGCCGCGCACGGTTGCGCAGGCGCACCAGGCACGACACGTCCTGACCGTGCCTGGCGACGTGGAGCTGGACGAGATAGAGGTCCTCGCACTCTCCCGGTTCTCCGCCACCCGTTGGGACGTGGTGCCTGCGGGGATCCTCCCTGGCAACGTAGCGGGAGCCCCGCAGGGCCGGCGCGCGCAGGGCAAGGAGGTCGGTGTGCTGCGCGTCTCGCGGCACGCCGTGATCAACGGGCCGTACCTACCCGGCGGCGTGGGTTTCGACCTCGGTGTGCCGCCGGGCGCCGCGATGGCCTTCGACGTCGTCTGCCACCGGGAGCGTGGCGAGCCGCCGTTCCCTGCCGGCGACCGCGACGGCATCGGGCGGGCCTTTGCCGCTGGCATGCCCGAGCGCGAGGAGCGCCGCCTCGTCGAGTGGCTCGTCTCGGTGGCGCGCCGCCTCGGCGGGTCGCTCCGCCTGGACGTGGGTGGTCTGTGGGACGCAGCCAACGCTGCCGGCCCGACGGCGAAGCCGGGCGCCGGCGTCGTGCTCACCCCGGACGCAGGGGCCGCCATCGACATGACCGTGTACTCCGACGTCTGGCTCGACCCCCAGGCCGCCCACACGATCCTGCAGAAGGTTCATCCCCGCGCCCGCCTGCACATGGACGGCCAGGAGTGGGGCGGACCGCCCGACGGCATCGCAGAGAAGCCCCTGTTCCCCGGCGACCCCCTGGACCCCGAGCTGCGCAAGAAGCTCCACGCGGCCGCCGACGACTACGACATCAAGGCGCTCACCGGTCCGCGTGTCCTGGACGGGTACGGCCTGGTCGTGGAGCTCGGCGTCGACGGGATCGTCTCGGTGGAGATCAGCGGCGAGGAAAAGCTGCCACGCCTGCTGCGCGGCCTGCCGTGGGCCGAGCAGGGCGCGGTGCGCTACTGGGTGCACTGGGAGCCGCACGACCTCGTGGAGTCGCAGCGGGAGTTCCCGTCCATGGAGCTACGAGTCGCGCGTAAGCGCGCGGCGGAGCTGGTGGCCCGGCTCGCCGGCGCCATCCACGCCGCCGCTGGAGGCGAGATCGCCGACGAGGATGGCTTTCTGGTAGACCCCTCCGACCTCTGAGGTTCCAGGCCCTACCGCCGGGGCCGGGCCCGGAGCGCTCGCTCGTCGCCCCGGGTCAGAGGTACTGGCCGGGGGTCCGGCGCTCGCCGCCCGACTCGTCGTCCTGGCCGCCTGGCAGGGTGGGTCCGCCCGGTCCGCCCGGTCCGCCAGGGCCGAAGGTTCCGGTGCCTGGCGGCAACGCACGGCGCATCTGCGAGAGCTGTGCCTGAGCGGCCATCTGCTGTGCCACCAGCGCCGTCTGGATGCCGTGGAACAGGCCTTCCAGCCACCCCACCAGCTGTGCCTGAGCCACCCGGAGCTCCGCCTCGGACGGTGCGGAGTCGTCCGAGAACGGCAGCGTGATCCGGTGCAGCTCGTCGACGAGGTCGGGGGAGAGCCCGTCCTCGAGCTCGTGGATCGATCGCTCGTGGATCTCGGCGAGGCGCGAACGTGCTGCCTCGTCCAGCGGGGCGTCGCGGACCTCGTCGAGCAACCGCTTGACCATGCCGCCGATACGCATGACCTTGGCCGGCTCCTCGACCTGGCCCACCACGGCCTCGGCCTCGTTCATCTCGTCCTCGTCGTCAGCGCCCTCTGGCGTGCGGTCCGACGGTACGGCGGCGCCGTCGGGGGTGACCACCTGCGGGTGGGCGGTGGTGGTTCCGTCGTCGGGTCGCTCGCGGTGGCCGGAGTGGTCCTCGCGTCGCTCGTCGGGCTGGGGGTTGGCTCGCTCGTCGGTCATGACCCCAGTCTTGCCCGGATTGCCCGTCGTTCGCATGGCAGCGATCGCGCGGGAACGAAATTGTCGGCCATGCCTATATATAGGCACGGGTTGATCAGGGCACCAGGAGGACTTTGCCGAAGGCCTCGCCGGACTCCAGCAGCTCGTGCGCCGACTGCGCCTCGGCGAACGGGATGCGGGCGTGCACCACCGGCCGCACTCGCCCGTCCGCCACCAGCGGCCACACGTGCTGCTCGGTGTCGGCGACGATGCGCGCCTTCTCGTCCGCCGGTCGCGACCTGAGGAGCGTGCCGGTGACGGTCCCCCGCCGGGCGAGGAGATCGCTGAGGTCGAGCTCGCCGCGCCGCCCCTGCTGCATACCGATCACGACAAGGCGGCCACCCCTGGCGAGTGCGCGGACGTTGTCGCCGAGGGCACCTCCGCCCAGCAGGTCGAGCACGACGTCGGCGCCGCGGCCGTCCGTCGCCCGCCGCACCTCGTCCACGAAGTCCTGTTCCCGGTGGTCGATGACCAGGTCGGCTCCGAGCGCCGCGCACCGCGCGGTGCGCTCCGGCCCGCCGGCGGTGGTCGCCACGTGCGCGCCGAGCGCTCGGGCGATCTGGATCGCGATGGTGCCGATGCCGCCGGACCCGCCATGGACCAGCACCCACTCGCCGGGCTGCAGTCGCCCGACGTCGACGACGTTGTTCCAGACCGTGCACGCGGCCTCGGGAAGCGCTGCGGCGTCGACCAGGTCGACACCGTCGGGAACCGGCAGAACCTGGGACTCGCGGACCACTACTTCCTCCGCGTAACCTCCACCTTCGAGCAGGGCGGTGACCCGGTCTCCGGCGCGCCAGCGCGACACGCCGGGTCCGACACGCCTCACAGTTCCCGATATCTCAAGACCCGGCCAGTCGGGGGCACCCGCCGGAGGGGGGTAGTATCCGGCGCGTTGGAGCAGGTCAGCACGGTTCACTCCGGCAGCGGCGACGGTGATCACCACGTCCCTTTGGCCAGCAATCGGTGGATTCAGGGATGAAACGGAGAGTTTCCCTGATGGGCCCGGTCCGGATATCGTGACGGCTCGCACATCGATGAAGCCTACTTCCGTGTGGCCTCACGAGGGACAGCGGAAACCGGGTGCCGGTAACTTGTACGCAGCACCGAGGGGCGTTCGGCGGGCACGACGCACGCCACCCCCTTCCGGATCAGTGATGGAGAGAGGTACGCATGTTCCGCAGGTTGGGAGTGCGCGGGAAAGTTCTTGCGACACTGGTCACGCCTGCCATCGTCCTGGTCATCGCGGCGGCGTACATCATCGGTCTGTCGGTGGTCGACGCGATGCGCGCGCAGCAGACGAGTGATCTCGTCGCCGCGCTGGAGTACCAGGACGAGGCAGGAACGACGTTCGCGCAGGAGCGGTCGTACAACATCGTTGCGATGATCGACGACACCGAGAGAGGCAGCCTGGCCCGTACCGCCCTGTTGCAGGGCGTGCCGGAGATGGAGGACGACGGCGTCACCCAGGCGACCAACAAGGACGGCAGCCCCAAGTGGGCGAAGCCGGCCGCTCAGGCGCAGACGATCAAGGCTCTCGACGAGCGCGACGAGGCTCTCCTCGACATCGACATCTCGATGCTCGACCAGCGCGTCAAGACCGCCGTGGCAGAGACCATCGAGGACCGCGCTGCCATCACCGACGTGCAGAAGAAGGTCGCTGACGGACGGCTCACCGAGCAGGCGGCGACGGATGCGTACGGCGGCTACATCGACGGAGCTCTCGAGGTGATGGACGCCATCGCCGACACGTCGGAGGACCGTGAGCTGGGTACCCGGCTCGAGGCGTACCACTCGATGGACCAGCTCATGCTGACGAACACCTACGAGCGCCCTGTCGTCGCCCTGGCGCTCGGGATCTTCCACAACCACCCGCAGAAGGCGGAAGCTGCCAGGACGATGTCGCTCCGTGCGGCGGACCTGGTGAACCTCGGCGACCGCCAGTGGGACGAGACGCAGGACCTCTACGACCGCATCCCCGGTGACTACCAGGTGCCCGTCATGGACGGCGTCCTCGGCACGGTCCGCGGCTACATGGCGCGGGGCCAGCTCGACGCCATCCAGGGGGCGCAGGTCGACGCCTTCGAGGGCGAGTCCGCCAAGTGGGTGGAGGAAGGCCGCATCGTCCGCGACGCGGTCCGTCAGGATGCCGCGGGCTTCGCGCAGGAGCAGGCCGACGTCGCCGCGAACCGCGCCTACCTCACCGGTGGCATCGCGATCGCGGCCCTCGGCTTCTCGATCATCACGGCGCTCGTCATCGCTCGTCGTCTGGTCTCCCCGCTGCGCCGCCTCACCCAGGCCGCCGGCGTGGTCCGTGACCGCCTCCCCACCCTGGTGGAGCAGGTGTCGGTCCCCGGACAGGGCCCGAGCATCGACCTCGACCCGATCACCGTCGAGTCGTCGGACGAGATCGGCCAGCTGGCCGCGGCGTTCAACGACGTCAACCGAACAACCATCGACGTAGCTCGCGAACAGGCAGCCCTCCGAGGCTCCATCGCCGAGATGTTCGTCAACGTGGCCCGGCGTGACCAGGTGCTCCTCAACCGCCAGCTCGCGTTCCTCGACGACCTGGAGCGGTCCGAGGAGGACCCGTCGACGCTGTCGAACCTGTTCCGCCTCGACCACCTCGCGACCCGGATGCGGCGCAACGCCGAGTCCCTCCTGGTTCTCGCAGGCATCGACTCCGGCCGTCGCGTGCGCCAGCCCATGCCGGTCTCCGACGTCATCCGTACGGCGTCCTCCGAGATCGAGCTGTACGACCGCGTGCGTCTGAACCTCGTGGTCGACCCGATGATGCTGGGGCACAACGCGCTGAACGCCGCGCACCTGCTGGCCGAGCTCCTCGAGAACGCGACGATGTTCTCCGAGCCGCACACGCCGGTCGAGGTCACGACGGCTCGTGACGAGCAGTTCGTCACCGTCGTCGTCCGTGACCACGGCCTGGGCATGAACCCCGACGAGGTGGCCGAGGCGAACCGCAAGGTGCTCAGCCACGCCGCGTCGGACGCCGTCGGCGCCCAGCGCCTCGGCCTCTACGTGGTCGGCCGCCTGTCGGACCGGCTCGGTGCCCTGGTGGAGTTCGGCGTCGGCGAGGGTGGCACCGGCACCGAGGTGACGGTCCGCTTCCCCGCGGTGCTGTTCATGCCGGACAACGCGATGCCGCTACCGATGCCGACGGACCCGCTGGAGGCCAACACGCAGGCGGCCGCCTCGCAGTTCAACGGCGGTCTTGCTACAGGTCCGGGCACCGGAGCGATGCGGGGCGCTGGTGCGCCCACCAACGGCTTCGGCTCGCCCGCCGTCACCGCGGCTTCGCCCGCCACGACCTCCTTCCCGCAGCAGAGCGGCATGCCGGTCCCGACCGGTACGTCGCAGATTGCCGCTGCCGCCTTCGCGGCGCAGCCTGCGCCCGCCGCGCAGCAGGTCGACATCAACGCCCTGACGGACGGCACGACGGCGCTCGGCCTGGCCCGACGCCGCAGCTCGACGGCTGCGCAGCCGACGGCGGAGACGACGCCCACCGGCTCGATCGTGCTGCCGGAGATCCAGACGCCGTCGCTCCCGCAGGAGTACCAGGGTGACGACAACGCCTGGGCACCGCCGGCGAACGTGTCCGAGGGCAGCTCGCTCCCGAGCCGCCAGCGTGCGCCGCAGCCGGAGGAGCCGGTCGCGCCGGTCTTCGAGGACACCACGCCTGCCGCGGTGGACGTCGACCAGCGCAGCGCCCTGTTCTCGAGCTTCCGTTCGCTGAACACGATCGACCCGGTCGACGGCGGCGGCACACAGTCGCTGCAGCTCGACCCGATCACGCAGGACCCGGCGGCCCTGCCGGGCATGTCCGACACCGACGTGATGCGGTTCCCGGCTGGGAATGGCGATCAGTCGTCCCACGCACCGGCGTCCGCCCGGAGCTTCGGCGGACCGCAGCAGAGCTACGGCGGTCCGAGGCGGGGCGACGACGGGCAGTCGGAGGGCTTCGGGGCAGACGCTCCGGAAGGACCCGACTCGTCCTTCGAGGCGCTGCCCGCGTTCGAGGAGCTCATGGCGGATCTCCCGAGCCGCCGCTCGACCGGCTCGGGCACCCAGCAGGGTGCCAAGCCGGCCCAGCAGAAGCGCGGCCTGTTCGGCCGCAGGCCGGGTCAGCCCGCCACCGGCGAGCTGCGTGCCTACCAGCCGCAGGAGCGCCCGGCCTCGCGTCCCATCCAGACGGTGAGCGGGCCCGTCGCCGGTGTGCCGAGCTTCGGTGCACCGAGTGCCCCCACTGCGCCGAACGCGGAGACGCAGAGCTTCCAGGCACAGAACTTCCAGGCACCTGCCGGCCCGCCGCAGGACTTCCAGGTCCCGAACGGTCTGCAGGACTTCCAGGCGCCGAGCGGCCCGTCGCAGGGCGCTCCCGCCCCGCAGCCGACGAGGCCGATGACGGGTACTTTCCCGACCCAGGCTCCCGCACGGCCCCAGCCGGCTCCGGCTCCCGCCCAGCCTCTTGCGGACCCGACATATCAGCGGGGTTACCAGGAGGGCTACCAGCGGGCGGTTCAGGAGTCGCTGACGTCGGCGATGCCTGCCGTGCCGAACGCTCCCGCCGGGGGCACCGTGCCCGTGCCGAACCCGGCTCCCGCGCCGGCTCAGGGCAGCAACCCGTTCGTCGACGCGGCGCCGCGCGCAGCAGCGCCGGCTCCCGCGCCGGCTCCTGAGCAGGTGCCCACCTCGTTCGCCTCGAGCCCGGCCACCCAGGCCGTGCCGATGACGACCGCGCAGCAGTCCTTCGAGGCTCCCGCTCGCGAGTTCAGCGAGCCGTACCCGACGGGTGCTGTGTACGACCCCACGTACGGCTCGCCGGCACCGCTCGCCAAGCGGGCGGCCGGTACGGACGGCGACGGGAAGGATCCGCTGGACCCGGAGTACGTGCGGGACTCGGTGGAGGCTCGGTCGGAGTGGACCGCTTCGGCGGTTCTCTACGAGGAGATGACGAGCCTCCTTCGCCGAGGGGCTTTTCAGGAAGATGATGTGAAAGAGAACGACTCGTACCGTCCGGCGGCCGTCAACACCGAGGTTGTGGGCGGCGGTCTGACCCGCCGCACTCGCGGTGCCTCCGGCACCGGGGCGGATCCCACCGTCGAGCGCCTCTCAGCTCGCATTGACCGTGATCCCGAGCAGCTCCGCTCACGACTCTCGGCGTTCCAGTCGGCCACCGCACGTGGCCGGTCGGAATCCGTGGACGGGAGCGGATCGGACCACGAGAACGGCAAGAAGGGCGATGGGGACTCGACGTGGGCACCCTCGACCGTGAATCATGTCCCTGACTCAGCGCCGCAGTCGCGGTGACAAGCGCGTCTGTGGATTCTGACTAGGAGGAACAGAGAGTGACCCTCAGCACCGAAGCAACGAATTTCGGGTGGCTGCTCGACAACTTCGTGCGTACGGTTCCCGGCAGCCGGCACACGCTGGTCGTGTCGGCGGACGGCCTGCTCATGGCGATGTCCGACCAGCTGGACCGCACCAGCGGCGACCAGCTCGCGGCGATCGTTTCGGGTATGTCAAGCCTTACGCGTGGAGCTTCTCGGCAGCTCAACGGCGGTAATGTCCGTCAGGCAATCATCGAGATGGACAATGGCTTCCTTTTTCTGATGAACGTCTCGAACGGGTCCGTGCTCGGCGTGGTCGCGGAGGCTACGTGCGATATCGGTCTTATCGGCTACGAGATGGCTCTCCTGGTGTCCCGCACCGAGGCCACGCTCACGCCGCAGCTGATCTCGGAGATGCGTGGCAGCCTCCCGGTCGATGGGCAGACCCGAGCCGCCAGCGTGGGATGAGGACTCGACCATGACGTACGCACCTTTCGGTTCCCAGGGACATGGGGAAGTCCGTGAGACGTCCACCGTGCGCCCCTACGCGGTCACCGGAGGCCGGGTCCGGTCGGAGTTGTCCGACCTGCCGCTCGAGGCCCTCGTGGAGGTTCTGCCCGGCGCGGTCAGCAGTTTCGGGTTGCCGCCCGAGAAGCGCGCGATCCTCCAGCACGCCGCGCACACGTACGTGTCGATCGCCGAGCTCTCAGCCCTCTTGCGGCTGCCCCTTGGTGTCGTCCGGATTCTTGTGTCGGACATGCAGGAGGAAGGGCACGTCACCGTGCACACCTCGACACCGGTTAACGTCCACACAGGCCACGGCAGCTCGAACTCGGGCCTGTCGCTGAGCGTCTTGGAGAGTGTTCTGAATGGCATTTCCGCCCTCTGACGGCGGGGCCCGCAGCGGTCCCAACTGGGCCCCGGTGTCGGGTAACGCCGGCACTGCGACCGCTAGCTCGAACACGCCTGCGCGCCAGAGCGTGCTGGGTGGCGGCGGTGGGGCTCCAGCGCCCACCGCACAGGCGTCACGCCCGGCGCAGGCGCAACCGGCACCGCCGGTGATGCAGCAGGCTCCGACCGGTAACGCCGGCGCACAGGCGGCCCCGGGCGCACAGCCCGCTGCCGAGCGCACTGCGCCGACTGTCGTCAAGATCGTCGTCGCGGGCGGCTTCGCCGTGGGCAAGACGACGTTCATCGGGTCGATCTCCGACGTCGAACCGCTGAACACCGAGGCTGCCATGACGGAGCACTCGGTGGGCGTCGACGACGCCGGTGGGGTCACCGACCGCAAGACCACCACGACGGTGGCCATGGACTTCGGTCGCGTGGAGCTTCCGGGCAACCTGTGGCTCTACCTGTTCGGTACCCCGGGCCAGGACCGCTTCCTCTTCATGTGGGACGACCTGGTGCGCGGTGCGATCGGTGCCGTCGTCCTGGTCGACACCGACCGCCTGGAGCAGTGCTTCCCGGCGATCGACTACTTCGAGTCGCGCAACATCCCGTTCGTCGTGGGCGTGAACTGCTTCGACGGCGTGGCCAAGCACCGGCTCGAGGACGTGCGCGAGGCGCTGCAGATCCCCTCGCACGTGCCGATGCTCTACACCGACGCACGCTCCCGCGCGGCGACGAAGCAGACTCTCATCGCGCTGGTCCAGCTCGCGATGCGGCAGCTCCGGTCCGGCGCGCAGGCGCAGGGCTGAGTCACTCTCCAGTACTCCGCGGACGGCGGGCCACCCTGAGGGCGGCCCGCCGTCGCTGTCCGGGCAGAGGCTAGACTGTGTGGCCGCGTCGTCCTGCCTGTTGCATGGCGGGTCCGACGCGGCGAGGAGGGCTGACAGAGCGGCCTAATGTGACGGTCTTGAAAACCGTTGTGGGGCAACCCACCGGGGGTTCGAATCCCTCGCCCTCCGCCGGCGGTACGTACGACGATGGCTGGAACCCGACCCGGGTTCCAGCCATCGTCGTGTCCGCCCCGAGGACAGCGGTCAGGTGATGCCGACGATGGGCAGGCGCAGTGCGGCGGGTGCTGCCTCCGGCACGACCGGAGCGGTGGGGCGCACCGGTTCCACGGCCCTGTAGCCCGCCCCGAGGACCGGACGTGAGTCCGGCTCGCCCACGTTGGGCCACAGCGCGCACGCGCGCTCGGCCTGCGCCGTGATGGTGAGCGAGGGGTTGACCCCGAGGTTGGCGGTCACCGCCGCGCCGTCCATGACGTGCAGGCCCTCGTGGCCGAACACCCGCAGGTAGGGGTCGACCACCCCGCTGTCGACGTCGGACCCGATGGCGCAGCCACCCAGGATGTGCGCGGTCAGTGGGATGTTGAACGGGTCCCCGATGGTGCCGCCGGCGATGCCTTCGACACCCTCGTCGCCCATCTTGTCGGCGATGCGGCGCGCGGCGTCGTGTCCCTCGGGGATCCAGCTCGGGTTCGGGGCTCCGGTGCCCTGCGTGGACGTCATGAACCGGCCGAAGAGCGCCCGCCTGGTGACGGTGGTCAGGGAGTTGTCCTGTGCCTGCATGACCAGGGCGATGATCGTCCGCTCCGACCAGCGGCGCCAGTCGAGCAGCACGGGGAGCGACCTGAGGTTCTTGCCCATCTCGCCGAACCACCGGAGGAACCGGAACGGCCCGCCGTCGACCAGGATGTGCTGGAGCGCGGCCATGACGTTGGAGCCGTGGCCGTAGCGCACGGGCTCGATGTGCGTGCTCTCGCTCGGGTAGAACGACGAGGTGATGGCGACACCGCGTGAGTAGTCCGTCGTGCCGACCTTGTGCGTCATCGCACCGAGCAGCGCCTCCGAGTTGGTGCGCGTGAGATGCCCGAGGCGTTCCGACAGGCGCGGCAGCGTCCCGGTGTCCTTCATGGCGTGCAGCAGGCGCTGCGTGCCGAGGGTGCCTGCGCCGAACACGACCTGACGTGCGGTGAACCGCTGTCTGCCGCCCCATCTCCTGCCGGTGCGGTGCGTACGGATCTCGTAGCCGCCGTCGGGCAGCGGTCGTACGACGTCGGCCGTCGTGAGCGGGTGGACCACCGCGCCCCCGCGTTCCGCGAGGTAGAGGTAGTTCTTGACCAGAGTGTTCTTGGCGCCGTGCCGGCAGCCGGTCATGCACTCGCCGCACTCGGTGCAGCCGCTGCGCTCCGGTCCAGCACCGCCGAAGTACGGGTCGGCGGCACGGCAGCCGGGCGCCGGGTCCTCGGCGCCGCCCGGCCCGAAGTAGACCCCCACACGCGTGGGCCGGAACGTGTGGCTCACTCCCATGTCCTCTGCGACGCCTCGGATGATCGCGTCGGCGGGGGACCGGCCGTGGTACTGGACGACGCCGAGCATGCGCTCCGCCTGGTCGTAGTACGGCGCGAGCTCCGACTTCCAGTCGGTGATGTGGGACCACGCGTGATCCGCGTAGAACGGGTCGAGGGGCCGGTACAAGGTGTTGGCGTAGACCAGAGATCCGCCGCCGACGCCCGCGCCCGTCAGGCACAGGACGTTGCGCAGCAGTCGCACCCGCTGGATCCCGTAGCAGCCGAGCGCCGGCGCCCACAGGAACTGCTTGAGGTGCCAGGAGTTCTTGGCGAACTCGTGGTCCTCGTACCTGCGGCCCGCCTCGAGCACGCCGACCCGGTACCCCTTTTCGGTCAGGCGGAGGGCGGCAACGCTGCCGCCGAAGCCTGACCCGATCACCAAGACGTCATAGTCCATGACCGCGAATGTACTCGCTATTGACGCTGTATGAAATACGGGTCCGGATGGCGCAGCGGACCATGCAGGGCCGTCCGCACGGCTGCGGGTTCGGGTGGAAAAATCGGCGGGATGCCGCGGATCGGAGGTCGATCGAGGCGCCGGCGAGCCCTCCGCTTTGCTCAGCGCGCCGTACGCCAGGTAGCCTGGGCCGCGCGGCATGGGCCTACCTGGTAGAGCCAACCGCGAGGAGACGTCGCATAGTCAGGTCTAGTGCGCCACCCTGCTAAGGTGGTAACGGGGCAACCCGTTCGAGGGTTCAAATCCCTCCGTCTCCGCCAGGAAGGTCCCGGCCGCGCGTGACGCCCGGGGCCTTTTCTGTGGAAGGGCCCGTGGCGTAGGTGCGGTGCGAGCGGGCCATCCGGAGGGCTGTGACGGAGTTCTCCCCTGCTGAGGTGGATTTGGGTTTGGGCCCACGTCGAACAGGCGGTAATGTTCTCGTCGGTCGGCCGTGTGAACGGCAGGCCAGTAGTGTGCAGTACAACTAGCGCCCGTAGCTCAACGGATAGAGCATCTGACTACGGATCAGAAGGTTGGGGGTTCGAATCCCTTCGGGCGCACATACTGCGAAGAGCCCCGACCGGCACCATGCCGGTCGGGGCTCTTCTGTTGTGCGTGTTGTGCGCAGGGGAGCCGACAGGTCACGGCCCCATCCGCAGGTCCCGATCGGGTCACGGTTGTGACCCAGGCCACTCGACTGTTGACCAAGGCTCCGGGCTGTCGCTACGTTCACGTGCGGCACACCCGTTCGGAGTGCGACCAGGGCGGCAGGCGTCGGAGCTCAACGATGCGCTCCGCCGTCGGCCCTGGGAGGACCCCGGACGGGCGTGCCGCCCAGGCGACGCACCCCCGCCGGTCGCACGTGTGCGAGCTGCAGCGGCCGGATGCCCGGCCGAGGATGCAGAGCGGAAGCGCACGCGGCAGGGAGGACCCGAGATGAGCGAGATCGTTCAGGACGCCGGTACCCGGTCGGGGGAGTTCGTCCAGTCCCTCGAGCGGGGGCTCGCGGTGATCCGCGCGTTCGGCTCGGATCGCGCTCGGATGACCTTGAGCGAGGTCGCTCGGGAGGCCGAGCTGAGCCGGGCATCGGCACGCCGCTTCCTGCACACCCTGGTGGAGCTCGGTTACGTGGTGACCGACGGGCGGGTGTTCGCGCTCCGTCCCCAGGTGCTCGAGCTCGGGTACGCCTACCTGTCGAGCCTGTCGCTGCCCGAAGTGGCGCAGCCCCACCTGGAGCAGCTGGTGGAGGACGTAGGGGAGTCGTCGTCGGTGGCGGTGCTCGACGGTGCCGACATCGTTTACGTCGCGCGCGTGGCCACTCACCGCATCATGTCCGCTGCCATCCAGGTCGGCACGAGGTTCCCGGCGTCTGCCACCTCGATGGGACGCGCGGTCCTTGCGCACGTGTCCGACGGCGAGCGCGAGGCCTTCCTGGCCGCCGCCGCCCTGGTGCCGTTGACCGCGCGCACGATCACGGACAAGGGGGTGCTGCGCGCCGAGCTGGCTTCGGTCCGGGAGCAGGGCTGGGCGCTCGTCGACCAGGAGCTGGAGGAAGGCCTGCGCTCGATCGCCGCACCGCTGTGTGACGCCGGCGGGCGGGTGATCGCCGCGGTGAACGTCTCCGCCCCGGTTCGTCGCGGCCCGGTCGAGGAGATGGTCGCCGAGTTCCTGCCGCCGCTGCTGCGTGCGGCCCGTGAGATCGAGGCCGATCTCGCCCGTACCCGAACCTGAGCTCCGCTGCTAGCGTGAATGTGCGCAGATAGAACGTATGTGCGCTCTGCGAACAAGCGGGGGTGGAGATCATGAAGCACGCAATCGTCCACGACGAGACGCGCGTGCCGTGCGGCCGCCGAGGCGCGGCGTGACTGTCGAGCTCGCGCCGACCGCAGCGGAGGCCCTTGGCGACGTCGCCGACGGTTCGACAGTGATGATCGGCGGGTTCGGACCCGCAGGGCAGCCGGTCGAGCTCATCGAGGCGCTGCTGGAACACGGCGCGGGCGATCTCGTCGTCGTCTCGAACAACGCGGGCAACGGTGACGACGCGCTGGCGCGACTGATCCACCTCGGCCGTGTTCGCCGCATCGTCTGCTCCTTTCCCCGCCAGGTGGACTCCTGGCACTTCGACGCGGCCTACCGTGCAGGCCGGATCGAGCTCGAGCTGGTGCCACAGGGGAACCTGGCCGAGCGGATCCGAGCGGCAGGGGCCGGCCTGGGCGGCTTCTTCACGCCGACCGGTTACGGCACGCCGCTCGCCGCGGGCAAGGAGACCCGGGTGATCGACGGCGTCCCGATGGTCTTCGAGTCCCCGCTCCGCGCCGACCTCGCCCTGGTCAAGGCATTCAGGGCCGACGGCGCAGGCAACCTCGTCTACCGCAAGACGGCCCGGAACTTCGGACCGGTCATGGCTACGGCAGCGCAGAGGACGGTGGTTCAGGTGAACGAGGTGGTGCCCGCCGGGGCGATCGATCCCGAGACGGTGGTGACACCTGGCATCTACGTCGACGCGGTGGTGCCGATAGAGGGCTCGACCACGCTCGCGGGCGCGCGGCCCTCAGAACGGGGAGCTGCCACGTGAGCGCGGAGGTGATCCCGGGCGGTGCACGAGGTACCGCCCCGTTGTCCACGGTGCAGATGGCTGCTCGCGTGGCCGCCGACATCCGGCCCGGCTCGTACGTGAACCTGGGCATCGGGCTTCCGACGCTCGTGGCCGAACACCTGCCCGAGGGTTCCGGCATCACCCTGCACACGGAGAACGGGCTGCTGGGTATGGGACCGACGCCGCATCCGGAGCACGTGGACCCGGAGCTGATCAACGCGGGCAAGGTCCCCGTGACCGAGCGTGCCGGCGCCTCGTACTTTCACCAGGCCGACTCGTTCGCGATGATGCGCGGCGGCCACATCGACGTCTGTGTGCTGGGCGCGTTCCAGGTGTCGGTATCAGGCGACCTCGCGAACTGGTCCACCGGTGAGCCCGGTGCGGTCCCCGCGGTCGGAGGGGCGATGGACCTTGCCGTGGGCGCCAAGCGGACTGTCGTCATGATGAAGCTGCTGACCAAGGACGGCCAGCCCAAGCTCGTCACCGAGTGCACGCTTCCGCTCACGGGCGTCGGTTGTGTGTCGCGGATCTACAGCGACGTCGCGGTACTCGACGTCGGGCCGGACGCTTCGCCCGGCGGCGGCGCCCGCGTCGTCGAGACCTACGGCGTCTCGCACGGGGAGCTCGAAGAAATGCTCGGCCTGAGCCTGGGCTCCACCTCGAGGTAAGGCTCCCGCCCCATTGGCCTGGCGGCCGCCGGCCCGACGGCGTCTCGGGGGCCGTGCGGGCCTGCCGGTTCGGGCCGCGCGAGCGCTCGTTTGCGTTGATGGCGAAATCTGAATCAAAGATTACGTACACATGGCCGACCGGGGGAGTTCTTGGCCTGGCCACGCCCAAGCGACGGCTCCAGGGGGCGGCAACGGCCCTCGACATGGCCTCGGGTCGCTCGAACCTGAGGCGCTCTTGGAAAAACAGTCGGTGAACAGCGGCTCTGTGTCCGCCGTCACCGGCCCCGGCTTTGACGCACCCCAGCACCTGACGTACTGTTCTGGATGTCAGCCCGACGGGCCGACGGACACGAGGGCCGGAAACGGTCCGAGTGGCCGCGCCGGGGCTGGATCCCATCTCTGATGCAAGGCAGATCGTATTGCCTTGCGGGATATCGGATGTGGATCCTCTCGTATAGAGCATGCTGGTCCATCAGGATTAGCGAGTTTGCGGGGCGGGATCCGGTCTGGTAAGTTGAAGAGGTTGCCCCGGATGGGGTCAGCATCTAGAAGATGATGACTCTGACGGTGTGCGTCGGTTGTTTGAGAACTCAACAGTGTGCTTGATAGTCAATGCCAAAGTTTTAACCCTTGTGGGTGTGGCTGTGCTGACCGTTCGGTTGGTGTGGTCATGTTCTGTGAGGGGTTGTTTGGACAGATCTTAATCATCAGATTGGTCTGGCCGGTATCATTGTTCGTGCCTGCCCTTTTGGGGTGGGTGTGGATGTTTCTCTTTTACGGAGAGTTTGATCCTGGCTCAGGACGAACGCTGGTGGCGTGCTTAACACATGCAAGTCGAACGGTGAAGCCCAGCTTGCTGGGTGGATCAGTGGCGAACGGGTGAGTAACACGTGAGCAACCTGCCCCCTACTTCGGGATAAGCCTTGGAAACGAGGTCTAATACCGGATATGAACACGTACCGCATGGTGTGTGTTGGAAAGTTTTTCGGTGGGGGATGGGCTCGCGGCCTATCAGCTTGTTGGTGGGGTAATGGCCTACCAAGGCGTCGACGGGTAGCCGGCCTGAGAGGGCGACCGGCCACACTGGGACTGAGACACGGCCCAGACTCCTACGGGAGGCAGCAGTGGGGAATATTGCACAATGGGCGAAAGCCTGATGCAGCGACGCCACGTGAGGGATGACGGCCTTCGGGTTGTAAACCTCTTTCAGCAGGGAAGAAGCGAAAGTGACGGTACCTGCAGAAGAAGCGCCGGCTAACTACGTGCCAGCAGCCGCGGTAATACGTAGGGCGCAAGCGTTGTCCGGAATTATTGGGCGTAAAGAGCTCGTAGGCGGTCTGTCGCGTCTGGTGTGAAATCCCATGGCTCAACTGTGGGCTTGCATCGGGTACGGGCAGACTAGAGTACTGTAGGGGAGACTGGAATTCCTGGTGTAGCGGTGGAATGCGCAGATATCAGGAGGAACACCGATGGCGAAGGCAGGTCTCTGGGCAGTTACTGACGCTGAGGAGCGAAAGCATGGGGAGCGAACAGGATTAGATACCCTGGTAGTCCATGCCGTAAACGTTGGGCACTAGGTGTGGGGCGGGTTCCACTCGTTCTGTGCCGTAGCTAACGCATTAAGTGCCCCGCCTGGGGAGTACGGCCGCAAGGCTAAAACTCAAAGGAATTGACGGGGGCCCGCACAAGCGGCGGAGCATGCGGATTAATTCGATGCAACGCGAAGAACCTTACCAAGGCTTGACATGTACGAGAAAGCCCCAGAGATGGGGTTCTCTTTGGACACTCGTACACAGGTGGTGCATGGTTGTCGTCAGCTCGTGTCGTGAGATGTTGGGTTAAGTCCCGCAACGAGCGCAACCCTTATCCTATGTTGCCAGCGGGTTATGCCGGGGACTCATGGGAGACTGCCGGGGTCAACTCGGAGGAAGGTGGGGATGACGTCAAATCATCATGCCCCTTATGTCTTGGGCTTCACGCATGCTACAATGGCCGGTACAGAGGGCTGCGATACCGTGAGGTGGAGCGAATCCCAAAAAGCCGGTCTCAGTTCGGATCGGGGTCTGCAACTCGACCCCGTGAAGTCGGAGTCGCTAGTAATCGCAGATCAGCAACGCTGCGGTGAATACGTTCCCGGGCCTTGTACACACCGCCCGTCAAGTCACGAAAGTTGGTAACACCCGAAGCTCACGGCCCAACCCCTTGTGGGAGGGAGTGGTCGAAGGTGGGACTGGCGATTGGGACTAAGTCGTAACAAGGTAGCCGTACCGGAAGGTGCGGCTGGATCACCTCCTTTCTAAGGAGCTCATCTCCATCAGGCCTCACATCGTGGGGTCGCCGGCCAGCTCTTCGGGGCCGCTCTTCGGGGCGATGGTTGGTGCTGGTGGCAGAGGCCAGGCCCAGGCCGTTCGTGTCTGGGGTGGTTGCTCATGGGTGGAACATTGACGAAGAGTCTTCCTCGTTCGGGGTGGCTGCTAGTACGCCGGTGCTTGTCACGGGTTGGAACGCGGTCTGCCGGGGGTGGGGGTTCGCCAAGCACACTGTTGGGTCCTGAGACCACCGGCCATGTGTCGGGTGTTTCTGGTTCGAGTACGGGTCACGAGGTTCGTGTCATACCCGCTCATGCTGACTGGTTCAGTGGTGGGTGTGGTGTCACGGGTTGCCTGGTGGGTTCGTCCGTTGCTTGAGAACTGCATAGTGGACGCGAGCATCTTTGAAATTTTCCAAGATTGCGACCGTGAAATGGTGGGCCATGTGCTTTCGGGTGTGTGGTTCCTTGTTTTGTGGTCATCTTGGTTTCTGTGATTGTAGTGTTGTTCGAAGTTTTTTAGGGCACATTGGTGGATGCCTTGGCACTAGGAGCCGAAGAAGGACGTTGTAGCCTGCGATAATCCTCGGGGAGTTGGCAGACGAGCTGTGATCCGAGGGTCTCCGAATGGGGGAACCCAGCCGAAGTCATGTTCGGTTACCCGCGCCTGAATGTATAGGGCGTGTGGAGGGAACGTCGGGAAGTGAAACATCTCAGTACCGACAGGAAGAGATATTCCGTGAGTAGTGGCGAGCGAAAGCGGATGAGGCCAAACCGTATGCGTGTCAAGCTGTCAGGCGTTGCGTGTGCGGGGTTGTGGGACCTTCTGGGAAGATCTGACAGTCTTCCAGCCAGTAAGAAAGTCGTGTCATAGTCGAACCGGGTTGAATACCGGACCGTAGTGGGTGGGAGTCCCGTAGACGAAATGGCGCGGCCTGGTGGAGGGGATCCCAAGTAGCACGGGGCCCGTGAAATCTCGTGTGAATCTGGCAAGACCACTTGCTAAGCCTAAATACTACCTAGTGACCGATAGCGGACAAGTACCGTGAGGGAAAGGTGAAAAGTACCCCGGGAGGGGAGTGAAATAGTACCTGAAACCGTGTGCCTACAATCCGTCGGAGCCTCCATAGTAGGGGTGACGGCGTGCCTTTTGAAGAATGAGCCTGCGAGTTAGTGCTCGGTGGCGAGGTTAACCCGTGTGGGGTATCCGTAGCGAAAGCGAGTCCGAATAGGGCGATTGAGTCGCCGGGTCTAGACCCGAAGCGAAGTGATCTAGCCATGGGCAGGTTGAAGCGCCGGTAAGACGGCGTGGAGGACCGAACCCACCAGGGTTGAAAACCTGGGGGATGACCTGTGGTTAGGGGTGAAAGGCCAATCAAACTTCGTGATAGCTGGTTCTCCCCGAAATGCATTTAGGTGCAGCGTCGCGTGTTTCTTACCGGAGGTAGAGCTACTGGATGGCTAATGGGCCTCACCAGGTTACTGACGTCAGCCAAACTCCGAATGCCGGTAAGTGCAAGCGCGGCAGTGAGACTGCGGGGGATAAGCTCCGTGGTCGAGAGGGAAACAGCCCAGATCACCGGCTAAGGCCCCTAAGCGTGTGCTCAGTGGGAAAGGATGTGGAGTTGCACAGACAACCAGGAGGTTGGCTTAGAAGCAGCCACCCTTGAAAGAGTGCGTAATAGCTCACTGGTCAAGTGATTCCGCGCCGACAATGTAGCGGGGCTCAAGCACACCGCCGAAGCCGTGGCACTCACACGTTAGCCCAGCATGCGCCCTTGTGGTGTGTGTTCAGGTGTGTGGGTGGGTAGGGGAGCGTCGTGTGGGCAGTGAAGTCGCGGAGTGATCCAGCGGTGGAGCCTACACGAGTGAGAATGCAGGCATGAGTAGCGAATGACGGGTGTGAATCCCGTCCGCCGAATGACCAAGGGTTCCAGGGCCAGGTTCATCCGCCCTGGGTAAGTCGGGACCTAAGGCGAGGCCGACAGGCGTAGTCGATGGACAAGGAGTTGATATTCTCCTACCGGCGAAGTACCGCCCATACCGAGCCCGGTGATACTAACCACCCCGAGCTCACACCGACACCTTCGGGTGTCATCGTGAGTAAGGCGTGGGACCTGATCCGGTAGTAGGTAAGCGTGTTAACAGGGGTGACGCAGGAAGGTAGCCAGGCGTGGCGATGGTTGTCCACGTCCAAGGTTGTAGCCCGTCCCATAGGCAAATCCGTGGGGCATTAAGGGTGAGAGCTGATAGTGACCGTGTATGCGGGAATCTGGTGATCCTATGCTGCCTAGAAAAGCCTCGACGCGAGGGACTAGCCGCCCGTACCCTAAACCGACTCAGGTGGTCAGGTAGAGAATACTAAGGCGATCGAGAGAATCGTGGTTAAGGAACTCGGCAAAATGCCCCCGTAACTTCGGGAGAAGGGGGGCCTGAACCGTTAACCCACTTGCTGGGGGACGCGGGGAGGGCCGCAGAGACCAGGGAGAAGCGACTGTTTACTAAAAACACAGGTCCGTGCGAAGTCGCAAGACGATGTATACGGACTGACGCCTGCCCGGTGCTGGAAGGTTAAGAGGACGAGTCAGCCTTCGGGCGAAGCTCAGAATTTAAGCCCCAGTAAACGGCGGTGGTAACTATAACCATCCTAAGGTAGCGAAATTCCTTGTCGGGTAAGTTCCGACCTGCACGAATGGCGTAACGACTTCTCCGCTGTCTCAACCGCGAACTCGGCGAAATTGCACTACGAGTAAAGATGCTCGTTACGCGCAGCAGGACGGAAAGACCCCGGGACCTTTACTATAGCTTGGTATTGGTGTTCGGTGCGGTTTGTGTAGGATAGGTGGGAGACTGTGAAGTCCGGGCGCCAGCTCGGGTGGAGTCATTGTTGAAATACCACTCTGATCGCTTCGGATGTCTAACCTCGGTCCGTAATCCGGATCAGGGACAGTGCCTGGTGGGTAGTTTAACTGGGGCGGTTGCCTCCTAAAATGTAACGGAGGCGCTCAAAGGTTCCCTCAGCCTGGTTGGCAATCAGGTGTCGAGTGCAAGTGCACAAGGGAGCTTGACTGTGAGACCGACAGGTCGAGCAGGGACGAAAGTCGGAACTAGTGATCCGGCGGTGGCTTGTGGAAGCGCCGTCGCTCAACGGATAAAAGGTACCCCGGGGATAACAGGCTGATCTTGCCCAAGAGTCCATATCGACGGCATGGTTTGGCACCTCGATGTCGGCTCGTCGCATCCTGGGGCTGGAGTAGGTCCCAAGGGTTGGGCTGTTCGCCCATTAAAGCGGTACGCGAGCTGGGTTTAGAACGTCGTGAGACAGTTCGGTCCCTATCCGCTGCGCGCGCAGGAAACTTGAGAAGGGCTGTCCCTAGTACGAGAGGACCGGGACGGACGAACCTCTGGTGTGCCAGTTGTTCCGCCAGGAGCACGGCTGGTTGGCTACGTTCGGAAGGGATAACCGCTGAAAGCATCTAAGCGGGAAGCCTGCTTCGAGATGAGGTTTCCAGACACCCTTGTGGTGTGAGAGGCACCCAGCAGACCACTGGGTTGATAGGCCGGATGTGGAAGACAGGACTAACGACTGTCGGAGCTGACCGGTACTAACTGCCGATAACTTCACAACACATCTTCATGGCTAATAAGTTTCATTGATTGTTGACGCGTCCACTATGCGGTTCCCGAGTCACGGGCACCAACCCCTTTTACACCCCCGCACCACTACTCTCTTGAGTGGGTGGGTGTGTGTGGGTGGGCTGGGGGTTTGCCTTCTCGATAGTGTTACGGTGGTCATAGCGTAGGGGAAACGCCCGGTCCCATTCCGAACCCGGAAGCTCAGCCCTACAGCGCCGATGGTACTGCCCTGGAGACGGGGTGGGAGAGTAGGACGCCGCCGGACAACCATTCCCAGCAGGGGGTGGAACCCGCACAACCCTTCAGGGGTTGGTGCGGGTTCCACCCCCTGACTGCATTTCCCTCATGACCACTGGAACCCCCGACCAGGCCCCACCCACGACGGTGCAGGGCAGGTGCGGCCGGCCGCGTCCCTGGGCAAGTTGCCGGGCACACAGCCGCCCCGGCTATCGTGACTGTGTGAACGCAGACACAACCCGCACCGGTGCGGGCACCACCAGCAACCAGTCCGCAGGCACCACTGGGGCCTCGTGGCGCAGGGACCACTTCGTCTCGCTGCTGCGTTTCGCCGAGGGCTCGATCCGTGCGGACGGGGCCGCCTGTTGGCTCGACGACGAGGGCCGCCCCGACGATTCACACCCGGTGGAAACGTGGATCACGTCGCGGATGGCGCACATCTTCGCGGTCGGGCATCTGCTGGGGGTGAGCGGTGCCGACGAGTATGCCGCGCGGGCTATCAGCGGTCTCCGGGACGTGCTGGCCGACGCCGAGTTCGGCGGGTGGCTCGCTGCCAGGGGCGAGGGCGACGAGCTGGTCGGCACCAAAGAGGCCTACGCGCATGCCTTCGTGGTGCTTGCCGCGTCGACCGGCAAGGTTGCCGGTATCCGCGGTGCGTCAGAGCTGCTCACCATGGCTCTCGCGGTGCTCGACGCCCGGTTCTGGGAGCCGGAGCACGAGCTGCACCTGGACGAGCGGTCACGCGACTGGACTTCGGCGTCGGACTACCGCGGGGTGAATGCGAACATGCACTCCGTCGAGGCACTGCTCGCCGCGCACGCCGCGACGGGCGACGGCCTGTGGCTGGAGCGGGCGGCGGCGATCGGGGACCGCGTGGTGGGCTGGGCCTCGTCGAACGAGTGGCGGATTCCGGAGCACTTCGATGCCGCGTGGACCCCGCAGCTCGAGTACAACGCGGACCGGCCCCATGACCCGTTCAAGCCGTACGGCGCGACACCCGGCCACGGTCTCGAGTGGTCCCGGCTGCTGCTGCAGATCGACGCGGAGGCCGGCACGGAGGGGCGCCGGACCGAAGCGGCCGTCGCGCTGTTCGACCGCGCGGTCGCGGACGGCTGGGACGTCGACGGTGGCGGCTTCGTCTACACGACCGACTGGTCGGGTACGCCGGTCGAGGCGCGCCGCTTCCACTGGGTTGCCGCCGAGGCGGTCGCCACCGCGCACGTGCTGGGGCGGGTCACGGGCGAGGCGCGCTACGCGGAGCTCGAGGCCGAGTGGTGGGCGTGGATCCAGGCGAACCTGATCGACACCGAGCACGGGTCCTGGCACCACGAGCTCGACACGGAGAACCGGCCGTCGGGCCGCACGTGGGTCGGCAAGCCCGATGTCTATCACGCCGCCCAGGCAGTCATCCTGCCCGAGCTGCCGCTGACCGGCTCGTTCGCGGCCTCGGCGCAGCGCGTGGGCCAGATCCTGGCCTGACGGCGACGCCAGCGGGCGGGGGCCGAGAGCCCCTACCGCAGGAGCACCGTCACCTCGGCTGCCTTCACGACGAACCAGAGCCGTTCCCCGGGCACCGCGCCGAGCTCGGCGACGGCGGCGGGCGTGAGGTCGGCGGCTATCTGCGTCGGGGCCGTCGGGCTGTCCGCGCAGGCAGCCCCGGTGTCCCCGGTACCGGGTTCGGTGTGTGGGCGTCGTCCGGCGGTGGCCCACATCCGCAACAGGGGGCCATGGGGTTCGATCCCGGTCAGCAGGACCCGGAAGGCGTTGCGTGGGCTCCCACCTGGTGGGTCCCGGTGCACCGACACCGCGCGCGGTTCGAAGAGGGCGACGGCCTCCGCGCCGGCGTCGAGCACGTCCTCCGTGGTGCCGTGGACCTCGCCGAGCGTGGTGGCCACCTCCGCGCTCGACCCCTCGGCGGCTTCGGCCGCACGCCCGCGCCCGCCTCCGGCTGCAGCCCTCACCACCCTGCCCACCAGCAGGTTCACGCCGGCGAAGCGCCCGCCGAACGTCGACCGCGGCCGCGTGAGCACCTCGCCGGCTGGACCGTCCTCGACCACACGGCCTTCCTCGAGCACGACGACCCGGTCGGCGAGCTGGGCGACGTCCAGCAGGTCGTGCGTGACGAGCAGGGTGGTGCGGGGCGCGGCCCGGTGCGCCGCCTGCAGCAGCAGCCGGGCATGCTGGGCTGCACCGACGTCGAGCGCCGAGAACGGTTCGTCCACGAGCAGCACGTCGGGGTCGGTGGCCAGCGCCCGAGCGATCGCCACACGCTGCCCCTGGCCGCCCGAGAGCTCGTGGGGGCGGCGGCCTGCGAGGTGCGCGGCACCGACGTCGGACAGGAGGGACATCGCGAGAGCGCGGGCCGCGTCCCGTGACATACCCCGGGAGACGGGGCCGAAGGCCACGTTGTCGACCACCGACAGGTGCCGCAGCAGCAGGGCACGCTGCCCGAGCCAGCCGACGCGCCGGTCACGCGGCGGTGTGGTGCGTACACCGGGACCGGCGAGGACACGGTCCCCGATCGTGACAGTGACGTCTCCGCGGTGACCGCCGAGGCCCGCTACGGCCTGGAGCAAGGTCGACTTGCCCGCACCGTTCGGCCCCAGGACGGCGACGACCTCGCCCGGCGCCACGTCGATGGCGAGGTCGACGCCACGTTCCGGTACCCGGAGGCGCACGTGCAGCGGGGCGGGCGGCCTGGCCCGGCCGCCCACCGTCGCTCCGCCGGCGACGGGCCCGCCGGCTGCCGCCGCGTCGAGCGCCGGTCCGCCGCCTCCGGTACCGCGCGGCCGCCCGCCGGGTCGAGCGGCCGCGGACGACCACCCGTCCGGTTCGGCCGCCGGGCTTGGTGAGGTCCGGCCGTTCGCCGGCGTCGGTCCACCGGTGCCGGCGGCACCCTGCTCGGGGACCTGAGGGAACCACGGACCGTACGCGGCGATGATGATCGCCAGCGCGACGACCACCAGCACGAGGGAGAGCGCTACGGCGGCGTCGGGGTCGGACGAGCGCTGCAGGTAGATCTCGAGGGGCAGGGTCTGGGTAACGCCCTGGAGCGCGCCCGCGAACGTGATGGTCGCGCCGAACTCGCCGAGCGCGCGGGCGAAGGCCAGGACCGTTCCCGAGACCAGCGCCGGCGCGAGGGCGGGCAGCGTCACCCGCAGCAGGATCCGGGTCGGCCGGGCGCCGAGCGTCGCGGCGACGTCCTCGTGCGCTGTGTCGTGGGACCGCAGGGCGCCGTCCAGCGTCAGGACCAGGAACGGGAGGGCCACGAATGCCTGTGCGAGCACCACGGCCGCCGTCGTGAACGGGACGCGCATCCCGAGGACCTCGAGCACACCGCCCAGCAGCCCGCTGCGCCCGAGCAGGGTCAGCAGCGCCAGGCCGCCCACCACGGGCGGCAGCACGAGCGGGAGCAGGAGCAGGGCGCGTACGACCCGTCGTCCGGGGAACGCGGCGCGCGCCAGGAGCAGCGCGAGCGGCACGCCGAGCGCCACGCACAGGACCGTCGCGACGACCGAGGTGCGCAGCGACAGCCAGAGCGCGTCGCGGGCACCTGGGGCCGTCAGGAGGGGCCAGAGCGAGCCGACGTCGACCCGGGTCAGCAGCGACGCGACCGGCAGCACCACCAGCAGCGCCCCGAGCACCGCAGGGAGGACCACCCAGCGCGGCAGGCCGTTCACGGGGTGCCGAACCCTGCCTCCGACAGTACCGACCGGCCCTCCGCGCCCGTGACGAGGGCTACCCACTCGTCGGCGAGGTCGGGGGTGGGCGGGTCGGAGAGCACTGCCAGGGGATACCGGTTGACGACGTCGGCGGCTTCGGGCGTGTGGACGGTCTCGACGTCGTCGGGCTCCGTGGCTGCGTCGGTGACGTAGACGAGGCCTGCGTCCGCCTCGCCGAGGGCGACCTTCGCCAGCACGTCCGTGACGCTCGGCTCGGCGCTCACCGTGTGCGGGGTGACGCCGGCGCCCTCGGTCACCGCGGCTGCAGCACGGCCGCACGGGACCTCCGGTGCGCAGAGCACCACGTCGACGTCGCGTCGGCCCAGGTCAGTGAGGCTCTCGACGCCCGAGGGGTTGCCGGTGGGCACCACGATCGTGAGCACGTTCGTGGCGAAGACGGTCGGCGAGGCGACCAGGCCGGCGTCCGACAGACGAGCCATGGTGCGTTCGTCCGCGGTGGCGACGACGTCGGCGGGCGCACCGGCCTCGACCTGGTCGGCGAGGTCGGAAGAACCGCCGAACGAGATCGTGACGTCCACTCCAGGGTGCTCTTCCTCGAACGTGGTCTCGAGCGCGGCGAACGGCTCACGCAGGGAGGCGGCGGCCAGCACGGTCAGCTGCTCGCCGTCGGGCTCCGGTGCGCACCCCGTCAGGACCAGGCTGACGCTCAGTGCAGCGGCCACGCGCGGCGCGAGCGCCCGGCGCGGCGCTCCGGTTGGCGACTTCGCGACTCCCGACACGGTGCCGAGGTTATCCCGGCACGCTGCGCGCGACGTACAGGAGAGAATGGGATGCATGAGGATCTCCGCACGAGCCGACTACGCCGTCCGGGCAGCCGCCGAGCTGGCGGCTGCCGACCACGACGGACCTGTCCGCGCCGAGGCCCTGGCCCGCGCCCAGGATATTCCGCACCGCTTCCTCGAGGGGATCCTGAGCGATCTGCGCCGCGACGGGCTGGTCACGAGCCACCGAGGTGCCGGCGGCGGCTACCGGCTGGCCCGCGCGGCGGATTCCATCACCATCGCCGACGTCGTGCGCGCTGTCGACGGTCCGCTCGTCTTCGTCCGCGGCAACCGGCCGTCGGACCTGGAGTTCCAAGGCCCTGCCGCGCCCCTGCTCCACGTGTGGGTGGCGCTGCGCGCCAACGTCCGCGCGGTGCTGGAGGCGGTCTCCCTCGCCGACCTGGTCTCGGGCACACTGCCCGACGACGTGCGCGCCCTGACCCAGGGCGACTCGGCCTGGGCCAACTCCTAGGCAACCCGGCCGGTTCCGCAAGACCCCGAGCCTGCGGCCTGCTCCGCTGCCGTCGGCGTACCTACTTATCCGATGGGTGGAATGCCTGTTGTTTCCGACCGGGTTAGGTGGTTACTCTGACTCCGGCCGTCCAGACGCGGCCTGTGCCGTATCCCCGGACGTGGAAGGTCGAAGACCATGAGAACCCTGATCCTGCTGGCGCTCGTCGGCCTCGGCGCCCAGCTGGTGGACGGCAGTCTTGGCATGGCCTACGGCGTGACCTCGACCACGCTGCTGCTGGCGATCGGCACGAACCCCGCCGCGGCGTCGGCCACGGTGCACCTCGCGGAGATCGGCACCACCCTCGCGTCCGGAGCATCCCACTGGCGCTTCGGCAACGTGGACTGGAAGGTGGTGGCTCGCATCGGCATCCCCGGTGCGATCGGTGCCTTCGCCGGCGCCACGTTCCTGTCCTCGCTCTCGACCGAGGTCGCCGCACCGGTGATGTCCCTGATCCTGCTGGCGCTCGGCCTCTACGTGCTGCTCCGCTTCACGCTGCAGGGCCTGCCGACCCGCTCGAACAAGCCGCTGCGCCGCCGCTTCCTCACGCCGCTCGGCCTCGTCGCCGGCTTCATGGATGCCACCGGTGGCGGTGGCTGGGGCCCCGTGGGCACTCCCGCGATCCTGGCGAGCGGCCGCATGGAGCCGCGCAAGGTGATCGGCTCGATCGACACCAGCGAGTTCTTCGTGGCGATCGCGGCCAGCGTGGGCTTCTTCGTCGGTCTCAGCGGCGAGGGCATCGACTTCACCTGGGTGCTCGCCCTGCTCATCGGCGGCGTGATCGCCGCACCGATCGCCGCGTGGCTGGTGCGGCTCGTACCGCCGCGCGTCCTCGGCTCGCTCGTGGGCGGCGTCATCGTCCTCACCAACTCCCGGACCCTGCTCAACAGCGACTGGATCGCCGCCACCGACGGCGTGAAGATCGCCGTCTACATAGTGGTGTGGGTCGCCTGGCTCGCCGCCGTGGCGTGGTCCGTGCGCGCGCACCGCCGGAACAAGGCCGCCGAGGCAGCGCAGCCCCAGCAGCCGGAGGCCGATAGCGTGTCGGTATGACGTCCGACCGGGTAGCGGTGATCACTGTGTCCGACCGTTGCGCACGTGGTGAGGCCGAGGACCGGTCCGGCCCGACGGCGGTGTCGCTGCTCCGGGAGGCCGGGCTCACCGACGTGCGCAACCACCTGGTGCCCGACGGCGTCGAGTCGGTCCGGGACGGGCTGCGGGCCGCGCTCGACGACGGAGCCCGGCTGGTGATCACCACCGGTGGCACGGGGATCACCCCGCGCGACCTCACGCCCGAGGGGACGCGCACGGTGCTCGACTACGAGATCCCGGGGATCGCCGAGGTCGTCCGCCAGCAGGGCATCGCAGCGGGCGTGCCGACCGCCGCGCTCTCCCGAGGACTGGCGGGCCTGGCCCGTGCGGCCGACGGGGGACGGGCGCTCGTCGTGAACCTGCCCGGGTCGTCCGGCGGCGTCCGGGACGGGCTCGAGGTGGTGCTCACGCTCTGGCCCCACGTCCGCTCCCAGCTCGAGGGCGGCGACCACCCGCTGCCCACGTCGACGTAGAGCCGCCACGGCTCCTCGCCAGAGCGGGTCAGCCGCCGGCGAAAGGGGGGAGCACGTCCACCGTGACGCCGTCGGGGACCTCCGCCTCGTCGGACGTCGCCCGAGCGCCCGCCACCAGCAGCGCGCACCTCGGCAGCACCGGGACCAGGCCCGGACGGGACTCGGCGAGGACCTCGCGGAGGGCGGCGACCGACGTCGGCCCGCCCAGCTGGTCGGTGGTGACCCCGGCGGCCTCGCGGGCGCCGGCGAAGTAGCGGACGGTGATCATTCCGCACGCACCCAGTCGCCCGACTTGCCGCCCGTCTTGCGCTCGAGGCGCACGTCGGCGAGCGAGACGGACTTGTCCAGTCCCTTGACCATGTCGACCACGGCGAGGCCGGCCACCGCCACCGCGGTGAGCGCCTCCATCTCCACACCCGTGCGGTCGGCGGTACGGACGGTCGCCGAGATCACGACGCCGTCGTCGGTGACCTCGAGGTCCACCGCCGCACCGTGCACGCCGATCACGTGCGCCAGCGGCAGCAGCTCCGGCGTCCTCTTGGCGGCGGCGATACCCGCGATGCGGGCCACCGCCAGCACGTCACCCTTGGGTACCGCGCCGTCGCGCAGCGCCCGCACCACGTCGGGACCGCAGCGGACGGTGCCCGACGCCGTCGCGGAGCGGATCGTCGGCTGCTTTGCGGTGACGTCGACCATGCGGGCCTGGCCCCGGTCATCAAGATGCGTGAAGCTCACGGGACCAGGGTGCCACGGCCGCGAACCGATCTGAGCGCCGCTGCGAGTGAAGCGGCCCCGGTGCACCGTGGAACCGTGCGGTCGAGACCAGGCTGCCGGACCTCCGGCGAGAGGACGACCCATGAGCAGCGACGTCTGGACCCGATGCCCCGGCGAGGCCCCGCGATGAGGGCCGTCGTCACCGGCGGAGCCGGATTCGTCGGCAGCAGGGTCTGCGAGGCGCTCGTCGACTCCGGTGCGGAGGTGGTGTGCCTCGACAACCTGCTCACCGGGGCGCCCGGCAACGTGGCGGGTCTCCGCGGCCACCCGGCGTTCCGGTTCGAGCACTGCGACGTCGCGGAGGGCTTCACCTCCCGCGCGGTCCGGGCAGCGCTCCGCCCCGACCTCGACCTGGTGCTGCACCTGGCCTCGCCGGCCTCGCCCGTCGACTACCTCGAGCATCCGATCGAGACGCTCGACGCGGGGTCACGCGGCACGCGCGCGGCGCTCGACCTGGCCGGCGAGCACGGCGCGCGCCTCGTCCTCGCCTCCACGTCGGAGGTGTACGGCGATCCACAGGTTCATCCCCAGACCGAGGAGTACTGGGGAAACGTGAGCAGCGTCGGCCCCCGGAGCGTCTATGACGAGTCCAAGCGGTTCGGCGAGGCGCTCACCGCCGGATACCGGCGCGCGTTCGGGACCGACACCGGCATCGTCAGGATCTTCAACACCTACGGGCCGAGGATGCGGGCCCACGACGGGCGCGTGGTGCCGACGTTCGTGCGCCAGGCGCTCGCGGGCGAACCGCTCACCGTCGCGGGCGACGGCAGCCAGACACGGTCGCTCTGCTACGTCGACGACCTGGTGGCGGGCCTGCTGGCGTTCGCGCACAGCGGCCATCCCGGGCCGATGAACCTCGGCAACCCGCACGAGCTGACCGTCGCCCGGATCGCCGAGGACGTGATCCGGGCGACGGGCTCGACGTCGCCGGTCGTCCAGGTCGAGCGGCCCGTCGACGACCCGGGCAAGCGCTGCCCCGACATCACGCTTGCGCGTGCGGAGCTGGGCTGGGAACCGCGGATCTCGTGGCTGGACGGTCTGGCCAGGACGGTGTCGTGGTTTCGTTCGCGGTCGCGGGGAGCTGCGTGAGTGCGGACTCGCACGCGGCGACCACCTCGTCCACCGGAATCTGGGCGAGCGCCGGGTCCAGGCGCCCCGCGTTCGGGTCCCGCGGCGGAGCGCCGGGCTCGCCGTGCCAGACGACGGCGTGCCGGGCGAGGTCGATCGTCGGCCCCCACAGCGAAGGCGGCGTGGGCCCGAACAGCGTGACGGACGGCGTGCCGTACGCGGTGGCGAGGTGGGCGACCCCCGTGTCCCCGCTGACCAGCAGCCGGGCCGTGGACACCAGCTCGGCCAGCGCGGGCAGGCCGAGCTCGCCGGCGGCGTTGCGCACCGCGGCACCCTGACCTGCCCCTTGCCGGACACGGGCACACAGGCCCCGTTCGGCCTCCGACCCGGTCAGGACGACGCGGTGGCCCTGCGCGGTGAGTGCCACGACGACCTGAGTCCACCGCGCGGCGGGCCAGCGGCGGGCCTCTGCGGCGGCTCCCGGGTGGACTATCACCTCTGCCTGCCCGCCTACCTCGCTCCTCCCGCTCAACGGGTCGGAGGGGCCCAGCCGCAGGTCCTCCGGGCCGCAGTGGCCACCCACGCTCTGCACCAGACGGCACCAGCGCAGCACCTCGTGCTCCGTCTCGTCCCAGTCGGGGCCGATGTGGCCGGCCTCCGTGTTGTCGAAGGCGACAAGGGCGTCCGGCCGGGTCGCCTGCAGCACCCGGTGGCTCTGGGGCCCTCGACCGTGCAGGTTCACCGCCAGGCACCCCGGCGCGTCCTGTGCGCCGCCAGGCCCCGCCCACGGCCAGGGCAGCTGCGACAGCCCGCGGGTCGGCAGCACGGCGTCCACCACCCCGTGGTCGGCCAGCCACTGGCCGATCGGCTGGGGTGCTGCGAGCACCACCCGGTGTCCTGGCCAGGCTCTCCGCACCCCACGGAGCGCCGCCACGCCGGCCAGGGCGTCGCCGAGGCCCAGCGCACGGAGCACGAGCACAGTCATGGCAGCCTCCCGACGGCCCGCCCGGTCATGGCCATGACGCCTCGCCCGAGGCCATGACGAGCATCTCCCGGATCTCGCTCCCCGGAGGCTGCGTCAGCGCGGTCACCACGGCGGCGGCGGTCGCGGCAGGGTCGTTGAGGTCGGCGTCCGGTCCCGGCTTGTACTGCTCGGTGCGACCGTCGAAGAACGGCGTCCGCATCCCACCGGGGATCAGGCACGTGACCCCTACGCGGCCCGCGTACTCGGCAGCGAGGGCCTGGGTGAACCCGCGGATGCCCCACTTCGACGCGCAGTACGCCGTCGCGTCGCCGGCGCCGCGCAGCGCGAGCGTCGAAGCGACGGTGACCACGGTGCCGTGCCGTTCCTCCAGGTACGGCAGCGCCGCCCGGACCATCGACACCGTGCCGAACAGGTTGACCCGGACCACGCGCTCCCACTGCTCCGGGTCGATGTCGAGCAGCGGCCCGCACGCGTCGATCCCCGCGGCGGTCACCACGGCGTCGGGCGGGCCCACCTGCTCCACCAGCGAGCTGACGGCTGCCTGCGCGGCGTTCGGGTCCCCGAGGTCCGCGCCGGCGAAGGGCACGTCGGCGGTCGGTTCGGCCAGGTCGACGACGGCGGGCGTACCGCCGACGGCGGCCAGCACGTCGACGAGCGCCGCGCCGAGCCCTGACGCACCGCCCGTGACGAACACCGTGCCGACGGATCTCGGTGCGAGCGGGGAGCTCGCGGGAGCCGGGACGGCGAACGGCTCGCTCGCGGCGGTGGTGGATGTGGTCATGATGACCTCCTCATGGTCGGTGGGATCGAGGCGGGAACAGGTTCGGACGCCCGGACCTGGCTGAAGAGCCCGGTGGTCGAGCGGCCCGGGAGAAACGGCAGGGTCACGACGCGCCCGCCGTAGGACCGGACGACCGCCGCCTCCGGCAGCTCCGACCCGGTGTAGTCGCCGCCCTTCGCCCAGATGTCGGGGCGGAGCGCGGCCACGGCGTCCGACGGTTCGTCGGCGTCCAGCACGACCGCCGCGTCCACGCTGCCGAGGCTCTCCAGGACCCTGAGCCGGTCGGCCAGGGGCACGACCGGCCGTTCGGGTCCCTTGAGGCGGCGCACGGACCGGTCGGAGTTGACCAGCACCACGAGGTGCTCGCCCAGCTGCCGTGCGGCGTCGAGCATGGTGACGTGACCGGCGTGCAGCAGGTCGAAGCAGCCGCTCGTCGCGACGAGCACCCCGCCCGCCGCCCGGAGCCGGGCACCGAGCTCCGCCAGGGACTCGGCGGCGCTGCGCTCGGTGACCTGCTCGGCGGCCTGGAGACCCCTGCGGAAGCCGTCGGCGCCACCTGCGGCCACCCAGGCGCTCGCGGCGACCACACCCTCACGGACCGCTGTGGCGGCGCCGTCCCCGCGGGCCAGCCGGTCCACCACCGTCGCGGCGAACCGGTCACCGGCACCACACGGATCGGGGCCGTGCGCGGCCCGGGTGGGCAGGTGCCGAACGGCGACGGGGCCGTCGTCGGCGTGCTCGTCGTCGGCCTGCCGGGAGGCGACGAACGCACCCCGGTCCCCTGCCGTGACGCTGACGGCCTGTGCGGCCCAGGCCCGGCGCAGCACGTCGGCCACCGCAGGGACCTCGGTGTCCGTGCCGGCGGGCGGCAGGGGGAGCCGGCGTGCCGCCCGCTCCGCCTCCGCGACGTTCGGCGTCACCAGCGCCGCGCCGGGGACCGGCTCACCGCCCCGCGGGTGCGGGTCCCAGACGAGCGGCACGCGCTCCGCCGACTCGGTGAGCAGCTCCCGCAGGAGCGGGTCGCGGGTCACCCCGCCGCCGTAGTCGGCGACGAGCAGGGCGTCACAGCCGGCGAGGGCGTCGCGCACGCGGTGCACCGTCGCCGCATCGACACCGACGGGCGTGCCCGGCCCGCCGTCGTCCACCCGGACCAGGCCCTGCCCGGAGCTCCGGACGCGCGTCTTGCGGCGCGTCGGGCCGTCATGGTCCAGCGCGACGAGCGTCAGGTCCGCGAGCTGACGACGTAGCTCCTCGCCGGCCGCGTCGTCGGCCACGGGGGCGACGAGCACGACGTCGGCCCGCTGGGCGCACAGCAGGGCGGCGAGCCCGGCGCCACCGGGGCTCTGGCGCACCTCTGTCACGTCGACGACGGGTACCGGTGCGTCCGGCGCGAGCCGGGTGACCGAGCCGTCGACATCCCGGTCGAGCAGGAGGTCCCCGACGACGGCGATGCGCGGCCGGGCCGGCCCCGCGCCGGCCGCCGAGCCGGCCAGCTTGCGCGAGATGTCACCGATGGTGGAGCCGTTCCCGGTCATGTGCGCACTCCCGCCTTCTGCGCCCCCGCCCGCCGTACCCGCGTGCGGCCGGCGATCCGGGCGTCGAGCACCGCGCAGAGCGTGTGCGCGACGACGAGGTGGACCTCCTGCACCGCCGACGTGGACACGGAAGGGACGGTGAGCGCGTCGTCGCACAGCGCAGCCAGCGGGTTGGGTGCCTGCCCGGTGAGGGCCCAGGTCGTGAGCCCGAGCTCGTGGGCACGGCGCGCCGCGACGAGCACGTTGGCGCTCGAACCGGACGTCGACAGGCACAGCAGGACATCGCCGGGCCTGCCGTGCGCGGCGACCTGCCGGGCGAACATCTCGTCCTGGCCGTAGTCGTTGACGATCGCGCTGAGGCTGGAGGTCTCGGCGTGCAGGGCGATCGCGGCGAGCGGCACTCGCTCGCCCTCGAACCGGCCGACCAGCTCGGCGGTCAGGTGCTGGGCCTCTGCGGCGCTGCCTCCGTTGCCTGCGACCAGCAGGCGCTGGCCGGCGAGCAGCCGGTCGGCGAGGTCCTGTCCCCACGCCTCGATCCGGCCGAGGCTGGCGGTCACGTGGTCGAGGCCGATCGTCAGGTCGGCACGGTGCTGGCGTAGCCAGCTCCGGCCGCTGGAGGTGTCGGGCTGGAGGGCGGACGGGCGGACGGGCTCGGAACTCATCGGGTACCTCCTGCGGAGACCAGCGGAGCGTCCGACGCGGGCCACTGCTGCAGGGGCTCGCGAGCGGACGAGGAACTGACGACCTCGGCGTAGGCCTCGGCCGTCTGGCGGGCCACTGCGGCCCAGCCGTACCGGCGCTCGGCGCGCACCCGGGCGGCGGCACCGAGGCGAAGGCGGAAGCGGCGGTCCGACAGCCGCAGCAGTGCGTCGGCCACGGCGGCGGGGTCCCGCGGCGGGACGAGGAGTCCCGTGCGGTCGTGCACCACGGTGTCGAGCATCCCGCCGACCGCCGACGCGAGGACCGGCAGGCCACATGCGGCCGCCTCCAGCGGCACGATCCCGAACGGCTCGTACCAGGGGGTGCAGGCCACGACATCGACGCTGCGGAGCAGGTCAGGGACCTCGTCGTGCGACACCGCGCCGAGGAACCGGACCCGGTCGGCGACGCCCAGACGCTCGGCCAGGGCACGGAGACGCCGCACCTCGGGATCGCGTCGGAGCTCGTCGAGCGGCGGGCCGCCGGCCACCTGCAGCTCGACCGGGGGGGCCCTGCTCGCCGAGCCGGGCCAGCGCCTCGACGACGGTCGCCACGTCCTTGCGCTCCACGAGCCGGCCAAGGGACAGCAGCCGCAGGGGCGTACCGTCGTCCGCTGCGCGTGCGCGGGTGGTGCTCGGCGTGAACACACCGAGGTCGACGCCGCACGGCACCACGCGGACGCGGTCGTCCGTCGCACCCATCCGGCGCAGCTCGCTGACCTCGTCATGACAGGTGGCGACGACCAGGTCCACGTCCGCGCACAGGGTCCGCTCGAGGGCGATCCGTGCGGTGGGGCTGGTGTCGGCGGCACCCTGGTACCGGCGCTTGACGGAACCCAGCGCGTGGAAGGTCTGGACCACCGGGACCCTCGGTCCCTGCGCGCGGTCCGTCCGGCGGGTGGCGCGCAGCGCCGCCAGGCCCGACATCCAGAAGTGGGCGTGCACCACGTCCGGTCGGACGTCCGGGTCGCTGAAGCGGGCCGCGAGGTCATCGCCGAACTCCGGCATCCAGCGCAGGAGCTCGTCCTTGGGCACACGTTCGGGCGGGCCGGCGTCCACGTGCACCACGTCGACCCCGTCCGTGAGCTGCACCCGCTCCGGGAGCGCCGGATCGTCCCGCCGGGTGTAGACGTCCACCACGTGGCCGTCCGCCGCGAGGCGCCGGGCCAGCGCCGCGACGTGGACGTTCTGCCCACCGGCGTCAGCCTCCCCGAGGGTGGCGAGCGGGCTGGCGTGCTCAGAGATCATGCCGATCTTCACGGGACACCTCCTGTGTCAGCAGCGTGGTCCAGCGGTCGAGGAACACGTCGAGGGAGTAGTGGGCGAGGACGTGCTCGCGGGCAGCCTTTCCGTACGTCGCGGCTTCCGCCGGGTCGGCGAGCCACCGGCGGGCGACCGCCGCGAGCTCGTCGGGGTCGGCGCTGAGCACCCCTGCCTCTGGCGGTACCGCCGCGTAGGCGGCCGTGACGGGTAGCGCGAGGACCGGCAGGCCCAGCGCCATGGCCTCCAGCAGGGCGAGCCCGAGACTCGTCCACCGGTACGGGTGCAGGTAGGCGCGAGCGCCGGCGAGCCGGGCGTGCAGCTCGGACTGCGGCAGGTCGTACAGGCGCCCGGCGGCCCCCGCCGCCGTCGGGCCGAGCGGGGAGAGGTGCTCCGCCAGGAGCTCCGTCCCCATGCCGTACACCTCGGCGGGGACCTCGCGCGCCACGTGCAGCAGCACGTCCGTCCCGGCCGCCCGCCAGCGGCGCACCGGCTCGTTCACGACCGCAGCGACCCGCTCCCGCTCGCCCGTGTAGCGGTGGCCCGGGTCGGGAACGCCGTGCTCGATCACGGCAGTGCGCGCGGAGCCGGTGTCCCACATCAGCGCGTTGAACCGGGTGACGTGGACGATCGGGACCCGCCCGTCGGCGACGACGCCGACGTCGGCCAGGGGATGCCGGGTGGCAGCGGCGGGGCCGCCGGGCGCGTCGTGCTCAAGGTAGACGGCGGGCACGTCCCGCCCGGCCCGGTAGCCGGTCCACTCGTGCAGGAGGCCTGCCTCGTGCGGCCGCTGGAGCAGCACGGCGTCGACGCCTTCCGTGTCGAGCGCACGCCGCAGCTCTCGCGGGTCCAGCTCCCGTACCGATCCCGGCCAGTCCCACGTCCTGGCGCGCCCGCGGCCGTCGGCAGGCCGTCCGGGCAGCACCGGGACCAGGTACTCGTGTGCGCCCTGGACGAAGGCGGTGGTCCACGACCCGTGGACGTGCCACAGCAGGATCCTCATGACGACCACCCCTCGACGTGGGGCCGGCTGGCGGTGGCCGGCGACCGAGGTGGCAGGTGCGTGAGGCGCTCGACGGCGTCGGACACCTGCTCCGGCGTGACCGACGCGAGGCAGGGGTGGCCCGGTACGGGGCACGTGCGGGCCCGCGTGCCCCGGCACACCGCGCCCTGGTCGCCAAGGACCAGCCGGGGCACCCCGTAGGGCACCCACCGGTCCGCGGGCACGACCGGAGCGAACAGGCTGACGACGGGCGTGCCGACGGCAGCGGCCAGATGGGCGGGCCCGGTGTTGCCGACCACCACGCACGCCGCCGACTCCAGGACCGCTGCGAGCTCGGCCAGGTCGGTCTGCCCGCCCAGGTCGGTGGCGTGGCCACCGGCCACGTACGCGGTCAGGTCCCGTTCCGCGGTGGAGCCGGTCACGAGCACGTCCCAGCCGTCGCGTGCCAGGCGCGCTGTCATGGCACGGGCATCCTCGGGCAGGGGAGCCCGGGCGGGCACGGACGCCCCCGGGTGGACGACGACGGAGCGCTGCCTCCAGGCGCCCCCTACCCCCAGCGTGTGCTCGGCCCGTCGCGGCACCGCAGGCAGCGGACGCCGGACGGCGAGCAGTCCGTCGTCGCCGACGGGCAGCCGGGCACCCGCCTGGTCGGCGAGGTCGAGAGCTGCCTCCACCTCGTGCAGGCCGGGCGGGCGGCGGTGACGTACGTCGAGCAGCGAGCCGGGATAGTCCTCACTCACCCCGACGATGTGGCGCACGCCTGCCAAGCGGGCCAGCAGCGCCATGGGGAGCGGTGACTGGTGGAAGGACGTGAAGATGACCGCGAGCTGGTAGCGGCGCGCGACGAGGCCGGCCACCAGGTCCAGCACCGCCTCAGCGGAGACGCGGGGCGGCTCCGCGCCGGACCACGGCGCATCGAACCGGAGGGTCTCGGTCACGCCGGGCAACAGCTCAGCCGCCTGGACGCCTTGGCCGGAGACCAGCAGGTCCACCTGGTCGTACGTCGCGGCCAGCGCGCGCACGGCTGGTCCGGTGAGGAGCACGTCCCCGTCGCTGTCGAGCCGGACCGCGAGAACACGGACACGGTGCTTCGTGGGAGTCATAGCAGTGTCACCACCTCGTCGAGAGTGGCGGCCACCACGGGGGCCGCTGACAGCTCCTCGCGTCTGGTCACCTCGGTCGGCACCAGGACGCTTCGCGCACCGGACGCCACGGCGGCGCCCACGTCCGAGCCGATATCGCCCACGACCGCGCACTCGGCCGGGAACATGCGAAGCTCTGCCGCCGCCCGCAGCACGAGACCCGGCTCGGGCTTGCGGCACGTGCACTCGTCCTCCGGCCGGTGCGGGCAGCGCTGCCAGGTGTCGAAGGGGCCCAGCAGCCGGCGGACCCGCTCGTCCACGGCGTCCACCCGCGCGCTCGTCAGCAGACCCCTGCCGATGGCGGACTGGTTGGAGACCACGCCGACCCGCAGGCCGTCGGCCCGCAGGCCGTCCAGGACCCGGCGGGCGCCTGGCACCGGTACGACCGCGTCCGGGTCACCGTTGTAGGGCACGTCGTGGACGAGCGTGCCGTCCCTGTCGAACAGGACGGCACGGATCGGCAGGGGCCAGGCCGGCACGCGTCCGCCGAGGGCCCGCCGCCACCGCCAGGTGCCCTGCAGCCGCCGGCCCACGGCAGCGAACGGGATGAGCACGCTGGTCAGCACCATGCGGCGCAGCTCGGGGCCGTAACCCTCATCGCCGCGTCGTGGACCGGGCGCGAGGCGTCTCGCCGCGAAGGCCGCGGTGAGGCCTGCCCAGGCCGAGCCGGCGAGGACGGCGCTCGTGCGCGCAGCGCGGGGGTCTCGCGCAGCCGGGCCGACGGCGGCCAGGCACCCCCCGAGCGCGGTGAGCCCCGCAGCGACCGTCGCCAGGTGCCACGGCAGGCGGCCCCGGCCGGCTCCGGTGAGCCTGCGCCAGTCGCGGCCGTGGAGCGTGCGCAGCAGCGCGTCGTCCGCGTTGCCTGCCTGTGCGCGCACGCTCGCCAGGGGGCCTGCGGCGGCCCGGACGGGGTGCTCGACGAACCGGACGCCGTGCTCGAGCTCCCAGCCCGCCTTGCGCACGCGCAGGGCCAGGTCGGCGTCCTCGCGGTACGCCCGGACGAAGCGCTCGTCGAATCCGTGCACCGTCAGCAGTGCGGCCCGGCGGTAGACCATGTCGGCAGTCGCCCACGCAGCGGTCTCGAGACCGGCGGTGTTGCGCTCGAAGTCGGTCGGCCGGTGCGTCGGCAGCGGCACCACGATCCTGCCCTGCACGCCGGCGACGTCGGGGCCCGCCACCGCCAGGTCCTGCTCCAGGGCGGCGGCCCAGCGCTCTGGCACCACCACGTCGTCGTCGAGGAAGGCGACCCACTCCGTCCGCACGCTCCGCCAGCCCACGTTGCGGGCGGCGGCGGGGCCGCGGCCGCCGGTCCTGAGCACGCGCACTCCCGGTACCGGGTCGGTTCCGAGGTCGAGGGCCGGGTTCGGTTCGTGACCGGGCCCGGGGAACGGGCGGTCGTCGACCACGACGACGTCGACCGGCTCCGGGCCGCCGGCGCAGGCGATACGCAGCGAACCGAGCAGTGCGGGCAGCTCCGGGCGGCCGACGGTCGGGACCACTATGGAGTAGGACGGAATCACGCGGCACCTCCCGACGGCCGCGGGGACGCGAACAGGTCCGCCCGCCGGACCAGGTGCGGCCCGAGCACCAGGAGGTCGACGGGCGCTGAGCCGAAGAGCTCGAGCGCGTGGCGAGGGCTGTCCACCATGGGGCGGCCGGCGGTGTTGAGGCTGGTGTTGACCACTACCGGCAGCCCGGTGCGGGTCCGGAACGCCCGGAGCATCGCCTGGAGCCGCGGCTGCGTGTCGTCCACCGTCTGGACGCGGGCCGTGCCGTCGACGTGGACCGTCGCGGGGATCCGGTCCCGCCACGCAGGTGCCACCTCGTGGACGAACAGCATGTAGGGGCTGGGGATCGGGCCGCCCGAGAAGATGTCCGCCGCGTCCTCGAGGAGCACCATCGGCGCCACGGGCCGGAACTGTTCGCGGCCCTTGACCACGTTGAGACGCTCGGTGTTGGAGCGGGGGCCCGGGTTGGCCAGGAGGGACCGCTGCCCCAGCGCTCTCGGCCCGAACTCCGACCGGCCGTCGAACCAGGCCACCATCCCGTCGTCGGCCAGCACGCCGGCCACCTGCTCCGGCAGGTCGGCAGGTGTCGTGAACGGCACGCGCGCTGTCCGCAGCGCCTCGGCCAGCTCGTCGTCCGACCACGAGCGCCCCAGGGCGGCCGAGGCCATCGGCACGGTCCGCACACCGGCCTCCGCGGTGAGCTGCAGCGCCGCGCCGAGAGCGGTGCCTGAGTCGCCGGCGGCGGGCTGGACCCAGACGTGCTCGAACGGGGTTTCACGCCACAGCCGGGAGTTGGCCACGCAGTTCAGCGCGGTGCCGCCGGCCATGGTCAGCGTGCTGTCGCCGGTCTGCTCGTACAGCCCCGTCGCGAGGTCGACGAGCAGCTCCTCCAGCCGCACCTGGACGGACGCGGCGAGGTCGGCCTGGCCGGGCGGCAGACCACCGGAGCCGCCGGGCTCCTGCAACGTCCCTGGCCTGGCGGGCTCCGTCCAGCGCGACCAGTCGGGTGCCTCGGCCACGAACCCGCCGTCGGGCGTGGTGTGCAGCAGCTCGCGCAGCTCGGGCAGGAACCGCGGGGTGCCGTACGACGCGAGCGCCATCACCTTGTACTCGTCGCTGGACCGCAGGAAGCCGAGGTGCTCGGTGAGCGACTCGTAGACGAGGCCGAGCGAGTGCGGCAGCTCCTGGCTCGCGAGCACCTCCAGGCGGCCGTCGGTGTACCGGCCGGCGAGGTACGAGGAGCGTTCGCCCCGGCCGTCGAGCGACATGACGCTGCACGTGCGGTAGGGGGAGGCCAGGGCCGCCGACGCGGCATGGGCGACCTCGTGGGGCACGAAGCGCACGGTGGCAGGGTCGAGCCCGGGGAGCGCGGTGGCGATGAACTGCGGGGCGCGCTCGGCGTACCGCCGCCGCAGCCAGTCCCACGGGTCCGGCAGCCCCATCTCGTCGGCCGGTTTGGCGAGCGCCGGGTCGAACGAGTACGCGACGGCGTCCAGGTCCTCCGGCGCCAGCCCGCCGACGTCGAGGCACCAGCGCATCGACTGTTCCGGTAGCTCCCAGGCCGCGAACGGGACGGGACGCTTGCCGTGCTTGCGCCGGGTGAACCGTTCTTCCTCGGCTGCGGCGAGCACGTGACCGTCGACGACGAGTGCCGCGGACGGGTCATGAAAGAGGGCGTTCACGCCGAGAACTCGCACAGTGACCTCCACGCGTGGTCGTCACCGGGCTTCTTCCGGTCCTCCTACGTTCTCCGGCCGGATGAGCACTCGCATCTCGAACCGCTGCTCGGCGGACCTGCCCGTGCCCACGGGGCATCTGCGCAGGTCAGCGCCGTGCGAGGTCTTCCGTCGCAGGGCCCTCGAGCAGGGCGCCGTCCGCCGCGAACCGGGAGCCGTGCACGGGGCAGTCCCAGGACCGCTCCTGGTCGTTCCACCGCACGACACCGCCGAGATGCGGACAGATCCTGGACACGTGCACGGTCCCCGGCCGGCCGCCCGACGGGCGGACCGCCGCACAGGCCCAGCCGGCGGTCTGCTCGCCGAAGGTCGCGGCGGTGCGGGCCGTCGGCCTGGCCGGGCGAGCCAACGGTTCGAGCGTCGGGCCCCACTCCACCGGGTCGTCGAGGAGGCGACCGGCGAGCGCAAGGGCGGCCGCGGCGCCGCTGGTGAGCCCCCACTTGCCGTACCCCGTCGCGACGAGCACCCGGTCGTCTCCCGGCACCACGGGGCCGACGAGCGGCAGGCCGGTGTCGCTGGTGTAGTCCTGCGCCGCCCACGCGTGCCGTGGCGCGCCGACGGGCAGATGGGCGCGGGTCCACTCTTCGAGCGCCGCCAGCCGTCGGTCGGGGTGGGCTTCCCTGCCGACGGTGTAGCCCTCGCCGCCCACCATGAGCAGCCCGTCGGCCATGCGCAGCGAACGCACCGGCGATCCGGCCGTGATCGACATGGTGTCGGCGAAGCCGGGCGGCAGCGCACCGGGGTCCGCCACGTCCCAGGTGGTGAGCAGGCTGCGACCGGCCTCCAGCCGCAGGAACAGGCCGCCCAGGCGGCCGGGCGGGGTGCCGGTGGCCAGCACGACGCGGTCGGCGAGCACGGTGCCACGGTTCGTGCGCAGCGCGACGCCCGAGCGGAGCCTGCGCACCTGCCGGACCCGGACGCCGTCGTGCACCGGTACGCCGCGGGACCGCAGACGGGAGCTGAGCGCCGAGAGCATGCGCAGGGGGTCGACCTGGGCCTGGCCCGGCAGGCGCACCGCGCCGTAGGACCGCACGGGGTACGGCGGGTCCTCCTCCCACTGCACCCCTGCGAGACCCTGGCGCGCGCAGATCGCGAGCACCGCATCGATGTCGGCCGCCTGTTCGGGTGCGGTCGCCACGGTCAGGTCATCGCGGTTGTCGACGGGCACGGCGAGGTCCTCGAGAGTGCGGCGCAGCCACCCGAGGCCCGCGAAGCCCGCAGCGAGGAAGTCCCGCACGACGTCGTCCCCGTACCGCGCGATCTGCGCGAGCCGGGTGCCCTGCAGCACCGACAGCTTGCCGGTCGAACGGGCGGTGGTGGTGGTGCGCGCGGAGCCGGCGTGGAGGACCGCGACGTTCGCTCCGCCCTCGGCGAGCAGCTGGGCCGTCAGGACGCCGGTGAGCCCGGCGCCCACGACGGCGACGTCGGTGCGCAGAGGGCCGGGGGCCAGGATGTTCGGTGCGCCTCCGCGTGCGGTGCCCGGCTCCGTCGTCATGTCGTGGGGAGTCTCGCTCACGGTGCACCTCCGGTGCCGGTGGTCGGTCGCAGTGGGCGATCTCAGGCTGGCACGAGGGCTTGGCACTCGCAGCGCGCCGACACCACGGGATGTCCCCGCCGGGCTGTCGAAGCAGGAGAACCGCTCTACAATTGACGGCGCGGAGTCATGAAGCGGCTCCCAGTCCACATCGGATCTGGGAGGTTGAGATGTCCTCTTTCAAACAGCCCGCGCTCAGTGTTGTGGACGGTGCCGGGGGAGATGTCGCGACGGAACCACCGAGCTTCTCGGCGGGCGACCTGGCACATGCTCTGGGCCTCGGCACCAACCTGCTGGTCGGCCGTTTCCGCGTCGACCTCTCGTCGGGTAGCTGGTGGTGGTCCGACGAGATCTACACCATGCACGGTTGGAAGCGGCACGAGGTGGAACCAGGCCTCGAGGCGCTCAGTTCCCGAAAACATCCGGACGATCGGAGCCGGGTGGTCCGCGCCGCCACCGAGGCGTTGCGGCTCGGCCGGCCGTTCGCCTGCTCACACCGGATCGTGGACCGCAAGGGTCGGACACGGTCGGTGGTCGTCATCGGTCAGGGCTCGCGGGGTGGCTCCGGCCACTCGCCGGAGCTGATCGGGTACGTCGTGGATGCCACGCCGGTCCAGAAGGAGGCGCTGGCCCGGCGATCGTCCGCCGTGGTGACGAGGGCCTTCGTGAGCCAGGCCGTGATCGAGCAGGCCAAGGGCGTCATCATGGCCGTTCGCGGGGTCTCCGAGGAGACCGCGGAGCGCCTGCTGCTCGAGGCCGCGGGCCGGGCGGATATCCCGCTGCGCCTGGCGGCGGACCAGGTCATGACCAGGCTGCGGGTCGACCGCGAGCCGGCAGGCGTGACGCAGGCAGTGCTGGCGCGCGTGCTCGACGGGGTCGAGCCAGTGGGCAGGCCACGCGGGCACGACCCGCTGCTCACCCGGCGGCCGCGCAAGGCGGCGCGCTGAGCGAGGATCCGGGGCTGGGCCGGTCAGTGCGCTGAGCGGCGGGCGGCGAGCCGCAGGGCTGCCTTCGACGCGCCCTTCGCCGCCAGGCGCTTCGCGAACACCGCTGTCCCTGCGGCGACCGCAGCGAACACGGTGGCCTGCACCAGGTCCAGCTCCGGGTCGTCCGGCTTGTTGGGGGCGTCGTTGCCGGTCACGCCCTTCCAGATCATGCTGACTGCCTTCTGCGCGGCCCAGCCGGCCGCGAGCGTCAGGGCAAGAGTGCCGAGCTTCTCGGCGAGTGTCTGTTCCGTCTCAATCTGGGCCACCTTCACACCGTAGCCCCCGATGGGCCAGTAGGCTGCCTGGAAACGACAGGGGAGCGCCCGACAGCGCTGAGAGTGCGGAAAACCGCAGACCCTTGAACCTGATCCGGGTCACACCGGCGGAGGAAGTCGAGGCATGATGTTGCGTCTTTCCGGTGCCCACGGGGGCACCATCCATGCTGGACCGGTCGCCGGAGCGCTCTCCGTGGCGCTGCTGCTCGCCGGCTGCGGTGGTGGCGGCTCCGGGAGCGACGCGGGTGACCCGTCGGCGTCGGGCACCGTGACCCTCGTGACCCACGACTCCTGGGCCCTCGACGAGAAGCTGGTCGACCGGTTCGAGCAGGAGTCCGGACTGACCGTAGAGGTCAGCGCGGCGGGCGACGCCGGAACGCTGGTGAACCAGCTGGTGCTCACCAAGGACGCCCCGCTCGGCGACGCCGTGTTCGGCATCGACAACTCGTTCGCCTCCCGCGCGCTGGAGGAGGGCGTGGTCGAGGAGTACACGCCGGAGGGCCTGCCCGACGGCGCGGAGCAGCTCGGCGCGGCGCTCACCCCGATCGACCAGGGCGACGTCTGCGTGAACGCAGACGAGGCCTGGTTCGAGAAGTCCGGCCTCGAGGTCCCGAAGACCCTGGACGACCTGGCCGACCCGAAGTACCGCGACCTGCTCGTGGTGACCAACCCTGCGACGTCGTCCCCGGGGCTCGCGTTCCTGCTGGCGACGATCGGGGCGTTCGGCGAGGACGGGTTCGAGGACTACTGGACGTCCCTCGCGGACAACGGCGTCAAGGTCGCCGACTCGTGGGAGGACGCGTACTACGTGGACTTCTCGGGTGCGGGCGAGGGCGGCGAACGTCCGCTCGCGCTGTCGTACGCGACGTCGCCGGCGTTCACGGTGAACGAGGACGGGTCCGAGTCGACCACGAGCGCCCTGCTGGAGACGTGCTTCCGGCAGGTCGAGTACGCGGGCGTGCTCGCAGGGTCCGACAACCCCGAGGGCGCGCGGGAGCTCGTCGACTTCCTGCTGACGGAGGACGTCCAGTCCGCGCTGCCCGAGTCGATGTACATGTACCCGGCCGACTCCTCGGTGGAGCTGCCCGCCGACTGGCAGAAGTTCGCGCCGCAGGCCGACGCGCCGTTCGAGGTGGACCCCACCGAGGTGAGTGAGCACCGCGACGAGTGGATAGAGCGGTGGACCGAGACAGTGCTCGGCTGAGCCGGCGCGGGGCGGCGCCGCTGCTGTGGGCGGCGGCGGTCGCCGTTCCGCTCGGCTTCCTTGCCATCTTCTTCGCCTGGCCCGTTGCCTCGCTCGTCGTCCGCGGCTTCGTGCCCGACGGCGTGGTCGACCTCACCGGCTTCACCGAGGTGGTCCTCCGTCCGCGCACCTGGCGGCTCGTCGGGTTCACCCTGGCGCAGGCCGTGCTCGGCACCGCGTTCTCCGTGCTGCTCGGCCTGCCGCTCGCCTACCTGCTGTACCGGCGGTCGTTCCCCGGCCGCAGCCTGGTGCGCGGGCTCGTGACCGTGCCGTTCGTGCTGCCTGCCGTCGTGGTCGGCGTCGCGTTCCGCACCCTGTTCGCGCCCGGCGGCATCCTCGGGTTCCTCGGGCTGGAGGAGTCGCTGGCCGGCATCGTCGTCGCGCTCGTCTTCTTCAACGTGTCCGTGGTGGTGCGCACCGTGGGCGGGCTCTGGGAGCGCCTCGACCCGCGGACCGAGCAGGCCGCCGCCTCCCTCGGCGCGAGTCCCGCGCGGGTGTTCCGGACGGTGGTCCTGCCGTCCCTCGCCCCGGCCGTTGCGTCAGCGGCCTCGGTGGTGTTCCTGTTCTGCGCCACGGCATTCGGAGTTGTCCTGGTGCTCGGCGGTGCGCGGTACGGGACCATCGAGACCGAGATCTGGACCCGCACCACCCAGTTCCTCGACCTGCGGTCGGCCTCGGTGCTCTCGATCATGCAGCTCGTCGTCATCTCGGCTGCCCTCGCCATGTCGGCAAGGGCCCGCAGCCGCCGCGAGGCCGCGTTGCGCCTCGTGTCCGCAAAGGGCTCGGCCAAGCGGCTGTCCTGGCGGTCGCCACGGGACGTGACGATGGCGCTGGTGGGCGCGGCGATCGTCGTCGGGCTCATGGTGCTGCCGCTGGCCGGACTGGTGGCCCGGTCCTTCCGCGAGCCGGACGGGTCACTCGGCCTGGGGAACTACGTGGCCCTCGGGACCACGGGAGAGCGGAACGCGCTGGTGGTGACCGTCTGGGAGGCCACGGCGACGTCGCTGCGAGTTGCGCTGACCGCGACGGTGATCTCCCTGGTCGTCGGAGGGCTCGTGGCGCTCGTGGTGTCCCGGCGACCACGGTCCCTCGGCGCGCGCCGCGCCGTCGGGACGCTCGACGGGCTGTTCATGCTCCCGCTGGGCGTGTCCGCCGTGACCGTCGGCTTCGGGTTCCTCATCACCATGGACCAGCCAGTGCTCGGTGTCGACCTGCGGACCTCCGGGCTGCTCGTCCCGGTGGCACAGGCGGTCGTCGCCGTCCCGCTCGTCGTGCGTACCGTGCTGCCCGTGCTCCGGGCGATCGACCCGCGGCTGCGCGAGGTCGCCGCGGTGCTCGGGTCCGGGCCGGGCCGCGTGCTGCGGACGGTGGACCTGCCGATCGCCCTGCGGTCGGTCGGGCTGGCCACCGGGTTCGCGTTCGCGGTGTCGCTCGGTGAGTTCGGCGCGACGTCGTTCCTCGCGCGGCCCGACGGCGCCACCCTGCCCGTCGTGATCTACCGCCTCATCGGACGGCCAGGGGCGGAGAACTACGGGATGGCGCTCGCCGCGTCGGTGGTGCTCGCAGTCCTGACCGCGACGGTGATGATGGTGGCGGAGCGGCTGCGCGACGAGCGCGCCGGAGGGGAGTTCTGATGGCAGGGCTGGACGTCCGGGACCTCTCGGTCCGGTACGGGGTCACGACCGCGGTGGACCGGGTGTCGCTGACCGTCGCGCCCGGCGAGGTGGTCGCGCTGCTCGGACCCAGCGGGTGCGGCAAGTCGTCGCTGCTGCGCGCGGTCGCGGGGCTGGAGCCGCTGGCGGAGGGCCGCGTCGCCTACGACGGCGAGGACCTCGCCGGGGTGCCGGTGCACAGGCGCCGGTTCGGGCTGATGTTCCAGGAGGGCCAGCTGTTCCCGCACCGGGACGTGGGGCGGAACGTCGCCTACGGGCTGGAGACCCAGGAGCTGTCCCGGGCGGACCGGGAGGCCCGGGTGGCCGCACTGCTCGACCTGGTGGGGCTCGCCGGCTACGAGCGGCGGTCCGTGCTCACCCTGTCCGGCGGGGAGCAGCAGCGGGTGGCCCTTGCCAGGGCCCTGGCCCCGCGCCCCCGGCTGCTCCTGCTCGACGAGCCGCTGTCCGCGCTCGACCGCCGGCTCAGGGAACGGCTCGCGGGCGAGGTGCGCGCGGCGCTCGTCGAGACCGGGACGACGGCGGTGTTCGTCACGCACGACCACGCCGAGGCGTCGGCGGTGGCCGACCGGGTCGGTGTGATGGACAGGGGGCGGCTGCTCCAGGTGGCCGCGCCGGACGAGCTGCGGACCGCCCCGGCGTCGGACCGGGTGGCGGAGTTCCTGGGGCTGCGCGGGTAGGTGTACCCGGCCGTGACGTTGGTGACGTTCGGGGACGGGGTGCTTCTTTCGTAGGCCGCTCTCCGGGAATACAGCGGCTCCGCGGAGTGCGTTGCGCTGGGTAGACGTTGTCTACTCTCGGCAACGCACTTCGCCCGCGAGATCTTATCCCCGGCCCCGCGCGGTCCTCCCGCCCCCACCGGCGGATACCGTGCGTCCATGGCTTTCCACGAGACTCCCACCCGGCCCGACATCGATCCGCTGCTCGCCGACCTGCGGACGCTGGTCGAGTGCGAGTCGCCGTCGTCGGACCCGGTCGCGCTGGGCCGGTCCGCGGACCTGGTGGCCCGGCTCGGCACGGCGCACCTGGGCGTCGAGCCCGAGCGGCTCGGCATCCACCTGCGCTGGCGCCTGGGCGGACCCACACGCGTGCTCGTGCTGGCACACCACGACACGGTCTGGCCCCTCGGCACGCTGCGCACGCACCCGTTCGGCATCGCGGACGGCGTGCTGCGCGGCCCTGGCAGCTTCGACATGAAGACCGGCCTGGCCATGGCGCTGCACGTGCTGGGCTCCCTCGACGACCGGACCGGGGTCACCCTCCTGGTGACCGGCGACGAGGAGCTCGGCTCGCCGTCGTCCCAGACCCTCATCGAGGACGAGGCACGCGGCGCGGACGCCGCGCTCGTGCTGGAGGCCTCGGCCGACGGCGGTGCGCTCAAGCTGGAGCGCAAGGGCACCTCCATCTACCGCGTGCTGGTGAAGGGCCGGGCCGCGCACGCGGGTCTGGAGCCCGAGAAGGGCGTGAACGCGTCGGTCGAGCTGGCGCACCAGGTGCTGGCGGTCGCCGCGCTGGGTGACCCTGCGGTCGGCACCACCGTGACGCCGACGGACGCCACGGCGGGCACCACGCGCAACACCGTCCCGGCCGAGGCGTCGTTCGCCGTCGACGTCCGCGCGCGCACGGTCGCCGAGCAGCAGCGGGTCGACGCCGCCCTGCGTGCCCTCGCACCCGTGCTGCCCGACGCGGTGGTCGAGATCGAGGGCGGCATCAACCGGCCGCCGCTCGAGGGCGCGCTGTCCGCCGACCTCTTCGCCCGCGCGTCGCGGATCGCCGCGGCGGCAGGGCTGCCCGCGCTCACCGGCGTAGCGGTGGGCGGGGCGTCCGACGGCAACTTCACCGCGGGCGTCGGCACGCCGACGCTGGACGGGCTCGGCGCGGTCGGCGGTGGTGCGCACGCCGACGACGAGCACGTCCTCGTCGACCGGATCGCCGACCGGACGGCACTGCTCCGCGCACTGCTGACAGATCTGCTCTCACCCCGCTGACTCAACGGTGCGTCAGGGGCGGCCAGGCGGGCCGAAGCCCGTCGTGCCCCACGGGCTGGCCGGCGGGCGGGGCTGCCGGGCCACGAACGTGGCCCGCGCCTGCTGCATGAGCCACACCAGGTACTGCCGCTGCTGCTCCAGGCCGTGCGGGTCGAGGTCACGCTGCGCGCCGGCCCGCTGATGCAGCAGGGCGAGCTCGGTAGCGGCCTGCTGGTAGTCGGTCATGGCGCGCTCGGACCTCTTGCCGCCCACCGACCTGGCCCACCGGCGGGCCGCCCGGCGTCCGGGCAGGGTCGACAGCATCCGCAGGTCGTCCGGCGTCACGATGCCGACCGGCCCGTACAGCGGCAGGTAGTGCCCGATGAGCTGGACGATCCGACGGCGGTCTCGCGCGAGGACCACGATGACCCCGATCAGTACGGCGAACCCCACGAGGTACGCGCCGGCGAGACCGATCAGGCCGAACTTCGTCGAGCCGTTCCACAGGCTGTGGAGAGCCATCGCGCCGAGCAGCCCGTACAGCGGCGCGGTCCGGCGGATCCGGCCCGGACCGGCCAGGGCCGCCACCGCCACGCCGATACCCGTCATGGCCGTGCACAGCGGGTGCAGCAGCGGAGAGACGATGGCCCGCAGCACGAACACGTAGCCGAGCTGGTCCACCTCCACGGCGTCGATGAAGTACTGGATGTTCTCGGTCGCGGCGAAGCCGAGGCCCACCATCGCGGCGTAGATGACGCCGTCGGTGGGCCCGTTCAGCTCCTGCCGCCGCCACCACAGCATGCTGAACAGCACCGCGCCCTTCAGCAGCTCCTCGACCACCGGCGCGCCGAACGTCGCGACGACGTACCAGCCCTCCTGCTCACCCGTGAGCTCCGTCTCGGTGAGCAGCGACAGCCCGAGCGTGTTCAGGATGCTCGCGAACAGCGCTGCGACGCCCGCACCCCACAGGAACGCGAAGATCAGCGCGTTCGGCGGCTCCGGCTCCAGCCGGTCCAGCGCGAGCACCAGCGGGAGCCATACGGCCACCGGCAGGACGGCGAGCAGCAGTCCGACGACGAACGACGCGCCGCCCGTCACGGCGTCGAACGTCAGGATGACGAGCAGGCAGACGGAGGCGAAGACGATCCCGAGGATCACTCCGATCGAAGCCCGCCCGGGCGCGCGCCCCTGGAGGATCGCACTGGGATCGATGGCCATGCCAGGGACCCTACCGACTCGGCCGCCGACGCGACGGGCGACAGACTGCCACCGCGCACGGTTACGCTGGCGCCCGTGCCCCAACGTGTCGCTCTCGAGCTCGCTGTCCAGGATCCGGCCGGGGCGGTGATCGCTGCCGACGTCGGTGCCCGGCGCGTCGAGCTCTGCTCCGCGCTCGGTGCCACCGGTGGCATCACCCCGAGCGCCGCGCTCGTCGAGGCGGTGGTCGAGGCGGCGGCGGTGGTGCCGTCGTCGGACGCCGCGCCGATCCTCGAGGTGCACGTGCTGGTGCGGCCCCGGCCCGGCGGGTTCGTCTACTCGCCCGCCGAGATCGACCTGATGCTCCGCGAGATCACCCTGGCGGGCGACGCGGGGGCCGACGGCGTGGTGCTGGGCGCGCTGACGCCGTCCGGCGCGGTCGACGAGGCGCGGATGCGCGACCTGATCGCCGCGGCCGAGGACGCAGAGGTGACGTTCCACCGGGCACTCGACGTGATCGCCGACCCGCTGGCCGCCCTGGACACGCTGGCCGAGCTCGGCGTCGCGCGGGTGCTCACCTCGGGCGGCGCGGCTCGTGCGAGCGCAGGGCTGGACCGGCTGGCCGCCCTCGTGGAGCGCAGCGCGGAGCTGGGCATCGAGATCATGGCGGGCGGCGGCGTGACGCCGGCGGACATCCCGGCCCTGCTGGGCACCGGTGTGGACGCGGTGCACCTCTCGGCGAAGCGCTCGGTGGTCGACGCAGGTGGACCCGGCGGCGGGGGCGCCGCGGGCTACGAGGTGACCGACCCCGAGCTCGCCAGGGCCGCCGCCGTCGCGCTCGGTCTGCCGGCCGCGACCTAGCCCGGGCGACCGGGCGGGTGTGATACGTCTCGCACCTGCCCGGCGACCCGGTCCCGTTGGGCCACACCGCACTACGGTTGTCCTATGACCTCAGAGCCAGCCCGTCTGCCTGTCGATGCCACCACCACCACTGCCTGGGGCTCGCTCACCGAGCTCTCCAAGAACCTCCAGCCGGATCTGCGTGGCTGGTTCGCCACGGACCCGGCCCGGGCCGGCCGCCTGACCCACCAAGCCGCAGACCTGCACGTGGACCTGTCGAAGAACCTGGTCACCGACGAGGTGCTCGCCTCGCTGCTCGCGCTGGCCGACGAGGTAGGGCTCACCGAGCGCCGCGACGCGATGTTCGCGGGTGAGCACATCAACGTCACAGAGGACCGCGCGGTGCTGCACACCGCGCTGCGCCGCCCGTCCGACGAGCCGCTGACCGTCGACGGCCAGGACATCACGGCCGACGTCCAGGACGAGCTCGCCAAGGTGTACGCCTTCGCGGAGAAGGTCCGCTCGGGGGAGTGGACCGGCGTGACCGGCGAGCCCGTCCGGACGATCGTGAACATCGGCATCGGCGGCTCCGACCTCGGGCCCGTCATGGCCTATGAGGCGCTCGAGCCGTTCGTGCAGGACGGCCTGGAGGTCCGGTTCGTCTCCAACATCGACCCCACCGACGTCGCGCAGAAGACCGCCGACCTCGACCCCACCACCACGCTGTTCATCGTCGCGTCGAAGACCTTCGGCACGCTGGAGACCCTCACCAACGCGCGGCTCGCCCGCGACTGGCTGTGGCGCTCGCTCGTCGCCGTCGGTGCCATCGAGGACTCGGAGGAGGGCCGCGCCGACGCCGTCGCGAAGCACTTCGTCGCGGTGTCGACCGCCCTGGACAAGGTGGAGTCGTTCGGGATCGACCCCGAGAACGCGTTCGGGTTCTGGGACTGGGTGGGCGGCCGGTACTCCGTCGACTCGGCGATCGGCACGTCGCTCGCCGTGGCGATCGGGCCGGACGCGTTCGCCGAGCTGCTGGCCGGCTTCCACGCGATGGACGAGCACTTCCGCACGGAGCCGCTCGAGAAGAACGTGCCCGTCCTGATGGGCCTCCTCAACGTCTGGTACGTGAACTTCCGCGATGCGCACACGCACGCGGTGCTCCCGTACGCGCAGCAGCTGCACCGGTTCCCGGCGTACCTGCAGCAGCTCACCATGGAGTCCAACGGCAAGTCGGTCCGCTGGGACGGCACGCCCGTCACGTCCGACACCGGCGAGGTCTTCTGGGGCGAGCCGGGCACGAACGGGCAGCACGCGTTCTACCAGCTCATCCACCAGGGCACGCGGCTCATCCCTGCCGACTTCATCGCGGTCGCCAACCCCGCGTACCCGCTGACCGACGCGGTCGGCGACGGCGGCGCCGTCGCAGCGGGCGCCGACGTGCACGGCCTGTTCCTCGCCAACTTCTTCGCGCAGACCAAGGCCCTCGCGTTCGGCAAGACGGCGGACGAGGTGCGGGCAGAGGGCGTCGCCGAGGAGCTCGTCTCGGCGAAGGTGTTCGGCGGCAACCGGCCGACGACGTCGATCCTCGCCCCCGCCCTGACCCCGGCCGTGCTGGGCCAGCTGATCGCGCTCTACGAGCACATCACGTTCGTGCAGGGGGTCGTGTGGGGCATCGACTCGTTCGACCAGTGGGGCGTGGAGCTCGGCAAGAAGCTCGCCATGGAGATCGCCCCTGCCGTTGCCGGTGACGAGGCTGCTCTCCAGGCGCAGGACCCGTCGACCGCGGCCCTGATCGCGAAGTACCGCGAGCTGCGCGTCTGAGGTTCGGTCGTGCGGGTGATGGGCGGGACGCCGGGGGGAGTCCTGCCCATCACACGTTGCCGGGAGCTGACGGGCGCCGAACCGCAAGTTGCTCGTCACCGGCGGCGGTCTGGGGGGTGCCGAACCGCAGGTTGGTGGTCGTCGGGTGGTCTGGGGGGTGCCGAACCGCAGGTTGGTGGTCGTCGGGTGGTCTGGGGGGGTGCCGAACCGCAGGTTGGTGGTCGTCGGGTGGTCTGGGGGGTGCCGAACCGCAGGTTGGTGGTCGTCGGGTGGTCTGGGGGGGTGCCGAACCGCAAGTTGGTGGTCAACGGGTGGCCCGGGGGGTGCCGAACCGCAAGTTCCGCTTCTTTCTCAATGCCGAGCCGAACGAAGATGGTCGATCCGGGCGCTGATCGACACCTGACTTGCGGTTCGGCGCGGTCGGTGACGGGCAACTTGCGGTTCGGCACCGAGTTGGCCGTTTGAAGACAGGCAACTTGCGGTTCGGCCCGGTCGATGACGGGCAACTTGCGGTTCGGCATCCCCGGAACCGCATAGCCGCAGTGCCCGGCCCGGGCACCGGATGGAGCCGCCCAGCAGGCCTGAAGAGGTCACGTCGCCGCCCGGGTTGTCGGCGGGTTAGAGGATTCTCATCCCGATCAGGGGGCTTTGGTGGGTGGCGGCTGCGAGGATTGCCGGGTGAGCACGCACCTCGACCTGTTGACCGGTGACGCCGCCGCGGGGCTTCTCGATGCCGCCGTGGCGACGGCCGGTGGCGAGCTCGTGGACTGGCGGGTGCGTCAGGTGGACCATCGCCCGGGTTCGACCACCACCGTGGCGTACCGCGCGACCGTGCGCTGGGACGGCGTGGAGCGCTCCGAGACCCTTGGCGCCAGCGTCGGTCGCGCCAGGGACGGCCGCAAGCCCGGCGTGGTCACGCTGTCCGACGGCGACGCGACGGTCGCGGTATGGCGGTTCCCCGGCGACCCGGCACTGCCCGCGCTGCCCCGCGCGTTCAACCCGTCCGCCGTGGAGCAGCTCCTGGCCGGCCTGGGAGTCGGCCCGGCGGAGCGCGCGCACCCAGAGCTCAAGGTGCGGGCCTATCGTCCGACCCGCCGCGCGGTGATCGAGGCACGGGCCGAGGCGGCCCGCGTGTTCCTCAAGGTGCTGCGGCCCCGCAAGGTCGCGGACCTGCACCAGCGCCACACGCTGCTGTCGCGGGCAGGCCTGCCCGTCCCGCGCCCGCTCGGCTGGTCCGACGACGGGCTCCTCGTGCTGTCGCCGCTGCACGGCACCGAGATGCGTGCCGCCGTCCGGGACGGGGGGCCCATCCCGTCGCCGCTCGAGGTGCTGGACCTGCTCGACCGGTTGCCTGCCGAGGTGCGTGACCTGCCGAGGCGCCCGGCCTGGAGCGAGTCGGCCGAGCACTACGCGGGCGTCATCGGGGCGGCGCTGCCCGCGGAGGCCGGCCGGGCCGCCGACCTGGCCGGCGGCATCCGGGCACGTCTCGCGGAGCGCGGCACCGGCGCGGACCCCACGCACGGCGACCTGTACGAGGCGCAGATCATGCTCACCGACGGCCGGATCACCGGGCTGCTCGACGTCGACTCCGCCGGTCCCGGCCACCGTGCCGACGACCTCGCGTGCCTCGTCGCGCACCTGGACGTGCTGTCCCTCGTGCACGGGTCGGACTCGGCACAGGCCAGGTACGCGGCGCGCATGCGCAGGCTCGCCGCGGACTACGCGGAGGGGTTCGTCGCCGCGCCGGGCGGCAGGGGAGCGGACCGGAGCGACCTGGCCGCACGCGTCGCCGGCGTCCTGCTCTCCCTGGCAACGGGTCCCCACCGTGTGCAGGAACGCGGGTGGCAGGCCGCGACCTCACGCCGGCTGGACGTCGTGGCCGGCTGGCTCGACGGGTCGCGGCTCGCGCCGTCCGGCTCGGGTCGCGCATGAGCCTGCGCAGACCGTCGGTCCGGGCAAAGGTGGTGACGGTGGTCGTGGCGGTGACGGCCATCGGGCTGCTCGCCACGGGCCTGCTCACCCACGCCATCCAGTCGCAGCAGATCATGGACGACATCTCCGAGGACTTCGACCAGGAGATCCGCGAGCTGCAGCAGCTCGCGGAGAACGGCGTGGACCCGGAGACGGGCGCCGAGTTCCACGGTGCCGGGCGCCTCATGAGCGTCGCCATGGAGCGGAACGTGCCCGGTACCAACGAGATGTTCGTGAGCTATCTGGACGGCAGGCACCAGCAGTCGAACCCGCCCGCGATGGGCCGGTTCGTCGAGGAGAGCGCGGAGGTCCAGGCGGCTGTCGAGAGCCTCACACCGCAGTCGGAACGGACCGTCCAGCGTGAGATCGACACGGAGATCGGCCGGGTGTGGTTCGTCGTCGTGCCGGTGACGGTGCCCGACCGGGACGAGGTGGGCGCGTACGTCATGGCGTCCGCCCTGGACCGGGCGCTCAGGGCGGAGACCGACGTCATGCGGACCTACGCGATCGTCTGCAGCGTCGCGCTGGTGCTGCTGGGGGTGTTCGCGTGGCTCGTGGTGAGCCGGCTGCTGCGCCCGCTGCGGCAGCTCAGCTCCACCGCGACCCGCGTGACCGAGACCGACCTGTCCCAGCGCGTCCCCGTGGCCACCGACGACGACCTCGGCGAGCTCGCCGGCGCGTTCAACACCATGCTCGACCGCCTGTCCACGGCCATCGAGACGCAGCGCCAGTTCCTGGACGACGCCGGGCACGAGCTCCGCACGCCGCTGACCGTCCTGCGCGGCCACCTGGAGGTGCTCGACCCGGACGACCCGGCGGACGTGCGCGAGACCAGGGACCTCCTGCTCGACGAGACGTCCAGGATGGGGCAGATCGTCGAGGAGCTGGTCCTGCTCGCGAAGGCGGAGCGGGCCGACTTCGTGACGCCGGTCCCGATGGACCTGGGCCGGCTCACCGACGACGTGCACGACAAGGCGCGCGCGCTGGGCGCGCGGCGCTGGGTGGTGGACGCCCGGGCCGACGCAGAGGTCGTCGCCGACGCGCACCGGCTCACCCAGGCGGTGCTGCAGCTCGGCGACAACGCGGTGAAGTTCACGGGCCCCGACGACGAGGTGGGTATCGGCACGCAGGTGGTCGACGGTCCGTCCGGCCGCCAGGTGCGGCTCTGGGTGCGCGACACCGGGCCAGGCGTGCCGCCCGACGAGGCCGACCGCATCTTCGACCGGTTCGCGCGCGGCAGCACGACGGGCGGCGCGCCCGGATCAGGCCTCGGCCTGGCGATCGTCCAGGCCATCGCGCAGGGCCATGGCGGCGACGTAGCGGTCGAGCGGTCGGACGGCGGCGGGGCGCGCTTCGTGATGACGTGGCCCGCCGACGGCGGAGCGTCGCCGGGCACGCAACCCGCGGCCAGGAGTGCGGCGACGGAGGAGGCAGGTTGAACCAGATCCTGATCGCGGAGGACGAGGAGCGCATCGCGCAGTTCGTCCGCAAGGGGCTCAAGGCCCACGGGTTCCAGCCCACCGTGGTGTCCGACGGCGCGTCGGCACTCGCCCACGCCATGTCCGGCGGCTACGACCTGATGGTCCTGGACATCGGGCTGCCCGTGCTGGACGGGTTCACGGTGCTGCAGCGCCTGCGCGACGTCGGCTCCACGCTGCCCGTGGTGATCCTCACGGCACGGGACTCGCTGTCCGACCGGGTGGCCGGCCTGGAGGGCGGAGCCGACGACTACATGTCCAAGCCCTTCGGCTTCGACGAGCTGCTCGCCCGGATCCGGCTGAGGCTGCGGCGTGCCACGGGGGAGGCTGCGCCGTCCGACCGGCTGGAGCACGGCGACGTCGGGCTCGACCTGCGCACGCGCACCGCCACCGTGGCGGGGCGCGAGGTGGAGCTGTCGGCGCGGGAGTTCGCGCTCGCGGAGGTGTTCCTCCAGCACCCGGGCCAGGTCATGTCGCGGGAGCAGCTGCTGTCACGCGTCTGGGGCTACGACTTCGACCCGGGCTCCAACGTGGTGGACGTGTACGTGCGCTACCTGCGCAAGAAGCTCGGGGTGGACCGGATCGAGACGGTGCGCGGGGCGGGCTACCGGTTCAAGGGCTGACGCGCAGCCGGGGGCCCGGGCGGCCCCCGAGTACATGAGAGGCGTCTCATCCAGATCTCCTCGTCACCTCATGCTGGCGTCGCAGACTGATCTCAGGAGGCACCCGGAGGGGGTGCCGCGAGACCGGAGGTCACAGAGATGAACCCCTCGACCATGAAGAAGCGCTGGGCCATCGTCGGGGCAGCCGCAGTGATCGGAGTCGCAGGTGCGACCACCGCAGCGGCGCTCAACGACCCGGCCCCGCGTGCCGAGTCCTCCGCGGCGGTCGCGCTGGACAGTGGGGCGCCGTCCGACGGCGGTGCGGACGCGACCACCGCTGACCCCTCGCCGGAGTCGGCTGACTCGCCGAACGAGTCAGCCCGCGACACCCCCGGCTCAGCCCAGTCGGCGGACTCGCCGGGCGATGCGAACTACGACCCCTCGCCGGAGTCGGCGGACTCGCCGAACGAGTCGGCGCACGACACCCCGGGCTCGGCCCAGTCGGCGGACTCGCCGGACGACTCGAACTACGTCGGCGACCAGGACGACGACACCCCGAACGACGCGGACGACGACCAGGACGACGACCAGGACGACGACGCGGACGACGACGGCCGGGACGACTGACCGCTGTGGGACACCCCCGCGACCCGCACGAGGCCAGGTGGCCGGCAGCTCCACTGCCGACCACCTGGTCTTTTGCTGTGGAATGCGTACAAAGTCGTAACCCGTCCCGCCTACACTGCGCGCGTGACCCGTACCCACCATCGTCCGCGGATCGCGATCTGCGGCATGGCCATCGAGTCCAGCACGTTCTCCCCGCACCGCTCGGGCTGGGAGGCGTTCACCCTGCTGCGCGGCAACGAGCTGGTCCGGCGGTACCCGTTCCTCCGGGACGGCGCTCCCCTGCGCCGGGAGGCGGAATGGGTGGGCATCCTGCGGGCAGGCGCCCTTCCGGGCGGCGCGGTCCCTGCCGACGTGTACGAGACGATCCGCACCGAGATCGGCCTGGCGCTGGAGGCGCAGGGCCCGTTCGACGGCGTGCTGCTCGACATCCACGGGGCCATGGCCGTGCTCGGGTACACCGACGCGGAGGCGGACCTCGCGCGGGCGGTGCGCACCGCCGTCGGGCCGGGCTGCCTGGTCTCCGCCTCCATGGACCTGCACGGCAACGTGTCGCGGGAGCTCGCCGAGATCGTCGACCTCATCGCCTGCCACCGCATGTCGCCGCACGAGGACGACGACGAGGCACGCGAGCGCGCGGCCACCACCCTGCTGCACCGGATCGACGGGGCGGGCCGGCCGCGCAAGGCCTGGGTGCCGATCCCGGTGCTGCTGCCGGGGGAGAAGACGAGCACACGGCTCGAGCCCGCACAGGGCATCTACGAGGACGTGGCGCGGGTCGGCGCGCTGGACGGCGTGCTGGACGCCTCCGTATGGGTCGGCTACGCCTGGGCGGACGAACCGCGCTGCCGGGCCACCGTGGTCGTCATGGGCGACGACGACGCGCTCATCTCCCGCGAGGCCGAACGGCTGGCCCGCCGGTACTGGGACGCCCGCGACGAGTTCGAGTTCGTCACCCCTGCCGGTACCTACGAGGAGTGCCTGGCAGCGGTGCTGGCGAGCGACGCGCGGCCGTTCGTCCTGTCGGACTCGGGAGACAACCCCATGGCCGGCGGCGCTGGCGACGTCACCTGGACGCTGGCGCGGCTCCTGGCGGAGCCGGTCTTCGCCGTTCCGGCAGAGGCCGGCGGCCGGAGCGCGATCTACGCGTCCCTGCCCGACCCCGAGGCGGCCCGCGCGGTGGCCGACGCCGGGGTGGGCTCGGTCGTCGAGGTGACGGCCGGCGCCAGGGTCGACGACGGCCCGCACGGCCCCGTGACGCTGCGGGGCGTCGTCGAGCACGTACGCACCGACGACCCGCTGGCAGGGAAGGTGTGCGTCGTGGCGGCCGGCGGGCTGAAGGTCGTCCTGACCGAGCGCCGTCGGCCCTATCACCTGGAGTCGGACTTCACGGCGATCGGCCTGGACCCGCGCGGCACCGACGTCGTGATCGTGAAGATCGGCACCCTCGAGACCGAGCTGTACGACATGGCCGAGGACTGGATGCTCATGCTCACCCCTGGCGGCGTCGACCAGGACCTGCTCCGGCTGCGGCACACCAGCCTTGGCGGACCGGTGCACCCGTTCGACGACGACGAGGCGTTCGGCGAGGGCCCTGACCTGACCCCGACGCTCCTCTGACGAAGGAACGGGTCAGAGCGCGCCCTGGAACGTCGCGCAGCCGCCGGCAGGGACGAACCCGAGCGCGACGTTGATCGCCAGCATGTGCGGGTTCTCCTCGTTGTTCCAGGTGTAGATGCGCCGGGACCCGGGCCGCAGCCGAGCGTGCTCGCGCAGGTTCACCGCCTTGACCAGCATCCCGAGCCGGTGCCCGCGGTGCGCCTTGAGCACGACCGTCGCCTGCTGGTCGGAGTGGTCGGGCTTGAGATCGTTCCACTGCAGCATCGTCATCGCGACGAGCTGCCCGGTGGCGACGTGCTCAGCGGCCGTCACCACGTACTGGTCGCCCTTCGCGGCGATCGCCGCCTCCTCGCCGCGGATGCGCTCGGCGTCCCAGACGTCGGCCTCCATGTCGAGCCCGCCGCGGGGCTCGTCGTCCGCCAGGGCCTGCTCCAGCGCGGCGTACTGCTCGATCCACTCCTCCGGCGTCGGCGCGGTCCAGGTATGGACCCGGTACGCGTCGCCGGCCGCGGCGCTGGACTCGGCCTCGAACCGCGCCACCGCCTCGGGCGCGACCGGCAGGTCGACGCGCGAGCGGCGTTCCACGATCTGCAGGTCCAGGCCCTGCTTCCGAGCCAGGTGAACACCCGGCAGGCCGGCGGAGACGTGCCCGTTGCCCGACTCAGGGGTCAGCACCTCACCCTCGGGCGGCTCGGCGCCGAAGTCGACCGGCGCGAGGACCGACGTCCGGCCCTCCGCCCGAGCCGTGGTGCGGAGCCACTCCGCCAGCGCCGTGCCGATGCCCTGCCTGCGGTGCTCCGGATGCACGACGATCAGACCGATCGCGAGCTCCGGGTTCGAGCGGACCTGGAGATTCAGGACGGCGTTCCCCACCACCTGCGGGCCGTCGGGCGCGTCCACGACGGCGAGCCGGCGCAGCTTGCGCACGTAGCTCTGGTTGTTCAGCGCGACCATGATCCCGACCGGGGTCGGCGCGGCGTCCGCGTTGCCGAGATCGGCCAGCTCCGCAGCGGCGTGCAGCTGGGCCATGCCTTGGTATGCCCACGCCTCGGGGTCGTCGAGGGAGGAGATGCGGGGCGCATCCATCAGCCGCCACGTCGACGTCGTCGGGGCGGGTACTGCGGAGGGTGCGGTCATGGACCAAGGGTGCTCGCGGGGATCGCGGGGCGCACGGTTTTTTCGCGCGACCCCCGATACCGTGACCGCATGACGAAGAGGGCGGACCCCGGCATCCCGGCGGCACCGGCGGCGGTCGTCCGGAAGCTCACCCTCGAGCAGAAGGCACGGCTCTTGTCCGGCGCCTCCTTCTGGACCACGGCGGAGGTCCCGGGCGTTCCTTCGGCGTTCCTCGCGGACGGTCCCCACGGCGTCCGTCGGCTCGCCCCCGACGTCGGCGACATCGAGGGCGCCGTGCCCGCCACCTGCTTCCCGCCGGCGGTGGCGCTCGGCAGCACGTTCGACGTCGGCCTGGTCCGGCGCGTGGGCGAGGCGGTGGCGGAGGAGGCGAAGCAGCGCGGGGTCGACGTCGTGCTCGGTCCCGGCATCAACATCAAGCGCAGCCCGCTGTGCGGCCGCAACTTCGAGTACGTCGCCGAGGACCCGCTGCTCGCCGGCGAGATCGGTGCGGCGCTCGTCACCGGCATCCAGGGTGGCAGCGTCGCCACGAGCCTCAAGCACTTCGCCGCGAACAACCAGGAGACGGAGCGCATGCGCGTCTCCGCCGACATCGACGAGCGCACCCTCCGCGAGATCTACCTGCGCGGCTTCCAGCGCGTGGTCACCACCGCACGGCCCGCCACGCTCATGTCGTCGTACAACCGCATCAACGGCACCCACACCGGCGAGGACCGCCGCATCACCACCGACATCCTGCGCGGCGAATGGGGCTTCGACGGTCTCGTCATGTCCGACTGGGGCGCCGTCCACGACCGCATCGCGGGCATTCGTGCGGGCCTGGACCTGGAGATGCCCGCCGCGGGGGAGGACCGGGTCAAGGAGATCGTCAGGGCCGTGGGGTCAGGTGCCCTCGACCTCGCCGACGTCGACCGCTCGGCAACCCGGGTGGTCACCCTGGCGCTCGCGGCGCAGACGGCGCGTGGTGAGGCAGGACCAGGTGAGGCAGCCCCTGGTGAGGGAGCGCCGCCCGCCGAACGTGGGCACGAGCCCGAGGCCTGGCACGACGCCGCGCACCACGCCCTGGCGCGCGAGGCGGCGAGCCGCGCGGTGGTGCTGCTCAAGAACGACGGCGGCCTGCTGCCGCTGACCCCGCGGACACGCATCGCGGTGGTCGGCGAGCTCGCCCGCACGCCGCGCTACCAGGGCTCCGGCTCGTCCCAGATCGTCCCGACCCGGCTCGACGACGCCCTCGCTGCGATCGAGGACTCGGCCACCGAGGTCGTCTTCGCGCCGGGCTACGAGCTCGACCCCACCGGCACGACCCGCCGGAGGCGTGCGGTCGGGAGGTTCTGGAAGCGATCGGCCGACGCCGCCGAGGCCCTGGCCGCCGACGCGGTGGCGGCCGCCCGCGACGCGGCAGTGGTGATCTTCTTCGCGGGGCTCCCGCAGTCGGCCGAGGCGGAGGGCCGCGACCGCCCGGACCTCGAGCTCCCGGCCGTCCAGCTCGACCTGCTGGACCGGTTGCTGGAGGTCAACCCGCACGTGGTCGTGGTGCTGTCGAACGGATCGGTGGTTCGCCTCTCGGGGTTCGCGGACCGGGTGCCCGCGATCGTGGAGGGCTGGCTGCTGGGCCAGGCCGGTGGCGGTGCGCTGGCCGACGTGCTGTTCGGGCGCGTCAACCCGTCCGGCCGGCTCGCCGAGACCATCCCGCTCCGGATCGAGGACACCCCGGCGTGGACCAGCTTTCCTGGCACGGGCCTGCACGTCACCTATGGCGAGGGCATCTACGTGGGCTACCGCTGGTACGACGCGCGCGACCTCGCGGTGCAGTACCCGTTCGGCCACGGCCTCTCGTACACGACGTTCGCGTACTCGGGTCTGGCGGTCTCCGGAGACAAGTCCTCGGCCGACGGCGGCGGCCTCACCGCCCGCGTGACCGTCACCAACACCGGCGAGGTCGCCGGCCGTGAGGTGGTGCAGTGCTACGTGTCCCTGCCGGGCTCCGCCGTCCCGCGGGCCCCGCGTGCCCTCGCCGCCTTCGCCGTCGTCGACCTGGCGCCCGGCGAGTCCCGGGAGGTCGAGCTGCCGGTGGCCCGGGACGACCTCGCGTACTGGGACGTCCGCACCGACCGGTGGCGGGTCGAGGGCGGCGCCTACCGCGTCGAGGTGGGCGCCTCGAGCCGCGACCTCCGGGCGACCGCCGAGGTCGAGGTTCCGCCGGACGGCTTCGTCGCGCCGCTCACGGCCGAGTCCTCGCTGGGCGAGGCGATGGCGCACCCCGTCATCGGCCCGACCGTCACGGGGATGCTGCACGGAGCCGGCCTGTCCGACGACGTCATGATCATGACCAGGGCGATGCCCCTGGACCGTCTCCCGTACCAGCCCGGATCGGGCGTGACGCACAAGCAGGTACGGCAGCTGCTCGACGTCGCGAACGGCACCGGCGGCCTCGTGAACCGTGCGGCCGCGAAGGTGCTGGGCCTGGTCGGACGCCGACGGAGGACCGGCCGACCGAGGTAGGGCCGTGTCGAGACCGGTCGCCCGCTGCAAGTTCGGTCGGTTGCAAGGTGCGGCAATTGAGATCGGTCGCATGACCTGAGATCGGTCCAACGATGGACCGATCTCAGGTCAAGCGACCGAAGCAAGCAACGCGTCATGACGGAGGACCGAACTCAGAGTCGCGACGACCGGTGGGGCTCTCCGCGCTTGGGCTCTGCCTGCATGATCTGGAGCGTAGAACTTGCAGGGTCTGGAGCGTGGACCGGGCAGGGCTCGTAGGGTGGAGAGGCGGGCCACCTGCGCAGGCGGGGGTCATAGGCGCTTCTGGAGGGCCGCCTCCGCGCCCGACGGGCGGAAGCCCAGTGCGACGTTGATGCCCAGCATGTGCGCGTTCTCCTCGGCGTTGAACGTGTGCACGCGCTCCGTCTGCGGGTACCGTGCGGCGAGCTCGCGCAGGTTGACCGCCTTGACCAGCATGCCGAGCCGGTGTCCGCGGTGGGACCGCACCGCGATCGTCTCCTCCTGGAACACGAACGCCGGCTTGCCGTCCTGCAGCAGGAACGACGTGCCGGCCGCGATCTCGCCCGTCGGGACGTGCTCGACGAGGGTGACCAGCAGGCGCTGGCCGCTGTCGGCCCTGTCCTGGAGGTAGACCCGCACCCGCTCGGCGTCCCACGCCTCCTCGCCGAAGTCGAGCTCGCCCTGCGGCACGTCCGTCGACATCCGGGCCATGAGCTGGGCGTATCCCTCGTGCCACTCCTCGGGGATGCCCTCCCAGGTGTGCGTCCGGTAATCGTCGCCGGCCTTCGCACGCGCCTCCGCCTCGAACTCCGCCAGCGTGTCGGGGTCCACCGGCAGGTCGAGCCGCGACATCCGCTCCACCTGCTCGATGGTGTACCCACGGCCGAGCGCGAACCGGACCCCGGCGGTGTCGGCGGGCAGCCGTCCGGCGCCGGTGGCCGGCACCAGCGCTTCCTCGTCGGCGGCAGCCTCCCGCGGCGACAGCGACCAGCTGAAGAACGTGGTCCGTCCGGAGTCGGCGGCAGCATCTTCGGCCCGCGCCGCGAGGGCCGTGCCGATACCTTGCCGCCGGTGGTCCGGATGGACCCCCACGTAGATGTCGGCGGTGTGCGTGTTGTCCTTGAGCGCCATCGCGAGGAACGCGAAGCCGACGACGTCGTCAGCGGTCGGCGCTCCACCGCCGGGGCGGTCGAGGACCGCGACGAACCGATGCTTGCGCGAGTACTCCTGGTGCAGCATCCCGCTGACCATCTGCTGCGCCGGGCGGGCGAGGTCGTCGTAGCCAAGGGTCGCGGTCTCCACCGCCCGGTCGACGGCGGCCATCCCGTGGTACGCCCAGGCGTCCGGGTGGTCGGCGGACGGTACCGCCGCCACCTCGAGGACGTGCCACGTCATCGGCGCCGGCGTGTGTCCGGTGGGGGAGGTCATGCCACCAGGGTGCCCCCGGCCCGCCGTCGGCGGCGAGGTAATTTCGGCGGCCGGGGCACCCGGGTCAGGCGGCTACGGAGATCGCCTGTCCGACGGCGGTGCGGTCCGTCAGTGCGTCGAGCATCGCCAGGGCGAGGTCGGGGCGGGCGATCGTCCAGGCCCAGCGCACGTTGCCGTCCCGCCGTGCCTTGTAGCTCCCTGTGCCCGGCCGGTCCTGGAGACGCGGCGGTCGCATGATCGTCCAGTCGACGTCGCTCGCCCGGATCACCTGCTCCATCGCCTCCAGGTCCAGGTTCACCTCCGCGAGGGCCCGCATCAGGATCGGTTTGGCGACGTAGCGGGAGAGCGGGTCGTCGCCGTCGATCAGCCAGCCGCTGGCGCTGATCGCGACCAGCCGGCGCACACCGGCACCGTCCATGGCCGCGAGGACGGCGGTGATGCCGTCCCGCAGGACGTGCGCCGACTCGCCGGGCACCGGCCCGAGGCAGCTCGCGACGGCGTCGACACCCTCGAAGGCGGAGGTGAGCGCGGCGACGTCGGACGCGTCGGCGACGCGGACCTCACCGGGCGGGTCGGGCAGCCGGGCCGGGTCACGCACGACGGCGACGACCTCGTGCCCGGCCGCCGCGGCGGCGCGGACGAGCTCGCGGCCGGTGCGGCCGCTCGCTCCGACGACAGCGATCTTCATGACATCTCCTTGGTCCGGGTGGTGCGACGGAAGGGGGTGAGTGAATACTTACTAACACAGTGTCACCCGGCAGGAGCACTGGTCAAGGGAACGGGGCGAGAATGTCTGGCATGAGCACACGGGAGCGGATCCTCGACGCGGCGGCGCTGGTGATGCGCGAGCAGGGCGTCGCGCACGCCACGACCAAGGAGATCGCGCGGGCGGCCGGCTGCTCCGAAGCGCTGCTGTACCGCCACTTCGACGACAAGCAAGGGCTGTTCATGGCGGTCCTGCAGGAACGGCTGCCTGGCTTCGCCCTGCCCGACTCCGCTGTCGGTACGGGAACCGTCGAGGCGAACCTCGCGCGGCTCGTCGCCGGGCTGCTCGACTTCTACGTCGACAGCTTTCCGATCTCGGCCTCGATCTTCTCCAGCAGCACGCTCCTGGCGCGGCACCGGGAGGCGATAGCCGCGCACGGCGCAGGGCCGCAGATCCCGCAGCTGCGGGTGCAGGCCTACCTGGAGGCGGAGCGTGGAGCCGGCCGGGTGCGCGCCGACGCGGACCTCGAGGCTGTCTCGCGCCTGCTGGTCGGTGCCGCGCTGCACCAGGCTTTCCTCGCCGTGTTCTGGGACGACGGGAGCGCAGGCGAGCCCGGCCTGGGCCGCCGCCTGGTGGCGCCGGTCCTCCCGGGGCTGCTGACGGCCTGACTACGCGGCGGGCGGGGGAGCCGTGCTCGCGCGCTCGACCAGCCGGGTGGGCAGGCGGGTGTGCTTGCTCGCCGTGGTGCCGGACTCGAGCATCGCGATGACCATGCGGAGCGCCTCGGCGCCCATCTCGTGCAGGGACTGGGCGATGGTCGTCAGCGGCGGGGTCGATGCGGCGGCCTCGGGGATGTTGTCGAACCCGATGACCGACAGGTCCTCGGGAACGCGCAGCCCCAGCTCCTGGGCCACCTCGATGACGTGGATGGCCGACAGGTCGTTCGCTGCGAAGACGGCGGTCGGCCGGTCGGCCCGTTCGAGCAGGTCGTGCGTGGGGCGGTCGGACCGGTCCGGGCGGTAGCCGCCCTCGAGCACCAGGGTCGGGTCGGGCGTGAGGCCTGCGGCGGTCATCGCCTCGACGAAGCCCAGCTCGCGCAGGCGGGCCGACTCCAGGTCGGCGCGCCCGCCCAGGTAGCCGATGCGGGTGTGGCCGAGGGCGATGAGGTGCTCGGTGGCGGTGCGTGCACCGCCCAGGTTGTCGGAGTCCACGGTGGCAGGTCCGGTGGGGCCGGTGTGCGGGTCGATCGCGACGATGGGGACGCCCTCGTGCACCGGGAGCGCGAGCGTGGGCGTGACGATCACCACGCCGTCGATCAGGGTGCCTGCGAGGCGCGACAGCGAGCGGCGTTCCCAGCCCACGTGGTCCGAGCGTCCGGCGTCACCGCAGTAGGCGAGCAGCTCGTAGCCCGTGCCGTTGATGGCGGCGGAGATGCCCTTGAGGAGCTCCGTGCTGAACGGCTCGAACTCCGCGACGAGCACGCCGATCACGTTGGTCTGCCGGCGGCGCAGGCTGCGTGCGACGAGGGACGACTCGTATCCGAGGTCGGCGACGACGCCGAGCACCCGCTCCGCGGTGGCCGCCGCCACGCCGTACCGGCCGTTGACGACCTTTGACACGGTGGCGACGGAGACGCCGGCGACCCGGGCGACGTCGGTGATGGTGGCGCGGCCGGTCGCACGTTCCTGGGTGGCGAAGGGGGCCGGGGTCTCCGGACCGCTCGTCACGCTGTCACCCGGTCCGGCGGTGGACCCGGGTGAGCCTGTCCCACTGTGCACGGAAGCGAGAGTACCCCGGGCAACCACGTGTGTCTGGTGGTGGCGACCGTTTCGAAATCGATATCGAAACCGATTGACGAAACCCGCGGCCGACTGCCACAGTCCTGACTGACGGACCTGTCGTCCGTCAAACGGCAGCCTCCTGCCGACCGTCGATGACGACTTACAAGGGGTTCCACAATGATGAGGAAGATGCGCGGAGCAGCGCTCGTCGCGCTCGGCAGCACCGTCGCACTGCTCGTGTCCGGCTGCGTCGGCGCCGGCTCCGAACCGGACGGCGGCGACTCCAGCGAGAACGCCGATGCCCAGGAGTTCACCTGGTGGCACAACTCGAACGGTGGTGACGGCGAGGAGTACTACGCCCAGGTCGCCGCTGACTTCGAGGCGGAGACCGGTGCCACGGTGAACATCCAGGCCATGGAGCACCAGGACATGCTGACCAAGCTCCAGGCGGCGTTCCAGTCCGGCGACGACGACCAGATCCCGGACGTCTACATGAGTCGCGGTGGCGGCGAGCTCGCCGCAGAGGTCGAGGCAGGCCTCGTCCGCGACCTCACCGAGGACTCCGCCGACACGATCAGCACGATCTCGAACTTCACCGACCAGTACACGCTGGACGACAAGGTCTACGCGCTGCCCTACTCCATCGGCCTCGTCGGCTTCTGGTACAACAAGGAGATCTTCGAGGAGGCCGGCATCACCGAGGTGTCGCCGAGCCCGACCATCGAGGAGTTCAACGGCTACGTCGACAAGCTGAAGGACTCCGGGGAGACCCCGCTGGCCGTCGGTGCCGGCGACAAGTGGCCGGCCGCGCACTACTGGTACTACGGCGTGGTCCGGGAGTGCCCGTACGAGACCGTCGAGGCGGCCATCGACAGCGCCGACTACTCCGACCCGTGCTTCCTCAAGGCGGGCGAGCACGTCGAGGACATCATCGCGAAGGAGCCGTTCAACAGGGGCTTCCTCACCACCCCGGCGCAGACCGGCCCGACGTCGGCCTCCGGCCTGCTCGCTACCGGCAAGGTCGGGATGGAGCTCGCCGGTCACTGGGAGCCCACCACCGCGAGCGACCTCACCGCGGACGGCAAGGTGCCCGACTTCCTCGGCTGGTTCGCGTTCCCGACGTTCGAGGGCCAGGCGGGCGACCCCGTCGACCAGATGGGCGGCGGTGACGCGTGGTCGGTCTCGTCCGCAGCGCCCGACGTGGCGGTCGAGTTCGCCAACTACCTCCTCACGGACGAGGTCCAGCAGGGCTTCGCCGAGCGCGACATGGGCCTGCCGACCAACCCCGCCGCGACCGGCTCGCTCACGAACGAGACCCTCGCGCAGCTCATCCCGGTGCGTGACGGCGGTGGCGTGACCCAGCTCTACCTGGACACCCGCCTCGGTCAGTCCGTCGGCGGTGCCATGAACGACGAGATCGCTCTCCTGTTCGCCGGTGAGTCGGGTCCGCAGGACGTCGTCGACGCCATCCAGACCGCTGCTGAAGCGGAGCAGTGAGCCGGTGACGTCAACAGCCCGGGGCGGGCGCGACAGGGTGAACCGTGCGAGGGTGAGCTCGGCGTGGCGCAAGCGCCTCGAGATCGCATTCTTCGTCACGCCTGCCCTGGCGCTGTTCGCACTCTTCGTGATCTGGCCGATCATCACGGCGGTCCAGCTGTCGGTGTTCCGCTGGAAGGGCTTCGGCCCGCTGGTCGACTTCGTCGGCCTACGGAACTACCTGACGGTGCTGAACGACGACGTCTTCGTCGACGCGGTGGTCCACAACCTGATCATCGTCGGCGGCTCCATCGCCATACAGCTCCCGCTGGGCCTGGCCATCGCGTTGCTGCTCAACCGCAAGATGTGGGGCCAGGGTCTCCTGCGCACGATCATCTTCGTGCCGTACGTGCTGGCAGAGGTCATCGCCGGCGTGGTCTGGTTCCAGCTGCTGCAGCCGCAGTACGGCGTCATCGACAACCTGCTCGGCTCGATCGGGCTGGAAGCCCCCGAGCAGGGCTGGCTCGGTGACCCGGACCTCGCGCTGTGGACCGTGCTGGTCGTGCTCACCTGGAAGTACCTCGGCCTGGCCGTGATCCTGTTCCTCGCGGGCCTGCAGAGCGTTCCGGAGGAGCTCTACGAGGCGGCCCAGCTCGACGGCGCCACGTGGTGGCAGGTGCAGCGCAGGATCACCGTCCCGCTGCTCGGCCCGACCATGCGCACCTGGGCGTTCCTGTCGATGATCGGGTCGCTCCAGCTCTTCGACATGGTGTGGATCCTGACCGGCGGCGGCCCCGCCAACTCGACGACCACGATGGCGACCTACCTCATCAACCAGGGCACCCAGAGCCAGAACTTCGGTATCGCGGGGGCCGCCTCCGTGATCCTGTTCGTCATCGCGCTCATCATGGCCGTCCTCTACCAGCAGCTCGTCCTGAGCCGGGACACGCGGCCCGACGTGGTGACGCGGAAGAAGCGGCCCGACGTCGTGACGCGGACGAAGAAGACGAAAAAGGTGATCCGGTGAGCGCTCCGAACGCGCACGTCCTGATGCGCGCCCCCAGTACCCGTGGCCGGACCCGGAAGGGTCGTTCCTTCGGGGGTGGGAGCCCGCTCGTCTACGCGATCTCCCTCGTGGTCGTGGCCCTCACCCTCGGGCCGGTGCTCTACGGCGTGCTGGGCGGTTTCCGCACCAACGCGCAGATCGCCGAGGACCCGTCCGGACTGCCGAGCCCCTGGGTGCTCGACAACTACGTCGGTGTCCTGACCGGCGCCAGCTTCTGGCAGTACGCGCTCAACTCCACGGTCGTCGCGGTGCTGACCACTGCGATCACCGTGGTGTTCGGGGTGATGGCCGCCTACCCGCTCGCCCGGTACGAGTTCAAGGGCCGCGAGGGACTGTTCATGGTCTTCGTCGTCGGCCTGCTCTTCCCCGCCACCGTGGCGATCGTCCCGCTGTTCATCCTCATCACGCAGAACCTCCAGCTGGGGAACACGTGGATCGGCGTGGCGCTGCCGCAGGCGGCGTTCGCCCTGCCCGTGACCGTCGTGATCCTGCGGCCGTTCCTTGCGGCGCTCCCGAAGGAGCTCGAGGAGGCGGCGCAGCTCGACGGCACGTCCCGGATCGGCTTCTTCTGGCGCATCCTGCTGCCGCTGTCCGGTCCAGGGATGGTGACGGTCGGCGTGCTCGCCTTCGTCGGGTCGTGGAACGCCTACCTGCTGCCGCTGCTCCTGCTGCAGTCGGACATGCGGACGCTCCCGCTCGGTGTCGCCGACTTCTCGTCGGAGCACGCGTCGGACACCGCGGGCGTGTTCGCCTTCACGACCCTCGCGATGATCCCGGCCCTGGTGTTCTTCCTCGCCATGCAGAAGCGGATCGTCGGCGGCCTCACGGGAGCCGTCAAGGGTTGAGCGGGCGGAGCCGCCGCGCAGGCAGGTCACGCTCCGGGCGGACCACGTTTCAAGCAGGGCTGACACAAGCAGGTCTAGAAAGGAAATCGATGACGGAGCTGCCGGTGGCACTTCAGGGGATGCCCGAGGTGTCGGAGCGCGTGCGCGCGCTGCACGCACAGATGACTCTCGAGGAGAAGCTGGCACAGCTGGTCGGGTACTGGCTGGACCAGGGCGGCAACGTCGTGGCACCGATGCAGGGCGAGATGGCCGGTGTCCGCGCCTCCTCCTCGCTCCCGGAGATCACGAAGAACGGCCTTGGTCACTACACCCGCGTGTACGGCACGCGGCCGGTCGACCCGGTCGAGCGGGCCGCGTGGCTGTGGGGCGAGCAGCGGAGGCTGAAGCGCGAGACGCGTCTCGGGATCCCTGCCCTGGTCCACGAGGAGTGCCTCACGGGTCTGGCCGCCTGGCAGGCGGCGACCTTCCCGACGCCGCTGGCGTGGGGAGCGTCGTTCGACCCGGACCTCGTGGCCGACATGGGCAGGGTCATCGGTGAGTCCATGCGCGAGCTGGGCATCCACCAGGGCCTGGCTCCCGTCCTCGACGTCGTCCGTGACCCCCGCTGGGGCCGCGTCGACGAGTGCATCGGCGAGGACCCGTACCTCGTCGGCACGGTCGGCACCGCGTACGTCCGCGGGATCCAGGGCGCCGGGGTGCACGCGACGCTCAAGCACTTCGTCGCCTACTCCGGGTCCAAGGCGGGACGCAACCACGCCCCGGTGAGCGCGGGCCCCCGCGAGATCGCCGACATCTACCTGCCGCCGTTCGAGATGGCTGTGCTCGACGGCGGGGTACGCAGCGTCATGGCGTCGTACAACGACGTCGACGGCGTGCCCATGCACTCGTCGCGCGAGTACCTCACGGACCTGCTCCGCGAGCAGTGGGGGTTCGACGGCGTGGTGGTCGCCGACTACTTCGGCGTCGCGTTCCTGAGCGTCATGCATGCCATAGCGGCCGACCGGGGCGCTGCTGCCGCAGCGGCTCTCGAAGCGGGTGTCGACGTCGAGCTGCCGTCGGGCGACGCGTACCTCGAGCCGCTCGCCGCGCTCGTCATGGACGGGACGGTGCCGGTAGAGGTCGTGGACCGGTCGGTGCTGCGCGCGCTCAAGCAGAAGGAGGAGCTCGGTCTCCTCGAGCCCGACGCGTTCGAGGACGCGCCGCCCGCCGTCGTCGACCTGGACTCGCCCGAGCACCGCGACGTCGCCAGGCGTCTCGCCGAGGAGTCGGTGGTGCTGCTCTCGAACGACGGCGTGCTGCCGCTCGGCGGGTGGGACGACAAGCCGGCCCGCGTGGCGGTGATCGGCCCCAACGCCGCCCGTCCGGAGGCGCTGATGGGCTGCTACTCGTTCGCGAACCATGTGCTCGCGCACTTCCCGGGAGTTCCGGCAGGGTTCGACATCCCGTCCGTCGCCGACGCCCTGGCCGAGGAGTTCGACCGCGCGGGCCTGCCGGCTCCCGAGCTCACGTTCGCGGAGGGCTGCGCCGTCGAGGGTGACGACACGTCAGGGTTCGCCGAGGCCGTCGCCGCGGCCGAGGCTGCCGACGTGGCGGTGGTCGTCGTGGGTGACCAGGCCGGGTTGTTCGGCCGCGGCACCGTGGGCGAGGGCAACGACAGCGAGTCGCTGGAGCTGCCCGGGGTCCAGCGCGAGCTCGTCGAGGCGGTGCTCGCAGCGGGCAAGCCCGTCGTCATGGTGATGATCACCGGCCGTCCCTACGCGGTGGGCTGGGCGCTCGATCCCTCGGCCGACGAGGCAGGGGGCAGGCGGCCGGGCGCTGTGCTCCAGTCGTTCTTCCCTGGCGAGGAGGGCGGCACAGCGCTCGCGGGTGTCATCTCCGGCCGGGTGAACCCCTCCGGGCGGCTGCCCGTGTCGCTCCCGCGCTCCACCGGCTCCCAGCCGTACTCGTACCTGCACCCGATCCTCGGCGGGGCGTCGGAGGTGACGGCCACCGACTCGACGCCGGTGCGCGCCTTCGGGTTCGGCCTGTCGTACACGACGTTCGCGCGCGAGCTGGTCTCCGTCGACCCGGCCGTCGAGGCGGGCGGCAGGTTCAGCGCCGTCGTGACGGTCACGAACACCGGTCCGGTGGCCGGGTCCGACGTCGTGCAGCTCTACGGCCACGACGTGGTGGGGTCTGTCGCGCGACCCACGGCGCAGCTGCTCGGCTACCACCGGGTCACGCTGGAGCCGGGGGAGTCCACGACCCTCACGTTCGACGTGCCGACCGCTCGGTTCGCGTTCACCGACCGCAGGATGGTGCGCGTGGTCGAGCCCGGTGACGTCGAGGTGTGGGTCGGCGCGCACGCGGCCGACAGCGTTGTCAGGGTGGTGGCAGAGGGTATCGCCGACCTGAACGAGCCGAACGACGCACCGGTCGTGGACCCGGTCGCAGGCACGGTCGTCGCACCACCGGCGGCCCGCAGGGTGGTCACGATCACGGGCGACGTCCACGAGGTCACCACGTCCGACCCCAGATGGGTCGTCACGACGACCGACTGACCGTCCCGCTCGCTGAGTGCTGGGTATGTGCGGGTCTCGCGGCCGCTACGGCACAGATACCCAGCACTCAACGAGCTGGTGCGGTGGGAGGATGGCCCGATGCGCATCGATGTCTGGCTGTGGGCGGTGCGACTGACCAAGAGCCGGTCGGTCGCCGCCGACCTGTGCCGCAGCGGCAAGGTCCGCATCAACGGCAAGGTCGCCAAGGCCTCTGCGTCCGTCGCCGTCGGTGATCGGGTGACGTGGCGCGACCCCCTGCGAGACCGCGACATCGAGGTCGTGGAGCTCCTTCCCAAGCGGGTCGGCGCGCCGATCGCGGCCAAGGCCTACCTGGACCACAGCCCTGCGCTGCCGACGCGCGTCGAGCGGGAGGCGGTGGGCCTGCGTGACCGCGGGGCCGGGCGCCCCACCAAGCGTGAGCGGCGCGAGATCGACCGGTTGCGCGGTCGGCAAGAACCCTGAAAATCACCCGGGTGAGTTCTCGGCACTTTCGGACATTTTCCTGAGCACTGGCGATACCTTCACGGCATATTCCCTGCCTCGTGCAGGTCCAGTGCGCTCTGGTCCGCCGGGCGCCCCAGCCTGGAGAACCTATGCATCCTCGCGCCCCACGTCGTACCGGGACCCTGGCCGCGGCCACCGTCCTGGCCCTCCTGGCAGTACCGAGCGCGGCCGTCGCCGCCCCGGATCCCGGCACCGATCCGGCCGCGGGCGGCCCGCGCAGCAGCCACGCCCCGCAGGCGCGCCCCGGCGTCGACCCGGTCGACAAGATCACCCCAGCGGCCACGAAGGCCTTCCGCGCCCGGGGTACCACCGACTTCTGGCTGCGGTTCGCCGACGAACCGGACCTGACGGCGGCCAAGGCGATCACGAGCTGGAGCGAGCGCGGCGAGTACGTCTACGAGACTCTCGTCGCGACGGCGGACGCCGCGCAGGAGCAGGCGATCGCCGAGCTGGAGAGGTCCGGCGCCGAGTACACCTCCTACTGGGGGACCAACGCGATCCTGGTCGAGAACGGTTCGCTCGACCAGGCGGTGGAGCTCGCGGCGGACGCGGAGGTCCTGGAGGTGCGGCCGACGACACTGCACGCGCTGGACGAGCCGGAGGCCACGGACGTCGCGGCGCCGGACGCGGCCGCGCGGTCGACCTACGGCATCAAAGCGATCAACGCGGACGAGGTGTGGAACCTTGGCTTCACCGGTGACGGCATCGTCGTGGCGGGCCTGGACTCCGGCGTGGACCGCACCCACCCAGCACTGTCCGCGCAGTACCGCGGCGCCTCGTCGGGCAGCAACTACAACTGGTTCGACGCCGCGGGGGCCGGTGAGGCCGTCCCGCTCGACGACGACGGGCACGGCACCCACACGATGGGCACCATGGTCGGCACCGACGACGGCGCGATGAACATCGGCGTCGCGCCTGGCGCGCAGTGGATCGCGACCAACGGCTGCGCCGACCAGTGCGCGGACGCGGCGCTCATCGCGTCGGGGGAGTGGCTCCTCGCGCCCACCCGCACCGACGGCACCGGTGCCGACCCGGCCCAGCGGCCGCACATCGTGAACAACTCGTGGGGCCTGTCCCTGTCGAGCGACCCGTTCATGGAGGACGTGATCGGCGCCTGGGAGGCGGCGGGCATGTTCAGCACCTGGGCGAACGGCAACGAGGGCGAGTTCGGCTGCGAGTCGTCCGGCTCGCCGGGCTCGCGGCAGGCGTCCTACTCGGTGGGCGCGTTCACCGTCGACGGTGAGATCGCCGACTTCTCCTCCCGCGGACCGGGGCAGAGCGGCACCGTGAAGCCCGACATCGCAGCACCTGGCGCGGGCGTCCGGTCAGCCGTTCCCGGTGGTGGCTTCGCACAGTGGTCCGGTACGTCCATGGCGGCGCCGCACGTCGCGGGCGCCGTCGCGCTCCTGTGGGAAGCTGTGCCGGAGCTCGTGGGCGACGTCGCCCGCACCCGCGCCATCCTTGACGGCTCCGCGCAGGACGTGGCTGACACGTCCTGCGGCGGCAGCACCGACGACAACAACGTGTGGGGCGAGGGCAAGCTCGACGTCCTCGCGGCTTACGAGCTGGCGCAGGACGAGCGCTTCACCGAGACGCCGGCCCCGGAGATCGGTGAGCTCGCCCCGCAGGTGGGGGGCATGCTGGCCGTCGAGCCGGACCCGGTCTGGAACCCCGCCGCCACGTTCACCTACCAGTGGCGTCGTGACGGCAAGATGATCTCGGGTGCGGACAGGTTCGTGTACCAGCCGCAGCCCGCGGACGCCGGAGCCCGGATCACCGTCACCGTCGTCGGCTCGGCCGACGGCTACATCCCGACCGCGGTGACGAGCGAGCCGACCGGGCCGATCGCCAAGGGGGCACTGAGGACCAGCGCCCCGACGATCTCGCCGACGGCCCGCGTGGGCGAGACGCTCTACGGGCGTTCGGGCACGTGGACCTCCGGCACCACGTTCACCTACCAGTGGCTGGCGAACGGGACACCGATCGCTGGGGCCACCGGCTTCACGTTCGTCCCCACGAGCGCGCACCGGGGCAAGCAGCTCACCGTCACCCTCACGGGCAAGCGGGCGGGCTACGTGTCCGACACCCGCACGAGCCCCGCCGTCACGGTGGGCTACGGGGCGTTCTCCACGAGGTACCCCCGCATCATCGGGGACACCACTCCCGGCCGGACCGTGAAGGCCTCGACTCCCCAGTGGGCGCCCTCGCGGAGCACGACCAGCTACACGTGGAAGATCGACGGCAACGTGATCCGAGGGGCGACGGGGTCGTCGTTCACGGTCCCGTCGAGGTACGCGACCGGTCGCGTGCTCACCGTCTCGGTCAAGGGCCAGCGCGCCGGATACACCGCCAAGTCGCTCGAGTCGATCGGCTACAAGGTCGGCAAGCCGTTCACGAAGAGGCCGTACCCCAAGCTCAGCGGCTCCGCGCGGGTCGGGTCCACGCTGACCCTGAGCCCGGGTAGCTGGAGCCCCTCCGCCTCCCTGTCCTACCGCTGGTACGCCTCTGGCGAACCGATCAACGGCGTGACCGGGAAGACCTACCGGCTCAAGGGCAGCGACTACGGCAAGAAGATCGTGGCGACCGTGACCGCCCGCAAGCCGGGTTACGCGACCACCTCGCGCACCAGCAGCCAGACCGTGGCCGTCGGCAAACCGAGCGCGACCATCCCACCGGACGGCGGGTACCTGGTGGGCAGCAACAGCGTCCCCGCGGGCACCTACGTGGCCGCCGCGGGATCGCGGATGTGCACCTGGGAGCGAGGCTCCCGGTCGACCATCTGGGGCCTGGACTTCGGCTCCGGCCAGCGCATCGCGACGGTGAAGCCCACCGACTACTACTTCTGGTCCGACAGCTGCGGTAGCTGGGCCAAGTACTACTCGGGCATGACGGAGCCGAGGACGCGCACGTCCAACGACGGCGTGTACGTGCTCGGTGACCAGCTCCAGCGCGGCACGTACGTGACGACGGGCCCCGCCGACGAGGACGCGGGCTCCTGCTACTACGCGATCATCGAGGAGTTCATCGGCAAGCCGAACGGCAGCCACCTCGCCGAGTCGGGCAGCGTGACCGACGCGCAGACCATCACGCTGCCGGCCGGCGTGAAGGGCTTCGAGACCGCCAACTGCGCCTGGCAGCGAGTGAGCTGACCTGAGCCGACCCCCGCTGGCGTCAGGCGTGCAGACCACCTCGGTGGTCCGCACGCCTGACGCGTCAGGACGGCCGGTAGCCTCGCCCGCATGACGACCGCAGACCGCCTCACCGCACTCCTCGAGAAGCACCCCGTCTGGGACGGCCACAACGACCTCCCGTGGGAGCTGCGTCAGCAGTCGTCCTACGACCTGGATGCCGTCGACATCGCGCAGCGCCTCACGACCACCCACACCGACCTGCCACGCCTGCGCGACGGCGGCGTCGGCGCCCAGTTCTGGTCCGTGTACGTGCCGTCCAGCCTCGTCGGCGGCGCGGCGGTCACCGCGACGCTCGAACAGATCGACTGCGTGCACCGCATGGTGCGGAAGTACCCGGAGACGCTACGGCTCGCCCGGACCGCCGCCGACGTCGAGCAGGCGTGGAGCGACGGCCGGATCGCCTCGCTCATGGGCGCGGAGGGCGGGCACTCCATCGACGAGTCCCTCGCTGTGCTGCGCATGCTGTACGCGCTCGGCGTCCGGTACATGACGCTCACGCACAACGACAACGTGCCGTGGGCCGACTCCGGCACCGACGAGGAGGTGCTGGGCGGGCTCTCCCCGTTCGGTGAGGACGTGGTGCGCGAGATGAACCGCCTCGGCATGCTCGTCGACCTCTCGCACACCTCGGCGGGCACCATGCGGCACGCGCTGCGCGTCACCTCGGCCCCGGTCATCTTCAGCCACTCGAGCGCGCGCGCCGTCTGCGACGTCCCCCGCAACGTGCCCGACGACGTCCTGCGCGACCTCGCCACCAACGGCGGCGTCTGCATGGTGACGTTCGTGCCGCAGTTCGTGTCGCCCGCCGTTGCCGAGTGGCGAGCGGCCGGCGCGGAGGAGGCCGCCGCCCAGGGCATCAAGAACACCGACATCGGGGCGTTCGAGCCGTTCATGGCGCGGTGGCGGGCCGCGCACCCCCAGCCGCGCACCACGCTGTCCGACGTCGTCGCGCACGTCGAGCACGTCCGCGAGGTCGCGGGCGTCGACCACGTGGGCCTGGGCGGGGACTACGACGGCACGCCCACGCTGCCGGAAGGCCTCGAGGACGTGACGGGCTACCCCACCCTGCTGGCGGCGCTCGCGGAGAACGGCTGGTCCGACGCCGACCTCGGCAAGCTGGCCAGCGCGAACATGCTGCGCGTGCTCAGGGACGCCGAGCTGGTGGCTGCGCCGACCGAACGCTGACTCAGCCGGGGAGCTGGACCACCTTGCGCTGGAAGCCCAGGGCCACCTTCTGCAGGGACTCGAGCGGTTCCTGCTCGTTGTGGTAGCTGATCTGCCGCAGCATCGAGCCGGACGAGGCGAGCAGCGCGACGATCACGTCGCGTGCGTCCTCGCGCGTCTCGAGGGCCTCCTGCAGCAGGTCCTGGACGTGAGGTGATCTGAGGCCGTCTTCCTCCGGATCGAGCAGAGCTGTCAGGAGCGCAATCGACAACGAGCTTCCGTGGATGCTTGCCATGGTGGTCTCCCCCCGTCGGGGCCCGGGGTTCCCGGGCATCAGGCCCCCGCGGGCAGGCCCGCGGGGTACTCGTCCGATGCCCCACCCCCTGTGGCCTCGGTCGTGCACCCTTGTGTACCGCAGGTCAGAGCGTCGCGCCTGTTGACAGGGGCGAAACAGGGTCGACGACGGCGTGTCGTGCCGCAGGGGTGTCGCAGCCCCACGGGCCGCCCCTCGTCGACCGGGTCCGCTCAGCCGTGCAGGATCAGCTGGAACAGGACGTGGTCCTGCCACTGCCCGCCGATCTTGAGATAGCTGGGCGCGAAGCCGATCCTCTCGAAGCCGAGCCGAGCCAGCACCGCCTGCGACGCCTCGTTGTGCGGGAGCGTCGCCGCCTGCAGGCGATGCAGACCGAGCTCGTCACGTGCGTGGACCACCAGCGCCTCGATGGCGCCCGTCATCAGGCCCCGGCCGGTGAACCGGGCGTCGAGCCAGTAGCCGACGTGCCCGTTCTGGAAGGCGCCGCGCACGATGTCGGTGAGGTTCAGCCGGCCGACGATCTCGCCGTCCGCCTCCAGCACCGTGTGCAGCGCGCGGCCCGTCGAGTTCTCCAGGACCTGCGCCCAGAGGCGGTCCTTGTGCCACTCCTCCGTGTAGAACTCCTCGGGCCGCGCGGGGTCCCACGGCGCCAGGTGCTCACGGTTGCGGGCGTAGCCGTGGGCGAGGGCCGCTGCGTCGTCCTTGGTCAGCTCGCGCAGCGTGACGTCGTCGGTCAGGGCGATCTCGAAGGGCATGGCGAACACCATAATCCGGCGCCGGTCGCCCTTCCGTCGCGGGAACCATCCGAGCCCGGTGGAGGTTGAGTGAAGCAGGCTCAACTTTGCGGGTCCGGGCTTGCTTCTTCGCGATCTCCGGCTTAAGTTGAGTGCAGAAGACTCAACCTGTCGTAGGAAGGTAGCAATATGGCACGCGCAGTAGGTATCGACCTCGGCACCACGAACTCGGTGGTGTCGGTCCTCGAAGGCGGAGAGCCCACCGTCATCGCCAACGCGGAGGGCTCGCGGACCACCCCGTCGGTGGTCGCGTTCTCCAAGACCGGCGAGGTCCTCGTGGGCGAGGTCGCCAAGCGTCAGGCGGTCACGAACGTGGACCGCACCATCTCGTCGGTCAAGCGCCACATGGGCACCGACTGGTCCCAGGACATCGACGACAAGAAGTACACGCCGCAGGAGATCTCCGCGCGCATCCTCGGCAAGCTCAAGCGCGACGCCGAGGAGTACCTGGGCGAGCCCGTCACGGAGGCCGTGATCACGGTCCCCGCGTACTTCAACGACGCCGAGCGCCAGGCCACGAAGGACGCCGGCCAGATCGCCGGCCTCGACGTCAAGCGCATCGTCAACGAGCCCACCGCCGCCGCCCTCGCCTACGGCCTCGACAAGGGCAAGGAGGACGAGCTCATCCTGGTCTTCGACCTGGGTGGTGGCACGTTCGACGTCTCCCTGCTCGAGGTGGGCAAGGACGAGGACGACTTCTCGACCATCCAGGTGCGCGCCACGTCCGGTGACAACCGGCTCGGCGGCGACGACTGGGACTTCCGCGTCGTCGAGCACCTCATCAAGCAGGTGAAGAACTCCTCCGGTGTCGACCTGTCGAAGGACAAGATCGCGCTGCAGCGCCTCCGCGAGGCCTCGGAGCAGGCCAAGAAGGAGCTCTCGTCCGCGACGAGCACCAACATCTCGATGCAGTACCTCTCGATGAGCGAGAACGGCCCCATCCACCTGGACGAGAAGCTCACACGCGCTCAGTTCCAGCAGATGACCCAGGACCTCATCGACCGCACCAAGGCCCCGTTCCACGCGGTCATCCGCGACGCGGGCATCTCGGTCTCCGACATCGACCACGTCGTGCTCGTGGGTGGCTCCACCCGGATGCCCGCCGTGACCGAGGTCATCAAGGAGCTCACGGGCGGCCGCGAGCCGAACAAGGGCGTGAACCCGGACGAGGTCGTCGCCGTCGGTGCAGCCCTCCAGGCCGGCGTCATCTCCGGCGACCGCAAGGACGTCCTGCTGATCGACGTCACTCCGCTGTCCCTCGGCATCGAGACCAAGGGTGGCGTGATGACCAAGCTCATCGAGCGCAACACGGCCATCCCGACCAAGCGCAGCGAGGTCTTCTCCACGGCCGACGACAACCAGCCGTCCGTGGCGATCCAGGTGTTCCAGGGCGAGCGCGAGTTCACGCGTGACAACAAGCCGCTGGGCGTCTTCGAGCTCACCGGTATCGCACCGGCCCCGCGCGGCGTGCCGCAGATCGAGGTCACGTTCGACATCGACGCGAACGGCATCGTGCACGTGTCCGCAAAGGACCGCGGCACGGGCATGGAGCAGTCGATGAAGATCACCGGCGGTTCGGCCCTCCCCAAGGAGGACATCGACCGCATGGTCAAGGACGCCGAGACGCACGCCGAGGAGGACAAGAAGCGTCGCGAGGACGCGGACACCCGCAACCAGGCGGAGACCTTCGCGTACTCCATGGAGAAGCAGATCGCGGACAACCGCGACAAGCTCCCGGCCGAGGTCGTCACCGAGGTCGAGGCGGACATCGCCGCGGTGAAGTCCGCGCTCGAGGGCGAGGACGCCGAGGCCGTGAAGACCTCGTACGAGAAGCTCGGCGCGTCGTCGCAGAAGATCGGCGAGGCGCTGTACTCCGCCGAGCAGCCTGCGGCGCAGGGTGCAGACGGCGGCCCGCAGACGGCGAACGCTCAGTCGGCTCCTGAGGAGGACGTCGTCGACGCCGAGATCGTGGACGATGAGGACGAGCGCAAGTGACCGAAGAGAACCCGCAGGGAACCCCTGAGCCGGATGGCTCGGGGGAGCACCCCTTCCAGTTCAGGGACAAGCGCAAGGTGAACAACTCCGGCGAGCAGAGCCGGCCGGCCGAGCCTGTCGCGTCGGACGACGCAGCGGGCGAGCCCGCGTCGACGGACGAGGCAGCCTCGGCGGCCGAGTCCGCAGAGGCCGAGCAGCAGGCCTCCGGCGACCCGCTGGAGGGGCTCGACTTCGAGCCGTCCGGTGACGCGGCCGAGGCTGCGGCCGTGCTCAAGGCTCAGGCCGAGGCCGCTGAGCACCTCGACGCGCTGCAGCGTGAGCGAGCCAGCTTCACGAACTACCGCAACCGTGCGCTGCGCGACCAGGAGGCGGCACGGAACCGCGGCGTGCAGGACGTGCTGGCGGCGCTGCTGCCCGTTCTCGACGACATCGAGCGCGCCAAGCAGCACGGTGAGCTGAGCGGCGCCATGGCGGCGATCGCGGAGAAGCTCGACCAGAACCTGCAGAAGTTCGGCGTCGAGCGGTTCGGCAAGGTGGGGGAGGAGTTCGACCCCAACCTGCACGAGGCCCTCATGCACTCGACCTCCGCTGACGCGACGTCCGCCACGGTGAACCTCGTGGTGGAGCCGGGCTACAAGATCGGCGACAAGGTGGTCCGGGCGGCACGAGTGGGCGTCGTCGGACCGGAGTGATCTCCCGGTGGCCGAGCTCGTCGAGGCCCAGGCCTCGACGAGCTCGGCCACCGGTAATCGACGCGGAAGGAGGTGCCATGACCGGTCAGGACTGGATGGAGAAGGACTTCTACGCCGTGCTGGGCGTGCCGAAGGACGCCGACGACGCGGCCATCAAGAAGGCCTACCGCAAGCTGGCGCGCCAGTATCACCCCGACCAGAACCAGGGCAACGCGTCTGCTGAGACCAGGTTCAAGGAGATCGGCGAGGCCTACGCGGTGCTGTCCGACCCGGAGCAGCGCCGCCAGTACGACGCCGTGCGTGCCATGGCGGGTGGCGCACGCTTCTCCGCGGGCCCCGGCGGCGCCGGTGCGGGCGGCTTCGAGGACATCATGGGCGCCATGTTCGGTGGCGGCCAGGGGGCGGCCGGGCGGGGCGGACCACGTGTCCGTTACACGCAGGGCGGGAACGCGGGGCCGGGCTTCGAGGACATCCTCGGCTCCATGTTCGGTGGAGCAAGGCCCGGCTACGGTTCGGCGGGCCCCACGGGGTTCACCGCGCCGACCCAGGGCGCCGACATCGTCGCGCAGGTCACCCTGCCGTTCCGCGCGGCGGTGGAGGGCACGACCGCCGAGCTGGAGGTCAACGGCCGCACCATCACGGCCCGGGTCCCTGCGGGCATCAACGACGGCAAGAAGCTTCGTCTCCGTGGCAAGGGCAAGCCGGGTGTCGGCGGGGGCACGCCAGGCGACCTGGTGGTCACCGTGCACGTGGCGCCCCATCCGGTCTGGACGCTGGACGGGCTCGACCTGCGCATGACCGTGCCCGTCACGTTCGCGGAGGCAGCCCTCGGCACCACCCTGAAGGTGCCGACCCTCGACGGTGCGACCGTACGGCTGAAGGTGCCCGCTGGGACACCGTCGGGCAGAGTGCTCCGCGTCAAGGGGCGTGGTGTGCAGACGGCGACCGCGAACGGCGACCTGCTCGTGAGCGTTCAGGTGGTCGTCCCGCAAAAGCTCAGCAAGAAGGCGAGACAGGCGCTCGAGACGTTTGCCGCAGAGAGCGACGGCGAGGACGTACGCGCAGGGCTGGCCGAACGGGCGGCGGAATGACTGTCGGCGCGGTGGGGCATATGTCCCACCGCGCCGAGGTCGGTTAGCCTGCCCGCACGTATAAGCAGAGCGAACGAGACAGGGGGAGGAGTGCATGGTTGACGACGACGCACCCGTGCTCACCGTCTCCAAGGCCGCCAGCCTCGCGGGCATGCACCCGCAGACGCTGCGGCAGTACGACCGCCTCGGCCTGGTGGTGCCCCGGCGCACCCGCGGCAGGGGCCGCCGGTACTCGCGCCGGGACGTGGCGCGTCTGCTCCAGGTGCAGCGGCTCGCGCAGGTCGAGGGCATCAACCTCGCAGGGATCAAGCGCATCCTCGACCTGGAGGCGCACGTCTCGGTGTTGGAGGAGCGCCTGAGTGACCTGCTGATGCGGGTCCAGGAGGAAGGCCGCGTGTTCGCTGCCGGCCCGGACGCCGGCGACGTCGTAGTGGTGCAGCGCGGGCAGCGGGTTCGCAGCACGGCGATGCGGGTCGACCTCGAGCACCGCGCCGTCGGCGGCGGCGCGGTAGTGCTCTGGCGGCCGTCTCCGCGCCGCGAGGGTTGAGCGTCCTCGCTGCGGACCGTAATTTCGGCAACGCAATTCTTTCGTTAATCGAGAAATACGGGCAGAATAGGTAAGGCATTCCTTGCTCTACGGGTTCTGCATTTCCGGAATAGGATCGGCCTATCGGAGATGTCTCAGCGCACCACGCGAGGAGTGAGCCATGAGCACGCTGATGGAAATGCCCGAGGTAGCCGAGTGCTCGATCGACGGATGCGGCTACAACCACGACCACGGCTGCCACGCAGGCGCCGTGACCATCGCCGGGCACAGGGGCGACGCCTCCTGCGCCACGTTCATCCCGCTGAGCACCAAGGGCGGTCTCGAAAAGGTCATCGCCCACGTCGGTGCCTGCCAGCGCGGTGAGTGCACGCACAACGACAACCTGGAGTGCAGCGCCCCGTCGATCCGGGTGGGTGCGGGTCCGGACGACCCGGGGCACGCCGACTGCCTCACCTTCCAGGAGGGTTGACGGGACTTTTTCCGGAAGCCCGTCCTGGAGGGCTGACCGGCCCGGTACGAAGCAGAGCGCCTGCTCGACGTTGAGCAGGCGCTCTTGCTGGGTGAGTTCGGAGGCCTCAGCGGGTTCGGAAACCTCAGCGAGCCAGGTGGTCGAGCAGCAACAGCGCGTCGTCGTGCGTGCCGGGCAGGCGTTCCACCCATACCCGGGTCGGCCTGCGTACCTCTGTGGTGAGGCCGAGCACCTCGGCGTTGCGCTCCACGACGCGGCGCAGCGACTGGCCCAGCTCCGCGGTCGTCGGGCCGCGCTCGCACAGCACCACGAAGGTGCCGTCGTCGACAGCGGCCATTGGATGGCCCTCGCCGAAGACCTGGTGCAGGGTGCGGCCGATCGCCGCGGAGCGCGCGAGCCGTTGCCACGTGTCGAGGCTGTCGAGGCCGACGTCGAGCACGAGCAGGCAGTGGGAGGCTCCAGCGGTCGTACCGCTGCGCTGCGCCGTGCCGTAGGTCTCGCGCAACCGCTCGCCCAGGTACTCGCCCGTCGGTAGGCCGGTCGACGGATCGTGCGTGGCCACCTGGTACGGGACGCGCTCGCGTGCGCCGACCCAGCCGATCGCCGCTGCGCGCAACGCCCCCACGTCGGTAGGGCGGCCGAACGCGGCGTAGAGGCACGCCACGTCGTCCAGCGCCTCGGTGATGCCCGCGCCCACGTCCGCCCGGGCAGCTCCCAGACGTTCTGCGGGCGCGATCACTCCACGGCCCTCTGCCAGTGCTTCGGCAAGCGCTTCCGCGGCTGGGTGCTCCCAGTCGTTCGGCCGGATCCAGACGGACGCCAGACTGGTAGCGCGCCACCGCTCACGCAGGTCATGCACACGCACCCGCGCCTCCTGCTGTGACTCGCTCATGATGAAGGAACCCTCACGGGGATCAATCATGACGCACCTTCAGGGGTGGTGTACCGCACTTCACCCGACGGTCACCCAGGAAATGTTTTTTTCAGCCCCTAGAATCGCGGTGTGGCTCTATAGTCTTTGGCAGGACACGGCCGAGAGTCTGGGTAGACGTGAAGCAAGCCGAGAGCAGCACGGGGGGAACCCCAAGCGACGCGGAACTGATCCTGCAGGTCAGATCAGGTGACCGCGACGCTTTTGGCGTGCTCTACGAGCGCCACGCAGGGGCAGCACGAGCGCTCGCGCGGCAGTACGTCTCACCAGCGGACGCCGACGATGTCGTCGCGGACGCCTTCAGCAAGCTGTTCGAGATGCTCCGTCGTGGCGCCGGGCCCGACACCGGGTTCCGTCCGTACCTGTACACCGTGGTGCGCCACCGGTCGTTCGACGTGTCCCGCGGCGCTGCGCGCACCCGCCCCAGCACGGACGACGAGATCGAGTCGGTGCTCGGCCGGGTCGCGTCGGAGGAGGACCCGGCGCTCGCCGGCTTCGAGCGCAGCGTGGTCTCCAAGGCCTACTTCGACCTCCCCGAGCGGTGGCGCGAGGTGCTCTGGTACGTCCTGGTCGACGACCTGAAGCCTGCGCAGGTCGCGCCGGTGCTGGGGCTCAGCCCCAACGGTGTCTCCGCCCTGCTCTACCGGGCCAAGGAGGCCCTGCGAGCCGGGTACCTGCAGCAGCACCTGACGCACGCGCCGTCGGACACCTGCCGCACGGTGAACCCCCTGCTCGGCGGCTACGTGCGTGACAGCCTGTCCAAGCGGGAGACCGCGAAGATCGACGAGCACCTCGCGACCTGCGGTACCTGCAGCGCCCTCGTGCTCGAGCTGCACGACGTCGCGCACGGCATGAAGACCGTCATCGCCCCGCTGGTGCTCGGTGCGGGCGGCCTCGCCCTCGTCGGGGCCGGTGCGCCGATCGGCGGCCTGTTCGCCGCGGCCAAGGCGGGCGCCGCGGCCACCAGTGCGCCGACGGCTACCGCGACGGTGGGCGCTGCCTCGACCGGCACGTTCTCTGGCGCGGTGTCGTCAGCGGTCTCGGCCACCGCCGGTGCCGTCTCAGCGACCGCCGGTGCGGTCGCATCCGCCGCTGCGGCCGCTTCGGGCGGCAGCATGGCGGCCGGAGCGCTGGCCGTCGCCGCCGTCACCATGGTCGCGGCGCTGCAGATCACCGCGCCGGCCGACGCGGAGCCGGTGCTCGCGGACAAGGTGATCACGACGCCGGACGGTCGGGAGCTGCCGGGCGTGGAGGACATCAACGGCAAGCCGGTCCTGCCGACCGACATCGAGCCCGGCGAGACCACGAGCACGTACCTCGTCGTCGAGTACGCGGACACCTCGAAGCCGCTGGCCGCACGGCAGCCCCAGCAGCTTGCACTCACCGTCAAGAACACCGGCGACACCCCGACGACGGGTACGCAGCTGGAGATCACGCTCCCCACCGGACTCACCGTGACGCGGCCGGACGGGCCGTTCGGCACGGGTGTCGGCGGCCGGCTGGCCGGCTCGGTGGAGCCGACCGAGGGTACGGAGGCGGGTGCTACCCCGCCTGCCGCTGCCACCGGAGCAGGCCCGGGCACGGCAGGCACGAGCGAGCCACGGTCCGACGTCGACGGCAGCACCGAAGCCGGCGCCGCCTCCGACGGCGAGACACAGGCCACGCCGAGCTCGTCGCCCAGCGCACCTGCCACCGTGGGGCAGATTCCGGACGACGGACCGGCCGCCTGCACGCCGACGGAGCAGGCGAACGTGCTGCACTGCTCGCTCGGCGAGGTAGCTCCGGGCCAGCACCACCACGTCGACGTGACCGTGCAGGCCAACTCCGGCGGCGACTACCCGGTCGGAACCGCGGTCTGGGCCGACGGCGTGGAGCGCCGCACGACCAACCTTCCGGGCCGCACGGTGGCGCCGTTCGGACCCGAGCTGTCCGCGGCGAGCGACGATGTCTCGCTCGCGAGTCCCGGTGTTGCCGCGCTCCCCATCCGGGTCACCAGCACGGGTGACCGGGCGGTGCCCGCCGGCTGGTCGGTCGAGGTGACGTTGCCCGAAGGCGTGAGGCCCACCGCCTGGCAGCACGAGCTGTCCTGCACCCCCGGGGATTCGTCGAACGTCTGGCGCTGCACGCCGCTCCCCGGGTCGGCCGCGGGCGCGACCGTGCTGGAGCCGGAAGTCACCCTGGACACCATGCTGAACATCACGACGGCGGCCGCCGCGCCGTCGGCGGGGCCCACCGTGCTGGGCGCCGCGAACCTGCGCCCGCTCGTCCCTGAGGGCAACTCGTACTCCGCCACGGCCACGCTGGCCGCGACGTCCGCCTGGGCGAATGCCAGTGCCGGCGTCAAGGACGTCGCCGCCTCCTGCCTCGCCAAGGGGGGAGCCGGCACCGCCAAGGCCGTCGTGACCGGTACCTATACCAACACGACGCAGCGCACGGTGCGCGTCGCGCTCGAGGCGGCCGGTGGCAGCGATTCCTCGGGCAAGGACGTGCCGCCTGGTGCGTCCACCCAGCTCACCGTGCCCGACGGTATGCGGGTCCCGTCCGGCCAGGCGGCCTTCGTGCTCGCCACGGTGGTGGACGGGCAGACCTACACGACCAGGGTGCCGGCCGGTGACCACAAGGGAGCGGACTGCTACTCGCCGTCGTGGACCACCGAGACGAGTGCGAAGACCTACAACGCGGGCGGCACCGTGGGCGTTGAAGGCACGGTGACCAACACGTCGGACGAGTCGATGACCGCCGTGATGGTCGTCCCGGTGGGTGACACCACCATGGAGTCCCCGGGTATTCCGGTGGCAGCCAATGGCACTGTGAGCTTCACGGTGAACACGAACCGCAAGCAGCTGGACGCAGGCGACGTCACCTTCCGGCTCTCGCGAGACGGGGTGGACTCCGACGGCGACCAGCCCGCCGACCCGGTCGTGCCCAAGGTCAACCCGAAGGCGCCCCACGGCGGGGCAAAGATCGCCCCGATGGCCGGCGAGGCTCCGGTGAATGCCGGGGTCTGTGAGTTCGACGTCGAGCAGGACCACTCGGTGCAGACCTTCGCCTTCACCGCTGACAACTCCGGATCGACCCTGCCCGTGAAGTTCCACGTGGGCGATCTGACCAAGACCGTGGCCGCCGGAGCGGTCGAGGAGATCCGGTTCCCGGTCGTGTGGGGTACCGAGACCGCCACCCTGGAAGCGGCGGGCAAGCAGCTGAGGACGATGCCCGTCTCGTTCGAGTCGTGCGCCCAGGTCTCCTGGCCGGAGTCCGTCACGGTCGACACGGCGGCGCAGTGCGCCGACCAGCGCGTCCTGCTCACCGCTACGGTGGCCAACGGGAGCGGTCGCGACTGGCTGGGCGTGCTGACCCGCGAGAGCAGCGGCGAGGTCGGGCCTGAGCAGCTGGTCGTTGCGGGACAGGCCACGACGCTCGAGCTCACGCGCGAGACCGCGATCAGCCGCGAGGGCAACGTCACCGTGCGGCTCACCCGTCAGCTCGAAGGTCGCGGGTACACGGTGGAGCGCTCGTTCTTCGTCGACGGCAAGGTGTGCGTCGGCAACGTGTGCGAGCCGAAGCCGGCGGCGAGCGCTGCCGCAGTGGCCGGGGCGCAGCTGCCGCGCTGGCCGTGGTTCGGGGAGTGCACCGACCCCACCGCCGACGAGGCGTGACGCCCTCGGCTCAGGCGATCCCCAGAGCGCCTGAGCCAGCGGCTCAGACGATGCCGTACAGGCGGTCGCCCGCGTCGCCGAGACCGGGCACGATGTAGGCCTTCTCGTTGAGTCGCTCGTCCACCGCTGCGACGACGACCGACAGGTTCAGACGGTCACCCACGTGCTCCTCGAGCGCCTTGATGCCCTCAGGGGCGGCCAGCAGGCAGACCGCCGTCACCTCGCGGGCGCCGCGCTCCAGCACGTAGTCGATCGCCGCGACCAGCGTGCCGCCGGTGGCGAGCATCGGGTCGATGAGGAAGACGTGCCGCCCGGTGAGGTCGTCGGGCAGGCGGTTGGCGTACGTGACGGCCTTGAACGTCTCCTCGTCACGTACCAGGCCCAGGAACCCGACCTCCGCCGTCGGCAGCAGCCTGCTCATGCCGTCGAGCATGCCGAGGCCGGCGCGCAGGATCGGCACCACGAGCGGCGGCGGGGACGCGAGACGGGTGCCCGTCATGGTGGTGACCGGCGTCTTGACCTCGTGCGGCTCGGTAGCGATGTCACGCGTGGCCTCGTAGGCCAGGAGCGTGACGAGCTCGTCGACCAGGAGACGGAAGGTGGGCGAGGCTGTGGTCTCGTCCCGCAGGACGGTCAGCTTGTGGGCGACCAGGGGGTGGTCGACGACGTGGAGGCGCATGGGCCCCACGCTACCGGGCACTGCCGGGCCGAGGCCGCGAGGCGCCTCGAAACGTTGCCAGTCCCACACCGTCGTCCCTCACCGAGTTGTCGGGCGTGTGGGTCACTAGGGTGACCTGTGTGTCTGACTGGTCAGCGGGACTGAGCGCCCTGAGCGTCGCCGAGCGCCGTGCGCACTGGGAGAGCTGGATGGACGCGGCCCTCGACGAGGCTCGCCGTGCCCTCGACACCGGCGACGTCCCGGTCGGCGCGCTGGTGCTCGACGAGGCGGGCCGGGTGATCGGCGTCGGGCACAACGAACGGGAGGCGACGGGGGACCCGACCGCCCACGCGGAGGTGCTCGCGATGCGGGCCGCCGCGGCGACCCGCGGCGAGTGGCGCCTGACCGGCTGCACTCTCGTGGTGACCCTTGAGCCGTGCCCGATGTGCGCGGGGGCGCTGGTGCAGGCTCGCGTCCAGCGGCTCGTCCTCGGCGCGTGGGACCCGAAGGCGGGCGCCACCGGGTCCGTCTGGGATCTGGTGCGCGACCAGCGTGCGCTCCACGAGGTCGAGGTGCTCGGCGGCCTGCGCGAAGCGGAGTGCGGGGCGCTGCTCCGGCAGTTCTTCGAGGTCCGGCGAGGCTGAGCCGAACCCGTCAGACCTGCGGCAGCGCGGAGTGCAGCTGGTCGAGCAGGGTACGCAGGCGGAGCAGGTACAGCCGTTCGTTCGCCAGGCTGGACAGGTTCGCGCCGGCGTCCTCGTTGTCCTGGTACTTGATGAGCATGAGCTCGAACTCCGTGAGGTCGCGGCGCCAGTTGTACCCCTGCACCTGCTCCCGCCAGCGGTGCAGCTGCCCGACGAGGGGGCTGTCGGGAGTCCTGCTGAGCACGCCCGAGGCGAGCGCTGCATCGACGGCGGACAGGGCGAGCCGAGGGCTGACCGAGAGCGCACGCCGGCCGCCGGTCCGCAGCCCGGCGAGGCGGCGTTCGACGATGGCACGGTTCTGCTGCAGCTCGAAGACCACGGAGGCGACCACCTCGGAGCGCCGCTCGGTCTCAGCGTTCTGCCGCTCCACGATCAGCCCGGTGACGCCGGCGAGCAGGGTCAGGGAGTTGACCCAGGGCTCCCACTCCGGGCCGACGCCGAGTATCCACAGGATGCCGAGCACGAAGGCGATGCCGAGCAGGGCATAGGTGGTCGCGGCGACGACGACGCGCCGTCGGCGGGCCCAGCGGCGGCTCGACCAGGCGACGCGAACCTGTCGCCGCAGCAGGCGCAGCCGCGGCCGCACTAGTTCCACACGTCGAACGTCGGCAGCTCGACGGGTGCGCTCTCGTCGTGGGCAAGGAGGCGTAGCTCCAGGCCGAAAGGGTTGTGGCGCTGGGTGTGCCGATACCGCTCGCGCTGTACGTGCGTGGTGCGCAGGCCGGCGCCGGCGACGAGCTGGTCGATGCGCTCCGTCGTGTACTTGCGGGTCGTGTACAGCCGGATGGTGTCCTGCGGCTTGAGGCGGATAGGACGGCTGCCTGGGATGAGCATCCGGATGGCCTCCGTGCCGACGTTCTGCCAGTACACCTTCAGCAGGATGCTCTCGTCCTCGACAGAGCCGGTGAACCGGATCTGCTCGAGGTCGATCTTGAGGTCCGTGTTGTAGCGGACGGCGCTCGCGACGAACTCGACGAACCCACGGGTCTGGCGGTACTCGGCCTCGGCGTCGTGCACGGCGGTGGGGGACAGGCTCTCCGTGGTCGCGAACTCCACGAGCATCCGGTCCTGGGGCCGCAGCACCCGGGCCACGCCCTTCAGGAACTCCATGTCGTCGTCGAAGTTGGCGACGGTGTTGCCGACCAGCGAGTAGAGGATCGACTCGTCGCCGACGAGGCGGTCGAGGAACAGCTTGAGCTCCTCGAGGTTGCCGTCCAGCGAGAGGTCGATCTGCAGGCCGAGGGAGCGGTCGAGGGGGAAGTGCGCGTCCCGGACCGCCGTGCGCGAGCCGGTCCGGAGCATCTCTGCGCTCATGTCGACGGGGATGTAGAGCATCGACGGGTGGGCGCGCCGCATCGTCTCGAGGAACATCCCGTCCTTGGCGCCGGTGCCGACGCCGAGGCTGACCAGGTGCACACACTCGTCCGTGACGAGCGGTGAGATGGTGCGCCACTGCCTGCGGAACATCTCGGTGCCGACCTTGATGACCATGTAGGTCGGGTCGTTCGAGGCGTTGAACCACGCGATGGTGGGGCCGATCCCCCAGTAGGCGTATCCAGAGGGGACGCGTTTGCCGTCGCCGGTGCTCGAGTGACCGTCGTCGAGGTACTGCGCCAGGGTGGCCAGCTTGTCGGACTGGTCCTCGCCGACGAGGGTCACGGACCACGCGAAGTCATCGCCGGCCAGGGTGCTGTCGATCCTTGATATCGCTGAGTCGCCCACGCGCTCCCCTTGTGCGTCGATGCAAAGAGATCCCAGGTTAGCGGGATGCCGCCTTGTGCGAAATGGAACACACAGCGGGGCCGACGGGCCACCGGCGACATACCCTCGTAAGCGTGTTCCCTCAAGCCCGACCCACCACGTGGAACCCTGAACCCGTCGACGTCGCCCGCACCACCGTGGACGACGCCGTCGAGGTGCTCACCGGTCTGCGGTTCACGGCGCTCACGGGCGCCGGGATCTCGACCGACTCCGGCATCCCCGACTACCGCGGACCCGACTCCCCGCCCCGCAGCCCGATGACCTATCAGCAGTTCGTGGGGGACGCGGAGTTCCGCAGGCACTACTGGGCCCGCAACCACGTGGGCTGGCAGCACGTGAACCGGTCGGTGCCGAACGCGGGGCACCGGGCGCTCGTCCGGCTCGAGGAGCGCGACATCCTCGCCGGGATCATCACGCAGAACGTGGACCTGCTGCACGAGGACGCGGGCTCGCGCAACGTCATCGACCTGCACGGACGCTATGACCGCGTGATCTGCCTCTCCTGTGGCCGGGTCATCTCGCGTACCCACCTCGCCGAGCGGCTCGACGCGCTCAACCCGGGCTTCCTCGAGTCGGTCGGCGATGTCGCGGACATCGAGATCGCGCCCGACGCCGACGCCGTGATCGAGTCCACCGCGCACTTCCGGCCGGCGCCCTGCGAGTTCTGCGGGGGAGTGCTCAAGCCGGAGATCGTGTACTTCGGCGAGAACGTGCCCCGCGAGCGGGTGGAGCGGGCGTTCGAGCTGGTGGACTCCGCAGACGCGCTGCTCGTCGCCGGCTCGTCCCTGACCGTGATGAGCGGCCTGCGGTTCGTGCGGCACGCCGCCACCGCCGGCAAGCCCGTGGTCATCGTGAACCGCGGGATCACCCGGGGCGACAGGTACGCGACGGTGAAGATCGAGTCGGGCACGAGCGACGTCCTGGAGGAGCTGGACCACCGCCTGTAGTCGGCTGTGGGCGCGATCGTTGTGCCTAAATCGGGCAGGTAGTCGCAACGATCACGCCCACGACGAACGACGGCGGGCGGCGGCAGGTGTCAGTGGGCGGCGAGGTCCGTGATGCCGGCGTGCCCCGTGGGGGACAGTGTCAGGACGCGTTCGCCCGGATGCAGCCGCACGTCCTCGCGGTACAGCTCGGCGAGCTGGTCGGCTGCCTCGTCGTCCCCGGCGTCGGCGGCGACGAGCAGGTAGGCGAGCTCGTCGGCGACCGCGTCGAACTCGGCGTCGGACGTATCGGTCCCCGGGAGGCCCGACTCACGGATCCAGGTGCCGACCTGCCGGCCGCCCGCCTCCTGGAGGTCCGGAGCGCCGAGCTGTGGCCCCCAGATGTCCCAGAGCAGCAGCTCGTCGCGGTGCCGGTGCGCCACCTCGAGCAGCACGTACTGCCGGACGAAGTCCTTGCCGGACAGGTGCGGCGCGTCCGGTCCGACACCGTACCTGTCCGCGTCGGCGGTACCGGCGCGGATCGCCAGCCACGCCTCGGCCGCCGTCTGGAACGGCGACTCGGGCCCGGTGGGCATGTCGTGGACGTCGAAGTCGAAGTCCTCCTGGCCGAGCTCCGGGTCGAACCGCACCCAGCGCTCGCCGTCCCAGCGTTCACCCACCACGTGGTCGCTGTTCCAGCCGGGCGTGAAGTACGTGGCGAACCCGATCCGGGACCGTGCGGGAATGCCGTGCGTGCGCAGCACACCGAGCGAGATCAGGGTGTGGTCGCGGCAGCATCCTGCGACCTGCTGCGCGAGCGTGCGCGGCCCGTCGAGCGGGGCACGCGCCTCGGCGGCGTCCAGGATCGACGTCAGCCAGCGCCGGTCCGGGTCGGCCTTCTGCGCTTCGGTGAGCGCTGGACCGTCGGCCCGGTAGTGCACGACGGCGGAGCACGCGAACCGGTGCAGCGCATCCGGTTCGGTGCTCAGCTCGCTGAAGAATCCAGCGTGGGTTCCTGGGTTCGAGTACGGACTGTGGTCCGAGTAGTCGAAGAGCGTGGGCGCGGGCATCGGTGTCCTCCCTCGGCGGTGTCGGAACACTACCGCGCGTTCGGCGGTATTCGACAGGTTAGTCGGGGCCGGGGCGTCGAGCTCCGTTCAAGGAGCGGGGAAACACCGATAGCGATCGCCTCTTGACGTGCCAATTCACCCGGATCACACTGTTCTACAACCTTGTAGAAGCCGGAGCGACGACGGTCCGGCCCCGAAATGTGAGCGCTCACAATCGGGCCCCGTCGCTGTGGCACGTACCGGACGGAGGCAACGATGCACCAGTTCCGAGCACGACCCACCCGCAGCACCCGGCGCCGACAGGCGACCATCGCGCTCCTCGTCGCCGCGGGGCTCGCGATCAGCCCGGCGGCGTCGGGCAGCACGGTCGCGGCAGGCGGCCCGGCCAGCGCTGCGGCGACTGCGACCGCGACCGCGGCGACCGCGCAGGCGGACTATCCCAACCCGGGTGTCGTCACCGGAAGCACCGGTGTGCACGACCCGGAGGTCGCCAAGTCACCCGCCGGCAACTACCTGCTCGCCCACACGGGCGACGGGATCACCCTGAAGACGTCCGCGGACCGCACCCAGTGGAACAACGCCGGCGCCGCCTTCCCGAACGGTGTCCCCTGGGCGCACACGTACACGAACGGCAGCAACCACGTCTGGGCGCCCGACATCACCTACGTCAATGGCCGCTACTACCTGTACTACTCGGCCTCGACGTTCGGCTCGAACCGCTCGGCGATCTTCCTTGCCACCAGCACGACGGGCGCCCAGGGCTCGTGGACGAACCAGGGACTCGTCATCGAGTCGCGGACGTCGGACAACTGGAACGCCATCGACCCGAACCTCGTCATCGACCAGTCCGGCCGCTGGTACCTCAGCTTCGGCTCGTTCTGGTCGGGCATCAAGATGATCAGGCTCGACTCCTCGACGGGCAAGCGGTCCGGGACCGAGTTCCACAGCATCGCGAGCCGGGGCGGCGGTGCCGTCGAGGCGCCGACCATCCACTACCGGAACGGTTACTACTACCAGTTCGTCTCGTTCGACACCTGCTGCCAGGGCGCGAACAGCACCTACCGCGTGATGGTGGGCCGCTCGACGTCGGTCACCGGTCCCTACGTCGACCGCGCCGGGACCCCCATGAACTCCGGCGGTGGCACGGAGATCCTCGCGAGCCACGGGAGCATCAACGGCCCTGGCCATCAGGCGGTGTTCGCCGACAGTGACGCCGACGCGCTGTTCTACCACTACTACACGGACAGCGGGGCGTCGCGGCTGGGCATCAACCTGCTGGCCTATGACTCCGCAGGCTGGCCGTACGTCTACTGACCGACGGAGCTCTGACGGCTGAGTGCTGGGCACGCGCGGGTTCTTGCCGCTGGTGCCCAGCACTCAGTTCGCTGGGAGTTGTTCAACAACCTAGATAGTTCTGTCGGACACCGCTAGCCTGGTTGTGCAGCGAGATCTGCCCGCCCGCGCCGGAGGATGACCGACATGGCCGAACCGACAGTGCAGCAGCAGCCCGTGGGGCACCGCCTCGGCCTGCTGGTCCGAGCGGTTCCCCGGCTCCGGCGGAAGGCCCGCACGGAGGTGGGGCCGCGTGATCACGCGCCTGACCTGGATCAGGCGCCGGTCCGAGCGGGGGTCCTCTCCCTGCACCTGGACCTCGTGGTCGTGGACGACGACGGCGCCGCTGCCGTCCTTGAGCGCGTCCTCGACGTCCTCCGCCCCGGCGACCGTGTCTACGTCGTGGGCCCTCCGGCGCCCGCGGAGCCGCGGGTGGACGACCGGCCCTTCACCATCTGGGCCTGATCGTGCCCGGCCCCGGCTGGATGCTGGACCGGCACGTGACCGTCGCGCGCGCAACCGTCGCTGCCGTCACCTACGGGCTGCTGGCCGCCGCGTTCGTGCTCGGCGTCCTGTGGTTCGTGCTGCCGGGGGAGCCGCGCTGGGAGCCGGCGGTCAACTCGCTGACGCTCGTGGCGGGCATGACCGGGCTCGTCGTGGAGCGGCTGAGCAGCGAGGCGGAACGACACGCTCAGGTGCTCGCCGCGATTCGCCGCGAGCTGGAGCGCAACCGGTCCGTCCTCGCGGACAACGAGTTCGCTCGGGCCGAGGACCACCGTCCACGGGCCGTCTTCGCGCGGCTCGCGGTCTCCGCCGTCGATGCGGCGCTCGTCTCGGGCGCGCTCGACCGGCGCAAGGACACCACGCTCGTGATCGGGCTGCACCGTTGGCGCGACACCGTCCAGGGATTCAACCGGCGACTGGACCTCACCGAGAACATGAGTGTGCTGGAACGGCAGTCGTCCGGGGACCGAGAGATCTGGGACGCGGCGATGCGCCTGCGGGGCGGGTACGTCTCGAACACAAGGCAGCAGCTGGACGAGCTGTTGGCGGTGCTGCCCGTGCGGTGAGCCTCGGGGTGGCGGTTGGAGCTGCGGCTGCGGCTGCGGCGCCGGGCGGGTGGGGGCGGGATGCGGTGCCCGGTGCCCGATGCCCGGTGCGGCGTCGGCCAGGCCCCCCTCCGCGGAGAAGGGTGCTCCGCGGGCTGTGTCACGCACCGTAGACAATGTGCACTGTCAGCAACACTGCACGTCGCCGAACTGTCAGGCAGGGTCGCCCGGTGTGCGTCGGGAGTACGCGGCTGCGACCGTCCGCTCCGACTGGACGAGGTACTCGTCGAGCTCCGCGGCGGCCGCCGCGCTGTCTCCGGCGAGGGTCATCTCCAGGATCCGCGCGTTGCGGGCCACGTAGGGGGCGTGCAGATACTCCGGGTTGGCGAGCAGGCCGAACGCGAGGCGCAGCTCCGCCGAGACGGTGGCATAGAGCCGGTCGAGGTGCTCGCTGTCGCAGAGGGCGACGATCCCGCGATGGAACTCCATGTTGGCCGTTCCGGCGGCCCGCCAGTCCTGCTCGTCGCGAGCCCGTTCGGCGCTCTCGACGGCCTTGCGCATGATGTCGGTCGCGGGATGACCGGGTATCGCGCCGCGCAGGGCCTGCCCCTCGATCATGCGGCGCACGCGGTAGATGTCCAGGATCGACGCGAGCGTCGGGACGGCCACCATCACGCCGGCGTGCGGACGCCGGACGAGCAGGTTCTCGTGCGTCAGTACCCGGAACGACTCACGGAGCGTGTTGCGCGAGACCGCCAGGGTCTCGGCGACGGCCTTCTCCGAGAGCCGCTCGCCCGGCCTGGCCTTGCCCGTGATGATCCACGAGCGGATCGAGGCCGCGGTGCGCTCGACGAGATCGCCGACCTTGGCCTCAGCGTTCTCTGCCGCAGTGTCGGAAACGGGTTCTGCGTCAGCGGTCGTCGCCATGAGGTCACTCTACGGTCGGGTGCGCGTCGCCGGATGAAGTGGCGCGGCCGGAGGATCTAGCAGGTCCGGTCGTCGGACAGCAGTCGGGCAAGGGGGCGCTCGCGGCCGTGCGACGGCGCCTTGGCGGTCGATTCGTGGAACCGGGCTTCGACCAGGTATCCTGCTACGGCCCGCTGCTGTTGTGGTGGGCAAAGGTAGCGTGTCCGAGCGGCCTAAGGAGCACGCCTCGAAAGCGTGTGTGGGTGAAAGTCCACCGTGGGTTCAAATCCCACCGCTACCGCACCCCGAGTGATGAACGAGCCCCCGACCAGCGCAAACGTTGGTCGGGGGCTCGTTCGTGGGTGCGCGCCCCCATTAACTCCCGTCTCCCTGGTTGGCGTCGGCCACACTGGCAGTCCGGACGTGCCGGCGATCACGCATCTGGCGCATCATCGTCGTGGGAGATGACTCGCGCAGGCAGCGTCGGGAACAGCACCGAGGGCCGTGGGATCGGGGCGTCAACCTCCAGTTTGGGCGGATCGACGACGAAGTCTTTAACGGTCCCGACCCGTCCTGCAGCCCAGCCCCACAGTTCCACGCCTACCACGGTCGGCCGGGCTTCGATGATGTATTTAAATGGAAGTTCCTGACGTTTCAGATCTGCGGTAGACCCATACTGGAATTTCGCGATCAGCCCGTGTTCGGTCAGTCCCCATACGGCATGGGACAGGAGTTCGTTCTTTGGGAGCGGTTCGGCTTCGTCCTGTACAGTGTCGATGAATTCCTCGAGGTCGAGCACCATTCGAGCATTGTCCCGCTGGTCAACGTCGCCGAGATTGATGTCGTCGCGCCCAGCGAGTTTGATCGCCCATTCCCGATAGAGAACGTAGTGAGCACGCAGTTGCAGTGAACTCATGCGCCCGATCAGGCTCGACCAGGTCACAGCCCGATCGTCGCGGCCACTGGGGGTACGGCTGCTAGCCAGAACGCCGCTGAGGTACTCCGCCATCAGTTCGTCATCGCTCAGCGTGCCGTCCTCCAGAACGCGATAGGCGACCCGCGGCGGCACCGATCCAGTGCGCCCTCGAGATTTGGCCTCCGCCTTGGAGAGTATTCGCGCGGCACGTGTGGCGCGCTGGCGCCCAACGGCCTGGCGGAGTTGCTCGCCATACTCGTCGGCGGCCGGTCCAAGTAGCCGGATCAGCAGATTGCTTGCGACTTTGGCCGACTCGTTCGCGTTCGCGTCAGCAGCTTTAGCGAGGCCACCAGCAATGATCGGGTCCATCTCGTCTCCTCGTCCGTTATGGCCGATTGTCCCTGGTTGGGTGCTCAAGCGCTCGGCCTGGAGGGAATCCGGCCGAGCGCTTGAGGTGGCTGGCGTCGGCCGCGAGCGGGCCCACCACCGGCCGCACCTGGTCTTGTCGAACGTTCGCCAACACCGCGCAATGCGACTGGCGATCGTGGTGCTGATGACCAGCACCGACAAGCCCTGGCCGACCCGCGTCGGGTAGCACCCGGCTCCTACGCGATCTGCGAGCAGCCACGCACCGTTTCCCTGGAACGTGTTACCCGCCACGACCCGACAGGACACGACACCACCGCCGTTGCTTCCATCCTCCGCACCCTGATCGACCCCACATAGCCTGAACTGACGATGCCAGCGGACCCGGCCTGGCGGGGATGTGCCTGGACATCCGCTTGACGATCTCTCTCCTGGGCAAGAACTCGCGCAGGCCCAGGTAAGGTCCCGCGCATGTCGCGACTCCCGCAGACTCGGTCCGACCTCTCCCGACCACAGAAGCTCGAGCCCGACGACGTGGTCGCGCTCGTCTCACCGGCCAGCTGGAGCGAGGAGTCGTGGCTCGAGGAGAGCATCGCGACCATCGAGTCGTGGGGGTTCAGGGCGCGCGTCGGACGGCACGCCACCGACCGGCTCGGGTACCTCGCCGGTGGCGACCGTGAGCGCGCCGCAGACCTCAACGCCGCGATCCAGGACCCGGAGGTCAGGGCCATCCTGTGCCTCCGAGGCGGTTGTGGAAGCCTCCGACTGCTCGCAGACGTCGACGCCGATGCACTCCGGGCGGACCCCAAACCGATCATCGGGTTCAGCGACATCACCGCGCTGCACCAGGTGTGGCACCGGGCCGGCGTGCCGTCGGTCCACGGCGCCGTTGCCGGGACTCGTAGGGACACCGTCCGGCAGCTGCTGGTCGGCGAGCGTTGCGAACCGGTGCGCAGCGACCGCGGCCAGTTCGGCGCTGAGCTCACCACCACCGGCACGGCCGCCGGGCCGTTGTTCGGTGGCAACCTCGACATGCTGGCCCGCGGCGTCGGCGTCGTCGACAACGACCTCGAGGGCCATGTGCTGCTTCTCGAGACTCACCGGGAGGTCGGGCTTGGGATGGTCGACCGCGCAGTGACCCAGCTGCTGCTGTCGGGCACGCTCGCGGGAGTCTCGGGTGTCGCGGTGGGGACGCTGGAGGGTTTCGAGGACTACCGGGACCGGGAGTGGACCGTCCTGGACGTCCTGCACGAGCGCCTTGGCGTGCTCGGAGTGCCTGTCCTCGGCGGGCTGCCGCTCGGGCATCTCGAGAGCCCGGTGTCCGTACCGCTCGGCGTCGACTGCGTGCTCGACGCGGACGCGGGGACGTTGACCGTCGCCCAGCTGACCGCCTGACCTGCGGTCGAGGGGTCTGGCGTGCCGGCTGTCCACAGGACCACCGACACCCTGTGCACCGCGCCGAACCAGCTCAGCCCTGAGGGGTGCGCCAGAGCCACCGCAGCGCGTCCGGCAGGAGGACGCCGGCGTGGTTGGGACTGTGCCCGCCGTCGCCGAGGACGAGCCGGAGGTCGTAGCCGGCTTCGGTGAGGGCTGCGGCGACCCGCAGGTTCTCCGCGAGCCAGTTGTGATCGGGCTCGTTCCAGCGCAGATCACGGTGACCGGCCTGCATGAAGATCCGGAGCGGTTTGCGCAGCGTCGTGTGGATCAGTGCGGGGTAGTTGTTGCCGCCTGGCAGCTGAGTGAAGCTGGACAGAAAGCCGGCCACCCGACGAAACCGGTCCGGGTGGTGCCAGGCGACGGTCAGGGCGCAGTTTCCGCCGCTGCTGCCGCCGACGATGCCCCAGCGTTCCGGGTCGTCGCTGACGGCGAAGCGCCGTCGGACCTCGGGGATGATCTCCTCGAGGAGGAAGGCGCCGTACCGGCCGTCGAACGCGTCGTACTCGGCGCTGCGGTTCGTGCGGCCGGTGGGATCCTCGATGCTCTCGAAGACGCCAGGATCGACGAACACACCGATCGTGACCGGGATGTCGCCGTGGTGGACGAGGTTGTCCAGGACTATCCCGCCGCGCACGTCGCCGTCGGGGTCGAGGTACCACCAGCCGTCCTGGAAGAGCACCAGCCCGGCAGGTTCGGCCGGGTTGTAGGCGGCAGGCACGTGGATCCAGACCTTCCGGGTCGTCCCGGGGTACACCGTGCTGTCCCAGCACAGCTCGACCGTGAAGCCGCGCAGGACACCGGGCCGGCGGGCCGAGTCGGGCCCGTACTCGTACCGGACGTCCTCCTGATCCAGCGGGAGCGGCACAAAGGGAACGTATGCGGGCACACGGCAAGCGTAGGCCGGTCGTCGTCCGCGGGGGAATAACCCATGGTGACCTGCGTAGATGTCTTGCGCGCGCACCCGGTCATGGGCTGGACTTGGACCGCGCCCACCGGCGCTTGCTCCTGCGTCACTGATCGAGCACCACACCCCATGCCGGCAGCTCAGAAGGAGAACCACGATGACGGAGAACGAGACCCTGCGCGCGGAACGATTCGCATTGGGCCAGGCGGTCCTGGATACCGTGCACGGGGACGCCGGCCACGGGGTCATCGACTCCCTCGCCGACATCGCCCCAGAGCTCGGCCACCAGATCGTCGCGTGGGGCTACGGGGACATCTACTCCCGACCCGAGCTGGAGCCGCAGCAGCGTCAGCTCGTGACCCTCGGGATGCTCACCGCGCTCGGCGGGTGCGAGCCGCAGCTCGAGGTGCACGTCGACGCATCGCTCAACGTGGGCCTGACCCCGCAGCAGATCATCGAGACGTTCCTCCAGAGCGCCGTCTACTGCGGTATCCCGCGGGCCCTGAACGCCGTAGCGATCGCCAAGAAGGTGTTCGCCGAGCGCGGTCTGCTGCCCCTGGCCTGACTCGTGCCCCGCGGCCCTGGCGTCCCGTCGATCCGGGTCAGGGCCGCGGGAGAGCCGCCGCGTCGCGGTGCTCGACCAGGTCCGAGCGCTCCCGCCGGAGCCGGTCGACACCCCAGGCGCCGAGCGGTGCCAGAGCGGTGTTGAGGGTGTGGCCGTGCTCCGTGAGCGAGTACTCGACGCGCGGCGGCACCTCGGCGTGCACCTGACGATGCACGAGGCCGTCCGCCTCCATCTCGCGCAGGTGCTGGGTCAGCATCTTCTCGCTGACGCCGGGGAGCCCGCGCCGCAGCTCCGCGAACCGGCGCACGCCGTGCTCGTCGAGCTCCCAGAGGATCAGGCCCTTCCACTTGCCGCTGACGACGTCGAGCGCGGCGTCGATGCCGCAGATGTACGGGCCGCTGCGGGGTGCCTTCGTCATCATGCTCCTCCCACGTACCAATTGGTAAGTACCCCAGTAATTAGTGGGTACTTCCCTGATGCTACGTCGCCCGCAGAGCATGGGGAGGTACCCACCTACCGAGGAGTTCTTGATGACCCAGCCCGAAGGCACCGGCGTCACGGTGCTGGGCCTGGGCGCGATGGGTAGCGCCCTCGCCGCCACCCTGCTCGACGCCGGTCACGCCGTGACCGTCTGGAACCGCACCCCCGACCGGGCCGCCGAGCTGAGCGCGCGGGGCGCCGAGGCGGCCTCGGCCGTAGGCGCTGCCGTCGACGCCCACCGCCTGGTCGTCGCCTGTCTCCTTGACCACGCCTCCGTGCACGAGACCCTCGACCCGGTGATCGCAGGAATGCGGGGCAGCTCGCTGGTCAACCTGACGACCACCACACCGAACGAGGCGCGTGAGCTGGCCGCGTGGGCGGCAGGGCACGGCGTCGGCTACCTCGACGGCGCGATCATGGCCACCCCGCCGATGATCGGCGCCCCGGAGGCCTCGATCCTGTACAGCGGCTCCCGGCCTGTCTTCGACGCCGCACGTCCGGTGCTCGACCGCTGGGCGACGAGCACCTACGACGGCGAGGACAGCGGTCTGGCCTCGCTCTTCGACCTGGCGATGCTCTCGGGCATGTACACCATGTTCGCCGGCTTCCTCCACGGTGCCGCGATGGCCGGCACCGGCGGCATGAGCGCCACCGATTTCGCGGCGCGTGCCACACCGTTCCTCAGCGCGATGACCATGGGGTTCGCGCTCGACGCCACGGTGATCGACGGCGGCGACTACACCGTCCCCGGTCAGCAGAGCCTGGAGTTCACCGACCTCAGCCACAGCCACATCGTTCGGGCGAGCGAGGAGCAGGGCGTCAACCCCGCCCTGATCGCCGCGGTGCGGGAGCTGATCAGCAAGCAGATCGCCGCGGGACGCGGGGCCGAGGGCTCCGCAAGGCTCTACGAGAGCTTCCGGGCCGACAGCACCGACAGCACCGACAGCACCGACAGCACCGACCGAGTGGAGATCCTTCGATGAGCACACCAGTCACCCTCATGGGCCTCGGCCCGATGGGCCAGGCCATGGTCCACTCCCTGCTGCGCGAGGGGCACCCGGTCACCGTCTGGAACCGGACACCGAGCCGCGCCGCCGACGTCGTCGCGGCGGGCGCGACCCTCGCCACCACACCCGCCGAGGCCCTCGCCGCGAGCAAGCTCGTGATCCTGAGCCTCACCGACTACCAGGCGATGTACGACATCCTCGGCCCGGCAACCGAGGCGCTCGCGGGCCGCACGCTCGTGAACCTCAGCTCGGACTCCCCGGACCGTACCCGTGCGGGCGCCGCGTGGGCCGAGGAGCACGGCGCCGGCTTCCTCACCGGCGGCGTCATGACGCCCGCGCCGATGGTGGGCACCGAGGCGGCGTACGTCTACTACAGCGGCCCTGCGGAGCTGCTGGAGGCCGACCGGGAGACCCTGGCGGTGATCGGCACACCGCAGTATCTCGGCGAGGACCCCGGGCTGGCTCAGCTCATGTACCAGGCCAACCTCGACGTGTTCCTCACCTCGCTCGCATCCCTCCTGCACGCCACAGCGCTGCTCGAGTCGGGCGGGATCAGGGCGACGAGCGCGATGCCCGAGCTGATGCGGACCTTGGCCGGGATCTCCGAGATGCTCGAGGTGGGTGGGAACCCCGGCGTCGAGATCGAGGCCGGGGAGTATCCCGGCGATCTCAGCACGGTCACCATGATGGGCGCGACCGCCGACCACGTCGTCGCCGCCAGCGACGCGGCGGGTGTGGACAGCGGCCTGCCCGCCGCGGTCCAGGCGTACTACACCTGGGCCCGGGACAACGGGCACGGGAGCGACAACTGGACCCGGATCATCGACGCCATGCGGCCGCAGGGCGGCTCCGGCGCAACGTCGGCGGCCTGAGGCGTCGCGAACGCGGGCCCGGCGCACCGGGCCCCGCGGCGCGCGCCACGGTGTGACCGCCGGACGATCCGGTCAGCCCCTGCCGATCCGACGGCGGGGGTCCAGGCCGGAGTCGGCGAGGCTCGTCACCATGCCGCCGGGCGTGAACGCCCGTTCCGCCCGCAGGTCGTGGACGACGGCCCGGAGCAGGCCAGGGAGGAAGTCCCGCCCCCTGCGTACGCACCAGGGCAGCCCTGCCCTGAGGAGCCAGACCAGCCGTTCCGAGGCCGACGGCGGGTCGGGCGCCGCGGGAAGCCGGGCGGCGAAGGCTTCGACCCGCGCCGCGCCGTCGGTCCCGGCCGCGCCCTCGGCAGGTGAGGACGGGGCTGTGTCCGTGACAGAGGTGGTCACGGACACAACCCCGTTCTCGTGCTCCGGAGACAGCCGAGCGAGGGCGCTCGCAGCGGCCAGCGCCAGTCCGCGGTGCCCGGCCGGCGACGGGTGCACGCGGTCGATGTGCCAGGCCTTGGCACCGGACGGGGCGATCGCTCGTGCGGCGTCCACCACGACCACCCGCCCGGACGTCGGGCTCGGTCGATCGCTCCAGCTCCGCGCCGATGCCGGTCCCGCGCCTCGAGACCGGTCCAGCGGTGGACCGGCCGGCGAGCATCCGGCCGGTCCCGGTGCCATCTCGTCGCACGGGACCGACGTCGTGGCCGGCTCACCCGACCGGACGGCTGCAGCGACCTCGTCGACCGCCGCGTTGACCAACGCGACCCGACGCCGCATGACGTGCCGCACGAGGCGCGGGCTGATCTCGAACAGGCCGATCAGGGGGAGCCGGACGAGCACGACGTCGGCGCCGGCGCGGCACAGCTCGGTGACGCACCGCTGCAGGTCCATGAGCGTGAGCCGGGCGTCGAAGTCGCTGCGCAGGACGTCGTTGCCGCCGACGAGCACGGTCGCCAGCCGCGGCCGCAGTGCCAGCGCGGCATCGAGCTGCTGACCGACGACGTCGTGGGAGCGGGCGCCGCTGCTGGCGAGGTTCGTGAACGCCTCCACCCCGAGCACGGCGGCGAGGTGCGCCGCCCAGCCGGAACCGTGCACGGCGTCGGGCCCGACGGTGTCCCCAACGCCCACGGTGATCGAGTCGCCGAGGGCAACCAGTCCGAAGGAGCGCTCACGTCCCGCCGGCGGCGTCATCTCACCGTCGCCCCACAGGGCCCACGTGGATCGGGTCCGTCGGGTCGGCGGCTACCGGGGCGGGTCGTGGGCGTTCGAGGCGGGCCAGCTCCGGGAGCACGGGGTCGGGGGTCAGGTCGAAGGCCTTGCGGGAGTGCAGCTCGATCATCGCGTCGCCGGTGGCGCTCCAGGGGAAGAGCTCGGCCCGGGCCCGGGCAGCCTTGCGGCGCCCGTCCACGTCCCGGTCCAGCACCTCGTGCAGCGCCAGGGCGAGCGCCGCGGCGTCCGGCGCGGCGGCGGCGCCGGCTGTGCCGACCACCTCGGGCAGGGCGCTCGACGAACTGCAGACGACCGGTGTCCCGGACGCCAGCGCCTCGAGCGCCGCGAGCCCGAACGTCTCGATCGGCCCGGGCGCGACCACGACGTCGGCGCAGGTCAGCAGGGTTGCGAGGCGGTCACGGTCCGGGATGAACGAGAGGAACCGGTGCGGCAGGCCCGCGACCTCCGCCCGATGGCGCATCTTCTGCAGGAGCGGTCCCGAGCCCGCGACGACGAGGCGCACGGGGCGCCCGTCTCGCATGAGCTGCGCTGCTGCGTCGACGGCGAGGTCCGGCCGCTTCTCGGCGGACTGACGGCTCGCGAGCACGATGAGTGCCGTGCCGGGCGGCGCGTACTGGGCGCGGGCCGCGTCCGAGTACCGGTCGGGGCGGAACCGCTCCAGGTCCACGCCCAGCGGCACGCGGTACAGCGGCGGGAGCGTGGCCGCCCGGGTGCGGGCGGCCAGGCGCTCCACCTCGCCCGCTGCGAACTGGGTGGTGGCCACGAGGCGGTCGAACCGGGTGAGCGTTGCGAGGTTGTACCGGTCGGCGAGTGCCGGCGCCACCGCGGCGCCGAGCGCCGCCGCCTGACCGCCCGCCGCCGCGCCGGGGATCCAGGACCGCAGCACGCCGTCCACGCGCTCGTGCAGCATCATGAGCGACGGGATGCCTGACTCGCGGGCCCAGTCGCCAAGGCCTGCGAGGGTGGTGCGGTCGCTCACCTCGAGCCGGTCCGGCGCGAGCGTCTCGAGCAGGCCGCGCATCTTGCCCGGCTGGACCACCGCGCGGTACCCGCCGGAGAACGGCACGAGCGGCGCCGCGAGGCTGACGACCCGGACGCCGTCCACGAGCGCTACCCCGTCCCGCTTGCTGGGCACGACGAGCACAGGTTCGTGCCCCCGGGACAGGTACTGCCCGGCCATGGCGTGCATCGCGGTTCGGATACCCCCGGAGCGAGGGCTGTAGAAGTTCGCGACGTGGACGATTCGCAAGTTATACCTCCGCTGAGCCGGCTCTCGCGTGCACCCGGATCGCGTCGTCGTAGTGCCCCATGAGCTCGGAGCAGATGTCGTGCCACGTGCGGCCCTCGGCTCGCTCGCGTGCCGAGGTGCCGAAGGCGCGCCGCTTGCGTTCGTCGCCCACCAGGTCGGCGACGCGGGCGCGGAGCGCTTCGTGGTCACCTGGAGAGTACAGCCAGCCGTCGTGGGAGTGCCTGACGATGTCCAGCGGGCCGCCGGCCGCCGGCGCCACCACCGGAACCCCGCTGGCATGGGCCTCCTGCAGCGTCTGACCGAAGGTCTCCAGCTCGCCCGGGTGGACGAACACGTCGAGGCTCGCCATCGCACGCGACAGCTCGGGTCCGCGCAGCAGCCCGGTGAAGTGGGCGGCAGGAAGGATCTGCCGCAGGTCCTCCCGCTCGGGTCCGTCGCCGACGATCACGAGGCGCACGCCCGGCAGGTTCTGCACCACGCGCAGCGCCTCGACCTGCTTCTCGGCCGCGAGGCGGCCCACGTAGCCGACGAGGATGTCGCGGCCTGCGCCGACCTTGCGGCGCCACGCCTCGTCCCGGAACCGCGGGTGGAACACCTGCGTGTCGACCCCCCGCCCCCACAGCCGCAGGTTGGGGATGCCGTGCTGCTCGAGCTGGCGCATGGTCGCGCTGGACGGCGCGAGCGTCATCGTCGCCCGTTCGTGGATGTCCTTGACCCGCTTCCACAGCAGCGGTTCGAAACCGCCCAGGCCGTAGCGCGCGGCGTAGCCGGGTACCTCGGTCTGGTAGACCGCGACGCTCGGCAGCCCCAGCCGCTCGGCGGCGAGGATGCCGCGCCAGCCGAGGATGAACGGCGATGCCAGGTGGACGACGTCGGGCGCGAACGTCGCAAGGGTCCGCTCGGTGCGCCACTTCTTGCCCACGACGAGCCGGACGTCCGGGTAGCCGGGAAAACCGATCGAGCCGAGCTCGACGACCGGGGCGCCGCTGACGAAGGGCGGGACATGACCGATGGAGGCGTCGGCATCGGGCGCGAGGACCATGGCCTGGTCCCCTCGCTCATGCAGGTGCTCGAGAACCCGCAGGACGGAATTGGTGACCCCGTTGACCTGCGGGAGGAAACTCTCCGCAACGATGGCTACTCGCACGTTACGAACCTGCCGGTCGTCGATGTCCGGACGAAGTCTTCCGTGCGGCGAGTCGGGGAACGGGTGGCGTCGAGACGGTTACCGCTACACACGATGTCACGTTCCTGACCGTAGCGGAGCCACCAGGTCCCTGGCATGGGGAACACCCCTGAACAGACCCTTAGTCTGCGCTGTGGACCGGCTGACGGCTCCGGACCACCTGGACGAGCCGTATGACCGCTCCGACGAGCAGTGCCACGAGCAGCGCGTTGCGCACGGCGCCCACTGTCGTGGCCAGCGGCCAGCCGCCGAGGAACTCGCCGTACCGGAGCGGATAGAGCTCCATGGTGAGGCGTGCGACGAGGAGGGTGCCGAGAGCGGGCAGGAACCAGGTGCGGCGGGTGCCCTGGCTGCGGCTGCCGAGGGCGATCGCAGCGGCCATCGGCGGCCCGATCCATGCGATGAACTGCGGCGATCCCACCTTGTTGAAGACGATGAGGGCCAGCAGCTCCGCCGCGGCCCCGAGGAGGAGGACGTCGCCGACACGGTCCGGCCGGCGCCGGGCGGCCCACCAGGTGAGCGCCGCGAGCAGGACCGCGGCCACGGGGAGCGCGACGTCGAGCGCCTGCGCGACGGCGTCGGCACCCTCGCCGAGCACCTCGTAGGTGTAGATGACGTCGTCGTACTCGACCTGGACCGAGGAGTCCCAGAGCCTGGCCACGGTGAACGGGGTGGCGGCGACGGCCTCGACCTGCAGCTGGCGGTCGCCCTGCTCGCCGAACACGTCGAGCACGTTGTCCTGCCCGCCGCCCGCGAAGGCGACGCCGACGACCACCGCGCACACCGCGGCGCCGGGTAGTACGACGTTGCGCAGGAACGTCTTGGCGTTCGACGCCGTCGCGGCCAGCGCGAGAGCTACCGCGCCAGGGGCGATCTTGATCCACGCGCCCACGGTGGCCAGCGTCATCGCGAGCGCGGGCCGGCGGGACGCGACGAGGAGCGCGACGAGGATGATCGGTGCGAGCAGGCCGTCCAGCCGGCCGATCCAGATGGGCCCGAGCGACACGAGGAAGGCCAGCCAGAACCAGACGGCGGCGCGGCCGTGGGGGCGGGCCCGGCCGAGCAGCAGCACCGCGATGGCGTTGGCGGCCGTCACGAGGCCCATCCAGACCCAGTAGTAGCCGTGCGTCGAGTCGGCGAACAGTGCAGGGATCGCCATGGGCGCGAGGGCGCCGATCGGGTACACCCAGTCGTAGTTGAAGACGGGCCACCACCCGACGTCCATGCCGTTGCGGACCCACCACTCGTACAGGTTCACGTCGCCGAAGATCTGCTGCTCGAAGACCCAGGCCTGCAGGATGATCCAGGCGTGAGCCAGGACGAACCCGAACCACAGGGCCGGCCAGGAGGAGAGCACACGGGTGACGGACCGCAGGATGTCCTTGCCCACGGCCTTGGGCGTTGTCGAAATGTCTGACGCGCTCGGCACGGCCACATCCTTGCACTGATCCGGGACAGCGTCGGCGACCGGGCGGCAAGCGTGCGAATTCGGGCGTCCGCGCGCTAGAGTTCGGGTACCCGAACTTTCTGGAGAACAGATGACCCGCACCGTCGCAGGGCCTCGTGCCGGCCGCACCCGCCTCATCGTCCTGCTGGGCCCGGCCTTCGTCGCGGCCATCGCCTACGTGGACCCGGGCAACGTGGCCGCGAACCTCACGGCAGGGGCCCGGTTCGGCTACCTGCTGGTCTGGGTGCTCGTCGCGGCCAACGCGATGGCAGTGCTCGTGCAGTACCTGTCGGCCAAGCTCGGCGTGGTGACCGGCAGGTCGCTGCCGGAGGTGCTGGGGGAGCGGCTGTCCCGCCCTGCCCGCCTCGCGTACTGGGTGCAGGCCGAGATCGTGGCGGCGGCGACCGACCTCGCGGAGGTGATCGGCGGTGCCATCGCGCTCCACCTGCTGTTCGGCGTGCCGCTGGTGCTGGGCGGGATCATCACGGGAGTGGTCTCGCTCCTGGTCCTGGCGGTGCAGCAGCAGCGAGGGCAGCGGGCCTTCGAAGGCGTCGTCACGACGATGCTCGCGGTGCTCACCGTCGGTTTCTGCGCGGGGCTGTTCTTCTCCCCGCCCGACCCGGCGGCCATGCTGGCCGGCCTGGTGCCCCGTCTGGCCGGTGCGGACTCGGTGCTCCTGGCGGCCTCCATGCTCGGCGCCACGGTGATGCCGCACGCCATCTACCTGCATTCCTCGCTCGCCAGGGACCACCTGCACGCTCCGGCGACGTCGACGCCACGGATCCTGCGCGCCACGCGGATCGACGTCGTCCTGGCGCTGATCCTGGCCGGGAGCGTGAACATCGCGATGCTCCTGCTCGCGGCAGCCAACCTGCCAGGCAGGGAGGGGACGGACACCATCGAGGGTGCGCACGCCGCCATCGCGGGTGCGCTCGGGCCCGTGGTGGGCGTGCTGTTCGCCGTCGGGCTGCTGGCCTCGGGGCTCGCATCGACGTCCGTCGGCGCGTACGCGGGGGCGGAGATCATGTCCGGCCTGCTGCGGGTCCGCGTCTCGCTGCTCACCCGCCGCGTGGTCACGCTGCTGCCTGCGATCATCCTGCTGATGACCGGGATCTCGCCCACCTGGCTCCTCGTGGTCAGCCAGGTGGTGCTGAGCTTCGGCATCCCGTTCGCGATGATCCCGCTCGTGCGGCTCACGCGGGACCGCGAGCTGCTCGGCGAGCACCGCAACGCGCTGACCACCCAGGCGCTGGCCTGGGTGGTCGCGGGGGTGATCGTCGCGCTGAACGTCACGCTGCTCTACCTCACCTTCGCGAGGTAGGGGCTGGCTACCGGTCGAGGTACGCGACGTCGCCGTTCGAGCTGCGGACCTCGACCGTACGCTCGGCACCCGGGTCGGTCGGGCCCTCGATCGTCTCGTCGCCGTTCGACGTGCCCATCGTCAGGGCAACGGGTTCGCCGTCGCCGATCACTGTGATGTCGCCGTTGCTGGTCTCTGCGGCGATGTTGCCGCCGACCGCCGAGAGCTCGACGGACCCGTTGCTGGTGTTCGCCGAGGCGTCCCCGGTCACCGAGTCGACGGTGATCCGGCCGCTGCTGCTCTCCGCGGTGACGGTGCCGTCCACGCCGACCACGGAGACCTCGCCGTTCGACGTCCAGGCCTCGACGTCGGCCTGCGAGGACGCGATGTCGATGTCGCCGTTGCTGGAGCGCGCGGACAGCGGCCCGGTGAGGTCGGCCGTCTCGATGTCGCCGTTGCTCGTGTCCAGGGAGAGGCCGCCGGCCAGGCCGCTCGCGACGACGTCGCCGTTCTCCGTCCGGATCACGACCTCGGTGCCGGCGGGCAGGGTCACGTCGAGCTCGCCGGAGCAGCGGGGCAGCGCGATGGACCATCCGCACCGGTGCGTGAGCTCGAGGCGGCTCGCGGACTCGTCCGCAGAGTACGCGGGTCCGCGGAGGCCGCTGTGCGCTATGGCGTCCACCTCGATGTCCCCTTCGGCGGCATGGACGGTGACGTCGCCGTCGGCCACGAGCTCCACGGAGTCCACCCACTCGTACGACCGGTGGGTCGTGGTCGTCTCGGACATCGTCAGGTCGACGAGGAACAGGGCGCCGAGGCCGACCACCACGACGGCGATGACCACACCGACCGCGGTCAGGACGCGCCCGGTCACGCTCCGGCGCCGCGGGTCCTGCGGGTAGGCGGCGTCCTGGGTGTAGGGCCCTGGCTGGGCGTTCGGCCCGGGCGGCCCGATGGCGTCAGCGGGTACCGGGGTGCTCTGGGGCTGTGGCTGGTTCATCAGCGGGATCCGTTCTGGTCGAGCCAGCGCAGCACGGCGAGCACCCTGCGGTGGTCGTCGGTGGCCGGCGGGAGGCCGAGCTTGTTCAGGATGTTGGTGACGTGCTTCTCCACGGCGGCCAGCCCCACGACGAGGCGGTCCGCGATGGCGGCGTTGGAACGGCCTTCTGCCATGAGCGCGAGCACCTCGTGCTCACGCCGGGTCAGGACGTCGAGGTCGGAGCCGGGGTGCCTGGCGATGATCTGGGTGACGACCTCCGGGTCCACGACGGTCCCGCCGCCGGACACCCGGGTGACGGCGTCGAGGAACTCGTCGACGTCGGCCACGCGGTCCTTCAGCACGTAGCCGAGGGCGCGTGCGCCACGGGCGAACAGCTCGGTCGCGTAGCTCTGCTCCACGTACTGCGACAGCACGAGGACCGGCAGGTCCTGGTGCAGGCTGCGCAGGTGCACCGCGGCGCGCAGCCCCTCGTCGGTGTGCGACGGCGGCATCCGGACGTCGGTGATCAGCAGGTCGGGCAGCTCGGTGTCGGGCATCGAGAGCGCCCGGACGAGCGCGTCCGCCGTGCCGTGCCCTGTCACGGTGTGCCCCTCGGCGACCAGCAGCCGGGTGAGGCCGTCCAGGAGGAGGACCGAGTCCTCCGCGATCACGATGCGCACGGTACCTCCACGGTCAGACGGGTGCCCTTGCCGGGCGGGCTGTCGAGCTCGAACGTGCCGTCGAGGGCGGCGACGCGGCCGCGCAGACCCTCGAGCCCGCTGCCGGGCGACAGCTCTGCGCCGCCCCTGCCGTCGTCGAACACCGTGATGCGCAGGCGGGACGGACGGTCCTCCGGCACCAGGCTCGCCTGCACCCCCGCGGAGTCCGCCCCGGCGTGCTTGGCGACGTTGGTCAGGGCCTCGGCGACCACGAAGTACGCGGCGGCCTGTGCGGCGGATCCGGCCGGGGTGAGGTCACCGGTCACCTCCACGCGGACCGGGACCGGGCTGCGGCCCGCGAGCGCGGAGAGCGCTGCGTCCAGACCACGGTCGGCCAGCACGGCGGGGTGGATGCCACGGACCAGGTCGCGCAGCTCCGCGAGGGTCTCCTTGATCTCGCGGTGCGCGACCTCGAGGGCGGCGACGGCGTGCTCGGGGTCCTTGTCGGCCAGCCGGCGGGCCACCCCCAGCTCGACCCCGAGGGCGACGAGGCGCTGCTGCGCGCCGTCGTGCAGGTCGCGTTCGATGCGGCGCCGCTCGGTGTCGGCGGCCGAGACCGCCGCCGTGCGGGACTCCGTGAGGACCACCGCCCGTTCGCGGGCGGTGTGCGCGGCGGCCTCGGCGAGGCGTGTCTCCTGCTCGGCGACGGCGGCCCTGGCGCGGGCGACGTCGGCGGCGGACGGGCCGAGCAGGTTCGCCGCGAGCCGCACCACGAGGTACGACCCGTACTGCGCGAGCGCGGCACCCGACCACACGAGCACGACAGCGCCGGAGAGCGCTCCGGCAACCGTGAGCGGCCACGAGAGGCCGGACCATTCCGCGAGGGCGCTGCCCTGGCCCAGCGGCACGAACACCACCGCGGCGACGGCTGCCGCGAGGAGGGCCGTCGCGACCGGGAAGAACACGGTGCTGACGAGCATCGCCAGGAAGGCGTAGAGCGTGGCGGCCCAGCCGCGGCCGTCGCGGATCGGTGCCGAGAGCCTCGACCAGAAGCCGCGCCGTGCGCGGACCGGGGGCAGCGGGGCGGGGATGGTGACCCCGGTCTGGTTGGCGAGCCGGGCACGTTCGGCCGTGCCGAACCAGCGCGCGGCGACCAGGAAGAAGGCCAGCAGCGGCACCCCGATGCCGAGGGCCGGGACCAGGCCGGACGAGACCACGACCATGATCCACAGGATCAGGCCGCCCGTGAGGTGCCACATCCAGCCGACGGCAAGGGCCGCGAACGCGCGGCCGGTGGCGGCGTCGTACGGGGCTCGGAAGAACGCCCGGCCCGAGACGAGCGCGGGCGCGACCCGGTCCTCGATGGAAAAGGGCTTGGGTGGAGGTGTCGGGCCGTCGTCGCTGGTCATGGTCATGACACTAGGCCGACGCGTGACCCGGCAACATGTTGTGGCCCCACGGGCACGGGGTGGGGTTTCCCCTACCTCGTGCCCGCCGCGGTGGGTGGGTCAGGCGAACGCGCTGGTGCCCGTGATCTCGCGACCGATGATCAGGGCCTGCATGCTCTCGGTGCCCTCGTAGGTGTGCAGGGCCTCGATGTCGGCGAAGTGCCGCGCCACGCGGTTCTCCAGCAGGATGCCGTTGCCGCCGAGCAGGTCGCGGGCGATCGCGGCGACCTCGCGCGCGCCGCGCGTGCAGGTGTACTTGGCGAGCGAGGCCTGCGGGCCGGTGAGCTGCTCCGCCTCGTCGAGGCGCGTCATCTGCTTCACCAGCAGCTGCATCTGCGTGAGGATCGACAGCATCTTGGTGAGCCGCTCCTGCACCATCTGGCTCGCCGCGAGCGGCCGGCCGAACTGCGTGCGCTGCTTCGAGTAGGCCACGGCCGTCTCGTAGCAGGCGATGGCCTGGCCGACGGCGCCCCACGCGACCCCCAGGCGGGTCGCGAACAGGACGCGGCCGGTGTCCTTGAAGGAGCGGGCCTTCGGCAGGAGGTTCTCGGCCGGGACGAACACGTCGTTCAGCACGATGTGCGCCTGGTGGATGGCGCGCAGCGAGATCTTGCCCTCGATGGTCTTCGCGTCGTACCCGGGGGTGTCCTGCGGCACGATGTAGCCGTGCACCTGGCCGTCCTCGCCGCGCGCCCACACCACCGAGATGTCGCCGATCGAGCCGAAGCCGATCCACTTCTTCTCGCCGTTGATGACGTAGCCGTCGACGCCGTCGCGGGTCTCCTTGACGGCGGAGGTCTCCAGTCCCACGGAGTCCGAGCCGTGCGTGGGCTCGGTCAGCGCGAAGGCGCCGAGGATCTCGCCGCGGGCCATGGGGCCCGCGTACTTCTCGATCTGCTCGTCGGAGCCGAGCATCACGATCGAGCGCAGGGCGAGGCCACCCTGGACGCCGCAGATGGTCGTGACCGAGCCGTCGCCGCGCGACATCTCCATCGCGGCAAGGCCCTCGGCCATCTTGGAGATCTTCGGGTAGCCGGGCACGTCCACGCCGTCGCGCAGGAAGTCCAGCTCGGCCATGCGCTTGACCAGGTCCATCGGGACCTCGTAGCGCTCCCAGTAGCCGTCGATGACGGGCAGCACCTCGTCCTGCACGAACTGGCGGACGGCGAGCTGCCACGCCCGCTCGTCGTCGCTCACGTCGGCGAAGGCGCCGGCGAAGTCGATGTCGAGCGGTTGCGAGAGGTCGTAGTCGGGCGCCGTCACCCCGGGAGTCTGAGTCATGCCTCCCATGGTGCGCCGGTACCGGATCTCAGGTCAAGCGATACTACGTCTCACGCGGGCCCGGTCCCGGCGTGGCGGCAGACACGCCCGTCGGTCCACGGCTGCGGCCTGGTGCGCACCCGTTCGCCCGACGCAGCGGCGCGGCGCACCTCGAGCTGGAGGTACTGGTCCTGCGCGGCCTCCGCCACCGAGTACGGCGACGGCGCCCCGCGCAGCACGTGGTCGGCCATGTCGGCGACGATGCGGGCGATCGAGAGCTCGTCGTCGGGCAGCCGGGCCGGGCGGAACGCGTTGCGGTACAGCCACTCGCCGTCGAGCGTGTAGCCCCGCAGGAACATCCCCTCGTGGCTGCCGGCCCCGCCGGCCGACACCCGCTCCAGCGTGGAGCGCCGGGGCTGTCCGTCCGCACCCACGTGGCGCACGACGTCGTCCCGCAGCTCGCCGTGCTCGCCGCGGACCAGGAACGCGGGGGAGCGCACCCAGGAGCGGTACTGCGCGTCGTCGAACTCGTAGGTGCCCAACCGGTCGCCGAAGTCCAGCCACGCGGTGGCGTGGACGGTGTCGACGAGGGCCAGGTCCTCGGGGTCGCCTGCGCGGCTCGGGCTGGGCAGCACCCTGCGCGCGTCGCGCCGGGCGGTGATCTCGGCGTCCTCGAACGTCACGCCCAGTGCCCGGCGCAGCACGCTGAGGCCGTGATAGTCGTGCGCCACCGCGACGTGCGCGTCCGTGACCCGGCCGAGCAGCCCTGACCCGGCGACCGCGAGCTGTGCGCCGACCAGCGGTTCCAGGTGGTACTGCTCGGCGACGTGCACGCAGGCGCCGTCGTCCACGAGCCGCTGCAGGGCCGCCAGCTCCTCGACCGTGCCGGCAGCGGGCGTCTCCGTCAGCACGGGGACGCCCGCTGCGGCGAGGTCACGGATCACCGGCTGAGCGGCACCGGCGGGCAGGGGCAGCAGGACGACGTCGGGCCGGCCGCCGGCGAGCAGCTCGGGCACCGAGGAGTAGGCGGGCGCCGGACGGCCAGGCAGGCCGGCGGCAGGCAGGCCGCGCGCCGCCAGTTCCACGCGGTCCTCCGCGTTGCGGGTGGCGACGCCGGCCACCTCGAAGTGGTCAGGCAGCGCCTGCAGCACGCGCAGCATGGTGCGGGCGCGGAAGCCCGAGCCGACGATCCCGATCCTGGCGGTGCGGTCCTGTGACGTCACGAGGGCCGACGGTACGCGATCAGGCCGCTGCGGCTACCGGGCCAGGCTGGTCGTGACCAGCGCTCTCGCGGCGGCTGATGCGCCACCACGCGAAGAACCCGAACAGCGTGAACAGGCCGTAGACCAGGTACATCATGGCGGTCGCCCAGTATCCCGCCGAGAACAGCAGGGGAACGCCGACCAGGTCGACGGCCACCCAGACCAGCCAGAACTCGACCCAGCCCTTTGCCATGCCGTACGTGGCGAGCACGGAGCCCATGAAGATCCACGCGTCGGCCCAGACCGGCTCGTACGAGCCGAGGGTCCGGAAGAGCGGAGTGAGGAGCAGCGTGCCCGCCAGCATCCCGGTGACGATGCCGACCCGGGCACGCCACGACGCCCAGCGGGGGTGCACCGCGACCGTGCCGACGCCGCCCAGCCGCTGCGTCTGGCGCCAGCGGTACCAGCCGTAGATCGAGACCGCGATGAACATGATCTGGCGGCCGGCCTGGCCCAGCATGTCGGCTCGCGAGGTCTCGCCGAACCATGAGCCCATGAAGACCGTGAAGAGCAGGATGTTCCCGACGATGCCCACGGGCCACGCCCACACCTTGCGGCGCAGACCGCCCAGCGCGGACGCCAGCCCGAACAGGTTGCCGATGACCTCACGCCAGTAGATCTGCTGGTCGCCGACCAGGAACGTCGCATCGTAGGCGGCGCGGAACCAGTCCATGTCTCTATCCCTCTCCGAAAGTCCGCACACGGGGACTCCGGGGTGAGGGTCGGCGCGCCACAAGGCGCCGACGACGGCGTGGTGCCGGCATCCCGAGGGCTGCCGGCGCGCGCCGCACGTGCTTCCTCCCATCCGGACTTTAACCGTCGGTCCTGGAATCTCACCAGGTCAACCGGGCTCCTCTACGAGGAGACCCGGGTCGCGGACTATCACCGCCGGCTCGGAATTTCACCGACCCCGGAGCACGTGTGCATCTGCTGCACGTTGACTATCGGAACACAGGATGCCATGGGCTCATTCCCACCCGGACACCGGCCAGGACACCCGCCACGCGGCATGCCGTATCCACAGGCCAGCACGTGACCTGTGGATCGCACGCATGGCTTCAGACGAGCGCGTCCCGGACGGCCCGGGCCACCTCGTCGGGCCCCGCACCGCCCTCGACGACGGTGACGACCACGCGGCGGCCGGCCCGGTTGCCGTCGTCGGCCAGGGGGTGGGCGGCGGTACCGAGCACGGCAGCCCGCCGCAGGTCGGCGAACGCCTCCTCGAGCTCGGGCCGCAGCTCGAGCGAGGGGGTGCGCAGCCAGCGCCGCAGGATCGCGTTGTGCACCGCGACGACGGAGGCGGCGAATGCTATCGACGCCGTGGACGCCGAGCGCTCCGGCGGCAGCGTGTCGCGCAGGTAGTGCGTGAACGCCCGCTCGTAGCGGTGCGTGGTGATCAGCTCCCGGTCGCGCAGGGCGGGGACCTGCTGCAGCAGGGCGTACCGGGCGAGCGACGTGTCGCGCTGGCCCACATGGTGGTCGAACACCATGCGTGCGGCGCGGCACACCTCGAGGTACGGGTCGACGTCGGGGTCCCAGGCGCGGCCGAGGTCGTGCCCGGACTCCTCGCTGGCGCGGGCGTCGGGCCGGGTGGCGGCGAGCATCACCACCACCTCCTCGAGCAGCAGCTCGTGGTCGGCGAACACCACGTCTTCCTTCGAGCGGAACCGGCGGAAGAACGTGGCCCGGCTGACCTTGGCGGCGTCGGCGATCTCCTCGACAGTGGTTCCCTCGTACCCCTGCCGGGTGAACAGGTCCACCGCAGCGTCTACTGCCTGCGCGTGCGTGTGGGTACGGACGGCGGTCATGCCAGGCAGGCTACCCCGTGCGCGCCGGACTGCGTGAAGAGTCCTTGAGCGATACATGGTGTTCATGGCGCTAATTTTCTCGTCCGGCGATCTTCCCGGATCGCAGTCTGCGCAGATAGCGCACCTCGCGCACGGCCATCAGCAGGGCGAGACCACCGGGTACCGCCGACCACGGATGGCCGAGCACGACGCCCACCAGGCACACCAGAAAGATCACCCCGCCGCCGACGACGGTGGCGAGACTTGCCCAACGGATCCCGGTCACGCAGTGAGCGTAGTCTGCTGGGCGTGACCGAGACCGCTGCCAAGCCCGTCGTCGACGTCTACGTCGACCCCATGTGCCCGTTCGCCTGGATCACGTCCCGCTGGGCGCTCGAGGTGGCCCAGCACCGCGACGTCGAGCTGACCTTCAAGCTCATGAGCCTGTACCTGCTCAACAAGGACAGGGACATCCCCGCGGACTACCGCGCGAAGATCGAGCGCTCCCGCGGCATCGGCCGCGTCGCCGCGGCGGTCCAGACGGACCACGGCCCCGAGGCGTTCTCCGCGTTCTACACCGCGGCAGGCACCCGGATCCACAACCAGCAGAACAAGGACTTCGACGCCGTGGCGGCCGAGGCCCTCGCCGAGGCCGGGCTGCCTGCCGCCCTCGCCGAGGCAGCGACGTCCGAGGACTACGACGCGGCGCTCGCGGCCTCCCACGAGTCCGGTATGAAGCCCGTCGGCGACGACGTCGGCACGCCCACCATCCACGTCGACGGTGTCGCGTTCTTCGGCCCGGTGCTCACGCGCATCCCGCGCGGCGAGGAGGCGGCCGCCCTGTTCGACGCCGCGGTGACGCTGGCGCGGTACCCCTACTTCTACGAGATCAAGCGCTCCCGCACCACAGACCCGGCCTTCGACTGACCTCACCTTGGCTGTGGGCGTGATCATTGCGCCTAAGACGGGCGTGGCGTCGCAACGATCACGCCCACAACCAAGGTCGAATCGCGTGGCATCGTTGGGGTCATGACTCTCGACCTGCGTATCTTCACCGAGCCCCAGCAGGGCGCGACGTACGACGACCAGCTCGCCGTCGCCCAGACGACCGAGCAGCTCGGGTTCAGTGCGTTCTTCCGGTCCGACCACTACCTCGCGATGGGCGGAGAGGGCCTGCCCGGCCCCACCGACGCGTGGACCACGCTGGCCGGCCTCGCCCGTGACACCTCGACGGTGCGGCTCGGCACGCTCGTGTCCTCTGCGACGTTCCGGCACCCCGGCGTGCTCGCCATCCAGGTGGCGCAGGTGGACCAGATGTCCGGCGGCCGCGTCGAGCTGGGCCTCGGAACCGGCTGGTTCCAGGCCGAGCACAGCGCCTACGGCATCCCGTTCCCCGACAAGCGGTTCGGCATCCTCGAGGAGCAGCTCGCGATCATCACGGGCCTCTGGGAGACCCCGGTAGGGGAGAAGTTCTCCTTCGCCGGCGAGCACTACCAGCTCACCGACTCGCCGGCCCTGCCGAAGCCCACCCAGTCGGCGATCCCCGTGCTCGTCGGTGGCGGCGGCCCGCGCCGGACGCCCGCCCTGGCGGCGAGGTACGGCACCGAGTACAACCAGGCGTTCCCGGAGATCGACGCGATCGGCCCGCGTGTGAAGGTGATCGAGAAGGCACTGTCCGACGTCGGGCGTGCGCCCGAGTCGATGGTGCAGTCGGTGGCGCTCGTGGCCGCCGTCGGGCAGGACGAGGCCGAGTTCACCAGGCGTGCCGCGGCGATCGGCCGTGAGCCCGGTGAGCTGCGCGAGCACGGTATCGCCGGGACCGTCACCGAGGTGGTGGACCGGCTCAAGGCCCTGGAGGCCGACGGGATCCAGCGGGTCTACCTGCAGATCCTCGACCTGGCGGACCTCGACCACCTCGACCTCGTCGCGCGCGAGGTGCGTCCGCAGCTCGGCTGACGGCCGGGGCTGAGGCGATCGAGAACGGGGTTGTGGTCGATAGGGGTCTCCTGCCGACCACAACCCCGTTCTCGTCGAGAAATGACACCCAGCGCAGGCCACGTGGAGGGATCTTTCCTATGGTCGTGTCGGCCGCTTCTTGCGACACCCCCAGGAGAACTCCATGCAGAGCTTTTCTCGTGCCCTCCGCGCCTCTCTCGCGGCGACCGCGCTCACTGCGGGGACGCTCGTCGCGGTCCCTGCCGCTGCCGCCGGCGACGGCTTCCAGCGGGGCCCCGATCCGACCGAGGAGAGCATCGAGGCTCCTCGCGGCACGTTCGAGATCGGGGTCGCCGTCGTCACGCGCGCCGGCGCGGAGGGTTTCGGCGGCGGCACCGTCTACTACCCGACCGACACCTCCGAGGGCACCTTCGGCGCGGTAGCGGTCTCCCCGGGCTACCGGTCCTCGCAGGCGGCCATCGCCTGGCTCGGGCCGCGGCTGGCCTCCCAGGGCTTCGTCGTGTTCACCATCGACACGATGCGGCCCGCCGACTCGCCGCCTCGCCGGGGTGACCAGCTCCTTGCGGCCCTTGACCATCTGCAGGGCACGGAGCTGGCCGACCGGATCGACCCCGATCGGCTCGCCGTGATGGGCCACTCGATGGGCGGCGGAGGGAGCCTCGAGGCAGCAAAGGACTACCCGGCGATGCAGGCGGTCATCCCGATGACCCCGTGGAGCTCGGACAAGACCTTCCCGGAGGTCTCCGCCCCGACCCTGATCGTCGGCGCAGAGGACGACAGGGTGGCGCGGGTGGTGTCGCACGCCGAGCCGCTCTACGAGTCGCTGCCCGCGGACGGCGACAAGGCCTACCTGGAGCTGCGCGACGCGTCACACTCCGCGCCGAGCGCACCCAACACCGCCATCGCCAAGTACAGCCTGTCCTGGCTGAAGCGCTACGTGGACGACGACGAGCGGTACGCGCAGTTCCTCTGCCCGGCGCCGGCCGTGGACAGCGAGCTGAGCGAGGTCCGCACCACCTGCAGCTAGGATCCGCACGGCCTTCCCGTTGCGAGATCAAGGACAGACACATGCGAATCGGCTGGCAGCTGCACGGTGACGGTGCGCGCATCACCCCCGGTGAGGTAGTCGCCCCCGACGAGCGGCTGAGCTGGCCGCGCACCGTCGGGATCGGCCTGCAGCACATCGTCGCGATGTTCGGGGCCACGTTCCTGGTGCCGATCCTCACGGGTTTCGACCCGGCGACCACGCTGTTCTTCTCGGCGCTCGGCACGATCGCCTTCCTGCTGATCACGGGCAACAAGCTGCCGAGCTACCTGGGGTCGAGCTTCGCGTTCATCGCGCCGATCCTCGCCGCCACGGCGTCGGGCGGGCAGTCGGTGGCGATCGGTGGCATCCTGGCGACCGGCGTGCTCCTCGCCCTGGTCGGCGTGGCGGTGCACTTCGCAGGGCCGCGCTGGATCCAGATCGCGATGCCGCCGGTGGTCACGGGCGTGATCGTGGCGCTGATCGGCCTCAACCTCGCGCCGGTGGCGTGGGGCACGTGCGACGACAGCGGCGTCTGCTCCGGCTTCCAGAGCTCACCGGTGACGGCTGTGGTCACGCTCGCGTCGATCATCCTGATCCAGGTGCTGTTCCGGGGTCTCATCGGCCGGCTCGCGATCCTGCTCGGGGTCGCGATCGGCTACGCGTTCGCCGCCGTCCGCGGCGAGGTCGACTTCTCGACGGCCGAGCAGGCCGACTGGGTGGGCCTGCCGCACTTCGTCGCGCCGTCGTTCGACCCGGGCGTGCTCGGCCTGTTCCTCCCCGTGGTGCTGGTGCTCGTCGCGGAGAACGTGGGGCACGTGAAGTCGGTGGCCGCGATGACCGGACGCAGCTACGACCGGCTGACCGGCCGGGCCCTCATCGCCGACGGCGTGGCGACCACGTTCGCCGGTCTCGGTGGCGGCTCCGGCACCACCACCTACGCCGAGAACATCGGGGTCATGGCCGCGTCCCGGGTGTACTCGACCGCGGCGTACTGGGTGGCGGCGTTCGGCGCACTGGTGCTCAGCCTCTCGCCCAAGTTCGGTGCACTGATCGCTACCGTCCCCCAAGGGGTGCTCGGCGGAGCCACGACCATGCTCTACGGGATGATCGGCATCCTGGGCGCGCGCATCTGGGTGCAGGGCAAGGTCAACTTCTCTGACCCGGTGAACCTGACGACTGCCGCCGTTCCGCTCATCATCGGCATCGCCGACTTCACGTGGACGGCCGGAGACCTGCAGTTCGGCGGTATCGCCCTCGGCACCGCGGCCGCCCTGGTGATCTACCACGTCATGGGCGCGATCGGCCGCTGGCGCGGCACCGCAGAGGCCTGACCGACGTCTGTCCAAGACCCGCAGGTCGCCGGTGCGACCTGCGGGTCCTGCGCGAGTATGGACACCGGGCTGAACGCGTGGTTAGCATATTGAACATGCGTTCAGCCAGCGGTCCGGAAGGGCGGACGGGGGCCACCCCGCCGTCGGGCAACGGCGTACCTGCCGACGCCGACCGCACCGCGCGGGCCCGGATCCGCGACGCTGCGGTCCACCGGTTCGCGGTGGAGGGGTTCGGCGCCTCGGTGCGCGCCATCGCGGCCGACGCCGGGGTGAGTGCAGGCCTCGTGATGCACCACTTCGGGTCGAAGGAGAAGCTGCGCGCCGAGTGTGACGCGCACCTGCTGGCCGCGATCCGCCGGCTCAAGCGGGAGAACGTCGCCGACGCCGCAGCGGGCCAGAGCTTCTTCCACAAGTTCGCCGCCGCCGAGGAGAACGCGCCCATCGTCGGGTACGTCCTGCGGTCGATGCAGGACGGCAGCGCGCTCGCCCGCGAGTTCATCGACCACATGGTCGTCGACGCGGTGGACTACACGCGGGACGGCGTCGCTGCGGGCGTCATCGTGCCCAGCCGGGACGAAGCCGCGCGCGCCCGCTACCTCACGCTCTCCGCGCTCGGTGCGCTGCTCCTCGAGGTGACGCTCAGCCCGCCGTCGGACCCGAGCGACCTCGTGACCATCGTCCGCGACTACCTCGCGAACAGCTATCTGCCGATGATGGAGCTGTTCTCGGAGGGCTTCCTCACCTCCCGGCGCATGCTGGACGACTACCTCCTGTACGTGTCGGACCCGCCGCCGGACGAGGCAGTGCCCGCGCCTGCTCCAGGCTGACCGGCACCCGCCGGTCCGACGAGCGCTGCCCTGCAACGTCCCCTTCCGACGTCAGAGAGCGAGCGAGCCATGACCGCGACACCAGCGATCGAGATCCACGACCTGTACAAGTCCTTTGGCAGCGTCCAGGCCCTCGACGGCCTGCACCTGACCGTCCGGCCCGGCGAGGTCGCCGGGTTCCTCGGACCCAACGGGGCCGGCAAGTCCACGGCCATCCGTGTCCTGCTCGGGCTGCTGCGTGCCGACTCGGGCACGGCCCGCCTGTTCGGCGGGGAGGCCTGGCGCGACGCCGTCGCCCTGCACCGGCGCCTCGCCTACGTGCCTGGCGACGTCAGCCTGTGGCCCAACCTGGCCGGCGGCGAAGCCATCGACTTCCTGGGCCGGCTGCGCGGCAAGGTCGACAAGAAGCGCAAGGCCGACCTCCTGGAGCGGTTCGAGCTCGACCCCACCAAGAAGGCCCGCACCTACTCCAAGGGCAACCGGCAGAAGGTCGCCCTCGTCGCCGCGTTCGCCATGGACGTGGACCTGTTGATCCTCGACGAGCCCACCTCGGGCCTCGACCCCCTCATGGAGGCCGTGTTCACCGAGTACGTGCGCGAGGCCGCAGCGCAGGGCACGTCCGTCCTGCTCAGCAGCCACATCCTGCACGAGGTCGAGAAGGTGTGCGACACCGTGACGATCATCCGCAACGGGGTGTCGGTGGAGTCCGGCACGCTGGACGAGCTGCGGCACCTGACGCGGTCGAACGTGACGGCGGTGGTCGCGGGCGACCCGGCCGGCGTCGAGCGGGTCGCCGGCGTGCACAACCTCGTCGCCGCTCCGGCCGACGGTGGCACCCGTGTGACCTTCGACGTCGACAACGCCCAGGTCGGGGCGGCCATGTCCGAGCTGACTGCGCTCGGCCTGCACAGCCTCACTGCGGCGCCGCCGTCGCTCGAGGAGCTCTTCATGCGGCACTACGGCGACGTGCTGCCCGGAGCCCCGGCTACAGGGCCCGGCACCGAGCCGTCGGACGGCGCGGCCAAGGTGGCTCGCGGAACGGCGGGTGCACGGTGACCGCCGTCGCGGTGGCGCCGGCAGCCCTGCGGCCGGCGTCCGGGTCCACGCTGACGGGAACGGGCCGGCTGGTCCGGTTCATGCTGCGCCGCGACCGCGTGCGGCTCAGCGTGTGGACGCTGTCCGTCGTGGCCTTCTACGCGTACTTCGCCGTCGCGCTGGACGCGATGGGGCCACAGGCCCTCGCCGCGCGTGCGCTCGTGATGCAGACGCCGGCGGGCATCGTCATGGGTGGCCCCGGCTACGGCATCGAGGACTACACCGTTGGCGTCGCCATCGCCAACGAGGGAATCACCTGGGTGGTCCTCGCGCTGGGCATCATGAGCGTGCTGCACGTGGTGCGACACACCCGTGCCGAGGAGGAGAGCAGCAGGTCCGAGCTGGTGCGAGCAGCCCCGGTCGGGCGCCACGCACCAGCGGTGGCTGCCATCGTCACGCTGCTCGTCGTGAACGCCGTCATCGCGGTGGTCTCGGCGCTCGCGCTCACCGGCGCGAGCGGGGGAGAGCTGCCGCTCGCGGACTCGTTCGGTCTCACGGTCGGGTCCGGCCTCGCCGCGATGGTGTTCGGGGCCGTCGCCGTCGTGGCCTGCCAGGTGACCGAGCACGGCCGCGGCGCGACGGGCATCGGCCTCGCTGCGTACGGCCTGGCCCTCGTGCTCCGGTCCGCCGGTGACATCCAGGAGCCGCATGGCAGTCTCCTGTCCTGGCTCTCGCCCATCGGTTGGGCGCAGCAGATGCGAGCCTTCGTCGACCTGCGCTGGTGGCCCACCGCCCTCTCGGTCGTGGCGATCCTCCTCCTGCTCGCGCTCGCCGCCTTCCTCGCGTCGCGTCGCGACTTCGGCGGCGGCCTCGTCGCCACCCGCGGCGGACGCGCGGAGGCCTCGCCGAGCCTGCGGAGCCCGCTCGCCCTCGCGTGGCGGCAGCAGCGGTCGGCCTTCCTGTGGACGGCGCTGGGGATGGCGGTGATGTGGTACGCCTCCGGCACCCTCCTGCCCGAGATCCTGGAGATGGGAGCCTCCGGCGCAGCGGACAACGAGCTGTTCGAGGCGGTGTTCGGTGGCACGGACCCCGCGGTGTTCCGCGACGGCTTCCTGGGCGCCATGATGCTGTTCGCCGCGCTGACCTGTGCCGCGTACGCGATCGTCCTGTCGGGCCGTGCCAAGGCGGAGGAAGCGGCAGGGCGGGCCGAGGTGGTGCTCGCGCTGTCGGTGTCCCGCTCGCGCTGGTTCGGCGCGCACCTCCTCGTCGTGGGGCTGAGCACGGTGGCCCTCGTGGCGGTGAGCGTCTACGCGATGTGGGCGGGAGCCGCTCAGGTCGGCATGGGAGAACCAGGGTTGGGCGCGTACACCGACGTGTTCTGGACCTATTCCGTGGCGCTCCTGGTGTACCTGGGCCTCGCCGCGGTGCTGTACGCGTGGGTGCCGCGCCTCGCGTCCGCCGCGTGGCTGCTGCTCGTGTACTCGTTCGTGGTCGGCATGTTCGGTGCGGTCTTCGACCTGCCAGAGGGGGCCGAGGCGGTCTCACCGCTGGACTGGCTCCCCGCGGGGTTCGGCGAGGCGCCGGAGGCGGCGAACATGGCCGGCCTCGCCGGGGTGACCGTCGTGCTGCTGGTGCTCGCGTTCCTCGGGTTCCGGCGGCGAGACCTGCAGAGCAACTGACGACGCCGGGCGGAGGGTGTGGCTGTCATCCGCACTCTCCGTCCGGTAGGGTTCGGGGCGCCGTTCGGTGCCAGCAGGCAGGGTTCTCACCGCCGCCCCCGACCGCGCCCCGCCGAGTCCAGTGAGGATGGACCGATGATCTTCAAGGCCGTAGGAGACGGCCGCCCGTACCCCGAGCACGGGCGTTCACGCACCCGCGACTGGGTCGACGTGCCCCCGCGCCAGGTGCGCCTGGACGAGCTCGTGACCACCAAGCGCACGCTCGACCTCGATACGCTTCTCGCGGAGGACTCGACGTTCTACGGCGACCTGTTCGCCCACGTCGTCGAGTACGAGGGCATCCTGTACCTCGAGGACGGTCTGCACCGTGCCGTCCGCGCCGCCCTGCAACAACGTCCAGTGCTGCACGCTCGCGTGCTCATCATCCGCTGACCTCAGGTAGGTTCGACGAGTGACAACCCCCGGGTACGACCAGGCGCGTGTAGAGCGCCGTCGCCGAGAGCACGAGCGCCAGGCCGTGGTCTTCGGTGTGCTCATCGCGTTCCTGGCGGTCTGTGGCATCTTCGCGCTCGCGGTGTACTCGGGTGCCATCAGCTCGCCGTTCAACCGGCCGTTCACGACGGTCGGCGCGTCGGCGCAGAAGACCTATCCGGTGCCCTGCCTTCCCGCGGTGGAGGGGCAGCCGGACGGCGCCCTCCCGGTCGCGTACACGCAGGTCGACGTCCGGCTGCTCAACGCTTCGGCGGAGCCGGGACTGGCCGGCGCGCACGAGACGGTCCTTGCGGAGCGCGGCTTCAGCATCATGGAGAAGGGCAACGTGCCCGACCCGCTCCAGGAGTCCGAGATCCGGTTCGGCGCGAAGGGGATCGTGCAGGCGTACACGCTCGCCGCCCAGTTCCCGACGATGCGGCTGGTGCTCGACGACCGGACCGGTTCGGCGATCGACCTGCTCATCGGCGAGGACTTCGACCCGCCCCTCGACATCGAAGACGTCGACGTGGCCGCTGACCAGCCGTTGCCGAACGCCGAGGGCTGTGTGCCGGTGGACACGATCGAGCCGGAGCCGCGGATCAAGCCGGCCTCGGATGACGCCGACACGGTACGGCCGGCCAAGTAACGAGGGCTAGGGTCGGTGCTGTGCTGACCCCGTCCTCAGGAGCTGTGGGCCTCGGCCGCGCGCTCCTGTGGGCAGTGGTCGTGCTCGCGCTCGCCCTGACCGCGCACTTCGAGGCCGGCGGCCACCTCCCGCCACCCGGGGTGGTCACGCTGCTCGGAGCACTGCTGCTCGTGGTGACCACGCTGGCCGTGCGGCGGCAGATCCGCTGGCCCGGCGGTCTCGCCCTCGCCGGCCTCGGGCAGTACGCCCTGCACCAGGTCTTCTCGTTCCTCGGCGGCGCCTGCGCGCCGGCCACGCTGCCCGACGGCGGAGCGCACGCCCACCCGGCCGAACCACTCACCGCTGCGCTGGCGGCCGACGCCTGCGCGGGCGGGAGCCCCGCGGGTATCGACCCGGGGATGCTGGCCTGGCACACCCTGGCGACGGTGGTGTCCGTCGGGCTGCTCGTCGGGGTGGAGCGCGGTGTCTGGCTGCTCGCGTCGTGGCTGGTCCGGCCGCTCGCCGTGCGGCCGCTGTGGCTCCCGGTGGTCCGGCGGGTCCCGGTGTTCGTGGGGTCGGAGACCCCGGTGCGTCCGGTGGACGTGCACGTCGCACCGGAGCGCGGGCCGCCGTCATCGGCACTGGCGATGGACCTCGCGGCCTGACGGCCCCACCCCATGAAGCTCCTCGCTCCGCTGCGTGGTGCACGGGGACCCAGGGAGTCGGGCGGGAGGTGCGTTGCCGTACGCCCTCACCGCTCCCCCTACCGAAGGACCGAGTACATGACTCGCTTCAGCCTGCCCGCCCGCCGCGCCCTCGCGGCCGTTCCCGCAACCGCCGTCCTGGTGGTGCTGCTGCCCACCGTCGCCTCCGCACACGTCACGGTGAACCCCGACACGACGGCCGCCGAGAGCTACGCGAGCCTCACGTTCCGCGTGCCGACCGAGTCGGAGTCGGCGTCGACGGAGAAGCTCGTGGTGGACCTGCCCGCCGACACCCCGTTCCTCAGCGTCACCCCGCGCGCCCTGCCCGGCTGGGACGTGGAGGTGGAGGTGGAACAGCTCGACGAGCCGTTCGAGGTCGAGGGTGCGACCGTCTCCGAGGCGCCGGCACGCGTGACCTGGACCGCGGAGAAGGGGCACGAGGTCCCGCCGCACGAATACCAGGAGTTCGCGGTCCGGGTCGGGGCGCTGCCGGAGGAGGGCACCACCGTCGTGCTCCCCGCCCATCAGACGTACACCGACGGGACCGTCGTCGACTGGGACGACCTCGCCACCGACGACGGCAAGGAGCCCGAGGCTCCTGCACCTGTGTTCATGACCACCGCCGGCGAGCCGGGTGAGGGGCACCACGGTGCCGCGGCGTCGGACGGCGCCGCCGGTGCCGGTGCTGAGGCCGGTGCCGCCGCCGGTGCCGAGGCCGCCGCAGCGGACCCGGCCGTGGACCCGGCCGTGGACCCCGTGGGCCGCTGGCTCGGCGGTGCCGGGCTGGTGCTCGGCGCTGTGGCGATCGGCGCGGTGCTGGTCACCCGCCGTCGTGCCTGAGATCCGCTGAGCGGTCACCCGTGAGTGCAGACTTCGGTGCGGCCCGACTCGCCGAGTGCAGACTTCGCTGCGGTGAGAGGGCGGCTAGCCGCGCCGAAGTCTGCACTCGCTGAATCGGCATGCAACGAAGTCTGCACTCGGCGAATCGGGGCGCCGGGCGTCAGATCTTCAGCAGCGCCTGGACCGGGGTGTGATCGCTCGGGAAGCGGCCGTCCTTGGTCCAGGTGTTGATCGCCGCCGAGCGGACCTCGACACCGGGCGTGGCGAGGATCCAGTCGATCCGGGTCCCGTTCGGGTCCGGCGTCCCGTAACCGGGGAACGTCCCTGCGTACGGGGTGAGCTGCCGGTCGGCGGCGAGCCAGGTGTCCTGGAGGCCGCCCTCGGTGACCAGGGCGTCGTACGGCGCCGAGCTCTCGGCTGCCGCGTTGACGTCTGCGGTGAAGACGACGGGGAGGCCGGCCTCCGCCGCCAGGTCCTGGACGACCCGGGCGCTCCGCAGGCGCGCGTTCTCCGACTGGTGGTCGAAGTGCGAGTTGATGTGGACGAAGTCGCGACCCGTCACGGTGTCGTGCAGCTCGGCCCAGGTGACGATCCGGGTGACCGAGTTGCCCCAGGTCGCAGAGCCCATGACCTTCGGGGTGTCGGACAGCCAGAGCTGGTCCCACCACTTCACGGTCAGGCGGCGGGCGTCGTAGAAGATGCCGGAGTACTCGCCGCCCGCACCGCCGTCACGCCCGAAGCCCACCATCTTGTAGTGCCGGCCCAGACCCTCCTCGACCGCGGAGAGCTGGTGGAACAGGACCTCCTGGACACCCAGGACGGTCGGCTGCTCCAGCCGCAGGAACTCGATGGTGAGCGGCGCGCGCTCCGGCCAGTAGTCGGGCTCTCCCGGGTGCGTCTGGCCCACCCGGTCGTAGCGGATGTTGAAGCTCATGGCGTGCAGCAGCTCGCCCCGCGCACGACCGATCACCGGCTTTCCGGCTCGGGGGCTCTCGGCGGCGGCAGGAGTCGCCAGCGCGGCCGACGCACCGAGCGCACCCATGGCGCCTGCCGCCGTGAGCATGGTGCGGCGAGAGATGCCGGGGGTGCTGCCGGGGGTGATGGACATGGGTTCTCCTCCAGGTCAGGGAACTGATGCCCGTTCACCCGACCAGAGCGAGGTGAGCGTGTCCATAACGCTGTGTGACGTATGGGCGAATTGCCGGGCTCAGGCCGCCGACGTCGCCTGCGCACGGCGTGCCGTGAGCGTGCGTCCGACCAGGTGGTCGACGCTCCACGCGCCCGGCCCGGTGGCCGCGAGGACGAGCGCGCCGGCGCCGAGCGCTGCGACGAGCTCGAAGCCACCCTGGTCGACGAACACGCCGTTGCCGAGGTGCACCAGCACGAGCGCCCCGAGCATGTTCAGCATGACCAGGAGGCCGACGACGGGGGTGGCGGCGCCGAGGACCAGTGCGGCGCCACCGACCAGCTCGACCACCGCGGCGAAGAGCGCGGCGGCCTGCGGGACGGGGATGCCCATGCCGGCGAACGAGTCGATGGTTCCGGCTATCCCGAACGTGAAGAACTTCTGGGCACCGTGCGCGATGAGTACCGCCCCGATCGCGACACGGGCGACGAGCACTGCGAGGTCCTTGGTCCACGGAAACTTCATGGGTATCTCCAGGGGTTGTTCTGGCTGGTGAAGGGCAGTGCTGGGGGTGAATCAAGTTGTCGCTTCAACTTTCGCGGGCACGCTAGCACGGGTGAATTGAAGCTTCAACCGTCACGTGGGAACCTGGCGAGATGAACGACACCCCGTGGCTCGACCGTCGCCAGATGGCGGCGTGGGTTCGCTTCGTGGCCGTGCTCGAGCTGCTCCCCGGGGTTCTCGACAGCCAGCTGCGGCGCGACTCCGGCATGACTCACTTCGAGTACTTCGTCATGGCGGTGCTGTCCGAGACGTCCGGCGGGACCCTGCGGATGGCCGAGCTGGCCGCGGCGACGAACGCGACCTTGTCGCGGCTCTCGCACGTCGTGCAGCGCCTGGAGGAGCGCGGGTTCGTCGAGCGCGTGCCCTCCCGGGAGAACGGCAGGGTCACCAACGCGCAGCTCACCGCCGACGGGCGGGCGAAGATGCGCGTCGCGGCACCTGGGCACGTCGCAACGGTGCGTCGGCACGTCGTCGACGCGCTCACCCCGGAGCAGACCGAGCAGCTCGCGGCGATCAGCGAGGCCATCCTGCAGAGCATCGACCCGTCCGGGCCGATGGCTGCGGGCTACCGGCGTTATGACGAACCGTCTGACGGGTGAAGCGGTACATCAAGGGCATACTGGGCGGTCCGGGTGCCAGAGGGGCGCCGCAGGTCTCGATGACAACCCCGCCGACGCACGAGGCGCGCGGGGTGACGAAAGGAACGCGATGAGCACGACGTGCTACGTCCTCGACGGGAAGCACCTGAAGGTCGTCGACGGCGACAAGTTCGTGAACGAGGGGGTGCCGGTGCACCGGATCGTCCTGCCGAACGGTGACGTGCACCTGGTCGAGCGTCGGGAGATCCAGGTGTCCGGCCAGAAGGACGGCGTCCTGGAGCTGTCGAACGGCGGCGAATGGCTGCGCGCGTACGGGTCGTGGGTCTACGTGGACGGCGTGCCGTACTCGCGTACCGGGTCGTTCACCGTCTGAGCTGACGAACGACAAGAGGCCCGGAACTGGTGGAATTCCAACGGTTCCGGGCCTCTGGCAACTGCGCGGCGCTGATTTCAGGCCCGTCGGGCCCTGGCCACCAACACCATCGACCCGGTCCGCACGCCATTCTCTGCGTGCCACGCCATCTTCCACCGAAGAGCCGGTCGAACCGCGGAAGATGGCATGGCGCGCGGAAGATCGCGTGGTGCGGCGACGACTCCGGTCCCGGCCGCGGTCCACGTCGTCACAAAGCAATGAGCCGGGACATCTATGAACGATGTCCCGACTCATCACACTGCGGAGGATGGGGGATTCGAACCCCCGAGGGCGTTAACCCAACACGCTTTCCAAGCGTGCGCCATAGGCCACTAGGCGAATCCTCCTCGCGCACCACACACGGCGGGCGCGCGGCCGCTGGACCGTAGTCTGGCGCGGCCTGACGAGGATACCGGACGCCGCGCTCGGACAACGAATCGGAGCGCGGAACGGCGCTGTGAGGTGTCGTACAGCGGGTCCGGCGTGGTTGGGCCAGGGTGTCCGGATCGGTTAGGCTTGGGGCAGACCCCTCGTGCGGCACCACCTCGCCGAACTCCCCCAGGGCCGGAAGGCAGCAAGGGTAAGTGAGCTCTGGTGGGTGTGCGGGGGGTCCTTTATTTCCCGGATTTCGGCTCCTCTCCACCATGTGGACAGGTTTTCGTCCAGATCGTGGGATTTTCCCCGAGGCGATTCGCTTCGACGTCGTGCAGTGCCGCACGATGTCCGTATGACCCGCACCTGGACCGCAGCCACGACGTCGCGCACCTGCCGCGACGCCATGTGTGGCGGCCGCGTGCGCGGCGGGCGAATGTGCGAGCGCTGACAGCGCCGCACGTTCCCGCGATCCGCTGAGGACCGCCCCGCACCGTCCCGCGAGCTCGCCACGTTGCTGATGGCCGTGGCCCGCCGCCGTCATACCTCGGTCTACGCCAGACGTAGCCCCACAGCCCTGAGCACCGGCATTCCCCTGCCCGTGCGTCCCGAGAGGACCCCCATGTCTCGCTTCACCGCTGCCCTGTCCGCCGGCCTCGCCGTCGTCACCACCCTCTCGCTGAGCGCCTGCGGCGCCGGCGACGTCACGGCCGCCGCCGGTACCAGCGAGGACCCGGTCCGGATCGGCGTCGTCAACACCGGCGACGCCTACTGGGACACGTTCACCGACCTGGCCGAGCAGGAGGGCATCACCGTCGAGCTGGTGAACTTCAGCGACTACCAGCTGCCCAACCAGGGCCTGACCGACGGCGACCTCGACCTGAACCAGTTCCAGCACCTCCAGTTCCTCGCCGGCTACAACACGGCCTCCGGGCAGGACCTCACGCCGATCGCCGCGACCGCCGTCTACCCGCTGGGCCTCTACTCGCAGGCGCACGACAGCATCGAGGACATCCCGGAGGGCGGGGAGATCGCCATCCCCAACGACGACACCAACCAGGCCCGCGCGCTCCTCGTGCTGCAGGAGGCCGGCCTGATCGCCCTGCGCGACGGCGGGACCGCGTTCTCCACGCCGGCCGACGTGCTCGAGGACGAGTCGCGCGTGAGCGTGACCCCGGTCGACGCCGCCCAGACGGCGCTCGCCCTCCAGGACGTCGATGCCTCGATCATCAACAACGACTTCGTGGGCGACGCCGGTCTGACCTCCGACGACGCGATCTACTCGGACGACCCGGACTCCGCCGCGGCCGCGCCGTACATCAACGTGTGGGCCGCCCGCTCGGACGACGCCGACAACGAGGTGTTCCAGCAGCTCGTCGAGATCTACCACTCCCCGGAGGTCGAGAAGGGCGTGCTGGAGGCCTCGGGCGACACCGGCGTCATCAAGGACAACTCGGCCGCGGAGCTGCAGGAGATCCTGGCCGGCATTCAGGCGGACGCGTCCTGATGTCTGCCGCGACAGGAGCTGCGACGAGCAGCATCGTGCGGTTCGAGGGCGCCTCCAAGGTGTTCCCGGGCCGGCGGCGTGGTGCGGAGGTGCGTGCCGTCTCCGATGTCACCCTCGACATCCATGAGGGCGAGATCTTCGGCGTCATCGGGCACTCGGGTGCCGGGAAGTCCACCCTGGTCCGCCTGATCAACGCGCTGGAGCGCACCACCGGCGGGGACGTGATCGTCGACGGGGTCGCGCTCGCCGCCCTCAACGAGTCCCGGCTGCGCCCGGTGCGCGCGGGGATCGGGATGGTCTTCCAGCAGTTCAACCTGCTCGCCTCACGGACGGTCGCCGGGAACGTCGCCTACCCGCTCGAGGTGGCCGGCTGGTCGCGCTCGCGGCGGGAGGCGCGCGTGGTCGAGCTGCTCGACTTCGTCGGCCTGTCGGAGAAGGCCGGCGTCCACCCGTCCGCGCTGTCGGGCGGGCAGAAGCAGCGCGTCGGCATCGCCCGCGCGCTCGCCACGAACCCGCGGATCCTGCTGGCGGACGAGGCGACGTCCGCCCTCGACCCCGAGACCACGCGCGACGTGCTGGATCTGCTCCAGCGGGTCAACCGCGAGCTCGGCGTCACGGTCGTCGTGATCACGCACGAGATGGACGTGGTCCGCTCGATCTGTCACCGCGTAGCGGTGATGGACCGGGGTCGTGTCGTGGAGGTGGGGCAGGCATACCAGGTGTTCAGCGCGCCCGCCCACGACGTCACCCGGCGGTTCGTCGCCACCGCGCTGCGCGACCGGCCGTCGCCGGAAGTGCTGGAGCGCCTGCGGGCCCGGCACACCGGGCACATCGTGACGGTGGGCGTGGACGAGGTGGCCGGGTCGTCGGCAGTGCTGACGCGCACGCTGCGCGAGCACGGCGTCGACGGGACCGTCGTCTTCGGTGGCATCACCGAGGTCGCCGAGCGGCCGTACGGGTCGCTGACCGTCGAGCTGGTCGGTGACCCGGCCGCCGTGGAGGCCTCGGTGGCGGCGCTGCGCGACGTCACCTGGGTGGACGACCACGGGAGGGCAGCCGCATGAGCGGGGACTGGGAGCGGCTCACGCCGCTGTTGTGGGGGGCCGCGGGTCAGACCGCCTTCATGGTGCTGATCACCCTGCTGGTGGGCGGGTTCCTCGGGCTCGCGCTCGGCCTCGGGCTGTACCTGACGCGGCCGGGGAACCTGCTCGGCCACCGGTTCGTGTTCGCGGTGCTGAACCTCGCGGTGAACGTGGTGCGGCCGGTGCCGTTCATCATCTTCCTGGTGGCGCTCGGCCCGCTGACCCGCGCCGTCATCGGCAAGACGATCGGCATCGAGGCGTTCACGTTCGCGATGTGCTTCATGGCGACGTTCGTCTTCGCGCGGCTCGTGGAGCAGAACCTCGTCTCCATCGACCCCGGCGTGGTCGAGGCCGCCCGGGCCATGGGCGCCTCACCCTTCCGGATCGTACGGACGGTGCTGGTCCCCGAGGCGCTCGCGCCCCTGATCCTCGGGTACACGTTCCTGTTCGTCGGCGTGCTCGACATGTCCGCGATCGGCGGCTACCTGGGCGCAGGCGGCTTGGGCGACTTCGCGATCGTGCACGGCTACCGGCAGTACGACTGGGCGGTGACCGCCGTCGTCGTGGTGATCATCGTGCTGATCGTCCAGGCGGTGCAGTGGCTGGGGAACTCGCTGGCGAGGCGTGCGCTGCGGCGATGAGCTGACTACACGTTCGTGAGGTGCCGCCAGGCGTGCCTGACCGCGAGGATCGCGGCGGGCGCGACGGCTGTGGCGAGCAGGAGGTGGGGCAGGCCGACGGCAGCCGCGGCCTCCGGCCCACCCATGCCCGCCCAGAGGGACGGCGCGGCGTAGGGGAACCATGAGCCGCCGCCGAGCAGCACCACGATCTGCGTGAGTGCGACGACGCCGACCAGCGCACCGACGGTGCCGAGCTGGCTTCGCGTCACGGTCGCCACCCAGGCGAACGGCAGGGCCAGGCCGCCGCCGAGAAGGCCGGCGGCGAGGGCTGTCGAGGCGCCCGCCCAGGCCCCCGGGCCGAAGGTCTCGCCGGAGGCGGCAGTGACAGCGGCCGACGCCGCGACCGTCACGGCGACGGTCAGCACCACGCACGCCGCGACCCACGCCAGCGCGACCAGGCACTTGGCCAGGGCGATCGTGCCCCGCGGCACGGCGAGGCCGAACAGCGCGCCCGCGGTGCCGGTCTCCAGCTCCCGGCCGAACGACCACGCGACGAAGAACCCGCCCGCTGCAAGCGCGGCGACGGACAGGACCTGGGCGCACACCAGCAGGTGCGTCGTGGCGAGGTCGCCGGTCGCATAGTCGGCGAGCTTGGCCGCCGTCGGGCCGACGGCCCGCGGTGAGCGGGCCAGCGCCACCATCCCGACACTCCCGAGCGGCACCAGCACCACCAGCAGCGCGGTCGCAAGGCGCGCCACGACGGAACGGCGCAGCTTGAGGGCCTCGACGGACAGGGCTGTCCTGAGGCGGGCGACGCCGGTCATGCTCGGCCTCCTGGGGTCTGGGCGTTGGTGTCGGTCGCGGCTCGGGTGTCGGCGTCGAGCACCATGGCGAAGAATCGCTGCTCCAGGTCGGTGCCGCCTGGCTCCAGGCGACCGACGTCGCAGCCGGCGTGCAGCACCACTATCTCGTCGGCGATCCGCGCGACCTCGTCGAGGTGGTGGCTCGAGACGAGGACCGCCGCGCCGACGTCGGCCAGGCCGCGGACCAGCTCACGCACCAGGACCACGCCCTGCGGGTCGAGCGCGCTGGTGGGCTCGTCGAGGATCAATGCGGTCGGCCCGTGGAGGGTCGCGCACGCGATCCCGAGGCGCTGGCGGTTGCCCATCGAGAGCGTTCCGGCCCGCGCGAGCCGCCAGGGATCCAGCCCCATCTGCCCGACGGCGGCACTCGCCGTCTGCCGGGCAGCGCGCGTCGGCAGGCCGTGCAGCCCTGCGGCGCAGCGGAGGTTCTCGGCGACGGTCAGCTCGGGGTAGACCAGGGGGGTCTCGACCACGTGGCCGAACCGCATCGCGACGTTGCTGGGCAGGTCAGCCGGGTTGTGACCCAGTACCCGGACCGTGCCACGGGTGGGCCGCAGACGGCCGGCCAGCGCACGGAGCGCCGTCGTCTTGCCGGCGCCGTTGAGGCCGATCAGGGCCGTGACCTGACCGGGTGCTACCGACAGTGTGAGGTGGTCGAGGGCGGTCCGGGCGCCGAAGGTGTGCGAGACGTCGTCGAGCAGGAGGGCGGTCATGGAGTGGCTCCTGCCGGCGCGAGCTGCGCGAGGGCGCGGCGGACGAGGACCGAGAGGTCGTCGGGCGCGGTACCCCAGGCGAGGAGGGCCGCGGTGGTGGCGGCCAGGCAGGCGGCGGTGGCGATGGCGGCGTTGAGGCGGTCGACGCCGTCGGCCACGAGCCGCTCGACGATCGCCTGCTGGGTGGCTTCGGTGCCGATCGCCGCTGCGGCGCGGAGCGAGGGGGACTGTGCGACGAGGGCGACGCGACGCTTCGCGGTGGCATCCTCGGTGGGCGTGATGTCGCCGAGGGCGGCGAGCAGGCCGAGCCGCACTCGTTCCAGAGGAGGAAGGCCGGCCGGCTGGGCGCCGACAGCCTCCGCGATGAGGGGATCGTAGGGGTCGGTGACCAGCACCGCGTCCTTGGTGGGGAAGTGCCGGAAGAACGTCATGGGGGTGATGCCGGCTGCGTCGGCGATCTGGTTCACCGTGGTGGCGTCGTAGCCCTGGCGCTCGAAGAGGTCGAGCGCGGCATCGAGGATGCGGGCCCGGGTGCGAAGGGTGCGGGGTGTGGGCACCCCAAAATGTTAGTCGATAACATTTACCGGAGGCAAGGCCCGCAGGCGCCGGGTGGGGACCACTGTGGATGGCCGTCCTCCGAGTGTGGGTGAGGCCGTCTATCGTTGCGGGGGTGAGCACCGCCCTATACCGCCGCTACAGGCCCGAGACGTTCGCCGAGGTGATCGGCCAGGACCATGTCACGGGCCCCCTCATGCAGGCCCTGCGCAGCGGGAGGGTCAACCACGCCTATCTCTTCAGCGGTCCACGAGGCTGCGGAAAGACGACGTCGGCACGCATCCTCGCCCGCACGCTCAACTGCGCGAAGAACACGCCCGAGTCGCCGATCGACACCCCGTGCGGTGAGTGCCCGTCGTGCGTCGAGCTGGCGCGTGGCGGTTCGGGGTCGCTCGACGTGGTGGAGATCGACGCGGCGTCGCACAACGGTGTGGACGACGCGCGCGACCTGCGCGAGCGGGCCACGTTCGCCCCGGCTCGCGACCGGTACAAGATCTTCATCCTCGACGAGGCGCACATGGTGACGCCGCAGGGCTTCAACGCTCTGCTGAAGATCGTCGAGGAGCCGCCGCCGCACATCAAGTTCATCTTCGCGACCACGGAGCCGGACAAGGTGATCGGCACCATCCGGTCGCGGACGCACCACTACCCGTTCCGGCTCGTGCCGCCGGACGTGCTGTCGCCGTACCTCGAGCTGCTGTGCGGCGCCGAGGGGGTCGAGGTGGGCGCTGGTGTGCTCCCGCTGGTCACCCGGGCGGGCGGCGGTTCGGTCCGCGACTCCCTGTCCGTGATGGACCAGCTCATCGCGGGCGCCAGCGGCGGCGTCGTCGACTACGACCTGGCCGTCGGCCTGCTCGGCTTCACGCACGCGACCCTGCTGGACGACGTCGTGGACGCGCTCGCCGCCCGTGACGGTGGCTCGATCTTCCGGGTCGTGGACCAGATCATCGCGACGGGGCACGAGCCGCGCCGGTTCGTCGAGGACGTGCTGGAGCGCCTGCGCGACCTCATCGTCATCGGCGTCTCGGGTGACGCCGCCAGCGCCGTGCTGCGGGGCATCCCCACAGATCAGCTCGACCGCATGCGGACCCAGGCCGGGCGGCTCGGGGTGGCGGAGCTGTCGAGGGCAGCCGATCTGGTGAACGCGGCGCTCACGGAGATGACCGGCGCCACGTCGCCGCGCCTGCACCTGGAGCTGTTGTGCGCTCGCCTGCTCCTGCCAGGGGCCGACGACGGCGCCGCGGGACTCGCCGCGCGCATCGACCGGCTCGAACGGGGCGGCGCGGTCGCTGCCGGCGGGTCCGCCCCGACCGCCACGGCGGTGCAGAGCCGGGACGCAGCTCCGGACCGCGAACCGGCAGGTGGGCCGACGACGGCCGGGCTCGCCGGCGCCGCCGCCGCACGTGCGGTGCTCGACGCGCGCAAGAATCGGGGCGAGCCGGGCCAGCCGCCGGCTACCCAGGAACAGGCTCCGGCCGCTCCGGCGCCGACTCCGGTGTCGGAGCCGGCTCCCGTGGCTCCTCCCGCCGCAGCGGAGCCGGCGCCCGAGGTCGCACCGGCGCCGTCGACAGCCGCCGAACCAGCACCCGTTGCCCCGGGGCCGGAGCCGGATCCGGCGCCGGTCAGCAAGCAGGCCGCACCAGCGCAGCAGGCTCCAGCGGCGTCGGCCCCGGAGGTACCCGCTTCGGCGGCTGTTCCGGCGGTTTCCCAGGACGTCGAGCCCGGGGTGACGACGGAGACGGTCCGGCGGCGTTGGCCCGAGGTGCTCGGCGCACTCGCCGCCGCCCGCGTGACGTGGTCGCTCGTTGGTCCGAACGCGCAGGTCGCAGCCCTCGAGGGCAACACGCTGAAGCTGGGCTTCGCGGCTCCCGGCCTGGCGCGCACCTTTTCGAACGCGCGGCACACCAGCGCTGTGGAAGAAGCGGTGTATCAGACGCTCGGCATCCGCGTCCGGGTCGAGGCGACGCTCGACGAAGGGCCGCCCGGAGGTGGTGGACCGTCCGCGGGCGGTGGCTCGGGCCGCGGCTCGGGCGGAGCGCCGGCGGGTGGCGCGCCGGCGGGTGGCGGCGCGGCCTCGTCGGCCGGCGAGCCTCGGCGGGAGACGCCGGCGCCCGCTGCCGCTCCGGCGTCCGACTGGCCTGAAGTCCCTCCGCCGGGCGGTGTCGCTACGGCCTCGGCGTCGGCCGCCACGGTCGACGAGCCCTCCGGCGCGGGCCCGGCAGCAGGCCCGGCAGCGATGACGGCCGCACCCAGCAGGCCACCTGCCGCGTCGTCGGCCTCGGCGATGGCACCGGCTCAGGGTGGTGTCGCCGTCGCTGAACGTCCTGAGCCCTCCAGGCCCGAGCCGTCTGGTCCCGAGCGTGGACGTCCGGAACCTTCTCGGCCTGCCGCCAGCCCGCCGTCCGCAGCGAGTGCTGCCGACGAGGCCTGGCTCTCTGGTGCTGCTGCGGCCGAGCCGCCCGCCGACTACGACATGCCGGAGCCCGAGCCCGTCTACGAGGACCAGGCTCCGGTTCCCGCGAGTGCCCCGATGTCGGGGGCAGGCGGTGCACGGGAGGCGCTACGACAGGCGAACGAGCGGCGTGCGCGCGCGGCGAACGGTGCCCCCGCCGAACCGCGTGGCGGTGCCTCGGCGCCCGCGAGTGCGAGCACGGCCGGCACGGCGCCGTCGGCGGACGGGCCCGACTTCTACGACGAGCCGTCTGCCGACGACCCGGACATCACGTCGGCCGGCATGGTGGGTGTGCCGCTCGTGGTGCAGGTGCTCGGTGGAACGGTGATCGAAGAGATCGTGGACCAGACGTGAGTGCGGCTGGCGCGGCGGGCCCGGTCACGACGCTCCGCATCGTCGCGGCCGTCGTGGAACGTTCGGACGGGCGGCATCTGCTCGTCCGCAAGCGGGGTACTCATGCCTTCATGCAGGTGGGCGGCAAGATCGAGCCCGGCGAAGAGCCGTTGGCGGCGCTGCTTCGGGAGTTCGAGGAGGAGGTCGGGGTGCGGCTCGAGCCGGCCGACGTGGAGACCCTCGGCCGGTTCGGGGCACCCGCCGCGAACGAGCCCGACCACGTCGTCGACGCGTACGCCTATCGTGTGCGCCTGCGGCCCGGCACCGAGATCGCCGTCCAGGCAGAGCTCGAGGAACTCGTGTGGATCGATCCTGCCGACCCGGTCACGAGCTACCCCCTCGCGCCGTTGTCGCGCGACCTGCTGACCGCCGCCGGGCACTGAACGTTCAGCGGTCCGCCTGCTCGGCCCGGTAGCGCGCAACGCGTGCGGCGCGCTCGCGTTCCATCCGGCGCCGGGGATCGGTGTCGTCGGCCTGCTCAGCGGGCCCTGCCACGTGCAGCAGCAGCCAGTTCAGCCGCCACTTGACGCGGTACCCCAGGGTCAGGCCGTCACTGTTCGGCATGCCGTTCCTCCATTTGCTTGGTGTACCAATAGTTTGCCTGCAAACTGTTAGCCTGGTCAACATCGAGAGGAGCCACATGACCGTCACATCCAGAACCGCCGCCCCGGTGACGCCCCGTGCGGAAGTCCCGGAGGGTGTCCCTGCCGACGGCGCCGCCGGGGCATCCGAGGACCTCCTGGCCCTCGACCGCCAGGTGTGCTTCGCTCTCGCCGTCGCCTCGCGCAGCGTCATCGCGCTGTACCGGCCGCTCCTCGAGCCGATGGGCATCACCCATCCGCAGTACCTGGTCATGCTTGCGCTCTGGGAGGGTTCGCCACTCTCGGTCAAGCAGCTCAGCGGACTGCTGCAGCTCGACCCCGGCACGCTGTCGCCCCTGCTCAAGCGGCTCGAGGCGATCGGCTACGTGACGCGACGCCGCGATCCGCGCGACGAACGGGCGCTCGCCGTCGAGCTCACGGGAGCCGGTCGCGCGCTGCGCGAGCAGGCGCTGCTCGTGCCGCCGGCGATCATGGCTCGACTGGGCATGTCTGCCGAGGAGCTCAAGGCGCTGCATCGCAGCCTCATGCGAGTCATCGCGGCGGCAGCCCCATGAGTCGTGGCCGTCTGCACCATGTCGAGCTGTGGGTCCCGTCCCTGGTGCGCGCGGAGCGGTCGTGGGGCTGGCTCCTCACCACGCTCGGCTACACCGAGCATCAGCGCTGGGGCGCAGGCGTGAGCTGGATCTGCGACGGCACGTACGTGGTCATCGAGCAGAGCCCCGCGCTTGCCGCCGACGCCCACGACCGCCTCGCACCCGGGCTCAACCACCTCGCGTTCCACGGCGGCACACGTGACGAGGTGGACGGGCTCGTCGGCGCAGCGCCTGCCCATGGCTGGGCGCTGCTGTTCCCCGACCGGCATCCGCACGCCGGTGGCCCGGACCACTACGCCGCCTACCTGGAGAACGCGGACGGCTACGAGGTAGAGGTCGTCGCGGACTGATCGTCCGGATGTCAGTGGTCTGGCTCTGACGGAGGCTCGTGAGCGGCTGCGTGGCCGATCGGCCGGACGGCGAGCAGCACGGTCATCCACACCATCGTGAACGGGATGACCGTGACGTTCTTGATGGCGAGCTCCCAGGACATCCAGGCGGACTCGCTGATGCCGGCCACCCGGCCGGCCAGGGCGTCGGGGATCGCCTTGAAGACGATGAGGAAGAGGAGCAGCAGACCGGCGCTGGCCAGCAGCGTGGCCCGGTGTCTCGAGGCCCATGCGGACCATCGTGCTCCGGCTCCCGCCCACTCGACCGGCCGATCGCGCAGGAGGGTCCGGGCGAGCCAGGCGACGAAGGCGAGTCGGGCAGCCGCAGTGAACAGCTCGCCACCCACCCCGCCGGCCCAGTCCGCGGTACCGCTCACGGCGAGAAAACGCTGGGCGGAGGCGAGGGCGCCGAAGGCAAGGATGATCGGGTAGTGCTGCACAAAGAAGCGCCAGGCGTCGGCGAGGATCTCGACGGCCTCGGCCCGGGCGCGGGGTGGTGCGGTCGTTGTGCGGGAAGCCATGGCGTCCTCCGTTTGATTGACTAAATGATTCAGCCCGCTAAACAGTATGGTGAGGTGCACAATGGGAGGATGTCAACACCTGACCACGCCCCGACGGCGGCCACCGACCCCGCCCCTGATGCCGACCCCGCTGCGGCCGGTGCCCGGCTCGGCGCCGAGCTGAGCGACGCCGTCGTGATGTTCCACGAGGCGCTCGGCGCACTGATGGGACTTTCCGCGGCGGACCACAAGGCGCTCGGTGTCATCCGCCGGGACGGGCCGATGTCCGCGAGGGAGCTCGCGGACCGGACAGGGCTCACGGCCGGCGCCGTGACGGGGCTCGTGGACCGGCTGGAGCAGGCGGGCTACGCCCGACGGGCACGGCACCAGACCGACCGGCGGCAGCTCGTGATCGAGGCGACGGCACCTGCATCCCCGCAGGTGAACAGGGCTGTGGCGGAGATGCAGGAGGCCATGGCGCTGGTCACGGAGCAGTTCTCCGGCGAGGAGCTGACGGTCGTCGCGCGCTGGGTGAGCCTGACGACCGCGACCATGCGGGAGCAGGCGGCGGAGGTCGCCGCGCGTGGGGGCCGGCGCACGGCGAGGCCGTAGGCGCGGGCCAATGGTGCAAGCGGGGACACACGCCGACCTCGCAGTGTCAGTGGCTCGTGGAAGGCTTCGGGTATGGCCAACCTGCAGCTAGCGGAACTCACCGTGGACAACCTTTCGGATGCACTCCGGCTGCCCCCTCAGGCGGACGACGTGGAACCGGTGTCACCGGTCGCCTGGTCGGTCGCCGAGGCCTACGTCAATCCCACCGCGTGGCCCCGAGTGATTCTCGACGGCGACGAGGTAGTCGGTTTCGTCATGGCGAACTGGAACCCTGACGAAGAGATCCCGGAGTTCCGGGCGGGTATCTGGCGCCTCAACGTGGCACGTGAAGCGCGCATGCGTGGGGTCGGCAGGTTCGCCGTGGAACAGGTGGCCGACGAGGCAAGGCGGCGCGGGCTCGACCGCATCACCGTGCTCTGGGTCCCGGGGCCGGACGGGCCCGAGGAGTTCTACCTGCGCTGCGGCTTCCGTAAGACGGGGAACATCGTGTTCGACGAGGTGGCGGGAGAGCTGCTGCTGGGCTGACCGCATGGCGGGCCCTGCTTTCGGCGTCGGACAGGGTGCGGAAGAATGTCGCGTCGCCGAGCGAAAGGACGTGTCTCGAGCATGTCGCGGATCCTGCCCCGCTCCACCCCAGAGGCCGAGGGGGTCGACCCTGCTGCGGTGCGGCGCCTGGTCGACCGCCTGGATCGTCTTGAGGACGTGCACAGCATGCTGGTGCTGCGGCACGGTCAGGTGATCGCGGAGAGCTGGTGGCACCCGCACACCGTCGACCGCCCGCACACGATGTTCTCGGTGAGCAAGAGCTTCACGGCGACAGCCGTCGGGTTGGCGGTCCATGAAGGGCTCCTCACGGTGGACGATCACGTGCTGGACCTCCTGCCGGACGACGCCCCGGCCGACCCGAGCGAGCTTCTCCGAGCGATGCGGGTGCGGGACCTGCTGACCATGACGACAGGCCACAGCGCCTCGACGATGGAGGGCATCGACCGCACGATCTCCCTGCCGGGCGCCCGCTGGGCCCGCGCGATCCTTGCGCAGCCCGTCGAGCACGAGCCGGGCACGCACTTCGTCTACAACACGGGCGCGACCTACCTCCTGTCCGCGATCCTGCACGGGCTCACGGGGGAGCGGCTGCTCGACTACCTGACACCGCGGCTGCTGGCGCCGCTCGGCATCACGCACGCCGCGTGGGAGCAGGACCCGGACGGCATCGACACGGGCGGCTTCGGGCTGTCGATCACCACGGAGGAGATGGCGGCGTTCGGGCAGCTCTACCTGCAGGGCGGGGTGTGGGAGGGGAAGCAGCTCGTCCCGGCCGAGTGGGTGGCGGCGGCAACGTCGAAGCAGGTCCCGAACGGCCCTCACGAATGGCCCGAGTGGAAGCAGGGCTACGGCTACCAGTTCTGGCAGTGCCGCCACGGTGCCTACCGGGCTGACGGCGCGTTCGGGCAGTACATCGTGGTCTGGCCGGAGAAGGACCTGGTCATCACCATGACCTCGGGCCTGACGAACCTGCAGTCGGTGCTCGACGCGGTGTGGGACACGCTCCTGCCCGACGACGCCTGGTCCCGCCAGGTGTCCACCGGGGGGCCGCCGCTCGACGGGCCGGGCACCGTGGAATCGTTCGAGCTCGCACTGTCCACGCCGGACGGGGCCGCGTCGACCCCGATCGAGCAGTCGCTGCGGGGCGTGACCTATGAGCTCGAGCCGAACCCGCGGGACGTCAGCGCGCTCACGCTGGGCCGCGACGCGTACGGCAGGACCGAGGTGGCCTTCACGATCGGTGGGCTGGACCACTTCGTGCGGTTCGGGCACGCGGATTGGAGCCAGGGAACCTGTTCGCTCCTTGGCGCGCCGGCCGATGTCGCGACCGCCGCCGCCTGGACCGACGAGTCGACGCTACGTGGCCGGATGGTGTTCCTCGGTACCCCGTTCGAGTGGCGCCTGGAGCTGCGGTTCTCCGGAGCGGAGGTCGACGTGACCATCGACCGGAACGTCGCCTTCGGCGAGCGGGCACTGCTGGACGTGCGAGGCAAGGCGCGTCGGGCCTGACCGCGCTACCTGCCGGTCATGCCGGGCGGAAGGCGATCAGCGGCAGCGTCTCGGCCAGCCGGCGGCGGTCCTCGTCCGTGCCCCGGTAGTCGAACCCGGCAAGCGGGCTGAGCAGCTTCCGCAGCACGGGTCGGAGAATCCCGTAGCCCTGCTCGTAGCGGGTCAGCACGGCGACGGCCTCGTCGGTGTCGAGCAGCCGGACCTCCGCACGGCGTGGGGAACGCCCGAAGCTGACGCGGGCGGCCCCGTTCGCCCGGAGGTTCAGCAGCCACTGTGCGCCCTCGCCGAGCCCGGAGATCACCACTGCCTCACCGGATTCCTTGTCGTAGCGGAGCACCTCCAGCACGACGGTGTGCTCGACCCCCGTCTTCCGGCCCACGTGCGTGAGCTGGAGGAACCGCCTGCCGAGCATCCCGCCCATCCCGTGCCGGTACAGGGCATTCGGTGCGGCGAACGCCTTCTTGAGCCATGGGGGCGTGTGGGCAGCCATGCGTCCAACCTAGGCGTGCCCGGCCTGACCTGCGACGCCATTTCCCGACCGGCAGCCAGGCCGCGCCCCAGTGCTGGCGCTCCGCGGCCGCAGGCCGCGCTAAGGTCCCGGGCATGACACCAGACGGTGGTATCCGCGCGCAGGGCGTGCGGCGTTCGTTCGGACCGGTGCACGCCGTGGCCGACGTCGACCTGGTTGCCACACCGGGTCGAGTCACCGCGCTCATCGGTCCCAACGGCTCAGGAAAGACGACCCTCCTGCTCATGCTCGCGGGGCTCCTGGCGCCCGACGCGGGCAGCATCCGGATCGGCGGTGCGGACCCGGTGACCCAGAACTACGTGGCCCGCTCGCGGACCGGCTGGATGCCGGACGTCTTCGGCACGTGGGACTCGCTCACGGCGCGCGAGGTGCTGACCACCGTCGCCGCGGCGTACCGGATGGACGCGGCCGCGGGACGGTCCCGTGCGAGCGAGCTGCTCGAGCTCGTGCACCTCTCCGAGCTGGCCGACCAGCCGGCGCACGTCCTGTCCCGCGGCCAGAAGCAGCGGCTCGGCCTGGCCCGCGCGCTGGTGCACGACCCGGACGTCCTGCTCCTCGACGAGCCGGCCTCGGGCCTTGACCCGCGATCCCGCGTGGACCTGCGCGTGCTCGTCCGTCGCCTCGCGGCCGAGGGCAAGACGATCCTGGTCTCCTCGCACGTGCTCACCGAGCTCGACGAGATGGCCGACGACGCGGTGTTCATCTCGGGCGGCCGCACGGTCGCCACCAGATCCGTCGCGGACGTCGACCGGCCCCGTGAGTGGCGCCTGACCGGGCTGGACCCCGTGGCCCTCGCGTCCTGGCTGGACGAGAACGGCCCCGGCTACCGCAAGGAGGTCGACGGCCCCGGCGTGCTCGTCGATCTGACCGGCGACGCGGCGGCCGCCGCGCTGCTGCGGTCCGCGATCGAGGCCGGCATCGACGTGTCGAGCCTCGCCCCGGCCGGTGGCGTACTGGAACAGGCCTACCTGGCCCTCGAGGAGGAGCGACGATGAGCGTTGACGTGGAAGTCGTCGAGCCGGCGCCGTCCCCCGGCGCGCCGCGCGGGCGCGGCACCTGGTCCCTGTCCTGGCACGGCCTGCGCACCGTGGCGGTGCTCGAGCTGCGGCAGCGCGTTCGGTCCACGCGGTGGAAGACCGCACTGATCGTCTGGTTCGTGGTGGTCGGCCTGATCACCCTGCTGACGACCGGGGCGTTCCGGATGCTCTCGGACGACCCGTACCTGTCCGGCCAGGACGCCTACGGCGGGACGATCTACAGCATCGTCGTCGGCTTCGTGCTGTTCCTCGGCCTGCTGGTGGCACCGACCCTGTCGTCGGGTGCGATCAACGGCGACCGGAACGCAGGGACGCTCGCGACGTTGCAGGTCACCCTGCTGTCACCGGCGGAGATCGTGCTCGGCAAGCTCGCAGCGTCCTGGATCGCGGCGCTCGCGTTCCTCGTGGCGAGCATCCCGTTCCTCGTGTGGGCGCTGGTCGGCGGCGGTGTGTACTGGCTCGCGCTGCTCACCACAGTGCTCATGCTGGCGCTGGTGCTCGGTGTCGTGTGCGCCATCGGGCTGGGTTTCTCGGCACTGGTGAGCAAGACGTCGGGGTCGGCGGTGCTGACGTACCTCACCATCGGCGCGATCACGGTGGCGCTGCCGATCCTGTTCGGCCTGCTCGTGCCCGCCACCAGCACCACGGAGGAGGTGCGCGTGTGGGACGTCGAGGCAGGCTACGGCTGGGAGGAGACCACGGCACCCGAGTGCGAGTGGCAGACGCACGAGATGCCCGTCTGGCACAGCGAACGCACCTGGTGGCTGCTGGCCCCGAACCCGTTCGTCGTGGTCGCCGACGCGCAGGCCGTCAACGGCGACGTGGAGCAGCTGGCGAACGACGGCAACATGCTCGCGATGCTGCAGTACGGCGTCCGTTACGCGCGCACGGGTGACACGGGGCCGCAGGACTGGTGCAGCGAGTTCGTGTACGAGGACGGGCGGGAGGTCCGGCCCGACTCCCCGGTCGAACCGGTCGAGGTCACCGACCAGCTGGTGTGGCCGTGGGGGCTCGGGTTCGACCTGCTGCTGGGCGCGGCAGGTGTCGTCGTCGCGGTGAATCGCCTACGGGTCCCGACCGCGGAGCTGCCGCAGGGCACCCGGGTCGCCTGACGGGTCAGGAGTGGAGGGCGTCGTACTCCGCCTCGGCGGCTACGTCGTCCTCCACGTCCAGGCGCACGTGCGCCAGCAGCCCCTGCAGCACCCGCAGCGCGGACGCAGCGCGCTCGCCCCACAGCGAGAAGTAGGAGAACTGCCACCACCACAGGGCCTCGAGCTCGTGGCCGCTGTCGAAGTGCTGCAGGCCCTTGGCGAGTGCCTCCGCGACGCAGGCGAGGTCACCGGACAGGGAGGCCTGGCCGACGTCATCGCTCAGCACCGGGTCCACGACCTCGGTGTAGTCGTCGAACCCGTCGAACATCTTGGACAGGGCCTCGCGCAGCGGGTCGAGGTCGGTGTCGGGGCCCGCGTCGGGCTCGTAGCGTTCCTTCGGCACGACATCCACGATCGCGGCGAGGCGGGCCCCCGCTGCCAGCAGGTCGGACGACGCGAGGACGAGGAGCGAGAGCTCAGCTCCAGGCATGCCTCCGGACGCCACCTGGGTCACCGTCGACAGAAACGTCCGTGCCTGTGCGGACACCTGGTCTGCGACCTCGCTGAGGTCCGACCCGGGGGTTATCTCACTCATCGTGATCCCACCTACTTGTCGTTGCCGATGCTCTAGTTGTTGGCGATGACGCGGCGGCCTTCGAACGCGCGGCCGAGCGTCACCTCGTCCGCGTACTCCAAGTCTCCACCCACGGGGAGACCCGAGGCCAGCCGCGAGACAGTGATACCCATGTGAGCCATCAGTCGGGAAAGATAGGTCGCCGTGGCCTCTCCCTCGACGTTCGGGTCGGTGGCGAGGATGACCTCCTGCACCGTCCCGTCGGCCAGCCGGGCCAGGAGCTCGCTGATGCGCAGGTCGTCCGGGCCGACGTTCTCGATGGGATTGATGGCCCCGCCGAGCACGTGGTAGCGACCGCGGAACTCACGGGTGCGCTCGATGGCGACCACGTCCTTCGGCTCCTCCACGACACAGATCACATCGTCGCTGCGCCGCGGGTCGAGGCAGACGCGGCAGCGCTCTGCCTCGGCGACGTTGCCGCAGAGCTCACAGAACTGGACACGCAGCTTCACCTCGGTGAGCGCATGGACCAGCCGCTTGACCTCGTCGTTGTCGGTCGCGAGCAGGTGGAACGCGATGCGTTGCGCGCTCTTGGGCCCGACGCCGGGTAGCCGGCCGAGCTCGTCGATCAGGTCTTGGACCGCGCCTTCGTACACAAGAGGCCACCCTACGGGGCGGCACCGACACGCGGGTTCCCGGGCTGGTACGTTCCCGGCGTGACAGGATCCGAGGCGCGGACCGGGACGTTCCTCTCGGCACGGTGGCGTCGCTTGGTGATGCTCAGCTACGAGGTCGACCCAGCGGTCCTGCGGCCGCTCGTCCCACGCGGTGTCGAGCTCGACACCTGGTCCGGCCGGCACGTCGTGAGCGTGGTCGGGTTCCAGTTCCTGGACACGCGCCTGCTCGGCGTCCCTGTCCCCTTCCACCGCGACTTCGACGAGATCAACCTGCGGTTCTACGTGCGACGCCGCGCGGACGACGGCTGGCGCCGCGGCGTCGTCTTCGTCAAGGAGATCGTGCCCCGCTGGGCCCTGGCCACCGTCGCGAGAGCCGTCTACGGCGAGAAGTACGTGGCGCGACCGATGCGGCACCGGATCGACCTGCGTGACGACCGCGAGACCCCCGACGGCGTCGTGGAGTACTCGTGGCGCGACGCCGGTGACTGGTACCACGTCCGGGCCACCACCGAGGGCAGTGCCCGGCTGCCCGAGGAGGGCTCGCAGGAGGAGTTCATCACCGAGCACTACTGGGGCTACGCAGCGCAACGCGACGGAGGCTCGGTCGAGTACCGCGTCGAGCACCCGGGCTGGCACGTCTGGCAGGCCGGCGACCCCGCTCTCGAGTGCGACGTCGAGCAGGTGTACGGCAGGCAGTTCGTCGAGAGCCTCGCCGCAGAACCGGTCTCGGCGTTCATCGCCGACGGCTCCCCGGTCACCGTCCGCCGCGGCACGCGGCTGTGAGCGCCGGGTCCGCCTGACCGAGACACGGCCCGCCGAACGGCGCGGTTCGCGCACAATACCTCCGTGCCCGAACTCGATCTGCTCACCATCGTCCTCCTCCTGCTCGCCGGCCTCGCCGCCGGGTGGGTCGACGCCGTCGTGGGCGGTGGCGGCCTGATCCAGCTGCCCGCACTGCTGCTCGTCCCGGGGATCAGCCCCGTGCAGGCCCTGGCGACCAACAAGCTCGGCAGCATCATGGGCACCTCCACCAGCGCCATCACCTACTACCGGCGGGTCCAGCCCGACCTGCGCACCGCGGGTCCGATGGCGCTCACGGCCCTTGTCGGGGCGTTCGGCGGCGCGATCGGCGCTTCCCACATCCCGGACCAGCTCTTCAAGCCGATCATCCTCGTCGTGCTCGTCGGTGTGCTGGCCTGGACACTGCTCAAGCGCAACGTCGGCGAGCACGACAACCTGCGCTGGGTCGGCAACGGCCACAAGCGGATCGCCGCCATGATCGGCCTGCTCATCGGTGCGTACGACGGGCTGCTCGGCCCGGGCACCGGCACGTTCCTGGTCATCAGCCTCGTGAGCGCCCTCGGGTACTCGTTCCTCCCGGCGTCGGCCATCGCGAAGATCGTGAACTTCGCGACCAACCTCGGCGCCCTGATCTTCTTCGTGCCGAGCGGCGCCGTCATCTGGACCATCGGCCTCGGGCTCGGTGTGGCCAACCTCATCGGCGCCTACATCGGCGCCCGGATGGCCGTGGCCAAGGGCTCGAAGTTCGTCCGCGTCGTGTTCGTCATCGTGGTCGGCGCCCTCATCGCCCGCCTGGCCTGGGACGTCCTGGCCTGAGCCCACGACGTGGGACGGACTACCCCTCGGATCACCATGCACGTACCATCAAGCCGCAAACCCAACCACCCGGCGGGCCGTTGAGACAGACGGAGGCCGGCAACGGAAGGCAGGCGCATGGCACTTGTCGTGCAGAAATACGGCGGGTCCTCGGTCGCGGACGCGCGCAGCGTGAAGCGCGTCGCGAAGCGGATCGCCGAATCAAAGCGGGCAGGTAACGACGTGGTCGTGGTGGTGAGCGCCATGGGCGACACCACCGACGAGCTCCTCGACCTCGCACAGCAGATCACCCCGCTCCCGCCCAAGAGGGAGCTCGACATCCTCCTCACCGCCGGCGAGCGCATCTCCATGTCGCTCCTCGCGATGGCGATCACCAACCTCGGCGTGAAGGCCAAGTCCTACACGGGCCAGCAGGCCGGCCTCATCACCGACGCGGTGCACGGCAGGGCACGGATCGTCGACGTCGTACCGCATCGCATCCGCGAGACCCTGAACAAGGGGCAGGTGGCGATCGTGGCCGGTTTCCAGGGGGTCACCCAGTCCACGAACGACGTCACCACCCTCGGACGCGGCGGCTCGGACACCACCGCGGTGGCGCTCGCGGCCGGCCTCGATGCCGACGTGTGCGAGATCTATACGGACGTCGACGGCGTGTTCACCGCCGACCCGCGCATCGTGCCCAACGCCCGGAAGATCGAGTGGGCCTCCTACGAGGAGATGCTCGAGCTCGCGGCCAGCGGTGCCAAGGTGCTCGCGCTGCGTAGCGTGGAGTATGCACGCCGGTACAACGTGCCGATGCACGTGCGCAGCTCGTTCAGCGCGCATGACGGCACGCGCGTGAGCTCCGAGGAAATGAAGCCCCAGAAGTTGAAGGAGAGCACCATGGAAGCCGCGATCATCTCCGGTGTGGCGCACGACCGCTCCGAGTCCAAGATCACCGTCGTCGACGTCCCGGACGTGCCGGGCTCGGCCTCTCGCATCTTCGAGGTCGTGGCCCGCACCGGCGCGAACATCGACATGATCGTGCAGAACGTGTCGGCGGCGTCCACCGGCCTGACCGACATCTCCTTCACCCTGCCCGGCTCCGACGGGCCGGCGACGATGGCTGCCCTCACCGCGGTGCAGGCGGAGCTCGGCTTCCACTCGCTGCAGTTCGACGACCAGATCGGCAAGCTGTCGCTGGTCGGCGCCGGCATGAAGTCGCACCCCGGCGTCTCGGCCCGGCTCTTCGCCGCGCTGCGGGACGCCGGGATCAACATCGAGATGATCTCTACCTCCGAGATCCGGATCTCGGTAGTGACCCGCGCGGACTCGCTGGACGACGCCGTGCGCGCCGTGCACACCGCGTTCGGGCTCGACGGTGTCGACGGCGAGGCCGTCGTCTACGCGGGAACGGGGCGCTGACATGGTCGAGATCTCTGATCAGGGCGTGCACGTCGCCGTCGTCGGCGCTACCGGCCAGGTCGGCGCCGTGATGCGCCGCCTGCTGGAGGAGCGGGAGTTCCCCCTGGCGTCGGTGCGGTTCTTCGCCTCTGCCCGTTCGGCGGGCACCACGCTGCCGTTCGCCGGGCTGGACGTCCCCGTGGAGGACGTCGCAGCTACCGCGACAGACGACCTCGCCGACATCGACATCGCCCTCTTCTCGGCGGGTGGCGGCACGTCGCGCGAGCACGCACCGCGATTCGCCGAGGCGGGCGCCGTCGTCGTCGACAACTCGTCGGCCTGGCGGCTCGACCCCGAGGTTCCGCTCGTCGTCTCCGAGGTGAACCCCGAGGCGGTCGAGGAGGCGGTCAAGGGCATCGTGGCGAACCCGAACTGCACCACGATGGCCGCCATGCCGGTGCTCTCGCCGCTGGCGAAGGCGGCGGGCCTCGAGCGGCTGCGCGTCGCGACCTACCAGGCGGTGTCCGGTTCCGGCCTGGCCGGGGTGGACGAGCTGGCCGGCCAGGTGCGCTCCGGCGCCGGGCAGGACCTCGAAGGTCTTGTGCACGACGGCCGGTCCGTCGACCTGCCCGACCCCAAGGCGTACGTGGCGCCCATCGCGTTCAACGTGGTCCCGCTGGCCGGCAACCTGGTCGACGACGGCTCGGGCGAGACCGACGAGGAGCAGAAGCTCCGCAACGAGTCCCGCAAGATCCTCGGCCTGCCCGACCTCGCGGTCGCCGGTACCTGCGTGCGTGTCCCGGTGTTCACCGGTCACTCGCTGTCGATCCACGCGGAGTTCGAGCGGCCGATCACCCCGGACGAGGCCCGCAAGCTGCTGGCCGACGCTCCCGGCGTCCAGCTGGCCGACGTCCCGACGCCGCTCGCCGCGGCGGGCGTCGACCCGTCCCTGGTGGGCCGCATCCGCACGGACCAGTCGGTGCCGGACGGCCGCGGCCTGGTCCTGTTCGTCAGCAACGACAACCTCCGCAAGGGGGCAGCGCTGAACACGATCCAGATCGCCGAGCTGATCGCGGCCGACCTGGCGGAGCTGCAGACGCTCGACGCGGCGGAGCCCGCCGACACGTAATCAGGTCGGAAACTCCCGCCGAGGGGCGGGGCATCGTGCATTCGCACGGTGCCCCGCCCCTCTTTCGTCTCCGAGAGGGCTTGCGCACGGGACGGGTCATGTGGTTCATTAGTCAAGTAACGAACCACTGAACGTCAGGACGAGACATGTTCGACGGACCCGAGCCCATCTATGTGCAGATCGCGACATGGATCCGTGCCCAGGTGCTCGCCGGCGAGCTCGGCGAGGAGGAGCAGGTCATGTCCACCACGCAGTTCGCGACCACCTTCCGGATCAACCCCGCGACGGCGGCCAAGGCGTTCTCCGGGCTGGTCGAGGAGGGAATCCTCTACAAACGTCGAGGCCTCGGCATGTTCGTGGCGCCCGGCGCCCGGCAGAGGCTGCTCGCCGACCACCGGAAGCACTACTTCGAGGACGTCCTGGCCCCGGTCCTGCAGCAGGCGGACATCCTCGGGATCCCCACCGACGAGATCGTCGCCTATGTCCTCGACGCCAAGGACAGCCGAACCAGCGACAAGCACACCAAGGAGGAGTCATGACGTCGACCGCACCTTTCGGCGCCCGGCTGGACGACGTCGTCGTCCGGTTCGGCAAGAACCGCAGGATGCTGCCGGACGGCACCCTGGTCAAGGACGAGGCGAGTACCGCTCTCGACGGCGCGACGGTCGTGATCCGGCCAGGGACCATCACCGGGGTGCTCGGTCGTAACGGCGCGGGCAAGACGACGATGCTCTCGCTGCTGGCGGCGTTCACCCGTCCGACGAGCGGCACCGTCGTCGTCGGGCCGGAGGGCGCAGAGGAGGACCCGTGGGAGAACCCGTGGATCACCTCAGGCACCCAGCTCGTGCGCGAGAGCGGCGACCTGATGAACGACGAGAAGGTCTCGACCTCGCTCTCGTACTACGCCGACATGCGGCCCGACTGGAGCACCGAGACGGCAGGGCGCCTGCTCGACCTGTTCGAGGTAGACGTCCGCAAGAAGCCGTCGGCCCTGTCCCGCGGCAAGCGGTCGGCAGTCGGTGCCACCGTGGGCCTGGCCGCACGTGCGCCGCTGACGATCTTCGACGAGGTCTACCTCGGCATGGACGCGCCGACGCGGTACGCGTTCTACGACGAGCTCCTGGCCGACTACGCGGAGCACCCGCGCACCGTCCTGCTCTCGAGCCACCTGGTCGAGGAGGTCGAGCGGCTGTTCGAGGACGTGATCGTCATCGACAGGGGCCGCGTGCTCCTGGCGGAGCCGGCCGACGAGATGCGCGCGCGGGGGTTCAGCCTCACGGGAAGCAAGGACGCCGTCGAGCGGCTCCTGGCCGGACGCCGGGTGCTGCACCGCCAGCAGCTCGGCACGACGGTCCAGGTCACGCTGGAGGGGGCGCTCGAGGACGACGAGCTGGCCGCGGCTCGCGCGGCAGGGGTCGAGGTCGGGGCAGTGCCGGTCCAGGACCTCTTCGTCCGCCTCACCGACCCGAGGGGCGTGCCGTCATGAGCGTCACGACCACGCCGGTCGCCAGCGCCGCAAGGGACGCGCTGGTCCGCGAGGCCGAGCGGCGCGCCGCCCGGCAGGCGGCGGGCGTCACGATCCGCATCGTGCGCACGGTCGGCGGGCTGTACTGGGCGATCTTCACGGTGGTGGCCGCCGCGATCATCATCGGCATGACGCGGTTCGGCTCGGGCCTCGACGTAGGCATCCTCGACGCCCAGATGGGCGGGCCGTCCCGCTGGTTCATGATGGTGCTGGGGATGATCGTCCCCGCCGCGTACCTGCGACTGCACCTTGCGGCCGGTGGCACACGCGGGACTCTCGCGACCGGGACCGTCCGAGGTGCCCTCGTCGGTGGCGCGATGCTCGGCCCGGTGACCGCGATCTACCTGGTCGGTGAACGTGCCTTGTTCGGGGCGCTGGACCAGAGCTGGTCGCGTGCCTACGGGCTGCCGGTGGACGGCTGGGCAGGCATCGCGCTGACGATGCTGACCGAAGCGTTCGTCGTCGCCACCTACTACCTGGTGGGTGCCGCGATCGCAGCCGGCTACTACCGCCACGACATGGTGCGGGGGACGGCGTACATCATCGCCGCGCTCGTCCCGGCGGCGCTGGTCGACCTGGCGACACACACCGGCGTGGTGGCCCTCCTCGCCGGGCCGGAGAACCTGCCCGACGACGGCCCGGGCATCCTGCTGGGCCTGGCCGGCGGCCTCGCCGCGATCGCGCTCGCGGGCTGGCTGTTCCACCTGCCGCTCCGTGCGATCCCGCTGCGGCCACCGGTCTGAGGGGGACGACGATGACAACACCGACCATCGAGGAGACCACGATGAGGCGCACAGAGCTCGCCCGGGCCGGGCAGCTGCGCGGCGTTGCCGCCGTGGACGGGAGGCTCCGCAGGAACGGCACCGTCGTCGGCATCTGGTTCTGGGCTGTCTACGTGCTGTACGCCGTCGGGATCAGCGTCGGCAACGCTGCCGCGGGCAACGATCTGGAGATCAGTGCCCTCGACGCCACGTTGGGATCGGCCCGCTGGCCGATGATCTGGCTCGGCATCAGTGCGTCGACCGGGATCCTGGCGCTCCACGTGGCAGCAGGGGGCAGCCGCCGGTCCATGTTCGAGGGCGTGGTCCGCGGCGCAGCAGTCGTCGGCGCGGGCTTCGGCGTCGTGACCACCCTTGCCCTGCTGGGCGAACGACTGCTGAGCACGTCGCTCGGGATGTCCTGGCGCCGGCTGGGCGCGCTCCCGTTCGACTCGCCCGGCGCGGTGCTCGGCACAGCGGTCGCAGAGGCCCTCGTGATCACCACCTACATCCTCGTCGGGGCGTGCATCGCGGCAGGCTTCATCCACGCAGGAGCCTGGGGCGGGCTCCTGATCGTCCCGCTCGCGGTACCCGCTGTGCTCGTCGACCTCGCGACCCGGACCGGCGTCGTCGGTGCGGTCGCCAACCTCGAGCTGCAGCCAGACCTCGACCACGCGGAAGTGCCCACGTCCGAGGGCTTCATGACCATGCTGCTCGGCATCGGCGGGGGAGTGCTCGCCGTCGCCCTGGCCGCCGTCGTGCTCTACGCCGTGCTGCGCACCATCCCTGTGCGCCCCAGCTGAACCGGCCTACCCCCCGATCCGAAGCACCCATCCGGCCAACGAAGGAGCTCTCATGACATCCCCAGTCGTGGAGGTGAGCCACCTCCGCAAGACCTACCCTGGCGCTCGCGGTGGCGCCGCCACCAAGACCGCCGTCGCCGATGTGTCCTTCCAGGTCGCACGTGGTGAGATCTTTGGGATCCTCGGCCCCAACGGCGCCGGCAAGACCACCACCGTCGAGTGCGTCGCCGGGCTCCGGCACGCCGACGGCGGCACCGTACGCGTCCTGGGCACCGACCCCCAGGCCGACCCCTCGTCGGTCCGCGAGCACGTCGGGGTGCAGCTCCAGGAGGCCGCGCTGCACGACAAGATCACCGTCGCCGAGGCGCTCCACGTCTTCGGCTCGTTCTACACCCAGCGCGCGGACTCGGCCGAGCTGCTCGACCTCCTCGACCTGACCGCGCACCGCGACCAGCAGTTCGGCAAGCTGTCCGGCGGGCAGAAGCAGCGGCTGTCCATCGCGCTCGCGCTGGTCGGCAAGCCGCAGGTGGCCATCCTCGACGAGCTCACCACGGGCCTCGACCCAGCAGCGCGCCGCGCGACCTGGGACCTCGTCGAGCGGGTCCGGGACTCCGGGGTCACGGTCCTGCTGGTCACCCACTTCATGGAGGAGGCCGAACGGCTCTGCGACCGGCTCGTCGTGATCGACGGCGGCCGCGTGGTCGCAGAGGGGACGCCGTCGGCCCTGATCGAAGGGCTCGACGGCGACAGGGGCGTCCTGCTCCGCTTCGCCGACGACGGCGCCCGCCGGCGCGCCGCCGAGCTGCTCACCGCCCTCGCCGACCGGGACGACGACGTCAGCGCAGCGGTCACCGTCGGCGACGAGATCGAGGTGACGGGCACCCGCAAGGTGCTGTTCGCCATCGTGCAGGCGCTCTCCGCCGCCGACCTCGTGCCCGACGACGTGCGCACCGTGGAGCGCACCCTCGAAGACGTGTTCGTCCAGGTCACCGGCCGCGAGTACCGGCCGGACGAGAACGAGGAGGTGGCGGCATGACCGCCGTCGAGACGACAAGGCCCGCGCGGGTCGGCCGCACAGGACGACGCCCGCACGGCTTCGGCACCCTGCTCGTCACCGAGCTCAAGGTGTGGCTGCGGGACCCGACCGCCGTGTTCTTCGCGCTGATCTTCCCCAGCATGCTGCTGCTCGGCCTCGGACTCGGCATCCCCGCCTTCTCCGAGCCGATGGTCGACGCGCCGCCGCCCTGGAACGAGGCGCCCGGCGTCACCTCCTACCTGCCCACGATCATCGCCCTGGCCGTCGGGACGATCTCGCTGACCACCATGCCCGTGCAGTTCGCGACCTTCCGGGAGAAGGGCATCCTGAAGCGGCTGTCCACCACGCCCATGCCACCGCAGAACCTGATCGGCGTGCACATGGTGATCAACGTGCTGGCGCTGATCGTGTCGGCCGGTGCAGCGGTGGTCGGCAGCCTGGTGGCGCTGGGCGTCCCGTTCGCCGCTGACCCGCTGGTCGTCCTGCTCGTCCTCGTGCTCTCGACGACCGCCATGTTCTCCCTCGGGCTGCTCGTCGCCGCACGAGCGGAGAAGGCGTCGACGGCCTCGGGCCTGGGGATGCTGATCTACTTCCCGTCCCTGATGTTCTCCGGGGTGTGGGTACCGCTCGACATCATGCCCGACTGGATGCGCGAGATCGGCCTGTACCTGCCGCTCGGTGCGTCGGCCCAGGGGCTGACCGTCGGCTGGTTCGGCAACGAGGGCTTCCCGCTGGCGCAGGTGCTCGTGCTGGTCGTGTGGACCCTTGTGCTCTTCCCTCTCGGGGTCAAGCTCTTCCGTTGGAAGTGACCACCTGACGGGACCCGGCCAAGGCCTCGGCCTGGCCGGGTCTATCGTGACCCGGCCGATGTCGAGGCCGACACCCGGAAGAGGAACACATGGGGACGTTGCGGAAGATCGCAGAGCTTGCCGGACGCTGGTTCGCCGTACTGGTGCTGCTGGGCGGAGTGGCGGGCCTGCTCGCGCCGGCCCAGCTGGCACCCCTCGCCGCACACATCCCGCTCTTCCTCGGGATCATCATGTTCGGCATGGGCCTGACCCTGCGGGGGAGCGACTTCGCCCTCGTCGCCAAGCGACCGTGGGCGGTGCTGATCGGCGTTGCCGCGCAGTTCCTGATCATGCCGCTGCTCGCGTGGGGCGTCAGCGGCGTCTACGGGCTCACCGGCATGGCGCTGCTCGGCATGATCCTCGTCGGGTCGGCCCCTGGCGGCACGGCCTCCAACGTCATCGTGTACCTCGGCAAGGGCGACACCGCCCTGTCCGTGACGATGACAGCGATCTCCACGGTGCTCGCGCCGTTCCTCACGCCCCTGCTCATCCTGTGGCTCGCCGACGAGACCCTCGACGTCGGGTTCATGGACCTGTTCGGCTCGATCGTCCAGGTGGTGCTCGTCCCGGTGCTCGCAGGCGTGGTGGTGCGCGCCGTCGCGGGGAGGCTCGTCGAGAAGGTGCTGCCCTACCTGCCCCTGGTGTCCGTCAGCGGCATCGTCCTGGTGGTGCTCGGGGTGGTGGCCGCCAACTCCCAGACCGTGCTCTCGACCGGGCTGCTCCTGGCGCTCGCCGTCATCACGCACAACCTGCTCGGGCTCCTGCTCGGGTACGGCACCGCGAAGGTGGCAGGGCTGGACCGGGCGGCTCGCCGCGCGGTGAGCGTCGAGGTGGGCATGCAGAACTCCGGCCTCGCCGCGAGCCTCGCGGCCAGCCACTTCTCGCCGGCCGCCGCGCTGCCCGCCGCGCTGTTCTCGGTGTGGCACAACCTGTCAGGGGCCGGCCTGGCGACGTGGTGGGCTCGCCGTTCCGAGACGCGCTGATCTCCCCTACTCTCTTGTCATGAAGCCGTTCCTGCTGCTGGCAACGCGCGGAGAGGACATCGCCGCGGACGGCGAGTACGCGGCGTTCTGCCAGTACGGGGGCCTCGAACCGGAGCAGCTGCACCGGGTGCGCCTCGAGCGGGACCCCCTGCCGCCGGTGAACCTCGACGACTACTCGGGGGTGCTCGTCGGCGGAGGGCCGTTCAACTCCTCGGACCCCGCGAAGAAGAAGGGCCCGGTGCAGCTCCGCGTCGAGGCGGAGCTCGCGGCGCTGCTGGACGAGGTCGTCGCTCGCGACTTCCCGTTCCTCGGCGCCTGCTACGGCGTCGGGACGCTGGGCGCCCACCAGGGTGCCGTGATCGACGGGACCTACGGCGAGCCGCCGGGGCCGGTCGTCGTGGAGCTCACGCCGGACGCGGCGTCGGACCCACTGCTGGAGGGCGTGCTGCCGACCTTCCCCGCGTACGTGGGCCACAAGGAGGCCGTGCGCAAGCTGCCGGACCACGCGGTGCTGCTCGCGTCGTCGGCCGGCTGCCCGGTCCAGATGTTCCGGATCAAGCAGAACCTGTACGCCACGCAGTTCCACCCGGAGCTGGACGTCGTCGGGATGCAGCAGCGGATCGTCGTCTACCGCGACTACGGCTACTTCCCCCGGGAGGAGGCGGAGCTGGTGCGCGAACGTGTCGCCGCGGTGACCGTCGCCGAGCCGATGCGCATCCTGCGGGCCTTCGTGGAGCGTTACGCCCGGTAGGCCGAGGCCCGCGCAGGCGCCGGTCGCCGTCGGCCACGTGATCCTCTGCGTTGCACGCCATCATCCGCGGAATCTGCCTGGATCGGTGGAGCATGGCGTGCCTCGTGGACTATGGCGTGCCCGGTACATGGCTGCTTGTGGCGGTCCACCTGAATTGTCAGAGGATCAGACGGCGGCTCGGGTCGCCCGGCCGGACTGCTGCGGCCGAGCCGGTGGCGGCGTCGGGTGCTGCGCGAGACTCGGCAGCTGCCGGCCAGGTCGCCAGCCCTCCCGCTGGAGCACGGTGCCGATTTCTCCCGGGACGTACCCGGGCTGGTTGAGGTGCGCCGACCGGAAGCGGAGCATGATGTGCCGCCCGTCCCGGACGAGCGCGTTCTGGCGGGTGGCGTCCCGAACCAGCTGGTCGTCCGATGAGTGGAACTCGTTGCCGTCGATCTCGACCAGGAGCCACCGCCCGTCGCCCAGATACCAGGCCAGGTCGGCGCGTGCCCAGACCCGGCCCTGCTCGTCGACGAATTCGCGCTGCAGGTCGTCCGGGGCGATCCCCGCGTCGTGGCACTGCATACGGGCGTCCGGCTCCCGCGGTGACCCCGACCGGCCGTCGACGGGATCGAACCAGCGCTGCCGCGCCGGGAACTCGGGCTGACGGCGGCTGAGCTCGCGCACCGCGTCGAGGTCCCCGGGGAGGATCAGCTTCCGGTTGAGCATGTTGTCCGCGCACCTGACCCACGAGCCGCGGTCCAGGGTGACTAGCGCCTGAGCGAGCGCGACCACCGGCTTGGCGACATGCCGGCCCCTGAGGCGCACGGTCTTCCCGCGCATGTCCGTCTGGCGCACGACGATGCCGCCCCGTGGCCGCCGCGCGCTCCCTCTGGGCACGGCGACCTCCGGAGCGATCGTTCGTGGCAGGCCCGCGACCCCGTGCAGCATGAGCGCGCAGCTGCCGACCGCTGCCGCCGTCGGGTAGGCGCACAGGGCGAGCCAGACCGCCTTCCATCGCTCGAGGTCGAAGTCGTGCAGACCGGACTGTGGCTGGTGGGTGTCGTAGACGCCCCTGATGAGGCGGTCCCAGGCTCCCGACCTGACCAAGGTTGAGCGCCGGCGGTCGGTCATACCGTGCGCATCGCACTGCCGGGTCGACACGAGGCCGCCCTGGAGGCGTGCGGCGGCGAGCAGCTGGGCTGGGAGCAGTGACGTCCGGGGCATGTGCTCATCGCAGCACATCGCATCGGTTGGACCTGGATGTCATACACAGCCCTATAGCGATCCGATGCGGCCACGCGACCTTCTGCGGACCACGCCATCCTCTGCGGAACACCCGGTCCAGCCGCGGACGATGGCGTGGACCGCAGAGAACCGCGTGGGCCACCAAACCCCCCGCAAGCGCGCGGTAGCGCAGCCGCCCAGCGGCCCAGCGCCGTCGGACTGTGATCGATCGCATCCTGGAACCCGGTGGACAGCCCGCTGGGGTCGGGCTACGGTTTTGGCCGTGGACATCCGTTGGTATTGGCGCTTTACGTCGGCTCCTGGTGGAGCTCGGCGGGCGTACGCCTGACCAACTTTCCACCCGGAGCCAGGGCCTGGGACGCCGATCGCGTCCAGGCCCTTCGTCTTGACCGAGACGGACCGCTCCGGACCAGGAGTCGGTGGCGGCCGTCCGGTTCCTTGAACCAGACCCGCCAACCAGGAGCCCCGATCCCGATGAGCATCACCCCTGCGGAACCCAGCACCGAGGCATCCGACCTCGGTACCCGCACCTCCGACCTGCGCATCCGCGCTCTCGACCCGCTGCCCGCACCGAACAGCCTGCTCGAGTCGATGCCGCTCGGCACCGCCCGCAGCGACCTCGTCACGACGTCCCGCCGCGAGGTGCGCGACGTCCTGGCCGGGGACGACGACCGGCTGCTGACGATCGTCGGGCCGTGCTCGGTGCACGACCCGGCCGCCGCGCTCGACTACGCCGCCCGGCTCGCCACGCTCCGGCGTGAGCTGTCCGACGACCTGGTCGTCGTGATGCGGGTGTACTTCGAGAAGCCGCGCACGACCGTGGGCTGGAAGGGTCTCATCAACGACCCGCACCTGGACGGTTCGCACGACGTGCGGCACGGCCTGAACCTCGCCCGCGAGGTGCTGCTCGGCGTGCTGGACGCCGGCGTGCCCGCCGGGGCCGAGTTCCTCGAGCCGACCAGCCCTCAGTACATCGCCGACGCCGTGACGTGGGGCGCGATCGGCGCCCGCAACGTCGAGTCGCAGGTGCACCGGCAGCTCGCCTCGGGTCTCTCGATGCCCGTCGGGTTCAAGAACGCGACCGACGGCGACGTACAGATCGCGGTGGACGGCTGCGTCACCGCCGCGAGCGAGCACACCTTCTTCGGGGCCGACGGCGAAGGGCGTGCCGCAGCAGTCGAGACCACCGGTAACCCGGACTGCCACGTGATCCTGCGCGGCGGGCGTTCGGGCCCCAACTACTCGACCAAGGACGTCGCCGACGCGCTGCGCGTGGCACGTGGATCCGGCCTGGGCGGCTCCGTCGAGAACGGTGTGATCGTGGACGCGAGCCACGGCAACTCGGGTAAGGACCACGTGCGCCAGGCCGGGGTCGTGCACGAGATCGCGAACCGCATCGCGGACGGCGAGCGCGGCATCACGGGCCTCATGATGGAGAGCTTCCTCGTGGCCGGGGCGCAGAAGCCGGCCCCGCTGTCCGAGCTCACCTACGGCCAGTCGGTCACCGACAAGTGCATGGACTGGGACACCACGGAGGACCTCCTTCGCGAGCTGGCCAAGGCCGTCCGGGAGCGCCGGGGCTGACGCTTCGCCGGTCGAGCTTGTCGAGAACACCTCGCCAGGCTCGACCGCCGGCCCCCTCGTCCCAGGGTGCGCGGAGCTCAGCGCGGGACTCGAAGAAGCCTGCGCGGGCTGACCGGCCGGGTCAGCCAGTGCGGGCTCACCGCAGCGGGGCGTAGCCCTCCAGCGCCTGCACCCACGGGCTCACCTGGAGCACAACGCCGTCGAGCACGTCCAGGCCGCCGGGCGTCTCCGGGCGCCCGGAGACCGGCAGCTCGACGGCGGTGGCTCCGGGCTGCGCCACCACGCGGAGCGCCGTCGTGAGGTCGGGGTCGTTGACCGTGGACATCGCATCCCACTCGACCGCGGCGGAAGCCGCCTCGCCCGTCGGGATCACCAGCCGTCCTGGCACCACGCCGGGCCGGTACGGCTCGGTCGACACGTCGTCCTGGCCGGCGCCCGTCGCGTTCAGCGGCAGCACCTCCGGCACGGCGTCCAGCGCGCACGCGTGGTCCGAGACGTTGTGTGCCGCGAGCCGACCGTAGCGGTGGCCGGTCGCGGCGTCGGACCCGGCCCAGGCGATGCGAAGCTCGTCATCCGTGCAGGACGGCGCCGCGGCGTCGTCCGGCCAGGCCTTGGTGCCGGACGGGAGCGGAAGGGTGTGCGGTGCGTAGGCGGCAGGCATGACGCCCGAGACCCAGCCGGTCGTCTCGAGGTACTCCGCGTCCTGGACCGTGTAGGCGAGCGGACGATCGGCGGTGGTGTGGGGTTGCGCTTCGAGCCAGCGCCGCAGGTCAGCGAGGCTCTGCGCACCCTGGGCGGCGTCGGACTGGACGGTGAGCTGCTGGCCGGCGACGTAGGCGGCGTTCCGGACGTCCGGACGGCCCGCCGCGGCGACGACGAGCCGGACGGCCGACAGGTCGGGCACCTGTGTCCCGGACTCGTAGCGGACCCCTGGCGCCTCGAGGCCGGCGCCATGGCCCAGCTCGGCGGCCTTGCGGGCGAGGGCTACCAGGTCGTCCGGCGAGCTCGCCAAGACACCGGCGTGGACGTCGAGCGGGCCCGCCGGGTCGGCGCCGAGAGAGAAGTGCACGCTCGTGGCGCCCACCTCGCGCAGCTCGTAGCCGTACTCGGCGGCTTCCGCCACGACGTCCGCAGGAGCGTCAGGGCTCAGCCGGATACTGAGCCAGGCACTGCTGACATCGGAGCGCTCGGGGCCCTCGGGACCGGCGACCAGCTCTGTCGACACCGTGATGTTCTCGCTGGGGTGGATGCGCCCTGCCGCGGCGGCCAGCAGCCGTTGCGCCTCACCTGCGGCGGTCCTCGCTGCCGCGGGGCTCAGGGACTGGCCCAGCCGGACCTTTGCGTCGAGGTTGCTGGGGACGGCCTCTTCCGATTGCCCGAAGTTCCCCGGGACAGGCTCGATCGCAGTGTTCGGGGTCCTGGTGACCTCGATGTCGACCACGCCGTGCAGCCCACGCACCGAGTCGGCAGCCGACTCGATCCCTTCGGGCACGCGTTCACCGGCCGGCGTACATCCGGCGAGCGCGAGCACGAGCGCGGCGGCGAGCGCGAAAGACCGGGGGAGCTGCTGCACCGGGGAATCGTCCCACCCGGGCTCAGCCCACGAAGCCCTCCAGCTCCGCCGTCGACACCTTCCTCCGAGACCTGATCAGTTCCTCCACACGCTCCATCTGTTCCCAGACGTTCACGGCCATGCCTGCCACGACGAGCCCGTCGACGCGCCAGAACGCCACGAACTCCCGCTTGTCGGCGTCGCCGGAGACCACTACGTCGTCGTAGCCGGCCCGGACGTCGACCCAGCCGGTGTACTCCATGCCGACGTCGTACTGGTCGCTGTAGAAGTACGGGAGCTTGTCGTACGGGTCCGTGGCGCCGAGCATGGCGCGGCCGGCGTGTGCGCCGGTCTCCTGGGCGACCGCCCAGTGCTCCACCCGGAGCGGACGTCCGTAGTGCAGGGAAGGGACGCTGGCCACGTCGCCCCCGGCGAAGACGTCGGGGGCCGACGTCGCAAGGGTTCCGTCCACGACGATCCCGCCACCCTGCGCGACGGGCCGGAGGTCGAGGCCAGCTGCCTCGGCAAGGCCGACGTTCGGTGTGGCACCGACGCCGATCACCACGACGTCGGCCCCGAGGTGCGTGCCGTCCGCCAGGTCGACGCCGGTGACGCGGCCGTCGGCACCACGGATCGCGAGGACAGAAGCGTCGCGGATCAGGCGCACCTCGTGCTGGGTGTGGACGCTCGCGTAGAAGTCGCTCATCTCGCGCCCGAGCACGCGGCCGAGCGGATGCGGGCCGTCACCGACCACCGTGACGTCCAGGCCGAGCGACCGGGCTGATGCCCCCACCTCCAGCCCGATCCATCCGTCACCGATCACGACCACCCTGCCGACGCCCTCCAGCGACGCCTCGAGCAGCCTGCTGGAGATCCGGTCGGAGTCGTCGATGGTGCGCAGGTAGTGCACGCCGGCGAGGTCACTGCCGGGCAGGTCGAGGGTGCGTGGCGTGGAGCCTGGCGCGAGCAGCGCCTTCGCGAAGTTGAGCGTGTCGCCGTCGGACAGCGTGAGGACGTGGCCTGCAGGATCCAGCCCGACGACCGTCTCGCCAGTGCGGACCACGACGTCGTGCTCGCTGTACCAGCTCTCCTCGAGCGGGAAGACGACGTCGCGCTCCGACTCGCCGCGCAGGTAGTCCTTGCTCAGCGGTGGGCGCTCGTACGGATGGTGGGGTTCGGTGGTGACGACCACCAGGTCGCCGTCATAACCGCCGGTGCGTAGCGCTTCAGCGGCGCGGGCTGTGGTCAGCCCGCCACCTACCAGGACGTACGGATCCATCGGGTGCCTCCCGTGCTGGGTATGGCCCCAAGTCTTGCACCGCGGAGCGAGGCGGGCACGGGCGCAGGGCAGCGGCAACGCAAAAGGCCCTCCGAATCAGCATTTCTGCTGGTCAGAGGGCCTTTTTCCATGGTCGGGGTGACAGGATTTGAACCTGCGACCTCTTCGTCCCGAAGGCACTGAGCGCGGCAGGTATGCGCCTTGCGGCGCAGGGAAACGTCCCAGTTGGTCTGGCCGTGCGCTAGCGGGTCCCGGCCGGTAGTCCCTCAGCAAGTCCCTCGGTGCTACTCCGGAACGGTGGTGCAGGCAGCCCGTCGGTTCGCTTGGCGCCCGAGGCCCGGTGTATGGCGCCAGCGGCAGGGCGCACCAGGAAGCTCCAGCCCGGCGTAGGGCAGACGACGCGAGCCGTCCTGTGAAGCACCGCCGAGTGGAGCCCGTTCCTGAAGAAAGACAAGTTCGCCCACGTCGTCCCTGTTCAGGCCCTTTGCCCTGAGGGAGGATGTGGTTCCCAGGTTTTTGGCAGCATGCGTGGAGTTGGCGGGCTCATGCGCGTGGCGATTGGAGTTAAATGAGAAACGCTTTTCGTGGCTACTACAGGCCCACTGATGACGAATTAAACGATGTTTGGTCGGACGGGCATCTAATATTTGACACGAACGCCCTTCTGAACTTGTTCCGATACACTCCAGAGACGAGGGAGGAGTTTCTTGAAGCGATGCGCGCTCGGCGGGACGATCTCTGGATCCCGTACCAAGTGGGTAAGGAGTTCCACGAGCGCAGATTGGGCGTCGTTCAGCAAACTCACAAGGCCTTCGTCGATATTTCCGCGAGCCTAGAGAAGATCAGGAAAAGCGCGGATGCCTTGAAGGGCTCGTTCAACATGCATCCATCTCTGGACGCGGATGGAATTGCTCAATCGATCGAAGAGGCAATCCAGGGCGCATTGGCCGATGTTGATGGGGCAAGAGAGCGGCATGCGGAATATCGTGACGGCTCGATTGTCGATGACATATTTCGCGAAGTCACCGATCTGTTCGCCGATCGCGTCGGGCCGCCGTATAGCGATGCACGCATGAAGGAACTTTATTCGGAAGCGGATGCGCGCTACGAGCGCAAACAGCCGCCCGGGTACGAGGACGCGGACAAGGGGGACGCCAGGATGTACGGCGACTTCATCTTGTGGATGCAGATCCTAGATCATGCCGAGGAGACGAAGCGCCCAGCCATATTCGTGACGCAGGACGCGAAGCCGGATTGGTGGTATCGGGTCGGGGGTGAGACTTTCGGCCCGCGCCCAGAACTGATCGCTGAGTATCTCGATCGCTCGTCGCGCCTGGTGCATTTTTACGACCCGAAACGATTCCTCAGGTTCTATGCGCAGGATGCAGGAGTGCGCCTGAAGACTTCGTCGATCTCTGAGGTTGAAAAGGTGTCAGACGGTGGGTGGGCGGCCGATAGGGTGATCCGGCACCGTAACTCTCTCATGGCAGAGAGGGATTTCCTGAAGAATCAACTTCGTGGGGCGCATCGCTCGGGGGCGTATCAGAAGTCTATGGGCGAAGACGTTCTCAGGGAGTTTGAACTCGACAATCGACTTTCGCGAGTCAATGACGCGCTGGCCGATTTCAAGTCAGCACCGTACTCGGGGGAGGTCATGTCACAGATGAACCTGCTTCTCGTCGAGCAGCATCAGATCGTGGGGGAATTAAGGCGTCTGAAGGAAGACTATATCGAGCCTTGGAGGGCAAAGCAGGATGACCTCCAAGTGCGTATCGATCGCATAGAAAGCGAGATTGCTGATCTTGACAATTTGTTCTAGCGAATAGCGTGCAGTCGCTCAGTCGCGAACACGCAGAGGCCCCGGACGGTAGATTCCCTCGTCCGAGGCCTCACCGGTTTGCCGTGTATCGCGGTGGAGTCCGTCAGCTCACCGTTGCCCGCTGCGCGAGCTCTTGCAAGTCCACAGGTGTGCGCCGGCTAATCTGCATCAGGTCACGGATGGCTCGTCGAGCCAGAGGGTGAGAGCGGATCTGCTCCGGCGCTAGCTCCTCCGCTTCGAGGAGCGCGTCGACCGCCTCGCCCACCTGCCGACGTTGTGTGTAAGCCCTCGCCTTGTCGAGTAGCAACCGACTCCGACGCTCAGCCGAGAGTGCGCTTGTGTCGATCTGACCTGCCAGGTCTAGGGCCATTCCAGCATCGCCCAGATCGACCGAGGCGGTGACCGCGTGAATCTCCACGTTGGCTGGCCCAAACTCGGTTCCGAAGTCGCTTCGACCAAGGCCGACGTCCCCGGCGACAACCCGAGCCTGGGCGCCGCGCGAACTGCGGCACTCGTTCACCTCGATCATGTCGGAAGAGAAAGTGCCCCTAGAAGAGATTGCCCGTGTGCTTGGGCACTCCGGCACGGCGGTGACGGAGAAGGTCTACCGGCACGAGCTGCGGCCAGTGATCGAGACCGGCGCGACCATCATGGACCGAGTGTTCACAGTCGAGGAAGTCGGCCCGGGTTGGCACATGCAACCGCTGTTCGGAGTGCCGGAGGCTGGCTAGCCGACGTCGCGGAAGGTCGAGGGCCCGTGCCGGGGAGCGGACCCTCGACCTTCGTTAGGCGTGGTCGACCTGTTCCGACGGTGACCCTCCTCGGGTCCGTCGTGGATTCTGTGTCAGCTCGCCTGTCCCTGGATGTGGGCGGCCCCACGTACCGTGTTCGACATGACGGACGAAGCGCTCTCGAGTGCTGAAACAGAAGAGCTGTCCAGTTACCCCATTCGCCCGGGCCTGAACGGATCAGAGGAAGTCAATCGGCGCGGCGACTCCGGGGAGGAGGTCACCTCGGAGCCGGTGAGCGAAGACCCTGCGGTGAACGTCATCGGGGAGCTCTCCTTGCGCCAGAACCAAGCGATCGCGGAGGACGCGGCGCATCCCGACCATGCGGCAGTGGTCGAGTACAACCGGCTGTGGATGAATCATCTGCGCCCGACAATCGATGCGATGGTTAAGACCACCGAGACGGGTCGGCGAGCGGCTGACGTAATCGCCAAGTCGGTTTCGCAGGCTGCGGGTATCTCGGAGATCGTGCTCAAGGCGTCGACTGAGCCGATGCTCATCTCGGAGGCGATGCTGGGGCCGGTTTCGCAGGCTGCGGGTATCTCGGAGATCGTGCTCAAGGCGTCGACTGAGCCGATGCTCATCTCGGAGGCGATGCTGGGGCCGGTTTCGCAGGCTGCGGGTATCTCGGAGATCGTGCTCAAGGCGTCGACTGAGCCGATGCTCATCTCGGAGGCGATGCTGGGGCCGGTTTCGCAGGCTGCGGGTATCTCGGGCATCGTGCTCAAGGCGTCGACTGAGCCAGACGCGGGAACAGCGGCATACATCGAGCCGATCGCGCAGCGCTATAAGCAACTCGTTGCCACCGCGATGCCAGACATGCGGACGTCGGCGCTCATCGAGTTGCCCAAGACCAACCACGTCCAGCCCGGGCAGGCATTTGGCGAGGAACCGAACCTGGATCCGGTCGAGCTTCCGCGGATCGGTGATGCGCTGGTGGACCTACTCACCGAACAGAACGGGAAGCTTCAAGTGCAAATTGAGGCCCTCGCCAGTCTGCTCACGATCGCTCAGGGCGATGCGAAGGCTGCCGGAGCGAGCGAGGTCCGACTCCGTAGCGACTCGAAGCAGATGAAGGTTGGGATGTGGATCGGGCTTGCGATCGGTGTCGTGGGTGCAGCGGCAGCTTTGCTCGCACTGGTCTGAGGATGCGCCAGTCCCTCAGTTAGTCCCTCCGGCGACCGGCGGGGTAGGGCTCTAGAGAAACTAAAAGGCCCTCCGGCTCAGCATTTCTGCTGGTCAGAGGGCCTTTTTCCATGGTCGGGGTGACAGGATTTGAACCTGCGACCTCTTCGTCCCGAACGAAGCGCGCTACCAAGCTGCGCCACACCCCGATGGAGTCCACCGCACGACAGGCACGAAGCCTTTCCGCGGAAGCCTGCTCAGAATAGCCGACGCATGGCCCGGAACGGAAACCGAATCCGGAGTGGATCCGGTCACGCCCGTTCCGGGCCCCTGCGAAGCTGCTACGCGAGCTCGACGACGAGCTCTACCTCGACCGGCGAGTCCAGCGGAAGGACCGCCACGCCGACGGCGGAGCGGGCGTGCACACCGGCGTCGCCGAAGATCTCGCCGAGCACCGAGCTGGCGCCGTTGATGACCCCGGGCTGGCCGGTGAACGCCGGGTCGCTCGCGACGAATCCGACGACCTTGACGATCCGGGAGATCGCGTCGAGCGAGCCGGTGACCGACCGGACGGCGGCCAGCGCGTTCAGAGCGCAGGTGCGGGCGTAGGCCGCTGCGTCGTCGGCGGAGATCAGGTTCTCGCCCTCACCGACCTTGCCGGTGGCCGGCAGTGCGCCGTCGGTGAAGGGCAGCTGGCCGGAGGTGTAGATGTAGCGGCCCGTCTGCACCGCTGGGACGTACGCCGCGACCGGAGCCGCTACCTCGGGGAGCGTGATGCCCAGCTCGGCGAGGCGCTGCTCGTGACTCATGCGTCACCGCCCGCTGGTCGCTTCAGGTAGGCGACCAGACCGGTGCCGTCGGGTCCGGGGACCACCTGCACGAGCTCCCAGCCGTCCGAGCCCCACTGATCGAGGATCGCCTTGGTGTTGTGAATGAGGAGGGGGATCGTCGCGTATTCCCACTTCGTTGCCATGGCTCCGATGCTAGCCCGCTGTCGACGTGGGATTCCGCACGAGACCTGCACACCGGCGGGCCCGGTTTTCGGCGTGCCCTGTCAGGGACACCCCGTAACCTGGGGCCATGGCCCCTGCGAACTCTCGCGAGCCGCGCCGGATCGCTCGAACCATTCCCGCGGCGCAGCTCATCGGACTCCTTCTCGCATTCGTGCTGACCGCCGGCGCTGGTGGCGTGATCGCCGCCGGACTGGTGATCCCGCTGGCCTCGGGCGTCGACAGCGCCGTCGACACGGGCGTCGAGGTCTTCGAGGAGGTGCCCGCCGAGCTGGTGCCCGGTCCGCTCTCGGAGCAGTCGCAGATCTTCGCGAGCGACGGCAAGACGAAGCTGGCCACGTTCTACGCGCAGAACCGCATCGTGGTGCCGCTCGACGAGGTGTCGGACCACATGAAGAACGCCGTGATCTCCATCGAGGACGAGCGCTTCTACAACCACGGCGGCGTGGACCCCGAGGGCATCTCGCGCGCCGCGGTGAAGAACTTCGGTGGCGGCGCCACCGAGGGCGCGTCCACCCTCACGCAGCAGTACGTGAAGAACGTGCTCATCGAGGAGGCCGACCGGTCGGGCGACACGTTCGGCGTGCTGGAGGCCAGCGAGGGCTCGCTCACGCGAAAGCTCCGCGAGGCGAAGCTCGCCATCGCGCTCGAGAAGAAGATGTCCAAGGACGAGATCCTTCAGGGCTACCTCAACATCGCGCAGTTCGGCCGGAGCGTCTACGGCGTCGAGACCGCTTCGCGGCACTATTTCAACAAGTCGTCGAGCGACCTGTCGGTGGTCGAGGCGGCGACGATCGCTGGTATCACCAAGTCGCCGAACGCGTTCGACCCCGTGGAGAACCCCAAGGACGCCAAGAAGCGTCGTGACCTCGTGATCGGCAAGATGTGGCAGCTCGGCTACATCACGACCGAGGAGCGGGACAAGGCGTTCGACACCAGGCTGGCGGACACTCTCGATGTCCAGCCGCTCGACGTCGGGTGTGACTCCGCACAGGGCGCCGCCTTCTTCTGCGACTACGTGATCAAGGAGGTCATGGCCAGCCCGGAGTTCGGGAAGACGAAGGCCGACCGCCAGGACCTGCTCTACCGCGGTGGCCTCAAGATCGTCACCACGCTGGACATGAAGATGCAGAAGGCCGCGCAGGAGACGGTCGCCGAGGCCGTTCCCGCGGACAACGCCTACGAGCTCGAGGCCGCCGTCACGTCGGTCGAGCCAGGCACCGGGCGGATCAAGGCGATGGCGCAGAACATCCCGTACGACACGCGGGCGGAACCGGCAGAGCGCACGACCGCGCAGAACTACTCGGCCGACTACATGCACGGCAACTCCCGCGGGTTCCAGGTGGGCTCCAACTTCAAGCCGTTCGTGCTGGCCGAGTGGCTGCGCAGCGGTCGGCAGCTCCACGACCAGGTCAGCGCCAACTCGTTCGTGGCGAACGAGACCAGCTTCAAGGCTGACGGCTGCGTGCACGCCTTCACGAACCAGGACTGGCCCGTGTCGAACGTCGACGGTGCGGCCAGTGGGAATGTCAGCGTGCTCCAGGGCACGTTCCAGTCGCTGAACACCGTCTACGCCCGGATGTCGCAGCAGCTCGATCTCTGCAACGTGCAGCAGACGGCGTGGGACGTGGGCTTCCGGCCGATGACGTCCGGCCTGACGCGGGAGGGCGCAGGGACCTTCCGCACGATCGACACCCCCGAGAAGGCCGACATCGACGTGCTCGCCTCGATGACGCTCGGGACCCAGGCCTCGACGCCGATCAACCAGGCGTCGGCGTTCGCGACGTTCGCCGCGGGTGGCACCTACTGCGACCCGGTAGCGATCATCGCGGTCAAGGACACCGACGGCAAGAAGATGAAGGTGCCGGGCGCGAACTGCAAGCAGACGCTCGAGCCCGAGGTGGCCAACACGGTCGCCTACGCGATGACCCAGGTCTTCAAGACCAGCCCGTGGGGTACCGCATGGAAGCTGAGCCCCGGGCTCAGCGACGGCCGTCCGGTGGCCGGCAAGACCGGCACGACGAACGACGCGATGCAGAGCTGGTTCACGGGGTACACGCCCGAGCTCTCCACCTCGGTCTGGGTCGGTGAGGCCAGCGGCAACGTCCCGCACATGAACGTGTACCTGCCCTCGATGAGCTGGTACGACAGCGCAGCCAAGGCTGGTCCCATGTACGGCGGTACGATTGCCGCCCCGACCTGGCGCCGTTACATGGACCAGGCGGTCGCCGAACTCCCCAAGACGTCCTTCCCCGACCCTGACCCCGCGCTCGTCGGCAGGGCCCCGGTCGCGCCGAAGGCTGACACCAACGACGACGAGGATGCCTCGGACGACGGCGGTGGCTCCGGTGACGAGGGCGGCTCCGAGGGCGGCGACTCCGGCCGCGGCAACAACGGCAACGGGAACGGTAACGGCGGCAACGGGAACGGAAACGACTGATCGGCATGGGCACCCTGGGTAACGTCGGCAAGGCTCTCGGGATCGTCGGGGGCATCGCCGTCGCCGGGCTGGCCTACGCGCACGTGGAGACCAAGCTCTTCCGCGTGCGGCGGGTGACCATGCCGGTGCTGCCTCCGGGGCAGCGGCCGATCAGGGTGCTCCACGTCTCCGACCTGCACCTCACGCCCAGTCAGCGCACCAAGCAGGCCTGGGTGCGGTCACTGGCGGCGCTCGAGCCCGACCTGGTGATCAACACGGGGGACAACTTCGGGCACCCGCAGTCGCTCGCTCCGCTCCTCGACGTCCTGGGGCAGCTGATGGACGTCCCCGGGGCGTTCGTCATGGGGTCGAACGACTACTACGCGCCGACGTTCAAGAACCCGGCCCGGTACCTGTTGCCCGACGCTCGCGTGGAGCGCGAGGACAAGGTGCCGCTGCCCGCGGACGCGCTCGCCAAGGCATTCACCGACGCCGGCTGGGTGGACCTGGACAACCACCGGGGCCTCGTGGAGCTGCGCGACGGGCGCACCGTCGGCCTGGTCGGCATGGACGACCCGCACCTCGAGCGCGACGTCATGCCGGAGCCGGGTCGCGTACCCGGCGAGGAGGACGCGGTACTGCGCCTCGGCGTCGTGCACGCCCCGTACCAGCGGGTGCTGAACCAGCTGAAGGACGACGGCGTCAACGCCATCATCGCCGGCCACACGCACGGTGGGCAGCTCTGCCTGCCGTTCTACGGCGCGCTCGTGACGAACTGCGACCTGGACCGGGTCCGGGCGTCCGGGCTGCACGGCTGGCCCGGTCCACGTCCGGACCGCGAGGGCGGCGAGAAGTCGACATGGCTGCACGTCTCCGCGGGCGCGGGAACGTCGCCCTATGCGCAGGTCCGCTTCGCGTGCCGCCCCGAGGCGACGTTGATGACGCTGACGGCGCGGGTCGCCTGACGACACGCGCAGATGATCGGTAAACAGTCAGGTGGTCGGTACCCCGGGGTACCGACCACCTGACTGTTTACCGATCACGTGCACCGACTGGTCAGCGCGCCCTGCGCTCCAGCCGGTCCAGGTCGAGCAGCACCACGGCACGGCCCTCGCGGCGGACCCAGCCGCGGGTCGCGAAGTCGGCCAGCGCCTTGTTCACGGTCTCGCGCGAGGCGCCGACAAGCTGCGCCAGCTCTTCCTGCGTGAGGTCGTGCGCCACGCGGATGCCGTCGTCGTTGGGCTCGCCGAAACGGGTCGACAGGTCCAGCAGAGCCTTGGCCACGCGCCCGGGGACGTCCGAGAACACGAGGTCCGCGAGCGTCTCGTTGGTGCGGCGCAGGCGGCGCGCGAGCGCGCCGAGGAGCTGCGTGGCGACGCCCGGGTGGTCGGCGATCCAGCGCACGAGCGACTCGTGCCGCAGCTCGTAGACCACGGAGTCCGACACGGACGAGGCCGAAGCGGTGCGGGGTCCCGGGTCGAACAGGGAGAGCTCACCGAACATCTCGCCCGGCCCCAGGATCGACAGCAGGTTCTCGCGGCCGTCGCTCGACCGGCGACCCAGCTTGATCTTGCCCTGCGCGATGACATAGAGCCGGTCGCCCGGCTCGCCCTCGCGAAAGAGCACGTCACCCCGGACCAGCTCCACGGGCACCATGGACTCGAAGAGCGCGCGGGTCTCTTCGCCTTCCATGTCCGCGAAGAGGGGGGCAGAGAGTACGACTTCGTCGTCCACCAGTGGTGTCCTCACGTGTCGGGGACTTTCGTCCATCAGTCTTTTCCACCTCTCAGTCTGCCTCAATGTCACGAGATTGCCGGGTTATCGGTGTCTCTCGTGGCGTCCGCGTGGCGTGCAGCCCGACGCGATCGTCCGCCTCAGGCGGGATGTCGGCTTTGCTCGGTGCGAAGTAGGACGCCCGTCCATAAATCCTAGGGGGTGTCACCTGGGGGTTGGGGACGGGCGTCCGACGCCCGCCTCAGGGGACCTCGCGCTGCTCCGGCCCCACGTACTCGCAGACCGGCCGGATCAGTGCGTTGTCGGCGCGCTGCTCCATGATGTGCGCGGTCCAGCCCGTGATGCGGGAGGCCACGAACAGCGGGGTGAAGATGTTCGTGTCGAACCCCATCAGGTGGTAGGCCGGGCCTGCCGGGTAGTCGAGGTTCGGCTTGATGTTCTTGCGGCTTCCCATGGCGTTCTCGAGGGTGTCGTAGAGATCGAGCACCTCGGTCTGGCCGTAGTGCTCGGCCAGGTCGCCGAGCACTGCGCGCATGGTCGGCACGCGTGAGTCGCCGTTCTTGTAGACCCGGTGGCCGAACCCCATGATCTTCTTCTTGTTCGTCAGCGCGTCCTCGAGCCAGGCCTCGGCCTTGTCGGCCGAGCCGATCTCCTCGAACGTGGCCTGCACCGCCTCGTTCGCGCCGCCGTGCAGCGGGCCCTTGAGGGCGCCGATCGCGCCCGTCACGGCCGAGTGCAGGTCGGCGAGCGTCGAGGTGATGACGCGCGCGGTGAACGTGGACGCGTTGAACGAGTGCTCGGCGTACAGCACCATCGAGGCCTCGAAGGCCTGCACGACGGCGGGCTCGGCCTCCTCGCCGAACGTCATCCACAGGAAGTTCGCGGAGTAGCCGAGGTCCTCGCGCGGGTGCACGACCTCCTGGCCGTGGCGACGGCGCTGGTCCAGCGCGACGACGGCGGGCAGGACGGCCCACAGCCGCAGCGCCTTGGCGAGCTCCGCCTCGGCGGAGGAGTCCTCGGCCTGCGGGTCGTGGGCGCCCAGGATCGAGACCGCGGTGCGGCACACGTCCATGGGGTGGCAGTCGGTGGGCAGCTCGAGGATCGCGGCGCGGACGTTGTCCGGCAGCTCGCGGTGCACCCGCTCGGTCGCCGTCTGCTCGGTGAGCTGTGCGGGCGTCGGCAGCTCGCCGTGCCACAGCAGGTAGGCGACCTCCTCGAAGGTCTTCTTCGCCGCCAGCTCCTGCACCGGGTAGCCCCGGTACAGCAGCGAGTTGGTCTCGGGGTTGACCTTCGAGATCGCCGACGTGTCAGCGACGACGCCGGCCAGACCCTTGCGGATCTCCGTGGTCTCGGGCATTGGCACTCCTTCGTGTTGAGCCGTGCGGGGTCCCTGCAGGCTCGACCACCGGTGGTCGAGCCTGTCGAGACCGATCAGGGCTTGTAGGTGAAGACGTTGCTGTCGAAGTGGTTGTAGGCCGCGTAGTCGGTGAGCTCGTACAGCCGCGCACGGGTCTGCATCTCAGGTACCAGGGCGTCCTGGGTGCCCGACGCCGAGATGTGGTCCAGCGCCCGTTCGGCGGCCCCCATCGCGATGCGCAGCAGCGTGACCGGGTAGATCACGAGCTGCGCCCCGGCGTCGTGCAGCTGCTTGGCGGTGAAGAGCTCGGACTTGCCGAACTCGGTCATGTTGGCGAGCACGGGGACGTCGAGGGCCGAGGCGACGGCCTCGAACTCCGAGAGGTCCTTCATCGCCTCGGGGAAGATCGCGTCGGCCCCGGCGTCGGCCAGGGCCTTGGCGCGGTCGATCGCGAGCTTCAGGCCGCGGTCGCCCGGCTCCGTGCCGCGCACGTCGGTGCGCGCCATGATCAGGAAGTCGGGGTCGCGGCGGCCGTCGACGGCCGCCCTGATGCGGCGGACGGCGTCGCCGAGCCCGACGACCTCCTTGCCGTCCAGGTGGCCGCACCGCTTGGGGTTGACCTGGTCCTCGATGTGGATGCCGGCCACCCCGGCGTCCTCCATGGTCTGGACCGTGCGGGCCACGTTCATGGGCTCGCCGAACCCGGTGTCGGCGTCGGCCAGCACGGGAAGATCGGTGACGCGGGCGATCTGCCCGGACCGGCCGGCCACCTCGGTCAGGGTGGTCAGGCCGATGTCGGGCAGGCCGAGGTCCGCGGAGAGCACGGCGCCGGAGACGTAGACGCCGTCGAACCCCTTGTCCTGGATGAGCTTGGCGCTCAGCGGGTTGAACGCCCCGGGGAGCCGCAGGATCTCCGGCCCGGCGAGGGCCTCGCGGAACGCGCGGCGCTTGGCCGCCGGCGTGAGGTGGGAGTAGAGCATCAGGCACGCCCCAGCTCGAAGAGGCCCGTCGGGGCCTTGACGCTGTCCAGCACACCGGGCGCCGCGACGATCGTGAGCTCGCGGACCTCTGCGGGCGTGAGCTCGGGCAGCCGCTCGGCCAGGCCGAGGAAGCGCCCGATCTCGGCGTCCTCCAGGACGCCGGCCGCCAGGGTGCGGAACTTGGCCACGTAGTTCGCGCGGGCGAACGGGCGGGCACCCAGCGGGTGGGCGTCGGCGACGGCGATCTCGCGCGTCACGACCTCGCCCGAGGTGAGCGTGATCTCCACGCGGCCACCGAAGGCCTTCTCCGCCGGGTCGGTCGAGTGGTAGCGGCGCGTCCACTCCGGGTCCTCCGCGGTGGTGACCTTGCGCCACAGCTCCACCGTGTCGGGGCGCTGGGCGCGTTCCGGGGCGTACGAGCCCACGTGGTGCCAGCCGCCGTCCTGCAGCGCGACGGTGAAGATGTAGGGCACCGAGTGGTCGAGCGTCTCGCGCGACGCCGTCGGGTCGTACTTCTGCGGGTCGTTCGCGCCCGAGCCGATCACGTGGTGCGTGTGGTGGCTGGTGTGCAGCACGATGCCCTGGACGTTCGCGGGGTCGCGCAGCTCCGGCCGTTCGTTGCCGAGCGCGCGTGCCATGTCGATGATGGCCTGGGCCTGGTACTCCGCGGAGTGTTCCTTGGTGTACGTGTCGAGGATGCCGGTACGGGGCTCACCGCTCGCGGGGAGCGTGACGTCGTAGGCGGCGTCGGGGCCGTCGAGGAGCCAGGCGACCACGCCGTCCTCGCCCTCGTAGATGGGCTCGGGGGAGGTCTGGCCGCGCAAAGCGCGGTCCACGGCCTCGATCGCGAGCTTGCCCGCGAAGGCAGGGGCGTGCGCCTTCCACGTCGAGATCTGGCCCTTGCGGCTCTGCCGGGTGGCCGTGGTGGTGTGCAGCGCCTGGCCGATGGCCTGGAACACCGTCTCGGTGTCCAGGCCCAGCAGCGTCCCGATGCCGGCTGCCGCCGACGGGCCGAGGTGGGCCACGTGGTCGATCTTGTGCTTGTGCAGGCTGATCGTGCGGACCAGGTCCACCTGGATCTCGTAGCCCGTGACGATGCCCCTCAGCAGGTCGCTGCCGGTGCGGCCGGCGTGCTGCGCGACCGCGAGGATCGGCGGGATGTTGTCGCCGGGGTGGGAGTACTCGGCGGCGAGGAACGTGTCGTGGAAGTCGAGCTCGCGCACGGCGACGCCGTTGGCCCACGCGGCCCACTCGGGGCTGCTCGTCGCCTCCGGCGCGAGGCCGAACACCGTCGAGCCGGGCGTGTACGGGTGCGCCTGGGCCTGTGACCGGGCGGCGACCGCTGGACCACGCGTGAGGCTGGCGGCCGCGACCGCGGCGTTGTCGATCACGCGGTTGATCACCATGTCGGTGACCTCTGCCGTGGGCTCGACGCTGTCCGTCGCGAGCTCCGCGAGCTTCCAGGCGAGCTGGTCGGTACGCTTCAGCGGCTCGGCGGACGGGTAGACGCGCAGGTGGTGCGTGTACGGCATGGTGATTCTTCCTCGATTCACGTGGACCGTCGTGAGGTCCGGGTGCTGCCCGGACCGTGGGGTGGGGGCATCGGGTGCGACAGCACGGCTTGTGGACGGCGTGTGCGCCCTCGACCTTCTCATACTCCGCGTCCTAGGTACACGGCGCCAAACCGGGCGGCGCAGCTCGGCAGCCGAATGTCAGTAAGGATCGCTAGTGTGGCGGATGTGACCACTGTGAGGGAACGCGAACCCGAAAAGGCCGCCACGAACGCGCCGGAGAGCCAGCTGGCGCTCGTGCGCAGGGCGCGGCGAGCCAACCGCCGGCTCGCGGAGACCTATCCGGACGCCCGGGCCGAGCTGGACTTCACGACGCCGCTGGAGCTCCTGATCGCGACGGTGCTCAGCGCGCAGACCACCGACGTCCGCGTGAACCAGACCACGCCGGAGCTGTTCGTGATGTATCCGGACGCCCAGGCGTACGCCGAGGCGGACCCGGACGAGCTCGAGGAGATCCTGCGGCCGCTCGGCTTCTTCCGGGCCAAGGCGCGTGCGGTGATCGGACTGGGGCAGGCCCTCGTCGAGCGGTTCGACGGGAAGGTCCCTGGCCGGCTGAAAGACCTGGTCACCCTGCCGGGCGTCGGGCGAAAGACGGCGAACGTGGTGCTCGGCAACGCGTTCGGCGTCCCGGGAATCACCGTCGACACGCATTTCGGGCGGGTGGCACGGCGGCTGGGCCTCACCACCGAGGAGGACCCGGTGAAGGTCGAGGCAGAGGTGGGGGAGCTGTTCCCCAAGAAGGACTGGACCAAGCTCAGCCATCACCTCGTCTGGCACGGGCGGCGGGTGTGCATCTCCCGTAACCCTGCCTGCGGGGCCTGCAGCATCGCGGACCTGTGCCCGTCGTACGGGGCTGGCGAGACCGACCCGGACAAGGCAGCGAAGCTGGTACGGCCGGCGCCGGAACGTTCGCCCTCCGCGGGCCTGCCCATCGTCGCGCCGAAGTAGCCCTACCGCGGCACCGGGCTCACGCGGGCGAGCCAGTCCAACAGGAACTCGTTCACCCGGTCCGGGGCCTCCTCCGGGAGAAAGTGTCCGGCGCCCGGGATGAGCTCGTAGCGCAGGTCGGGCGCCAGGGCGACGGCATCGAGGTCGGCCCGCTCGGGTCGCACGATGCCGTCCAGGCCGCCCTGCAGCTGCAGCGCGGGGACATCGAGCGGGCGGCGCAGCGCGGCGCCGAACCGGCGCCCGTCCATCCGGGGTGTGGACCGTACGGCCCAGCGCAACGCCTCCGCGGCGGAGTGCGCGGCGAACGGGATGCGCATCACGGTCCGGTACAGCTCGACCACGTCGTCGGGCAGCGGGGTGGCCGCACCCAGCGTCAGCGTGCGTTCCACCAGGTCGCCGCGGGCCAGCGCCCGCTCAGGCAGGGTCGGGACCTGGAGGTACGCGAGCTCGCGCAGGGCAGCCGTCGTGAACGCGGCGCGGCTGCGCAGGCGCACCCGGGCAGGGTGCGGGCTGGCGAGCACGGCGACGGCCGCCGTCGTGCCGCGGTGCAGAGCCCCGAGCGCCCAGGCGAGTGTGCCGCCCGTGCCGTGCCCCACCATCACCGCGCGCTCGCGGCCGAGGGAGCGGACGATCCCCGCGACGTCTGCCGCCCGCGCAGGCACCCCGTAGCCCGACGGCGGTTTGTCCGACCCGCCCACGCCACGGACGTCCATCGCCGCGACGCGGTAGCCGGCGGCGGCCAGGGCGGGGATCTGTGCACGCCACGCCCACCAGAACTCGGGGTAGCCGTGCAGCAGGAGGACCAGCGGGGCGGAACGGCTCTCGCTGCCCGCGACCGCCACATGGAAGCGCGAACCGCCCGACGAGACGAACTCGTGCTGCCACGGACCCTCGACCAGGGCACACGTGTAGTCGCTGGTGGCTGCCGTGCGGACGGCCGGTCGGGCCGAGAGTGCGGTCACGAGTACGAACCTACGCGCTCGGTGGCGGGTCTGCGCGATGCTCGGGGGCCCGCCTCCCGCGGCGGCCGAGTGCCCCGTCCGCGCGCAGGACGTGCAGGACGCGCGGGATCAATGACCCGTCTGCGCGACCCGCTTGCCCGTGGGTCCCGTGCCGGGGTCCTCCGTCGAGCCACCGTCCGGCGCGGGGCCGCCGGCAGCCGGAGCCCGGTCCGGTAGGCCGGCCGGAGCCGGGGGAGGAGGCGGCTCCTCGACCGGGCGCTCCTTCGGCGGGTCGAACCGGTAACCGACGTTCCGCACGGTGCCGATGAGCTGCTCGTGCTCCGGGCCCAGCTTGGCCCGCAGCCTGCGCACGTGGACGTCGACGGTACGGGTGCCCCCGTAGTAGTCGTAGCCCCAGACCTCCTGCAGCAGCTGCGCGCGCGTGAACACCCGGCCCGGGTGCTGCACGAGGTACTTGAGGAGCTCGAACTCCTTGTAGGTGAGGTCGATGGGCCGACCGCGAAGCCGGGCGGTGTACCCACCGGCGTCGATGGCGAGCTCGCCAGCGGAGATCTCCTGCTGCGACTCCTCGGCAGGGCCGCGCGCCGAGCGCTCGACCACCAGGCGCAGGCGGGCCTCGACCTCGGCGGGCGAGGCCGACTCCAGGAGCAGGTCATCGGCACCCCACTCGTGGGTCACGACCGTCAGGCCGCCCTCGGTGAGGATCAGCACGAGCGGCACCGTGAGTCCGGTGGCGTGCAGCAGCCGGCAGGTGGTCCGGGCAGCGACCAGGTCGCGCCGCGCATCGAGCAGAACGACATCAGCGTCCGGGGCATCCACCAGGGCGGAGGGCTCCATCGGCAGCACTCGCACCCGATGGGACAGCAGTCCCAGTGCGGGCAAAACATCGGCGGACCCGCCGGTAGCGGGTGTGAGGATCAACAGCTCTGCCACTGACGCACCTCCTCTCGGAACCGGCGTCTTGCAACCGTCCCTGGCTCGGGTCTCGCGGTAGCGAGACGGCCCGTCGCGTCCAACTGGCTCTGCGGAAGTCTGCCCTGTTGCTTGTTGCGTGCATGTTACACGCCCTTTTCCTAGGGACCACCATGCTGGTCAGCACCCGTGACGCACACATGACACGAGTGTCGCGGGTCTCCTTCTGGCCGCTGATCGGCTGCCTGACGTGCTGCGATTGAAGGAACTCGGGAAGACTCTGGAAAACTCTGGGTGTGTCCGTCTCCACCCGCGCCGTGACGACCGCTGCGCTCGCAGCCCTCGTCGCCGCAGCGTCCTACGTCCAGCCCCGGCCGTTGCCCCTCGTGGCGGCGGTTGTGGTCCTGGTGGTTCTCGTCGCGCTGGGCTGGCCGTCGCTGCTCCGGCTGCCCGCGTCGGGAAGCACCCGCGTGGTCGTGGCGCTCTGCGGCATCGGCGGAGCGGTGGCCACCTACTTCACCCAGGGCGAGCCGGTGCTGCGGCACCTGCCGACGGTCCTTGCCGGTGCGGTGGTGCTCTCCTTCATCGCACAGATGCTGCGCCGTGACGGGCGGCCGCAGCTCACCGAGTCGGTGTCGGGCACCGTGGCGGGCGTGGTCGCCGCCATCGCCACCTCCGGCTGGATTGCCGCCGCGCGGTCCGACGCCGGTGCGGACCTCGTCGTCACCAGCGCGGTCGCGCTCGCGGTCGCCGCGGCCGTGTCGGCGCTACCGGTACGTGGCTGGGTGGCGCTGGGGATCTCCGCCGTCGCCGCCGTGGCCGTGGGCGGCGGGGTCGGCACCCTGCTGCCGAACATCGACACCGTGAGCGGCCTCTGGTGCGGGCTCGTCTCGGGCGTCGTCGTGGGTGCGCTGCACCTGCTGCTGGAACGGCTGCCGGCTCGTCGGGCCCGGCTGGCCGGGCTCTCGGCGAGCGCGCTGCCCGTCGCCGTGTGTGGCATCTTCGTGTTCGTCGTGGGCCGGATGGTCATCCTCTGAAGCGATGACGCCACCGGCGGTCACGACGCCGTCGGGCCGCTCAGGACTCGGACTGACGGATCATCTCGCCGGCGATCTCGATGCGGACCTTCTTGGCGACCAGGACTCCGCCGGCCTCGAGCGCGACGTTCCAGAGGAGTCCCCACTCCTCGCGGTCGATGTCGCAGCTGCCGTGGAAGCCGAAGATGTCCTGGCCGTAGGGGTCGTGACCCACTCCGCCGAACTCGCACTCGAGCGAGACCGGGCGCGTGACGCCGCGGACCGTGAGCAGGCCGTCCATGACGAACTTCGTGAAGGAGCCGTCGGGCTGCAGCGGGTCGTGCGGGGCCCGGCCGGCGGTGCCTGCCTTGAGCCGCGCCCACGAGAAGATCGGGTCCACCTGGGTCCGCATCCGGAAGCCGGTGCTGCGGAACTCGATGGTGGGGTGGTTCTCGGCGTCCAGGAAGTCCGGGCCGGACAGGTGGGCGTCGCGGTCGGGCACGTGCGTGTCGATCGACGCCGTCTGGATGGTGCAGGTCACCCGCGAGGCGAGCGGATCCTCCGCGACGACGACGGACGCCTCGCCCTCGGCGAACTCGCCGCGAACGGGGCTGACCATCATGTGCATGGCAAGAAAGCCGAGCCGCTTGTGGTTCTGGTCGATCTGGTACACACCGGCGGCCGGGATGGTGATTCCATTCCAGGTGCGAGTTGGCAAAACTTCCATCTTAGCAAATTCTCCCATATATGCGGATGCATGCACGTTACCATCGGAGCGGCATCGGCAGGTCGGCATTTCGGCACGAGAAATACTGCTTGCGCCGGGTGTCCAGCCAAGGAAAGCATGCGTCCGACCGTGCGAGAAGGGCAGAACCCCGCACTGTGACAGGCGTCATTGCAGGTGAGGACTTGTCTGGACGAGCAACTCACGGCATCGTGGGTTAAATGCTGGGACAGGTGATAGCGCTGGTCGTGCTCGTGCTGGGTACTGCGGCGCTCGGAGTGTGGTGGTCGGCACGTCAGGGGGCGGTGCGCGCGCCCAGAGAAACGCCCGTCGGAATCGACTGGGCGTCCTCAGGCATCGCGCTCGCAGACCGGGTGACATTCGTGCAGTTCTCGGCAGAGGTGTGTGCCGCGTGCCGGTCCACGTCCCGGGTGCTCGGCGGGCTCACCAGGTCGGCCTCCGACGTCGGTCACCGTGAGCTCCTCGTCGACGACCACCTCGACCTCGTGCGCAGCCTGGGCGTGCTTCGCACCCCCACCGTGCTCGTGGTCGACGGTGGTGGGCGCGAGGTGGCCCGCATGAGCGGAGTGGTGTCCGACACCCAGGCACGCCAGGCGCTGAACCGGGTTCAGGTCGCGGTGGCCGAAGCGGACGGGGAAGGGCAGTCATGAGTGTGAGCAAGGGGATCGACCCGCGCGGGCCGCGGGTGGGAGCGAGCATCACGGCGGTGCTGCTGGCGGCCGTCGTGCTGCTCGGCGCGAGCACCGCAGGCCTGTGGCTGCTGACGTTCATCATGCTGAGCTTCGTGCTCGGCACGGTGCGCGGTGCCGAGGGTTCATGGCAGGGCATGCTGTTCAAGAAGTTCGTGCGCCCTCGTCTCGGCCCGCCCGGTGAGCTGGAGGACCGGCGTCCGCCGCGCTTCGCGCAGGGGGTCGGCCTGTTCGTCACAGCGGTGGGCGTGCTCCTCGGGTTCCTCGGGGTGCTGCCGGCGGTGCCGATCGCGGCAGCGGTGGCGTTCGTCGCCGCGGCGCTCAACGCCGTCGTCGGGCTGTGCCTCGGGTGCGAGATGTACCTGATGATGCGTCGGGCGGGGCTGGTCCGCGCCTGAGTATTCCCGCGACGAGTAGTCGGTAGTACGTCAGGTGATCGGCAGCCCCGGGCTGCCGATCACCTGACGTACTACCGACTACTCGTCCCCGGACCTGTCTCAATAGACCAGGGCCTGAGCTCCTTCGCGCAGGATCTCCTCGGTGAACAGGGCGGAACCCGCTATCCGGATCCCTGGCAGCACGTCCGCCTCGGTGATGTCGCGGCGCGCGGCGCACTGGGTGCAGAGCGTCACGGTCCCAGCGGCCAGGACGACCTCCAGCAGGTCGGGCAGCGGCGTCGCGTGCTCGAGCGCGAGATCCGCGGCGCGGCCCGGCAGCGCGAACCAGGCCGACTCACCGGTGAGCCAGAGGCTCACCTCGGCCCCGGACGCCACAGCGGCTGCGGCGACGGTGAATGCCTGGTTGGTGGCCTCGGGCCGGTCCAGGCCTGCAGTGGTCTTGATCACGAGCTGGCGCATGCCGCTGACTGTAGGCGTTGGACCGTTAGGATCGACACCATGTCGATCCATGCCCTTGAGCTCATCTTCACCGGCCTCATCGTCGCTGTCGCCGTCGCGGTGACCTGGTTCGCCGGCTACGTCGTCTACAAGCTGTACGCCGGCCAGCGCTGATGACGTTCACCTTCCCGGACGGACTCTCGCCCGAGGTGTACCCGCTGGCCTGGCTGGTGGGGCGGTGGCGCGGCGAGGGCGTGATCGAGTACCCGGGCATCGGCAAGAAGGCGTTCGTGCAGGACCTGGTCTTCGACCACGACGGCGGTCCCTACCTGCGGTTCGAGTCCACCCTGCGGGTGCTGGAGGACGCGGTTCCTGACGCCCTGCCCGGCGACGGCGAATGGCCGGCCCCGGTGCCGGACCCGACGGAGACCGAGGCGCCGACGAGCGCCGCCCCCGTCGACGTCCCGGCAGCCGGAACCGTCTGGTCCACCGAGACCGGTTACTGGCGCGTGTCCACCGACCGTCCCGACGGGCTCGAGGACGACAAGCAGGCGCTCGAGGTGCTCGTGGCCGACGCCTCCGGGCGCATCACCGTCTACATCGGCGCGGCCGGCAACGGGCGGATCGACCTGGCGTCGGACGCGATAGCTCGCACGTCGACGGCGTCGGAGGTCCGGGCGTCGAAGCGACTGTACGGACTGGTCGAGGGCCGCCTGCTGTGGGTGGAGGAGCTCGCCGCGTTCGGCGAGCCGCTGCGCTCGTACGCGTCGGCGGAGCTGGACCGGCAATGAGCCCTGTCGGCGGCACGAGCCACTCCGGTGACCTGCTCCTCTGACACGTCTTGCGGGCGGGGAATGCCTCGCCCGCCCACAACGCTGCACCTGAGGTGAGCATGGATTACGTGAGCCCCCTGTTGAGCCGCCACGGCGCGGTCGCCGCCGCAGGCCCCGATGCCGGGATCGCCTGGCACTACGGCGACCCGACGGCCGAGCAGCGTGCGTTGTCGCGCGGCGGCGCCGTGGTCGACCAGTCGCACCTGGGGGTCGTTCGGGTCGCCGGGCCGGACCGGCTGACCTGGCTGCACTCGATCACGTCGCAGCAGCTGGAGGACCTGGCCCCCCGGACGAGCACCGAGCTGCTCGTCCTGTCGCCGCAGGGCCACATCGAGCATGTAGCTGGCGCCGTGGACGACGGCGAGGCCACGTGGCTGATCACCGAGCGCGAGTCGGCGCCCGGCCTGGCCGGCTGGCTCGACCGCATGAAGTTCACGCTCCGCGTCGAGGTGACGGACGCCACGGAGGAGTGGGCGGCGATCGGCGAGCCTGTCGCTGCCGACGGCATCGAGGGCGAGCCGGTGACCTGGCACGACGCCTGGCCCAAGGTGGTCGGCGGTGGCACGCGCTACGGTCCGCCCGAGTCCGAGCACCCCGGCGCCGAGCGTCCGTGGCGGCTCGTGCTGGTGCCCCGTGCTGACCTGGAGACCGAGGTCGCCGCCCGCGAGGCGGCCGGCTGGAAGCTCGCCGGTACCTGGGCCACGGAAGCGCTCCGCGTCGAGGCGTGGCGCCCGCGCTACGCACGCGAGGTCGACAGCCGCACCATCCCGCACGAGCTGGACTGGCTGCGTACCTCCGTCCACATCAGCAAGGGCTGCTACCGGGGCCAGGAGACGGTCGCGCGGGTGCACAACCTCGGCCGTCCGCCCCGCCGGCTGGTCATGCTGCACCTCGACGGTTCGCAGCACCTGCTGCCGGAGCCGGGCTCCGAGGTGCGCCTCCCGGCGTCGGGCGGCGAAGCCGGGAAGGTCGTCGGGACGCTCACCTCGATGGCCCGCCACCACGAGCTGGGCCCCATCGGCCTCGCGGTGCTCAAGCGCAACGTGCCGGAGGACAGCGAGCTGATGGTGTCCGGTGAGATCTCCGGTCAGACCATCGAGGTGTCCGCGGCGCAGGAGACGGTGGTCCCCGGCGACGGCGTGTCGGTCGACCGCCCCGAGGCGCACGGCCCGCTGACCCGCGGCCTGCGGGGGCCCGGCAGCCTGATCTGACCAGCCGTGCGGCGGCCGCCGCCCGGGCGTGAGTGCGAAGATGCCCTCGTGACCTCATTGCCCGGCGCGGCCGACGAGATGTGGCGCAAGGCCATGCGCACGCTGATGCTGCGCACCCGGCTGCGACAGGGCTGGACCCGCGCGCGGGCGAGCATGATCCCGATCGCGCAGGCGGCGCTCGCCGCAGGGGTTGCCTATCTCATCGCCCGCTACGTGCTGGGTCACGAGCAGCCGTTCTTCGCACCGGTCGCGGCCTGGGTGCTCCTCGGCTTCACCGCGCAGCGGGACGTCCGCAAGGTGTCTGAGATGGCGGTGGGCGTGGCCGTCGGCGTTGCCATGGGCGACCTGATCGTGCACCTGATCGGGTCGGGCTGGTGGCAGCTCAGCCTGGTGCTGTTCATCTCCGCCGTCGCCGCGCGGTTCATCGACCGGGGTGCCCTCCTCGTCACGCAGGCAGGGGTGCAGGCGATCATCGTGGTGGGCCTGCCGTCGGTATCGGGCGGGCCGCTCGGGCGATGGACGGACGCCCTGATCGGCGGCGCGGTCGCACTGCTGGTCGCCCTGCTCACGCCCGGCGACACCCGGCGTCGTCCGCGAGCGCTCGCCGAGCAGGCGGTGACCGAGCTCGCGGAGACCCTGGAGACCCTCGCCCGCGGCCTGCGCTCGCGTGACGCGGACGACGTCCGCGCAGCCCTCGTGCGTGGCCGCGCCTCCGAACCGGTGCTCGCCGAGTGGCAGGAGGCCGCGCGTGGTGCGCGCGAGCTGGCTCGGATCTCCGTGGGGCGGGTGCACCGCGGTGAGCTCGGACGGCTCGAGGACCAGGCAGTGCTCGTGGACCGGACCATGCGGTCGGTCCGGGTCCTCGCCCGCCGGGTGCTCCCGGTCGTCCAGGGGGAGCACGACGTCGAGCCGGTGGCCGGTCTGGTCGAGGGCTTCGCGACGGGCGTGCGGCAGCTCGCGTCCGACGTCGGATCCGGGGCGGACGGGGCGCGCGGGCGCGACGTGCTGACCTCCGTGGCGGCGCAGGTGGACCCCCGGACCGTGGGCGAGGGCGACTGGCAGGTGCAGTCGCTGGTGATGCTGCTGCGGTCGCCCGTCGTCGACACGCTGGAGGCCGCCGGAGCCTCTCCGGGCGAGGCCCGGGACGCGCTGCCGGAGCTGTGACTTCCAGGGACAGGGCTGCCGGGGTTGTTGGTGCTGGTGTTGTTGGTGCCGCTGGTCCGGCTTGGCTGGCCCGGCCTGGCGCCGGTCCGGCGTGACGCCGGTCTGACCTGGCCTGACGCCGACCTGACCCGACGCCGGTCCGGCTTGGCCTGACGCCGACCTGACCCGACGCCGGTCCGGCTTGGCCTGACGCCGACCTGACCCGACGCCGGTCCGGCTTGGCCTGACGCCGACCTGACCCGACGCCGGTCCGGCTTGGCCTGACGCCGACCTGACCCGACGCCGGCCCGGCCTACCTTGCTGCTGACCTGGCCAACTCGGGTGCCGAGTGCAGAGTTGGTTGCGGGCACCGTTCGCGAGTGCAGACTTCGTTGCGGCTTCAGGACCGTGAGCCGCGTCGAACTCTGCAGTCGGCACCCGAGGCCGCGTCGAACTCTGCACTCGGCATCCGGGCGGGCGCACTACCGGGTCTTCGGCCAAGGGCTGGCCACCACCGGCTGGCCACCACCGGCTGGCCACCACCGACTGCCCGGCGGCTGCCCACAAGCTGCCACAGACCGGCACCTGCCTGCCCGTCAGCCACTTGCCACCAACTGCCACCCGCACCAACCGTCACCCACCGCCTGCCCATCACAGGCTGCCCACCGAGCTCTGGGACCGGGACCCGTTGTGGTCCAGTACCGCGTCCCGGATCTGCCGGAGATGGGCCTCTGCACGGACACTGGCCGCCGCTGCGTTCCTCGTGGTCGGACCCACTGTGAGCTGGTTGTGGGCGCTGCTACCTGCCCTGCTCGGCGTGGTGGTGTTCATGCTGATGGTCGCCACGATGCTGTTCGGCGCCAGGCACACCCGTCAGGACTGAGTCCGTGCCGTAGGCTCGCGCCGTGGGATTCTTGCAGTGGTTCGTCATGGCCGCGCTCGCGCTCGTGGTCTTCGTCGTGCAGGTCGTCGCGTTCATCGACGCAACGCGTCGACCCGACAAGGGCTACCGGGCCGAAGGGCGGGTGCCCAAGGCCGGCTGGCTGGCGATCCTGGCCTTCGCGGCGGCTCTCGGCTTCCTCGGCCTGCCCCAGGGCTGGATGCAGGGCGGGTTCATGTTCGGCTCGTTCCTCAACATCATCGCGGTGGCGCCGGCGATCATCTACTGGGTGAGCGTGCGGCCCCGCCTCCAGCCCTACGGCACGGGCAACAAGCCGCGCGGCCCGCAGAGCGGCTGGTGACGGCGCCGATGCCGGCCGGGCGGGCGGCGTCGTCGATGCCCCGGCCGGGCAGCGCGGCGTCGGGCGGCGTGCTCGACGACGCAGCCCCGCTCGCCGAGGTGATCCGCGGCGACCTCGTGGAGTCGGTGCACCTGGGGCACCTCGTGGTGCTCGACCCGTCCGGCCGGCCGGTGATCCAGGTGGGCAACCCGACCACGCCGATCTGGCCACGGTCGTCGCTCAAGCCGCTGCAGCTCGTCGCGATGCTGCGCGCGGGCCTCGAGCTGCCCGACCGCCTGCTGGCCCTGGCCGCCGCGAGCCACAACGGCGAGCGGTTCCACCTCGAGGGCGTGCTGCAGATTCTCGGCTCCATGGGCCTCGGCGTCGGCGCGCTGCAGAACACGCCCGACCTGCCGCTCTACCCGCCCGCCGCGCTCGAGTGGCACATGGCGCCCCTGGCCGGCGGTCCGGGGCCCGCGCCTCTCGCGCAGAACTGCTCGGGCAAGCACGCCGCGATGCTCGCCACCTGCCTCACGCAGGGCTGGGACATCCAGACCTACCTGTCGCCGGAGCACCCGCTGCAGCGGGCGGTGCGTGCGACCATCCTCGAGCTGACGGGCGACGCAGAGGTGGTCATGCACACCACGGTGGACGGCTGCGGAGCGCCCTTGTTCTCCACGACGCTGCTCGGCCTGGCGCGCGCGTTCTCGGTCCTCGGCGCCGCACCCACCGTCGACGTCCGCTCGCAGGAAGCACGGGCCAGCCGCGCGATCTCCGCGCACCCCGACATGGTGGGCGGCACAGGCCGCGACGCCACGCTCGCCATGCAGGCGGTGCCCGGCCTGGTCGCGAAGGACGGTGCCGAGGGCATCTACGCGGCAGGCCTGCCCGACGGTTCAGCCATCGCGTTCAAGGTGCTCGACGGTTCCGCCCGGTCTCGTCCGGCCATCCTCGCCGCCGCCCTGCGCGCGGCGGGTGCGGCAGCCCTGCCGGGGGTGTACCCGGGTGGGCTCGACGGGTTGGGTCGCGTGCCGGTGCTCGGCGGGGGACGGCCGGTCGGAGAGGTCCGTGCGGTCTTCGCCGACGCGTTCACCGACGGCCGCCGATGAGGGCGGTGCTCCAGCGCGTCACCCGCGCGTCGGTGGTGGTCGACGGCGAGGTGGTGGGCGCCATCGACAAGCCAGGGATCCTTGCGCTGGTCGGCGTGACCCACGACGACGGCCCCGCCCAGGTCGAGACGATCGCCCGCAAGATCGCCGACCTGCGGATCCTGCACGACGAGAAGTCGGTGGCCGACCTCGGCGCACCGGTGCTCGTCGTCAGCCAGTTCACGCTCTACGGCGACGCCCGCAAGGGGCGCCGCCCCACGTGGAACCAGGCGGCACCGGGACCCGTCGCGGAGCCCCTCGTGGACGCCGTCGTCACCGCGCTCCGGGAGCGCGGGCTGACCGTCGAGACCGGACGGTTCGGTGCGGACATGCAGGTGGAGCTCGTGAACGACGGCCCGGTGACGATCCTCCTCGAGGCCTGAGCGGGCCCGTACCGGCTCAGCCGCTGTGTCGTTGCGCGGCCGAGCCTACGGTTCCGCTCCGGGCGGATGCCTCGTTCCTCGGCCTCCACCCTGCGCTGCACCTCCGGCTCAGCCGCGGAGCGCCAGGACCGCCAGCTCCGTCCGGGAGCGCACCCCGAGCTTGCGGAAGACCCGTCCCAGATGCACCTCGACGGTGCGGACCGACACGTAGAGGCTCGCGGCGACCTGCCGGTTGGTCCGGCCCTGCACCACGAGCCGGGCCACGTCGAGCTCGCGCTCGGTGAGCAGGCCGTTCCACTGCCCGCACGGCTCCTCCTGCCCGACGTCGGGGGCGGCACCTCCCGACGGCTCGCCCGGCGCCGGCCCGGTGGCCTCGCCGGACGGACGGGTGTCGGTGGTGGGACGAGTCTCGCCGGCCGAACGGGGCTCGCCGGGCGAACGGCCGGTCAATCGCACCGGGGTGGTCGACAGGCCCTCGGCGGGTGCGCCGGGACCGACCCTCCGGAGAACCGCGCCGCCCGAGCCTGGTGTGGCCCGTCCGGAGCCGGGTGCGCCACGACCAGTGCCCGCCGGCAGGAAGTCCGGCGTCTTGAGCGCCTGCTCGGCGACGTGCTCCCAGGCCTTCGCGCCGGACTCCTCGAACAGCTCGTGCGCCCCGAGCAGGTGCGCTGCGGCATCCACGGGCAGGCCGAGGCGAGCCAGGGCGCGCGCGGCGACCAGCTCCGTGAGGCCGCGCTCGAACGTGGAGCCCACGCGGAGCGAGGCCTCGACGGCACGCTCGCGTGCCCGGTTGACGCCGGAGGCATCGGCGAGGGCGAGCTCGGCGCGCGCCAGGTCGAGCCGACGGCGGCGCACCGGTCCGCCGGAGAACCCGCCCGCCGATTCCGGCCCCACCGACGGCAGGACGCGCAGCCGCAGGCGCTCGTAGGAGCGCCGGGCCGCCCGGTCCTGCCCGGCGAGCACCAGCAGCTCCACGGGATCGGACGTGGGTAGCCAGAGGCGGTGCAGGTCGTCGCCGCCCCGTTCGGCCGCGAGCCCGAGCAGCGTGGCGGCCTCGACCCAGCGACCGTCGAACACGGCGGTCTGGGCCCGGTCGCCGAGCGTGGCCGCGCGGACGACGGGCGCGACCTGACCCGGTACCGACGCCTCGAGCGCTGCCGTCGGCCGGCTGAGGTGCCCGTCGCGGACCAGATCGAGGCGCCGCGCGAGCGCAATCCCCAGGCCGCCGAACGCGAGGGCCACGGGGAGGCGTTCGACGGCGTCGTCGAGCACGGACGCGGCCCCGGTGATGTCGCCGAGGCGCAGCGCGAGGTAGGACTGCCCCACTCGCAGGTGCGCCTCCGCGAGCGGCGTCATCGCCTCGTCCGGACCGTCGAACCACCGCCCGGCGGGCCGGGCAGGAGCCAGCTCCGCGACCTCGGACAGGGTGGCGGAGGCTTCGCCGGGGGCGCCGTCGAGCAGGCGGATCGTCTTGCGCGCGGCGGCGATCGCCGCACGGTCGACGCCGCAGGCGTCATCGGGCAGGACGGCGTCGGGCCGGCCGTCCAGGAGTGCGAGCGCGATACCGAGTGGGCGCGCGGCGTCCGGCGCACCGACGGCGGACGGGCCGCTGTCGGCAGGGTGGGTGGCACGGCGGAGGTGCACGACGGCGTCGTGCACGTGCCCCGCCCACAGCGCCGCCCGCCCGGCGACCGCGAAGGCGCGTGCCCGCACCGGTCCGGTGCCGTGGCTCGCGGCCTCGCGGGCGACCTCGTGCGCGCGGTGTACGTCGCCGCGGGCGAGATGCTGCTCGGCGAGCTCGACCAGGCCGTCGGCGAGCAGCGGATCGCCGGCGAGCGTGCTCAGGGCCGTGTGCCACATGGCGACGAGCGGTTCGTCGGCCTTGCGGTGCACGTCCGCCAGGGCGACGTGGGCGGCGGTGCGGGTGGCCAGGTCGGCGTCGGCGTGCACCACCGAGCGGACGCGCGGATGGTGGAACCGGAACCGGCCCCCCCACGAGATGCAGGTGACGCCCGGCCGGACCGGCCATCAGCGTGTCGATGTCGGTGCCGGACGCTGCGAGCAGCACGTCGGTGCGGTCCACCACGGCGACGGCCGCGACGAGCAGCACCCGGCGCGCGTCGTCGTCGAGCCCGAGCGGGCCGACGGCTTCTCGCACCGCACGCGCGGCGGGCAGCGGGTCCGGCATGAGCGCCGTCCCGAGGAGATGCTCGTCATCGAGCATCCGGGCTGTCTGGTCTACACATCCAGGTTCGTCACCCGCCACTCGGCTGAGCTCGCACGCGACGTGGGGCGCCACGGTGCGGTCACCGAGGGAGAGCGGAAAAACGACTTGCAGCGGCAGCGCGGTCATCGTCGAGCCTCCCGGATTCGTTCACGGTGCTCGCAAGTATGGCCTCCTCGCGTTTCACCCGCATCAAACTGAGCCCACGACTTTTGCTGCGGTGCCGCGATCGACCTGCGATCCTGCCCCGCCGAACGGCCGATGTACCTGCTACCGCAGGAGGTTGTTTCGGCCACTCGACGGGCCGGCCGAAACAACCTCGTGCGGTAGCAGATGGTTCCACTACGTAGTCCCATCGTGTGGAATTCCCTTATTTCCCATTAACGCAGGTTTCCTTACTTTTAGCGGAACACCGTTTCTGGAGCAGCGCGACCGGAACAGAGAGGGAAGACGATGGACTCGACGTACGAACCGGCGTCAGGCGCCAGCAGGACGACCAGGAGAATCCTCGCGGGGGTGGCGGCGCTCGCCGTCGCCGCCTCCGCCGCCGTGGCGGGCGTAGGCCTGCGCGCGGCGAACGCGGCAGAGGCAGAGCCCGCCTCGGCGGCGAGCTCCTCCGCCATCAACGGCTTCCGCAGCGTCGGCTACTTCACGCAATGGGGCGTGTACGGGCGCGGCTACCAGGTCAAGCAGCTCGACACGTCCGGGGTGGCGGACGAGCTGACCCACATCAACTACGCCTTCGCGAACATCCACCACCAGAACCTCGAGTGCTTCGAGGCCAACAAGGCCCAGAGCCCCGGGCCCAACGGGTCCGACGGCGCCGGCGACGCCTGGGCCGACTACGGCATGGGGTACACGGCCGCCAACTCGGTCTCGGGCGCCGCCGACACGTGGGACCAGCCACTGGCGGGATCGTTCAACCAGCTCAAGCAGCTCAAGGCGAAGCACCCTGACCTCAAGGTCATGATGTCGATGGGCGGCTGGACCTGGTCCAAGAACTTCTCCCTGGCGGCCAAGACGGACGCCTCGCGCGAGAAGCTCGTGTCGAGCTGCATCGACATGTTCATCAAGGGCAACCTGCCGGTCATCGACGGGCGCGGTGGCGCAGGTGCCGCCGCGGGCGTCTTCGACGGGTTCGACATCGACTGGGAGTGGCCCGGCTCGCCGAACGGCGCGGAGGGCAACCACGTCGACCCCGTGAACGACGCGCGCAACTTCAAGCTCCTGCTCGCCGAGTTCCGGCAGCAGCTCGACGCGCTCGGCGCGACGACGGGCAAGGACTACGAGCTCTCCGCGTTCCTGCCGGCCAACCCCGCGGACATCACGGCCGGCGGCTGGAACGACCCCGAGATCTTCAACTACCTCGACTTCGGCAACGTCCAGGGCTACGACCTGCACGGTGCATGGGACCCGGCCCTCACGGGCCACCAGGGCAACCTCTACCACGACCCAGCGGACCCGCGGGAGCCCGCTCGGCAGTTCAGCGTGGACCTCGCGGTGCAGTCGTACGTGGACGCCGGGATCGACCCAGCGCAGCTCGGCCTCGGCCTCGCGATGTACGGGCGCGGCTGGACCGGCGCTTCCTCGTCCGAGGCATGGGGCACTGCAACCGGCCCGGCCTCCGGCCAGTGGGAGGCGGGGATCAACGACTACGACGTCATCAAGAACTCCGGCACCGGGTACTACGACGCCGAGCTGGGGGCCGCCTGGCGGCACGACGGCAGCACCTGGTGGTCGTACGACAACGAGCAGTCCGTGACCGCCAAGGCCAGCTACATCCGGGCCCAGGGCCTGGGCGGGGCCATGTGGTGGGACCTGTCTGGTGACCGGTCCGGCGCGCTCACCGGCGCCCTGCAGGGTGTGCTGGGCTCCGGCACGCCGGGACCTGTGGAGGACGACGGCCCGACCGACCCGCCGACGGATCCGCCGACCGACCCGCCGACCGACCCACCGACGGATCCGCCGGGCGATGTGTGTGCCTCGGCGGCATGGAGCGCCTCGGAGGTCTACGTGGGCGGTGACACGGTGTCGCACAACGGGCACGAGTGGCGTGCCAAGTGGTGGACACAGGGCGAGACGCCCGCACCGTCCGAGTGGGGTGTGTGGCAGGACCTGGGCGCCTGCTGACGTAGAGCGTGAGCGTGATCGGTAATTCGTCAGGAGATCGGGAGTCCCGAGCTGCCGATCTCCTGACGAATTGCCGATCACGCTGTTTCTTTGTCCGTGCCTGGTGCAAGGGGACCGGTGTTCGCGACAGAGTGGGGGTGTGGACGACAGCCCCGGCGCCCCGCAGGACGAGCCGCCGCACAACCGGCCTCCGCACGACGACGCCTGGTTCAGCGCGCTCTTCGACGCGCACTCGCGCGCCCTCTACTCGTACTTCGTCCGCCGGCTGCCCGACGGCGGCCGCGCCTCCGACGCGGAGGACCTCGCCGCCGAGGTGCTGGCCACCGCGTGGCGCCGTCGCGACGACGTGCCGGACGGCGCCGAGCTGCCGTGGATGTACCGGACGGCCGGCTACGTGCTGGCGAACCACCGGCGCAAGATGCGGGCGCTGCCCGTCGCAGTGGTCCCGGACGAGCCGGACGACGTGGACCCGGCGACCTTTGCGGCGACCGACGACGTCGTGCGCCAGGTCCTGTCCCGGCTGACTCCGCGCGACCGGCGCATCCTGCTGCTGGTCGCCTGGGACGGGCTGTCGGGCGACGAGCTCGCCCAGGTGCTCGGCGTCTCCCGGGGCGGGGCCGACGCAGCGTTGTCCCGTGCGAGGGCTCGGCTCCGCGACGCGTGGGACGGCCAGGAGCAAGCGGTGGACGCATGAGCACATGTAAGGGGTGTGCGCGGTGCGTGGCCGAGCACGGCACGGAGGGACGGCGATGAACGAGCACGAGCGGCCGGGGGACCCGGCGTTCGACCGCCTGGTGGCGGCGGACCCCGCGAGGCGCGCGCCCGATCCTGCCCAGAGCGTGCTCCGGGCCAAGGTCGACGCACTGATCGCCGAGCAGACCGGGGCGGAGCCCGGCGCGCCCGGATCTGGACGAGAGCCCGCCGGACGGGAGCCCGCCGGGAGCGAGCAGCCGGACGAGCTGGCGGTGCGCAGGCACCGGCGTCGGACGCCGTGGCTGGTCGCGGCCGCGGTGGCCGGGATCGTCGCGGTGGGTGGCGGCGGCTACCTGGCCGGAGAGAACGGTCTGGGGCCGGAGCCGACCGCGGACAGGGCCGTCGAGTCCAGCGGCGATGCGCCGTCGCTCCTCGGGACACCGGACGAAGCGGGTCCCGACAGCGAGGCCGAGTCCGGGGTGGAGACGCTCGACAGGACCGGCGACCTGTCGGCCGTCACGGGGTTCGTGTTCCACGCGGGGGCCGGGCTGTCGGACACGCCGACCACCGCGCAGGTGCGCGTCAGCAGGGCGGGGTCGCAGGGCGAGAGCCTCGGCGCGTACCCGGTGATCAGCGAGTCGGAGGCCGTCGAGCGGCTGGGTGACCCGCGGTTCGCCGGTGCAGCGCTGGGCGGGTCCGGACAGGCGCACCCTTCGCCAGGAGCCGGGCCGCGGACCGTGCCGGAGCCCGGCGGGCCGATCGCCTGGCCAGTCCAGGACGTGACCATCGTCACGGCGACGCTCACGGAGGTGCGCTACACCGTCTCCGACGGCACCGAGCTGTTCGTCCCGGCCTACGACCTCGCGGACGCCCACGGCAACAGCTGGACCGTCATGGCCGTCGACCAGGAGCTGCTCGACCTCGCCCCGTGACACCGCCGCTCGCCCGGTAGTGTCGAGAAGGCAGGATCCATCCGAGATCTCTTCTCGTCAGTCAAGGAGTGCATCATGCCAGCACGTACCGCCCGCACCGCCTGGAACGGCACCTTCAAGGAAGGGTCGGGACAGGTCGAGATGTCGTCGTCGGGCGTCGGCACGTACGACGTGTCGTTCCCGGCGCGCGCCGCCGACGACGCCAACGGCGTCACCAGCCCGGAGGAGCTGCTCGCGGCGTCGCACTCGTCGTGCTTCACGATGGCGTTCACCAATGAGCTGGGCGCCGCCGGTGGCACGCCGGAGCAGATCGAGGTCACCGCCGAGGTGACCCTCGGACCGGACCCGGCCGGCGGCCTCTACATCAGCAAGAGCGCGCTGACCGTGCGCGGGTTCGCCACCGGCGTCGACGAGGCCGGCTTCAAGGCGGCGGCCGAGGCGGCGAAGGTCGGCTGCCCGATCTCGAAGGCGCTCACGGGCGTGGGCGAGATCACCCTGGACGTCACGTTCGAGGGCTGACCACCCTCTCCGTCGGGTGCTGGGTATCTGTGGGTTTCACAGCCAGAAACCCGCAGGGACCCAGCACTCGACGGCAGGTCGGACAGGTGCGCGGTTCGCCGCCTTCTGGTGCGAGAATCGCGAGGTGCCATCGCAGACCCCCGACGCCCCGTCCCGGAACGGTATGAACGACGACGAAAGCGTTGCGCACGGCTCAGCGGGCCACACGGCCGACGACGCCGAGGCCGCCCGAGCCGCGCGCGAGAAGGCCGAGGCCCGCGCCGCCGAGGCGGCCGAACGCCGCCGCGCCGAGAGCGAGGAGCGGCGCAAGGCCGCGCGCCGCGAGGCGGACCACGCCGCGGAGGCCGCACGCGAGGCGGTGGCCGACGCGCTGCGCACCGCCATGGACGGCGTCGTCGACACCAGCACGCGGCGCCGCGCCGAGTACTCGACGGACGCGTCCAACTACCGGGTGGTCCCGCAGGGCGTGCTCTTCCCGACGAGCACCGACGACGTCGTCGCGGCGCTCGAGGTGCTGCGCGAGCTCAAGATCCCGATCACGGCGCGTGGCGCAGGTACCTCGGTCGCCGGCAACTCGGTAGGCCCTGGCGTCGTCCTCGACCTGGGACGGAACCTCGACAAGGTGCTGAGCATCGACCCCGAGCGGCGTACGGCCCGGGTCCAGCCGGGCACGATCATGTCGACGCTCCAGGCGGAGGCCAAGCCGCACGGCCTGCGCTTCGGCCCCGACCCCAGCACGCAGAACCGCGCGACGCTCGGCGGCATGATCGGTAACAACGCGTGCGGCCCGCACGCGGTCGCGTACGGGCGCACCGCCGACAACGTGGTGTCGCTCGACGTGGTCGACGGCGCCGGACGCCGGTTCACCGCGGGCTCGGGCGACCCGGAGTTCGCCGACGTCCCCGGCCTCAAGGAGCTGGTCCGGGACAACCTGGCGCTGATCCGCACGGAGTTCGGCCGGTTCGGCCGGCAGGTGTCGGGCTACTCGCTAGAACACCTCCTGCCCGAGAACGGCTCGAACCTCGCCCGCGCCCTCGTGGGTACCGAGGGCACGCTCGTCACGGTCCTGGAGGCGGAGCTCAACCTGGTGGAGACGCCGGGTGCGCCGACGCTCGTCGTCCTCGCCTACCCCGACATGGCCACGGCCGCGGACGACGTCCCGCGCCTCCTGGACCACAAGCCGCTCGCGGTCGAGGGGCTGGACGCCCGCCTGGTCGACGTCGTGCGGCGCGCCAAGGGCGACAGCTCGGTGCCCCCGCTGCCGGGTGCCGACGCCCGGGACGTCTCGGGCTGGCTGATGATCGAGGTCGGCGGCTCGTCGCAGGCCGAGGCGCTGGGCCGGGCGGACGCGATCGTCGCGTCGTCGACCGCGCTGGACTCCCTGGTGCTGCCGGCCGGGCCCGACGCCACCAAGATGTGGCAGATCCGGGCCGACGGCGCAGGGCTGGCGGGCCGTACGCCCGCGGGGGAGCAGGCGTGGCCCGGCTGGGAGGACTCGGCGGTCCCGCCGGAGAAGCTGGGCCCGTACCTGCGTGACCTGCAGAAGCTCATGGACCGCTACGGCGTGGACGGCCTGCCGTACGGGCACTTCGGCGACGGCTGTGTGCACCTGCGGATCGACATCCCGCTGGAGACGTCCGGGTCGGTGCTGCGCACCTTCATGATCGAGGCGGCGGAGCTCGTCGCGAGCTATGGCGGGTCGCTGTCCGGCGAGCACGGTGACGGCCGCGCCAGGTCCGAGCTGCTGCCGCTCATCTACTCGCCCGACGCGATCGCGCTGATGGAGCGGTTCAAGGACCTGTTCGACCCGAAGGACCTCCTCAACCCTGGCGTCGTCGTGCGGCCGCGGGCCGTGGACGCCGACCTGCGCCGCCCTCAGGCCGCTCCGGTGCGCACCAAGCTGCCGCTGGTGGGCAAGGGGTCCGGGCACGGTACGCGGCGCAAGTCCGGGTACGAGGGGTTCTCGTTCGCGCACGACCACAACGACCTGTCCACGGCGGTGCACCGCTGCGTGGGCGTGGGCAAGTGCCGAGCCGACACGTCGGCGTCGGGCGGCTTCATGTGCCCCAGCTACCAGGCCACGAAGGACGAGAAGGACGTGACCCGCGGGCGCGCCCGCGTGCTGCAGGAGGCGGTCAATGGCACCCTCGTCGGTGGTCTCCAGGCCCCAGAGGTGCGCGAGTCGCTGGACCTGTGCCTCTCCTGCAAGGCGTGCTCGAGCGACTGCCCGGCGGGCGTCGACATGGCGCAGTACAAGTCGGAGGTGCTCTACCGGACCTACCGCGGCAAGCTGCGCCCGGTGGACCACTACGCCCTCGGCTGGCTGCCGCGCTGGGCCCGCCTCGCCGGGCACGTTCCCGAGCTGGTCAACGGCCTGCTGGGCGTCAAGTGGATCGGCAAGGCAGTCCTGTGGGCCGGCGGGATGGACACCCGCCGGTCGATGCCGAGGTTCGCCGACATCCCGTTCCGCCAGTGGTGGGCACGCGGCGGCGCGACGCACGGCGTGCCGGGGCTGCCCGTCATGGACGAGGAAGGGCTCGGCGTGCCCGGGCGCGAGGGCCAGACTGCCGCACGGCTCGCGACCAAGCCGAAGGTCGTGCTCTGGACCGACTCGTTCAGCGACACGCTCTCCCCGACGGTTCCCCAGGCGGCCCTGAAGGTGCTGACCAAGGCCGGCTACTCCGTGATCGTCCCGGACGAGCAGGCCTGCTGCGGCCTCACCTGGATCTCGACCGGCCAGCTCGACGGCGCCCGGCGCCGCCTCCTCAAGCTGCTCGAGGTGCTCGGCCCGTACGCGGTGAACGGCATCCCGATCATGGGGCTCGAGCCGTCCTGCACCGCGGTGCTGCGCTCCGACCTGCTCGACCTGTTCCCGGACGATCCGCGCGCGCACGCCGTCGCGCGCATGACGCGCACGCCCGCCGAGCTGCTGACCTCGGCCGACACCCCCGACGAGTGGGAGCTGCCGTCGCTCGCCGACGTCACCGCCGTCGTGCAGCCGCACTGCCACCAGCACTCCGTGATGGGGTACGAGGCGGACCAGAACCTGCTCGAGAAGGGCGGCGCGAAGGTCGAGGTCCTCGCGGGCTGCTGCGGCCTCGCCGGCAACTTCGGCATGCAGAAGGGCCACTACGAGACGTCGGTCGCGGTCGCGGAGAACGCCCTGCTGCCCGCGCTGCGCGACGCTGCGCCTGGGACCACCTACCTGGCCGACGGTTTCTCCTGCCGCACGCAGGCGATGGACCTCGCGGGCGTGGAGGGCAAGTCCCTCCTGGAGGTCATCGCAGACCGGTTGTAGTACGGCGGCTCAACGGACCTCCACCGCAGGTCGGAGCGATATCCATCGGCCGGGTGATCCGTGCGGCGACGTCCGTCGACAGGATGGGAGCACAGCCGAGACGAAGGAGACTCCCATGGATCGCTCAACTCGCCGGGCGGCGCTCGCCCTGAGCGCGACGCTGGCGCTCGCGGCACCGCTGGTGGTCGCTGGGTCCGCCCACGCGACGGGGGCCGACGAACCGCCGCGGGCGTTCGCGGCAGCTGACGTACCCGACACCGTGTCCGCGCAGGTGGCCGACGCCGCCCGCGAGGCCAAGCGTGACGTCGCCCAGAACCGGGCCCTGACGCAGGGGCCGGGGTTGCCGGGCGGCGCCGAGCTCGACGCCGCCCTGGACACCGCCGTGGGAGACGGCGCGGTCGCGGTGACGGCGCGTGTCGAGACGGCGTCGGGCACCTGGAGCGGTGCTGCCGGGACCCGGGAACGCGAGGGCCGGGCGAAGGCCAGGCCGAGCGACCGGTTCCGGGTGGCGAGCAACACCAAGTCGATGGTCGCCACGCTCGTGATGCAGGAGGTCGAGAAGGGCACGTGGACCCTCGACACCCCGGTCGAGGAGGTGCTGCCCGGCGTCATGCCCGCCGGCGTGACCATCGAGCAGCTGCTGAGCCACCGCTCGGGCGCGCCGACCGCCACGGACTGGATCCTCACCTCACGCGTGACCGACCCGACGTCGGTCGACGAGGTCTTCGCGGTGATGGGCCAGGAGGTCACGACCGCCGACCACGTCGAGGCCCTGCAGAGCGCGCCCTGGATGAACGAGCCCGGCGCCGGGTTCTCGTACTCGAACGCCGGGTACGTGGTGCTCGGCCTGATGCTCGAGGAGGTCACCGGGCGGAGCGTCGAGAGCCTGCTGGCCCACAGGGTGTTCGGCCCGGCCGGGATGCGGCAGAGCGCCTACCCCGAGGACCCGGGGACGCGCGGTCCGTTCCTCCACGAGTCGGCGTACACCGGCCCGGAGGGCGCCGGTTGGTACGACCTCGACCACTTCGACCCCAGCCTGTTCGACGCAGCGGGCGCCGTCACCAGCACCACGGAGGACCTCGCCGACTTCACCGAGGCCCTGGTCACGGGTCGCCTGGTCGACCCGGCGACCGCCGGGGACATGCTGGAGCCGCGCACCGTGGGCCAGGAGGCGTTCCCCGACTACGGCCTCGGCGTCTACCGTCTCCCGGACCCGTGCGTCCCTGGCGGCTGGCTCTACGGGCACGACGGCGCGTCGTACGGCACTCTCTCGGTCAACCTCACGTCGCCCGACGGCGAGCGGCAGGTGTCCCTCGGCGTGACCGGGCGGGACATCGCCTACCCGGTCTACACCGACGAGCCGCTGTACGACCTGAACGCGGTGCTCGTGCCGATGCTGCTGGCCACCTGCTGACGGCTCACTCCAGCCACTCCGTCTCGAACCGGTCGTTCGCGTGGATGTGCACCGCCTCGTAGAGGTCGGCACCCAGGGTCCGGAACGTGTGCGGCACCATCGCCTCGACCACGAGGACCTGGCCGCCCACGGCCTGGATCTCCTCACCACCCACGGTGAAGAGCGCCCGGCCGGACCGGATCAGGAAGGTCTCGGAGTACGGGTGCCGGTGCAGCCGGGGCCCGATGCCGTCCTCGGCCACCCGCTCGAAGATGACGGACACCTCCGAACCGTGGAGGTACCCCTCGAAGTTGCCGTGCGGCAGCGTCGCCTGCTCGATCGCCTGAAGAGTCATGGACCAAGGCTGGCGGGCGCGGTGCCGTGCGGCAACGCGATTCGTGGCCGGCCGAAGTCCGGGGAGCCGAGGGTCGACAATGAGCCCCATGGAATTTCAGGACGTCGTCCGCAAGCGCCGGATGCACCGCAAGTTCACCGCCGAGCCCGTGCCGGCCGAGGCCGTCGACCGCATCACCCGTAACGCCGTCCGCGCCCCCAGTGCGGGGTTCAGCCAGGGCTGGGCGTTCGTGGTGCTGGAGACGGCCGAGGACCGGGACCGGTTCTGGGCCGCTTCGACGCCGGACACCTCGGAGCGCGACATGTCGGCGTGGCTCGCCGGGATGCGGACGGCCCCCGTGATCGTCCTCTCGCTCGCCTCCAAGGCCGCCTACCTGCGCCGGTACGCGGAGAAGGACAAGGGGTGGGAAGACCTCGACGAGTCCCGCTGGCCGGTCCCGTTCTGGCACATCGACGTCGGTATGGCGTCGCTGCTCATGCTCCAGACCGCGGTCGACGAAGGGCTGGGCGCGTGCTTCTTCGGCGTCCCGCCCGAGCATGTGGGGGCGGTCAGGGATGAGCTTGGTATCCCGGACGAGTTCGAGATCACCGGCGTCGTCGCCGTCGGGCACCCGGCGGACGGCGGGGCGAAGGGCTCGCCCACCCGCCGTCGGCGCAAGCCTCAGTCTGAGGTGGTCCACCGCGGCGGCTGGTGAGCCAAGTGGGTCACGGCTCCTGGGAGACCAGGTCGGAGATCGTGGTGTGCAGGCCCTGCACGTCGCCGCGCTCGTGGGCCAGCAGCCAGCTCGCGAGCTGGTTGGACGCCTCGACCACCGTGGTCGCGCGCGGGATCCGGCGCCCGTGGAACTCGGCCCACAGCTCGTCCGTCAGGGCGTCGTGCCTGGTCAGGACGTCGCCCAGCACGACGGCGTCCTCGACGGCCTGCGCGGCGCCCTGCGCGACGGTGGGCGGGCAGGAGTGGGCGGCGTCGCCGATGATCACCACGCGCCCGCGGTTCCACGGCTCGGCGACGACGTGGCTGGTGAACCACGTGTAGTTGATGTGCTCGACGCCCTCTTCGAGCTGAGCCCGGATGGCGTTCCAGTGCGCACCGTACGGGCGGGCCAGCTCGGCCATGATCTTCGAGCCCTCCTGCGACGTCATGCCCTGGCGGTCCTGCTTGTCCTCGACCAGGTACGCGTACATCGTGTCCTCGCCCGTCGGGCAGAAGCCCGCGATGTAGCACGGGCCGCCGAACACCAGCTCCGTGTGGTCGGCCTCCGCCGGTCGCTTGACGAAGGCCCGGAAGATGCCCATCCCGTTCGGCTCCGGCCGGGTCTCGATGCCGATCAGGTCGCGGACGGCGGAGTTAAGCCCGTCCGCCCCGACGACCAGCTCGTGGGTCACGTCCTCCGGTCCGCCGTCCGTCGCGAGGGTGAGCGTGGCGTCGTCGTCGGTCTGGGTCAGCGCCGTGACCTGGGCGCCGAAGCGGACCGTTGCGCCGAGCGCCTGCGCGCGGGCCAGCATGATCTCGGCAAGGTCGGGGCGGAACATGCCGGCGGTCGCCGGATAGTCGGGTCCGCCCATCCTGTTGTCGTGCATCTCGGCGACCACTGGTGCCTCGGGTCCGGGTGCGCGGATCCCGGTCACGTCGAACGAGAACGACCTGGCCCGCACCTGGTCCCAGATCCCGAGCCGGTCGAAGGCCCGCAGCACGTTGCCCTGCAGCGTGATGCCGGACCCGAGGGCCCCGAGGCTCGGCTTCGCCTCGTACACGACGACGTCGGCCCCGGCCTCGGCCAACAGGATGGCGGTCGCGAGCCCAGAGGCCCCTGCGCCCACGATTCCGACGTTCTGCACAGCACTCACGGTGTCTCCCTGGGTCTGGGGCGGGTTCACGAGCGGGGCTCGTAGATACCGCGCAAACTACATCAGACCGGGCACCTGCTGGCCGACGGCGGCACGGACTTCATCCGGAAGCTGCGACCAGTCGTCGGCAGTGTCGAGGTCGACGGCGGTGCCGGGCCTGTGCACGACCGTCGCGTCCAGGCCACGCGCCTCCGCCTCCGCGAGGTGCGCGGAGAGGGAGCCGACCCCGAACCGGAACCGGAACTCGTCCCGGTCCCCCTTGAGACCTAGGTTTCTTCGCTTTGCGGCCGCTGAAAGCGAATCAGCCTCGGTCTCGACGGGGAGGAGCAGGAGGTTGGTGCCGGAACGGTTGCGGTCCGTCGCGATGACCACCTGGGTGGGCTCGGCGAGGAGGGCCGCGACGTCCGCCGGGGTCAGCGCGGGCAGGTCGGCGTGCGCGACGAGGAGCGGCCCCGCGCCGCGTGCGGCGAGCACCTCCCGCGCGTGCTCGAGGGCTGAGTTCAGCCCGGGTCGGTCGGCCGGCTGCTCCAGCACCTCGACCGCCAGACCCACCAGGGTCTCCTCGGCGAAGACCGGGTCCGCCGTCACCACCACCACGTGCCCGATGCCGTCGGTGGCGAGCAGCGTCTCGACCACGTGCCGGGCCAGCACCCGGACGAGCCGGCGCCGCGAGCCCGCGTCGAGCACTGCGGCGAGCCGAGACTTGCCGGAGACACCGTCCCGGAGCGGAACCACCGCCGTCGTGCCGCGCCGTCCGACGGCGCCGGTCACGCCAGTGCCAGCAGCTCGCGGGCCAGGCGCTCCCGGCCGGGCGGTCCGCCCATGACGGTGTCGGTGACGTGCACGGCCAGGCCGAGGTCGGCCACCGGTCCCGCGAGGTTCGCGTCGCGCTCGTCGATGACCATCACGTCCACGAGGTCCGCGTAGATCCGTGCGACCCCGAGAGCCGACACCTCGTGTCCCAGCGTCTCCAGGATCTGGGCGGCAGGGCCCTTGATCGCCTGCCCGCCCACGATGGGGCTCACCGCCACGCGGCGGCCCCGAGCGGTGGCGAGCGCCTCGCGGACGCCACGCACGGCGAGCAGCGGCTCGATCGACAGAAACGGGTTCGACGGCGCGAGCACCACCAGGTCGGCGTCCAGCGCGTCGAGCACGCCGGGGGCGGGACGGGCGGCGTCGGCCCCCTCGAAGTGCAGCCCCAGGACGGCGTCCGCGTGCTGCCGCCCCACGAAGTACTCCTGGAACCCGATCCGGCCCGACGGGGTGTCGACGAGAGTGGCCAGGTGGTCGTCGGTGGCGGGCACGATGTGCGGCAGGACGCCCATCGAGCGGGCGAGCTGCGCGGTGACGGCCGACAGCGGGTCGCCACGGCGCAGGCGCGCGGTGCGCACGATGTGGGTGGCGAGGTCGCGGTCGCCGAGCGTGAACCAGGTGTCCTCGCCGAGCTCGCGGAGCGCGGCCAGGGTCGCGTAGGACTCGCCGCGCAGACCCCAGCCGCGGTCCTCGTCGTTCAGCCCGGCGAGGGTGTAGACGACCGTGTCGATGTCGGGGGAGATGGCGAGGCCGTGGAGCTCCGTGTCGTCGCCGACGTTGACGACGACGGTCAGGGCGGGGCTCGCGTCAGGGGCGGACGGCGCTGTGGTGGGTGTCTCTGCGGGGGCCGCGCGGAGCGCGAGGTCGAGGCCGTGCGCGAGCCGCGCACCGCCGACCCCGCCCGCGAGGAGGGTGACGTTCACACGTCGAGCCTACGTGCGCAGGGGTTCCGCCAGAAGCTCCCGCCCGTGTCGGCCAGATCACCCGAGCGCCGTGTCCGTCCGACACGTGCGCGAGATCTGTGACAGGTGGGGGCAGACTGGGTACATGGCCGTCTTCGCGTTCTCCGTCGCCCCCATGACCGCAGGCGAGTCCGTCGCCGAGCAGGTCGCCGAGGCTGTCCGCATCGTCAGGGAATCGGGGCTCCCGAACCGGACGACCTCGATGTTCACCGAGATCGAAGGGTCGTGGGACGAGGTGATGCCGGTGATCCAGCGCGCGACCGACGCCGTCGCACGGGGCGGGCACCGGGTGTCGCTCGTCATCAAGGCCGACATCCGGCCCGGAGCGCCCGCCGGGCAGCTCGACAGCAAGATCGCCCGGGTCGAGGAGCGGCTCGCCGCCGACGAGGCGGAGACCGGCCACTCCTGACCCCTGTTCCGCCGGTCGACCGAGTTCCGGGGCAAGCCACACGACACCTTCACCCCCGTGTTTCCGGTCTCTTGCGCACGGCCTTTAGGCTAAGGCGGACCGATGCCGCAGGACCCCGGGAGATCACGAGATGCCATTGTTCGAGGTCGATACCCAGCGGCCCCTCCTCGTGACGTCCGCGAACGGTGCGAACGGCTCGGAACCAGGACTCAAGACCACGGCCAACCAGGTGGTCGACTCCCACATCGACGGACTCCTCGGTGAAGAGGTCTTCCCGATCGCGCAGGGCTCCGGCCCGGACGAACCGCACCTGCTCGCGCTCGACGCGTCGGGCTCGCCCGTCGTCGTCGAGCTGGTCGCGGACCTCGACCGGGAGAACCTCGCCAAGGCGCTCGACCACGCCGGTGCGGCCGGCCGGCTGACGCGGGCGGACCTCGCGGCGCGCTACAGCGGCGGCGCGAGCTCGTTCCAGCACGACGTCGCCGCCTTCTACGACAGCGTGCCGATCACGCGCACGCAGTCGGGCAAGAACGGTGGCAGCGGCGCGCGGCTCATCATCATCTGCCAGAACGCGCCGGACGAGATCCTCAACGCCGTCGACTTCCTCCGCCAGCCGACGATGCCCGTCGAGGTGCTGAAGATGGGCGTCGTGAACTCGGACGACGGCCGCAAGTTCCTCGATGTCTCGCCGCTCGTCGTGCACCTCCCACCGGGCCTGCCCGCGCCCAAGTCGGCGCCGATCGGCGGCTCGATCACCGGCTCGATGGAGGGTTCGGTCAGCAGCTCGATGGACACGGGCGTGACCGGCGGGGTCGCGGGCGGCTCCGCGGCGCCGAAGGACGCGTTCGAGGAGGGCGTCAAGGTCGGCTACGCGCTCACGGGCAAGATGCCGGTCGTCGCGCAGGCGCCGCAGACCCGTGCCCCGCAGGCGCCCCTGTCCCGTGCCGAGCGGGCGCGCCAGAAGCCGGTTCGCGCCGAGGCCGCGCCGCCGCCGCTCGCCGACAACCCGTCCGCCGGGCCGACGAACGCTGCGACAGGGCTGCGGTCCAGCCTCCGCGGCGCCGCGCCCCGCGGCGGTACGCCCGAGCGCGCGGCAAGCAGTGGTTCACCCGACCGCGCGGCAAGCGGCGGCTCGCCGGAGCGAGCGGCGGGCGGCGGTTCGCCCGAGCGCGCCGAAGGTGGCGCGCGCGACCGTCCGGCCGGTGGTGGCGCACCCGAGCGCACGGCAGGCACCCGCGCCGCACGCCGCGCCCAGGCCGCCGCGGCGGCACCCGCACCCGCGCCGCCTGCCCCTCCGTCCGCCCCTGCGCCGTCCGCCCCGAGCGGTCTCGGCGGCGGCAGCATGCCGAGCGCCCCGATCTCGTCGGTGCGGCCCGGCGCGGAGTCGCGCCCGACGCCGAGCACACCGCCGCGGCTGGCGGCCAGCCGTTCCTCGCTCGGCGACGCAGCAGGCTCCGCGCGCGCAGAGCCTGCCGCCGAGCCGGCGCCGTCGGTGCGCCGTCGTTCACGCACCGACCGGTTCGCGGCGTCGGCCCAGCCGGACGAGCCGACGTCGGCCTATCCGCCGTCGGCACCGACGCCCGCGCCCGGGCAGAGCTACCCGCAGCCCGCCGTGCCGCAGCCGCCGGCGGAGGAGAACCTGTGGCAGCCGCCGTCGTACGACGCGGCGCCCGCCTACTCCGGGGCGGACTCGACCGACCCGTCCGACTTCGACATCACCCAGCCCCGCTACACGCCGGAGCCCACCTACGGCGGCGAGTCGAGCTTCGCGCCCGCGGCGCCGTCGTACGGCTTCCCGCCCGAGCCGGCCGCCGGGTACGGCGACCAGAACGGGTACGGCTACGGCGAGCAGTCCGGCTACGAGTCGACCTACCTGGACAACGTGGCCCCGGCGGTCGCGGAGCCGAACCCCTGGGAGTCCGGCGGCTACCTGGCAGGTCCCGACGACGGCTACGGGCAGCCAGCGTTCTCGGCCGACCCGTACCCGTCGAGCGCGCCGGAGGCTCCGGCCCGTCCCGTGCCGCCGAACGAGAGCATCCGGGCCAGCACCCCGATGCTGTTCGAGGAGGAGGACGACCCGGACCTGGAGGCGCTCGCCCGCAGCGTGGGTACGCCCACGCGCATCGTGTGGTCGCGTCCCCGCCGTAACCAGCACTTCGAGGCCATGCTCCTGCCGGACGGTGCCATCGAGCTGGCCAACGGCGCTCGCTACCGGCACCCGGACTCTGCCGCTACGGCAGCGTCGGGCTCCTACACCGCCGACGGGTGGAACGTCTGGCGGATCGGCGACACCGGCCCCACGCTGGTCGAGGAGTTCTCCCGCCGTTTCGCCTGAGACCCCCACAACCCGCCAACGGGAGCGGGAGGAGCTGGCGGCTCAGGGGCGGACGACGACCTTGCCGAACTGGTTGCCCTCGTGCAGCCTGGCCAGGCCGTCGGCGGCCTCGGCGAGCGGCACCTCGGCGTCGATCACCGGGCGGACGCCCGTGCGGGCGCAGAACCGGGCGAGCGCGCCGAGGTCGTCCCGCGAGCCCATCGTGACGCCCTGGACGCGGAGCTCCTGGAAGAAGACGCGGGTCAGCTCGGCCGGGGGAGCGTCACCCGACGTGGCGCCGCAGACCAGCACGGAGCCGCCGGGCCGCACCGAGCGGATCGAGTGGGCCCACGTCGCCTGGCCCACCGACTCCAGCACCGCGTCGACGCGGGCAGGCAGGCGGGCGCCCGTCTCGACCGCACCCGCCGCCCCCAGCGCGACGGCCCGGTCCCGCTTCTCGGCGGAGCGCGACGTCACCCAGACCTCCAGGCCGGCCGCCACGCCGAGGATGACCGCCGCCGTCGCGAGCCCGCCGCCCGCGCCCTGCACGAGCACCCGGTCGCCCGGGGCGAGGCCGCCGGCCGTGAACAGCATGGTGTACGCGGTGAGCCAGGCCGTAGGCAGGCAGGCGGCCTCCTCGAACGAGAGCTCGGCAGGCTTGGGCACGAGGTTCGCCGTCGGCACCGACACCCGCTCGGCAAGGGTGCCCGGGTAGCGCTCGGAGAGCAGCGAGCGCGGTTCCTTCGGCCCGACGCCGTGGCCGTCGGCCCCGATGACGCCGTGCACGATCACCTCCGTGCCGTCCGGCGTCACGCCGGCGGCGTCGGTGCCGAGGATCATCGGGAGCTGCTGCTCCTTCAGACCCACCCCGCGCAGCGACCAGAGGTCGTGGTGGTTCAGGCTCGCGGCCCGCACGTCCACCGTGGTCCAGTGCTCCACGGCGTCCGGTTCGGGGCGGTCACCCACCTCCAGGCCGTCGAGCGGGCTGTCGGGCGAGAAGCTGGTCACGTAGGCGGCAAGCATGCGGCGACCCTAACGGACCCCGGACCAGCCGGCAGGGACGGTGCCCAGCCTGACCCGCTGCGGGTGGTCGCCCACCGGCACCGACGTGATCTTCTGCCCGGTCTCGAAGTCGATGGACGTCACCTGGTCGGCGGCAGACTCCGAGACCACGCACGCCGCGCCGTCACCCGTCACCGTGGACCAGTACGGTTTCGCGACGTCGACCAGCGGGCCCTCCTCGAGCGTCGCCCGGTCCACGACCACCGCGTAGTCGTCCATCGTCCCTGCGACGCACAGGTGCTCGCCGGAGGGGCGCATGGTCAGGCCGTGGTGCCGCGAGTCGTTGACCATGTCGGTGCGCGGCCCGTGGAACACGCGCGGCAGCGTCTTGACCCGCGTGATGCGGTCGGACGACACGTCGTACTCCAGGAACCCGCCGAAGAACGACACCTGGAAGTACAGCTTCGACTCGTCGGGGTTGAACGTGGCGGGGCGGACGGCGTCGGACAGGTGCTCCAGCCCTGCCTCGTCGAGGCGCTCGCGCATGTCGATCTCGCGGACCACCTCGAACGTCTCGGCGTCGGCCACCGTGATGACGCGGTCGCCCTTGAGGAAGTCGAGCGCCGGGTCGTCCAGGCCGTTGTTGACCTCGCCGATCGACATGTTCCAGATCAGCCCGTCGGCCGTGTAGATGTTCTCGTGCGGCTTGTCGCCCGTGGGGAACGAGCCGGCCTCGGTGCCGGTCTCCATGTCGAGCACGTGCACCCGGTTGCCCGTCGACGCGGAGACGGCGACCTGCGTCCCGTCGGGCGAGACGGACATGTGGTCCGCCCGGAGGCCGGACACCGGGAAGCGCCACTCGACCTCGCCGGTCGCGAGGCTGATGGAGACGACGTCGGCGAAGCTCGGCCGGGACACGACCAGCGAGGAACCGTCCGGGGTCGTGTACATGTCGTCGGCGAACTGGTCGTGGCCCTCGCCGACGGTCTCGCGGATGACCAGGAAGGCCGCCAGCCGGATCGGGTCGCGATAGATCTCCCGCAGCCGCTGCTCGCGGTCGGGGATCACGTCGACCTCGCCGACCGGCGTGAGGTCGGCGCCGGAGGACAGCACCGACGCCGTGCCGTCCCAGTTGTTGGCGACGAACAGGACCTCCTGCGGCGGCGGTTCGGCCTGGGCCGGCGCGGCGGCCGCGACCCCGCCGGACGCCACGAGTCCGAGTGCGGCCAGGATGGAGAGAGCACGGCGAGCTGTCACTGAACGCTCCTCTTCGTCGAGCTGATCGGCGGTGATCAGCTCGACGAAGATTACTGGAGACCGGTTCAGTAACGAAAGATCACCCGGCAGTTCACCTGGAAGCGACGTCGAACATCCAGGAGATGCCGAACCTGTCGGTGAGCTGCCCGTAGTAGTCGCCCCACGGTGCGAGCTCGAACGGCTGTCCGGGCGTCCCGCCGTCGGACAGCTTCTCGTAGGCGTCCTTGATGTAGTCGTGGTCCTCGGGACCGCCGGTCAGGGCGACGGTGACGCCGGCAGACGGCGCCACGTACTCCATGAACGACGGCGTGTCCGACGCCATGATCGTGAGGCCGCCCGGGGTGTCGAGCTGCCCGTGCATGACGAGGTCCTTGTCCTCGTCGGGTGTGGGCATCCCCTCCATCGGGGTGCCACCGAAGGTGCTGACGTCGAGCTCACCGCCGAGCACGGACTGGTAGAAGTCCAGGGCAGCCTTGGCCTCGGACTTGAAGCTGAGGTACGGATTGAGCTTTGCCATACGGTCACGCTAATCCTGGGGCTGCCGGTCCGCAGGATGGTTACCCGAGGAACTCACTTACCATCGGACCGATCTGGTCGGCCTCGACCAGGAACCCGTCGTGCCCCACGTCGCTGGTGACGATCCGCAGGGACTCCGCCCCAGGGATCCACTGGGCGAGGCGTGCGGACTGCGTGGGCGGGAACAGCCGGTCGCTGTCCACCGCCACCACGAGCGCCCTGGCCGTGATCTGGGTGAGCGCCGCCTCGACGCCGCCGCGGTCGCGCCCCAGGTCGTGCGACAGCATCGACTCGGTGAGCACCAGGTAGGAGTTGGCGTCGAACCGCCGGGCGAGCTTGTCGCCGTGGTGCTCGAGGTACGACTGCACGGCGAACCGGCCGCCCGCGAACGGGTCCTCGCCGCCCTGCGGCAGCCGACCGAAGCGCTGGTCCAGCTCGTAGCCCGTCCGGTACGTCGTGTGCGCGATCTGCCGGGCGATGCCAAGGCCGGTGTGCGGGCCGTCGTCGTCGGCGGCCGAGTAGTAGTCGCCGCCGCGGAAGCGGGGGTCCACGCGGATCGCGGCCAGCTGCGGGTGCGCCCACGCGATCTGGTCGCCACCGGTCTGGGCGGTCGTGGCGATGGCGGCGACGTTCCGGACCTCGATGTCGGCCTCGGGTCCGAGCAGCGCCCACTCGAGCACGCGCAGCCCGCCCATCGACGCGCCGACCACCAGCTCCCACGACCGGATCCCGAGCTCGCGGCACAGCGCGATCTCCACGGCCACCTGGTCGCGCGTCGTGATGTACGGGAATCGCCCGCCCCACGGGTGCCCGTCGTGCGCGATGGAGGACGGGCCGGTCGTGCCCTGACACCCACCGAGCGCGTTGGGCGCCACCACGAAGTACCGGTCGGTGTCGATGGGCTTGCCTGGACCGACCGTCTCGGCCCACCAGCCGTCGGTCACGTGGCCTGGGCCCGCCTCGCCGGTCACGTGCGAGTCGCCCGTCAGGGCGTGCAGCACCAGCACGGCGTTCGAGCCGTCGGCGTTCAGGGTGCCCCAGGTCTCGTAGGCCACCCGCACGGCGGGCAGGCGGCCGCCCGCTTCCAGGTCGAACGCGCCGACGTCGGCGAACAGCCGGTGCCCTGGGTCGTCGCCCTCGCGCCAGGCGCCGCTCGCGGGCACCGGCGGTTTGCTGCGAGAACGGGAGGTCTGTATGGGATCGGCAGGGCTCGGCGGGGCGCCGCCGTCCCGGCCGTGCGCGCCGTCCGGCGCAGGGAAGGGCACGAGCACCGAGCGGACGGGTTGGTCCGGGGTGTCGTGCGCGGCCCTCGGGGTGGTGATGGCCATGGTGTCTCCTGCGGCTCGGGGTGGTGAGCTCGGGGTGGTGGGCCCCGGCGCGGACGGCGACGTCACATCGCTGCTGCTACTTCTCCCCGCCCAGGAGGCCCTTGGCTGCGGTGAAGCCCAGCTCCAGGTCGGCAAGGATGTCTTCGACGTTCTCCAGGCCGACAGCCAGGCGGACGAGGCCAGGAGTGACCCCCGACAGCGCCTGCTCCTCGGCCGTCAGCTGCGAGTGGGTGGTGGAGGCGGGGTGGATCACGAGCGACCGGACGTCGCCGATGTTCGCCACGTTGGAGTGCAGCTCCAGGGCCGACACGAACGCCTGCCCCGCATCGGCACCGCCGTCGAGCTCGAAGGCGAGCACGGCACCGGCGCCCTTCGGCGCGTACTTCTGCGCGTTCGGGTGCCAGGGCGAGCTCGGCAGGCCGGCGTAGTGGACCGTCCCGACGTCGTCCCGGGCCTCCAGCCACTCGGCGACACGCTGCGCATTGGCGACGTGGCGCTCGATCCGCAGCGACAGCGTCTCGATGCCCTGGGCGAGCAGGAAGGCGTTGAACGGCGAGATCGCCGCGCCGAGGTCCCGCAGGAGCTGGACCCGCGCCTTGAGGATGAACGCGAGGTTCGCCCCGAGCGCCGAGCCGACGCCGAGGTCCCGCGCGAAGACCAGACCGTTGTAGCTGGGGTCCGGCGTGTTGAAGCCGGGGAACCGGTCCGGGTCGGCGGCGAAGTCGAAGCTGCCACCGTCGACGATCACGCCACCGATCGTGGTGCCGTGACCGCCCAGGTACTTGGTCGCCGAGTGCACCACGAAGTCGGCGCCGTGCTCGAAGGGGCGGATCAGGTACGGCGTCGCGACGGTGTTGTCGACGATCAGGGGGACCCCGGCCTCGTGCGCCGCCGCGGCGACGCCCTCGATGTCGAGCACGTCGGAGCGCGGGTTCGGGATGGTCTCGCCGAAGAACGCCTTCGTGTTCGGCCGGACGGCGGCGCGCCACGCGTCCAGGTCGTGCGGGTCGTTCACGAACGTGGTCTCGATGCCGAACTTCGGCAGCGTGTGGTGGAGCAGGTTGTACGTGCCGCCGTAGAGGCTCGCGGAGGCGACGATGTGGTCGCCCGCCTGGGCGAGGTTGAGCAGCGCGAGGGACCCGGCCGCCTGGCCGGACGCCACCAGGAGCGCGCCGACGCCGCCCTCGAGGCTTGCGATCCGGTCCTCGACCACCTGTGTCGTGGGGTTGCCGATGCGGGTGTAGATCGGGCCGAGATCCTTCAGGGCGAACCGGTCTGCCGCGACCCCGGCGTCAGGGAACACGAACGACGTGGTCTGGTAGATCGGCAGGGCGCGGGCTCCCGTGGTGGGGTCCGCCTCCTGGCCGGCGTGGATCTGGCGGGTCTCGAACGACCACTGGGGCTGAGTCATGGCTCTCCTGCTTCCTGTAGCTGGTGGCGTGCTTCGGGCGGAACTGGCCGAGATGTGCCGCGGCGTGCCCCATGGGGCCTGCGCATCAGGAGGTGGTCCGCGGCGGGGTGGCGCGCACGCGGGAGTCGGCCGAACGGCCGAGGGCAGGCGAACGTGCGCTGGTTCAGCAACTACACATTCGACGAGTCATGGGTGTGACCGTAGACGGCCCTGGACGGCACCGAAAGTCGTGTCTTATATCGTGAGATCGAAAAATGAGACGAGCCGTGGACCCGGCCGGGAGCAGGCGCGTGGCCGGCCGGGGGTGTTCCGGTAGCGCAAACCAGCGGCCTGAGCCACATTGGACCGTGACACGGGAGTGATTCACAAGATCTGCGCAAGGCGACACGCCGAGAGATGTGCCGATCGGGAAAGGGGATCATGGGACGGATCCGAGATCTGGACGAGTCGAGGCACGGCCACGGCGGGGTGCTGGCGCTCCGCGCGCTCGGGGCCCTGGTGCTCGCGCTCGGCCTGGTGATCCCGTGGGGCCCGACGGCGAAGGCCGACCCGCCCGCCGATCCGCCCACCGCGGAGGAGGCTCAGGCGGCCGGTGAGGCGCTCGCGGCGGGAACGCTGGACGTGCAGCAGGCGGAGGCCGCGCTCACCGCCCTCCGTTCGGAGCTCGAGGCGGCCCGGATCCGTGTGCAGGTGGCCGCCGCCGACTACGCCGAGGCGCAGCAGGCCGTCGAGCGCGCCGAGCAGGAGGTGACCGCTGCCCGCCGAGCCGCCGAGCGGGCGCGCGAGGGCGAGGTGGCGTCGCGGGCGGGGCTGGCCCAGGTCTACCGGTCGTCGGCACGCGACGACGGCCTCGGGTCTCTCGGCATCGCCTTCGAGGCCGACTCGGTGCCCGACATGGTGGGGCGCAGCGCGGCGGAGCGCGCAGTGCAGCGCAAGCTCGGTGGGGCCATGGCCGAGTACCAGGAGGCGCGCGCGTCGGCGGAGTCGGCCGACGCCCGGTGGACCGCGGCGAAGAGGCAGCGCGCCGTCGCAGCAGAGCAGGCGGAGGCGGCCTTCACCGCCGCCCAGGCCGCTGCGGCCGATCTCGAGGTGCGCACCCGAGCCGCTGAGGTGGAGCGCAAGGCGCTGGTCGAGCGGCTCGCGCAGCTGCGGCAGACCAGCGTCGAGATCGAGCGGCAGCGGGAGGAAGCGCGGGCCGCCGCGGCGGAGGCGGCTCGCGAGGCCGCAGCAAAGGCGGAGCTCGAGCAGCAGCGTGCCCGGGCGGACGGTGCGGGAGAGCCGGAGGCCGGTGCGGAGGAGCCTGGTGCACAGGCGTCCGGCGAGGAGGCAGGGCCGGGTGCCGCCACGGAGGGCTCGGGCAGTGCGCGGGCGCCCGCACCGGCGCCCGTCGGTCCGTCCACGTCGGGTGTGACCGTGGGCTCGGAGGGTCGGGGTGCCGGCGCCGTCGCCTGGGCGCGGACCAAGATCGGCGCGCCGTACCTGCTCGGGGCCGCTGGGCCGACCCACTACGACTGCTCCGGCCTGACGATGACGTCGTGGGCGAGCCAGGGAGTGGACATCACCCGGACCTCCCGGTCGCAGTACCTCGCCGTCGGCAAGGTGGACTACGGCTCGCTCCGGATCGGCGACCTCATCTTCTACGGCTCGAGCCCGAGCGACCCGTCGTCGATCTACCACGTGGCCATGTACACGGGCGGCGGCATGATGATCGAGGCGACGTTGCCAGGCCAGCCGCTGTCGGAGAACCCGGTGCGGTACTCGAGCGCGATGCCCTACGCGGGTCGCCCCTGAGCCTGGCGGTCGTGGGTGTGACCGTTGCGACCGTCACGGGTGGACAGTCGCAACGGTCACGCCCACATCCACGGCCTCAGTGCTTGGCGTAGTAGCCGGTGTCCTCGGCGCGCTGGATCGAGCGGACGATCTCGGCCTCGGCGTCGGAGCGGCCGACCCAGTGGGCGCCCTCGACGGACTTGCCCGGCTCGAGGTCCTTGTAGACCTCGAAGAAGTGCTGGATCTCCAGGCGGTGGAAGTCCGAGACGTCGTCGATGTCCTGGCGCCAGGCGGCGCGCTGGTCGCCCGTCGGGACGCAGAGCACCTTGTCGTCGCCGCCGGCCTCGTCGCGCATGCGGAACATGCCGAGTGCGCGGCACTTGATCAGGCAGCCGGGGAACGTGGGCTCCTCCAGCAGGACGAGCGCGTCCAGGGGGTCGCCGTCTTCACCGAGGGTGCCCTCGATGAAGCCGTAGTCGTCCGGGTAGCGCGTCGAGGTGAAGAGCATGCGGTCGAGGCGGATACGTCCGGTCTCGTGATCCACCTCGTACTTGTTCCGCTGACCCTTGGGGATCTCGATCGTGACGTCGAACTCCACGTCGATGTGCTCCAGTTCTCGAAGATGGTCGCCGAAGTGTCTTACCGCGGCGGCGGCCTTGCGCCTGTCCAGTGTGCCATGTGTCTTGTGTCCCGACCGTTACCTGTGGTCAGCACCACTCTCCGGGTTGGGCATAATTCGCAGCGTGTGCGTCGCGCGCGCGAGCCGGTCTCGCGAGCGGGTGAAATTTCCCGGGAATCGCCGTCGCCGTACCCATCGCATGGTTTGCCGCCACTAGAGTTGCCTATGGCTTTTACGTGACGATCGAGAGGATGCCCATGGAGTGGGGGTCGCGCTCCGGCGCTGCCGTCGCCGCGGTCGTCGCACTGTTCGGTGGGTACCTTGTCGCCGACGCGTACGACGTCGTCCCCGGCATGCTCACCACGGCCGAACCGTGGCCGGAGCCCAGCCCTTTCCCGTCGGCACCCGGTGCCGTCGAAGGGCCCGCTCCCGTCGCGCTCCTCGAGCGCCTCCCTGACGACGCGCCGGTACCGGACAGCGACGAGATGCAGCGCCTGGTGACGGGGCTGGCCAAGGACAAGCGGCTCGGTTCCCGGGTCGGCGTCATGGTGGCCGACGGGAGCACTGGCGAGGTGCTCGGCTCGTCGAGCCCGGACAAGCTCATGACCCCTGCGTCCACCCAGAAGCTGTTCGCCGGCGTCGCCGCGCTCTCGTCGCCCATCGCGGGCACCACGCTGGACACCAGGGCCGTTCTCGCCGACGGCAACACCGTGGTCCTGGTCGGTGGCGGCGACATGATGCTGGCGGAGGGGGAGGGCGACCCCTCCGCCGTCAACGGGAGGGCCGGCCTGGCCGACCTGGCCCGGCAGGTCGCGGCCAAGGTGAAGGTCACAGGCACCACCGAGGTGCGGGTCGCGCTCGACGACACGCTCTTCACCGGCGACGACATCGCGCCGACCGTGGCGAGCCCTGACATCGCTGCCGGCTACGTGGCACCCGTCTCGTCCGTCGCGGTGAACGTCGGCCTGCTGTCCGACGGGTACACCGACAACGGCCCCCGTGCGTCGGATCCCGGCAAGTACGCAGCGGAGGTCTTCTCGGCGGCGCTGGAGGCCGAGGGCCTCCAGACCGCCGGGGCCGTGGTCAACGAGACGGCACCGGACGACGCCCAGGTGCTCGGCCAGGTCAGCTCGGCGCCGCTCGCGGAGGTCGTCGGGTTCGCCATGCAGTACTCCGACAACACGATCACCGAGGTGCTCGGGCGGCTGGTCGCGGTGGAGGCCGGCCTGCCCGGCTCGAACGACGGCGCCACCCAGGCGGTGATCGCCAGCGCGCGGAAGCTCGGCGTCGACATGACCGGTGCTCGGCTGCGGGACTGCTCCGGTCTTGGCGACGGCTCCTACCTCAGCCCGCAGCAGCTCGTGGACCTGCTCGAGATCATGGTCGACCCCGCACGCCCGGAGCTGCGCAGCGAGGCGGTCGGCATGCCGATCGCCGGACTGTCGGGCACGCTCGACAGCAGCGCCGGACGGTTCACCGGGACCAACCCCGCCCGTGGCCTGGCGCGGGCCAAGACCGGCAGCCTGCCCAAGGTGCGCGCGCTCGCGGGCACGGTGGTCACGGCCGACAGCCGGCTGCTCGTCTTCTCGATCCTCGCCGACTCGATCCCCGCCGACAAGACCGTCGGCGCCACGCAGATCTACGACGGCTTCGTCGGCGACCTCGCGTCGTACTCGGTCCAGGGCTGACGCCCCGTCGGCCGCGACCGTTACCGTGGTCCGGTGACCCAGGCCTCCACCGCCCCGCAGGTCGTCGACTGGTCGGCGGCAGCACAGATCGCCGGGCGCCTCGCCGCGCCCGGGCCGCAAGCGCCCCGGGACGAGCTCGACTCCCTCGTGAGCGGGCTGCGCGGTGCGGCAGGGGACGCCGTCGGGCACGTGCTGGAGACGACGCGCATGGTGCCGCACGACGGCAACATGACACTGAGCCCCGTGGTGGTCGTGGACCGGGCGACCTGGGCACGGGCGAACACGCAGTCGATGGCCGCCATGACCGACGGGATCGGTGCGGTCGTCGCAGAGGTGTCGAAGGGGGCGACCTCCCCCGGCGCCCAGATGGCGGGCGCCGCCGAGATCGGGGCGGTCCTCGCCCTGCTCAGCGGACGGGTGCTGGGCCAGTTCGACCCGTACTCCGGTCCGGGTCGGCTGCTGCTCGTCGCCCCCAACGTGCTGCAGGCGGAGCAGGCGCTGCGCGTCCCGGTCCGGGACTTCCGGCTGTGGGTGTGCCTGCACGAGCAGACGCACGCCCTGCAGTTCGCGGCGGCGCCGTGGCTCTCCGGCCACCTCAGCAGCCGCACGCAGGACCTGATCGCAGGCATGGCCAGGACGTCGGCGGAGCTGGCAAGGGCGCGGTTCGACAAGAAGGTCGTCGCGATCGGGCGGAACGTGCTCGCAACCCTGCGCGGCGAGGGCGCAACGCTCATGGACGGCATGCTCACGTACGAGCAGAAGGCCGAGCTGGCCGACATCACCGCCGTCATGGCCCTCCTCGAGGGTCATGCCGACGTGATGATGGACGCCGTGGGGCCGCGGGTGGTGCCGTCGGTGCGTCGCATCCGCGCCCGGTTCGAGCGCCGTCGCGACGGCGAGGGGCGCAACACGTTCGACGTCGTGGTGCAGAAGCTGCTCGGGATGGAGGCCAAGCTCGCCCAGTACCGCGACGGGGCGGTGTTCGTGCGGGCCGTCGAGCGGGCCGTGGGACGCGACGGGCTCAACGCGGTGTGGGCGGCCCCGGAGAACCTGCCGAGCGCACGGGAGATCGCCGACGCCCGCGCCTGGGTGCGCCGGGTGCACGGATGAGGACGCGGACGGGAGGCTCCGTGCCGCCCTCGCCCCCCGACGGCAAGGACGCCTGACCGTGGCCCGTGTCGACCCAGCCGTCGCCGCGGCCCGGAACGCGGTCCGGGAGGTGCTGACCCGACTGGGCCGGGACGAGCTGGTGCTGGTCGCCTGCTCGGGCGGCGCGGACAGCCTCGCGCTCGCTGCGTCACTGGCGTTCGAGGCCCGGCGGGTGGGTCGCTCGGTCCGGTCGAGGGGCCACGCCGTGCGGGCCGGCGCGGTGGTCGTCGACCACGGGCTGCAGGAGGGCTCCGCCGAGGTCGCCGAGCGGGCGGCCGAGCAGTGCCGTTCGCTGGGCCTCGACCCGGTGGTGGTCCGCCGCGCCGCGGCCCCCGGACCTGGTGCGACAGCCGCCCCTGATGCGGCAGCCGAACGTAGGCCTGGTCGCGGTCTGGGCACCCAGGACGCGACCAGGCCTACGTTCGACGGCGGGGGACCGGAGGCGGCTGCCCGGGATGCCCGCTACGCCGTGCTGGAGGCGGTGGCGACGGAGACCGGTGCGGCGCTGGTGCTGCTCGGGCACACCCTCGACGACCAGGCGGAACAGGTGCTGCTGGGGCTCGCCCGGGGCGCCGGTGCCCGGTCCCTCGCCGGGATGCCGCGCGAGCGGGGGATCTTTCGCCGGCCGTTCCTGGGCCTGCGGCGTGCGCAGACCGAGGCGGTCTGCGCGGCATCGGGCCTGGATTTCTGGACGGACCCGACAAACCTGCTGCCCGACGGCGACGTCGTTGTTACCCGGGCCGGTCAGGGTGCGGCAATGGACCCATCCCCAGGGGGATACACGCCGTTGCGCTCGCAGGTGCGCGGGCGGGTGCTGCCGGTGCTCGAGGGCACGCTCGGCCCCGGGGTCGTCGAGGCCCTGGGGCGCAGCGCGGACCAGCTCCGAGACGATGCGGACCTGCTCGACACCCTCGCGGCGGAGCTGCTGGACCGGGCGAGGACGGCCGACGCCGCCGAGCACACCCTCGACGCCGACGTGCTGGGGCAGGCCCACCCGGCGCTCCGGCGCCGTGCCCTCCGGCTCGCAGCGCTCGCCGTCGGCTGCCGGCCCTCCGACACCACCACGCGACACGTCGACGCCCTGGACGCCCTCGTCGTGTCATGGAGTGGTCAAGGCTCCGTCCACCTACCGGGCGGCGCACGTGCCCGCCGCGCGTGTGGCAGTCTTTTCCTGCGCGCCGCGCCGACCGGTACCTCGGACGGCGGGACCGGTGTCCAGCCCCCCAGCACAACTCAGGAGTAACTCGTGGACCAGTCCGACGTCGGACCCGACCTCGCAGAGATCCTCCTCACCGAGGAGCAGCTCACCAAGAAGCTCGACGAGCTGGCAACCCAGATCGACGCGGACTACGCGGGCAAGGACCTGCTCCTGGTCGGCGTGCTCAAGGGTGCGGTCATGGTCATGGCGGACCTGTCCCGCCGGCTCCACCACCAGGTCCAGATGGACTGGATGGCGGTGTCGTCGTACGGCTCCGGCACCAAGTCCTCCGGCGTCGTCCGCATCCTCAAGGACCTCGACGCGGACCTGACCGGCCGCAACGTCATCATCGTCGAGGACATCATCGACTCGGGCCTCACGCTCTCGTGGCTGGTGTCGAACCTGCGCTCGCGCGGCCCCGAGTCCGTCGAGATCGCGGCCATGCTGCGCAAGCCGGACGCTGCGCAGGCCGACGTCGACGTGAAGTACCTGGGGTACGACATCGCCAACGAGTTCGTGGTCGGCTACGGCCTCGACTACGCGGAGAACTATCGCAACCTGCCGTTCGTTGCCACCCTGGCACCGCACGTCTACGGAGGCTGACTCGTCAGCACCGCTCGACGCCGCGGAATGCCCATCCCGGGCGGTTCGTCACGTCTGGGCGAGGTGTGGCCCAGGCATCACATGCTCTGGGCGAACACTCGGGGCTCCTGTCAGGGAGACCATGTAGTTTCGACGGAAACATACTGCGCGAGCGGAGGGAAACGGGGCTCGGTCCCCGTCGCCGATGAACATCAAGAAGCTTCTGAGTGGGCCTGTCATCTGGATCCTGGTCGCCTTGGTCGTGGTGACGCTGGCCATCTCGGCCCTGAACCAGCCCAATGTCTCGCGAATCGAGACGTCACAGGGAATCGAGCTGCTGAACGGCAGCACAGTCGAGCACGCCCTCATGGTCGACGGCGAGCAGCGGGTCGAGCTCGAGCTCTCCGAGGCGTACTCCGTCACCGAGGGTGAGGGCGACGACGCAGAGGAGGTCGACAAGGGCACGACCGTCGAGTTCTTCTACACGCTGCCCCAGGGCGACCGGGTCGAGGACGCCATCGTGGAGTCCGACCCGGCCGACGGGTTCGACTCGGAGGTGCCGCAGCCCAGCTTCTGGTCCTCCATGCTGTCGGTGCTGATCCCGTTCCTCCTGATCGGTGTCGTGTTCTGGTTCCTGCTGTCGCGGGCCCAGGGCGGCGGCAGCCGTGGCGTCATGGGCTTCGGCAAGTCCAAGGCCAAGCTGGCCACCAAGGACACCCCCCAGGTGACCTTCGCCGACGTCGCAGGCGCCGACGAGGCGGTGGAGGAGCTTCAGGAGATCAAGGAGTTCCTCGCCGAGCCGGCCAAGTTCCAGGCGGTCGGCGCCAAGATCCCGAAGGGCGTGCTGCTGTACGGCCCGCCCGGTACGGGCAAGACGCTGATCGCGCGTGCCGTCGCCGGCGAGGCAGGGGTGCCGTTCTACTCGATCTCCGGCTCCGACTTCGTCGAGATGTTCGTCGGCGTGGGCGCCAGCCGGGTTCGCGACCTGTTCGAGCAGGCCAAGCAGAACTCGCCGGCGATCATCTTCGTGGACGAGATCGACGCCGTAGGCCGGCACCGTGGTGCGGGCATGGGCGGCGGGCACGACGAGCGCGAGCAGACCCTGAACCAGATGCTCGTCGAGATGGACGGCTTCGACGTCAAGACGAACGTCATCCTGATCGCTGCGACCAACCGGCCCGACATCCTCGACCCGGCGCTGCTGCGTCCTGGCCGCTTCGACCGTCAGGTCGCCGTGGAGGCCCCCGACCTCAAGGGCCGGGAGGCGATCCTCAACGTGCACGCGCAGGGCAAGCCGATGGTCCCGGAGGTCGACCTCGAGGCCGTCGCCCGCCGCACGCCCGGCTTCACGGGTGCCGACCTGGCGAACGTGCTCAACGAGGCCGCGCTGCTCACCGCACGCAGCGGTGCTCAGCTCATCGACGACCGCGCCCTGGACGAGGCCATCGACCGCGTGGTGGCCGGTCCGCAGAAGCGCACCCGCGTCATGAACGTCAAGGAGCAGAAGATCACGGCGTACCACGAGGGCGGGCACGCCCTGGTCGCCGCGGCGATGCGCTACACGGACCCCGTGACCAAGGTGACGATCCTGCCGCGCGGACGTGCGCTGGGCTACACCATGGTGATGCCGCTCGAGGACAAGTACTCGACCACGCGCAACGAGCTGCTGGACCAGCTCGCCTACGCGATGGGCGGGCGCGTGGCCGAGGAGATCGTGTTCCACGACCCCACGACCGGCGCATCGAACGACATCGAGAAGGCCTCGGCCATCGCCCGCAAGATGGTCACCGAGTACGGCATGAGCGAGCGGGTCGGCGCCATCAAGCTCGGCACGAGCGGCGGCGAGCCGTTCCTGGGCCGCGACTACGGGCACGAGCGCGACTACTCCGAGTCTGTCGCCGGCACGATCGACGACGAGGTCCGCAAGCTCGTCGAGGCGGCGCACGACGAGGCGTGGGAGGTGCTGACCCAGCACCGCGACGTGCTCGACGAGCTCGTGCTCGGCCTGCTCGACAAGGAGACGCTGAACCAGAAGGAGCTCGCCGAGGTCTTCCGGTCCGTCGAGAAGCGCCCCGCGCGCGACGTCTGGCTGTCCAGCGAGCAGCGCACGGTGCACACGCGCGGCCCGGTGCTCACGGCCAAGGAGCTGGCGGCCCAGAACGGGCACTCCACGGTGCCGCAGGACGAGGCGGTGCTGGACATGGCCCCGCCGTCGGACGCCGCGCCGACCGATACGCCGAACTGAGCAGTGACGAAGACCGGAGCAACACGATGACCGATGGGTCAGTCACCCGCGTGTCGACGCCCGTGCGGCGTGCGGCGGACATTCCGCCGTACGACGCCGCACGGGCCGAGGCGGCGGTGCGCGAGCTTCTCATCGCCGTCGGCGAGGACCCGGGGCGCGAGGGCCTGCGGGAGACTCCGGCCAGGGTGGCTCGGGCCTACCGCGAGATCTTCGCCGGTCTGCGGCAGGAGCCGGAGGACGTGCTGACCACCACCTTCGACCTCGGGCACGAGGAGATGGTGCTGGTCAAGGACATCGAGGTGTACTCGACCTGCGAGCACCACCTGGTGCCGTTCCACGGCGTCGCGCACGTCGGGTACATCCCCAACACGGACGGGCGCATCACGGGGCTGAGCAAGCTGGCCCGCCTGGTCGAGGTCTACGCACGCCGTCCGCAGGTGCAGGAGCGGATGACCACCCAGATCGCGGACTCCCTGGTGGAGATCCTCGAGCCGCGCGGCGTGCTCGTGGTGGTCCAGTGCGAGCACCTGTGCATGTCGATGCGAGGCGTGCGCAAGCCCGGCTCACGGACCATCACCTCCGCGGTGCGCGGCGTCATGCGGGACGGTGCCACGCGGGCCGAGGCGATGAGCCTCATCCTCGGGAAGTGACGGTGGCTCCCACCGTGCGCCATCCCGCCCGGGACGCCCGGGTGCTCGGCCTGCCGGAGCTCTCCGGTGTGGGCCGCACCCTGGTGATGGGGGTCGTGAACGTGACCCCGGACTCGTTCTCGGACGGCGGCGAGTGGTTCGAACCCTCGGCCGCCGTGGCGCACGGGCTGGAGCTGCTCGGCGAGGGCGCGGACATCCTTGACGTGGGCGGGGAGTCGACCCGGCCAGGGTCGGTCCGCGTCCCGCAGGACCAGGAGCTGGCGCGCGTGCTGCCCGTGATCGAGCAGCTCGCGGCACACGGCGCGACCGTGAGCGTCGACACCACGCGCGCGGCGGTCGCAGAGCGGGCCGTGGCCGCGGGAGCTCGCATCGTGAACGACGTCTCGGGTGGCCTCGCCGACCCGGAGATGGGCCGTGCCGTCGCAGAGACGGGCGCCGCGTACGTGGCGATGCACTGGCGGGGGCACGCCGACGTCATGGACCAGCTCCAGACGTACGGCGACGTCGTGGCGGACGTCCGGGACGAGCTCGCGGCCCGCATGGCCGCCCTGCACGACGACGGGGTGCGACCCGAGCAGGTGATCCTCGATCCAGGGCTCGGCTTCGCCAAGGCAGGGGCGCTGAACTGGCCGCTGCTGGCCCACCTCGACGCCCTGCACGAGCTGGGCCGCCCGGTGCTCGTCGGGGCGTCCCGCAAGCGGTTCCTCGGCCACCTGCTGGCGGACTCCGCCGGGCATACGGCGCCGCCGCGGGCCCGCGACGACGCGACAGCCGCGATCTCGGCGCTGTCGGCAGCGGCCGGCGCCTGGTGCGTACGGGTGCACAGCGTCCGGGCCAGCGCCGACGCCGTCAAGGTCGCCGCAGCATGGGCCGCCGCGACCGACCTGCCGCAGGTAGGGTCTTCGGGTACCTCTCCCCAAACCGCACCGGAGCCATTGACTTCCACCGTGGCCTTGACCACAGAATCGTGGACGGCCGGGGAACAGGACATGCCGACCTGGCAGGATTCCGGTGCACGCAATGACGACGGAGGGGGACCACGGTGAGCACAGCGTTCGGAACGGGTGTTTCAGGCCCGGACGGCCGGTCGCTGGACCAGGTCCAGCTGACAGGCGTGAGCGCGCGGGGGTACCACGGTGTGCTGCCGTCGGAGCGACAGGCGGGCCAGGAGTTCCGGGCCGACGTCGTGCTGTACCTGGACACGCGCCCGGCAGCCGCCGGTGACGACCTGGCGCAGACGGTGAGCTACGCGGAGGTCGCGCAGGACGTCCACGACGTGCTGGCCGGCGAGCCCGCCGACCTCGTCGAGACGGTGGCCGAGCGCATCGCCGCGGTGGTGCTCGCCCGGCCGCAGGTCGAGGCGGTGGACGTTCGCGTGCACAAGCCGCAGGCGCCCATCCCGGTGCCGTTCGCCGACGTCGAGGTGGCGATCCGTCGCGACCGTAATCACCTGCCCGTCGTGGCAGCGCCGGCGTCGCCTGCAGGCGCAGCCGACGCCGCGCTCGGGACCGGTTCCGCCGCGGAGGCCTACGACCAGGCTCCGGAGACGTCCGCCGAGGTGCGCGGGTACGAGTCCGCCCCGCAGGACGTCTACCCGGTCAACCCGCCCGTCGACTCGTGGAACGACGGGGACGAGCACACGCGGGGTGGCCTGGAGAGCGCGTCGTTCGCCGCCAAGCCCGAGGAACAGGACTTCGAGCCAGTGGTCCGGCCGGCGCAGGACGAGCCCGCGCAGTTCGAGCCCACGCAGTTCGAGCCGGAGCCGTACCAGCCGGAGCAGACCGAGCAGGCGCAGCTCCGGGCGGAGGCGTTCGAGCCGGAGCCGCTCGTGGACCGGGTGCCGACGCCGGTAGCGCCCGTCGCAGAGCCGGAGCCGGCCCCGGTGCCCGAGCTGATCGCGGCAGAACCGCTCCAGGTGGTTCCCGCCACCTGGGAGCTGCCGCCCGAGGCCTCCGCGCACTCCGAGCGGCACGCAGAGCTCGGCCAGGAGCCCGCGTTCCGGCCGGACGAGCAGTTCCTGCCCGAGCAGGCCTTCGAGCCGGTCCAGCAGTACGAGTCGGTGCAGGGCCTCGACCAGAGGCACGACCAGCCGAACGGCTTCGAGCAGCAGCAGTACGACCAGTTCGCGCAGCAGCCGGAGCAGGCTCAGCACGAGCAGCAGTACGACCAGTTCCCGCAGCCGGGCCAGGTCGAGCAGGCCCAGCGGTTCGAGCGAGCCCAGCCCGGCTACGAGCAGCCGCCGCAGCAGTTCGAGCAGCAGCTCGACCCGCAGCAGAACCAGTACGACCAGCTGTTCGAGCAGGGCGACATGCAGACCACCCAGGTGGCCGCAGCCGTCCCCGACTCCGCCGTCGGCCAGCCAGAGCCGTACGGGCAGGAGGCGTACCAGCCCGACCAGTACCAGGCCGCGCAGCATCAGCCCGACCAGTACCAGCCGGACCAGTACCAGGCCGAGCAGCGCCAGCCGGAGCAGTACCAGGCCGAGCCGCGCGACCGGTTCGACGAGGTCCCGGCGGGATACGTGGACGTGGTCATCGCGATCGGTGCCAACCTCGGCGACCCGCAGGCGACCATGCGTTCGGCGGTCGCGGAGCTGGACCGCATGTCGGGCCTGCAGATCACCGACGTGTCGCCGCTGGCCCGCACTGCCGCCGTCGGCGGTCCCGAGGAGCAGCCCGACTACCTCAATGCCGTGCTGCTCGCGCGCACAACGCTCTCGGCGCGCGGCCTGCTGCACCTCTGCCAGGAGGTCGAGAACGTGCACGGCCGGGTCCGTGAGGAGCACTGGGGCCCGCGCACGCTCGACGTCGACCTGATCACGTACGGCAACCTGACCGATTCCGCCGAGGACCTCGAGGTGCCGCACCCCCGCGCGCACGAGCGGGCGTTCGTCCTGGAGCCGTGGTCGCAGATCGCACCGGACGCGGTGCTGCCAGGCCTCGGCGGCGGCCCGGTCGCGCAGCTCGCGGCCACGGCGCCCGACCGCGCGGGCATCCGGTGGCTCGCGCTCGACTGGCTGACCGACCCGGAGCCGGAGCAGGGCGGTGGGACCACCGCCTCGAACCACCCAGCAGTGCCCGACGACGGCGCGGCCCCAGGCCAGGACGCGCACGCGAGCGAGCTGCCGCCGGCGCTGCCCCCGTCGCTCCCGCCGAGCGGTCGGCCGCAGGCCTTGCCCGGCGGTCCGGTGGTCGAGGTTCCTGGCGGGGGGCACCCGCAGGGCCAGCACAGCGGTCAGGTCGAGCTCGACCGCCAGTCGCAGGGTGGTGTGCCCCAGCAGCAGGAGGCGTACCCCGGCGGCACGCACCCGCAGGGATACTCCAGCGGGCCGGTGCCGGGTGCTGACGGTTCGGCGCAGGTCCCACAGCAGACCGCGCAGGGGTCGTCGCCCCTGCCCGCGCGTGGTGCACGGCCGGCAGGGATGCCTGGCAACGGCTCGGCCGTCCCGCCGCCGGAGGAGGCGCTCGTCCCTGCGCCGATCGCACCACGGGCGGTACGGGACACGGCGCACGAGGCGCCGGCACACGAACCGCTGCCTTCGGCGTCGTCGCAGCCCAAGCCGGTGTTCGCGCCGGTCAACCCGTCGCGCCAGCAGGGCGGCGTGTTCCCGCCCGTGAACGGCGGCGGCCCTCAGGAGCAGGGCGGTCCGGTGTTCGCGCCGGTCAGCACCCCGCCGAACGGCGTGTCGGACCAGGTCCAGAACGGGCAGCCGAACGGTCACGTCAACGGGCAGCCGAACGGCCAGCACGACGCCTACGACAACGACCACACGGTGATCCGGGTCCCGGGCTTCGTCGGGGACCAGCGGACCCCGCCGCCGTCGGACGGTCCGATCGACTCGGTTCCCTCCTGGGTTCCGGTCCGGGACGAGCGGGGGCGCGACGCCTGACATGCGCAGAACGCCGATCGGGTCGCTGATCGCAGTTCTCGTGGCCGTCGCGCTCGTCGGCTGGCTCGTGCTGCGCGCCCTGGAGGCGCGCAGCGTGTACCTGCCGCAGGTGCCCTGGCTGGTCGACCTGGCGATCCTGGCGCTGGCCGGCGCGGTGTTCTGGTCGGGGTGGGCCGTGCGCTCGTACCAGAAGGGCAAACGCCCGTCACTCGACGGGCTCCGGGCCGCTCGGACGCTCGTCCTGGCCAAGGCGGCCGCGCTGACGGGTGCCCTGCTGGGCGGCTGGTACCTGGCCCAGGTCCTGGTCGTGCTGGGCGACCTCACGATCGAGCCGCGGCGCGACCGTGCGATAGCGGCAGGCATCGCGGTGCTGTGCTCGGTGGTGCTCGCCGTCGTCGGCCTGATCGTCGAGAAGTTCTGCGAGCTCCCGCCGTCCGACAAGGACCGCACCAGCTCGGACGAGGGCGAGTCCCCCGCCCCCGCCTGAGACTGCGCTGTCCTGGGCTTGCCCTCTGCGGAACAATGGCCAACATGACCAGCCCCTTCGAACCGCACGATGTGACCTGGAACCGCGTGTCCCCGCGCCTCGTGACGGCCATGTTGGTCCCGGCCGCCATCAGCCTCGGCATCCCGGTGATCGTCGGCGTCGTGCTCGCCGTGACCATCAGCCCCTGGTTCTGGTTCCTCGCCGGTGTTCCCGCCGTCTTCCTGCTGTGGTCGGTCCTCCTGGTCCCGCGCCAGGTCAGGGCCATCGGCTACGCCGAGCGCGACGACGATCTGCTCATTCGCAAGGGGGTCCTGTTCAAGGCGATGGTCGTGGTGCCGTACGGCCGGATGCAGTACGTGGACGTCGAGGCAGGGCCGCTGGACCGCAAGCTGGGACTGGCGAAGGTCCAGCTCCACACGGCGTCCGTGGGTACGGACGCCCAGATTCCCGGCCTGCCGCCGGACGAGGCGGCGCGCCTGCGCGATCGCCTGGCGTCCCGCGGTGAGGCTCGGCTGGCGGGACTGTGAGCACTCCGGAGCACGATCTCGACCGGGGCGGTCCCGGCTCCGCGGCCCAGCGCCCGCAGCCCGATGCCGAGGAGCTCGACTGGCGGCGCGTGCACCCGATCACGCCCCTGGTCCGTGGCTGGGCCGTGGTCGGTGCCGCCATCGTGATCCTTGGCCAGCAGAGCCTCGACGGCGGGCCGCGGGGCGGCCTCGTCGAGCTGATCACCAGCGAGTACTGGTGGACCGTGCTGGCCGCGCTCGCCGCCGTCGCGCTGGTGGGCTGGGGCTACTCGGTGCTGGCCTGGCGCATGACCACCTACGCCATCGGCGAGGAGACCGTGCACCTGCGGCGCGGCATCCTGTTCCGCCAGCAGCGGCACGCCCGCCTGGACCGGCTGCAGTCGGTGGACATCCGGCAGCCGCTCGTCGCCCGGTTCTTCGGGCTGTGCGAGCTCACCCTCGAGACCGCCGGCGGCACCGACTCGGGTGTCGCCATCGGGTTCCTGAAGGGGTCGGACGCCGACGAGCTGCGCGCCGAGCTGCTCGCGCGCGCGGCCGGTCTCAAGGTCGCACGGACCGGCCCTGCCGGCGCCCGTACCCAGCCGGCCCCCGGCACGGTGGCGGCTCCCGTCGGTCCGACGCCGGAGGGCGGGCCGCAGGACGCCGGGCCGCACGACGCCGTCGGACCTCCCGGCACGCCGGGGGTGCCCGGGGTGCCCGGGGTGCCCGGGGTGCCCGGTACCCCTGGTGCCCCGGCGGGCGGGCACGTTCCGGTGGCCGTCGAGGCGCCACAGGTGCCGGTGCTCACCGTGCCGCTGGGGCGGCTGATCGCCTCGGTGGTGCGTTCGGGAGCGATGATCACGCTGGTCCTGTGGGCCCTGGCCGTGGTGGTGGTCATGATCGTCACGGGCGAGTTCGCCGTGATGACCGCGTCCCTGCCGGCGGTGCTGGGGGCGGGCGGGTACCTGTTCGGCCGGCTCACCGGCGAGTTCGACTTCCGGGTGGCGATCTCGCCCGACGGCGTCCGGCTGCGGCACGGCATGCTGGAGACGCGGTCCCAGACCATCCCGCCCGGCCGGGTGCAGGCGGTCCGCCTGGTGCAGAGCGTGCTGTGGCGCGGCCGCGACTGGTGGCGCGTGCAGGTCAACGTCGCAGGCTACGGCGGCGGCGAGAGCGACGACAAGAACAGCGTGCTCCTGCCGGTCGGCACCCGCGAGGAGGCGCTGGCGGTGCTGTCGCTCGTGCTGCCGGACCTCGGCGTCGACGAGCCGCGGCGCATCCTCGACGCGGGACTGGACGGCGACTCCCGGACCGAGAGCGCGTATGTCACGGCACCCCGGCGGACGCGCATACTTGATCCGGTGGCGTGGCGCCGCAACGGGTTCACCGTGACCGGCCGCGCGCTGCTGCTGCGCAGGGGCCGCATGGTGAAGATCCTTGACGTGGTGCCCCACGAGCGGACGCAGTCGCTGGGCCTGAGCCAGGGTCCGTGGCAGCGCCGGCTGGGTGTCGCCTCGTTCCAGGTGCACTCGACCGAGGGCCCGGTGAGTCCGGTGGCTTCGCACCTCGACGCCGCCGACGCCGCGCAGCTCATGGCCGAGCAGGCCACGCGCGCCCGCACCGCACGTGCGGCCGCCGGCCCCGAACGATGGATGGAGAACCAGGGTGACAGACCGGGTGAGTGACCGGTGAGCGCCCCGGACGAGCCAGGCCGCCGGCCCGGCCGGCTGGGCGTCGGCGTGGTCGGCGCGGGACGTGTGGGTGCAGTGCTCGGCAACGCGTTGCGCGCGGCGGGCCACGCCGTCGTCGGCGCGAGCGGTATCTCGGAGGACTCGAGGGAGCGCATCGAGATGCTGCTGCCCGGCGTCCCCAACCTCGAGGTGCCCGAGGTCGTCGAGCGGGCGGAGCTGGTCCTCCTCGCGGTGCCCGACGACGCACTGGGACCCCTGGTCGCCGGTCTCGCCGAGACCGGCGCGTGGCAGTCGGGACAGCTCGCGATCCACACGTCCGGCCGCTACGGGACAGCCGTCCTCGAGCCCGCGCGGCTCGGCGGCGCGATCCCGCTCGCCGTGCATCCCGCCATGACGTTCACCGGGACGTCGCTCGACCTGGCACGCCTGGAGGGCTGCACGTTCGCCGTGACCGCGCCGGCCCCGGTGCAGCCGATCGGCCAGGCGCTCGTGGTCGAGATCGGCGGCGAGCCCGTGATCGTCGACGAGCACCTCCGTGGCCTGTACCACGCTGCGCTCGCGCACGGCGCGAACCACCTGGTGGTGCTCGTCGCGCAGGCCGCGCAGGCGCTGGAGGCGTCGGGCATCGAGGCGCCTGGCCGGGTGCTCGCACCGCTGCTGTCCGCGGCGCTCGAGTCGGCCACCCGCTCGGCGGACGCGCGCGACGGCGTCGGGCCGGGGGCGATCTCCGCGCTCACCGGCCCGGTCTCGCGGGGCGACGTCGGGACGGTGCGCCGTCACCTGACCGAGCTCAGCGCTCTCGCAGCGGCCAGCGGTGCCACCGACGTGCCCGACAGCTACACCGAGCTCGCCCGCGGGGCCACGCGCCGTGCGCTCGCGAGCCACCGCATCGACGACTCCGCCGCACAAGCGCTGCTGGACGCGCTGGACAGCGCGACGGGGGAGTCGCGCGCAGGAAGGAAGACACAGTGACCACCGAGGCCCGCACCCCGCCCGACACCCCGACCGGGGCGGACTCCGCGCGGCGCACGCCGCTCGTCGTCCGCACCCGCTCGGAGCTGCGCGACGCGCAGATGCGCTGGGCCATCGGGGGCCCCCTCGTACAGGCAGGACTCGACGCGGACCCCGGCAAGCGCGCTGTCGTCATGACGATGGGGGCGCTGCACGACGGGCACCTGGAGCTCGTGCGCCGGGCACGTGCGGAGGCGGGACCGAACGGCCAGGTGGTCGTCACCATCTTCGTGAACCCGCTGCAGTTCGGTGCGGGCGAGGACCTCGACACCTACCCACGGGACCTGGACGGCGACGTCGCCAAGCTCGCCGGCGTCGGGGCGGACGTCGTCTTCGCGCCGACTCCCGACGTCGTCTACCCCGATGGCGACCCCGTGGTCCGGGTCGCCGCTGGGCACATCGGCGACGTGCTGGAGGGCGAGCACCGTCCCGGGCACCTGGACGGTGTGCTCACGGTGGTGCTCAAGCTGATGCACCTGGTGCGGCCCGACGTCGCGCTCTTCGGTGAGAAGGATGCCCAGCAGCTGCTGGCCGTGCGCCGCATGGTGCGCGACCTGGAGGTGTCGGTCGAGGTGGTGGGCGTACCGACGGTCCGGGAGGCCGACGGGCTCGCCCTGTCCTCCCGCAACGCCTACCTGTCGGCGGACGAGCGGACGCGTGCCCTGGCCCTGTCCCGCGCGCTGGGGGCGGGGGCCGCGGCCGCCGACAGCGGCGGAGACGGTGTGATCAACGCCGCGCGGCAAGTGCTGGACGAGGCCGACGGCGTCGTGGTCGACTACCTCGCGCTCGTCGATCCGGTGACCGTGGACGCGGTCGCCGACGACTTCTCCGGCCATGCGCTGCTGCTCGTGGCCGCACGGGTGGGTACTACCCGCCTGATCGACAACCAGGCCATCGAGGTCTCGCCCGAGGTCCAGAGGTAGCACCATGAGCTCCACGCCACACCGCCCGCCCGTGGGCCGCCCCGCATCGCTGCAGCGGCCCATGATGATCGCGAAGATCCACCGTGCCACCGTGACGCAGGCGGACCTGCACTACGTCGGTTCGATCACCGTGGACGCCGACCTGCTCGACGCTGCCGACCTCGTGCCGGGCCAGCAGGTCGACGTCGTCGACGTTACCAACGGCGCGCGGCTGACCACCTACGTGATCCCCGGCGAGCCGGGCTCCGGCCAGATCTGCATCAACGGCGCCGCCGCCCACCTGGTCACGCCCGGCGACGTCGTCATCCTGATCGGCTACGGCATGCTCTCGGACCACGACGCGCGGACGTTCCTGCCGAACGTCGTGTTCGTCGACGAGAAGAACCGGATAGTCGAGATCAACGACGAGCCCGGCCACGTGCCGGACGGGTTCGGCCTCAAGGAGAGCGGCCTCGCCATCGAGCCGTTCCAGCAGGCCGGCCTGGTCCGCACGGCGTCGGGCCGCGCGTGAGCGGCACGGCCGGACCAGGGCCGCGTCTCGCTCGTTCCCTCGCAGCCCCCGCGCCAGGCTGGACCGCCGAGGCCGACGCGATCGTCGTCGGCTCAGGGATCGCCGGGCTGACGGCGGCGCTCGAGCTGCGCACGCACGTACCGCGGGTGCTGCTCGTGACCAAGGGGCGGCTCCTGTCCGGCTCGACGGTGTGGGCGCAGGGCGGCATCGCCGCGGCGCTCGACCCGTCCGACTCGCCGGAGGCGCACCTCGCGGACACGCTCGTCGCGGGCGGCGGCCTGTCGGACCCGGAGGCCGTGCAGGTGCTGGTCACCGAGGGCCCTGAGCGGGTGCGCGAGCTCGTGGCGCGCGGGGCGGTCTTCGACAAGGCGGCCGACGGCGACATCGCGCTCACCCGCGAGGGCGGCCATCACGCCGACCGGATCGCGCACGCCGGCGGGGACGCCACGGGCGCGGAGATCTCCAGGGCGCTCGTGGCGCAGATCGAGGCGGTCCGGCACGATCCGGGCATCGAGGTCGTGGAGAACGCCCTGGTGCTGGACGTGCTGACGACGGCACCCCTGGGTGGTCGGGGTGGGTCGAAGGGGAGCGGAGCGCGCGCCTGCGGCGTGACCCTGCACGTGCGGGGTACCGGCACCCGCGACGGCGTGGGCGCCGTCCTCGCACCGGCGGTCGTGCTGGCGACCGGCGGGATCGGGCAGGTGTTCCGGTCGTCGACCAACCCCGCCGGCGCGACCGGCGACGGTATCGCAGCGGCGCTCCGGGCGGGCGCGGTGCTCGGGGACCTGGAGTTCGTGCAGTTCCACCCGACCGTCCTCTGGCTCGGCACGGGTGCCAAGGGACAGGTGCCCCTCATCTCGGAGGCCGTGCGCGGTGAGGGAGCGCTGCTGCTCGACGTCGACGGGCACCGGTTCATGCCGGCCGTGCACGAGATGGCGGAGCTGGCGCCGCGGGACGTCGTCGCGCACGCGATAGTGCGGCAGATGGCGGCCACCGGGGCCGACAACGTGCTGCTCGACGCCCGCCACCTGGGGCGGGAGTTCCTGCGCACCCGATTCCCGACGATCAACCGGCGGCTGCTCGAGGCCGGGATCGACTGGTCGGAGGAGCCGGTGCCCGTTGCGCCCGCCCAGCACTACCACTCGGGTGGCGTGGTGACCGACCTCGACGGGCGATCCTCGGTCGACGGCCTCTACGCGGTCGGTGAGGTCGCCTGCACCGGGGTGCACGGGGCCAACCGGCTCGCGTCCAACTCCCTGCTCGAGGGCATCGTCTTCGCCTCCCGTGCGGCCAGGGACATCGCCGCGCGGTTCGACTCCGGTGAGCTCAGGCCGGGCACGCCTGCCGAGCGCTCCGGAGGGTCCGCGCTGGTCGCGGCCGCCGCCCGGTCGCGGATCCAGAAGGTGACGTCCGCCGGCTCCGGCGTGATCCGGTCGGCGCGCTCGCTGGCCGACGTCGACGAGCGGCTCGGCGCCGTCCGCTCCGACGCGCACCGGACCACCGAGGTGGTGGCCGAGCCCCAGGCCGCCGAGTGGGAGACCACCAACGTGCACCAGGTGGCCCGCATCCTGACCCGCGCTGCCGCCCTGCGGGAGGAGACCCGTGGCGGCCACTACCGCACGGACTTCCCGAGGCCGGACGACGCGTGGAAGCGCCGTGTCCTGGTCTGGCTGGACGACGACGGCTCGCTGCAGGCCCGCTGAGCCTCGCGCCTGAGGGAGTGAGTTCGGTCCGATGGGATGAGATCGGTCAATCAACTGACCGATCTCATCCCATCGGACCGAACTCACCTTTCGTGCTGAGCAAGGGACCGATCTACCGGACCACGTAGCCGATCGGGTCGGCCGTCGTGAGCTGAGCACCCTCCGGCGCCCCGTGCTCCAGCACACCGGCGGCCTCCGCCGCGAGCTGCGACTCCATCTTCATCGCCTCGACGACGGCGACGGGCTGACCGTCGGTCACCGGCTCGCCGTCGGCCACCAGCCAGCGCACCAGGGTGCCGGGCATGGCGGCGAGCAGCGGAACGCGCGCGTCGTCCTCGAGACCCGACGCCGGGGGCGTGCCGTGCGCCGTTGCGGAGCCGGGTCCCGCACCCGCACCCGCACTTGCACCGGCGCCGGAACCCGCGCCCAGCCCGAGCCCCGGTCCGACCAACCCGGTCCCGCCCGGAGCGCGTACCCGGTGCCTCCGCCCGTCGATCTCGACCCACGTCTCCACGACCCCCGGCTCCGCCACGGGCGCCGCCAGCACCTGCGGGTCCAGCGAGGCGAGCAGCTCGGTCTCTATCCACTGGGTGTGGACGGCGAACGAGTCGGCGGAACCCGTGAATGCCGGGTCCGCGAGCACCGCACGGTGGAACGGGAGCACCGTCGGGACCCCCTCCACGACGGTCTCGGCAGCGGCCCGGCGGGCCCGGGCCAGCGCGGCCTCCCGGGTGGCCCCCCACACGACGATCTTGGCGAACAGGGAGTCGAACTCGCCGGGGATCACGGAGCCGGACTCCACCCCGGAGTCGACCCGGACACCGGGGCCGCCGGGCGCGACGAACCGGTCGATGCGGCCGGGGCCCGGGAGGAACCCGCGCGCCGGGTCCTCCGCGTTGAGCCGCAGCTCGACCGCGTGCCCGTGGGGCTCCGGGTCCTCGGTCACGGACAGGGGCAGGCCGCTCGCGACCCTGAGCTGCTCGACCACGAGATCGAGGCCGGTCGTCTCCTCCGTGACGGGATGCTCCACCTGGAGCCGCGTGTTCACCTCGAGGAACGAGCACGTCCCGTCCGCCCCGAGCAGGAACTCGACCGTCCCTGCGCCGCGGTAGCCTGCGGCAGCGCAGAGGTCACGCGCGGACTCGTGGATCCGCTTGCGGACCCCGGGGTCGAGGAACGGCGCGGGTGCCTCCTCGACCAGCTTCTGGTTGCGGCGCTGCAGGGAGCAGTCCCGTGTGCCTGCCACGACCACGTGTCCGTGGTCGTCCGCGATGACCTGCACCTCCACGTGCCGTGGTCGTTCGAGGAAGCGTTCGACGTAGCACTCGCCCCGCCCGAAGGCGGCCTCTGCCTCCCGCCGCGCGGCGTGGAACAGCTCTGGCACCTCCTCGAGGGTCCTGGCCACGCGCATGCCGCGCCCGCCGCCCCCGTGCGCCGCCTTGATAGCCAGCGGCAGGCCGTGCTCCTCCGCGAAGGCGAGCGCTGCGGCGGCGTCGGGCACCGGGCCGTCCGAGCCGGGCACCAGGGGCGCGCCGACCGTCCGCGCCAGGTCGCGCGCGGCGATCTTGTTGCCGAGCAGCTCGATGGTGGCCGACGTCGGCCCCACCCACACGAGCCCCGCCTCCTCGACGGCGCGCGCGGCGGCGGCGCTCTCGGACAGGAAGCCGTACCCGGGGTGGACGGCGTCGGCACCTGACCGGCGGGCGACGTCGAGCAACGTGTCGACCGACAGGTAGGTCTCGGCGGCGGTGCGCCCGTCGAGGGCCCAGGCCTCGTCGGCGAGCCGGACGTGCAGGGCGTCGGCGTCGCCGTCGGCGTACACGGCGACCGAGCGGATCCCCAGGTCGGCGCACGCGCGAGCCACGCGGACCGCTATCTCGCCTCGGTTCGCGACGAGCACGGTGCGGATCATGGGGTGCCTCCTGGGTGGTTCTGGATCGTGAGACGGACGCGCGCGCCGGCGGGCAGCTGTCCGGCGAGCGGCACGTGGTCGGCGACCACTGCCCCGATCACGGGGTAGCCGCCGGTCAGCGGATGGTCGGCGAGGAAGAGGACCGGCAGCCCGTCCGGCGGCACCTGGATGGCGCCGGTGACGCAGCCCTCGCTCGGCAGCTCTGCGCCGCGCCGGTCCGGCACCCTGGTGAGCGGATCGCCGTCCAGGCGCAGCCCGATCCGGTTGGAACGCGGGGTCACCAGCCAGTCCTGGCCGGTCAGGCGCGCGAGGGTCGCGGCGTCGAACCAGTCGTCGCGCGGCCCGAGGACGATGGACAGCTCGGTCACCTCGCCGGGCGCCGGTAGGTCGCCCGACGGCGGGGCCCCGCCCGCCGCCGGGACGCCCCGTCCGGGGACGCCGACGGGCAGCAGGTCGCCGGGCCCGAGCGGGTCGGGCCCCAGCCCGGCCAGCACGTCCGTGGCCCGGCTGCCCAGCACGGGGAGCACGTCGATCCCGCCCCGCACCGCCACGTAGGCGCGCACGCCCCGGGCGGACGGCGCGAGGCGCAGCTCGTCCCCGTCGTCCAGCGCGAACGGCTCGCCCGGCAGCGGACGGCGGTCGGGCCGCGCCGGCGTGGTGGTGCCGGGGGCCGCAGCCGGTTCGGTGCGGGCGCCCGGCCGCACCACGATGTCGCCCGCCGCCCCCGTCACCGCGAGCACCTGCGGTCCGCGGGCGCGCAGCCGCAGTCCGCCCACGGACTCGATCGCCGCGGTACCGGAGGGGTTGCCCGCCGCCCGGTTGGCCGCGCGCAGGCTCGGACGGTCCAGCGCGCCGGACGCCGAGACCCCTGCCCCTTCGGAACCAGGCCGTCCGAGGTCCTGGACCAGCGCCTGGACCCCGGCCCCGACCACCTCGACGCCGCCGCTGCCGTGTCCGACACCGGGGACAGCAGGTCCCGCCGTCTCCGCCGTCTCGCGAAGGCGGACCTTCTCCTGGACCGCCACGAAGCGCACTTGGTCGCCGGGCAGCATCAGGGCCGGCCGCTCGCGCGTCACGTCCCAGACGGGCGCGTCGGTGCGGCCGACGAGCTGCCAGCCGCCGGGGCTCTCCCGCGGATAGATCCCGCTGTAGGGCCCGGCGAGCGCCACCGAACCGGCAGGCACCCTGGTGCGCGGGCTGGCGCGCCGTGGGACCACCAGCTCGGGGTCGTCGCTGGTCAGGTAGGCGAAGCCGGGCGCGAACCCGACGAAGCCGACGGTCCAGGCCGCGCCGGTGTGCCGCCGGACCAGCTCGTCGGCGCTCCAGCCGAGCAGCTCGGCCGCCTCGGCGAGGTCGGCCCCGTCGTACCGGACCCGGATCTCGACGGTGCGCGCTGCGGAGGTGGCGCGGCGTTCCAGCGGCCGCGACCGGAGCTCGGCCGCCAGGTCACCGGCCGTGATCGCCGAGGGACGGAACGGCACGAGCAGCGTCCGTGCTCCGGGTACCGGCACGCCGACGCCGCGCACCGGATCGGTCGTGAGGGACTCGTAGAGCGCGACCGCCTGGTCCAGGTCGTCGAGCTCGACCAGGAGGGTGTCGTCGCGGGCGGTCAGTACCCGCATCACGCTGCCGGGCCGCTGCCCGCCGCCGGCGCGAAGGCCGTGAGCTCGATGCCCTCGGCGTCGAACACCTCGCGGATCCTCCTGGCCATGGCCACGGCGCCGGGGGAGTCGCCGTGCACGCACACGGAGTCGGCCCGCACGGCGACGTCGGACCCGTCCACCGCCGTCACCAGGCCTTCGGTGACGAGGCGGAGCATCCGGTGGGCGACGTCGTCGGCGTCGTGCAGCACGGATCCGGGCTCACGCCGGGAGACGAGTCGGCCCTCCGGCGTGTAGGCGCGGTCAGCGAACGCCTCCGTTGCGGTGACGAGGCCGGCCGCCGACGCTGCGGCGAGGGCAGCGCTGCCGGGCAGCCCGAGGAGCACGAGCCCCGGGTCGACCGCAGCGACGGCGGACGCCACGGCCTTGGCGACCCGCTCGTCCACCGCCGCCGTGTTGTACAGCGCACCGTGCGGCTTCACGTAGGTGACCGTCGCACCCTCGGCGTCGGCCAGGCCGCGGAGCGCGCCGATCTGGTAGGCGACGTCGGCCTCGAGCTCGTCGTCCGGCACGTCCATGTTGCGCCGGCCGAAACCGGCCAGGTCGCGGTAGCCGACGTGCGCGCCGATGGTGACGCCGTGCGCGACGGCGGACCGCACGGTGCGGCGGATGGACGCCGGGTCCCCTGCGTGGAAGCCGCAGGCGACGTTGGCGCTGGAGACGATGCCGAGCATCTGCTCGTCGTCGCCGAGGGTCCAGCGGCCGAAGCCCTCGCCGAGGTCGCTGTTCAGATCGACGGCGCTCATGGTGTGTTCCTTACGGGTGTGTCGGGTTCGGTGTGACGGGGGTTTTCCGAGCCGGGGCTCAGGCGGACAGCAGGTCGAAGATCGGGCCCACCGCATTGACCGCCATGTACCAGGTGACCACGGTGGCCAGGGTGCCGACCACCAGGAGCCACCGCGGGTACCGGGCGCCGCCGAGGAGCGAGCTGCGGAACCAGCCGATGTACATGAACAGGGTCAGCCCGATGGGCAGGATGAGCCCGTTCACGCCGCCCACGAACACGAGCAGGGTGGCAGGCGCGGTGCCGATCGCCAGGTAGACCGCCAGCGAGACCACGATGAAGCCGACGGTCCAGAGGTCGGCCGTGCGTCCGGTGATCCGCGCGGAGAAGACCGGAAGGAACGAGACCGAGGTGTAGGCGGCGCCGATGACGCTGGTGATCGCCGCGATCCAGAAGACGGCGCCGAAGATGCGCAGGCCCGTCTCGCCCGCCGCCGCGCCGAACGCGTCGCCGGCGGGGTTGCCCGTCACGTCGAGCACGACGCCGGAGGCGACGACCCCGAGGATGGCCAGGAACAAGACGTACCGCATGATGCCGGTGACGATGATCCCGCTGACCGCCGCCCGGTTGACCTCGCGGATGTTCTCAGGCCCCGCGGTGCCCGAGTCGAGGAGCTTGTGCGCGCCCGCGTAGGTGATGTACCCGCCGACGGTGCCACCAACGATGGTGGTGATCGTGGCGAAGTCGATGGTGTCAGGCAGCACGGTCTGCTTGAGCGCGTCGCCGACGGGCGGGCCCGACATGATCATGACGATCACGGTGAGCGTGATCATCACCAGCCCGGCGACGATCACCACCCGGTCGACGACGGCTCCCGCCCGCTTGGCCAGGAAGATGGCGATGGCGATGGCGGCGCTGATCGCACCACCGATCCGGGGATCAAGGCCGAAGAGGGCATTCATGCCCAGGCCGGCGCCCGCCGTGTTGCCGATGTTGAAGACCAGGCCGCCGAGGACGATCAGCACGGCCAGGACGTACCCGCTGCCCGGCAGGGCGTCGTTGGCCAGCACGCTCGCGCGCTTGCCGGTCAGGGTGATCATGCGCCACACGTTCATCTGGACCGCCAGGTCCAGGAGGATCGACACCAGGATGCCGAACGCGAAAGCTGCTCCGAGCTGCTGGGTGAACGTGGCGGTCTGCGTGATGAAGCCGGGTCCGATGGCGGAGGTCGCCATGAGGAAGAGGGCGCCCAGGAGAGACCGGCTGCGTGCGGAAGCGAACCGCTTGACCCGGGCGGCAGGGGCGCCGGGTGGTGGCGCTGCCTGTGGGGCGGTGGGCTCGTGGCTCGTGTCGGACATTGCGTCCTCCTCGTCGTCGGGGTGAGCCGGATTGTTCAACAGTCAGGATGGTCCTCGTCGGATGTTTCCGCCGCATTGCAGAACATTGTCGATCATGACACGGCTCAGGCGCTGGGGCCCAGCCCGGGACACGAGATGTTTACCTGCCCAGGTCTGTCGGATTGTTCAACGAACCCCTACGGTCGTGACGACCCACTACTGAGGGGAAACAGACCACATGTCGACACCACGTACCGCTGCCGGAGTGCGAGCAGGCGCCGTCGCCCTCGCGCTCTGTGCCACCACCGCGCTCGCCGCACCGGGGGCCGCACAGGCCACGCCCGGCCCGGGCCCGGACTGCCTCGACCCGAGCATCCCGTTGTCGGTCGAGGAGAACCGGCTGGCCGCCTACCTGCCCGACGCCGCCGATCCGACGGTCCCGGCCGACCGGACCTACGCCCGGACGATCATCGAGGACGGCGGGTTCGGCGGCTACACGTCGGCCCTGACGGCGGCGCTCTGCCGCACGCGTTCGCTCGACGGCGCGACGGCACTGGCCGAGCGCAAGGGCGAGGCCCTGTGGGACGCCGCGGTCCGCAGGGCGCAGGCCAAGGGCACGGTCCGCGGCGACCTGCCCGCCAGCGACGACCGCCCGCTGTACTGGACCAGGGTCGAGGCCATGTCGGTGCTGCGCCAGTGGGCACCGGAAGGCGGGCTCACCGATGCCGAGCGCGCCGAGCTGGTCGAGACGTTCGACAAGGCGGCACGCGGGATGTTCGACATCGACCTGCCGCGCGGCGACGACGTCGTGCGCGTGATCGTCAGCGGGTTCGACGTCTACACGCTCGACGGCGGCACCACCGGCGCCGCGCCGGGCACGGTCGGCAACAACATCCGGCACGGCAACCCGTCGGGCGCCACTGCCCTCGCCCTGGACGGCACCCGCTACCGCACCGACGACGGCAAGGTCGCCCACGTCGAGGCGTACACGCTGCCCGTGAGCTACCCGGAGTTCGAGCGCGGCTATCTCGAGGACACCGTCGGCCCGTTCATGGAGCCCGGCCCCCGCCAGGTCGACGCATCCCTCACCGTGAGCCAGGCCGGCGGGTCGCAGTTCAACCTGGAGCAGTGGAACGCGCGGTACCACGGCACCTTCCCCGGCAACGACAACGGCGCGCCGTGCCGGACCGTCGGCGGGGTGCCGCAGCTTGCCGTCGACAACCCGGCGTGCAACATCCAGGTCGTCGACCGCTGGGGCGGCGGGGACGGGCTCACGGACCCGCCGCAGTGGACCGACGCCAGCCTGCCGATCGCGGAGATGATCGCCGCGGACACGGGCGCCGACGTTCCACGCCCGCCGGGGGACACCTGGCCCGACGAGTCGGTGGCCTTCGGCGTGGTCTGGAACACCAGCTACACGCAGTTCCCGGACTGCACGTCACCGGAGCTGGAGCGGTTCAACAGCCCGCCGCCCGTCACGTACCCGCCGTCCACCCCGCCGGTCCCGCCGGCCGAGGACTCCTGCTCGTACAGCGGGGGAGGGGGCAACTACCTGTCGAACGAGAGCGCCTACCGCAACACGCTGCTGCGTGACCGGGCGGGCCTCGACATCCCCGCCGGGCACATCCACACCCCGGACATGCAGCACTTCGAGACCGACTTCGCGGTGAGCGACGCGACGTTCGACGCGTGGCGCACCTCGATCGTGGCCCAGTCCCGCAACCTGGTCCACGCCGTCCTGGACACCACCGACTGACCTTCTTGGTTGTGGGCGCGATCATTGCGCCTATAACGGACGCGTAGTCGCAACAATCGCGCCCACAACCAAGCCCCGTCCGTAGGATGGTTCAGTGACCACCGACCGGGCCGAGCGGAGCGCGGACGCCATCCGCGAGCTCATCGTCACCGGACGCCTGACCCCGGGACAGCGGCTCTCGGAGCAGTCGGTGAGCGAGTCGCTCGACGTGTCCCGCAACACGCTCCGCGAGGCCTTCCGGATCCTGGTCCACGAGGGACTCCTGGTCCGGCGCCCCAACGCGGGTGTCGCCGTGTCGAGACCGACCCTTGCCGACGTCGTCGACATCTACCGGCTGCGGCGTCTCATCGAGGTGCCGGTGCTCGCGGCCGGGAACCCGGCGCACCCGGGGGCCCGCACCATGCGGGACGCCGTCGACTCCGCCCTCGCCGCCCGGCTCGGCGGCGACTGGCGCGACATCGCCGCAGCGAACATGCGGTTCCACTCGGGGATCGTTGCGCTGGCCGGCAGCCCACGCCTCGACCGCGTGCACGCGAACCTCTCCGCCGAGCTGCGCCTGTCGTTCGGCCTGCTGGGCGAGAACGAGAGCTTCTTCGACGGCTTCGTGGACCGGAACGCCGGCCTGCTGCGCCGGTTCCTGGCCGGCGACGCCGACGGCGCCGCCGCCGACCTGAACCGGTACCTCACCGACTCGGAGCGCATGCTCCAGGCCATCGTGGACGGCCCAGAGGCACCGAGCGATGCGACTACGGTGAGTCAGTGAGCACTCTCCCCGTCTTCGCCACCCCCTCGACGGTCACCCCAGGGCTCGACGCCGCCTGGGTGGCCCGCACCGTCGAGGTCGCCCTCGACGAGGACCTTGGCCCCGCGCCGGGACGCGACGTGACCTCGCAGGCCACCATCCCGCCGTCGGACACCGGGGCTGCCGAGCTCGTGGCGCGGGAGGACGGCGTCATCGCGGGACTCGTGGTGGTGGGGGAGGTCCTGGACCAGGTGGCGACCCGCCTGGACCTTCCGCGGCCGAACGTCACCTTCCACGCGCAGGACGGCGACGCGGTCACCGCAGGCCAGGTCCTGGCAACCCTGGAGGGCCGCACCCTGGTGCTGCTCGTCGCGGAGCGGACCCTGCTCAACCTGGCGAGCCGCGCCTCGGGCGTCGCCACCGTGACGCGCGCCTTCGCCGGCGAGCTGGCAGGCACAGGGGCGCAGGTGCTCGACACCCGTAAGACGACTCCGGGCCTGCGCGCGCTGCAGAAGTACGCGGTACGCGCCGGCGGCGGCACGAACAAGCGCATGGGCCTGTACGACGTCGCCATGGTCAAGGACAACCACGTGGTCGCCGCCGGCTCGGTCGCCGCAGCGGTCCGCGCCGTGCGGGAGCGGTTCCCTGACGTGCCGGTCCAGGTCGAGGCCGACACCACCGCCCAGGCGCTGGAGGCCCTGGCGTCCGGCGCGGACTTCCTGCTCCTCGACAACATGGACCCCGACCGCCTCGCGGAGACGGTGGCCGCCGTCCGCGAGCGGGAAGGGCACGACGGCGTCCCCGCACACGTCCTGCTCGAGGCGACCGGCAACCTGACGCTCGACAAGGCGCGGAAGGTCGCGGGCACGGGCGTCGACTTCCTGTCGGTGGGCGCCCTCACCCACAGCGCCGGAATCCTGGACCTGGCCCTGGACCTCCGTCCCGGCACCCAGGCTCGCTGAGTGCTGGGTATTCGCGCCTCAGGTGTGGCCAATCGGGCGAATACCCCGCACTCAGCGGGTGGTCCGCACCGATAGAATCGCTCGGGTGACTGACGAGAACTCCGCTGCCGAGAGCGCCGCGACACCGCCGACCGACGACCTGCCCGAGCAGCTGCGGGTCCGGCGCGAGAAGCGTGAGCGCCTCCTGGCGCGCGGCACCGAGGCGTACCCGGTCACCGTGCCGGTCACGCACGCCATCACCGAGGTCCGCACCGCCTACGGCCACCTCGAGGCCGGCCAGGAGACGGACGACGTCGTCGGCGTCGCCGGCCGGGTGGTCTTCATCCGCATCGGCGGCAAGCTCTGCTTCGTCACGCTGCAGGACGGCGAGGGCAACCGCCTCCAGGGCATGCTGAGCCTTGCCGTGCTCGGCGAGGAGGCGCTCGCGGCCTTCAAGACCGACGTCGACCTGGGCGACCACCTCTTCCTGCACGGTCGCGTCGGATCGTCGCGCCGCGGCGAGCTGAGCATCTTCGCGGACGAGTGGCAGATGGCGGCGAAGGCGCTGCGCCCCCTCCCTGTGCTGCACAAGGACCTCTCCGAGGAGGCCAGGGTGCGGCAGCGCTACGTCGACCTCATCGCGCGCCCCGCGGCCCGCGACATGGTGCGCCTGCGCGCCGGTGTGGTGCGCTCTCTGCGCGAGAACTTCCACCGCCGCAGCTTTCTCGAGGTCGAGACCCCCATGCTGCAGACCATTGCATCGGGCGCGACGGCCCGGCCTTTCTCGACCCACATGAATGCGTACGATCTGGACCTCTTCCTGCGCATCGCGCCGGAGATCTTCCTCAAGAAGGCAGTCGTCGGCGGCGTCGAGAAGGTCTTCGAGATCAACCGGAACTTCCGCAACGAGGGCGCGGACTCGTCCCACTCGCCGGAGTTCGCCATGCTCGAGGCGTACGAGGCGTACGGGGATTACAACACCATCGGCGCTCTCACCAAGGACCTGGTGCAGACGGCGGCCCGCGACGTTCTCGGCACCACGCTGGTGACCCTTCCGGACGGCTCCGAGTACGAGCTCGGCGGGGAATGGGCAAACCTGCGGATGTACGCCTCCCTGTCGGAAAGCCTTGGCGAGGAGATCACCGGCGACACGTCGGTCGAGGAACTCGAGAAGATCGCCGAGCGCCTCGATGTCGAGGTCGGCAACAAGAAGATCCAGAATCACGGAAAGCTCGTCGAGACGCTCTGGGAGCACCGGGTGGGCGACCACCTGTCCGCCCCGACGTTCGTGATGGACTTTCCGGTGGAGACGTCACCGCTCACCCGGGACCACCGCACGGAAAAGGGACAGGTCGAGAAGTGGGACCTGTACGTCAGGGGCGTCGAGCTGGCCACCGGCTATTCAGAGCTGGTCGACCCGGTGATCCAGCGCGAGCGCTTCGAGGCACAGGCCAGGATGGCTGCGGCGGGCGACGACGAGGCCATGCTGCTGGACGAGGACTTTCTGACCGCGATGGAATTCGCGATGCCCCCTTCGGGCGGAATGGGCATGGGCATCGACCGCCTGCTCATGGCGCTGACGGGCCAGGGCATCCGCGAGACCATCCTTTTCCCGCTGGTGAAGCCGCACGCTTGAGATTTCAATCGGCGCAGATGAGTTTGTGAGGATCTTGTGATGGATACGACGCTTGCAGTGCTCGCCGGGCTCACGCCCTCGGTGGGTGTCGGCCTGTTGTTCTGGTTTTCGATGCGCAAGATCTTTCGCGCCGACCGTCACGAGCGAGAGGCCCTCGACCGAATGGATCGCGAAGGCATGGCGGCGACGGCAGAAAACACGCCGAATTCCACTTCGCGCTGATCCGCGCGGCCGAGGTTATCCCTGCCGACCTTCCGGATCAAATCCACGCACTTCACCACCCCCCGGGTGAAGTTTTCGTGATCGGTGTCACATGTCCATTATTGACATGTCAATATTGAGTGCGGCATGCTCACGAACTAACCCCGGAATTTGTGGCGCGGAAGGGAAGTACCCGTATGGTTCAGAAGGTTCAGCTCGTTCTCGAAGATGACATCGATGGCGGTGCCGCTGATGAGACCGTGAACTTCGGCCTCGACGGCGTCTCCTACGAGATCGACCTCAATGCCGAGCACGCGGCTCAGCTGCGTGACGCGCTTGCTTCGTGGGTCGGCCACGCACGCAAGGTGAAGTCGCCGGTTGCGCGCACTGCCACCGCTCGCCGGTCCCGTTCCGGCAGTGACACGGCGGCGGTCCGTGAATGGGCCAAGGCGAATGGCTACACCGTGAGCGACCGCGGTCGCATTGCGGCGGAGGTCCAGGAGGCATACGCGAAGGCCAACGGCTGACGCATCGCCGACACGACGGCATATTGCGCCCCGGCGCCCCCAGGACGGGGGCGGCCGGGGCGTCGTGCATTCCGGCAAGAGCACCGGCGAAACGTCATTAGGCTGGCTGCATGAGCATCTCGACCGCTGCCCTGTGGATCGGTACCTATCCGACGGCGGGGAGCGCCCCCGGCGCGGGAGAGGGCATCTGGCGCGTCGGCATCGACCCGGACGGTCAGTTCGCGGGCGGTGAGCTCGTCGCGCCCGTCGCGGCACCGTCCTTCCTGGCGCTGGACCCCTCTGGCCGGACGCTCCTCGCGGTCACCGAGGCGGACGCCGGCGTCATCAGCTCCTTCCGGGTGTCCGACGCCGGAGCGCTCGCCCCCGCCGGCAGCGTCGCCTCGGGCGGCGAGAGCCCGTGCCACGTGGTGACGACCGGCACCGCTGCCTGGATAGCGAACTACGGTGACGGGACGGCTGCCGTCGTCGGGCTGAGCCCTGACGGCACGCTCGGTGCGCCGACCACCTTCACCCACGAGGGGTCCGGCCCGGTCGTCGACCGGCAGGAGGGGACGCACGCCCACTTCGCGCACGTGTGGGGCGACCGCGTCCTCGTGTCGGACCTCGGCACCGACGAGCTGCGCACCTACCCCCTCGAGCAGCCCGGCTCCCCGGACGCCGCTGCGCCGTCGAGCGGCGAGGTCGCCGCCGTGCTGCCGCCGGGAACGGGTCCGCGTCACCTGGTCGAGCTGGCCGACGGCACCATCCTGCTCGTCGGTGAGCTGGACTGCCGGCTGCACGTCCTGGTCCCAGCAGGTCCCGGCCGCCTCGAGCACGTGGGTTCCGTTGCGATCACGGCACGCACCATGCCCGACGGCGCCGCCGGCTACCCCTCGCACATCACCGTCGCCGGCGACCTGGTGCACGTGGGCGTGCGCGGTCCGGACGTCCTGTCGGTGCTGCGGGTCCGCGAGGCCGTTCCCGGATCGGACGGCCCCGCCGACGTCGGGCACCTGACCATCGAGAACATGTCCGACATCGACCTGGGCGCGGGTGCGTGGCCGCGCCACCACGCGGTCCTGGCCGACGGCGGCATCGTGATCGTGGCGGCGCAGAACGCCGACGAGCTGATCTCGGTCCGGCTCGACCCCGCGTCGGGCAGGGGCGACGTCACGGACCGGCTGGAGCTACCAGTGCCTGCGTGCGTGCTGGAGGCATGATGCGCGACAGCCTGCCGCAGGGCCTCGACGAGCCGGACACCCCTCGTCCGCTCCGGATAGCGATGGTCTCCGTGCACACGTCGCCGCTCGAGCAGCCCGGAACGGGCGACGCCGGCGGTATGAACGTGTACGTGCTTGAGCTGTCCCGGGCGCTCGCGCGGCGTGGCGCGCAGGTGGAGATCTACACGCGGGCGACGTCGTCAGCGCAGCCCAAGGTGACCGACGCCGAGCCGGGGATCCGCGTCGTGCACGTGTCAGCGGGGCCGTACGAGGGGCTGGACAAGAACGACCTCCCCGGCCAGCTGTGCGCGTTCGCCGCGGGCGTGCTGCGTGCGGAGGCGCACCGGCCGGAGGGCTGGTACGACGTGCTGCACACCCACTACTGGCTGTCGGGCCAGGTGGGCTGGCTCGCCGCGGAGCGCTGGGACGTCCCGCTGGTGCACACCATGCACACCATGGCCAGGGTGAAGAACGCGTCCCTCGCGCCAGGGGACGCCCCAGAGCCGCAGGGCCGGATCATCGGCGAGGAGCAGGTGGTCGCGGAGGCGGACGCCCTGGTCGCGAACACCGAGCAGGAGGCAGGCGAGCTGGTGCGCGACTACCGGGCCGACCCCGACCGGGTGCGCGTGGTGCAGCCGGGCGTGGACCTCGGGGTGTTCTCCCCGTTCCCGGACACCACCGGGGCGGAGCCTGCCGATCGGGACCGGCAGCGGGCGGAGCTGCGGGAGTGCCTCGGGCTGCCGGTGGACCGGAAGATCGTGCTGTTCGCTGGGCGCGTGCAGCTGCTCAAGGGCCCCGACGTGCTGGTGCGGGCCCTGGGGGAGCGGATCTGGTCACAGGGGGACGGGCAGCCGCCGCTGCTCGTGGTGCTGGGCGGCGCGTCGGGCCGGCCGACGGCGGTCCGTGAGCTCGAGGCGCTCGCCTACCAGGAGGGGGTGGCCGACCATGTGCGGGTGCGTCCGCCGGTGCCCCAGCGGACGCTGGCCCGCTACTTCCGTGCGGTCGACCTGGTGGCGGTGCCGTCGCACAGCGAGTCGTTCGGCCTGGTCGCGGCAGAGGCGCAGGCGTCGGGCACCCCGGTGGTGGCCGCAGCGGTGGGCGGGCTGCGCACGGTGGTCGAGGACGGTGTGTCGGGTGTCCTCGTGCCCGACCACGAGCCGGAGAGCTGGGCACTGGTCCTCAAGAGCCTCCTGGACGACGAAGCGCTCCGCGCCCGCCTCGCGGTCGGTGCCCGCGAGTCCGCCGCCCGCTTCGCCTGGGACCGCGCCGCCGACGAGATGCTGGATGTCTACGAAGAGGCAAGAAAGCACCACGTCACGAGGTAGAGCTGCGGTTCGGTCTTGCCGCAGCCCTACCTCGGTGGGTGGAAAAAGGGGTGGGTCAGCGGCCCTGGTTGGCTACCGCGGCGATCGCGTCCTTCGCCGCTTCCGGGTCGAGGTAGGTACCGCCCGGCTTCACCGGCGCGAGGGTCTCCTCGTCCAGCTCGTAGACCAGCGGGATGCCCGTCGGGATGTTCAGCCCGGCGATGGCCTCGTCCGAGACGCCGTCGAGGTGCTTCACCAGGGCGCGCAGCGAGTTGCCGTGGGCGGCCACGAGCACGGTCTTGCCCGCCTTGAGGTCGGGCACGATCTCGCTCTCCCAGTACGGCAGGGCGCGGTCGAGCACGAGCTTGAGCGCCTCGGTGCGGATCAGCGGGGCGTCCGCGTAGCGCGGGTCGCTGTCCTGGCTGAACTCCGAGCCCAGCTCGATCTCGGGCGGCGGTACGTCGTAGGAGCGGCGCCAGAGCATGAACTGCTCCTCACCGAACTCCTCGAGCGTCTGCTTCTTGTCCTTGCCCTGCAGAGCGCCGTAGTGGCGCTCGTTGAGACGCCAGCTCCGCTTGACGGGAATCCAGTGCAGGTCGGCGACGTCGAGCGCAAGGTTCGCCGTCATGATCGCGCGACGCAGCAGCGACGTGTGCAGGATGTCCGGCGTCACACCGGCCTCCTTGAGGAGCGCGCCACCGCGCTTCGCCTCCTCGACGCCCTTCTCGGAGAGGGCTACATCCACCCAGCCGGTGAACAGGTTCTTCGCGTTCCACTCGCTCTCGCCGTGGCGGAGCAGCACGAGGGTGTAGGTCATGGCTCCATCCTGCCATCCACGCCCCATGCAGTTGTTGCCGCCCCCGGGGACCGGGAGCGGCAACAAGCGTGCTCGACGGCGGAGCCGTCTGTGGGTGCCCTACTCGTCGTGGAAGTCTCCGGTGACGAGGAAGGTGACGCGGCGGGCGACCGACACGCCGTGGTCGCCGAACCGCTCGTAGTAACGAGCAACGAGCGTCACGTCGACCGCCTCCTGGACGGTGCCCTGCCACTCGGGCGCAAGGAGCTTGTTGAACGACTCCTGGTGCAGCTCGTCGAGCCGGTCGTCGTCCCGCTCGAGCGCCTCGGCCACCGTCAGGTCGCGCGTGGCGAGCAGCTTGGTGGTGCGCTGGGCCACGCGCACAGCGGCGTCGTGCATGTTCACGAAGGTCTCTCGTGCCTCTGGCACGATCGCCTGCGCCGGGTAGCGTCCGCGTGCCACCTGTGCCACGTGGCGGGCGAGGTCCCCCATGCGCTCGAGCGACGAGCTCATGCGCAGGGCGCTCACCACGATGCGCAGGTCTGTGGCGACCGGGGCCTGCTGCGCCAGCAGGTGCACGCAGCGCGCGTCCAGGGAGTCCTCGAGGGAGTCGATGGTCTTGTCGGAGGCGATCACCTCCTGGGCCAGCTGGAGGTCGGCTTCCAGCAGCGCTGTGCCGGCACGGGTGATGGCGGACTCTACGAGCCTGCTCATCTCGGTCAGGTCGTCTCCGACCTGCTGGAGCTCAGCTTCGAAGATCTGTCGCATCGGTTTCCTCTCGCACTCGGGGCGCACGGACGGGTACGCGTCCGCTGTCGCGCCGCCGAGGGCGGGCAGGGCTGACGCGCGGCCGGGCCGACCGCCCGGACAAGTACCGGAACGGCGCACGGCACAGCTACCGCCCGCACCCGCCAAGGTTCGACGGCGCGATGTACCGGGAGGTTAACGATCTTCCTCCCTGACATGAACAGTAGGCGACACGATCGTCAGAGCGCCCGCCGACGTCGACCTGCGGTTGAAACGTCGACCTACCCTGGACTCGTGGACGGAATCATCTCCGGGGTACCGGTGCTGGCCGCCGGGATCCTCGGCGTGATCGTCGGCGTGGTTGCCACCGTGGCCTTCCGCGTCTCCGAGCGGCAGCAGCATGCCCTGCCCCAGGCAGAACCCGACGAGCTCGACGCGGGTCTCGTCCGCGTGCTCTCGGTGCTGCGCTCGGCCGCCGTCGTGCTCGACGGCGAGGACGAGGTGATCCGGGCGTCACCGCCGGCCTACGCGCTGGGGGTGGTGCGCAACGACGCCCTGGTGCACCCGGCGATCACCGACCTGGTCGCCCTGGTACGCCGCGACGGCGTCATCCGCGAGCAGGAGCTGGAGCTGCCCCGCGGCCCGGTGGGCCAGGGCACGGTGCTGCTGCAGGTACGCGTCGCGCCGCTGGGCCTGGAGCGGCTGCTGGTGCTCGCAGAGGACCGCACGGAGGCACGACGGGTCGAGGCGATCCGCCGGGACTTCGTGGTCAACGTCTCCCACGAGCTGAAGACACCGGTGGGTGCCCTCGCGCTCCTCGCGGAGACCGTTGCCGACGCCGCGGACGACCCCGTCGCGGTGCGCCGGTTCACCGAACGCATGCAGCGCGAGGCGGTACGCCTGTCGGCGCTGGTGCAGGAGATCATCGAGCTGTCGCGCCTGCAGGGCGCCGGCGCGGTGCCGAAGCTGACCCCTGTCCCGATCCGCGAGGTCGTGGAAGAGGCGGTCGACCGGGCCCGCACCACCGCGCAGTCCAAGAACATCGCGATCACCATGGGCGGGGACCTGGACACCGAGGTCTACGGCGACCACAACCTCCTGGTCACCGCGGTCCGGAACCTGGTGGACAACGCCGTCGCCTACTCCGGACCGGCCAGCCGCGTCGGCGTCGGGGTGAACGAGCGCAGCGGCCTCGTCGAGATCGCCGTCGTCGACCAGGGTGTCGGGATCGCGGAGGACGCGCAGGACCGCGTGTTCGAGCGTTTCTACCGGGTAGATCCAGCGCGCTCGCGCGACACTGGGGGAACCGGGCTGGGCCTCAGCATCGTCAAGCACGTCGCGGCCGACCACGGTGGCGACGTGACGATGTGGTCGGAGCCCGGCCGGGGCTCGACCTTCACCCTGCGGATCCCGTCCGCTGACCGGCCGGACGGTGGGTCCCGCGCCGGGCGGGTCACCCCGCCGCCGCTGGTGGACGTGGTCCGTGACGGTGCGGAGCAGGACGACGTGCCGGACCGGGGCGACCCGGCCGGAACCCCGCCTGAAGGAGCGGGACGGCAGGACCAGCAGGGGCAGCACAAGGCCACCGACAACGGGGCCACGAAGAACGAGGAGGTAGGTGCGTGACGCGCATCCTGGTGGTAGAGGACGAAGAGTCGTACCGGGACCCGCTGACGTACCAGCTGACCCGCGAGGGTTTCGAGGTGGTCGAGGCCGCCGACGGCAACTCGGCGCTCGCTGCGTACGACGCGGAGGGGGCGGACCTGGTGCTGCTCGACCTGATGCTGCCCGGGCTGTCGGGCACGGAGGTGTGCCGGGAGCTGCGGGCACGCGGTGACGTCCCCGTCATCATGCTGACCGCCAAGGACTCGGAGATCGACAAGGTGGTGGGCCTGGAGCTCGGCGCCGACGACTACGTGACCAAGCCGTACTCGTACCGGGAGCTGCTGGCCCGCGTGCGTGCCGTGCTGCGGCGCCGGCAGCCCAACGACTCGGGGGAGCACGACGAGGACGGGGTGCTCGAGGTGGGGCCGGTCCGGATGGACGTGGAGCGGCACACCGTCGCCGTGTCAGGGGAGAGCGTCGCCCTGCCGCTCAAGGAGTTCGACCTGCTCGAGCTGCTGATGCGGAACGCCGGCCGGGTGCTCACCCGTGGGCAGCTCATCGACCGCGTCTGGGGCGCCGACTACGTGGGCGACACCAAGACGCTCGACGTGCACGTGAAGCGCATCCGTTCGAAGATCGAGCCCGACCCTGGCACGCCGAAGTACCTGCTCACGGTGCGTGGCCTCGGCTACAAGCTGGCCGACGACGAGGGGTGAGCCCCCTCGGCGTACGGCCGTAGCGTGTCGTACGTCACGGGGGATCAAACCGAAGGTCACCTTCCGTTCACCTGGTGTTTGCTCACGGGACCCCGCTCGTGAGTAGTTTCGCGATCCGTGAGCACCTCCCTCTACACCCGTCTCGTCTCGGCCGCCACCGCGGGCGCCCTCGTGCTGCCGCTCGCCGGCTGCGGCGGGGTCGCGCTGCCGGGCCTCGGGGCGGGCGAGGAGCCAAGCGTCGACCCCGAGGCGTTCGTCGTCGGCAGCTTCCGCGGGGCCGGCGCCTCGTCCCAGGAATCGGCGATGAAGGCCTGGATCAGCGGCTTCCAGGAGCAGCACCCCGACGCCGTGATCGAGTACGACGCCGTGGGCTCCGGTGACGGGCGGGAGAACTTCCTCGCGGGCAAGTCGGCCTTCGGCGCCTCCGATGTCGCCCTCAGCGACGAGGAGATGGCGCAGTCCGGTCCGGCGTGCGACGGCGGGAACGCCATCGACCTGCCGGTCTACATCAGCCCGATCGCCGTGGCCTTCAACCTCGAGGGCGTCGACCGGCTGAACCTGTCGTCCGACCTGATCGCGCGGATCTTCACGGGCAAGATCACCCGGTGGGACGACCCGGCGATCGTCGCGGCGAACCCCGAGGCAAAGCTCCCAGGGCTCACGATCACGCCGGTGCACCGGTCCGACGACTCGGGCACCACCGAGAACTTCGGCGACTACCTGCACGCGACCGCGCCGGACTCGTGGCCGCACGAGCCGGACGGTCTGTGGCCGCTGCCCGAGGGGTTCGCTGCCGACGGCACGAGCGGCGTGACCGACACCGTCCGGTCGACGCCGGGCGGCATCACCTACGCGGACGCCTCCGCGACGGCCGACCTCGGCCGCGTCGCCATCAAGGTGGGCGAGGAGTACGTGCCCTACAGCGCCGAGGCGGCGGCGGCCGTCGTCGACGTCTCGCCACGGATCGAGAACCGCTACGAGCACGACCTCGCGTTCGTGCTCGACCGCAAGATCGACAAGCCCTTCGCCTATCCGATGGTGCTCGTCTCCTATCTCGTCGTGTGCTCGCGGTACGAGGACAGGGCGAAGGGGAAGTTCGTCAAGGAGTTCGTCGAGTACGTCGCCTCCGCCGAGGGGCAGGAGCGCGCCGCGACCGCAGCGGGCAGCGCGGTCATCTCGCCCGACCTCCAGGCGTGGATCTCCGACGCCGCTGAAGCCATCTACCTGACCCAGGAACGCCCGGACGGCCAGGTGGACGGCCAGGCGGACGACCAGGCGGTCGGTCAGGCGCAGGACGACCCCCGAGGGGCGGCCTGACGGGTGGGGAAAGCCAGGGCGTGCCATGGTGGAGGTGGTGCGGATCACCCGCTCCACGCGGGCTTGTTCACCTTCCGTTTACCTATATCTGGTGAGCAGGTCACTCCACCTGCCTAGCGTCCCAACTGACGCGCCGGCGATCGCCGCGCGTACGACTTGAACAGGATGGAACGACACGTGAAGATCAGCCGATTCCCCCGCGTTGGCTCAGCTGTCATGGTGGGCGCGCTCGCGCTGAGCCTCGCAGCCTGCGGGTCCGACCCGGGTGCAGCCGACCCGACCGGTGAAGGTTCGGAGAGCGCCATGGACCTCTCCGGCGAGCTCAATGGTGGCGGTGCGTCGTCGCAGGAGTCCGCGATGGAGGCATGGCGTGCCGGCTTCCAGAGCCAGTACCCGGACGTCACCGTGAACTACGACCCCGTCGGTTCCGGCGGTGGCCGCACGGGCTTCGCCGACGGCAGCTACCCGTTCGCCGGTTCGGACGCCGCGCTGGACGACGAGGAGCTGGCTGCCGCCGAGGCGCAGTGCGGTGAGGGTGGCGTCATCGAGTACCCCGCGTACATCTCTCCCGTCGCGGTCGCCTTCAACCTTGAGGGCGTCGACACCCTGAACATGTCCGCCGAGACCATCGCCGGCATCTTCGCCGGCGAGATCACCGCCTGGGACGACGAGGCGATCGCCGGCGACAACCCTGACGCCGACCTGCCCAGCTCGGACATCACGGTCGTGCACCGGTCGGACGACTCCGGTACCACCGAGAACTTCCAGGAGTACCTGCACACGGTCGTCCCGGACGTGTGGACCTACGAGCCCGAGGGCATCTGGCCCGTCGAGGGCCAGGAGTCCGCACAGGGCACCTCCGGCGTGGTCAGCGCGGCGCAGGCCGGCGAGGGCACCATCACCTACGCCGACGCGTCGCAGATCGATGACCTGGGCACGGTAGCCGTCGAGGTCGGCGACGAGTTCGTCGAGTACACACCGGAGGCCGCCGCCGCCGTCGTCGAGGGTTCGCCGCGCGTCGAGGGCACGAGCGAGCACGTCTTCGCCTACGACCTCCAGCGCGACATCGCGGGCACCTACCCGATCGTCCTGGTCTCGTACCACCTGGCCTGCGCCACGTACGAGGACGCTGCCACGGCCGACCTGGTCAAGGGCTTCTACACCTACATCCTGAGCGACGAGGGCCAGTCGTCGGCCGCCGAGTCGGCGGGTTCCGCCCCGCTCTCGGCCGAGCTGCGCGAGCAGTTCCTGCCGTCGGTCGAGGCGATCACGGCCGGCTGACCTCAGCTGCCGAGTACTACCTGGTAGTACACCCGGCCGGTGGCCGGGCCGCACGAGCACAGGATGCGCTCGTGGCCCGGTCACCGGCACGGCTGTGCCAGGCTTGACCTCACACAGACACGACGAGCCGAGGACCATCTGTGACCACCACTGACAGCCCGCCCGCTCCCGTGGCGCCGGTCCGGCGCCGACGGTCGAGCGGCGACACCGAACGGGGCTTCAGCCGGACCTTCCGTTGGATCGCTACAGGGGCTGGTGCCCTGATCCTCGCGACCCTCGCTGCCGTCGCCTTGTTCCTGATCGTGCGGGCGTGGCCTGCCATGACGGCGGGCCCGGACGCTCTGGCGGAAGCCGTCCCGAGATACCCCGACGACACGTCGTTCATCGCGTACGTCGGACCGCTCATCTTCGGCACGCTGCTCGCCGCCGTGCTGGCCCTGCTCATCGCCACACCGGTGGCGATGGGGGTCGCGCTGTTCATCTCGCACTACGCGCCGCGCCGGCTCGCCCAGGTCCTCGGCTACCTGGTCGACCTGCTCGCGGCAATCCCGTCGGTCGTCTACGGTCTCTGGGGATTTACCGTCCTGGCACCGGCTGTCACACCCCTGTGGGTGTGGCTCAACGACTGGTTCGGGTGGTTCCCGCTGTTCGCCGGCGACGTGTCGTCGACGGCCCGGACCATGGCGACCGTCTCCGTGGTGCTCGCCGTGATGATCCTGCCGATCATCACCGCGGTCTCGCGGGAGGTCTTCCTGCAGACCCCCAAGCTGCACGAGGAAGCGGCGCTGGCGCTCGGCGCCACCCGGTGGGAGATGGTCCGCACGGCGGTCCTGCCCTTCGGCCAGTCCGGCGTCATCTCCGCCGCGATGCTCGGCCTCGGCAGGGCGCTCGGCGAGACCATGGCCGTGCTGATGATCCTGTCGCCCGGCTTCCTCTACTCGTTCAAGATCCTCGAGGCGGCGCAGCAGCAGACCATCGCCGCCTACATCGCCCTGGACTTCCCGGAGGCGAGCGGCCTGGCCGTCAATGCGCTGATCGCCACCGGCCTCGCGCTGTTCGTCATCACGCTGGCGGTGAACATGGCCGCACGGGCCATCGTTGCCCGCCGCAAGGATTTCTCGGGGGCCAACTGATGAGCACCGACACGACGACCAAGGACTCGACGGAGTACACCCGTGCGCTCCTGACGACCGCTGAACCGCGCCGTAGGCGCACCGACCGGATCATGGCGGGCCTCATCTGGTTCGCCTTCGCGCTGGCGATGATCCCCCTGGTGTCGCTGCTCTGGACCGTGCTGTTCAGTGGTGCGGGCCGCATGTCCGTCGACTTCCTGTCGTACTCGATGCGCGGCATCTTCGGCGGCGACCCGAGCGGCGGCATCTACCACGCCATCATGGGCACGCTGATCATCACGGGCTGCGCAACGCTGATCTCGGTGCCGATCGGCATCCTCGTCGCCATCTACCTGGTCGAGTACGGGCGCGGCCCGCTGGCCCGTGCGGTGACGTTCTTCGTGGACGTCATGACGGGTATCCCGTCGATCGTCGCCGGTCTCTTCGCGGTCTCGCTGTTCACGATCTTCTTCGGGTCAGGTGCCCGGTTCGGCCTCATCGGCGCCGTGGCTCTGTCGGTGCTGATGATCCCCGTGGTGGTGCGCTCCTGCGAGGAGATGTTGAAGCTCGTGCCCAACGAGCTCCGGGAGGCGTCGTACGCGCTCGGCGTGCCCAAGTGGCTCACGATCGTCCGCATCGTGCTCCGCACGTCGGTGGCGGGCCTGACCACCAGTGTGCTGCTGGCCGTCGCGCGCGTGATCGGTGAGACGGCGCCGCTTCTCGTCGCGGTCGGTGTGACGGACTCGATCAACTTCGACCCGTCCGAGGGACGCATGATGACGCTGCCGGTGTTCATCTACCGGCAGTACAGCCAGGGTCGCGCACCCTGCCAGGAAGGCCAGGCGAACTGCGTGGCGGACATCGCGCTGCAGAACGCGTGGGGCGCCGCCCTGACGCTGATCGCGATCGTGATGCTCCTCAACATCGCCGGTCGCCTCGTGAACCGCTGGTTCGCACCGAAGACCCGCTGACCCCGCCCACTCCTCAGCTCACCGAAGCCACAGCCCGAAGGAACTTCACGATGGCCCAGCGCATCGACGTCAAGGACGTCAACATCTACTACGGCGACTTTCGTGCTGTCGAGGGCGTCTCCATGACCGTCGACCCCAAGTCCGTCACGGCCTTCATCGGCCCGTCGGGCTGCGGCAAGTCGACCTTCCTGCGCACGCTCAACCGCATGCACGAGGTGATCCCCGGAGCGTACGTCGAGGGCAAGGTCGAGCTCGAGGGCGTCGACCTCTACGGCGACGACGTCGACCCGGTGGCGGTTCGCCGCAACATCGGCATGGTGTTCCAGCGCCCGAACCCGTTCCCCACGATGTCGATCAAGGACAACGTGCTGGCGGGCGTCAAGCTGAACAACCGCAAGATCTCCAAGTCCGACGCCGAGGAACTGGTCGAGGCGTCCCTGCGTGGCGCCAACCTCTGGAACGAGGTCAAGGACCGTCTGGACCGGCCGGGCTCCGGCCTGTCGGGCGGGCAGCAGCAGCGCCTGTGCATCGCCCGCGCCATCGCGGTGAAGCCGCAGGTGGTCCTCATGGACGAGCCGTGCTCGGCCCTGGACCCGATCTCCACCCTGGCGATCGAGGACCTCATCCAGGAGCTCAAGAAGGACTACACGATCGTCATCGTCACGCACAACATGCAGCAGGCTGCGCGCGTGAGCGACCGGACGGCGTTCTTCAACATCGCGGGCACCGGCAAGCCGGGCCGCCTGATCGAGATGAACGACACCGCGACGATCTTCTCGTCACCGGTGGAGAAGGCCACCGAGGACTACGTCTCGGGCCGCTTCGGGTGACGGTCGCCGGCCTGTAGGGCACGGCGGGTCGAGAACGGGGTTGTGTTCCTCAGGGGTCTCCTGAGGAACACAACCCCGTTCTCAGTGGCCTACTCCGACGGAGACGGAGACGGAGACGGCGAGGTCGACGGCAGGCTGTCCGCGTACTCAGGGAGCGTGCCGTCGAGGATCGGCAGCTTGAACTCCTTGGTCTCGCCAGCGGCGGCCAGGGTCGCGTCGACGTAGCTGCCCGGGGGCGCGCTCAACGTGTCGATCTGGACGGTCTCACCGGTAGCCGTGCCCAGGTAGACGGTCGCGCCCGCGGGGACGTCCACGGACACGGGTGCGCCGTCCGGGGTCTCGAGCGTGAACGACGTGTCGTCCTGGGTCTCGTTGGTGAGCGCGCCGAGGAGGTTGCCGGGCTCGCCCTCTGCCGTCCCCACGACCAGCAGGTTGATGCCGCGCAGGTCCCTGCTCTCCTCGCCGAGCACGGAGACCCCTACGCCGTCGGACGGGTCGTAGTTCAGCGTCGTGGTGCTCGGGGCGCAGCCCGCCAGGAGGAGGGCCCCCGTGGCGGAGGCCGCTGCGAGGGCGATGGTGCGGGCGCCTCGGGCGGCGGTGGCGCGACGGGACACGGTGAACTCCCTGGTGTTCGTATGGTTCGGCTGGGGGGTCGGATCCCCGCCACATCCTAATGGTCCCCCGGGTGTACCCGCGCATCGCGACCGCGGGCGAAATGCCCGGTCAGGGCGTGGCAACGGTCACGGCTACGGAACGATCCGACCGAGGGGCATGAGGCGATGACCGCCTGAAACGCCCCCGCGCGCAGCGCTCTGACCTGCGGAAACACTGCTGTTACCAGTACACCGACAACCCCAAGGGCGCAACTTCTTGAGATCACGCCGTGGTAACCTGGTTTCAGGGAAAGGGGACATCTGCAGATGACGTTCACAGTAGGCGAGACGGTTGTCTACCCGCACCATGGCGCGGCGCTGATCGAAGAGATCAAGACCCGCAAGATTCGCGGCGAAGAAAAGATGTACCTCAAGCTCAAGGTTGCCCAGGGTGACCTCACCATCGAGGTTCCGGCGGAAAACGTCGACCTGGTTGGCGTACGCGATGTCGTTGGCCAAGAGGGCCTCGACCGCGTGTTCGAGGTCCTCCGCGCGCCGTACACCGAAGAGCCCACCAACTGGTCACGCCGCTACAAGGCGAACCTCGAGAAGCTTGCGTCCGGCGACGTCATCAAGGTGGCAGAGGTCGTTCGCGACCTGTCCCGCCGAGACGCCGACCGCGGTCTTTCCGCAGGCGAGAAGCGAATGCTTGCCAAGGCCCGCCAGATCCTCGTGTCTGAGCTCGCTCTGGCCGAGCACACCGAAGAGGAGAAGGCGGAAGCGATCCTCGACGAGGTTCTCGCTTCCTGACTTACCCACAGGATCCCTCGCACGTCTGACGTACCAGTCAGGACCCGGTGCTCGCGCCCCACGGGATCCTTCGCTTCAATCATGATCCTGTGGGGACCCGCGACGAGATGACGACCCTTGCAATCCTGACGGCCGCCGGCTCGGGATCCCGACTAGGGCGCGACCTGCCGAAGGCTCTGGTCGATCTCGAAGGCTTTCCACTCGTGCTGCACGCCGCGCGACGCCTCGCGGCGTCGGGCGTCGTGGACTCCCTCGTGGTGACAGCACCGGACGGCCTGGTCGGCGTGATGACCGACCTCCTGGCCGGCGATCCGCACATCCGGATCCCCGTCCAGGTGACCGACGGCGGCCCCACCAGGCAGGCGTCGGTAGCGGCGGGGCTCGCCCTCGCGCGTCCGGGGGACGACGTCGTGCTCGTGCACGACGCCGCGCGGCCCCTCGTCCCGTCGGACCTCGTCCAGCGGGTCGTCGGTGCCGTCCGCAGCGGTCACGGCGCCGTCGTGCCAGGGCTGCCCGTCACGGACACGGTGAAGCAGGTACGTCCCGACGGCGACGCCGAGCTGGTCACGGGCACTCCTGACCGCTCGATGCTGCGGGCCGTGCAGACGCCCCAGGGGTTCGCCCACGACCTGCTGGTCCGCGCGCACCGCACCGGTGCGGGCCGGGCCGTCGCCGAGCACCTGGCGGCGACCGACGACGCGGGTCTCGTCGAGGCCCTCGGCGAGCCGGTCCACATGGTCGCCGGTGACGCGGCGGCCTTCAAGATCACCACCGAGCGCGACTTGTGGCTCGCATCCCTCGTGCTGCAGGAGACCAACGCATGACCGACCCGTCCAGCACGCCGGACCCCCTGCGACCGGCTCCGGCCGCGTACCCGCTGCCCCGTACCGGGATCGGGATCGACGTGCACGCGTTCGCGCCCGACGGCTCCGACCGTGAGATGTGGCTCGGGGGCCTGCACTGGCCAGGGGAGCGCGGCCTGGCGGGGCACTCCGACGCCGACGTGGCTGCCCATGCGGCGGCGGACGCGCTGTTCTCTGCGTCGGCCCTCGGCGACCTCGGTTCGCACTTCGGGACCGGCCGGCCCGAGTGGGCGGGAGCGTCAGGGACCACCCTGCTCGCCGAGGCCGCGAGGCGCGTTCGGGCTGCCGGGTACATGATCGGTAATGTGGCAGTCCAGGTGATCGGAAACCATCCGCGGGTCGGCGCGCGGCGCGACGAGGCACAGGCGGCTCTGTCCGCCGCCATGGGCGCGCCCGTGTCCTTGACCGCCACCACCACGGACGGGCTCGGTCTGACGGGTCGCGGCGAGGGCGTCGCGGCGATCGCAACGGCGCTCGTCGTACCCGAGGTCGGGAGTCAGGTATGAACAAGCGCAAGCCGCTCGACGAACGGCGTGCCGAGATCGTCGAGGCCGGCCTGAGCGTCGCCATGCGTGAGGGAGTCGAGTCGGTGACCGTGCGCCGGGTGGCGCAGGAGGCCGGGATCTCCCTCGGCACGGTGCACTACTGCTTCGACGACAAGGACGCGATGCTGCGCGCCATGGGTCGCGCGATCGCGATGCGGGCCTCGGAGCCGGTGCTCTCGGCGCTCGACGTCGGACCCGACCGAAAGGCACTCGCTGAGGGCACCGTCGAGGCGCTGCTGATCGGCCTCAAGCAGAACCAGCACATGCGGCTGCTGACGTTCGAGTTCGCGGTCTCTGGTGCGCGGACGCCCGTGCTGCGCGAGGTCGCGCAGGCGCACCTCAAGCAGAGCATCGCCATGACCAGGGAGTACCTGCAGCGGCTTGCCGACGTCGCGGGCGTCAAGTACCGCACCGAGGTCGGCACCCTCGCGCGCATGACGGCGCTCCGCATCGACGGCATCGAGCTCGCGTGGATGGTGGACCAGGACGACGAGGCCGCTCGCGAGGGGTTCGCGGTCCTGGCCCACGACGTGTTCGACGAGATGGAGCCCTGACGGGGCGGGCTCAAGCTCTGCCCATGTCGGCTGAGCCTGCGGTTCCGCTTCGGGCTCAGCCGAAGAGACGCCGCGTGTAGGGGTTGGCGAACACGCCCTCGGGGTCCGCGGCCGCGCGGGCCCGCTGGAAGTCCGGCAGCCGGCGGTACTGGCCGGCAAGGTACTCGGTGTCGCGGGTGTGCATCTTGCCCCAGTGCGGACGACCGCCCACGGCGGTGAAGATCCGCTCGGCGGCCTCGAAGTAGCGTGCGTGCGGCAGGCGCCAGTACTGCTGTGCGGCGACGTAGGCGGTCTCGCGGCCGTACGCGGTGGAGAGCCAGACGTCGTCGGCCGGAGCGAAGCGCACCTCCACGGGGAACGGGATGTTCTCGCCGGCGGACCGCCGCCAGGCGTCGAGCTCGCTCAGCACCTCGACGACGGTGACACGCGGGATCGCGTACTCCATCTCCCGGAACCGCACGCGACGGTTGGTGCAGAACACCTCGTGGGCAGGGGCCGTGTACCGGCGGGCCGTCAGCGCGCGCGTCGCGAGCTCACCGAGCGCCGGTGTCGTCGCGGGAAACGCCGTCGCTATCCGGTTGGTGACCTCGAACAGCCCGTTCGACAGCACCTCCTCGTCGAGGAAGGTGCGGGCCGCCCCGGCGAGCCTTCGTCCGCGGCTGCCGATGCGCGAACCGGCGTTCCGCTCTGGCTCGACCCGCATGTTGCGCATGGTGAGCGCCCGCTGCGTGGCGGGGAACCAGAGGAACTCGAAGTGGTCGTTGTCCGCGACGAGGTCGTGGACGTTGTCCAGGATCCGGTCCAGCGGCCAGGGCTCCTCGACCGCGTACAGGTCGAAGGCGGGTACGGCCTCGATGGTCACGGTGCTGAGCACGCCCGTGGCGCCGAGCCCGAGCCGGGATGCCTCGAACAGGTCGTGCCGTTCGGTCGGCGTGGCGCGGGCGACCTCGCCGTCCGGTCCGACGACGGTCAGGGCCCGCACCTGGGTGGCGAGACCGCCGAACCGGGCGCCGGTGCCGTGCGTGCCGGTAGAGATCGCGCCGGCCACGGACTGCTGGTCGATGTCGCCGAGGTTCTGCATGCCCAGCCCGCGCTCGGCCAGGATCCGGTTGAGCTGCCGCAGCCGCATGCCTGCGCCGACGGTGACGAGGGCATGGCCGGTGTCGGGATCCCGCTCGACGCGGTGCAGGGCGTTCAGCCGGTCGAGGTTGAGCTGCACGCCGTCCGTCGCGGCTGCCGGCGCGAACGAGTGCCCGCCGCCGACGACGCGGACCTGGTGGCCCTCCCGCACCGCGCGGCGCACGGCGTCGGACAGCTCGTCCTCCGAGGCCGGCTGCTCCTGCCGTACAGGCGTCACGCTGACGGTGCGTGCCCAGTTCGTCCAGATCACGGATGCACTATCGCACGCCCCTGCGCGGCGAACCAGAGCCAAGATCTCGGGTGCGGATCACCCCGGTGGGCCACGTCAGGCCCGGAGCCGGAGGAGTAGCGTGCGGTCATGAGCTCCGCAGCAGACACCGTCGCGCGGCTGTCGGCCGCCACGTCCGGACTGCCCGCGCCCGTCGCCGTCGTGGACCTGGACGCGTTCGACGCCAACGCGCTCGACCTCCTCAAGCGTGCCGACGGCGTTCCCGTCCGCGTCGCGTCGAAGTCGGTGCGTGTGCGCTCGTTGGTCGAGCGTGCAGGGGGGCACGGGTTCGCCGGGGTCATGGCGTACTCGCTGCGCGAGGCGTTGTGGCTGGTCAGCGAGGGTGTGCGCGACGTGCTCGTTGGCTACCCGACGGTGGACGGCGAGGCGCTGATCGACCTGGCGTCCGACGCGACGGCCCGCGCCGAGATCACCCTGATGGTCGACGACGTCGCGCACCTCGGCCTGATCGCGGTCGCCGAGGAGCTGGCCGGCGGGGCAGACGGCCCGACGACCGCCGGCCCGATCAAGATCTGCCTGGACGTCGACTGCTCGCTGCGCGTCGGAGCCGGTCCGCTGACCGCGCACCTCGGGGTGCGGCGCTCGCCGCTGCGCGAGCCCGGCGAGGTGGCGGCCCTCGCGACCGTGGCCCAGGCGAAGGGGCTGAGCGTGCGCGGCCTCATGTTCTACGAGGCCCAGGTGGCGGGCCTGCCCGACACGAGTCCCGCCGTCCGGCTCGTCAAGCGCCTCTCGATGCGCGAGGTGAACGAGCGCAGGGTGCTGATCCTCGCGGCGGTGCGGGACGCCGTCGGGCAGGAGGTGGAGCTCGTCAACGCGGGTGGGACCGGCTCCATCGAGGTGAGCGGCGGCGCTCCCGGCGTCACCGAGGTCACCGCGGGCTCCGGCCTGTACGTGCCCGGCCTGTTCGACGGCTACCGCTCGTTCCAGGCGCGCCCGGCCGCGTTCTTCGGGCTCGACGTCGTGCGCGAGCCGGCGCCCGGCTGGGTGACGGCGTTCGCGGGCGGGTACGCGGCGTCAGGCAAGGCAGGTGCCGCACGCCTGCCCCGCCTGTTCACGCCCGGCTACGCCCTGAGCGGCCCGGAGGGCGCCGGCGAGGTGCAGACCCCGCTGCGCGTGACCCGCGGGCTCTCTCCCGACGGCCGGCTGCACACCGGCAACCGGGTCTGGCTGCGGCACGCGAAGGCGGGGGAGATGATGGAGCGGTTCGACCAGGTTCACCTCGTCCGTGGCGCCGAGGTCGTGGAGACCGTGCCGACGTACCGGGGTGAAGGACGGAACTTCGGGTAGGCCGTCGCACCGCCGATCGGGTAGAACAAGGCCCATGTCAATGCTGCACCACCGCAACCGGCAGATGGCCGGCCGTAACCCGCACGAGCCGTCGCGCACCGCCACGCCGCTGGAGCTGCTGTTCGACCTGGCGTTCGTCGTCGGGTTCGGCGTGGCGGGGGAGCAGGGCGCCCACCTGATCGCCGAGGGCCACGTGGCGGACGGAGTGATCGGTTTCGCGTTCTCGATGTTCGCGATCTGCTGGGCGTGGATCAACTTCTCCTGGTTCGCCTCCGCCTTCGACACCGACGACTGGTTCTACCGCGTCACCACGATGGTCCAGATGATCGGCGTCGTGGTGCTGGCACTCGGGCTGCCCGAGATGTTCGGGTCGCTCGTCGAGGGCGAGCGCGTGCACAACGAGGTCATGGTCGCCGGGTACATCGTGATGCGGCTGGCACTGCTCGTGCAGTGGCTGCGCGCGGCCAGGCAGGCGCCCGCGTACCGGGCTACCTGCATGGCGTACGTGCGGACCCTCGTGGTCACGCAGATCGGCTGGGTGATCCTCGCCGTGGCGCCCGTGAGCGTGCCGGTCTTCCTCGTCGGCGGCGCGCTGCTGGGGATCGCCGAGATGACGGGCCCGTGGCTCGCCGAGCGTGGGCGCGGGGCCGCCTCGCAGAGCACGCCGTGGCACGCGCACCACATCGCCGAGCGGTACGGCCTGCTGGCGATCATCACGCTCGGCGAGGGCGTGATCGGCACCGTCGCGACGCTGTCCGCTGTCGTCGAGGAGTCGGGCTGGACGGTGGACGCCGCCATGGTGGCGCTGGCTGGAACCGGCCTCACCTTCGGTCTCTGGTGGACGTACTACCTCACGCCGGCCGCCGAGATGCTGCACCGGCACCGCGAGCGGTCGTTCGTCTGGGGCTACGGCAACATCGTGATCTTCGCCGCCCTCGCCGGCGTGGGCGCCGGGCTGCACGTCGCGGCGTACTACCTGGAGGGTCACTCCCACATCGGCGCGGTCGGGACGGTGCTGGCGGTCGCCGTGCCGGTGCTCGTCTTCGTCCTGGCGGACTACACGCAGTTCGCCGTCCTGACCCGGTCGTTCGACCGGCTGCACCTGTTCATCGTCATCGGCACGGTGGTCGTCCTCGCGGCGGCCGTCGCCGCCGCTGCCGCCGGGCTGCCCATGTCGTGGGCGCTGCTCCTGGTCATGCTCGCACCGGTGGTGTCGGTGGTCGGCTACGAGCTGCGGGGGCACCGGCACGTGGCGCAGCTGCTCGCCGGCGACGTGTCCTGAACCGTCGTCGAGGCGGGGAGCTCAAGCGCCGGTACCCTTGACAGGTGACTATCCGCCTGTTTGACACCGCTGCGCGCGAGGTGCGCGACTTCACCCCCATCACCCCGGGCGAGGTCGGCATCTACCTGTGTGGCGCTACCGTCCAGGCGCCCCCGCACGTGGGCCACCTCCGTCCGGTCATCGCCTTCGACGTCCTGCGTCGCTGGCTCACCCGGCGTGGCCTGAAGGTCACCCTGATCCGGAACGTCACCGACATCGACGACAAGGTGCTGGCCAAGTCGGCAGCCGCCGGTCGCGAGTGGTGGGCGCACGCCGCGCTGTACGAGCGCGTGTTCACCGAGGCGTACGACGCGCTCGGCGTCATCCCGCCCACCTACGAGCCGCGCGCCACCGGCAGCGTGCCCGAGATGGTCGGGATCATGGACCGCCTGGTCGAGAAGGGGCACGCCTACAGCACGGGCGCCGGCAACGTCTGGTTCGACGTCCGCTCCTGGCCCGCCTACGGCGAGCTCACCCGGCAGAAGGTCGACGACCTCAGCCCGGAGGAGGGGGCGGAGGTCGTAGCCGGCTCCGCCGCCGAGGCCAAGAAGAACCCGCACGACTTCGCCCTGTGGAAGGCGCCCAAGCCGGGCGAGCCGGAGTCGGCGTCCTGGGACACCCCTTACGGGCGCGGCCGTCCCGGCTGGCACCTGGAGTGCTCTGCGATGGCTCGCCGCTACCTCGGCGAGACGTTCGACATCCACGGGGGTGGCCTCGACCTGAGGTTCCCGCACCACGAGAACGAGCAGGCGCAGTCCCGCGCGGCCGGCTACGGGTTCGCGCAGCGCTGGATGCACGTCGCCTGGGTGACGCAGTCCGGCGTGAAGATGTCGAAGTCCCTCGGCAACGGGCTGCTCGTCAGCGAGCTGCTCAGCCAGGCCCCCGCGCCGGTGGTGCGCTACGCGCTCGCCGCCGTGCAGTACCGGTCCATGCTGGAGTGGTCGCCCGACACCCTCGACGAGGCGCGCACCACGTGGGAGCGCCTGTCCGGGTTCGTGACCCGCGCGTCGGAGCGGGTCGGCGACGTCCCGGCAGAGGAGATCGCCAAGGCAGAGGTCCCAGAGGCCTTCGCGGTGGCGATGGACGACGACCTGAACGTGCCGCAGGCGCTCGCCGTCGTGCACGAGCACCTGCGGGCAGGCAACAGTGCCCTCGCGTCCGGGACCGACGCAGCGGTGCGCGACGAGCTGGTGACGCTGCGTGCGATGCTCGACGTGCTGGGCCTTGACCCGGCGGACCCGCAGTGGGCGACGTCCACCGACGACCGGTACGCCACGGCGCTCGACGGGCTCGTCGCGGCGGAGCTCAAGGCTCGCGCGGAGGCGCGTGCCGCCAAGGACTGGGCCACCTCCGACGCGATCCGAGACCGCCTCGCGGCCGCCGGGATCGAGGTCCAGGACTCCGCAGACGGAGCCCGCTGGACGCTCTCCTGAACTTTTCCCTGGTGGCCGAGCTTGTCGAGGCCACCTCTACCGAACCCGCGGTGGTCGCGACAAGCTCGACCACCGGCTGAGAGACGAGACACACCATGGCAGGAAACTCGAAGCGCGCCGGTGCGGTGCGCAAGACCGGCTCCAAGAAGGGAGCCCAGGTCGGCACCGGCGGCCACAGCCGCAAGGCGCTGCAGGGCAAGGGCCCGACGCCGAAGGCGGAGGACCGGACCTACCACCCCGCGCACCAGCGCAAGGTCGCGGCGGAGAAGCGTGTCGCCGCCGGGCGCCGGCCGGGCGGCCGTGGCGCCGGCCACAAGGGCGCAGCGGCGACCGAGGTCGTCGCCGGTCGCAACGCCGTGCTCGAGGCGCTGCGCGCTGAGATGCCCGTCGAGGGCATCTACCTGGCCACGCACCTGGAGTCGGACGACCGTACCCAGGAGATCCTGGAGATCGCGCACGCGCGCAGCCACCCGATGTTCGAGGCGTCGCGCCTCGACCTGGACAAGATCACCGACGGCGCCGTGCACCAGGGCGTGGCCATGAAGGTACCGCCGTACGACTACAAGGACACCGAGGACCTGCTCGACGCCGCGGCCGAGGCCGGGGAGGCGCCGCTGATCGTCGCGCTCGACAGCGTCACCGACCCGCGTAACCTCGGCGCCGTGCTCCGGTCCGCCGGTGCGTTCGGCGCGCACGGCGTGCTGGTGCCGGAGCGGCGGGCGGCCGGCGTGACGGCGTCGGCCTGGAAGGTCTCGGCGGGTGCGGCGGCTCGCGTCCCCGTGGCGCGCGCGACGAACCTGGCCCGCGAGCTCGCCGAGCTGAAGAAGACCGGCTGCTTCGTGGTCGGGCTCGACGCCGGCGGAGACATGCAGGTGGGGGAGCTCGCGTACGCGACGGACCCCCTGGTCCTGGTCGTGGGCTCCGAGGGCAAGGGCCTGTCCCGGCTGGTGCGCGAGACGTGCGACGCGGTGGTGTCCATCCCCATCGCCGCCACCACGGAGTCGCTGAACGCCGCGGTCGCCGCCGGCATCACCCTGTACGAGGTCGCGAAGCAGCGCGGGGAGTCGAGCTAGCCGCTCAGCCGTCCTCCGGCTCGGCCTCGCCCGGCGCGAGGCCGAGCACGGCGTGCTCGTCGGGGCGGTGCCGCAGCACGTGCTCCACATAGGACTCGGCGGCCTCGGGCAGCGGGATGTCCCGCTGCGCCTGCTGCGAGATGAACCAGCGGTGGTCGAGGATCTCGTGGAAGAGCTGCGCGGGCTCCAGCTTGCGGCGCAGCTCACGCGGCACGGCGTCGATCGTCGGGCGGAACACCTGACGAACCCAGGCGTGCGCGACGATCTGCTCCTGGTCGTTCTGCCGGTCCGTCGCAGCGCGATAGCTGTCGAGATCGTTGAGCATGCGGCGGGCCTGGTTCTCCTGCACGTCCAGCCCGGTGAGGCGGAGCAGGCGGCGGGAGTGATGCCCGGCGTCGACCACCTTGGGCTGGATCCGAACCTTGGTGCCGTCGATGTCCGTGGTGATCTCGAGCTCGCCCACGTCGAAGCCGAGGTCGTTGAGCCGTTCGATGCGTGCGGCGACGCGCCAGCGGTCGCCGGAGTCGAAGGCCTCGGAGACGGTGAGGGCGTCCCAGAGCTCCTGGTAGCGCTCGACGAGGGCGTCGCCGATCGCCACCTCGTCGACCTCCTCGTCGAGCAGCTCGCCCGCTGAGAGGTCCATGAGCTCGCCGATGATGTTGGTGCGGGCCAGGTCGACGTCGTAGTTGCGCTGGCCGTTGGTCAGCGTGCGGTGCATGTCGCCCGTCTCCGCGTCGACCAGGTAGGCGGCGAACGTCTCGGCGTCGCGCCGGAACAGGGTGTTCGACAGCGAGACGTCTCCCCAGTAGAAGCCCACGAGGTGCAGGCGCACCAGGAGCACCGCGAGGGCGTCGATGAGGCGCGTCGCCGTGTCCGGGCGCAGGTCCTGGCTGAACAGCGCGCGGTACGGCAGCGAGAACTGGAGGTGCTCGGTGAGGAGTACTGCCTCGAGCCGCTCGCCGTCGGGTGCACTGCGGCCCGTGATCACGCCGACGGGGACCACAGAGGGCACCTCGATGCGGTGCAGCTGGCGCAGGAGCTCGTACTCGCGGTAGGCGACCGTCTCGCCGATCTCCTTGATCGCGAGCACACGGCCTCCGTGGCTGACGAAGCGGACCACGTGCCGCGAGATGCCCTGGGGCAGCGCGGCCAGGACGTCGTCGGGCCACTCGGCCAGGGGCACGTCCCACGGGAGGTCCAGCAGCGCGGGGTCGGGTGCGACCGCGGTGATCTGAAGGTTCTGCTGGGGCATGGGCACCATTCTGCGCTGAGCCGGCCGACTGCCCGTGCGAGGTAGGGCAGAGGCCATGGGTCTCCGCGAGGCGGAGTGATGAAAGGCCTGCGGGGTGTGTTGCTGTGCGTGGACAATGTCCACGCACAGCAACACACCCCGAGGAGGTAACCGTTCCCTCAGCGAGCCGAGGGATCAGTCGGAGGTTCAGCCGAGGCGCTCACCCGTGGACGCGGAGAACACGTGCGAGTGACCGGGCTGGATGGCGACGGCGATGACGTCGCCCTTGTCGGGCACGTTGCGCGGGTCGATGCGCACGATGAGCTGGTTGGTCTCACCGGCCGTCAGGTTGACGTCGGTGTCGCCCTTCAGCGTGCCGTAGACGAACGCGTCCGAGCCGAGCTCCTCGACGAGGTTGACCTCGACGTCGAACGAGCCGGCGGTGCCGACCGCGACCGGGTCGAGCGCCTCGGGGCGGAAGCCCAGGGTCACCTTGCCGCCGTCGGAGTCGGAGATCTCGCTCGCGATGGAACGCTCGAGCGGCACCTCGGCCGAGCCGACCTGGACCTTGCCGTCCTTGACGTCGAACGTGCCGATGTTCATGGCGGGCGAGCCGATGAAGCCGGCGACGAACACGTTGTTCGGGCGGTCGTACATCTCGCGCGGGGTGCCGACCTGCTGGAGCACACCGTGGTTCAGGACGGCGATGCGGTCACCCATGGTGAGCGCCTCGGTCTGGTCGTGGGTGACGTAGACCGTGGTGACACCCAGGCGGCGCTGGAGCGACGCGATCTGCGTACGGGTCTGGACGCGGAGCTTGGCGTCGAGGTTCGACAGCGGCTCGTCCATGAGGAACACCTGGGGCTGACGCACGATGGCGCGGCCCATGGCGACACGCTGCCGCTGACCACCCGAGAGGGCCTTCGGCTTGCGGTCGAGGTACTCCACGAGGTCGAGGATCTTCGCTGCTTCCTCGACGCGCTGGCGGATCTCCGCCTTGGGCGTGCCCGCGATCTTCAGGGCGAAGCCCATGTTGTCCGCCACCGACATGTGGGGGTACAGGGCGTAGTTCTGGAAGACCATCGCGATGTCGCGGTCCTTGGGCTGCACATCGGTGACGTCGCGGTCGCCGATGAAGATGTGCCCACCGTTGACGTCCTCGAGGCCCGCGAGCATCCGCAGGGACGTGGACTTACCGCAGCCGGACGGGCCGACGAGGACGAGGAACTCGCCGTCCTCGATCTCCAGGTTCAGCTGGTCGACGGCCGGGCGCTCAGTGCCCGGGTAGACGCGCGTCGCGTGATCGAAAGTGACCGTAGCCATGACTAGTACATCCTTCCACCGGCAGGTACGTGCCGGACGATCCGTTGTGGTCGGGTGCCGTTGCTTCCACTCACGTGTCGGCGGTGACACTGTTGCAGCGTGATCGTACCCCGGTTGGCCAAGGCCGCGGTATCGACGGGGTCACGTTCGGGTCAGCCTTCGTTCCGCAGGGTCCGCGCGAGGCCGGCGAGCACGGCGGCCAGGGCGTCCGGATCGGGCACCCGGTGGGAGGCGAGCGTGTCGCCGGTGCCCACCTTGATCGACAGGTCGCCGGACTCGAGCGCACCGAAGGCGTGCTCGTCGGTGGTGTCGTCGCCCGCGTACAGGACGCGCACCTTCTCGACGCCCAGCTCGGCCGCCACGGTGCCCCGCAGCCTGCGCAGGGCCTCACCCTTGCTCGTCGGCACCACCGACACCTCGACCACGTCCTTGCCGTGCATGGCGGGCAGTCCGAGGTTGGCAGCCACCTCGTCGGCGGCCACGGTGATGGCGGCGGCGTCGTCCACGCTCGCCAGGCGCGTGTGGACGACGGCGGCAGCCGGCTTGACCTGCACCCAGGCCCCCTCGCGGCCGGACACCGCCGACTCGAACCCCGCCACGAGCGCGTCGAGCTCGCCGGACTGGGTGGTCGTCAGGTGGAACGGCACCTGCTCGACGCCGGTGGTGGTGGCCCGCCCCGCCTCGGCGCCGTGGCTGCCGACGAGGAACGTGCCGTCGGGGGCGACCGTCCGCTCGGCGAGGTCGGACAGGTCCCGCCCGGAGATGAACGCGAGGCGCACCGGGGCCTCCTGCCCGAGCGCATGGAGCTGGTCGATCGCGGTGCGCGCGGCGCGCGTCATGGTGGACGACTTGGGGTCGTCGACGAGCGGCGCGAGGGTCCCGTCGAAGTCGCAGGCGAGCAGCCAGCCGGTGGTCGGTTTCTTGCGCCGCCCGTTGCCGTTGCCCATGCGGGCGAGCCTGCCCCGCGCGGGCACGCCCTCCGGCACCGTGGTGAACGCCGTCAGCGCGTCGCGGAGGTTGTGGTGGCGGGGCTCTGCCGAGCGCGGGTCCACGGTGAGCGGCCGGGCCGGTACGGAGCTGAGCACGCCGAGGAAGGTCTCCGACCACTTGGCGACGTCGTCGGCGAGCACCTTGCGGCGCAGGCGCCGCATGCGGCGGCGCTGCTCCCTCGGGTCCATGGTCGCGGCGGCCACGATGATGTCCTTCATGCCGTCGATGTCGTGCGGGTTGACCAGCAGGGGGCCCGGCGAGAGCTCGTCGGCCGCGCCGGTGAACTCGCTCAGCACCAGGGCGCCGCGCTCGTCGGAGCGGGCGGCGATGTACTCCTTTGCGACCAGGTTCATGCCGTCCCGCAGCGACGTCACCAGCAGCACGTCGGCCGCGAGGTAGAGCGCCGCCATCTCCTCCGGCGGGTAGGAGTGGTGCAGGTAGTGGATGGCGGAGTGGCCCAGCTCGCCGTACTCGCCGTTGATCCGGCCGACGAGGCCCTCCACGTGCTCGCGGAGCTCCTGGTACGCGCCGACGTTCTCGCGGCTGGGGCTCGCGACCTGCACGAGCGTGGCGTGCTCGACGTCGAGGCGGCCGTCGTCGAGCAGCTCGCCGTACGCCTTGATGCGGTGTCGGATGCCCTTGGTGTAGTCGAGGCGGTCGACGCCGAGCATCAGGGTGGCCGGGTTACCGAGGTCCGCCTTGATCTCCTTGGCGCGGGCCTGCACCTCGGGGGTGCGGGCGAGGGTGTCGAACCGGTGGGAGTCGATCGAGATGGGGAACGACGACGCGCGGACGTGCCTGCCCGGGCGCCCGTCGGCGTCCGGGATGGTGATGACGGGGCCGCGGGTGGTGTAGCCGGTGAGGCGGCGTGCCGACCGCACGAAGTTCGCCGCGTCGCCGTTGCGCTGGAAGCCGACGAGGTCGGCGCCGAGCAGGCCGTCGATGATCTGCCGGCGCCACGGCAACTGAGCGAACAGCTCGACGGGCGGGAAGGGGATGTGGTCGAAGAACCCGATGCGCAGGTCCGGCCGCAGGTCGCGAAGCATGCGGGGGACGAGCTGGAGCTGGTAGTCGTGCACCCAGACGACGGCGCCCTCCGCCGCCTCCTCCGCCGCGGCGTCCGCGAAGCGCTGGTTGACCCGCCGGTACGCGTCCCACCACTGCCGGTGGTAGTCGGGCGGGGCGATGACGTCGTGGTAGAGCGGCCAGAGCGTCGCGTTGGAGAAGCCCTCGTAGTAGCGCTCGATCTCGACGGCGTTGAGCGTGACCGGGACCAGCAGCATGCCGTCGGCCTCGAACGGCTCGTGTGCCAGGTCAGGGGCGCCGGACCAGCCCACCCAGGCACCTTCGGCGCCCTGCATCACGGGCTCCAGCGCTGTGACGAGGCCGCCGGGTGACCGCTGCCAGGTGAGATCGCCGTCCGGGCCGACCGAGAAATCGACCGGCAGCCGGTTCGCGACGACGACCAGATCGTATCCTTCTTTACCTGGCAATGTACTTCTCCTTAGGTGTGTAGAAGTCTCGCTGCGCAGTGTCAAGAGTACCGAGGTCCCGTACCTGTTCAGAGTAACGAGGTCGTCCGTCGCGTGGTCTTGCTCACGCTCCAGCGCTGGTCAGGCGGCTGGGACTTCGCGGGCGTCGCCGGTCCGCGGCGGCTACCGTGTGCCACATGAAGGAGGTGGAGGCCTCGACGGCGCCCTCGAACGGTGCTGGCCCCGCCGCCGGCTCGAAGCTCGGCGGGTACACGGTCGTGCGCGAGATCGGTTCCGGAGCCATGGGTGCCGTCTACCGCGCGGAGGACGACGGCGGGCACGCCGTCGCCCTCAAGATGCTCCACCGCCACCTCGACGACCCCGCTGCCCGCGAGCGGCTGCGCCGCGAGGCCGCAGCGCTGCAGGGCCTGCGACACCCCGCGGTGGCTCGGGTGCTGGACGCCGAGCTCGAGGGGCCTGACGCGTTCATCGTCACGGAGCTCGTCGAGGGCCCGACGCTCGAGGAGGAGATCGACGAGCGCGGTCCGCTCGACGCCCGGGACCTCTTCGAGCTCGCCGACCAGCTCGCCGACGCCCTCGAGGCCGTGCACGGCACCGGCGTGGTGCACCGCGACCTCACCCCGTCGAACGTGCTCATCGCGCGGAACGGGCCGGTCCTGATCGATTTCGGGCTCGCCCAGGGCCCCGGCGACGTTCGCGCCACCCGCACCGGATTCGTCATGGGCACGCCCGGCTATCTCGCCCCGGAGCTGCTCGACGGCGCAGAGCCCGGCCCCGACACCGACTGGTGGTCCTGGGCGGCCGTCCTCGGGTTCGCCGGCACCGGCCGTGCGCCGTTCGGTGTCCGGCCAACGGAGCTGGTGCTGCGGCGCTCACGCCAGGGCCAGCCCGACCTCGACGGGCTGCCGCCGCGCACGGTGCGGGCGCTCGGTGCGGCCCTCCGCGCGGTGCCGGCCGAGCGCTGGGGGCCCAACGAGGTGGCAAAGGCGCTCAAGAGCGAGTCGGAGGCGTTCGTCGCCGCGACGGCCGGTCCGGACGGATCGGAGACGACGGTGCTCGGCTCCGCCGACACCTCTGCGGACGCGCCGACCGCCGCGATGCCCGCCGACCTCGGCTCGACGCGGGTCATGCCGCAGGGCCTCCTGCCGCAGCCGGTGTCCGCGGCAGCAGGGGGAGCGGGTGTGGGCGCAGCGGCCGGTGCCGCGGCCGTCGCCAAGGCCGCGCGCCCCGGCGTCGGCGGCGTGACCGACCTGGCCGCTGCGCCGGTCGCGGCCAGAGGGCGGTCGGTCACCGGGCGGGCCCTCGGCGCGCAGAGCCCTGGCGCGCCGTCGGGCGACCAGACCTTCGGCCTGGAGACGGCCAACCCCGCGCACGTCACCGGCTACCGAGGGCTGTTCGTCACCTTCGCCCTCGCGCTCGTGGCGCTCGCCGCCGTCCGGCCGGGGGTGGCGACCGCAGTGCTCGTGGGCCTGCTGATCGTGGCGCGGCTGGCGGGGATAGCGGTCGACGAGTTCCGGCACCGACGCGCACGGCGCGGGCCACGCCGGGTCGATGCGCTCGTGGCGACGCTCCTCTCCCCGTGGCACCTCGTGCGCGCGGTGTTCGGCGTGCTGCCCGCCGCGGCCGTCGGCATCTGCTCCGGGGTGGTCGTGGTGCTGCTGGGGATGATGCTGTTCGCGCCGGGCAACGTGATCATCGCCCCCATCCCGACGGTCGAGGCGCGATCGGTGGGCGGCATGAACGAGCCCGTCGTCGACAGCCTCGTCCTCGCCGTCGCGATGCTGGTGACGGTGATCGTGTCGTGGTTCGGTCCGGCGTCGTACGCGACGCGGGTCGGGGCGGGGCCGCTGCTGCGCCGGATCGCCCCTACCAGGACGCGCAAGATCGTCCTTGCGCTGGTCGTGCTGGTCCTCGCCGTCCTGGCGGCCTGGCCGCTGATCGACGGTTCGGTGGACGTGCTGTGGTGGCCTCTGGGCGGCCGGCCCGACGTCGTGTGGTGACATCCAGGTTTGGTGTCGAGATCGTACCGAAACGTCCAGCAGTCTCCCAGCGAGCGCTAGTAGGCTTTACTTCAGGCGCATAGCGCCTCGCCCCATTGGCCCGCATCTCGAAGGACCCCGATGTCGACGAACATGACCAAGGCGCAGCGTCGAGACGCCGCCCGTGCCGAGGCCCTTGCACTCCAGAAGAAGCAGCAGTCGCGCGAGAAGCGTAGCCGCGCGATCGTGCTCAGCGCGCTCGGGGCCGGACTCGTGATCCTGGTCGTGGCTGTCGTGATGATCTTCCTCGAGGGCCAGAAGTCGCCCATGGAGAAGGTCGACAGCATCCCGGCGGGCGTGGTCCAGGAGACGGGTATCCCGGTCGGCGCCGACGGCGCGGCGGGTACGACGAACGAGGGCGCGAAGACTCTCGACGTCTACGTCGACTACATGTGCCCCATCTGCGGCCAGTTCGAGTCGCTGAACGGCGCGAGCATCGCCGAGATGCGCGAGGGCGGGGACGTGACGCTCGTCGTGCACCCCGTCACGATCCTGGACCGTGCCTCCCAGGGCACCGAGTACTCGACGCGCGCGGCGTCGGCCGCCGCGTGGGTCGCCGACCAGGCGCCCGAGCAGTTCTCGGCGTTCCACGAGGCGATGTTCGCGAGCCAGCCGGAGGAGAACACCGCCGGCCTGTCCGACGAGCAGATCGCGCAGGTCGCCGAGCAGGCCGGCGTGCCTGCCGACGTCGCCGCAGGGATCGCCAGCGGCGAGGCGAACGACACCTACGAGGAGTGGGTCAGGGCAGCCACGGAGGAAGCGCAGAACGACGAGTCGGTGCTGAACGCCGAGGGTGGCTTCGGCACACCGACCGTGCTCGTCGAGGGTGAGCGCTTCGAGGGCTGGCAGACCCCAGGCGGGCTGACCCAGGCCGTCACGGGCGAGGCGCCCGCGTCCGAGGACCCGTCCGCGGAGCCTTCGGTGGAGCCTTCCGAGTAATCCACAGGTTGTGGACGGCGGGGTCTCGGGCTGCGGCCCGGGGCCCCGCTGGTCCGTTCCGGTCGACTCGTGGCATTCGACTCGGATTCTGGTGGGGAGAACCGTTAGGCTGTTCCCCGCCTGCCGCCTTAGCTCAGCTGGTAGAGCTCCCGCCTTGTAAGCGGAAGGTCGTCGGTTCGAACCCGACAGGCGGCTCCAGGGGCCCGGGATCTCTATGATCCCGGGCCTTCGTGCTGCGGTCGCACGGTGCCGGCCCCACGGTGCCGGCCCCACGGTGCCGGCCCCACGGTGCCGGCCCCACGGTGCCGGCCCCACGGTGCCGGCCCCACGGTGCCGGCCCCACGGTGCCGGCTCAGCGGAATGATGAGCGGCGCTCGTGCGGCTCGCCCCCGAGCTACCGAAAGTGCCGGATGCCTGGCTCGCGGTGGGCACTGTCCCCGTTCCCACCCGTCGACTGCAGACTTCGACGCGTCCTTCGTCGACGAGTGCAGGCTTGGTTGCTGCTTGAGGGGTCGTAGCCGCAACAAAGTCTGCATTGACGGTGGTGGGCCGCTACCAGGTCTGCAGTCGGCTGCGTGGACTCAGTGACCGGTAGGCGCAGCCGTTCACGGCCCCAGCAGCGCGAGCGGGACGACGGCGACGCCGTCCCGACGCCGGTAGGCGTACTCGCCTGCGTAGACGACCACGGAGTCGATCAGGTTGTCTCCGATCCGGCCGCGGAGCCAATGGAGGTGCTTGACGTCGGTGTCCTCGACCCGGTCCGCCAGCTTGACCTCGATGGCCAGGACACGACCATCCGGTTGCACCACAACCAGATCCACCTCGTGATTGCCGTTCTGCGTCCGTAGATGGTGGAGCCGCGCCTCGGCGGCCTCTGCGTAGGTGTGGATGCTGAGCGCAGCCAGGTGCTCGAACAGCGCACCCAGGATCGTGCCTTCCGTGAGCTGGGTGTTGCCCTGCTCGGCGCGTAGAAGTGCCGGCGCGTCGAGGCCCAGTAGCCGTGCGGCCAGCGCGGGATCGGCGAGCTGGTGCTTCGGCGACTGCGCCGGTCGGTCGAGATGGTTGTGGCTCGGGATCCATGGCGGAACTGCGTCGAGCAGCCAGAGTGACGAGAGGGCGTCACGGTAGGCGATGGTCGTTTCCTTCGCCGGCTTGTTCGAGAGTCCGGCCGTCGCCGCATCCAGGATCTTCGAGTACGACGTCGTTGACGACGTCGCAGCGGCGTAAGCGGCGAGCCAGGCGCGGAGGACCTCCGGCTTGCGCACCGGGTAGCCCTGCTCCGGGAACTCCCGGTGGACCACGCTCTGAAGGTACGCGTCCAGTTCTGCCCGGCGTACTCGTCCCTGGAGCGAACGGATCGCAGGAAACCCTGATGCGACGATCTCTTCGACGTAACCTCCGAGCCGGAATGCCGTGGTTCCTGCGACGTCCTGGTTGCCGCCGAGAAGGGCGGACAGACTGACGGTCGGGTTCTCGATGTCCCGTTCCGCGAGGCTGAGGGGGCGCATGCGGATCGGCACGATTCGTCCCGCGCCGGAGTGGATTACCGACCCTCGCGGGGCCGAGCTGCCGGCAAGAATGAAATGTCCGGGACCGGATCCGGCGTCGACTGCCCGCCGAACGTCATCCCAGACTTCGGGGAGTCGTTGCCACTCGTCGACGAGGACCGGGCCGGGGAGGCTTGTCAGAATCGTTGGGTCAGCGGAGATGACTTCACGTTGGCGCGGGAGGCTGAGATCAATGACGGATGCTGCCCGCTGCAAGGCGGTTGCCGTCTTGCCAACACCTTTCGGACCATGGATCGACAGGGCTCTGAGGTGCGGCTGCAGCTCGTCGAGAGCGGCGTCGATGATCCGCCGCTGGTAGTCGGCCATGTATCCAGTCTACCAATCGCACCGTTTCTAGTCTTCCAATCGCACAGTCCCTGGTCTGCCGATCGCACGATCTCGGCCGTCCCGTCGGATGCCTCCGGCCCTGCTCAGGTGTCGGGCGCTACGACCGCACGCACCAGGTGCTCCGTGACCGCGCGGCGCTGCGCCTCGGGCATGGCGCGATAGGCGAGGGCCTCGAACATCCACAGCCCGTCGGCGGCGAGCCGGGTGACGAGCCGGGCCATGGAGGCCGCGTCGTCCCCTGCGTCGGCGGGTACGGGCGCCCAGCGCTCCAGGACGGAGCTCCATGGCGCCGCCCACTCCGGGCGGTTGGCGGCCTCGAGCATGAGCTGGAGCTCCGCGCGGGTCGCGGACTGGGCGCTCACGCGGATGTAGGCGGCGAGGCGCTCGTCAGCCGTGAGTTCCTCGGCGGGCCCGCCGGCGTCGGCCAGGAGCGAGGCCTCCCACCGGTCGGCGAGATGCTGGTGGATGGCGGCCAGCAGGTCCTCGCGTGACGGGAAGTGGTACATGATCCCGCCGCGCGTCAGCTCTGCCTCGGCCGCCAGGGAGTCGAAGGTGACGGCGGTGACACCCTCACGCTGGATGACCCGCACGGCGGCGTCGAGGATGTGGTCGCGGTTGCTCGGTCGCACGGGGCCTCCGGGGCACATCGCGGTCGGGTCGGGTTCAGTGGCTGGAGCCGTAGGCGGAGGATTCCGACCCAGGACCGTAGGTACGAAGCAGGACGGTCGTGACGATAGCGCCGACGGCCAGGACCCCGGCGCAGACGACCATCACGATGGAGTAGCTGTTCCCGAACGCGCGGAACGCGGCATCGAGGACCGCAGGCCCGGTGCCCGGCGCTGTCAGCGCGTCGGTCATGGACCGGCCGGCCTCGGCGGGAGCACCCTCCGGCAGGCGGATGGTCATCGTGTATACCGTGGTCAGCAGCGAGCCGAGCAGCGCGACGGCGGCCAGGCTGCCGAACTCGTAGGAGACCTCCTCCACGGAGGAGGCCATGCCCGCCCGGCGGGCCTGCACGTTCCCGATGATCGCGGTCGAGGCCACGGACATCGCTGCGCCCAGCCCGAGGCCCGTGACGAACAGGCCGCCGAGCAGCCAGCCCATCCCGTGCTGGACCCCGACCAGGGTCCAGGCCACGCCGACGGCACCCACGCCGAGGCCGCCGCCTATCAGGACTCGCAGGCCCACGACGTGGAGGAACGCACCGCCAAGAATCGACGACGGCAGCGAACCGAGCGCGACGGCGGCCACCAGCAACCCGGACTCGAGGGGCGAGAAGCCCGCGACGAGCTGGAACCGCTGGGTGGTGGCCAGCTGCAGGCCACCCATCGCGAACATGGCGAAGGCGGCCGCGAGGACTCCCGAGGCGAACGCGGCGTTGCGGAAGATCGACAGGTCCAGCAGCGGGAACGGCAGGCGCCGCTGACGACGGACGAAGAGCCACCACCCGACGAAGGTCGCCAGCGCCGCACCGAGCACGATGGTTCCCGACCGGTCGACCTTGACCACCTCCTTGATCAGCACCACGAGCCCGACCAGCGTGACCAGGGCCTGCACCGAGGAGATGAAGTCCCACCTGGTACCCGGGTGGGGGTCGTCCGCCGGGGCGACGGCGACCCCGAGGACCAGGGCGATGACGACCACCGGCACGTTGATCAGAAAGATCGAGCCCCACGCGAAGTGCTCCAGCAGCGCACCGCCGACGATCGGCCCGAGCGCACCGCCCACGACCGACAGGCTGCCCCACACGCTGATCGCGATGTTGCGCTCGCGCTCGTTGACGAAGGCCACGCGGATCAGCGCCAGCGTGGCAGGCATCATCGCCGCGGCGCCGACTGCCAGCAGGCCGCGCGCGGCGATCAGCACCTCCGGGGTGGGTGCGGTGGCCGCAAGGAGCGAAGCCAGCCCGAACACGATCAGCCCGGCCAGGAACATGCGCCGGTGCCCGAACCGGTCGCCAAGGGTTCCGGTACCCAGCAGGAGCCCGGTCATCACCAACGGGTAGGCGTTGATGATCCAGAGGCTCTCCGACCAGCTCGCGTCGAGCTCGCGGGTGAGGGTGGGCAACGCCGTGTAGAGGATCGAGTTGTCCAGGGTGATCAACAGCAGGCCCGTGCCAACGGTCACCAGGAGCGTCCAGCGCCGTCGAGGGCTGAGCAGCGGCGTGCGCGTGCTGAGCGGAGGGCTGATCGTCATGAGGATAACTGTACTATCTAGAAGGTTAAGTTACCCGTCGAGACGAACGTTTCCGACGGGAGGGAGCGCCCGGGCGCGAGCACCGGGTTTCACCTCCGAAAGTCTAGGGCGGGACGAGGCGTTACGCCCGCGGCCACGTCTGCGGCGTCGGCCACTTCGGGGAGCGGCCGTCCCCGCTGGAGGTGCCGGTCAGCCGGCGCTTGACCCACGGGCCGACGTGCTGGCGCATCCAGACCGCGTTGGCGCGCGCCGCGTCGCGGAAGGCCGCCGGAGGAGCGGCGTCGAGCGGGCTGTCATAGGCGGCGTCGTCCGGTTCGAGGCCGAGCGCGACGAGGGCTGCGTTCGCGACCCGCTGGTGCCCCTCCGGGGTGAGGTGGATGCGGTCGTCGGACCAGAGACGCAGGTCGGACAGCGACCGCATGCCCCACAGGTCGAGGACGTGGGCACCGGTGCGCCGGGCGATGGACCAGAGGTTCGCGTTGAAGATGGCCGTGCGGCCGTTGGTCCAGCTCAGTGCCGCGCCGGCTTTGAAACCGGTGCCCATCAGGACGTCCGCGCCGGACGCCCGGAGGGCGACGACTGCCTCCTCCAGCGCGGCGGAGATCGCCTCGACGTCGGCCGAGGCGCGCAGGATGTCGTTGCCGCCGGCGACCAGCGAGACGAGGTCCGGCTGGGCGTCGATGGTGACCTCGAGCTGTTCGGCGATGACCGGTCGCAGCTTGCGGCCGCGGATCGCGAGGTTCGCGTACTCGAGCGGCGCCTCACCCGCTGCGATGCGGCGTGCCGAGAGCACGGCGGCGAGGTTGTCGGCCCAGCCGCGCTGGACGTCGGGGGCGTCGGGGTACGGGTCCCACAGGCCCTCCGTGAAGGAGTCGCCCATCGCGATGTACCGGGCCCAGGGGACAGGCACGGTCGCGGGGAGGTCGGTGGTGTGGCCTTCCGGGTCTGGGGTTGTCGTGGTCACGGCACTCATTCTCCCGCCTGCTCGGGTGGGCTCGCTGGCTCGGGACTGTGACGGGCAGCACAAACTGGCAGTGTCGGAGGCTGCCGGTAACCTCCTGCACGTGGAGACCACCGTGAACCCGACACCCCCAGTCGACACCGACGCCGCCTCCGGCCCGCCTCCGTTGGCGCAGGTCGTCGCGCCGGACTGGGCGGAAGCGCTGGCGGACGTCGAGCCGCGCATCCATGCGATGGGCGACTTCCTGCGTGCGGAGGTCGCCCAGGGGCGCACCTACGTCCCAGCGGGTGAGAACGTGCTCGCGGCGTTCAAGCGGCCGCTCGCGGACGTGCGGGTACTCATCGTGGGCCAGGACCCGTACCCGACGCCGGGTCACGCCATGGGCCTGTCCTTCTCCGTCCAGCCGGACGTGCGGCCCGTCCCGCGGTCGCTGGTCAACATCTACAAGGAGATGCAGGACGACCTCGGTGTCCCGCTCCCGTCGAACGGTGACCTGCGCCCCTGGGCCGACCAGGGGGTCATGCTGCTCAACCGGACGCTCACGTGCCGGCCGGGCTCGTCCGACTCGCACGCGGGCAAGGGGTGGGAGGAGATCACCGAGGCGGCGATCCGGGCGCTGGTGGCGCGGGGCGGCCCCCTCGTGGCGATCCTGTGGGGCGCCAAGGCGCGCAACCTGAAGGCCTGGCTCGGCGACGTGCCGGTCGTCGAGAGCGCGCACCCGTCGCCGCTGTCGGCGCGCAACGGCTTCTTCGGCTCGAAGCCTTTCTCGCGGGCCAACGCACTGCTCGAGCAGCAGGGCGCGCAGCCGGTCGACTGGCGGCTCCCGTAGGGCCGACCGCCTCGAGGGACCATTTTTCGGCGTCGCGAGCGGGATCGGCGTGTTGACACTGTGAAAGGGCAAGGGTGAAGAACAGCCACGTACTCCGGGCTGATGGTGGCCAGCTGAGCGAGACGCTGGTTTCCGTCGCCGACACCCCGGTTGCCGAGGGGCCCGAGCGCAAGCTCTCCGACCGTGACCGGGAGATTCTCGCGTTCGAGCGCCGATGGTGGAAGTACGCGGGCGCCAAAGAGGAAGCCGCGCGGGAACTCTTCGATCTGACCGCCACGCGTTATTACCAGGTGTTGAATGCGCTGATCGACACTCCGGCGGCCCTCGAGCATGACCCGATGCTGGTCAAGCGGCTGCGCAGGCTCCGATCGACGCGTCAGCAGACGCGTTCCGCGCGCCGTTTGGCGGATGAGAACCGCTGAGAACCACTGAGCGGGCACCGATCCGTCACAACGACCCGCTACTCTCTCTGCCGTGACGAAGAGTGGCTACCCCTACCCGCCCGACGAGTTCGACGTCGCTGTCCCCGGGGGCGCACCCGTGGGTGTGCACCGTGCGCCGCGTAGCGGTTGGAGCTCCGCCTGGCCGTTCCTGTTGGTCGCCGTAGTCTGCGCCGCCGTGGCGTGGGGCGGCATCACGCTGCTGTCCGGAGGTGACGACCCTGCAGAGGCGCAGGGCGGCGCGTCGTCCTCGGCGTCGGCGTCGGCTTCGGCGGGTCCGTCGGAAGAGGCCTCCGGTGAGGCGTCGAGCCCGCCGTCGGGTGAGCCCTCGGCTACTGCGAGCGAGCCGGCGACGACGGAGTACCCGGGTGACCCGGCCGCGGCAGACATGGCAGCCGTGATCGGCGTCTACAACGACTCGGGTGAGGGTGGCGTGGCTGCAGCGATCGCTACGAACCTCGCCAGCGCAGGCTTCACCGGCACGATCAACGCCGGCAACGCAGGGGACCCGAATGCTCCGGCCCCGGGCGCCTTCGCCGAGAACACCGTCCTGTACGGCCCGGAGCGGGGTGACACGGCGTCGGCGGTCGCGCAGGCGCTCGACATCCCCGCCGCGAACGTGCAGGAGTCTGCCGAGGTCGGCGCGCACCCGACCGAGGCCATCCAGGTCTTCATGGCGACTCCGCCCGCCGGCTGATCGAGCCTGACGTTTCGCGAGCCCCTCGGGGCAGCCCGGGCGTGCGTGACCGAGAGTCGATGGCAGTGCTGGCGTCGGCTTTCGGTCAACGTTCGGGCGGCACCCGTCGAGGGCAGTCTGTGGACGAAATGTCCACCGGTTCCGTACCACCATGCTGATATTTACCTGCCCGGCCCCCCGTGCAGGCCTCTGACCTGCACGTTCGCCTTCCGCTGAATGCCTCATACCGGACATAGAGGCTTCCCTGGTGTGAGCCGGACCACTAGGCTCGAACCACCACGGGTCGACCGAGTGTCCCGTGCAGAGGTACAAGGAGAACTACGCATGGCCCAGGGCACCGTCAAGTGGTTCAACGCCGAGAAGGGGTATGGCTTCATCACCCCCGACGCCGGCGGCCAGGACCTTTTTGTTCACTACAGCGCGATCCAGACCGACGGCTACCGGTCCCTCGACGAGGGGCAGCCGGTCGAATACGAGGTGGGGCAAGGACAGAAGGGTCCGCAGGCTGAGCAGGTTCGTCCAGCCTGACATCGATGGGACGACGGGCGGGAAGGGCCCGCCCGTCGCCCGCCCCCCAAGGATGCCGGGACCCAGACCCTGGCGTCCGCCCCGGACGGTCGACGAGGACCTCCGCGCACGATGTCGGGCGATGGTGCCCGACGCTGCGAGCAGCCGCCCCGTACCGCGGCTGCTCGTTCCAGCTGCCGGCCGCGGCCCCGCCGTCGGCCGTTTGTCACAGGACCGTGATTCGATGGGGGAGTGACCCTGCTCGACGCGGTGGTGGTGGGCTCAGGACCCAACGGCCTGGCGGCCGCGGTGACTCTCGCGCGCGCCGGCCTGGGCGTCCGCGTGCTGGAGGCCCAGCCGACGGTCGGAGGCGGCGCGCGCACCGTCGCGATCCCTGAGCTGGCCGACGACATGCTGTTCGACCTCTGCTCCGCCGTGCACCCGCTGGCCTGGGCATCGCCGTTCTTCCGGGCCTTCGACCTCCCCGCGCACGGTGTCGAGCTGGTCGCGCCGGACGTCGCCTACGCCCAGCCGCTCGACGGCGACCGGGCAGGCCTGGCCTATCGCGACCTCGCTCGGACGGCTGAGCGGCTGGGGCCCGACGGCGACGCCTGGCAGGACCTGCTCGGCCCGCTCGCCGCGGACTGGCACCAGGTGACGGCGCTCGCCCTGAGCGACAAGCGGACCCCGCGCGGCGTGCTGGACGGGTTGCCGCGCTCCGGTGAGCGGGGGGCGACGGCGTCGGGACTCGCCTCGATGATCCGGCCCGGCCTGCGGTTCGGCGCAGCCCTCCTCGAGCAGGGCGGCCCTCGCTGGGACCGGCGGTTCCTCACCGACGAGGCAAAGGCCCTGCTCACCGGGGTCGCGGCGCACGGCATCACGCCGCTCCCCTCGCTCGCGGGCGCGGGCACGGCCCTGCTCCTCGCGGCACTCGCGCATACCGACGGGGGCTGGGCGGTCCCCCTCGGTGGCTCCCAGGTCATCACCGATGCGATGGTCCGGGACCTGGAGGCGCACGGGGGCGCCGTCGAGACCGGCCGCCGGGTCGAGAGCTGGTCGGACCTGCCGCCGGCCCGTGCCGTCCTCTTCGACACGACGCCCCGCACCCTCCTCCGGATCGCGGGGGACCGGATCCGTCCGGCGCGCCGCGCGGCCCTGGGCAGGTTCCGGTACGGGAACGCGGCGGCCAAGGTCGACTTCGTCCTCGACGGTCCGGTCCCGTGGCGGGTCGCCGACGTCGGGCGCGCCTCGACCGTGCACGTCGGCGGGACGCGCGCCGAGATGGTGATCGCGGAGGACGCCGTCGCGCACGGGCTGCATGCCGAACGGCCGGTCGTGCTGGTCAGTGACCCGACCGTCGCCGACCTGAGCCGGCTGCGCGGGACGCGGAGACCCCTGTGGGCCTACGCGCACGTCCCGGCCGGCTCGACCGAGGACGTCACCGAGTCGGTCACCCGGCAGATCGAACGGTTTGCTCCCGGGTTCCGCGACGTCGTCGTCGGCTCGCGGTGCATCCCCGCGGCGCAGATGGAGCTCCACAACGAGAACTACCCCGGGGGCGACATCTCCGCCGGGGCGGCGACCATGTGGCAGATGATCGCGCGCCCCACCGCGGCGCCCGACCCCTACCAGATCGCTGAGGGCGTATACCTCTGCTCGGCGTCGGCCCCGCCCGGTCCGGGCGTGCACGGCATGGGCGGCTGGCACGCCGCCCGCCGCGCGCTGCTGCGGGACTTCGACGTGCGGCACGCCCACGGCCTGGCGGCAGGATAGGTCCGCGCAGGGTTTCGCCGGCAGTTCGCCGGCAGGGGACGCGCCTTGCACTCTCATGGTCCGAGTGCCAATAATGTCTTAGCACTCTCCGTTCGAGAGTGACAGCAGGGTCGAATGGTGAGGCCTCCTGTCGCGGCGAGACATGATCGTCGTCGGCGGTAGGCCGTCCGTCGCGGGCACCGGCCGGCCTGGACAAGCCACCAGCGGAGGATTCATCCCCATGGCCAAGATCATCGCTTTCGACGAGGAAGCTCGTCGGAGCATGGAGCGCGGGCTCAACCAGCTCGCCGACACGGTGAAGGTCACGCTCGGCCCGAAGGGCCGGAACGTCGTTCTTGACAAGAAGTGGGGCGCCCCCACGATCACGAACGACGGCGTCTCCATCGCCAAGGAGATCGACCTCGACGACCCGTACGAGCGGATCGGCGCGGAGCTCGTCAAGGAGGTCGCCAAGAAGACGGACGACGTCGCGGGTGACGGCACCACCACCGCCACCGTGCTCGCCCAGGCGCTCGTCAAGGAGGGCCTGCGTGTCGTTGCCGCCGGTGCCAACCCGATCGCCATCAAGCGTGGCATCGAGAAGGCCACCGAGGCCGTCACCGAGCAGCTGCTGAACGCTGCCAAGGAGATCGAGACCAAGGAAGAGATCGCCGCCACGGCCGCGATCTCCGCCGGTGACCCGGCGATCGGCGAGCTCATCGCCGAGGCCCTCGACAAGGTGGGCAAGGAAGGCGTCATCACCGTCGAGGAGTCGAACACCTTCGGCCTCGAGCTCGAGCTCACCGAGGGCATGCGCTTCGACAAGGGCTTCCTCGCCCGCTACTTCGAGACGGACCCCGAGCGCCAGGAAGCCGTGCTCGAGGACCCGTACGTCCTGATCGTCGAGTCGAAGATCTCGAACGTCAAGGACATGCTGCCGCTGCTCGACCAGGTCATGAAGTCGGGCAAGTCGCTCCTCATCATCGCCGAGGACGTCGAGGGCGAAGCCCTGGCGACCCTGGTGCTGAACAAGATCCGTGGCACGTTCAAGTCCGTCGCCGTCAAGGCACCGGGCTTCGGCGACCGCCGCAAGGCCATGCTCCAGGACATCGCGATCCTCACCGGCGGCCAGGTCATCACCGAGACGGTGGGCCTCAAGCTGGAGAACGCGACGCTCGAGGAGCTCGGCCAGGCGCGCAAGGTCGTCGTCACCAAGGACGAGACCACGATCGTCGAGGGTGCCGGCGACGCCGACCTCATCGCCGGTCGCGTGAACCAGATCCGCAGCGAGATCGACAAGTCCGACTCGGACTACGACCGCGAGAAGCTGCAGGAGCGCCTCGCCAAGCTGGCCGGTGGCGTCGCCGTCATCAAGGCCGGCGCGGCCACCGAGGTGGAGCTCAAGGAGCGCAAGCACCGCATCGAGGACGCCGTTCGCAACGCGAAGGCTGCCGTCGAGGAGGGCATCGTCGCCGGTGGTGGCGTGGCCCTCATCCAGGCCGGTGCCATCGCGTTCGCCAAGCTCGAGCTCGAGGGCGACGAGGCCATCGGCGCGCAGATCGTGCGTGCCGCCATCGACGCCCCGCTCAAGCAGATCGCCATGAACGCCGGCCTCGAGGGCGGCGTCGTGGCGGAGAAGGTGCGCAACCTCCCCTCCGGTCACGGCCTGAACGCCGCGACCGGTGTGTACGAGGACCTGCTCGCCGCGGGCGTGAACGACCCGGTCAAGGTGACGCGTTCCGCGCTGCAGAACGCCTCGTCGATCGCCGCGCTGTTCCTCACCACCGAGGCCGTCGTCGCCGACAAGCCCGAGCCCGCGGGCTCCCAGGGTGGCGGCGACCCGACCGGTGGCATGGGCGGCATGGACTTCTGATATGTAGGGCGGTCCTGTCAAGGGCAGGTTGGAACCGTCGGCCGGGCTGGGTGCCTGGTCGGCGGTTCCTTCCTTGTTCCTGGGCCGGTGCCCGCGAAGTGGGTGGCGTGTCTGTTCGACGCGGTGTCGAGTCTGATATGCGCGGGTTGGTTCCGCATGACGGTGGTGTTCGGCGGGGACGGTGGGCACGTGTCTGAGGTCGGGCGTGCCGGCCTTGGTCGGGTCGGTGCTCACAGAAGTGTCGTGGGTCGTCCCGTCACGCTGCTGGCACTCGCGGGTAGGGGTCCAGGGTTTGTCAGCCGTCGAGTGTGGCCAGTGACCAGCACCAGGCGGCGAGTTCTCGGGCGATCGCGGTGTTTGCGACGGTGGTGCGCTTGCCGCGTGTGGTGAAGTGGGTCCAGCGCTTGTGCAGGCGCAGGTTGCCGGCGTGGCCGCGGGCTCGGGCGGCGGGGGTCGCGGCGTCGAACCTGGCTTGCAGGGTGGTTCCGATGCGGTAGGAGGGGCGGTGCTTCCAGGCTGCCTCGATCAGCAGGAGACGGGCGTGGGGGTTGCCGGTCTTGGTGATCGGTCCCAGTGTGCGGGACTGTCCCGAGGAGTGCTCCATCGGAGTCAGGCCGAGGTAGGCGCCGATGGAGGTCCCGGTGAAGCGGTCCCAGTCGCCGATTTCGGCGGCCAGGCTCATGGCTGTGAGGGTGCCGATGCCGCGCAGGCAGCCCAGCGCCGTCACCGTCGCAGCGAACTGGTCGTCACTTGCGAGGGTCATGATCTTGGCGGCGAGGGCTTTCTTGCGCGACTCGGCCAGGAGCACGCCTTGGTGGGCGTCCTCGAACGCGTCCTGCGCGGCAGGTTGCGGCAGACGGACCTGGGCGAGCCACGCGTGGTGGGCTGATCCCCATGTGGTGGGTCCGGAGAAGAGCATGCCGTGGCGCAGCAACAGCTTGCTGGTCCGGTGCCGGGCCGACATCAGGTCGTGGCGGACGTCCTCGTGGGCGCGGGTCAGGTCACGGGCTGCTTCCTGGGACAGGGTCGGGATGCGTACGGCGACGAGGTCGCCGGCTGCCAGGCGACGGGCGAGCAGGGCCGCGTCACGCTTGTCGGTCTTGACCCGGTCCCCGGCGGCGCGGGCGATCTTGGAAGGCGCGGCGACTACGCACCGGATGTCGACCGTCTGAAGCGCACGGGCCAGGCCGTAGCCGGTCGGGCCGGCCTCGTAGGTCACCGCGGCGGTGCCGGCCAGGCTGGTGAGCCAGCCCTGGACGGACTCGTCGTGCGAGGTCAGGCGAGCGGTGCGTAGCTCGCCGGTGGACAGGTCCAGCGCGCACGCGCTGATCGATCGAGCGTGCACGTCCAGCCCGACGGCCCACCGCTCGGTGGGTACGGGGATAGTGTTGGTAAACACAGGGGCCTCCGGGGGTCGACATTGTGACGCCAGGGCACCCGGGCGGTGTCCCGGTAACTCACGACCATGCGCTCCGGAGGCCTCTGCCGACCAGAGGCAACCCGCCTGGCGAGGGATTCCGCCGCTCCCTGCCGATCGTGCCGGACGTGATGGGGTCGGGGCCGGCCGCAGGCCGCCCCGCAGGGGCCGAAGGGCCTTGACACCATCACGGCTGGCACCACCATGGCAGGTCCGGCGGAATCCCGAACCCGCGCACGACCGTCACCTCATACCGTCTGAGTCCTGCCTGACCCGCTCGGGCCGGCCCACGCGGGTCGTGTCCAGCACCTGTCCGACGCCGGTCGGTCACCTTCCTCACGGAGGGCGACCGGCCGGCGTCGGCCATGTGGGACGAGTGCCTCAGGAGAACATGCGGGTCGTTGCCGCCTCTGCCTCCGCGTAGGTGCGCGCCGCGGCCGTCAGGGCGGCCTGGATCGCGTCCAGCGCGCCCTCCACCTGCGCCTGCGCGCCGCGCCACTGCGCGACCGTGCCACCGAACGCGGCGGCGGCAGGCCCCTGCCAGGTCGCCTGCAGCGCGTCGAGATTGCGCATGAGCGCACCCACCTCCGTACGCACGGTCGCCACAGAGCCCGCCACCGCTGCCCCCGCCTGCTCCACCTGGTCACTGTCGACCTCGAACCGCATGGTCCTCACCTCCCGCGCGCCGGGCCGTCCGGCGTCGTCGATCGACGGTAGGTACGTGCGGCCCGACGGCGCGGCCTGCCAGGTGCGTGCTGTGCACGAGCGCGTGAAAGCCCGGGATGTGGTCGTGCTCGAACCGGTGGGGGGTCGTGCGGAGAGCCTGTCTCAGGCTGAGCCGAGCTTCGCCTGCTCCTTGCGCAGCCGGTGCAGCTCCATGTCGAGGTTCTGCCGCGCCGGCTCCTCCCACGCGGCGCCCATCGGGCTCAGGAACAGCGACTTGCGCGCGAGCAACCGCTCGATCACCCGGATGCGCGCCTGGAGGTACACGTCCGTCGGGATGTGGGCGTACTCCGCGCGCACCGCCGACTTGTACTCCTTGTACCGCTGGGGCTCGGCAGCGAGCATCGCCAGGTCGGCGTCGTTCAGCACCGCCGCGTCGAAGTCCGTGGGGTCCGGCGCGTGCCGGACTATGGCGTTGACCAGTGCCGCGACCCGGTCGGCCGTACGCGCCGGTACGCCGAGCCCGATCAGCTCGTCGTGGGCCAGGATCGCGGAGGCGGTGGACTGCTCGCCACCGTGCGAGGCCTCGGCCACCTTCTTCTCGGAGCTGAACACGGCCCCGTGGTACCAGGCCGCGAGGCGCACCACGTCAGGCTCGTGGGTCTCCTCGGCCAGCTGGTCCACGCGGTGCAGGACGGCGGCCAGGTGGCGCAGGTTGTGGAAGTGGCGGTGCTCGTCGGACCATCGGTCGAGAAGCGCCTGACCGACATCCTCGATCGCCTCGGTGTCCGCCGTGGCTCCCGCGCCCACCGCACTGCGGACGAAAGACTTGAGGAACCACTGCGGCGCGTCTGACGTCAGCACGCCCATGTGAATTCTGCCTAACGGTTGAGGTCGGTCACTCCACGGCCAGCCTATTACCGAATCGGTCAGTGGCGGCTACCACCGTCTTGGATGGTGGTCACGGGAGGCTCTGCGGGCAGCGTGATCTGGACCGTGAGGCCCCCGCCCTCGGTGGCCGACACCTCGACGTGGCCGCCGTGCGCACCGACGATCGCCGCGACGATCGCCATCCCGAGCCCGGAGCCGCCCGACTCACGGGTGCGTGACGAGTCCGCGCGGTAGAACCGCTCGAAGATCCGTTGGCCCTGCTCCTCGGTGAGGCCGGGGCCGTGGTCGCGCACCTCCAGCACCGCCGCGCCGTCCGGCCGCGTGCCGAGCGCGATCTCCACAGGCGTACCGGTGGGTGTGTGCCGTGCGACGTTGCCGATGAGATTGGTGACGACCTGGCGCAGCCGGTCGCCGTCCCCCTCCACGACCAGCGTGTCGGGTACCTGCCCGGTGGGGTCGTCGCCGCCGTCGCCCGCCGACAGCGGCACCACAGCGACCTCGCGGGTGGGGTCGAGCGCGTGCAGGTCCTGCGCCGAGTCCCTGGCGAGGGCGGCCAGATCGACGTCCTCGCGGGCGATGGGCCGGCCCTCGTCGAGCCGGGCGAGCACCAGGAGGTCGTTGACGAGCGTGCCCATCCGGCGCGCGGCGTCCTCGATGCGGACCATCGTGTCGTCGACCTTGTCGGTGGAGTCGAGCGCACCCATCCGGTACAGCTCGCCGTAGCCACGGATGGTCGCGACGGGCGTGCGCAGCTCGTGCGACGCGTCCGAGACGAACTGCCGCATCCGCGCCTCGGACGCCTCCTGCGCCGCGAAGGCGCGTTCGATCTGGGCCAGCATCGCGTTCAGCGACACGGCGAGGGAGCCCATCTCGGTGCTTGGCGGTGCCTCGGGCACTCGCCGGCTCAGGTCGCCCTGCGCGATCTGAGCGGCCGTGTGCTCAACGGACCGCAACGAGCGCAGGGAGCGCTCGACGAGCACCCATGCCGTGAGTCCGCCCAGCAGCACGATGCCGAGCCCGGACAGGATGAGCGTGTTGGTCAGGAACGAGACCGTGCGGTCCACGCCGACCAGCGGCAGCGCGACGTAGATGACCGCCCGCTCGCCGGACGGCTGGAGCGTCCCGACCAGGGTGATGACGCGCCAGCTCTCACCCCCGGAGGCACCGGTCGCCGAGGGGGCCGTGAACGGCGTGTTGCCGCCCTTCGTCGCCTCGTCGTACGTGACCTCGGGCAGGTCCGGCTTGCCGTACCGGGCGACCGCCCAGGTGCCTGCCGACCTGACCGTGCCATCTACGCCCACCGCCCGGACGTAGTAGTCACTGGGCAGATTCTGCGTGGACGTCTGGAGCACCTCGCTGGGATCGAGGGCGGTGTTGCGCAGCTCGTTGTCGACCTGTTCGACGAGGTTGTTCGACACGAAGGTGGTCGTCGCGAGCCCCGCGATGCCGAGCCCCGCCGCGAGCAGCAGAGAGATGATCGCGACGAGGCGGGCGCGCAGCGGTATGCCGGACAGGCGCTCCTTGATCCGCTCAAGCACGGGCGGGCTGAGGGGCGCGGAGCAGGTACCCCACGCCGCGCTTGGTGTGGATCAGCGGAGGCAGCGGTTCGCCGTCGATCTCCAGGGTGTCGATCTTGCGCCGCAGGTAGGAGATGTAGGACTCGACGATGTTCGCGTCCCCGCCCCAGTCGTACTGCCACACGTGGTCCAGGATCTGCGCCTTGGAGAGCACCCGCCCGGAGTTGAGCATGAGGTAGCGCAACAGCTTGAACTCCGTGGGGGACAGGTCTACCTCGATGCCGGCGCGACGCACCTCGTGCGAGTCCTCGTCCATCTCCAGGTCGCCGACGTGCAGCACCGCCTCCTCCTCGGGGGTCGGCACCCCCGTGCGGCGCAGCACCGCGCGGATCCGCGCCACCACCTCTTCGAGGCTGAACGGCTTGGTCACGTAGTCGTCGCCACCGACGGTGAGGCCCTGCACCTTGTCCTGCGTGTCGTCCTTCGCCGTGAGGAAGACGACGGGCGTGTGCCGGCCGGTCGCGCGCATCCGGCGCGTCACGGTGAAGCCGTCCATGTCGGGGAGCATCACGTCGAGCACCACGAGGTCGGGCTCGACATCGCGGACGAGCTGAAGGGCGCCGTTGCCGTCCGCGGCCGCATGTACCTCGAAGCCCGCGAAACGCAGGGAGGTGGACAGGAGCTCACGAATGTTCGGTTCGTCGTCGACCACGACGAGACGCGCCTCAGGAGTAGCCATGTTTCCAGTGTGCGACCGGTTCCTGAAGGGTGCCTGAGATTCGCCCGGGAAATCGCCCGGACTCGAGGCCGACGATCCGTCCGGCTCGCCATCTGCCTCGCCGCTAGGCTGTGAGGCATGTCAGCACCGTTCCCGCAGGTTCCAGGGCAGACGCCCCGGCGCACGTATCTCATCGTCGACGGTGAGAACATCGACGCCACGCTCGGCATGAACGTGCTGAACCGCCGTCCGGCACCCGAGGAGCGGCCCCGCTGGGATCGTATCTCCGCGTTCGCGGAGAAGGTGTGGTCGCAGAACGTCGTGCCGCTGTTCTTCCTCAACGCGACCTCTGGCCAGATGCCGATGCCGTTCGTGCAGGCGCTGCTCGCCATGGGTTACAAGCCCATCCCGCTGGCCGCGCAGGGTTCGGAGAAGGTCGTCGACGTCGGTATCCAGCGCACGCTCGACGCGCTGATGGACCGGCCCGGCGACGTGCTGCTCGCGAGCCACGACGGCGACTTCCTGCCGCAGATCGAGGCGCTGCTGGAGGACGACGACCGCCGCGTGGGCCTGCTGGGCTTCCGGGAGTTCGTCAACGCCCGGTTCACGGAGCTGGAGCAGCGCGGCCTGGTCATGTACGACCTCGAGGCCGACGCCGACGCCTTCACCACCATGCTGCCGCGCGTCCGGATCATCCCGATCGAAGAGTTCGACCCGCTGCGCTACCTGTAGCAGTCCGGCCACGGAGGGGTGGGGGTGAGACCCGCTACCTCGCCGACGCCGGCCACCAGGCGCGGACCGTGCCCAGCCTCCTGAGCGCCTCGGGCCGCCCGCCGCCGAACCCGCCCCCGCCGAACCCGCCGCCGATCCGTGCCGTGGTGGCCCGCTTCCTGGTGCGCACCACGTTCGGGTCGAGCAGGATGCCGCCGAGCAGCATGCCGCCGGTGATGGGGCCGTTCTCCTCGCCGGCACCCGAGTCGGGATGCGCCTCGACCGCTGCCGTGACGACGGCGTCGGCGTCCTCGCGGGCGAGCCGAGCGGCCTCCTGCACGAGCTTGTTCGCGCGCTGGGCCTCGCCGAGTGCCGCGGTGGGATCGGCCGGCTGGTGCGAGCGCGCGGCGTCGGCCAGCCGGGCGGCCTCCGCCAGGCGGGTCCTGGCCGCCGAGCCGATGGCGCCGCGGCGCGTGGCGACGAAGTCGGAGGTCTGGCGGAGCTGTTCGTCGACGCGGCGGAGCGTGTCCCGCAGCAGCGCGGAGGCCCGCGCCGCGACCTCGGTGTCGTCCCGCGTGCCGGCGAGGGCGGCGTCGAGCGAGGCCTCCGCCGCGGCGATGCGCTGCAGCCCGGCGAGCGGGTCACCGCCTTCGCGCGTCATCTCGACGTGCTTGAGCGAAGCCTGGGCGGCGGTGCGGGCGAGGGTGACGCGGAAGTCGCCCGTGACGGCCCGGGCCGCGACCACGTCCTGGGTCAGCGACGCTATCGACTTGTCGAGCCGGCCGGCCGCCTCCTCGAGGTGCGTCGCGATGGCGTCGACGGCGTCGAGCAGCATCACCGCCTGGCCGAGGGCGTTCTGCGCGCCACGGGCGTGCGCGACGGCGACTGCCTTCTGCCCCGCCTCCAGGGCGGAGCGCCCGGCGCCCACTGCCTCCTTCGCATTGACGAGCAGCAGCTCGGCCTGCTCGGGGTTGCCCGAGACCATCGCCAGCGTGCTCTCCGGGTACCTCTCCGCGAGCTGCTCCAGCGTGGCGCGCGCTGCGGACACGCGGCCTGCGACCTCCGGCTCACGGGCGTCGACGTCGGCCAGCAGCTCCGGCGCGCGCTGCTGCAGGCGGCGCAGGTCGTCGAACGCGCGGGTCCGCGCGTCGAGCGTGTCGGCGGCGCTGTCGCACAGCGCGATGACCTCGGCCAGGCGGGTGCGCCGCGCGGCGTCCTCCGGCTGGCTGCCGGCCGCGTCGGGCTCGCTGCCGGTCTCGTCCGGCGCCCTGCCTGCCTCGTCGGCCCCGCTCGCCTCGTCCGCGTGTGCGGCGGCGTCGTCGAGCTCCTGCCGGATCGCGAACGCCTGCCGGACGTCGCCGGCGGCGCGCGCCAGGATCAGCTCGAAGTCCCTCGTCGCGTCGGCGCCCAGCTCCGCACGGGCGAAGCCGAGCTCCTGCTCGCACGTCTTGAGCGCGTCGTCGATGCCGACCAGGGCCGCGGCGGCACGCTCGTCGAGCTCGGTGAGGGACTGGCCGGCGAGCTCGTCCGGCGTCGGGCCACCGGAGGCGGGGGAGGCGGACGTGAGCCGGGCCAGGCGCTGCAGCAGCCTCTGCCCGGCGAAGCGCCACCCGACGTACCCGAGGGCGGCAAGGAGCAGGAGGCCACCCACGACGATGCCTGCGACGAGGAGCGGGCCTGTCGTGGCCTGCGTGGACTGCCGGACCGTGTCGGCGGCATCGACCGCTGCGGGCGCCCACTGCTCGTCCTCGATCGCGGCGGCCACGGCGTCGTCGATCGCGCCGAGCTCCGCGGTGGTGAGCGGCACGTTGCTGGGCGCCGACAGGCCGAACTCGCCGTCGACGGTCGCGATGGCCAGCAGCAGGTCCTCGGTGCCGAGCCCGGACTGGTTGGAGCTCGCGTTGGCCCAGTCCACCGGCTCGGTACCGTCGAAGCTCTCGATGTACACGACGAACATGCGCAGGTCCGACTCGTCGGCGAGCCGGTCGACGGCGGCCTGCACGTCCTGGCGCGCCGCGTCGCTGAGCGCGCTGGCGCCGTCGGTCACCGGGTCGGTGATCGTGATCGGTGGCGAAGCGGGCAGCACGTCCGACATCAGCTCCGCCTGGGTCGCGGCGGAGAGCCGTGGCGACACCGACGGCCGCGGCTCCGCCGGGGCGGTAACCGTGGCGTTGGCTGCCTGGGTGGTGGCCGCCAGAACGATGCCGACGAGGCCTGCGAAGGCCACGACGGCCCATCCCTCGGAGGCGCGGGTGCTGGGCTGGTACGGATGCTCGCGTCTTGCTGGGGACTCGATCACGTCCCTGATCGTCACCCCGGGTTCAAGACCTCGCAATCGGAGAGGGCACAGTTGCGTATATGCAACGAATCCTCAGGTAAACGCCCAGCGTGAAGGGCATTTTCACAGAGCGGGGAGAGCCAGGTCAGAGAGCCGACGAGTCCGCCGGCGACTCGTCCAGGTCCTCGGCGTCCACGATGCGGTAGGCGTACCCCTGCTCCGCCAGGAACCGCTGCCGGTGGGCGGCAAAGTCCTGGTCCACGGTGTCCCGCGCGACGACGGCGTAGAAGTGCGCCGTACGGCCGTCGGCCTTGGGGCGCATGATGCGGCCGAGGCGCTGTGCCTCCTCTTGACGAGAACCGAACGAACCCGAGACCTGGATCGCCACCGACGCCTCCGGCAGGTCCACCGAGTAGTTGGCGACCTTGCTCACCACGAGGCGCGAGATCTCGCCCTCGCGGAACGCCCCGAACAGCCGCTGCCGCTCCTTGTTGGTGGTGCCACCCGTGATGATCGGCGCGCCGAGGTGCTCGGCCAGCTCTTCGAGCTGGTCGATGTACTGCCCGATCACGAGCACCTGGTCGTTCGGGTGGCGCGCCACGATCTGCTCCACCACCTTCTTCTTGCCCGACGCCGACGCGGCGAGCCGGTACTTGTCCTCCATCTCGGCCGTCGCGTACGTCATGCGCTCGCTCTCGGGGAGCGTGAGCCGCACCTCCACGCAGTCGGCGGGCGCGATGTAGCCCTGCGCCTCGATGTCCTTCCACGGCGCGTCGAACCGCTTGGGACCGATCAGGCTGAACACCTCGTCCTCCCGGCCGTCCTCCCGCACCAGCGTGGCCGTGAGGCCGAGCCGGCGCCGGGCCTGGAGGTCCGCCGTCATCCGGAAGACCGGGGCGGGCAGCAGGTGCACCTCGTCGTACAGGACCAGGCCCCAGTCGCGGGCGTCCAGCAGCTCGAGGTGCGTGTAGACGCCCTTCCGCTTGGTGGTCAGCACCTGGTACGTGGCGATGGTGACGGGCTTGATCTCCTTGCGGGCGCCCGAGTACTCGCCGATCTCGTCCTCGGTGAGGCTGGTGCGCCGCACCAGCTCGTCACGCCACTGCCGGGCGCTGACGGTGTTGGTCACCAGGATGAGCGTCGTCGTGCCCGACTTCGCCATCGCGCCGGCGCCGACGATCGTCTTGCCAGCGCCGCAGGGCAGCACCACGACACCCGACCCGCCGTGCCAGAACCCGTCCACCGCCTGCGCCTGGTACGGGCGCATCTCCCACGTGGAGGCCTTCTCGTGCGGGGTCCGCGGCTCGGTGGTGTGGTTCAGCTCGATCGGGTGCTTCTCGCCGTCCACGTAGCCCGCCAGGTCCTCGGCCGGCCAGCCGAGCTTGACGAGGACCTGCTTGAGGTGACCGCGTTCGGAGGGGTGCACCGCCACCGTCGCGTCGTCCAGGCGCTCGCCGACCAGGCCGGCGGTACGCCGTGACTTCAGCACCTCGGCGAGGACGGCCCGGTCGGTGGAGCGCAGCACGAGGCCGTGCGCCGGGTCCTGCACCAGCTGGAGGCGCCCGTAGCGGGCCATCGTCTCGGCGACGTCGACCAGCAGCGCGTGCGGCACCGGGTAGCGGCTGAACTCGATGAGCGTGCTGACAACCTGCTCCGCGTCGTGCCCTGCGGCACGCGCGTTCCACAGGCCCAGCGCGGTGAGGCGGTAGGTGTGCACGTGCTCAGGCGCGCGCTCGAGCTCGGCGAACGGCGCGATCGAACGGCGCGCCTGTTCGGCGCTCGGGTGGTCGACCTCCAGCAGGAGCGTCTTGTCGCTCTGCACGATCAACGGGCCGTCGGGCATGGAGACTCCCTCAGTCTTGCTCTGGTCTTGCTCTGCTGCGCCTTACGGCGCGGGCGACGTCGGTAGGACCGACGCGATGCGGTGGACGGCGATCGTCAGCTCGGCCTCTCGGTCCGGGTCGAGAGCACGGAGCCGCCCACCGTCGAGGTTCAAGGGCTTCAGCTCGCGGCGCTCCAGCCGGCCGGTGTGTCCGGCCACCTCGACGATCACCGTGGATCCGTCGCGGAGCGCGTCGCGTAGCAATGCCAACCCGTCAGCGGGGTGCTGTGTTCCCGCGTCCTCGTCGACCGCGTCGGCCCCGATGGCGGGGACGGGTGTCACGGCGCGGTCGAGGCGCGGTGCGTCGGCGGGAGGCAACGGCTCCAGGGCGCCGGGCCGTGGTCCTTCTCGCGTCGGCTCGGCGCTGCTGGGCACGCTGGCGATCACCCGGTAACCACGCAGCGGCATGCTGCCGCCGGACGTGGTCACCGACCGTGCCACCTCCGCGGCGTCGGCCCGGGCCCGCGCACCGGCGCGCGCCGCGTCCTCGACCGCGCGCAGCTCGGCGACCAGCGCCTCCGGGTCGGGGGCGCGGCCGACGACGTCGGACCCGGTCCCCATCCGGATGGCGGCCGCCGATCGGGGCGCCGGCATGGCCCGGCCCGTCACACCCTTGCGGGCGACGAGCACCCGCCCGTCAGTACCCTCGAGGGCCGAGACCAGGCCGCGCTTGCGCAGGGCCTCGTGCAGGACGGCGGCGGGGACGGAGGCCGCGAGCACGGTGGGCGCCAACCGCACCAGGTTCAGCCCGACGAGCGTCGGGTCGTGCTCGAGGCCTGCGAGCACCGTGGCGTCGGCGGCCCGCAGGTACGACGACGCCGCACCCACCCGCACCGCGCCGTGCCGCCGAGCGGTGTCCCGGATCAGGTACTCCAGGGGCTGCGGTACCGGAACGGGGGACCGGTGGGCGAGCTCGTCGAGCATGCCGTCGGCCGTCTCGCCCTGGTCGAGCGCCCGGGTGACGGAGGCAGGGCTGAACCGCACGGTGGTCGCGGCGCCGCGGGACTCGATGTCCGTCGACCGGTCCAGGAGCCGCGCGAGCTCGCGGGACGGGCGGCCAGGGACGATCCCCGTCAGGTCGCCCTGGAGCAGGATCTCGTCCACCTGGTGGGGGAGGACCGCCCGCAGCGCACCGGCGACGTCGCTCGGCTGTCCGCCCGGCGAGGAGTCGGCCGCACGGGCCACCGGTGGCTCTGATCCGTCGGGCCGGCTGAGCACGAGGGCGCGGCCCGGCGTCGACAGCGCTCCCGCGCCGGTCACGCCCAGCCATTCGGCCTCGGCCAGCAGGCCCTGGACGGCGCTGGCCGGCGGGACGGAGCGTGGCGTGTGCCAGGTCAGCACCTCGACCACCGCCTCTGGCGTCGGCGCGAGCACGGTGTCACCGGCCGGTTCGGTCGCCAGCACCCCCAGCACGCCGGCGCGCAGCCGCGGCACCCACGGGCGCTGCAGGTCGGGTGACAGCGGCGCACGGAGCGCCCCCTTGTCATCGCGCGAGCCCACGAGCCACGGTGCGCGGCGGGATGCGAGCCAGGTCTCGACGAGCCGAGCCCAGCGGGCGGCGTCGTCCAGCTCGTCCCAGTCGGTCACCGTCGGCACGTACGACGGCGGCGCGTCGCCGTCGTCCCGCACCAGGCCGGCGAGCGAGGCGACCTCGACGACGAACGCCGTCGCCTGCTCGTCCGCCTCCAGCTGCGTGGCGACCCGGCGCAGGTCGCGCACGCCGAGGCCGCCCGCCCGCAGGACCGACGGCGGGTTGTCGTCCCAGGCCTGACGCAGCAGGCGAACGCGCCGGACGAGCTCGAGGGCTGCGCTGGCCGCCTCGGCGTCGGCGGTGGTGGTGTGCACGGCGCGGCCCTGCGGCTCGGGCGGCCGGGTCCGTGGCTCGCGGTGGGTGTGCCCGTCGCGGAGGGCCAGCCCGACGAGCCGGGGCAGTACCACGTGCCGCGCGTCCGACCGGACCAGGAGATGTGCGGTGACCAGCCAGTTCACCGCATCCCGCTGCCGGGAGCCCGCTGGCGGCACGACGCCGACGGGCGGGCCCCAGGCGAGCGCGTCGAGGATCGCGCGAGCACCGGGGGGTGCCTGGGCCAGGAGCTTGTCGAGCGCCATCGCCGTCTCGGTCCGGCCCGGGGCGGAGCCGAGCGCGTGCCCGACAGCCTCGGGCAGACCGTCCGGGACGGGGTCGAGGTGCGGTCCGAGGCCTGCGGGGTTCGGGCCGAGCAGCTCGTCGAGGCCTGGCACCGTGCGCAGGTCGAGGGTGGCGCCGTACTGGCCACCGGCGTCCCACAGCAGGGCCTGGTCGACCGCGAGGCCGACGGCCTCGGCGACACGGGGCCGGTCCTCCGCCGAACCGCCGAGGGCCCAGGTGACCACGTCGACGCTGAGCGGTCCGGTCAGTGGCGACGCATCGGCGTCCGCAGCCCGCGAGGCCTCCTCGCTCCGCTCCGGCTGCTCCCGGGTCCCGCGAGGCTCCGGCGACCGGGGCTCCGGCGACGGACGGAAGACCGGCTCGAGGGCGAGCACTGCCTCGAGGACCTGCAGGGTCAGGGCGTCGGAGCGTGCGAGAGCGCGCTCGAGCGAGGTACGGCTGGAGGCACGCGCCGCGAGCGACCGGAGCGTGGAGGGGGAGGGTGCGGCGAGATCAGGACGGGCGCGCAGGAGCGCGGCGAGCGCGGTGTCCGAGCGCTGCCGGAGGTCGTCGGCGAAGTGCCGCGTGGCCGCCGCCGGCGCTGCGGGGAGCGAGGAGGCCATCCTGACGATGCTACGCGGGTTTCCTGGGCCGGAGTTCGGCCGGTCCACGCCCCGGCCGCCGTCAGCCCTGCGCGGTGCGGCGGCAGACCTCCTCCCAGGGGGTCGGTGCGATGCCGAAGCGGGCGCGCGCGGCGGAGTCGTCCAGGACGTACGGGCGCTCCCACTGGTAGACGATCTCGCGCATCTCCCGCATGAACGGGGAGACCAGCGCGACGGCGTGCAGCGCGGTGCCGCGCAGGGCGGAGATCTTCACGGGAGGCTTGCCGACGCTCGCGAGGACGTCCGTCAGGGCCCGCGCCTGCGCGACGGGCGGGTTGCTCGGCACGTGCCAGACCCGGCCGTGGGCGCCCGGGTCTGCTGCGGCGGCGAGCAGGGTGCGGGCGGCGTCCAGCACGTCGGTGAACGTGTGGGGCTGGTCGGTGCGGCCGATCATGGTGACGCGCTTGCCCTGCCGGGCCTCGGGCACAAGACGCGAGATGTGGCCGTTGCCGCCGACGCCGCGGCCCATGTAGTCGGAGCCGCGGATCTCGACGGTGCGGATCCGCCCGGCGTCGTGCGCCGCCTTGGCCTCCGCCCACATCCAGGCGCGGAGGCGGCCCTTGTGGTCCGTCGCGGCGTCGGGCAGGTCCTCCGAGAGAGGGCCGTCGACGGGTCCGTAGGGGTACAGGGTGCCGGTGATCGCGTAGACGGCGCCGGACCGCTCGGCAGCGGAGAGCAGGGACGCGGCGAGCGGCGGCCAGACACGCTCCCACTGGGTGTAGTCGGTGGGGTTGGCGCAGTTGTAGAGGTAGTCGGTGCCTTCGGCCGTGCGGGCGAGGGCGTCGGCGTCGGAGGCGTCGAGCGCGACGTGCGCGACGCCGTCGATCCCCGTGCTGCGGCCCGAGCGGCTCGCGACGGTGACCTGGGAGCCGCGCTCGGCGAGGAGGGCGGCGACGTGGCGGCCGATGGGACCGGCGCCGACGATGAGATGACGGTCGGACATGATCAACGCTCCATTCCGAGAGCGGCGCTCTCTATTGTCGCAAGCGTGGCGCGTCCGGCCGATCGTGTCAAGAGCACTGCTCTCGATTGTGTGCGGTGATCCGACATGGCAGCATGCAGAGCATGAGTCCGGCCCGCACCGCCCGCGCCCTCGCCCGCGAGACCATCACCCGCGAGATCCTCGACTCGGCCCGTGCGCGGCTGACCACCGACGGCCCCGCCGCGCTGTCGCTGCGGGCCGTCGCGCGCGACGTCGAGATGGTCTCCTCGGCCGTCTACCGGTACTTCCCCAGCCGCGACGCCCTGCTCACGGCCCTGCTCATCGAGGCGTACGACGAGCTCGGCGCGGCCACCGAGGCCGCGGACGCGGCCGTCACCGACCGTGCGGACACGGGTGCACGCTGGCTCGCCGCCTTCCGCGCCGTGCGGAGCTGGTGCGTCGCGCACCCGGGCGAGTTCGGGCTGCTGTACGGCACGCCGGTACCTGGCTACGCCGCGCCGCGGGACACCACCGGCCCGGCCACGCGCGTCGTGCGCGTGCTCGTGCGGATCGTGGGCGACGCGTACGCAGCGGGAGCGCGGGCGGTGGACGCGCCGGCCGCCGGACCCGCCGCCGTGCCGGGGACCACGGCGCCGGCGCTCGCGTTCATCAGAGAACACCGGCTGATGCAGGAGTCCGACCTGGCCGACGAGGCGCTGCCGGAGACCCTGCGGCGCACGCTGATGGCCTGGACGGCCCTCTTCGGCACTATCTCGTTCGAGCTGTTCGGGCACCTGGTCGGCTCCGTCGACGACAACGACGCCTGGTTCGACGACGTGGCGCTGCGGCTCGGCGCGGACCTCGGGATCCAGGCCTGAGAACCCGACGGTGGCCCGTTGACAGCCCGTTGACAGCCCGTTGACAGCAGCCCGGGCGGCGTCGTGCGGGCGAAGAGTGCCCAATGCATGCGACGTGGCAGGCTCCGGCCCGGTAACCTGGTGCTTCCGGCCGGAGGTGGCGCGCTCAGCTCGCAGCAACCAGGCCGTCCCGAGCAGTTTCCACGAGCAGTATCGACAAGCACAGAAGAAGGTCGTAGTGCCCACCGGCAAGGTCAAGTGGTTCGACACCGACAAAGGCTTCGGTTTCATCGCCAACGAGGACGGAGGCGAGGTATTTCTGCACGCCTCCGCCCTGCCCGAGGGCGTAGTGCCCAAGCCGGGCGCCCGGGTGGACTTCGGGGTGGCCGACGGCCGCCGCGGTCCCCAGGCGCTCGCGGTCAAGGTGCTGGACGCTGCCCCGTCGGTTGCGAAAGCAAAGCGGAAGCCCGCCGAGGACATGGCTGTGATCGTCGGCGATCTCACGCAGATGCTGGACCACGTAGCAAATGACCTGCGCAAGGGGCGTTATCCGAAGAACACGGAGACGCTTGCCAAGATGCTGCGCAAGGTCGCAGACGACTTCGACGCCTGAATCCCCACGAGGTCCCGAGGAACATGGTCACGACCATCGCGCCCGCCACCCGAACACCCACCCGGAGGGTCGTCGCACGCTCAAGCCGAGACGCCGTCCTGAACGGTGCCGCCGAGCTTGCTCGCGCCGCCGCACAGGAGGTAGCTGAGCGGCCGGACGACGTCGGGGAGCACCTCGGCACCCTCTTCGAGGACGAGCGGGTCGCCTCGCACCGCTTCGCCGCCACCATGCGGGGCTACCGCGGCTGGCACTGGACCGTGACGGTGACCCGCGTGCCGCGCGGTCGGACCGCCACGATCAGCGAGGTCGAGCTGCTGCCGGGCGACGATGCGATCCTCGCACCCGCCTGGCTGCCGTGGTCCGAGCGACTGCGCCCCGGCGACGTCGGCGCGGGCGACGTGCTGCCGTTCCGCGCCGACGACCCGCGGCTCGAGCCCGGGTACACCCCGACGGGCGACCCGGAGATGGACGAGGTGGCGATCGACGAGCTCGCGCTCGCCCGTGCCCGCGTGCTGTCCCCGGAGGGCCGGGCCGAGGCCGCCGACCGCTGGTACCGCGGTTCGCGCGGCCCCACCACTGCGGGCGCCGTCGCGGCGGCCGCCGAGTGCATGACCTGCGCGTTCCTCATCCCGTTGTCCGGGTCGATGGGACAGCTCTTCGGGGTGTGCGCCAACGAGTGGTCGCCTGACGACGGCAAGGTCGTCTCCCTCGACCACGGCTGCGGCGCACACTCGGAGACCGACGTCGAGGAGCACCCGACCGACTGGCCGGCGCCGGCACCGCTGATCGACGAGCACGAGGTGGAGACCACCGCGCTGGTCGAGCCTGCTCCGGCGGTCGAGCCTGCCCAGACGCCGGGCAGCGGGGACGCATCTCCCGCGTGACCAGCGACCCCTTCGGCACCGGCGCGCTGCGGCGCGCGGTGACGGAGGCGTGGCGTGCCTCCCCGACGCGCTTTCGCGAGGACGCGAACTCCGAGGAGGACCACGCCCGCGGCTACTACCGCGACCGGGTGGTGGTCGAGCTGGCGCAGAACGCGGCCGACGCCGCCGCGCGCGCCGGGGTGCCGGGCCGGCTGGTCCTGCGCCTCGAGCCGGCCGGCCCCGCTGACGGTGGTCCGGCTCGTGGTGCCGCTGGTGACGGCGGCCTGAGCGGGGCCGGCGCGGGCTGGCGGCTCGTCGCCGCCAACACGGGAGCGCCGCTCGACGCCGACGGCGTCGCGTCGCTCGCGTCCCTCCGTGCCTCGGCGAAGACCGGACGGCTCGACGGTGCGGCTCCGGTGACCGCGGACGTCGTCGGCCGCTTCGGCGTCGGGTTCGCCGCCGTGCGCTCCGTGTCCGACGACGTGCTGGTCCGCTCCCGCGACGGCGGCGTGCGGTTCTCGCTCGCCGCGACCCGCGCGGAGCTGGGCCTGGGGCCGGCCGATGCCGAATTCGGTCCGTTGGCACAGGCCGGCGCTGAGGTCGGTCCCTTGCATCGAGATCGGTCCATCGATGGACCGATCTCGATGCAAGGGACCGACCTCGATGCGGACGCTCAGCAACCGACCGATCTCGGGCGCGAAGCCACGGCGCGGGGGGGACGCGCTGCCCGTGCTGCGGCTCCCGTTCCCCGCGCCCGGTACCGCGCCGGACGAGCCGGACACCGTGGTCGAGCTCCTGCTCCGCGACGCCGACGCCGTGGCCGCCGTCAGTGCCCAGCTCGCCGCGCTCGACGACGCGCTCCTCCTTGCCCTCCCCGCCCTCGACGAGGTGTCGATCGAGGACGGCTTCGCAGGTCAGCCGGGTTCTGACCCGTCGGGTGCCACGCCGTCGCCGTCCCGCCGCGTCCTGCGTGACGTCGGGTCGCGGTGGCGCGTGCACCGCGCCTCCGGTGCCCTCGACGTCGACGAGTCGCTGCCCACGGAGGCGCGTCGCACGGACTGGTCGGTGCTCTGGGCGCTGCCCACCACCGGGGGCCGCGCGGCGGAGAGGTCCGTGCTGCACGCACCCACCCCCACGGACGTCCGGCTCACCTTCCCAGCGCTGCTCATCGCGTCGTTCCCGGTCGACCCGGGGCGGCGGGGCGTGCTCCCCGGGCCGACGTCGGACCGCGTGGCCGCCGAGGCAGGGCGGGCCTACGCCGCGTTCCTTGGCGCCCTCGGCACGGAGCGTGAGGTCCTCGGGCTGGTGCCGACGGGGCTCCCCGCGGGCGACGTCGACGCCGCGATCCGGGCGTCGGCCGACAGTGCCCTGCGCGACACCCCGCTGCTCCACCTGAGCGCACCGGACCCGGCCGGCATGGGCGCACCGGACCCGACGTCCGGGTCGGCGGACGCCGCCGGGACGCGGCGCGTCGCGCCGAGGGACACGGCCTTCATCGCCGGGCCGCTCGGCGAGGACCCCGCGCTCGCCCGGGCACTCTCCGCGGGCGCCCCGACGGCGCTCGTCACCGTTCCCGTGCGGTTCCAGGCCCTTGCGCGCTCGCTGGGCGCCGACCCCGTCGACCTCGCCGACCTCGTCGAGACGTTGCCGCCCGAACCCGTGGCAGTGCACGCGGCCCTCGTCGCTCTCGCGCCGCACGCCGGCGAGCCGACGGTGCTCGAGGCCGTCGCGGGCGCACAGCTTCCGCTCGCCGACGGCCGGGTGGCCAGGGGCGCCCGGGGGACCGTGCTGCTGGACGCGCCGCACCTTGCGGGAATCGCTCGCGCCCTCGGCGTGCGCGTGGTGCACCCGGACGCCGCGCACCCCCTGCTGGAGCGTGCCGGTGCTGCGCCCACCACGCCGCGCGGGCTGCTCGCGGACACCGCCGTCCGGTCGACCGCGCTCGCCGCGGCGGAGGACGTGCTGGACGACGCCGACCCCGAGCGCCTCGGGGCGGTCCTGTCCGCGGCGGGGCCGGCGCAGCGCGACCCTGGCGTGCTCGACGACCCGGCGCCCGCCGAGACGGTCTCCGCGGTGCTCGAGCTGGTCCAGCTCGCCACGGCCGAGCCGGGGTCCGACCTTCCGTTCTGGCTGGGCGAGCTGCCCGTCGTGGCGGACGACGACGTCGTCCCCCTGCGCGAGGCCGCGCTGCCCGGGACGTGGGCTGCCCAGCACCTCGACCTCGCCCTGGTGCGGGACGACGTCGTGGAGCGCTGGGGGCAGGCGGCCCTCGTCGCCGCCGGTGCCCGGGCCGACCTGGGCGTCTACCGGGTCGGCGACGTCGTCACGCCCGACGAAGGGGACGAGGCCGGCTACGGGCCTGACGACCCCGCCGGCTGGCTCTCCGACTGGGACGAGTACCTCGAACATCTCGCGGACGAGCTCGGTCCCGGCGCGTGGGTCGGTGACCTGACGGCCGTGCCCGACCTCGACGCGCTGCGGGACGCCACTGCCACGGACGCGGCGCCCACGGCGCAGGCTTCGCTCGCGGCCGCGCTCGGCGGCATCGCCGCCGCACCGGAGCTGCGCAGCGCCCTGCTGACCCCCGTGCGCTCGCCGGACGCCCCGGGCCGGGAGGCCGTGTCGTACACGGCGTGGTTCCTGCGTCGCCGGCTCGGTGGGCCGTTCGCGCTCGGCGACACACCGCTGCTGCCGCCCGCCCCGCCGGAGACCGCGGGCCTCGGTGCGGACCTCCTGACCGCGCTCTGCGGGGTGCGGAACCTGGCTGACCTGCCCAGACAGGAGTGGCCGACGGTCCTTGAGCGGTTGCCGGAGGCGCGGAGCCGGATGTCCGCCGACGTCGCGCGCGCCGTCTGGCAGGGGCTGGCGGCACTCGCGCGGGACGACGACCCGCGTCCGATCGCCCCGCCTCGGCTGCCCGCGCTCGGGCCGACCGGCATCACCGTGGAGAGCACGGACGACCTCGCGGTCGCCGCCACGCCGCGGTGGGCGCAGCTCGGCCCCGTGGTGCCGGCTCCTCCCGACGTCGCCGAGCAGCTGGCCGACCTGCTGGACCTTCCGTACGAGGGCCACTCCGTGCTCGCCCCGGAGGAACCGGGGGAGCCGATCGAGCTGGACCCCAGGGTCCGGGCCCTCGCACCGGGCGCGCCGACGACCTGGCTGCGCCACGACGCCCTGACGGTGGACGGCACCCGGGTCGCGTGGTGGGTGTCAGAGGACCCGACGGGCACGGCAGGGCCCGGCGTAGCCCACGCGACCTCGCCCGAGGCGCTCGCCCGCGCGTTGGCCGAGCTCACAGGGGCCGACGTGCTCCTGCTGGAGGCGGCACTGCGCGACCCGGCGCGGGCGGAGGAGCTGAACGCGGAGCGGGCCTGGGGCTGATGGCGGGGTGCGCGCCGCGCCGGCCTATCGCTGGCGGCGCGCCCAGAGCAGGCCGAGCCCGCCGAGCACGATGCCGGTGCCGCAGACAGCGATCGCCTCGATGCTGCCTCGGCCGGTGAGGTGCAGGATCAGCGTCACGATCAGCCCGATCGCGAACAGCCCGATACCCGCGCCGAAGACCCGGAAGAGATCGGCGCGCGGGGCAGGCGGGCTGGGCCGGCGCTCCTCGGGGTGCGCCAGCAGGGAGCGGATCGTTGGCACCTTGCCATTGTACGGACAAGGGCCCGTCAAGCGGGTCCGTGCCTTCTGCGCGTCCTGGGTGAACCGGGGCGGGTTCGCGGCCCGCCGATCGCCCGGGTGCGCGGCAATGGTCACGGGAATACGATCTACAGCCATTGCCGGGTGCTCAGGTCCCTGGATCTGCGTCTCGTCCGGAAGGGACATGGTGCGTCGAACGAGCGGTATGGGCAGGGCCACCGGTCCTGACGAACCGGCAGGTGCCGAGCCGCCCGCCCGCCAGCGGATCCGCGTGCTGCACGTGCTCCCCGCCCCGAACGGCACCACGCAGTACGTCGACCACATGATCGGGGCAGCGCCGCCCGGGACGGCGGTCCTCACGTTCTCGTGGCCGCGTGCGGTCTTCGGCGCGTACGACGTGCTGCACGTGCACTGGCCGGAGCTCCTCGTACGGCAGCGCACACCCGTCGGCCGGCTCATCAAGGTGGCGCTCGCCTACACGCTCCTGCTCCGGCTCGAGCTGACCGAGACGCCGGTCGTGCGCACCGTGCACGACGTCGCGCCGGACGAGCAGGGGCACCGCCTGGCGAAGTCCTTCCTGGACACGCTCGACCGGCGCACGGCACTGTGGATCCGGCTCGACCCCACGACGCAGCTCCCGCCAGGCGTACGCAGCATGACCATCCCGCACGGACACTACCGATCGGTGTTCCCGCCCGACCCCAGGATCAGGCCGGAGGCGGGCCGGCTGTTCCTGTTCGGCCTGATCCGCCGGAGCAAGGGGGTCGAACGGCTGCTCGACGTGTTCCGCGCGGTCAACGACCCGGTGATGCGCCTGACCATCGTCGGCAGATCATCCGACCTGCGACTCACCGACCGCATCGAGGCGGTCGCTGCAGCAGACGACCGGATCGAGGCGAGGCTGGGGTCCGTGCCCGACGACGTGCTCGCCACGGAGGTGCGCCGCGCGGAGCTCGTGGTCCTGCCCTACCCGGACATGCACAGCTCCGGTGCCGCGCTGCTCGCACTGTCGCTCGACCGGCCCGTGCTCGTCCCGCGCAGCGCCGCGACGGACGCCCTCGCCCGGGAGGTCGGCGACGGCTGGGTGTTCATGTTCGACAGCGTGCTCCAGCCCGCGGACCTCCTGCGGGCCGTCGCCGTGGCGCGGATGACCCGCGAGCGAGGCACGCGGCCCTACCTGGACGAGCGCGACTGGGAACGAGTCGGTCGCCGGCATGCCGAGGCCTACCGCAAGGTGGTGCCCCGCCTCGCCGGGGGAGCCGTCGGGTCCTGACCGGCCGACCGGCTACCGGCGCGCCGCCCGGCTCGGGGTGCGCCTGGTGCGGTCGGAGACCCGGAGGGTACGGAGCTCGCTCGTCGGGGCCGGCCCCGAGCCAGGAGCGGCTCTCCCGGTCCGGACCGGTGCCCAGGCGGGCGTGGGGCGCTCGGCCTCGGTCGGCGCGGCGCGGCGCACGGGAAGTCCGTGCGCGGTGCGGTTCTCGGGCGGCTCGGCGACCGCGGTCAGCCGTGGTGGCCGGGCCACCGATACGGGCTGCGTCTCTCGTGCGGTCCGTGCGGACTGCTGGGCCAGCGTCCGCTGGGTCGGTCGGGTGGGCGTGGTCGGCTCCGCCGTCCGGCCCGCGACGTTCAGGACGATGCCGAGCACCCGGGCGCTGACGGCGGACAGGTTCGCGAGCGACTGGCGCAGCTGCTCGCGGCGGAGCCGCCCGGTCCCGGCCACCACGAGCACGCCGGTGGTCATCCGCGCGATGAGGGCGGCGTCGGTGGCCTGCAGCAGTGGCGGGGTGTCGATGATGACGTAGTCGAACCGCTCGCCCATCTGCAGGATCAGCCGGGCCATCGCCTTCGAGCCGACGAGCTCTGCGGGGTTCGGGGGCACGGCGCCCGACGGGATGACGAACAAGCCGGCCGAGCCCCACGGCTGGACGACGTCCTCGATCGTCGCGCGCTGGATGAGGAGCGTCGTGAGCCCGACGGACTCCTCGATCCCGAGGTGCCAGGCGACCGAGGGCCGACGCAGGTCGGCGTCGATCAGAAGGACCTTCGCGTTCGCGTCGGCGAGCGTGATGGCGAGGTTGATGGCCGAGGTGGTCTTGCCCTCGTCGGGCACCGAGGAGGTGACGACAAGGGCCTGCGGGCCGCCGTCCAGGTCGAGGTACTGCAGGTTCGTCCCCAACCGCCGGAACGCCTCGGACGGCGCGCGGTAGGGGTCCGTCCGGCCGGCCAGCGGGTTCCTCCTCGCCTCGTCGTCCATGGTGACGGTCCCGATGACCGCAGAGTCGGTGATGCGGCGCAGGTCCTGCTCCGACCGGACCCTGGTGTCGGCGATCTCGCGCAGTGCGGCAAGGGCGACCCCGAGGGCCGTGCCCAGCAGGAGGCCCGCGAGGATCAGGACGGGGATGTTCGGGTAGCTCGCCCGGGACGGCGCGGCGGCCTCGCGGGCGAGCTGCAGCCGGACGGGGGAGGCGCCGGCCTGCTGCGGCGTCTCCAGCTCGTCGACGCGCTCCGCGAGGCTCGCGGCGACGGCGTTCGCGATCCGTGCGGCAGCCGCCGGGTCGGCGTCGGTGGCCGTGATGTCGATGAGGACCGTGTCGGTGACGGGTGCCGCCTGGACCCGGGAGCCGAGCTCCCCGGCATCCGTGTCGAGGCCGAGCTCGTCGACGACGGGCTGCAGCAGCTGAGGGCTCCGCACCAGGTCGGCGTACGAGACCAGGCGGCGCTGTACGTAGGTGGTGCCGGTGGCCGGCTCGGACGTGGGCTCGGCACCGTGGAACGACACGAAGACCTGCGAGGTGGTCGTATAGGTGGGCGTCCGGGTGAGCGCGAAGAGGCTCGCCAGCACGATCCCGGCAAGCGCGAGGGCAACGACGGGAATCCAGCGCCTACGGATGATCCTGAGGTATTCGATGACCTTCAACGCGTTTCCCCTGATGATGCACGATCGTTCGGTTTCGGTCGGCCGGGAAAGTGCTTTGATCGGCCGGGAAAGTGCGCTGATCTGCGTCGAGCAACGGTTTCTTTGCCGCGCCTACCTGCGCTTCCGTTGGTAATCTAACCGACGTTCGGTGGATGCGCGCCCGCTGGGGTTTATGCCCATTTAAGGGCGAATCTCGGCACGCGACGGAGGGGCGCAGTTGCATATTCTGCATGTCACGGACCGGTATTCCGGTGGCGTCGGCCGGGCGATCGACCGCATGACGGAACTGGTTCCCGAGGCCGAGCACCATCTCCTGTCCACCGGTGTCGAGCGCACCACGGGGCACGGCGTCTACATGAGCACGGCCAGCCTCCCGGACGGGTTCGTCGCCCGGGTGCAGGCGGTCCACCGGGCCGTCGACGAGTTGGTGCCCGACGTCGTGCACGCGCACTCGAGCTGGGCCGGGATGTACACGCGGGTCCGGAGGCTGCCGGTGCCCGTCGTCTACCAACCGCACTGCTACTACTTCGAGCGGCCGGGCCTCCCGGGCCCGGTCCGTCGCGCGGCGCGAGCCCTGGAACGGGCCCTGGGGAGGAACAGCTCGGTGCTCGCGGTCGTGAGCCCGCGCGAGGAGCGCCTCGCCCGGTCCCTGCGGGTGCGGAACATCGTGCGGATCCCCAACGTCCCCTCGGCCGCGGCGGTGCGGGAGGCCGGTGCGCGCTCCGGGGTGGTGTCGACGAACCCGCGGACCGTCACGATGATCGGCCGCGTCACGGCGCAGAAGGACCCGCGGTTCTTCGCGGAGACCGCCCGGCTCGCCCGCCGGTTCGACCTGAACCTGCACTTCCGCTGGCTGGGCGACGGTGACGAGGCGCTCGTGCGCACGCTGAGGGACACGGGCGTCGAGGTAACGGGCTGGCTCACCGCTGACGACGTCATGCGTCAGCTGGCTGCCTCCGACGTCTACCTGCACTCGGCCTCGTACGAAGGCTTCCCGATCAGCGTGCTGGATGCCGCCCGCGTCGGGCTGCCGACCGTCGTGCGTGAGATCCCGGCGTTCGAGGGGACCCGGCTCACCACCGTCGAGTCCCCGGCCGAGGCCGCCTTCGCCGCGCATGCCGCCGTCGAGGACCCGGAGCAGCGGCTGCACATGATCGAGTCGGGCGACTGGCTCGTCGGTGCGATGGACGAGTCGGCCCTGCACGACGGCGTGATCGAGGCGTACACGACGGCCACCGGAGGGGCACGGGTGGTGTGACGGCCGCCCCCCGTGCGGAGCACTTTCCTGGACGGGAGGCTGGTCGTGCGGGATCGTCCGGACCGTGTGGGGACAACGAGAGAGCGCCGGATGAGTGCGGAGCTTCCGGCGGCCGGCGATCCGGGTGCCGAGCGCCTGGCCGACGCGGCCGTTCGCTACTGGAACCTCCGCTCGCTGATCGGCGGTGTGTTCTTCCTGGCCGCCTGTGCGGGCGCCCTGCTGATCTTTCGCGCGGAGTGGATGTTCTTCTGGGGCCCCTGGGTCGTTGCTCCGGTGGTGGTCCTCGGCGTCCTGATCGACGTGCTGATGGCCAACCGGGTCCAGTTCCGGAACTACTCGTTCACCGTGACCCCCGAGTTCGTCTATGTGGCGCGAGGCCGTCTGTTCCGCAGGTCCGCGACGATTCCCACCGCGCAGATCCTCAACGTCGAGACCGTGCAGGGGCCGCTGCTGGCGTCGATGGGTCTCGTCACGGTGCGGTTCACCTGCCTCCTCGAGGTGGACGGGGTCGGTCCGCTGACGCCGGACCGGGCGGAGCACATCCGACGTGCGGTGCTCGACCGGGGTGCCGACAGCCGGGTCGCCGCTTGATGTCGCCCGTGTCCCGTGCCGGGGCGCGGGCTCCGGCAGCGCTCGTCGCAGCCGAGCTCGTCCACGCTCTGCCGGGCTTCGCTCTGCTCCTGGTCGCCCTGTCCGCGTGGGCGGGACGTGGCGACGGTCCGGCGCGGACCGCCGGTCTGGTCGTCGTGCTCGTCGGGCTCGCGCTGCGCCTGGTAGCGCCGCTCTACGGCTGGTGGTCGATCACCTACGTCGTCGACGACGTAGGTGTAGCGGTGACGAGCGGGCTGATGGCCCGTCGCACGCGGGCGATGGCCTGGGCTCGCGTGCGGAGCGTCGAGACACGGCGGCCGTGGTACCTCCGGCTCTTCAGGCTCAACCGTGTGACGCTGATCCAGGCCGGCGACGAGTCGGCGCAGGTCGTCCTCCGTGCCGTCCCCGACGGCGACCCCGTGCTGGCCCGGCTGCTGACGTTTGCGGCTTCCGAGCCGGCCTCCGGGTCGGACGCGGCGGACCTTGGGCCGGACCCGGCCGCCCTGGTCCGGGACCCGGCGGAGCCGGGCGACGGGCTCTCCGGCGACGTCGCCCCGGAGGCGAGTGAGAGCACCTCCGAGACGCTGATCCACGTGCTCGACCGGCGTGCCCTGGTCCTGGTGAGCCTTGCGCATGGGCAGGCGTTCCTGCTGGCGCCGGTGGTGCTGATGGCGGGTTGGGAGGCGATCGACACCCTCGGCCTCGCAGAGGGCCTCGGCGGGGCCACCGAGCGATTCGGCATCGTGTGGGTGGGGGTCGTGGCCGTGCTCGGCGCCATGGCGCTCGGCGTCGTGGGCACGGTCGTGCGGTTCCACGGATTCCGGGTGACCGAGCTGCGCGATGGCCGGCTGGCCATCCGATACGGGCTGATCGAGGCCCGCGAACGCGTGGTCGACCCGGGAGCGGTCGTGGGGGTGATGGTCCAGCGGAACATCCTCGAGCGGCTGATGGGCCGCGCACGGCTCTCGGTCGTCACCCGGGACGCGAGTGGTGGGCTCGGCACGAACCTGATCGTGCCATCGGTCTCGCTCGTGGTCGTGGACGCCCTGGTCCGGAGGCATCTCCACAGCTTCCTGACCGAGCGGACCTACCGCGCCGAAGGCCGAGGAGCGCTGGCGCGGAGCGGCGGGTCCACGCTGGCCCTTGTCGCCGTGCCGGCCCTGGTGTTCTGGCTGATGCAGGCGATGGTGGCGACACCGGTGGTCTGGTCGGCCGTCGTGGCGCTCGTCTCGTTCGCGCTGCTCCGCGCCCTTGGCATGCTCCTGGCCGCTGAGCTGCACTTCGATCCGGTCGCCGACGTCGTCGTGCACACCACTCTGTTCTCGTCCGAGCGCATCACGACCGTCGCGGCGTCGTCGCTGCACGGCGTGGCGGCCTGGCAGCGGCCGGGGCGGCCCGCGCACCCACCGCTGCTCGTGTCCTGTCATCTCTACACCGGCCGCGCTCGGCGGCTTGCCGCCGTGCGCTGCGGCCGGCAGGACCTCGACGCACTCAGGGCGGCCCTGATCGACGGGTACGGCAGTACGGCGACGACATCGATGGCGAGAGCGGCCGGACAGGCCGGCTGAGCGTCGGCGCGGCCCGTCGTCCGTCCGTCAGCGCGCGATGTGCGGGGGACGGCGGAGGATGCCCGCGACGCTCTGCCGGACGACCGACGGCACCACCTCCGCTGGCACCATGCGCGCGATCCGTCGGGCCGGTGACGCCGCGGTCTTGCGGTGGACGTAGGGATAGAGCGCACGGAGCCGGTCGAACTCGGCTCGGGTCCCCGCGTCGTCGTGGTCTGGCAGGACGTCGAGCGCGGCCCAGGTGTCGTCGGCCAGCGCACGCAGGGGCGCGGGGACGGGTACGTCGCGCCAGGTGACGCCGGCCCGGTGCAGCGAGGGGTCGACGAACGCGTCCACTCGTTCCACCGCCGCCATGTCGTCCGGGTCGATCATCGGCAGGCCGAGCGCCGCGGCGGCTCCGAAGACCGGCTCGTCCCAGTCGTGGATCAGGTCGCCGTAGCGCACGAACGCCCGGGGCGTCGCGCGGGTGGCGAGCTCCGTCCCCAGCATCAGGTTGATCCATCCCGCCACGTGGTCGACCAGCCCGCGGCCGCTGTCGGTGGCGGCCTTGCTGCCGACGACCTCCGCCGGCGGGCGCACCACGGTGAGGCACGACGCCGGGGTCCCTGCGCTCGTGGCCGCCTCCAGCCAGAGCTCGAGGAACCAGAGCAGCCGGGGATCCTTGATGACGAGGTCGCCGTGGGCCGACACCTGGGCACCGAGCCACGTTCGGATCTGGCCGAGCGCGTTCTCCTCGGTGCTCGCCCGGTCGACGAGGTGCCAGGCGATGGGGCGCGGGTCCGACGGCCGCACGCCGGCCGACCGCAGCATGCCGTCGTGGAAGTCCACCACCCACTGCGGCTCGCTGGAGCCGCGCGGGCTGGTGGCGTCTGCCGCGACCTCCGGTCCGGGGACGTGCAGCCCGAACTGGCGCAGCACACCGGCGAGCATGCTGGTGCCGCTGTGTCCTGAGCCGGTGACGTAGACGACGCGGGCCTGCCTCGTCATCGGGCGTCGGCCGCGAGGGTCGTCGGTGCGCCGCGGACCACCGGGGCCCACGGGGCTGCCTCGTCCAGCGTGCTCAGGTCGTAGCCGTGGGCGCGGATCCGGTCTCCGAGATGCTCGTTGACCACGTTGCGATAGCGGGGGAGCAGCGCGGCGTCGGTGACGTCGCGGAGCAGGTCGGCCCGTGGCGTGCCGCTGCGGGAACCGAGATTCCCGACGTGGTTCCGGACCCGACCCGCCAGCTGGTCACGGCCGCCGGTCCGCCACAGCTCCGCGTAGCGGTTGCTGCGCCCGGCATCGACGGCACCGACCGCCTCGGCGTCGAGCTCGATGTCAAGGAACTCCGCGACCCGGCCCAGCTCCTTCGTCGGCTCGCGCATCAGGTGCTCGTACCGCAGCACGAGCAGGTTCTCGATGTGCAGCGCGTCCTCCGCGAACACGTCGTGCGCGTGCACCCAGTGCTCGACGAGCCGCGGGAAGCCGTAGGTGAACCGCCCACGGGTCCGCGTGGCCCACTTCCGGACCGCCAGCGCCTGGACGACGGGGTGCCGCGTCACGACGATGAAGCGCGACCTCGGGAAGATCTCCTGGAAGTAGCGCATCTTCGTCAGGTTCGGTGGCGACTTCTCGACGAGCACCGTGCGGTCGAGGTCCCAGTAGGGCGACCAGCTCTGCCAGAGTCGCGCCCCGGCGTCGGGCACGCGCCGTGCGTCCTCCTCGGTGAGGTGCGCCTCCGGATGGAAAGACCATGTGGACGTATTACCCAAGCTGCCCAGGTAAATGTCCTGAATATGCTGGCCCTCGTCGAGCGTGGCGCCGGTGCCGGTCAGTACGGAAGCGTCAGCGCTCGCACCGATGGTGCGGGCGACCAGGGTGGTGCCGCTGCGATGCAGGCCGCCGACGAAGGTGATTCGACGGTCGTTCCAAGGCATGCTGCTCGTGCTCGTTCCGGACATCAGGAAACCTCAGCTGGTCGGCTGGGAAAGGGTGGCTGGTGCACCGCAAAAATATGCGATGAATGTGCGGCGTGCGACCTGAGTCCGGCATTCCAGGCCGTCTGCTCCCGACAGTGGTGCTGCCTCTCCAGCGGGTCGGTGGCCGGGGTGGCGGTGACCTCTCGTCCCCGGCCATTCCGCATTGTCGACATCGCCGGTATTGTCCGGACTTGTGTCCCCAGCGCGCTGCACGACGTCGTCCGCGGCCCGGCCGGGGCGCGCCCTGCGCAGAGCCGTCGCCAGGGTGGTCCTTGGCGTCGCGGTAGCCACGTGCGTGACGGCCTGCGCCGGGCTCCTCGACCCCGGCGCAGAGCCGATGCCCGCGCCGGGAATCGCCCCAGGTGTGGTCAGCGCGGCAGCCCCCGTGGAGGTGGCGCCCTCCCCGCAGCCCACCTCGGTGGGGTCGATCCAGGGGGAGCACACCCAGGAGTCCGCCGCGGTGGACGTGCAGCCCGCACCCACCGGTTCGGCGTCACGCGGCGCGGACCGCGACGCGGCGCCAGGGGCGGGCGACGACGCGGGCCCGGGCGGCGGCCCGGACTCCGGAGACTCCGGCGGGAGCGGCGGTTCCGAGGACGGCGGTTCCGGGGGCTCCGACGGCGGGACCGGTGGCGAGCAGGGAGGGGCCGAGCCGGACCTGAGCGACGCCGTGCAGTACGCCACGGCCCTGGAGGACGCCGTCAACGGGCACCGCACGGCGAACGGCCTGCCGGCCCTGGCCCACGACGCCTGCGCGTACGACGTAGCACTCGAGCGAGCCGCCGCGCTGGTCGGGCAGGAGCTGGCGCACGCGCCGCTCGGCCCGATCTTCGAGGTCTGTCCCACCAACGCCGTCGCGGAGAACCTGGCCAAGGGCGCGTGGACTCCACCGGAGGCGGCGCAGGGCTGGATGGACTCCGAGGGGCACCGCGCCAACATCCTGAACGGCGACCTCACCCGTGGCGCGGTCGCCTGCGTGCCGGACGGCGGAGATCCCGCCGCGCCGGTCATGATCTGCGCGCACGTGTTCCTGGGCTAGCCGTGCCGGCCCGGCCGGCTGGTGCGACGGACGCCACGGTGCCTCCGGTTGTGGAGGGCCGACGCGCGGTGTCGAATCGACGTCGTGCGCCGCACCTCGACCGGCTTCGCCGTCCAGCTCCTGACCGTGGCCGTGCTGCTCACCGCCTGCTCAGCGGCGCCGGACGCCGGTTCGAGCGCGCCCAATGCCTCCGCAGCCGTCGACCTGGCCGACCCGGAGCAGTACGGGGCAGCCCTTGAGGCCGCCGTGAACGTGGCGCGGGCACGGCTGGACGTGGCGCCCCTCGAGCACGACACGTGTCTCGAGGCCGTCGCGGTGGACCGCGCCGAGGCTCTGATCGGCGCGCCGGAGCTGGTCCACGCACCGCTCCCGCCCGTGCAGCGGAGCTGCCCCGGCGACACGGTCGCCGCGGAGAACCTCAGCCGCACCGAGCGCCCGCCGCAGGACGTGGTGCAGGCCTGGCTCGACTCGCCGTCGCACCGGGACAACCTCGTGAACGCCCAGCTGCTGCGCGGCGCGATCGGCTGCGTGCGCGACGGCGGCACGGCCGCGGCACCCGTCCTGATCTGCTCTCACGTGTTCCTCGGTTGAGCCGGAGGTGCAGCGCAGGGTGCGGGCCGAGGAACGAGGCACGCGCCTGGAGCGGAACCGCAGGCTCAGCCGATGACAGCAGAGGTTGAGCCGGAGGTGCCCGAGGGCGCGGCCCGAGGGCCGAGGCACGCGCCTGGAGCGGAACCGCAGGCTCAGCCGATGACAGCAGAGGTTGAGCCGGAGGTGCCCGAGGGCGCGGCCCGAGGGCCGAGGCACGCGCCTGGAGCGGAACCGCAGGCTCAGCCGATGACAGCAGAGGCTGACTCTCCTCACACCCTCCCCGAACCCCGGTCAAGCCGACCAGATGTGCCCGTTATGGTGTGAGCCGCGCACCCGTCCGGAACGACCGCAGGAGAAAAATGGCGCAGGCGACGACCACCGCCGTCGACCGATCGACCGGACCGTCGCCAGAGCCCCGCGGCCCCGGTGCTGACGCGGCGCCCACAGCCCCGGGCCCCGGCCATGCGTTCCGTACGGACATCAACGGCCTGCGCGCCATCGCCGTCCTCGCCGTCGTCGTCTACCACGCGGGGATCTCGATCCCCGGGGGATTCACCGGCGTCGACGTCTTCTACGTGATCTCCGGCTACCTCATCAGCTCCCTGCTGCTGCGCGAGGTGGACCGGGCAGGGTCAGTCGACCTCGTCGAGTTCTGGACCCGTCGCATGCGGCGCCTCGTGCCCGCGCTCGCGGTGGTCGTGACCGTCACGATGCTTGCGAGCGTCCTGGTCCTGTCCCCGCTGGTGTGGGGGCGGCTCGCCTGGCACGGCGCATCGGCGATGCTGTTCGTCTCCAACCTGCTGTTCCCGTACCAGGGTCAGGACTACTTCTCCGACTCCGTCACCCCGAGCCCCTACCTGCACACCTGGTCGCTTGGCATCGAGGAGCAGTTCTACATCTTCTGGCCGCTGCTGATCCTGCTCGCGGTCGCGATGGCCCGGCGCACCCGCGTACCGGCCCGCCGCATGCTGCAGGCGCTGTTCGCCGGGACGTTCGTGGTCTCGCTCGCCACCTCCGTCTGGCTGACGGCGACCGCACCCGACTGGGCGTTCTACGTGCTACCCACCCGTGCCTGGGAGTTCGCGGGCGCCGCGCTGATCGCGACACTGCCGTGGGGCCGGCTCGCCGAGCAGTCCCGGCTGCGCCCGGCGCTGCTCCGCGCGCTGCTCGGTACCGCGGGGTTCGTGCTGCTGGCGCTCTCGTTCGCGTTCGTCCGCGAGACCGACCCCTTCCCCGGCAGCGTCGCGCTCCTGCCCGTCGGGGGCGCGTTGCTCGTGCTGGCCGCCGGCAGCATCCCGACGTCGAGCACCTGGGTGGACCGCGTGCTCGACCTGCCGGTGCTGCAGCGGATCGGCGACGTCTCCTACTCCTGGTACCTGTGGCACTGGCCCTTCGTGGTGCTCACCACCGCCGCGGTCCAGAACGACGCGACCTGGATCAAGGTGCTCGCCACGCTCGCCGCACTCGGCGCCGCCGTCGCCACCTATCGCTGGGTCGAGAACCCCATCCGGTTCAGCGGGGCCATGAAGTCGTGGCGTCGCACCGCCGCCATCACCGTCGCGATCGGGCTCACCGTCGGCGCCGTGACGATCGGCACCCGGGTGGCGACCGGAGCCGTGCTGGAGCGCGAGCCGTACGCCACGGCAGTCGAGGCGGGTACCGAACCCGAGCCGTACGAGTGCGCCGGGACCACCGAGACGGCGTCGGGCACCGAGGTGTGCCTCCTCGGCGACCTCTCCGGTAGCGCCACCGTGCTGCTCCTCGGCGACTCCCACGCCATGCACTGGATCCCGGCGTTCGACGCCGCGGCGAGCGACGCCGGCCTGCGGCTCGCCGTCCGCTGGCGGCACGGCTGCCCGGCAGCCCCTGTCGACGTGGAACAGCCCGCAGAACGCGGGCCGTGCACCGACTTCCAGGTCGAGTCCCTGCGAGCCGTCGAGGAGCTGCAGCCCGACGTCGTCGTCGTCAGCCAGGCGCAGATCTACGAGGACCGCATGCAGCACGCCGACGGCACCCGCATGACCGAGGGCGAGGCGCGCGGCGCCTGGGCGAGCGCGAACGACGAGCTGTTCGGACACCTCACCTCCGTGACACCCGCCGTCGTGGCTGTCAAGGACAACCCACAGCTCGACGTCGACCCGCTCGAATGCCTCACCAGGCCACTGTCCGGACTCGGCGACTGCAGCATGTCGCGCGCGGACGCCGAGGCGTCCAACGGTGACCTCCCCCGAATCAGCGCCGAGATCTGGACCAAGTACGGTGTCCCCACCTGGGACGGAGTCTGGTCGGAGACGTGCGACGCGCAGAACTGCGGCGTCGGCGACACCGACCACCCCGTCTACCGGGACTATCACCACCTCAGCGTCGAATACGTGCTGACCCGGGTGCGGTCCGTGGAGCAGATGCTCCAGGCCGCGGCCCGCGGCACGTCGGCAAGCGACATCGGGTAACGAAGGGGAACATCGGACCATGGCTCACGACCAGGCCCAGGCGCGTGGCGCCATCGACCGGTTCTTCAAGATCAGCGAACGCGGATCCACGGTGTGGACGGAGGTGCGCGGCGGGCTCGTCACCTTCTTCACGATGAGCTACATCGTGGTGCTCAACCCGCTCATCCTCGGCAACGTGGCCGACGGGACCGGACAGTTCCTCGGGGGTGGCGACATCGAGGGCGGCGGCCTGGCCGCGATCGCCGCTGCCACCGCTCTGGTGGCGGGAATCATGTCGATCCTCATGGGGGTCGTCGCGAACTTCCCGATGGCGCTCGCGGCGGGGCTGGGCCTGAACGCCGTCGTCGCCTTCTCCGTCGCCGCGCTACCCGGCATGACCTGGGCCGACGCGATGGGCATCGTGGTGCTCGAGGGTCTCGTCATCCTCGTCCTGGTCGTGACCGGCTTCCGGGAGGCGGTGTTCCGCGCCGTGCCGCGCGAGCTCAAGGTCGCGATCAGCGTGGGCATCGGCCTGTTCATCGCGTTCATCGGCGTGTTCGACGCAGGCTTCGTGCGCATCCCGGCGTCCCTGACGACCCCGACGGAGCTCGGCATGGGCGGGTCGGTGGGCGCCTGGCCGCTGTTCGTGTTCGCGTTCGGGCTGCTGCTCGCCGCCGTGCTGATGGTGCGCAAGGTGCGGGGCGGCATCCTCATCGCGATCATCGCGTCGACGGTGCTCGCGCTGATCGTCGAGGCGGTCGGCGCCATCGGCGAGCGGACCGAGGACAACCCGGGCGGCTGGGCGCTCAACGTCCCGGCGCTGCCGGACTCGGTGGTCGCGCTGCCCGACTTCTCGCTCATCGGCGAGTTCTCGCTGCTCGGGTCGTTCGCGGCGATCGGCCCCGTCGCCGTGATCCTGCTGGTGTTCACGCTGCTCATCGCCGACTTCTTCGACACGATGGGCACGATGGTCGCCATCGGCGGCGAGGCAGGGCTGCTCGACGAGAAGGGCAACCCTCCGCGCACCACCCGGATCCTGGTCGTCGACTCGCTGGCCGCGGTGTCGGGTGGCGCCGGGTCGGTGTCCTCGAACACCGCCTACGTCGAGTCGGCGTCCGGTGTGGGCGACGGTGCGAGGACCGGGCTCGCCGCAGTGACCACTGGTGTGGCGTTCCTGCTGGCCACGTTCCTGTCGCCGCTCGTGGAGGTGGTGCCGCACGAGGCGGCCACGCCCGCGCTCGTGGTGGTCGGGTTCCTCATGGTGGTCCAGGTCACGGGCATCGACTGGACGGACCTCGAGGTCGGCATCCCCGCGTTCCTCACGATGATCCTCATGCCGTTCGCGTACTCGATCACCGTCGGTATCGGCGCCGGGGTGATCTCGTTCGTGCTGCTCAAGATCGCCGTGGGCAAGACCCGCAAGGTGCACCCGCTGCTGTGGGTGGCGGCGGCGCTGTTCGTCGTCTACTTCCTGCTGGGCCCGATCCGCACGGCGGTAGGCATCTAGCCGGGGCTGGGCCGGCGGGCATTGAAGGGTGCGGCGTTGTACCCAGTGATTCGGCCCGAACTCAGCGCGAGTTCGGGCCGAATCACTGGGTACGCGCGGGAGAACCCAGCTCGATGCGGGTGCCAGCGCCCTTGTAGCGGCCGGGCTGCCACCCGTGGGCGGCAAGTACCTTGGCGATCTCTGCGCCGACGCCGCCGGGCTTGTCGTTGTCGGCAGGCTTGAAACGCAACATGATCACCTGCCCGGACGCCAGGAGCTGGTTCTGCCGTGGAGCGTCGCGGACCAGCGCCTGCGGCGAGCTGTGCGGGCCGACGCCGTCGATCTCGACGACGAGCCATCGCCCGTCAGGCAGCCGCCAGATGAAGTCGACACGGGCCACGACCTTGCCGTCCATCACGATCAGGGCCTGGATGTCGTCCGGCGGCACCTCGTTGTCATGACACGACAACCGGGCGAACGACTCGGCAGGTGACTCCGAGCGTGTGACGACCAGACCGAACAGCTCATGGAGCATGGCGGCACCGTGTCGGCATCGGACCAGGTCGTGGAGCGCGGCGAGTTCGATCGGGCTGAACCCGTGCCACCGCGCGAGGTCATCGAGCACGGCGAGGGCGTTCTGGCGCGGGAGCTTGGTAATCGCTTGCGCTGCGGCGTGGTCGATCCGGGCGACCGTGCGGTCGCCGATCGTCACCGTGGGGAACGGTGAGTAGTCGACGACGGCGACGCCGTGGCGGCGCCTTCGCGGCGAACGGTCCTGACGTGCCACCTCGAGCGGGAAGTCGCGGGGCAGACCGGACACACCGTGCAGCACGAGCGCGCAGCCACCGGTCGCTATGGCGTCCGGACCGTGCAGCAGCAGGGCGAACCAGGTGCGCCACCGCGCGACGTGACCGAACCAGTCGGCCCTGACCCTGTGAGCGAGCGGCACGGGATCGGTGTCATAGACGCCCCGCGCCGGGCTGGTCCAGCGAAGCTGCTTGACCATGCGGCGCCGAACCTCACGTCCGATGCCGAGCTCCTCGCACTGGAGCGTGGACAGGAGCCCGGCCTGTCGCCGGAGGAGCGGCTCTGCCGCGCGGGGCATCGTGAAAGTCTTTGGCATGGAGACCACTCCAGCACCGCCGGCCCGACCGGGCGGGCCGGTCGGCGGCCACCTGTGCACAACTCCCGACCGACCTGCCCTGTGGTCGCGCTCGGCAGCCCGGAAGTGCGCCTCTACCCAGCGGTTAGGCCCGAACTCAGCGCGAGTTCGGGCCTAATCACTGGGTAGAGGCACTGGGTAGGCACCGAGCGCGGTCAGGCAGCCAGCGCCTGCTTTTCCGTGTCCGTCGTCAGGCCCGGGTAGTACACCTGGAGGTACGGGCGGGGGATGCGGTGCGAGCGCGAGAGCCGGGCGCGTACCCGCACGTGCCAGGTCTTGGCGGCCCACACTGCCGCGATCACAGCCACCAGCAGGGTCGCCACCGCACCGATCAGCACGGCGTACCGCGGTCCGAACGTCTCGCCGATCCAGCCCACCACCGGCGAACCGAGGGGCGTGGTGCCGAGCAGCACCATCACGTAGATCGACATGACGCGGCCGCGCAGCTCCGGGGCCACGGACAGCTGGATGGCGGCGTTCGCCGAGGTCAGCATGGTCAGGGACGCGAAACCGACGGGGATGCACATCAGCAGGTACCCGAGGTAGGTCGGCATGACCGCCTGGATCCCCATGGAGATCGCGAACGCGAACGCGGCGCCGAGCACGAGCCGTACCCGTGGTCGTTCGCGCCGTGCGGCCAGGAGCGCCCCGGCGAGCGAACCGATGGCCAGCACGGACCCGAGGATGCCGTACTCGCCGGCACCCCGGCCGAACTCGACGCGCGCCATCATGGCCGACGTCAGCTGGAAGTTCAGGCCGAACGCCGAGACCACACCCATCACGACCAGGATCACGACGATGTCGCTGCGGCCGCGGATGTAAGCGAGGCCCTCACGGATCTGCCCCTTGGCGCGCGAGGCGATCGGCAGGGGGTGGAGGTCACGCATCCGGGCGAGCGAGATGATGACGGCGCCGAACGCGATGCCGTTGATGATGAACACCCATCCGGTGCCGACGGCCGCGATGAGCAGGCCCGCGACACCGGGACCGATGAGCCGCGCGGCGTTGAAGTTCGTCGAGTTGAGGCCGACGGCGTTCGCGAGCCGTGCGGTCGGCACGAGCTGGGCGACGAAGGTCTGGCGCACCGGACCGTCGATGGCGCTCACCACGCCGAGGAGGGTCGCGAACACGTACACGTGCCACAGCTCGGCCGCGCCGGACAGCACCAGCACACCGAGCCCGAGGCCCAGCACGCCCATGCCGCCCTGCGTGATCATCAGGAGCTTGCGGCGGTCGACACGGTCAGCGAGGAGGCCCGCCCAGGCGGACAGGAAGATGTGCGGGATGAACTGAAGTGCGGTGACGATACCCACGGCGACGCCGGAGTTGTTCGTGAGAAGGGTCAGGACGACCCAGTCCTGGGCGACGCGCTGCATCCAGGTGCCGATGTTGGCGACGAGAGCGCTGGCGAACCAGAGGCGATAGTTGCGGTACTTCAGGCTGGCGAAAGTTGCGCTCATCGAGCGGCGATCCGGATCAGGAGCTCGCTGGCTCCTGCAAGGATCTCTCTCTCCTCTCCGGTCAGGGTGGACAGTTGCTTGGTGAGCCAGGCGTCGCGGCGACGCCGGGTCTCGGCGACCTCGCGCGATCCCGCGGCGGTGAGACGGACGACCACCTGACGGCGATCCGTCGCGTGCTCCACCTTCTCGACGAGGCCGAGCTCCGTCAGGGTGTTCACGGCGCGAGTCATCGAGGGTGGCCTGACGCGCTCGTGCTCGGCGAGGGAACCTGGGGACATCTCGCCGTGCTTGTGCAGCACCGTCAGGATCCCGAACTGGCCCTCGGGGAGGTCGGCCTCGCCGCGTTCGGCACGCAGGCGGCGGGAGACTCGGGTCAGGGCGACACGGAGGTCGCCTCCGACAGTGGCCGGGCTTCGACTGGATCTGCGGGAGCTCGACACCACGCCAGTCTAGATCATTAGCCTTGCTAACGGTACGTGGGTGTGGTCACACGGCGGAGCGCCGGAGCGCCCGCCCCCTCGAGGGGGACGGGCGCTCCGTGGTCGCTGCCTGGCGCGGGTCAGCGCGCGCGATGCGTCTGCGCGAACTGCGCGGGGCCTGGCTGCGGTTCCTGCTGGACGTTCTCGAACTGTCGACCCTGCTCGCTGTGCGCCTTGAGCCGGTTCTCGAACTCGGCCTGCGTGCGCAGCTCGTCCTCGGTGGGCCAGAGGCCGATCCCGAGGATGAGCAGGAACGTCACGACGCTCACCGCCATGACGAGCGGCACGAGCAGCTGCATCGTCGAGGCGCCGGCGGGGACGCTGTCGATCGGGTTGATCACGGAGACGCCGGCCATGCCGGTGTAGTGCATGCCGGTCACGGCGAGCCCCATCACCAGAGTGGCGACGATCGTCGCGAGCGTGCCGCGGATGTGCACGGTGCACCAGAGTGCCGCCGTGGCCGCGACGACCGCGATGACTATCGAGGCGACGACGTAGGCCGGGTTGTAGACGACCTCCGCCGACATCTGCATCGCTTCCATGCCCATGTAGTGCATGGCCGCGACGCCGGCGCCCGCGAGGGCGCCACCGACGAGCATCGCCGGCAGCTTTCGCTTGCCCAGCTCTGTGATGAACAGGCCCGCACCGACCACGACGATTGCGATCGCCGCGCTCAGGAGGGTCTGAGGGATGTCATATCTGATGGTCACGCCTGAGGCGGAGAAGCCCAGCATGGCGACGAAGTGCATCACCCAGATGCCGGTGCCGCCGAGGGCGATGGCGCCGAACACGAGCCACGCCGCACGGGTTCCGCCCGAAGCCGCTCGGGCTCGGGAAGTGCACGCGAGGCCCGTTGCTGCGCCGGTACACGAGATCGCGTACGCCAGCAACGGCGTCACGATCCCGAAGGTGAAGTGGTCGATCACTGGCATGGTGTTTGAACAGCCCCTTGAATGGTTCCCTCTGTTGCGGAAACGTTACAGAGTCCCTGTGCCTCGGACAATAGGCAGAACCCGCCGTCCAAGGGATATTGCGGACGTGATCACGCTGGTCAGACGGTTGTGACGAGGTAGTCGACGCACGCGGTGAGTGCAGCGACGTCGTCGGGGTCGATCGCCGGGTACATCCCGACGCGGAGCTGGTTGCGCCCAAGCTTCCGGTACGCGAACACGTCATGCACGCCGTTGGCCTCCAGGTCGGCGAGCACGCGCTCGACGTCGATCTCCGGGGCGAGGTCGATGGTGCCGACCACCGGCGAGCGCTCCTCGGGGCGCGCGACGAACGGGGTCGCCCAGTCCCGGGCCTCCGCCCAGGAGTAGAGGATCTCGGCCGACGTCGCGCAGCGCTTCGCCGACCACTCGAGCCCGCCCTGGTCCAGCAGCCACTCGACCTGGTCGGCCAGCAGGAGCAGCGTCGCCACGGCGGGCGTGTTGAGCGTCTGGTCCTGGCGCGAGTTAGCGACGGCCGTCGTGAGCGACAGGAACTCCGGCACCCAGCGACCGGAGCCCTCGATCCGCGCGGCGCGCTCGACGGCGGCGGGGGACAGCACGGCGAGCCACAGCCCGCCGTCGGCCGCGAACGCCTTCTGCGGGGCGAAGTAATAGGCGTCGGTCTGGCTGAGGTCCACGGGCAGGGCGCCCGCTCCGGACGTCGCGTCCGTGAGCACGATGGCGCCGTCGGGTCCCGTCGGGCGCCGGACGGGGGCGACCGCCCCGGTGGAGGTCTCGTTGTGCGGGGTGGCGTAGGTGTCGACGTCGTCGGCCGCCTCGAGGTAGGCCACCGAGCCCGGCTCCGCCGAGATCACCTGGGAGGGCTCGAGGAACGGGGCGCGCTCCGTTGCGGTGGCGAACTTGCCGCCGAACTCGCCGAAGGCGGCGTGCTGGGCCTTGCGCTCCACGAGGCACAGGGTGGCGACGTCCCAGAACGCGGTGGAGCCGCCGTTGCCGAGCGCCACCTCGTATCCGGCGGGCGCGCCCAGCAGCTCCGTGACACCCTCACGAATGCGGTGCACCAGGTCCTTCACGGGCGCCCGCCGATGTGACGTACCGAGCACGTGCGCGTTCGCCACGAGATGATCGACCTGGCCCGGGCGCACCTTGGAGGGGCCGGAGCCGAAACGGCCGTCGGTGGGCAGCAGCTGTGTCGGGATAGTCAGTGGCACAGAACTAGACTAGAACCTGGGCCGACGCCCGGGCCGCACGTGTCCAGGGCGACCGGGCGGCTGTGCGCATGACGGGAGCTGACGTGACGGATCTGATCGACACCACCGAGATGTACCTCAAGACGATCTACGAGCTCGACGAAGAGGGCATCACGCCCCTGCGCGCGCGCATCGCGGAACGCCTGGGGCATTCCGGTCCGACGGTGTCCCAGACCGTCGCACGCATGGAGCGCGACGGGCTCGTGATCGTGACGGGAGACCGGCACCTCGAGCTCACGGAGCTGGGCCAGGACAAGGCGATGCGCGTCATGCGCAAGCACCGGCTCGCCGAGCGCCTGCTGACCGACGTCATCAAGCTCGACTGGGAGCACGTGCACGTCGAGGCCTGCCGGTGGGAGCACGTCATGAGCGACCTCGTGGAGAAGCGCCTCGTCGGCCTGCTCGACCACCCGCACCACGACCCGTACGGCAACCCGATCCCCGGCCTCTCGGAGCTCGGCGAGGCGTACACGGACGTGCCGTTCCTGACCGGCGTGATCTCGCTGCCGTCCGCGTTCGAGGCTGCGGCGAAGAAGGGTGTCAAGGGCGAACCGCTCGCGGCGTCCCTCACCCGCATCGCGGAGCCGCTGCAGACGGACGTCGAGCTGCTCGCCCGCCTGTCCGACGCCGGCCTGGTGCCGGGCTCCCGCATCACCGCCGAGCACAACGACGGCACCTACACGGTGGCGGTCGACGGCGCGGGCACGGCGCTCGAGCTCGGGGAAGACCTGGCTCGCCACCTCTTCGTCGCGACGGCCTGAGCGAACGCCGGCTTGTCCGCTTTGTCGGAAACGCGGCGCCCAAGGTAGGACACGTCGTGGCATTCGTTGCCGGAACGTGACATTGAGGGTGAGGTCCGGTACGTTCAGACCGCTCCCACGGAGTTATTCGTGGGGGTCCTCGGACGGACGCCGAACTCTGTCACCGGCCGAGGCCCCAAGACGACCGCATGACAGAGGCGGGGGACCCACCAACGGGCGCCAGGGTGCGTCCTCGGGGTGAAGCCGGGTATTCCTTCGGGATGCACGGCCGGGTGATTTCTCCCACCCGAACCCGACAGCTGACCTCGAAGGCGTACAAGGAGAGGTAATACGTGACTGCACGTACGACTCGCGCTCGCCATCGGGCTGCGCGACGACCAGTAACTCCCCTCAGTGAATTCGCTCAGAACGCCGCAGTGGGTCGCCGTACCGCGGTTGCCGCCGCCGGTGGCGCGCTTCTCGTCTCGACCTTCGGTGGAGCGATGGCCGCACAGGCCGCGCCCGTCGAGGCCGGCCACGCGAAGATGAACTCGGTCGACCTCAACGCGCTGACGTCGCAGGCTCGCGAGGCGCTGAGCAACGCCCCCGTCGTGACCGTCGCACCTGACGCAGAGCTCACCGTCGAGAAGGCCGCGGTCTCCGTGGTCTCCGCCGCCGAGAACGAGGACTACCAGGCGGAGCTCGCCGCTGCTGAGGCCGCTGAGGCTGCTGAGGCCGCCGCCGCCGAAGCTGCGGAGGCCGCCGAGGCCGCTGCTGCCACCACCGTCAGCACGGCCGCCGCCTCGGTGGACGTTCCTGCTTCGGCGATCGGCAACTCCGTGATCTCCATCGCGAGCCGCTACGTGGGTGTCCCGTACGTCTCTGGCGGTGGCTCGCCGAGCGGCTTCGACTGCTCCGGCTTCACCGCGTACGTCTACGGCCAGCTCGGCATCAGCCTGCCGCACTCGTCGTCGGCGCAGCCGGGCTACGGCACCCAGGTGCCCGCGTCCGAGGCGCAGCCGGGCGACCTGATGTGGACCCCCGGACACGTCTCGATCTATGCCGGTGGCAACACCATGATCGACGCGTCCAAGCCGGGCACCGTGGTCGACTTCCGCACCATCTGGCAGTCGAACCCCACGTTCATCCGTATGGGCTGATCTCAGCCAGGTACGACCCACAGCAGAGCGCCTGCCCGATGATCGGGCAGGCGCTCTTCTTTGCCCGTCTTTCTGTACTCTTTGGCCTTCGGATACCCACAACGCCCCCGCCGCCGGTAGCGTTGGAGTGCAATGGTGCTTGGGCGAAGAAAGGGCTGGCGATGACGCGATCCGAGGTCGTACTGGTCGGTGTGGACGGATCGGCCGCCAGTCTGCACGCGCTGGACTGGGCGACCGCCTACGCGCACCGCGTGGGCTGGTCGCTGCACATCGTGTGCAGCTATTCCTTGCCGTCGTTCACCGCGGCCTCGCTCGACGGCGGGTACGCCGCGCTCGACGACACCACCATCCAGGAGGGTGCCAAGTCGGTCCTCGCCGAGGCGGAGGCCCGCGTGGCCGACGCCGGGGTGCGTGCCACCACCGAGGTCGCCACCGGTGACGCGGCGGGCGTGCTCGTGGAGCTGTCCGCCGACTACGGCCTTGCCGTCGTCGGTACGCGCGGCCGGGGCGGGTTCACCGAGCGGCTGCTGGGCACGGTGTCGTCGGCGCTCCCCGCGCACGCGCAGTGTCCGGTCGTCGTCGTGCCGCTACGGGCCGAGGCGAACCGGGGCGTCTCCTGGAGCGTGCCGGACGCCGCTCCCGGTGGTGCCGGCGGTTCCGAGACCGCGCCCACCGCGGTTGCGCCAGGGGCGGCCGAGATCCGGGAGGTGCGCCGCATCGTCGTCGGCGTGGACGGGTCACCGCAGGCAGAGCGGGCGCTGCAGCACGCGATCATGCAGGCCAACGCGTGGGGCGCGGAGCTGACCGCCGTCACCGGCGTGCCGGTGGGGAACACCGGGATGCTGGCGTGGCTGCCGTCCACCATCGACCGCGAGCAGGTGCTGGCCGACATCGGGGTAGGCATGGACGTCCTGATCGACCGGTACGAGGCGGAGAATCCCGGCCTACGGATCCGGCGGATCGTGCTGGACGGCACGGGCGCGGAGCTGCTGACGGAGTTCTCCACGGCGTCGGACCTGGTTGTGGTGGGCTCGCGAGGCCGCGGCGGGTTCCGCGGGCTGCTCCTGGGCTCCACCAGCCAGGCCGTGCTGCACCACTCGGCGTGCCCGGTGTTCGTGGTGAACAAGCACTGCACGGACTGACGGCCGGCCACCTGAAGTTTGTCGTGGGCGTGACTTCCTGCCCGTTCTCGGCGCAACGGTCACGCCCACGACAGCGACCGGCTGACTACTTCGCAGCGGCCTCGGCGGCGGCCAGCAGCACGCAGGTGGCCACGCCGTCCATCGCCGTGCGGACCTCGTCCAGCGGGGGCATCGACGGTGCCAGGCGGACGTTCTTGTTCTCGGGGTCCCGGCCGTACGGGTAGGTGGCGCCCGCCGGCGTGAGGGCGATCCCCGCCTCCTTGGCGAGCTGCACCACACGCGACGCGGTACCTGGCGCGACGTCGAGCGAGACGAAGTAGCCGCCCTTCGGCTCGGTCCACGACGCGACGTCGTGCCCGCCGAGGCGCTCGGTCAGGATCTCCACCACTGCCTCGAACTTGGGCGCGAGGATCGCCCGGTGCTTGCGCATGTGCTCGCGCACGCCGTCGGCCGAGCCGAAGAACATCGCGTGCCGCAGGTGGTTGAGCTTGTCGGGGCCGATCGACGCGACAGACAGGTGCTTCTTGTACCAGGCGACGTTGGCCGCCGAGCTTCCGAGGAACGCGACGCCCGAGCCGGCGAACGTGATCTTGGACGTGGACGCGAACAGCAGCACGCGGTCGGGGTTGCCGGCCTCCGCTGCCAGCGCGACGGCGTTCGGGCTGGTCACCTCGTCGTCGGTGAGGTGGTGCACGGCGTACGCGTTGTCCCACAGGATGCGGAAGTCCGGCGCGGCGGCGGGCATCGAGACCAGCGCGCGGGCGACGTCCTCGGTGATGACCGCGCCGTCAGGGTTCGAGTAGGTGGGGACCACCCACATGCCCTTGATCGTCGGGTCTGCCGCGACGAGCGCGGCCACGGCCTCGGCGTCCGGACCGTTCGGCGTCATCGGGACCGGGACCATCTCGATGCCGAAGGCCTCGCAGACCGTGAAGTGGCGGTCGTAGCCCGGCACGGGGCAGATCCAGCGGACCTTCTCCTCGCGCGCCCACGGCTTCGGCGACTCGGGGAACCCGAACAGCTCGGCGTACGCGACGACGTCGTGCATGAGGGTGAGCGACGCGTTGCCACCCGCGAGGAGCTGCTCCACCGGCACGTCGAGCAGCTCGGCGAAGATGCGCCGGACCGCGAGCCCTCCGTCCAGCCCGCCGTAGTTGCGTGCGTCCGTGCCCGTGTCATCGGCGTGCACGCCGATCCCGGGCAGGGCCAGCATGGGCTCGGCGAGGTCGAGCTGCTCGGCCGACGGCTTGCCGCGCGTGAGGTCGAGCTTCAGACCCTTGGCCTGAAGCTCTGCGTAGGCCTGCTGCAGCTCGTGGAGGGCCGGGAGCGTTGCGATGGTGTGGGACGACGTCGTAGTGGTCACCCCTGGAAGCCTACGCTCAGCCGGCGGTCGGTGACAGTTCGGAGCGCTCGTCCCTGCCGTCGGCGGCCCCGCCGCCGGGCGCCCCGGCAGAAGCCGCGTCGTTCGCGGCGTCGGCAGTGTCAGGCTCGCCCGCCACGTCCTCGTCCGCCGTGTCCTCGTCCGCCGTGTCCTCGTCCGCCGTGTCCTCGTCCGCCTGGTCGTGCGCGAGCTCGGCCGTGTCGTCGTGCGCGTCCTCCGGCGCCACGGTCCCAGGACCGGTGTCGCGCAGTGCCACCAGGGACTCCTCGAGGATGTCCAGCGCCATCTCCAGCTCCGGCTGGACTATCGACAGGGGCGGCGACAGGCGGATCGTCTCGGCACGCGTGTCCGTCGCGAGCACGCCGCGCTCGAGGAGCGCCTCGCACAGCTCGCGTCCCGTGCCGAGCTCCGGAGCCAGGTCGATGCCCGCCCACAGGCCCACGGTGCGGGCCTCGGCCAGCAGGCCCTGTGCCACGAGCACGTCGAGCCGTTCGGTGAGCACCTTGCCCGATTCCGCTGCCCGCGCCTGGTACTGCCCGGTCGCGAGCAGGTCGAGCGCCGCGACGGCGACCGCGCACGCCAGCGGGTTCCCGCCGAACGTCGAGCCGTGCGTGCCAGGAGTCAGGACGCCGAGGATCTCCGGCCTGCCGACCACGGCCGACACCGGGACGATCCCGCCGCCCAGCGCTTTGCCCAGGCAGACCAGGTCCGGCCGCACGTCCCAGAGCTCGCACGCGAGCGTGGTGCCGGTGCGACCGAGTCCGGACTGGACCTCGTCGGCGACCAGGGCGATGTCCTGCGTCGTGGTGAGCTCGCGCAGGCCGGGCCAGAACTCGTCCGGCGGCACCAGGACACCGGCCTCGCCCTGCACGGGCTCCATGAGGACCGCCACCGTGGTGTCGTCCACTGCGTCGGCGACCGCGTCCAGGTCGCCGAAGGGTACCTGCCGGAACCCGGGTGCGAAGGGACCGAACCCGGCCCGTGCGGTCGGGTTGTCCGAGAGACCGACGAGCGTGGTGGTGCGGCCGTGGAAGTTGCCGCCCGCGACGATCACCGTCGCCTGGTCCTCTGGCACGCCGCGCACGTCGTAACCCCACTTGCGGACCGCCTTGATCGCGGTCTCAACCGCTTCCGCTCCGGTGTTCATCGGCACCACGAGGCTGTCCTCGCCGCCCGTGGTCAGCGGTCCGACCACCTCGACGAGCCGCTGCGCGAACTCCTCCAGCCGGTCATGGTCGAACGCACGGGACGTGAGGGTGACCTGGCGCAGCTGCGTCAGCGCAGCGGCCACCAGGCCTGGGTGCAGGTGCCCGAAGTTGAGGGCCGAGTATCCCGACAGGAAGTCGAGGAACTCGTTGCCGTCCGTGTCCCACACATGCGTACCTTGTGCCCGCGCGATCGTGATCGGCAGCGGGAGGTACGTCGGGGCGAGTGCGCCGTGCGTCGTGTCCGCCATGACGTGCAGCCTAGGTCGGGACCTGGGATCCCGCCGAGCAGATGTGCGATATCGGCTGCCTGCCCTTCGACCGGCTCAGGACGGTCCCTTCCGGAAGAGGCGACGCCGACGCGCCGGACCAGAACCGCTGCTGTCCTGCTTCTGCTCGATGACGCGGGGAAACTGCTCCGGCGGGGTGCCGAACGCGATGCGCGACTGGGCGATCACGGTGTGGCCGAGGGCGCGCGCGCCGACCCAGCCCACCACCGCGCCGACGCCGAACGGCAGGATGCGGCCCAGCATCAGGCTGCCCTGCTTGGCGATCTGCTTCTGGATGAACCGGTGCGTGAGCGCCTTGTTCACGCGGTGCAGCGTGGTGCGGGGCATGCTCGTCAGCAGCACCTTGCCCCACGCGACACCCGAGCCGCCGATGGCGTTCTCGACGTCCTGGGCGCCCTTGTCGCCGAGCACGGTGGCGAGGAGCAGCGCCCGGCGGCGCGGGATGTCCTGGACGTCGATGCCGTGCACGTCGGCCACGGCGAGGGAGAACGCGGCCGACGAGGCGAAGAACGTCGCCACGTCGCTCGTGGACAGCGCGACGCTCGCCGCGGTGCCGACGGCCGGGATCGCAGCGGCCGCTCCGACGGCGCCACCCGTGGTCTGGATGACCCGCAGGTACTCCTGCTCCAGGAGCCTGATGACCTCGGCGGGGCCCGCGTCGGGGTTGCGCGCACGCACCTTGTCCACATGCCTGTGGATGGTCGCCGACGGGATCGTCACGGCCCGGCCGACGAGGTGGTCGAGCGGGCTCTGCGGCTTGTAGTGGAGCCAGTCCGCTGGCGTGACCTCGACCGAGTTGTCGGGCTTCAGGACGGCGTCGCCAGGGGACGACCGTCCGTTGGACTCGGGCGCCGTCAGCTTCTGCTTGTCGTCGGCCATGTCAGCCCTCCGTCGGCTGCTCGAACTGCGCGTCGGGAATCTGGGCGCCCGCCTTGAGCGTACGGCCCACCGTGCAGGCCTTGTCGATCGACCGCTGTGCGATCGTGAGGAGCTTGGCCCGGTCCTCGTCGTCGAGGGTCGACAGGTCGATCTCGAACTTCTCCGTCAGGACCGGGTACCGGTCCTCGGCCACGTCCTTCGGGTCCTCGACCCGGATGGTGGTCCGGTAGTCGTCGCCCAGCCGCCGCGAGAACGCCTTGTCGCTGCTCATCCCGGCGCACGCGGCGAGAGCGACCTTGAGCAGCTCGCCCGGCGTGAAGACAGCGCCGGCCTCGACCGGGCCGATCTCGACCCGGGCGCCCCGGGCCGAGAAGCCCGTGTACGTGCGGGTGCCGTTGCGCTCCACCCAGAGCGGGTCCGTCGGCGAGGGGGTCGCGGTGCCTTCGGCGCTCGTGCTGATCGAGGTGGTGGTCTGCTCCGTCATGGGGATCATCCTTCCACTGGTCACCGACACGGTCACGAAATGGGGTCCAGCGCGTCCCGGTCGGTCGGACTAGGTGTCAACGCCAACGAGGCCCACGACGTTCCCGTTCGCCGCGCACGGTGGCCCCCACGCTGCAACGATCGTGCTCATGGCGCAGAACCCGAGCGACAAGCCCGAGGCGACCGGTCCGACGTCGGGCGGATCAGGGTCGGGCGGTCCGACGCCGGCACCGTCCGGCGCACGGTGGCGGCCGGACTGGCGCGACGTCGGGAAGCGCCTGATCGGCGTGGCCGTAGTGATCGTGGCCGTGTGGCTGATCTACCTGTTCCTCGACGCCTTTCTGCCGCGCTGGTGGGCCCAGATGATCGGCAACGCGGTGGACGGGTCGTTCGCCGCGGGCGCCTGGTGGGGGCTGCTGATCGGTGCGGTGTTCACGCTGGCCCCCGTGCTGCTCCTGGCGCAGGCGATCCTGACCAGGCGGTCCTGGCAGGTACGCAGCGGGTTCCTGGCGCTGGCGGTGGTGTTCTCCGTGCCGAACCTGCTGACCCTCGGCATCGTGCTCGGCACGTCCGCTGCGGCGCACGCCGGCGAGCGGATCCTCGACGTCGACGGGCCGGCGTTCCGTGGTGGGACCGCGTGGGGCGCGGTGATCGGCGGCATCGTGGCGCTGACGATCGTGACGATGGGCGTGCTGTACCGCCGTCGCGGTGCCCGGCTCAGGGAGCTGCGGTCGAAGGAGCACTGACGGCGGGTACTGCCGAGGACGACCGGAGGGCTCGACGTAGGCTTGCCGCATGACCGAGATCGACACCCCGTACGAGGACCTGCTGCGCGACGTGCTCGAAGGCGGAACCCGCAAGGGCGACCGGACCGGCACGGGGACGCGCAGCGTGTTCGGGCGGCAGATCCGGTACGACCTGGCCAAGGGATTCCCGCTGGTCACCACCAAGAAGGTGCACCTCAAGTCGGTCGTCTACGAGCTGCTGTGGTTCCTGCGCGGCGACTCCAACGTGCGCTGGCTGCAGGAGCGCGGCGTGAAGATCTGGGACGACTGGGCCGACGAGTCGGGCGAGCTTGGTCCCGTGTACGGCGTCCAGTGGCGCTCCTGGCCGACGCCCGACGGCGGGCACGTCGACCAGATCGCCAGGGTGATCGACCAGATCCGCACCAACCCGGACTCGCGGCGGCACGTCGTGACCGCGTGGAACCCGGCCGAGGTCGACGACATGGCGCTGCCGCCGTGTCACGCCCTGTTCCAGTTCTATGTCGCGGACGGCAAGCTCAGCTGCCAGCTGTACCAGCGGTCGGCGGACCTGTTCCTCGGCGTGCCGTTCAACATCGCCTCCTACGCCCTGCTCACGCACATGGTCGCGGCGCAGACCGGGCTCGACGTCGGCGAGTTCGTGTGGACCGGCGGAGACTGCCACATCTATGACAACCACCTGGACCAGGTACGCACCCAGCTCGACCGCGACCCGTACCCCTACCCGTCGCTGCGCCTCGCCCCGCGGGAGTCGATCTTCGACTACGAGTTCGAGGACATCGAGGTGCTCGGATACGTCTCGCACCCCACCATCAAGGCACCGATCGCCGTCTGATGATCGGACTCATCTGGGCTCAGGCACGCGACGGGGCCGGCCGGCCGGTCATCGGTGCGGGCGGCGACATCCCGTGGCGCGTCCCTGAGGACTTCGCCCACTTCAAGCGGACCACGGCGGGACATCCCGTCGTGATGGGGCGGCTCACCTGGGAGTCGCTGCCCAAGCGTCCGCTGCCCGGCCGTACCAACGTCGTCGTCTCGGCTCGTGGCCCGTTCGGCGTGCCGGACACGGAGGCGGTGCCGGCCGCGTCGCTCGGCGAGGCGCTCGACACGGCCGCGAAATCGCCCGGTGGCGACGAGATCTGGGTCATCGGCGGCGCACAGGTCTACGGTGAGGCGCTCCCGGTCGCGGACGTGCTGGCGGTGACCGAGGTCAACACGGAGGTCGAGGGCGACGTGTTCGCCCCCGACATCGGCCCCGAGTGGACGGTCACCTCGTCGACCGGGTGGACGACGTCGTCGTCAGGCCTCCGGTTCCGGCACCTCACCTACCACCGGGCCTGAGCTGTCCCTGAGCGAGGGCGCGGCCGCACCCGGGCGGTACGCCGCGTGGAACGTCCAGCCCTGGTCGGCGGACTCGCCGAACACCTGGGACTGCACGGCCAGGGTGCCGTCCGGGGCCCAGGCCAGGCGGGCACGCCAGGTCGTCAGGTCGTCGCCGACCAGCGCGCAGCGCACGTCCATCGTGTCGGCGCCGGTCCACCCGGCGGTCACGACGACAACGGCCCGGTCCTCGGTGCGGGTCCGGACGGGCGCGTCGAAGCGCAGCGACACGTCGCAGCCGCCGGTCGGGGCGGGGCCGCCTGCCGCGCGGAGCGGGCCGCCGTCGTCGTCAAGGGACACGACGAGCTCCGCGGGCCCCGGTCCGTCCGTCGTCTTCACATAGCGCTCGCTCAGGGGTCTTGCGTGCGCGGGGTCGTGGCGTGGCGCGGGCCAGGAGAGCACGACGGCGGTGCCGGCCGAGCCCGTGGCGGCGGTTCCGCCGTCCGGCGTCGCACCGTCGAGCCGGCTGCCGAGCGGCTCGACCAGCCGCTCCAGCACGTCGTCGAGGAGGCGCTGGTCCCCGCTTGCGCACGCCTGGGCGTCCGCGGTGACCGCGACCGCGAGGCCCGTGGCGGGGTCGCCGTACACGATCTGGCCTCCGAGGCCGAACATCAGCCAGCCTCCCGGCCTGGGCAGCCAGAGCTGGTAGCCGTAGCCGGAGCGCAGCGACGCTCCCCAGGTCTGGGTGGCCGTGTCCGTCTGCGGGCTCGTGGCGGCGCGCAGGTACTCGGACGGCAGCAGCCGGGCGCCGTCGTGCACGCCGTCGGCGTTGAGCAGGTGGGCCAGGCGCAGCAGGTCGCGCGCGGTGCAGACCAGGCCGGAGCCGCCGTGGCTGGTGCCCTCCGGCCCGGTGAGAAACCGTAGGCCGGGGGTGACGCCCAACGGGTCGAGCAGCCGGGGACGCAGGTAGTCCGCCAGCGACGCACCCGCCAGGCGCTCGACCAGTGCGGCCAGCACGTACGAGGCGCTGGTGTCGTAGGTGAAGAGCGTGCCCGGCGGGTGCGTCGGCGGCACGCGGAAGTAGGACTCCAGCCAGCCGTCGGCCGTGAGCTCGTACGTGGTGGACCGGTGCGGGCCGCGCATGGCGAGCAGGTGCCGGACCGTCGTGGCCTCGAGCCACGGGTGCACCGGGCCCAGCTCGGGGAAGTGCCGCGGGATCGGGTCGTCGAGGCCAAGGGCTCCGTCGGCCGCGAGCAGCCCGACCGCCAGACCCGTCACCGTCTTGGACACCGAGTACATCCGCTGTGGCGTGTCCAGGCCGACAGGATCGCCGGCGGCGTGTGCGACGGTCTCGCCGTGGAGGCTCACCTGGACCGTGTGCAGTGCGATGTCGAGCGCACCCGCCCGGCGGGCGAGTGCGTCGATCAGGCCTTCGGCGAACGTGCGGTCCGGGGGTGCGGGCACGCGCTCAGGCTCTCCTCGTATCGCATGAGTCTGCGGTTCCGCTCCGGGCGTGTGCCTCGTTCCTCGGCCCGCACCCTGCGCTGCACCTCCGGCTCATGCGAGGTCGCGCACCGCTGCGTACTGCTCGCGGATCACCGGCCGCGGGTCGGCGGCAAGCGTCGTGGCGATGGTCGTGGACCACGCGGGAGCCCCGGCGTCCGGGTCGGCGGCGACGGCCAGGGCCCAGGCCGCCTGGCGCGCGGCGCCGTCGGCCACGTACTCGCCCGGCTCGGGGATGCTGATCGGCAGGCCGAAGATCTGCGGGGCGATCTGCTGCACCGCCGGCGACTGCGCCGCGCCGCCGATCAGCATCACGCGCTCCACCGCGACGCCCTGCGCGCGCAGCGCGTCGAGACCGTCCGCGAGACCGCACAGCATGCCCTCGATGTAGGCGCGGGCCAGGTGGGCGCGGGTGGAGGTCGCGAGACGGATGCCGTGCAGGGTGCCGGTGGCGTCGGGCCGGTTGGGCGTGCGCTCGCCCTCCAGGTACGGCACGAGCACGAGGCCGTCGGACCCGGGCGGGGCCTCCAGCGCGAGCTCGGCCAGCCCGTCGAAGTCGACGTCGAGCACCTCGCGGGCGGCGTCCAGGACCCGGGCCGCGTTGAGCGTCACGGCCAGCATGAGCGCGTTGCCGGTCGCGTCGGCGAAGCCGTTGATCGCGCCGGAGCCGTCCGCGGTGCGCTGCGGCGCGACGGCGGAGACGACACCGGAGGTGCCGATCGAGATGGCGATGTCGCCCGGCGCCATCCCGAGCCCGAGGGAGGCGCCCGCGTTGTCACCGGCGCCCGGCCCGATGAGGCAGCCGTTCGAGGCGATGGAGGTGGCGGTCGCCCCGCCCGCGACGCTCGGGTGCGCTACGGCCCCCGTCTCGGCCACGCCGACCACCCGCGGCAGCACGACGTCGGTACGCCCCAGGGCACGTTCCAGCAGGTCAGGTCGGTACTCGCCGACGGAGGCGTCGTAGTAGCCGGTACCGGACGCGTCCGAACGGTCGGTGAAGAGCTTGTCCAGCTGCGGCCCGAGGGGGGCCGTCGGGTCGCCCGCCGGCCCGTATCCGGCGATACGCCAGGACAGCCAGTCGTGCGGCAGGGCGACGGCGGCCACCTTGGCGGCGTTCTCCGGCTCGTTGTCGCGCAGCCAGCGCAGCTTGGTGATCGTCAGGGACGCGACGAGCACGGAGCCGACGGCGTCGGCCCAGGCCTGTGCGCCCGCCTCGCGGTTGCCGTCACCCAGCTCGACGATCAGGTCCTCCGCCGACGGCGCGGACCGGTTGTCGTTCCACAGCAGCGCGGGCCTGATGACGTTGCCGTCGGCGTCGAGCGTGACCATGCCGTGCTGCTGGCCACCCACGGCGAGCGCTGCGACGTCGGCCAGGCCGCCCGCTTCCGCTGCCGCCTCCTGGAAGGCGTCCCACCAGTGCTGCGGGTCCACCTCCGTGCCGTCGGGGTGCTTGGCGGAACCGGTCCGGACCAGCGCACCGGTCTCGGCGTCGCGCACGACGATCTTGCAGGACTGCGTGGACGTGTCCACGCCGGCGACGAGGGGCATCGATGCTCCAGGAGTAAGGCGCCGCTTGGCTGTGGGCGCGATCTTTGCGACAAGACGTCCACTTTAGGCGCAATGATCACGCCCACAGCCAAGCGGAGTGGGGGTGAGGGTCAGCCGATCAGGTGGTTCAGGGCCAGCTGGTGGAGGCGGACCAGGCCGTAGTCCCGCTCGGCCAGGGCGTCCACGTCCGGGTCCGGCTCGGCGAGGAACGAGTCGAACGTCTCGCCCTCGGCGAGGGTCGACTGGCCCAGCTCGAAGATGCCCGCGTGCTCGAAGGCCGCCTGGACCTCCGGGTCGGCCCGGTACGCAGCGGCCTTGGCCGCGAGCATGTCGTAGGTCGCCATGTTGGCCTTCGCCGACTCCCACACGCCGTCGAGGTACTCGGTGCGCGAGGGCTTGTAGTCGAAGTGGCGCGGGCCCTCGTAGCGGGGGCCGCCGTTCGGGAAGCCGTTCTCCAGCAGGTCGACCGTGAAGAACGCCGACAGCAGGTCGCCGTGGCCGAACACGAGGTCCTGGTCGTACTTGGGCCCGTGCTGGCCGTTCAGGTCGATGTGGAAGAGCTTGCCCACGTGCAGGGCGAGCGCGATGCCGTGCGTGTAGTTGAGGCCGGCCATCTGCTCGTGGCCCGTCTCCGGGTTGAGGCCCACGATGTCGGCGTTGTCGAGCGAGTCGATCAGGGCGATGGCGTGCCCGATCGTCGGCAGGAAGATGTCTCCGCGCGGCTCGTTCGGCTTGGGCTCCAGGGCGATCTTGAGCCCGTAGCCCTTCTGCTTGATGTAGGAGGCGACGGTGTCGATGCCCTCCGCGTAGCGCGCGTGCGCGGCGTTGAGGTCCTTCGAGTTGTCGTACTCGGTGCCCTCGCGGCCACCCCACATGACGAAGGTCTCTGCGCCCATGTCGGCGGCCAGGTCCACGTTGCGCAGCACCTTGCGCAGGCCGAAGCGGCGCACGTCGCGGTTGTTGGACGTGAACGCGCCGTCCTTGAAGACGGGGTGCGTGAACGTGTTGGTCGTGACCATCTCGCAGACCAGGCCCGTGTCCGAGGCAGCCTTCTTGACGGAGTCGATGTGCTTCTGGCGCTCGGCGTCGTCCGAACCGAACGGGTAGACGTCGTTGTCGTGGAACGTGAAGCCCCAGGCGCCGAGGTCCGCGAGCTTGCGGATGGACTCTGCCGGGTCGAGCTCGGGGCGCGATGCCGTGCCGAACGGGTCTACGGCGTTCCAGCCGACGGTCCACAGGCCGAACGAGTACTTGATGTCGCTCACGGGGGTCTCCTCATCGAGGCGGCCCCGGCATGCGGCGCCGCATTTGTTGTACGGATGAACTATTACCCGGGTCTCGGCTACAGTCAAGGCGTGACCACCGCCGGGACCGCACGCGACACCACCACGCGGACGGGCCCAGGCGCGGCCCGTCAGCACACCCTGCGCGAACGCAACCTCGAGCTGGTTGCGCGCGCGGTGTTCGAGGTGCCAGAACCACTGTCGCGCGCCGGTGTGGCCGCCGCGACCGGCCTGGCCCGCGCGACGGTGTCGACGCTGGTGGACCAGCTCGTGGCCGCACGGCTCGTCCGTGAGCTGCCCGCCGTGACCGCCGGACGCGCCGGCCGGCCCGCCGTCCCGCTGGTCCCCGCGCCACGCTCGGTCGTCGGCCTCGGGCTCGAGGTGAACGTGGACTACCTGGGCGTACGGGTGCTCGACCTGACCGGTGACGTCGTGGCGGAGCAGGTGGTCCCCGGCGCGCTCCACGACAGCGACCCGGTGGTCGTGCTGGGCCGGCTCGGCGAGCTCGCCCGCGAGGTGACCGACACCGTCACGGCCTCCGGCATGACGGTCGCCGGCGCGCGACTGGCGCTGCCCGGCCTGGTCGACCCGCGCACCGGCCTCCTCGAGGTGGCGCCCAACCTCGGCTGGTCGTCGCTCGACCCGGTCCCGCTGCTCGGGCTCGGCAACCTCGCGGTGCGCATCGCCAACGAGGCAAAGCTCGCCGCGCTCGCGGAGCTCGCCGGCGGCTCCGACGTCGCCGCGCCCGACTCCTTCATCTTCGTGTCGGGCGACGTCGGCATCGGCGCTGCGATCGTCGTCGACCGCGAGCTGTTCCTCGGGGAGCGGGGGTGGAACGGCGAGATCGGCCACGTGGTGGTCGACCCGGCAGGGCCACGCTGCTCGTGCGGCGCGTTCGGCTGCCTGGAGCAGTACGCGGGCAAGGAGGCGATGATGCGCGCCGCCGGCCTGCCGCCGGACTCTCCCCTGGCAGCGCTCGTCGCCCGGCTGGCGCAGCCCGACGCCGCGGCGGCCGCCCCTGCGCTGCCGGCCGGTCGAGCCCTCGGCTCGGCGCTCGCGGACTTCGTGAACCTGCTCGACGTCGCCACCATCGTGCTGGGCGGCGCGTACACCGAGCTGCTGCCGTGGCTCCGCACCGACGTCGAGGCGGTGCTGGCCGACCGCGTGCTCGCCGCGCCGTTCGTCGACCTCCAGGTCCGGGCCGCGCAGGCGGGGCCGCACGCGGCGCTGACGGGCGGGGCGCGCGAGGTGCTGCAAGCGGTGCTGGCCGCCCCCTCCGCCTGGGTCTGAGCCGCATCGCACAATAGCGGTCCGCGCGAGAAGATATTCCTCTGGGATAGACGTCCTCCCGAATTGTTGGCAGCATGCCTGCGCATTGGTTCGGTACGAGAGGGGATGCCGGGCCAATGGGAATCCGCCCAGATCTCCCTCGCGAGGAGGCGTTCTCTGTGCTGGATTCACTCGCCCGCCGGTTGGGGCTCAAGACGGACCCGGTGATCTTCTTCGTCGCGGCCGGCCTGATGGTCGTCTTCCTCCTGCTGCTGATCATCTTCCCGTCCGCCATCGGGGACATGTTCACCGCCGGCCGCACCTGGGTGGTGACCAGGCTCGGGTGGTTCTTCATCCTCGGTGTCACCGTCTGGGTGCTGTTCCTGGTGTACCTGGCCATCAGCAAGTACGGCAACGTGCGGCTCGGCGGTGACCGCGAACGCCCGAGATACTCCAACGTCTCCTGGTTCACCATGCTTTTCGCCGGTGGCATCGGCACCATCCTGATGTACTGGGGAGTCGCCGAACCGATCAACCATTTCGCGTCCGGGCCACGCGGCGCCGTGCCGTTCTCTGCGGAAGCCGCGAACGACGCGATGAGCATCTCCATCTATCACCTCGGCCTGCACACCTGGGCGATCTTCACATTGCCTGGTCTTGCCTTCGCGTACTTCATCTACCGGCACAAGCTGCCGCTGCGGGTCAGCTCCGTCTTCTACCCGTTCCTCAAGGAGCGCATCCACGGTCCGATCGGCAAGGCGATCGACGTCTTCGCGATCCTCGGCACCCTGTTCGGCGTCGCCGTATCGATCGGCCTCGGCACGCAGCAGATCAACAGCGGGCTCTCGGACCTCACCGCCATCCCGAACGCGGTGCTGCCCAAGGTGATCATCATCTGCATCCTCACCACCATCGCGGTGAGCTCGATCGTCGCCGGTCTGGACAAGGGCGTGAAGACCCTGTCGAACATCAACATCGGCCTGGCCGTCGCGCTGATGCTCTTCGTCCTGTTCGCGGGGTCAACGGTCTTCCTGCTCCGGGAGATCATCGAGACCATCGGCCTCTACGCGCAGAACATCGTGCCGCTCGCCTTCTGGAACGACGCCCTCGCCCCCTTCACGACAGAGGAGGGCTGGGGCTGGCAGGGCGGCTGGACGGTCTTCTACTGGGCGTGGACCGTCACCTGGGCGCCGTTCATGGGCATCTTCCTCGCGCGCATCTCACGGGGCCGCACGATCCGAGAGTTCGTCGGCGGCGTGCTGCTCGCGCCGTCGCTCTTCACCCTTGTCTGGTTCGCGATCTTCGGCTGGTCGGCGATGGAGCTGGACGGGATCGACTCGGCAGCGGGCGACCCGCACCCCATCACCGACGCGGTGATGGAGAACCCGGCCACCGCGATGTTCACCTTCTTCGAGGAGCTGCTCGGGGCGGGCGGCCTGGCCACGTTCATCTCCGGGATGGTCGTCGTGATCGTGGCGATCTTCTTCGCCACGTCGTCCGACTCCGCCTCGCTGGTCGTCGACATGCTCTGCACGGGCACCGAGGACTCCGGTCCGGTTCGCCAGCGGGTGTTCTGGGGGGTCTCGGAGGGCGCCGTCGCCGTCGCGCTCATCGTGCTGGCGGGGGAGACAGGGCTGGTCGCGCTGCAACAGGTGATCACGGTGGTCGGCCTGCCGATCTTCATCATGATGTTCCTGGCTATGTTCGCGCTCTGGCGCGGGCTCGCCACGGAGAAGTTCGTGACCATCCGGATGCCGCTCTCCGGATCGAAGGTGGAGACCCTGCAACCGGAGGCCGAGGGGGTGCGCACCAGGATCAGCCGATCGTCGGCCCGTCCGGTGCGTCGATCGGGCCAAGAGTGATCTCGGGGGCGTCCGCAGGCTCCTCGAACGTCTCGACGCCCTCGTCCTCGCGGCCCAGCAGCCGGTCGACGGCACCCGCGAGCATCTGGGTGATGGCCTCCACCAGCCCGTCCTCGTCCCGCGCCTCCAGCCGTTCGACGATCAGGGCGTGCGCGTCCGCAGTGTCCTTGCGCACCACGTATTCGTCGCTCACCGTGAACGTGGCCATCCGCACCTCGACGATGAGCGTCGTCATCCAGCGCGTGAGCCAGGGGTTGCCTGCCGCGGCGACCAGGGTCCAGTGCAGGTTGAGGTCCGCGCCGCCGACCCGGCGCGCGTCCCCGGTGCTGTTCGCGGCGACGAGCTCGTCGTGCGCGCGGCGCACACCGGCGAGCGCTGCGTCGTCGCCGGACCGGACGAGCAGCCGGGCCGCGGCGATCTCCACGGACTTGCGCGCCTCGTAGAGGGCAGGGAGCCGCTCTCTGCCGATCGTCGCCACGCGCATCCCACGTCCTGGCGTCGCGACGAGCAGACCCTCCTGGACCAGTCGCTGGGCGGCCTCGCGCAGCGGGCCGCGGCTCACGCCGAGCTGGGTGGCGACGTCTACCTCCCGGATCGGCGTGCCGACGGCGAGGACCCCCGCGTAGACGGCGTTGCGCAGCTCCGTCTGGATCAGGTCGACCGTCGACGGTCGCGTCACCCTGGAGAAGGACGGGGCGGTCGTCAGCGTGGCCCGCGACGGGTGGGACATCGGTGCTCCTTCCGTGAGCGCACGTCGATGACCACATCATCCCCGGTGCGCAGACAGCTGTGTGACGCCGACGGTGTCCGGGGGTGACGCCGGCCGGTTGAACTTGTAGATTGTAGACAATCATAATGTCGAACGCTGGATTGTCTGAGCGTCGGCACCGCGCTACGGTTGCGAATCGTCCGTGAACTCCAGCCCACCCAGGCTTTGCCAAGACCGCCGGGTGGCGTGAAGGGAACCATGTCTACATCAAGCGTCCGACCGCTCCGCCGAGCCGTATTCGCCGCAGGGTCAGCACTCACCCTCGTCGCGCTGGCCGCGTGCTCGTCGACGGCTCCGAACCAGGGCGGCGAAGATGGCGCCAGCACGCTCGAGCAGCTCCAGGAAGACGGCACCGTGACCGTCGCGTTCAACGGGGAGGAGCCCTACAGCTACGAGGACGGCGGCGACCTCACCGGCGCCACCATCGCCCTGGACCGCGAGATCTTCGGCGCGCTCGGCGTCGAGAACGTCGAAGGCGTCCAGACCGAGTGGAACTCGCTCATCCCCGGCCTGACCGCCGGCCGGTACGACACCGTCAGCGCCGGGATGTCCATCCTGCCCGAGCGCTGTGAGCAGGCCCTGTTCTCCGACCCGGAGATCATGTACACCACCGCGTTCATGGTCCCGGAGGGCAACCCGGACAAGCTGACGGACATGCAGTCCGCCAAGGACGCGGGCGTCAAGCTCGCGGTCCTCAGCGGTGCCATCGAGTCCGGCTACGCCGACGAGCTGGAGATCGAGAAGATCGAGGTCGGCGAGGCCCAGGACGGCCTGGACGCCGTCACGTCCGGTCGTGCCGACGCGCTGGCCCTGACGGGCATCTCGCTGCGGACGCTCGCGGAGAAGAGCGATGCCCCGGTCGAGGTCACCGACGCGTTCGTCGCGGAGATCGACGGCGTGCCGCAGATCGGCGCGGGGGCAGAGGTCTTCCCGAAGGGCGAGGAGGAGCTGCGCGACGCCTACAACGAGGAGCTCGCCAAGATCACCGCCGACAAGGAGCGCTGGCTGGAGATCGTGGAGCCGTTCGGCTTCACCGAGGCCGAGTATCCCGTCGAGGGCCTGACGACCGAGAAGCTCTGCGAGGGTGACCTCGAGTCAGTGGCCAAGGAGCTGGCTCCGGAGCTCGGCCTGGACGGCTGAGCGGGCACGTGTCGGACAACCTTCAACAATTCGTCGAGCTGCTGCCGCAGCTCGGCGAGGGAGTACTCGTCACACTCCAGCTGACCCTCGGCGGTGCGGTGCTCGCGCTGCTCGTCGCGTTCACCCTTGGCTTCGGCTCGCGCGCCCACACGCGGTGGGCGCGCGTGCCGTCCCGGGTGGTCGTGGAGTTCTTCCGTGGCACGTCTCTCGTGGTGCAGATCTTCTGGCTGTACTACGTGCTGCCACTTCCGCCGTTCTACGTCGAGCTGGACCCGCTGGCCTGCGGGATCCTCGCGCTCGGCCTCAACTACGGGGCCTATGCCGCCGAGGTCGTGCGCGGCTCGATCAACTCGGTCGCCAAGGGGCAGTGGGAGGCGGCCATCGCCCTCGACCTGAATCCCGTGCACCGCATGCGTCGCGTGATCATGCCGCAGGCCTGGCCGCTCATGATCCCGATGTTCACCAACCTGCTGATCCAGCTCGTCAAGGGCTCCGCGCTGGCGGCGTACATCTCGCTGCACGACCTCAACTTCTTCACCAACGAGCTGCGCGACCGCACGTCGGACACGGTGTTCTCCTTCACCGTGGGCCTTGTGTGCTACTTCGTCGTCGCCTACCTGCTCACGCTGGGCATGAACGCCCTCGAGGTGCGGGCGAAGAACCGGTTGGGTGTCGGCCCGTCGCTGCGTGAGGTGCTGCGTCTGGCGCCCGTGCAGACCACGGCCGACCTCGGTGCCGGAACGCCTGCGTCGACGGCACCGAAGGGAGGTGACCGAGCATGACCGAGACCGAAGCATGGAGCTGGGAGCACGCAGCGGCTGTGTTCCCCAAGCTGCTCGAAGGCCTGCAGATCACGATCCTCGCGACCGTGGTCGGCATGATCATCGCCTCGATCCTCGGGCTGGTCGTCGCCATCGTCCGCCGGTCGAAGCTGCGCGTCGTCACCTTTCCGGTCGGCTTCCTGGTCGAGTTCATCCGGTCCACGCCGCTGCTGGTGCAGCTCGTGTTCGCGAACCTGCTGTTCACGCAGTTCCCGTCGCTGGCCATCGGTTGTGTCGTGCTCGGCGTCCACTACGCCACGTACATGTCCGAGGTGTACCGCGCCGGCATCGACGCGGTGCCGAAGGGGCAGTGGGAGGCGGCCATCGCGCTCGACCTGCCGCGCTCGCGCACCTGGAGCGCCGTCGTGCTGCCGCAGGCGATCCGCAACACGCTGCCGGGTCTGGGGAACTACGCGGTCTCCATGTTCAAGGAGACGCCGTTCCTGTTCGCCATCGCCGTGGTCGAGATGTACACGGCCGCACAGCAGTACGGCGCAGGGACCTTCCGCTACATGGAGGCGATCACGATGGCCGGCCTGCTCTTCCTGCTGGTGAGCTACCCGACCTCGCTGCTCGTCCGCCGATTGGAGAACCGTCTTGCCTGAGAACGACATCACCCCTGCCATCCAGTTCCAGGGAGTCGGCAAGCGCTTCGGCGACAACGTCGTTCTCGACGGGCTGGACTTCTCGGTCGCGAAGGGCGACCGGGTCACCCTGATCGGTCCGTCGGGCTCCGGCAAGACGACGATCCTGCGCCTGCTCATGACGCTGGAGGAGGCGAACGACGGCCTCATCTACGTCGACGGCGACTGCTACACGCACGAGATGCGTGACGGCAAGCGCGTTGCCATCCCGGAGAAGCGGCGCAGCCTCGTGCGGCGCCGCGTCGGGATGGTGTTCCAGCAGTTCAACCTGTTCCCCAACATGACGGTGCTGGAGAACATCATCGAGGCCCCGATCCACGTGCTCGGGAAGCCCAAGGCAGAGGCGATCGCCAGTGCCGAGGCCCTCCTCGACAAGGTAGGCCTCGCCGACAAGCGGGACGCCCGCACCATGCAGCTGTCCGGCGGGCAGCAGCAGCGTGTGGCTATCGCGCGCGCGCTGGCCATGGAGCCGGAGATCCTGCTCCTGGACGAGGTGACGTCGGCGCTCGACCCGGAGCTCGTCGCCGACGTGCTCGGGGTGCTCCGCAACATCGCCGAGACCACGGACATCACGATGCTGATCGTCACGCACGAGATGCAGTTCGCCCGGGAGGTCTCCAACCGGGTGCTGATGTTCGACGGCGGAAAGATCATCGAGGAAGCCGACCCGGACACGATCTTCACGTCGCCGAAGCACGAGCGGACCCAGGAGTTCCTCCGCGCGATCCTCTGATGCACGCACGACGGCGCTGACCCGGCGTACCGGTACGCCGGGTCAGCGCCGTGGTCGGACCAGCGAGCTGACTCGCCGTACCCGGTACGGCGAGTCAGTCGTGTGAGGAGCCGCGTCCGGCTCGCTAGGCCGCCGCCCGCGACGCACCTACCGTGCCGAGCGCGCCGACGAGCGAGGCGAGCTCCGGCACCTGCTCCGCCTCGTGCAGGGCGTCCTGCAGCGTGCGGTCGTGCGTGGGGCGTGCCGCACGCAGCAGCTTTTCTCCTGCCTGCGTGAGCTCGGTGTAGATCCCCCTGCGGTCGTCCTGGCACAGCACCCGCGTGAGCAGTGCGCGGTCCTCCAGGCGGTTGACCAGCCGTGTCGTGGCGCTCGGCGAGAGCGCGGTGGCACGACCGAGCTGCTGCATGCGCATGTGCCATCCGTCCTGCCGGGACAGCGCGTCCAGCACCGTGTACTCCACGACGGACAGGCCGTGCTCTGCCTGCAGCGCGCGCTCGAGCGCGGTGTCGATCATGCCGTGCAGCGCGGCGAGCGTTCGCCAGCCCTGGGCACGGATCTCGACGGCGTCGTCGGCGATTCCCATGGGCCCTCCTCTGTGATTGCTGCCCCAACTATAGCGCTTGTGCAACTAGTGCGCGCGTGCAACTATTCAGGCGGCGTATGCAAATAACCGCGTCCGCCAGGTGGCCGCGTACGCACGTTCCGCACGCTCGCCTGCACCGCCTGCACTGCTCCGCCTCGTCGAGCCCTGCCCTGTCCTGCCAAGGAGAACTGTCATGCCTGTAGCCCTGTGGGCCCTCGCCATCGGAGGCTTCGGGATCGGCCTCACCGAGTTCGTCATCATGGGTCTGCTGCCCGAGGTGGCCGCGGACTTCGCGGTCTCCGAGACCGTCGCCGGCTACCTCATCTCTGGTTACGCCCTGTCGGTGGCGGTCGGCGCGGTCGCGCTGACCGCTGCCCTGACCCGAGTGGACCGCAAGCAGGCCCTGCTCGGCCTGATGATCCTGTTCATCGCGGGCAACCTCGTCTCCGCCGTCGCCCCGACCTACGAGCTGATGATGCTCGGCCGCGTCATCGCCGCCCTGTGCCACGGTGCCTTCTTCGGCATCGGTGCGGTGGTCGCCGCCGACCTGGTGGCCAAGGAGCGCCGTGCGGCCGCCATCTCGATCATGTTCGCCGGCCTGACCGTCGCCAACGTGCTCGGCGTGCCCTTCGGGACGCTCCTTGGCCAGGCCGCTGGCTGGCGCTCGACGTTCTGGGCGATCACCGGTATCGGTGTGCTCGCGTTCATCGGCATCGCGCTCCTGGTCCCCGCGCGGGTCGGCCTGCCCGACGCCGTCGCCGGCCCGAGCGGGCAGACCGGTCCGGGCCTGCGCGGCGAGCTCGCGGCGTTCCGGGCACCGCAGGTCTGGCTGTCGATAGCTGTCACCGTGCTCGGGTACGGGGGCATGTTCGGCGCGTTCACCTACATCGCCTTCACCCTCACCGAGGTGAGCGGGTTCGCGAGCTCGACGGTGCCGTGGCTGCTGATGCTGTTCGGGGCGGGTCTCTTCGTGGGGAACCTCGCCGGCGGCAAGGCAGCGGACCGGAACCTCGGCGCGACGCTGCTCACCCTGCTCGTGCTGCTCACGGTGGTCCTCGCGGTCTTCGCGCTGACCGCCACCAGCCCGGTGGCGACCGTGGTCAGCCTGGTCCTGATGGGCGTGGTCGGGTTCGCGACGGTGCCTGGCCTGCAGATGCGGGTCATGCGGCACGCGGCAGCAGCCCCGACCCTCGCCTCGGGTGCGAACATCGCGGCGTTCAACATCGGCAACGCGCTCGGCGCGTGGGTGGGTGGGCTGACCCTGGCCGCGGGGCTCGGCTACACGTCGCCCCTCTGGGCCGGTGCCGTCGTGACCCTGCTGGGAGCTGTCGTCATGGCTGTCGCGATGGTGGTTCGCGGCGGCGAGCGGGCCGGACGCGCCGGGCGGCGTGCCGCGGTGCTCACCGCGCCGTAGGTGCGCCTGGGCAGACTCGAACTGCCGACACCCGCTTTAGGAGAGCGGTGCTCTATCCACTGAGCTACAGGCGCTCACGCCCCTCCTGGCGGGGAGCGACGCGTCCGCTCCCGGGCAGGACCCGGGACCGGCGCACACAGCCTAACGTCCGCCTGGCCTCGCGCGCGAAGCGCTTGGCCAGGCGGACGTCACGTTTCGGCAACATACCCACCAAACCTTGACGCATCCGGCAATAGGGCAGAACGATGCTCAGCAACCTGGCGCGACGACGCACCGGGTCCGCACGACGGCCGTGCGGGTGGACGAGAGGATCAATGATGTTCCTTCGACAGACCAGGTCCCGGGGCACTGCCGCCCTGGCGACAGCCGCGGTGGCGGGACTGCTGCTGGCCGGCTGCTCCGGCGGCGGTGGGAGCGCACCCACTCCGGCCGCCAACCCGTATGCGTCCGCCGAAGGAATGGATGCGGCGACGGAGCTCGTCGGTGAGTATCCCCGTGAGGAGACGCTGTTCACGAGCGGTACCCAGTGGGGTCCGCCGTCGTCGTGGAACCCGATCCCCGGTGCCGGACATGCCACGGGCGCACGCGGCCTGCTCTACGAGCCGTTGTTCCAGTTCGACCCGATCACCCTCGAGCTGACGCCGTGGCTCGCCGAGGGTGGTGAATGGACCGGTGACGACACCTACGAGCTCACGCTCCGCGAGGGGCTCACCTGGCAGGACGGCGAGACGCTCGACGCAGAGGATGTGGTCTTCACCGCAGAGCTCGGCAAGGTGGACGCCGTGCCGTACAGCAACATCTGGACGTGGCTGGACAAGGTCGAGGCGACCGGCGACACCACGGTCGAGTTCACGTTCTCGGACCCGCGCTACCAGGAGTGGGACAACTGGCTCTACAGCACCATGGTGCTGCCGGAGCACCTCATGAGCGACTGGTCGGACGAGGACCTGCTGGCCAACCCGAACGAGGAACCGGTCGGCTCCGGCGCGTTCAAGTTCTCCGCCGTCGGTCAGGACCGGATGGTCTGGGAGCGCAACGACGACTGGTGGGCCAAGAGCGAGCTCGGCCTCGAGATGCCGATGAAGTACATCGTCGACGTCGTGAACACCTCCAACGAGGTGGCACTCGGCCTGATGCTGTCGGGCAGCCTCGACCTGAGCAACAACTTCCTGCCCGGCGTCAACACGCTCGTCGACTCCGGCCAGGTCAGCACCTACTACGAGGGCGAGCCGTACATGCTGGCGGCGGCGTCGGCCAACCTCATCCCGAACCAGACGCGCGCGCCGATGGACGACGTCGACTTCCGGCAGGCGCTGGCGCGGTCGATCGACGTCGACAAGATCGTCGCCAACGCTTACGGCGGCCTCGTGTCGAAGGCCCACCCCTCGGGTCTGGTGCCGGCGTTCGAGCAGTACTACGACCAGGACGTCGCGGCGGAGCACGGCTTCACGTTCGACGCCGACGAGGCCGCGTCGATCCTGGCCGACGCCGGGTACGAGGACACCGACGGCGACGGGTTCGTCGAGACGCCCGACGGCGAGCAGATCGACCTGAAGCTGATCGTCCCGGCCGGCTGGACCGACTGGATGGAGGCCGCGCGGGTCATCGCGGAGGACGCCTCCGCCGCCGGCATCAAGGTCACCGCCGACTTCCCCGACGCGGGTGCCGTGGACGATGCCCGGGCGACCGGCGACTTCGACCTGCTCATCAACGGCAACGCCGGCATCAGCAACACGCCATGGACCTACTACAACTACGCGTTCTACCAGCCCATCCAGGAGCAGATGCTGGCGGGTAACTTCGGCCGCTACGAGGACAAGGAAGCCTGGGAGCTGGTGCAGGACCTGTCCCGGACCGAGACCGGCACACCGGAGTTCGACAGCACGCTGTCGGAGGTCCAGGAGAAGTTCATGACCGACCTCCCGGCGATCCCGCTCTGGTACAACGGCGCCTGGGCCCAGTACAACGAGTCGCAGTGGACCAACTGGCCCAAGGAGGGGCGCGAGGACGCGTACTTCCCGGTGATGTGGAACAACTACGTGCAGATGGGCGGCCTGAACGCGCTGCTCGCGCTCGAGCCGGCGGGCTGAGATGCGGGGATACCTCGCGCGCAAGACGCTGGTCTACGGCCTGACGTTCGTCGTAGCGGTCACGCTGAACTGGCTGATCCCCCGGCTCATGCCGGGGGATCCGGTTCAGCGGATGGTGGCGCGCGCCGCCGTGCAGCACCCCGAGACCATCGCGTCGATGACCGACTACTACGAGCGCACCTTCGGTCTGGACCTGCCGATCTGGCAGCAGTACCTGAACTACTGGGCCGCGCTGTTCCGCGGTGACCTGGGCACCAGCGTGTGGCTGTTCCCCGCCCCGGTGAGCGAGGTGGTGCTCGACGCCGTCCCGTACACGCTCGGCATCATGATCCCGGCGATCCTGCTGAGCTTCGTGGTCGGCAACACGGTCGGCGCGATGGCGGCGCGCAGCCGCTGGCTCGACAACGTGGCCCTGCCCGTCGGCTACCTGGTCACCGCGATGCCGTACATGTGGCTGGCGATCCTGCTCGCGTGGGGCTTCGGCGTGGCGCTCGGCTGGTTCCCCGTGGCGGGCGGCTACGACTTCGGCCTGGTGCCGCAGTGGTCGTGGTCCTTCGCGGCAGACCTGCTGCAGCACTGGTTCCTGCCGTTCCTGTCGCTCTTCCTCGTCTCGCTCGGTGGCTGGGCGATCGGCATGCGGAACCTGATCATCTACGAGCTCGAGTCGGACTACGCGAACTACCTCGCCGCGCTCGGCGCACCGAAGCGGCTCATCCGGCAGTACGCGTTCCGCAACGCGCAGCTGCCGCAGATCACGGGCCTGGCGCTGCAGCTGGGCACCATCCTCGGCGGCGCCCTGGTGACGGAGATCGTGTTCGCCTACCCGGGCCTCGGCAAGCTCGTGCTGTCCGCCATCCAGAACCAGGACTTCTTCCTGCTGCAGGGCACCCTGCTGTTCGTGGTGATCGGCGTGCTCGTGGCCAACTTCGTGATCGACATCGTCTACGTGCTGGTGGACCCGCGCACGCGGACCGGACTGACAGGGGGCACCGCATGAGCCGGAGGCGCAGTGGAGGGAGGACCGCATGACGGCGACACAACCGACGGCGGGACCCGGGGTCGAGGCGAGCGAACAGCCCGGGGTGGCCGGGGCGACACCGGGCGGCCCGGTGGCAGGTCGCAAGCCCGGGGGAGACGCGCGCGAGACGCTGTACTTCGCGTTGCGCAACCCGAAGGTCATCATCGGCTTGGTGGTGGTGCTCGGGTTCCTCCTGCTCGGACTGATCGGGCCCGCGTTCCTGCGGTACGCACCCATGGACTACGCGGGGCCGCCCATGGCGCCGCCGTCGGCGGACTTCCCGTTCGGCACCACGACGTTCGGGCAGGACGTGTTCGCGCAGTTCGTCGCAGGCCTGAGGTCCACGTTCCTCGTGGGCCTGCTCGGCGGCGGGGTGGCCGCAGTGATCGGCATGACCATCGGGTTCGTCGCGGGCTACCGCGGCGGTCTCATCGACGAGCTGCTGAACATGCTCACCAACGTGGTGCTCGTGATCCCCGGCTTCGTGGTGCTCATCATCATCAACGCCTACCTGGGCGTGCGGAGCGTCCCGATGCAGGCGCTGTACATCGGCATCTTCAGCTGGCCCTGGGTGGCCAGGGCGGTCCGCGCGCAGACCCTGTCCCTGCGCACGCGCGACTTCATCGACCTGGCCAAGCTGTCCGGCGTGGGGGTGGGCACGATCCTGCGACGCGAGGTCGCCCCCAACATGTACTCCTACCTCTTCATGACGTTCGTGCTGCTGTTCGGCGGCTCCATCCTCACGGCGGCGTCACTGGACTTCATCGGGCTCGGGCCCACCAACGCGATGTCGCTCGGCCTGATGATGAACCAGGCGGTGCAGTGGAGCGCGCTCCATCTGGGGCTGTGGTGGTGGTTCGTCCCGCCGGGGCTGGGGATCACGCTCATCGTGGGCTCGCTCTACATCATGAACGTCGGCCTCGACGAGGTCTTCAACCCCAAGCTGCGGGAGATGTGACATGGCCCTGGCTGTGAACGACCTCAAGGTCTGGTACCGCACCCGCCGCGGCGACGTCAAAGCCCTCGACGGCGTCACCTTCGAGGTGGCGGACGGCGAGATCATGGGCATCGCCGGCGAGTCCGGCTGCGGCAAGACGACGCTCGGCAAGGCCCTGATCCGCCTCGACACCCGCATGAAGCACGTGGGCGGCACGGTGGTCCTCGACGACGACGAGCTGCCGATCGGCGACGACAACGCCATGCGGCGCCACCGCTACCGCGAGGTGTCCCTCATCCCGCAGTACGCGATGTCCGCCATGAACCCGACCCGCAAGATCGGCCGGATGATCCGCGACCTCCTCGGAGCGCACAACGTGCGCTACAACGACGTGCTGCCAGAGCTCGAACGGCGGCTCAAGCTCGTCGGGCTCGAGCCCGACGTGCTCGGGCGCTACCCCATCGAGCTGTCGGGCGGCATGAAGCAGCGCGTCGTGCTCGTGCTGTCCACCCTGCTCGATCCCTCGCTGCTGATCGGCGACGAGGTGACCTCCGCGCTCGACGTGTCGTCCCAGAAGGCGGTGGCCCGGGCGCTCGTCGAGTTCCGGGACCACGGGTTCGTGAAGTCGATGATCGTCATCACGCACGACATCTCCGTGCTGTTCCAGGTCGCCGACACCATCCTCGTCATGTACGCAGGGCACCTCGCGGAGAAGGCACCCGCCAAGACGATCATCAGCGACCCGCTGCACCCGTACACGAAGATGCTCATCGGTGCCCTGCCCAAGGTCGGCGACCGGTACGAGGAGCAGCAGCTCGAAGGGATCGAGGGGCGGCCGCCGTCGCTCCTCGAACCACCCGCGGGCTGCCGGTTCCGCGACCGCTGCCCCCTGGCGCACGACAGGTGCGCGGAGGCCCCGCCCTTCCGGGAAGTGGCCGAGGGACACCACGTCGCGTGCTGGGCGGTGAGCTGATGCTGACGCTGGACCAGCTCGACAAGGTCTACAAGACCGGCACCTTCGGCACCTCCGACCTGCACGCCGTGCGACAGGTCAGCCTCGACGTGCAGCGCGGCGAGGTCGTGTCGCTCATCGGGGAGTCCGGCAGCGGCAAGTCGACCATCGGCAAGCTGGTGCTCCACCTGCTCAGCTCGACGGGTGGCACCATCACGTTCGACGGGCAGGACGTCACCAAGCTGGGGTTTCGTGCCCGCCGCGACTACTACCGCAAGGTCCAGGGCGTGTTCCAGGACCCGTTCTCGTCCTTCAACCCCATCTACAAGGTGGACCGGACCTTCGAGACCCTGCGCAGGTCCTACTTTCCCCGGGTCTCGTCGGGGGAGTGGCGGGAGCGCCTGGACGACGCCCTCGCCGCGGTCACCCTCGAGCCCGACGACATCCTCGGCAAGTTCCCGCACCAGCTCTCGGGCGGTCAGCTCCAGCGCCTGCTCATCGCGCGCGCCCTGCTGCTCGACATCGAGCTGCTGGTCGCCGACGAGATCATCTCCATGCTCGACGCCTCCACCCGCATCGACGTGCTCAACCTGCTGGGCGAGCTCAAGGGGCGGGGCCTGGGCATCCTGTTCGTCACGCACGACCTCTCGCTCGGCAACTACGTCTCCGACCGGGTGGTCATCCTCTACAAGGGCCGCGTGGTGGAACGGGGCGACACCGGCGCCGTCTTCGACGACCCGCTGCACCCCTACACGCGCGACCTGCTCGCCTCGGTACCGCACCTGGACCGGACGTGGGAGGAGGTCGAGGCGCAGGAGGCGGAGCGCACCCGTCGCCTCGCGGGGCGGTGCCTGTACCACGAGGACATCGCGGCGCAGGGCCGCTCGCTGGGTGACGAGGCCCGATCCGTGGACGGTGTGCCCAACGGCCTGGGGCTGGTCGAGCATGCACCCGGCCACTTCGTGGGGTGCTTCCGCATGGCGGCGGAGGACGAGTGCCCGGCAGGACCCGCCGTCAAGCCTTGACCAGCACCGGGACGCCGGGGTCCAGGTCGGTGAGCCGCTCGAAGTCCGCGCTCGTGAGCCGGACGCAGCCGTTGCTCACCGCCTGGCCCTGGCCGACGCCCACATGGAGCGCGGTGGCGGCATAGTCGTTGCCGAAGAACCCGTCCAGGGACTCGCTCTGCATCGAGAGGAACACCGACAGCCCGGTGTTCACGGCCTCCGTCACCGTGAAGACCTGGGTGAGCCCCTGCGGCGTCGGCGTGGCGGGCGAGCCGACGCCGGCGGGGAGCCGGTCGCTGGTGCCGTCGGCATGCTTGACGGTCACGACGCGGTCCGACAGGTCGATCACCACCGACCGCTTCTCCGGCTTCAGGTCCACGTCGCTCCCGCGGAGCCAGCCCGCTGATCCGTTGACCTTCTCGGGATCGTGCGACGGCAGGGCGCCGCGTCCGTACGGGATGAGCACCTTGACCCACCCCGGCCGGCGCTCCAGCACGAGCCAGCGGGCCTCCGCGTCGTAGTAGAGGGACTCGAGGGCGAGGACCGGCGCCGTGGTCACGTCGGGTCGCGTCCAGACCGGGATCCGCGCGTCCCTCGGCTCCGCCACCGACCCGGGCAGGTCCTCCAGGGTGCTCACCCCGGCCCGCGGCAGCCCACGGGGCAAGATCCCGTCGATGTCCGGCCCCGGCAGGAACGGCAGCGAGTAGGGCGCGGGAGTCGGCGACGTCGCCGGCGGCGTCGGGCTTGTCGACGGCGACGGGCTCGCCGACACGACCACCACCGCAGCGGCGTCGGCCTTGTCGACGGGCCGCACGCCGGCCCAGAGAGCGGTCCCGAGCAGTGCGACGGCGACGATGCCCCCCACCCAGGCCCAGGTCTGCGCGGCAGGGGAGCTACGTGGCCCCGGTCCCGCCGTCGGACCGCTGTCCAGCTCCGTCATGGTGTCCCTCCGTGAGTCTGCGCCGCCCGCGCAGGTGGTCGTGCGTGTCCATGGTGCCCCGGTCGGCTCCCCGGTGCAGCCGAGCGTCGGACGATACCGGGTTGTCACACTTGTCCGATATCTTCGTGCTCGCCCGAACCTCTGGGTACCTGAACTGTTGCAGACGCAGTCACCGACAGCCCTCGACCAAGGAGTTATCCCGTGGCCCCCGCCGACCGGACGTTCCCCGTATCGACCGTCCCGACGCGCCGTTCCCGCAGACTGGTCCTCACCGGCGCGATCTCCGTCGCCCTCATCTCGACCGGGTCCGCGTACCTGGCGATGGTCCAGTTCGGCATCGACGTCCTCGCCATGAACCAGGGCACCGCCTACGCGACCGCCGGTGTCTTCGAGCTGTCCCTCGTCACGGTCGCCCTCCTGGCCCGCGAGGCCGCCCGGGACAACCGGCCCGGCGGCACCCTGCTTGCCCTGACCTGGGCGCTCTCGTCGGCGTCCGGAGTCTTCGCCGCGTGGCACGAGGCGTACATCGGCCACCCGGTCGGCGCGGTCGTGTTCCGGTTCATCGTGCCACTGCTCGCCGCCCTCATGTGGCACCTCGCACTGATCGGCGACCGGCACCTCGCCACCGGCACCTCCTGGTCCGCGATGCGGCAGTCCGCGCGCATGCACGCCCTCTTCCTCTCCACGGAGGACCTGTTCCGCGCCCAGAGCCTGAGCGACGGGTCACGGTCCGCACGCCGGCGGCTCGCCCGCGCCGAGGCCGGACGCCGTCGGGCACGCTCGGTAGCCCTCCGCACCGTCCCGCCCATGGAGATGCGCGCCCAGGTCGCCGCCTGGTGCGAGGCGCTCGCGGCCGTCGGCGACGGCACCGCCGACGTCGCTCGCCTGCACCTCGCCGACCGGCAGCGGCTGACCGGCATCCTCGTCGACGACGAACCCATGGATCCCCGGGTGTCGGGCGGGCCGGCCGGCATGCGGGCCGAGGTGGGTGCGCCCGGGTACGAGGGCAGAGCCGCCGACGCGATCGCGGCCGAGTTCGGCGAGACGGCGGGGTCGGGTGCGGGCAGGCCGCGCGGTGACGTGTACGACGGGAACCCGTACGACGGGGAGGTGTTCGACGGAACGCGGTCGGACGGGGCCTGGTCTGACGGGGTCCGGTCGGACGGAGCCTGGTCTGACCGGGAGGGGCCCGACGGGGAGAGGCGCGACGGGGAGGGGCCCGACGGGGAGGGGCCCGACGGGGACGCGGAGCGGCGCCCCGCGCGGCGCAGCGCCGCCCTCGACATGCCCCGGCAGGGAGTGAGCGAGCGCGCCCCGCAGCCCGACCCCGTTCCGGCGGAGCCCGCCGAGGCGGCCGACCGCGCCACGGCCAACGTCCGGGAGGCGATGCCGCGGCGGCGCACACCGCGACGGAACACGCAGCTCGGCACGCAGGACGCGGAGCGCATGATCGACCTGCGCACCAAGGGCCGCACGTACCGGGAGATCGCGGAAGAGGTCGGCGTCAGCCGGTCGACGGTGGGCAAGCGGATGCGTGAGTTCACGGAGACCGGTTCGATCCCGGTCGTCAAGCCCCGCTGAGGCCCGGACGAGCTCGGTCCGTTGCCATGAGCCCGGTCCGTTGTCCTGAGATCGGTCGGTTGTCGGATGAGTTCGGTCGGTTGGTGTGAGATCGGTCCATTAACGGACCGATCTCATGGCATCCGACCGAAGTCGCTGAGTTCGGTCGGACGTGTGACCGAACTCAGCGCCGAGCACCCTCTCGCGTCGTCGAGCCTTTACCTGGCCGAACCGGCGTGGGCCACGTGGCTCAGGGACCGCCAGACGAGCAGCAGGGTGACGCCAGCGCCCGCGAAGGCGAACCACCACGGGGCCACGAGGCCCCAGTACTCCGCGATGACGCCCCCGATGCCCTGTCCGAGGACCAGGCCACCGAACACGCAGATCATGTTGATCGACGCCACGCGGCCCTGGAACTCCTTGGGCACGGCACGCTGCCGGATCGTGGTGGACAGCGTGCCCCAGACGAACACGTAGACGCCGAACTCGAACATGAGGACGATCGCCACCCAGCCCGTCGTGGTCAGTGCGAACGCTGCGTGCGTGAGCACCTCCAGCGTCAGGCAGACGCGGATGAGCGTCGCGAGGTTCACGTGCCGTTCCAGCCAGCCGTACGAGAGGACGCCGACGATCCCACCCAGTCCCGTCGCCGTGGTGAGCAGGCCGTAGCCGACCTCGCTCATGTGCAGGTGGTCCAGCGAGTACTTGACCAGCACGCCCCACGGTGCGGCCCACGTGATGTTGAAGACGAGGATGACGATGCACAGGGTGCGCACCGGCGCGTGGTGCCACACCCAGCGCAGGCCCTCGGCGATGTCCTTGCGGACATGGCTCTCGGTGTCGCGGACGTTGGTGAACGAGGTGCCTGGCGGGGCCGTGATCCGCGCGACCAGGACGACCGCCAGCGCCACGCACACGACCTGGACCACGAACGGCCAGACCATTCCCGCGGCGAACAGGAACGCGCCGAGCGGCGGGCCCGCCAGCTGGTTGGCGGCGAGGAACCCGGCCTGCATGCGCTGGTTGCCTGCACCGAGGTCCGCGGGTCGGACGAGCGTCGGCAGGAGCGTCTGCTGGGTGGTGTCGGCGAAGACCTCGGCGACCCCGTAGAGGAACATCGCGGTGAGCACCATGGCGACGCTCACCGTCCCTGCCCCCACGAAGACGCACAGGACGGCGATGACCAGGGCCCGGACCGCGTTGGCGATGATGACGACGAGGCGGCGGTCCAGGCGGTCGGCGAGTGCGCCCGCCCAGAGGCCGAACATGAGCCACGGCAGTCGCTGGAGCATCGCGGCGAGCGCGACGAGGAACGCGCTGTCGGTCTGCGAGGCGACCAGCAGGGGGCCGGCGGCGAGCGCTATGCCGTCGCCGATGTTGCTCGTCCAGGACGAGGCGACGAGCCAGCGGAACGATCGGCCGAGCCTGCGGGGGAAGACTGCCTCGACGAGTTTGCTCACAAACCTTCGAGTCTAGGTACGCCGTCCAGGCTTTTTCGTCCCGGTCGTGCGGGCATCCCGACGGGGTGATCTCCGCGACGTCGTGCGCCGCCTCGACGCGCGTGGAGGGAGTCTCAGCCGAGGTCTCGGGATGATTGGCTCGTGGTGCGGAATCGGCGGAATGCTGCGGAAGCGAGTGCCGCATCGGGGGGTGAAAGGGTGGGGATCAACAACGTTTCATCCTCGCCCGAACGCGACTTGGACGATCGTCCGAGTCGGTGTTGACGTCCGCCGGTAACAGGTGCAGACTCTCACAAGACGGTGCGCATCGCCCGCCCCCTGCGCGGTGCGCATCGTCATACCCCGTCGGGCTTCGGCCCGTCTGCGAAGCCCCTTCGGACCCCCTGCCGGAGGGGCTCTTGCATTCCCGGTGACGGTTCGTCGAAGGCGCGAGCGCCCCGGCCGAGGTGCCCCTGCCACCCGGGTGGTCCGTCGTGCTGGACACGCCGGGGAGTTCGGGCACCCGGCGTGTCGCGCGGCGTGGCGTCCGGCCCTTGCGGAGGCCGCGCGGTTAGCGTGCTGGTGTGAACGCTGCACGCCGCCAGACCGCAGCCGCCCCTGAGATCTCGGCCGACCTGTCCGAGGAGATCTCGGCCGCGCTGCAGGACGAGAACGTCGACCCGGCCACCGAGCTGGCAGCGGGGGAGGCTCCGGGCGCCGCGAGGGACCCCATGACCGAGTCGGTCGCGCGGTGGCGCGCCGGGCTGGTCCAGCTCGCCGGGGGATCCTCCCTCGCGGACGTCGGGCTGCTGGGCGAGGCCGTCATCGACCTCTCGGCCGCCCATCCCTCCGGTGTCGCCCAGCTCTTCGCCGGCCGGCCCACCCGGTTGTCCAACCTGGTGCGCGAGGCCGGGGCGCTGCCGACCGCCCGCCGTCGGGCACGGGCGGTCGCCGCACGGTCCGCCGAGCACGCGCAGCGCTACGGGGTGTCGCCCACCTACCTGGCGATCGGTGTCGCCACGTGGACAGAGCGACCTGCCCCAGGTGGCGACTCGAACGACATGGAGGCCATCACCCGCGTGCTCGGCCCGGCGGGCACCGCCCCGGCCGTCGAGCAGGAGTCGGCTGACAGCCCCGCCGACGCACCGGCCCTCACCGGCTCCGTCCCCATCGTGACGCTGGCCATGCCGGCGAGCCGCGCCGGGACGCCGTCGGAGAGTGCAGGGGAGGACGAGCCACGGGTGGTGCGCGCGCCCGTGCTGCTGCGGCCCGTCATGCTCACGCCGCGCAGCGACGGTGAGGGCGACTACGACATCACGCTCGACCCCACGGCCGAGATCAACCCGGTGGTAGCACGCACGCTGCGCGCCCACGGCGCCCTGCTGGACCCGGCCGCGCTGGCCAAGGCGACGTTCACGCTCGCGGGCTTCAACCCGACCGACGTGCTGGACCGCGTGGCCAGCCTCGGGTCGGCGGTGCTGGGCGAGTTCCAGCTGGACCGCCGCGTGCTGGTCGGCACGTTCGTCCACCCGGGGCAGGTGCTGGTCGACGACCTCGACGAGCTCGGCCCGAGCCTGGGGCAGCACGAGGTGGTCTCGGCGCTCGGCGGCGTGGACAGCTCGGTGCGGCGCCTGGGGAAGGTGGAGCTTCCCGAGCCCCGCGTGGGTGACGCCGACCCGGCGCACGAGCGCGGCGTCGGCGACCTGGACCCGCACCAGCGGCACGTCGTGGACGCGCTCGCGACGGGCAGCCACCTGTTCGTCGACGGGCCGGTCGGGTCGGACGTCGCAGGCACGCTGGCCGCCGTCGTCGCCGAGGCGAACGCGAGCGGCCGGTCGGTGCTGTACGTGCCTGGCCACCGCCGGGCCGCCGACGCACTGGCCGCGCGGCTGGAGTCCCTCGGCCTGGGCGGTCTGCTGCTCGACATCGCACCGGTCCCGACCTGGCGGACGTCGACGTCGCGCCGCCTCCTCGAGGCGATGGCGCCGGCGCAGGAGCGCATCGACGCCGACGAGGTAGCCAGGGTGCGCGACGCGCTGATCGGCTCACGGGCGCAGCTCGCCGGCTACATCGGGGCGCTGCACCGCGTGCGCGACCCGTGGCGGGTCTCCGCGTACGACGCCCTGCAGGCGCTCGCCCGGCTCACGTCCGAGCGGCCGGCGCCGGCGACCCGCGTGCGCCTCGATCCGGAGTCGGTCCTCGCGCTGGGCACGGAGCGCCGCGCCGAGCTCGCTGGTGACCTCGTGCGGGCGGCCGAGCTGGGGGCGTTCACGCTGAAGTCGTCGTCGAGCCCCTGGTTCGGCGCGCACATCCTGACCGACGACGACGCGCGGTCGGCCCTCACCAGGGTGACTCGCCTGGTCGAGCAGACCCTGCCGGAGCTGCGCAAGCAGATCGAGTACGTCGCGCGGGTGACGGGCCTGGTCCAGGCGTCGACGGCGCACCAGTGGGGCGAGCAGCTCGCGATGCTGGGCGGGATGCGGGGCACGCTCGACGTGTTCCAGCCGATGGTCTTCGAGCGCACGGCCGCGGACATGGTGCAGGCCACGGCATCGCGGAAGACGCGTGCCGAGCAGGGCGTCGAGATGGGCTGGCTGGAGCGGCGCCGGCTGAAGCGGCGAGCTCGCGAGATGGTGCGCCCGGGCGTCCGCGTGCCCGACATGCATGCTGCACTCGGAGAGGTGCAGCGTCAGCGCGAGGTGTGGCAGGCGCAGTGCCCGCGCGGCGGCTGGCCCACGCTGCCGGAGGGCCTCGCCGGCGTGGAGGAGACCTACGAGGCGGTCCGCATCGACCTCGAGGCGCTAGAGCCGGTGCTGCGCTCGTCGCACGCGGGCGGTGGGCTGCTCGATCTCGACCTGTTCGCCCTGGTCCAGCGGTTCGCGTCCCTCGCGGAGACGGAGGAGGCGCTGACCCCGCTGCCCGAGCGGACGGCCGTGCTGCGGCGGCTGCGCAAGGCAGGGCTGGGCGAGCTCGTCGACGACCTCACCGAACGCCGCGTCGAGGCCGACCTCGTGGGACCGGAGCTCGAGCTGTCGTGGTGGTCCTCGGTGTTCGAGCAGATCCTGGCCACCGAGCCCGATCTCGCAGGTCAGGACGGCGCGGGGCTGGACGCCCTCGCCGGGCGCTTCCGCGAGCTCGACCGCAGGCACGTCGCCTCGCTGTCCGCTCCTGTGCGGGCGGCGGTGCGCGCGCATCTCGGTGGGGCGATGCGGGACGAGCGGGAGGACGCCGAGGCGCTCTATGCCACGCTCGTCGACGGTGGCCTGACCTCGATGCGCGACCTCGTGTCCGCGCATGGATCCACCGTGCGGCGGCTGCGGCCGACCTGGGTGTCGACGCCGACGATGGTGCCGCACCTGCTGCCCGCCGAACGCAGCGCCGACCTGGTGATCCTTGACGCCGTGCAGCATGTGCCGGTCGAGGTCGTGGTGCCCGCGCTGGCCCGTGGCCGGCAGATCGTCGTGGTCGGCGACCCGCGGTCGGCGTCGGGCACCGCGGTACGAGACCTGGCGCGGCTGCTGCCGCGCGTCACCCTCCAGCCGGAACCCGCCCGCCGCGACCCGAAGCTGACCGGCCTGCTGGCCGCGCACGGGTACGAGGGCATCATGCGGCCGGCGCCGGTGCCCCGCACCGAGGCGCTGGTGCACTTCTCGCTCGTGGATGGTGCGGGCATGCCCGACCCGGTCTCCGGCACCGTCGAGTCGACGACGGCGGAGGTGGAGCGGGTGGTCGACCTCGCGATCGAGCACGCGATGACCCGGCCGGAGGAGACCTTCGGCATCGTCACCGTGACCGCCGCGCACGCCGACCGCATCCGTGAGCGGCTGCTGGCCGAGGTGCGGGCGAACCCGGCGCTGGCACCGTTCTTCGCCGGGTCGCGGCCCGAGCCGGTCGTGGTCGCCGACGTCACGGGCGTGGCCGGGCTGGCGCGCGACACGATCGTGCTCACCCTCGGCTTCGGGCGGACGCCGCACGGCCGCGTGCTGCACCGGTTCGGCGTGCTCGGCGACGGTGGCGGCGAGGCGATGCTGCTCGGCTCGCTGGGTGCGGCGCGCAAGCGGCTGCACGTGGTGTCGTGCTTCCCTGCCACCGACCTCGACCCGGAGCGGCTGCGCGGGCCCGGACCGCAGATGCTGGCCAAGGTGCTGTCCTTCGCCGAGGAGCGGTCGGGGCTCGCCGACCAGGTGGAGATCGGTAACGGCGTCGACGTGGCACGGTCTCTCGACCGCCTGGTCGTCGACCTGGGGGAGCGGCTGTGGCGCTCGGGCCTCGTGGTCGAGACCGACTACGGGCTGCCCGGCGGCGACCGGATCCCGCTCGCGGTGGGGCACCCCGACCTGCCGGGGGAGCTGCTGGTGGCCGTGCTGACCGACGACGCCGCCTACGTGGCAGAGCCCTCCATCCGGGTGCGGGACCGTCAGCTCGCGGAGCGGCTCGAACGGCTCGGCTGGGTCGTGGCGCAGGTGTGGTCGGCGGCCGCGTTCCTGGACCCGGACGCCGAGGCGGAGCGGGTCCGGCGTGTGGTCATGTCCGTGCGGGACGCCCGGGTGGGCGTCTCTGGCGGCGTAGCGCCGGCGGCGGAGCTGGTGGTCCCGCAGGTGCTGGACGACTGAGCGCGCCGGACGGTTGGTGGACCGGCGGACCTTTCTCGGTTCGTCCGCCTCCGTCCGCAGACCGATGTTCGTGAGGTTCAGCACCGCGTGACCGAACGCGGGTCTCACGGGCGACAATGGTTAGGTGACCAAGTCCGTGAACCAGCCGGTCGATCCGGAGCGCCCCGACGTTCCGGCGCCGCCCGCTGACCCGGCGCAGAACGATGGAGCTCCCCGACGGCGGGGCCCTCGGCGTGCCGTGCGGCGGGGGACCGAACGCGAGGCGGTGCTGGGGGTGAGCGCCGACGAGCGCCCGGCCGGCTGGGGCGAGGGGGCCGACGGCGGTCCCGGCTCGAGCGGCAACGGCCATGACTCGAACGACGAGCAGCTCCGCCGGGACGTCCCACCGCACTGGAGCTGACGGCGCGCTGCGCCTGGACGGCCGGATGATCGGCAAAAGGTCAGGTGATCGGCAGCCCCGGGCTACCGATCACCTGACCTTTTACCGATCACCTGTGCTGATCACCTGCTGGCCCGTGCGCTCGGCTCAGGTGTTGTGCGGGCTCGTGCTGGTGCCCGCCTGGACGCGCAGCAGGTCGCGGATCTCGGTGAGCAGCACGACCTCCTCGGCAGCGGCCTCCTCGACGACCTCCTCGGAGGTCCGGCGCAGGGACTGCAGCTTGTTGATCGGGATGACGACGAAGAAGTAGATCGCCGCAGCGACGATGAGGAAGTTGAGCACCGCCTGCAGGAAGAGGCCAACGCTGAAATCGGCGTTGTTGATCGTGAACTCGCCCACGCCTGAGATGTCCGGCTGACCGAAGATCGCGGCGATCAGTGGGTTGATGATGCCATCGAGCAGCCCCGCGACGACGGCTGTGAAGGCGGTGCCGATCGCGATACCGACGGCAAGGTCGATCACGTTGCCGCGAGCGATGAAGTCTTTGAAGCCGGTGAGCAGGCCGCGCATAGATTCCCCTGAGTCTCGATAAGTTGGTGCAGTCCGGGCATGCGCCGGGACCTCGAAGGGGATTGTGGTGGAAGATCCGGTTCATCGCATGTCGAACACACGGTGAGGCGGAATCGGCGGTACCGCGGCATGTCGGGCACTCGGCGGAATCGATCTAAGGCACCAGCACCGCCGTCACCGAGCCCCAGCCGGAGACCGCCGACAGCTCCGGCGCGTCCTCCGGATCCACCGCCACGAGCGTCACGGGGCGGTCGGCCTCGGACACCGGGCCGAGCAACCCGCCCGTGCCCTCTGGCTCACGCCCGGCCGGCACGGGGAGCACCAGCGCACCGCGCGCGAGGTACTCGGGTGCCCCGGCCGGCACACTCCCCGCAGTCGTCCCGGACAGCAGGTCCACCCGGTCGCCGGGGCGGAGCAGGGCGGCGACGGCGCCGTCGGACAGGCGGACCGGGACCACCACGGTGCCGCGCGGGGCAGCGGCGGAGACACCGGCGTCGGACACGAGCGTGGCGTGCAGCGGCGCGCCCGCCGGCAGCTCGACCACTGCCGCGCGTCCCAGCAGGCTGCGCACGGTGTGGACGACGCCGGGCGGGGCGAGGTCGGCGTCGATCGCGCGCAGGACGACGTCGTCCCGGGTGAGCTCCGTACCGGCCGAGACGGGCCGGGCAGTCACCGCGACGTCGACGGTCGGGGGCGGCGGCGGCCGCAGGACGTGCACCGTCAGGGCGACCGCGAGGCCGAACAGCGCGGCTGCCAGCGCGAAGCGCCAACGCCGCACGACCCGGCGGACCCGGCGGAGCGCCGCCGCACGAGGCCCGCCCGGTCGGCCCTGGTCCGGGCGACGCCGGCCCGGGCGGACCAGCAGGCCGGCGAGCCCCGTGCGCGGCCTGCGCTGCGGGGTGGCTCCGGCCGCCCGGCCCCACGGCGTGTGCGGGTCGGAGCCGGGCGGTGATCCGTGGCGCGCGGCCGGCTCGGTGATCGTGTCGAGGAGTCCCATGCCGGCGACGTTATGCAGCCGAGACGGGCCGCGCCGCCGTTGTCAGGCCCCTTGTGCACGACCGGCGGAAAGAGCCGCCTGTGGTCGAGCTCGGACCGTTGGAGCGCCGTCGAACAGGTCGCCGACCCCGCCGAACTTCGACACCGGACTCAGTGTCGAGCCCCAGGGGCAAGCCCGGTCAGGCCGAGGCGGCCTTGGACGTGCTCGACCCGCTCGACGACCCGCTGGACGCCGAGCCGGACGAGCTCGACGAGCCGGACGAGCTCGACGACGACGAGGACGAGCTGGAGCTGTCCGACGACGAGCCGCCGGACGAGCCGGAGGAGGACGAGTCCGACGAGGACTCTCCCTTGCCGGACTTCACGGTGCTGTTGGTCGAGGTGCTGCGCGAGTCCGTGCGGTAGAAGCCGGAGCCCTTGAAGGTGACGCCCACGGAGCTGAACACCTTTCGCAGCTTGCCCTGGCACTCGGGGCAGATCGTCAGCGACGAGTCGCTGAACTCCTGGTGGATGTCGAACGCGTGGCCGCAGTCGGCACACCGGTACGCGTAGGTGGGCACGTGCACTCCTCTTGGACGTCAGGCCGGGCGGGGCGTCACGCGCTCACAGGAACCGGCTCTGGCACTCGGGGTTTCCGAGTGCCAATAGTAACGGTCGAGCAGCGGGGGATAGTCCCCAGATCTCCCGAGTGTGTTCACTCGGGTGCGTTCACTCAAGCACAGGGGCGGGCGGTAGTCTCCACTGCGTGTCCGCGACCACTTCCGCCGAGCCCTTAGAGCCCGCCGAAACTGCCACCTCCGACGGTGCGCGACGCACCAAGCCCCGTCGTACCCGTACCACTCGAGTCCGTCAGTTCATCGTCGGCACAGCCGTCGTCCTGGTGCTCATCCTGGTCGCACTGACGACCTTCGGCTGGCTCACCGGGCGCCGTCCGCTGCCGGAGCACTCCGGGGAGGTGCAGGTCGAGGGGCTCAGCTCGGACGTGCGCGTCAGCCGCGACGCCCAGGGCGTGCCGCAGATCTACGCGGACTCGGCCGACGACCTGTTCCGCGCGCAGGGCTTCGTGCACGCGCAGGACCGCTTCTTCGAGATGGACTACCGCCGCCACGTGACCGCCGGCCGGCTGGCCGAGCTCGTCGGCAACAACGACGAGGCGATCCAGGCCGACATGGTCATCCGCACGTTCGGCTGGCGGCACGTCGCGGAGGAGGAGTTCAACATCCTCGACGACACGACGCGGCAGTACCTCCAGGCGTACGCGGACGGCGTCAACGCCTACATCGCGGAGCGCAACCCTGCTGAGACGGCCGTGGAGTACACGGTGCTCGACGTCAGCGTCGAGGTGAACGAGCCGGAGCCGTGGGACCCCATCGACTCGCTCGCCTGGCTCAAGGCGATGGCGTGGGACCTGCGCGGGAACTACGACGACGAGCTCGACCGCGCGCTGGCGTACAGCACGCTGGGCGACGCGTCGCGCGTCGCGGAGCTCTTCCCTGCCTACTCCGGCACGGGCAACGCGACCATCCTCGACCCTGAGGAGGCGACCGTCCCGCAGGCGACGCAGCAGAGCCAGGCGACCGAGACGTCGTCGGGCCCGGGGAACGTGTACGAGAGCCCTCACCTCGCGGAGGCGCTGGAGTCGGCGCAGCGGGCGCTCGACGCGGTGCCCGTGCAGATCGCTCGCGGTGAGGGCACCGGCTCGAACTCGTGGGCGGTGTCGGGCCAGTACACGGAGTCGGGCATGCCGCTGCTGGCGAACGACCCGCACCTCGATCTCGCCGCGCCCGGCATCTGGGCACAGGTGGGCCTGCACTGCAACGAGGTGGGCCCGGACTGTCCGTTCGACGTGTCCGGGTTCTCCTTCTCCGGCTTCCCCGGCGTGATCATCGGGCACAACGCGGACATCTCCTGGGGCCTGACGAACATGGGCGCCGACGTCACCGACTTCTTCATCGAACGGGTCCGCAACGACACGTACCTCCGCGGTGCGGACGAGTGGGTCCCCATGGAGAAGGAGACCGAGGTGATCCGGGTCGACGGCGGCAGCCCGGTCGAGCTGGAGGTCCGGCGGACCGTGCACGGCCCGATCGTCTCGTCCGTCATGGACGAGGCCACCATGGAGGCGGTGCGCAACTCGCCCACGGAGACCGGCACGGAGCTGGGCCAGTACGAGATCTCACTGCAGTGGACCGCGCTCGAGCCCGGCCACACGGCCGACGCCGTGTTCGACATGAACCGGGCGAAGAACCCGGAGGACATGAAGGCCGCGGCCGCCAAGTTCGACGTCCCGGCGCAGAACATCGTCTTCGCCACCACGGACGGGCACATCGGCTACCAGGCACCGGGCAAGGTCCCGGTACGGGCGAGCGTGCCGGGTGCGGTGGAGTCCGACGGTACGTGGCCGCGCCCCGGCTGGGACGCCCGCTATGACTGGACCGGCTACGTGGCCAAGGAGCAGATGCCTGGCGTCATCGACCCGAAGGAAGGCTTCGTGGTCGCGGCGAACCAGGCGGTGCTGCCCGGCGGCAGCGGGCCGTTCCTCACCCGGGACTGGGACTACGGCTACCGGTCGGAACGCATCCGGACGCTGCTCACCGACCAGATCGCGGCGGGCAGCAAGCTCTCGGCCGCCGACATGTCGGCGATCCAGATGGATCAGTGGAGCGTGTTCGCCGACACCCTGGTGCCCGTGCTGCTCGCGGTCAACCTCCCTGCCGGGTACGACTCGGACGGCCAGGCTCTCCTCGCCGACTGGGACGACTACTCCATGGACGCGGACTCCGCTGCCGCCGCGTACTTCGCGGCCGTGTGGCGCAACCTGTTGCGGACCACCTTCAACGACGAGCTCCCTGAGTCCATGTGGCCCGACGGCGGCAGCCGCTGGCTGGCAGTGATCCAGGGCATGCTCGACAACCCCAACGACGAGTTCTGGGACGACAAGTCCACGGTGGCCGTCGTGGAGAGCCGCGACCAGGTCCTCACGGAGGCGCTGGTCAGCGCGCGTCAGGACCTGACCGTCGAGCTCGGGAAGGACACGAGCGACTGGGAGTGGGGGACGCTCCACCAGCTACGCCTGGAGCACCTGGTGCTGGGCGGGTCGGGCATCCCGGCTCCGGTCGCCGCGTACATGAACCCGTTGCCGGTCAAGGTCGGGGGAGGATCCTCGATCGTGAACGCCACCGCATGGGACGCCGCCAGCGGCAGCTTCGAGGTGACGAGCGGTCCGTCGATGCGCATGGTCGTCGACCTCGCGGATCTCGACGCCTCCACCTGGGTCGTGGTGACCGGCACGTCCGCGCACCCGGCGTCGGAGCACTACGACGACCAGCTCGCCGCGTGGGCCAACGGGGAGACCTTCCCCTGGCCGTTCAGTGCCGAGGCCGTCGACGCGGCGCAGGAGGACGAGCTGATCCTCACCCCGTGAGGTGGACCTCCGCCGGTCGAACGGGTCGAGACCCGTCTTGAGCCGCTCGACCGGCGGAGGTCAGCCGAGCCAGCGCCAGTCGGTGGTGGTCGCGACGGCGTGCACGAGGATGTCGTGCTCCTCGCGCGGGAGCGGGTGCTCCGCGGCGTCGTACACCTCTTCGGGGAAGACGACGGCGATCACGTTCGCGCCCGGCCGCAGGTGGGTGAGGGCGCGGTCGTACCAGCCGCCGCCCTGACCGAGCCGCACCCCGCGGGTGTCGACGGCGAGAGCGGGCGCCAGGACGACGTCGGCCAGCTTGGTGGCGTCGGTGCCAAGGGTGGGCCCACCGGGCTCTGGCGGACGGCCGGGCGCGCGCTCGAGGAGGTCGTCGGGTCCCGTGTAGTCCGCCCAGTCGCGGGCCAGGCCCGCACCGAGCACCGGGAGCAGCACGCGGACGCCCCGACCCGTGAGACGGTCCAGGAGCGGCAGCATGCCGGGCTCGGCGCTGCGCGCGGCGTAGGCGGCGACGCATCCCGCGTCGCGGACCTCGGGAATTGACTCGATGATGTCCGCTAGTGATTCAGCCGCTTGTGCCCGCTGCCGGGCCGACCGGTGGCCGCGCTGCGCGCGGATCGCGCGGCGGAGCTCTTCCTTGGCGTCACCAGTCTCCATCCCGGGTAGGACGGGGTACGGCTGTGGCGTCGGAACAGAGATGCCGCTCATGACCGCTATTGTGCCAAGACTCCGAGACAAGATTGTTACGAACAGCGTACGAAGAAGGCGAGAACATGACCGAGCGGCTGCTCGACGGGTCTCAGACCACCGAGCGTGGTAGACCCTCTCCAACGCCGGGATTCGTCATGGGACGTGGCAAGGGGCGAACGATGATGCCGTCGAGCAAGTCAGACGCGCCGGAAGGCGCGACGGGAAAGTTTGTTAAGGGGTGGACGGTGGCCAAGCCATGGCCGGTGACGCTGCGCGACGACACGCCGGCCGGTGCAGTCGTGCTGCGCCCGCTCCGGCGTCGGGACGCGGGGGACTGGTCGCGGCTCCGGGCCGAGAACGCAGCCTGGCTGGAACGCTGGGAGGCGACGGCGCCCGGCGCGAACCGGTACATCGCCTCGACGTTCGGGGAGTACGTGCGCTCCCTCTCGGCGCAGGCGCGCGCCGGGACGTCGCTCCCGTTCGGCGTCGAGCTCGACGGCGCGCTCGTCGGGCAGCTCACCGTCTCCTCCATCACGTGGGGCTCGATGTGCTCGGCGAGCATCGGCTACTGGGTCAGCCAGAGCGTGGCCGGGCGGGGTGTTATCCCCACGGGCGTCGCCATGGCCACCGACTATGCGTTCTTCCTCGGGCTGCATCGCATCGAGATCAACATCCGGCCCGAGAACAAGCCGAGCCTGCGCGTGGTCGAGAAGCTCGGGCTGCGGGACGAAGGGGTGCGCGAGCGCTTCCTGCACATCCAGGGTCAGTGGCGTGACCACCGCACCTTCGCGATCACCCGCGAGGAGGTCCCCGAGGGGCTGCTGACGCGTTGGCAGCGCCTGCGGGACGCGCCCTGACGGCGGGACACGCCGCGCGTGGTGCCGCTGGGCGTGGCAATGCTCGCCTAACGTCGTGTCGTGGAATCGACTGCAGGACTGATAGCCGCCGCGCTATTCGTCCTGTGGTTGGGCTACTGGCTGCCAACCCTGGTGCGCCATCGGTCAGAGCTCGCGGACTCGCGGGTGACGGACCGGTTTTCGGTGGGGCTGCGCATCGTCGCGATGAGTGGCTCCGACAGGAGAGGAGGGGCGATGGTTACTGACGGCAAGCCGCGGGGGACCGGCCAGGGCGTGCCGCGTGTCGCTCGTCCGACCCCGAAGGGACACCCGCTCCAGATCATGGTCCGCGGCCGACCGCTGACGGCGGAGCGTATCCGCAGGGTCGAGCGGCGTGCGCGGCGAGCAGCACGCGCGCGGCGTCGCCTCATCGTCTCGGCGCTCCTGCTGGTGGGCAGCATCGGCGGCTGGGCCCTCGTCGGACTCGACCGGCTGCACTGGGGCATGGCCGTCGCGCCGTCGGCCATGCTGCTGTTCGTGCTCTTCCTTGGCCGCCGTGCGGCCAGGGCCGCTCGACGCGCGGACGCCCGGTGGCAGGCCACCGTGCGGACGGCGCGGCAGCGCGCCACGCAGGCCCGCGCCCTCGCCAACGGCGGCCCGTACGCGCCGCGCAACCGCGCGCAGGTCACCGGCCTGGCCACCCGCGGCTCCAGCACCGAGACGCAGGCGATCCCACGGGTCGCCCGCAAGGACGTGCTCGACGAGATCCTCGACGGTCCGGCGAAGCCGAAGATCATCGAGGTCCCGGTCGAGGAAGGGCCCAAGGCCGAGCCGACAGCGGAGGACGAGAAGCCGGCCAAGCGGGACGCGGTACCGAGCGGGCGGGCCTGGGATCCCGTGCCGGTCCCGCTGCCCACCTACGTGACCAAGCCTGCGGCGCCGCAGCGGCAGCACGCGGCGCTGCCCACCTCGTCGACCGCTCACAAGGGCACGACGGCGCCTACCGGCTCCGCGTCGACGTCGAGCGGCACCGGCCGTCAGGTCTCCGCCGGCCCGGCCGCTGCGCCGCCGTCGGTGCCCGTTTCTGGCGCTGCACCGGCCGGGGCGGACCCGGTCGCAGAGGACGAGCTGCTGCGCGGTGAGCCGCCACGGATGAAGTCCGAGACGCTGGGCAAGCCGCTGGAGGAGATCCTGGCGCGACGTCGGGCGGCCGGATGACGAGGCTGGTGAAGGTCGCGCGGGTCACTGCCCGTGACCCGCGCGACACCCGGTCAAGTTGCGGATCACCGGCGGTGAAGTGCTAGTCTTCTGCAGTCCGAGGGGCTATGGCGCAGTTGGTAGCGCGCTTCGTTCGCAATGAAGAGGTCGGGGGTTCGAATCCCCCTAGCTCCACCCGGTGAAGGCCGCTGAACCGCACGAAAGTGCAGGTCAGCGGCCTTCGACGTTCTGGCAGGGCACCTAGAGAAGCAACGGAGCAACCAGGCAAACGCCTCGTTCATGGACAACATGCTCCGGAACGTCAGAAGCATCAAGGAGCAGGGTGTGTGGTTCGACGTCCTGCCTCCGGACCGGCCTCTGCCCGCCGTCGCCACACGTGACATCGCTGCCGTCGCTGCCCGCCTGCTGCTCGACGAGAGCTGGGCCGGGCTGGAAGACCAGCACAGGACCGGCACGGGATGTCAGACGGTATGGCCAAGGAGCTCCTGGACATGATGCTCGCCAAGGGCAACGGACTCGACGACGGCGTCACCTGCACACCGCAGGACGCGATCGACACCCCCACCACCTTCCGGCAGTGGTGCGAGGACGTTCTCGACCCGGCCGTACGAGCCGACTGAGACCTACGGGGACCTACGAGCCCGCGAACCCCGCGCCGAGGACGTCACCTTCCCCTCCAAGGACGGCACCCCGCTCGAAGGCTGGTTCGTGCCGGCCGACGGCGCACACACCGTGGTGATCGTCAACCATCCGCGCTGGTTCAGTCGCTCGGGGCGAGTACTGCTTCGAGCCGACAGGACGCCGTCACGGACGCTTGATCCCGTGTGCGAGATGGTGGATGAACCGTCGTGTCCGCGGAAGGGCGTTCTCCTCCCCGGCGGTATCGGTGATCCCCTTCAAGGCCGCGAGGATCAGGAGGATGTCGGCGACGCGGAAATCCTCGCCGACGATCCCGCCGTCGCGCAGACGCTCGGCGAGGGTGGCCAGTGCGGCCACTGCGTGCACGCGCAGTTCTTCGTACACGGGGATCGCATGGCGCTGCGAGACGATCGCGTCGGACAGGCCGGGGTTCTCCATCTCCATCTCGACGACTGTCTCGAGCGACCTCACGAATCCGCGCCACGGGTCGGGGTCCGCGACGGCATCATCGAGCACGGCGATGCGATGACGGGCCTGATCCCCGAACATCGCGGTCAGCAGATCATCGCGCGAGGGGAAGTGGCGGTAGAGCGTCGCCGTGCCCACACCCGCGATGCGCGCGATGGTCGCAACCGGCGCGGAGATGCCGTGCTCCCGAAACACGATGCGCGCGGCGTCGATGATGCGCTCGCGGTTGCGCGCGACGTCCTTCCTCACATTTCGGGCGGGCATCCGGACCCTTTCCGGGAAGGTCGGACGGGACTTCTTCCCACTTCGAGAGAAACGGGCGGCACCGCCCGTTTCTTACCTTAGCGTCGACACCGAAGCGAAGGAAAGGGAACCCGAATGAGCCAGCCCATGCACGCCGCGATGTATGCGCGATACGGACCACCGGAGGTCTTGTACACGTCGACGGTCCCGCGCCCCCACCCCGACGCAGGCCAGGTGCTGGTGCGTGTCGTCGCCTCGACCGTCAACGGCGGGGAGCTGGCCGGACGTCAGGGACGGTTGAAGATCGTCACCGGACGGAAGTTCCCCCGGCCGATCGGAATCGACTTCAGCGGCGAGATCACCGCGCTCGGCCACGGCGTGACCGACTTCGCGGTCGGCGACCGCGTGTGGGGCGCTGTCGACGAACGGGGCGATGTGGGGGCGGCGGCGGAGTACGTGGCCGCCGACGTCGGCAGGATCTCGCACGCACCGTCCGGTCTCACCCTCGTCGAGGCGGTGTCGCTTCTCTCCGGGGGAAACACAGCGCTCTCGGCGTTGCGCGACAAGGCTTCCCTCCGACCCGGAGAGCGGGTGCTGATCCGCGGTGCCGCCGGTGGTGTCGGCAGCGTTGCCGTGCAGGTCGCGAAGATGCTCGGTGCCATCGTCACCGCCTCGACGAGTCCCGCGACGGTCGACTACGTCCGGAAGCTCGGGGCTGACCACGTCGTGGACTACCACCTGCCCCCGCGAGAGCTCGGGGAGTTCGACGTGGTGTTCGATACCCGCGGCACACAGTTGCGTGAGTACCGCCGAATCCTCGCGAACGGTGGGCGGATGGTGACCATCGCCTTCGACCTCGATCACCCTGTACGCAGCCTCGGGTACGTCCTGCTCTCCGGCATCCACGGCTCACGTCGCGTCCGGTTGTTCTTCGGGCACCCCGAAAGGTCACTCTTCGAGACGCTGACCGCGGCCACCGAGGCGGGAAAGCTGCGCCCGGTGGTCGACACCGTCTTCCCTCTCGAACGGATCGCCGACGCGCACGCGCGGCTGGAAGCCGGAGGGGTGCGCGGGAAGGTGATCGTCCAGGTCGCCGCCCCACTTGATGGCCCGGAAATCGCCTGACCCGGACGGATGCGAACCACCAGGACGCGGCGCCACCCTCGCCGCGCGCTCGGTCAGTGCCTGACCGGAACCCTCATCGTCAGACAGCACCCCTGTGGAGTACTCACCCATGTCATCTCTCCTCTTCCGTCTTGGTTCCTTGGCCGCACGCCGAGCGTGGATCGTGATCCTCGGATGGGTGGCGGCATTCGGGCTCGCGCTCGGGGCCTTCGCCGGCTTCGGCGGAGAGCTGAAGAGCAGCTTCGACATCCCCGGTACCGCGTCCGGTGCGGTCGTCGATGAGCTCGCGGACAAGCTGCCGGACACCGCGGGCGGAACGGGAACCGTCGTCTACCGCACTCGAGACGGAGAAGCGTTCACTGCCGAGCAACGATCGGAGATCTCCGCTCTGGCAGCGAGCGCGGAGCATCTCGACGGCGTAGCGACAGTGGTCGACCCCTTCGAGGTGGCGAAGGAACAGGTCGATCAGATCGAGGAGCTCGAGGACGGGCAGACGCGGATCGCCGACGGACGTGCGCAGCTCGACGAAGCGCAGGAGCAGGCCGCCGAGGGCAGGGCCGAGTTGGAGAGGGCGCACCAAGAACTCACCGAGGCGCACCGGCAGGCGGTGGACTCCGGCGCTCCGGCGGAACAGGTTCGGGCGCTCGAGGAGCAGGAGCAGATGGTCGAGGGCCAGCTCGTCGAGCTCGATGAGCAGCTCAGCGCGCTCGAGGAGAACCGGAGCGATCTGGAGGAGTCCGCCGGCGAGGCCGACCTCGCCGAAACCCTGCTCGGTCTTGCGGACGGCATCGTCGTCGTGTCAGAGGACGAGTCGACGGCGATCGTCAACGTCGCCTTCACCGATTCCCGTCTCGATCTGTCCAGCGAGGTGAAGGACGCGACGCTGGGGCACTTCGAGGGTGAACCCGTGAGCGGCACCTCCGTGGACTTCAGCGCGGAGATCTCGCAGGGAGATCCGCAGCTGTTCGGCCCGGCGGAGATGATCGGACTGGGCATCGCCGGTGTGGTGCTGATCATCGTGCTCGGTTCGGCCCTCGCCGCCGCTCTCCCGCTCGTCACCGCACTTGTCGGCGTCGGCATCGGCGTCGCCGCATCCCTGTCCTTCTCCGGCATGGTCGACATGGCGGCCGTGACCCCGGTGCTGGGCGTCATGCTGGGGCTGGCAGTCGGCATCGACTACTCCCTCTTCATCGTGAACCGGCATCGCAAGCAGCTGCTCGCCGCCATGCCCGTCCACGAGTCGATCGGCGTCGCCGCAGGGACGGCGGGCACGGCGGTCCTCTTCGCAGGGTCGACGGTGATCGTCGCGCTGCTCGCGCTGAACGTCACCGGAATCCAGTTCCTCGGCCTGATGGGGACGGTCGGCGCCGTGTGTGTCGCGATCGCCGTGCTCATCGCGCTGACGCTCACCCCGGCCGTTCTCGGCCTGATCGGCGACCGCCTCCTTGGAAGGGGCACGCGAGCAACCGTCGGAGAGCGACACCACAGCGAACGCGAGGCGAAGCCGATGGGAACGCTCCGTGCCGTTCTCACCGCTTCGATCTCGGTGGCCGTGCTGCTGACCATCGCCGTGCCGGCTCTGTCGATGCGCCTTGGACTGCCCGACAGCTCGAGCGACCCGCAGGAGTCCACAAGCTTTCAGGCGTTCGACGCTGTGGACGAGGCGTTCGGTCCCGGAGCGAACAGTCCGCTCCTCGTCGCTGCCGACGTCCCCGACGGGCTCGGTGACGAGGAGGTGCTCGCCGTCCAGGTGGACATCGCCGAGACTCTCGGGGGCCTGGCCGGGGTGGAGGCGGTCGCGCCGATCGCGGCGGCGGACGACAACACGCTCCTTGCCTTCCAGGTGAAGCCGGAAGAAGGACCCGACAGCGAGTCGACCGCGGAGCTCGTCGAGGACATCCGAGCGCTGCCGGCTCTCGACGGCGACATCACCCTCGGGGTCGCCGGCCAGGCAGCGATCAACATCGACATCTCGGAGGCGATCGTCGATGTCCTGCCCCTGTATCTCGGCGTCGTCATCGGGTTGTCGCTACTGATCATGATCATCGTGTTCCGCTCACTGCTCGTGCCGATCATCGCCACCGGTGGGTTCGTGCTCTCGCTGTTCGCGACGTTCGGCCTCGTCGTCGCCCTCTTCCAGTTCGGCTGGGGGGCAGAGCTCATCGGCATCCACAGCACGGGACCGATCCTCAGCTTCCTGCCCGTGCTGTTGGTCGGCATCCTGTTCGGGCTCGCGATGGACTATCAGCTCTTCCTCGCGTCCGGGATGCGGGAGGCGTATGCCCATGGCGCGCCGGCGCGGACCGCCGTGACCAAGGGCCTTCATGCAGGGCGATCGGTGGTGATCGCCGCCGCGCTCATCATGGTGGCCGTCTTCGGTGGATTCATCTTCTCGGAGGCCACCATGGTCCGTTCCATCGGATTCGGTCTCGCCTTCGGCGTGCTCCTGGACGCCTTCGTCGTCAGGCTGCTGCTCATGCCGGCGCTCATGCACCTGCTCGGCAAGAGCGTCTGGTGGCTCCCGCGATGGCTCGATCGCATCCTCCCCGACGTCGACATCGAGGGGAGCCGGCTGCGCAGCCATCCGCGCGCGGACGGAACGCGGTCGAAGATCCGGCGCTGACGGCGCGGGCGCTGCCCCCTGACCACCGAGCGCCGCCGCAACCGGCGGCCGGTGGATCAGGGCTCAGCTCAACCAGGTGTCGGACGGGGCGGCCAACTCGTGTACCTGCGCCCAGAACTCGTCCGGGATCGGCACGGCGTTCAGCCCCACCGCCGCCGCGATCCGCTCGGGACGCGATATTCCCAGCACGGTAGATCCGATCCGGGGGTCCCGCGTGGAGAACTGGATCGCGGCGGCGGCCAGGGGCACGCCGAACGAGTTCGCGAGCTCCTCGACCGATGCGATCGCGGAGACCACGCGGGGCTCGGCCTCCCGGTAGCCGTACCGGGCCGCAGCAGAGCCCAAGCCCCGTGCCAGCACACCGCCACCGAAGACCGCTGCGTTGAGCACGCCGACGCCCGCGTCGACGGCCTCTTGGATCAGCTGATCGGCCGACCGGTCGACGAGGGTCCATCTGTTGTGTGTCAGGACCACGTCGAACACCCCCGTCTCGACGAACCGACGCAGCATCTCGACCGGGCCACCTGCCACGCCGATGTGCCGTGCCACGCCGCGCTCCTTCAATGCGAGCAGCGCTTCCACCGGCCCTCCCGGAGCCATCGCCGCCTCGAAACCGACATGCTCCGGGTCGTGCAGGTGCAGCAGTGAGAAGCTCTCTACGTCGAGTCGGTCCTGGCTCTCCCTGGCGGAGCGATACATGCGTTCGGCGCTGAAATCACCAGAACCCAGATCTCGGTCAAGCTTGGTGGCCAGCACGAAGTCGTCGGGCAGCCCACCGTGCCGGCCGATCGCCAGTCCGATCCGGCGTTCGCTCTCGCCGGCCGAGTAGCTGTTCGAGGTGTCCAGGAAGTTGAGCGGACCGTGCAGAGCGGCGAGCGCGGTCTCGACGCCGCGCTCCACCGGGGTGTCGTAGCCGAAGTTGGCCGGCATCGACCCGATCGGCCCCCCGCCCACGCACAGCGGGGTCACCAGCAGGTCGGTATTGCCAAGGCGCCGACGTTCCAGCGCGATCGGTTCAGACATTGTGTGCTTCTCCTTGAGGGGGCTCGCGTCGATCAAGGTCAGGCGAGGAAGTCGGCGTCCTCCGGCCGTAGCCGGGCACGCATCGCGTTGCGGTCGATCTCGATGCCGAGCCCCGGCCGGTCGCCCACGTCGATGAAGCCGTCCTTCACGATCGGCGTCGGCAGGCCGTCCACGACGTCGTACCACCAGGGTTCGGGGGCGACGGGATACTCGAAGGCGATGAAGTTGTCCGGCAGCGTGGCGCAGACCTGCACCAGTGCAGCCAACCCGAACACCCCATCGAGCACACCGTGCGGAGCGATCGCGACGCCGTGCAGATCGGCGTACTCGGCAACCCACTTGAGCTCGGCGAGACCGCCCACGTCGCAGGGATCCGGCCCGATGACCCGGACCGCCTGGGTCTCGATGAGCTCGGCGAAGTTGTGTCGCAGATAGATCTGCTCACCCGTGTGCGTCGGCGTGGTCGTCGCGCGAGTGACCTCTCGATATTGCGGCGCATGCACCCATGGGACGTAGTCCCCTGTGATGAGGTCCTCCACCCAGGCCAGGTCGAAGGGCTCCAGCGCCCGGCACAGCTTGATGGCATCTGCCGGGAGAAAGCCCGGTCCTGCGTCCAGTGCGAGGTCGATCTCGGGCGGGAGCGTCTCGCGCATCGCGGCCACGCACTCGACCACATGACTCAACCCGCGGGAACTGACCACGCCACGGTTGGGGTGCCGTGGCCCAGTTCGCGACTCCCCGTAGTGGAATCCCTGCACATGCTGGTTCATGAAGCCGTGGAACGCCACGCCTTCCTTGACGAGGGTGAAACCTTCGGCCGCCGCCGTCATCTCGCGCATCTGCTGCGCATAGTCCTCAGGTTCGAAACCGGTCGGCTGCGAGCGAACGCCACCGTTGTACACGCGCACACGGTCGCGCACCTTGCCGCCGAGCAAGCGGTGCACCGGGAGCCCCGCTGCCTTGCCTGCGATGTCCCACAGCGCGATCTCGATCGCGCTCACCGCTGCGCCCCATGGCTTGTGGGAGCCGAACCGCCGGATCTTGGCGACGCACCTCTCGACCTGGGTGGGGTCGGAACCGACCAGGAACTCCCGGTACATCGTCACCACCGGTGTCAGGAACGGTTTGCCCGACTCGACGGGACCGAATCCGTCGACTCCCTCGTCCGTGGTCACGCGCACCAGCGGAACGCCGGCGATCACAGCACATTTCACATCGGTGATCTTCATCGTCTAGTCGTCCTGTACGCGTCGATGTAGCCGGAAGACCCGAGCATCGCAGGGCTCCAGGTGCAGGGACAGTCCGTGGTCCGTGACGACCGGAGGCGTTCGTTCGTCGGTGACCTCGGCACCGAGCGTGTCGGCTCCGCTCAGGCTGACCTGGACGTCAAGGGCGGCCTCGGCCTGCGACACGACCCACAGGTAGTGGTCGGACCCGGAGCTCATCGTCCGTGCGTGCACGCGCGGGTCGTCGACCTGTGCCCGCTCGCCGAGACCGGACTCGGCAGCCAACGCCGTGTACAGGCGCCAGGTGTCCTCCGGATTTGCTCCGGGCACCCGCGAGGCCATGTGTTCCAGTGGGTACGTGCCCAGCACGAGTTGTCCGGCGCCCACGCGCCGGCGCAGCAGCATCGGCCGGCCATGTGCGTCCTCCCAGACGACCTCCGCCTCCGTCGCCCGTACCGGGAGGTAGGAACGGGAGTTCACCGTGCCGGCGGCTCGGAACTCGAGGGTGCTGCCCTTCTCGACAGTGCCGAAATCCGTCAGTGCGTTGGCACGGATCACGTCGTCCTCGATCACGTTCGTCAGCCCGTACCGGAGCTGGTGCTCCACGCCGAAGATCGAGTCCATGTCCATCCACCATGGTCCTCGTTGCCAGCCGCCCTCACCCGCGCAGTAGGACACGTACACCGTGGCTCCACCTTCGGCCAGCTCGTGCAGCCGACGCCACGTCGTGGTGAGCAGATGCTTGACCGATGGCACCAGGTAGAGCGCATGGCCGTCGGGCAGGGAATCGACCTCGCGTTCGATCGTCAGGGGCAGGTCCGCCTCCCACCCCGCGATCCAGGACTGGCGAAGCGCATCGAAGATCACCGGGCCGTCCTCGGCGGGTGTCATGTCGTAGTGGTGTTCGAGGTACGAGGGAACGACGAGAGCCGCACCGGAGGCGTCAGGAGCCAGCGTGGACGTGTCCACCTGGTCGAGGACGCGTGAGAACGCAGCCAGCTCGTGCAGTGTGCTCTTCGGCCGCCCCTGCGAGTCCGTGACCCCGAAGTAGAGCTCGAACGCGTGGTGTCGATAGGGATCCTGGTCCCACAGATCGCCGTAGTCGGTGTTGTTCCAGGCGAGCCAGCCACGGGTGCCCGTGATCAGGGTGGAGTGCAGTACCTGGCGGTAGTAGTGAGCTGCACGTTCCGCAGAGGCATAGGCAGAGGTGACGCCGAACTCCTCCAGGACCACCGGCTTGCCGGTAAAGGACAGCAGCTGACCGATGAACGCGGCGGTGAGGAACTCTCGGGACTGATCGTCCTCCATCCGGTACACGTGCGGACCGACGAAGTCGCCCATCGGAGCCAGGTCGCGTACCCGATACCCGTTGTCCCGGCCGGTGACCTCGATTCCCCAGGCACCGTCTCCCGTGGAGACCGGCTGATGCCCTCCTCCGGCGCGGACCGCCTGCGTCATGATCTCGGCCCAGGCGCTCACCGGCTCGCGGTCCGCGGCGCTGCCCCGGCCCTCGGGATCACCGAAGATCGGCATCTCGTTCGAGAGCAGCCAGCCGGCGACCGCAGGGTGGTCGTGCAGCCGACGGGTCGACTCGCGGATGTACCAGGCCTGCCTGCCGAGCAGCCATGGGTCACGGTAGAGGCTGCGCCCGTCGCGCCATGCCGGGCTGAAGTTCTCGCCCGACATGTGCCCGACCAGGAATGTCGGGATGGTACGCATCCCGATCTCGCTGTGCAGGTCCAGGAAGGACCGGAAGCGGGCATACAGATCTTCGGCGAGCGCGTCGGGTCGGGGCATGAAGTCCGGCCAGAACAGGAAGCTCCTGGTCGTGTCCAGCCCGTGCTCGCGCAGGGTCTGCAGCTCCTCCCGCACGATCCTCTCGTCGTAGTGGGTCCACATCCATGGACCACCCGCTCGCGACCAGTAGTTCGCGCCGAGCCACGGCCTGCTTTCCTGGGTCATTCCTTGCCAATCTCTTCAGTGGTTGCGTCCAGTTGCCTTCGCCGTACCTCTCACCCCTTCACGGCGCCTCCGGTCAACCCGTTCACCAGATAGCGCTGCAGAGCCACGAACGCGATGACGAGCGGAACGGTGAGGATCACCGAAGCCGCCATGGTCGCGCCCCAGTCCACGTCGAACTCGGTGGCGAACTCGGTCAGGGCGACCGGTGCTGTGCGCGATTCGTCAGAGCGGGTCAGCACGGAGGCCAGGACGAACTCGTGCCATGACTGCAGGAAGGCGAACATGCCTGAGGCGGCGAGCCCCGGCCCGGCGACCGGCAGCACGGCGTAGAGGAACGCGTCGAGCCTTGAGCAGCCATCGACCATGGCCGCCTCCTCCAGCTCGTAGGGGATCGCGGCGATCTGATTGCGGATCATCCACGTGACCAGCGGAAGAGTGATGACCAGATGGGCCATCGCCACACCGACGACGGTGTCGTTGAACCCCAGCGCATTGATCATCCGGAACAGCGCGAGAAGGAGAACGGTCAGCGGGACCATCTGGCCGAGCAGGATGAACAGTGAGATCGACCGTGCACCGCGGAAGGAGATCCGTGCCAAGGCGTAGCCGGCGCTGGTTCCGAGGGTCAGCGTCATGAGCGCGACGAGGAGACCGACCACCACGCTGTTTCGTAGCGCCTGCGGCATCGATGACGTCGTGAACACGGAAACGTAGTTCTCCAGCGTCCAGTCGCTGGGCAGCAGCGTCGGCGGGATCTGGAAGATCTCTCCGGACGGCTTGAACGACGTGAAGACCATGACGGCGATCGGGGCGAGGGTCCAGACCGTGATCACGGCGAGCCCGGACCAGACGCCGATCCGCGCCGCCGTAGAGCGTGCGCCGAACCGCTGTCTCGTGGAGATTGCCGCCATCATTCGGCACCCGCCTTGATCGAACGCACGTAGACGAGCGCCAACACTGCGCTGATCAAGAGCTGTACGCAGGCGATCACTGCCACCGTGACGTCGTCGCCGTTCTGGAACGCCCGGTACAGCTCGACGGGGAGGATCGTCGATGCTCCGACCGGACCACCCGCCGTCGAGACCCAGATGATCGTGAAGGCGTTCAGCGCGAACGTGACCAGCATGAGGCTCGCGATCGCCGCGGTCGGCAGGACCGCTGGCAACGTGATGTAACGGAAGAGGCCCGGCAGACCCGCGCCGTCCAGGCGCGCGGCCTCGTACCGCTCGTCTGGCACGGCGGTCAGCGCCGCACCGAGGAGCAACATGACGAACGGTGCCGTTGACCAGATCTGGACCGCCGCAAGTGCGTACAGCACAACGGATGTGTTGCTGAGCCACTGCACCGGAGCATCGATCAGGCCGATGGTCTGCAGGGCGTGATTCAGCAGGCCGTAGTCCGCGCTGTAGTTCCACTTCCAGATCGTGGCTCCCACCACGCCAGGGATGATCCACGGCACCATGAACAGGCCCCGCCACAGGCCGGGCCAGCGCACCCACCTGCTCTGCAGCAGCAGCGCCGCGCCGAACCCGATCACCAGAGCACCGGCGACCGAGACCACCGTCCACAGGCCGGTTCGGCCGAGGATCAGGTGGAACTCCGCGGAGCCGAGCAGCGTCGACGCCACCGCTCGTCCCTCGGCCCCCGCCGCACGGCCGACCACCACCGCTATCGGCACGATCGTGAGGGCCGCCATCGCCAACAAGGTGGGAAGGACGAGGCCGTAGCCACGCCGTTCCGAGACGAGGGTGGAAGCCATGTCAGTTGCCGCCCAAGACGCTCTGTGCCTGCTCATCCAACGTAGCGGCTGCCTCGGCGGCATCGGTCTGGTTCAACGCAACGGACTGCAGCGCCGCATAGGCGTCCGGGACGATCTCGCCCCACGCAGGGTCGCTCGGGGCAGGCACGCTGTTGTCGGTGAGCTGCTTGAGGTGCGCAGCGGCGTCGGGACCGGTGAAGCGCTCGTCATCGGTGGCGCTGACGCGGGCCGGGAAGCTCTCGGTCAGCGCGGCCATGTTCTCCGGTGTGGAGAGGAACGCCACGAAGTCCTTGGCAGCTTCGGCGTTCGGTGCCTCGGTCGGAATCATGTAGGCCCATCCATCGGCGATCTGGGTGCCGGGGCTGACGGCAGTGGCCACGGGCACCCCGGCGTCCTTGAGCGGTGCGACGTCGAAGAGCCCGCCGACGTACATCGCGATCTGCTCGTTCTCGAACAGCTGCCGAACTCCGGTGTTGTCGAGCTCCAGCGAGTTCTGGCTGGCCCAGCCGTCGCGGACCGTGCCGCCTATCACCTCGAGGGCATGCGTCGAGGAGTCGAGCGTCAGCTCCGGGCTGCCGTTCGCGATCTCCGAGCCGCCGTCGACGGCGAGGCCCAGATACCGCAACGTGGCATTGCCGTCATGGCCGAGCGGCCAGGCGGTGCCCGACCGGCCGTCCGCGGTCAGCTCTTGCGCCGCCGCGACGTACTCGTCCCAGGTCGTCGGCACTTCGACGTCGGCCTCCGCCAGCATCTCCGGGTTGTAGATCATCGCGATGCAGTCCCACCGGTAGGGCACCGCATAGATGGAGCCCTCGTGGCTGACCTCGTCGAGGGCGCCCGCGATGAAGTCGTCCTCGGGCAGGTCGGCACCGTACATGCCGCTGAGGTCGGTCACCGTACCTTCTGCCGCGTATCGGTTGATCCGCGATGCGAGCTCGATGACGACGTCCGGGGTCGTCCCGGAGTCCAGTGCCGTTCCCACACGGTTGGGCAGCGTCTCGTTCGTCGTCTGGACGATCTCGATCTCTACGCCCGTCTGCTCCTCGTACTGTTCGGCGAGCTGAGTGGCCACCTCCTCATCCCAGTTCGGGACCCACCATTCGATGGCATCCGCCGAGTCATTGGACCGGGAGGTCAACCAGACGGTTGCTCCTACTACAAGCAGCACCACCACGATGGCGGCGCCGAGTACCTTCGACCGAGACATGATCGCTCCCTTGCGATTTTCGACGTCCGAACAAAACCGGTTTCGCTACCGTAGCAGACACCGATCCGTGCTGGCGTGAGATCCGTCTGCGGCGTCCCAGCCGGTGGTCTTCCCCTAGATTCGAGGAATCAGCTATGTTGTGCTGGCCCTTGCGGGGGCGCCACGCAACTGGATCAAAGGGGAGCAGCGTGCTTAATGTCGGAATCATCGGTACCGGTTTCTGGGCCACCGCCACCCATGCGCCGGTTCTCGACGAGCATCCGGAGGCCCGGCTTGTCGGGCTCTGGGGCAGGCGCCCTGAAGCCGCGGAGCGGGCGGCTCGTGAGACGGGCACCCGAGCATTCACCGACCTCGCAGAGATGCTGGCCGAGGTCGATGCCGTTGTCCTGACCGTGCCTCCGACGGCGCAGGTCGACCTGGCCGTGCGCTGTGCCGCCGCCGGTAAGCACCTGCTGCTGGAGAAGCCGCTCGCGCTGGATCCCGATGGTGCTCGGCGAGTCGCGGAAGCCGTCACCAGTGCCGATGTCGCAGCCCTGGTCTTCTTCACGTCGCGCCATCGTCCGGAACAGGCGGCCTGGATCCAGGCCGCCTCTGACCGGCCGTGGTTCACCGCGCACGCCTCCTGGACGGCAAGTCTGTTCCGTCCGGACCAGGATCGAGATCCAGCCAACTGGCGGCATGTCTTCGGGGCGCTGTGGGATGTCGGGCCGCACGCGCTGTCCGTCTCGCTCGGCGTCCTCGGGGAGGCCGGCACGGTGACCGCCGCAGCTGGCCCCGGTGACACCGTGCATCTCGCGCTGCGTCATACGTCAGGGGCCTCCAGCACCGCCACCTTGAGCCTGACTGCCCCGAAGGGCGCAGAGCAGAGCCTCTTCACCGCCTATGGAGAGTCGGGCGTGCTCAGCATGCCGACGCCGCTGTCGACGCCTCGGGAGGCGGCGTACAGCGCGATCTCCGATCTGGTCGGCATGGTTCGCACCGGCGAGCGGAAGCACGTGGCGGACGTCGCGTTCGGCGAGCGCGTCACTCTCGCGCTCCACGCCGCTGCCGAGTCGTTGCGGACCGGTACTGCCGTGAGCCTCCGCTGATACGCCGACGTGGCCGACGTGCGGGGCGTTCAGCTGAGCGGTGCCGGCCCGGTGCTTCCCCGGATCACCAGGGCGGGGTCCGGCATTGCCTGCCATCCGTTGGGTGGCTCCTGCACAGGGATGCCGAGTTCCAGCAGGAGCCGCATCGCGCACATCTCACCCAGCTGAATGACGTCCTGCCGCACCGTGGTCAGCGCCGGGGTCAGCCATCGGCTCATCGACATGTCGTCGTGCCCGACGATCGACAGGTCGTCGGGGGTGCTCAGTCCACGGCTGCTCGCAGCCTGGGACCCGGCCACCGCCATGACGTCGTTGTCGTAGATGATCGCGCTGGGGCGCTCGATCTGCTCCATCAGCTCGAGGGTGGTGCGCGCGCCGCCCTCGGCCGAGAAATCGCTGCGGGGCATCCCGACCACGGAGAGCCCGTGCTTGGCCGCGGCGGTCAGGAACGCCTCGGTGCGGTAGAGCACGTGCGAGCGGTCCTGGGGTCCGGTGACGTAGGCGATCTTGCGGTGTCCGAGCTCGGCCAGGTGTTGGACCGCATCCTCGATCCCGCCCCCGGGGTTCGCGCTACCGACCCATGGAAGTGCGGCGTGCGCCCACGGCCTGGAGACCACGACTGCGGGAAGGTTGAGCTCCCGCACGGTGTCGAAGCGTGGGTCGCCGATACGGGTCTCGGTCAGGAACACCCCGTCGACGCGCTGCGATGCGGCCAGATCGGCATAGGCGGCGCGTTCCTTCTCCTCGGTCGAGTGATGACCGATCTGGAGGAGCAGCCAGTACCCGTACTGCGCCAGTGTCCGTTCGATCCCCGACAGGAGATCGACGAAGTACGGATCTCCGCTGAGGAGGTCCGGTGCTCTGTTGATCAGGAAGCCCACCGCACCACTGCCCCCGCGCGTCAGCGCGACCGCGCGAGCGCTCGGACGCCATCCCAGTCGCGCGGCCACCTCCAGGACACGCTTTCGGGTGGCCTCGGACACCCCGTCCTGCCCGTTCACGGATTTTGACACGGACGCCTTGGACACCCCGGCGAGGGCGGCGATGTCGGAGATCGTCGGACGGCGTCCTGCAAGTTCGTCCCGGACCATGATCCCCCTGCGAAACGGTTTCGACGACCACGTTAGGTGCCCGCGAACAACGGTGACTGATCGAAGTGTACCGGTTTCGCGATGGCGTCGTCTGCGCAGTTTCCTAGCGGTGATCCCTTGGGACTACTTGCTGTCGATGCGGCCGAGTGCCGTACCGGTCTCAGCCAGTGCTGCGGTGGCCTTCGCCCATCCGGCATCCGCCGGGTCCAGCGCGCTGCGCAGGTAGGCGGTGGTCAGCCGTTGCAGGACCGCGACTCGCTCGGGGTTCTCGTCGGTGGTCTCTGCGGCCTCCCAGTTCGGGATGCCGCCCAGGGAGTGCTCGGCGCCGAACAGGGTCAGCAGTTCGGTGGCGCCAGGGCTGTGCGCGTAGGCGTCGGTGAACCAGTCCGGGCCGCGGCTGGACATCTTCGACTGGTCGTGGTCGCCGGCCACCACGAGCGTGGGCGTGGTCAGCTCGGCGAACGAGGGGTTCATGAAGGGGAAGTGCTCCTGGGCGAACGGGTGCAGCTCTTCGCCCCCGATCCCGGTCGCGGCCAGCAGCACGCCGGCCCGCACACGCCGGTCCGCGTAGTCCTGGCCGGCCTTGCCCGTGCTGTCGAGGATGCGGGCGCCGAGCAGCATCTGCACGGTCTGGGCGCCCCAGGAATGTCCGGCTGCGACGACTCGGTCACGATCGACGCGCCCGGCCAGGCCTGGTACGGCACGTTCGATCGTCTCGAGCTGGTCCATGGTCCGCACGAGGTCGGCGTGCCGTTCGGCCCAGACCTCGCCGAACCCGGGGTGGTCGAACCCGATGCCGTCGCGACGCGAGTCCAGGTGCGTCGGCTGGACGACGACGAACCCACGAGACGCCCAGAAGGCCGTCAGGGGTGCGTACCCGTCGAGCGACCACCCGTTGCCGTGCGAGAACATCAGAACCGGCAGGTCCTGCCCGGTCACAGGGGCAGAGACGCGCACGTCGAGCGGGAGCGCTCGGCCTGGCGCGTCGAGGCGCACCGGGGCGACCGAGACGACTGGGTCACCGGCACCGACGACGTCGTCGAGGGTATGGACGATCGGGGTGTCGGTCGTTGCGGGAGTACTGCTCATGGGAGATCACTCGTCCTTTGCATTCGAGGCCCCCGCCGAGCACAATCGAAACGGAGCACCGCTCCGGAACAATACGGAGCGACGCTCCGCTTTGCAAGTATCGACGAAGGCTTCCCATGACGACTCCAGGTCCTGCCGGCTCGACACCTCGCGTGAAGCGCGTCGATGCCAGGCGCAACGAACAGATCCTGCTTGACGCCGCTGCCGCTGTCTTCGTGACGGAAGGTGTGGACGCACCGGTGCGGCTGATTGCCGAACGCGCCCGAGTAGGCATGGGGACGATCTACCGGCACTTCCCCACGCGCCCTGCACTGGTGGCAGCGGTATATCGGCACCAGGTGGAAGCGCTGGCCGAAGCGGGTCCCGCACTCCTGCGCGGGTCCGGCGACCCCGGAGACGCCCTCCAGCGATGGGTGGCCGACTTCGTCGACTTCCTCGTGACCAAGCACGGGCTCGCCGGCGCACTCGGATCCGACACGGAGGGCGTGAACACCCTGCACCAGTACTTCGTCGACCGGCTCGTCCCGGTGTGCGACGCCCTGCTCGACGCCGCGCTCGAACCGGAGGCCTCCCGGCGGGTGTCCGGGTACATGCTCATGCGCGGCATCGGCAACCTCTGCATCGGCGGCGGCAACGACCCCCGCTACGACCCCGCCCGCCTGGCCGCCCTGCTCGTGACAGGGGTGCTCACCGCGGAACAGCGCGACGGCGACTCGGGCGCTGTCGCTGCGGGGGGCGACCTCAGCGCGCCGCGCGACAACAGGTGACCCGAGCGCGGATAGCGGAAGGGCGTCTCAATCCCACGATGGTCGCGCTGCACCTGACGTGGCGTTCCCTTCGAGGGGTCCTCGGCAGGGGCGGCACGAGCCAGCGACCGATCTCCCTTCCTATCTTGTTATGCAAGGAACCTGCTATCGTGTGACGCATGATACCGACATCGGACATGGTCCTGACGCAGTTCCGCAAGGGGGTCGTGGAGTACTGCGTCCTGGCTTGCCTGCGCTCGGCGCCCGCCTATGGGCTCGAGCTCGCCGAACGTCTTGGCACCAACAGCTCCTTGCTGACCAGCGAGGGCACGCTCTACCCGCTGCTGTCCCGCCTGCGTCAGCAGAGCTGGGTCACCACGACCCAGGTCGCCTCCGCGGTAGGCCCCCCACGCCGCTACTACGAGATCACCGACGAGGGGCGGGTGGCGCTGGAGACCTTCACCACCACCTGGTCCCGTTTCACGACAGACGTCCGTACGACCCTGGAGTCCTGATGACCGCAACGCCCGCCTTCCCGACCCTGGTCGAGGCCTACCTCGCCGACCTGGACCGCGCCCTGGCCGCCGCAGACCCGCGCGAACGTGCCGAGACCGTGGCGGCGGTGCGCGAGCACGCCGCCGAGTCGCTCGCACGGCACGGCACGGACGACGAGTCGGCCCGCCGCGTGCTCGACGAGCTGGGCCCCGTGGAAGCCATCGCGGCCGAGGCGACCCCTGCCCCGGCGCCCGCCGCCACGGCGGGAAAGATCCAGGCCACGGACGTGCTGCTGGCCGTGATCACCGTCATGCTCTGGCCGCTGGCCCCGGTCGCCCTCGTATGGGCGATCACGCGGCTGCACTCTGGCGTGGGCAACCGTGTCCTGCAGTGGCTCACCATCGCGGTCAGCGCCATCATCACCGTCGGTGGCCTCCTCCTTCTCCTGCTGCATGCCATGAGCCTTTATGAGTAGATCGGACCAGCGTGTTGCCGACCTGACCCGACTCGCCTACAGCGACCGGCACCATGCTCGGCCACGCTCGGCCGGCGCACCTCCAGGTGCGCCGGCCGAGGTCATGAGCGTGCCCGATCAGCGCGACGCGGCGGGTTTCGCCGTGGTGCGATGACGACGTCCGGCAGCGCCGGTGCCGGGAGGCGGCGTCCGGCATAGCCTTCGACGCTGCCGAAGCGCTCGGACGCAGCCTCCCAGTCCTGGCGGGCACGCACGATCTCGTCGTGGTCGCGGGCGATGAAGTTCCACCACATGACGATCTCCTCCTCGAACGGCGGGCCGCCCAGCAGGATGGTGCGCGCTGGGCCGTCCGAGCGGTTCGTCAGTGTCAGGGTCTCGACGCCCGACGCCACGTAGCCGAGCTCCGCCGGACGGATCGTGGTGTCGTCCAGGAGGACGTCGCCTGCGTCGACGAGCAGGCCGTGCTCGAAGCCGGGGTCGACGGAGAGGGTGACCGCGGTATGCGGTTCGACGTCGACCTGTGCACCCAGCAGCGGCGTGAACGTCCGTACCGGAGATGTCTCGCCAGCCAGCGAGCCGAGGAACACCCGGAGCTCGGCCCCGTCGATCCGCACCGGCTCCGGCGCGTGGTGCTGGAAGTCGCGCGCCGCCTCCCGATCCGCCTCGGGCAGGGCGACCCATAGCTGAACACCGTGCAGAACGGTGGTGTCGTCAGTGGAGACCTCGGAGTGGGCGATACCGCGGCCACCGGTCATGAGATTCAGCTCGCCCGGCCGGATGGGCGCATGGGTGCCGAGGCTGTCTCGGTGCTCGATGTCGCCGCTGAAGAGCCAGCTCACGGTCTGGAGGCCGGTGTGCGGGTGCGGCGGAAGGTCCATGCCGCCGATCGCAGGGACGTCGACCGGTCCGTAGTGGTCGGCGAAGCACCACGCGCCGATCAACGTCCGTGCCCGCTGCGGCAGCGTGCGCCGCACCTGGAGGGCCCGTGGTCCGCCCATCGGCACCTCCCGTGCCGGGAGCACCTGAACCCCCTTCGGGCTCTCGACCGGGACCTCGCACCACACCGCTTCCGAGGCAGCCTCAACATTGCTCATCTGGATCACTCCCACTCGTGCCGGTTCGAACTCGTGTCGACTGGTCCTTCTGTCCGGGAGACCTGTGCCAGCGCTGCAGGACAAGACAGCCGCCCTGCTCAGCTCTCATGGTGAGCGGGGATCCTGCCTGTGCTCACGGCGTGCTGGAGCGCGTCGAAGTCGGCCCGTGCGACATCGGCATAGGCAGCCGCCCACTCCGCCAGCGCGTCGACGGCGTTCTCCCCGCGTCCGAGGTAGGCGGCGATGGCGTCAGCGTTGGGTGACTGGCCGTGCGCGCGGGCGAGGAGCGAGGCGCACAGGGACCCGTACGCGGTGAACTCCCGCTCGTCGAGGGTCTGGGGCTCCACCGAGCCCTTCATGTCGCGAAACTGCCGCCAGTAGTAATCGACCCGGTGCCTGTCCTCGCTCTCGCCCGCCCAGCCGGTGATCCAGCCGAGGAACGGGTCGGAGTTGGCTTGCAGGACGCGCTGCGCGGCGACGACCCGGTGTCCCTCGGTGTGTTCCGCACCTGATTCGTCGCCCGGGATGGCGGCCGGCCGGCGTCCGTGGGTGCTCAGCACCGTCTGCTGGGCCTCTTTCGCCTGAAGGAACAGCACGTCTCCGGTGGGGCCCTCGAGCGCGAGGAGGTAGCAGCGGGTGCCCACGCTGCCGACGCCGACGACCCGCAGCGCGAAGTCCACGAAGCGGTACTGGGACAGCAGATAGGCGACGTCCTCGCGCACCGTTGCCCGGTACTGGGCGAACAGGTGGTGGATCTCGTCGAGGCTCGCGTGGTCGACGTGCTGGACCAGGGGCGGCTGGTCGATGATGCGCACCGCACCGTCCTCGCTGCGTGTGGCGAGCTTGCGAAGTGTGTGTTCGGAGGTGCGTCGACGAGCCCTCGCGGAGGCCTTCTCCACAGCGGTACGGCCGGCCTTCCCGAAGTGCGCGGCGGCCTGCGAGGTGTCCACCCGGGCGAAGTAGCGCTCGGTTGCCGCAAGCCCGCAGAACTCCCGCAGGCGGTGCTGATAGCTGCGGGCCGCCGCCCTGGAGGCGGCTCGGCAGGCCTTCTCCGACAGCCCGTTCTCCCGGCCTGCGATGTGGATGCTCGTGACCAGCCGCCGCAGGTCCCACTCCCAGGGGGCCGGCCCGCCCTCGTCGAAGTCGTTGAGGTCGAAGACGAGCTCCCGCTCTGGGGACGCGTAGAAGCCGAAGTTGGCGATGTGGGCGTCCCCGCAGGCCACCACGTCAAGTCCCGTCGTCGGCCCCGCGGCGAGATCCGAGGCCATGATTGCCGCGCTGCCGCGGTAGAAGGCGAACGGGGACTCCAGCATCCGGCCGACCCGTACGGGTACGAGGTCCTGCAGACGGGACGCGTGCTGTCGCTCCAGGATCCCGATGGGGTCCCGGTCCGGGGGAAGATGCAGCGCTGCGAGTGCCCGGCGAGGCAGCCGTCGGCGAGCCGCGGCGCCGCGAGCGGCACGTGGGGTCATAGGCATCGGGCGCTCCTTCTCCTGTGTCCGCTCTGGTGTCCGGGCACGAGGGCAGGGTCAGATGACGTCCGGGTAGCTGCCGTCCCCGAGGTCGGGGTCCGGCAGCACGCCCGACGGGTCGCGTACGGCGACCTTGCGTCCGTCGAGCCGCAGCCGGCGCAGCCCTTCGAGAGACATGCGACGGCCCAGGTCCGTGAAGGAGTGCACCCTGGTGACGTCGAGAACCACGTCGGCATCGCCGTCCGAGTCGGCCATCAGGTCCAGGAGCTCCGAGGCTGCGGTGAGCTGGACGCTGCCCCGCAGCGCGAAGGTGAGCGTGCCTCGCGACTCGCTGACGTCGACGGCATCGATCCTGCCCTGGTCGGAGGCGAACAGGTGCAGGCCCATGTCCCGGGAGAGTCGCTCGAAGACGAGACGTCCCCTCCGGCTGTTGCCGTGCGAGTCCAGGCGCGGGGAGAAGGTGCCGACACCCGCCCGGTCGGGGAGCACCCCGACGATTCCCCCGGCGACACCGCTCTTGGCAGGGATGCCCACGCGGGTGAGCCAGTCGCCCGCCGCGTCGTACATCCCTGCCGCGGCCATCACCGCCATGACGTGCCGGGCGACGCCCGGGTCCATCAGCCGTTCGCCGGTGACGGGCTGAATGCCTCCGGTAGCGAGCGTCGCGGCCATCACGGAGAGGTCCCGGACGCTGACCAGGATCGAGCACTGGCGCGTGTACCCCTCGACGATGGAGGGAACGTCCTCGTCGATGATGCCGTAGGTGCGCAGCATGTAGGCGATGGCCAGGTTGCGGTGCGCGGAGCCGAGCTCCGAGGCGCACACCCGCTCGTCGACCCGCAGGTCCCGGCCCGCGAGGCGGGAGAAGAACGTCAGGGCACGGTCGACCCGGTCGCCCTGGCTCGCCCCGGCGCCGACCAGGAGCGAGTGCGTGGTGATGGCTCCCGCGTTGATCATGGGGTTCTTGGGCCGGTGGGTATCCCCTTCGAGGGAGAGCTCGTTGAAGGCCTCGCCGGACGGCTCGACCCCGACGAACTCCAGGACGTGGTCGAGTCCGCGGTCGATGATGGCGGCCGCATAGGCGAAGGGCTTGGAGATCGACTGGATCGAGAACTCCGTGTCGGCGTCGCCGGCGGCGTAGGTGCGACCTAGCGTCGTGGTCAGCGCCATGCCGAAGCGTTCCGGATCAGCCTCGGCGAGCTCGGGGATGTAGTCGGCGTTGGCGCCGCCGGTGTCGTCCCGCAGGCTGTCGAGCACCTCGTCCAGGTAGTCGGGCACGGGAGTCTTCATGAGACGTACCCCTCTGTCGCAGGCACGGTTCAGCCAAGGGACCGGAGGTGTTCCGGACCCGCAGCGTCGGTGGCGTCGTCGAAGTCGTGGTGCGTGGAGAGCCACTTCTTGACGTAGGGGCAGACGGCCACGACGCGGTGTCCGGTCTGGATGCTGGTGCTCAGCGCGGTGCGCGTCAGGATGCTGGCGAGACCCCGACCTTCGAACTCGTCGAAGACCACCGTGTGATAGAAGATGCGCTGCCTCGCCGGCACCGCTTCGAAATCCTTGTACATGGAGAATCCGGCCTGGACGCCCTCGACGAGCACGTCGAAGCGCTTCTCGTCGGGGTTGTCGCGAACGGTGACTTCTTGCTGGTTCTGATCGCTCATGGCTGTGATCCTCTGCTCGGGAACGCACGACGTCCACTTCGCGCGGTAGGGATGGCTGAGCGCACCTGACGCGAGCTCGGGCGCGGTGCTGACGACCTGTGTGCGTCCGTGGCCGAGGTGGTGAGGCTCAGAGCTGCTCGGGCGACGACATCCGGTAGACGAACTCGCCGAGCCCTGACTGCGCGATCCCGAAGAACGCGCTGGTCAGGCCTTCCTGGGTAGCGGCCATGCTCAGGTCACCCATGCGGACCGCTTCGAATCCGGCGTCGAGACTGAGCCTGCTGACGAGATCCTTGGCGTCGTCGTCACCGGCCCACAGGTTGCTGGGCCGGACGCGGGCGTCGGCGATCCGCCCGTAGAGCGAGGCGAAGTTGGTGCTGAACGCCTTCGCCGTCGGACCGCCCGTGACCGACTTGACGTACTCCGCGTTGGAGGAGAGCCCGGCCGGAGGCCGGGCACCGCCGTAGAGGTTCGTGGCGTCAAGGACGGTCTTGCCCGCGAGCCCGACGACGGAGGACAGAGCCGCTTCCACGGCGGATCCCGGGACAGCGAGAAGCACCGCTTCCGCCGCGCCGGCGTCTCCGCCGTCGCGCCCCAGCCGTGTCACCTGGTGCCCGGCGCGTTCCCAGAGATCGGCCAGCCCGCCGCCGATGTTGCCTCGTCCGATGACGGTGATGTTCATGGTTCTCCCTTTGGCAAGCTGTGTCCGACGCCGTCGGGCATGCCGACCGCGACCGGTCCGGTCGGGCTCGACCGGACTCGACAGGGCGGGCCGGAGCCTGTCCCGTGGCGTGACCCGACGCTATGGCGGCCCACCGGCGGCCGTCCAAGACTTGTCTCGACGCTGGACGATAGGCTCTGCCTATCGATATCAGCCCCCGCCTCCTGCGCTACTTCCTGGCCGTTGCCGAAGAACTCCACTTCGGCCGTGCAGCGATGCGGCTCTACATCTCCCAGCCGTCCCTGAGCCATCAGATCCGCAAGCTCGAGGAGACCTTGGAGACCCCGCTCTTCGTCCGCTCGAGCCGTCGGGTGCAGCTCACCGCTGCGGGCCGGACGCTGGTGCACGAGGCGCCGAAGGCGTTGGCCGGGCTGGAGCAAGCCGTACAGCGCACCCGGCTGGCGGGGTCGGGGATCGCTACGACGATCCGACTGGGGTACACCCCGGTCGCGAACTTCGGCACGTTTCCCGTGCTCCTGGACGCGCTCCAGGAAGAGCACCCCGACTTCACGTTCGATGCTCGAGAGATCTTCAGCGCTGAGATCTCCGATCGGCTCTGCGCCGGCGACCTCGACATCGGTCTCGCCCTCTCACCGCAGCCCCTCGACGGGGTGGGCGGTGAGATCCTGCGCCGGGAGGCCGTCTCCGCGCTCCTGAGCACGCGCCACCGTCTCGCCGTGGCGCCGAAGATCCCGCTGGCGGACCTGCGCGACGAGACGCTCCTGCTGTTTCCCCGCCGTCTGGCCCCTGCGTACTACGACGGCATCGTCGCCGCGTGCCACGAGGCGGGCTTCTCGCCCGAGATCTGCGCGTTCGATGACCCACCGGTGAACGCCATGCTCGCCCGGCTGTCCAGCGGACGCGAGGTCGGGCTGGCCCCTGCGTCGTTCGCCGAGCACGCCGCGAGGGCCAGCACCAGCGTCGCCGCTCGCGACGTCGTCGATCCGCAGATCGCCGCAGACCTCTCGTTGCTGTGGCCAACGAACGACCTGTCGCCCGCCATCGCGAGCGTCCTGGCCACCACCCGGCGATGTGCCGAACGCCATGGATGGCTACGCGGGATCACCGTGTAGCGCTCGAGGACACCACGCGGCGTCCTGTACGAGATCGAGAACCTGAGCTCCGGCGGCCCCCGATCCGGGCTCAACCCTGGGCGGGCGGGAGCCGGACCGCCGGCGGCAGCGGCATCGGCACCGGGTGGGCCCGGAACGACTGCAGCATCAGCGCGGCGAACCGGCGTGACGCGGCCAGCCGCATCTCGGGAGTGTCCGCGCGGATGCCCTCGTTGGCCAGCAGGGCGAGGTTGATGTCCTCCAGCACGAAGTCCTCGCGCAGCGAACCGGCATCCTTCGCCTGCCGTACCAGCGTGAGCAGCGACGCGAGGGTGCGATCGCGTTGAGGGGCGAACTCGGAAGGCTCGGACATCCGGTCGGTGACGGCGCGGGCGAAGCCGCGGTCCAGTGCGTGCACCGCCATCAGCTGCTCGACGACGAGGCGCAGGCCCCGCCAGGGGTCGTCGACGGCCAGCCCGCGGCGAACGATCTCGGCGCACGAGACCATCTGGTCGGCGAGGACCGCCGCCAGCAGCGCTTCCTTGGTCCCGAAGTGCCGGTAGACGGTGGCTGCCCCGACCTCGGCGCGCCGGGCGATCTCGCGGATCGGCACATCCAGTCCGCCGATGGCGAAGGCGGCACGGGCGACGGCGAGGATGCGTTCGCGGTTGTCGCGAGCGTCCGAACGCAGCCGCGCTCTCGTTTCTTTCGTCACTGCTCTCACTTCATCTCGATCGACGGATCGCTCCGTTACGGTCCCGGGCATGAACGACACCTCGATCCACCAGACAGCGGTCCTGGCGCAGCGCGCCGGCACCGAGCGGACCATCGCCGTGCTGGGCGCCACCGGGCAGCAAGGAGGTTCCGTCACCGCAGCGTTGCTCGCCGACGGTTGGACCGTCCGTGCCGTCGTGCGTGATCCGTCCGGCGAGCGTGCCCGGTCCCTGGCCGCCGCGGGCGTCGAGATCGTGCGTGGCGACCTCGCCGACCCGCAGTCGCTGCGCGCGGCGTTCGTCGGGGTCCACGGAGTGTTCAGTGTTCAGCCGAGCTCGGGTCAGGCGGGCACCGGACTGAGCGACGAGGACGAGGTCCGCTACGGGACGACGGTGGCCGAGGCTGCCCAGCACAGCGGTGTGGCCCACCTTGTGTACAGCTCGATGATCGCCGCAGGGCCGACACCGACCGGAGTCCGCCACTTCGACGTCAAGAGCCGTATCGAGGACCGGGTCCGGAGCCTGGACACCGACAGCACCATCATCCGGCCGGCCACCTTCATGGAACTCCTGCTGACGCCAGGGATGGGTCTCGACCGGGGAGCGCTGACGTTCCTGATGCGCCCCGAGCAGGAGATGCAGTTCATCGCGGTGCGCGATATCGGCCGGGTCGTCGCCGAGGTCTTCGACGCACCCGAACGGTTCGCCGACCGCACCGTCGAGATCGCCGGTGACGCCCTGACCGGCAATGCCATCGCCCATCAGCTGGCACACGTGGCCGGGCGGCCGATCACCTACAACCGCTTGCCGCAGGCGGTGCTGGAGCAGGACGACGTCCTCGCCAGGTCGGCAGCCCTCGTCGACGACGGCAGGCTCGCGGGCAGCGCGGACCTCGCCGAGCTGCGCACGGCGTTCCCGTTCCTCCTGCGCTTCGACCGATGGCTGGCCGGCCCCGCGAAGGCTCTTCTGACGGACGCCCTCGGCCTGCCGCGCGCGAGCGGCGCCACACGCTGAGCGAGGGTCCGCCGGTCGCCCGGGCGACCGGCGGGCGGCAGTCATGGGCGGGTTCGGTCGACGGTGAGGACGATCTTGCCGTACGACCGCTGCGCGCCGGCCGCGAAGGCGTGCGGCAGGTCCTGCCACGACCGCACGGCCGTGACCGCCGGGTCGAGGCGCCCCTCGTGGATCTCGGTCGCGAGCCATGTCATGTCGGGGCCGAGTCCGGTCTCGGCCCCGAGGAAGTACGTCGTCAGGGAGCGGTCGTGCCGGTTGGCGTCGCCGAACAGGTCCCCGTACCCGAAGCGTTCTTCCTCTCCGGCTGCGTGGCCAAGGGCGACGAGCGTGCCGCCCGGCGCCAGCCGGGCGAACGCCCGCACCAGGTGGGAGCCGCCCAGCAGGTCGAGCACCCCGGACACGTCGCCGCTCAGGTCGGACGGCGACGCGATCACCTCGTGCGCGCCGAGCGCGACCAGCCGCTCCCGGGCGGCAGGGTTCCTGGTGGTGGCGACGACCTCGGCGCCGCTGCGGGCGGCGAGCTGCACGGCGAACAGCCCGACCGCGCTGGTCCCGCCCAGCACCAGCACGCGGCGGCCGAGGACGGGGCCGAGGCGGCGGAGTCCGCGCAGCGCACTGGTGGCGGCGACGGGTACGACGCTCATGGCGTTCGGGTCAGCGCCGGCGGGGGTGATCCCGACGGACTCGGCGGTCACCAGGCGACGCTGCGCCCACGCGCTGCCAGGTCCCAGCGAGGTCACCGCCTGGCCGAGGCGTGGGCCGGTTCCGTCCGCCGCCTCGGCGACGACGACCCCAGCGGCATCCCAGCCGGGGATCGTGCCGTCGGGCAGGCTCGGCAGCCCTTCGAGGTCGCCGTGGTTCGGGGCGAAGGCCTGCACCTGGATGACTGCGTCGTGCGGTCCGGGTACCGGATCGGGCACCTCGCGCAGGCTGAGGTGGCTGGGTGATGAGTGGTCGACCGTCCATGCGAGCATGGCGCTACTGTATGCCAAGTGCCACTCAGTGCCAGTTGGGTACACTGCTCACATGACGACACGGCCAGCTCCCGGCACGCTCCGCAGCCGGCGCATCGCGCGCAGTCGGCAGCACCTCGTGGAGATCGCGCTGCCGGCCTTCGCCGAGCGCGGGTACGACGCAGTGACCGTCGACTGGCTGTGCGATCAGGCGGAGGTGTCCAAGCGGAGCTTCTTCCGTTACTTCGACGGCAAGGAAGACCTCGCGCTGACCCCGCTGAACGACGTCTGGCGCACCCTGATCGCAGACCTCGACTCGGTGCTCGCTCGCAGCGGGCCGCTGCTGGAGGTCCTGGGCGACGGGCTCGTCGAGGTGGTCGAACGCATGCCACCCGGATGGGAGCGCCTCGCCGTCCTGAGTGCGCGGCTGAGCGGCAGCAACCCCGCGATCGACGCCGCGGGAATGCTGATGTGCGAACGCTTCACGGAGCAGGTGGTCGACGCGATAGCGGCGCGGCTCTCCGGCGCGTCCGGTGTGGACTTCTCGGCGCGCGTCGTGTGCGCCGTCGCGGTTACCGGCCACCGGGCCGCCGTGGACACCTGGCAGTCAGCGCCCGGCGCCGAGACGACCGCTACTCGCGCCGAGCTGTGCGCGTTGCTCCGGGCATCGCTCGCGGCCGCCCCGTCGGCGCTGGAGACCAGGCTTCCATGACGGGGCGGCCGCACGCGCGGCCCCGGGACCTGCTCGCGGCCGATCACGTGAACAACGTTCGGGCAGGCTCGCCGCAGCTGCACCTGCGTGCGCAGATGGGTGGGATCTGCTGACGCGGACGGGGTCCTGCTGGCACGATGCTCCAGGTGAGCCACACAGAGGACGCCAGCCGCGCGGCGCTCGACGTCACCCTCGCCGAGTTCAACGCGCTTCGCGCGGAGATCGTCGCACGCGTCTCGGGCCAGACGGCAAGCATCGGCATCGGTGTGACCGCGCTCGGCGCTTTCTTCAGCTTCGGAGATGCTGCGGCGACGACCTTCATTCCGGTCGCTGCGATGTGCATGAGCCTGCTGAGTGTCGCCAACTGGTACTGGATCCTGTTCCTCGGCATGTACATCCGACGCGACGTCTGGCCGAGGCTTCAGGTGCTCGGCGAGCAGACCGATTCGCCCGGGTGGGAGCGTTTCGCCATCGGGCACTCGTTCAACCCGAAGTTCGTCTCGCTCGGGACGCTCTTCGAGCTCGCGGCGACAGCGACGTTCTTCATCTTCGCCATCTGGTCGATGGTCCAGTCGCCACCGACCGGGGTGTGGATGTGGGTCGTGGACATCATCTGCGTGACCGTCATTCCCGCCGCCCCGGCCTGGCTGGGGCTGACCTTTCACCTCGAGGCGCGGAAGGAGCTCCTTCGGCCTGACGAGCTCGAGGGTCCGTCGCGCGACTCGGCACCGGCGCCGTCGGCCACGTGACGCCGCGGCGGCGGGGTGTTGCCCAGCACCGTGTCCATTCCGTTACTCTTGGGCACGCTATGACCCTGACACGTGCCGCTCGCTCGCAGCTCGCCGATCCTCGGCGAGGGTCGGCGAGCATCCTGGCGATCATGTTCGTCGTGCTCACCGTCCTGGGCGTGCAGGTCCTGTGCGGCATCCACCTGGACGCCGGCCACCACGGCCTGGACGAACCCGGCCATCGCGGCGGGCACGTGGATGCTGCGGTCGGGCACCAGGTGACCGCAGCCGCGGTAGGCACTCCGGACCAGATCACGGAGGCAGACCCCGGGCATCACGGCGGCCACCACGGTGATGGCGGGAACCACTGCTCGGAAGACCGCACGGCAACCGTTCGATACGAACGGGCGCTGTCGCCCTTCCCTGACCTGGCCGGAGCCCCGGACCTCGCCCAGCAGTGGCTCGTCCCCGACCTGACGCACGACGCCCCTCGTGTGCCGTCGGGTGTGGCCGTAGCGGCCGCGCCGTCACTGCACGCCCTCGGGATCTCCCGGACGTAGACCACCACAGCCCGTCGACACCGCCCCAACAGGGTGTCGACCCGGTTCAGCGCGCCCCGAACCGAGGTGCGCGTGTGGTTCTACTCCGATCCGAAAGGTCCCAGCTTTCATGGAGCCCAGCTTCAACCTGACCCCGACCGTGCGCGGTCGCGGTCGCCATCGGGCGGCACACCGCCCCGTCCTTGCCGGCGTCGCCCGCGCCGCAACCGAGCAGGCCACTGCTTTCGCGGGTCGCACCGCGGTGGTCGCGGCGGCCGGTTCCGGCGTGCTGCTGTCGCTCGTCGCCGCACCGGCCCACGCAGCACCGGCGACGTCGTCGGTCGATGCCTCGCTGGCCGGCAGCCCTGTCAACGGCATGCTCGACGCGACCAAGCTCAACGCCCTCACCGACCAGGCCCGCCAGGCGGTCGCAGCGGCCCCCGTGGTCACCGTCGCGCCTGACGCCGAGCTGAAGGTCGAGACGGCTGCCGTCTCGGTCGTCTCGGCAGAGGAGAACGAGGAGTACCAGGCGGAGCTCGCCGCGGAGGCCGAGGCAGAGGCTGCCGCGGAGGCTGCTGCTGCCGCCGAGGCCGCAGCCGTGGAGATCCCTGCCTCGGCAGCAGGTTCGGCCGTCGTGTCGATCGGGATGCGGTACCTGGGGGTGCCGTACCTGTGGGGTGGGTCGACCCCGTCGGGGTTCGACTGCTCGGGGTTCACCTCGTACGTGTTCGCGCAGGTCGGGATCGACCTGCCCCGCACCTCTTCGGAGCAGCGGTACGCGGGAACCGAGGTGCCCTGGTCCCAGGCCCAGGCCGGTGACCTGCTCTGGTCGCCCGGCCACATCTCGATCTACGCCGGTGACGGCATGCAGATCGAGGCACCTGTCCCGGGCCAGTCCGTCCGGTACACCGAGGTCTGGCAGTCCAACCCGGTCGTCCTGCGGGTCGGCTGACCTTCAGGTGTGAGGGGCGGGCCGGTGCCCGCCCCTCACGTCCGACAGAAAGGGCTGGCCGTGGCTCGACCAAGATCCGTTGTCATGACCGTGGCGGTCGTACTCGCCATCGGACTCGTGGTGGCCGCGCTCATGATTCCGAGGCTGGCCGCCGAGACCTTGCTCCACGACGACGGCGATCGCGTCGGCGACGGGGAGACGCTCTCGCTGCGCCTCGCTGCCGTCGGCGGGTGATCGCCGCACGAAGGGGCGCGGGTCCCAGGACCCGCGCCCCTTCGTTCGGTCTTCGTCGCTCAGCCGGCGACCAGCTCGGGCTCGGGCTTCGTCGCGCCCTGAGCGCGGAGCGTCACGACTCCGACGACCCCGCCGACCGCTGCGACGACTGCCGCACCGATGAACGCGGCCGAGTAGCCGCCGGTCAGCGAGCCCGGGTCGACGGCGCCGGCCGCCACGGTCGAGCTCAGCACGGTCAGCGCGGCAAGGCCGACCGCCGAACCGATCTGGTAGCTGGTGTTGACCAGCCCGGAGGCGACCCCGGTCTCCTCGGGACGCGCGGCGCCGATGGCGGTGCCGAGCGACGGCACGAACGCCAGCGCCATACCGAAGGCCGCGACCAGCGAGGCCGGCAGCACATCGGCGGCGTAGGTGCCGTCCGGGCGGGCGAACGCCAGCCACACAAGACCGGCCGCAAGGAACCCGAACCCGGCGACGATCATCGAGCGGGCGCCGAACCGTGCGAGCAGCCGGGGTGCGACGAGCGTCATGCCGAGCACGATCAGAACGGTCATCGGTAGCAGGGCCGCTCCCGCCGCGAACGCGCCGGCGCCGAGCACCTGCTGCAGATAGAGGTTCAGGAAGAACCACATCGGCACCCAGGCCGCGCCGAGGAGGAGCTGGGCGAGGTTGGCCGCGCCGAGCTGCGGGGTGCGGAAGATCCCGAGCCGCAGCAGCGGCTGCCGCGAGCGGGCCTGGATGATGAAGAACGCGACGAGCAGGACGATGCCGCCGCCGATCGCGACGAGCGTCTCGGCCGCTCCCCAACCCGCCTCGGGAGCACGGACGACGCCGTAGACGAGGGCTGCCAGCCCGACGGTTCCCGTGACCGCTCCGCCGACGTCGACGGAGCCGCGCCGGCCCGTGATGCTCGGCAGCGCGGCCGGAGTGAGGGCGACGACGAGCGCCGCGATCGGGACGGTGACGTAGAAGACCCACGGCCAGCTGGCGTACTCGGTGAGCACTCCACCGAGGAAGACGCCGGCGGTGCCGCCGATCGGGGCTGCCGCACCGTAGACGGCGAACGCGCGTGGCAGCTCGTTCGTGCCGCCGAAGAGTGCCATCAGGAGGCTGAGGGCTGCCGGCGCGATGAGCGCTGCGCCGGCGCCCTGGACGGCACGTCCCGTGATCTCGAGGCCGACGCTGCCGGCGGCCCCTGCGAGCACGGATCCCAGGGCGATGACGATCCACCCGCCGATGAACACCCTCCGGGCGCCGAGGAGGTCGGCGAGCCGGCCCCCGAGGAGCAGGAGGCCGCCGAAGGCGACGACGTAGGCGTTGAACACCCAGGACAGCGACTCGGGCGTGAACCCGAGCGCTGCCTGCATGTCCGGGAGCGCGACGCCGATGATCGACGTGTCCATGATGACGACGAACTGGGCCGCGGCGATGAGCGCGAGCCCGAGCCACCGGCGTCCTGCCGGGGCTGTGGTTGATGCGGACATGATCCGGTTCTCCTTTGTGACTGGATACCCTGCCGGGGTATGTGTATACCCCCTAGGGGTACCTGGTCAACAGGGATGGTGGCGCGCCGTGATAATTTCGGGGTCCGCCGTGCAGCGCCGCGTACCGAGGAGGTGAGACCGATCGACACACAGACAGGTCGGAGCTCCCTCCTTCGCATGGCCTAGGGAGCGCCCGCAGAAGGCTCTCGAAAGGCTCGACCGCTATGCGCTTCAGCTCCCCGACGTCGTCCGACGGCGTCCGCGAACAGATCTTCCAGCTCGGTGAGATCCCCGGCGTGCTCTGGACGCCCCAGGATGCGACCGGCCCACGTCCACTGATCGTGCTGGGGCACGGTGGTGGCCAGCACAAGAAAGCGCCCGGTGTCGTGTCCCGGGCGCACCACTTCGTCACCGAGCTCGGCTTCGCCGCCGTCGCCGTCGACGTGCCCAACCACGGCGACCGGACCGACGAGCAGTACGACCGCGTCGTCGCAGAGAACCAGGCCCGCGTGGCGGCGGGCGAGGACCTGTCGTCAGTGATCGCAGGCTTCCAGGAGCTGGCCGCACGCCAGACCGTGCCCGAGTGGCGCGCGGTCCTCGACGTCGTCCAGGAGCTCGACCACGTCGGCACCGGCCCCGTTGGCTACTGGGGCATCTCCTTGGGCTGCGGGCTCGGGGTGCCGTTCGTCGCGGCGGAACCACGGGTCACGGCAGCCGTGCTCGGCCTCGGCGGCGCCTTCGGCGCTGCGGCCGACCTCGCGCGGGCGATCACCGTGCCGGTGGAGTTCCTCGTGCAGTGGGATGACGAGCGCGTACCGCGGGACCGGTCGCTGGCGCTGTTCGACGCGCTGGGATCCCCGGAGAAGACCCTGCACGCCAACCCCGGCAAGCACGGGGACCGGCTGCCGCTCCACGAGCTGGACAGCACCACCCGGTTCTTCGCCCGCCATCTGGGCCAGCTCGGCTGAGCGCGCCAGGATGTGCCGAGGGCGGATTCGTCGGTGACACGCTGCTCACCTGAGAGCAGGTAGGGGCCCGCGCCCGACAGGCGCCACCTTCGTCCGGCCGCGCGGGCGCAGCGGTCAGGCGATCCCGGTCAGGTCGAGCAGCTGTGCGTGCAGGTCCAGCAGGTTGGTCGCCCGCAGGTCGAACGAGTCGCCGGGGCCGGGCGGATCGCCGTCGGCGCGGGGCACGTATGCCGTGCGCATCCCCGCGGCGGCGGCCGCCCGCAGGTCCCACGCGTGTGCGGCGACCATGAACGGCACGCCCGAGTCGGCGGGGGTGCTGGCCACCGCCACCTCGTACACCTCAGGACCGGGCTTGTAGCTACGCGCGTCCTCGGCCGACAGCACCTGGTGCCACCGCAACCCGGCGTGGGCACTGAGCCCCGCAAGAACCCGGCGGCTCGCGTTCGACAGGCCGAGCACCGTCACGTCGGCTGCGAGCAGGTCCAGCCCTGCCACGGTGTCCGGCCAGGGCTGCAGCCACTCCGACGCGTCGGCGAGCTGATCGGCGGCGTCGGTGGACAGGAGGCGCTCGCGGACCAGCAGGCGCAGGGCCTCCAGGTCCAGCTCGTGGCTGGGCGCGAACGCCCGACGCCCCTCGACGATCGCGCGCTCCTGCTCGGCGACGTGCCCCAGCCATCGGCGGGCCACCTCCGCTGCCGCGCGGTCGTCGAGCCCTGTCAGCGCTGCCGCACGCCGTTCCAGGCTCCCGGTCTGGTCGACCAGGGTGCCGAGAACGTCGAAGACAACGGTCGGCCGGACTGTCCCCTCGGTCGCAGGCTCCATGTCTCCACCGTAGAGGACGACGGTGGTCGGGCGGGTGCCGGGTGAGCTCTGGCTACTGCTCGCTGCGCAGTCCGCGGAGGGTGTACTCGAGACGCCTGCGGTAGCCCTCGCGGGGCTGCTGGGCACAGGCGCGGGCGATGATGCCGCGCTCCCAGATGAGGAGGTAGACGTCCTCGGCCGTGAGGTCGTCCCTGACCACGCCGGTCGCCTGGGCGTCGCCGAGGAAACCTCCGGCGGCCTTGCTGGCGTGCTCGCACAGCGCGACCACCTGCTCGGAGCCGGGCAGGGCGCGCAGCAGGACGTCGTTGGCGGCGGGCTCGTCGTACTGGAGCAGCCAGATCTGCCGGAGGTAGCTCTCGAACCGCTCGACCGGGTCGTCGATGGCGCTCACCGCCGTGATGATGCCCGTGATGCGTTCGGCGACCAGCTCCTCGACCACGGCGTCGATCAGCCCTTGCCGGCCCCCGAAGCGGTGGTAGATGGTGCCCTTGCTGACGCCCGCCGCGCGCGCGACCTCGTCGAGCGGGCTGTTCAGGCCGTGCGCGCGGAACACGTCGAGGGCGGCCACCCGGATGCCCTCGACGTTGCGCCGCGCATCGGCGCGCAGCCGCGGAGGGTCCGCCGTCATCGGCCGGCGCCTGCCGGTGTGGTGCCGACGGCGGGGGAGCCGACGGTCTCGGCCCAGCTCGTGTCCAGAGCCTGCAGGAACGCCTCGACCGGCTGCGCGCCGGAGACGGCGTACTTGCCGGCGAACACGAAGAACGGAACCCCCTGGATCCCGTACTGCCGGGCCTGCTGGATGTCCGCCTCGACGGCGTCGGCGAACTCGCCGCTGGTCAGGGCTGCGCCGGCGGCGTCACGGTCGAGGCCGACGTCGGCGGCCAGGTCGCCGAGCACCTGGCGGTCGGCCACGTTGAGGCCTTCGGTGAAGTAGGCCTGGAACAGCCGCTGGACCATCTCGTGCTGCTTGCCCTGCGTGGCGGCGAAGTGGCTGAGCTGGTGCGCGGTGCGCGTGCCGACGGCCTGGGCGTCGTCGAGGTGATAGTCCAGCCCGATCTGCCGCGCGCGCTCGGCGACCTGATCGTTCATCGCCTGCGCCTGGTCGCGCGGCAGGCCGTGCTTGGCCGACAGCAGCTCGGTCGGGCTGACCGGGGTGTCGTCGTCGGAGAGCTCCGGCATCAGGAGGAAGCTGTGGTACCGGACGTCGACGCCGGAGGCATGCGGGAACTTCTCCAGCGCCTGCGCCAGCAGGGTGTCGCCCATGTAGCAGAACGGGCACATCACGTCGCTCCACACGTCGACCACCAGCCGGTCCGTGGCCTGGCCGAAGGCCTCGCCGGCCATCAGGAGCACACTCCGTCCACGTCGCAGACGCCGAACGACTCGCCGGTGGGCAGCAGCTCGAACGGTGACGGGATGGTCGCGCCGCCGTCGACGGCGGCCTCGGATGCCTGGTCCGCGGGGGCGTCGACCGCAGGGGCCGGCTCCGTGACCGCATTACTTGACGTCATGGTCAAGAACCTTAGCCACAACTTGACCAGCGGGTCAACATGCCCGTTCCTCGTGAGCTCCCCGTGGCCGCGGACGGGCGGTGCGGCTCAGCCGTTCCGGGCCGCGATGGACAGCAGCGCCTCCAGCTGCGGCAGCTGCGCCGCGCCCGGCGGTCGGATGGCGCGCAGCTCGCGGACGAAGCGCAGGGCCTTGACGGGGACACGAACCAGCCGGCCTGCCGTCAGGTCGTCCCGGACCGCCAGGATGCTGAGCACCGCGGGGGCCGCACCGGAGGCGACGGCCGTGCGGACGCCGGCGGTCGTCGGGAGCTCGGCCAGCGGGTCCGGGATCTCGTGCCCTGCGTCGGCAAGGATCTGCTCCGCGCTGAGCCGGGTGCCCGAGCCCTTCTCGCGCGTGACGAGCGGCGTGCGCGCGAGCTCGGCGGCGCTCACGCCGCGGCGTCGGGCCCATGGGTGTTGTGGCGCGACGACGACGACCAGCTCGTCCTTCGCGACGGTGGAGCTGACGAGGCTGGGGATCTCCGCGGGCGTCTCGACGAAGCCGAGCTGGTGGCTGCCGTCGGTGACCAGCTCGATGGCGTGCGTGCTGTTCGTTGCGGTCACGGAGACGGCGTGCTCGGTGTGGTCCCGGCCCCGGAGCGTCATGAGCCAGCGGGGGAGCAGGTACTCGGCGACGGTCAGGCTCGCGGCGATGGCCAGTGGTCTGGCGTGTCCAGCCGTGCGCAGTGCCGCGACGCCGGCGTCGAACCGGTCGGCGGCCTCGACGGTCTCGGCGGCCCACTGCGCCGCCATCGTGCCGTCGAGCGTGAGCGAGCTGCCGCGGGGCCCGCGGACCAGGAGGGCGACACCGAGCTGTCGTTCGAGCCGGCGCATCCGGATCGAGGCAGCTTGCTGGGTGATGCCCAGCGTCCTGCTGGCAGCGGTGATCGACCCGACCTCGGCGATCGCCGAGAGGAGGCGGAGCGTCGGCAGGTCCACGCCGCTCCCAGCTACAACGTGAGGTTGTGGTTCCACAATGAGATGGAGGATACCGGGCGGGTCGACCGGTGGGGAGACTGAGGCGCATGGCCCGCTTCAGCATCGCCCACGTGACCCCGAACTGGTTCGCCTCCGTGATGGGTACCGGGATCGTCGCCACCTCCGCCGTGACGCTGCCGGTCCAGCTTCCTGGCCTGCGTCCGGGTGCGCTCGGCGTCTGGCTGCTCGCGTCCGCGATGCTCGTCTTCTTCCTGACCGCCACCGTGCTGCACTGGGTGCGGCACCCCGCTGCCGCGCGCGCCCACCACTCGGACCCGGTGATGGCGCACTTCTACGGTGCCCCGCCGATGGCCCTGCTCACCGTGGGCGCTGGGACGCTCCTCGTCGGACGTGACGTGGTGGGGCTCGAGGCCGCCGTCGCGATCGACACGGTGCTCTGGTCCGCGGGGACCGTCGGCGGGCTGGTCAGCGCGGTCGCGGTGCCCTACCTCGCCTTCACGCGCCACCAGAACCCGGCCGACGCCGCGTTCGCCGGATGGCTCATGCCGGTCGTCCCGCCCATGGTCTCCGCGGCCACGGGGGCACTGCTGCTGCCGTATCTCCCGGCGGGTGAGGCGCGCCAGACGATGCTCCTGGCGTGCTTCGCGATGTTCGGTCTGAGCCTGATCGCGTCGCTCGTGATCATCCCCCAGCTCTGGAGCCGGCTGATGCACCATCAGGTGGGCGCGAGCCGGATGATCCCCACGCTGTGGATAACCCTTGGTCCGCTCGGCCAGTCGGTCACCGCGGCGAACCTGCTGGCCGCCAACGCCGCCGGGACCTTCGGGGCGAGCTTCGGCAGGGGGCTGATGTACTTCGCCGTCGTCTTCGGGGTCTCGGTCCTCGGCTTCGCCCTGCTCTGGGCCGCGATCGCCACCGCGATCACCGTGCGTGCCGCCGTCCGCGGGCTGCCGTTCTCGTTGACCTGGTGGTCGTTCACCTTCCCGGTCGGGACGTGCGTCACCGCGGTCGCGGGGCTGGCGGCCCACACCGGGCTCACGGCGCTCGTGATGCTGTCCGTGCTGCTCTTCGCGGGTCTGGTGGCGGCATGGGCGACCGTCGCCGTCCGGACCGCCTTGGACACCTTCGGCGGGGGACGGACCGTGCGACGGACCGTGCGACGGGTGGCAGACGTGCCGGTCGCGGAGCGTCCGGAGCCTGTGGCCGTGGCGCCGGCGGCTGCCGTGCTGCCGGCCGACGCGCTCGCCGAACCGCGCGCCATGACCACGGTGGGTTGAGCGGCGGCGAGCCGCCCCCCTGGCCGCGGGCGTCAGCCGCGCACGGCGACGGCACCGGCCGCGGCCGCCCAGGACAGGGCACGCAGGCAGCCCGACCGGATGTCGTCGAGGTGCGCGGCGAGCTGTGCGGGGGCGTCGCGGTTGAGGCCCTGGCGTACCGCCGTCAGACCGGGGCCCAGCCGGAGGTGCAGGCCCCAGGTGAGATGGGCGGTGGCGAAGCCGAGGGCCGCTGCGGGGCGGAGGTCGGTGCCCGCCAGGTCGCTGACCGCACCGCCGTAGGCCTCGAGGAGTGCTGGCTCGTCCAGCTCGCCGTGGCCCCCGAAGGCTCGGTAGAGCGAGACGAACGTGCCCAGGTCGAAGCCCACCGGGCCGACGCCGACGTGCTCCCAGTCGATCAGGGCGAGGGCGCCGTACGGGTCCAGGCCGGCGTTGCGCGGGGTGAGGTCACCGTGCACCAGCGTGCTGGGCAGCTCCGCCGCGCGGGTACCCAGCTCTCCGGCTGCGTCCAGGCAGGTGTGCAGGCTGCGTACCTGCTCGGGAGTGAACAGTGCCCTGAGCCGCGCGTCGTCGGCCAGCGCATCGAGGTTCGCGTGGCCTGCCGGAACGTGATGGGCGTAGGCGGCGTAGCCCGCCAGCTCCAGCCAGGGGGCGTCGAGCAGGCCGGGGCGTACCGATCCAGGGACGTACAGCAGCGCTGCGCGCCGGGCGGCGGTCGTTGCGGAGTCCGGGGTCCAGCACTGCTGCAGGACGGCGCCGATGTCGCGCATCACGAGCCAGGTGCGGTCGTGGTGCCGGAACACCGTCGCGGCGGACGGCGTCGTCAGCCCGCTGGGAAGCAGGTCGGAGATGCCGCTGCCGTAGAAATGGGCCTCGCGGCGGTCCAGCAGGCGGTCGCGCGAGTCGAGCAGGGTCTGGCGACCCCAGCCGAGGATCTTGACGATCCACGGGGACGTGCAGGCGTGCGGCGTCGCGACGCTCGCCCGGAGGACCGCCGCCTGCCCCAGACCGGTGGACAGGTCCCGTACCGAGAGCACCCGCGCGCCGGCGCCCCAAGGGCCCTCGTGGGAGGCGAGGGCGGCCTCGACCGTCTCGGCGTCGGGCAGGGTGCGCTCGGTCATCTGTTCCTCACGGCGGCGGTGCTGTGGAGACGTGGACGAAGGACATCCGACCACGACGGGAGGAACAATGAAATTCCGTTCTTGATGCGGATGTCGAGAGGCTGCTCCCGGCTCCGTCCCAGGGGCAGCAGCGGCTACGAGGAGCCGCCGTGACAACGGGAGTGATGATGATGGAGCAGAACGAGATCACCGAGATCCTGAACCGGCCGGTCAGCCAGGAGCTGTTGGCCAGGGACCTGACGCGCCTCGCCTACGTCGCCAAGGACGGCACGCCACGCAACGTCCCGATCGCGTTCGTCTGGAACGGCACGGAGATCGTCATGTGCACGACGAAGAACGCACCGAAGCTGCCGGCCCTGCGCGCGAACCCGATGGTCGCGCTGACGATCGACACCGAGGTGCACCCGCCCAAGATCCTGCTCGTCCGCGGTCCCGCCGAGCTCGACGTCGTCGACGGCATCCCGGACGAGTATCTCGAGGCGAACACCACCTACGAGATGACGCCGGAGCAGCGCGTCGAGTGGGAGGCGGAGGTGCGCTCGCTCTACGTCGACGGCATGGTGCGGGTCGTCGTGACACCGACCTGGGTCAAGCTGATCGACTTCGAGACGACGCTGCCGAGCGCGGTCGAGGAGCTGGTGCGGCAGCGGGCGGAGCGGCAGGGGGCGTGAGCGGGCGGGCTTGAGGGCGGGGTCTGGGGGCGGGGGCCTGAGGGGTGCTGGGCGTGCCCTGCCGCTCGGTTGCTGCTCCTCAGGTCGCCACCCGGTGTCGAGCCTGAACCGACCGAGGCGGCAACCCGGCATAGCCTGGAGCCGAACCCGACGGAAGGAAGCACCATGTCCCGTGTTCTGATCATCGGTGGCCACGGCAAGATCGCGCTCCGGCTCGCCCCGCTGCTGGTCGAGCGAGGCGATGTCGTCACGAGCGTGATCCGCAACCCGGACCACCAGGACGAGGTCGCGGCAACGGGCGCGATCCCGCTGATCGCCGACGTCGAGCACCTCGACGTCGATGGCCTCGTCACCGTGGTGGAGGGGCACGACGCGCTGGTCTGGTCGGCCGGCGCGGGCGGCGGGAACCCGGAGCGCACCTACGCCGTCGACCGCGATGCCGCCATCCGCACGATGGACGCGGCGAACGAGGCGGGCGTCATGCGCTACGTGATGGTGTCGTACCTCGGCGCCCAGCCCGACCACGGCGTGCCGGAGGACAACTCGTTCTTCGCCTACGCGGAGGCGAAGGCCGCGGCCGACGAGCACCTGCGCGCCTCGGCCCTCGACTACACGATCCTGCAGCCCGGACCGCTCACCATGGACGAGCCGACGGGGCTCATCGAGGTGGTCAACCCAGGCGACGGCCGGGTCTCGCGGGCCGACGTCGCGGCGGTGGCCGCAGCGGTCCTTGCCGACGACAGCACCGTGGGCCGCACCATCCCGTTCGGCAACGGTCGGACCCCGATCGCGCAGGCGGTCGCCGTGACCGAGGCCTGATCCGTCGGCAGGGCGGGAGCGATCACTCCGACTGAGCAGTTGTCGGAGGCTCGCGTCGTCGCCCCTGCGTTCCGCCTACGATCGGCAGATGCCTCAGCTGATCGTCGCCGCGCTCGTCGCTCTCACACTGACCGCCTGCCAGGGCGGCCCGAGCGCCGAGGCGGAGGCGGGGCACGGCGCAGGTCAGGGCACCGCGTCCGTCGAGGTCGCCGACGTGACCCTTCCGCCCGTCAGCGGGCAGTTCGACTATCAGCTCGGTGCCGCCTACGACCTCGACGGCGGGCTCGACGTCGTCGTACGGGACGCCACAGCGGCCACCGCCGCAGGGGCCTACAACATCTGCTACGTCAACGGGTTCCAGACCCAGCCCGGCCAGGCGGACCTCTGGCTCGACGGCAACGAGGACCTGCTGCTGCACGACGCCGCCGGCGAGCTCGTCATCGACCCCGACTGGCCCGACGAGTACGTCCTCGACCCCTCGACGCAGGGGCAGCGCGACCGCATCCTCGGCATCCTCGGTCCCGTGATCACAGGGTGCGCCGACGCGGGCTTCGAGGCGGTGGAGATCGACAACCTCGACACCTGGACCCGGTTCAGCGAGCCGAGCACCGGCCTGATCGAGCAGGCGGACGCCCTGGCGCTCGCGGGCTCCTACATCGACATCGCCCACGAGGCGGGCCTCGCCATCGGGCAGAAGAACGCCGCCGAGGCGACGACGCAGGGCCGCGAGCTCGGGTTCGACTTCGCGGTCACCGAGGAGTGCGCCGCCTACGACGAGTGCGGCTCGTACACCGGCGTCTATGGGGAGCACGTGCTCCAGATCGAGTACACCGACAACCTCCCCGAGGACTTCGCCGCCGTCTGCGCCGACCCGGCCCGTGCGCCGCTGACGATCCTGCGCGACCGGGACCTGGTGGGACCCGACCAGGCCGCCTACGCGTACGAGCAGTGCTGAGCGGCCGGCCGCGGTGACGTCCCGGGGCCGGCGGGGTAGTGCTGACGCCACCGATGCTTATCCTCGACGCATGACTTCCCCCCTCGCACCGCCGTCGGACCCCCGTGAGACGGGCACGACCGGACGCAGGGGTCTGCTCACCGAGCACATCGCGCGGCAGCTGGAGCAGCAGATCCGCACGGGCGAGTGGGCGGTGGGTACCAAGCTGCCCTCGGAGCGCGAGCTCGCGGTGCAGTTCAGCGCGAGCCGGAACGTGATCCGGGAGGTGCTGCGCCGCCTCGAGGCCACCGACCTCATCGAGGTGGCGCCCGGACGCGGATCGTTCGTCACCGAGCAGTCCTCCGCGCACGCCAGGGGATACGACGCGCTCTACCGCACCGAGCGGCCGACCGTCCGGCAGCTCATCGAGGCGCGCATCCCGCTCGAGGTCGAGATCGCGGGGCTGGCCACGGAGCGGGCCTCCGACGAGGAGGTCGAGGCGATCGTCCGTGCGCTCGACCGGGTCGAGTCGGCGGGCGACGTCGTCGACAAGGCGCGCGAGGACCTCCGCTTCCACGACACGATCGCCGCCGCCTGCGGCAACCCGGTGCTGCGGATCATGCTGTCGTCGATCGGCGGCATGATGTTCGAGATGATGCTGCGCTCGAACTCCGACCCGCGGATCGGGGAGCCGGGGGTGCCACACCACCCCGAGATCGTCGAGGCGATCCAGGCGCGCGACGTCGAGCTGGCCCGGGAGCGCATGCGCGAGCATCTCGCGCTCGGGCTACGGACGTACGGCCCGGATCTCGACGTCGGCCTCGACCTGATGGCCTCCCGGCACATCGAGACGCTGCTGGAGCGGTAGCGGCGGCACTCGACGTCGTCGACCTGCGACGGCGTCACCCTGCCGGGCGTGCTCCCGTCGACGCGCGGCGGTGCAGCACGGGCGGAGGGTCCGACAACGTGAGCCGGTCCCCGTTCGTCCCGGCCAGCAACGTCTTGACCGCTACCGTCCCGACCTCGTGCAACGGCAGGCTGACGGCCGTGAGCGACGGGGCGAGGTGCTCGTTGATCCAGGTGTCGTGCACCGCCGCGACGGACAGGTCACGCGGGACGACCATGCCGTGCCGCCCGACCGCCCCGAGCATGCCGATGCCGATCAGGGAGTTGCCGGCGATCAGGGCCGACGGCCGGTCCGTCCCGGGTCCCCAGCGCCGCACGAGCTCGTCGACGCCGGCCCGTCCGCCGTCGGCCGACCACTCGCCGTGGACCCGGTCGTCCTCGCGGAGCTCCAGACCTGCCGCGTCGAGGGCTGAGACGATGCCCTCCTCGCGCAGGCGGTTGGTCATGGACTGCCGAGGACCGGAGACCAGGCCGATGCGCCGGTGCCCGAGCTCGATCAGATGCTGGGTGAGCAGACGCGTCGCGGCGGGCTCGTCCGGGAAGACCTGGGTCGCCCCCTCGTGGTCGACCTCGGTCGGGGCGTTGACGACGACGGTGGGAAGTGCCTGCGCGATGTCGCCTATCCGCAGGTCGAGCTCGCTGTGCCCGCCCTGCATGATGATGCCGTCGACCCGTCGCCCGCTGATGAAGATCCGGAACGCATCGTCGTCATCGAGGAGCTCGTCGACGTCGCCGAGCACCAGGAAGTAGCTGTGGCGGGCCGCTTCCTCGCGGGCCCCGCGCATCAGCTCCAGGTAGATGGGGCTGGACAGGTCGTGGACGACGAGGCCGATGAGCCCGGTCCGGCTGACGCGGAGGCTCTTCGCCGCCACGTTGGGGACGTAGCCGAGGCGTGCCGCCGCCTCGACGATGCGTGCCTTGGTGGCGGGTGCGGCCCGCGCCGCCGGGTCACCGTTGAGGACCCGGGAGGCCAGCGCGGGGGACACCTGGGCCGCCGCCGCGACGTCGGCCAGCCGGACGGGGCCGCTGCGTGGTCCGGGTCGAGCCGTCGTGTGCTGCCCGGATGCGTTCATGGCCCCACTATGCCGGGCTGGGTGGAGCGGCGGCCAACGGGCGGCCGCTCCACCGCCAGGTCATGCTTCGACGGATCGTGCCGCGGTGCTCGCGCCGGCGGCCACGCGGGTCTCCGGCAGCAGGAACATGCCGAGGGCGGCCAGCCCGAACAGCACGGCGCAGTACAGCGCCACCAGCTCGAACCCGCCCCCGGCCGCCGTGGTGAGTGATGCGGCGACGAACGGCAGGGTGCCGCCGACGAGGGCCCCGGTGATCTCGCGGCTGAACGTGACCCCGGTGTAGCGGTACCGGACCTCGAACAGCTCCGACATGAAGCCCGACTGGGCCGCCAGCATCGCGTCGTTGCAGAACGTGAAGATCAGGACGAGCGCGGCCCACACGAGGACCGGGGTACCCGTGTCGAGCAGGAAGAAGAACGGGTAGATGAGCACCAGGGCGCCGAGCGCCCCCGCGAGGAACACCGGACGGCGCCCGACCCGGTCCGAGATCCAGCCGGCGAGCGGGATCGTCACGAGCTTGAGGAGGTTGCCGATCAGGATGCCGGTGAGCCCGACCCACGAGGGGGCTCCCACGGAGGCGGTCAGGTAGGTCAGCGCGTACACCGACGGGAGATAGCTCGCGACGTTGGGCCCGATGCTCGCGAGCATCGCGAACGGGATCTTCCGCCCGGCGGTCCGGAAGAGCTCCCCGATGGCCACCCGGGGGACGTCGCCACGGGTCTTCGTCGCGACGAACTCCGGGCTCTCGGCCACCCGCAGCCGGATGACGACGCCGGTGATGCTGACGGCGATGCTCAGCAGGAACGCCACACGCCAGCCCCAGGACAGGAAGGCCTCCTGCGGGAGGGTGGTGCTGAGCAGGGTCAGGACGCCGGTCGCCAGGAGCGCGCCGACGGCGTTCCCCGCGCCCGGGATCGAGGCGTTCAGGCCGCGCGCGCCGTCCCGGGAGTGCTCCGCCGCCAGCAGCGTCGCGCCGGCGTACTCGCCGCCGGCGCCGAAGCCCTGCAGCACCCGCAGGACGATCAGCAGGACCGGTGCCGCGACACCGATGCTCGCGTAGCTCGGGACGAGGCCGATCAGGGTCGACGAGAGACCCATCAGGACGAGCGTGAGGAAGAGCATCTGCCGTCGGCCGTATCGGTCGCCCAGGTGCCCGATGATGAGGCCACCGACGGGACGGGCGAAGAACCCGACCGCGAACGTGGCGAACGACGCGAGCGTCGCGGTCACCGGGTCCTGGCTCGGGAAGAACACGGCGGGGAAGACCAGGGCGCTGGCCGTCCCGTAGAGAGAGAAGTCGTACCACTCGAGTGCGGTGCCGACGGTGGCGCCGATGGTGGCCTTGTTGATCCGGAACGTCATCGTTTCCTTCCTAACCTTTCAGAGCGAGGCGCACGGAGACGGTGGCGGACGTCGTCGCACCGTCGGTCCTCCGTGCGGAACCTGTCAGTCGGAGGAACCCTCCGAAGTGGCTGACGCGGGCGAATGTGGTGGCGGCCGTCTCGAGCGTCGTTCCCTCGTCGAGCCAGCGGATGCCGTCGGCGCTGATCTGCACGCGCAGCTCGACGTGGGTGCCTGGCTCGGGGTCGTGCAGCTCGACGAAGAAGATGGCCTCGTCGGCCCACCCGCATTCGTACGGGTGGGTCTCGAACCGCTGGCCGACGTCCTGCCTGAGCTCGATCACGGAGCTGTAGAAGTTCTTCACGCCCGCTCTCCCTGCTCGGCGGAGATCAGCACGGAGTCGAGGAACAGGGACACCCGTCGATCGGTGTCGGCCTCGACGAAGAACACGGGGTTGAGCAGGCCCTCGATGTCGTTGTAGGCAGGTGCCAGGGTCGGCCGCGCGTCCTCGGGGAAGCGGAAGCTCCTGCTCCCGACGCGGAACTCCTCGTAGCGGCGCCCTACGACGTCGACCGTCAGGGAGAACGGTGTCCAGTTCAGCTTGTCGTCCGACTCGTTGTAGATCAGGTGCTGCTCGCCGTCCTCGAACCAGGTGGTCGCGACGGTCGACCCGTCGGCGCGGCGCTCGCCGAACCACTGCGGATCGATGCCGGCCTTGTGCCACCCGTCGGCGCCATAGCTCCACTCCTCGTCGGTGGCGTCCGTAGGGCTGTAGTACTGCCAACGGCGTACTGGTTCGCCTGCGACGGCGTTCACGTAGCGGACGCCGGGCATGTACCGGTGCTCGCTGTCCTGGAGGTCCACGAACATGCCGAACGCGCGCAGGTCGTTGACCCCGAGCCCTGGCCGGTCCTGCTCGGCCTTGTGCGCGATGAGCGCCTCGAACCGCAGCCGGCGGGTGTCACGGGGCACGGAGAGCCGCTTGATCGCCAGGCCCATCGACCCGGGTGCGGGGGGCTCGTCGGCCGGGCCCGCTGCTGCGCGGCTCGAGAGCTTGAGGGAGTAGGTGCCGCTCGCCGAGCCGTGTGTTCCTCCGAACGCGAAGGTCGCGGAGCTGAGCATGGTCGGGCCCCAGTGGATGAGGTCGATGTCCTCCGAGTGCTCACGGAACCCGGGGGCCACGAAGTTCGGGCGCAGGTCGAGCCACCCGCTCATGCCGTTGTCGAAGTCGTCCGCCACGAGGATCCGTGGCAGCGGGTCGAAGAACCCGGAGGGGAAGAAGGTCATGGTTCCTAGCCGTTCAGGTCGCCTCGTCGGCGACGTTTCCAGTGAACAATCGATTTATCATTTGTACGTCGGTGTGCTGCCCGTGTCAACAGAGCTCCCTGCGGGGCGTTTGGGTCACCGTCTCCACCGTGCTAGCGTGCAACTGGTCCTACCAGTTGGACCACAGCGATCCTTCCTTCGTCGAGTGCTGGGTATCTGCGCCGTCCGAGCCGTCCAGGCACACCTACCCAGCGCTCGACGAGCTGGCCACACACGGAGGTGTGACGCACGCATGACACTGCCAACGAGCCCTCGGCGCGCCGGCGAGCTGACCCGACGGTCGTTCGGCGTGCTCGCCGCTGCGTCCGTGCTGGCGGCCTGCTCGCGCGGGCCGCAGACGGCCGCTCCTGACGCTCCGTTGCGGGTGCTCGCGATCAACCACGTCTGGACACAGGCGATCGCCCGCTACCTCCCCGAGTTCGAGGAGAAGATCGGCCGCCGGGTGACCATGCGGATGCTCACCGCCGACCAGCTCACGTCGAGCTTCAACGTCAAGCTCAACGCGTCGGCCACCGACATCGACGTCATGACGATCCGGCCGCTGCAGGACCAGCTGATGTTCGCCCGCAACGGGTGGATCGCCGACCTCACCGACCGGGTCGACGGCGACACCGGCTTCCGCTGGACCGACTTCCAGGAGGCTCCGCGGGAGCGGTCGACCGTCGGTGGCGCGGCCGTCAGCGTGCCCGTGGTGACCGAGCGTCCGGCGCTGTACTACCGCAAGGACCTGCTCGAGGACTTCGGCGGAGCGCCGCGGACCCTCGACGACATGCTCGACATCGCCCTGGAGCTCGAGCGGCGCAGCGAGGGTTTCTTCGGGTATGTCGGCCGGGGGCAGCGCAACGGCGCCGTCTCGCAGTGGTCCAGCTTCCTCTACTCCTTCGGCGGCGACTTCACCCACGACGGCCGGTCGGGCATCGGCTCGCCCGAGGCGATCGCCGCCTACCAGTACTACGGGCGCCTGCTGCACGAGGCAGGACCGCCCGGGGTCACGAACATGAGCCTCGAGCAGGCCATGCCGATCTTCGCGCAGGGCAAGTCCGCCATGTACATCGACGCGGACGCGATCTACAGCAACTTCCTCGACGAGAAGATCTCCACGGTCACCGACACCGTGGGCTTCGCGCCGTTCCCGGCCGGCCCGGCCGGCTCCGTCCCGCACAACATCCCGTCCTGGAGCCTCGCCATCAACGAGTTCTCGCTCCTGCGCGACGACTCCTGGGAGTTCCTGCGCTGGGCCACCAGCCCCCAGATGGTCGCCCGGCTGCAGTCCGAGGGCATCCCGGGCGCCCGGCAGTCCGTCTGGGACGACCCGGAGACGCTGGCGTCCTTCCCGGCAGAGCTCGCGGAGACCATGCGGGTCAACGCAGCCAACGGCATCGGGCACGACCGCCCCGACGTCATGCAGGTGGGCCGCGCCCGCGACATCGTCGGCCGCCCGCTCGTGTCCGGCATCCTCGGCGAGGACGTGCCGGCCGTCGCCGCCGACGCGGACGCCGAGTTCAACGACTTCCTCGTCCGTGACAACCGACAGCGGGAGTTCTGATGACGACGACCACCACGCGCGCCGCCGTCGGCGCCGCACCCGGCAGCCGCCCGCAGGCGGCCGAGAAGCCCCTCGTGACCTTCGAGCAGGCGAACCGCCGCCTCAAGTGGGCCCTGCTGTCCCCGGCTCTCGGGTTCGTCGGGCTGATGATCGTGTTCCCCCTGGCGTTCACCATCAACCTCAGCCTCACCGACGCGTTCGGCGCCGTGAACGCGGGCAACGCCTACGTGGGCCTGCAGAACTTCGCAGACGCGCTCACGGACACCCGGCGGTTCTGGCCCGCGGTGGGACGGACCGTCACCTTCACGCTCGGCGCCGTCGTCCTGGAGACGGTGCTCGGGCTGGCGCTCGCGATGCTCCTGCGCAAGGCGTTCCGCGGCATGGAGATCGTCCGCACCATCCTCATGGTCCCGCTGCTGGCCACGCCGGTCGCCATCGGCATCCTCTGGATGCTCATCCTCGACCCCACCAACGGCATCGCGAACCATCTGCTCGGATTCGTGGGCATCCCGCCGCAGGAGTTCCTCGGGTCGGTCTCGCAGTCGCTGCCGACCCTGATGCTGATCGACGTCTGGCAGTGGACGCCGATGATGACGGTGCTGCTGCTGGCCGGACTCACCACGCTCCCCGAGGAGCCGGAGGAGGCTGCCCGGGTCGACGGCGCCAACGCGTGGCAGCGGTTCGTCCACATCATCCTGCCGATGCTGCGCACCACGATCCTCACCGCCCTGGTGCTCCGCGGCGTCGACGCGCTCAAGACGTTCGACCTGATCTACGCGACCAAGGGGCCGGGCGGCGGCTCGGACTTCGAGGCCGAGACGCTGAACGTCTACGCCTACGGCCTCACCTTCGACTACCAGGAGTACGGCCTCGCCTCGGCCGTCCTGGTCCTGTTCACGCTGTTCATCGTCGCGATAGTGGTGGTGCTGCGGCGCCGGACCGAGAGGAGCGCCTCGTGAGCGCCGTGACCACCCCCGCCCCCGACCGCACCCCGGCGCGGGTCCCGCAACGCATCGTGGCCCGACGGCGGTCCCGCCCACAGCGGGTGCTCGGCGTGCTGCGCGCCGTGCTGATCGTCGTCGTGTGCGCCGTGATCGCCCTGCCGATCGTCTGGATGATCGCCGCAGCCCTCAAGACGAACGTCCAGGTCACCGACCCCACCGTCGGGCTGGCCTTCACCCCCACCTGGGACAACTTCCGCAACGTCCTGGCCGACGGCGTGCTCGTGCAGTCGCTGACGAACTCGCTGATCATCGGCGTCGTCTCGACGGCGCTGAGCGTGGTCATCGCCGTGCCCGCCGCGTGGGCCGTCGGCCGGTTCCGGATGCGCCGCACCGGCTCCATCGTGCTCGTGGCCCGCATCGTCCCGGCCATCTCGCTGCTGGTGCCCTGGTACTACATGTTCGCGCAGCTCGGCCTGGTCGGCAGCCACCTGGTGCTGATCCTGAGCCACATGTTCGTGTCCGTGCCGCTGATCCTGTGGATCATGATCGGGTTCTTCGAAGGCCTGCCGGTCGAGCTCGAGGACGCCGCGCGGACCGACGGTCTCTCCGCCTTCGGGGCGTTCCTGCGCATCGCGCTGCCGCTGGCGGCGCCGGGCACGGCGTCCGCCGCCGTGCTGGCGTTCATCTTCAGCTGGAACAACTTCATCTTCGCCCTGATCCTCGCGGACGAGCGGACCATGACGATGCCCGTGCTGCTGTTCAACTTCATGTCCTACGCGAGCACCGACTGGGGCGGTCTGATGGCGGCCGCGACCCTCATGACCGTGCCGGTGCTCCTCGCCGCTGTCTTCGGGCAGCGCTATCTCGTGGCGGGCCTCACCGCCGGTGCCACCAAGGGCTGACGGCGTTCGTCCGCACCCACCCCATCCCGCCAACAGAGAGTCTCCGCATGAAGATCGTCGACGCGAAGGTCGTCGTCACCTCGCCCGGCCGCAACTTCGTCACGCTCCAGATCACCACGGACGACGGTGTGACAGGGCTCGGCGACGCCACCCTCAACGGTCGTGAGCTCGCCGTCGTCAGCTACCTGCGGGACCACGTGGCCCCGCTGCTGATCGGGCGCGACCCGCACCGGATCGAGGACGCCTGGCAGTACCTGTACCGAGGCGCCTACTGGCGGCGCGGCCCGGTCACCATGGCGGCCATCGCGGCGGTCGACGTCGCCCTGTGGGACATCAAGGCGAAGGTCGCCGGCCTGCCGCTGTACCAGCTGCTCGGCGGCGCCAGCCGGGACCGGATCCGTGCCTACGGGCACGCGAACGGCTCCAGCCTGGCGGAGATCTTCGACTCCGTCCGGGCGCTGCAGGAGCGCGGCTACCAGGCCATCCGCATCCAGAGCGGGGTCCCGGGGCTGCAGTCGGTCTACGGTGTCCACACGGCGCCGTCGGCCGACGGGTCCGCACCGGACGTGCTCGCCCAGCCTGCCGTGGAGGACTGGGACACCGCCGCGTACCTGCGGTACATCCCGCGGGTCTTCGAGGCGGTCCGCAACGAGTTCGGCCCGGACCTGCCGCTGCTGCACGACGCGCACCACCGGCTGTCGCCGATCGAGGCGGCCCGGCTCGGCAAGGACCTCGAGCCGTACGACCTGTTCTGGCTGGAGGACTGCACGCCCGCCGAGGACCAGGAGGCGCTGCGCCTGGTGCGGCAGCACACGACGACGCCGCTGGCGATCGGCGAGGTGTTCAACACCGTGTTCGACTACCAGACCCTCATCGACGACCGGCTCATCGACTACGTGCGCTCCGCCGTCACGCACTTCGGCGGCGTCAGCCCCATGAAGAAGCTGTTCGACTACGCGGGCCAGCGCGGCATCAAGAGCGCCATCCACGGGCCGGAGGACATCTCGCCGGTGGGGATGGCCGCTGCCCTGCACCTGGACCTGGCGGTCCACAACTTCGGCATCCAGGAGTACTCGGGGCACACGGACCTCACCAACGAGGTCTTCCGGCACGCCTACACGTTCCAGGACGGCTACCTGCACCCCGGCGAGGTCCCCGGCATCGGCGTCGAGCTGGACGAGGAGCTGGCCGCCGCGCACCCGTACGAGCCCGGCTACCTGCCGGTCAACCGCCTGAAGGACGGCTCGGTCCACGACTGGTAGACCCCGCTCCCACGCCCCACGACGACGCGGAACCCATCCAGGTCCGGGTCGGCGCCGAACCACCTGAGCAGACACGATCGGAGGTTCTCGTGGGGCAGACTGGGGCGGTGGCCTCACCACCAGCCCGAACCGCGTCGCGCGACGCTGTCGACGCACTCCTCACGGCGTGCGCCGGGGGCGACCCGACGTCGTTCACGCCTGTCTACGACGCGCTCGGACCGGTGGCATACGGCGCGTCGCTCGGTGTCCTGCGCGACCCCGACCATGCGGCAGAAGTGACCCAGGAGGTGATGGTGGAGGTGTGGCAGACAGCAGCACGATTCGACGCGGCGCGCGGTTCCGCCCGTACCTGGGTCGCGACGCTCGCGCGCCGGCGCGCGGTCGACCGCGTGCGCTCCGAGCAGTCCCGCAGGAACCGCGACCAGCGGGACACCGACCTGCGCATGGGTGAGGCTCCGCTCGACGTCGTCGTCGAGGACGTCGAGCGGAACCTCGAGGGCTCGGCCGTGCGCCGCTGCATCGAAGGACTTACCCCGACCCAGCGGGAAGCGGTGGTCGTCGCGTACTACGGCGGCCTGACCTATCGCGAGGTCGCCGAGCAGCTCGGTGCCGCGCTCCCGACCGTCAAGAGCAGGATCCGCGACGGGCTGGGTCGGCTTCGCGAATGCCTGGGGGTGCGTCGTGGCTGACTCCGCGAACAACGGTGAACGGCGCAGCGGGAACGCCGACGTGTGGGACCTGCTGCCCGGGTACGCGCTGGACGCTCTCGACGACGCGGAACGACGCGCGGTCGACGGGCTCCTCGAGTCCGACCCCGCCGCGCGCAGGGCACTCGACGAGTACCGCGACGTCGTCGCGGCGTTCGCCGTCGACACCGCGCCCCCCGCCCACCTGCGCGCGAGCGTCCTCGAGCGGGTGCAGCGCACACCCCAGGTGGGCGCCCCGCCCGCGGCCCCGCCACCGGGTCCCGGTCCGACGGCGGCCCGCGACGACGTCGTCGACCTCTCGTCCCGTCGTCGAGCGCGTCGCTGGGGCATCGCGGCCACCGCGGTGGCTGCTGTGGCGGCGATCGCCGTCCCGACGACGATCGCCGTGCAGGTCACTGCCGAACGTGACCGGCTGCGTGAGCAGAGCGAGATCGTGTCCGAGATGCTCGTCGACCCCGACGCCTCCATCCTGCGCGGCACCGTCGAGGGCGGTGGCGCCGCGTCGGTGCTGGTCGCCGACGGCGACATGCTCTTCCGGGCCGACGACCTGCCCGAGCCCGCCGAAGGCAAGGCCTACCAGCTCTGGGTCGTGGCGGCCGACGGCAGCGTCTCCTCGGCAGGCGTCCTGTCGCTCCGGGACGGCGAGACGTCCTCGCTGGTCCGGGGCGTCGACGGCGTCGGGATGGCCGTGTCGGTCGAGCCGGAGTCCGGCTCGGAGCAGCCGACGACGGACCCGATCGTCGTACTGGGCGCCTAGCCCTCGAGCCTTCCACCGGCAGTCCCGGACCGCACAGGCGAACGGCCCGTCCCGACCTCTGCGGTCGGGACGGGCCGTCGGGCGTTCAACGCCGGTCGCCGGCGGGGTGCTGCAGGGTCACATCGTGGGCAGGAGGACCGAGTCGACGAGGTAGACGGTCGCGTTCTGCGTCATGACGCCACCACAGATCACCTTGGCGTCGTTCACCATGAGCTCGTCATCGCTGCCGCTGACCTCGATGGTGCCGCCCTGGACGGTCGTCTGCTCGCCGACCACCTGGTCGGGGGTGAGCTGGCCGGGCACCACGTGGTAGGTGAGGATCTCGGTCAGCATGTCGGCGTCCGTCGACAGCGTCTCCATCGTCTCGGCATCGATCGCCTTGAAGGCGTCGTCCACCGGCGCGAAGACGGTGAACTCGTCACCGTTCAGCCTGTCGACCAGGTTGACGTCCGGGTTGACCTCGCCGCTCACGGCAGCGACCAGCGTCGTGAGCAGCGGGTTGTTGGACGCCGCGACCGCCACCGGGTCGGTGGACATACCGGTGACCGAGCCGGGGCCGTCCGGCACCTCTTCGGCGTACGCGGCACAGCCAGGTCCGACCAGGTTCGCGGCCGGGTCGGCAGCCATGTCCTCGGACATCTCGTCCGACGGCTCCTCCTCGGGCGCCGGGGCTTCCTCGGTCGCAGCGGTCTCGCTCGCACCGGTCGCCTCGTCCGCTGAGCCGGAGCTGCAGGCTGTGAGGCCGAACACGGTCAGGGCGGCGATGCCGGCGGCTGCGTAGGACTTTCGGGTTCGAACGTTCATCGGTCTCTCCTCGGTATGTCGTCGTCCCGCGTCTCACGGGCCGTCTTGACCGTGGTTCGGAGCCGACGGCCGCCCGGATGGGAGTCGGACGGCACGAGTTCTTCGACCACCCGGATCGCCCGCCGCACGCACCTGGAGTACCTGCCGTACCCATCCGGAACGGCCCGTGCGCCGAACCCGCCACATGGGAACCCTCATCGTCATCGGCCTCCTGGGAGGCCTCATCACCGGGATATCGCCGTGCATCCTGCCGATGCTGCCCGTGATCTTCTTCGCGGGTGGTGTGCAGGGCGCTCGTACGCCGGGCTCCGCCGACACAGCCGGCACGGGCGCCGGCGGTACGGCAACCGCGGTGCGCACCCGGCGCTCGCTGCGCCCCTACATCGTCATCGTGGGGCTGGTTCTCAGCTTCAGCGTCTTCACGCTGCTCGGCTCTCTGCTGCTCTCCGTGCTGGGCCTGCCCCAGGACCTGCTGCGCTGGGCGGGCATCACACTGCTCGTGCTGCTGGGCATCGGCATGATCGTGCCCCGGTTCGAGACCGTCCTCGAACGCCCCTTCCAGCGCATCGCCGTGTTCGGGGCGAAGCGCGGCGCGGCGCGGCAGGACCGGGGCGCGTTCGCCCTCGGCCTGGGCCTCGGCGTGCTCTACGTGCCGTGCGCAGGACCGGTCCTCGCCGCGATCACGGTCGCGGGCGCAACGGGCAACATCGGATCGGGGACGGTCGCCCTCACGGTGTCGTTCGCCGTCGGCGCGGCCCTCCCGCTCCTCCTGTTCGCCCTCGCCGGGCGGCGCATCGCCGAGCGGGTCCAGGCCTTCCAGCGCCACACGAAGGCCATCCGGACCGGTGGCGGCGTGATCGTGATCCTGCTGGCCATCGCCCTCGCGTTCAACCTGCCCGCGGCGATCCAGCGGCAGCTCCCCGACTACACGGGTGCGCTCCAGCAGCGCGTCGACTCCTCGGAGACGGTGCGCGAGGCGCTCGACCTCGGCGGGCTCGTCACCGACGAGAACCGTGAGCTGTCCAACTGCTCGAACGGCGCACCCGTGCTCGAGGACTGCGGCACGGCACCGGAGATCCGCGGCATCGACACCTGGCTCAACACGCCGGAGGGCAAGGCGCTGAAGCTGGAGGCCCTGCGCGGCGAGGTCGTGCTCGTCGACTTCTGGACCTACTCGTGCATCAACTGCCAGCGTGCGATCCCGCACGTCAACGCGTGGTACGACCAGTACAGGGACGTCGGCGAGGGGTTCGAGGTGATCGGCGTCCACACGCCGGAGTTCGCCTTCGAGCGCGAGACGCGCAACGTCATCGCCGGCGCCGAGAACCTCGACGTGACCTACCCGATCGCCCAGGACAACTCCTATGCCACCTGGACCGCCTACCGGAACCGGTACTGGCCGGCCCAGTACCTGATCGACGCCGAAGGCACGGTCCGGCACATCCGGCTGGGCGAGGGCGGCTACGAGCAGACCGAGAAGCTCATCCGTGAGCTCCTGACCGACGCCGATCCCGGCGTGGACCTGCCGGAGCCCACCACCGTGCAGGACACGACACCGGACGACGCGATCACGCCCGAGACGTACTTCTCCATCAAGCGCGTCATCAACTACGCGGGTGAGCCGGGCTATGCGGCAGGCCGCACGAAGTTCGTCCTCGAGGACGAGCAGAAGCAGGACACGTTCTCGCTCGGCGGGACCTGGGAGATCGACTTCCAGGGCGCGCGGGCGCTGTCCGACGACGCACGGGTACGCCTCGCGTACCGGTCGGCCGACGTCTTCGTGGTCCTCGGCGGTGAAGGGACCGTCGAGGCGACGGTGACCGCCGACGGACGGCCGGCCACCACGAACATCGACGTCTCGGGCAGCCCGCGACTCTATCCGCTCCTGGAGGGTGACGAGCCGACCGCTGGACTCGTGGACCTCGAGGTCCCCGAGGGCGTGCAGGTCTACACCATGACGTTCGGCTGATCCCCGGGGGGCGGCCGGTGGCGGCCGCCCTGTCCGGGCGCTGTCCGGGTGCTGTTCGCGGGCTGCCCGCACGCTGCCGGACGGCGACCCGGGGTTTCCACTTCGTCGCCGAGTGGGAGACAATGTCGCTCGTGGCCATCCGGAACGTCCGATTCGTCCCACACCATCGTCCTGCCTCCGCTGCAGCTCTGCTCGCGGTGGCTGCCCTCGTCCTCGCCGGGTGCACGGTGCCGACCGCCGAGGGCGTCGACGGCAAGACGGGGGAGAACTTCCAGGTCCGTGAACCGTCCGGGCCTGCGTTGGTGCTCGACTCGACCGACCCGGCCGAGCTCGCCCTCACCGCGAGCCAGGCGTTCTTCCACGCCTCACCGGTCGTCGTGCTCGCTTCGGCCGACGACGCCGACGCGCGCTCGACGGCCGCGGCCACCGGAGCCGCCGTCACCGCTCCCGTGCTGCTCACCGACGGCGGCGTCTCGGACATCAACATCGCCGCCGAGCTGACGCGGCTCGGCGCGAGCAGCGTCGTCGTCATCGGTGACGAGGAGGCTGTCGCCGAGGCAGGGGCAGCCACGGGCGAGGCGGCCGTGGTCGGCTTCGATCCGGGTGCGCTGAGCGCGGCCGCTGAGGCGGCGGCGTCGGCCGGTCGCGGCGGCGGCGGTGACAAGAAGGAGAACGAGGTCAAGGTCGAGATGCCGACCGCAGACCGTCTCGACGCCGCCGACGTCGACGGGCTGCGTGCGGAGATCCCTGACGTCGCCGACCCGCGCCTGCTGCAGGAGGTCCTGGTCGCGGTGGACCCGAAGCTGGGCCAGGAGGCAGCGATCGGCACCGCGCTCGCCGCCGGCGCGGTCCCGGTCGAGGTGCCGGGCGGCAGTGTCGCGGCCAGCGCGGAGACGGTCGAGACGATCCGCACGCTCAAGCCGCTCGGCGTGGTGGGGATCGGCGACGGGTTCGGCTCGGCGGACGCGCTGGGCTGGCAGGTGGGCGTTGCGACGTCGGGCGCGACGCTGCCGGACGGCTCGCTCCGCCTGTTCCCCGGCCGGTACGTGTCGACGTCGTACGCGGTGCCCGCCGGCGTGGCCGACCCGGCCGCCGACGCTGCCCGGGCGGTGGACGCCGCCTCCATCAACGGCGAGCTGCTGGGCGGCACGCCGCTGGTCACGGTGATGGCGAGCCTGCGGTCCACCGAGGCGGGGGAGGACGGCGACTACGTCGCCGAGCAGCCGCTGGAGAGGATCACGCCGGCGGTCGAGGCGATCCGCGAGGCCGGGCAGCTCGTGCTGCTCGACGTCGCGCCGGGCAACCAGCCCTTGGTCGAGCAGCTCGACGACCTCGAGCCACTGCTCTCGCAGCCGGGCATCGGCCTGTCGGTGCACCCGGAGTTCCGGGTGGCGGGCAACGGCGCGGACCCGGGCGCCGTACCCGTGGCGGAGCTGCAGGCGGTGGTCGACCGGCTCGCCGCGATCGCGACGAAGCAGGGCCTGCCGCAGGTCATGCTGGAGGTGCACCAGTCCACGGCGGCGTCCGTGGTCGACCGGGCGAAGCTGCAGGTTCCGCCGCAGGTGGCGGTGATCTTCACGGCCGCAGGGCCCAGCGCGGGCCAGGCCACGGCCGGCGGAGTCTGGGCCGACGTCGCCGCCGACATCCCCGCACACACGTTCCTCGGCTGGTCCGCGCCGAGCGAGGTCCCCGCCGACCCCACGAGCATCATGCCCACCGAACCGCTCCTCGGCCTGGTCTCCGCTGGCTGAACCTGCCAAACTGCGGGCAACCATCGCGAGCGAAGGGGCCCCTAACAATCGTGACCACCGTGAGCACCGGAGCGGCCGTCGTCGCCGACGCCGTCATCCCAGCACCTGTCGAGCTCGAACGGGCCGAGGGGGTGCTGGACCTCAGAACCGTCACCGTTGACGCTCCTGACGGCGTGCTCGCGCGCCTCGCCGGAGACCTCCTCGCCACCGCGGGTGTGGCCGTCGTGCCGGCGTCCCAGGACCTCGACGCCGACCCGCGGCGCCGCGAGGACGTCTCAGGGAGCGGCCGCGCCGCGCAGGTCGTCCTGACCCCGGACCCCGCAGCGGGCCCAGCGGGCTCCCAGAACCCCGAGCGCTACACACTCACGGTGACTGCGGACGGCGTGACCGTCGCGGCACCCGAGCGGGCCGGGCTGCTGCACGGGGTGCGGACGCTGCGGCAGCTGATCAATGCGGGCCGCCATGGTGCGGTCCTGCTGGGCGGGAGCGAGCCGGGCGTCGACGAGCAGGCGGGCCGCGGGGAGACGGGCGGACCGCTCGCTGTGGGCGCCGTCGTCGTGCGGGACGAGCCGCGATACCCGTGGCGCGGGCTCTCGCTGGACGTGGTGCGCCACTGGTTCGGGCCGGCGGACCTGCGTGCCGTCGTCGACCTCGTCGGCTCGTACAAGATGAACCGCCTGCACCTGCACCTGTCGGACGACCAGGGCTGGCGGCTGGAGATCCCGTCCCGGCCGGCGCTCACGGAGAAGTCGTCGCAGGGCGCGGTGGAGGGGGCAGCCGGCGGGTTCCTCAGCACCGACGAGTACCGCGAGCTGCAGGAGTACGCGGCAGAGCGGGAGATCGTGATCGTGCCGGAGATCGACGTCCCCGGACACGTCAACGCGGCGACCCACGCCTACGGCGAGCTCACCCCGTCGGGCGAGCCCACCGACACCTACGACGGCATCGAGGTCGGCTTCTCGAAGCTGCACATCGGCCTGCCCGGTACCGAGCCGTTCCTGCGGGACGTGTTCACCGACGTCGCGCGCATGACGCTGGGGCCATGGGTGCACTTCGGCGGTGACGAGGTGCTGGTGATGCAGCCCGAGGAGTTCGGCCGTTTCGTGACGCTGTGCCAGGAGATCGTCGCGGGCGCGGGCAAGACGCCCGTCGCCTGGCAGGAGGCCGCCGGCTCCGCGCACGGCGACCAGGCGGCGGTGGCGGCGCTGGCGGGCGAGGCCGCTGTGCCCGGCGCGAAGCCGGGCGACACCGGGGCCGCCGAGGACGAGGCGCCTGCGCTCGTCCGGCCTGGCACCGTCCTGCAGTACTGGGACACCCGGCCGGACCCTGCACCGTTCCTCCGTGCCGCGCAGGCGGGCGCGACGTTCGTGATGTCGCCCGCCACCCGGGCCTACCTCGACATGAAGTACACGCCGGAGCACCCGCTGGGCCAGCAGTGGGCGGCGTTCGTCGAGCTGCACGACTCCTACGACTGGGACCCGGCGACCCTCATCGAAGGACTGCCCGAGTCGGCGATCGAGGGGGTCTCGGCGGCGGTCTGGACCGAGACCCTGCCCAACCGCGACGACCTCTTCTCGATGCTGCTGCCCCGGCTCGCCGCGGTGGCGGAGACGGCCTGGTCGCGGCCGGGGGACAAGGACTGGGAGTCGTTCCGGAGCCGGGTCGCGGTCGAGGCCGCCACCTGGCGCCGCGAGGGCGCCCGATACCACCCCACCCCTCAGATCGACTGGTAGCCCTTGCTCAACGGGCGGGGCGGGCGGCCAGGGCCGCCGCGTACAGGTCGCGCTTGGGGACGCCCGCGGCCTCCGCGACCTCGGCCACCGCGGCCTTGAGCCGCTCGCCCTGGGTGACGCGGTCCAGGACCTCTCCCACCAGGTCCGCCACGCTGGCCTGCACCGCGGGCGCCCCGCTCACGACGACGCAGATCTCGCCGCGGAGCTGCGCAGCGGCCGCCCGCTCGGCGAGTTCGGCGAGCGGGCCGCGCAGCACCTCCTCGTAGGTCTTGGTGAGCTCGCGCGCGACGGCGGCCGGCCGGGTCTCCCCGAACGCCGACGCCATGGCGCTCAGGGTCTCGGCGATCCGGTGCGGTGCCTCGAAGAACACCATCGTGCGCGGCTCCATGGCGAGCGCGGAGAGCGTCCGGGCACGGTCACCGGCCTTGCGGGGCACGAAGCCCTCGAACGTGAACCGGTCGGTCGGCAGGCCGGAGAGCGCCAGCGCCGTCAGGACGGCACTCGGCCCTGGTGCTGCGGTGACCCGCAGGTCGCGTTCGATGGCGCGCTCCACGATGCGGTACCCGGGGTCGGACACGGACGGCATCCCCGCGTCGGTCACGACCACCACGGTGCCGCCCCCGGCGACGACGTCGAGCAGCTCGTCCGCCCGGGCCGTCTCGTTGTGCTCGTGATAGCTGGTGACCTTGCCGCGCACCTGGACACCCAGCCGCCCGGCCAGACCGTGCAGCCGGCGGGTGTCCTCGGCGGCCACCACGTCGGCGTCGGACAGCAGGCGGATGAGCCGGGGTGAGGCGTCCTCCGTGTTGCCGATGGGGGTGGCGGCCAGGACGAGGGAGCCGGCCTCGGGCGCGGGCCCGGGAACCGGGGACGGGTCGGTCATGAACCACAGGGTCCCACGCTCTATGCTGGCCCGGTGTCTCAGCAGCCTGACGCCACAGGAGCGCATTTCGCCGCAGCGCAGCAGGCTCTGCCCGGAACGTACGGCGCCCACGTGCGCAGAGAAGCGGTCGCCGGCAAGATGACGCGCACCGGGTCCTTTCCCGCCGTCGGGCGCGCTCCGAGGCCGGAGCTCTCCGTCCGCGACCGGCTCCTGCGCGACCTGCTGGGTGAGCGGCGTCTCGCGCTCGGGCGGAGGACCTCGGACCGGTTCTGGGCCCTGTTCGGCGCGCTCCTCGTGACGGCTGTCGCCGCGGGCGCGCGGCTGTGGGAGCTCGGCCGCCCGGGCAAGCTGGTCTTCGACGAGACGTACTACGTCAAGGAGGGCTGGTCGCTCGCCAGCCTCGGCTTCGAGGCCGCCTGGCCGGACGAGCCGAACCCGGCCTTCGAGGCCGGCGACGTCAGCTCGTACAAGACCGACGAGGCCGAGTACGTGGTCCACCCGTCTGTCGGCAAGTGGATGATCGCCATCGGGATGCGCCTCATGGGCGGAGCCGAGAACCCCATGGCGTGGCGCATCGCGAGCGCCGTCATCGGTGTTCTCGCCGTGCTGCTCCTGGTACGGATCGCGCGCCGGCTCTTCTCGTCGACCCTGCTGGGGCTCGTCGCGGGGCTGCTGCTCGCGGTCGACGGCGAGGCGATCGTGCACTCGCGCACCGGGTTGCTGGACCAGTTCCTCATGTTCTGGGTGCTCGTGGCGTTCGGCTGCCTGGTGCTGGACCGCGAGTGGGCCCGACGGCGGCTCGCGGACCGCGTGGCGCAGATCGTCGAGGCGGGCGGGGCGATCGGGAAGTACGGTCCGCGCATCGGGTTCCGTGGCTGGCGGTTCGCTGCGGCGGTGTCGCTGGGCCTCGCGTGCGGCGTCAAGTGGTCGGGTCTGTACTTCGTCGCGGCGTTCTGCGTGCTCACGGTCGTCTGGGACATGACGGCGCGCCGCACCGCAGGCGTCGAGCGCTGGTGGGAGGACGCCCTGGTGGTCGACGCCGTCCCGGCCGCGCTGATCATGCTGCCGACGGTGGCCGCCGTGTACGTCGCGTCGTGGTCGGCGTGGTTCGCGCACCCCAAGTCGTACCTGCGGGACTGGGCGGCCGTGAACGGTGTGGCGCCGCCGGGCTGGTGGCCGGACTGGGGCTGGGCGCAGGGAGCGTGGGAGGCCGGCCGGTCGCTGGGGGAGTACCACCGCATGATGTGGGACTTCCACACCGGCCTGAGCTCGGACCACAACTACGCGTCGCACCCGCTGGGCTGGATCGTGCAGTGGCGGCCGACGTCGTTCTACTGGGACAAGTACGCCCCCGGCCAGGGCCCGTGTCCCACCGACGCGGCCGGCGACTGCGCGACCGCGGTGACGTCGCTCGGCAACCCGCTGCTGTGGTGGCTGGGCGCGCTGGCGATCCCGGTGGTGCTGGTGCTCGCGATCCGGTTCCGCGACTGGCGGGGCGCCGCGGCCCTGACGGGGATCGCGGCAGGGTGGCTGCCCTGGTTCCAGTACTCCTGGCCCCTGGCGGACCGGACCATCTTCACGTTCTACACGATCGTGTTCACGCCGTTCGTGATCCTGACGCTCGTCTACCTGCTCGCGGTCGGGCTCGAACGCACGTCACGCAGGAGCGGGGACCGGCGCATCGTGTGCTGGCTGGCGGGCGTGCTCGTGGTGCTGATCGTGGGTGTGAGCGTGCTCTACTACCCGATCTGGACCGCGATGCCGGTGCCGTACGAGTACTGGCAGCGGCTGATGCTGCTCCCGAGCTGGATCTAGCCGCGCGTGCCAGGAGCAGGGTGACCCGTGCTCCTGACCGGTCAGAGGGTGGCGGAGACCCGCAGCTCCACGCCGGCCGCGGTGAGCTCCTGGTGCGCTGTGCGGCCCTGCTCCGGCGACACGGGGATCGTCAGGTCGGTCAGCACGCGGGCGGACAGGCCGGCGCGGCGGGCGTCGAGCGCCGTGTGCTTCACGCAGTGGGACTCGACGAGTCCGACGACGTCGACAGCGGTCACCCCGGCGTCGGCCAGGATGGTCGCGAGGCTGCGGCCGTGCTCGTCCGCTCCGTCGAAGCCGGAGTACCCGTGCGAGTACTGGCCCTTCTTGAGCTGGGCGTCGGGGGCGAGATCGGCCAGCGCGGGATGCAGCTCGGCGTTGGGGGAGCCGGCGATGCCGTGCGGCGGCCACGAGTCGACGAAGTCCGGGTTCTCGCTGAAGTGGTCACCTGGGTCGATGTGCCAGTCCTGCGTGGTCAGCACCGTCGCGTACCGGTCGCGGTGGGCCGCCGTGTACGCGGCCACGCGGTGCGCTATCTCGTTGGCGCCCTCGGTGGCGAGCTCACCCCCCTCGCAGAACGTCGGCTGCACGTCGACGACGACGAGGGCCCGAACGGCTGCTGGCTCGACAAGGCTCATGCCTCCACTCTGCCACTGGGGCCGGGGGAACGGCAGCAGGGTGTGGTCGGTAGTTCGTCACATGATCGGCAGCCCGGGACTGCCGATCACCTGACCAACTGCCGACCACCCACGGCCGCACGGTGCTTGGATGGGGGCGTGGATACGTTTGTGTGTGTTGCCCGGGTGCTCGGAGTGGCACTGCTGGTCTCGGGCTGTACCGGCTCGCCGGAACCGGGCGTCGTGTCGCCGAGCCCTACCGCCTCGGCGAGCGCGCCGTCGCCCGGCGCGGATCCCTGGGACGGACCGGTGACGGCCGACGTCGAGGTGGTCGCCCAGGAGCTTCCGGTCCCGTGGGGCATGGCGCCGCTGCCGGGCGAGCGGTTTCTCGTCACCATGCGCGACGACGTGACGCTCGCCGTGGTGCACCCGAGCGGCGACGTCGAGCCGGTGGCCGCGTCCGGGGGAGTGCAGGAGCTCGCCGACCAGACGGTGGCCGACGGCGAGGGCGGGCTCCTGGGGGTGGCCGTGGACCCGGAGGACACCGGGCCGCTGTTCACCGTGTTCCTGTACCGCACGGGAGAGCAGGACAACGCCGTCCTGCGTGCGGAGCTGGATCTCGACGGCATGGTGCTGCGCGACCTCACGACCGTCCTTGACGGCATCCCGAAGTCGTCCAACCACAACGGCGGCCGGATCGCGCTCGGGCCGGACGGTTACCTGTACGTCGCCACCGGCGATGCCGGCGACACGGCCAACGCGCAGGACCCGGAGTCGCTGGGCGGCAAGATCCTGCGCGTCACGCCCGACGGCGAGCCGGCACCCGGCAACCCCGACGAGGGCTCGCCGGTGTGGTCGTCGGGCCACCGCAACGTGCAGGGTCTCGGCTGGGACGCGAGCGGCCGGATGTTCGCCAGCGAGTTCGGCCAGGACCAGCTCGACGAGCTCAACGTGATCGAGCCGGGCGGCAACTACGGCTGGCCCGAGGTCGAGGGCCCCGGCGAGGGCGGTGACCAGTCCGGGTTCACGGACCCGGTCGCGTGGTGGCCGACGTCGGAGGCCTCTCCGTCGGGCATCGCTGTCACCGAGGAGGCCGTGTACCTCGCGTCGCTCCGCGGGGAGCGGCTCTGGCGTGTGCCGCTGCTCGGGGAGCCGTCGGCCGTGGCGGACGGGGAGAGCCAGGGGTTCGGGGAGCCCCACGCCCTGCTCGAGGGCGAGTTCGGCCGGCTCAGGGCGGTCCACGCGGTGCCCGACGGCGAGCTGTACGTGCTCACGAACAACACGGACGGCCGGGGCGAGCCGAGGACGGAGGACGGCCGGCCGGTCGACGACCGGCTGCTGCGCGTCCGGCTGACGCCGCCGGAATGACCCCCGGAAAGAGTACTCGCCGAACAGTTGCAGACGACTAGGGCTGTGGATAATCTGGTCGGCGAGAGCGGGCCTCGTCGTAGGCTCGAAGCATGGTCGAGTCGAGCCCGGGAGGGGTGAACAGGATGTCCGCAGAACCCGGCGCGCACCGGACGGTGCCGCGCGGCTATGTCTATGCCGACCACATTCCGTACGTCACCCCGGACTCCCTGGACGATCTGCGGGGGCCGACGTCGGGGGTGGTCACCGTGGGGCCGCACATCGATACGAGCATGAACCCGGTGTACGAGGTCTCGAACCCGAGGCGGGCACGCGAGCTGTACAGCGCGACCGTTCGTGACGGATCTGTCGTCGACCAGGTACGGATCCTGGATCGACGGCTCCTGTTGTGGCTGTGGCCCCAGCTGGGTCTGCCGACCAGGTGCCGGGCGATCTGGGAGCAGAAGTTCCCCGAGCTCGCGGCGCGTTCCAGAGCGGCACGAGTCGCCTGATGCTCCTGTTCCACGAGCGCCTCGCCCGGATCGGGCTCGAGGCGCTGGAGAGTTATGGCTTCGTGCTTGCCGGCGGTTACGCGATCTCGACCAACGGCATCGGCGATCGACCGTCGGCGGACGTCGATCTGTTCACCAATGTCTACGAGCCAAGCCTCTTCGAGGTCTCCGTCGCCAAGCTGCGAGCGGCGTTCCTGAGCGCGGGCATGTCCGTGCACGACAACCGGATCGGCCGGACCTTCGCCGACTTCAGTGTGACCGACGACGCGACCCAGGAGACGAGCTCGATCCAGATCGGGGTGAACTACCGGGAGTTCGCCCCGGCGACGTTCGAGATCGGCCCAGTGCTCGACGTCCGTGATGCGGTGGCGGGGAAGATGAGCGCGCTCTGGTCGCGTGGCGAGACACGTGACTTCATCGACATCGATGCTGTGGTGCGCTCGGGACGGTTCTCGCGGGACGACGTGCTCGCCTACGAGGTCGGCGCGCACTGGCGACACGAGATCATCGACAACTTCCTCGACTGGGCCGACGAGATCGATCCCGTCGTCGTCCGCTGAGCCCTGCGGCCCGAACGGTGGCGTGGCCACCCAACCACAGCCACCGGCGTAATCCGCTGGGCCCTGGCTCTAGGATTGGGGAGAGTTTTCCCGTCCTTACGAATTGGAGCATCCAGCGATGGCTCGCCACCTTGTCACCAGTGCGCTTCCGTACATCAACGGCATCAAGCACCTGGGGAACATGGTCGGGTCGATGCTCCCGGCCGACGTCTATTCGCGCTACCTGCGTCAACGTGGTCACGACGTGCTGTACATCTGCGCCACCGACGAGCACGGCACGCCGGCGGAGCTCGCCGCGGCCAAGGCCGGGCAGCCCGTCGCGGAGTTCTGCGCCCAGGCGTACGAGACGCAGAAGGAGATCTACGACGGATTCGGCCTGACGTTCGACTACTTCGGGCGCAGCTCGTCGCAGCAGAACGCGGAGATCACGCAGCACTTCGCGCGGCGCCTGCACGAGAACGGGTTCATCGAGGAGCGCGCCGTCCGGCAGGTGTACTCGCCCGTCGACGGGCGGTTCCTGCCCGACCGTTACGTCGAGGGCACCTGCCCCTACTGCGGCTACGACAAGGCACGCGGCGACCAGTGCGAGAACTGCACCCGCGTGCTGGACCCGACCGACCTGATCAACCCGCGCTCGGCGATCAGCGGCTCCACCGAGATCGAGGTGCGCGAGACGACGCACCTGTTCCTGCTGCAGTCGAAGCTGCAGGGCGAGGTCGAGGCGTGGATCGACGAGAACAGCAAGGAGTGGCCGCTGCTGTCGACGTCGATCGCGCGCAAGTGGCTCGCCGAGGGGCTGCACGACCGGGCCATCACCCGCGACCTGGAGTGGGGCGTGCCGGTCCCCGCCGACACGTGGCCGGAGCTCGCGGCTGCGGGCAAGGTCTTCTACGTCTGGTTCGACGCCCCGATCGAGTACATCGGTGCCACGAAGGAGTGGGCGGACGCCGCCGTCGACGGTGAGACCAGGGACTGGAAGTCCTGGTGGTACGAGGCCACCGACGTCCGCTACACGCAGTTCATGGCCAAGGACAACGTCCCGTTCCACACGGTGATGTTCCCCGCGACGCAGCTCGGCGTCCGCGAGCCGTGGACCATGGTCGACTTCGTCAAGGGCTTCAGCTGGCTCAACTACTACGGCGGCAAGTTCTCGACGTCCCAGCAGCGCGGTGTCTTCACGGACGCGGCCCTGGAGATCCTGCCGGCCGACTACTGGCGCTACTACCTGATCGCCAACGCCCCGGAGTCGGACGACTCCTCGTTCACCTGGGAGCACTTCGCCGGCACGGTGAACAAGGATCTCGCGGACACGCTCGGCAACTTCGTGAACCGGGTACTGACGTTCTCGGCCAAGCGGTTCGGCGACACGGTTCCAGCGGGTGGCGTGCCGGGCGAGGCCGAGGAGAAGCTCGGGGCCGAGGTCGCCCGTCTCCTGGTCGAGCTCGAGGAGCACATGGAGGCCCTCCAGTACCGCAAGGCGACGAACGCCCTGCGGGCGCTGTGGTCGGCGGGCAACGCGTATCTCGTCGAGAAGGAGCCGTGGAAGCAGGTCAAGACCGACGAGGACGCCGCGGCGCTGAGCCTGCGCACCGCGATGAACCTGATCCACCTGTACGCAGTGGTGTCCGAGCCGTTCATCCCGGCGAGCGCGGCAACCCTGCGCGGGGTGTTCGCGCTCGACGCCGACACCGCCACCTGGATCACGCCCGAGGCGGCGACATCGCTCGACACCGTGCCCGCAGGGGCGAGCTTCGCCGTGCCGCCGGTGCTGTTCGCCAAGATCAGCGACGAGGACCTGGAAGGCTTCCGCGAGCGTTTCGGCGCCGGGCCGGTGGACTGACCGGGCGATGGCGAAGCGCACGCGCGAGCGCGGATTTCCGGCCGACCCGGAGCCGCTGCCCGTCCCGGTCGTGGACAACCACACCCACCTCGACCACATCGCGGGGGTCCTGCCCGCCGTCGCGCCGGACGGCGAGCCGTCGGGTCAGGCCTGGCCGCCGACGGTCGCCGACCACCTCGCCCGCGCGGCGGCAGCGGGCGTGGACCGGATGGTCCAGGTGGGCTGCGACCTCCCGTCGGCCCGCTGGACCGACACCCTCCTCACTCAACAAGGGGCGCGGGTGGTGGGCGCCGTTGCCATACACCCCAACGAGGCGACCCTGCACGCCGGGGTCGACGAGGTGGGGCCGGACGGGCTCACACCCGAGTTCGAGGAGCACCATGCCGTGGGGCTCGGCGACGCGATCGCCGAGATCGCGGGCCTCGCCAAGGGCAACGACCGCATCCGCGCGATCGGCGAGACGGGTATGGACCTGTTCCGCACGGGCCCGCGTGGCGAACGAGCTCAGCGGGAGAGCTTCCGCACGCACATCGCCCTGGCCAAGGAGCTCGGGCTGGCCCTGCAGATCCACGACCGGGACGCGCACGCCCAGGTCATCGAGGTCCTGCTGGCCGACGGCGCCCCCGAGCGCACCGTCTTCCACTGCTTCAGTGGTGACGCCGAGATGGCTCGTGTCTGCGCCGAGAACGGCTGGTACCTGTCGTTCGCCGGGCCGGTGACGTTCAAGGCCAACCACGATCTGCGCGAGGCCCTGACCGCGGCGCCGCGGGAGCTGATCCTGCTGGAGACCGATGCCCCGTACCTCACGCCGCACCCGTTCCGTGGGCAGCCGAACGCCCCGTTCGCCGCGGCCCACACGGTCCGCTTCATGGCGGCTCACCTCGAAGAAGACCTCGAAACGCTGAGTGCGGACATTGCCGTGAACTCGGAGCGCGTCTACGGCAGCTGGTGAGAACGGCGCATTGATCGGAAGAATGCGGCATTTCATTTCCTGTCCGAATGGCTTTTCCTGCACCGTTTGTTCCGTTACGGTCTGGTGCTCGTGGTGAGGTACGCACGGCCGTGGCTCGCGAGCCGGGCGGCCCGATGGGTCGTCCGTGGTGCCGTCGTCGGCACGCTCGCTGCTGTCAGCGGGCTGTACGTCGCCAACGCGAATACCCTGACGATCGACTACAACGGTGACGTCCGCACGGTCGGCGTCTACGGCGACACCGTGGCCGACGCCCTGGCGTCGCAGCACATCGAGATGGGCCGGGACGACGTCGTCCAGCCTGCCGCGGGAACCGACGCAGGGTCCGCGGACACCGTGGTGGTCCGCACCAGCCGCGAGGTCACCGTCGAGCTGGACGGCCAGATCATCACGCTCCGTACCACCGCCGGCACGGTCGGCGAGCTGCTCGCAGCCCTTGGACCGCGCGGCGACGGCGCGCTCGCCACCGCATCTCGTAACGCGCGCCTGGACCGCGACCCGGTCCGGTTCTCCACGGTCAAGCAGGTCAGCATCGCTGTGGACGGCTCGGTGCTCGAGTTCCACACCACCCGGTCGTCCGTGCGTGGCGTGTTCAAGGAGGCCGGCATCTCCCTGGCGAAGGGTGACGTGACGTCCGTGCCGCTCGACGCGGCGGCCGTCGACGGGATGGTCATCATGGTCAGCCGTGACGCGTCGTCGTCGCGCACGGTGACCGAGGTGCTGCCGTTCGAGACCGAGACCGTCGAGGACCCGAGCCTTCCCGAGGGGTACGAGTCGATCCGCACGGCGGGCGTACCCGGCGAGATCGAGGTGACGTATGCGGTGAAGACGGTGGGCGGCGCCGTCGTCGAGCGCACCGAGGTGGAGCGCAAGGTCGTCCGGAAACCCGTGGACGAGGTCGTCGTGGTGGGAACCATGGATGTCGCAACGGCCCCGGCCGACCCCGGTTCCGCGCGCGCCCTCGGGCAGGCGATGGCTGCGGAGCGCGGCTGGGGCGCCGACGAGTTCTCCTGCCTCGACCAGCTCTGGGAGAAGGAGAGCGGCTGGCGCTGGAACGCCGACAACCCCTCCAGCAGCGCGTACGGCATCGCGCAGGCGAACCCCGGGTCCAAGATGGCTACCGTCGGCAGCGACTGGCTGACGAACCCGGCCACCCAGATCGAGTGGGGCCTCGGATACATCTCCGGGCGCTACGGGACGCCGTGCGGCGCGTGGGCGCACTCGGTCGAGCGCGGCTGGTACTGAACCGCCTTTTCACCCGTAGACATTTGGGATATTGCCTGCGTTCCGGGCCCTTTGCTGGCCGAATTGATGCATAGGGCTTGCATTTGATAACGGCGGGGTTACGGTCTCAGAGACCGCCGGATCGGACGGTCGGGCCCGCGCCCCGCGCGGGAGGCGTGTGCGAGTCGCGCCGTCCCGGCTCCCGTGCCCGGACCGCTCGAGGACTGGACCCGCGTGACATTTCCGCATCCGGCTCAGGGCAGCCCCAGTGATTCACTCATCAACCCTGAGGTCGACGGCGACGTCGGCATCACCGAGCTCTTCGGCCCGCCGCCACCGGCGGACGAGGTCTTCCCAGCGGCGATGTTCGCCGCTGCCGGCACAACGGCCGGCACCCTTTCCGATGTGATGGCGAGCCTTCCGCCCGGCCATCCCTCCGGACCGATGCCGATCGTGGCGGCCGGCGACGACGGCGTCCTGACGGCACCGCCGCCTCCACCACCGCCACCACCACCCGAGCCGGAGCCGCCCAGACGCAGGCGCGGGGTGGTGCTCCTCGCGAGCTTCGCGGTGGTCGCGGTGGCCGGCACCGGTGGCGTCGCGGCGTACGGCGCGGCCCACAAGACCATCACGCTCGACGTGGACGGCGAGGTCACCACCGTCGAGACCTTCCAGGGTGACGTCGCCGACCTCCTGACCGACGAGGGTGTCGAGGTCGGCGGCAGGGACTCCGTGGCACCAGGGCTCGACGGTGCGCTGAGCGAGGGCGGCACGGTGGTGGTCCGTTACGGACACAAGGTCACGCTGCGGGCCGACGGCGAGCGTCGGACCGCCTGGGTCACCGCGCTCGACGCCGACCAGGCGCTGGCCACCCTCTCCCAGGACGCCGAAGACGTGGTCCTGATCCCGGCCCGCACGGAAGGGAGCGTGACGCTCCCCATGCGGCTCGACGCCGAGGACCCGGTGAACCTGGTGGTCGGCGGGAAGACGCAGCAGGTGACCGACGGCGACGCGACGCTCGACGAGCTGCTCGCCGCCGAAGGGGTCTCGGTCGACGGGGACGACAGGGTGGTCGTGGAACATGGCCGGGCGGACGGCCCGGGCGACCCCACGGTCACCGTCGTCGTCAAGGAGGTGCAGAGCTCGATCGAGGAGACCGAGAGCGAGCTGCCGTTCGACACGGTGACGGCGACGGACCCGGACCACTACGAGGACCTCGGCCCGTACCTGGCGACCGACGGCGCCGTCGGCAAGCGCGTCACCTCGTGGGACGTGACCAAGATCGACGGCAAGGTCGTGGACCGGGAGAAGCTGAACAGCTGGGTCGCGCAGGCGCCCGTCGACAAGGTGATCATGTACGGCACCAAGGAGCGACCCGCGCCCGAGCCGAAACCCGAGCCGAAGCCCGAGCCGAAGCCCAAGTCCGACTCCAAGTCCGACTCCAAGCCGGACGCCAAACCGAAGTCCGACTCGAAGTCCGAGCCCGACTCGAAGCCCGAGCAGCGTAAGAAGCCCGCCGACGAACCGAAGCCCGAACCGGAGGCGAAGACCATGTCGGCGTCCCACGGCCTCCGCTGACCCGCCGCCGACTCCCTACCGACCGAACACTCATCCCACGCAGACTTGGACGCTTGTCCTGGACGAGTGACCGAGACCACAAAGACAGCACCCCAAGATACTTGGCCGAGCGATAACAAATCAGTTACGTTCGGTTGTCCTCGCTGGCGCGGGGGTGCCATGTGGTGTAAGCCACAGGCACCTCAACGGCGGCAGGGCGGCACTGGCCGCGGCACCTCGCGGGTAGTGCGAGACCGCCGGATCGGCCGGTCGAGACCGCGACGGCTCGCAAGAGTCGCCTGGCCCCCAGGCCGAATCGTGGTAGGGATTTCCGTGCATGCGGGCGCCCGACTCGCCGCCCGTGCCCGGGACGTCCGACGACTGGACACGAGTGAACCCCCGTTTTGAGCAGCAGAGTTCTGGCTCCATCCCCAGCATCAACTCAGAGTCCGAGGCCGTGACACCTCAGGACGCCCCCTCGAAGCGTCGCCGCTGGCCGCTCGTCGCCGGCCTCACGGCCGTCGCGATCGTCGCGTCCGGATCGGTGGCCTTCGCCGAAGCACGCAAGACCGTCACGCTCGACGTCGACGGCACCTCCAAGACCATCACCACCTATGCCGGTTCTGTCGAGGGCATGCTCGAGTCGCAGGGTGTCCGCCTGGGCGAGCGCGACGTCGTAGCCCCCGGAACCGATGCCGAGCTTTCCGACGGCGACCAGATCGTGGTCCGCTACGCGCGCCAGGTCACCATGGCCACCGGCGATGCGGAGCGCGACGTCTGGGTCACCGTCACCGATGCCGGCGAGGCACTGACGACCCTCGCCGAGCGCGGCGGTGACGTCGCCCTGGTGGCGTCCCGCTCCGGCGACCGGGTCTCGCTCCCGCTCCGTCTGAACGATGACGGCCCTGTCGCAGTCGTGGCGGACGGTTCGGCCCGCGTGGTCGAGGACCACGCCGCGAGCATCGACAGCGTGCTGCAGGACGTCAAGGTCGAGGTCGGCAAGAACGACCTCGTGAGCATCGTCCCGGTCAACACCCTGGCCAAGGACAAGGCGATCGACACCAAGTCCGCGAAGTCGGCCAAGGAAGCCGGTGCCGACGTCGCCGTCCAGGTGCAGCGCGTCGACTCCAAGAAGGTCACCCAGAAGTTCGACCTGCCTTTCGAGACCAAGACCGTCCAGGACGGCGACCGCTACGTCGACGAGGGCGACCATGTCCGGACCGAGGGCGAGGAGGGTGTGCGCACCCGTGTCGTCCTCCAGCGCACGGTCGACGGCGAGGTCGTGGACCGCAAGAAGCTCTCCAACAAGGTGACGAAGGAGCCCGTCGACCGCGTCATCGTCGAGGGCACCAAGGAGCGCCCTGTCGTGGAGGAGGCCCCCGTCGAGGCCGAGGTCGAGGCCACCACCGAGTCCGCAGAGCCCAGCGCCCCGGCGCCGTCGGGCTCCGTCAAGGAGATCGGCCAGGAGATGGCCGCAGCCCGCGGCTGGACCGGCCAGGAGTGGACCTGCCTCGAACTCCTGTGGGAGCGCGAGTCCGGCTGGAACCACCAGGCGGCCAACCCGTCGTCGAGTGCCTACGGCATCCCGCAGGCGCTGCCGGGCTCCAAGATGGGCTCGGCGGGTTCCGACTGGGCCACCAACCCCGCGACCCAGATCGAGTGGGGTCTCGGCTACATCGCGGACCGCTACGGCACGCCGTGCGGTGCGTGGGGCCACTCGGAGTCGGCTGGTTGGTACTGATCCAGCCATAGGTCGCTCTCGTGCTGCGCGTCCTCTCTGGCGGAACTTGCTTCGCTGCGTTCCACCTCCGAGTACGCTCCGCACGAACGCACTGACCGAAGGTCGCTCTCGTGCTGCGCGTCCTCTCTGGCGGAACTTGCTTCGCTGCGTTCCACCTCCGAGTACGCTCCGCACGAACGCTCCAGTTAGGCTCCCCTGCATGAACGAAACCTCGAACGCCCTGCTCGGCCCCGCGGAGATCCGCGACCTGGCAGGGCGTTTGGGCGTTCGGCCCACCAAGACCCTTGGTCAGAACTTCCTGCACGACGGCGGCACGGTCCGCAAGATCGTGCGCATCGCTGCCCTGAAGCCGGGCGAACGGGTGGTCGAGGTCGGCCCGGGGCTCGGCTCGCTGACCCTCGGCCTGGTGGAGGCCGGCGCCTCGGTGGTCGCGATCGAGATCGACCCGCTCCTCGCCGGCCAGATCACCGGCACGGTGCAGGGTCGGTTCCCGGACGCCGACTTCGAGGTGGTGCTCTCCGACGCGATGGACGTGACCACCCTGCCCGGTGCGCCGCCGACGGCGCTCGTGGCGAACCTTCCGTACAACGTGGCCGTCCCGGTGCTGCTCACCATGCTGCAGCGGTTCGACTCGCTGGAGCGCGTGCTCGTCATGGTCCAGGCCGAGGTGGCCGACCGGATCGCGGCAGTGCCCGGCTCCAAGATCTATGGCATCCCCTCGGTGAAGGCCGCCTGGTACGCGTCGGCCCGCCGGGTGGGGACCATCGGGCGCAACGTCTTCTGGCCCGCCCCGAACGTCGACTCCGCGCTCGTGTACCTGGAGCGCCGCGAGCCGCCGTCGACCACCGCACCGCGGGAGCGGGTCTTCACCGTCGTGGACACCGCGTTCGCGCAGCGCCGCAAGACGCTCCGCGCCGCCCTGGCCGGGCTCTTCGGCTCGGGCGCAGCAGCCGAGACGGCGCTGCGCGCCGCCGGCGTCGACCCGAGCGCGCGCGGCGAGACGCTGGTGGTCGAGCAGTTCGCGCGCATAGCGGAACAGCTCGGTCAGCGAGGGGAGGGGGCCGCGTGACCGCGCGCCTCAGTGCGGCTCCGCCGCCGTCGGTCCGCGTCCGCGCGCCGGGAAAGGTCAACCTCGCGCTGCGCGTCGGGCCCGTCGGGAGCGACGGTTACCACCCGTTGGCGACGATCTTCCAGGCGGTGTCCTTGTTCGAGGAGGTCACGGCCACGCAGTCCGCACCAGGATCCGGCATCTCGCTGACCGTCTCAGGCCCGCAGGCCGACGCCGTGCCGACCGACGAGACCAACCTCGCCTGGCGGGCCGCCGCGCTCCTCGCCGAACGCACGGGGCTGCCCGCCGACGTCGGGCTGCACATCACCAAGGGAGTGCCCGTCGCCGGAGGAATGGCGGGCGGGTCCGCCGACGCCGCCGCCGCGCTCCTGGCCTGCGACACGCTCTGGGACGCGGGGCTGCCGCGGCAGGAGCTGGTCGAGCTGGCCGCCGAGCTCGGGGCGGACGTACCGTTCTCGCTGCTCGGTCACACCGCCGTCGGTACGGGACGGGGCGACCTCCTGACGCCGGCCATGACGCGCGGCGAGTTCCACTGGTGCTTCGGTACGCAACGTGAGGGTCTGTCGACCCCCAGCGTGTTCCGCCGGTTCGACGAACTGGCCGGTCCCTCGACGCCCCACGTCGCCCCCGCCGCCGACGACACCGAGCTCATGCACGCCCTGCGCGCAGGGGACGCGGTGGCGCTCGGCAAGGCGCTGCACAACGACCTGACGGCACCCGCGCTCGACCTGCGACCCGAGCTCGCCGCCGTGCTGGAGGTCGCCACGGAGTCCGGGGCGCTGGGCGTGGTCGTCTCCGGGTCCGGTCCGACGGTCGCCGCGCTCGGCCGCTCGCGCCAGCATGCCCTGGCGCTGGGTGCGGCGTGGACCGCGGCCGACGTCGTCGACGCGGTCTGGTGCGCGACAGGCCCGGCCCCCGGCACCCAGCTCGTCACCTCGGTCTCCCGCTGACCCGCAGTTGGCTGTGGGCGCGACCGTTGCGACTACGCGCCCGTTTTAGGTGCAATGATCGCGCCCACAGCCAACCGCGGGTCAGTAGGCGACCTGCGGGACGAAGACGTCCGTCAGGTTCGTGTGCGCCGCGATCCAGCGGGTACGCCGCGCCGCCGTGTTGCTCTCCGTGGTCAGGACGCACTCCACCACCCGTTCGACGGAACCGGTCATGGCGGCCAGCGCGAGCGCCGCGTTGAAGCCCCACTCCTCCAGCAGCACCTGCGCGCCGGCGCCCTGGGTGAGCTGCAGCGGGGTGCTCGCCCGGCGGGCGAAGGCGACGAGGGAGTCCTTGTGCGCGGCGGGGATGTCGCCCTCGACCAGGGCGCACGCGAGGTCGGGCAGCAGCCCGGCCGCAGCGACGACGGCTGCAGCCACCGGGCCGGTGCCGAGCACGGCCGTCCGCGACGGGTCGACGTTCGCGAGGGTCCGCAGGGCCTGCACCGCCCGGACGGCGTCGGTGAAGACGCCACGGTTGTACGGGTCGTCGAGGTCGTCCTGGGGCAGCTCGACCACCAGGTGCGCGAACCCGTCCGACGCGAGCCACTCGACGTCACGGCCGGCGGCCCGCCCGGCAGGGCGCAGCTCGACCAGGCCGGGCAACGTGGCGTCGGCCCGCGACGGTGTGATGAGCCGACCCGACACGGGGCGCCCCTCGAACCCGGCGTACGTCACGGTGTCGGCCGTGAGGCCCCGGGCGCGAGCCGAGGCAGCGGTCAGCACGGGCGCCACCTCGATACCGCGGTGCGCGGCGAGGTTCTGCGCCCAGAACAGGTCGAAGTTCGCGGGCTCGTCGGTGGCGGGCGGCATTGCCGGCGTCACCGTGACGAGCGGCAGGTCGTACTCAGGCACGGGGAGACCTCCGGGGATGGGGCGTGCGCAGGGAGCCTACCGCCCGGATGCGACAGGCAATTTTCCGGTTCGGGCCGTTCTGGCGCCCGTCAGATGATCTTGCCCAGCCAGGCGAGCTTGCGCGGGAACCGGTAGTCGCCGCCGCCCTCGTGGTTGTTGTACGGGTAGACGTCGATCTCCTTCAGCACCGGTTCTGCCTGCCCCGGAGCCCAGTTGTTGAACACCGCGTACACGGTCGACGGCGGGCAGATGATGTCCATCAGCGCCACCGAGAACAGGCCGGCCGCGCGGGCCCGCCGCGCGAACGACACCCCGTCCAGGTAGGAGAAGGTGCGCCAGACCTGCGCCTCGACCGCCGGGTCGCGGTGCACGGAGAGGTACTTCGTGATCTCGCCGTACGGGAGGGCGTCGGTGATCGACACCGCCCGGCGGTAGTGGCTCAGGAACGGTACGTCGGGCATCGCGGCCACGACGTCGGGCACCAGGCCCGCCACCGCGAGGCTGATGCCCCCACCCTGGCTGCCCCCTGCCACGGCCACCCGCGCCGGATCCAGCCCAGGGACGGCGCGCACCGCGTCGACGGCACGGACGGCATCCGTGAACACGCGCCGGTAGTAGTGGTCGTGCGGGTCGAGGACGCCGCGAGTCATGTACCCGGGGGACGCGGGACCTGAACCCACCGGGTCCGGCGTCGCCCCACCGGTGCCATGGCCCGACGCCTGCCCCCTGGTGTCCATCCGGAGGTGCGCGTAGCCAGCCGCCGCCCAGTGGATCTTCTCGTGCGGCAGACCGCGCCCGCCGCCGTAGCCCTCGTACTCGACCACGACGGGCAGGTCGCCGTCGGCGTGCGCCGGACGGGTCAGCCAGGCCTTGATCGGGTGGCCGCCGAAGCCGGGGAACGTCACGTCGTCGACCACGATCTCGGTGAGCCCGATGTCGATGCGCTCCACCGTGGGCGCCCGGTCGAACGTACGCGCCTCTGCCAGGGTCACCGACCAGAACTCGTCGAAGTCGCCGGGCTCGTCGATCTCGGGGGCGTACCTCTCGAGATCGGACTGCGGCATGTCGAACTGGGCCACGTGGCTGCTCCTCGGCATAGTCGTCTACGTGCTCGACGGCGGGTCCTCCGGGCGCGGTCGCCGTCGACGATGGACAGCGTAGCCGTGGCCCCCGACATCGAGTAGAGGCCCGTCGGCCCACGCCCCGCGTACCGGACGGCCGGCCCGTGTCCGCCCCAGGCCCCGCGGCAAACTACTCTTCTTGGGTGGCACATCTCCTCGGTGCGGACGGCGTTGCGCTGACCATCGGCACTCGCACCCTCCTGTCCGACGTCTCCCTCGGCCTCGACGACGGCGACCGCGTCGGCGTCGTCGGGCCCAACGGCGCGGGCAAGTCCACCCTGCTGCGCATCCTCGCGGGCACCTCCCAGCCCGACGCAGGCCGGGTCACCCGGGTGGGCGGCTCCACCCTCGGCATGCTCGACCAGCGGGACGAGCTGGCCGAGGACGCGACGGTGCTCGACATCGTGCACGGCGACGCGGAGATGCACGTCTGGGCCTCCGACGCCCGGGTCCGCCAGGTGCAGGAAGGCCTGCTCGCCGACATCGGCTGGGACTTCCCGGTCGTGAAGCTCTCCGGCGGCCAGCGCCGCCGTGTGGCGCTGGCGGCCCTGCTGGTGCAGGACCCGGACCTGCTGCTGCTCGACGAGCCCACCAACCACCTCGACGTCGAGGGCGTCGCCTGGCTGGCGGCCCACCTGCGGGAGCGGTACGGGCGTCCCGGCGCGACCGGTGCCCTCGTGGTCGTGACGCACGACCGCTGGTTCCTCGACGAGGTCTGTTCCCGCATGTGGGAGGTCCGTGGCGACGGCACGGGCGCCATCGACGGGTACGAGGGCGGCTACGCGGCCTACATCCTGGCGCGCGCCGAGCGGGCCCGCCAGGCCGCTACGGCGGCGGAGAAGCGGGACAACCTGCTGCGCAAGGAGCTCGCGTGGCTGCGTCGCGGCGCGCCCGCCCGGACCTCCAAGCCGAAGTTCCGGCTCGACGCCGCGTCCGCGCTGATCGACGACGAGCCGCCGCCACGGGACTCGATGGAGCTGACCCGGATGGCGACGCGGCGGCTGGGCAAGGACGTGCTGGACCTGGAGTCGGTCAGCGTGACGGTCCCTGGCAAGGTCCTGTTCGACGACGTGACCTGGCGACTGGGTCCTGGCGACCGCTACGGCGTCGTGGGCGTCAACGGCGCGGGCAAGACGACGCTCCTCGCGCTGCTCGCCGGCCGCCGCTCGCCCGACTCGGGCCGGGTCAAGCGGGGCAAGACCATCCACGTCAGGGAGCTCTCCCAGGACGTCACCGAGCTGGACGAGCTCGGTGGCCTGACGGCGGTCGAGGTGGTCGAGCAGGAGAAGGGCCGGGTGGTCGTCGACGGCAAGGAGCTGACGGCGTCCCAGCTCACGGAGAAGCTCGGCTTCACGCGCGAGCGCGCCTACACGCTGGTGCGGGACCTGTCCGGCGGCGAGCGGCGCCGGCTCCAGCTGTTGCGCCTGCTGGTGGCCGAGCCGAACGTGCTGCTGCTCGACGAGCCCACCAACGACCTCGACACCGACACTCTCGCCGCGGTCGAGGACCTGCTGGACGGGTGGCTGGGCACGCTGATCGTGGTCTCGCACGACCGGTACCTGCTCGAGCGGGTGGCCGACCGGCAGGTCGCGCTGCTCGGCGACGGGACCATCCGCGACCTGCCCGGCGGGGTCGAGGAGTACCTGCGACTCCGGGCGGCGGCCAAGGCCGCAGGGGCGTCGGCCTCGGGCACCCCTGCTGGCGCCGGCCCCGTTTCGGGTTCGGCGGGCGCCGGTCCGGCCGGCGGCGCGACGACCTCGGGGGCGGCGTCGGGCAGCGGCGACGAGGCGCTCTCGCAGCGGGATATTCGCGCTGCGAAGAAGGAGGCCTCCCGGATCGAGCGCCGCCTTGCGAAGATTGCCCAGAAAGAGGCCGAGCTGCACGAGACCATCGCACAGCAGGCAACGGACTACCAGGCTGTCGCTCGGCTGGACGCGGAGCTCCGCGACCTGGCGAGCGAGCGCGACGAGCTCGAGGCGGCCTGGCTGGAAGCGGCGGAGGTGGCGGGATGACCGACAACGATCAGACACCGCTCGACGGGGTCGACCGAGCCCTCGTCGACGCACTGCGCAAGGACGGGCGCACCACGCTGGCGGTCCTGTCCGAGATCTCCGGGCTGTCCCTGTCCGCGGTGCAGGTGCGGGTGCGAAAGCTGGAGGCCCGCGGCGTCATCACGGGTTACCGGGCGGTGGTGAACGCGGAGGCGGTAGGGCTGCCGCTCTCGGCGTTCATCGAGATCACGCCGCTGGACCAGGCGCAGGAGGACGACGCGCCGGAACGTCTGCGTGGCATGCCTGGCATCGAGTCCTGCTACTCGGTGGCGGGCAACGCGAACTACCTGCTCACCGCACGGGTGGCGTCGCCGAGGGCGCTGGAGGAGCTGCTCGGGCGGATCCGGCGCACGGCGAAGGTCTCGACGCGTACGACCGTCGTGCTGCAGACGTACTTCGAGGGGCAGACGACCGAGCCGGGCTGACCAGGTCCCGCTCAGGGCCGCAGGAGGGCCGGCTGGTCCAGCGTGAGCGTGCCGGCGTCGGCGTCCAGCTCTACAGGCACGCCCAGCGGCACGGTGAGGGGGTCAGGTCCGTGGCCGAACCCGAGCTCCCCGACGATCGGGATGCCGAGCGGCCCCAGCAGGTCCAGGACCACCGGCTCCACCGGGTCGCAGTCCTGCCACGAGCCCAGCACGATCCCGAGCGCGCCGTCGAACCAGCCTGAGCGCAGCAGGTACGTGAGGAACGAGTCGACCCGGTAGGCCCGCTCGTCGACGTCCTCCAGCAGGACGATCCCGCCCGCGGCCGACGGCGGCGTCCCTGCGCGCCCGACGGACGTCGCCAGGAGCGAGAGACAGCCGCCCATGGTGACGCCCCGAGCCGTGCCGCCCACCAGGGTGTGTGCCAGTGGACCGCTGATCGTCTGCGTGGTCTCCGGCTCGAACAGGGTGCGCCGCAGGTGCTCGCGGGCCGGCTCGGACTTGAGGAACGACACGGTCCCTGACATCGGACCGTGCAGGGAGACCAGCCCGAGGTGGGCGGCGACCGCCTGGTGCAGCACCGTGCAGTCGCTGTAGCCGACGAGCACCTTGGGGTCCGTCGCGGCGAGCGCGTCCCAGTCGACGAGATCCACCATGCGGGCGGCCCCGTACCCGCCACGCGCCGTGATGACCGCGCGGACGTCGGGATCGAGCCAGGCCTCCTGGAAGTCGGCGGCGCGCGCCGCGTCGGAGCCCGCCAGGTAGCGGTGGTCCGGATGCGTGTCGAGGACGTGGGGCATCACCTGCACGTCGAGTCCCCAGTCCTGAAGGTGTCCGACGCCGATGTCGAGCCGCTCGGCGGGTACCGGGCCTGACGGGGCGACGATGGCAACGGTGTCGCCCGGCCGCAGTCGCGGCGGGCTGATCAGGGGCCGCAGCATGGGCCGAGATTACCTTTCGCGCGGGCGGATGTCCGTGGCCGCCGCGCGACGAGTGTCGGGGTGAGATCGGTCGGATGGGATGAGATCGGTCGGTTGTCCGACCGGTCTCATCCCATCCGACCGAAGTCGATGGACTCGGTCGCTTGTCACGCGACCCAGGTCGGGTGGTTCGCATGTAGTTCGTCCTGGTGCGTCGCTTCCGTCTTTTAAGGGCGGATTGTTACGCTCACGTCGCCAGCACATCGTCCGGCGCGGTGCCCCACCCCACGTGGGAGCCCTGGTGCCGGGCAGACGAAGGAGCTCCGAGGGAATGCCCACGACCCGAACCTGGCTGCAGGCGGGCGGTGGCACCGTGGCCGCTGCCCTGATCATCGCCGCAGTCGCGCAGGCGATGAACTCGAGCGCGATGTGGGTGTCCAACGACCCGGTCGGCGAATGCGGCCAGACCTCCGGCGGCGCCGTCGTCGCGGCGCAGAACGTGCTGTCGGCCGGATCGGGCCTGAAGCCGGTGGACGGGTCGTGGGACTCGGAGTCCGAGGTGGCGACCAAGGCGTTCCAGGCCTACAACGGCCTGCCGGTCAACGGCTGCGTGGACACCAGCACCTGGGTGACCATGCGCGCCCTCATGGTCTCGCTGTGCGACCCCGAGTTCGACTGCCGCGGACCCGACCATCGCGTGCGCTACGCCGCGCCGGACGGCGCGCGGGAGGCCTACTTCGCCGAGAACGACTGCGACTGGGGCTCCTACGTGCTGCCGGGCGTGGCGCGGAGCCCGGTCCCGTCGAACAAGGTCATGGCCCTCTCCCGGGACGCGGTCACCGAGATCGAGTGCGAGGGCTGACGTGGTCACGACCATCGACGAGCCGAGAATTCGGCCGGAATGGCTGCTCGGCGGGGCGGTGACGCTGCTCGGCGCGATCATCATCATCGTGGTCACGCTGGTGCTCGGAGCGCGGGAGGACGAGCCCGTCGTCACCCCGGTCGACGCAACGGAACTCACGGCCGGCACCTGTGCCGAGGACCTGCGGCAGCCGCACTGGGTGCCCGACGCCGTCGGGCGTGCGGTGGTCGAGTGCCCCGCCGACATCTCGGCGGGGATCGGCCGCACGACGGCGGAGGACCACCTCGGCACCTGGATCACCTACCCGCTGGACGGCGCCGAGAACCAGGAGACGTTCCGCGGCGTGCCGGGCCAGGCCTGGCCGGAGGACGAGGTCCGGGCCGGCGCGTTCCACCCGCTGTCGGCCATCACGTACGTGGCGTACCCGGGGTCGGAGGAGCTGTCGGACGAGCTGTCCGGCGACAACGTGACGGTCGAGACCGAGGACCTCACCGATTCGGGTCTCACCGTGCGGGTCACGCGCGTGGACAACAACGGGTTCGGCCCGGTCCGCCTCGAGTGGTCCGACGACGCAGGCTCCTATCTGCTGCTGTCCACGATCGGCCGCACGCCGACGGGAAACGCCGGACCGACGGTGGCGGAGCTGCTCCGCATCGCGGACAGCGTAGCGGCGAAAGACGAGTAACCAGCCCCTTGGTTGTGGGCGTGATCGTTGCGCCTAAAACGGGCGCGTAGCCGCAACGGTCACGCCCACAACCAAGGGGTGGGTCAGAGGGATTCCGTCAGGACCTCGTCGAGGGCCGTCACGCCCGCCTCCAGCGCCTCGGCCGAGACCGTCAGTGCCGGACGGAACCGCACCGACCGCTCGCCGCAGCCCAGCAGCAGCACGCTCCGCTCGGTGAGCGCCGACAGCACCTGGTCACGCACCGCACGGGACGGCAGCGTCAGTGCGCACATGAGGCCGCGCCCGCGGACGTCGGTCACGCCGTCGTGCCGGGCGGCCAGCTCGGTGAGCCCATCCTGGAGCCGCTTGCCCATGGTGCGGGCCCGGTCCACGAGGCCCTCGGCCTCGTACGTCTCGAGGATCCGGCGGGAGCGCACCATGTCCGTGAGGTTGCCGCCCCAGGTGGAGTTGATCCGCGACGAGACGGCGAACGCGTTGTCCGGGACCTCGTCGACCCGGCCGCCGGCCATGATGCCGCAGACCTGCGTCTTCTTGCCGAACGCGACGACGTCGGGCGTGATGCCGAGCTGCTGGTAGGCCCACGTGGTCCCGGTGATCCCTGCGCCGGTCTGCACCTCGTCGACGATGAACAGCGCGTCGAACTCGCGGCACAGCGCCTGCATGCCCTGGAGGAACGAGGTACGGAAGTGGTGGTCGCCGCCCTCGCCCTGGATGGGCTCCATGATGAACGCCGCGATGTCGTGCGGGTTCGCCTCGAACGCGGCACGGGCGGCGCCGAGGGCTGCCGCTTCGGCGGCGTCCATGTCCTTGCCCTCGGCGATGTACGGGGAAGGGATGCGCGGCCAGTCGAACTTCGGGAACCGCGCCACCTTGCCCGGCTCGGTGTTCGTGAGCGACATCGTGTACCCGGAGCGGCCGTGGAACGCGTGCTCCAGGTGCATCACCTGCGTGCCGAGCTCGGGAGAGCGGCCGGCCGCCTCGTTGTGCCGGGACTTCCAGTCGAACGCGACCTTGAGCGCGTTCTCGACGGCTAGGGCGCCGCCGTCGATGAAGAACAGATGCGGTAGCGCCGGGTCACCGAGCACACGCGCGAACGTGTCGGCGAAGCGCGCCATCTCGACCGTGTAGATGTCGGAGTTCGAGGGCTTGTTGATCGCCGCGGTGGCGAGCTCCTCGCGGAACGCCGCGTCGTCGGCAAGGGCGGGGTGGTTCATGCCGAGGGGTGAGGACGCGAAGAAGGTGAACAGGTCGAGCCATTCGCGCCCGTCGCGCGCGTCGACGAGGGTGGAGCCGTGTGACCGGGTGAGGTCGAGGACGAGGTCGAACCCGTCGACCAGGAGGTGCTCGCGAAGGGTGGGGAGCACTGCGGTGGGCTCAAGGTGTGTCGTCATGCTGGAAAGGTAGGCAATCATCCTGCCAAGTTTCAATGCCTATGGAAATCTTCCTGTCAGGACCGCTTGTGCCTGGGTCGTCGTGTCGCGATCAGCTCAGCCGTTCCCAGCGCCAGGGTGGAGCCGAGCATCACCAGGAGCGCGGCGGTCCAGCCGCCGGACACCGTGTGCACCGCACCGATCACGGCGGGCGCCGTCGCCGCGACGGCGTAGCCGAACGCCTGGACGGCCGCCACCGTCCGGCGGGTCTGGGCCACGGTGCGGCACCGCTGCGCGACGATGGTGAAGATCACCACGAAATTCCCGCCCTGCGCGATCCCGGCGAGGCTCACCCACAGCAGCCACCACTGGGGCGCCAGCAGCAGGCCGGCGGGCAGCGAGACCCACAGCAGGGCCATCGTCACCGCGGCGCCCCGCATCGGTACCCTGGCGGCCAGTGCCAGGGGGACCAGCACACTGCCCGCGATGGCCAGGCCCTGGAACGGCGCCGCCGCGTTGCCCGCGGTGGTCACGGACAGGTCCAGCAGGTCACGCAGCAGCTCCGGCAGCCAGCCGGTGACCGCGTAGTAGGAGAACGACTGCCCTGCGAACGCCACTGTCAGCGCCCAGGTGATCGGGCGGCGCAGCACGCCGCCCAAGGTCTCGTCGGGCCGCTCGGCGCGGGGTGCGGCGGACGGGGCTGCGGGTGCGCTGCCGTCGTCGTTCTCGCTCGTGCTCGGCGCAGGGCTCGCCCGGGTGGCCTGCGGGTCGGGCAGACGGCGGGTGGTGACGAGCCACACCACCAGCGAGATCATCGCGACGACCGACCAGGAGGCGATGGCGCCCTGCCAGCCGAGCAGGGCCGCGAACGGTGCGGTGAGCGACGTCGCGATGACCGACCCGAGGTTCATCGTCGACGAGTACAGGCCCGTCGCCAGCGCCGCCCTGGTCGGGAAGTCCCGCGCGATGATGACCGGCACCACCACGTTGCCCACCGTGATCGCGGAGCCCAGGATCACGGTCCCCGCGAAGGCCGCGACCACGCCGGGCGTGCCCGTGCCGACCGATCGGATCAGGGTGCCCGCGATCACCCCCACCAGGGCGACCGTCACCGCCGCGTACGGCCCTACCCGGGAGATCAGCGTCGACGCGGCGGGCGCCACCACGCTGAAGCAGAGGGCGGGGATCCCGACGAGCAGGCCGGCCAGGGTCTGGTCGAGGCCGAGGCCGGTCGCGATGTCGGTCATGACCGGCGGCAGGGATGTGATGGGGGTGCGCAGGTTCAGCGCGAAGACAAGGACCGCGACGAGCAGCGCCGAGCCGCCTGCCGCTGTGCGGATGTTGCTCATGATGCTGTCATTGTGCGTGACGGGGTCTGTTGGTTGCGCGGGGCGTCCATCGCATCATCACATGGTGTGGTGATCGCCAACTCTGCTCCCCAGGAGGGATTGCGGCTTTCCCGTTAGATTGGGCGACCGATCAACAGGTCCGGAAAAACGTCAGGTGTGGAATGAAGCAGCGGCAGGTCTTCCGAGGTGTCGGAGCGCTCGTCGGTGTACTCACGGTGTCGGGGTGCGGCTTCGACATCGGCAAGCTCGACTACACGGAGCCAGAGTTCGTTGGCTCGTACGTGGGCGACGGTGCCACGACCGTCGTCGCGCTCAGCAAGGACCGCACGTTCACGGCCGTCGGGGTCCCCGACGAGGTGATCGATGCAGCGGTGGGCGGCGCCGTCGAGGAGGCGCCCGCCGAGCTCGAGGGCACCTGGAAGTACGTCTCGGGGAGTGCGCCTGACCGCGTAGAGCTGACGGTCACCGACATCGACGGCGAGCCGGCCGAGCTCGGCGAGCTGCCGCTGTACGTCGCCGACGCCGACGACCTCTTCTTCCTTCCCGACCAGCTCGGCCGGGAGAAGATCGTGGTCAGCCGCAGCCGCTGAGCCGGGCGGGGAGCCGGCGCGCTGGTGGGACGCCGTCGGTCATGCGCCGAAGCTACTCGTCGAACTGGGCGGTCACCGTTCGCAGCAGGGCCGCGAGCTGCGGGCGCTCCGTGGGGGAGAGAGCGGTCAGCACCTTGGCCTCGATGTCGAGCAGGTCGCTCATCGCCGCGTCGACCCGCGCCAGCCCTTCTTCGGTGAGCTCGACGAGCACGCCGCGGCGGTCGTCGGGGGAGCGGTGCCGCTGCACGAACCCGCGCGACTCCAGGCGGTCGATCCGGTTCGTCATGGTGCCGCTGGTGACCAGGGTCTGCGTGACGAGCGTGCCCGGCGAGAGCCGGAACGGCTCACCGGCGCGGCGCAGCGCGGAGAGCACGTCGAACTCCCAGGTCTCCAGGCTGTGCCGGGCAAAGGCGGTGCGGCGCGCCAGATCGAGATGCCGGGCGAGGCGGGACACCCGGCTGAACACGGTGAGGGGCTCGAGCTCCAGGTCCGGGCGCACGTGGTGCCACGCGGCGACGATGCGGTCGACCTCGTCGGCGGGACCTGTGTGCTCCATGGCGAGAGGCTATCGGATGTCTCGATATCAAGAATCTCGATAGCGCGTCCGAGGGGCGTCGCCCATGGCCGCGGGGTCCCTGACGACCGTAGGCTCAGGCCCCGTGGAGACAGGAATCAGGGTGCACCAGGTGTACGCCGGTCGAGTGCTGCAGGGTTCTGGCGCACTTGCCCTCGTGCCGGACGAGGTCGAACGGCTCGGGGCGCAGCGGGTGCTGGTGATCGCGGCGCCGTCGTCGGCCGGGGTTGCGCAGGACCTGGCCGCAGGCCTCGAGGAGCGGTATGCCGCGACCTTCGGCCGTCCGGTCCAGCACAGCCCGGTCGAGGTGACCGCCGAGGCGCTCGCCCTGGCGGGAGAGGTGCGAGCCGACGCGCTGGTCGCGATCGGTGGCGGCTCCGCCATCGGGCTGTCGAAGGCGCTGGCCGGCCGGACCGGTATGCCCCAGGTCGCGGTGCCGACGACCTACGCAGGCTCGGAGGCCACCCCGGTGCTCGGGGAGACGGAGAACGGCGTCAAGACGACCCGGCGTGACCCGGCCCTTGCGCCGAGCAGCATCGTGTACGACCCCGACCTGACGCTCGCGCTGCCCCGAGGGCTGACCCTGACCTCGGCCCTCAACGCGCTGGCGCACGCCGTCGAGACGCTGTGGGACACCGGTGCGAGCGCGGCGACCCGTGCGTACGCGGTCGAGTCCGCCGACGGGATCCTCGCGGCGCTCCCCGTGGTGCTGGACCGTCCGTCCGACGTCCAGGCCCGCGCCCGGCTCCAGGAGTCCGCGTGGCTGGCCGGCGCCTGCCTGGCCCAGGCCCAGATGGGCCTGCACCACCAGCTCGCGCACACGCTCGGCGGGACCTTCGGCCTGCCGCACGCGGAGCTGCACGCCCTGCTCCTCGCGCACGTCATGCGGTTCAACCTGGCCGCGGCGCCCGACGCCGCCGCGCGGCTGACGCGTCTCGCGAACGGCGATCCGACGCTCGCCGTCGCCTCCCTGGCCTCGATGCACGACGGCCCGACGACGCTCCGCGCGCTCGGCGTGCCCCGTGACGCGCTGCGCGAGGTGGCCGAGCGGGTGGCCGCCAACCCCTACCCCAACCCGCGGCCGGTGACTGCTGACGCGGTCGAGGAGCTGCTGCTCGCGGCCTGGTGAGCCTCGGGCGGTTTCGGGGGCGCTGCAGACGAGCTGCGGCGGCCCTGGCGACCTCCCCGGGCCCGGTAGCCGGCGTCGGCCAGCGCGCTGCCGCTTGACCGGTCGGGTGAGGCTCCAACGAGGGCGCGGGTGCGGCTTGGTCTGGTGTGCGGGGTGGCTGGGAGCGGCCTGGCACGTCCTGTGGTGTCCTGGGTGTCCTGGGTGTCCTGGGGCGCCGAGCCGCAACCTGCGCGTGCTGGTGGCGACCCTGGGGCGCCGAACCGCAACCTGCGCGTGCTGGTGGCGACCCTGGGGCGCCGAACCGCAACTTGCGCGTGCTGGTGGCGACCTTGGGGGCCGAACCGCAACATGCGCGTCCTTGTGGCGGTTTTGGGGGGCCGAACCGCAACCTGCGCGTCGTTTCGACCGGCCAACCGAAGGTTGCACGTCTGCAGAGGCCTCTATGGACGTGCAACCTTCAGTTCGAGACCGCCGACGACGCGGAACTTGCGGTTCGGCCCCGCGACGCGCCGCGACGGACGTCGAACTTGCGGTTCGGCCCCGCGATGCGCCGCGACGGACGTCGAACTTGCGGTTCGGCCCCGCGACGCGCTGCGGCGGACGCGGAACTTGCGGTTCGGCCCCGCGATGCGCCGCGACGGACGTCGAACTTGCGGTTCGGCCCCGCGACGCGCTGCGGCGGACGCGGAACTTGCGGTTCGGCCTCGCCATGCGCCGCGACAGACGCCGAACTTGCGGTTCGGCACCGCTGAGCTCGCCACGCCGCTGTCGGCCTCCGTCCCGACCGGCGCACGACATCAGCACAGGGCTACCGGCACACCCCCGGACCCCGAACCAGCACCCCCGGACCCCGAACCAGCACCCCCGGACCCCGAACCAGCACCCCCGAACCCCACCCCACCCCGCGCCACCGACCCCAGCGCACAAATTATGTCCAGTTTATGGCGCTGCGTGGCTCAATTCCGGACCCACTATCACAGGGTGAAACCAGACGCGCATTAGAACTGAATATCCAATTCCCGTTGCAGAGTCCGTGTCGTGTGCTTAATGTATGGAACGCGAACACTGTTCCGCTCGCAGGTGATCAGCCTGTGATTCCCGTTTTCCGGAAGGAATAGCACCATGACCCTCATTGACATCGTCTCCGAACTTCTCCACAACCTCGGCTGGAGCCTCGAGCAGATTCTGGCGCTCCTGGGCCTCTGATCTGCACTGACGCGGTGCCGAATTGCCGGTAGCCACGTAAGAAGCATCCCCAGCAGTGCGAACACCCCTCGCGTTATTCCGCGAGGGGTGTTCGTTATATAAATCATCACGCACACATTGTTGCCCGAGGGCAAAACCGGTTGCGTTAACGCAATTGAGCGGCGCCGGGATCGGAGATTTCAGGTCCGGCCGGGCATTTCGCCGCCTTTATTGACGACGGGTCAGTCAGTGCGCACTCCTGCGTCAGCGCGACACCTTCGTCAGAGCCGGCTTCTTTTCCATGTTGTGCAGCCCGTTCCACGCCAGGTTGACCAGATGCGCCGCTACCTCGGTCTTCTTGGGGCTGCGCGCGTCCAGCCAGTACTGGCCGGTCAGCGCGATCATGCCCACCAGCATCTGCGCGTAGAGGGGCGCGGTCTTGGTCTCGAGCCCGTTCGCCCTGAACTGGGGTTCCAGGATCGCCTCGACCTGGGTCGCGACGTCGCCGATGAGGCTGGAGAAGGTGCCGGTCGCCTGAGCGACGGGGGAGTCGCGCACGAGGATGCGGAAGCCGTCCTCCGACGACTCGATGTAGTCAAGGAGGGCGAGCGCCGTGCGCTCCAGGAGGACCTTGGGGTGCCCGCCGGAGCCGAGGGCACCGGTGAGTGCGGTCGTCAGCGCCTGCACCTCGCGGTCCACCACGACGGCGTAGATGCCCTCCTTGCCGCCGAAGTGCTCGTAGACGACGGGCTTGGAGACCTCGGCGCGCGCCGCGATCTCCTCGACGCTCGTGCCTTCGAAGCCTTTTCCTGCGAACAGGCCGCGGCTGACCGTGAGCAGCTGCTCACGGCGCTGACTGGCCGTCATGCGAGGTCGGTGGGTACGTCGGTTGTCGGCGGCCATGGTGTTCATTGTGCCCGAGCGGTTGTTCCGGACGTGTCCGGAACGCGACGGCGGAGTGAACGGTGTGGCTGACGACTCCCCGGGCACGGGCAGGGGCATACCCGAGGACCTGGCAGACTGTTCACGGACGTGCGACGGTGGCACACGCCCGCTTCGGGTCACGACGGAGCCTCGCGCGCGCCCGGTCCGCCTTGGTGTAATCGGCAGCACAGAGGTTTTTGGTGCCTTTAGTCCAGGTTCGAATCCTGGGGGCGGAGCCATCCGGATCTGACTAACCCACCGATCGGAGCACTCGTGACCGAGACACCTCAGCCTGCAGCAGTCATCGTTCTCGCTGCCGGCCAGGGCACCCGCATGAAGTCCGCGTTGCCAAAGATCCTGCATCCGCTCGGCGGGAAGCCGATGGTCGGGCACGCGCTGACGGCGGCTCGGGAGCTCGATCCTGCGCAGGTCGCCGTGGTGGTCCGCCACGAGCGTGAGCTCGTCGCCGAGGCCGTCGGCCGGCTCGACGCCGGTGCGATCCTCGTGGACCAGGACGACATCCCCGGCACGGGCAGGGCTGTGCAGTGCGCCCTCGCGGCGCTCGACTCCAAGGCCCAGGCCGCAGCGGCCGCAGCGGGCCTCGCCGACGGCGAGACGTTGGGCGACGGCGTCGAGGGGCCGATCGTGGTCGTGGCGGGCGACGTCCCGCTGCTCGACGGCGCCACGCTCGGCCAGCTGCTGTCGGCGCACCAGGCCGACGGCAACGCGGTGACCGTCCTCACCACCGAGGTCGCCGACGCGACCGGCTACGGCCGGATCGTCCGCGAGCGAGACACGGGCGACGTGCTCGAGATCGTCGAGCACAAGGACGCGAGCGCTGACCAGCTCGAGATCCGCGAGATCAACTCGTCGGTCTACGTGTTCGACGCCGCCACGCTGCGGCGTGGCCTGGGTGGCCTGGACAGCAGGAACGCGCAGGGCGAGGTGTACCTGACCGACGTCATCGCGTTCGCCCGCACCGAGGGCCTGCACGTGCGGGCCCTGCTGGCCGACGACCCGATGCTGGTCGAGGGCGTCAACGACCGGGTGGCCCTCTCGGTCCTCGCCCGCGAGATGAACCGCCGCATCGTCGAGGAGTGGCAGCGGGCCGGCGTCACCGTCCAGGACCCGGCCACCACGTGGATCGACGTCGACGTCGAGCTGGCCCCCGACGTCACGCTCCTGCCGAACACGCAGCTCAAGGGCGCCACAGTGGTCGCGACGGGCGCAACGATCGGCCCCGACACCACGCTGACCGACGTCGAGGTGGGCGTCGGCGCGACGATCGTCCGCACGCACGGGTCGCTCGCCGTCATCGGCGAGGGGGCGTCCGTCGGCCCGTTCGCCTACCTGCGCCCCGGTACCAACCTGGGCCGCAAGGGCAAGATCGGCACGTTCGTCGAGACCAAGAACGCAGAGATCGGTGAGGGCAGCAAGGTGCCGCACCTCTCCTACGTGGGTGACGCCACGATCGGCGAGCACTCCAACATCGGCGCCGCTTCGGTGACCGTCAACTACGACGGTGTGCACAAGCACCGCACGGTGATCGGCTCGCACGCCCGCACGGGCGCGGACAACATGTTCGTCGCCCCCGTGACGGTGGGGGACGGCGCCTACACCGCTGCCGGCTCCGTGATCCGCCGGGACGTGCCAGCAGGCGCCCTCGGCGTCACCGCCGGGCAGCAGCGGAACATCGAGGGCTGGGTCGCCCGTCGTCGGCCGGGGACGGCCGCGGCGGAGGCCGCGACGAACGCCCACGGCGGGCCGTCCGGTCTTGGTGACCAGGCGCAGCGCCAGCTTGCCCAGCAGAATGCAGCTGGGGCCCCCACGGCCCCGCAGGCCGCGGCCGCTCAGGCCGAGCCGGCCGAACTGGCCCCCGTCCCCGGGGCCGACAAGGAAGGAAAGTCCCACTGATGTCCAGCATTGCTCCCGGCCCGAACCGTCATCCGCTCGTCCTCGCAGCGGGGCGCGCACACCCCCAGCTGGCGAACGACGTGGCGAAGGAGCTGGGCATCGACCTGCTCGGCGTGTCCGCGTACGACTTCGCGAACAGCGAGACCTACGTGCGGTTCAGCGACTCCGTGCGGGGCATGGACCTGTTCCTGCTGCAGTCCCACACGATGCCGGTCAACCAGTGGATCATGGAGCAGCTGCTCATGGTCGACGCCGCCAAGCGGGCCTCGGCGCACTCGGTCACCGTCGTCGCCCCGTTCTTCGGCTACGCGCGTCAGGACAAGAAGAGCCGTGGCCGTGAGCCGATCTCGGCCCGCCTCATCGCCGACCTGTTCAAGACGGCGGGCGCGGACCGCCTGATGAGCGTCGACCTGCACACCGCGCAGATCCAGGGCTTCTTCGACGGGCCCGTCGACCACCTGTGGGCGATGCCGATCCTCGTCGACTACGTGCGCACCCGCGTGGACGTCGACAACGTCACCGTCGTGTCGCCCGACGCCGGGCGCATCCGCGTCGCCGAGATCTGGGCCTCCAAGCTGGGCGGGGGCCCGCTGGCGTTCGTGCACAAGACGCGCGACGTCACGCGGCCCAACCAGTCCGTCGCCAACCGCGTGGTGGGCGACGTGGAGGGCCGCGACTGCGTGCTGGTCGACGACCTCATCGACACCGGCGGCACCATCGCTGAGGCCGTCAAGGTGATCATGGCGGCCGGCGCCAAGTCCGTGACCGTCGCGGCGACGCACGGCGTGCTGTCCGGCCCGGCCCAGGAGCGGCTCATGGGCTGCGGGGCACGCGAGGTGGTCGTCACCGATACCCTGCCCATCGAGGACGGCCGCCGGTTCGAGAACCTGAAGGTGCTCTCGATCGCGCCGCTCCTCGCGTCCGCGATCAACGAGGTCCACTCCGACGGATCGGTGACCTCGCTCTTCGAGGGTAACTCCTGAGCAGTCTGGGTATACGGTCGGGCACTTGACTCGGATACGGTCAACGGAGGACCGTGTCTTGACATCGATCTGGGAGGGTCAGTGACCGTCACCGTCGTGGTGCCCACGTTCAACGAGGGGCCGAACGTCCGGACGCTCACCGAGCGGCTGTGCGCCGCTTTCGGCGTGCTGCCCGACGACGGCCGCGCCTCGGGCGCCCCGCACGGCCCAGAGGGCGGTCCTGCGCCCGTCGGTGCACCCGAGCTGGCCGAGATCCTCTTCGTCGACGACTCCACCGACGACACCCCCGACCTGATCCGTGCCGTCGCGGCGACCGCGCCCGTCCCGGTCCGGCTGCTGCACCGCGAGACGCCGCAGGGCGGCCTCAGCGGGGCCGTCGTGGCCGGGCTGCGGACGGTGTCCACCGAGTGGGCGGTCGTCATGGACGGCGACCTGCAGCACCCGCCGGAGCTCGTGCCAGCGCTCGTCACGCGGGGCAGGGAGTCGGGCCTCGACATCGTCGTCGCCTCCCGGTACACCGGCGACGGCGACGCCGGCGGGCTGGACGGCTGGTGGCGACACGGTGTCTCGATCGGGTCGGCGCTGCTGGCCCGGTCGATGTTCCCGGTGCGCCTACGGAACGTGACGGACCCGCTGACCGGTTTCTTCGCCACCCGGGTGGACCGGCTGGACCTCGACGCGCTGCACCCGCGCGGCTTCAAGATCCTGCTCGAGCTGCTCGCGCGCAACACCCTGGCCGTGGGGGAGGAGCCGTTCGTCTTCGGCGAGCGGTACGCCGGGCACTCCAAGGCCACGTTCAAGACCGGCCTGCGCTACCTCGAGCAGCTCGCGGCCCTACGGTTCGGGCGGATGTCGCGGTTCGCGATCATCGGCGGTCTCGGGGCGGTGCTCAACATCCTCATCCTGTGGGCGCTGACCGGGCTGGGCATGCACTACGTGGTGGCGGCGGTGGTCTCCGCCGTCGTGACGATCCTGACCAACTTCCTGCTGCAGGAGCGGTTCGTGTTCCGCGACCTGCGGAACGAGGGTCGCGGCGTCTGGTCGCGGTTCGCGCACTCGTTCGCGTTCAACGGGACCGAGGCGGCGATCCGCCTGCCGGTCCTGTGGTGGCTGGTCGAGTACACGGGCATGTGGCCGGTGCTCGTGCAGGCAGTGACGCTCGTCGTGGCGTTCCTGCTGCGGTTCGTGTTCCACGTCCAGGTCGTCTACAAGCCGCGCCGCACCCAGCCGAAGATCGGCGTCACACCGCCTGTCGGTGCGGACCGCGCCGACGAGCGGGTACAGTAGTCAGGTTGCCTCGGCGAGGGACGCTTGACGGCTGCGGCGGGACTCGATCCCGCCAGCACTCGGTCGGCGTCCGTGATCGACTGGGCGGCCGTCGGCGGCCCTGGGTGGAGTTCTCCAGCACCTCGTCCCACGTGCCCGCTCCGCGCCCGTCACGTGTCCCGCGCCGACGCAGCCGCCGACCGAGTTGCACACACAGACTTCCAGGAGTGAATTTCCATGGCCGAGATCAAGCTCGCCGCTGAGCCCCGCACCGAGTTCGGCAAGGGTGCGGCCCGCCGCATCCGCCGCGACAACAAGATCCCCGCCGTCCTGTACGGGCACGGCGACGACCCGGTGCACGTGACCCTGCCGGGCCACGAGTCGATGCTGGCCCTCCGCCAGACCAACGTCCTGCTCAACATCGACGTGAACGGCAAGGGCCAGCTCGCCGTCGCCAAGGACGTCCAGCGCGACCCGGTCCGCAACGTCATCGAGCACATCGACCTTCAGGTCGTGAGCGCCGGCGAGAAGATCACCGTCGACATCTCCGTGAACATCGTGGGCGAGTCGGCCCCCGGCACCATCCACCTGGTCGAGGAGCAGACGCTCTCGGTCGAGGCCGAGGCCACGCACCTGCCCGAGTTCGTCGAGGTCTCCATCGAGGGCCTCGAGTCCGGCGCGCAGATCCTGGCGGGCGACGTCAAGCTTCCTGCCGGTTCCGAGCTGCTCACCGACCCGTCGTACGTCGTCGTGCTCGTCACCGAGCCGCGCGGCGAGGCCGGCGACGAGGAGTCGGCCGCGTCCGCCGAGTCGCCCGCCGAGGCTTCCTCGGAGGGCTGACCTCCCCCGCACACCAGAGCGACCCGGCGTGAGCCGGGGCGCACCGGGCCGAGGTGGAACCTTGAAGCGCGCGTACGAGAGGATCGTGCGCGGCGCGGGTTCTGCCTCGGCCCGACCTGTCTCCGCTGGATCCGCCGCTGCGGCTGGTGCCGTCGCGGCGTCAAAGTCTCCGCTCTCGTGAAGGAGTGTTGCAATGAGCGACCGGCCCTGGCTCGTCGTCGGGCTCGGCAACCCTGGCCCCAAGTACGCCGGCAACCGGCACAACGTGGGCCAGATGGTGCTTGACCTGCTCGCCGACCGCACCGGCGCGCGTTTCTCCAGGCACCCGCGCGCCCAGGCCGTCGTCGCAGAGGTGCGCCTCGGCGTGCTGCCGGGCGGCGCTCCGGGACCGCGGGTGATCCTCGCGAAGCCGACCACCTACATGAACGTCTCGGGCGGTCCGGTGAGCGCGCTGGCGAAGTACTACGACATCGACGCCGACCAGGTGGTCATGGTGCACGACGAGGTGGACATCCCCTTCGACACGATCAAGCTCAAGATCGGCGGGGGCGAGGGCGGCCACAACGGGCTGCGCGACACCACCAAGGCACTCGGGACCAAGGACTACCACCGGGTGCGGGTCGGCGTCGGGCGCCCGCCAGGCCGCATGGACACGGCGGACCACGTGCTCAAGGACTTCTCCGGCACGGAGAAGAAGGACCTGCCGATCCTGGTGGACGACGCAGCGGACGCCGTCGAGCTGCTCGTCACCGAAGGGCTGCTCGCCGCCCAGGGAAAGTTCCACCCGGCCAAGGCGTGATGCTCACGGTGGCCGGGTGGTCGAGACCCAGTTCCCGACCGCCCGGCCACCTGAGCTGCTCAGCCGGCGGGCACGCGTCAGTGCGCCTCCGCCCCAGCCCAGGTCGTCAGGTAGCTCTCCGGGCCCCGCGCCAGGTCGTCGATGACCTCCTGACCGCCCACGAGGCGCAGGTCCTCCACGTAGTCGGGTACCAGACCGTAGTGCGCGACGCCGTCGACGTTGACGTCCCAGGTGCGCTCGCCGGTGGTCTGCCGGTCGAGCACGGTCCCGCCGTCGAACGACCGGAACGGGTAGGTGACGGGGCTCGCCGCGGCGTCGGTCCGGGGCGGCGGGGTGCCGCCGAACCCGTTCATGTCGAAGCCGAAGCCGATCCCTGCGCCGTACCGGTCGCGCACGGGAGCTGTGCGCTCGTACTCCTCGACGAACTCGTGGGCGGCGTGCCCGTAGATCGTGGCGAAGCCACCGAGGCCGTAGAGCCGGTCGAGGTACCGCTCGTCCATCCAGGAGTGGGTCGACAGCACGCCGGGGTAGTCCGCCTCCTCGAGGAGGTCGAGGGTCTGGTCGGCGGCCTTCGCGCTCATGTGGTCGATCTCGATCATCATGTTGCGCTCGATCAGGCCCTGGACGGTGTAGGCGCCCAGCCCGCTGAGGCCGCGGGTGTTGCAGAGCGTCCCCGGTGGGTAGAGGGGCAGGACGGGCGGGAGGTCGTCCTCCAGCTCTGGCGGAAGCTCCCCGTTGCCCGGGTTGTTGTCGTGCGGCTGGTCGGCGGGACAGGAGTGCGCGTCCCACCAGGTGCCGGTCGAGAGGAACTGGCCGGCGTTGATGATCGTGCCCATGGTCCCTGGGTCGAAGCGCACGCCGCACAGCGCGTTGTCGAACTTGTGGCACAGGTACATCGAGCGGACGCCCAGGTCGTAGAGCTCGTCCAGGCCCGCGTCGATGTCGGCCCGGGAGCACCGCGGGAGCCGCAGCGTCTGCTTGCAGCCGAACGGCTCGGACGTCTCGACCCCGAGCACGACGGCGAGCTTGCCCTGCTCGATCACCTGCCGCGCCTGGTCGCTGCTCGTCACGATCCGGAACCAGCCCCTGCCCGGCCCGCCGTACTGCGCGTCCACAAAGGCCTGCAGGTCGTACGTGTCCTGCGCCTGGCGGCGGATCGCGGTCATCTCGTCGCAGCTCTGGTGGGTGCCGGGGTTGATGCTGCACAGGAGCCCGTTCGTGACCAGGTCGTTGACGAGCACGCGTTGGCCGCCGCGCCAGGCCCGCTCCACCCAGCGGTAGTACATCTGCTGGTGGGTGAGGGAGTCGTGGGCGGGCCAGTCGGCGAACGTGGGCCAGCCCGTGGTGTCGTGCGTGCCGATGGGCGAGCCGTCCTGGGTCAGGTTCTCGAGCAGGGCCCCGAGGCCGTGCGGCTCGTGCGACAGGCAGTCCCGCAGCGCGGTCTCGATCCCATGCTCCGAGAAGACCTTGCCGCAGACGGCGGCGCCGCCCATCCCGTCCTGCATGAACAGGTGGCTGTGCGCGTCGATGAGGCCGTACACCGTCCCGTCCGGCCGGGTCCCGGTGAACGGCGTCCCGGTGACGTCGACCTCGGACTCCGGGCTCGGGAGCGTGGGTTCGCCGACGGCGACGGGCTGTGCCGGTGCGGCCGCCGTCTGCGGCGCGGTGTTCGTGGCCGACGCCGGTGCCACCAGCGCCGTCGTGCCGAGGCAGGCCACCGCCGCCGCGGTGACGAGGACGGTCGTCCGTCTGATGCGTCGCAGGCGTTGCACGGGACCTCCCGCTGGGCCAGGGCGAGGCCGGGGCTCCGCCGGTCGCTACGGCGTCGTTGCCGTTGCTGAGTTCGACACAGTAACAGGACGGATCAGGTAGAGGGTAGATGTCGGTCAAGTCGGTGCTGGTCAGGACTCGACGAACTTGTCCGCAAGGCCCCGGTCGAGGTAGTCGGCCGGCAGATCCTGGACGAGCAGCTCCGCGTCGGTGCGCTCGGTGTGCAGCCGCCAGTAGCCGTCGGCGAGCGTCCGAGGCTGGGAGTCGCGGCCGCCCTGGCCGATGAAGGCGGCGATCGCCACGTGCGCGGCGTAGACGCCGGTGCCGGACAGCGCGGCGTGCAGGTTGAGGATCCAGTTGCGCATCCCCCCTGTGGCGATCTGCACGTTCGCGACGTGCGGGGCGATGATCGGTCCGGAGCCCGCGCCGCTGGTCACCAGGACCGTCCCGGTGCCCCGCTCCAGCATGCCGGGCAGCACGTGCTGCACGGCCGCGACGCCACCGAGCAGGTAGAGATCCAGCTGGTCGAGCACCGAGTCGACGGTGACCTTCGTCGCCTCGACGAGTGGTGCCCTGCGCAGGTCTGCCGGGGCCGGGGCGGGCGAGTACTCCAGCACGTCGATCGGTCCAAGCCGCTCCTCCGCGGCGGTCAGCGCCGCGTGCAGGGCAGTGCGGTCGGTGACGTCGGCAGGAAACACCTCGGCACGGACGCCCTCAGCGGACAGGCTGTCGGCCACGCCCTTGAGTGTCGTACGGTTGCGGGCGATCAGCGCCACGTCGAACCCCTCGGCGGCGAACCGCCTGCCGATCGCCTGACCGAGCTGTGGACCTGCGCCGACTATCGCGATCGTGCTCATCTTTCCACCTCGGTGCTCTCGTTCCGGTTCACGTCGCCACCGTAGAGAGACTGCGGCCCAGCGGGCTCGGACCAGCGCGACAACCCGGATGGAAGATGCGCGACAGACGATGGACGGCACGTTCTCGGTGAGTCTGAGCGGCGGGAACGCCTTCAGTGACTTCGCACGCGAGTGGCAGGCCCGGATGGGCGAGAAGTTCGCGCTGCCGCCGTACAGCCGGGCGACCGTCGCCGGCTTCCGGGCACGGTCCCGCGGGTTCCGGCTGCGGGACATGATCTTCAACGACTTCGAGAACGCGGCTGCCCTCCGGACGGAGGGAGCGCGGGTCGGGGCCGAGGGTCACCTGCGCCTGTGGATCGTCCACCGGGGCGGCTGGCGGTTCGGCGAGCCAGGTGGAGCCGAGCACGGGGCACCGGCCGGCCGGTTCCTGGTGCAAGCGGGGAGGCTCTCGCACTTCGCCGCGATGCCACGCACCTCCGCCCAGGTGCTCGTGCTGCCCGCCGCCGAGATCTCACGTCCGAGGGGAGCGGCGGCGTCCGGCCGGACCGACGCCGCGGAGGTGCGCCTGCTGACTGCGCACGCCACGATGGTGCGCCGGGTGCTGGACGACCTGGAGCCGGCCGGAGCGGACGCCGCGCGAGAGACCCTGGCCGAGCTGGCCAGGGCCGTCGTCCACGGCGGTCTCGACGACGTGGAGCCCCGCCTGGCGCCGGCGCTGGCACTGGCTGCTCGAGACCTCGCCGACCGGCGACTCACCGATCCCGAGCTCTCGCCTGCCGCAGTGGCGCGGCAGCTGAACGTCTCCGTGCGGACCCTGCAACGGGCGTTTGCGGCCGAGGGGAAGTCGATGACCGCCCACATCCGCGAGCGCCGCCTCGACGAGGCGCGTCGCGCGCTCATCGCCCGGCCGCGGCGGATGACCGTCACGGAGATAGCGGCCCGCTGGCAGTTCGCCGACGGCAGCCACTTCACCCGGGTCTTTCGTGACCGTTACGGCCAGACCCCGACCGACTACGTGGCGACTCACCGCTGAGCGGGGCCGACCGGCACTTACGGCCCGTTGTCGGTCGCTGAACCAGCCGTGAGGTCGACCTCGGTGCGAGAGGCCGCATTGACCCTCCAGCAGGTCGAGACCGCAGGGTTCCCGCATGACTTTCTCCTACTCCTACGCCGCCCGGCCACGGTCGCCCCACCCGGCGCCGACACGTCGGCAGCTCCCTGCGTCGTACCTGGTGTGGCTCGCGGCCGCCACCGTCTCGCAGCTCGGTGACGTGGTGCTCAGCTTCGCGATCGGCTGGGTGGCGGCAGAGCACGGTGGCGCGGCCGCTGGGCTGGTGCTCGCTGCCGGGAGCCTGCCGTCCGCGCTGCTGCTCCTGCTGGGCGGGGCCGTCGCCGACCGGTTCGGCGCGCGCCGCGTCATGATCGCCGGCGACGCCGCGATGCTGGTGATGTCGGTGGCACTGGTGCTCGCCGTCCTGCACGTGGGCACGCCGCTGTGGCTCCTGATCGGGGCGAGCGTGCTGCACGGGGTGGTCTCGGCGTTCTACCGCCCCTCGGCAGGGTCGATGCCCCGGCGCCTCGTCGCGGACGCGCAGCTCACCCGCGCCCTGGCGCTCCGGCAGGGGGCCACCCAGACGGTGGTCCTGCTGGGGGCGCCGCTCGCCGGGGTCCTCGTCGCGTCCGGTGGGCTCGGCGCGGTCGCCCTGCTCGATGCGGGAACGTTCCTCGTGGTGCTGGTCGTCCTCCTGCTCGTCCGGCCCCGGTACCCGACCCCGCCGTCGGACAGGAGCGTGCCGGTATGGCGGGCTGCCCTCGACGGCGTGCGCGTGGTCCGTCGCACCCCGGGCATGGTCGGCGCGCTGGCACTGGTCGCCGGCGCCGCCGCGTTCCTCCTGCCGACCATGTCGCTCGTGCTCCCGCTCCTGGCCCGCGAGGCAGGCTGGAGCGCGTCGGCGACAGGGCTCGTCGCCGGCGCGCAGGGTGCGGGGATCATCGTGGTCACGGTGGTCGTCGCCCGGCGGGGCGGGGCGCGGAGACCGGGCGCGGCGGCGTCGGGCGGGCTCGCCGTGGCTGCCATCGGGCAGGCGGTGCTGGTGGCGGCCGCCGTGACCTCCGTCGGCGAAGGGGTGGCCGTCGGCGCGGCAGCACTCGTGGGCACCGGGAGCGGGCTGTTCACGGCCCACCTCGCACCCGTCGTGCTCGGTTCCGCCCCGCGCACGCATCTCGCACGGGTCCAGGCGCTGGTCGGACTGGTGCAGGTCCTTGCGGTGACGCTCACCAGCGCAGGGATCGGCGCGCTCGCGAGCGCGACGTCCCCGCTGCTCGCGGGGGGCGCCTGTGCGTTGGGGCTGCTGGGCTGCGCGGTCGGCGGTGCGAGGACCCTCAAGGGATTGACCCTCGAGCCGGTCGAGAGTGCACAGTGAGCGCATGCACGAACACCTGCGAGGCATCGGCGCCGCAGCCCGCGAGAGCGGCCTGCCCGTCAGCGCCCTGCGGTTCTACGACGCGGCGGGCGTGCTCCGCCCCGCCTGGTCCGACCCGGTCACCGGTTACCGCTGGTACTCGCGCGACCAGGTGGACCAGGCCCGGCTGGTCGCCCGGCTGCGCCAGGTCGAGATGCCGCTCGCCGACATCGCCGCGGTCCTCGCGAGCCGTCATCGCCCCACCGAGGCGCTGACCGTCCTCGAACGACACCAGCAGGAGCTCGAGACGCGGTTCGCCGCCGCGCGGGCACAGCTGTCCGACGCCCGTTCGCTGCTCGCCGACCCGCCGGCCACATGCTTCGAGGCGCCGGCAGGGGAGCTTGCGCGGGCGCTCGCCGCCGTCCGCTACGCCGTCGGGTCGGATCTCGGCCGGCCCGCACTGACCGGCGTCCTGCTCGACTGCTCCGACGGAGTACTACGGCTGGTCGCCTGCGACCGCGCTCGGCTCGCCGTCGCGTCGTTGCCGGTCCGGCACGTCGACGGGCCACCGGTGCGGTTCGTCGCGCCGCTCGCCGCCCTTGCGGCGCTGCCCGACGGCGGTGTGCCGGACGGCGCGAGCGGACCGATGGTGGCCGTCGAGCTGCGGATCGACCGGGCCGTGTTCAGCACGCACGGCACGGAGCCGATCGTCACGGCACCGGTCGCCGCCGAGTACCCGGACTACGAGGCGCTGCTGCAGGCGAGCTGGGCGCGCGAGGTGCGCCTACCGGCATCGGACCTGGTCAGCCAGGTTGTGATCGACACGCCCGCTCTCGTGAACACCCCGGCCACCGTCCCCGGCAGGCTGGACGTCGTCGCGGTGCTGCTGCACGACGGCGGCGTCGACGTCGTCCCGCCGACCGTGCCCGGCGCTGTCGCGTTCGACCGCGGCTACCTGCTGGAGGCGCTCGCGGCGCTGGGCGGTGGCGACGTGACGCTGGCGCTCGACGCGGCGCGCCAGGTGCTGGCCATGGCGTGCCTGGCCCGGCCGGAGGACCGCAGCCTGCTGATGCCGGTGCGGGTACTGCCGGGTGCCCCGGCGGACGCCGCGCTCAGGTCTGGCGCAGCCGCTTCGCGCGCTGCTTCTTGACCAGCTCCCTGCGGCGGGCGAGCTGTTCGGGGGACGCCGAGGTGACGCCGGCGTCCGGGCCGGTCCTGTCGGCGCCGTCCGGCTGACCCGCGCGGCCGTGCGCGCCGGCACCGGCGGCCCGACCCGCGTCGAAGTCGCCGAGCCGGAAGGCCCGGACGCCGAGCACGAGTGACACCAGGAGCAGCACGACCGCCAGCACGCCGGCCACCAGGTGCGCACGCTCCGAGGCCACCGGGGTGACGGCGACGATAGCGAGCGGCCAGGCGAGGCCGGCAGGCACCATCGCGAGGAGCATCCGTACGCTCACGGTCCAGCCCGCCAGGTAGAAGCGCATCAGCGCGTCCGTGAACCGGCTGGGACGCACCGGCTGGAGCGACATCGCCACGTCACCCACCGTGGGCGGACCGAACGTGCTGCCCCGGACCGCGTACCCCGTGAACGAGAGCCTCTCCCGTGCGTAGGAGGGCCGCAGCGAGCGGACCGCGTAGGTGAACGACAGCACGGCGAGCGGCCACGACGCGGTCAGGACGTGCCACCCTCCTGGACCGACGACCAGGCCGACGAGGAGTCCCATGACCACGAGGACGGTGCCCTGGGCCAGCGGGCTCCTGCCGTCGACGGCGAGGAAGCTCTCCGGGTCGTCGTACGCGAGATAGAGCACCGAACCCACCAGGATGCCGACGGCGAACAACCAGATCGTCAGCCAGACCAGGCCGACCAGCAGGTAGCCGACGGGCCGCAGCGCGATGCTCGCCGGGCCGGGTGGCGTCTGGTCCTTCGTCGTCCGCTCCGGGTCTCCCGCTGTCAGCTCGGTCATTGGCTCCCCCTGCTTCGATGACGTCGTGGTCGGTGTACGACCCACCATGGCTCAGCGGCCGGGACCTGCCAGCGGGCGCGGCGGCGCGAACAACCAGCGTGCGCCGATCCGAGGTGCCAGCGCGCCCAGCCCCAGCCCGACGGCGACCGCCACCACCCAGAGCAGCACCGGCAGCCACTGCGACTGGGGTGCGGGAATCCATATGCCGTTCCGCCAGAGTACCGAGAGCAGCGCGAGGACCACCGACGTGTGGGTGACGAACACCGGCAGGGTCCGCGAGCCGATCCACTCCAACCCGAGTGACCTGGGCAGATACCGCGTTCCGGGGACCCGGGAGGCCAGCACGCTCACCGCGACCCCTGCCGGCACACCCGCGATGTTGGCCAACAGGTAGAACCCGGGGACCTCGGCGAGGCCGAGCTCCCGCACCGCGATCTCGACGCCGAACCAGACGGCGACGGCAGCGACCGCCCAGAGCCACGTGACCCGCTCGGCGAACCGCTCGAGCAGCGGCCGCAGGTGCAGCCCGCCCAGGAAGAACACCACGAACTGTGCGGTTCCCCGCCAGGCGATGGTCTCCGGCTCCCAGCCCGCCAGCGCCCAGCCGCTGACCCCTGCTGCTACCACCAGCTGCACCGGCACCGGCACCCGGCGCAGCACCCGCGCGATCACGAAGAACGCCGCGAGCGTCCAGAGGAACCACAGCTCGGAGCGGGGGATCAGCAGCGACCAGGCGAGGTCGTGCGTCAGGGTGCCCCAGTCGGCGTCGGCCACCTGGTAGTAGCCGGTGAGGAGGCGGACCATCAGCGAGATCGGCTCCCACAGCACGAAGACCCAGGCGAAGAAGAGCAGCTTGCCGCGCGCCAGGCGAGACCATGGCGCCGCCACCCACTTGGCGGCGAACATCCCGGAGATCGCGAAGAACAACGGCATGCGCAGGCTGCGCAGCGTCTCGTTGATCTCGCGCAGCACGCCCACCTCGTAGCCCGTCGACCAGGTCCAGTTGGTCGCGTGGTAGAGCACCACGAGGCCGATCGCGAGGCCGCGGGCGGCGTCGGGCCAGGCGAGGCGCACGGCTGTGTGCTGCCCGACGGCGTCGTGACCGCGAGCCGGCACTCCTGCGTGCCGCGGGGGCTCGGATGGGGTGAACATCGCCGGACATCGTACGTGCCCGGGCACGCCCGGAGCGCGACGAGATGACGGCGGAGGGCCACTGTCGGTGGCCGGGAGTAGCCTGGGACCAGCCCCTCACTCCATGACCCGCACCCGGGTCGTGCTCGTGGTGGGCCCGTCGTCGTGCGCCATCGAAGGACTTAGACCCCCATGAACCTCACCGGCCTGCTTCCCGCCCTCCTCCGTGATCCCGGCGCGTCCGCCGCCGTCGAACGCGTGCGTGCCCGCGGCTTCGTCGACGTGGTCGGCCCTGCCGGCGTGCGCCCGCCGCTGCTGGTGGCCGCCGCGGAGCAGCGCCCGCTCGTCGTCGTGACGGCCACGGGCCGGGAGGCCGACGAGCTGGCGGCCGGCCTGCGCAGCTACCTCCCGGAGGACCGGGCGGACGACGTCGCGGTGCTTCCCGCCTGGGAGACCCTGCCGCACGAGCGGCTCAGCCCGCGTGCCGACACCGTGGCCAAGCGGATCGCGGTGTTCCGCAGGCTCGCCCACCCGGCGGAGGGGCACGGGCAGGACGGCCCGGTCCGCCTGCTGGTGATGCCGGTGCGTGCGCTGCTGCAGCCCGTCGTCGAGGGCCTGGGGGAGCTCGAGCCCGTCCAGCTCGACATCGGTACCACCGCCGACCTGACCGACGTCGCCGAGCGGCTCACGGCCGCTGCCTACACCCGCGTCGACATGGTCGAGCGGCGCGGCGAGTACGCCGTCCGCGGCGGCATCCTCGACGTCTTCCCGCCCACGGAGGACCACCCGCTGCGCTGCGAGTTCTGGGGCGACGAGGTCACGGAGATCCGCTGGTTCGCCGTCGCCGACCAGCGCAGCCTCGAGATCGCCGAGCGCGGGCTCTGGGCGCCGCCCTGTCGCGAGATCCTGCTGGACGACGCGGTCCGGGCGCGCGCGGCGGAGCTCGTGGAGAGCCTGCCCGGTGCGGTCGAGATGCTCGACAAGCTCGCCGCCGGCGTCGCGGTCGAGGGCATGGAGTCGCTCGCCCCGGTGCTGGTGGACCGCATGGTGCCCGTCCTGGAGCTCATGCCGGACGATGCGCTGCTGGTGGTCAACGAGCCGGAGCGCGTGCGCCGGCGCGCCCACGACCTCGTCGCGACCACCGAGGAGTTCCTCGCAGCGGCCTGGACCGGTGCCGTGGCAGGTGGCGCCGCGCCGATCAACCTGTCGGCGGCCTCCTTCGAGACCTTCGCGGAGGTGCGCGAGATCGCGGCGCGGCGCGGCCTCGGCTGGTGGACGCTGTCCGCCTTCACGCAGGACACGGAGCTCACCGACGCGCTCACCGACGCGCCAGGCTCGGAGAGCACCGGAGCGGTCTCCGGGTCCGACACGTTCGTGGTCAGTGCGCGCGACGTCGAGTCGTACCGCGGCGACCTCGCGCGGGCGCTGGACGACGTGCGCGGCCTGCAGCTCGCGAGCTGGCGACTCGTCCTGACCACCGAGGGGCACGGCCCGGCCAAGCGCATGACGGAGCAGCTGTCGGCGGCGGGCACGGCGGCCCGGCTGGCGATCTCGCTCGAGGACGAGCCGGAGCCCGGGGTCGTGCACGTCGTGGCCGGTGGCGTCGGCAAGGGCTTCGTGGCGCCCGACCTGCAGCTCGCTGTCTTCTCCGAGCAGGACCTGACCGGGCGGGCCGGCTCCGGTACGCGCGACATGCGCAAGATGCCCAGCCGACGGCGCAACGTCGTGGACCCGTTGCAGCTCAAGGCGGGCGACTTCGTGGTGCACGAGCAGCACGGCGTCGGCCGGTTCGTCGAGATGGCACAGCGCACCATGGGTACCGGCGGCAACCGGGCCACACGCGAGTACCTGGTGATCGAGTACGCGAGCAGCAAGCGGGGCCAGCCGGGCGACCGGCTGTTCGTGCCCACCGACCAGCTGGACCAGGTCACCAAGTACACCGGTGGCGAGTCGCCGTCGCTGTCCAAGATGGGCGGTGCGGACTGGAAGAACACCAAGGCGAAGGCCCGCAAGCACGTCAAGGAGATCGCGGGCGAGCTCATCCGGCTCTACAGCGCGCGCATGGCGACGCAGGGCCACGCCTACGGCCCGGACACCCCGTGGCAGCGTGAGCTCGAGGACGCCTTCGCGTACGTCGAGACCCCTGACCAGCTCGCCACGATCGACGAGGTCAAGGCCGACATGGAGAAGTCCGTGCCGATGGACCGCCTGGTGTGCGGCGACGTCGGGTACGGCAAGACGGAGATCGCGATCCGGGCCGCGTTCAAGGCTGTGCAGGACGGCAAGCAGGTGGCCATCCTCGTGCCGACGACGCTCCTGGTGCAGCAGCACTTCGAGACCTTCTCCGAGCGGTACACCGGGTTCCCCGTCAACGTCCGGGCGCTGAGCCGCTTCCAGTCCGCCAAGGAGTCCGAGGAGACGCTCGCCGGCCTCAAGGACGGGAGCGTCGACGTCGTCATCGGCACCCACCGCCTCATCACCGGTTCGGTCGTGTTCAAGGACCTGGGGCTGGTGGTCGTCGACGAGGAGCAGCGCTTCGGCGTCGAGCACAAGGAGACGCTCAAGCAGCTGCGGACCAACGTGGACGTGCTGGCCATGTCCGCCACGCCGATCCCGCGCACGCTCGAGATGGCGGTGACGGGCATCCGCGAGATGTCCACGCTGGCCACGCCCCCGGAGGAGCGGCACCCCGTCCTCACCTACGTGGGCGCCTTCGAGGAGAAGCAGATCGCCGCCGCGCTGCGCCGCGAGCTGCTGCGCGAGGGGCAGGTCTTCTACGTGCACAACAAGGTGGAGACCATCCAGCGCACCGCCTCCCGGCTGAACGAGCTGGTGCCGGAGGCTCGCATCGGTGTGGCCCACGGCAAGATGAGCGAGCACCAGCTCGACCAGGTCATCCGTGCCTTCTGGGAGAAGGAGCTCGACGTCCTGGTGTGCACAACGATCATCGAGACCGGCCTGGACATCTCCAACGCCAACACCTTGATCCTCGAGCGCTCCGACATGCTGGGCCTGTCCCAGCTGCACCAGCTCCGCGGGCGCGTCGGCCGCGGGCGCGAGCGGGCGTACGCCTACTTCCTCTACCCGCCGGAGAAGCCGCTGACCGAGACGGCGCACGACCGGCTCGCCACCATGGCCGCCCACACCGACCTCGGCGCCGGCATGCAGATCGCCATGAAGGACCTCGAGATCCGCGGCGCGGGCAACCTGCTCGGCGGCGAGCAGTCCGGCCACATCGCCGGCGTCGGGTTCGACCTCTACGTGCGCATGGTGGGGGAGGCGGTCTCGGCCTTCCGTGGCGACGCCGAGGAGGAGGCCCCAGAGGTCACCATCGAGCTGCCCGTCGACGCGCACCTGCCCGAGGCGTACATCGCCACCGAGCGGCTGCGGCTGGAGGCCTACAAGAAGATCGCCACCGCGCACGACGCCGCGGCGCTCGACGAGGTGCGTGCAGAGCTCACCGACCGTTACGGCGCGCTGCCTGACGTGGCGGACGCGCTGTTCGACGTCGCGGGCTTCCGCAACCACGCCCGCGAGGCGGGGCTCACGGACATCACCGCGCAGGGGAAGTTCATCCGGTTCGCGCCGCTGAACCTGCCCGAGTCGGCGCAGCTGCGGCTCAAGCGGCTCTACCCCGGCACGATCCTCAAGCCCGCCATCCGGGCGATCCTCGTGCCGTTCCCGACCACCGCGCGGATCGGCGGACGGCCGCTGCGCGGCACCGAGGTGCTGGAGTGGGCGCGCGGCCTCATCGATGCGGTGATTCTGGCTGACGTGGGCGCTGCGGCGAAAGTTGGGACCGGAGCGCGGTGACCAAGTACGCGACCGACGTCTCGGTCCGAGTCAATACAGGACGTCAAAAATCACCCTGGCGGATAAGCGCCATGACCGATATGTGTCATATGTCCGCCATTCCTTAAGGTACCCGCAGGGACCGTTGCCCACTAGGTTCGGGGGACGTGCTGACAAATTGTCGGCCTGGAGATCCTGGAGCGTGTCAATGACATCCGCAAGCGGAACCTATTCAATTAAGACAGTGCTATCCGCGTTCTTTTTCGTCTTCATCGCCGCGTTCAGCACGATGGTCGTCATGGTGCCTCATGCGTCGGCGTCGGTGGCGCCAGCCGCATACGAGAAGTGCAACGCTTCTCGCGAGGTGTACGACTCCGGCCAGGACGGCTACTTCAAGATGCCTGCTCGCGGATCCAGCGTCTCATGTTGGTTGGCTTATGACCGGAGTTACTCGAATCCGGCGGTGTCGCGGCTCCAGACACACATCAAGTTGTGCTACATCGATACTGGACGGATCTCCTGGAGTGGCGGGTTCGCATCGGACGGCTACTTTGGCGACGACACGCTCAATGCTCTCAAGAAGATTCAGAACCGCCACGGAGTCGGCGCGGATGGCGAGTACGGCCCCACGACTCGTGACGTGATGTTCCTAAGGTGGGGCGCGAACCCTGGTGGAAGTGGTCGTGTCGGGTGTAGCAATAGCCACAATTTCTGATTTGCGATCGCACTACTGGGCGCTAGCAAGTGGCTAGGCTAGGCCCACGCTTGGGTGCACGGGCTCTCGCTCACTGAGGGGTCGTACCGGCTACGGAACCGATCATGGGATCGGTTCCGTAGCCGGAGTGATTTTCGGTGATCGTTATGGGTCAGCGGTTGGCGCGGAATTGGCTGGAGTATTTGTCTTTGGATAGGCGATTTCCAATCGCAATGGTCGAGGAGCACTAGGTTTTCCGCATGGGTGACGCCTGACCCAGGGGCGACCGAGCTCACGCGCCATGTTCAGTGCAAGGCTGCCCGGGGTGGTCAACTAGCGCCCGGGGTGCACGCTTCCACGGGGGTAGTGGTGGTGGGAGGATTTCAGGTGCGCACGACGAGGTGCGCGCCGTTGTTCCTCGCTGCGCGGCACCAGGTGCTGGAGGGGGCCTCGGCCTCATCGACGTGGTGATCCTGGCGGTGTGGGCGCTGCCGCTAAGGTCGGCACCGGCGCATGAGTCTCGGTGCCGCCCCCGTGGGCGTAGGTGAAACTCGGATTCACAGCAACTCGCCAGGACCGTATAGGCTCCACCCGCGTAACTCGCTCATCATGTCTTTTTTGTGTGGAGGACCCCGCATGGCTCTCGGACACCGCGCGCGTGCGGTTATCAGCTCGATCGCGGCAGCAGCCGCGCTCGGAGCGCTGCTGACCGGCTGCTCGACCAGCTCGGACGAGACGGCGGAGGCCGCGGAGCAGGCGGTCGAGGTGGATCCGGAGCTGCGCGCCATGCTGCCGGGTGAGCTGCTGGCGGAGTCCACGCGCATCACGGTCGGTACCGAGTCGGGCTACCCGCCCTTCGAGTACACGAACGAGGCCGGCCGCATCGTCGGGTTCGAGATCGACCTGTTCGACGCCGCCTCGGACCGGCTGGGGCTGAAGTACACGTTCCACGACATGCCGTGGGACTCGCTGGTCGAGGAGCTGTACGCGAGCAACGTCGACATCGTGGCCGCGGCCATGTCGGACACCGCACTGCGCCAGGAAGACTCCGACTTCGTCGACTACTACAACGACAGTGACGCGATCATGGTCCCCGCCGGGAACCCGGAGGGGATCGAGACCCTCGAGGACCTGTGCGGCCGACCGGTTGCGGTGCTCGGTGGCACAGACCCGGACGACCACACGTCGCAGCAGACGGCGCTGATGGCGCTCAATGAGAACGAGTGCAAGGCCGAGCAGGTCACGATCATGCTCTTTGGCACCGACGCCGAAGCACTCGCTCAGGTCGAGGCCGGCAAGGCGGACGCGGAGCTCACGCAGTGGTCCACGGGTGTGTACAACGCGAAGCAGGTCGGCTCCGGTGACATCTTCGAGGTCGGGAACTCCGAGATCATCAACCCGACACCCCTTGGCTTCCGGTTCCTCAAGGGCGACGTCGAGCTGGTCCGCGCCTACCAGGCGGCGGTGCAGAGCATCATCGACGACGGCACCTACGCCAAGATCCTCGAGAAGCACGACCTCTCGGTCGGCGCGATCGAGACGGCCACCATCAACAACCAGGCGCAGCAGTGAGCTAGCGCTGAGCGTCATGCCTGACGGGCCGTCCCACACCGTGGGGCGGCCCGTTCTGCTGTCCGCGGCGGGGGATTCCAGGGCGGCAAGAAAATAGTGGTCACTCTAGTGACCATTACCCGCTCCGTCGGTTAGCCTGGTAACCGAAAGGAGCAGTCATGGCCAGAACGTCCCTTCGTACCCAGCGCGACCTCGCCGCACTCGGCGACCACGTCCGCGCCTGGCGCAAGATCCACGGCCTCACGGCCCAGCTCGTCGCCGACCGCGCGGGCATCACGCGCACCACCCTGCGCGCCATCGAGACGGGCACAGGAACGGTCAGCCTCGAGAACACGTTCGCGGTGCTGCGCGTGCTCGGCGTGGCGGACGCCGTCGTCGGCGCCAGCGACCCGTTGACCACCGAGATGGGCAGGTTCCACGCGGAACGTGCCCTGCCGCAGCGCGTCAGAGTCCCCAGCTGAGAGGTGAGTCCCGGTGTCGATACATGTCGAGGTCGAGCTGCCGGGCGGTGGTCAGGCCCGCGCCGGTGACCTCGACATGCACCTCAATCGTGGCGGCGCCCTGGTGGGCTGCACGTTCCGCTACGACGCTGCCTACCTCCGTGACCCGCGTGCGTACGCCCTGTGCCCCGAGCTGCCGCTGACCCCCGGGAACATTCCGTCCGGCAGCGACCGGCCGCTGTTCGGCGTCCTCGCGGACTGTCAGCCCGATCAGTGGGGCCGCACCCTGCTGTTCCACGCGGAACGGCGGGCCGCCCGTGCGGAGGGCCGCGGGTTCATGACGCTCACCGAGGTGGACTTCCTGCTCGGGGTGCAGGACGAGACCCGCCTGGGCGCGCTGCGTTTCTCGCTGGACGAGGGCAAGACCTTCCTCGGACCACCGCGGGCGGAGGTTCCCGACCTGGTGGAGCTGCCCTCGCTGACGGACGCCGCGGACGCCGTCGCGCAGCACCGGGAGACCGACCAGGACGTGCGGCTCCTGGTCGCGGCGGGGACGTCGATGGGCGGGGCACGGCCCAAGGTGACCGTGCGGGACAGCGCGGGCGACCTGTGGATGGCCAAGCTGCCCGAGAGCGGCGACCGGTGGGACGTGCAGGCCTGGGAGTATCTGACGCTGCGGCTCGCCTCGAACGCCGGTATCGAGGTGCCGGTGGCGCGGCTGCACCGCATCGGCCCGGCGCGGTCCATCCTGCTGACGCGCCGGTTCGACCGGCGGCCGGACGGCGGGCGCATCGGCTTTCTGTCCGCCGACAGCCTCACGCAGAAGGCGTTCTTCGAGGTCATCGACTATCGGACGCTCGCGGAGACGCTCGCAGACCACTCGGGGCGCCCGGCCACGGACGGGCACGACCTGTTCCGCCGGGTCGCGTTCACGCTGCTCGTGCGCAACGTGGACGACCACATGAAGAACCACGGCTTCCTCCGTCGCGCGGACGGCTGGTCGCTCTCGCCGCTGTTCGACGTGAACCCGAACCCGTTCGCCGTCGCGGAGTCGACGCCGCTGCGCCCCGGCGGGAACCGCATCGACCGTGACGTGCGGGAGCTGCTGGCCACTGCGGACTCCTACGGCCTCCGCCAGGACGATGCCAGGCGGGTGCTCGGCGAGGTGGCCGCGGCGACGTCGGGCTGGACGCGGATCGCACGCGAGATGTCGCTCCCTCCCGAGGAGATCGCCTTGATGGCGGAGGCGTTCGAGAACCCGAACGGTGATGAGGCCCGAGCCGCCTGAGGCGGGGTTACGCTCCATAGGTGACTGGTAACACCCGGCCCCTCGAGGCCTCCATCCGCACGGACTTCCGCGACGAGATGGACTACGGCTCCTACCTCGGGCTCGACGAGCTCCTCTCGGCGCAGCACCCGATGAGCGACCCCCCGCACCACGACGAGCTGCTGTTCATCATCCAGCACCAGACCACGGAGCTGTGGCTCAAGCTCGTGGTGCACGAGCTGCGTGCCGTACGGGGCTTTCTCGACAGCGACGACCTGTCACGTGCGCTCAAGGGCCTGGCCCGGGTGAAGCACATCCAGCGCACGATCACGGAGCAGTGGTCGGTGCTGGCCACCCTGACCCCGAGCGAGTACGCGGAGTTCCGGGGCTCGCTGGGACAGTCCTCGGGCTTCCAGTCCCACCAGTACCGCGCCGTGGAGTTCCTGCTGGGCAACAAGAACGCCGGCATGCTCCAGGTCTTCCGCGGCAAGCCCGAGATCCATGCGCAGCTCGAGCAGCTGCTCGGCGAGCCCACCGTCTACGACGCGTTCCTGCGCCTGCTGGCCCGGCGCGGTCACGGGGTCCCGGCCGGCATCCTGGACCGTGACGTCACGGAGACCTGGGTCGAGCACCCGGAGCTGATCGCCGTCTTCAAGACGATCTACGAGGACCCGCACGGCCACTGGGAGCTGTACGAGGCGTGCGAGGACCTGGTCGACATCGAGGACGCGTTCCAGCTCTGGCGGTTCCGCCACCTGCGCACCGTGCAGCGCACCATCGGCTTCAAGACGGGCACCGGCGGCTCCAGCGGCGTCGGCTTCCTGAAGCGCGCCCTCGACCTGACGTTCTTCCCCGAGCTCATCTCGGTGCGCACCGAGATCGACGGCCCGCTCGGTGCGTGACGTGCCGGACGTGACGCTCCCCGGCGTCGTCGACCGGCACGTGCACCTGGGTCTCGTCGACCGGGCGCTCCTCGCCGACGGACCGGTCGTCGAGGTGCACGACCTGGGCTGGGACCCGCGGGAGGCGGCCGCCTGGGCGACCACCCCGCCGTCGGGCGTGCGGGTACGGTATGCGGGACCCTTCCATACCGCGCCCGGCGGGTACCCGAGCGGGCGCTCGTGGGCGCCCGACGCCGCGGTGCGACCCGTCCCCTCGCCGCGCGCCGCCGCGGAGGCAGTGGCGGACGTCGTCGCCGGTGGCGGCTTCGCGGTCAAGGTCGCCCTGCACGCGGGCATGGCCCTGCTGCCCGACGACGTCCTGCGCACGCTGGTCACGGAGGCGCACGCGGCGGGGCTGCCCGTCGTCGTGCACGCCGAGGGCGCGGGCCAGGCCGAGCGCGCCGTCGAGGCCGGGGCGGACACGCTGGTGCACGTGCCATGGACGGAGACGCTGTCGCTCGAGCTGGTCGCCCGGGCCGCGCACATGACCTGGATCTCCACCCTCGCGATCCACGACGGGCCTGGCGGTAGGGCCGGCCTCGACCGGGCGATCGGCAACGCACGACGGTTCGTCGCGGCGGGCGGAACGCTCGTGTACGGGACGGACATGGGCAACGGGCCGACGCCGGTCGGCGTGAACGAGCGCGAGATCGAGCTGGTGGGGCGGGTGCTGGAAGGGGAGGCGCTGCGGCGGGCGGTCCTGGGGGCGCCGGATGCCCCTGCCCTGACGGCGCCGGGCCCGGTGCCGCGAACGGCCGCCGAGCTGATCGCCTGGCTCCGGTCGGCGGCCCGACGCGTCCAGGACCAGGGCCTGCGGCCCTGACTCGCTGTACCAGGTACGCCGAGTCAGGGCCGCAGGCCCCCACCACCATTCACGGGCAGAAGCCCGGTGCGGCTAGTTGCGGTTGATCGTGAACGTCGACGTGTCGTTCACGATGTCGCGGTAGTTGTCCTGCAGTGTCAGGCCGTTGAACGTCACCGAGCCGACAGCCGGGCCCTGCCCTGCCTCCGGCATCGGGTTGGCCCAGATGCCGTACCCGGACCGGTCGTCGTACTGGTCGCCGCTGCGCTGCGCACCGGTGATCGAGACGTCGGTGAACACGGTGTCCTGGATGGGGTTCACCGGCTGGCCCCCGAGGTACTGGGTCTGGAACATGATCCCGGAGTACGTGGGGTCCACGATGTCCAGGTCGTTGATCCGGATGGCGGTGAACGGCTTGGATGCCGAGAACAGCCACACGGCCGGGAACACCTGGTTCCCCCAGAAGTGCCCACCGGAGCGCACCACGGAGATGCCCTCGAAGGTGGTCGGCGCCGGGCCGAACCCCTCCATCGGGTAGCCGAAGTCCAGCGAGCTGATGGTCACGCCGGAGTAGACGAGCGTGTCCGCGATGTAGATGTTGCGGAACGTGTTGTCCTGCCCGCCGTAGACGGCCAGGCCGGCGGCCCGCCAGGTGTTCGTGGACGTCAGGTTCTCGAACACGTTGCCGCGCTGGCCGTTACCTCCGGCGTCGGTGGCTGCGAACAGCGCGAAGGAGTCGTCCCCGGTGCCGCGCGCCTGGTTGTTGTGGACGTGGTTGTTCGCGCTGCCGTTGGTCATGTTCAGGGCGTCCGCGAACGTGTTGCGGATCCGTGATTCCTTGATCTCCGAGTCGTCCATGTTGGCCGCCCAGAACATGCAGATCATGTGCTCGACCCAGATGTTGTCGATGGTCATGTCGGAGATGTTCGCGAAGTCGAAGACCTTGCCCGGCCCGTCGATCCGCGACGTGTAGTTGCCGAAGTAGGCGAAGTCACGGAACGTCGAACCGTTCGCCGTGCCCTCGGCCCGGAACCCGATGTCGGTGTTCTCCTGCGTGGCCGGTGCGTGGAACCGGGTGAACCACGGCCCGGCGCCCACGATGTCGACCGCCTTGCCGTAGACCTGGAACTTGCTGGCGGTCTGATAGTCGCCGGCGGGGAGGTACACCCCGGCCAGGTTGCCCGTCGAGTCCATGCGGAACCGGTCGAGCGCGTTCTGGACGGCCTGGTGCGAGAACCCGTCGGGCTCGACGTACCGGGCCGGGTCAGGGTTGGCCTGCGGCGTCACCTGCTCCAGGTCGACGAAGTCGACCGTGTACCGGCTGGTGTTGCTGGCCGTCTTCTGCAGCCGGATCGTCGAACCCGCCTCGACGGTGGTGCCGAGCAGGGTGTTCGCCTCGTCGTAGACGTGCCGCGGGGCGCCCTGCCCCGGCTGGTTGCCCGGGTTCGCCTCGTTGCCGTACAGCCAGGCGTAGCGCGAGGTCAGGTCGATGTTCTTGCGGAACTCACCGTCGACGTAGACCGCGAGCGTCGCGTTGGTGCCGCCGCCACCCGCGGCGTCGGGCATGGAGAACCGCACCACCAGGGAGTTGGCCGCCGCGCGCGTGGTCCACTCGACGTAGGCGCCCGTCCGGTCCAGCGTGACGGCCTTGCGTCCGGACGCCTCGCCCGCGAGGTCACCGACCACCCGGTTGGGCCCGACGGCGACCGCCCCGCCGCCCGCGACGCCGTCCTCCGCCTCGTAGGTGTCGAACGGCAGGTTCGCGCCGCGGCCGATGAACAGCGACTGCGTGGCCGCGTTGTTCGCCCGCTTGGCCGCGACCTCCGTCGGGTCGGGGGCCGCGGTCACCGTGACGTCGTACGCGCCGTCGGCGGCCGGCCAGGTGCCCAGGTCCACGCTCTGGCTGGTGCCGCCCGCGGCGATCGTGCCGGAGACCGAGCCCGTCAGGGTGCGTACCACCGAGCCGGTGTCGTCCTTCACCGTGAGCGTGAGGCCGTGCGGGCCGGAGCCCGTGGCGAGCGTCCCCCGGTTCGCGATCCGGGCCGAGAACGTCACCGTCTCGCCCGCCGCCGGAGTGGTCGGGGTCCAGGACACGGTCGGGACCAGGTCGGAGCTCGCGACCTCGGTCACCACCAGCGGGTCCGGGTGCGTGTAGGCGTTGTCGGTCTCGGACTGCTCGGTGACGGCACCCGACGGGTCGACGTCGGCCCCGATCTCGTACGAGCCGGCCTCCTGCGAGCCGATGTCCGCCGTGACCGTGGCCTCGGCGCCCACATCGAGTGCACCCACCTCGCCGGTTGCCACCTCGTCGCCGTCGACCGTGAACGAGACGTCCGTCGCGGCCGAGGCCTCGGTCCCGATGTTCTTCACGACGGCGGACAGCGTGACGTCGTCCGACTCCGTCGGCGACGCCGGGTCGGCGGTGACACCGGTGACCGTCAGGTTCGGGTTCGCCGCGGGCGCGCCGAACACCTGCAGCTCAGCCACCTGCCCGTTCCCCGACCCCGTGTTCCCGGTGAACCGCAGCCGCACCTCCCGCGCGGTCCCGGTGAAGGGAACCGTCACCGAGTTGCCCGTCGCGGGGGAGAAGGCATGACCGGCCGACGGCGCGAGCGTCGCCCACGCGTCGCCGGCACCCGTGCGGCCCTGTACCTCGAACGTCTGCGTACGCGGCCCCCAGGCGGTGGCCGGCGGCACCTTCACGACGACGCCGCTCAGCTCGGCCGCCGACTCCAGCGTCACGGCGAGCGTGCTCGGGTACTGCCCACCCGCGCCCTCCCAGTACGTCGCGGTGTCGCCGTCGTTGGAGTTCGCGGCGACGTACGTCCACTGGGTCGAGGACGCCTCGATGGTGCGGCCCGCCGCGAGGTCGGTCCCCTCCACCGGCTCGTCCGGGTCCGGGGCAGCGCGCGTGCCGCGCACCTCGAGCTCCGACAGCTGGCCGGCCGGCCAGCTGCTGTTGGCGGTCACGGCGACCCGGAGGTAACGCGCCCTCGTGTCCGGGACATCGATGGACACCGTGTTGCCCGACGCCGGGTCGAACCGCCGCTCGGCGCTCGCGGCCAAGGTGGTGAAGCTCGAACCGTCGGCGCCGGCCTGGACCGACAGCGTCTGCGTGCGGGCCTCCCACGCGGCGGGGAGCTGGAGCACCACCTCCTCGACGGTCGCGCCGGTGCCGAGGTCGACCTGCGCCCACTGCGGCAGGCTGCCGTTGGTCGACTCCCAGTAGGTGGCTGGGTTGCCGTCGGTCAGGTTGCCGGCCAGGTAGGGCGCGTTGTTGCTGCTGGCCGTCGCGGGGGCGCCGGTGGACAGCACGCCCGCCGCTGCGGCGGCCGGCGTGGGCACGAGGACCACCGCCGTGACGGCGATGGTGGTGAGCACCGACAGGAGCGCGGGAGCTGGTCCCGGTCTGCGTCCATGGGCCGGTACGTGGCGTGGCGTGGCGTTGCGGAACATCGTCGTCCCCGATCTCCCGTCCTCTTTGACGGGGTCGTCACCAGAATGAGTCGTCGGTACTTGCCATGGTGCTGTTCATAAACAAGCAGACAGTTGTCAAGTTCTTGCACACGAGCGGCATGGACGTTACTGACGCCGGCACCCGGGCGTCAAGGGTTCGGCGGCGCGGACTGGTTCAGGCAGAGCGTTTCAGGACGTACGCTCGGGCCGAAGCCGAACGACCTGGAGCACCTGTGACCGACCCCGCACCACACGCCGACCTGCCCGCAGAGCTGCGCGAACGGGCTGCCGCGCTCGACGCCGCCGATCCGCTGGCCCGGTACCGCGACCTCTTCGCCCCGAGCGATGGCCTGGTCGCCTACCTCGACGGCAACTCGCTGGGCCGGCCGCTGGCCGCCACGCGCGAGCGGCTCGCCTCCTTCGTGGACGGACCGTGGGCCGCGCGTCTGATCCGGTCCTGGGACGAGGGCTGGATGGAAGCGCCGACCGAGCTCGGCGACACGGTCGGCCGGGTCGTCCTTGGCGCTGCGCCGGGACAGACCGTCGTCGCCGACTCCACGACGGTGCTGCTCTACAAGCTGGCCCGCGCCGCCGTCGACGCTCGGCCGGGACGCCGCGTGATCGTCGCCGACACGGAGAACTTCCCCACGGACCGCTTCGTGCTGCAGGGCATCGCGGCAGAGCGTGGCCTCGAGCTCCGGTGGATCACCCCCGACGCGGAGGCGGGCGTGACGCCGGAGGACGTGGCGGCCGCCGTCGGGCAGGACACCGCCCTTGTGCTGCTCAGCCACGTCGCGTACAAGTCCGGCTACGTCGCGGACCTCCCGGCGATCACGCGGATCGTGCACGACGCCGGTGCGCTCGTCCTGTGGGACCTCTGCCACTCGGCGGGCTCCGTCCCGCTGGACCTGGACGCCGACGGCGTGGACATCGCCGTCGGCTGCACGTACAAGTACCTGAACGGGGGACCGGGCTCGCCTGCCTTCGCCTACCTGGCGGCCGGTCTCCAGGACGAGGTGCGCCAGCCGGTCCAGGGCTGGATGGGCGCCGCCGACCCCTTCGCGATGGGACCCGAGTACGAGCCTGCCACCGGGATCAGGCAGCTCATCAGCGGCACGCCGCCGGTGATCGGGATGCTGCCGATGCGCGACATGCTCGCCCTCGTCGAGGTGGCCGGGATGCCGGCGGTGCGGGCGAAGTCGCTGGCGCTGACCGGGTTCGCGATCGAGATCGCCGACGAATACCTGGCCGGCGTGCGGGTGGCCTCCCCGCGCGACCCGGAGCGCCGTGGCAGCCACGTCATGCTCGACCACCCGGACTTCAAGCGGGTCGTCGCGCAGGCCTGGGCGCTCGGAGTGGTGCCGGACTTCCGCCCGCCGCAGGGTCTGCGGGTTGGCCTCTCCCCACTGAGCACGAGCTTCGCCGAGGTGGCGGCGGGCCTTTGGCTGATCCGCTCCCTCCTGGGCTGACCACCCCCTTGCTGTGAGCGTGATCGTTGCGACTGCACGCCCGTTTTAGGCGCAACGATCACGCCCACAACAAAGAGGGTCAGGGGGTGGGGAGGTCGCGGCGGAGAACCTTGCCCGTGGGGTTGCGGGGGAGCTCGGCCAGGAAGTGGACGTCGCGCGGCAGCGAGAAGCGCGGGAGGCGTTCCCGGAGCCGGTCGATCAGGGCCTCGGCGGTGAGCGTCGCGCCGTCGTGCAGCACCACGTACGCGGCGAACCGGTTGCCGAACGTCTCGTCGGGTATGCCGAAGACGGCGGCGTCAGCGACCTCCGGCATGGCGGTGATCGCGTCCTCCACCGGGCGGGGAAAGACGTTCTCGCCGCCCGAGACGATCATGTCGTCGGCCCGGCCCACCACGTAGAGGCGGCCGTCGGCGTCGAGCCGGCCGCGGTCGCCCGTGGCCATCAGGTCGCCGAACATCGGCTTGCCCGTGCCGTTCGTGTACCCCTCGAACAGCATGCCGTTGCCGACGCAGATCTGGCCGACGTCGCCGCGGGGCACCGGCCGGCCGTCGTCGTCCAGGATGCCGATGCGGGTGCCCAGGGGCGGGCGGCCCGCCGTCGTCGGCTCGGCGGCCAGGTCCTCCGGCGTTGAGATCGACGCCCACGAGGCCTCGGTGGAGCCGTACAGGCCATAGAGGACGGGACCGAACTCGGCGAGGAACTGGGTGATCCGCGCGGCAGGCATGGCGGAGCCGGAGTAGGCGACGACGCGGAGCGACGACGTGTCGTACCTGGCCTTCACCTCGGGCGGCAGGTCGAGGATGCGCTGCAGCATGACCGGCACCGCGACCAGGGTGGTCACCTGTCGCTCCTCGATCGCCCGGAGGACGTGTTCCGGATCGAACCGGCGCTGCAGCACCAGCTCGGCGTGCAGGGCCATGCCGAGCTGCAGGGCTGCGAGCCCCCAGGTGTGGAAGATCGGCGTGGCGATCATCATCCGGTCGCCCGTCCGCAGCGGGAGGACGGACAGCAGCGATGCCGCTTCGTTCAGCCCGTGCGGTTGGGGGCGACGAGCCCCTCGGGGGGTGCTCGTCGTGCCCGACGTCATGACGACGGTCCGGCCGGGCCGCTCCGGGACGGGCACGCCGGCCGGGCCGCCAGAGGCGATGAGCTCGGCGAGGTCGGAGGCGCCGTCGTCGGTCCAGGTGGTGGCGACCCGTAGGTCAGCGGGCAGGTCGGGCCGCGTGTCCAGGAACTCCTGGTCGGCGAGGAAGAGGGACGGCTGCTGCTCGGCGACGATGTCCGACACCTGGACCGGGGACAGGCCGGAGTTGAAGAGCAGCGTGGTGGCCCCGAGCTTGGCGAGCGCCACCATGGCCTCGATGAGGCCGCCGTGGTTGCGGCACATCAGGCCGACGGGCGTGCCGACGCCGACGCCCAGGTCCTTGAGGGCGTTGGCCAGCCGGTCGGTGCGATCGTCGAGCTCGCGGAAGGTCGAGCCGCGCTGGTCGTCGACGATCGCCGTCTGGTGCGGGGCGCGCACGGCGCTGGCGCGGTAGCCGCCCGCGATGGACGGGCCCCAGGTGAGGAGCTGCCAGATCGCACCGACATCCCGGTGCACACGGAGGCCAGGGGCGAGGACGCCGGACCGGACCAGATGGAAGCCCTGGTTGAACAGGTTCTCCTTGCGATCGACCTGCACCAGGTTGGTGGGCCGCGTCTGTGTCGCGCCGGAAATCAGCACGTCGCCTCCTGTGGCTCGCCGCTATTGCAGACGCATTCAATAGGAAACGGGAGCCCTGGGCAACCCCCAAGAGGGCGTCAGGCGAGGGCGAACGCCAGGGCGCCTATGGACCTGAGGGTCTCCTCGGCGGCCTGTTCGTCGTAGCCGCGCGTGCACACGGAGATCACCAGGGTGTCCGGCCCTGGCTCGCCCACGAACGCGACGTCGTGCCGGATACCGTCCACCCAGCCGGACTTGGAACCGAACGGGACGCCGTGCGGTACGGCCGCGGTCAGCTGGCGGTCGGTCTGGCGCCCGAGCAGCTCGCACATCCAGCCGGTCCGTTCGACGCTCGCGAGCTTGCCGGCGACCAGCGCCGACATGAGCAGGCACAGGTCGGCCGCCGTCGTGCGGTGCGAGGCGCCCGCCGCCTCGGCGGCCAGGTCGGAGTACTTGCGGCCGAAGACCGAGTCGGTCGCGCCGGCGTCGGCCAGGACCTTGTTCACGGCGGGCAGGCCCACGCGGTCCGCGACCATGTTGGTCGCCTCGTTGGAGGAGACGGTGATCATGCGTTCGATGACGTCGCCCAGCGGCATCGGGGTGCCGTCCGGCGGGAGCCCGTCGTCGACGTCGTCGGGCTCGATCGTGTACTCGCCCGCGCCGGCGACCTGCGAGGTGAAGGTGCGGGTGGCCGACCGGGTCTCGTCAAGGCTTGCCGTCCCGGCGTCGAGCTCGCGTGCCGCCGCGACGAGCACCGCGAGCTTCACGGTGGAGGCGGCGTAGAAGTCCAGACGGTCCTGGCGTGCGGCCAGTACCTTGCCCGACGCCCTGGCGATCCGGTACGCAACCACCGGGACCCCGTCGCTGTGCGTTCCTGTCGACACCATGTGTGACTCCTTACGTGGGTCCAGAGCTGCTATTTCGCGTTCTCGCGGACGACGTCGGCCCAGGCACGGACCAGCGCCAGCGACTGCGCCTCGTTCTCGGCCGCGTGGACCATCGCAGCTGCCGCCAGCGCCGTCCGGTCGACGCCCTCGTCCGAGAGCGCGGCCTCGTCCCACGTCGCGACGCGTTCCGGCCGCGCCTCGGGGTGGAACTGCAGTCCCCATGCCAGGTCTCCCACGCGGAAGGCCTGGATCGGGCAGTCCCCGCTCGAGACGAGCAAGGTCGCCGACGGCGGGAGGCCCGTGACCGAGTCCTCATGGTTCTCGATCATCCACAGCGGCTCGTCCGGGACGCCCGGCAGGTCGCCGAAGACCGGGTCCTCAGCCGCGGCGGGGAGCACCGTGAGCGGGCACATGCCGCGCTCCGTCTCACCCGAACGAGCCGTCACGCTGCCGCCCGTGACGTGCGCCAGCAGCTGTCCGCCGAGGCACAGCCCGAGCACCGGTACGCCGTCGTCCAGCGCTTCGGTGGTCAGCCGCCGCTCGCGGGCCAGGAACGGGTGGTGCACGTCGTCGTCGGGCATGAAGCCGCCGCCCAGCAGGACGACGCCGGCGAACCCGTCAAGGCTCTCGGGAAGCTCTGCGCCCGGAGTGAGGACAGGCTCGAGGCCGGCTTCGGGAAGCCACTGTTCGAGCCGGCCCATCAGACTGGTGGGCGAGTTCAGGACAACCAGGACACGCGTCATGCTTCGACCCTATGGGCCACCAGCTCCCGCGCGAAGTGACAGGCCACCACGTGGGCAGCCTCGTCAGCCGGGGCGGTGCCGGGAGCCTCGGGGACGCCGGGACGACCATCGCCGTGGCGCGGCACCAGAGCGGGAACCTCCGTCTCGCACACCGTCGGGACCAGGCGCAGGCCGGTGCCGGGCCGTCCCGCCGGGGGTCCGGAGGCGCTCGTGTCCGGCTGCGCCTCCGGCAGCGTCGGCGCGAGCCAGCAGCGCGTGTGGAACGGGCAGCCGGACGGTGGGTCCACCGGGGACGGCGGGTCACCCTCCAGGACTATCGCGCCGACGGCACGGGTCGGGTCCGTGGAGACCCCGCCCTCGACGGGCGTGGTCACGGGGGCGCCCGTCGTGACCAGCCGGACCGACGGGTCGGGCACCGGCACCGCCGACAGCAACGCCTGCGTGTACGGGTGCTGCGCCGCGTCGTACACGTCGCCCTCCGGCCCCAGCTCGACGATGCGCCCGAGGTACATCACCGCGACGTCGTGGGCGATGTGCCGCACCACGCCGAGGTCGTGCGCCACGAACAGGTACGACAGCCCGAGCTCCGCCTGGAGGTCCTCCAGCAGGTTGATCACCTGGCCCTGCACCGAGACGTCCAGCGCGGAGACGGGCTCGTCGCACACCAGGATCTTGGGCCGCAGCGCGAGCGCACGGGCGATTCCGACACGCTGCCGCTGGCCGCCCGAGAACTGGTGCGGGTACCGGTTCGCGTGGTCGGGGTCGAGGCCCACGAGCTCCAGCAGCTCGCCCACCGCGGCCCGCCGTCCGCCCGCAGGGTCGATGCCGTGGATCGCGAACGGTTCGCCCACGATCTCGGTCACCGACATCCGCGGGTTCAGCGACGTGTACGGGTCCTGGAACACCATCTGCACGTCGCGGCGGAGCTGCTTGCGGCCGGCCCTGGACAGATGGAGCACGTCCTCGCCGTCCACGAGCACCTGGCCACTGGTCGGCTTCTCGATGCCGACCAGCACGCGGGCGAGGGTCGACTTGCCCGAACCGGACTCGCCCACCAGGCCGAGGGTGCGGCCCCGGTCCAGGCGGAGCGAGACGCCGTCGACGGCCTTCACCGCGGCCACCGAACGGCGGAACAGGCCGTTGCGCACCGGGTAGTGCTTGACGAGGTCGCGTACCTCGAGCACGGGGTCAGTCATCGCGGCCTCCGGTGTCGGTCTCGGTGTCCGTACCCGTGGCGCCGTCGGCGGCCGGCTCCCGGCCCGCCAGGATGTCCGCGGCGAAATGGCACGCCGACATCCGGCCCTCGGCGGGGACGGCCGCGGGCGGCACGTCCGTGCGACACAGGTCGCGGGCCGCGTCGCAGCGCGGGTGGAACGGGCAGCCGGCCGGCATCGCGGCAGGGCTGGGCGGGCGCCCAGGGATCACGGACAGGCGTCCGGCCCCCGAGGCGGACGGGATCGACCTCAGGAGTGCGCGCGTGTACGGGTGCGCCGGCGTCGTGTAGACGGGTACGACGGGCGCCTGCTCGACGGCGCGGCCCGCGTACATGACCGTGACGTCGTCGGCGACGCCGGCCACGACGCCCAGGTCGTGGGTGATCAGCACGAGACCCATCTGCCGCTCCGCCTGGATCTCGGCGAGCAGCCGCAGGACCTGCGCCTGCACGGTGACGTCGAGAGCCGTGGTGGGCTCGTCCGCGATGAGGACGTCGGGGTCCATCGCCAGCGCCGAGGCGATCATGACGCGCTGGCGCATGCCGCCGGAGAACTGGTGGGGGTACTCCTTGACGCGGGCCTTCGCGTTCGGCACCTTGACCAGGTCGAGCAGCTCGACGGCCCGCGTGCGGGCGTCGGCGCGCGACATCCCGCGCCGCGCCCGGAGCGCTTCGGTGAGCTGGTAGCCCACGGTGTGCACGGGGTTCAACGCGGCCAGAGCGTCCTGGAACACCATCGCCACCTGGTCGCCGCAGCGTGCGCGGTGCTCCTTGCGGCTGAGGCCGAGCAGGTCGGTGCCGGCCAGACGGACGCTTCCCTGGGTGACGCGTGCGGTGTCCGGGAGCAGGCCCAGCACGGCGAGCGACGAGACGGACTTGCCCGAGCCCGACTCGCCGACGATGGCGAGGGTGCGGCCGGCCTCGACCCGGTAGGACAGCCCGTCGACGGCGCGGACCGGGCCGCCGGGGGTCCGGAACTCGACGGTGAGGTCGGTGACCTCGAGGAGCGCGTCGCCCGATGCCGTGCCGGGGGCGGAGCCCGGTGCGCCGTTCGGTACGGCCCTCGTGACGGCGCTCATGCCGTGAGCCTCGGGTCGAGGGCGTCGCGCAGGGCGTCGCCGAGCACCACCAGCGCCAGCACGGTCGCGACCAGGCAGATCAGGGGGGCGAGCAGGATGTGCGGCGCGCCGCCGAGGACCCACTGCGAGCCCTGCTCGATCTGGATGCCCCAGCTCGTCGCGGGCGGGCGCACCCCGATGCCGAGGAACGACAGCACCGCTTCCGCGCTGATCACGCCGGCCACCGACGTCGGCAGCAGTGCCGTGACGGTCCCGATCGCGTTGGGCAGCACGTGCCGGACCATGATGCGCAGGTCGGAGGCCCCCAGGGAGCGGGCGGCGGTGACGTAGTCAAGGTTCTTGGCCTCCAGGGTGCTGGCCCGGACGTACCGGGCGTACGGCATCCAGCCGAACAGGATCAGCACCACGGCAGGGAGCAGGATCACGTTGAACGTCCCGGCGCCCAGGTCGATCCCCTTGAACAGGGAGAGCACGAGCAGCGCGGCCAGCAGCAGCGGGATCACGAGGAACACCTCGACGGTCCGCGAGACCAGGTAGTCCACCCAGCCGAGGTAGTAGCCGGCGAGCAGGCCGAGCGTGACGCCGATGGCCAGCGAGACGCCGACCACGACGAGCGCCAGCAGCAGCGACGGCCGCACGCCGTGCACCATCGTGGCCAGGACGTCGCACCCGAGCGAGTCGGTGCCGAGCGGGTGCTCGCCGCCCCAGCCCTGGGGGTCGGTGCGGGCCTCCCGGATCGGGCACGACCGGGGGCTCGTGGTGGTGAACAGCTGTGGGAAGGCGGCCATCACCGCGAAGAGCAGCAGGACGACGGTCGCGATGATGGTGTCGGGCCGTCGGCGCAGCGTGCGCCAGGCCTCGCCCAGCGGGTGGGACGGCGTACCGGTCGGCCGCGCCGTCGGCGTGGGGGTGGCTGCGTCACTCATAGCGGATCCTCGGGTCGAGCAGGGCGTACGCGATGTCCACGACGATCATCACGACGACGGTCACGGCGGCCAGCAGGGTCACGATGCCGAGCACGAGCCCGACGTCGTCGTCCCGCACGGCGCCCCACAGGACGCCGCCCATCCCGTAGATGTTCATCAGGCCCTCCGTGATCACGGCCCCGCCGAGGGCCTCGGTGAAGGTCAGGCCGATGGCGGTCACCACGGGTACCGACGAGTTGCGCACCACGTGGTGCACGACGACGTGGCGTTCGCCCAGTCCCTTGGACCGGGCCGTGCGTACGTGGTCGCCCTGGTAGGACTCGAGCTGGCCGGCGCGGACCAGGCGGATGAACGCCGCCGACCCGGCCAGGCCGAGGAGGATGCCGGGCACGAGGACGGTCGCCCACGGGTGCTCCGGGTCGAACGACGGCTTGAACCAGTACGGTGGCCAGCTGTTCTCACCGAACGTCCGCTCGGCCCACCCGTTCAGCGGCACCGCGACGACGTACCGGTAGACGATCAGCAGCACGAAGACCGGGAACGCGTCGATGAGCACCGACGTGAGCCTGATGCCGTGGTCGCTCGGCGAGCCGCGCCAGCGTGCGGCGACGGACCCGAGCACCATGCCGAGGGCGAGCCAGGTGACCAGGACGACGCAGAAGAGACGGATCGTGTTCGGCGCCGCCGTTGCGACGATGTCAGAGACCTCGCGCCCCCGCAGGTTCGTGCCGAAGTCGCCCTGCGCGTACTGGCCGAGACGCTCGACGAACGGGCCGAGGCACGGGTTGCCGGGCTGGTCGAAGCACGGGTCGTCGAGGTTGAAGCGCTGCTCGACGGCCGCGATCTGCGCCGGTGTTGCGACCTTGTCCCCGAAGAACGCCTGCGCAGGGTTGCCGTTGAGCTGGATGGCGACGGTCGTGAGCAGATGCAGCAGGAGCATCACGAGCAGCAGCGTGCCGACGGCCTGCAGCACACGCCTGAGGATGTAGCGACCCATGGCCTACTTTCGAGCTGAGTCTTTGTTGTGGGCGTGACCGTTGCGCCTAAAACGGACACGTAGACGCAACGGTCACGCCCACAACGAAGGGGGAGTTACTGGGTGACCTCGATCTGGCGCAGGATCGGCGCACCCGAGAACGGGTTGAGGATGACGTTGTCGAGCCGTTCGCTGTAGTACGTCGCGCTGAAGCTCCAGCGGAACGGGATGGTCGGGAACTCCTCGGCCAGGATGCCCTCGGCCTCCTGGTAGAGGGCCACCGACTCGTCGAGCGACGGCGCCGCCGCTGCCTCGTCGAGCTTGTCCTCGAACTCCTTGCTGTACCAGCCCCAGTGACCTGCGCCGGGCTCACCCGACGCGTAGAAGCTGAGGTAGTTCTCGTTCAGCGGGTAGTCCGGGAACCAGTTGTTGCGGAACATGCCGTCGAAGCCCTGCTCCGCACGCGTGGTGAAGTAGTCGTCGCTGGAGACGATGTTGAGCTCGTACGGGATCCCCAGCACCTCCTCGACGGAGTTGCCGATCGCGGTGAAGTACTCCACCTCTGCCTCGTCGTCACCGAGGCTGATCTGCAGCTTCTCGCCGTCGGGCCAACCGCCGGCCTTCTCCAGCGCCGCCTTGGCAGCCTCCGGGTCGTACACGCACCACTCGCAGGTGCCTGCTTCGCCGCCGGGGACGCCGCCGGGGACCACCCAGGAGTCGGCAGGGGTCGCCTGGCCGCTGCCGAGCGAGGAGATGATGCCCTCGCGGTCGATGGCCATCGAGACGGCCTTGCGGAACTCGATGTCGTTCCACGGACCCTCCGTGTAGCCGGAGAAGCCCAGGTACGTCAGCGCGGAGCCGGGCTGCTCGACGTAGCGCTCGGAGAGCTCTGGATCGTTCGACGCCGACTCGACCTCTGCCGTCGGCGGGAAGGACAGGTCGAGGTCGCCGGTCTTGAAGTCGGCCCAGCCTGCGGTCTCGCCCGCCGCGTACTCGGTCCAGTGGATCGCGTCGTACGCGGGAGTCTCGTCGAGCGGGTAGTCCGCCCACTTCTCGGCGGTGAGCTCCTGGCTCTGCTGCCAGTCGGTGACCTGGAACGGGCCGTTGCCGATGGGCTCGAGCGCGCACTTCTCGACGTCGTCCAGGCACTCCTGGGCGATCGGGAAGAAGCCGGTGTAGCCGAGCATCGTCGCGAAGCCCGCGAACGGGGAGCTGAGCGTGACCTCGAGCGTCAGGTCGTCGATGACCTGCAGCCCGGACAGCTCGTCCGTCGCACCCTCCTTGACGATCTCGTCGGCGTCGTTCGTCTCGGGCTGCATCTCGTCGTAGCCCTCGATGATGCTGAAGAAGTAGTTGGAGTACAGGCCGTTGTCTCCGTCGGCCGTGTAGTTCCAGGAGCGGGCGAACGCGTCGGCGTCGACGCGCTCACCGTTCTGGAACGTGAGGTCCGGCTTGATCTTGATGGTCCAGACCGTGTTGTCGTCGTTCGGCTCGATGGACTCGGCCACGTAGTTGTACGGCTCCGTGGTCTCCGGGTCATAGCGGACGAGGCCGTCGTAGACCACGTCGAGGACGCTGATGTTGTCGTAGGCCCCGGCGTCGCCGGGGAACAGCGTCTCCATGTCCTGGCTGATCCAGGTCTCCAGCGTGACCGGCCCGTCGCTCTCGGACGCTGTGTCGTCCGGGCTGCACCCCGCGACCGTCAGAGCCACGGCGGCGCACATAGCGACCGCGGCGAGCGGGCTCCTTCGTCCTACTCGTGCTTGCCTCACTGCTTGCCTCCCCATGTCGGCTCCCCGATCCGGGGGACGGGGAGGTTTGGACCTTATCGCCAGAGCGGGCCGGTTGCGCGAAAACTCGTGTAAACCGTCTGTAACGATTCGTCAGGACCCTTTCCAAGTCGGCGTGCCCGCCGTCGTGCGGGAGGAACGCAGCGCGAGCCGTGCCCGGCCCCGGAGTTGTTTCCGTCCCTGGTGGTCTGGGGCGGAAACAACTCCGGTTCAGGTCAGTGGTGCGCCGGCACCGGATCCCCGGCGCGCCACGTGCTCGCTGCCGTCCTCAGCAGGCGCCGAGGTCCTGCCACGGGCCCCACGGCGCAGAGCCGGGCTCCTGGTTACGGCTGTACCACTTGGCGACCCAGCGATGACCGTCGTGGACCGCTGTCTCGCCCTCGGCATACCTCCAGGACTCCGTCCAGGCGGGATACGTGCCGTCCGCGCACGACGTCGGGGCGCCGATCTCGGACCACGGGCCCCAGGGAGTGGCACCGGGGCGCTGGTCCTGCGTCCACCACAGCGCGCTGAACACCGCTCCCGCATGGGACACCTGGTCGCCGGCCGTGTACACGGCGCTCGCCGACCACGCAGGGACCGGCACGCCGACGAGCTGCCCAACGCCCCAGCGGGCGGTGGACTGGTAGCCGGCCCCGGTCGGGTCGGCCCAGTTGCGGACGGCGCGCCGCGCGCCGCCGGCGGCGTCGTTGACCTGGAAGTCCAGGCCGTGGAACGTGCCGAGGCCGCCGTAGGACAGCAGGTCGACGGACGCCTCGACGCGGTACCCGCCGTCGGTCAGCGTGGTCGCGCTCGCCACCCGAGCGCGCTGTGCCGCATCGGAGCCCGTGCCGAACGACACGGCGTTCTGCGCCGAGACGCGGATCTGCGTGTCGTCCGCGCGGTACCCGCCGTTCTTCGCGTTGCCGCCGTCCACATAGATCTCCACGGAGTCCTGGACCCACGGGTCGGAGCCCGAGACGTCGACGACGGGGTCGGCGACGTCGGCCAGGACGAACAGGGTTCCCTCGTGCCACAGGGTGCTGACGGTGGCGACCGCGCCGCCCGAGCCCTCCACCTCCTTGGTCGTGGTCACCGTGCCGGCGGAGGCCCACACGTCGTCGACGTCGCCGTCGATCCGCGGTGCCTCCGCCGCCTCAGCGACCTCCAGGTACGACAGCTCCTCGATCAGCGTCAGGGTGCCCAGCGCACCCGGCGTGTTCCACGCCGTGGTCGTGTCCCCGGCCTCGTCGCCGCTGGTCACCCGGGCATCGAAGGCTGCGGTAGCGCCCTCTTCGAGGGCTCCGGGCAGGTGCACGACGACGTCATAGCCGCCCTCCCGCTCCGTCGCCACGGCGTCAGCGCCCTCCGCCCCGCCGGCCACGGAACCGTCCCGGCCGACCACGTACTCCGTCTCGGAGCCGGCACCGGTGTCCCCGAGCGCCAGCGTGACCGCGTCGCCCGGCGCCGGGTCGGCGTCGTCCACGGAGACGAACACCGTCAGGTGATCGGACGCCCAGCGCAGCTGGAACCCGGCCTCGCCGCCGCCCGGTGCGTCGAACGCGTGCCGGGGCAGCCGGTCCCACTCCGGCGACGCCGTCGCCCCGCCGTCCAGCGGCACGTCGCCCGCGAACACGTTCGCGGTACGCAGGCGGGCCGGCAGCTCCGCACCGACCGCGCCGTGATAGGCGGGCTTGGCCTGGTACCGGTCGTCGAAGATCAGCGGCGCACCGCTGTCGACCCGCCACGACCTGCCATCGGTCAGGCCCCACGCCGTCACGCAGAACAGATCCTCCGCATGCGTGCGGAACACGTCGAACGCGTCCTTGAAGTAGTAGCCCTGGTCGATCAGCCGGGCCTGGCTCACCGGTGTGCCCGTCGTGACGTCCAGCTCCGTGACGGCCTGCGTGACCGGCAGGTCCGCGAACCGCTCGATGGCCCCCTCCAACGCACTGACCGGCATGGCGAGCGACACGTGGAACTGGTGCCCGACCCCGTCCACCGGGACCCCGCGCTCCAGCAGCCGCTCCACCAGGGCGCGGTACCGGTCCTGCTTGCCGTCCTGCTCCGTGTTGTAGTCGTTGATGAACAGGGTCACCGGACGTTCCGCGACCGTGCCGGGCGAGCCGTCCGACGGCGCCGCGGCGTACGTCTCGTTGAACGCCTCGTCGGCGTACCGGAACGCCAGGTCGATGAACTCCTCGCCAAGGATCCGGAACCACTCGCTGCGGCGCAGACCGTCCGCGTTCTCACCGCCGTCCGACACGACCTCGTTGACCACGTCGAACGCGACCAGCGGGTTGGTGTCCGAGCCGAACGGCCCGTAGTCGGTGCTCAGGTCCTCCGCGATGCTGAAGACGTGGGTACGCAGGCGCTCGCGGAGGACCGCCCGGCCCTCGTCGGTCGCCGGGAGCGGCTCGCCGGCGTCGTCCTGGAAGAACCACTCGGGCGTCTGGCTGTGCCAGACCAGGACGTGGCCGTAGACCCGCAGGTCGTTCGCCTGCGCGAAGTCCATGAGCGCCGTCGCCTCGGGATGCCTGCGGAAGGCGCCGTCGTCGCCGTACCAAGCCTCGGGCTTCATGTGGTTCTCGGGCGTGATCTGACCGAAGTGGCGGTTCAGCAGCTGGGCGGCCGCGCCAGACGTCTCGCGGCTGTCGATCGCGACGCCCACGGGGAAGTCGACGGTCTCCTTGATGCCGGTCAGGTCCTCGATCAGCGGCGGCTCGGGGACGGACACCACGATGTCGTCGATGAGCCAGTCGCTCGTGATGCCGCCGTTGTAGGCGGTCTCGAAGTACAGCAGGGCGCTCTCGTGGGCGGGCATGGTGAAGGTGGTGGTCACCTGGGTCCAGCCGGTGCTGGTGATGCCGTCGAACTGGCCGAGCGTCGCGAAGGTCTGGCTGCCGTCGTCGCCGGTGCTCGCCAGGCTCAGCCAGATGTCGCCGGCCGGCTGCCCCTCGGGGTAGCGGACCCACGCCGAGACGTCGTAGGCCACACCCGCCTGGAGCGTGCCGGTGACGTCGCGGCCGATGCCGTCGCCCGTGTGCTCGCGGCCGGTCAGCGCCGCCGACCGGGTCGAGTCATGGGCGTCGGCGTCGGTGACCGCGAGGCTGAAGTCCGAGGTGTCGGCGCCGTTGCGTGGCGCCCAGCCGTCGAGCGTGCCGTCCTCGAAGTCCGTGCTGATCACGGGGCCCGACGCCGGGGGAGTGCCCTGCGGGACGGTGAACTCCCAGCCGGCGGCGAGGCGCTCCGTGACCACCGTCCGGACCGCGGCGAGCGTGCCTGACCGGTCGCCACCACCGTCGTGGGCCAGGACCAGCTCGCCCGCGACCATCGCAGCGCGCAGGTTGGCGGTGAGGGCGTCGACGTCCTGCGTCTCCCAGTCGGCGATCGTGTTCCGCACGGCGAGCGGCTGCATGCCCAGCCCGACGGCGACTCCCGGGGTCACGCCCCAGGAACCGTTCGGTGCACGCCAGAACGGGATCTTCTGGTTCGGGTTGCCGAGGGCGTCGCGGATGATGCCCATGTTCTCGACCAGGTCCGCGCGCACCTGCTCCTCGGTCCAGGAGCCCATGTCGGCGTAGCCCGTCGAGTGGTTGCACAGCACGTGGCCGTCGGCGACGATCCGGCGCAGTATGTCGGCGCCGCCGTCGGCCTGGATGTTCTGGCCGATCACGCAGAACACGGCCTGGAGGTCGTGCTCCGCGAGGAAGTCGAGCAGGGCGGGCGTGGTGCCGGGGTTCGGGCCGTCGTCGAAGGTCAGGGCCGAGACGTCGCCGCCGCCTTCCGCCAGGTAGACCGGCGTGGGTACGGGGTTGATCGCGCCGCCGGGAACGACGTCGTCCGGCGGGGCGGTGTCAGAGGTGGTCACCATGATGTCGTCCACGAGGATCGTGTAGGGCGCGTCCTGGTCGGCGCTGCCGAGGTAGGCCTGGAGCTCGGTCGGGTCGCCGTCGGCCGCCCAGGTGCCGGTGACGGTGGTCCATTCGGTGCCGATGGTCGTGTTGCCGACCCACGCGTAGGACGGCTTCATGACGAACCGGAGACCGGTGCTGGTGGGGGCGGACGGGCTCGGGTCGGTCGGCTCGGTCGGCTCGGTCGGTTCCGCGAGACGGGCGCGCATGCTGAAGGTGTAGGTGAGGCCGGGTTCGAAGATCCCGGTGGGGGACTGGATGCCCTCGTAGTCGGCGGCTCGGGTGATTGCGAGGACGTTGCCGGCGCCGTCGTCGGCGGGGTCGGGTACGACGTCGAGCTCCGCTGCGCCGCTGGGTGTCCAGGTCCCGGTGGTGCCGTCCTCGAAGTCGACGGCGGTGACGACGGTGTCGGTGTCGGTGTCGGTGTCGGTGCTGGTGCTGGTGCTGGTGCTGGTGCTGGTGGCTGTGGCTGCGGCTGCGGTGCTGGTGGTGGTGGCGACGCTCGTACTGGCCGGGGCCGCGGAGGCGGGTACCGCCGCCAGCGTCCCTGCGGCGACGAACGCCGTCACGCCGGCGGCTGTGAAACGATTTCGGAATCTCGGAAGAACTGGAGTGAAACGATTTCGACGAGGCATGCTGCGCTCCCTTGCGCGTGTCTCCGGGTGGGTTCGAACGCCGGGGCGACGGTGCCACGGCGAACGTAGGGGCAGCGTAGCCAGGGCGCGCGCCGCCGTCGAGAGGTTGCTGAGGTCGGCGCCGGCCAGGGGGCGCCAGAAGGTCCGCTTCCACCATGCGATTGGGCATGCCGTACGGCCGTGGAGCATGCCCAATCGCATGGTGGAAGCGGACCTTCGCGGAGCCGCCGAGGGAGCCGACGGGTCTTCCCGCGCAATTCAGCGGTCACCTACGCCGCCGACAACTCCTTCATCGCTCCCTTCGCGATGCGCAGCCGCCGCGGCGTCCGTCGTGCGACCACTGAGTCGTGCGTGACCAGCACGATCGTCAGCCCCTGCTCCTTCCACAGGCCCTCGATGAGGTCCACGATCTCGTCGCGGGTCTCCTCGTCGAGGTTGCCCGTCGGCTCGTCGGCCAGCAGCACCTTCGGGTTCTTCACCAGAGCCCGCGCGATGGCCACGCGCTGCTGCTGCCCGCCCGACAGCTCGCCCGGCAGGTGGTCACCCCGATCGCCGAGGCCCACCGAGTCCAGTGCGGCCAGCGCCCGCGCCGTCCGGCTCTGCCGTGGGAGCTTTGCCGGCACGAGCGCCGTCTCGACGTTCTCCAGCGCGGTGAGCGTCGGGATGAGGTTGAAGTTCTGGAACACGAAGCCGATGGTCTCGGCCCGTGCGGCGGTGAGCTGCGCGTCGGTCATCCCGGCGAGGTCCTTGCCGTCGAGCTGGACGGTGCCCGACGTCGGCCGGTCCAGTCCGCCCAGCATCTGCAGCAGGGTGGACTTCCCGCCGCCCGTCGGCCCCTGGACGGCCACGAGCTCGCCGTCGCCGATGGTCAGGGACACGTTCTTCAGCGCGCGCACCACGCGCTTGCCCTGGCGGTAGGTCTTGGTCAGGTCGTCGATCTGGTACATGGTTCGGATCAACCTCTCAGGCGATGGTCGGGGTCATGCTCGGGGGTCAGAGCCGGGACCGGCACCGGCCCCGGCGCCAGGTCAGGCGAGGGAACGGAGGGCTTCGGCGGGGCGCAGCTTGGCCGCGCGCTGCCCGCCGACGACCCCGGCGAGCAGCCCGCCCAGCACCGCCAGCCCGACGGCGGCCAGGACTATCCACAGGCTCACCGGCGCCTGGAGGACGACGTCGACGGCGTTGCCCGCCGCACCGGCCAGGGTGTCGGCGCCCTCACCGAAGGCGCCCCCGCCGTCCGGCGCGGTGACGCCGCCCTGGACCGCCCCCGCCGGCATCGGCGCGGTGGCGCCGCCCATGGTGAAGCCGCCGGAGGCGCCGCTCAGCGTGATGCCCGACAGGTTCACCGCCCACACCGCCAGTGCCCCGAGCGCGAGGCCCGCTGCACCACCGATGAGGCCCTGCACCACCGACTCGCCCGCCACCTGGCCGACCACGCGGCCCCTGCTCCAGCCGATCGCCTTGAGGGTGCCGAGCTCCCGCGTGCGGCGGTTCACGCCGGACACGGTGAACAGGATCGCGAGGCCGAAGGCTGCCGCCAGCACGATGGCGCTCAGCCAGGTGCCGAGCGTGCCGATCAGGTTGGACGCCGTCGAGAGCGACCCGGTGACGCCCTCTGCGAGATCGGACTGGGTGCTGACCGACGCGTCGGGGAGCTCGTCCTCGATGGCGGCGGCGACGGCATCGACGTTCGCGGCGGAGTCGACCTGCACGTAGACGTCGGTGACCTCGTCGGCGAGGTCCGCGAGCGTCTGGGCGGTGGCCAGGGGGAGGTATGCGTCGGACGCCGTCGCGACGCCGTCACCCGTCGAGGACGCGACGATGCCGACGACCTCGAGGTCCTCGCCGCCGACCGCGATCGTGTCCCCGACGCCGACCTCCTGCTGCTGCGCGTACGTGGCGTCCAGCACGGCGACGTTCTCGTCGCCCGCCTGCAGCGTCCGGCCCTCGGCCACCTCTGCGGTCGTCAGCGGGCCGACGGCGGCGGTGTCGGGGTCCACGCCCGTGACCGTGAACTGCTCGATCTCGAAGGACGAGCCGCCCGCAGAACCCTCGCCGGCGCCGTCCGGACCCATCCGCATGGTGGCGCTGCCGTCCTCCATGGCCTCGATATCCGGCATCTCGCCGGAGAAGGACATGTTCTGCAGGTCGAGCGTCGCGGCGACGCCGGACACGTGGTCCAGCCCGGCGACGGTCTCCAGGGCGGAGGAGTCGAACGACGTCGAACCCATGGCCGTGCTGAGGCGGTCCTCCGAGAGGTCGCGCGTGCCGTCCTCGTTGGCCTCGCCCTCGCCCTCGTCGAAGTCGAAGCGGCCAGGGCGGGCGCCGGCTGCGACCGGTCCGTCGCTGGGCTGGGAGACCGTGATGTCGGTGCCGACGCCGTAGACCGACTCGAGCACCTCGGACTGGGCGTCCTTGACGCCGGTCGATACTGAGTTCACGACGATGACCAGCGCGATGGCGACCGCGAGACCGATCGCTACCACGACGGTCTGCTTCCGTCGGTTGCGCAGCTCTCTGCGCAGATAGGTGAAGAACATGGGCTCCTGCCTGGGGTCCGGAGGGGGACGTGCGGGACGTTGGTGTCCGCGCTGACCGCCTCGCGGGTCATGGCGCTGTGCCCTGGGGAAATGGCGAGCGGGCGAGGCGGGGAACTCCGTGAGGCGGTCTGCGCCGGACGACCGGAACGCTAGGTCGGCTGACTGTGGTGGGCCTGTCGTGAGCCTGTGGTGACCCTGTGAACCGCGGGCGCACGGCATGGCCGCGGGCATTGCCGGGTATGCGACGGGCACCCGGTGGACGGTTGCCCGCCCGCTCGGCGGACGTTCTAGGCTGAGGGCCGTAACCTCCGAGCAACATCCTTAGAAGGAGATTCCGTGGCTAGCATCGAAGCCGTTGGAGCACGCGAGATCCTCGACTCTCGCGGCAACCCCACCGTGGAGGTAGAGATCGTCCTGGACGACGACACCTTCGCCCGTGCGGCGGTCCCGTCCGGCGCATCGACCGGCGCGTTCGAGGCCGTCGAGCTGCGTGACGGCGACAAGAGCCGTTACCTGGGCAAGGGCGTCGAGAAGGCGGTAGCGGCCGTCAACGACGAGATCGCCCCCGAGCTCGTCGGATACGACGCCGAGGAGCAGCGCATCGTCGACCAGGCGCTCCTCGACCTGGACGGCACCCCGAACAAGGGCAAGCTGGGCGCCAACGCGATCCTTGGCGTCTCGCTCGCCGTCGCGAAGGCTGCCGCCAAGAGCGCCGGCCTCGACCTGTTCCGTTACGTGGGCGGCCCGAACGCGCACGTGCTGCCCGTGCCGATGATGAACATCCTGAACGGGGGGTCCCACGCGGACTCCAACGTGGACGTCCAGGAGTTCATGATCGCCCCGATCGGCGCCCCGACGTTCCGCGAGGCGGTGCGCACCGGGACCGAGGTGTATCACTCCCTCAAGTCCGTGCTGAAGGAGAAGGGCCTGGCCACCGGCCTGGGCGACGAGGGCGGCTTCGCGCCGAACCTCGGCAGCAACCGCGAGGCGCTCGACCTGATCCTCGTCGCGATCGAGCGGGCCGGCCTCAAGCCGGGCACCGACGTGGCGCTCGCGCTCGACGTCGCCGCGACGGAGTTCTTCTCCGACGGCGTGTACGCGTTCGAGGGCGGCAAGAAGACGCCGGACGAGATGATCGCGTACTACGAGCAGCTCGTGGCCGACTACCCGCTGGTCTCGATCGAGGACCCGCTGTCGGAGGACGAGTGGGACTCCTGGGCCGCGCTCATGGGCACGGTCGGCGACAAGGTCCAGATCGTGGGCGACGACCTGTTCGTCACCAACCCCGAGCGCCTGGCCAAGGGCATCGAGCTCAAGTCGGCGAACTCGCTGCTCGTGAAGCTCAACCAGATCGGCACGCTCACCGAGACGCTGGACGCCGTGACGCTGGCCCAGCGCAACGGCTTCACCACGATGACCTCGCACCGCTCCGGCGAGACCGAGGACACCACCATCGCGGACCTGTCCGTCGCGACCAACGCCGGCCAGATCAAGACCGGCGCCCCCGCCCGTGGCGAGCGCATCGCCAAGTACAACCAGCTGCTGCGCATCGAAGAGGCGCTCGACGAGGCAGGCACGTACGCCGGCCGGTCGGCGTTCCCCCGCTTCCAGGGCTGATCCAGTAAGTCCGCTTCTACCCAGCGATTCTGCCCAAACACCTTGCGAGTTCGGGCGCAATCGCTGGATAGAAGCGGACTTTCTCGTTCGACACACGGCGCGCCGGAGGTAATGCCGGTACAAAGGCCCGGCGAATCGGCACAATCGACCCATGCCTTCCTCACGTCGCCCGGCGCGGCCCTCGGGTTCGGCGCGCGACTCGGGTGCGCGCCCGCCGTCGACCCCGCGCGCGGGTTCGGGCGCCGGTGGCGCGAAGAAGGCCAAGGGTGCTGCGCCGACCGCCAAGGGCAAGGCCGCGCCGAAGAAGCCGAGCGCGGGGTCGACGACCAGAGGCTCGGCGACCAAGAGCTCGACGACCAGGGCGTCGGCGGCGAAGGGCACGACGGCGAAGGGTGCCCCCGCGAAGGGCGCCGGCCGTAAGCCCGCTGCGCCGTCGTCGGCGAGCCGCAAGGCCGCTGCTCCGCGGACCGCGCCCGCGCCGTCGACGGCGCGCACCACAGCGGCACGCTCCGCGCCACGGACCGCGCCCGCACGTCCTGCGCCACGGACCGCGCCGGCACGTCCCGGTACGGCGGCTCCGCGAGGCGCGCGGCCGACGTCCGGCGGGGGAGCGAAGCGGCCCACGCAGCCGCGCCGTCGTAGCGCGGTCTCCGGCAGCGTCGCACCGCCGGCGCGCGCCGACCGCAAGCGGGGCAGCTTCGGGCTCGTGCTGCCGGAGGTGCTGACGGTCCGGGCGATGGTCCTGTCCGTGGTGGTGCTCCTCGCGGTGGTGCTGCTGCTGCCGACCGTGCGTGCCGTCGTGACGCAACAGGCCGAGCTGCGTGAGCTGCGGTCCGAGCTGAGCCAGCAGCAGGTCCAGAAGGAGGAGCTCGAGACCGAGCTGGCCCGCTGGGACGACCGGTCGTACGTGATCGAGCAGGCACGGTCCCGCTTCCGGTTCGTCATGCCGGGGGACAAGGTGTGGCGCCCGCTCGACACCGAGTCCGTGCAGGAGGACGAGCCGGCCGCCGGCGTCGTCGAGCCCTCGCCCGGCGTGGCCGAGGACGCGGGCACCCCCTGGTACACGAGCGTCTGGGACTCGGTGCGGATCGCGGGCGGCGAGGAGTAGGCCCGCTGGGTCCAGCCCGCGCACTGGGCCACAATGGGTGGGTGAACACCGCGACTGAAACCGTGTCCGACGACGATCTGCGCGTCCTGGCCGAGCAGCTCGGCCGCGAGCCACGCGGGGTCGTGGGGATCGCGGCGCGTTGCGTGTGCGGACGTCCGACCGTGGCGCGCACCGCGCCCCGTCTGCCGGACGGGACCCCGTTCCCCACGGTCTTCTACCTGACGCACCCCGGAGCGGTCGCCGCCGCCTCGACGCTCGAGGCGAACGGTGTGATGAAGGAGCTGACGGCGCGGCTCGAGTCGGACGATGAGCTCGCCGCCGCGTACCGGAAGGCGCACGAGCACTACCTGGCGCAGCGCGAGGCCATCGCGCACGTCGACGAGATCGCCGGCATCTCGGCCGGCGGCATGCCGACGCGCGTCAAGTGCCTGCACGTCCTCTTCGCGCACGCCCTCGCTGCCGGCCCGGGCGTGAACCCGCTGGGCGACGAGGCCCTGGCCCTGGCCAAGGACACCTGGCGCCCCGACCGCTGCACCTGCTGACCGCCGTGCCCGGCACCTACCCCTGGGCGGTGCCCGCAACCACGTGAGGTTTCTCGCGAACCCGCCCGTCGGGCCCCCCCGAGGTCGGGGCGCCTGGAAGAATCCTCGCGTGACTTCCTCTCGCGTAGCCGCGATCGACTGCGGCACCAACTCGATCCGCCTGCTGGTCGCGGACGTCGACGCCGCCGGAAACCTCACCGAGCTCGACCGCCGCATGGAGGTCGTACGGCTGGGCCAAGGGGTGGATCGTACCGGCGAGCTGGCGCCAGAGGCGCTGGGGCGCACCTTGGCGGTGACCCGCGAGTACGCGGCGGCGATCAAGGCCTCCGGCGCGCAGCAGGTGCGGTTCGTCGCGACGTCGGCCACCCGGGACGCACGGAACCGGGGCGAGTTCTTCGACGGTGTCCGCACGGCGCTCGGCGTCGACGTCGAGGTCATCACCGGCTCCGAGGAAGCGCAGCTGTCGTTCCGCGGAGCCACCGGCGCGGTGGCGGAGGCGCACGCCGGCCCGTTCCTCGTCGTCGACCTCGGCGGGGGATCCACCGAGCTGGTCCTCGGCACGGGCTCGGTGGACGCGAGCGTCTCGATGGACGTCGGTTCGGTGCGGATGACCGAGCGGCACCTGCACAGCGATCCGCCGTCGGCCGCCGAGATCGCGGCGGCCCGCCGGGACGTGCGGGCCCACCTGGACGACGCCGCCCGCGTGGTTCCCCTCGCGAAGACCGCGACCCTGGTCGGGCTGGCCGGCTCGATCACCACGGTGACCGCGCACGCGCTGGGGCTGACGGAGTACCGGCGCGAGCGGGTGAACCAGGCTGAGCTGCCCGTTCCGGCGGTGCTGGCCTCCTGCGAGGCGCTCCTCACCGCGTCGCGAGCCGAGCGGACGTCGATGGGGTTTCTGCACCCGGGCCGGGTCGACGTGATCGCGGCGGGTGCCCTCGTCTGGTCCGAGGTCATCACTCGCGTCGCGGCCGACGTCGCGGCGGAGGGCGGGTCGCTGACCAGCGTGGTGACGAGCGAGCACGACATCCTCGACGGGATCGCGCTCTCCATGGCGTGAGCCGGTGGGAGCTCGCCGGGCCGTAGCGCTATTACGCATTGCGCGGTACCGTGCTTCTCGTGGATACAACGCAGCTGCTCAAGGGAGTGCTCGACGCCGCGGTGCTCGCGGTCGTCGCGCAGGAGGACGGCTACGGGTACGACATCGTCCGGCGGCTGCGGGCCAGCGGCGTCGAGTCCGGTGAGGCCTCCGTCTACGGCACCCTGCGCCGCCTGTACGCGAACGGCTCGCTCACGAGCTACGTGGTGCCCTCGGAGTCCGGGCCGCACCGGAAGTACTACGGCATCACCCCGCACGGGCGGGAGGCGCTGAAGATCCAGCGCAAGGAGTGGCAGGAGTTCGCTGACACTGTGGCCGGACTTCTCGGCGAGAGGAACAAGGTAGCTCGATGAACACCATCACCAGCAGTGACGCCCTGTCTGCCCACGTGCGCGGCTATGCGCAGGCGGTGCGCCTGCACCTGGCGGACCTCGGCCCGGACGTGGCTGACGACCTCACCGACGGGCTCGAGGCCGACCTCACCGAGGCGGTGCTGGACGGGATGGTCGCCCCCGCCGACGCGGGAGCGACCCAGGTTTTCGACCTCGCGGCGCGCTTCGGACCCGCCGACGAGTACGCGACCGAGCTGCGTGCGGCGGCGGGCCTGCCCGCCGACACCTCCGCCGGCCACGTGCGGCGCGGACCGGGCCGGGTGGTCGCAGCGGCCTGGACCGTCGTGTCCGAGCGGTCGCGCGCCGTGTGGCGGCCCGTGGCGAGCACGCCGGCCTGGACTGCGTTCGCCGAGCTTGCCCGGTCCCTCGCCCCTGCCTGGTGGATCCTGCGCGGCTGGGTCGCTGCACAGGCGGTCCTGTGGCAGTACGGGATCAGCGACATCACGTTCTGGCCGTCCTCGGCGTCCGGCCGCATCCTGGTGATCGCGGCGATCGTCGTGAGCGTCCAGTGGGGGCGTGGCAAGTGGGTGCCGCGCTGGGCCTGGTTCCCCCGCGCCGTCGCGGTCGCGTCGGTCGCCGCCGGCGTCCTCGCCATCCCCATGGTGCTCGACGTCAAGGCGGACGCCGACCCGGTCGCGGCCGACGTCCTGACCTATGACGCCGGGTGGAACGACGGGTACCACAACGCGCAGGTCTCCCAGGCGAGCACGGCGAGCGGCGCGCCCATGGCGGAGGCCGACGGCGTCTGGGTCGACGGTATGCAGGTCAGCAACATCTTCGCCTACGACGCGGAGGGCAACCCGATTCGCGACGTGCAGCTCTTCGACGACCGCGGCCGGCCCGTTCGTACGATCGACGACAGCGCGACCTGGGACACCTGGTCCGTGTCCGACGTCGCCGGCTCCTGGAGCTTCCAGCCCGCCATCGCCTCTGACGGACGCGCCCGCTGGAACGTCTTCCCCCTCGGCGCCGTGCCCGCCGACGAGCTGGGCCTCGGTGCCGAGGACAGCGGCTTCTACGACCCCGAGGGGTACGACGACCCGTATCCCCAGCCGCCCACGGGGGTACGGCCGCAGGACATGCCGTGGCCGTTCCTCAAGGCGCCGACGGCCATCGATGACGATGCGGCGGTGGCCGGCTCTGGTTCGGCCCCTGAGTCGACCGACGGGTCCGACGCGCCGGCCACGGAGCCCAGCGGCGACCGCCCGATGAGCCGGTCGCGCGGGGAGACGGTGGACCCGGGCGAGGGCCCGGCGTCGGGCACCGATCTCCTGGTGCCGACGCTCGAGGCGACGCAGGCGGACTGAGCCGCGCCGGCCGATGGCGGCCGTGCCGGCTGATCGCGACGGACTTCCACCCGCCGGGAACTTCCGGCGGTGGCGGTCCGTTGTGGTCGCCAGAGGATCGAGGAAGTTCCTGCAGCGGCGACGGCGGCGTGGTGTGCATCACGCACACGCCGCTCTTCGTCGTGTCGGTAGGCATGCGAAGCGCGCGGTACCCTGGGAATCATGCCTCAGAACGACCTGACCTCGGTCAGCCATGCTTCCGGTCCGGCGAGCCCGCCGCGCCCGCGGAAGGTGCCGCGCATCGTGGTGCTCGGCGGCGGGTCCGTCGGCCTCTACGTGGCGCGCCGCCTGCGTAAGAAGCTGAAGAAGCGGGAAGCGGCCATCGTGGTCGTCGACCCCCGGCCGTACATGACGTATGCGCCCTTCCTGCCCGAGGCGGCCGCGGGGTCGATCGACGCCCGCGACGTCGTCGCACCGCACCGCAAGGCCCTCAAGGGCATCGACGTGCTGCAGGGCAAGGTCACCACGATCGAGCACGGCCGCAAGGCCGTGAAGATCCAGCCCGAGTCGGGCGACGAGTACGAGGTGACCTACGACCAGCTGGTCGTCGGCCTCGGCTCGGTGTCGCGCACGCTGCCCATCCCGGGCCTCGCGGAGGCGGCCATCGGCTTCAAGAACGTGGAAGAGGCCATCGCGGTCCGCAACCACGTCATCAACCGGCTGGACGTCGCGTCCTCCACGTGGGACGCCGACCTGCGCAAGCGCATGCTCACGTTCACGTTCGTGGGTGGCGGGTTCGCCGGTATCGAGGCCCTGGCCGAGATCGAGGACATGGCGCGCTACGCGACGCGGCAGTACAACACGATCGAGGCGTCCGACCTGCGGTTCGTCATGATCGAGGGCGCCGGCCGCATCCTGCCGGAGGTCACGGAGCCGATGGGCGAGTACGCGCTCGCCGAGCTGAAGAAGCGCGGCATCGAGTTCCACCTCAACACGTTCCTCTCGTCCTGCGTGGACGGGCACGTGGTCACGTCGACGGGCGTCGAGTTCGACACCGAGACGATCGTGTGGACCGCCGGCGTCAAGGCGAACCCGGTCATCAAGGAGGCGTCCGACCTCCCGTTCGACAAGATGGGCCGCGCCATCGTGCTGCCGACGCTGCAGATCGCGACGGAGGACGGCGAGGTCGTCGAGGGCGCCTGGGCCGCCGGCGACTGCGCCGCCGTGCCGGACGTGAACAACCCGGGCAAGTTCTGCCCGCCGAACGCGCAGCACGCGATCCGCGAGGCGGTGCGCCTTGCCGACAACATCGTGGCGCTCTACAAGGACAAGCCCGCCGTCGACTACGACCACAAGAACCTGGGTGTCGTCGCGTCGCTGGGTCTGTACAAGGGCGTCGCCGAGCTGTTCGGCTTCATCAAGCTGCGCGGATTCCCGGCCTGGGTGGCGCACCGCGGCTACCACGTGATGGCGATGCCGACCGGCAACCGCAAGGTCCGGATCCTGATCGGCTGGATCGGGCAGTTCCTCATGGGCCGCGAGCTGGTCTCGCTGGGCTCGCTGCACGACCCGCGCCAGGAGTTCCGTAACGCCTCCGTACCGCCGAAGCCGGCGGGCGAGAAGGTCGAGCAGAAGGCGGAGTCGTCCGCCGAGCGTGCGGAGTCGGGCTCCAAGGCCTGAGCTACGGGTCCGGCCCGCCAGGCGTCGGCCCAGCAGGCCCTCCCTCTACCGGCTCCGCCCGCCGGCAGCTCTGCCGAGGCCATGTGATTCTCTGCGGACCATGCCATCTTCCGCGTTTCTGATCCTGGAACGCGGAAGATGGCGTGGACCGCGGTAGATCGCATGGCCCGCGGTCGTTCGTGGGGAGGGGTCGGTAGTCTCTGCGGTGCGCCCCCATAGCCCAACTGGCAGAGGCAGCCGGCTTAAACCCGGCACAGTCCCGGTTCGAATCCGGGTGGGGGCACCGGTGTCGGCCTTGAGCTCACCACCGTCCTGGTGGGTCTGCCCACGCTAGCGGGTGGGGTGATCCCGAGGCGCAGCTCGGGGGGTGGCGCCCTGCCGGAGCGGTCACGCTGTCGGAAGACTGGAGGCAGAGCGACGCACTTCCACAGGGAGGTCGCGCTTCCAGCGATCGGGACGACATGCGAGCCCTGAGGTTCATCGGCAAGACCCTGGCGGGCCTGCTCGCCACCCTGCTCGTCCTGGTGGGCGGCTTCATCGGCTACCACCACATCATGCTCCGTCACGAGGCGAACGAGCTCGAGCCTGCCGGGCAGATGGCGACCGTCGGCGGGCACCGGATGTCCGTGAGCGCGCACGGGCCGAAGAACGACGAACCGGCAATCGTCTTCATCTCCGGAGCTGGGACGGCCTCGCCGATCTACTCCTTCAAGCCGCTCACCGATCGCCTCGACGACGCATTCCGCACGGTCGTGGTCGAGCGGTTCGGCTACGGGTACTCCGACGAGGTCGACACTGATCGGCACGTGGCCGCCATGCTCGAGGACACCCGCGAAGCACTGCTACTGGCCGGGGAGGTGCCGCCCTACGTCCTGGCGCCGCACTCGATGGGAGGACTAGAAGCCCTGTACTGGGCGCAGACCTACCCGGACGAGGTGGCCGGTGTCGTCGGGCTCGACATGGCTGTCCCGCACTCCTACGACCTGCTCGACCTCGAAGGTGAGAAGGCCACGATGGACCTGGGGCGGCAGCTCACGTTCCTCGGGCTCTCGAGGCTCATGGGTGGTGACGACCTGACCGCGGGGCTGGGCGCTGACCAGATCGCCCAGCAGGAGATGCTGACCCACCGAAACTTTCTCGGCGACTCGCAGTACGCCGAAGGTCTCGCGCTCCTCGACAACGCGGCAACCGTGCAGGCGGGCGACCTCCCGGACGGCCCGATGCTCATGTTCGTGTCCGACGGCGACGAGATCGGCGACTTCTGGGTGCCCGCCAGCACCGAGTTCGCCGGCCAGGCCGGTGCGGAGCTGGTGCAGCTCGACGTCGGCCACTACGTGTTCCAGCATGAGCCGGACCTGATCGCCCAGCAGACGGCCGCGTTCATCGAGACCCGCCTCTGATCGCTGATCGCTGATCGCTGAGCGTCGGTCGTCGGCGGGCGGACGCGGCACACGATCAGGCGACCAGCTCAGCGAGGTGGCGGCCCGTCAGTGACCGCTCCTCACGCGCAAGGTCGGCGGGGGTGCCCTCGAAGACGACACGGCCGCCGTCGTGCCCGCCACCGGGCCCCATGTCGATCACCCAGTCGGCGCGGGCGACGACCGACAGGTTGTGCTCCACGACGATGACCGACCGGCCCGAGTCGACGAGCCGGTCGAGCAGGCCGGCGAGGTTGTCGACGTCCTGCATGTGCAGACCCGCGGTGGGCTCGTCGAGCACGAACGCCGGGGTGTCGCCGCCCATCTCGATCGCGAGCTTGAGCCGCTGTCGCTCGCCGCCGGACAGGGTGTTGAGGTGCTGTCCGAGCGAGATGTAGTGCAGTCCGACGTCGAACAGCCGGGTCAGCATCGGCAGCACCGTCTTCTCCGTGAAGAAGCCCATGGCCTCCTCGACGGACATGGCAAGCACGTCGGCGATGTTCTTGCCGCGCAGCGTGTAGGTCAGCACCTCGTCGGTGAACCGCTTGCCGCCGCACGCTTCGCACGGGCTCGCGACGCCGGCCATGAAGGCGAGGTCGGTGTAGATGAGACCGACGCCCTTGCACTCCGGACAGGCGCCGGCCGAGTTGGCGCTGAACAGCGCAGGCCTGACGCCGTTCGCGCGGGCGTACTGCTTGCGGATCGGCTCGAGGATCCCCGTGTAGGTGGCGGGGTTGGAGCGCCGCGACCCGCGGATCGCCGACTGGTCGACGAACGTCACGCCGTCCCGCGGCAGGCAGCCGTGGATGAGCGAGCTCTTGCCCGACCCTGCTACTCCGGTCACCGCGACGAGCACCCCGAGCGGGATCTCGACCGAGACGTCCCGGAGGTTGTGCAGGTTCGCGTGCTCGATCCGGAGCACTCCCGTCGGGGTACGGGGCGTGCTCTTGAGCGTGACCGCCTGGTCCAGGTGCTTGCCCGTCGCGGTCCCTGAGGTGCGCAAGCCGGCGAGGTCACCCTGGTAGACCACGGTGCCACCGTGCGTGCCGGCCCCTGGACCCATGTCGACGAGGTGGTCGGCCGCGGCCATGACCTCGGGCTTGTGCTCGACGACGAGCACCGTGTTGCCCTTGTCCCGCAGCCGCCGGAGCAGTGCGTTCATCTGCCGCACGTCGTGGGGGTGCAGGCCGATGGTCGGTTCGTCGAACACGTAGGTCATGTCCGTCAGGGCCGAACCCATGTGCCGCACCATCTTGGTGCGCTGTGCCTCACCGCCCGACAGCGACGACGACTCCCGGTCCAGGGACAGATACCCCAGCCCGATCTGCTCGAACGTGGCGAGCAGGTCGTTGAGGCCGTCGAGGATGGGCTGGACGTGCGGGTCGGCGAGGTCGCGCACCAGCTCGGCCAGGTCCGTGAGCTGCATGGCGGCGGCCTCGCCGATGTGCTTGCCCTTGACCAGCGACGAGCGTGCTCGGTCGTTGAGCCGTGTCCCGCCGCAGGCAGGGCACGCCGTGAACGTGGCGAGCCGGTCGACCGCTGCCCGCATCGCCCCCTTCATCGAGTCGACGTCCTTGACCAGATAGAGGCGCGTGATCTTGGGGACCAACGACTCGTAGGTGACGTTGATGCCGCCCGAGACGATCTTTCGCTCGGCGCCGTACATCAGGTCGTGCCACTCGGTGTCGGTGTAGTCCGCCAGCGGCTTGTCGACGTCGAACAGGCCGGAGTCTGCGTAGACCTTCCAGTACCAGGAGCCGACGCCGAAGTTGGGGAACGTGATGGCGCCACCGGCCAGCGACCTGCTGCGGTCCACGAGGGCTTCCGTGTCGATGGCGGAGACGCGGCCGAGACCCTCGCAGCCGCCGCACATGCCCTGCGGGTCGTTGAAGGAGAACAGGTTGGAACCGCCGATGTGCGGCTGGCCGAGCCGCGACCAGATGACGCGCAGCATCGTGTAGGCGTCCGTGGCGGTGCCGACCGTCGAGCGGGCGTTGGCGCCCATCGGCTCCTGGTCCACGACGATGGCCGCCGACAGGTTCGAGAGGGTGTCGACGTCGGGGCGCGGGCGGGACGGCATGAAGCCCTGGAGGAATGCCGGGTACGTCTCGTCGATCAGGCGCCGCGACTCCGCCGCGACGGTGCCGAACACGAGGGAGCTCTTGCCCGACCCGGAAACTCCCGTGAACACGGTGAGCTCCCGCTTGGGGATGTCGATCGAAACTCCCTGCAGGTTGTTCTCACGAGCCCCGCGCACCTCGATAGATCCGAACACCACTGTCCCTTCCTGGTCGGTGGTCCAATGGTGCCAGGAGCCACTGACACGCACCCCGTCCGAGCTCCCGGCGTTACGCCAGGAGCAGACGGCGGAACGACCCGGAGTGTCAGTGGGGTTGGGTAGCGTGACGGGTACCAACGGCGGGAGTGGGCAGATGGCATTGATCTCAACAGGTACCGCACGTACTGCTGGGCTCGGCACCACGAACGGGGGCGGGCCCGGGGCCAGACCCGGCACGCTCGAACACACCCGCGAACCGCTGCTACGGGACCTGGTGGGCGGCATCCTGCGGACCACTCGCCGCGAGCAGCGCCGCACGCTGGCCGACGTCGCCACGGACGCGCGGGTCTCCACGGCCTACCTCTCCGAGATCGAGCGTGGGCGCAAGGAGGCATCCTCCGAGGTGCTCGCCGCAGTGTGCGAGGCGCTCGGCATGCGCCTGGTCGACCTGGTGGAGCGGGCATGGGCAGAGCTGGCTCTCGCGCTGGCGGCGCAGGAGGAGAACCGTAGGGTGCGCGTGCTGTCGTCGGCTGGTCGCCGAGCGGCAGGCTTCTCGTCGTCCCGGCACCCGCTCCAGCCGGAGCCCGCGGCACCGACCGGAAGCTCGGGAAACGGGCAACGGGGCGAGGTCGTTCTCCTGGCAGCCTGAGCCGGCTGGCAGCCTGCGTCAGCTGACGGCGAGGGCCAGATAGCAGCGTGATCAGAGCCCGGCGCGCCGCTTTCCACCGGGGCGGACGTCGTTCACCTGGTCCACGATCTTGTCGACCATGCCGTACGCCAGTGCCTGCTCGGCAGTGAACCAGCGGTCGCGTTCCGAGTCGGCGGCGACCGTGTCGACGGGCTGGCCGGTGTGCTCGGACTGCAGGCGGATCATCAGATCCTTGACGTGGCGGATGTTCTCGGCCTGGATGACCACGTCGGACGTCGTGCCGCTGACCCCACCCGACGGCTGGTGCATCATGATCCGCGCGTGCGGCAGTGCGTACCGCTTGCCCTTGGTGCCCGCAGCGAGCAGGAACTGCCCCATGCTGCCCGCGAACCCGACGGCGACGGTCGAGACCGCGTTCGGCAGGAGCTTCATCGTGTCGTAGACGGCGAGCCCGGCGCTGATGGAGCCGCCGGGGGAGTTGATGTAGAGGCTGATGTCAGCACCCGAGTCCTCGGCGGAGAGCAGGAGGAGCTGAGAGGTCACGCGGTTGGCGACGGTGTCGTCGATCTCGGTGCCGACCAGCACGATCCGCTGGTGCAGCAGACGCGTCGCGAGATGGTCGTCGAAGGGCTGGTTGTGGCTTGTCTCGGTCATGTCACCACCTTTGCCCCGCGTCGGCCGACGGGATAGTGCTCTCTGCCCGCCGCAGATCTGCTCACGGCAGACCACGCCGCTCAGACGCACCTCAGAGCGGGTTCCCCTCCGAGTCGACCGTGGGGAACACATCGAAATGGACCTCGAACGGCATGACTCCGGGCTCACCCTCCTGCCGGCTCAGCGGCTCCAGGTACTCCGCCGAGAAGCGATCCCACGCCTCGACGATCGCCGTCATCTGCTCGCGGGTGGCCCACTTGTTGACGGTGACGAACGTGGCGGCCCCCAGCCACGACTCCAGGGTCTCTTCGTCCACCTCCTGTCCCGCACGGGTGAAGGCTGCCACTCGTTCGTTGCGGAGGCGGAGGAACTCCATGTTGACGGCTTCGGCGGTCTGCCGACCCGCGGGGGAGCTCTTTCCCGCGCTGGAGATGCTGAATCCGCCGGGAGTGCGTTCCCACCAGCGCTCGCGGGCCGTGCCCTTGCCCTCCACCTCGCGGACCAGCCCGTGCTTGGCGAGCTGGCGGAGGTGGTAGCTCGTCGAACCGCTGGACTCGCCGACGATCTCGCCGAGCTTGCTGGCGGTGAGCGGCCCGCGGATCGGCAGCAGGTCGAGGATGCGGATGCGCAGCGGATGGGCGAGGGTGCGCAGCGCGGCAGGGTCGAGCTCGGCAGGTCGGCCCGCACCGGGTGACCCGGACGGGTCCGGCACGGCGCGCGGTGCCGCGGGCCCCGACGGTGCGCCGGCGGCCCGGTCCGCGGGCCTGCCCGGTGAGTCCTTGCGTGCTGTCGCCATAGGCAGGACGTTACCCACTCGGCGTCGACCAGACCGGATCGTCACCGTGAGCAGCCCGCCCGGCCAGCCCGGAAGCCCGCCCGATCAGCACGGCGCGGCACGGCGCAGCACGGCGTCAGCGCAGGGAGAGGGGGTGCCGCGCCGCCAGGTTGTCGCGCACGCGCTCTGCCTGGGCGCGCTGTCGGTCGGCACGCTCGATCTCACGGCGCTGCGCCGCACGGTCGTCGGGGCGCGGCTCGGCGGGCCGAGGGCGCCGGGTCGATGCGGCCACGAAGGGGACCCCGATGGGCTGCGGGAGGGCGGTGCGGACGGCGGGTGCGTAGGTGCTCATCGCGGTTCTCCTGGCTCTGGTGTGGTGGTTCGCGGGCCGGCTGATGCCCTCACCCTACGCATGCCAACACATCTTTGCAAGGATATGTTTGCAAACAGTTCTTGGGTTGATTCTGCCCACCTCGGTGCCGCTCGGGGGCGTGCTCGGGCAGGACTTCCCGGGCCCCGGAGGCCTCACCTGGGCTTGCAGGGGGTGCAGGATACTGCCCTACTCTGTGACTTCGGTCAGTTTCACCCCGTTGATCCCAACCCGGCTACGACGGCGGCGGCGCGCCGTATGCCCGATCCTCGTCCGCACCGTGGAGTCTTCGTGTTCCGTCTCGCCCGGCTGTCCCTCGCGAACCGAGCCGTCGTGGCGCTGGTGACGGTCGCGACAGCGGTGTTCGGGGTGCTGAGCATGACCTCCCTCAAGCAGGAGCTGATCCCGTCCCTGCAGCTTCCGACAGGCATCGTGAGCGCGCAGTACCAGGGTTCGTCGCCCGAGATCGTGGAGGAACAGGTCACCGACGTGATCGAGGAGGCGGTCGCCTCGATCGACGGGATCGCGTCGGTCCGGTCGACGGCGTCCACCGGCGTCTCGCTGACGACCGTCGAGTTCACCTACGGCACGGACATGGAAGTCGCGACCCAACGGCTCCAGACCGCCGTGGCCGGTGTCCAGCAGATCCTGCCCGAGGATGTCAGCCCGCAGGTCACGACCGGCTCCGTCGACGACGTGCCGGTGGTCCAGATGGCCGTGTCGGGCGACGAGAGCGCCAACGCCCTCGCGGACACCGTCGAGAGCGTGGTGGTACCTGCGCTGGAGGACGTCGACGGCGTCCGTGCGGTATCGGTCACCGGCGAGCGCGAGACCGAGGTCCGGATCGTGCCCGACCAGGACCAGCTCGCCGCGGCAGGCCTCACGACGGACGACCTGACCACGGTGCTGCAGGACAACGGTGTGGTCATGCCGGCCGGTGAGATCACGGAGGGCGGGCGTGCCTGGTCCGTCCAGCTCGGCAAGCCCGTCGACATGGTCGACCAGCTCGAGCAGCTGCCAGTGCTCCCGGGCGGTGCCGGTGGCCCCGGCGCCGCGGCCGGTGACGCGGAGCAGGGCGACGCAGCAGTCCCGGACGCAGGTGCGGCGGCCGGAGCCCTGCCCGCCGACCCCACCACCCGGACCACGCCGTCCACGCCCACCCCGGACGGTCCGGCGCTGGTCGGCGACGTCGCGACCGTAGGGCTCGAGCCGGTCGAGGCGACGTCATACTCCCGCCTCGACGGCTCGGCATCCCTCGGCCTGGCCATGACGAAGACGCCGGAGGCCAACACCGTCGAGGTGTCGCACGCGATCGAGGAGGCACTGGCCGAGCCAGAGGTAGCGGACACGCTGGCCGAGCGGGGAGTCAACACGGCGGTCGTGTTCGACCAGGCCCCGTTCGTCGAGGAGTCGATCCACGGCCTGGCCACGGAGGGCGGCCTCGGTCTGCTGTTCGCGGTGCTCGTGATCCTCGTCTTCCTGATGTCGATGCGCTCCACGCTGGTCTCCGCGATCTCCATCCCGCTGTCCCTCGCGGTGACCTTCATCGCCATGCAGGCGGGCGGCTACACGCTGAACATCCTGACGCTGGGTGCGCTCACCATCTCGATCGGACGCGTCGTCGACGACGCGATCGTGGTGATCGAGAACATCAAGCGGCACATGTCGTACGGGGAGGAGAAGACCGAGGCGATCCTCGCCGCCGTGCGCGAGGTGGGCGGGGCCATCGCCGCCTCCACGATCTGTACCGTCGCCGTGTTCCTGCCGATCGCGTTCGTGGGCGGCGTGGTGGGCGAGCTGTTCCGGCCGTTCGCCCTCACCGTGTCCATCGCGATGCTTGCCTCCCTCGTCGTCGCGCTGACCATCGTGCCGGTGCTGGCGTACTGGTTCATCCGCCCGCCCCGGACGATCGGCCGCGGCGCCGCGCTCGCCCGCGCGGCGGCCGAGGAGAAGGAGAGCCGCGGCGTCTGGCAGCGGATCTACGTTCCGTCGCTGAACGGTGCGCTCGCGCGGCCCGTCGTGACCATCGGGATCGCCGTCGCGATCCTTGGCGGCACGTCCGCCCTGGTCCCGAACATGGAGACCAGCTTTCTCGGGGACAGCGGCCAGGACACCGTGACCGTGACGCAGCACTACGCGCCCGGCACGTCGCTCACAGGGCAGGACGAGGCGGCGAAGCGGGTGGAGGCCGCCCTGGCGGACGTCGGCGCCGTCGACAGCGTGCAGGCCACCGTCGGTAGCGGCGGCGACATGTCGATGGCTGCGTTCGGCGGCGCGAGCGCGGGGCTCAAGGCGACGTTCGCCGTGACGCTCGACGAGGACGCCGACGGCGCGGGCGCCGCCGCGGACATCCGCGCCGCCGTCGGCGGGCTGACCGAGAAGCCCGCTACGGAGGTCTCCGTCTCCGCCGGTGACTCCGTCGGTACGTCCGCCATCGACCTCGTCGTCCGTGCGCGCGACGACGCGACGCTGACCGAGGCCACGAGCCAGCTCCAGGACGCGATGAGCGCGCTGGACGGTGTCGCAGAGGTCAGCAACGACCTGGCCGCGGCGCAGGAGATCGTCGAGGTGACCGTCGACCGCAGGACCGCAGCGGAGTACGGGCTCACCGAGACCCAGGTCACCGGGATCGCGTCCGCCGCGATGACCGGGTCCCAGGAGATGGGCGAGCTGCACACCGCCGACGGACCGGTCGGGGTGACGCTCGCTGCGGGCACGGTGCCGAGCACGATGAGGGAGATCAAGGAGATCCCTGTCCCGACGGCGGCCGGTGCCGTGCCGCTGGGCGACGTCGCGAACGTCAAGGTCGCCGGAACTCCGACGTCGATCAGCCGGATCGACGGCGACCGGTCCGCCACCGTGTCGGTGACGCCGGCAGGGGACGACCTCGGCGCGGTGACCGATGCGGTGAACGCCGAGATCGGGTCGACCGACCTGCCGGCCGGCGCGACGGTGTCGGTGGGCGGCGCGGCCGCCGACCAGGCCGAGGCCTTCCGCGACCTCGGCATGGCGCTCCTTGCCGCCGTCGCCCTCGTCTTCATCGTCATGGTGGCCGCGTTCCGCAGCCTGGCACAGCCCTTCATCCTGCTCGTGTCGGTGCCGTTCGCCGCCGTCGGCGCCCTGATCGCGCTGGTCGCGACGAACACCCCGCTCGGCGTGCCCGCGCTGATCGGCACGCTGCTGCTGGTCGGCATCGTGGTGTCCAACGCGATCGTGCTCATCGATCTGATCAACCAGTACCGCCAGGACGGCATGGACCTCGACGAGGCCGTGCGGGAGGGCGCCCGGAAACGGCTGCGGCCCATCGTCATGACCGCCCTGGCCACCGTCTTCGCCCTTGCGCCCATGGGCGTCGGCCTGACCGGTGGCGGGGCGTTCATCTCGCAGCCGCTCGCGCTGGTGGTGATCGGGGGACTGGTGTCATCGACCCTGCTCACCCTGTACGTGGTGCCCGTGATCTACACGATCTTCGAGCGCCGGGCGGAGCGGCGCCGCGCCGCCGACGACGCGGCCGGGCGTACCGCGCGCCGGCCCCTGACGGGAGCCTTCCCCAGCGTGGCGACGGGCGCCTTCCAGACCGTCGGGCGGCAGGCCGCGGCGCAGCGGAGGGCGCCGGCCCGGCACAGCCGGCCGACACCGGCCCAGACACCGCAGCACACGCCGCAGCATGCAGCGCCGCCGTACGCAGTGCCGCCGCAGACGCCGCCGCACGCAGTGCCGCCGCAGACGCCGCCGCATGCCGCGCCGCCGTACCCCGCCCCGCACCATGGCGTGCCGCCGCAGCACACGCCGCCCGAACGCGTGGTGCCACAGCAGCCCGCGCCCCCGCGATACGCAGTGCCGCCGCAGCACGAGTACGCGCAACCCCCGCAGCGCGTGCCCCAGCAGCGCGTGCCCGAGCAGGCGCCACCGCGCCGGTGGCAGCCGGAGCCCGGGCCCACCCCGCAGCCGGAGTATCAGCGGCCGCCGCCTCCTGCCTGGCCTCACCCGTCGGACCCGCTCGACTGACCGCGGCAGTCGCCGCGCAGCTCCCGGCTCAGCCGGCGAGCATCGCCAGCCGCTCCCAGGAACGGTGCATCCCGAGCGCGTCACGCAGGGGCTGCACGCAGTCCCGCACGCTGTCGCAGGCCAGCACATCCGGAGCGGAGGTGTCGACGCCGACGGAGGTGAGCAGCCCGACGCCGTCGCCGAGGGCCACGACGGGCTTCCCGTGCCGGAACGCCTCCAGGAGCAGGACGGCGGTGCGCGGCTCCGCCGCCACGGCGCTGCCGATGACGCCCGGGGCGACCACGACGGCGTCGTACTCCACGGAGCGGGTGGTGAGCAGCGTGCGCTCTACCGTCTCCGTCTCGCCCGAGGCACCCGAGACCTCCCCGCCGTGGGCCGATATGACGCGGACCACCACGTGCTCGTCGGCGTAGGCGGTCCGGAGGTCGGCGACCGGCGAGAGATCACCTCCCTCTGCCACCAGGACGCCCACCACCCTGCCGTCCACCCGACCGGGCTCGGCCGGTATCTGGGACAGGGCGGGAGACGCGACGACGCCGTCCGGCACCTCTCCGTCGGGGACCGGCAGCCCGAGGCCTGCCGCGACCCGTGCGACGAGGTCGGTGTCCACGCGCGCCAGCGACGCGAGCACACCCTCCTTGACCTCCTGGCGCAGGCACTTGCCGAGCTCGAACGTGAACGCCTCGACCTCGTGCGCCTGCTCGACCGGCGTCAGTGACAGCCAGAACAGGCGGGCCTGGCTGAAGTGGTCGGTGAACGACACCGGGTGGTGGCGTCCCTTCTCGCCCGACACCGGCGTCGGGATCGTGACGAAGGCGTCGTCGCCGTCCGGCGAGGTGCGGGGCAGGTCGTCGTCGATCTGGTTCGGCTTGTAGGCCACGACGCCCGAGTGCACCGCCTGCTGGTGCATCCCGTCCCGGAACATGTCGTTCACCGCCGCCCGAGGGCGGTTCACCGGAAGCTGCGCGAAGTTGGGACCGCCGAGCCGGGTGAGCTGGGTGTCCAGGTAGGAGAACAGCCGGCCCTGCATGAGCGGGTCGTTCGTGACCTGGATGCCCGGCACCACGTGATCGACGTGGAACGCCACCTGCTCGGTCTCGGCGAAGAAGTTCTCCGGAGCCTCGGTGAGCGTGAGGAGCCCGACCGCCTGCACGGGGCAGATCTCCTCCGGCACGATCTTGGTGGGGTCCAGCAGGTCGATGCCCTCGAACGTCTCGTCGACGGTGTCGGGCATGATCTGCAGCCCCAGCTCCCACTGCGGGAACGCGCCCGCCGCTATGGCGTCGTAGAGGTCCCGGCGGTGGAAGTCCGGGTCGGCTCCCTGCGTGATCTGGGCCTCCTCCCACACCTGGGAGTGGATCCCCAGGGCGGGCTTCCAGTGGAACTTCACGAGCGAGGTCGTCCCGTCGGCCGCCTCCATCCGGAACGTGTGGACGCCGAAGCCCTCCATGGTGCGGTAGCTGCGCGGGATGCCGCGGTCCGACATCGCCCACATCGCCATGTGCGTGGACTCGGTGTGGGAGCCGATGAAGTCCCAGAACGTGTCGTGCGCGGTCTGCGCCTGCGGGATCTCGCGGTCCGGCTCCGGCTTGCCCGCGTGGATGATGTCGGGGAACTTGACGGCGTCCTGGATGAAGAAGACCGGGAAGTTGTTGCCCACCAGGTCGAAGGTGCCCTCCCTGGTGTGGAACTTGGTGGCGAAGCCGCGCACGTCACGCACCGTGTCGGCGGAGCCGCGGGAGCCGAGCACCGTGGAGAACCGGACGAAGACCTCGGTCTCCTCGTCCGTGGTGGCGAGGAAAGCGGCCTTGGTCACGGACGCCGCGTTGCCGTACGCCCGGAAGACGCCGTGCGCACCGGTGCCGCGGGCATGGACCACGCGCTCCGGTATGCGTTCGTGGTCGAAGTGCGTGATCTTCTCGCGCAGGTGGTGGTCCTCGAGCAGCACGGGGCCGCGGGGCCCGGCGGTCAGGGAGTGGTCGGTGTCGTCCACACCGGCACCCTGAGCCGTCGTCAGTCGGTCGCCCTCCTGGGCGTGCAGCTCGGTGACATGGTTGACGGGGTTCCTGTCGCGCGCCATGGTTCGTCCCTCCGATCGGGTTCAGGATCGAGGCCCGGCTTCTTCAGGTCCGCAAACCACGATGGCGCAGCGAGACGTAGCCTGCGACCGGAACGGCCAGGGCCCCGCTGCCCGCACCGCGTCCCTGAGGACGTCGATGCGGGCAACGGGGCCCAGTCGCAGGTTGTGCTACGCGTCCTGAGTCTTGAGGCGCGTGGCCGCGCCGACCAGGACCAGCACCGTGTAGCCGGCCAGGACGCTGATACCCACCCACGGCTCCAGCACGTCGGCGAACGCGCCGGCGTTCGGGGTGATCTGCGTTCCTGCCACGCTCGGCAGGAGCTTGTTCACCGTGCCCACCCACTCCAGCTGGGCGGCGGCGAACGTGGCGATCTGAACGATCGTCGGGATCACGAGGAAGATCGCCACCACCGTGAAGATCGCACCCGCCGTGTGCCGCAGCAGGGCGCCGAGTCCCAGCGCGAACAGCGCAACGAGCGTCACGTAGAGCACGGTGCCGAACAGTGACCGCACCTGGGCGCCGTCACCGAAGTCCACCGTGGCGTTGTTGGCGTCCAGGATCGGGTAGGTGACGAGCCAGCTCAGCGCGAGCGACACGGCGATCAGGACCGCCGTCACGAGCGCGAGCACCACTGCCTTGCCGAAGAACGCCGAGAGGCGCCCGGGAACAGCCGCGAACGTCGACCGGATCATCCCCGTGGAGTACTCGCCGGTGATCATGAGGGCGCCAAGCACCGCGACCACGAGGGCCGCCATCTCGAAGCCCGCGCTCACGACCATCGTGCCGCCGAGCATCCCGCCCGCTGCGGCCTGGTCCTCGGGTGAAGCACCTTCCATCTCGTTCCCGACGAGCTGGACGATGAGCGCCATCATCAGAGCGAACCCGACCATCACCACGACGGTCGAACCGAGCGTCCACCACGTCGAGCGCAGCGACCACAGCTTGATCCACTCCGAGCGCAGCACCCGGATGAAGGTGACGTTCTGCACCGGTGTCTGCCCCACCGTCGTGCCCGACGCCGGTCCGCCCGCCGGAGCCGTGACCGTCGCGCTCATGCCTTGCTCCCCTCGAGATCGGACTGCGTGCCCGCGTGGGCCGCGATGTCCTCGGACTGGTACTCGACCGAATCGGCGGTCAGCGACATGTAGGCCTCTTCGAGCGTCGACGCGACGGGCGTGAGCTCGTGCAGCACGATCTTCGAGGAGGCTGCGAGCTCGCCGACGGCGGCCGCGTTGCTGCCGCGGACCTCCAGCAGGCCGGGCTCGACGTCGTCCACCTGGGCGTTCTGGCCCTTGAGGAGCTCGGCGAGCTCCGTGGCCTGCGGCGACCGGACCCGCACGAGCTTGCGCTCGGCGCCGTCGAGGATCTCCGAGACCGGGGCGTCGGCGAGGATGCGGCCCTTGCCGATGACGAGCACGTGGTCGGCCGTCAGGGCGACCTCGCTCATCAGGTGGCTGGACAGGAAGACCGTGCGGCCCTCGGACGCGAGGAACTTCGCGATGTTGCGGACCCAGAGCACACCCTCCGGGTCGAGCCCGTTGACGGGCTCGTCGAGGATGAGCGTGCGCGGGTCACCGAGCAGGGCCGCGGCGATGCCGAGGCGCTGCCCCATGCCGAGCGAGAAACCGCCCACGCGCTTGCTCGCGACGGGGCGCAGTCCTGTGAGCTCGATCACCTCGTCGACGCGCTTGGTCGGGATGCCGTGGGTGGCTGCCATGGCGAGCAGGTGGTTGCGTGCGGTGCGGCCGGTGTGCACGGCCTTCGCGTCGAGCAGCGCGCCCACCTCCGCGAGCGGACGGCGGTGGGCGGCGTACGGCTTGCCGTTGACGGTGACCGTCCCGGCGGTCGGCCGGTCCAGTCCGACGATCATCCGCATGGTCGTCGACTTGCCGGCGCCGTTCGGGCCAAGGAAGCCCGTCACCTGGCCCGGCTGCACGGTGAACGTGACACCGTCAACGGCCGTCTTCGCGCCGTACCTCTTCGTCAGGCCTCTGGCCTCGATCATTGCTTGCCCTTCCATCTGGCATGCGGGATGGCTTCTGCGGTCACTGGCGTTCATGACAAGACTGGTCACTACGAGACTAGGCAGCGGATGGCACCGCCGCACGCATAACCGGCCTGGATCATCCCTTGGACGGACCGAGTTCATCCCAAGGTATGACCCGGGAACTCCTGAGAGCTCCCCAGCGTTCCCTAGGATGGTCAGACAGACCAGGAGGAGCAGATGAGCAACCCCGTCTTTTCGAGAAGCGACGTCTTCGGTGAGCCCCGTCGCACCGGTGCAGCAGGCGCACGCCGCGGCGGCACCGCCACCTACCCCAACCAGACTCCCGCATACGGCACTGCGCCGCAGCCTGGCCAGTACGGTCAGTACGGCGCCGCAGGTCAGCGGCCGATGGACGCGTCGGAACTCGACGCGATGTACCAGTCGCCGTCCGCCACCACGGCGGACACCCGGCGGATGACCTATGACGACGTGATCATCAAGGCAGGCGGGCTGCTCGCCCTCCTGGTCGTGGTGGCCGCGGCGACGTGGACGCTGGTTCCGGCGCCCATGGTGCCCGTCGCGATGATCGTCGGCGCGCTCGGCGGCCTCGTCCTGGGCCTCGTGAACAGCTTCAAGAAGAACCCGAGCCCTGCGCTGATCGTGGCCTACACGATCTTCGAGGGTGCTTTTGTGGGTGGCATCTCGCTGCTCATGGAGTCCATGGCCCCCGGCGTGGTGGTGCAGGCGGTGCTCGGCACCATCGCGACCTTCGCGGCCGCGCTGTTCCTCTTCAAGAGCGGCCGGGTGCGGGTCACGCCCAAGTTCACGCGCTGGCTGCTCATCGCGGTGGCCGGCTACGCCGTGTTCTCACTGGTCAACTTCGGCCTGGTGATGTTCGGCGTGCTGGACGGCTGGGGCATGCGGTCCGGCTGGCTCGGCGTCGTCGTTGGCATCGTGGCCGTTGGTCTGGCCGCCATGATGCTGATCCTCGACTTCGACTCCATCAAGCGTGGTGTCGAGGGCGGGGCCCCCGCCAAGATGGCGTGGGCGGCGGCCTTCGGCCTGCTGGTGACGCTGATCTGGCTGTACATCGAGCTGCTGCGGCTGCTGACGATCGTGCAGACGCTCTTCAGTGGCGACTGACCCGGCCGGCGACTGACCCAGCGCCGTACGGACGACGGCCCGGCACCTTCCCGACGGAAGGTGACCGGGCCGTCGTCGTGCGCGGCGGGCGACTACGCGCGGCCCGCCCGCGCCCGCGCCGCCGCCGCGACCAGGAGGCAGCCCGCCGCGACGAGCAACCCGTGCGTGATCCGCAGCCCTGGGCCACCGAAGAACTGGGGGAGCAGGAGCACGAGGCCGACCGCGAGCGGCACCCCCGCCCACCTCGGGCGCCCGCCCGCTCGCCACAGAGCGACGGCGACCAGCACCCCGGACACGGCGAGCAGGAGCAGCCCGACGCCGAACAGGGCGACGGCGCCCGGCTGCATGCGCAGCACCTCGACGTCGGCGAGCAGGCCGAGGTCGTCCTCCCGCAGGGCGGCCTCCGCGATGGTGCGGAGGCCGAAGATCTCGGCGCCGAAGTAGAGCGCCGCGCACCCGGCGCCGACCCACGCGGTGATCAGCGCCCAGGTCGTCGCGCCGACCCCTGCCCTGCGTCCTGCAACCGCTCCCGCGCTCGCGCCGTCACCGGCGGTACCGGCCTGGGCGAGGATCGCCCGCAGGCCGAGCAGCGCAGGCGCGAGGAGGGCGAGGCCGAGGATCCCGCACAGGTGCGCCAGCACCCAGCGGTCGGACGCGAAGGCCCCGGCGAGGCCTGCCGTGGCGACGGACTCGTCGGGCCACGGCCGCAGCAGCGGGAAGAGCAGGAAGGCAAGGCCTGCGGCGACGAAGGCGGCAGGGGTCCAGCGGACGGCGGTCATCGGTGGCTCCCGGTGGTGGCCTGGGCGGTATCGGGCGAGGCGAGCGCTGCGACTCCCGCGACGAGCATGTCGACCAGCACGGTGAAGCTCTGGTCGACGTCCTCCCGCATACGGAAGCCGGCGCCGAGCTCGAGGGTCACGAAGCCGTGCACGCCGGCGCGGACCGCGCGGACGGCGTCGATCACCCGCTCGTCCGGGAGACCGAAGCCGTGGAGCACCGAGACGACCGTCCGGACGCTCTCCTCGCCGGCTGCACGGTGCAGGGCGGCGGCAGGGTCGTCCGGGTCGGCCCCGATCTGCGTGGCGGCATACCGGCCCGGGTGCGCGTGGGCGTAGCGGCGCCAGGCGTCGGCCAGCGCGTGGAGCGCGTCGGCCCCGGCTCTGCCGACGGTCGCCGAGGTGCCGGCGGCCGTGAGCTCCTGGATCGCGATCACCGTGACCTCGCGGCGGAGCTCGGCCAGCGAGCCGACGTGCTTGTAGAGGCTCGGGGCCGCGACGCCGGCCCGTGCGGCGACCTTGGCGAGCGTGAGGTCGGTGAAACCGCTCGGCCCGCCCGCGTCGACGACCTCGAGGGCCAGGCGCACCACCGCGTCCGGCGACAGGCCCGCCCTAGGCACGCCGACCACCGTCCTCGGCCTGTCCGGCGCCCGGCAGCGCGGGCAGCCCGGCGAGGAACTCGAGCACGGCGGGCACGACGACGTCGGGCGCCTGGTGCTGCGGGTAGTGGCCCACCTCGGGGACGAGCACGCCGCGGGCGCCGATCGTGTCGGCCACCCAGGCGAGCTCGGCCGCCGGATCGGAGAAGTCGGGGTCGAGCGCGCCGACGACGGCGAGCGCCGGGGCCTGGACCTCGGGCAGCCTGGCCTCGACGACCGAGTGGTCGAGAGCCACGGCGAGGTCGCGGAAGGAGCGCAGCCGGCCAGGCTCGCGCAGCGTGTCCCGCACGGCGGCGACGTGCTCGGCGTGCCGGGGCGAGCGACGCCCCTTGGTGATCGTGGAGTAGAAGAAGCCCCAGAACGCGGCGCCCCATGGCCGGGCGAGCACCACCCGGTAGACGACCCGCATGGCCCGCTGCACGGCCGGGGACCCGGGCTGGCGCAGGTAGGGGCTGAGCAGGACCAGGCCGCGTACGAGGTCGCGCCGCTCCGCGGCGGCCCAGACGGCAGCGGAGGCGCCCATCGAGCTGCCGAGCAGCACCGCCGGCCCGGCGTCGAGGTGCTCGACGAGTGCGAGGAGGTCGGCGCCGGTCACGTCGTCGCCGTGCGTGCGGAACGTGGTGTCCGAGTCCCCGTGGCCGCGCAGGTCGGTGACGACCACGCGGTAGCCGGCGTCGGCGAGGGCCGGCACGACGTCGTCGTAGGTGGACCGGAGGTCACCCATGCCGGGGACGGCGACGACGAGTGGGCCCGAACCCGTGTCGCTGTAGGCGATGTTGCCGTCGGGCCGGTGAAGGAAGGTGAGCGAACCACTCTGGCTGGCTGTCATAGCCGTAAAGCTACGCCTATTAGCCAGAGGGTGCAAGGCCCCCGGCAAACCTGGTTGTGGGCGCGACCGTTGCGACTACCCGTCCGTTATAGGCGCAACGATCGCGCCCACAACCAAGGTGAGGTGGGGGGAGTCAGACCGGGCGGGAGACTCCGAAGTAGCCCTTCTCGGCCTCGCCGGTCTCCGCCTTGATCACGTGCATCACGGCGTTGATCAGCGCGAGGTGCGTGAACGCCTGCGGGAAGTTCCCCAGGTGCCGCCCCGTGCCGGGCTCGATCTCCTCCGCGTAGAGGTTGAGCGACGACGCGTAGCCGAGCAGCCGCTCGCACAGCGACTTGGCCCGCTCCAGCTCACCGATCTCGACCAGGGCCGACACGAGCCAGAACGAGCAGATCGTGAAGGTGCCCTCCTCGCCCTGCAGGCCGTCGTCGGTCTCGTCCGTGCGGTACCGCAGCACCAGACCGTCCTCGGTCAGCTCGTCCGCGATGGCGAGCACCGTGGCCCGGACCCGCTCGTCGTCGGGCGGCAGGAACCGCAGCAGCGGGACGAGCAGCAGGGAAGCGTCCAGCGCCGGGTCGCCGTAGCGCTGCGTGAAGACGCCACGCTCGTCGACGCCGTTGGTGCAGATGTCGTCGGAGATCTCGTCGGCGATCTTCTGCCAGGAGCTCGCGTAGTCGGGCTCGTCGTACAGGCGGGCGAGCTTGGCGCCCCGGTCCATCGCCACCCAGCACATGAGCTTCGAGCTGGTGAAGTGCTGCGGCTCGCCGCGCACCTCCCAGATACCCCGGTCCGGCAGGTGCCAGTGCTTCGCGGCCTCCTCGACCTGCCGCTTGAGGATGGGCCACAGCGACTCCGGCAGCTGCTCGCGCGACTTGGCGTGCAGCCACACGGAGTCCAGCACCGCGCCCCACACGTCGTGCTGCCGCTGGTCGTACGCGGCGTTGCCGACCCGGACGGGCTGCGCGCCCTCGTAGCCCGACAGGTGCGGCAGCTCGAACTCCTCGAGGGTCTCCTCGCCGCCGACGCCGTACATGATCTGCAGCTGCCGGTTGTCGCGACAGACGTCCTGGATGAACGCGAAGAAGTCGTTCGCCTCGCGTTCGAGGCCCAGCGTGTACAGGCCCCAGAGAGCGAACGTCGAGTCGCGGATCCACGCGTACCGGTAGTCCCAGTTGCGCTCCCCGCCCGGGGTCTCGGGCAGCGACGTGGTCGCGGCCGCGATCAGCGCACCCGTGGGGGAGTAGGTCAGGCCCTTCAGGGTGAGCGCCGACCGCTGGAGGTAGGCGCGCCACGGGTGGTCGGGGAACTCGCCCTGCGTGATCCAGTCGCGCCAGAACCGCTCCGTGCGCCACATGGCGTCGAGAGCGCCCGCGTACGTCGTCGGCGCGCTCTGCGAGCCCCACGACATGGCGACGAAGTGAGTTGCCCCCTCCGTCATCCGGGTGCGCGCGGTGGCCCGCTTGCCGTCCAGCCCGAACCGCAGGCTGGAGCGCAGGTGCAGGTCGGGGTTGGAGTCACCGATGTGGGCGACGACCGACGAGTACCCCGAGTTCTCGTACTCCCAGTCCACCTCGGAGCGGGCGTAGTCGGGGCGGGGCTCGCACACGACGTCGAGGTCCACCGTGCCCGACACGCACTTGATGGTGCGCATCAGGATGTGCTCGGCGTCGTCGTCGGTGGGGGTGCGGCGGTGCGTGCCCGAGCGCGACTCGAGGTCGTGCCACGGGCCCATCAGCATGGCGTCGCGCACGACGAGCCAGCCGGTCGGCGTCTGCCACGTGGTCTCGAGGATGAGCGTGCCGGGCAGGTAGCGGCGCGCGACGGGCACGCGCACACCGTGCGGTCCCACCCGGAAGTAGCCGGCTCCCCGGTCGAGGATCTTGGCGAAGATGCTGGGCGAGTCAGGTCGGGGCACGCACATCCACTCGACGCTGCCCGACGGCGCGATCAGCGCGTTGGTCTCGCAGTCCGAGAGGAACCCGTACTCCCCGATGTGGGGGAACTTGCTGCGGCCGTCCCAGGCGCGCGGGGAGGCGCCGTCGCTCGACGTGTGCCCCTTGACCGGACCCCGGTTCGTGGACTTCGGGGTCTGGCGGCGCCGAGGGGACGTGCCGGATGCCGTGGGCGCGGCGTCGGCCCCCACTGGCTCAATCGATTCGAGCGTCATGAGACTCAAGGGTTCCGCACGTTCAGCGCACGTGGCAAGCCGTACCTGTGTGACGCGCAGAACCCGTTGCCGTGCCCTGCACAGGGCTTGCACAAGCCCTGCGCGCAGCCCTCGACAGACCCACGCGCAGATGTTCGTGGAACAAGTTCTCGAGCCGTGTCGATCCAGCGGTTTCCCGTTCGACCTGTGAGTGAGAAGGTCCCATCAGGGACCGCCGACCACAGGAGCAGGAACCATGGCCAAGTACATGCTGATCATGCGCTCGACGGACGAGACGATGGCCGTCTACGAGAACATGGACTTCGAGAAGATCATGAACGACATGGGCACGTTCAACGAGGACATGGTCCAGGCGGGCGTCCTCGTCGCCGGCGAGGGCCTCACGGACGCGACCGACTCCGTCGTCGTCGACTACTCGTCCGAGACGCCCGTCGTGACCGACGGCCCCTACGGCGAGACCAAGGAGCTGTTCAACGGCTTCTGGATCGTCGACGTCGCCTCGCGGGAGGAAGCCGTCGAGTGGGCCAAGCGGGCACCGCTGGCCGGGCCGGGGAGCAAGCTGGAGATCCGCCGCGTCCAGCAGATGGACGACTTCCCGCAGGACAACGAGCACGTCCAGAAGGAGCGCGCGTGGCGCGAGTCGACCGGCCAGCTCTGACCGAGCAGGACCGCGCCCGGCGTACCGTCGAGGCGATCTGGCGGATCGAGTCCGCGCGCATCGTGGGCGCGCTCACCCGCTACACCCGCGACTTCGAGCTCGCGGAGGACGTGGCACAGGAGGCGCTCGCCGCGGCGCTCGTCTCCTGGCCACGTGACGGCACCCCGCGGGACCCGGCGGCCTGGCTCATCGCCACCGCGCGACGCCGGGCGATCGACGCCTACCGGCGCCGGGCAGGGCGGGACGAGCGGTACGCCGCCCTCGCGCACGGCCTGGCCGAGGGGGAGGCGACGTCGGGCACCGGCGCCGTAGCCGCCACGACGAGCATCGTCGCAGGTGAGCCGGGTTCTGACCCCGGGATGTTCGACCCGGACCGGATCGAGGACGACGTGCTCGCCCTCATGTTCGTGGCCTGCCACCCCGTCCTGTCCCGGGAGGCACGCATCGCGCTGACGCTGCGCGTCGTCGGCGGCCTGACGAGCGAGGAGATCGCCCGCGCCTTCCTGGTCCCGGTCGCGACGGTGCAGGCGCGCATCAGCCGTGCGAAGAAGACGCTGGCGGCGGCCCACGTCCCCTTCGAGGTCCCCGACGGCGCGGACCGGGCCGACCGGCTCTCGTCGGTGCGCGGCGTCCTGTACGTGATCTTCACGGAAGGCTCGTCGGCGACGTCGGGCGACGACTGGATCCGGCACGACCTGGCCCGTGAGGCCGTGCGCCTGACCCGCGTGCTCGCCCGGCTCGCGCCCGAGCCGGAGACGTTCGGCCTGCTCGCCCTGCTGGAGCTGACCGCCGCCCGGTTCCCTGCCCGGGTGGGGCCGTCGGGGGAGCCGGTCCTCCTGGAGGACCAGGACCGGAGACGCTGGGACCGGGCGACGATCGTTCGCGGAAGGGCGGCGCTGCGACGCGCCGTCGGCCCGTCGGGCATGGGGCCCTACGCCCTGCAGGCGGCGATCGCGGAGTGTCACGCGGTCGCGAGCTCGGTGGCGCAGACCGACTGGGAGCGGATCGTCGTGCTCTACGAGGCGCTCGGCCGGATAGCACCGTCGCCCGTGGTGGACCTGAACCGGGCGGTGGCGGTCGCGATGGCGCACGGCCCCGATCTCGGGCTGCGCATCGTGGACGGGCTGGTGGAGCAGGGGCAGCTCGCAGGGACGCACCTGCTGCCCGGCGTGCGGGGCGAGCTGCTGGCGCGGCTCGGCCGCACCGCCGAGGCCCGTGGCGAGTTCCTGCGCGCGGCCGAGCTGTGCGGCAACGCAGCGGAACGAACGGTCCTGACCCGCAAGGCCGGCCCCCCGCCCCCCGCGTCCGGCCGTTGAGCGCTGGCCGCCTGCGCCCTCGGGACGTTCCGAGGGCGCAGACGACCCGCACTCAACGGCCGGAGCCCGCGGGCCGGGGGAGCCAGTCCAGAGTTTCCGTGGTCGGGGCCGTCGGTCGGTACTCGCAGCCGACCCAGCCCGCATACCCCGCGGCGTCGAGCGCGCGGAAGAACGCGTCGAAGTCGATGGTCCCGCTGCCCGGCTCGCCACGCCCGGGCGAGTCGGCGACCTGCACGTGACCGACGGCGTCGATGTGACGCGCGATGTCCGCGACGACGTCGGACCCGTTGTTGTGCAGGTGGTAGGCGTCGAAGAGGACGGCGACGCCGTCGCCGGCCCGGGCGGCCACCGCGAGCGCCTCGTCAAGGGTCCGCACGGGGTAGTCCCCGTTCTCGCCGCTGGTCAGCGGCTCGACCAGGACGGTGACGCCGGCCGTGGCAAGAGTGTCCGCCGCGAGCCGCAGGTTCCGTGCGGCCAGGTCGTCCTGGACATGCGCAGGGATCCCCGGCAGGCGCTGCCCGTACAGCGCGTTGACCCGGTCGCAGCCCGTTGCCTCCACGAGGGTCCGGACCACGTCGAGGTTCTCCCGGAGCTCTCCCGTCCGGTCCGGGTGCGACACGATGCCGCGCTCGCCGGCGGGCATGTCACCGGCGAAGAGGTTGAGCCCGGTGAGCCGGACCTCCGCCGCGTCCAGGGCGTCGACGAACGCGCCGACCTGGGCGAGGGAGGGCTGGTGGGTCGCGAACGGCCACCAGCACTCCACCGCCTCGAACCCGGCGGCACGGGCCAGGGCAAATCGTTCGAGCAGTGGCACCTCGCTGAACAGCAACGACACGTTGGCGGTGAACCTGGGCATGAAAATCTCCGATCGTCGGCATTGACCACCACAGGTATATCGAAATACCCTTCGTCAAGCCAGTGCTGAATCGCTAGCAGAGTTGCAGTGATCAATCGATAGATCAGCGAACGAGGGAGTTCGGTCGTATGGCAGTCGTGGGCTTTGTCGGGCTTGGCGTGATGGGGCGGCCGATGGCGGCGAACCTCGTCCGTGCGGGACATGAGGTGCGGGCGTACAGCCGCGGTGCCGCGGGTCGCGAGAGCGCAGCCGCACTCGGGGTGCCGGTCGTGGCGGGCATCGCCGAGGCGGTCCAGGGCGCCGACGTGGTGATCACCATGCTGCCCGACACCCCCGACGTCCGGGCCGTCGCGCTCGGCCCGGGCGGCGTGCTCGAGCACCTGGCGCCGGCCGCCGCCTACATCGACATGAGCACCATCGAGCCGGGCGCCGCCCGGGAGATCGCCGAGCGGTTCGCGAGGGCCGGCCACGACGCGCTCGACGCACCCGTCTCGGGCGGCGAGGCCGGAGCCCGCGAGGGCACGCTGTCGATCATGGTCGGCGGCCCGGCGGCAGCGGCCGAACGATGGCAGGACCTCCTCGGGGCGATGGGCACCACCGTGGTCCGCGTCGGCGAGGCGGGCGGGGGACAGGTCGTCAAGGCGGCCAACCAGCTCGTGGTCGCCACCCACCTGCAGGCGCTCGCCGAGGCGGTCGTGTTCCTCGAGGCCAACGACGCCGACGTCGCCACCGCCCTCGCGGTCATCGCGCGTGGGCTCGGCGGGAGCACCGTCATCGACCGCAAGGCCGACAGCGTCCTGGCCGGCGACTTCGGCCCCGGCTTCCGCCTGGAGCTGCACCACAAGGACCTCGGGATCGTCGAGGCCTCCGCACGGGCCCGTGGGGCGGTCCTCCCCGTCACGTCGCTGGTCGGCCGACTCGTCCAGTCGCTCGTGCAGCGCGGCGACGGCGCCCTCGACCACTCGGCGCTGGTGACCCTCGCACGCGAGCTCAACGGGACGGAGACACGATGAGCCTGACCGCTCAGCACGCCGACACCGAGGAGCGCATTCGTCCCGGCTGGTGGGACGAGCCGTTCCAGGTCTTCCAGACCAACCTCCGCGAGATCGACGCAGGGCTCGACGTCGAGCGCACGCTCGACGCCGTCCAGGAGCACGGCGCGAACGTCTGGCTGCTCAACGTCGGCGGGATCCTGTCGCACTACCCGACCGGCCTCGGCTTCCAGACCCGCAACCCGCACCTGGCCGAGCGTGCCGGAGGTGACCTCGTCGGCGATGCCCTCACGGCCGCGCGGCGGCGGGGTGTACGACTGCTGGCCAGGATGGACTTCTCCAAGGTCGCACCGGCGATCGCTGACGCGCACCCGGAGTGGCTCTTCGTCGCGCCGTCCGGCGAGCGCCAGGAGTTCGAGGGGCTGGTCAGCGTCTGCCCCAGCGCCGGGTACTACCAGCAGCGGATCTTCGACGTCCTCGACGAGGTGCTCGACCGCTACGAGGTGGACGGGTTCTTCTTCAACTGGTTCGGCTTCAACGAGGTGGACTACGCCGGCCGGGTGCACGGCGTCTGCCACTGTGCGGCCTGCCAGGCGGGGTTCGCTGAGCACACCGGCCTGGACCGGCTGCCCGACCGGGCAGGCGACCCCGGCTACCGGGAGTGGCGCGGATACGCCACCGCGACCATCAACGCGCTCACCGCCCGGGTGCGTACCCACATCGCCACGCGCCGGCCCGACGCAGGGCTCATCCTCGGCACGGCGGCCGACGTGCTGTTCCACGAGTCGAACAACGCGATCGGGCGCTCGCTGTGGCCGTACGCCACCGGCGAGTCGGTCAGCGCGCTCCGGTCGGCGCAGCCGGGCAAGCCGGTCATGGTCAACGCCGTCGCGTTCTGGGACATGCCGTACCGGCTCGCCGACGAGCAGCCGGAGATGCTCGGCCAGTACCTCGCGCAGGCGGTCTCCCGCGGCGCCAACCCGTCGACCTACATCATGGGCCCCACCGGCGGGATCGCCTACGAAGGGCTGTCCGCCGCCGCTGCGGTGACCCGGTTCCACCGTGACCACAAGCGCGAGTACACCGGCCTGGCGCCCGCTGCCGAGGTGGGTCTGGTCCGCCCGGACCCGCTGGACGACGACGGCCGGTTCGGCACGGGGACCGCCGAGCACCGCGGTCTCCTGACCGGCCTGGTCGAACGGCACGTGCCCTTCGACGTGGTGCCCGTCGGCGCGCTGGAGGCTCTGCCGGCCGACCGGTTCCGGGTGCTCGTGCTGCCCGACCTGCCCTCCCTGCCGCAGGGGGCGGTCGAGTCGCTCGAACGGTTCGTGCAGGCAGGTGGCTCGCTCGTGGCGACCGGCCGCAGCGGGATCCGCGCCGACGGCTCGGTCGTCGAGTGGTTCCCCGGTCTTCGGGTGACCGACGTGGACGCCGACCGGGAGACCCTGAAGTCCAGCTACGTCCAGCTGGACGACAGCGACCGCGTCGAAGGTGCGGTCCTGGTGCCACGGCACGGACGGCACCACCGGCTGACCTGGCGTCCCGACGCCACGCTGCGGCACCGTCTCGTGGAGCGCGCCCCCTACGGCCCGCCCGAGAAGGCGTACGGCCACGTGCCAGGGGGCGAGTTCGCCTGCGGGTCGCGCCGGCACGACGCCGGCACGGTCGTCCAGCTGCCCTGGACGGCAGGGACCGCCTACCGCGACACCCGGCTGACCCGCCTCCGTGACGTCGTCGTCGACCTCGTGGTCGAACGGCTCGCTGACCGGCCGGGTGGTCGCCTGCCGATCACCGTCGACGGACCCGAGCAGCTCGAGGTGGTCGTCGGACGCTCGGCGGCCGGGCTGGTGATCCACCTGGTCAACCACTCCGGGCAGCGCGGCAACGGCTTCGGCCCGGTGGTGCCGCTGCGCGACGTCGTGCTGCGCGCCACGGGCCTCGCCGGCCGCACCGCGCGCGCCCTCGCGGGCAGCGCGACGGTCCTGGACGACGGCGACGACCTGGTGGTCCGGGTCGCTACCGTGGCCGAGCTCGAGGTGGTCGTCATCGAGGACGAAGGAGGCTCTCGTGCCTGAGGTCCTGATCGTCAGGGGCGGCCAGGGCGAGCGGGTGGCCGAGCAGGTGCGCGCGGCGCACCCGGAGGTCGTCGTCGCCTCCCCGGACGACGCCGACGCCCTGAGCACCGCCACCGTGGCGGCGGGGCACCTCACCGACGACGAGGTGGCCCGGATGCCGCGGCTGGCGTGGGTGCACTCGTGGGCCGCCGGCGTGGAGTCCGACGTCGGGCCCGCGCTGCGCCGTCGGGCCTCGGTGGCGGGACCCGGAGCGGTGACCGTGACGTCGTCGGCGGGCAACGGGGCGATCCCCCTGGCCGAGCAGGCCCTGATGCTCATGATGATGCTGGGCCGCCAGGCCCCCCGCTGGGCGGACGCGCAGCGGGAGCACCGCTGGGAGCGGTTCACGCACGACGAGCTGCACGGCCGCACGGTCGGCATCTACGGGTACGGCAACGTGGGGCGGGAGCTCGCCGTCCGGGCCCGTGCGTTCGGCATGACCGTGGTGGGGCTCCGCCGTCGGCCCGCCGGACCCGACGACCCGGTGGACCGGATGCTGCCCGCGGACGCCGTGGACGAGCTCGCAGCGCTGAGCGACTTCCTGGTCGTCGCAGCGCCGCTGACCGACCGGACAACCGGGGCGATCGGGTTGCGTACGCTGCGCGAGCTGGGCCCGGAGGGCCACCTCGTGGTGGTCTCGCGCGGCGGGATCGTGCGGGAGGCCGACCTGATGACCGCCCTGCGCGACGGGATCGTCGCAGGCGCAGGCCTCGACGCCCACGCGAACGAACCACTGCCCCACGACTCACCCCTGTGGGACCTCCCTCGCACGATCATCACCCCGCACAACGGGGCGACGACGGCGTCGACCGCTGACCGCGGTACGGCCATCTTCCTCGACAACCTGGACCGATGGCTCGCGCGGCGGCCGCTGCGCAACGTCGTCGACACCGCACAGCTGCCCTGATACCGCGCTCCATGCGCAGCGTGAGTCCGTACAACGACGTACTGAAAGAAGGACACCATGTCAGATCTCACTCGACGGTCGTTCCTGACCTGGACCGGTGTGGGGGCGCTCTCGGTCGCCGCCATGTCACTTGCCGGCTGCTCGCCGTCCGGCTCCGGCGGGGACGGCTCCGTCCGCTTCGCCTGGTGGGGCGGCTCCGACCGGCAGCAGGCCTACCTGGAGGCGCTGGACGCGTTCACCGCTGAGCACCCGGAGATCAAGGTCGCTCCCGAGTTCGGCGACTACGACGCCTACCAGGAGCGCATGACCACGCAGATGGCGGCCCGGGACGTGCCCGACATCTTCTGGATCCCGTCGGCCGCCGTCCTGACCTACCGCGACGCCGGGCTCTACCGGGACCTGGACGGCGTGCCCGGCCTGGACCTGGGCGCCTTCAGCGCCGAGCAGATCGAGAGCTTCCGGCTCGGCGGGGAGCTCAACACACTCCCCAAGTCGCTCTTCAGCCCGGTGCTGCGCTACAACAACACCTTCCTCGAGGCCGAGGGCGCCACCCTGCCGGAGCAGCTCACCTGGGACAACCTGGCCGAGTTCCTGGTCGACTACTCGGCGAACAACTCCGACGGCCGCAAGGGCGTCAGCTACGGCCCGTACCACGACATGCCGTTCGAGTCGTTCCTCCGGCAGCGGGGCGAGGACCTGTGGACGGAGGACGGCACCCTTGGCGCGAGCGTCGACGGCGTCGGCGCCTGGATCGAGTGGTGGGAGAAGCTGCGCCGCGCCGGCGCGACGACGAGCGTGAGCGAGCAGGACGGTATCGAGCCCTCCTGGCCGCAGGTCGGCGACAAGGTGCTGACGACGTTCGCCAACTCCAACCACATCGTGGACGAGGCGCAGGCGTTCCCGGACTACGAGTTCGACCAGCGGGACGTGCCGGCCCTCGCGGACGCCGCCGCCGGCTACCACTTCACGTACTACAGCCGGTTCGCGATGTACGAGCGGGTGCCGGAGGACCGGATCGAGGCGGCGGCCCAGCTGATGAGCTTCAACCTCAACTCGCCCGAGCTGCTGAGCCTGGTCGGCCTGTCGGCCGGGGCGCCGCCGAACACGGAGCTGCTCGACCAGTACGAGCCCGACGCGACGCCCGACGAGCGCAAGGTCATCGCCATCACCCGCGAGATCGCCGAGACCGAGCAACGCCCGCGGTTCGAGGCTCCGGCCGGCTCCGGCGACTGGCGCACCATCATGATCCGCCAGCTCGAGGAAGTGACCCTCGGGGAGACGAGCGTGCCCGACGCCGCGGCGGCCTTCGTCGAGGCCGTCGAGGGCGAGATAGCGGGCGCATGATGACCCTGACGTCGTCGAAGGACACCGGGCGCCCGGCGCGTGGTGCGCCCGGCGCCCCCGCGGAACGGACCCGGCGCGGCCGACCGAAGCAGGCGGGCGGCACGCGGGGCCAGGGGCTGGTGGCGCACATCTTCCTGCTGCCGTGGATGATCGGGATGGTCGCGGTCACCGCCGGTCCGCTGATCGCCTCGGCCGTCCTCGCGTTCACCGACTACGACCTGCTGAGCCCGCCACAGTTCATCGGGCTGGACAACTTCGTGCGGATGGCGGGCGACGAGCGGTTCTGGGCCGCGGTCCGGGTGACGCTCGTCTACGTCCTGGTGTCGGTGCCTCTGCAGCTCGGGTTCGCCCTCTTCCTTGCGGTCGTGCTCGACAAGGGGCTGCGCGGCCTCTCGCTCTACCGCAGCGCGTTCTATCTCCCGTCCCTGCTCGGCGGCAGCGTCGCCATCGCCATCCTGTGGCGGCAGATCTTCGGGGAGAACGGCCTGGTGAACCACGTCCTCGGCTGGTTCGGCATCGAGCTCGGCTCCTGGCTGCAGGACCCGTCGCTGGCGCTGTCGACCCTGGTGGTGCTCAACGTCTGGACGTTCGGGTCGCCCATGGTGATCTTCCTGGCCGGGCTGCGGCAGATCCCGGAGGAGCTCTACGAGGCGTCGATGATCGACGGCGCCGGGCGTGTACGGCGGTTCGTGTCGATCACGATCCCGCTGCTCACCCCGATCATCTTCCTGAACCTCATCCTGCAGATGATCAGCGCCTTCCAGGCCTTCACCCAGGCGCACGTGGTCAGCGGCGGCAGCGGAGGCCCGCTCGACTCGACCCTCTTCTACACCCTCTACATCTACCAGCGCGGCTTCGTGAACTTCGACATGGGGTACGCGTCCGCGATGGCGTGGGTGCTGCTCCTGGTCATCGCCGCCGCCACCGCCGCGAACTTCATCGTGTCGCGGCGCTGGGTCTACTACGGAGACGAATGATGGTTGCCACTACATCGACCCTGAAGCGTGGCGCCGCCCGTGGTGCCCTGAGCCGCGTCGTGCGGCACGTGGTGCTCGTCGTGTTCGTGCTGCTCATGATCTATCCGCTGCTGTGGATGCTCGTGAGCTCGTTCAAGCCGAGCAACCTCATCCTCTCGCAGACGGGGCTGTTCCCCAGCGAGATCACGCTCGAGAACTACGGCGACGGGTGGAACGCCCTCGGCTCGCCGTTCACGCTGTTCCTCGGCAACTCGATGCTGATCGGCGTCGGGTCCGTGCTCGGGAACCTGTTCTCCTGCTCGCTCACGGCCTACGCCCTGGCCCGGCTCAACTTCAAGGCCGGCAAGCTGTACCTGGCCCTGACCCTGATGACGATCATGCTGCCGTTCCACGTGCTGGTGATCCCGCAGTACATCCTGTTCGCGGAGCTGGGGTGGATCAACACCTACATCCCGCTCCTGCTGCCCAAGTTCCTGGCCACGGACGCCGTGTTCATCTTCCTGATGGTGCAGTTCATCCGAGCCCTGCCGCGTGAGCTGGACCAGGCGGCGATGATCGACGGCGCCGGGCCGTTCCGCATCTTCTGGTCGGTGATCCTGCCGCTGATGCAGCCCGCGCTGATCACCACGACGATCTTCACCTTCATCTGGACCTGGAACGACTACTTCGGGCCGCTGCTCTACCTGACGCGGACAGAGCTGTACACGGTCCCGGTAGCGCTCAAGTCGCTGGTCGACACCGAGACCCAGAGCGGCATCGGAACGATGTTCGCGATGTCGCTGGTCTCGCTGGTCCCGATCCTGCTGTTCTTCATCTTCGCCCAGCGCTACATCATCAAGGGCATCGCGACGACGGGAATCAAATGAGTGCTGCGCGCAGAGCGCTGGACGGCGAGCACCGCTGGACCCAGCTGACCTTCGTGGAGAACGACCCCCTCGACTTCGACCTCGACGCGTGGGCCGACGTCATGGAACGGACGGCGTCGACGGCGGTGTGCATCAGCGCCGGCGGCTACATCGCGTACTACCCGACCAAGGTGCCGCTGCACCACCGCAGCGTCTACCTGGGTGACAGGGACCTGCTGGGCGAGGTGGTCGACCTGGCCCGCTCCCGCGGCATGGCGGTCATGGCCCGGGTCGACCCGCACGCCGTCCACCAGGACGTGGTCGACCAGCACCCGGAGTGGATAGCCCGGACGGAGGACGGCGAGCTCCTGGAGCACTGGGCGATGCCCGGCATCTACCTCACCGACGCGTTCGGCGGCTACAGCTGGGAGCTGACGACCGAGGTGCTCCGCGAGATCGCGCGGGACTACGACGTCGACGCCCTGTTCGCGAACCGCTGGCAGGGGCACGGCCCCGGATACACCGAGACGACCGCGCGGGACTTCCGGTCCGCGACCGGGCGCGCGCTGCCCAGGGCCGCGGACCCCACCGACGGCGAGGCGTGGGCGACCTACCGTGCGTGGCGCAGGCACCGGCTCAGCGATCTCGTGGCGCACTGGGACCAGGCGGTGCAGGACGTCGCACCCGCCGTGCGGTTCGTGCCCAACCTCGGTTCCTTCACGGCGGCCGACCTCGACCCACGAGTCGCCCGGTCCGTGCCGTTCCTGCTGGTGGACCACCAGGCGCGGGGCGATGGCGAGGCCCTCTGGGCGGCCGGCCGGGATGCCAAGCGGGTGCGTGCACTGCACCCCGGCAAGCCCGTGGGGCTCATCACCTCGGTCGGGCCGGAGTCGCACAACTTTCGCTGGAAGGACTCGGTCAACGCCGCGGTCGAGACCACGGGGTGGATCGTCGACGGGTTCGTCCACGGCGCGTTCCCCTGGTTCACCAAGTTCGCGGCGCGGATCCATGACCCCCGGTGGATACCCGCCGTGGAGCGCGCCTTCGGCTTGCACCGGGCGGTGGCGGACGTCCGCGCGGACGCGCGGCCCGTCGCCGAGGCGCTCGTGTGGGACGCGGACGAGCACACGGCGTCCGCCCGCGTGCGCGACGCCGCGTCGGGTGTCTACCAGGTGCTGGTCGAGCTGGGCGTCCCGTTCGAGTACGTCGGGGCGGGCTCCCACTCGGCGCTGGCGCGACCAGGGGTCCGGCTGGTCGTGCTGCCGGAGGTGTCGTCGCTCGACACTGGCGCGGCGGACGCCCTGCGCGCGTTCGTCGAGGGCGGCGGCTCCCTGCTCCTCACGGGCGGAGGGCCGGACGTCATCGGGCGCGAGGCGCTGGTGACCGAGCTGCTGGGCGTCGACGTCGTCGAGCGCCGGGACGGCATCGTGCGCAACAACTACGTCCAGCGGGAGCCGGGCGGGGCGCTGCAGAACGGGTTCGGTGACGCGCTCCGCATCGTCGGGGGTACCCGGCTCGTGCGGTTCGGCACGACGGCGGACGGGCTCGACGTGTCATGGCGCTTCGTGCCCGACCACCCCGACCTGCCGATGGAGGAGGTCTACCCGCGATCGAGCGCGACCGACCCGGCGGTGTTCGGTGCCGCGGTAGGAGAGGGCCGCGTCGACGTCATCGGCTTCAACGTCGCCGAGCTGTACTGGCAGGCGCTCCAGGCCGATCACCTGACCCTGCTCGACAACCTCGTGCGGCGTGGGCTGGGCGGACGACGGTCCGTCGAGGTGCACGGACCGGGCGTGCTCGACGTCGCGACGTGGGCAGGGGAGCGGTCGTTCACCGTGCTTGCCGCCAACCTGACCGACCCGATGATGATGCGCGGGCAGCGCCGGGTCGTCTCGCCGCTCGACGGCGTCCGGGTGGTGGTCGACCTCGACCGCGTCGGGGCCCTGGCGGGCGGGCCGGTGCCGACCGGGCTGGTGCCGGGCGAGGAGGCGAGGGTGCGGGTGCAGGTCCTCGTCGACGAGAGATGGGCGGACGTCGACGCGAGCGTGTCGGCGGGGACGGTCGACGTGGCGCTGCCCCCGGTCCACGAGCTGGCAGCGGTCCGCCTGACCTGGTGACGGCCCGCCCGCCGGCCGAGCTCGGCTCCCCGGGACCCGCTCGCAGCGCGGACCGTCAGCCGGCGGTGGCCGGGGGCGGGGCCGTCGAGCCGCGGACCATCAGGGTGGGCCGCTCCAGGGGGACCGGCTCGTCCACGGTCTCGCCGAGCAGCGTCAGCACCTTGGCCGCGGCCGCACGGCCACGCTGGAAGGCGAACCGCTGGACGGTCGTCAGCGGAGGGTCGACCCACTCGCCCAGGGCGAGGCCCTCGAAGCCGACGACGGAGATGTCGTCCGGCACGCGTAGACCGGCCGCCTGAAGGGTGCGCATCCCGGCGATCGCCATGGTGTCGGTGCCGTACAGGATGGCCGTCGGGCGCACGGCGCCCGCGAGCAGCCTGGTGGTCTCCTCGGCGGCCCGGGTCGGGGAGTACTCGACGGCGATGACGGTGTGCGGCTGCCGGCCGTGGTCCGCGAGGCGCTGCACGAACGCCTCGCGGCGCAGCACCGGCAGCACGAAGTCCTTCGGCCCGCTGATGAACGCGATGTGCTCGTGCCCCAGCGCGACGAGGTGGTCCACGGTCTCCGCGATCCCGGCGCTCGGCGGGTCGGCGTCGACGTACTCGATGGCGCCGGGCTTCCACGGGGCGCCGACGAGCACCGCCGGCAGCCCGAGCCGGGACACGAGCTCGGGCCGGGTGTCGCCCACCATGGAGTTGGTGAGGATGATGCCGTCCATCCGCTGGCGCTCCGCGAGCGTGCGGTAGAAGTGGTCCTCCTCGTGCTGCCCGGTGATGAAGACGTTCAGCAGCAGCCCGTACTCGCGCGGGCTGAGCACCGACTCGATCCCCGAGATGAAGTCCATGTTGCCCGCGCCGACGCCGGGTACCTTGGAGTCGCTGGTCAGCACCAGGCCGATGGCCTGTGCGCGGGCCGTGCGCAGGGCGATCGCGGCGGCGTTGGGGCGCCAGTTGAGCTTTCGTGCGGCCTCGCGGATGCGCTCCGACGTCGCCTCCGAGATACGGCCGGTGCCGTTGAAGACCTTCGAGACCGCGCCGGGTGAGACCCCGGCGAGCGCTGCCACGTCGCTGATGGTCGGGCGGCCGCTGCCGCGCGGCTTCTGCGGCGTTCTCGGTGCTGTCATCGGGCGCTCATCTCGAGCGCAATCCTACGTGGTTTATCGGTGCACCAACGGCCTCAGCGGAGCCGCAGCGTCGCCACGAGGACGCCCGCAAGGCACAGGGTGCCGCCGATCAGGGCGACCGGGGTGGGGACCTCGCCCAGCAGCGCCCAGGACATGAGCACCGCGAGCGGCGCCGCAGCGTAGGTCGCGGCGCCGAGCCGGCCCGCCGTCGTGCGGGTGAGGGCGAAGCCCCAGGTGGCGAACGCGATGGCGGTGGGGAACACGCCCAGGTAGATCACGCTCAGCGTGGCCGACGTCGGCGCGACGGCGAGCTCGTCCAGGAGCACCGGGGTGAACGGGAGGCACGCGACGGTGCCTGCGAGGCAGCCCAGCCAGGTCATGGTGAGGGAGTCGACCTGGGGCAGCAGCCGCTTCTGCAGGATCGTGCTGCCCGCGTAGACGACGGCTGCCGCGAGGCCCAGGACGACGCTGACCCCGCTGGAGGCGCCGCTCGACGTGGCCAGCGCGATCCCGGCGACGCCGGCGAAGGCGATGCCGATGCCGACCAGGAGCCGGGCGGGGAAGCCCTCACCGAGCGAGATTCCAGCGAACACGGCGATGAGGATGGGCGCGAGCCCGACCAGCAGGGAGGCGGTGCCCGCGTCGAGGGTGCGCTCTGCCGCGTTCAGGGCGAGGTTGTACAGCCCGAACCAGAGCACGCCCCAGACGATGACCCCCGCCAGGGTCCGGCCCCGCGGCAGCCGTAGCTTGCGGGCCAGGGCGGCCATGACGGTCAGCGTGATGGTGCCCACGAGGATCCGGCCCAGGGCGAGGGCGCCCGGCGAGTAGTCGAACCCGGCCGACCGGATGCCGATGAACGCGGAGCCCCAGAGCACGACGGTCACCGCGGCGGCCGCCGGGACGAGGAGGCGGTGCGCGACGGGCGGGGCGGGTGCGCCGGGCGGGGTCGTCGTGGTGGTGCTGGGCATGTCCGAAACCTTGCCCGACAGGTGGGGCGGCGTCTGGCGGTCGTCGGCCGTGGTGTTCGTCATGGTGCGATAGTGGCCCTCGACCACCGTGAAGCACCAGCGATTGTTTCTTCATCTGGATTCAGTCGCGCTGTACTATCGGGTCATGCTCGACGTCCACCGTCTTCGCGTCTTCCGTTCCGTCGTCGCCTCCGGGTCCATCGGTGCGGCAGCGGCGAACCTCGGCTACACGCCGTCCGCCGTCAGCCAGCACGTCTCGGCGCTCCAGCGGGAGACCGGGCTCAAGCTCCTGGCGCGACACGGTCGCGGCGTCCGCCCCACCGCCGCTGGGCACGCCCTGGCCGCCCAGGCCGACGGCGTGCTCGAACGGCTCGGTGAGGCGGAGTCCATGGTCGCCGACCTGCGCGCGGGCCGCACCGGTTCGCTCTCGATCGCCTACTTCGCGTCGGTGGGCTCGGCCTGGCTGCCCGACGTCGTACGCGCGGTCACCACGCAGTTCCCCGGCGTCCGCCTCGACCTGGAGCTGGCCGAGCACATCCCTGACAAGACCGAGGACCGGGCCGACCTGCAGATCTGCGTGGCGCAGGCGGGTTTCGAGGCCGGGAGCGGCTTCACCGCGCACCACCTGATCGACGACCCGTACGTCGCCGTCCTGCCGCGGGGTCACCGGTTCGCCGGCCGGGACGAGATCGAGCTCGCCGAGCTCGCCGACGAGTCCTGGGTCGACAACGACTTCGCGCGTGGCTGGTGCCGGCGCAACCTCCTCGAGGCGTGCACCGCGGCAGGATTCAGCCCTACGTTCCACGTCGAGGCACACGACTACGCGACGGCCGTGGCGTTCGTGGAGGCGGGGATCGGCATGACGGTGCTGCCGGAGCTCGGCGCCGTCCACCTGCCGGGCGCCACGGTCGCGGTGCCCGTGGTGCGCCCCACCCCAGTGCGCTCGATCTACGCCGTGGTGCAGGAAGCGGTGGCGCACACACCGCCGGTCGTAGCGGCCCTGGAGGCGCTGCGGCAGACGGCCGCCGCTTCGCGGGCAGCCGTGGTGGCCGCATAGGGTGGGCGGGTAACGGCGCCGGGACTGCTCGGTGCCCTCCCGATCGAGAGGCAATCCTCGTGACCACGCTTCCTACCGCCTCCGGCGCCTTCGGTGACAAGCCGGAGCTGACGTTCCCCGAGGGCGGCGCGCCCGCCGGCCTGCAGGTGCAGGTGCTCTCCGAGGGCAACGGCCCGGTCGTCGAGTCCGGGCGCACCATCGTGGTGAACTACCTGGGCCAGACCTGGGGCGGCCACGTCTTCGACAACTCGTACGACCGCGGCACCACCATCGACTTCCCGATCGGCGTCGGCGCCGTCATCGGTGGCTGGGACAAGGGCATGGTGGGCCAGAACGTCGGCTCGCGCCTGATGCTCTCGATCCCGCCGGAGCACGGCTACGGTGCGCGCGGCGTGCCGCAGGCCGGCATCGCCGGTGGGGACACGCTGGTCTTCGTTGTGGACATCGTCGGAGTCCAGTGACCCGAGTCCAGTGACCGAATAGCAGAGTGCGGGGTATGTGCCGGCCACCACATACCCCGCACTCAGCTGGTTACGGGTAGGCGATCACCTGCGGGGAGGCGAAGGAGCCGACCGCGGGAGCACCCGTGTCGTTGATGACGTGGTTGATCCCACCGGAGCCGTTGAGGAAGACGCTGGTCATGGACCGGAACGTCACACCGGCGGTGCGCGGCGCCTGGATCCCGGACTCGACGCGGATGTCCTGCCCCTGGTTGAAGAAGGAGTAGACGCCGAGGCCGGTCGCCTCGTGGCTGGTCACGTGGTCAGCGACCCGGTAGGACGCGTAGCCGAGGCGGTCCCCGTCCATGAAGGCGGCCTGCGACGGCGGGTCGTACGGGATCTCGCTCTGGTAGAAGACCGTACGGCCGCGCTCACCGTTCCAGATCGTCTGCTGCTCCTGGTAGTGCTCGACGAACAGGCCGGTGGCCGTGACGTCGTCCCCGTTCACGATCACGCCGTGCGCACCCGTGTTGCCGTCCCACGACACGCCGTGGCCGTGGTCCGCGCGCCACGCCCAGATGTGGTCGAGCAGGGTGTTGTTGCTGTTCACCTCGATCGACGTGACGGCCTTGCCCTCCCAGGGGCCACCCACCCGGACGAACACGTCCGTGAGCGTGGTGGGGTTGGCCGGGTCGGAGACGCTCGCACCCTCCGGGCCGACCTGGATCAGGGTCGCCGACTCCGGCACGTTCGCATCGGCGGTGATGCCCGCGATCTTGACGCCTGCGACGTCACCGATCTCCAGCACGCCGTTGCCCGCCGTCGGGGTGAGGGAGGCGTAGCCGAGGCCGAGCACGACGGTGTCGGCGCGGTCGACCCGCAGCGCGGCATCGAGCTCGTAGACGCCCGGCGTGAGGATGAGGTTCTTGCCGTCGGCCAGGGCGGCGTTGATCGACGCGGCGTCGTCGACGTCCTCGCGGGCCACGTAGAAGTCGCTCATGCCGATGGACGTGCCCGACCCGGCGGACGTGGACCAGTCGGTACCGCTGCTGCCGGTCTTCGCGTTCGGGACGAAGACGGCGAGCTCGCCGTTGTCGCTCCGGTACAGGAACGGGGCCTCGCGGCTCAGCGGCGTGTTGTCGACCGTCGTCTTGACACCCTTCGCGCCGTTGCCGAGATCCTGCCCGAAGTCGGTGGCCGGGGCGCCCTGGACGCCGGAGAACACCATGTTCCAGACGCCGCCGTCCCACGTGCCCACCTGGCTGTTGCGCGTGAACCACTGCTGCTGCGATCCGGTGGCGATGGTGCCGGCCACGCGGGAGTTCGCGAGGTAGCCGCCGGAGGCGAACTCGCCGTACCGGCCGAAGACCGTCAGGCTGCCCTGGATGTCCATACGGCGCATCGGCGCGGCCTGCGAGACGGCCCAGCGCATCTGGTGGGGGTCGGTCACTCCCGCCGGGAACGGCAGCGCGGCGTCGTCGCCGACGGGCCGCTGGATCGGGTTGATGGCCATGTTGGACATGGACCGCCAGAAGTTGTTCAGGGATCCGGGGGCCGCACACTCCCAGGGCCGCTCCGGGCAGCCGACGATCGGCTCCACGTGCAGGGCACCGTTGATCTGCACGTCGCCCGGCTGCGCGCCGAGGCCGGAGATCGACTCGTAGTAGCCGACGGTCTGGTTGACGATGCCGGTAGCCGTGGCCGGGTCGTCCTGGCCGGCGGCGCTGCCGTACGTGCCGGGCTCGAAGAACACCTGGTGCCGGTCCTGGCTCATCTCCTCCTCGTCGTTCACCGAGTCGAGGAGGGCGTTGATCTGGTCGGTCGACCACGTCTGGTCGATGAACGTGACGTTGGCGCCGAAGTCCGGGTCGGCCGCTGCCTTCTTCGACTTCTTCACCTTCGGCTTCTTGGTCTTCGGCTTGTCGGTCTTCGACGCCGTGTCCTGGTCTGCCTGTGTCGTGGCGGCCTTCGCCATGGTTCTGCCCTCGTTCATGGCGGTCGGGGCGGCGGAGGCCGGTAATGCGGTGACCGCGGCTCCTGCGGCGAGCGATGCCGCGACGGCCGCGACGGCGGCGCCGCGCAGGGTGGTCCGGAGTGTCCTCATCGACAGATCCTTCGAGCTCGGGGCAGGCCGGCCAAGACCGGGCGTGCTGCCGGTGCGGATGCGCCCGGGTGAGCGCCCAGCCAGGCTAACCGCCCGTTACTGACTCATCTGTAAGTACTTTCCGCAGACTCCGGGTCACGGTGAACCTCGGGTTCTGGGCCACATGCTCCGTCGGGCCGACAGCCCGCTCCAGCGCGCGGCGGTAGCGCAGGGCCGTGTTGAACACGGTCCACAGCTCGCCGCCGTCGCGCAGGACCTTGCCCGCCGCGGCGAACATGCGGTGCGCGGCGTCGGTGTTCACGGCGGCACGGTCGTGGAAGGGTGGGTTGAGCAGCACGAGGTCCGCCCAGCCGTCGGGGACGGGGAGCAGGTCGCCGGCGTCACCCCGCACGACGGCGGCCCGGACGCCGTTCGCGGCGAGCGTCGCCCTCGTCGAGGCGCAGGCGGCAGTGCTCCGGTCCGTCGCGATCACGTGGGCGCCGGGGAACCGTAGCGCCAGGACGGTGGCGAGGATGCCGGTGCCGCAGCCGAGGTCGACCGCGATGGGTCGGCCGTCCGCGTAGTCCGGGCGGTACGCAGGGGGCGTCGGGAGGGGCTCGGCGCCCGACAGGTCGGGCCAGCGGTGGGCCTGCGCCAGCAGGAAGCGCGTACCGCCGTCGAGCGTGGCGCCGGCGAAGGCGGCCCCGTGAGCGACGACGGTCAGCCCGGCGTCCGGCGCTTCTTCCGGGGCGCCGATGGCGTCCAGGATCTCGCGGTCGGTGAGCCGGGCGGTGACGGGATAGGTGAGCGGCCCGACGTCGGACCGCGGCTCGCGCGCGATCAGCAGGCGCGACTTCTGTCGGGCGAGCGACGCGCTGACCTGCCCGAACGAGGCGCCGAGCACGTCGTTCATTCCGTGGGTCATGTGCTTGACCCGGCCGCCGGCGAGGAGCGTCACCGCCGGGTCGGTGTGCCGGGCCACGTGCTCGGTGATCTCGGTCAGCTCCGCAAGCGACGTCGGCAGCTGGAGCAGTACCAGCCGCGCACCCGCGAGCAGTCCGCGTCCGAGCTGGTCGTGCCCGGTGATACCGATCTGGTCCGGTTCGTGCGGGACGGGGGCGCTCTCGACGGTCCGTCGGTGCCCGGCCCACAGGGTCCGGGACGCTCGTGCGGAGTTGGCGGAGAGTGCGGCCTCTGCAGTGATCGCGTCCTGGTAGACGTCGACGTGGCGGGCGCCCAGCGCCAGCGCCCCCAGGGTGAGGGCGCCGAACCGGTCGCCGATCACGACCACACGCTCGGGATCGCTCGCGATCAGCGGGGCGGCCTCGTCGAGGAGCAACCGGTCGGTGGCGTCGACGGCGACGGGGCCGTCGGCGCGCGAGCCGTCCTCGGGGTAGGGGAGGAGCTCGGCCAGGACGGCGTCGGCCTCGGGGCTCACCGCGCGGAGCGGGCCTTCTTCTCCGCTGCCTTGCGGGCCTCCTCGACGCGCTCCTCCTCGGCGCGCACCTGGGCGGCGACCTCGCGCTCCTGGGTCAGCCACTCCGGCGGGTCGTCACGCAGCTCGTTGATCTGCTCGGTGGTCAGCGGGTCGGTGATGCCGCCGCGAGCCAGGCCGGCGATCGAGATACCGAGGCGTCCCGCCACGACCGGCCGCGGGTGCGGGCCGTTGCGGCGCAGGTCGGCCAGCCACTCGGGCGGGTTGGTCTCCAGCTCCTCGAGCTCGGCACGCGTGATCGGCGAGTCCTGGAACTCCTGCGGCGTGGCAGGCAGGTAGACGCCGAGTCGCTTGGCGGCGTTGGACGGCTTGAACCGCTGCGAGGCGAAGGAGGAACTCATGTGCCCAGCCTACTGGGGCCATGGCACAGGCTTCCCGCTGACGGGTCGCGGGAGGCTGTGAGGTTGGGACGTGTGTTGCGGGCCGAGGTGGGGTGGCCGGGTGGGGTTGCGGGGGTGGGTGGTGGTGCAGGGGCTGGGTGGTGAGGCTTGGGGGCCGGAGTCCGGGCGGTGTGGGCTGGGTGCCGGAGTCCGGGCGGTTCGGGTGGCGCGGTTCGGGTGGTTGGTGCTGCAGGGTCCGGGTGGTGGCCGGGCCGGGTGGTGGCGGGGCAGGCCAGCGCCGAGTGCAGAGTTGGTTGCGGTGCCATCCGGTGACTGCAGACATTGTTGCGGTGGCGGCTACTCCATCAGCGACGAACTCTGCACTCGGCAGCGAGGGCCGCGACAAAGTCTGCAGTCGCGTGCCCGGCCGGTGTGGGATCGCCGCCACGGGCTCTTCCCGTCGATTCACCGCCGCGGGCCGTTCCGGTCGATCACCGTCACGGCAGTTCCCGTCGAGGGTCACGACTGCTCCGTGGGGAATGCCTTCTGACGGCGCGGCAGTGGCGAACCGGCCTCGACGGGCAGGATTTCCGAGACGTGAACAGACCCGGTCTACGGCGGTGCAAGGGTTGGAGTGCTTCCACAGGCCTTCGTCGTCCACAGGCGCGCTGTCGGGGGCTCCACGACCGGCCTCGATCGCGTTGTGATCTGTGGGTGAGGAACACCGAGACCATCCCCGCAGAGCTCTCGACTCTGGCAGCGTGCCAGGAAGAGCTGGTGAGCATCACGCAGTGCGCCGAGGCGGGGATCAGCAAGCATGCGGTGCTGCGGCTGGTTCGTGCAGGAGCCTGGGTGCGGATCACCCGCGGGGTCTACGACACCAACCCGGTCCCCGTCCGGGACCGGATCTGCGCCGACTATCACGACCACGTCCGCCGTCGGGCCGCGTGGATCGGGCTCCTTGCCTACCCGGACGGCGCGGCGACCGGCGGGTGCGCGCTGGCCCTCCTCGGAGTGGGCGGGCTGCCGTCGGAGCTGGCCCCGGAGGTCTCGCGGCCGACATGGATGGACGCGGGGGTACGGCCTGGAACCGTGCTCCGTCGGTACGGGACCTTCCCGGTCGTGCAGCGTCACGGGCGTGACGTGGCGGAGCTCGTGCACGCGCTGGCCCAGGGGCTGCTGACGCTGCCCCGCGACCATGCTGTGGCGGCGATCTGCGACGCCCTGCGCGAGGACCGCATCTGCTTGGCGGACCTCGGACGGATCCGGTCGCTGATCCGCGGGCGGCGTGGGGTTGTCGCGGTGCGGGCGTGGCTCGAGCTCGTACCTGGTCGGGACGCCTCGCCGTCGGAGACGTTCACGCGGTTGTCGCTCATCGACCACGGGGTGCCGCCCGACGGTCAGCAGATCGTCTTCAGGCTGGGCGGCACGTTCCTCGGCAGGGTCGACTTCGCGTGGATCCTGCCCGACGGGCGTTACGTCGTTCTCGAGGTCGACGGGCGGGAGTTCCACTCCGGCAACGGCATGCTCGCGGACGACGCGACACGTCAGAACGGCCTGGTGGGCACCGACCGCGTGATCGTCCTGCGGTTCCCCGCGCCCAGGGACAGCGCCGACGGCGACATCGGCGGCCAGGTCGCCGAACGGCTCCACCCGCTGGGCTGGGTGCCGGGTGGCAGCATCGGCCCGGTCGTGCACCTGGACTGACGACGCGGGTCGAGTGCAGACCTGGTTGCAGCACACGAGTGCCAGTGCAGACTTCGTCGCGGTTGCTGGCCCCGGAACAGCGACGAAGTCTGCAGTTGGCGAACGGTGGCGCGCCGAACTCTGCAGTCGGCGGTGGGGCGCCGGCAACCGGTGGCGTTGGGGGAGACCACCGGAGCCGGGACCGGGTCAGCAGGGGAGCCGGGACCAGGTCAGCCGGGACCACCGGAGCCGGGACCAGGTCAGCCGAAGGCCAGCCGCACAGCCGGCCCGAAGGCCAGCTCTCGGTGCTATGCGATCTCCGCGATAGGCCGGGACTGCCAGAGTGCCCAGTCAGCCTCCACGAGCTCGGCGGCCTCTCGCAGCCGGGGCAGGTGCTCGCGCAGCAGCACGTCGAGGCTGGTCTCGGCGGCGTGCACCGTCACGTTCATGGCGGCGATCGCCCGCCCGGAGGCGTCGCGCACCGGCACAGCGACCGACCGGACCCCGGGGGCCAGATCCTCGTCGGCCACGGCGAAGCCCTGAGCGCGCACGTCCGCGAGCTCAGCGGCGAGCCCGTCAGCGAGTCCGTTCGCCCGCTCGCCGGCGGTCCCGGCGGTCCCGGCGGTCCCGGCGGTCCCGGCGGTCCCGGCGGTCCCGGCGGTCCCGGCGGACGACGGTACCTCCGGCAGCCCCGATCGGGACGCGACCGCGAGGACCTGACGCACCTCGTCCGGGTCGAGGTCGGCGAGCAGCACCTTGCCCTGCGAGGTGCGCGTGGCGGGGAAGCGCGTGCCGACCTGCACCCGCAGCGTGATGAGCTTCGGCACGGCCACCCGTGCCACGTAGACGATGTCCGACCCGTCGAGCTGCGACATCGATGACGACTCGCCGGTCACGGACACGAGCTCCTCGAGGTGCGGGCGCGCCAGGTCCCACAGTCCGAGTGCGCCCACGTACGCCATGCCCAGCTCCAGGACGCGGGGAGTCAGGGCGTAGCGGCCGTCGTCGGCCCGGGCGTAGCCGAGCTCGGTGAGCGTGAGGAGCAGACGGCGGGCCGTGGGCCGCGCGAGGCCGGCCGCCTGCGCCACCTCGCTGAGCGTCAGGACGGGCCGTTCGGCGGAGAACACGCAGAGCACGTCGAGGCCCCTGGACAGGGACTCGATGAAGTCGGGTCCCCGTACGTCAGTCGCCATCTCCCGACAGTACCCTCAGCCCTCGTCCGAGCCGCTGTGCGTCGCCGCGCTGCGGTACTCGGTGTACATGTACGGGTTGTCGAGGATCTTGGTCGGCGGGATCTCCGGGTTCATCCCGGCCTTCCACGCCTCCTCGCCGAGGGTCTCGCGCAGATGGTCGACCGTCCGGCCGACGGCGGCGCGCGCCCTGTCCAACCCGTCCCCGACCAGTCGGTGCTCGTGCTTGACGACCCGGCCGTCCACCAGGACGGTGTGCACGTCACCACGCTGGGCCTGGAAGGCGATGTGTCCGTACGGGTTGAGGATCGGGAACATCACGGGTGACCGGTCGTTCTTGACCAGTACCACGTCGGCCTTCTTCCCCGGCTCGAGGCTGCCGACCAGGTGGTCCATGCCGAGCGCCCGGGCGCCGCCGCGCGTGGCCCAGTCGACCACCTGCTCCGCACGAAGCGCGAGGTTGGTGACCGTGTCGCCCGCCGCGTGGGCCTCCAGGTGCTCGCGTGCCCGGTCCGCGGCGAGCGTGGCCCGCATCGCGGAGAACAGGTCGCCGCTCCACCACACGCTGGTGTCCATCGACAGCGAGACGGGCAGGTCGTGGGACCGCAGGGCCCAGCTCGGCGGGTAGCCCTGGCCGCAGCTGGACTCGGACTCGCTGGAGATCGACACGGACCCGCCGGTGGCCGCGATCCGGTGGTACGAGTCGTGGTTGAGCGTGGCCGCGTGCACGTAGACGTTCTTCTCGGTCATGAAGCCGTGCTCGTGCATGAGCCGGATGCCGTCGTCGTTCGTGGCGCCCCACACGCCCGCGTGCGTGGTCACCGGGGCGTCGAGCTCGCGAGCGACCTCGAACGCCGCCTTCTCGGGGAACGCCGGGTCGCCGGTGACGTCGAACGCCATCTGGAAGCCGAGCAGGTCGCTGCCGCGCAGGCGGCGGGACACGAAGTCGGCGAACGCCGGGTCGGCCTACCATTCCCAGGGGCCTGCGAAGATGTTGCCGTACGCGAGCACGAACCGGCCGGGCACCGCCTCCAGCGCGTCGACGGCCGCCTCGGCGTGGTCGAGCGTGCGCAGCCCGTGCGACCAGTCGACCGTCGTGGTGACGCCCGCGTCGAGGGCCTCGACGCCACCCAGCAGGTTGCCCGCTGCCACGTCGTCGGGCCGGAAGGTCGTGCCGTGCTCCAGGTAGTACCAGACGAAGTACTGCGTCAGGGCCCAGTCCGCGCCGTAGCCGCGCATCGCCGTCTGCCACAGGTGACGGTGGGTGTCGATCATGCCTGGCATCACGATGCCGCCGCTCGCGTCGATCTCCGTGGTGCCCTCCGGCACCTCCAGGTGCGGCCCGACGGCCTCGATCCGCTGCCCGACGACGAGGACGTCGCCCGTCTCGTAGGTCGTGTGCGCATCGTCCATGGTCAGGACGGTGCCGCCGCGCAGCACCACGGGACGGCCGTCGTCCGGCAGGGTGCTCGGGGTCTCGGAACTCATCGGATCCTCCGTCGTCGCAGGTTCTCTCGCCGACCGGGCGGCTCGTGCGCCACGCTGCGCGTCCGCTTCCCGGACAACTGTCCGTTCTGAGTGTCCCGGCGTGGTGCAGACTGTGTCAAGGGTGAGGTCGAGCGCAGAGAAAGGCATGGTGGATGTCCGGACGGGGCGCGGGATCCGACTTCGTGGAGGCGCTGGCCCGCGGGCTCGACGTGCTGCGGTGCTTCACGCCGTCGCGCCCGGTCATGGCGCTGGCCGACGTCGCGACGGCCGCAGGCCTGGCCCGGCCCACCGCGCGTCGCATGCTGCTGACGCTCGAGGAGGTCGGCATGGTCCGGAGCGTGCGCGGTGGATACGAGCTGACGCCCCGGGTGCTCCGCCTCGGCCTCGCGTACGTGGCTGCGCAGGGTCTCTGGGACGTGGCCCGGCCGCACCTGGAGGCGCTGGTCCGTCGGACCGGCGAGTCGTCGTCGCTCACGCAGCTCGACGGCTCGGACATCGTCTACGTCGGCAGGGTGGCGGTGCCGAAGATCGTGGCGCTGCGGGTCCAGATCGGCACCCGCTTCCCGGCTGCGGCCACCTCTCAGGGCAAGGTTCTGCTCGCGGCGCTACCGCCCGCGACTCTCGACGAAGCACTGGCGCAGCCCAGCCGCTCCGGCCTGGTCCCGTACCGGGCGGCAGGGCCGGACGACCTGCGTGCCGAGCTGATCCAGGTGCGCGCTCGCGGCTGGGCGCTCGCCGACGAGGAGCTCGCGCCGGGCATCCGGTCGATCGCCGCGCCGGTGCGCGACCAGGACGGCGTGGTCCGCGCGGCGATGAACATCAACGTGCATGCCGCCGAGACGTCGACGGAGCGGCTGCTCGCGGACCACCTGCCCGTGCTGCTGCGCGTGGTGGGAGACGTCAGCGCCGACTGGGCACTGTGGCAGTCCCGGCCGCGGGCGGCGGCGGCCAGTGCGCCGGCGCAGACACCCGATCCGTCGGCGAAGGGCGTCACCGTCCCATCGTGACCGTCAGGCGGACGAATGTCCGCGAAGCTCTTGACACCCTGGCGGTGCTACGCCAGCGTGGTTCCCGACGGACATGCGTCCGGCCCGACGGCGGGTCGGCCCGACGGAGGGAAGGTGGCCGCGTGCTCACCGAAGAGACGCCCGGCCGGCCCGGCGAACCGGCCCCCGCATGACGGCCCGTCCGCTCGACGGCCTGCTCGTCGCCGACTTCTCCCGGGTGCTCGCCGGCCCGTACGCCACCATGCTGCTGGCCGACCTCGGCGCGACCGTCATCAAGGTCGAGGCCCCGTCCGGGGACGACACCCGCACCTGGGTCCCTCCGACGCGGCCCGACGGCGTCTCCACCTACTACGCGTCGATCAACCGGAACAAGCGCTCGATAGTGCTCGACCTGCGCGACGACGCCGACCGGGCCGACGCCCAGGAGCTCGCCGCCCGCGCGGACGTGCTGATCGAGAACTTCAAGCCCGGCTCGCTGCGCAAGTTCGGCCTCGACCACGCGGCGGTCGCGGCGCGCAACCCCGGGGTGGTCTACGCTTCGATCACCGGCTTCGGCGCGGGGGACGGCGCACACCTCCCGGGCTACGACCTCATCGTCCAGGCCATGTCCGGGCTGATGAGCCTGACCGGCGACCCGGACGGCCCGCCGTTCCGGGCCGGGATCAGTGTGTTCGACGTGATGGCGGGGCTGCACACCGCCATAGGTGTCCTGGCCGCCCTGCGCGACCGTGACCGCACCGGCACGGGCCAGCACGTGGAGGCCAACCTGATGGCGTCCGCGCTGAGCGGCCTGGTCAACCAGACCATGGCGTACGTGGGCGGCGGTGTCACGCCGTCGCGCATGGGCAACGCGCACCCCAGCCTGTTTCCGTACGAGGCACTCCCCACGGCGGACGACGACCTGATCGTCGCAGCGGGGAACAACACCCAGTTCCGGCGGCTGTGCGAGGTGCTCGGCATCCCGGAGGTCGGCACCGACGAGCGGTTCGCCGACGTCGGCGACCGTACCGAGCGGCGCGAGGAGCTGCGCCCGCTGCTGGTCGACCGGTTGCGCACCCGGCCCGCCACCGAATGGTTCGGCGAGCTCAACGCGGCCGGCGTGCCCTGCGGGCCCATCAACACCGTCGCGCAGGGCGTCGAGTTCGCGCAGCAGATCGGACTGTCCCCCGTGGTCCAGGTGGGGCACGGGGACCGGGCCGTGCCAGGGGTGCGGCATCCGCTCACGTTCTCCGGCACCGAGCCCGCCTACGACCTGCCGCCCCCTGAGCTGGGCGAGCACACCGACCAGGTGCGGGCCTGGCTGCGCGGCAGCGGCAGGCTGGACGCGGCGGTCGCCGAGGCCGACGCCGGGGAGGCGACCCGATGACCGACGGGTACCCCACCTCGCTGGGGGCCTCGACCCCGGACCAGATCCGGCTGCTCGGCCAGGACCTCGCCGAGGACCTGATGGGTGAGGTGTCGTTCGGCGAGCTCGCGTTCTGGCTGGTGGCGATGCGTCGACCCGCCCCGGGGGAGCTGCGCGCCTTCGAGGCTGTGCTCGTCGCCCTCGCGGACCACGGGTTCACCCCGACGGCGCTCGCCGCCCGGCTCACCTACCTCGGCGCACCCGACTCCCTGCAGGGCGCCATCGCGGCGGGCCTCCTGGGCGGCGGGTCGAGGTTCCTCGGCGTCACCGAGGACACCGGGCGGTTCCTCGCCGACACGCTCGCGGGGATCGACGGCGACAGCCTGCCCGGGACCGACAAGGAGTGGGACGCGCTGGCGCTCGAGGCGGTCCGGCGTCGTCGGGCAGGGGGCGGACACGTGCCCGGCCTCGGCCACCACGTGCACAAGGACGGCGACCCGCGCACGCCGAAGCTGTACGCGATCGCCGACGAGGGAGGCGTCACGGGCCCGCACCTGCGGCTGTTCGCGGCCGTCGGGCGGGTGTCCGAGCAAGCGATCGGGCGGCGGCTGCCGCTGAACGCCGCGGGTGCCTGCGGCGCGGTCCTCGCCGACCTGGGGCTGCCCGTCGACCTGCTGCGCGGGTTCGCGCTGCTCGCCCGCACCGCCGGGCTGCTCGGCCAGATCGCCGAGGAACGCCGGATGCCCGTGGCGAACGACATCTTCCTGTCCGTCGACCGCAACACCCGGTACGTCGAGCCCGACCCTGACCAGCAGAAGTAGCCCACCGTCCTTCGAAGGAGAAGCGATGGCCCAGCTCACCGCGGTGCTCGCCAGCACCCACCACCCCTTTTACTACAAGGCGACGACGTCGCCCCCGGAGGACCGGCCGCCGTTCGCAGCCGACTGGCAGCGCAAGGTCGAGGCCTACCGCTCGACCCTCACGGCCGCGGAGCCCGACGTGCTCGTCATGGTGGGCGCCGACCATTTCCATCAGTTCTTCCTCGACGGCTACCCGCAGTTCCTGATCGGCAAGGCGCCACGCTACGACGCGACCTTCTACAACGAGATCCGTGAGTTCGGGCTGCCGACCTATCTGCTGCAGGGCCACGAGGAGCTCTCGGGGTACATGCTGCAGGGGCTCATGGACCGGGACTTCGACATGGCGTTCAGCCACGAGCTCAAGATCGACCACTCGATCATCTGCCCGATCATCACGGTCCGGCCGGACGCCGATCTGCCGGTGGTCCCGATCTACACCAACATCTTCGCGCCGCCCATGCCGTCGCCCCGGCGTTTCTATCAGCTCGGGCGGGCGATTCGCGAGGTCATCGATGCCTTCCCCAGCGACCTGAGGGTCGCAGCGATCGGCACGGGGCATCTTTCGCTCGAGCTGGGCGGGCCGCGCCAGTTCGGTGAGCACGGGCCGGACGCGCAGTTCGACGCCGACGCCATCGAGTGGCTGTCCACCGGCAACGTCGACGCGATCCTCGAGAACGTCACGCACGAGTCGCTGGCCGGCGCAGGCAACGCCACGGCGGGTTTCATGGACCTGCTGCTCATGGCGGGGATCGCGGGGCCCGGTGTCGAGGCCGCCTACACGGACCAGCTCGACCTGTTCCACACCCGCGAGATGTACATCACCTGGAACCCGAACCAGACTCCCCAGCAGTCCGACGCCGCCCGCCGGGCCGCCGACGTGTCCGGCGGGGTGGCCGGGGCCATGACCGCCGCACAGGTGCTGGGCGAGCCCGTCGCCCCGGGGGCTGCGGTCGAGCCGGCGGTCGACGAGGCTGGAGCGATCGTATGAGCAAGTACTACGTGAACAAGTTCCTGTACACGATCGACAGGGACCCGGCCTGGGTGAAGCTGTACAAGGAGGACCCGGCGCGCGCGGTCGAGCTCTGGGAGCAGGAGGTGGGCCGCAGGCTCAACGACGCGGAGGACACCACGTGCTTCGACCTCACCGACGAGGAGCGCGAGGCGCTGATCAACCACGACTACGTCTGGCTGTTCGAGCACGGAGCCCACTTCTTCCTCAACCTGACGCTCTTCATCGCCCTGTACGACGAGGAGTACACGGAGCGGGACGGCCCGCTCTCCTTCCAGCGTGAGTTCGGCGCACGGCTGTCGCACTGGCTCGGCAAGGACTACCCCAGCGTCGCCGTCTGACGCACCGGTACGCGGGGCGGTAGGCCCCGGCTGACCGAGGAGAGAGGCACATGGACATCGGACTGCTGCTCCTACGGCTCGTCATCGCGGCGATCCTGTTTGCCCACGCGACCCAGAAGCTGTTCGGCTGGTTCGGCGGCAACGGCCTGCGGAAGCAAGCCGGCGTCTTCGAGTCGCTCGGGCTGCGGCCGGGCCGGGTCATGGTCGGGATGGCAGGCACGTGCGAGCTGGCGGCGGCCGCACTGCTGGGGCTCGGGTTCCTGACGCCGCTCGGGGCGCTCGTCGCGTTCGGCACCATGGCGACGGCGGGCCTCACGATGCGGCACGCGAGCGGCGCGTTCTGGAACGTAGCAGGCGGCGGGGAGTACCCGTTCGTGCTCGCGGCGGTGGCGGGGGTGCTCGCGTTCGCCGGGCCGGGCCGGTACGCGGTGGACGCTGCGCTCGCTTCGGCCGCCGAGGTCTTCGCGCGATCCGCCGCGCCAGGGCCGGTCGTGGGTCTGGTGGTCGTCCTGGTCGGCGTCCTGGCGACGCTGCCGTTCGTGGCCATGCTGCGCCGTGCTTCTCCCGCGGGTGCCTGAGCGGGGGGCAGGGCCTGGCGGGCCCCGTAACCTGGGGGTGTGAGCCACCCTGAGCCCCCTGAGTCGTTCCGTCTTGCCTATGTGCCCGGCGCGACGCCGAGCAAGTGGGCGAGCGTGTGGCGCGAGCGGCTGCCCGACGTGCCCCTCGAGCTGGTGCAGCTCGAGACGTCAGCCGTCGCCGGCGCGCTCGAGGCGGGGGAGGCCGACGCCGCGATCGGCCGGCTCCCCGTGGACAAGGACGTGTTCTCCGCGATCCCGCTCTACGAGGAGACGTCGGTGGTCTGCTTCTCGCGGGACCACCTGCTCGCAGCCCTCGCCGACGAGGAGACCGTGTCCACCGCCGACATCGCAGAGGACCCCGTGTGGGTCCCCGCCGACGACGTGCTCTTCGCAGCGCACCCGGTCCTCGGCGTGGTGCCGACGGACCCCGAGGGGAACCCGCTGGACCAGGTCCCGACCACCGCCGATGCGGTCGCGACCGTCGCGGCGAACGTGGGGGTGGCGGTCCTGCCGCTGTCGCTCGCGCGGCTGCACCGCCGCAAGGACGTGACCTACCGCATGCTCCAGGACGGACCGACGGCGCCCGTCGGGCTGGTCTGGCCCACCGACCGCACGACGGACCTCGTCGAGGAGCTCATCGGGATCGTCCGTGGCCGCACGGTGAACAGCTCCCGCGGTCGGGGCGGTCCGTCCACGCGGCCCGTCCAGGCAGGGGCACAGGGCAGTGGCTCCGACGGCAAGACGGCACGATCCGGGGTGAAAAAAGCGGCGAAGGGCGCGTCGACCGCCGCCGCGGGACGCGCCGGGGAGAGACGTGGCGGTGCCAAGGCGGGCGGACGCGGGGGCGTGCAGCGAGGCAAGGGTGCGCGACCGGTCCCGAAAGGGAAGAAAAAGGGCAAAGGGAAGTAGTGGGAGTTACAAGCCCATGTAAGGTATTTCGGTGAGATAACGGCATATTGGCGATCTGCGACATTATCGCTACGCTCCGGGAGGCGTGCCGAATGTGGGCACGGAAACTACCCCCGTCTCGAAGGAGCGCTCAGTGCGCAAGATGACCGTCTTGGGAGCCTCCGCGCTCCTCGTCGCCGGCCTCATGGCCACCCCGGCAGCAGCGTTCGCTACGCCCGTGTCGCCCGACAACGCGGACTACCTCGACGGGGTGCAGGTCTGCGAGGGCTACGACTCCGGCAAGATCGATGTGAACGACAACGTCGACGAGGTCAAGGTCGAGGCTCCCGCGGGCCAGCTCATCTCCGGCTACTGCGTCAAGGCGGGTTCGGAGAAGCAGGGTGAGGGTGAGGGGGGCGCGTACTTCGTCGAGCTGGACGAGCCCACCGCGTCGGTGACCATCACCTACCCTTGGGGCGGTGGCCGGGACGTCAGCCACTACGCACTCGTCTACACGGATGCACCCACAGTGCCGAGCCAGGAGCCGACCGAAGAGCCCACCGAGGGGCCGACGGACGAGCCTACGGACGAGCCGACCACGCCGGGCGAGGAGCCTACGGACGAGCCGACCACGCCGGGCGAGGAGCCCACGGACGAGCCGACCACGCCGGGCGAGGAGCCCACGGACGAGCCGACCACGCCGGGCGAAGAGACGACCGACGAGCCGACCACGGAGGTCACCGAGCCGGCCGACGGGTCCGCGGCTCCGGCCGAGGACGACGCCACGCCTTCTCCCTCGGCCGCTGCCGAGGCGCCTGGTGCGCTCGCCGCGACCGGTGCCAGCACCGTCATCGGCTTCACCCTCATTGCGCTGGCCCTCGTGGGCGGTGGCGTGACTCTGATCGTGCTGCGTCGCAAGGGCGTTCTCGGTAGCTGATCCCGGCGTACCGCGTCGCTCAGTAGGGCGGGCGTCCGGTCGGTCCCCTGTGTTGTCGGACTTCGGTTCGAAACGACAGTGGATCGGCCGGACGCCCGCCCGCTTTCGTACCGTGTCGCGGACCTAGCGTCACAAGTGGCGGCGCCGCATTCCCCTTTCCCTGGGCCAGAGCCCTGCAAATGGCACCGCTATGAAGTCGGTACTTGGGCCGGGCATCCGTCCGGGCCAAAGCTCACACCGAACCAGGGCGAGCAGGTACCGAACTCCGGCACCTGCTCGCCCTGGTCGTTGCTGGTATTCCCCCGGCCGGGTCTACTCCGGCTGGTCGGTGGCCGTCACCTGGATGATCAACGCCTGCATCGGCCACAGCGTCGGAAGCTGTAGCCCTACGCCGGTCAGCACCGAACCAGGGATGTCCGTCGGGTCCTTGCCCAACCAGCCCGGGGTGATCCCGCCCATCCACTTCGCGGACCCGACCTCGTCGCGGACCCGCACGCTGTATCGCCTGGCCGGGTCCAGCCCGTCGAGCCGCACGCGTTCGGTCAGCGCGTCCTGGGGCGACGCCACGGTCGCGACGGTCCACATCCCGGCCGTGCGGTCGGGGGCGACGAAGCCCGTGACCCGCAGTGCCGGGTCCACCGTGTCGGCGTGCACGACGGTGCCGGTGTGCACCAGCGACCGGAGCTCCTTGTAGAGCGTTGCGTACGCCGAGACGGCGACCAGTTCCTCGTCTGTGCAGGTCAGCAGGTCCCACTCGAACCCTGCATGACCCTGCAGGGCCGTGGCCACCCGGAACGTGAGATCGGTGGTGCGCCCTGACGAGTGCGCCGGCGACGGGCCGACGTGTGCCCCCACCAGCTCGGGCGGCAGCACCAGCGACGTCCATCGCTGGATGTCCTGGCGCTCCAGCGGATCGTTGGAGTCCGACGCCCACACGCGGTCGGTGACCTCCAGGATCCCCAGGTCGCTCCGGGCGCCGCCCGAGGAGCACGACTCGATCTCCAGCCCGGGATGGTCGGCCTTGAGCCGCGCGATCAGCGCGTACGCGGCCCGGGTCTGCGCATGGGTGCCTGGTCGGGCCACACCGTCGGTGCCGACGTGGACCGGTTCGCTGAGATCGCGGTTGTGGTCCCACTTGATGAAGTCGATGCCCAGCTGGGTCACCAGCGCGGAGATCTGGGCGCGCAGGTACTCCCACGCCTCGCTGTTCGCGAGATCCAGCACGTACTGCGTGCGGAACGAGAGGCCGTCCGGCGACGGGATCGCCGCAGGGTTCGACAGGATCCACTCCGGGTGGGCGCGCGCGAGGTCGGAGTCGAGGTTCACCATCTCCGGCTCGAACCACAGACCGAACTGCATCCCCAGCTCATGCACCAGCCCGGCCAGCGGGTCAAGGCCGTCCGGCCAGACGTCGTGGTCCACCACCCAGTCGCCCAGGCCGGTGGTGTCGTCACGCCGGGAGTGGAACCAGCCGTCGTCCAGCACGAAGCGCTCCACGCCGACGGCGGCGGCCCGCCGTGCGAGGCGCTCCAGCTTGGCCGGGGAGTGGTCGAAGTACACGGCTTCCCACGTGTTCAGCACCAGCGGCCGGGGGCTCGTCACGTGCTGCGGGCGGGCCCGCAGCCAGGTGTGGAACCGGTCCGAGACACCGTCCAGGCCCGCCGGCGACCACGCGAAGTACGCGACCGGCGCGCGATAGGTCTCGCCGGGGGCCAGCCGGATCTCGCCCGGCCGCACCAGCTCGCCGGCGCCGAGCAGCGTCGCGTGCTCGGTGAGATGGTCCACCCGGTGCGTGACGTCGGCGCTCCACCCCAGGTGGGTGGCCCACACCTCGCCGGTCCGGCTGCGCGGCGCGCCCGACGACGCGGCGGTCACCCAGGGCGCGTCGTGTCCCGAGCGCCCGCGCCGGGTCTGGCGGGCGGTGCTGCCGCCGGGCATGGCCGTGGTGACCGGAACCTTCTCGCGGGACCAGCGGCCGCTGAACTGGGTGAGGTGGTCCGCCGACCGCGGCACGGGCAGCGTGGCCTCGAGCCAGTGGACGTCCACCGCGGCCGGGCCGTCGTTGGTGAGCTCGTGCCGCAGGAGCACCAGGCCGCCCACACCGATCTCGAGGTGCGACCGCAGCGTGAGCCCCAGGTCCGCGTCCCGGGCGGTGACCAGCAGGTCGGCCGCGCCGCGCTCCGCCGGGGCAGCGGTCCAGCGGGGATAGAGGGGGATGCCGTCCGACACCACGAGCAGTCCCGGGCGGCCGGCCCACCCGTCCGACTCCTGCGGCAGCATCGACGGACGCCAGGCTGCATCGAGAGTGCCCGGGGCGGTCTGCCTACTGGTCGCCGCATCGAGGCCCTGCAGGTCGGCGGGCGAGAGATCGCCCAGGTCCTGGCCCCAGTGCAGCACGAGCGGCAGACCCCGCTCGGGATGCACCACGACGACCGCAACGCCGTCACGGCGCAGTACTGACCAGCCAGCTTCCTCGACGAGCCCGTTCATGTGGTTCCCTTCGCCCCCTGGACCACACCGTATGCGCGGTCGCTGACATCGGATCGGCCTGACCCTAGCCCGCCGTGCGGACCAGATCGTTCTCGGTGCGCAGCACCGGCCGGGAGACCAGCGCCTCCTGGTCGAGGCCGCTGCTGCTCACGTGGAACACCGCCGTCGTGCCCGCCGGAAGGTCGATGACCTGCTCGTCCACCTGTGCGTCCGGGTCGAGGCGGTCGGCGAGCAGCGTCACACCCAGCGCCAGCGACGTCGCGGTCACGTCCACGCGGTAGCCGCCGTCCTCCGCCGTCACCGTGGTCCGTACCGGGGCCGGATCGAGCACGAGATCCTTGCTCTCCGCCCACCGGTGGATCCCCCGCACCTCCCCGAGGGTCACCACGAGCACCTCGCGCGTCGGCTCGGAGACCGCGGCCAGGTCACCGGTCAGCGGGACGAGGGTCACCGACCGTGGCGCGACGGTCACCGCCCCGGCAGCCGCGTCCGACGTCGCGAGCACCGCACCCCGGAGGGTGGTCCGGGCTGCCTCGACCTGCCCCGTCCACGGCTCGTCCGTGTCGTTCACGAGGGCCGCGACCAGGTCGGCGCCCCTCGGCTGGACCGTCACGATCCGGTCGGCGAACGCGTGCTTCATGGCGTACCAGAGCGGCTTGCGCCGGCCGTCGCCGTCGACGGCGGCCCAGGAGGTCACCGGCCAGCAGTCGTTGAGCTGCCACACGATCGCCCCGGCAGTGCGCGGCCACCACGACCGGTAGTGCTCGAGGGCGTACTGGATCGCACGCGCCTGGTTCAGCTGCGTGGCCCAGTGCCAGTCGGTGAAGTCGTCGGGGACGTCCAGGTGCGGGGCGAGGCCGCGGTCGAGCTTGCCGTTGCCGTCGGTGGCCTTCTGGTGCAGCAGAAAGACCTCGGACTCCTTGAAATCCTGTGGTGCGGTATCGCCGTCGGGCAGGATCGCGCGCCGCATCGTCGCCCAGGCCGCCGGGCCCTGGAAGCCGAACTCCGACGGGAACCGCGGCACGTCGTCGCGGTAGTGCGTGTAGTCGACCTGGTTCCAGACGGCCCACTGGTGGTGCGTGCCGTGGTTCGGGTCGTTGGGGTGCATCTCCTCGGGCGTGAGGCCAGGGGAGTAGGGAGAGCCGTCCGCGTACGGCCGGGTCGGGTCCACCTCGGCCAGGACCTTCGGGAAGAGCTCGTAGTAGTAGCCGGCGCCCCACGTGAGATCGCCGAGCGGCTCCTTCCAGCCCCAGTCCTCGTGCCCCCAGATGTTCTCGTTGCCGCCGTTCCACAGCACGAGCGACGGGTGCGGTGCCAGGCGGGCGGCGTTCTCCCGCACCTCCGCCTCGAGCTCGGCCCAGTGCGGGTCCTCCTCCGGGTAGGCGGCGCACGCCAGCAGGACGTCCTGCCAGACCATGACGCCCCGCTCGTCGCAGACGTCGTAGAAGTCGTCCGACTCGTAGATGCCGCCGCCCCATACCCGCAGCAGGTTGAGGTTCGCGCCCAGCGCCTGGTCGACGCGCTGTTCGAGGCGCTCGCGCGTGATGCGGGTCAGCAGGTGGTCGTCGGGGATCCAGTTGGCCCCGCGCGCGAAGACCGGCTTGCCGTTGATGACGAACGTGAAGCGCGTGCCGTGCTCGTCGGGTGTGCGGTCCACCTCGACGGTGCGGAAGGCGACCCGGCCGGACCAGGAGTCCAGCGGGTTGGAGCGGTCCTCGCCGTTGCCCTCGTAGAGGGTCACCGTGATCGGGTACAGCGGCTGGTCGCCGTGCCCGGCGGGCCACCACAGGTCGGCGTCGGGTATCTCCACCTGCATGTCCAGCGCGCCGCCGGACCAGCCGGGCGAGACCATAGAGCTGCCGCCGCGGTCGCCGACGGAGACGTCGACGGTGAGGCGCCCGAGGTCGGACAGCCCGGACCTCTCGACCTCGAGGCGGACGTCGACCAGCCCTGTGCCGTCGTCGGACACGGTGGCCAGCGGCGTGACCTGCGCGAGGCGCGCCACGCGCCAGCGCTGCACCCGGACGGGCTTCCACAGGCCGGCCGTCTGCAGGTCGGGACCCCAGTCCCAGCCGAAGGAACAGGCCATCTTGCGGACCATGTTGAACGGCTGGTCGTAGGCCATGGGGCGCGTGCCGAGGCGCTCAGCCTCGGCCTCGGCGGCCTCGAGCGCTGAGTCGAGGTCGACCACGAGGTTGGCGGGCGTGCCGACGAGCTCTCGCACATCGTACCGGTAGGACCGGTGCATGTTCCTGGTGCGGCCGAGCTCGACACGGCCCTTGGCGACTCCAGCTCGTTCCACGTCCGTGTCCACCACGACGGTGGACACCGTGTCGATCCCCTCGAAGAGCAGGTCGACACGCTCGTCGGGTCCCGCGGGGGGCTCGTCGAGCACGGTCGCGTACCGCCAGGTCGTGCGCTTCATCCAGGCGAGCGCGGTCTCGTTGGTGCCGAGGTACGGATCGGGGACGAGGCCCTGTTCAAGAAGGGCGGTATGGCTCGTACCCGGGACGGTCGCGGGGACGGGGACCCCGGCAAGGTCCGCCGGTACGGGTCCGCCCGTCGGGGTCAGGGTCCAGTCGGTCAGGTCGCGGCTGATCTTCATCGATCCTCGTCCCTCTAGAACAGGTGCTCAGTACGTGTGCGAGCGGACCCGAGCATAGGGCCGGGCGCGGCGTCGGCTCGAACCGATATCACGGGTGTCCCGACCCGCTCCAGGAGCGCTAGTCCGGCCGGACCACGAGGCCGAGCGTCTCGGCCAGCAGGATCGCCTGCGCTTCGCTGACCACCGCGCCGGTGAGGTTCGCCGACAGCGGGTCGAGGGTCGACAGGTCGCTGCCGCGCAGGTCGGCGTTGGTCAGGTCGGCCTGCTCGAGGTCCGCACCCGACAGGTCGCAGCCGACCAGCACGACGCCGTTCGCCTTGATCCCGGCCAGGTCGGCCTCGCGGAACCGGACGCCGTCGAACTGCGCGCCGGCGAGGGCGGCGCGGTGCAGGTCGGTGAAGGACCAGTTGCCGCCCTCGACCTTGAGCAGGTCGAACCGGCAGTCGGCGAACTGCGAGCCGACCAGCTTGCAGCGCTCCAGCTTCGCGTCGAAGAACACGCACCCGTCGAAGACGCACGAGGTGAACGCGAACTCGGTGAGGTGGGCGCTGTTGAAGCGCACACCACGGAACACGCACGAGTCGAACGTGGCGCCCGTCCCCGTGGCCTCCGTGAGGTCGACGTCGGCGAACAGCGTGGCCATGTGGTCCTCGCCGGACAGGTCGCGGCTGTACCAGTCCTCGCCGGTGACGGTGAGCTCGGTAGCGGGCATCCGAATCATGGGGCCGACCCTACGGGTCCCCACTGACACCGCCAGGAGCGCGGTCGTGGGCGTGATCGTCGCGCCTGTAGCAGTGGTCGCAACGGCCACGCCCACAACCAGGGGGTTGGTCAGGCAGGGTCAGGGAAGGGGACGCCCGTGGTCGCGTGGCAGCGGTAGCCGTTCGGGTTCTTGGCGGCAGACAGATACTGCTGGTGGTAGTCCTCGGCGTAGTAGAACGCTCCGGCCTCGGCGGCGGGCGCGATCTCCGTGGTGATCGCGTCGTACCCCTTGGCGCTGAGCACCTCGGCGTAGCGGGCTGCGGTCTCCTTGGCGGCCTCCGCCTGCTCCGGCGTCGTCCAGTAGATCGCCGAGCGGTACTGCGTGCCCACGTCGTTGCCCTGACGGAAGCCCTGCGTGGGGTCGTGCCGCTCCCAGAAGATCTTGAGCAGCTCCGCCTCGGTGACCTTGGTCGGGTCGTAGGCGACGAGCGCGGTCTCCGTGTGGCCGGTCCGCGCGCTGCAGACCTCCTCGTACGTCGGGTTCGGCGTGGTCCCACCCATGTAGCCGACAGCGGTGCTCACCACGCCTGGAACCTGCCAGTAGATCTCCTCGGCGCCCCAGAAACAGCCCATCGCCAGGTACAGCACGCGCGTACCGGGCTCCCACGGGCCCGTGATCGACGAGCCGAGCACCGTGTGCGGGCGCGGCGCCTGCAGCAGCGGCGCGGACCGGCCCCGGAGGGCATCCTCCGGCGCGATCATCGTGGTCTTCGTGGAACCGGAGCCGGGGCCGAAGAGGGAGTTCAAGAACGTCATCGGACACTTCCTTACGTCTACTTGCGCGGGTAGCGCTTTCATCATCGCAACACACCTCGGTGCGGTGGTGTTCCGCAGCCTGTCCACCGTGCTGCTGTCAGCGGATCCGCTGGCGTCTCCGCGCCGCAGGAGCGATCGTCGTCCCATGAGCTCAGAGGTCGGGGCGGTCGCGGTCCTCTCGGACGTGCACGGGGTGCTTCCCGTCCTGGAGGCGGTGCTCGCCGAGCCCGATGTGGCCGCGGCCGACCGCGTGGTCGTCACCGGTGACCACGCCGCCGGGCCACAGCCCGTCGCGGTGCTGGACCGCCTGCGGTCCCTCGGGGAGCGGGCGCTCCTGGTCCGGGGGAACGCGGACCGCGAGCTGGTCGCTCTCGCGCGCGGCGGCAGCACGGCCATCCCGGATCCGGTCGCGCCCTGGGCAGCGGCCCAGCTACGGCCCGACGACGTCGCCCTGCTCGCCGGCCTGCCGCACCCGGCCGAGCTGACGGTGCGCGGCTTCGGCCGCGTCGTGTTCTGCCACGCCACCCCGCGGGACGACGAGGAGGTGGTGCTCGTCGACTCCTCGCTCGAGCGCTGGGCCGAGGTGCTCGGCGGGCTCGACGCCGCCGTGCGGACCGTCGTCATGGGGCATACCCACATGCCGTTCGTGCGCCTCGTCGACCGGCGCCTGTGCGTCAACCCCGGCAGCGTCGGCATGCCGTACGGCCGTGCAGGAGGGTCGTGGGCGCTCCTGCACGACGGGCAGGTCGAGCTTCGGCACACGCCGGTCGACGTCGAGGCGGCGGTGGCGGCCGTGGCCACCGGGAGCACCTACCCCGGCGCGGAGGAATGGGCACGGGAGTACGTCACGTCGGCCAACAGCGACGCCGACGCGCTGCGGGCGTTCGGGCCGCGGGACGGCCGGACCTGAGGTCGGGTCGGCCCCTTGATGCCCTACATCATGTAGGGCAGGATGTAGGGCATGATGAAGACCAGCATCTACCTCGACGAGCAGCGCAAGGCCAATCTCGTACGTATCGGAGAGCTCACGGGGCGATCCCAGGCGGATCTGATCCGCGAAGGAATCGACCAGGTGATCCACGATCATCTGCGTACCCGTCCGAAGATGAAGGGTCGCCTGCGGCAGCACGGTCTGACTCAGCGCGTCGATGAACTCATGGACGGCTTTGGCGAGTGATCGTTGTCGCCGATACCGGGGGGATCGTCGCCGCGATGGACCCGGGGGAGCCGCAGCATGATCAGTTCCGAGAGACTCTTGAGTCCGCCAGGACCGCGATCGTCACTCCGCTCGTCATCGCCGAGGTTCACTACCTTCTCAGTGCTGCGGGTGAGCATCTTGCGGCGAGCGACTTTCTCGAGAACGTCACTGACGGTTTCTTCGACGTGGCCGACCCACGCCCTGAGGACTACGGGACCGCCAGGGCGCTCATCAAGAAGTACGAGGGCAGGATGGAGCGAAAGCGTCGCAAGCCTGGATCACTGGACCTCGCGGATGCGATGAACGTGGTCGTCGCCGGTTCGCTGGGCACGAACCTCGTTGTGGCAACTGATCAGGACTACCGGGTGGTGCGGCCGCTCAGCGGCCACGACCACTTTGCGATTCTGCCAGCAGACGCGGAGTCGGACCGAGCCGTCGATGTCGGTGGCTCGGCGTAGCGTCCTCTCCATGGCCGAAACCGACCCTGAGCTCCTGCTTGCCGATACCGCCGCCTGGCGCGCCTGGCTCGACGAGAACGAGTCGACCTCGAACGGCGTCTGGTTGATTCTCGCGAAGAAAGGCAAGGACGCCCCGACGAGCCTGACGCGCGACTCCGCCCTGGAGGAGGCGCTCTGCAGCGGCTGGATCGACGCACAGGCACTGGGCCGCGATGACGCGACCGCGCTGCAGCGGTACTGCCCGCGCAGGTCACGGAGCCGCTGGTCGGCACGGAACGTCGGGATCGTCGGCCGGCTGACCGCCGAGGGGCGCATGCGGCCCCGTGGTCAGGAAGAGGTCGACAAGGCCAAGGCGGACGGTCGCTGGGATGCCGCGTACGAGGGCAGCAAGAACATCGAGGTGCCGCCCGACCTGGCCGAGGCGCTCGCGGCCAGCCCGCGTGCGACGGCGATGTTCGGGATCCTCACCGCACAGAACCGCTACGCGATCCTGTTCAGGATCACGGGGGTCAAGAAGCCGGAGACCCGGGCGCGGAACATCGCCAAGTTCGTCGGCATGCTGGAGCGCGGTGAGACGGTGCACCCGCAGAGGCGAATGCTGGAATCCTGAGAGTTGCCCACGAGTTGACCAGGAACTGCCCTTGAGATTCACGAGAACTCTCAAATAGAGTCCCCAGGCAACGTCGAGACCGGGGAGGGCCGTGGACAGCGAGGTCGTACTGCGGCTCGACGCGGGGAACGTGCTGATCACGTTCGTCCCCACCATTCCGGAAGCCCTGCCTGATGTGCGGCGTGCGACCGCCGACCCGGGCGGTGGCTTCGCAGCCGGCCCCGAGCCCCGTCCAGCACCGGCCCCGCCCTCGTCCGGTGACCCGCTCGCCGGGGTTGCCGCGCGCATCGCCGCCGACGGCGTCCCTGTACACCCCGGTCTCGAGGCGCTCCTCGACCTGCCGGAGGCTGCCCCGCTCCTGCGCACGCTGGAGACGTATCTCGAGCTCGCGGGCAGCGCACAGGCGACGGCCGAGGCGCTGCACCTGCACCGCACGTCGCTGTACTACCGGCTGCAGCGTGTCGAGCAGCTCGCCGGCACCGACCTCAAGGACGGTACGGAGCGCCTCGCGCTGCACCTGGCACTCAAGGTCGCCAGAGCCGCAGGACGCCTCGTCGGGCCCTGAGGTCCCGGGCTCGACCAGCTCGGCCCGCGACGGGCGGACCCGCCCGTCGTAGGTGGGCTCGCCCCGCGAACGGGCAGGCTCAGCGCACGGTCAGGTGGGCTCAGCGCACGGCCAGGTCGGCGACGGCCCTGCTGAGCTCCTCGCCCTCCACCCCCTCCGGCCAGCCGCGCAACAGGCTGCCGTCCTTGCCGACCAGGGCGACGAGCGGCGGCTCGGCGACGGCGTACATGAGCGTCGCGTCGCCGCCCGGGTCCACGGCCACGGGGTACTCGATGTCGTTGTCCTCGACGTACGCCGCGATCTCGGCGGGCTCGGACAGGTGCGCGACGCCGACGAACAGGACCGTGTCCTCGTACTCCTGGACCACGTCGTTGATCGACCCCTGCTGGACCTCGCAGCGGGTGCACCAGGTCTCGAAGAACACGAGCACCACCGGCCGCTCGCCCCACTGCTCGGCCAGGTCGAGGTTCGTGCCGTCGGTCAGCTCAAGGGTGAGCGGGGGCGCCGGAGGCGCGTCGTCGGGCGCTGGGTGGAACTCCACGCCCGACGGCACCGGCCCCGGCATACGGCCGCGGGTCGCCTCGGAGCACCCGGCGAGGGAGGCCACGACGAGGGCTGCCGCCACGAGGCTCGTGAGGGCGTTCCTCATCGCAGCACCGCCTCGGGCGCGTCGTCGAAGGCAGGGTTCGGCTCGATCGGCACGGGGCCGTGCTCGCCGATCATGAGCTCGGCACCCGACAGGTCGATCGAGGCGGGAACGTCGAGCGACATGACGCACACCGTGGGCTGCCGGTCGGCACCCAGGTCGATCGAGAAGGCCTTCTCGGCCCGTCCCTCCGGGAGCGCGCCGGCGGCGAGCACCGTGCCGTCCGCCAGCACCTCGTACGCCGCCTCCGGGTGCGCGTACCGGAAGGCACGCGCACCCGAGCACGGGTCGGACGGCTCGCGGATGTTCGCGTCAGGGACCACGATGCGCACGGCCTGGGTGTCCTGGGCGCTCACGGCCCCACCGGAGCACGCCGCCAGCAGCACGCTGAGGCACAGCCCGGCCGAGAGCACGGCGGCGATCGCGACGGCGGTGCGCGAACGACCACGCCCGGCGCCCGAGGCCGGCACGTGACCGACCTCGGCGCCGTCGGAGCGCAGTGTCACCCGGCGTCCCGCAGGTCGCCGGCCGCCGCGGAGAGCGCGGCGGCGGCGAGGTTGCGCTGCCCCACGTCGGCCAGGCTCTCCGCGTCCTGGGCGAACCGTGCGAGCGCCGCGTCCGCCGAGCCGCCATGTGCCCCGGAAGCGACCCGCAGGTGCGCCTCGAGACGCCGGGCTTCCTCGCCGGTGAGCACGCCGCGGTCCTCGTAGTCCGCCACGAGCGTGGACAGCGACCGCGCCGTCGGCGCCTTGGCCCGCAGCGGCACCCGCACCGTCCGCGCGACGTCCGGGTCGGACTCGCTCGTGACCGTGAGGGTCAGGATCGCCGTCCGTGCTGCGCCGTCCGACGCCGTCGCGTACGCCGACACGGGCAGCGTGCCGCCCGCCTCCACGGCCGTGACCTCGTACGGGATGCTGACCTCCCAGCCGCGCCCTCGGACGGACGCGGAGACCCGGTACACGTCCGAGTCGAAGATCCCCTCGCCGGCCTCGCCCGTGTTCCGGACCGGCACGTTGACCAGCGTGCTGCCGTCACCGACCGGGTGCTGCTCCGGCCGGCCGAGCCGGACATCGCGCCGCGCCGGGCCGGAGGCGTCGAGGTTCCGCGCGGCGACGTCGTAGGTCAGCGCGCCGTCGGTGGCGCGCGAGGCGTCCAGCACGTACAGGTGCACGTTGTTGGGCTCGTCCACGTACTCGTACGCGCTGCCCGACTCTGTCCCCGCGTGGAAGGTGCCGTCGTCGAGCTGGCGGGGGTCGCCGCGCACCACGGGCACCGGCGTGCCGTCCGGGCGGTAGTAGTCGATCCGACCGATGTTCTCCGGGTTGGCGTCGACCAGCCATTCGCGCGGGGTGCCCCGCGGCTGGTTCTGCGCCAGGAGCACGCCGTGGCCAGCGGTGAACGAGTCGTTGCCCACCCGGTCGACGACCTCCATCGTGAAGTCGGTCCAGCCGGTGCCGTCGGGGCACCAGAAGTCTGGGTCCTCCGGCGTGTCCGCTGCGCACTGGCCGGCGGCGTACCCGCCGTCGAGCGTGACCTCGAGGCCGACCTTGCCGCTGCTCCCGCCCCGTGACTCCGGCACCGAGGAACGGGCCTTGAGGGTGGCGACGGCCGGACCCTGCTCGGCGAGCTGGGACCGGGTCAGCAGGACCTGGTCGTCGGCAGTGAGCACACCGAGGTCCTGCTTGTAGTGGAGCATGTGGTGCGGCCCGAGGGCGGAGCCGCCCGCGTTCGGGATCTGCCACCGGTTGTGGGTGCCGCCCGGTCCGTTGAACGAGCCGCGGCTCATCATCTCCCAGTAGCCCGTGTAGTTACGGGTGTCGTCGGCGAACGGGTTGTTGTAGTTGTCCGGCAGGCCGCGCAGGTGGCTGAACTCGTGCGCGAACACGCCGAGGCCGGAGCTCTCCGCCTGGGTCGAGGTGCCGCCGCCCGCGTTGGGCCAGTGGTTGGCCGCCGACTGCCACGACGTCCAGTCCACGTACCGGGTCGCCGCCCAGTTCGGCATGGGGTCGCCGTTCTGGTTGAGGGGCGCCTCGCCGTTCTCCGCGCGCGGCGGCCCCAGCTCGTCCGGGACGTCCTCCGGGGACTCGAACATCATCTGTCCGAACTCCTCCCACGTGGACGTCTCGTCGTGCCCAGCGGTCACCCAGAATCCGTTGTCGAAGCCGCAGAGCCGCTCCTCGCAGCCGCCCATGTCCTCGTGCCAGGCCTCGAACCCGGCCTCGCGGATGTCCTTGCCGCACTCGTCTCCCTGCGGGCAGAACTCCTCGACCGGCTCGTTGAACCGGTCGTAGCCGTACTCGTGCAGCTTGCCCGGCAGCGTGTACGGGCCGAACACCTCGACGTCGACCCCGATCCGGCCGTGGCTGTCCTCCATCCAGTACCCGTGCAGGGTCTGCCCGCCGTTGTACTCGTTCGGTGTGGCGTAGTAGTCGTAGAACCACTGGTTCACGTCGTCGGGGCCACCGGCTGGAAGCCGCTGGCCGGGTTGCCGAACGGGTGCGTCAGCGGGTCCTGCGTGATGAGGAACGGCTGGTCGGAGAACTCGAGCAGGATCACCGCCGTCCGGTACTGCACGTCGCTGCCCTCCGAGGTGTCAGCGGTGTCCCACTCCGCCGGCCGGACGGGGGAGTAGTCGTCCCAGGTCATCTCGGCCTGGTCGGTCCAGTCCTGCGGGTCGGGCGCGGCGATCGGGCTGCCCGACGCCGAGGCGGTCACCTCGGCGGTCGACGTCGTCCCCACGAGGGGGAGCGTCAGCGGGACGGCGAGCGCTGCCGCTGCGGCGACGGCCGCCGCCCGGCGGGCGGCCCGCCCGGTGACGGGTCCTGGTGTCGGTCGTGTCGGTCGTGTGCCTGATCGGAGCCTCATGCGGGTGCCGCCCTCCGGGTCGTCCGGGACACGACCCACCACGGGCCGTGCCGTGAGGCTACGGGCACGCGCTCTCCACGTCATCGGTCAGGTGTCGGGTGCTCGTTCCGACATCTGTCGGATCCGTGCGCGCACGGTGCACTTTTGGTGCGGCGCGTGGGCAGGCCACCAGGGCGTCAGTGTGCTCCCCTAGGGTGTTATCCGTGTCGCAGACCGAGGAGACCAGCGTGACGTCAACCCAGACCACCGCGCCGCCCACCGACGAGTCCGGCGCCGTCCCGCCAGCCATCCGGGCGGCCGCATCCTGGTCGTGGCGCATGCTCCTTATCGGCGCGTTCATCGCCGCGGCGCTGTGGCTCCTGACGCTGCTGAAGACGATTGTCATCCCGGTGGCGGTGGCCCTGCTGCTCACGATCATGCTGACCCCGGTCCGCCGGCTGCTGAACGAGCGGCTGCGCCTCCCACGCGGGCTCTCCGCCGGCCTCTCGCTGGTCGGCCTGATCCTGGTGGTCGCCGGTCTGATCACCCTGGCGGGGCAGTCCATCGCCAACGGGTTCGCCGACCTGCAGACCCAGGCCGTCAGCGGTTTCAACGAGCTGTGGACGCAGCTCTCGGTGCAGTTCGGGCTCGAGGGCCAGCTGCAGAGCTACAGCCAGGACATCCTCGACCAGCTCGAGGCACAGCAGGGCGCCATCGTGAGCGGGGCCCTCGGGGCGGCAGCCACCGCGGGCAGCGTGCTCATCGGGGCGCTGATCGCGCTGTTCTGCACGTTCTTCTTCCTGCACGACCCGCGGGGCATCTGGGGCTGGATCGTCGGCCTGCTGCCGCAGTCTTCCCGTGAGCGGGTCAACCAGGCGGGCCGGCGCGGCGCCGTCACGCTCGCCGCCTACACCCGGACGCAGATCCTCGTGGCTGCCGTTGACGCGGTCGGCATCGGGATCGGCGCGGTGTTCTTCGTCCCGACGCTCGCCCTGCCGATCAGCATCCTGGTGTTCGTCGGTTCGTTCGTGCCGGTCGTCGGAGCCATCGTCACCGGCGCCATCGCGGTGGTCGTGGTGCTCGTCTCGAACGGCTGGGTAGCCGCTCTCATCATGCTCGGCGTGGTGCTGCTGGTGCAGCAGGTCGAGTCGCACGCGCTGCAGCCGTTCCTCATGGGCCAGGCGGTCTCTCTGCACCCGGTCGCCGTGATCCTCGCAGTGGCCGCCGGTTCCTACGCGGCCGGCATCGTCGGCGCGCTGTTCGCCGTGCCGCTCGCGGCCGTGCTGAACACCGTGATCCTTTACCTCAACGGGCACGACAAGTTCCCGGAGCTCGGCGACGAGGACGCGCTGCCGATCCGGTGGCGCGCGGCCGACGCACCACCGATCCCGCTCCGGCTGCGCCGTGCGCCCGGCGTGGTGGCCGAGACGGCCCTCACGGACGTCGGCGTCGACGAGGGCCGCGACGCGCCGGAGGGCGACGAGAGGCGCTGAACGTGCATCTGGGGGCGCAGTCGGGCAACATGCCCGCTGTGCCCTTGGATCCGTTCGACCTGGAGTCCTACGGCGGCCACCTCACGGTGACCGCCGACGACGCCCGCGCCGCCGCCGACCTGCTCGACGGTGTCATCACGCGGACACCGATCACCGAGAGCCGTGCGCTCTCCACGATTGCCGGTACAAAGGTGCTGCTCAAGTGCGAGAACTTGCAGCGCGCCGGCTCGTTCAAGGTGCGCGGCGCGTACGTGCGGCTCGCCCGCCTGTCGCCCGCCGAACGGGAACGAGGCATCGTGGCGGCCTCCGCGGGCAACCACGCGCAGGGCGTAGCGGTCGCCGCGGGAATGCTCGGCATCGACACGGTCGTCTACATGCCGGTCGATGCCGCGCTGCCCAAGGTCGCGGCGACCCGCGGATACGGCGCGGAGGTGCGGATGGTGGGCTCGTCCGTCGACGAGGCGCTCGCAGCGGCCCGCGTCGAGTCGGCCCGCTCCGGCCGGGTACTCATCCACCCGTTCGACCACGTGGACGTCGTGGCGGGCCAGGGCACCGTCGCCCTGGAGATCCTGGAACAGGTGCCCGACGTCGCCACCGTCGTCGTGCCGCTGGGTGGTGGCGGGCTCGTGGCAGGGATCGCCGCAGTGCTGGCCGAGGCCGCACCGCACGTGAAGGTGGTCGGCGTGCAGGCGGCGTCCGCGGCCGCCTACCCGGGTTCGCTGAAGGCGGGCAAGCCGTTGGCGGGCACGCTCGGCTCCACCATGGCCGACGGCATCGCCGTAGGGCTGCCGGGCGACGTGCCGTTCGGGATCGTGCAGAAAGAGGGCGTCGAGGTCCGGACCGTCACCGAGGACCAGCTCTCGCGCGCGCTGCTCGCCGTGCTGGAGCGCTCCAAGCTGATGGTCGAGCCCGCCGGTGCTGCTGGTGTCGCAGGCATCATGGCCGCAGGGCCCGGAGCGTTCAAAGGGCCGGTCGTCGCGGTCCTGTCCGGCGGCAACATCGACCCGCTGGTGCTGCTCCGTGTGGTGCAGCACGGTCTGGTGGCGGCCGGCCGGTACCTGAAGCTGCAGGTACGGCTGATGGACAAGCCGGGAGCCCTCGCGCGGCTGGTGGAGACGATCGCCGCGGCAGGCGCCAACATCGTGGCCGTCGACCACACGCGCACCGACGTCTCGCTCGCCGTGTCGGAGGTGCGGGTCAACCTGCAGCTCGAGACCAAGGGCACAGAGCACCGGGGCGCCGTCGTGGAACGGCTGCAGTCCGAGGGCTACGAGGTCGTCGCGAACTGAGTGTCGTGCGGGTGTCGTGCACGTGCCCTCCCGTTCGTCGTCCAGATGACGCGGCCGCTCCGGTCGCGGGACCATGACACCGGGGACCTCCCCGGAAGGGAGCACACCATGCGCTATCTCATGCTCGTCCTCGACACGCCCGACGCCCCGGCCGAGCCGGCCGACGTGCCCGACATCGAGTCCTGGGTGCGGGACACCTACGGCTCGGGTCGCGCGGTCATGGGCGACCGCCTGCGCCCACCGGCAGACGCAGTGGGCGTCCAGGTCCGCACCGGCGAGGTGGTCGTCACCGACGGCCCGTTCACCGAGACCAAAGAGGTGATCGCGGGCTTCGACGTCCTCGAGGCCCCCGACCTGGACGAGGCCATCCGGATCGCCGCAGCCCACCCGATGGCGTACACCGGCGCCATCGAGCTGCGCCCGTTCTGGCCGCTCGACCTCGACAGCGACGCCGGGGCGTGACCGACGTCGGGCAGGCCGTCACGGCGGCCTTCCGCGACGAGTGGGGCCGCGTGCTCGCGGCAGTGGCTCGCAGCACCGGCGACCTCGATCTCGCGGAGGACTGCACCCAGGAGGCGTTCGCGGTCGCGCTGCGCACCTGGGAGCGGGACGGCGTGCCCGCACGCCCCGGCGCCTGGCTCACCACCACGGCGCGCAACCGTGCGGTGGACCGGTTGCGGCGACGCACGGTCGAGGCGGAGAAGGTCGCGGTGTCGGCGCGGCTCACCGAGCGCCTCGGCACGGCCGTGAGCGACCCGGCGGCCGAGGCGGCGGACGCCGTCGACGGTGCCGTGGCCGACGGCGCCGGCTGGGCCTCCGTGGAGCCGGAGGACCCCGACGGCGACCTGCTTCGCCTCGTCTTCGCCTGCTGCCACCCCGCGCTGCCACCGGGCGGTCGCGTGGCACTCACCCTCCGGTCGCTCACCGGCATGACGACGGCGCAGGTCGCCCGGGCCTTCCTCGTGCCGGAGACGACGATGGCCCAGCGGCTGACCCGGGCCAAGCGCAAGATCCGCAGCACCGGCATCGCGTTCCGGGTGCCACCGCCGGAGCTGCTGCACGAGCGCGTATCGGCCGTGCTGGCCGTGCTGTACGTCCTCTTCACCGAGGGCTACGACGCGTGGGCGGAGCCGGCGGACGACGTCGCAGGGGCCGAGGCCCGGCGCGCCCTGGCGGACGACGCGCTCCGCGTAGCCCGGCTCGTCGCGCGGCTGCTGCCCGACGAGCCGGAGGCGCGCGGGCTGCTCGCCCTGCTGCTGCTCCAGCACGCGCGCCGGCAGGCCCGGCTGGATGCCGGGGCGGAGGAGGCGGTGCCACGCACGCTCGAGGAGCAGGACCGGTCGCTCTGGCAGCACGACGAGATCGCCGAGGGGCTGACGGTGCTCGACGACGCGCTCGCCGCGCGGCGTCCCGGGCCGTACCAGGTGCAGGCGGCGATCGCGGCCCTGCACGCGCGGGCAGTGTCGGCGGACCGGACGGACTGGGCCGAGATCGAGGCCCTCTACGCCGTCCTGGTGAGCATGACGCGCTCGCCGGTGGTGGCTCTCAACCGGGCGGTGGCGGTCGGGATGTCCAGGGGCCCCGAGGCAGGTCTGGTCGAGCTCGACGAGGTGGCGTCGGCCCCCGAGCTGGCGGCCTACCACCTGCTCCCGGCGATGCGCGCGGACCTGTTGCGGCGCGCGGGACGTCCGGTCGAGGCGGCGGCGGAGTACCGGAGGGCGCTCGGCCTCGTGGACCGGGAGGGGGACCGGCGGTTCCTGGCACGGCGGCTCGCCGACCTGGCGCCCGTGCACGAGTCAGGACACGCCGACGGGCCTGCCGGACGTTCAGCTCACCGAGGTGATCCGAGCGTCTGACAGACCCGTCGGTTCTGCGCTGCGGCGGGGCTCAGGCTCTATGGACAAGGGCCGAGCCTGCGGTTCCGCTTCGGGTGAGTGCCTCGTTCCTCGGCCCGCACCCTGCACCTCACCTACGGCTCAGCCCTGGAAGGGCTTCGCCCCCGTGATCTCCACCGGGATGTCGCGCCCGTTGGGCGCCTGGTAGCTCGTCTTCGCGCCGATCGACTTGCCGTCGATAGCGGCGCCGAGCGGCGACGTCGGCGAGTAGACGTCGAGCTCCGTGGAACCCGCCATCTCGCGCGAGCCGAACAGGAAGCTCATCTCGTCGCCGGCGACCACGGCCGTCACGACCATGCCCGGCTCGACCTTGCCGTCGTCCGCGGGAGTACCGACCTGGACGTTACGGAGCTTCTCGGTGAGCTCAAGGATCCGTGCCTCGTTCTTTCCCTGCTCCTCGCGCGCGGCGTGATACCCGCCGTTCTCCTTGAGGTCGCCCTCGTCGCGGGCAGCCGCGATGCGCTCGGTGATCTCCGCCCGATAGGGGCCGGAGAGATGCTCCAGCTCAGCCTTGAGCTTGTCGTGCGCCTCCTGGGTGAGCCAGGTGACAGAAGCGTCGGCCACGGGGGCTCTCCTTTCGTCGTTGCTCGATCGAGCCACAGTTACGGCCGCGCGCAAAACCCGACCGACGGAGCGGATCGGGCACGCGCGTCAGCCGGTCAACACAGCGTGTGAAACGACCAGAATACCAATCCCTGGGAAAGACATGCCGAAACTGTCCCGGGTTCCGCTCTGAGCGGACGGTGTACTAATTTCGACGGTGTGCTGTCAGCGCACGTCGCAGCTGTCGACGACGCCGGTGGTCGCGAGCTCCGTCGTGGCGATGGTCACCGTGTGCCGCGTGGTGCGCGCGGAGTCGGGGCCCACCTCGACGTCGACGGCGCCCACCTCCGCGTAGCTCTTGCTCAGCGCGGTCACCGTGCACACGGCCTCGGTACCCGGTGGCATGCTCACGTCGAACGTCACGTCGACGGCCTCGGCGCTCGTCACGGAGAACCCGACGTCGGTGAAGGTCACGGGGTCGCGCTGGGTGTCGACGATCGTGAACCATGCGGCGAGGGCCACACCGGCGGCCAGCGCGAGGGCGACCGCGATCCGGGCCCCCACCGACAGCTTGGGCCGTGGGCGGACGCCGTCGGACTCGTCCCACGGGTCCGTCCCGCCAGGCAGCGCCGCTGCCTGCGGCGATCCAGGCTTGGTCCGGCCGTAACGCTCGGCGAGGCTTGGAGCCTGCGCCGGCGGCGTGGCGCCGGTCGGTGCGACGGGTTCTGGGTCGGTCATCACGGCTCGCTTGGATCGAGGTGTCAGTGGTTCGTAGCAAGATTGTCCCTGGACCATCATGGTCCATGTGAGTGATTGTCCCAGTACTCATCCCACACAGGAGGACCCAGTGTCCGTACCCGAGCGTGAGCCGCTCCGTCTGATGGCGGTGCACGCGCACCCGGACGACGAGTCGAGCAAGGGAGCCGCTACCACGGCCCGCTATGCCGCAGAGGGGGTGGAGGTCCTCATCGTGACGTGCACAGGGGGCGAGCGGGGCGACGTGCTGAACCCGACGTTCGAGGTGCCCGAGGGGCACGAGTTCGAGTCGATCGAGGGCCGCCGCGCGGTGCGTCAGCTGGAGATGGCTGAGGCCGCCGCCGCGATGGGCGTCCGTCACCAGTGGCTGGGCTTCGTGGACTCCGGCCTGCCGGAGGGCGACCCCCTGCCCCCGCTGCCAGAAGGCTGCTTCGCGCTGGTCCCCCTGGAGGAGGCCGCCGCACCCCTGGTGCAGGCCGTGCGAGAGTTCCGGCCGCACGTGATCACCACGTACGACCCGTCGGGCGGCTACCCGCACCCGGACCACATCAAGTGCCACGAGGTGTCCTACGAGGCGTTCGCCGCTGCCGGCGACCCTGACCGCTACCCGGGCACGGGCGAGCCGTGGGAACCGCTCAAGCTCTACTACAACCACGGCTTCTCGATGAAGCGCATCCGCGCCGTGCACGAGGCCATGGAGGGCGCGGGGCTCGAGTCACCGTTCGGCGACTGGGTCGAGTCGCGGGACGCGCGCGAGATCCCGGAGCGCCAGGTGACCACGCTGGTCCCCGTCGCCGACTACTTCCCGAACCGGGACGCCGCGCTGCGGGCCCACGCCTCGCAGATCGACCCGACCGGCTTCTTCTTCGCGGTGCCGCGGGACCTCGAGATCGACGTGTGGCCCTGGGACGAGTACGAGCTCGCGGAGTCCCGCGTGCCTCTGCCCGAGCGCGCAGCGGGCGAGTTCGAGGAGGACCTGTTCGAGGGCGTCCGGTCGGAGGTCCCCGCATGAGCCCCCTGGTCGCCGGCGCGCTGGCCCTCGCGACGGACCCGTCACCGAACCCCACGGAGGGCACGCTCCGTCCGGGCCTGGAGGAGTGGCAGGTCTCACCAGGGCTCATCGGCTTCGTCGTCACCTTCGCGCTGGCGCTCGCGTGCGTCGCCCTGTTCCTGAACCTGAGCAAGCACCTGCGCAGGGCAGGCCACAACGCCCGCGAGCAGGGCCTCCCGGTCCCCGAGCCGGAGGTCATCACCTTCCGCCGCGCGGAGAACGACACCGCGCCCGGCTCCGAGGCCTCCGGCACGTCCGACGCGAGCACCTCACCGTCCGATACGGGCAGCTCGTCCAGCAGCAGTGGCGGGTCAGGTGACTGACCTGGCAGCGCCGGGTACTCCCGCCGGCGTCGTGCGCGTGACGGTCGCCCAGGTGGCCGTCACCACCGACCACGCGGCCAACCGCCAGACCGTCGTCGACGCCTTCGAGGTGGCAGAGCGCGCCGAGGCCCGCCTCCTGGTGCTGCCGGAGTACTCCTCCGCGTACGACCCGCGAGGCGTGGGACCGGAGCACGCCGAGCCGCTCGACGGCCCGTTCGTGTCGCTCCTGCGCGCCAGGGCGAGCGAGCACGGGGTCGCCGTGATCGCAGGCGTCACCCTGCCGGGCTCCGACGGGGTCCGCGCGGTGAACGCGCTCGTCGTGGTCGACTGTGCCGGCGAGATCGCCGGCGTCTATCGCAAGGTCCACCTGTACGACGCGTTCGGATACCAGGAGTCGGACCGGCTCGAACCAGGCCCCGCCGACGCCGAGCCGGTCACGCTCCGGCTGGGCGGTCTCACCTTCGGGGTGCTGACCTGCTACGACCTCCGGTTCCCCGAGTCGGCCCGCCGGCTGGTCGACGCCGGAGCGGACGTGCTGGTGTACCCGGCCGCCTGGGTCGCCGGCCCGCTCAAGGCCGACCACTGGCACACGCTGCTCCGGGCGCGGGCGATCGAGAACACCGCTGCGGTGCTCGGCGTCGGGATGACGGGCGAGGGGGTCACCGGGCGCTCGCTCCTCGCGGGACCGGACGGTGTCGTCGAGCTGGAGATGGGCGAGGAGCAGGCCTACCGCACCGTCGACCTGGACCCTGCCCCGCTCGCCGCGGTCCGCAAGACCAACCCGTCGCTCGCGAACCGCCGCTACACCGTGGTTCCCGCCGAGGCGTGACCGCTTCGGGCAGCGGCGAATGTCGTTCCCACACGCCTGTCCGGCACGCACGATGACTCCGACCGGCAGCGGAAGGAGAACGCCATGGTGGGCGTCCGGAAACTCTCGTCGAGCATGCGGGTACTCACGTCGGCCGTGCTCGCTCTGGGCCTGGCGGGCACCACGGTGACGGCGGCCTCCGCCGTCGGGCCGCCGGGCGGGCAACCGGACCGCGGCCCCGTCCCCGTGGTCTACGACTCCGACCTGGACTTCGACGACGCAGCGACGCTGCTGTACCTCTGCCAGGCCGACAAGCGCGGGCTGGTCGACCTGCGTGCCGTCACCGTGGTGAACAACGGGGTGGGCACGCCGGGGCGGTCGTTGACGCACGCCCGGACGATCCTGACGGAGTGCGGCCTGCCGGACGTGCCGGTCGCCGATGGATCGGCGGAGTGGGTCAACGAGCCGCCGCCCGAGGCGCGGGAGCTGTTCGAGGAGGTACTGAGCGGAGCCCTTGGCGACGCGGAGGTGCCGGACCGGCCGGGGGAGGTGTCGGCGGCCGAGCTCATCGCGACCAGCGTCCGCGCGTCGCGCACCCCGGTGACCGTGCTGACCACGGGGCCGCTGAGCAACCTTTCGGCGGCGCTGGACCGGATGAGCCGGCGGACGGTCAGCGACCACCTGGGTCGTGTGGTCGTCATGGGCGGGGCGTTCGACGTCGGCGGCAACCTGTTCGGCTCGACCACCGAGGGGTTCGACAACACCCAGGAGGTCAACATGTGGATCGACCCCGCTGCGGCCGACCACGTGTTCGCGACGGTGCCACGTGCGCGGGTGCGCATCGTCGCGCTGGATGCCACCAACCACGCGCCGATCACGCCCGCCTACGTGGAGCGGCTGGGTGCCGAGGCGGTGACGTACGAGGCGCGGACGGTGCACGCCATCGTGACGCAGCCGGGCCTGCCCGAGCTGATCGACCTGGGCATCATGTACTGGTGGGACACCCTTGCGGCCGTGTCGCTCGTGACCGGGCAGGGTGTGGACTACCGGGTGCGCCCGGTCGACGTCGTGCTGGAGGGGCCCTCGGCGGGCCGCACCCTCGAGACGTCCGGAGGGACGCCCCAGCAGGTGAGCAGCACGGGCGACGGCGCGCTGTTCGAGGACCTGTTCGTCGCGGGGCTCAACGGGGAGTGACAGCGGGCGGGCGGCGACGGCCGCGGGACGGACCGGGCGCGGCCTGGGGCGACCAGTCAGCGCCCGCAGGCCCGGTCAGACCGCGAGGTTGGCCAGGTAGATCGCGACCAGGTGGCACAGGAACCCGATCACCGTGAGCACGTGGAAGATCTCGTGGAAGCCGAACCACGCCGGGCTCGGGTCGGGCTTCTTGGTGGCGTAGACGATCGCGCCGATCGTGTAGGCGAGGCCGCCCGCCAGGATGAGCCAGACGACCGCAGGGCCGCCGGTGGCCCAGAACTGGCCCATGTAGGCGACGGCGACCCAGCCGAGCGCGAGGTAGACCGGCACGTAGACCCAGCGGGGCGCGTTCAGCCAGAAGACGCGGGCCAGCAGCCCGAGCAGCGCGCCGCTCCAGACCAGCCAGAGCAGCACCGTCCCCTGGCCGCGGGGCAGGAGCAGGACCGCGAGCGGCGTGTAGGTCCCCGCGATGATCAGAAAGATGTTCGTGTGGTCGAGACGCCGGAGCACGGCGTCGGCCCGGGGCGACCAGTTGCCGCGGTGGTACACGGCGGACACGCCGAACAGGAGACAGGCGCTCAGGCCGAACACCGACGCGGAGACCTTGCCCGGCACGGTGGGGGCGAGCACGACCAGCACGATGCTCGCCACGAGGGCCAACGGGAATGTGCCCGCGTGGATCCAGCCGCGTAGCCGGGGCTTGACCTTCCGCTCGACCTTCTCGACGGTGTCGGACACCGAGGCGGAGAGGTCCTGCACGACGTCGGTGGCCTTGTCGCGGGCCTCGCCGTGCCCGCCGGTGGACTTCTGTGCCGCCTCGTCCGAGCGGCCGGCCGAGTCGTCCGGCCCGTCCGTGTGAGCTCGCACGCTGCTCTCCTCTGCGTTCGGCATCCGGCGCCCTCCTGGTGCTGGGACGCAACCTACGGTTGCGTAACTTACTCTAGCGTAGGTTGCGCGTTCGTCCGCTGGACAAGGGCCTTGTGAAGATCCTGCGCCGGGTTGGCGGGAGTCGCCCGCCGGGCGCCCGGAGAGGGCCCTGGTGCGCGGAAACCCCCGGATTCGGGGAGTACCTTTGTCCACGTCCTGCCGGGTACTCGACCCAGCGCAAGTGCTGCCGTGCGGACCGCGCCTCGCGGCTCCCACTGGCCCGACCCACTGAGGTATCCGTGCGCCTGCCCAGCCCGTTGTACCGCCTCTACGAGCGACGCCTTGCGTCAGCCCTGCACGGCGCGACGCTGCCCCGGCACATCGGTGTGATGCTCGACGGCAACCGCCGCTGGGCGCGCTCGTTCGGCGAGACCGCGGCGACGGGTCACCGCCGGGGCGCCGACAAGATCACCGAGTTCCTGGGCTGGGCCGAGTCGCTGGGCATCGAGGTCGTCACGCTGTGGATGTTGTCGACGGACAACCTGAGCCGGTCGGCCGGCGAGCTGAGCAACCTCCTCGACATCATCGAGGACGCCGTGTCGGACCTCGCCGAGTCCGGGCGCTGGCGGCTGCGTGTCATCGGTCGGCTCGACCTGCTCCCGGCACGGCTGGCCGGCGCGCTACGCTCGGCGGCGGACCGGACGGCGGGCGTCAAAGGGCTACAGGTCAACGTCGCCATCGGGTACGGCGGCCGGACGGAGATCGCTGACGCCGTCCGCTCCTACCTGACCGAGCGCGCGAAGCACGGCGCGACGCTCGCCGACCTCGCCGAGTCGATCGACGTCGAGCACATCGCCGAGCACCTGTACACCAAGGGGCAGCCCGACCCGGAGCTCGTCATCCGGACCTCCGGCGAGCAGCGCATCGGCGGGTTCCTCATGTGGCAGAGCCAGCACACCGAGTTCTACTTCTGCGAGGCGTACTGGCCGGCGTTCCGGCGCGTCGACTTCCTGCGTGCGCTGCGCGACTTCTCGCTCCGGGAGCGCCGTCTCGGGCGGTGACGCCGTGTCGGCGGTGGGGTCAGGACGCCTTCGTAGCGGATATTCGACATGGTGAAATTCGCCACCACACGCGCAGGTAGGTGAGTGAAAGTTCAGTCGGGTAGCGTGCCGTGGATGACGAGGAGGGCGCGCCGATGACTGAGCGACGGGTGCCGTCGGCTCGCGAGGCGGCCGAAGCATGGGAGTCGCTTTTTCGCGCCCAGGTGACCGTGATGCGTCGGCTCCTGGCGGACGACATCTGGGGCGACCTGAGCATGCGGGAGTACGACGTGCTGTTCACGCTCTCCCTCGCGCCGGGGGAGACGCTGCGGCTGCGCGAACTTAACGAGAACATCCTGATGGCCCAGTCCTCGTTGTCGCGCATGGTCGAGCGGCTCGAGAAGCGCGGCCTGGTGCGCAGGCACCCTGCGCCGGACGACGGTCGAGGCGTTCTGGTGAGCCTCACCGAGGAGGGCACGGCCACCCAGAAGGAGCTCGGCCGGCGACACGTGCGGTCGATCGCGCACTACGTGACACCCGCGATGGACGCGGAGGACCTGCAGCGGCTGCGCGAGCTGGCGGAGGCGCTGCGGACGGCCCAGTCGGACATCGAGAACTTCTGACCTCGGTCGGTCCGCACCGGCCCTCACGACCCGTCTCTACCCGAGCACAACCCGGCTGACCTGCGAAGACATCGGGTTCAGGCTGAGCGTGCCTGGTGGCGCAGCGCGTCCACCACCACCCGCACGGCCGCCCGGTCCATCGTGGTGCGGCGCGCGATGAGGTGGATGTCGCGGCGGGGCGGGTCGATGAGGTCGAGCGTGCGCACGGCGTACCGGTCGTGGACGGCGAGCAACGGCAGCAGCGTGACCGACAGGCCTGCCTCGACGTGGCCCAGCAGCGTCCCGTGGCTCTCGAACCGGGCAACCGTCCGTGGCGTGAAGCCGGCGCGGCGGCAGAGCCGTTCGGCGAGGTCGGCCAGGTGGGCGCCGGGGTGCTCGAACGCCCAGGGCTCGTCCGCGAGGGTGGCCAGGTCGACGCGTCCGGTGCGCTCGGCGGCCGCCGTCTCGCGCGCCGTCACGAGCACCACGCGGTCGCCCGTCAGGGGGAGGCGCGTGAGGTCGGCGTCGGGCGGGACGGGGGCGTCCGGGAAGTCCGCGCAGACCGCGATGTCCACCTCGCCTCGCTGCAGCGCAGGGCGGCTGACCAGGGGTTCTGCCTCGGTGAGCTCCACCTGGATGCGGGGGTGCTCCTGGGCGAGGGCGGCGACCGCCGGCACGATGATGCCGTGGAACGCGCTGGTGAACCCGGCCAGCCGCACGACCCCGGTGGCCTCGGAGTGCAGGCCGGCGAGATCGGCCTCCGCGGCCGCGATCCGGTCGAGGATGTCGGACGCGTGTCCGGCGAGCGTGACACCGGAGGGGGTCAGCCGGATGCGGCGGCCCACCCGCTCGAAGAGCTGCGCCTTCGCCTCGGTCTCCAGCGTGGCGAGCTGCTGGGACACGCTCGACGGGCTCATGTGGGCCGCCTCGGCCACGGCGCGCACCGTGCCGAGCAGGTGCAGCTGGTGCAGGAGGCGGAGTCGCCAGGGGTTGAGCATGTACCCATCTTTGTGCAGAAGTGCCGAACATTCTATTCGGGAATGGCGCCTGGACCCGTACACGCCAACGTGATTACCGTCACCTTATGAACGTCGGCGTACCTGCGGAGATCAAGAACAACGAGAACCGGGTCGCGCTCACGCCTGCCGGCGCCCACGAGCTGGCCCGTCGCGGCCACGTCGTGCTGGTGCAGACCGGCGCCGGGCAGGGTTCCGGCTTCGACGACGACGCGTACCGCCTCGCCGGTGCGCGCATCGCCGACACGGGAGAGGAGGTCTGGGCCTCGGCCGAGCTGCTGATCAAGGTCAAGGAGCCGATCGAGCCCGAGTACGCACTGATGCGGCCTGACCTGACCCTCTTCACCTACCTCCACCTCGCGGCGTCGGCACCGTGCACCGAGGCGCTGCTCGCGGCGGGCACCACCGCCATCGCGTACGAGACGGTCCAGCTCGCGGACCGCTCCCTCCCGCTGCTCAGCCCCATGAGCGAGGTCGCAGGGCGACTGTCCGCGCAGGTCGGCGCCTACCACCTCATGCGGCCCCAGGGCGGTGCCGGGGTGCTGATGGGCGGGGTGCCCGGCACGCCGAAAGCCAAGGTGGTCGTGATCGGCGGCGGCGTGGCAGGTGAGCACGCGGCGGCCAACGCGCTGGGCATGGGCGCCGACGTCACCATCCTGGACGTCTCCATCCCCAGGCTGCGTCAGCTCGAGGTGCGGTTCGGCGGCGCGGTCAGCACCCGCGCGTCGACGGCGTACGAGGTGGCGGACCAGGTGGGCTCCGCCGACCTGGTCATCGGGTCGGTCCTGATCCCCGGCGCCGCAGCCCCCAAGCTCGTCACCGACTCCATGGTCAAGGCGATGAAGCCGGGCGCACTGCTCGTGGACATCGCCATCGACCAGGGCGGCTGCTTCGAGCACTCGCACCCCACCACGCACGACGACGCGACCTACGCGGTGCACGACACCCACTACTACTGCGTGGCGAACATGCCCGGTGCCGTGCCGGTGACCGCGACGAGGGCGCTGACCGCCGCGACGTTGCCGTACGTCGCCGCGATCGCGGAGCGGGGCTGGCGGGATGCGCTGCGCGCCGACGCGGCGCTCGCGCACGGCCTGAGCACGCACGCCGGGCGCATCACCAGCGTCGCCGTCGCGGAGGCGTTCGGGGCGGACGCCGTTCCAGTGGCCGAAATCCTGGCCGCCTGACGCCTCCGACCGCCTACGATCAGCGCGTGGAGCCGCTGCACGTCGTTGTCTGTCCCGACTCGTTCAAGGGCAGCCTGTCTGCTGCCGAGGTCGCGTCCGCCGTCGCCGACGGGGTGCTGGACGCCGCCCCGGACGCCGTCGTGACCCGACTGCCCATGGCGGACGGCGGCGAGGGCACCCTCGATGCGCTGCTCGCCGTCTGGGGTGGCGCCGCGCTGGTCACCGACACGGTGGACGCGATCGGCCGGCCGGCGTCGGCCCGGTGGGCCGTGTCGCCCGACGGGCGCACCGCCGTCGTCGAGCTCGCCGAGGCCAGCGGCCTGCCAGGCGTGTCCGACGCGCCGCTGCAGCCCTTGCACGCGAGCACGCGCGGCACCGGCGACGTCGCACGCGCCGCCCTCGACGCAGGGGTCGCAGAGATCCTGGTCTGTCTCGGTGGCTCCGCGTCCACGGACGGTGGCTCCGGCATCCTGACCGGGCTGGGCGCTCGCCTCCTCGACGCGGCCGGCCGGCAGGTGCCCGACGGCGGCGAGGGGCTGGCCTCCGTGGCGGCCCTCGACCTGTCCGGGCTGCACCCACGGGCTCGCGAGGTGCGCTGGCGGCTCGCCGTCGACGTCACCAACCCGCTCGTGGGCGAGCAGGGTGCGGCGCACGTGTTCGGACCGCAGAAGGGTGCGCGCGACGGCACGGCGGAGTTCCTCGACGACGCGCTGCGGCACTGGTCGGAGGTGCTCGAGCGGGAGACGGGCGCCGCGGTCGCCGAGGTGCCCGGAGCAGGCGCGGCCGGCGGCGTCCCCGCAGGGCTGATCGCCGTGCTCGGCGCCGAGACCACCCCTGGCGCCGTGCTCGTCGCCGAGGCGGTAGGCCTGCCCGCCGTGCTCGCGAGTGCCGACCTGGTCATCACGGGGGAGGGGTCCTTCGACTCCCAGTCGGTCAACGGCAAGGTGGCCGACGGCGTCGCGCAGCTCGCCGCGGCGTCGCCCACCCGTCCGCCGGTCGTGGTGGTGGCCGGCCAGGTGCTGCTCCCGGAGGCGCAGGCGCGCGCGGCGGGCATCGCCGCGGCGTTCTCGATAGCTCCCGGCCCGGTCGGGCTGGACGACCTGATCGCGCGCACCGCGCCACGCCTGCGCGACCTGGCGGCGGCAGTGACGAGCCTGGTCAGCGCGGGGCGTCGCTGACGGCTGGCCCCGCGACCTCGACGGAGGGGCGGCTCAGCCACAGCAGCGCCGCGACGGCCGCGATCACCTGCACCAGGCCGGTGACCACCAGGACCGGGCCCGCACCGAACGCGCCGATCAGCGCGCCGCCCACGAGCAGCCCTGCGGAGGCCCCACCGCTGTGCAGCACGGTCTCCGCGGTGAACGCGGTCCGGCGCTCGGCGCCCGTGGTCCGGTCCACGATGAGTGCGTTGAGCGCTGCGATCCCGAACGGCATGGTCATGCCGCCCACCGCGGACACCAGCGCAACGGCGAGCAGGTTGGGCGCGGCCAGGGGCAGCGCGAGGTACGCGACCCCGAGCATGACCCACGACACCACGATCGCCGGGATGCGAGGCAGCCGGTGCACCACGAGCGGCACCACGAACGACACGCCGACGGTCGAGGCGCCGTAGCCCGCCAGGCCCGCAGCGACCAGCTCGCCGGGCCGGTCGAGCTCGGCACCGAGCAGGGTGAGCCCGAGCGTGAACGCGAACCACGTGATGCCACCGATGCCGGCGAGCCCGATGCCCACGGCCAGCTCGGGATGGTTGCGCAGCACGGTGCGGATCGACGGCGCCGGCTCGGCCGGCGGTGCGGGCTCGACGGCCGAAGCTGCCGAAGCCGCGGATGCTTCCGACACTTCCGCGGCCGCAGATGTCGCCGAAGCTGCTGATGTCGCCGAAGCCGCCGGGACCGTCAGCATCGCCACCGCGCTCAGCGCCACCGCCGCCGCCTCGCACCACAGCAGCGGCTCGGCTCCCCACACGACCAGCAGCCACGCCCCGAGCGGCGGCGCGAAGATCATGGACGACCGGTGCGCGAGGTCCTGCCAGGCGAGGGCTCGCGCGCCGACGTCGGGCCCGTTTCCTGGCAGCTCGGCGAGGTCCGCGGTCAGGGCGCGCTGTGCCGGCGCGAGCATGGCCGACGTCGCGCCCGTGACCAGTCCCGCCGCGCACAGGACCGTCGCGCCGACGCCGACGGTCGCCACCGCCACCGGAACCAGCGCCAGCCCGATCACCTGCACGGCGAGCAGCGCCGCCAGCGCACGGCCCGACGTCAGCCGGGACCGCAGGCGCCGTCCCCACCACGCGGAGGTGAGCAGCGGCAGGCCGGCGAAGCCGCCGACGAGACCGGTGGTCCAGGCATCGCCGGTCTGGTCTAGCGCGACCAGCGGGAGCGCGACGGCGGTGATGCGCTGACCGGTCCAGGTGACGAAGGTCGTGGCGGTCAGCGTGACGAGGTGTGGGTGACGCACGCTGCCATCCTGCGGCGGCCGCTGGGTGGCCGGTAGAGGGTCGTCCCGCATGAGCCGACATAGGCTGGTGCTATGGCCTCATATCCCACGGTCGAGGACCTCCGGCTGGTCGACGCCGTCGCGCGGCACGGTTCGCTCGGCGCCGCCGCACGCGAGCTGCTGGTGAGCCAGCCGTCGGCGAGCCAGCGGCTGGCCGCGCTGGAGCGGCGCGTGGGCACCGTCCTGTTCGACCGGGACACCACCGGCGCACGGCCCACCGCGGCCGGGCGGGCGTTCTGCGACCAGGCCACGCACGTGCTCGATCACCTGGGTGCGATGGTGGAGCGCACGCTCGTGGCGGCGCAGTCGCGCACGGTGTCGGTCGGCACCATCCCGAGCCTCGCGGGCACGCTGTTCGCGGTGCTGGACGTGCTCCTCGACGACGTGGTCGTCCAGCCCGAGGTGGAGCACGGCCCGCGACTGCTGGAGTGGGTAGAGCGGGGAACGCTCGACGCGGCGTTCGTGACCATCGCGAAGCAGGTCCCGATCGCCAGAGGGCTGGTGGTCACGGAGGTCGGGCAGCACGATCTGGTGATGCTCCTGCCCGACGGGGCACCGGGGCGTGGGCAGGGGCGCCGGCCGTACGCGGGGCAGACGGTGGTCTGCTGCGCGCTCGACCTGTCCAGGGACGTCCTGCTGCGCCGGCTGACCGATCTCGGTGCGCACGCCCGGCAGGCGGCCACGGCGGAGTCGGCCGTGCGGACCGCGCGGGAGCGGCGCTGCGCCGTCGTCGTGCCCGACCTGGTGGCGCACTGGTACGCGGCCCCCGGTGACCGGATCGAGCCGGCGCCGGTCCGGTCCAGGGTCCGGCTGTCGTTGGTGACGCGCAGCCCGGCACCCGACGACCTGGTCGACGTGCTCCCTGGCCTGCGAGAACGGCTCGACCGGGGCAATGTGCACGCGCGCGGGAGGGTGTCCTGAACCCCGGCTGTCAGGAGTAGCGGACACCCGGGTGATCGGTGCTGCTGCCGTAGCTGCGTTCTGACAGGTCGTCGCATCGATGTCACGTCCCGTTCGCCCCTCTCCGGGCGGACCGGCGCTCCGGACGGTGGAAAGATGGGCGCATGCCCGCGAACCTCCCCCAGCCTGCGGCGCAGGACGCCGCACCGTACGACGCCTTGCTGCTCTACTCCTTCGGTGGCCCGAACGAACCGGAGGACGTGGTGCCGTTCCTGCGCAATGTCACCGCAGGCAAGGGCATCCCGGACGAGCGGCTCGAAGAGGTGGGCGAGCACTACTACGGGTTCGGTGGCAAGAGCCCGATCAACGAGCAGAACCTCGCGCTGAAGGCGGCGCTCGAGGCCGAGCTCGCCGCCCGGGGACTCGACCTGCCCGTCGTGTGGGGCAACCGCAACTGGGCGCCGTACACCAACGACGCGGTCGACGAGCTGGAGCAGCTCGGGGCCAAGCGCGCCGTCGCGCTCGTGACGAGCGCCTACGCGTCCTACTCGGGCTGTCGCCAGTACCGCGAGGACCTCGCGGTGACGCTGGACAAGCGCGGACAGCTCGGCACCGACGGGTCCACCGGCGTCCAGTTCGACAAGATCCGCGCGTACTTCAACCACCCCGGCTTCGTGCAGGCCAACGTCGACGCCGTCGCGGAGGCCTACGCGGACCTCGAGGCGAAGGGCGGCTCGGGCGCCGACGCGAAGCTCGTGTTCGTGACGCACTCGATCCCGGACACCATGGAGGCGGCGTCGCGGATCTCGCACGCCACCTACTCCGAGCAGCACCTGGACCTCGCGGGCGTCGTCGCCGCACAGGTCGCCGAGCGGCTCGGTCACGACGTGCCGTGGGACCTCGCGTACTGCTCGCGCTCCGGTCCGCCGAGCCAGCCGTGGCTCGAGCCGGACGTCAACGACCACCTGGAGGCCCTTGCCGCCGACGGTCTGCGCAACGTGGTCCTCTCCCCGATCGGGTTCGTCTCCGACCACATGGAGGTGGCCTACGACCTGGACACGGAGGCGCTGGCCACGGCGAACGACCTCGGCCTGGTCGCGGTACGAGCCGGCACCGTCGGCACCCGTGAGCCCTTCGTCAGCGGTCTGGTGGACCTGGTGCTGGAGCGCGCAGCGCTTGCCCGCGGCGACGACGTCACCGAGGCGACCGTAGGCTCGCTGCCGGCGCTCCGCTCCGTCTGCGCACCTGGTTGCTGCCTGCGGCGCGACGGCGAACCGACCGGCGTCCCGGCGCTGTGCAGCACCGACCTGTACTCCTGAGGCCTGTGGGAGGGCCACGATCGAGAGGCACCACATGAACGAGATACACGTCCACGGAGACACCGGCGCCGAGATCGATTCCGCCGCGATCAACGAGGGCATCAGGTACACGATGTTCTCGGTCTTCTCCGTGACGGAGACGCTCCCGGCGGACGAGGCCGAGCGCAAGGCCGTCGTGGCCGACGCGGAGGCCGCGATCGGCGGTGGCGCCGACCCGGCAGCTACCACGGGGGACCTCGTGACCCGCGGCTGGTACGACGTGGGCGGCCTGCGGTCCGACGCCGACCTCATGCTCTGGACCCACGGGCCGTCGATCGAGGCGGTGCAGGGTGCCTACCAGGCGCTGCGCGCGTCCGAGCTGGGCCGTTCCCTCGAGCCGGTGTGGTCGGTCGCCGCGCTGCACCGGCCCGCCGAGTTCAACCGCGGGCACGTCCCGGCGTTCCTCGCGGGCGAGGCGCCGCGCGACTACATCTGCGTCTACCCGTTCGTGCGGTCCTACGACTGGTACCTGCTGCCCGAGGACGAGCGCCGCACCCTGCTGCGGGACCACGGCATGGCGGCCGCCGGCTACAAGGACGTGCGGGCCAACACCGTCTCCGCGTTCGCGCTCGGTGACTACGAGTGGATCCTCGCGTTCGAGGCCGACGAGCTGCACCGCATCGTCGACCTGATGCGCGACCTGCGGGCGACCGAGGCGCGCCGCCACGTGCGCGAGGAGATCCCGTTCTTCACGGGCCCCCGCACGACCCTGGAGGCGTGGGCGTCCCGCCAGCCTCTGAGCTGATCCGGCTGATTCGGCGCTCGGGCTCCGCGAGCGCGTGTCGGCCACGGCGTGTCGGGCTCGGGAGGAGACCACGAATGCGGGGTGTGTTGCTCTGCGTAGACATTGTCCACGCAGAGCAACACACCCCGCATTCGTACAGTCCCCCCGCGACCGGTCGTCCGCCCCATCCTGCCGCGCGGCTACTCCGGCAGGGTGGCGGCCAGGGCCGTGGCGCCCAGCTCGTCGTCGGACAGGACGGTCGCCCTCAGCCCGGCGGCCGTCATGTGCCCGACGGCGGCGCTCACCTGACCGTCGCCCGTCTCGACGAGCAGGTGTCCGCCCGGGCGCAGAAGTTTCGGGGCCAGGTCGATCACGCGCCGCAGGATCGCCAGCCCGTCGTCGCCGCCGTCGAGTGCCGCATGCGGCTCGTGCTCCCGGGCCTCGGGCGGCATCAGGCTGATCGCGTCGGTCGGCACGTACGGTGCGTTCGCGACCAGGACGTCGACGCGGCCCCACACCTCGGCCGGGAGGGGGTCGGCGAGGTCGCCCGCGTAGGTGTGCGCCGTGAGCGCGCCGGCCTGGGGCGCGGCAGCGTCGTCGGCCAGTGTCTTGAGGTTGTCGTGGGCGCAGGTCACAGCCACGGGGTCGACATCGGCGGCGTGGATCTCGACGTCGCGTCCCGTCGCGAGGAGACGGGACGCGACCGCCCCGCCGAGCGCGCCGCAGCCGCAGCACAGGTCGACCAGCAGGATGGTGCCTGCCGCGGTCCCGTCACCGGCCGCGCGCTCCGCCGCCTCCCGGACCAGCAGCTCGGACCGTTGGCGCGGGACGAACACCCTCGGCGCGACGAGCCAGCGCCGGCCGTCGAGCTCGGCCCAGCCGACCAGGTGCTCCAGCGGCAGCCCGTCGACCCGTGCGGAGACGAGCCGTTCGAGCCGCGCGGCGTCACCGTCGGCGGCCTCGGTCAGGATCCGTGCCTCGTCCTCGGCGAAGACACAGCCGGCAGAGCGAAGCCGTGCCACAAGTTGGTCCACGGCCTGAGCGTAGGCGAGCCACCGCCGGGGAGGCCATTCGCCCGGCGGCAGAGGAGGCCCGGTGCGAGATCGGTCCGACGGACGCGCAGGGCACCAGGGTGGCCTGCGCGTCCGACACGACAGATCAGGGGTACAGGCCCCGGATCTGGTGCGCCTCCGCGACCCGCTTGACCCCGATCACCAGGGCGGCGTCCCGCAGGGACAGGCCCTCGCGCTGTGCCAGGGCCGAGACCTCCGCGTACGCGGTGGTCATGCGGTGCTCCAGCTTGTCGGCGATCTCGGCCTCGGTCCACCAGTACGTCTGGTTCGCCTGGACCCACTCGAAGTAGGAGACGACCACGCCGCCGGCGTTCGCCAGGACGTCCGGGACCACCGTAACGGAGTTCTTCGCGAGCAGGGCGTCGCCCGCCGCGGTCGTGGGGCCGTTGGCGCCTTCGACCACCCATCGGGCCTTGACGCTGCCTGCGGTGGTCTCGTCGAGCACGCCCTCGATCGCGGCAGGGACGAGCACATCGACGTCGAGCGCGAGCAGGTCGGTGTTCGAGACCCGGTCGGCGTCGGGGAAGTCCACCACCGAGCCGGTGCGCTGTACGTGCTCCATGAGCCGGGGCACGTCGAGACCGCCGTCGGCCCGGATGCCGCCGTACTGGTCACTCACGGCGACGACGCGGGAACCGCGTGCGGCGAAGATCGCCGCCGCGTGCGAACCCACCTTGCCGAAGCCCTGGATGGCGACGGACACGTCGCTCAGGCCGATACCCGCCTCGGCGAGCGCGGCGGACGTGACGTGCACGATGCCCGCCGACGTCGCGGTCCCGCGACCCAACGAGCCGCCCACCGCGAGGGGCTTGCCGGTCACGACCGCTGGGATGGTGTACCCGCGGTTGACCGAGTAGGTGTCCATGACCCAGGCCATGGTCTGGGCGTCGGTGCCCATGTCCGGGGCCATGATGTCGGTGTCCGGGCCGATCATCGGCATGATCTCCGACGTGTACCGCCGGGTGACCCGCTCCAGCTCGCTCTGGGAGTAGCCGCGGGGGTCGATCGCGACGCCGCCCTTGGCGCCGCCGTACGGCAGGTTGACCACCGCACACTTCCAGGTCATCCACATGGCCAGCGCCCGTACCTCGTCGACGTCGACCGAGGGGTGGTAGCGCAGGCCTCCCTTGCCGGGGCCGAGGCTGACGTTGTGCTGCACCCGGAAACCGTGGAAGAGCACGGTCTCGCCCGAGTCGCGGCGGAGCGGCACGGCGACGTGGATCTCACGGCGCGGTGTCGCGAGCATGCGATGCAGGCCCTCGTCGTAGCCGAGGATCTCCGCCGCTGTGGCGAGCTGCGCGTGCGCGGTCGCGAGGGCGGAACCCTCAGTGGGAGATCCAGCGGGTGCGAAGCTGGGTGGTGATGCGGGTGTGGACGTCGTTGTCGTCGTCACGTGGGTCCTCCGGGGAGAACGGCGCCGACCGCCGCCAGGCGGGACGCGGGTGTCGCGGCGCGGGGTTTGCGCCTCGACACAACCGTATCGCTTCGACTGGCCATGGTGCGCGACGGCGAAGGGACTGTCCGGTGATTTTCCTGTGGTTGCCGTGTCACGGGAAAAATCAGCGCTTCACGAGCTTCCGAGCGCCCTGCGCTGCACCTTCGGCTCAGGCTCTGTCCTTGGCGCCTGAGCCTGCGGTTCCGCTCCGGGCGCGTGCCTCGTTCCTCGGCCCGCACCCTGCGTGCACCTTCGGCTCAGGCGCGCCGCGAGCGGGTGCGGAACGACGACGGCGTCTCGCCGGTCAGCCGGGCGAAGGTCCGGGAGAACGACGGCTGGTCGTAGAACCCAGCGGCCGCAGCGACCTGCGCCAGCGGCACCGTGCTGGAGGTCAGCAGGTGCGCGGCCCGGTCGACCCGCAGCCGCAGCACGAGCTGGCGCGGCGAGAGCCCGAAGACCCGGCGGACCCGGCGGTCGAGGGACGCCGGGCTGCAGCCGGCGAGGACGGCGAGGTCGGCAACGGACGGCACCTCGCCACGTTCCAGCAGGTCCTCGATGTCGCCGCGCAACCGGGCCATGGCCTGGATCGTCGCGTCGTCGGCGTCGCCGGAACGGAGGTCCTGCGACACGGACACCAGGCCGACGTAGGCGCCGGACTCGTCGTGCAGAGGCAGCTTGGAGGTGAGGAACCAGCCGGGTGCTCCGCCGACGTGCCGGATCAGCTCGAGCTCGCCCCGCAACGGCTTGTCAGTGGTGCGGACCCGGATGTCCTGGCTCTCGTAACGCTCGGCGAGCTCGGGGACGAACAGGTCGGCGGCGCGCTTGCCGATCACGTCGCGCCGCGACCGTTCTCGCGTGCGCCCCACGAAGACCTGGTTGACCAGCACGTACCGTCCGTCGGCGTCCTTGGCGCAGAACATGACGCCGGACAGCTCGTCCATGAGGGAGACCATGGCGGGATTCAGTGCGGCCAGCAGGGCCTTCGTCTCAGGCCGAGCGGCGCCGTTCGACGGGTTGCTCATCGCGATCTGATGCTACGCGGCAGGTAGCGACGGCGCGGCCGCCCTCTTGGCGAAAACCGGTGCGGATAGCGAGTGATCCCGCCAATACATCCGACCGGCTCCGGGTGCACCCTGGGAGGATGAAGACCTCTGCTCGGCGCGCGAGCGCCGCTTCCGCCGCAGTCCCGACCGGGGGCGCAGGCGCACCGGACAGCGCCACGCCGTCGGCTCCGACCGAGCCGTCCGCGAAGCCCGCCGCCGACACGCTGGTCGAGGACGCCGTAGCCCTCGCCAGGACGTGGATCGGCACCGCCACCGGCGCAGCCGCCGGCGACACCCCCACCGGCAGCGGCGCGGCCGTAGGCAGGACCAGGACCGACAAGGCCGTCGCCCGCGCGTCCGCTGCGCTCGGCGCGCTCGTCTCCGACCCGGCCGGCCTGGAGCTCGCCGTCGGGTTCGTCGACGACGTCGCCCGCCCGCAGGACACCCAGGTCGCCGCGAAGGCCCTCGCCCGGCTGGGCAAGCAGGCGGGCAGCGCCACGTTCCTCAGCCCGACCGACCGTGCCCTGTTCCGGGCCGGCGCCCTGGCCGCCCCGGTGTTTCCCGGCATCGTGGTCCCCGCCGCCCGCATGCGCCTTCGCCAGCTCGTCGGGCATCTCGTCGCCGATGCAGGCGCCGGGCTCACGGCGCATCTCGCCCGCACCCGCGCCGAGGGCTACATCCTCAACGTGAACCTGCTCGGCGAGGCCGTCCTCGGCGAGGAGGAGGCGGCGGCCCGGCTGGCCCGCACCGTCGCGCTCGTGGAGCGGCCCGACGTCGACTACGTGTCGGTCAAGGTCTCCAGCGTCGCCGCACAGCTGGTCACGTGGGACCTCGAGGGTTCCCGTGACCGCGTCGTCGAGCAGCTGCTGCCGCTGTACCGCGCTGCCCGCGACCACGGGGTCTTCCTCAACCTCGACATGGAGGAGTACCGCGACCTCGCCCTGACGACGGCGGTGTTCACCGCGATCCTCGGGCGCGACGAGTTCCGCGACCTGGAGGCAGGCATCGTGCTGCAGGCCTACCTGCCGGACGGTCTCGGTGCCCTGGACGGCCTCACCGAGTTCGCCACCCAGCGCGTCGCCGACGGCGGTGCGCGCATCAAGGTCCGCATCGTCAAGGGCGCGAACCTCGCGATGGAGCACGTCGAGGCCACCCTGCACGACTGGGCCCAGGCGCCCTACCCGACCAAGGCCGACGTCGACGCCAACTACGTCCGCATGCTCGACCACGCGCTGCGCCCCGAGCGGGCGCAGGCCGTCCGCATCGGGGCGGCGTCGCACAACCTGTTCCACGTCGCGCTCGCGATCCTGCTCGGCCGTGCGCGCGGCGTCTCCGAGGCGCTCGACGTCGAGATGCTGCAGGGCATGGCGCCGACGGAGGCCGCTGCGGTCCGCGACGAGGTAGCCAAGGACCAGGGCCGGGTGGTGCTGTACACCCCCGTGGTGCGCGACGAGGACTTCGACGTCGCGATCTCCTACCTGGTGCGGCGCCTGGAGGAGAACGCGACGGAGCAGAACTTCCTGCACGCGGCGTTCGCTCCCGCCTCGACCAGCTCCGAACCACCGATGGACCGGCAGGAGGCCGCGTTCCGCGCATCGGTCGCCCTTGGCGTGCACTACTCGCCCGCCGACGTCACCCCGCGCCGTCGTCCGCGCCCCGCACCGCAGCCGCTGACGGGCCCGTTCCACAACGCCGTCGACACCGACCCGTCGGTCGAAGCGCACCGCACGTGGGCGCAGGACGTCACCGGCCTGCGCTCCGGGTACGTTCCTGCGATCGCGGAGCCGCTGGCGACGTCCGCCCAGGTGGACGAGGTCGTGGCGCTCGCCCGCCGCGCCGCCGCGGCGTGGTCCAAGGTCTCCGCGCCGGACCGGGGCCGCGTGCTCCGTGCGGCGGCCAAGCACCTCGAGGCCGCGCGCACCGACCTCGTCGCCGCGATGGTGCACGAGGCAGGCAAGACGGTCGCGGAGGCGGACCCGGAGGTCAGCGAGGCGGTGGACTTCGCCGCCTACTACGCCCAGGCGGCAGAGGCCCTCGACCCGACGTCCGAGGCCTGGCCCGGAGCGCGCTTCACGCCCGACGGCGTCACCCTCGTCACGCCGCCGTGGAACTTCCCCGTCGCGATCCCGATCGGCGGGGTGCTCGCGGGCCTCGCGGCCGGGACCGCGGTGATCGCCAAGCCCGCGCCGCCCACGCCGCGCTGCCTGGAGATCGCCGTCGAGGCCGTGCACGCCGCGCTCGACGAGGTCGCCCAGGAGATCGGGCTCGACTCGGCGCTCGCCCGCGACGTCGCGCAGTTCGTCCGGGTGCCCGACGGCGACCTCGGCCGTCGGCTCGTGACGCACGACGGCGTGTCACGGGTGATCCTGACCGGGGCCATCGAGACAGCGGAGATGTTCGCCTCCTGGCGCCCTGAGCTGCCGGTGCTCGCCGAGACGTCGGGCAAGAACGCGCTGATCGTCACCCCGTCGGCAGATCTCGACCTGGCCGTCGCGGACGTCGTGCGCTCCGCCTTCGGGCACGCGGGACAGAAGTGCTCCGCTGCCTCGCTCGTGATCCTCGTCGGCTCCGTCGGCGACCCCCGCACCGCGACCGGCGAGCGGTTCCGGCGGCAGCTGACCGACGCCGTCGCGTCGCTCGCCGTCGGGCCCGCGACGGACCTGGCGACCGTGATGGGACCGCTCACCGAGCCGGCACAGGGCAAGCTGCTGCGCGCCCTGACCACGCTGGAGCCCGGCGAGACCTGGCTCGTGCGGCCGCGCCGGCTGGACTCGGTCGCGCGCGACGCCGGCCTCGGCCGCGGCCGCCTCTGGACTCCCGGGGTGCGCGACGGTGTCCGCCCCGGCTCGTTCTTCCACCTGACCGAGTGCTTCGGCCCGGTGCTCGGCATCATGACCGCTCGCGACCTGGACGAGGCGCTCGCGCTGCAGAACGCCGTGTCGTTCGGCCTCACGGGCGGGATCCACTCCCTCGACGACGTCGAGGTGGACCGCTGGCTCGACCGGGTCGAGGTCGGCAACGCGTACGTGAACCGGCACATCACCGGCGCGATCGTGCAGCGCCAGTCGTTCGGCGGCTGGAAGGCCTCGTCGGTGGGCCCTGGCGCCAAGGCCGGCGGCCCCAACTACATCGCGCAGCTCGGGCGGTGGGAGGACGCGCCCGACGTGCCGTCGCGCACGGCGGACCCGGCCGGCTGGCTCGCCTGGGCCCGGGCCGACGACGACCGGGCCTGGGTCACCGAGTTCGCGCCTGAGCACGACCCGTCGGCGCTCGGTGTCGAGACGAACGTCTTCCGCTACCGGCCGGTCCCCGGCATCACGGTGCGGGTCGGCTCTGACGCGCCGGACGTCGAGGTGCAGCGCGTGCTCGCCGCAGCGGCCCGCGCGGACGTGCCCGCGACCGTCGTCGGGCAGCGGGAGATGACTGACGAGGCGTTCGCAGAGGCCGTCGCCGACGGCAGGGTGACCGGCCGGATCCGCGTGGTGGGCGAGGCCCCCGGCCTGCGCGACGCCGCGGCCAGTCGTCTCGGGTCGGCCACCGTGCTGGACGCCCCGGTCCTGGCGAGCGGCCGTCGCGAGCTGCTGACGATGCTGAGGGAGCAGGCGGTCAGCCGCACGATGCACCGCTACGGCCACCTCCGCACCGCATAACGGACCGCCGAACGGCTCGGGGTTACTGCCTGAATGCGGGGTGTGTTGCTCTGCGTAGGCAATGTCTACGCAGAGCAACACACCCCGCATTCGTAGGCGTTCCGCAGGGTCTCGACAGGCCCTGCCGGCAGGGGCGGCTCGATCAGCCGACCCGCAGCGTCGTCAGGCCGAGTCGCCCTCTATGAGGCGGGGGGCGAAGATGCGGCGCTCGTCGCGGACCGGCCGCCCCGCGACCAGGTCGACCAGCATGCTCGTCGCGGCGCCGACCATCTGCACCACCGGGTTGTGGACCGTGGTGAGGCGCGGGGAGGTCGTCTCGGCGATGCCGAGGTCGTCGAACCCGACCACGGAGACGTCGCCCGGCACCGACCGGCCGCGGTCGGCGAGCACGCGCAGCGTGGCCTCCGCCATCAGGTCGGACGCGGCGAAGATGCCGTCAAGGTCCAGGTGCTGGTCCAGCAGCCGGCCGGCTGCGACGACGGCCCCCGCAGACGTGAAGTCGCCCTCGACGATCGCGTCGTCGGGCAGGCCGGCGTCGCGGAGGGCGTCCCGCCACCCGATCATGCGGTCCACCCCCGCCGGCATGTCGAGCGGCCCGGTGATGGTGCCGATGCGCCGTCGCCCACGGTCGATCATCCGCTGGGTCGCGATGCGCCCGCCCGTGACGTTGTCGACGTCCACGTAGCGCAGGCCGCGGGAGAACTGTGGGTCGGGCTCGAAGAGACGCCCCACGAAGACGGCGGGCAGCATGGTGGGGCCGAGCTCCGTCTCGAGCTGGTCGCCCTGGTGGTGCGACGCCACGATGACGCCGTCCACGTGACCGCTGCGCAGGTAGCGGCCCACCCGCCCGCGCTGCTCGCCCGGCCGGGCGAGCAGCAGCACGAGCTGCAGGTCCGTCCCGGCCAGCCCTTCGCTCACCCCCGCGAGGGTGCCGCTGAGGAACGGGTCGGTGAGGATGCGCTGGTCCGGCTCCGGCACCACGAGGGCGATCGAGTCGGTCCGCCGGGTCACGAGGGACCTGGCGGCGCGGTTCGGTGCGTACCCGAGGCGGGCGACGGCGTCGTCCACCGCCGCCTGCGCCTCGGGCGAGACTCGCAGGCCACCGTTGATGGCGCGCGACGCGGTCGACCGGGAGACCCCGGCGGCCTGCGCCACGTCGTCCAGGGTAGGTGGGCCTGAGGTCGTCACGCCTTGGAAACCGCCTTGTCTCCGCCGTTGTCGTCGCGTCCGTGCGGCAAGGGCGTCGCCGATCGCTCCGGAACGGCGTTGGCCCGCGCGACCTGACCGTACCAGCGGCCGGACGCCTTCACCGTGCGCTCCTGCGTCTCGTAGTCGACGCGCACGAGCCCGAAGCGCTTGCCGTAGCCCCACGCCCACTCGTAGTTGTCGAGCAGCGACCAGCCGAAGTAGCCGCGCACGTCGGCGCCCTCGTCGATGGCGTCCTTGATGGCGCGCAGGTGCACGTCGATGAACGCGAGGCGCTCCTGGTCGTCGACGAACCCGTCGGGCCCTGCGACGTCGTCGTAGGCGCTGCCGTTCTCCGTCACGTACAGCGCGATGCCGCGCGGTCCCGTGTAGTCCTGCTGGAGCCGCAGGAGGAGCCGGGTCAGGCCCTCGGGCTGGACCTCCCAGTTCTGGTCGGTGACGGGCAGGCCACGCGGGTGCGTGTACGCGCCGTCACCACCGGGGAACGGGGACGACGACGGGCGGGTCACCGGGGCGCCGCCCTCCAGGGGCCGCTCGGCGGGCTTCGCCGAGACGGCGTTGCCGTGGTAGTAGTTCACGCCGAGCGAGTCGATGGGCGTCGAGATGATCTCGAGGTCGCCCTCCTGGATGTGCCGCTCGAGGCCGTACTCGCGCACGTCCTCCAGCACGTCCTCCGGGTAGGCGCCGCGCAGGATCGGGTCGGCGAAGATCCGCGTGAACCCGCCGTCGAGCCGGCGCGCGGCGTCGACGTCGGCGGGGTCGTCCGGGTTCAGCGGGTCCTCGACCTCGAAGTTGAGGGTGATGCCGAGATTCGCCTCGGGCGCCCGCTCACGCAGCGCCTGCACCGCGAGGCCGTGGCCGAGCGACAGGTGGTGCGCCGCCGCGAGGCCGTCCTCGCGGGACTGCCGACCCGGTGCGTGCTGGCCGCCCGTGTAGCCGAGGAACGCGGCGCACCACGGCTCGTTGAGCGTGGTCCAGACGTCGACGCGGTCACCGATGGCCTCGTGCATGGTCACGGCGTAGTCGCGGAACCGGTAGGCGGTGTCGCGGTTGACCCAGCCGTTCGACTCGGCCTCGATCGCCTGCGGGAGGTCCCAGTGGTAGAGCGTGAGCCAGGGCAGGATGCCGGCGCCCAGCAGCTCGTCCACGAGCCGGTCGTAGTACGCGAGACCCGCCGGGTTGACCTCGCGGCCGCCGGGGACCACGCGGGCCCACGACGTCGAGAACCGGTAGGCCTTGATGCCGAGGTCCTTCATGAGCGCGACGTCGGCCGGGTAGCGGTGGTACTGGTCGCAGGCGACCTCGCCGTCGTCCTGGTTGAGCACGGCGCCCGGGACCTTGGCGAAAACGTCCCAGACGGAGTCCTCGCGGCCGTCCTCGTGGGCGGCGCCCTCGACCTGGTAGGCGGCGGTGGCCGCGCCCCAGAGGAAGCCGTCGGGGAACGGGACGGCGCCGGCCGTGTTCGACGTCGGCGCCGTCCTCGGCGCGGTCGGTGTGTACGGCAGGGCGATGCCGGGCGCCGGCACCCGCAGCGTCCCTGTGGTCTTGACGTTCAACGTCATCTCCTGAGTCATCCCTTGACAGCTCCCTGCATGATGCCTGCGACGAGCTGCTTGCCGACGAAGGCGAAGATCACCAGGAGCGGGAGCGTCACGAGGAACACACCGCCCATGACCAACGAGTAGTCCACGAAGTAGTTCGACTGCAACGACTTTACGACGAGTGGCAGCGTCGGATTCTCTGAGTTGAGCACGATCGACGGCCAGAAGTAGTTGGTCCACTGCTGGACGAACGTGAACAGGCCGAGCATCGCCGCCGCCGGGCGCGCTGCGGGCAGAGCGATGGACCAGAACGTGCGGATCATCGACGCACCGTCCACGCGGGCGGCCTCGATCAGCTCGTACGGCAGCGCCTCGGCGAGGTACTGCGTCATCCAGAACACACCGAAGGCGGCGACGAGGGACGGCACGATGACGGCCTCGAGCTTGCCGATCCAGCCGAGGTCGGACATGAGGATGTACAGCGGGATGACGCCGAGCTGGGTGGGCACGGCCATGGTCGCGATGACGAACACGAGCAGGGGACCGCGGCCGCGGAAGCGCAGCTTCGCGAACGAGTACCCGGCCAGGGTGGAGAACAGCACGACCGACACCGAGACGACGATCGCGATGATCAGCGAGTTGACCAGCGCGAGCCAGAAGTTGATCTGGGTGGCCTCGATGACCGTGCGGAACTGGTTGAACAGCGACAGGTCCGGCAGCCACTGCGGCACTGCGTTCTGCGAGATCGACACGGGGTCGGACGAACCGAGCAGCAGCGTGAAGTACAGCGGGAAGACCGAGATCAGGAGCGTGATCCCGAGCAGCGCGTAGACGATCCAGCCGGCGCGGCGGGTGCCTGCCCCGTAGGACCTCCGTGCCCGACGGCGGACGGCCGCCTTGGCAGCACCCGCGCCAGCGGTCTGGGCGGTGACGGCGACGGAGCTCATGCGTTCCCCCTGCTCTTGGTGACGGTGGTGCTCTTGCGCCTGGGTTTCTTGGCGGGACCCGCCGACGAGATCCGCTGGGTGACCATGAAGTTCACCAGGCCGATCACGACGATCAGGAGGAACAGCAGCCACGCGACGGCGGAGGCCCTGCCGAGGCTGTGCTGGTTGCCCCAGGCGGTGTCGTAGAGGAACACGACGGTGGTCATCCAGTTGCGGTCCGGTCCGCCGAGGCCGATCGGGTCGAACAGGCGCACCTCGTCGAAGATCTGGAGCCCGCCGATGGTGGAGGTGATGACGACGAAGATGATGGTGGCGCGGATCTGCGGCACGGTGATGGCGAAGAACTGGCGCACGCGTCCGGCGCCGTCGATCACGGCGGCCTCGTAGAGGTCGCGCGGCACGGCCTGCATCGCGGCGAGGAAGATCAGGGCGTTGTAGCCCATCCAGCGGTAGTTGACCATCGTGGCGATGGCGACGTGGCTGGCGATCCGGTCCCCGTGCCACGCGATCGAGTCCAGCCCGATCGCATTGAGCGCGGTGTTGATGAGGCCGTACTGGTCGGCGAACAGGCGGCCGAAGATGATCGACACGGCCACGGGCGCGACGACGTAGGGGATCAGGACGCCCATGCGCCAGAAGGTCGCCGCGCGGAGGTTCTGGTCCAGCAGGGCGGCGATGGTGATCGCGATCATCACCTGCGGCACCGAGGAGAACACGAAGATCGACAGCGTGTTGACCAGGGACTTCCAGAACGTCGGGTGGTTCAGGACGTCCGCGAAGTTCTGCAGGCCGACGAACTCGCCCTGCCCGCCGAGGAGGCTCCACTCGTGCACCGACACGAAGGCGGTGTAGGCGAGGGGGAACAGGCCGGTCACCGCGAACAGGATGAAGAACGGCGAGATGTACAGGTACGGGGAGAGCTTCACGTCCCAGCGGCCCAACCGCTGGGAGAAGCCGAGTCTGCGCGACTCGCGCTGGGACGCACCGGAGCCCGGTGCCGATCGTTGAGGTGTCAGGACAGCCATTTCATCTTCCGCCGCGTCATCGTCGGTGCAGGTCACTTGTCGGGCGCACCCGGAGGTGCTCACGCATGATCCGGTGGTCGGGCTCGTCGGGACAGGGTCCCGACGAGCCCGACCACCGGATCACGTCAGCCGTCGCCCAGGCTCAGCTCATCTCGGCTGAGCCTGGGCTCCGCTTCGGCCTCAGGCCCAGCTCGTCTCGGCTGAGCCTGCGCCTCCGGCTCAGCCGAGGGCCGCGGCCTTCTCGACGGCCTCGGTCCAGGACTTCTCGGCATCCTGCGACTTCGAGATGTCGACGCGGTTGAGCGCGTTGGTGACCTCGTCACGGATGGCGAAGTAGTTGGCGCCCTTGTACGGGGCACCGTCGATGTTCTGGGCGCGGGTGGAGAAGATCTCGCCCACCGGTGCGTCGTTGAAGAACGGGTTGGTGAAGCTCTGGACGGCCTCGGAGTCCTGCGCCTCGAGCTGCGACGGGAACGTGCCCGCAGACTCGAACGCCTTGGTCTGCTGCGCGGGGTCGGTCAGCCACGCGGCGAGCTCCTTGGCAGCCTCGGCGTTCTCGCCCGAGGCGGGGACGGTCAGGAACGAACCGCCCCAGTTGCCACCGCCACCGGGGAAGACGTCAGCGACGTCCCAGCCCTCGATGCCACCGGAGCGCTCCTCGATCGGGCCGGTCATCCAGGCCGGGCAGAGCATCGTCGCGAAGGCGTCGTTCTGGAACCCAGCGTCCCAGTCTCCGCCCCACTGCTCCAGGCCGGCGGACAGGTCGTCCTCGACGGACGCGGTGATCTCGTCGTAGATGCCCTTGACCTCGGTGTTGTCACCGAGCACCTTCGGCTCACCCGTCTCCGGGTCCTCGAATGCGGCGGGCAGCTGGTTGACCATGCCCTGGAAGGTGCCGGCGGCGCTGTCGTACCAGGCTGCGTCGGACTCCTTCACGAACTCGCGGCCCGCGGCGAAGTAGTCCTCCCACGTGGCGCTCTCGCCACCGAGGAGCTCGGCGACCTCTTCGCGGTCGGTCGGCAGGCCGGCCTCCTCGAACAGGTCGGAGCGGTAGCAGATGGCCTCGGGGCCGATGTCGGTGCCGTAGCCGATGACCTTGCCCTCGGGCGTCGTGGCCTGCTGGACCTTCCAGTCCACCCAGCGACCGTCGAGCGCGGGGTCGGCCAGGTCGGTGAACAGGTCGGGGTACTGCATGAGCTCAGGCAGCCAGTCGACCTCGATGGCCTCGATGTCGGCCAGGCCCTCGCCACCCGCGGCGAGCTTGGTCGTCATGTTGCTGCGGGCATCGTCGGTCGTGGCGGCCGTGATGTGCTCGACGGTGACGTTCGGGTGCTCCTCCGTGTACTCGGCGAGCATCTCCTCCGTGTAACCGAAGTCGTTGAACGTCGCGACCTTCAGCGTGATCGGGCCGTCCTCTTCGGCTTCGCCTTCGGATCCTTCTGCGGCACCGCAGGCGGTCAGGGCGAGAGCGACGGCGGCGGCGCCGGCGGTCGCCTGGAGGGTGCGGGCGGCGGTGCGCCGCGTGGGTCGGGTACTGCTCAGCACTGGGGACTCCCTTGTCGTGCGGTCTGGGGCATGCGGTCAAGCTGTGGTGGTCGCCCGACGTGCGAGCACGTCGGCGTACCTGCGCTGGAAGCGCTCCCATCACTACAGTGTGGTAGCGCTTCCACGGACACTGATCGTTGCGTCAGCCACTGTCCCGTGTCAAGGGGAGGCCTGGGCGAAGACCGCGTCTCTCATTCCTTCACCCGGAAGTCCCCAACGGTCTGCACAGCCTGGTTCCAGGCGATCTCCGGGCCGCTGCTGCCGGTGTCGACCGCGGTGAGGGCGTTGTTCACCTCGTCGCGGATGGCGAAGTAGTACGGGCCCTTGTACGGCGCGCCGTCGATGGACTGCGACCGGTCGGTGAAGATCTTGCCCACCGGGGCGTTGTTGAAGAACGGGTTGGTGTAGCCCTGGACGGCCTCGGAGTCCTGCGCCTTGAGCTGCGACGGGAACGCACCCGCCTCGGTGAAGGCCTGCGTCTGCTGCTCGGGGGCGGTGAGCCACGCGGCGAGGTCCTTCGCCTCCTCGGTGTAGGCGCCCGCTGACGGGACCGCCAGGAACGAGCCGCCCCAGTTGCCGCCGCCACCGGGGAAGACGTTGGCGACGTCCCAGCCCTGCACGCCCTCGGAGTAGGACTCGATCGGGCCCATCATCCAGCCTGGGCAGAGCATCGTCGCGAACTTGTTCTCCTGGAATCCGGCGACCCACTCGGGGGTCCACTGCACGAGGCCGGCCGAGAGCTCGTCGCCGATCGCCGCGGTGATCTCGTTGTAGACCGAGCGGACCTCGTTGTTGGTCGAGAGGTCGGTCGGCTTCTGTGTCGCCGGGTCCTCGAACGCGGCAGGCAGCTGGTTGATCATGCCCTGGAACGTGCCGGTGGCGCCGTCGAACCACGCGACGTCGGACTGCTCGGCGAACAGGCGACCCACCTCGAAGTAGCGCTCCCAGGTGGCGTCCTTGCCGCCGAGCAGCTTCGCGACCTCCCCGCGCTCGGTCGGCAGGCCGGCGGCCTCGAACAGGTCGGCGCGGTAGCAGATGGCCTCGGGGCCGATGTCGGTGCCGTAGCCGAGGAGCGTGCCGTCGGGCGTGGTGGCCTGCGCCACCTTCCAGTCCACCCAGCGCTTGGTGACCTCCGGGTCCGTCAGGTCCTCGAACAGCTCGGAGTGCTGCATCAGCTCCGGCATCCAGTCGACCTCTGCCGCCACGACGTCCGCGAGCTCGGCGCCGTCACCCGTGGTGAACGCCTTGAGCATCTGCAGACGAGCCTCGTCCGAGGTCGGCGCCACGATGTGCTCCACCGTGACGTTCGGGTGCTCCTTCGTGTACGCCGCGAGCAGCTCGTCGGTGTACCCGAAGTCGTTGAACGTCGACACGGTGAGCGTGATCGGCGCGTCGTCGTCCTCTGCGCCCGCCGGGCTCTGCCCCAGGAGCGAGCCGCAGGCGGTGAGTGGCAGGACGGCGACCGTCAGCGCGGCAAGGGCCGCGCGTCGGGGGGCGACGGTCCGGCTTCGGACCGGTCCGTGTTTGCTGGGCACTGGGACTCCTCGTGATCGGGGCGCGTGTGTCGGGGCTGAAAGCGATATCAGAGCACAAAGTTGCCCACATCCGACACGAATGTTCGCTCAGGTTCTAGCACTCGCCAGGCAAAACGGGCTGAGGCTGAACGAACCGCAGGTTGCAATTGGGAAACTATGTCCGAAATGACGAGGTTCCGCCAGGTCCGGGGAAGGGTTTCGTCAGGGGGTGGTCCGGCAGCGGTGCTCGACGCGGCCGACAGCGGGCGCCCCGAGGGAACGTCCGGAGCGGGCCGGCTCAGGCCGTACCCGTGCGCTTGCCCGCGAGCCAGTCCCGGCCTGCCTCCGCCTCGGTCTCCAGGGTCGTGCGTACCGCGCCGACCGCCGCCTCCTCGATCACCGCGCCGAACAACGGCACGGTCGCTCGCACGTCACCCGCATAGGTGAGCCGCGTCCCGCCGTCGGGCAGAGCGGTCATCGCGGCCGTGGCGGTGACGCGCACCGGTGCTCCCATGATCTCGACGGCCACCGTTCCGGTGCGCCGGCCCTCGGCCGCCGCCTCCCAGGCCTCGGCCTGGCGGATCTCGAGGTGTGCGCCGACGAACGGGCGCGCCTGCACGGGGATGATGTCGGTCGGGAGGGTGCGCCGGACCACCACGGTGAAGCCGGTCGCAGCGCTGCCGGTGACGTCGGCCTGCTCGACCGCGCCGTTCACGGACCCGGTGGAACGCTGGGCGCGCCATCGCACGAACGACTCGTCGGCGAGCATCGCGGAGACGTCGTCGATGTTCGCGGGGAACGTCAGGTCCACTGTCAGGTGCACGGGCTTTCCTCCTCGCGCCGACGGAGCATGCCGGTGGTGGAACTCTAACCGACGCGTTGCGCGCGGCCGATACGTGCGTGCGGCGTCTCCGCCGGGGGTACGCGATGCGCCCGCAACGGGCCATGGGCGGTTCCGGCATAGGCTGGGGCGCGTGTCTGCGATGAGTGACCTGATCCTTGAGCACGCCGACCTCGAGCCGGCCGATGTGGAGTGGCTGCATCTTCTGGTCGGTGACTGGCAGGTGGTATCGGACCTGGCGTTCGCGGACCTGGTGCTGTGGTTGCCCACCGACGACGGCCGGTTCGTCGCCATCGCGCAGTGTCGTCCCTCGACGGGGGCGACGGTGCACTACGACGACATAGTCGGCTCGTTCGCACCCGAGGGGCAGCGGCCGCAGCTCGCCAAGGCGATGGCGGAGGCCAAGGCGCAGCGCGCAAGGGAGCCGCGCTGGTTCGGCGCGTACGCGGTGCGGGAGGAGGCGATCCCCGTGGTCCACAAGGACACGGCGGTCGCCGTGATCGCTCGGCAGACCAATCTCGGGTCGGGGCGCACGCCGTCGCGGCTGGAGCTGAACTACGTCGAGGCCGCCGACGACCTCGTGGCGATGATCCCGCGGGGTGAGTTCCCCCTGCCGAACGCCGCGACGGGCTCACGGCGTGGCGCCCCGCGCGTCGGCGACGGGCTCATCCGCCTCAACTCGGAGGGCGAGGTGCTGTACGCGAGCCCGAACGCCCTGTCGTGCTTCCACCGGCTCGGCGTGATCGGCCCGCTCGTGGGGCAGTCGCTCGTCGAGGTGACCGCGGAGATGGTCGAACAGCTCAAGCCGGTCGACGAGTCGCTGCCGCTCGTGGTGATGGGCCGCGCGCCCTGGCGTACCGACATCGAGGCGCACGGGGTGTCGCTGTCGCTGCGCGCGATGCCGCTGACCGACCGCGGCCAGCGCATCGGCGCCGTGCTCCTGTGCCGCGACGTGTCGGAGCTGCGCCGGCGCGAGCGCGAGCTCATCACCAAGGACGCGACGATCCGCGAGATCCACCACCGCGTGAAGAACAACCTGCAGACCGTGGCGGCGCTGCTGCGGCTGCAGGCTCGACGGATGGACGTGCCGGCCGCGAAGGAGGCGCTCGAGGAGGCCATGCGGCGGGTCTCGACCATAGCTCTCGTGCACGAGAGCCTCTCGCAGACCCTGGACGAGCAGGTCGAGCTCGACGACATGGTGGGCAGGGCGCTGCGCCTCACGGCCGACGTCGCCTCAGCGGGTACCTCGGTCCGGACGGTACGCACGGGCTCGTTCGGCATGGTGCCGGCGCAGGACGCGACGCCGCTCGCCCTCGTGCTCACCGAGCTGGTCACCAACGCGGTGGAGCACGGGTTCGTCGGGCGCGCGGTGGGCACCATCGAGATCGGCGTGGAGCGGCAGCAGTCGGACCTGCGGGTGGTGGTGGCCGACGACGGCGTGGGCCTGCCCGAGAACGGCGGCGCCGGCGGGCGGGGGCCCGGCAGCGGTCTCGGCACGCAGATCGTGCGGACGCTCGTCACCAACGAGCTCGGGGGAACCATCGAATGGTCGACCCGCGAGGGTGGAGGCACCCAGGTGGAACTGCAGCTGGTGCTGCGGGTGGCGGACTCGGCGCGGTCCTGAGCCGGCTGCCCTGAAGGCCCATTGCCGGTATTCGGGCACGTTACCGGGGTGCACCGGTGCGTGGCCGGAAAGAATGACGCGAGCCGCGCCTGGGCGAAGGGGGAGTGCTCAGGCGCGGCTCGCGGAGAAGGGTGGTGCTGAGGTCAGCCCGCGCGACGAGCGCGCGCAGTGCGGCGCTTGAGCGCACGGCGCTCGTCCTCGCTCATACCGCCCCAGACGCCGGCGTCCTGGCCGGACTCGATAGCCCACTTGAGGCAGGTATCGACGACGTCGCAGCGACGGCACACTGCCTTGGCCTCTTCGATCTGCAGCAGGGCGGGGCCCGTGTTGCCGATCGGGAAAAACAGCTCGGGATCCTCTTCGAGGCATGCTGCGCGGTGGCGCCAGTCCATGGTCACGTACTCCTTGGAAGGAACTACCCGCCGTCCGGCTCGCCAGGTGGGAGCATCGTCGTCGTGCGTCTGGGGCGCACAGGTCTGGTTATGGATCGTTTTTCCGATCCCTGTGCGCCAGGCGGCGACCGACGGGGGTTTGTTCGGGGGTGTGGTGGATTGCTGCGTCTAGGTTCACACGCTCGTGAACACTCGCACAAGGGGTTACGGGCAAGTTTCTGCACAGTGAACCCTGAGGTATCCGTCACACTATTGTGAATAGGCCTCTCACCAGTATCCTAGTCCGTCGTGCCAGTACTGGAAGCCTTTTTCGCGCGCCGTGTCCCGGCGTTTCTTCGTGCCCTCGTGATCGGCGTCCTGGTCGAGGTGATCGGACTCGTTGCTTTCGCCGTGGTGTTACTTGGCGAACTCCTTACGGGCGGTTCCTCATCGGTCGGGGTGAGCCTCTTTCTGGTTCTCTTCCTCCTGGGAGTCGCCTGGGTTCTCGTGGTGTCCGGTCGAGCACTTCTGGCCGGCCGTCGTTCGGGTCGCGGACCCATCGTGACCTGGCAGCTCTTTCAGATCATCGGGTCCGTCGCGGCGATCGGCAGCGGCACGGGGATCGCCGTGGCGGGCGGCTGGGCGGCCCTCGTGATCGCGGTCGCCGTCGGCGCCCTGCTCATGACGCCCTCGGTCACCGCGGCGACGTCGGGGACCGGCTCCGAGGACTGAGCTCGGGCTCCAGGACCTGGCAGAGCACCGGATCACCCCTGCCGCACCACGCGGCCCGGCCCGGCGGGCCACCCGAACCGGCGAGCGCGACCGGCGCCCCGAGCACGACGTCGGCAGCACGGTCGGTGCCGAGCAGCACCAGGCGGGGCCCGACCCGCGACGCCAGGCCGCCCATCGACGGGGCGTCGGCCGAGAGCGCGAACGCGACCGCAGACCGCAGCGCGGCGGGCGGCACGGTTACGCGGACCTCCTCGGCACCGTCGACGAGCACCAGCGTGCGGACCTCGCCGGCGTGCCCGGCCCAGCGCCCGGCGCCGGTGTCCGCTGCGGTGTCCGACCCGGTGCTCTGCCGGTCGGTCGCACCGACGTCGGCGAGCAGCCGGCCCACCGCCTCGGTGTCGTCCGGGCGGACCGTCCCGCCGTAGCAGGGGTGGTGGGCCAGTGGCGCCAGCGCAGCGGGGTCGCGGGTGATCCCGTGCACCGCCCAGCCGAGCCGCAACGCGGCCAGCGCGAGGGTGACCAGCGCGGTGGTGCGCCCGGAACGAGCCCGTCCGACGACCGCGAGGTGACCATCTCCCGGGTCCCACGTGACGGTCGTGCGGCGCTGCCGCTCCGGGTCGTCGCCGAGGGCGAGGACGAGCCCGGCGCGGTCCCGCCGGGTGGCGGGTGGCAGGTCCGCGACGCCGGCCCGTCGGGGGAGCTGCGGTAGCCACGGTGGAGCACCCGGTACGTGTCCCAGCGCGGCCGCCGCGCGACGGGCCGCATCGACGACGAGCGTGGCGACGTCGGGCAGCCCAGGATCTGGCGGACCGCCCGACGAACCCGCACGGGGACCGGGCGTGGTGCCGGCCACCGTCGGCTCGCCGCCGGGGGTGCCGGCGCCGCCGGGGTGCGCGGGGCCGGCGGGCGCGCGGCGCACGAGGGGCATCTCGGCCTCGGGCGGCGCCGTGGCATGCGCGCACTGCAGCGGCACCGGCGGCGCCGAGCCCAGGCGCAGCACCGCCCTGCCCGGCGACGTGAGCGGGATGCGGGCGGCCGCGGGGTCGTCGAGCACGTCGCGCGACTCCAACGGGTCGGTGACGCGCAGCGCGAGGCGCGCGCTGACGTTCGCCCGCAGGTCCGGCCCGACGGCTCCACCGGGGCGCTGCGTGGCGAGCACGAGGTGCACGCCGAGCGACCGCCCCTGTGCCGCGACCCGGAGCAGGGCGGGCAGGAACTCGGGCAGGTCGTCGGCCAGGGCACGGAACTCGTCGATCACCACCACGAGCCGGGGCAGCGTTCCGGGAGGCAGCAGGGCGACGTCGGGCACGGCATGGGCGGCGAGGACCCGTTCGCGACGGCGCAGCTCCGCTCGCAGCCCTGCGAGCGCTCGCGCGGCTAGCCCGGGCTCGAGGTCGGTGACCTGGCCCACCACGTGCGGCAGGCGGGGGCAGACGCCGAGGCTCGCGCCGCCCTTGAAGTCCACCAGCACCAGGGCCAGGTCGGCGGGGGACCGGGTCAGCGCGAGCCCGAGCACGAGCGTCTGCAGCAGCTCCGACTTGCCCGACCCGGTGGTGCCCGCGACGAGCAGGTGCGGCCCGTCGCGGACCAGGTCGAGGCACACGGGCGCGCCGTCGGCTCCGACGCCGAGCGGCACCGCCCAGCCGGCGGAGCGCGACCAGCGCCCTGCGAGCGCCCCTGGCACCGGTACCTCGGTGAAGCCGTGCGCCCTGGTCAGGGGGACGACGGCCGGGAGCTGGGCGCCGCGCTCGTCCCCGGTGGCGGTCCGGCCGAGCCCGGCGGCGCCGGCGAGCAGGCGGGCCAGGTGCTCCGCCCACTCGGCGGAGACACCGACGAGGGGCACGGTGCGCGCCGTTCCGTCGGGGCCCGTGATCCGGACCCGACGGGCGTCCAGGACGCGCGCGACCGCGCGGCACCCGGCCGGGACCGCGCCGACGGACACCACGAGGTCGGCGGCGTGCGGGCCGGCGTGCCCTGGGCCCGCCGTTCGGTCCAGCACCAGGACGAGCGGACCGCCCCCGGGCAGCCAGCGCACCCAGGACCAGCCCGGTGTGTCACGGCCGACCCGCACCTCCGCGCCGCGTGCCGCGCGCCCGGCGACGAGCGCACGGGCGACCGAGCGGGCGAGGCCGGCCGGCCCGAGCACGGCGACGGAGCCATCGTGCAGCAGCTGCTCCCAGGGGTCGTCGCGAGGTGCGGTCAGGAGGCACACCTCCGCGCCGGGGGCGGCGCGCGAGGCGCCAGGCGAGCCGGGGGAACGCGTGGCGGCATGGGCCTCCTGCGCCGCCGCCCAGGCGCCCGGCGAGACGTGGAGCGCTGCATGCGCGAAGGCCAGCAGGCTGCCGGGCCCCGATAGCCCGCGCGACCGGACCTGTGCGGGCCCGTCGGCCGTCGCCCGCTGCCGGGCAGCGCGGAGTTGTGGCAGCGCCACAACCAGGCCTACCAGCGCAAACACCGCCAGGAGCGGCTGGCGAAGCGTTGCGGCGAGGGCGAGCGATGCGGCAGCGGGGAGCAGGGTGAGCGTCCAGGGAACAACGCCGCCGTGCGGGGTGGCGGGAGGGGGTGCGAGCCACGCCGCTGGGCCGCGTGTCCTGCGGACCGTGAGCCGTCCGCCCTGCCGCAGCCGAGTCCAGGTCCTGAGTGCGGCCAGGGGCCCGTCGGCACCGATCACGGCCCCGGCGTCGGGCCCGGTGACCCGGGCGACGAGCCAGGGCATGGTGGCGGCGGACCGGAGCCCAGGGCCCGGTGCGGGCTCGGCCACCGGCCGGCCCGGCCGCCGCACCCGGAGGACGGCGCCGGGCAGCAGGGGGCGCTCGCCGGCCACCCGGTCGTCGGTCACGGGCGCGCCGTCGACGGTGAGCGTGGCGTACCGGAGCTCCGGGCGCCGGGTGAGCGTCGCGAGCGGCGCGCGCAGGTCGGCCAGCCGGGTGCCCGGGCGGAGGAGCAGGTCCTCGCCGGGGTGCAGGGTCACGCGCACTGCGCCGTCGGACGACGGGGGTCGGGTCATGCACCCAGCCTCGTCGTGCACGGGCAGGGTCAGGGTCTCGCGGCGAGGTCCCTGTGCACGATCGCAGCGTCCACAGGCCCGGCGTCGTGCTCCGCGTGGCACGACCCCTGAGGGTGTGCCCCTACTCGGGGCGCCCGGACGTACGACCAGGGGATGACACCGTCCGGAAAGGATCAGGCTGACACCCGATGTCCAGACGGCATCCCGCTCCGTAGGTTCGTCTCTGCCGGCCGTACCGGGTCACACCCGGGAACGCCGGACCACTTCCGGCGGCGTCGGCGAACCTTCGCCGACGCCGCCCGGTGCGAGCCGCCGCCGGTGGCTCGCCGGCAGGACTCAGCAGCAGCGACGACTCGAGGAGCAATCTCGTGGACACCACCGTGTACGTCCCGGCGGACCAGCCGGCCCCTGCGCCGGGCGGCGCCGCCCGCGCCGTACGGGCCCGTTCCCTGACGAAGACGTATGGCAAGGGTGAGGCCACCGTGCGGGCCCTGGACGGCGTGGACGTCGACTTCGAGCAGAGCCGCTTCACCGCGATCATGGGCCCCTCCGGATCCGGCAAGTCGACCCTGATGCACCTCCTGGCCGGCCTGGACTCCGCCACCAGCGGACAAGCCTTCCTCGGGACCACGGAGATCACCGGCCTGAACGACAAGGCCCTGACCCGGCTCCGCCGCGACCGCGTCGGGTTCGTGTTCCAGCAGTTCAACCTCCTGCCCATGTTCACGGCCGAGCAGAACATCACCCTGCCCGTCGAGCTCGCCGGCGGCACCGTCGACAAGGCCTGGCTGAACACCCTCGTGGAGACCCTCGGCCTCGGCGGCCGCCTGACCCACCGCCCCGGAGAGCTCTCCGGCGGACAGCAGCAGCGCGTCGCGATCGCCCGCGCCCTGATCGCCCAGCCCGACGTCGTGTTCGCCGACGAACCCACCGGCAACCTCGACTCCCGCTCCGGGGCCGAGGTCCTGTCCTTCCTGCGCCGCTCCGTCCGCGAGCTCGGCCGCACCATCATCATGGTCACCCACGACCCCTCCGCCGCCGCGTATGCCGACCGCGCCGTCCTGATCGCCGACGGCCGCATCGCCGGCGACATCAGCGACCCCACCCCCGAGTCCGCCATGGCCGGCCTCGACGCCCTCCGCACCCTCGAGCCCGAGGTCACGACGCGCCGGTCCGGGGCGGGTGCCTGATGGCCACCTCCATGCCTGCTGCGCGTCTCACGCTCGCGCAGATGCGCCGCAGCGCGGGTCGCCTCGCGTCGGCCGGCGTCGCCATCGCCATCGGTACGGCGTTCGTCGCGGCCACGCTGCTGACCGGAAGCCTGATCACCGACATCACGAACAACCAGGTCACTGCGACGTTCGCCGACGCGGAGCTGGTGGTCTTCGGCGACGAGTCGCTGACCCCCGCCGACCTCGAGGCGACCAGGGGGGTCGACGGTGTCGCCGCGGCGGACCCGCAGGTGCCCCAGTTCACCGAGCTCAACAACGCGGGGAAGTCGGTGTGGCAGCAGCTCATCGGCGTGGCGTCGGACGAGCGCCTCGCAGCGCTCGAGCTGACCGACGGTGCCTGGCCGGCGGCGAACGACGAGATCGCGCTCCCGCCGGATGTCGCGGAGCGTCTCGGGGTCGGGCTCGGCGACGTCGTCGCCTCGTCCCGGTGGGTCCTGGACGACGAGCCCACCACGTACGAGGACGGCAGCGAGGGCTACGACGGCGAGCAGGCCGTCGAGAAGCTGACCGTGACCGGGTTCGTGGACGACCCCTTCCGTGCCTACCCCGGGGGCGGGGCGGGGGTCCTGACGCAGTCCGCGATCGCTGAGCGGCTCGCCGACGGGACCGAGCCCGGCCGGCAGCCGACCACCAGCGCGATCATGGTCGCGCTCGAGGACTCGGCCGACGCAGCGGCGGTCGAGGCCGCCCTCACGGAGGCCGTCCCCGCGGCGAGCGACGTGACGGCCACCGAGGAGTACGCCACGAAGGTGGTGGCGCAGATGTCGGGCGGGACCGACGTCGTCTACCTCGTGTTCGTCCTTGCCTTCGCCGCCGTCGCCCTGGTCGTCGCGGGGCTCGTCATCGCGAACACGTTCCAGGTGCTCGTCGCACAGCGCTCCCGCACCCTGGCGCTCCTGCGCTGCGTCGGGGCCACCACCGGCCAGCTCTACCGCAGCGTGCTCCTCGAGGCAGCGATCCTCGGCGCCCTCGCCTCCCTCGCCGGGATCGTCGGTGGCACGGCACTGGTCCAGGCCGGGCTCATGATCGCGCCGGCCTTCGACCTCGAGGTGACGCTGCCGGAGACCGTCGACCTGAGCGCGCCGGTATTCATCGCACCGCTCGCCGTCGGCATCGTCGTGACCCTCGCGTCCGCCCTCGCCCCGGCGCTCTCCGCGGCCAGGGTGGCACCGCTTGCCGCGCTGCGGCCGGCCGACGCCCCGACCTTTGGCAAGGGCGCCGGACGCGTCCGCGCCGTGTTCGCCGCCCTCACCACCCTTGGTGGGTTCGCGGCGGTCGCCGTGGGCGTCTGGCTCGCGGTCCAGGGTGGCGGCGCCGATCCGACGCTCCCGATGGCGGCCGTGGTCGGCGGCGGCTGCCTCTCCCTGATCGGCGTCATCATCGGCTCGGTCTTCTGGCTGCCGAAGGTCACGTCGGGCATCGGCAGGCTCGCGGGCATGACGGGCCCGTCGGCCCGGCTCGCGACCGCGAACACCCTGCGCAACCCCCGGCGGACGGCGGCGACGGCGACCGCGCTCCTGATCGGCGTCACCCTCGTCGGCATGATGACGACCGGTGCCGCGACGGCACGCGCGACCATGGACAACGAGCTGGACTCGATGTACCCGGTCGACATCCAGGTCTCGACCACGACGTCCGACGACGACGGCCAGCAGGCCGCGATGCCGCCGGCCGTCGCCGACGCGGTGGCCGATGTCGAGGAGCTCCGAGCCGTCGCCCAGGTGACCGCGGCGAGCGTGGAGACGCCCGACGGGACTTGGCCGACGATCGACGTCGTCGCGGCGGCTCCTGACGAGCTGCGCGCCGTCGTGAACGATCCGGACGCGCTGGGCGACCTGCGACCCGGCACGCTCGTCGTCCCGGAGTCGCTCGCACAGAACCAGGAGGTCGACGGTCTCGACGAGATCGTGCTCGACGGGCCCGGCGGGACCACGACGCTCGACGTCGTGACGGGCGACCTGACGTACGGGACCGCGTTCATCGTGTCCCATGATCTCGCGGGCATCCACCCCGACCTGCGGCCCAACCAGCTCTGGGCAGGCGTCTCCGCCGGGCAGGACGTGGGGGCCGTGATCACGGCGGTGCAGGACGCGGTCTCGACGACGGACGAGGTCGTGAACGTCGGCGGCGCCGTCGCCGAACGGGAGAGCATCCAGCAGGTCATCGACATGATTCTGGCTCTCGTGGTCGGGCTGCTCGCCGTCGCGGTGGTGATCGCGCTGATCGGCGTGGCCAACACCCTTTCGCTGTCCGTCATCGAGCGGACCAGGGAGAGCGCGATGCTGCGGGCGATCGGGCTCTCCAAGGCGCAGCTGCGGACCATGCTCGCCATCGAGGGGATGCTCATCGCCGGGGTGGGCGCCGTGCTCGGCATCGTCCTCGGCCTGCTGTACGGCTGGGCCGGAGCGATCAGCGTCCTGACCTCCATCGGCGACGTGTCGCTCGTGGTCCCGTGGGCCGAGATCGCCGTGGTCCTCGGCATCGCGCTCGTGGCAGGTCTCGTCGCCTCCGTCGCACCGGCGCGGGCCGCCGTGCGCACCCACCCCGTGGCGGCGCTCGCCGCGGAGTAGTCGACGAGGAGGGATCAGGAGTTCGGGCGGACCAGGCCCGTCTCGTACGCCGTCACCACGGCCTGCACGCGGTCGCGGGCGTTCAGCTTCGACAGGATGCGCCCCACGTGCGTCTTGACCGTCGCCTCGGCGACGAACAGGTCCGACGCGATCTCGGTGTTGGACCGCCCGCGCGCCATGAGCACGAGCACCTCGCGCTCGCGGGTCGTCAGGGCGGCGAGGGCCTCCTGGGGTCCAGCGGCCTTCTCGGGCGGCAGGGCCGTGACCAGGCGCTCCATCAGCCGCCGTGTGGACGACGGCGCGATCACCGCGTCGCCCTGATGCACGGTACGGATGGCCGTCAGCAGCTCCTCCGGCTGGGCATCCTTGAGCAGAAAGCCGCTGGCTCCGGCCCGGATCGCGTCGAGCACGTACTCGTCCAGGTCGAACGTGGTCAGCACGACGACGCGGGGGTCGCCCGCCGCGGCGGCGGCGCCGTCGGCCAGGAGCGCCCGGGTGGCGGTCAGGCCGTCCATCGCGGGCATGCGCACGTCCATCAGCACGACGTCGGACACCGTGGCGGCCAGCCGGCGCAGCGCGTCGCGACCGTCGTCGGCCTCGACCACGACCTCCAGGTCCGGCTGGGAGTCGATCACCATGCGCAGGCCCGCGCGGACGAGCGGCTGGTCGTCGACGAGCGCGACGCGCACCGGTCGGTCGACCCCTCCGGGGGCGTAGGTCATCGTGCTCCTCGTGTGTCGTTCGGGACCGCGTGGCCGGCACGCGGTTCGGGTGGTGTGTCGGGGGTCCCGGCAGCGGGGGAGTGGTCCGCCTCGGCATCGGTGGCGCGGTCGGGTATGTCGTCCGGCCGGACATCGGGCTCGGCGTCGGGCCGAGCGTCTGGGACCGCATCGGGGACCGGAGCGGGGACATGGGCGGCCGCTCGCGGGATGGGCACGACGAATCGCACGGAGAATCCGCCGCCGCGGCGTGGCCCGGCGGTGAGCGTGCCGCCGAACATCTCGGCCCGCTCCCGCATGCCGAGCAGCCCGTAGCCGGCGGTGGGCGGCGGTTCGTCGGGACCAGGGGAGCCGTCGGCCGCCAGGCCGCGGCCGTCGTCCTCCACCCGCAGCTCCACCTCTTCCTCGCCCCAGCGCAGCAGGATGGTGACGGCGGGTCGTGGGCCTGCGTGCTTGCGCACGTTGGTGAGCGACTCCTGGCAGACCCGGAACAGGGTGAGACCCACGCCCGGCGGCAGACGCCGCTCGATGCCGACGCGGGCCCACGACACCCGCAGGCCGTCGTCGCGGGCCTGCTGGACCAGCTGCCCGATGTCCGCCGCGTCGGGCTGTGGGCGCAGCGGAGCGGAGCCGCCCACCGCCGTCGCGCCGGCCCCCGGGGCACCTGCTGCCCGGGCGGCCCCTGCCGCACCTGGGCCCGTCGTTCCGACCCGACCGGTACCCGGTGCCTGGCTCTGGCCCGGTGCGGGGCGGCGCGGCTGCGCCGAGCCGCCGTCCGGCGCGACGAGGCCGAGCGGCGTGGGAGCACCCGGCTGGTCCTCGCGCAGCACCCCGAGCAGTCGCCGCATGTCGGCGAGGGCAGCGCGGCCCGTCTCGGCGATGGTGCCGAGGGAGCGCTGGGCCGCCGCCGGGTCGGCGGCCGCGGCATACCGGCCGCCGTCGGCCTGCGCGATGACCACCGACAAGGAGTGGGCCACGATGTCGTGCATCTCGCGTGCGATGCGCGACCGCTCGGCGGCGGTGGCGATCTGCGCCTGCTGGTCGCGCTCGATCTCGAGGCGCTCGGCACGCTCACGCATGGCCACGAGCATCGTGCGTCGGGACCGGCGTACGAGGCCGAACGCGAACGAGCAGGCCAACAAGGTCATGACCATCACGACCGTGCCGATGGTCGGGGCAGGATCGGCTGTGTAGGGCCCGTTCTGGAGCCACATCAACGCACCCAGGGTGAGCGGGCCGGCCACGGCCATCCCGCACGCCATCAGGTAGGCCCAACGGGGTCCGTAGACCGTGACGCAGTACATCGATACCAACACAGCCAGGTCGGCCGGCAGCAGCACGGGGACGGTGAACACGATCATGTGCACCATGCACACCACGAAGACGGCAATGCACGAGGCGACCGGGCGGGTGCGGCACCAGGCGAGTGGCGCGACCACCGCGGCCGAGATCAGGGCGGCCTCGACGGGGGTGAGGTAGTAAGGGCCCGCGTCCCCCGCGGTCACCACCACGATCAGGCTGCACAGCACCGTCAGAGCGAGGTCCATGAGGAACCGGTACCGCTCCGACCACTGTGCGCACCGCTCGTACCAACCCATGCAGGTCAGAGTAGGTCGAACCGTTGCGCGGGCGCGTCATACCGTGGTAGCACTTGCGCCGTGGCACCCTCTACCGAAAGGATTCGGTGAGGTGGCCGACCCGTGGGTGCCCGGGTAGCGCCAGAGCGTCGGTTATGCCCTACGATGGCGAAATGACTCACGTACTCCTAGCCGAGGACGACCCGGCCATTGCCGAGCCGTTGGCACGAGCGCTCTCCCGTGAGGGATACGACGTCGTCGTGCAAGGAACCGGCAAAGGTGCGATCGAGAGCTCGACCGGTGCGGACATCGTCGTTCTGGACCTGGGCCTTCCCGACATGGACGGGCTCGATGTCGCGCGCGAGATCAGGGCCAACGGCCTCACCGTGCCCGTGCTCGTGCTGACCGCCCGCGCCGACGAGGTGGACCTTGTCGTGGGCCTCGACGCAGGCGCCGACGACTACGTCACCAAGCCCTTCCGCCTGGCCGAGCTGCTCGCGCGGGTGCGGGCACTCCTGCGTCGCTCGCACGGCGAGACCGGCGAGGAGGAGGAGCTGCACGCACAGGACGTCCGCGTCGACGTCTCCGCGCACCGCGCCTTCCAGGGTGACCGCGAGCTGCACCTGACCACCAAGGAGTTCGACCTGCTGCGCGTCCTCGTGCAGAACGCCGGCTCCGTGGTCGTCCGGGACACGCTGATGCGCGATGTCTGGGGCTCCGACCCGGTCGGCTCCACCAAGACGCTGGACATGCACGTGTCCTGGCTGCGCCGCAAGCTCGGCGACGACGCCAACGCACCGCGCTACGTCTCGACCGTGCGCGGCCTCGGTTTCCGCTTCGAGATCGGGGCGAGCTAGCCAGATGCGCGCCCGCGTGCTGCAGGCGACGATCGCCGCGGTTGCGGTCGCCGTCCTGCTCCTGGGCATCCCGCTCGCTATCTTCGGTGCCCGGTACATCTACGGCCAGGAAGTCCAGCGAGTAGAGACCCGGGTGCAGGACCTCCTGGCTTCTTCCGTCAACTCCTACGAACGCAACCGATCTGCCGCCGAGGCCGGTTTCGTCGACCAGTCGGTCCTCGACCGAGCCGTGCAGCCACAGGACACGGACATCGTCGCGTACGTGACGGTGAACCAGCCCAACGGCGAGCAGCTGGTCTCGGGCGAACCCGTCACCGGCGCCACGATCGAGCGGGGTCTCATCTCCGAGGCGCAGCCGGTCATGGGCGTGCTGGTCTCCGTATCGGCCTGGCCCGCGTACATCAAGGCGATCAACGTCGTGGTGCTCGTCGTGTTCGGCAGCGTCGGCGCGTTCGCCGCCGGCGCCGTCACGGCCGCCTGGCAGGCGAACCGGCTGGCGCAACCCTTCGTGTACCTGGCCGCGTCGGCCGAACAGCTCGGCGCGGGACAGGTGCGCCCACGGCTGGACCCGTCCGGCGTGGAGGAGATCGACCTCGTCGCGGCCGAGCTGGCGCGAAGCTCCGACCGGCTCGCGGCGCGGCTCGCCGTGGAGAGACAGTTCACGTCCGACGCGTCCCACCAGCTCCGGACGCCGCTCACCGCGCTCACGATGCGCCTGGAGGAGATCACCCTCACCTCCAGCGAGCCGGACGTGCAGGAGGAGGCCCGGATCTCGCTCGAGCAGGTGGAGCGGCTGGTCGGTGTGGTCGACGACCTGCTCTCCCGCTCGCGGCGCGCCCAGGGCGGCACCACGGAGTCGGTCGACGTCGCGGTCGTCTTCCTCCAGCAGGAGGAGGAGTGGCGTGAGTCGTTCGAGCGGGCGGACCGGCACCTGAACGTCGAGAGCTCGGGCGGTGCCCGCGTCCTGGCGACGCCGGGTGCACTCGCCCAGGTGCTCTCCACGCTGCTGGAGAACTCGCTCAAGCACGGCGCAGGGACCACCACGCTGCGGATCCGCGAGGGGCAGCGGGGCGCCATGGCCATCGAGGTCATGGACGAGGGAGCAGGTGTGCCCGAGGACATGCAGGGCAAGATCTTCGAGCGCGGCGTCACGTCCGGCGCGGGGACAGGCCTCGGGCTCGCCCTGGCCAAGGACCTCGTGGCGGCAGACGGCGGCAATCTCCAGCTCACGCAGCGCACACCGCCGGTGTTCTCCGTGTTCCTCTCGGGGGTGCCCAAGACGCTCGACCCGCACCAGGTGCTCCCGGTGGGGTCGAAGGTCTCCAGCTTCGGCCAGAGGAAGGGCCGCGGCCGCCGGTAGGCTTCACCCACGTGAGCGCAACAGATATGAGCCAGTCCGGTCCGCCCGTCGTCGCAGTCGTCGGGGGCGGGCAGCTCGCCCGCATGATGGCGCCGGCCGCCGGCGAGCTGGGCATCCGGCTGCGCGTCCTGGTGGAGGACCCGGAGTCGTCGGCGGCCCAGGTCGTGACGGACACGCCGGTGGGCGAGGCCCAGGACGAGGCCGCGATCCGCTCGCTGATCGCCCCGGCGTCCGGCCGGGCGGCGGCCGTGCTGACGTTCGAGCACGAGCACGTGCCGAACGCTCTGCTCACGGACCTCATCGAGCACGGGACGCCCGTGCGCCCCGGCCCGCACGCGCTGGTGCAGGCGCAGGACAAGATCGCGATGCGGCGCCGGCTCACCGAGCTGGGCGTGCCGTGCCCGCGGTGGGCGCCGCTGCCTGCGTCGTCCCCTGAGGAGGGGCGGGCCGCTCTGGCCGCCTTCCTCGGGGAGATGGGCGGCACCGCCGTCGTCAAGACGTCCAGGGGCGGCTACGACGGCAAGGGCGTCCGGGTGGTCTCGTCCCCCGGCGACGTCGACGACTGGTTCGCCGGGGTAGCGGCCGGCGGGCCGCAGCTCCTGGTCGAGGAGAAGGTGCCGTTCGTGCGCGAGCTGGCCGCGCTGGTGGCCCGGCGCCCGTCGGGCGAGGTGCGGGCGTGGCCCGTCGTCGAGTCGGTGCAGCGGGACGGCGTGTGCGCGGAGGTGATCGCCCCGGCCCCTGGCCTGTCCGCAGAGCTCGACGCCCGCGCGCGCGAGATCGCGACGACGGTGGCCGACGGACTGGACGTCACCGGCGTGCTCGCCGTCGAGCTGTTCGAGGTCACCGGGCCGGACGGCGTGCCGACCGTCCTGGTCAACGAGCTCGCGATGCGCCCGCACAACAGCGGGCACTGGACCATCGACGGCGCCGTGACAAGCCAGTTCGAGCAGCACCTGCGTGCGGTGCTCGACCTGCCGCTCGGCGCCACCACGCCGACGGCCCCCTGGACCGTCATGGCGAACGTGCTGGGCTCCACGCTGACCGAGCTCACCGACGCGCTGCCGGACGTGCTCGCCGCGTTCCCCGAGGCGCGCGTCAACCTGTACGGCAAGGGCATCCGGCCGGGCCGCAAGCTGGGCCACGTGAACGTGAGCGGTGACGACCTGGACGAGGTCCGTCGTCGGGCGGTCGCCGCGGCGGCCATGCTGCACGGCGATACCACCATCGAGGAAGAGGCGAACGACGCATGAGCAGCAACCCGCAGGTCGGCATCGTGATGGGGTCGGACTCCGACTGGCCCGTCATGCAGGCGGCGGCCGAGGCACTCGGTGAGTTCGACGTGCCCGTCGAGGTCGACGTCGTGTCGGCGCACCGCATGCCCACCGAGATGATCGACTACGGACGGCAGGCCGCCGGTCGCGGGCTGCGTGTCATCATCGCGGGCGCCGGCGGGGCCGCGCACCTGCCCGGGATGCTGGCGTCGGTGACGCCGCTGCCCGTGATCGGGGTGCCGGTGCCGCTGAAGTACCTGGACGGCATGGACTCGCTGCTGTCGATCGTGCAGATGCCCGCGGGCGTGCCCGTCGCGACGGTGTCGATCGGGGGTGCGCGGAACGCGGGCCTGCTCGCGGCGCGCATCCTGGCCTCCGGCACGGACTCCGGTGCGGCGGCCCTGCGGGAGCGCATGGAGGCGTTCCAGGCCGAGCTGAGCGCGGTGGCGCACGCCAAGGGCGAGCGGCTGCGGTCTCAGGTCCGCGGCTGAGCGCACCACGCTCGGCAGGAGATTCCAGAACGCTGTCGGGAAGACAGATACTCCGTGGGGTGTGTTGCTGTGCGTAGACATCGTCTACGCACAGCAACACACCCCGCGGAGTGACGTTCTGCCTGGCACGGTTCAGCCAGGCCGACGGCCAGGTCAGCCCGGCATGCCGCCGACCTTCTCGCCGGCCTCGTAGTCGCCGTCGCGGATCTTGGCCCAGAACTCGCCGACCTGGTCCGGGTCGAGCTGCACGGCCGAGGCGCCCGACGGCGTCGTGTAGTTGATGGTGGCGATGGGCGGGGTGCCGGTCACGCCGTCGTCGCCGTTCGCGGTCCGGAACGCGAGTCCCATCATCGCGATGTCGATGATCCCCGAGTTGGTGTCGGTCACCAGGGCCTCCAGGCCGGCGTCGGCAAGGCCCACCTGCGTGGCCGGGTTCAGCAGCACGCCCGGGTCCGCGACCTTCTTGCCGACCTGCGCGATGACCTGCTGCTGGCGCTCGGCGCGGCCGATGTCACCCGTCGGGTCGGCGTACCGCATCCGGGAGAACGCGATGGCGGTCTTGCCGTCCGTCACGTGGCAGCCGGCCTCCCACTTGAGCTTCGACTTCACGTCGTGCACGTCGTAGTCCAGGCACAGCCGCACCCCGCCGACGGCGTCCACGACACCCTCCACCCCGCCGAAGCCGACCTCGACGTAGTGGTCGACCGTCAGCCCGCTGAGGCCCTCCACTGTCTGTACCAGCAGCGGAGCGCCACCGTAGGAGTACGCGGCGTTGATCTTGTCGCCGCCCACGCCGGGGATCTCCGCGTAGGTGTCACGCGGGATCGAGATGAGGGCCACCGGCCCCGACGTCGGCTTGTGCAGCAGCATGATCGTGTCGGTGCGGGCGCCGCTGGTGGAGTCGTCGATGCCGCCGCTGCCCCGGGCGTCCGAGCCGGCGAGCAGGTAGGTGGTGCCAGGAGTACCTGACGCGTCGGACAGCGCCTCGACGTGCTGGATCTTCCCGTTGGCCCAGATCAGCAGCCCGATCGGCCAGGCGAGGAGCGCGAGCAGCACCAGCACGGAGACCACACCGAAGACGCGGCCCTTGCGGATGCGGATGTTGCCGCCGCCCCGTCCGCCGGAGGCGAGGGCACGCGACGGGGTCCCGCCACCCCTGCCCCCACCGGCCGGGGGACGCGGCGCGGTGCGCACCGGCGTCGGCCGCACGGGGCCGGCGCTCGCCCGGACCGGGCGACCCGGGGGGATGGCCTGTGGTGCCTGGCCGCCTGCCGGCGGCATCGAGCGCGGCGGGATGGACCGCGGCGCCTGCCCGCCGGAAGCACCCCGCGTGGGCAGCCCCGACCTACGTGGTGGGACGGGCGGGGGATTGTTGCGCTGGCCGGACACCGGTACCTCCCGAGAAGACTGTCTACGTATGCGTGGTTCGCTGCGGGCTCCGTCCGAGCCTTCCGGCCGTCCGATGCGGTGGGCGCCTGCGACGCCGGGAACCCCGACGCCTGGCGTCTCCGCGTTGGCGAGCCCGCCCTGCTCCTTGCCCGCGCCGGGCACGATGCGCGGACGCTCGCCCGTGTCACCCACCGGGATCGCGTCGTCGGCCCCCGGCCGCCCGCTCACGCCCTGCGGCGTGAAGCTCGGCGGTATCCGGACGCGCGTCACGTCGTCGTCGGCCCCTGGGGCCGAGCGGTTCGACGTTCTGGGATCTGACATGGCTAGCCGCAGACCTTGGTGGTGTCGGCGCCGGTGAAGGCTTCTTCACCGGCCTGCTTGATCTCGGTCGACTCCGGTGTGGGCTCGGTGGCGCCACCCGTGCCGCTGTCGGTACCGCCCTCGGTGCCAGTCTCCGTCCCGCCATCGGTCCCGGCATCCGCACCGGCCTCGGTGCTCGCGCCGTCCGTCGGAGCGGACGCCGAGGCGTCGGGCGACGGGGCGTCCGGGTCGAAGCCGGCCGGCTTGTCATGCTTGATGTTGTCCCACAGCTGTACGGCCTCGTCGGTCCAGAGGACGTTGGCCGTCCTGACCGGGTCGTACTCGTTGGGGACGGTCATGAAGGTGATCGTGTCAGGTCGCACGTTGCGCATGGAGTAAGCCAACCCGGCGAGTCCGTCGATGCTGGCGAGCTCCTTGTTCATGGTGAGCGAGTCGGTCACCGCATCGAGGAACTTGAGGGTCTTGGCGGGGTTCGTCAGGACCTCCTGGCTCAGCACCTTGCGGGCGAGCGAGGCCATGACCTCCTGCTGCCTGCCGATGCGGCCGAGGTCGGACCCGTCGCCGAGCCCGTCGCCCGTGCGGGCCCTGGCGTAGTCGAGCGCCTTGACGCCCTGGAGGGTGTGCGTACCCGGCTCGAGCTCCAGGTGGTTGGCCTTCTCGGAGTAGATGGCCTCCTCGACGCAGACGTCGATGCCGTCGACGGCATCGATCATCGAGGAGAACCCGGCGAAGTCGACGACCACGAAGCCGTTCATGAAGACGCCGGTCAGCTCCTCGACGGCCTTGACGGTGCACAGCGCACCGGAGGGCACGTCACCGCCGTACTGCACACCCTGGGAGAACGCGGCGTTGAACTTGGTGCCGTACAGCTCGGGGGTGGTGGTGCCGTCCTTCGTCGTACAGCTCGGGAGGTCCACCGTGGAGTCGCGGGGGATGGAGATCATCTCGACCCGGGACCGGTCGCCCGAGATGTGCATGACGACGGTCGTGTCGGAACGCGCACCCATCTCGCCGCCGCCCGCCAGGTCCGCGTTGTCTCCGCCGCGCGAGTCGCTGCCCATGATCACGATGTTCAGCGGGGTGCCCGCGTTCGGGTCCGTCGGCAGCACCTCTTCCGGACGGTCCGGGCCGAGGACGGTCATCTCTGCCGTCTCGATGTTCCCGGTCAGCTGCGTTACCGCCGCCGCACCGCCGGTGACTGCGAGCGAGAGCACTGCGACGAGCACCATCGCGACCGTCCGGGACGCGCCGCTGCCCAGTCCGTTCAGCGTCCGGGCATGGGACGGCCCCTTGGTCGGGGTCGTCGCACCTGGGGCGCTGAAGTCAGGGAACGTCACGGCCACCGATCCTAGAGGCTGGGTGTTGCACGGCGGCGCACCCTCCGAGGTTGGACCGTAGAGGGTTCGTGGAGAAGCCCGAAGACCGTGTGCCGCCAGGTGCGAAACGGCGTGCGACCGGGCATTTAGGCACCTGGATACCCGCCATCCATGAGGCGTCCGCCGCGCTTTCCGGTGTGGTTTGCGCACTTTCCGGTAGCGTCGTCGATCGTGAAGATCTCGGTGATCGGACTCGGCTATCTCGGCGCCGTGCACGCAGCCTCCATGGCACAGCTCGGGCACTCCGTCGTCGGCGTCGACATCGACCCGCGCAAGGTGGCTGCGCTCGCCGCGGGCCGGTCGCCGTTCTACGAGCCGGGCCTCGACGAGCTGCTCGCCGAGGTGGGCGCCACCGGGCGGCTGACCGTCTCGACGGACCCAGCGGCGGTGGCCGGGGCACAGGTGCACTTCGTCTGCGTGGGCACGCCACAGGCCGACGACAGCAACGCCGCCGACCTCACCTACGTGGACGCCGCCGTCCGCGGGCTGCTGCCGCGTCTCGCGCCGGGCGACCTGGTGGTCGGCAAGTCGACGGTGCCGGTCGGCACAGCCGAGCGGCTGGCCGGGATGGTCGCGGCCGCGCAGCCCGAGGCGGCGCTCGCCTGGAACCCGGAGTTCCTCCGCGAAGGGTTCGCGGTCAAGGACACGCTGCACCCCGACCGGATCGTCTACGGGGTGCCCGACGGCGCGGCGGGCGAGCGCGCGGTCGCCCAGCTCGACGAGGTGTACGCGGCTCCGCTGGCCGAGCACACCCCGCGCATCGTGGCCGACTACCCGACGGCGGAGCTGGTCAAGGTCGCCGCCAACTCGTTCCTGGCCACGAAGATCTCGTTCATCAACGCGATGGCCGAGCTGTGCGAGGTGGCAGGCGCCGACGTGACGCTGCTCGCCGACGCGATCGGGTACGACGCCCGCATCGGCCGCCGGTTCCTGAACGCGGGGCTCGGGTTCGGCGGTGGCTGCCTCCCCAAGGACATCCGCGCGTTCATGGCGCGCGCCGGCGAGCTCGGGGCCGACCCTGCGGTCGCGTTCCTCGCGGAGGTCGACGACATCAACAACCGGAGGCGGGCCCGCATGGTCGAGCTCGCGACGGAGGTGCTCGGTGGTTCCGTGGCGGGCAAGCGCATCGCCGTGCTGGGCGCTTCCTTCAAGCCTGACTCGGACGACGTGCGGGACTCGCCGGCCCTCGAGGTAGCCGCCCGGCTGGGTGCGGCCGGCGCGACCGTCACCGTGACCGACCCGCGTGCCATCGAGAACGCACGGGCCCGTCATCCGGAGCTGCACTACGAGCCGGACCTCGACGTGACGGTGACGTGCGCCGACGCCGTCCTGGTGCTCACCGAGTGGCGTGAGTTCCGCGAGCTCGACCCGGAGCGGGTAGGCCGGCTCGTGGCGGGGCGAGTGGTGCTCGACGGACGCAACGCGCTGGACCGCACCGCGTGGCAGGCGGCCGGCTGGACCTACCGGGCGCTCGGCCGGCGCTGACGGGCCGCACCGGTCGGCTTCACCGCTGCGCCTGCTCGGTGCTCAGCAGCCGGGCCAGGCGGGCGTCGTCCAGCTCCAGCTCGGCCGCGGTCGACGCCGACGTCAGCACCGCGGAGCCGCCGCCGGCCCAGACGCCCAGCAGGTGCCGGAGCACGTCCGCGACAGCGCCGCGCCCGTCCACCAGCACGCGCGCACCGGCTCCGGGCTCCGGGACCAGGTCCTTGTGCCCGACGGCGCCCCCAGCGGTCACCAGGGCGTCCTGGTGGGGCTCCACCTCGGGCACCCAGCCGATCGCGTCGCCGTAGGTCATCACGGCAGAGGCCGCGTCGATGGCGCCGGACGGCAGATCGCCGTCGTACCGGCGGGCGAGCGCGGGCAGGGAGACGACGACGAGCTCGGCCCCGCCGTCGGCCCAGCGCTCCGGGCTGTCGGTGACGACGACGTCCGGCTGCGCGACGGAGGCTTCGGGCACGGCGACCGTCGCGCCGGTGCGCCAGGCCGCCAGCGCCCACACCGCGGTGCGCCAGTGCACCGGCAGGTCGACGACGACGCGGGTGCCCGGCCCGGCGTCGAACTCCTCGACGAGCAGGTTGACGGTCTTGCTCGCCCAGTTGGCGAGGACGGCGCCGGAGAGCTCGACGCGTTCGCCGTCGTCGCCGTACCAGGTGAGGCGGGGGCGACCGCCGTCAGCGGCGAGACGGGCGAGGAGGGAGGCGACGTCGGGCACGGGGCCGCCGGTGCGGGGCGCGATCTGCATGCCGCCAGCCTATGAGCACGGAGGTCCCCCGCGGACCTGACGACTCCACGGGGCCGCCGAACCGCACGTTGTGCGTGTTTGGGAGCCAGGGACGTCGCCGAACCGCAACTTGCTCGTCGTCGGCCGCGCCGAACCGCAGGCCACGTGTCCATCAGGGCCTAGATCGACCATCTTCGTTCGGTTCGGCGTCGATGACGACGTGGAACGTGCGGTTCGGCGTCCGTCGGGATGGTGGAGGACGCGGGGCTTGCGGTTCGGCGGCTGTCGGGGGCGTCGGAGGCCGAGCAACGTGCGGTTCGGCGTCCCAGACACGCACAACGTGCGGCTCGACCCCGCCGGCGACGAGCAACCTGCGGTTCGGCGAGCCCGCACCCAACCTCCACAGCAATCTGCGGTGCGGCGACCAGCCGACGTCCAGCGTTCGACCGGGGCAGATCGTGGCCCCGGCGTGGCGACTCGCCGGTTGCTCCGGGATATGAAAAGCCGGGGTCGTGAGTGAGACGTGCGCCACGACCTGCGGAAGGACTCGTGAATTACCCGTGGAATCCGTGGGCGATAGCACATTTCCGCTTGACGACTCCAGGCGACACGCGTGTAATTCCATGTATGCAGTTTTCGTAGCGCATACGCAACGGGGCCTGGAGACTGCAGGTCTGGCCAGCCACGATGGATCTGGCATGGGTCGGCCGGCAAGGCCCCGGAGCACGGACACGGCATGGAGGGGCACGTCATGTGGAACATTCTGGAATCGGACGTGAAGTTCCCGACTGACGCGGAAATCGCGGCGGCGCCGGTGGCACCGGTCCTGCCGCTTTTCGGCGAGCTGTACGAGCTGACGGAGCCAGACGAGTCACTGCTCGGCTGGCAGGAGCGCGCGCTGTGCGCGCAGACCGACCCGGAGGCCTTCTTCCCGGAGAAGGGCGGGTCCACACGTGAGGCCAAGAAGGTCTGTTCCGGCTGCGAGGTCAGGGCCGAGTGCCTGGACTACGCACTGGAGAACGACGAGCGGTTCGGTATCTGGGGCGGTCTCTCGGAGCGTGAGCGGCGCAAGCTGAAGCGTCGCGCCGTCTGAACCAGAGGTGAGGTGCAGGGTGGGAGCCGGGGAACCAGGCACCCACCCGGGACCGCACCGTCGGTTCGGCGGCAGCACGCAGTCCGAGAGTCTGACCGTTCGACCGGCGCGTCTGCGGCGTGTCGGCGCAGACGCGCCGCATGATGTGAAGCGAGATGAGCGCTCCACGTACCGACAGCCTGTCGGCTCCCAGCCCGGACCGGGGCCCCCACGAGGCCACGGCCGAGCCTGTGTGGGCCAAGGTGCCTGCCCAGGCCTCCACCCCTCCGCCGATGGCCGTCACCGTGACCGCCGTCGTGGTCACGCGCGGCAGCAGCCCCTACCTCGCCGCGACGCTCGCGGCGCTGCGGACGCAGTCCCGCACCCCGGACGACGTGGTCGTCGTCGACGTCGACACCGCCCCCGCGACGTCGGGCCACCAGGACCTGCAGCTCGGTGGCGCGCGCTACGTGGCCGGTGCGGGCGCCCGCACCTTCGGTGACGCGATCACCGCTGCCCTCGCCGCGATCGGCACCCCTGAGCACGGCTGGCTGTGGTTCCTGCACGACGACTCGGCCCCCGCGCCAGGGGCCCTGGCCGCCCTGACCCGCGCGGTGGAGCACTCGAACGCCGTGGCCGTGGCCGGCTGCAAGCAGCGCCGCTGGGAGACGGGACCGGACGGCGAGCCGCTCGACCCCGAGCTGTCCGACCGGGGAGTGCTCGTCGAGGTGGGCCACACCGTGTCGCCGCTCGGCCGGCGCATGACCGGCATCGACGAGACCGAGATAGACCAGGGCCAGCACGACTCGCGCGAGGACGTCCTCGCCGTCGGCCTCGCCGGGGCGCTCGTGCGCGCGTCGGTCTGGCGCGAGGTCGGCGGCACCGACCCTGCCTACGGCCAGCTCGGCGACTCGACCGACTTCTGCCTGCGCGTGCGGCTCGCCGGCCACCGGGTGGTCGTGGTGCCCGACGCCGTCGTGCGGCACGCGCAGGTCGCGCTGCACGCCCCTGGCTCGTCCGGCGCGCGGCGCCGCAGCCAGCTCTACCTGCGGCTGACGTCCGTCGCGCCATGGATCCTGCCCTTCGCGATGCTCGCCATGGTGGTGTGGGCGCCGTTCGCCGCCGGCTACCGGCTCGCCATGAAGCAGCCCGACCGGGCTCGTGACGAGCTCCTCGCTCCGCTGTGGGCGGTGTTCCGGCTGGGGCCGCTGCTGCGGGCCAGGCGCCGGATCACCCGCACGTCGACGGTGCCCCGCAGCGTGCTGCGGCCGCTGCTGGGCACCTGGCGCGAGGTCGCCGCCGAGCGCCGCGACAAGCGGCTCGCGCGCGGTGAGGCCCAGCGGGTCGACGCAGCTCCGTCCGAGCTGGAGCAGGCCGAGCTGCAGGCCCTGGCCGTCCGGCGCCGGACGGCGCTGAGCGTGGTCGTGCTCGGCGCTCTCGGCCTCGCGGCAGCACTGTTCGGACCCGCGCTGGGTGCGCTCGCCGCGGGCGGCCGGCTGGTCGGCGGGGCGCTGCTCCCGGCCGGCGGCACGACGGCGACGGCGTGGTCGGCGGCGACATCCGGCTGGGTCCGGGACGGGCTCGGCACCGCCGCGGCCGCTGATCCGCTGCTGTTCGTCCTGACGGGCCTCTCGGCCCTGGTGGGCGGCTCCGTGCAGCACGCGGTGGACGCGGTGCTCCTGCTGGCGCTGCCGGTCGCCGCGGTCGGCGCGTGGGCCGCTGCGGGCACGGTGACCCGTTCGGTGTGGTTGCGCGTGCTCGCGGCGCTCGCGTGGACCGTAGCGCCCGCGTTCCTCGGGGCGCTGGACGGCGGCCTGTTGGGCGGCGTGCTCGCGCACGCGCTGCTGCCCTGGACCGCAGTCGCGCTGGTGCGCGCCGTAGGTGCTCAGGCGGTCGACCGGCTCGGCCCGCCCGACGGCGCCGCAGAGGAGGCCGCCGGGGCCGGCGCACGCGCGTCCCGGACGAGCGCCGGGTCGCTGGGCGCCGCCGGCGCCGGCGGCCTGCTGCTCGCCTGCGTGGTGGCGGGCGCACCCGCGCTGCTGCCCGCAGCCGTCCTGGTGCTGACCGGTGCCCTGCTCGTGGCGCCCCGCCGGCGCGGCTACCTCGCGCTCGCGCTCGGCCCCGTCCTCGTGGTCGGCGCCCCGTTGTGGTGGACGGCGGTGCGGGACGGCGACCGCGGTCTCCTGACGGTCGAGCCGCTGGCCGGGTCCGGCGTCCCCGCGCCGGGTACGGCGTCTGGCCTCGAGCTGCTGCTCGGCCTGCCGTCCACCCCCGGTCCCTGGTTCGACGTGCCCGACGGCGGCCCGGTGCTGCTCACCGCCCGTGCGATCGTGACGGCGGGCCCGTGGGCCCTCGGTGCGCTGGTGCTCGCGCTGGCCGTGGTCGGCCTCGTCGCCGCGCTGCTGGACATCGGCCGCAGGCGGGTGGCGGACTCCAGGGACCACGTCGCCGCGACGTCGCTGGTGGGCTGGCTGGTCGCGGCAGCGGGTCTCGGCGTGGCCGTGCTCGCCCAGGACGACGGCCGGTGGTCCGGACCCGGGCTGTCGCTGCTCCTCCTCGGTCTCGGCACCGCGGCGCTCGCGGGCGGCCGGGCGCTCGCGGGCCGGGGCGCGGCCCTCCGCGGCTTCCTCGGCCCGGCACGCAGCGTCGCCGTCGTCGGACTGGTCGTGCTCGCCCTCCTGCTGCCCGCCGCGCAGGCGGCCGCGTGGCTGGCCGGCTCCGGCAGTGTCGCGGACGCCGGGCGGACCGGGATGCTGCACGTGACGACCGACGCGGTGGTGCCGGCCGTCGGGCAGCAGATGCAGGCTCCGCCGCGGCAGGCCCGCGTGCTCGAAGTCGGGTTCGCCACGGACGCAGAGGGCACCGTCGAGTACGCGCTCCTGCGGGCCGACGGCTCCCAGCTCGCCGACGTCTCGGCGGCGGCACGGGCGGCGTCGGGCGACGACCTCGCCGAGGGCGACGGTCCGGCGGGCACACTGGACGCCGCGGTCGCCGCGCTGGTCTCCGGGACCACCGAGGGGGTGCCTGAGCAGCTCGCGGACCTGGGCATCGGCGCGGTGCAGGTCCGGTCCGGGGGCGTGGACGCCGGGTCCGGCGGGCCGAGCGCCGTGGGCGACCTCGCGGCCACGCTCGACATGGTGCCGGGGATGAGCAGGGTCACCGAGGGGCAGGAGGTGTCCGTGTGGCGGGTCGCGCCCGTCGACGGGCCGGCGCCCGGCTGGGCCCGCGTCGAGGAGGCAGGGACAACGCGTGACGTGCTGCCGTCCGCAGGCACCACCGTCCGTGCCGACGTCGCGGCGGGCGGCGCCGACCGCGCCGTCGTGCTGGCGGAGGCCGCCGGCTCGGGCTGGCACGCGACCCTGGACGGGCGCCGGCTGGAGCCGGTGGCCGAGGAGACAGGGCTGCAGGCCTTTGCGCTCGGGCCCGACGCCGGGCAGCTCGTGGTGCGCTACGAGGCGCCCCACCGCACGGCATGGCTGGTGCTCACGACGTTCACGCTGGTGGTGTTCGCCCTGCTGGCCCTGCCGGTGGGACGCAGGAGGGTTCGATGAAGCGCAAGAAGCTCACGCTGCCGGCAGCCGCCCGCCGGACGGGTGCGGCAGTGGGCGGCCTGCTGTGCGCGATGGCGGTCGCCGCGCTCGCCGTCACCGACACCGCAGGGCCCGCCGCGGTCCCGCCGGCGAACGACGTGCGCGCCGTGCCAGTGGCCGCCGCCGAGACAGGGCTGGTGTGTCCGGTGCCAGCGGAGCTGGAGCAGCCGGACGTCGGCGACGACGAGTTCAGCGCAGCTCCCGTCAAGACGGCCACGTCGCTGACCGCGGCCGTGCTGGACGGCGCGGAGGGCGCCGAGCCTACGATCACCACCCTCGACGGGGAGCTCTCGGCGGACCTCACCGGCCCGCTCGACGCCGGCGACCTCGCCGCCGTGCGTGCGGGTGAGCTCGACGGCGCCCGCACGATGCGCGTGACACCGAGCGGTGCGACCTACGCCACGGGGACGGTGGCGTCCGTGACCACCGACGGCGACCTGCGCGGCATGGTCGCCGGACCGTGTGCGGTGCCTGCCGTCGAGCACTGGCTCGTCGGCGGCAGCACCTCGGTGGGTTCGAGCGGCCGCCTGGTGCTCCAGAACCCCGGCCGGACGCCCGCAACGGTCACGGTGGAGGCCTGGGGCGCCGCCGGTCCGGTGGTCCTCGGGAGCCAGTCGCTCGTCGTGGTGCCGCCGGGCGAGCAGGTGGTCACCATGCTCGAGGCCGTCGCGCCCGACCAGAGCCGCCTCGCCCTGCACGTCACCGCGGAGGGCGGCCGGGTGGGCGCCTACGTCCAGCACCACCGGATCGAGGGGCTGGTGCCTGCGGGCGCCGACCTCGTCGTGGGTGCCGGCGCCCCGTCGCGTACGACGGCGGTTTCCGGTGTCGTCAGCACCGGCGAAGCCGTCGACGACCCGCACGCGCCGCGCCTCGACCTCCTGACGCCCGGCGACACCGCAGGGACGGCGCGACTCTCGGTGCTCGGGCCCGAAGGGCCGGTCCGGCTCCGTGGTGGCGAGGAGGTGGCGCTCGAGCCGGGGCGGCTCACCACCCTTCCGCTGGGCGGGCTGCCCGGTGGTACCTACACCGTGGTCGTCGACGCCGACGTCCCGGTCGTCGCGGGCGCCGCGGTGGACCGCAAGGGCACGGCCGCTGACGACGCGGTGATCGACGACGACCCGTACGACAGGGCCTGGCTCGCCGGGCAGGTGGTGCCGACGGCGGGCATCGTGGCCGACGGCGCGGTCGCCGTCCCCGAGCACGCGTCCTACGGCGTGACGCTGAGCGGCGTGCCCGACGAGCGTGACCCGGACCTGATCGAGGACGCGGAGGGCAGCACGGAGGTGGCGCTGCGCGGCGTCGGGCCGGACGGCGAGGAGGCCTGGACCCGCACGGTCGACGTGCCCGCAGGGGAGACCGTCGAGGTGGACTGGGCGGAGCTGAAGGAGCTCGGCGACGCCGTCGCCGTGGTCGCGGAGCAGTCGGCGGACGAGCCGGGCGTGGTCTGGTCGGTGCGCATCGCGGAGGCCGACGACGCGTCGCTCTTCTCCGTGCTGGCGCCCACCGCACCGCTCGCCGCGGGCGGGGACGTACGCGTGCGCAGGGTCGACGCCGGCTGAGCCAGAGGTGAAGCGCAGGGTGGGGCCGCAGCGAAGCAAGGCTCCCGCCCGGAGCGGCACCGCAGGCTCAGCCGATACGAACGGAGGCCTCGGCCGATACGAACGGGGGCTGAGCCGGGCTCAGGAGCGGTCGCCGAAGTTCGGGTCGATCTCCTCCGGCGTGCGGGCCAGCATGTGCGCCACCTGCTCCACGACGACGTCGCGCACGAGGTCGGCCAGGTCCTCCCGGTCGAAGGCCCGCACCTCGACGGGCCGCCGGTAGACCACCACGCGGCCGGGCCGGCCTGCCTCAGCGGGGAAGAACCGGCCGAGCAGCACGCCGCCGTCCTCCCACGGCGCGGGGTCCGACGGCGGCACGTCCTCCACCGCGAACTCGGTGCCGCGCAGCTGAGCGGCCCAGACCCGGTCGAGGTCCTCGACGACGTCGAGCACGAGGTCGTCGAACCGCTGCGCGCGCGTGCGGTGCGCCGGCGTGCCGGGCGGCAGCATGGGGCCGCGCAGGCCGCGGCCGCGCCGGTCCCTGCGCCGGGGGCGGGCAGACCCGCCGGAGCCGTCACCGGGCTTCCCGCTCGAGTCGTCAGGGCGGGTGGCGGCGAGCCGGAGCAGGTCGGCCTGGGACGCCTTGGGAATGCCGGACGAGCTGCCGGGGGAGCCGTTGGGACCGCTGGGGGTACCGGGGGAGCTGCCGGCCGGGCCAGGGCTGCGGTCCGACCGCCGGTTCCGACCACGAGGAGAAAACGGAGGCACCTACCGACGATACGTCCGATCGGCGGTGTGTTCGGCCACCGCCACGGCGGCTGCGCCGGGGCACCTTCGCGAGGTCGGCACTCTGCATCGAGATCGGCACAGCGCTGGACCGATCTCGATGCAGGGTGCCGACCTCGTGCGCTCTATCCTGAGACCGTGCGCGACGATCCCGCCGAGGTGGCGTACCGCCGGGCGCTTGCCCTCATCACCGCCCTCGTCACGCTGGTCGGCGTGTGCTGGGCGGTCCTGACCCCGGCGTTCCGGGCGCCCGACGAGCCACAGCACGTCAACAGCGTGCTGCGCCTCGCGTACGGCGGAGGCTGGCCGGCCGCGGGCGAGGCCCTCGTCGGCCCGGCGGTGGACGAGGCCCGCGACCAGGCGGCGCTCACGACCGACGTGCCGGGCAGGCACCTCGACCGGCCAGAGATCCCTGCGTTCGTCGCCGTCCCGCCGACCCGTGACCTCGACCGCGGCACGGTCGACCGCGAGAACGCGCTGGCTGACCCCGTGCCGCCGGGCACCGACACCCGCGGGCTGGACCCGGCGGCCGTCGACCAGATGACACAGCACCCACCCCTGTACTACGCCGTGGCGGCCGGCGTGCTGCACGCCACGGGCACGGCCGAGGCGCGCTGGGACGTGCAGCTCCTGGTGCTGCGGCTGTTCGACGTCGTGCTCCTGGTGCCCGTGCCGCTGCTGACCGCCGCTGCCGTGCTGCGCCTGACGAGGTCGCGCTCGGCGGCGCTGGTGGCGGCGTCGTTCACGCTCTTCGTGCCGCAGGTGGGGCACATCATGAGCAGCGTCACCAACGACGCGCTGGTCACGCTCGGCGGGGCGGTGATCGCCTACCTGAGTGCCCGGGTGGTCACCGGGGACCTGCGGCTGCGCACTGCGGCGGGGCTCGGTGCGGTGGTCGGCGTCGGGCTGCTCACCAAGGTCATGGCGGCCTTCGCGCTGCCGATGGTGGCCGCTGCCTACCTGCTCGCGTCCGGGCCACGCGCCAGGCGCCTGGTGGGGGTGCTCGTCGCGGGCGGGGCGTCGTTCGCCGTCGGCGGCTGGTGGTGGCTGCGCAACCTGCTGGTGCTGGGGACGGTCCAGCCGGTCGGTATCCCGGACCGGTTCGTGGAGGCGGAGCCGCAGGGCCTCTGGTACTTCCTCCGGACCGTGGTGACCAGCCTGACCAGGTCGTTCTTCGGCAACTTCGGCTGGCTGGAGCTCCGCGTTCCCGACGCCGTCTTCTGGACCGCCGCCGTCGTCGTCGCGGCGCTGTGCGGCCTGGCGGTGGCGCGCGGCCCGGCGCGCCGAGCGACCGCCGTGCTCCTGCTGCTGCCCGCAGCGCTGTGGTGCGGGGTCCTGGTCAACGCCTGGCCCGACTACTCGGCCAACGGGTGGATCTCAGCGGTGCAGGGCCGGTACCTGTTCGCAGGGCTCCTGGCCCTGGGCACCGGGACGGCGCTGGGCCTGCACGCCCTGCTCGGGCCACGGCTGCGCAGCGCGGTCTGGTGGGTGACCGGTGCGGCGGGCGCGACGGCCGCGAGCGGCCTCGCCTACGGGTTCTGGGGCTTCTACCAGGGCCCGGGGGAGTCGGCGGCCGACGCGGCGGCCCGCTGGGCCGGGTGGAGCCCGCTGTCCGGCGCTCAGCTCGTGCTGGTCGGGTCCGTGACGGTGGTCGTAGGCGTCGCGGCCGTGGTGGCGTCCGCCCGGTTCGCGCGCGCCGCGCTGATCTCGCGGACCGCACGGAGCGCGAGCGCCGCCGAACCCACGATGGCCGCTGCCGCCAGCACTCCCACGACGGCCGCGGGCAGCGACGCCTCGTCGTAGCGTCCCGGCTCCGGGGGTGTGGCCAGCTCGACCGACAGCCAGACCGCGAGGTCGAGCACGGTCAGTGCGGTCCAGGCGGGAACGAGCAGCCGGGGCCGCACCGCGAGCCCTGCTGCGATCGCAAGGCACAGGACGAGCGAGACCACCAGCAGGTAGCGCGGGTACACGCCGCCGCTGCTGGCGGCGTACGCCACCTGCACGGACACCGAGACGAGCACCGCGACGGCCGGCAGGGCGCGCAGCAGGAGCTCGTCGGTGCGGTGGGTCCCGGCCGGCGTGGCCGTCGACCTGCGACGGCGGACCGCCGCGACGAGCGCGATGATCATCGGCGCCCACACCAGCAGCAGCGCCGTGACGACGAGCGTGGTGACGGTGAGCGGTGTGTTCGGGGGGAGCCGCCCGGCCCACCAGAAGATGTCGGGCAGGCGGAGCCAGGTCTCCGGGTCGGCGAGCACCGCCCAGACGGGCCGCTCCTGCCGGTTCTGGTTCTCCAGCGCCCAGTCGAAGTGTGATCCGGTGACCGTGCCGGTCAGGCGCACGTTGCGCAGGTAGAACCATCCGCTGGTGGCCAGCACCGCGCCTGGTCCGGCGAGCGCCAGTGCGACCACGTGCGCCCACCGGCCGCGGCCCTGCCTGGCCCGGACCGCGCCGGCGGCCAGGGCGACGGCCGCGACGACGGCGGCGATGAGGGCCGCCGACAGCCGGGTGAGCGCGCAGGTCGCCGCGACGAGCGACAGCCAGGTGATCAGCCGGGTGTCGAGCCCGCGCCGCACCGCCGTAGCGGCCAGCCCGAACAGGACGGTGACGCCGGTGGCGGCCAGCAGGTCGTTGTAGGCGTTGCCGCCCACGTGCGCGGCGGCGGGCATGGCGCCGGCGAGGAAGGCGACGAGCGGGGGGAGCACGCTGCCCGGCCGGGTCAGACGCCGCGCGCTCCACCAGGCCGCGAGCACGAAGACACCGCTGAGCAGCACGTTCACGCCGCGTGCCGCGTAGACGGCGGCGACCGGGTGGCCGGCGTCCGCCAGCGGGCCCACCAGCGGGGCGATCAGCAGGTAGTACAGCGGTGGGTGCTGCGCGGTCCACTGCACGGGTGCGAGCCAGGCGCCGTCGGGCCGCAGCTCGAGCCCGTCCTCGAAGACGGGGAGCTCGCCGTGCCAGGCCTGGTAGGCGTAGTCGACGTGCGGCGGTTCGTCACCGGTCGCGTACGGGGCGTCGGCGAGGGCGACCAGCAGGGCAAGGAGCATCCCCGAGACCACCGCGCAGAGGACGGCCACCCGCTCGGCCCGGCCGTCGATCCATGGCCGGCTCCGTACGACGGACCGGACGAGCGCGCCCGTCACGTGGCCACCAGGGGGTCGGTGTCCAGCCGGGCGGGGCGGTCCGGCGGCCGGTCGCCGAGGGCGGACCGGGTGAGCGAGACGGCGACGGCCGCGCACAGCGCCAGGCCCGCGACCGCCACCACGACCAGCACGGCGCTCGGGAAGGCGTACCAGTGGCCGACGGCCGCCAGCGCCCGGAGGAACGCGTCCGGTCCGGCGTCGTGCGGCATCCAGTACAGGTGCCACACGTCGTGCTGGAAGGCGAGGTGCATGCCGCCGGCGAGGATCAGCACGGCGAGCGGCACCAGCCGGCGCCACAGGGGCCGCAGCACCGCCGCGCCGGCGAGTGCGACGACCAGGAGCCCCACGAGCCCGGTGTAGAGGTACCGGCCCTGCTGGGCGGCCCCGAAGTCGTGGAAGGCCGCGAACTGCTCCCACGAGCCGCGGGCGACGATCCCGGCGAGGGCCGGTACCGGGAACAGCAGCACGAGGGCGTCGAGCGGGCGGAGAGGCCTGCGCACCAGGGCGGTGACGAGCCCGGCGAGGATCACGACGAGGGCGACGCGTGCCATCCACCAGGAGGCGTCGTGCTCGCGCGCCGCCGCATGGTCCTGGACGAAGAAGAGCGTGATCATGCGCTCGGTGAACCGGCCGAGCCAGGTGAGGCCACCGTCGGACCAGCCGTGGACCGGTGTGAGGTCGGGCGGGGTGGCGTGCGTGCCGTGGGGCTGCAGCATGCCGTGGACCACGAGGTTGCGGACCCACCAGGCGACGCCGGGAACCGCGACGGCTGCGGCCACCAGCAGCGACGTCGTGGCGGCCCGGAGGCGGGCGCGGTGCCGGTACCCGGCGACGACGTAGGCGAGCAGGATCCACGCGGGGAACATCAGGGCGAAGCCCTTGGTCAGCAGCGCGAGCATCGTGACGAGCCCCAGCAACGCGGCGGTGCGCCGGCTCAGGTCGCCGGTGAGGACCCGGACCACCAGGAGCGTGGCGCACGCCCCGAGGATCACCAGGAGGTTGTCGTTGTTGACAGCGGACGCCAGGTGCGCCAGCTCGGGGATCCCGAGCGGGGCCAGGGCAGCGGCGACCGGGAGCGGCTCGGGCAGGCGCAGGCGCCGCGCCGCTGCGAACAGGAGGAGCGGCAGCGGGAGCGCGAGCAACGCGTTCCACCAGCGCAGGAGCAGCCAGACCTGGTCCAGCGGCGCGTTCTCCCAGTCGGGCACGAGGCCGACGACGCCGGCACCGAGCAGGTAGTACAGCGGAGGGTGCTGGACGAGCTGGTTGAACACCGGCTCGGCCACGCCGCCGTCGGGCACCTCGACGGTCATCGTGGCGGGTCCGCCTGCCGCCTGGTAGGAGGGCCGCTCGCCCCGCGGCGGGACGTCCTGACGGTCCGCCAGGTGCAGCGGACCGTCCAGGCTGTCGGCCTCGACGAAGCCGCCGGCGGTCACGCCCTCGGTGACGTAGGCGGTGCCGGGGCCGGGCCACGGCCAGGCGTCGCCCTGCCGCACCTGGAGGATCAGGTCCACGTGCTGGCGCTCGTCGGGCGAGCGGACGTTGGGGAAGACGGCGGTCTGTCCGAGCATCACCGCGAGGTGCAGGAGCACGATCAGCCACACGACGACCGGGACCGTGCGGGGTCGGGTCACGCGAGCAGACTAACCACGGGCCGGCGGCCGATCACGGCGGTGTGATAACGGCCGGATAACAGTCACTCCATGGCACCTGATGTTCATGCTGCGGCCATGTCCCGTGCTTACGCTCGTGACGCCACTCACTGCTTGCCCAAAGCCCGCTACTGAAAGCACAGGGCCATGAAGCTGTTCGTGCAGATTCCCTGCTTGAACGAGGAAGAAACCCTTCCTCTGGTGCTTGCCACGATTCCCCGTGACATTCCGGGGATCGATGAGATCGAAATCCTGGTCGTCGACGACGGGTCCACGGACGGCACCGTGGAGGTGGCGCGTCGCCTCGGCGTGCGGCACTTCGTCCACCACACCCGGAACATGGGCCTGGCCAGGTCGTTCAGGGACGGGATCGACTACGCGCTCCGGCACGGGGCGGACATCGTCGTGAACACCGACGGCGACAACCAGTACCCGCAGGAACGGATCGGCGACCTGGTGATGCCGGTGGTGCTTGGCGACGCCGACATCGTGATCGCCGACCGTCAGACCGGAACGATCGAGCATTTCTCTCCCTTGAAGAAGGCGCTGCAGAAAGTGGGCAGCAATGTCGTGAACTTCGCCGCGGGAACCGATCTTCCGGACGCTGCGAGCGGTTTCCGCGCGTATTCTCGTGGGGCCCTGATGCGGCTCAACGTCGTCACACAGTTCAGCTATTGCATGGAAACGATCATCCAGGCAGGGCACAAGCGGCTGCGGATCCAGAGCCTGCCGGTGACCACCAACCCGAAGACCCGGGAGTCGCGGCTCTTCTCCAGCATGTGGCAGCACATCGCCAAGTCGGCCCAGGCGATCAGCCGGTCGTACGTGATGTACAAGCCGCACGCCGTGTTCATCACGCTGGGCCTCGTCTTCGCGCTCGGCGCAGCGGTCCCCTTCAGCCGGTACGCGGTGCTCCTTGCCACCGGCACCGGCGGCCAGCACCTCCAGTCGATAGTGCTGGGGGCGACCTCCCTCGTGGGGGCGCTGCTCAGCTTCGCCCTGCTCGTCCTGGCCGACCTCCAGCGCACCAACCGGGTGCTCCTGGAGGAGACGCTGGAGCGGCTCAAGGACGTGCAGTACGGCACGACGGCGGCACCGGCCACCACCGGGCCGGTGGAGAACCGTTCGGCGTCCGGAGGCAACGAGCCGGGACCCGTCGACCGCACCGGACCGTTGGACCGGCATCGGCCCACCGGCCCCGCCGACGTCGCGGCGGCCGTGTAGTGATCGCGTTCGGCACGTACGACGCCGCACGCCACCCCCGCATCGCCGTCCTGATCGCCGGGCTGCGTGCCCACGGCGTCAAGGTCACCGAGCTGAACCGGCCGCTCGGCCTCTCCACCGCCGAGCGGGTCCGCATGCTCCAGCAGCCGTGGCGGCTGCCCGTCCTCGCCGGCCGGCTGCTGCGCTGCTGGGCGGGCCTGGTGGGCGACGCCGTACGGCAGCGGCGGGCGGAGGGCCGGCCCGGTGTCGTGCTCGTCGGCTACCTCGGCCACTTCGACGTCCTGCTCGCCCGGCTGCTGTACCCGCGGTCGGTGGTCGTGCTCGACCACCTGGTCTTCGCGGGGGACACCGCCGCCGACCGGGGTGCGGCGGGGCTGCGCGTGCGGCTGCTGACGGGCCTGGACCGGCTGGCCGTCTCGTGCGCCGACCTGGTCGTGACCGACACCGAGGAGCACCGCCTGATGCTCGACGACCCCGCCAAGGGCGTGGTAGCGCTCGTCGGCGCACCGGACGGCTGGCGCGACGGTCCGGCCAGTGGCGGCACGACCGGCGAACCCTCCGTCGACCTCTCCGTCGTCTTCTTCGGGCTGTACACCCCGCTGCAGGGCGCACCGGTCATCGCGGAGGCCGTGCGCGACGCCGTCGCGGCCGGTGCCCCGCTGCGCGTGACGATGGTCGGCTCCGGCCAGGAGCTGCCACGGGCGCGCGACATCCTGGCCGGGACGCCGGGCGTGACCTGGCACGACTGGGTGGAGCCCGGCGAGCTGCCTGCCCTCGTGGCCGCGCACCAGGTCTGCCTCGGCATCTTCAGCGACACCCCGAAGGGCGTCCGGGTGGTGCCGAACAAGGTCTACCAGGGGCTCGCAGCGGGCTGCGTCGTCGTCACGTCGGACACGCCGCCGCAGCGCAGGGCCGTCGGCCAGCACGTCGAGCTCGTCCCGGTGGCCGACCCGCGGGCGCTCGCGGACCGGCTCGCCGAGCTGTGCGACCCGGCGGTGCTGGCGGCCGCCCGGGTGCGCGCGGCGCGCGGACGCGACCGGATCCGCCCGCAGGTGGTCACCGAGCCGCTGGTCGCCGAGCTGCGCCGCAGGGGCGCACTGTGACGGCCGGGCCACCAGGCACGACGCCTCCGGGCGCCGGGCGTGCGGTGGTGCGGGGCGCTCTTGGCGCGCTCCGGTCGCCGTGGGTGCGCTGGGGCTTCCTCGCCGTCGCCCTGGTGCTGGCCGTCTGGTACGTGCTCGGCAACCGCGCGGCCCTGGCCGACGCAGCGGCCGGCCTGTCCGTCGCCGACGTGCTCCTCGTCGTCGTGCTCGGTGCCCTGTACGTGTGGTGCACCCTGCTGGCCTGGCGTGCGGTCCTGGCGGACCTGGGGTCACCCCTCTCGGTGCGCAGCGCGGTCGCGGTGTTCGGGATCAGCCAGCTCGGCAAGTACGTGCCGGGCGGTGTCTGGAACATCGTGGCCGCCGCGGAGGTCGGCGCCGGACACAGCGTGCCGCGCAGCCGGTCGGCCGCTTCGATGCTGGTGGCCGTCGCCGTGTCCGTCGCGTCGGGTGCCGCGGTGGGCGCCGTGGCGTTGCCGCTCGTCTCCGCCGGCGCGCTGGGCGCGTGGTCCTGGGTGGTGTGGCTGGCACCGGCGGTGGTGGTCGTGCTTGCCCCGCCCGTGCTGAACCGGCTGATCGGCCTGGCCCTGCGGGTCGCTCGGCGGGGTGCGCCGGAACACCCGATGACGTGGGGCGGCCTCGGTCGCGCCGCAGCCTGGTCTGTGGCCGGGTGGCTCGTCGCGGGGATGCAGCTCTGGGTGCTGTGCGCGGGGCTCGGCCTGCCCCTCACGGTGCGGACCCTTGCCCTGGCGACCGGTGGCTGGGCGCTGGCCTGGACCGCAGGGTTCCTGTTCGTCGTCGCGCCTGCTGGTGCGGGTGTGCGTGAGGTGGTCCTCGCTGCGGTCCTCGCCGGTGCGCTGCCTGCTCCAGCCGCCGCGCTCGCGGTGCTCGTCAGCCGGGTGGTCCTCACGGTGATCGACCTGCTTCTCGCGGGCACGGGACTGCTGCTGGCACGCGGGGCGCAGCGCCCCGACGCGAAACCCCCGCCGTTACGCCCGTGACCGCCCGGCGTGTTCGGCACGTTGTGCCCGGTCAGGGCGTAGTCTCGGCGCGTGAGATCGGTGAGACAGTGTTCGCGCTCGGCCTGTACCAATGCGGCCGTGGCGACGCTCACGTATGTGTACGCGGACTCGACAGCGGTACTGGGTCCGCTTGCGCACCTGGCCGAGCCCCACAGCTACGACCTGTGTGCGGAGCATGCTGAACGGCTGACCGCGCCGCGTGGGTGGGAGGTGGTCCGCCTCATGCCGGAGTTCGAGGACGCCGGGCCCAGCCCGGACGACCTGTCCGCCCTGGCCGACGCCGTGCGCGAGGCCGGAAGGGTGCGCCGTCCGGCCGAGCCGCCGACGGTGACGGAGACGGCGCGCCGCGGACACCTCCGCGTCCTCCGCGCCGACGACGACTCCACGGCGTGAGCTGGGCCGTCGCCCGAAAGCCGGTGTAGTCGGTAAAAGGTCAGGTGTTCGGCACCCCCGGGGTGCCGAACACCTGACCTTTTACCGACTACAGCTTTTTACCGACTACGGGCCGACGCGATCACGGCACCCAGGCGCAGACGGCGTGGCCGGCGCCCGAGAGCACCAGGTTGCCCGCGTCGTGCGGCACGAAGACCGAGTCGCCCTGGACCAGGCGCTGCGGCCCGTCCTCGGCGCGGTCGGCGTCCAGCTTCAGCTCGCCGGCCAGGCACAGCAGGATCCGTGGTCCCGTCGCAGGCAGCGTGACCGGCTCGGCCGGGTCGACGTCGGCTGTCGTGAGCGCGAACTCCGTGACCGGCACCCGGTAGGTGTGCACCTGCCCGCGGCTGCCCGCCGTCGTCATCTCGGGGATGGACGGCTGCTGCGGGGCGAACACCGTGCAGGCGACGAGGTTCTCCTCGTCGACGAGCTTGTTGGTCAGCCCGGCGCGCAGCACGTTGTCGGAGCTCGCCATGATCTCGATGCCCAGCCCGGACAGGTAGGCGTGCACCACACCGGCGGGCGTGAACGCGGCCTCGCCCGGCTCGAGCGAGAACCGGTTGAGCATGAGGGACGCGATGGCGCCCGGGTCGCCGGGGTGCTGCTCGGCGAGGTCGACCACCGTGCGGTCGGCGCGCTCGAACGGTGAACCGGCCGCCAGGCGGGCGCGCACCGAGTCGAGAGTCACCTGGATGTCGGCCGCGCAGGCCTCGTCCGACCGCGCGGACAGGAGGTGGTTGAAGGCCTCGCGCATGCCGTCGTGGCTGCGGTCACGCAGCAGCGCCGCACGGACGCCGTCGACGAGGTTGCCCGCGAGCCCTTCCAGCACGTCCAGGATGGTGCGCGGCGTGCGGAAGCCCGCGAGCCCCTCGAACTGCGACAGGGCGACGACCATCTCGGGCTTGTGCTGGTCGTCCTTGAACGACCGCTTCGGCGACGAGAGCGCCAGACCGGCCTTGTTCTCGCGCGAGAATCCCTCACGGGCCTGCCGCGGTGAGGGGTGCACCTGGAGGGAGAGGGCCTTGCCTGCCGCCAGCACCTTCATCAGGTACGGGAGGCGGGGACCGAACTGCTCGGCCACCCGGTGACCGAGCGTCTGCACGGGCGCCTCGCGGACCAGCCGGTCGAGTGCGACGTCCTCGCCCTCGATCAGGCTGATCGACGGTGCGCTGGTGTGCGCACCGAGCCACAGCTCGGCCTGCGGCTCCCCGTCGGGCTCGAGACCGAGCAGGTGGGGGACCGCTTCGACAGACCCCCAGTCGTACCGCTGGATCGTGTTGGTCAGCGGGAGCGGGGCGTGAAATTGGGCTACGGCAAGCACCGCGCAAGGATAGCCCTACGAAACGGCTTGTTCCTGGAGGTTGTGTGTGCGGATCGGTGTGTGCGGGTGGGCCGCCGCCGGCCGGAGAACTTCCCGGGTGAGACGGCGGAGAGGTTGATCGCGTCTGCCCGCCGGGCTCCGTAGGCTGTCCGCGTGGCCATCGACCTGAGTTCCATCGTCAAGGCGTACGACGTACGCGGTGTTGTTCCCGACCAGCTGTCCCCACAGGTAGCGCAGGCCCTGGGGGTCGCGTTCGCGCGGGTGGTGGTCCTGCCCGACGCCGCCGCCCCGGCCGGCTCCGGGCGCCCCGGAGTCGTGATCGGCAGGGACATGCGGGACTCCGGCCCGGACCTGGTGGACGCGTTCGCCGAGGGGCTGACGTCGGCGGGGGTGGACGTGACGCTGATCGGGCTGTGCTCTACCGACGGCCTCTACTTCGCCTCGGGGCAGCTCGACCTTCCGGGGGCCATGTTCACCGCCAGCCACAACCCGGCCCGGTACAACGGGATCAAGCTGTGCCGGTCCGGCGCGCGCCCGGTGGGGCAGGAGACCGGCCTGGCGGAGATCCGGGAGCTGGCGCAGGAGATCCTCGACGGTGCGTTCCCCGAGCCGGTCGCCGACGCCGGGCAGGTGACCGAGCGGGACCTGCTCGCCGACTACGCCGGATTCCTCCGCTCCCTGGTTGACCTGTCCGAGGCCCGGCCGCTCAAGGTGGTCGTGGACGCGGGCAACGGCATGGCAGGCCTCACGGTCCCCGCCGTGCTCGGCGACGCGGCCGGCCTGGCCGCGCTGCCGCTGCAGCTGGTGCCGCTGTTCTTCGAGCTCGACGGCTCGTTCCCGAACCACGAGGCCAACCCGTTGGAGCCGGCGAACCTGATCGACCTGCAGGCGGCCGTCGTGGCGAACGAGGCGGACCTGGGGATCGCGTTCGACGGTGACGCCGACCGCTGTTTCGTGGTCGACGAGCGCGGCGGGGCCGTCTCGCCGTCGGCGGTCACCGCTCTGGTCGGGCTCGCAGAGGTGACCAAGGAGCTGGCCGCAGGCCGGACCCCGACGGTGATCCACAACCTGATCACCTCCCGAGCGGTCCCGGACCTGCTGTCCGCTGCCGGAGCGAAGACCGTGCGCACGCGCGTCGGCCACTCCTTCATCAAGGCGCAGATGGCCGAGCACGGCGCGGTGTTCGGCGGCGAGCACAGCGCGCACTACTACTTCCGGGACTTCTGGTTCGCGGACACCGGCATGCTGGCGGCCCTGCACGTCCTGGCGGCGCTGAGCACGCAGGAGCACACGATGTCCGAGCTGGCCGAGATGTTCGAGCCGTACGTCGGCTCGGGCGAGATCAACTCGACGGTGTCCGACGCCGCCACCGCGACCGAGCGGGTGCTCGACGCGTACCGGGTCGCCTACCCGGCGATCGTGGTCGACACCCTCGACGGCGTGACCGTCTCCCACTGGGAGTCCCACCCCCAGTGGTGGTTCAACCTGCGTGCGTCCAACACCGAGCCCCTGCTCCGGCTCAACGTCGAGGCCGCGGACCACGACATCATGGAGAAGGTGCGCGACGACGTCCTGTCGCTCGTGCGTGAGGCCACCGCTTCGACAGAGGAAGAAGAGACATCGTGAGCACGAACAAGTTCGAGGCGCTGGAGCCCTGGGTACGCGAGATCCTGCGCTGCCCCGTGACCGGAGCGACCCTGGTGGACGGCGTCGGACCGGACGGTGAGCCGGAGCTGCACTCGACCGACGCCGAGCGGCCGCTGGCCTACCCCGTGCGCAACGGCATCCCGGTGCTGCTGGAGTCGGACGCCCGCGCGCTCTGAGCGAGCGCCCCTCTCAGGGGGCGCCCCGCTCAGCGGGCCCGGATGCTCGTGAACCACGCCGCAGGCACGTTGCCCGCGAACGTGGCGGCGCCGACCTTCGCCCGGATCGTGTCGGCCGAGCCGGAGATCCGGGCGGTGCGGCCGCTCGGCGACGTGGCCACCAGCGTCTTGGCCTGCCCGCTCGAGTACCGGTCCGCCACCCTGATCGACGCGACCTGGCCCAGCCCGAACAGCCGCTGCGCCTTGGCCTGCCCGATCCCGCGGGTCCAGCGCGCGTAGCTGTTGCCCGGCGCCGCCTTCGAGTACGGGTCCGCCTCCGACCGCTCGTACGGGATGACCGACGACCACACGTCCTCGGAGTTCGCGGTGCGGCCTCCGCTGGACGAGTAGTAGTGGGCGGCGACCGGGCGGCCCCCGTGGACGAGCACCTTGCCGTTCGTCAGCGAGCTGTCCGTGGCGTTGACGGCCCGGACCCAGTGCACCCCGGCAAACCCGGACGCCACCTCGTTGCCGGAGAAGTACTGGTCGCGCACGTCGTCGACCAGGTGACAGCGGCAGGTCCGCTTCCAGTCCGCTCGCTTCAGCAGCGCGTACGACCGGCCGACGATCGCCTGCGCCCGGAGCGCCTGCGCGCCACCCGTCGCGCCCCACGACGCCGGCATCTCGGCCAGGCCCCAGAGGTACTCCGAGTTCAGGCGCAGCCGGTTCACGATGTTCGGGACGCCCTCGGACGCGCTGAGCACCAGCCGCCCGTGCTGGTACGTGCCGTGCGCACCGTCGACGACGGCGGTGCTGCGGGTGCTGTCGGGCCGGAAGTACCGGGTCCCGGCGAGCTGCAGGACGAGCTTGTCGCGCTTGATGACGCGGTCCCCTGAGCGGACCACGACGTCGCCCCTGGACGTCCAGACCCGGAGCTTGCCTGCCGGGCCGGAAGCGACGGTCTGCTCGCCCGCACGCAGCCGCCAGGCGCCGTCGCGCACGGTGATGGTCGTCGCGCTGGTGTCGCCGTAGCCGGAGAACGAGTACGGGTCCGGCCCGTAGACCTGGACGTCGACGAGAGAGGGCGTGCTGCGGTTCGCCACCGCGGTGTCCTGGTAGTAGTGGCGCAGGATCCCGCCGGCCGTCGAGCCGCGGCGGGACATCTCGTACGCGCCGTACTGCGGCATCCCGACGCCGTGCCCGTAGCCGGAGCCGGTGATGACGAACCGGTCCGGCAGGGCTGCCGGAGCCGCGGTGGCCGGCGTCGCGACGAGGGTCGCGGCGACCAGCGCGGCGAGCAGCGCGAGCGGCCTGAACGGGCGGCGCCCGGGGCGCGAGCCGCCACGCTTGCGTGGCCGGCCGCTCTCGGTCGGCGATGCGGGATCCACGGTGATGCGGTCGGTGTCGGATCGGGTGTCCATGTGCGCTCACCCCCTCCGGCCACTGTGCACCACGCGGGCACGGTCGGCACCTGGGAACGCCCGGGCGGGTGAACCGCGGGGATCTTCGGTGCGATGTCGGTCGGTGGAAGCTACGGTCGACGGCATGAGGTCATCCGTGCGGCGCGTGTCCACAGGATCCCTTGCGCTCGTCCTCGCCGTCGGTGGAGTGCTGCTCCCGGCGGTCGAGCTGCCACTGCCGGAGGCCGCAGCCGTGTCGCCCGAGCTGGGCGAGGTCCGTCTCACCGGTATCGACACGGCGGCCCGCCGCGACCCGAGCGCGCTGCGCGAGGCAGAGGGACACGGCGAGCACCATGCCAGGACCCGCGCCGAGGCCGGCGCCGCGTCAGCACCCGGTCGCCTCGCGGCGCTGAGCCGCCGCACCGAGACCCTCGAGTTCCTCGTGGCCGGCGTCACCTGGGACGCCGGTAGCCAGGAGGAGGTCACCGAGGTGGCCCTCCGGGTCCGCGAGGGCCACGAGTGGGGCGCCTGGCAGTCGGTCGGCGTGGAGAACATCGGGACGGACGGTGGCGGGGTGACCGATGGCCGGGCCGGCACCGAACCGTTCCTCTCCACCGGCGCCGACGCCGTCCAAGCACGCGTGCGGACGGTGAGCGGGCGCCCGCCGTCCGGTCTCCGGGTCGACGTGGTGGACCCGGGCGCGACGACCGCCGACGCCAACGTGGGACTGTCGGCGCGGCCGCCGGGCTCGGCGAGCGCGGCGACGGGCGACGAGATCCGGCCCTCGTTGGTTCCCCGCAGCGGATGGGGCGCCGACGAGTCGCTGTCGTCGTCGTGGCCGGAGCTGTCGGGGCGGCTCGACGCGATGTTCGTGCATCACACGGCGGGCACCAACTCCTACAGCCGGAGCCAGTCGGCGGCGCTCGTCCGGGGTATCTACGCGTACCACACCAGGTCCCGCGGCTGGCCGGACATCGGCTACCAGTTCCTCGTCGACCGGTACGGGACGGTCTTCGCGGGTCGTAAGAACGCGTCGAGGGACAACCCGATCGGCGCGCAGGCCGGTGGCTTCAACACCGGAACCATCGGGATCTCGGGGATGGGCAGCTTCGGGACGGCGGGCCCGACGGCCTCGATGCTGCGGAGCATGAAGCGGGTGCTCGCGTGGAAGGCCTACCGCTATCACGTGCCGCCCACCGGCTCGGTCACCCTGCCCAACGGCGGCAGCTCCGGCTCGAACACGCGCAGCAGCCCGGGTGACCGGGTCCGGGTCCCGCGGATCGTCGGCCACCGCAGCACGCACTGGACGGCGTGCCCGGGAGAGCGGCTGCAGTCCAAGCTGCCGGCGATCCGGCGGTCCGTCGCTGAGATGGTGGAGGCAGCGACCAGGCGCCACGGGAGCGCGACCTTCACCACCGGTCCGGTCACGCCGCACCGCCCGACCGCCGGCCAGGCGCCGATCCAGTGGGGCGCCCGGTCCTGGTACTCGTGGGACCCGGTGCCAGGGGCGGTGCGGTACCAGGTGCTCGAGCACTACGCGGGCTACCAGTCGAGGATGCCGAGCTCGCGCTACTGGCGGCGGGTGATCACGGTCTCCGGGACCACCGCCAACCTCTACACCGCTGAGGGCCTCTCGGTCGAGTACGCGGTACGCGGCATAGATCGTGACGGCCGGCCCGGCCCGATCGAGCGCCTGGTGCGTACCACCAGGCCGGTGCCGGACCGCTCGGTGATCCGCACGGGGGTGTGGGCAGAGGTGCGGAACGACGCGTACTACCGCGACCGTGCGTGGTCCACGGTCCACGCGGAGAGCAGGCTCGTGGTCAAGGACGTCGAACGCATCGCCGAGATCCGGGTCATGACAGCGACGGCTCCTGGCCGAGGGCGGGTCGCGGTCTACGTGGGTTCCCACCGTGTCGGCATCATCGACACCGACGCGGCGAACGACCCGAAGCGCGTCCTCACCGTCCGCCTCGACCAGCCCCGGTCCGGTCGCGTGACGCTCAGGACGCTGGACGAGCAACGGGTCCGGGTGAGTGCCGTCGCGTTCGCGCGCTGGTGATCACGGGCGCCGGTGACCGCGGGATGCAGGGCACTGCCGGGTGATTGATAGCCTGTGGGCTTCCCGACGCGAAAGGTCCCGTTCCGTGAAACACCTCGTCCTCCATGCGGGCGCCCACAAGACCGGCACGACCCTGGTACAGAAGGCGCTCCAGGCCAACCGGGAGGCCTTCGGCAAGAAGGGCTACGAGGTGCTGGTCCGTAACGAATACGAGATCGCCACCGGCCGGGTGCACTCGCTCTGGCGCCGCCAGGGGCTCGCCATCAGCAACGTGAACCGCGGTTTCGCGATCCTGCGCGGCCAGCTCGAGCACGAGAACCTCGTGCTGTCCCACGAGGACCTGCTCGCCTCCGTGCACTCCTTCCGCAAGGGGCCCATCTATGGGACCGCCGGTGACGTCCTGCGGATCGCCCACGAGGAGCTGCGCCCGGAGCGCACCACGCTCCTCTTCTACGTGCGTCGCCAGGACAGGTTCGTGGAGAGCTCCTACCTCCAGACCGTGCGGATGGGTTCCACCCTCACGTTCGAGGAGTTCATGGAGCCGGTCATCGACGAGAACCTGCGCTGGGACGTCCTGATCGACCAGATGCGGGACGCGCTGCCAGAGGGCACCGAGATCAAGGTCAAGTACTTCGAGACCATCAAGACGCTCAAGTCGCGGCACTTCGTGCGCAACTTCTTCCAGGAGACCGGCGTCGGCGTCGTCCCGAAGTTCCCGTTCAACACCGAGGGCGTCAACCGCGGCTACTCGGACGTGGCCCTGAAGCTGGCCCTCGTCGGCAACGCCGAGCTGGAGAAGGAGGACTCGCGTACGCTCCGGCACTTCCTGGACGCGAACTTCTCTAACGTGACGCACCCGGCGCCCCGGCTCCTCACCCCCGAGCAGCGTGAGCACATGCTCACCGCCCTGGCGCCGTCGAACAAGGCCCTGCACGACATGATGGGGGCGGACGGCTCCTCGCCGTACGTGCCGGACGCTCTCTAGCCTCCGCGGGCCAGCCCACCGGTCGGCGAAGGGCCCGATGCTATTCTTCTCGGGCCCGCCGGCCCAACCGTTTGAAACTGAGGGATGATGAGTCGCCAGCGCCTGCTCCACCTAGATCTCAAGACCGTCTACAGCTATGGCGACCAGCTCCTCTTCGAGCTCGTTCGGCAGGCGTTCAACTCGTGGGGCGGCGGGGACTACCTTGAGCTGACGAGCACCAGCCCGTTCCGTGAGAAGGCCACCAGCTCGTTCGTGGACGACATCAACGAGAACTTCGACGGTGTGGTCATCGGCGGCGGTGGCATCTTCCCGCGTCGCACCAACGCGGCCCCGGCCTCGGGCTGGCAGTGGAACATCACGGTGGAGCTGCTCAAGAAGCTGAAGAAGCCGATCATCGTCTTCGGCGCGGGCAACCCCCACCCGTTCGACCCGGAGACCCACAACAAGGTCTTCCGCAAGCACATCAACCAGACGATGTCGCAGAGCATCTTCTTCGGCCTGCGCTCGACGGGCGCCGTCGACGACATGCGCGGCTGGCTGGACGAGCCCGACTCCGCGCCGCAGCTGACCCTGCAGCCGTGCCCGACGACGCTGGGCCGCGTGCTGCTCCCGCGCGTCGCAGGCGACGGCCCGGTCACCGACAAGCGCATCGGCATCCAGGTCGGCCTCGAGGTGGCCCACCTGCAGTCCGGTCTGCAGCCCGGTGCCATCTTCCCGCAGCTGCGGGACCTGATCACGACTCTCCAGTCGGACGGCTGGGACGTCGAGTTCCTCGGGCACAAGCGCGCGGACATGAAGTTCTTCCAGGAGTACGGCGAGGAGCTCGGCCTGACCGGGCGTCCCCTGTACGGAAGCACCAAGGTCCTGTTCAACGGCATGCGCGACTACGCACGGCTGCCGATCATCCTCGGCGCCCGCGGGCACTCGCAGATGATCCCGTTCGGCCTCAACAACATCCCGCTGTCGCTGAGCACGAACAACAAGATCCGCTACTTCGCCCACGAGATCGGTCACCCCGAGTTCCTGATCGACCCGTGGCAGGACGACTTCGCGGGTGCGGCGCTGACGCAGATCAACACGGTCGAGGCCAACCGCGCGGCACTGCACACCGAGCTCGCCGGGACGCAGCAGCGGTTCGTCGACACGACGACCAACAACCTCTCGACGATCTACGAGCGTCTCACCGGCGAGAAGGTGACGGCCGACCTCGTCCCGTACAGCGATCGCGAGATCAGCCTCGCCCAGGCGGACTACGACAGCGACTACGACCGCCGTCGGCTCCTGGAAGCGGCGGTCGCGGCGAAGACCGGCGTGAAGCGCAAGGAAGGCGGCGCGACCGGCGAGGTCACGCAGCCCGCACCGGCTGCGGCACCAGCTCCGGCGCCGGTGGCGGCCGACGAGCCGGCGGCCCCCCGTGGCCTGCGCAGCATCCTGAAGGGCAGCCGCGGCTCCCAGCGCGCCTCGACGAAGTAGGGCGTACCGGCGCCGGACGCTCGACGCAGACGTCAAAGCCCGCGGGGTACGAACCGATCCGGTTCGTACCCCGCGGGCTTTGACGTGCGGACGACGTCGCTAGGCGAGCTTCTTCTTGATGGAGCGAGCCTGTGCCAGCATCACGTCGCGCATGACGCTCCGGCGCGGGTCGATCGCGTAGGCCTGCTTGAGCACCCGGGCACAGTCGTCATGCCTGCCCAGGCGGCGGTACGCCTTGGCGAGCTCGCGCAGCTCGGCCGACGTCGGCTCGCGCTGTGCCATGACCGCCTCGATGGTCTGCACGGCGTCGTTGGCCCGGTTCGTCCGGTTGGCCTCCTGGGCCTGACGGAACGGGCTGCTGCTCCCGGCCTCCGGGGGCTTCCCTCCGGCGGCGGCGTGGCGCAGCTCGCGCACCAGCTCGTTCTTCTCCCAGTCGGCGAGGTGGTCGAGCCAGGCGTAGTCGAGCTGGTCGTACCGCTCACCCCTCGACGTCGGCTCCCACGGCTTGCGTCCCACGTAGTGGAGGACCTTGACGTCCTCCTCGTTGAACACCTGCGGGTGGTGGGAGTAGATGCGCTTGGTGGTGTTGTACTCCAGCGGCAGCTTGCGCCAGTCGGAGAAGAACTCGTTGAGGAAGCCCTGGTCGCCGCCGTCGTACGACGTCGTGTGGCCCAGCTGCGACATCATCTTCTCGAACATGGCGTGCGACGGGTTCACGGCGAAGACGCCGGAGTTGAACACGGTGCCGTCGGGCAGGTCCAGCCCGGCGTCGGGCACGGCGGCGAAGTCGTCGCCGTCGAACAGGTCGTCGAGGCCGCCCTTGACGATGGTGTCGCTGTCGAGGTAGACGAGGCGGTCGAAGAAGTCGAGCCGGAACGCGTGCAGCTTCGTGTAGGTCATCGCGAAGCGGGCCTGGATCTTGTTGCCGCCCGCGTTCATCGGGTTACGGATGCCCGGGACCTGGATGGTCCTGATGCCGCTCGCGGCAAGGGCCGCGCGGTCGGCGTCCGGCGTGACCAGCGCGATCAGCGGCACGTCCGAGTGCTCGCGGAGCGAGTTCGCCAGGGCGCGCGCGCCGTGGTGGTAGGACCCGGAGACCACGGTGACGTAGGCGCACTTGCGACCGTCGATCTCCTTCCACAGCGGGCCGCCGACCTCGGGGACGACGACGGAGGCGTCCTCGCCGACCTCGGGGAGCTGCAGGTCCACCGTGTCCTTCGACGCGGCGAGGGTCGGCACCGCCTCGGGGGTGAGGTGCGGGCGGTCGGTGACGTCGTCGGCCGGTGGCACGAAGAGGTGCAGCGTGTCCGACTGGCTCACGGAACGGATGGTCGCGTCCGGGAACTCGGTGAGGCACGAGCGCAGGAACGCGAGGTCGGAGTCGAGGCCGTGCGCGGACTCGTAGCCCGGCGTGAGGTCCTTGTCCTTGAGGGCGGACTCAGCGGCCTGCGTGACCGTGTAGCCGTACCGGCTGTCCTTGGACTCGTACATGTCGACGCCGGCGAGGTAGACCTCGCGGAAACCGACCCCCAGGCCGAACGCGAGAGCCTGCATGCCGGTGGTGGGCAGGCCCGGCCGGCTCATGAAGGCGCGTGCCAGGCGGGGGTGCCGCGCCGGGATGGACCAGGAGTCCAGCTCCTCGACGCCGGGCATCGGCTCGAGGCCGTACTTGTCACCGTCACGGTTCGCGGCGTGGCGCATCGGGCTGAGGATGCGCTTCACGTCGTAGCGGCCTGCCCGCATCTCCTCCTGCAGCAGCTTTTCCAGCTTCTCGTTGGGGATGGCGCTGAAGTACGCGTCGACCCGGTCCCCGAAGTGGTAGTTGCTCTCGAGGAAGAACCAGTTCATACGGAAGACCACAGCGTCCGCCGGGATCCGGTGATAGGGAGGCATGGCCGACGACGGTCCGTTGCCGACAATAAGCAGTGGCCTGTTGATCAGGTCGGCGAACGACGCGATTTCCGCGTCGCCCGGCTCACGGCCGAGCGGAACGCTCCGCATGGTGGGCATCGGTAACTCCCTTTCGATGAACTGAGACCGGTCGAGTCTAACGGCCGGATCGAAACGCGACGGGTCAGGACTTCGCGACCTCTTCGGCAGCGGCTCGGACGTGCGGGAGCAGCAGCTGCTGCCGGTCCGCGACGTCTGCGCGGTAGACGTCCTCGCGGCCCAGCACGTCGAGGGTCCGCTCCGCCAGCCGCGCACCGAGAGCGGTGTCGCCGACGTCGTAACCCCAGTCCAGGCGGTCCACGTCCTCCAGGAAGTACCGCATCTTCGGGTGGGACACGATGCTCAGGACGGGGGTACCCACGCCGAACGGGATCATCGTGGCGTGCCCACGCATACCGATGACGAGGGATGCCTGCCGGTACAGGGCGAGCGCGTCGGCCTGGTCCATGTTGTGCAGCTCGTCCACGGGCAGCTTCAGGTCGTGCGCAGACTCCAGGTCCGTGGCGAGCCGCAGGTCGCCCCGCGTGTGCGCGGCGATCCTGACCTCGGCGCCGCCCTTGGTGGCCTTCTCCGTGAACTCGACGATCTGCGCGAGGAAGTCGGCGTAGCCACCGGCGAAGCGCCGCTCGCTGCGGTCGAACGCCGCGTTGAGCAGCACCGTGCCGGAGCCCGAACCCCCGGCGGTCAGCTCGGGGCGGATGTGCTCGAGCACCGTGGTGGGGCAGGGCACGAAGCGCACCTTGTCGTGCAGCTCGGCGGGCAGCATGTCCCGGACGCGTTCCATGGAGCCGGTGTTGCGCAGGCCGACGAACTCGGCCTTGCGCGTGAAGGCGATGAGGCTGCGGCGGAACAGGTCGCCCTTGAAGTGCTGGCCGGCAAAGAGGTTGAAGCCGACGGCGAAGGCGTAGACGGGGACCGTGAGCGCGTCGAGCGAGGCCGGCGGCACGTTCCACTGCCAGCCGCTGTTCCCGTTGGGCGAGGTGTCCGGGAGGAACAGGCCACCGCCGCCGACGACGAGCGCGCGCTGGCGGTTCGCGATCCGGACGAACTCGTCGTCGAACACCTGGTGCGCGTGGAACGCGGTCCACTCGCTGGGCCCGGCGGGCTCGGTGATCGCGTCCCTGACCGCGTGGGGCAGCACGATGTCGCCGAAGTTCTCACCGCGGTCCACGAAGAACGCCACGTGACCGAGGCCACCCGTGGGGGCGTCGGCCTCGGGGGGCGTGATCGGGTGCTCGACCCGGCCGAGCACGGTGCGGACGGACGACCGCGGCATGTCGTGGCGGATCGCCTTGCGGGCGAGCGTGTACGCGGACTCGTCGTCGTGCATGATCCAGGCGACCTGCGCGGCGCGCGCCGAGCCGACGCCGGGGCTCGCGATGCGCAGGGCGCGCCGGGCGGGGCCGTAGCGGCTGAGCGCGGAGAGCGACGTGCCCAGCGCGAGGAGGTACCGCTCGGACACGAGGCCGTACTGGCGGAACGTGCCCTGCAGCAGCAGGAGCGCACCGGCGTGGTCGGCGTCGGCCGCCAGGTACTCGGCGTTCTCGACAGCGAGGTCGAGCATGCCGGGCGGTGCGGCCAGCGCCGTCATGCGACCGGAGTCGGCGAACTCGTCGAGGAGCTCGCCCAGCGGCCCGTCGACGCCCTGGGTGAGGCACGCCACGAGATACCGCCCGAAGGCGGCGTCGCTCGTCTTCCGGTCGGTGACGGACACCGATGCAGCGAGCTCCCGCAGGTCGGCCAGGTCCTCGGGGCCCTCGTGCGTGAGCATGCGGGCCCGGAAGTCGAGGAACTGCTGCAGGTCCTCCACGGTGCGGCGCGCGTTCGCGTGGCGACGCGCCACCGAGCCCGTGCCACGGGACGCGTGGTAGAAGTACTCCTCCGCCGCCTCGGTGTCACCCGAGAGCAGCGCGACGATGCCTGCGATACGGCGCGTCTCCGGATCGGGCGAGTCGACGCGCAGGCGCGTGGCGAGCATCGCCGCCGCGTCCAGGTCCCAGCGGTCGATCGCGCCGGTCGCGGCGTCGAGCATCGCCGCGCGCACCTCCGGGACCTCTGGCCACGTGAGCCGGCCCTTCGCGAGGAACCGCGTGGTGGCAGGGTCGAGCTTCGGGCGCGAGCCCGTGATCCTCCGCAGCGCGCGCATCACCTCGGCGGTGCGCTGCGCGTTCTCCCGCCGATCGGCCCGCGAGACCGCACGAGGTGCACCGGCGTCGGTGTGCGGGGAGTTCGCCTGACGACCTTCGTTTCCGGGCACTCGAGCTGTCTCCGTTCTCGGTACGGTCACGCGGGATTTCTGGGGTGCCGCATACCGCTTCGTGGGGAATCTTCTGGGGAGGGTGGCGACTGTCGTCACGCAACGGCAGGATCCCACATCCTGAGCAGGTCCGGGGACGGCGCCGAGTGCGTTCCACCGTGTGTATGGCGCTAGTGTTGACGGCGTACCCATCCCGCCCGACCTGACTCGAGAGTGCTACGTATGTCTGTGCCCGGTGAAACCCCGTCCGCCGTCGTCGTCATCCCGGCCCGGGGAGGTTCGCAGGGCGTACCCCTGAAGAATCTCGCTCGGGTGGACGGGATCACACTCGTAGGGCGTGCGGTGCAGGCCTCGCTCGCGGCGTCGTCGGTGGCAGAGGTCATCGTCTCGACCGACCATGACGAGATCGCGGCAGAGGCCCGGCTGCACGGAGCGCGCGTCGTGGCGCGCCCCGCGGAGATCGCCGGCGGCACCGCGTCGTCCGAGTCCGCGCTGCTGCACGTGCTGGACCGCATCGAGGCCGGCGACGGCGGCCTGCCGCCCCAGGAGATCCCGCCGGTGACGGTGCTGGTGCAGTGCACCTCACCGTTCATCGACCCCGAGGACCTCGACACCGCCATCCGCAGGGTCGCCACGGGCGAGAAGGACGTGGTGGTGGCGGTCTCCGAGACGCACGACTTCCAGTGGCGCATCGACGACGGCGTCGCGAGCCCTGTGGGACACACCACCGAGTACCGCCCGCGCCGGCAGGAGCGGCCGCAGCACTTCCGCGAGACCGGTGCCTTCTATGTGATGCGCACGGAAGGATTCCGTGCAGGCACCACGCGGTTCTTCGGCGACGTCGGGATCCAGCCGGTCGCCCCCGAGTGGGCCATCGAGATCGACGAGCCGCGCGACCTCTGGCTCGCCCGCCAGCTCGTGGACCAGGACGTCGACGCGGCACGGCAGCCGCTCGACGTCGACGCCCTCGTCACAGACTTCGACGGTGTGCACACCGACGACCACGCGTTCGTCGACCAGGACGGCACCGAGCAGGTTCGAGTGAGCCGCGGCGACGGCATGGGCGTCTCGCTCCTGCGCCGCACGGGCCTGCCGATCCTGATCCTGTCGACGGAGACCAACAAGGTCGTCGCCTCGCGTGCGGACAAGCTGAAGGTGCAGGTCATGCACGGCGTCGACGACAAGGCCACCGCCCTGCGCGGCTGGATCGCGGAGCAGGAGCTGGACCCGGCACGCGTCGCGTACGTCGGCAACGACGTCAACGACCTCGCCGCCATGGCGATCGTCGGCTGGCCCGTCGCGGTCGCCGACGCGCGCCCTGAGGTCAAGGCTCAGGCCCGGCTAGTACTGTCCCGCGAGGGCGGGAACGGCGCGGTTCGTGAGATCTGTGACCGTATACTCGCTGCGCGTCCGGCTTCAGCAGCCGCTAGCACGGCAGCTGTCCAGACCCCCGTCGTCACCGGTTAGTCCCGACGACACGTAACAGCACTACCCTGTGCTCGACCCTTTCGGAAGGACCTTCTTATGAGCGCGACGAACGCGCAGCCCGCGCCGGTCACTATCGGCGACCTGCAGGTGGGCGCCGACCAGCCCGTGTACGTGATCGGCGAGATCGGCATCAACCACAACGGTGACGTCGAGATCGCCAAGAAGCTGATCGACGTCGCGGTCGAGGCCGGGTGCCAGGCCGTGAAGTTCCAGAAGCGCACTCCGGAGATCAGCACTCCGAAGGACCAGCGCGACAAGATTCGTCAGACGCCCTGGGGCGAGATGACGTACCTCGAGTACAAGTACAAGGTTGAGTTCGAGGAGCCCGAGTACACGGAGATCGACGCGTACGCCAAGGAAAAGGGCGTGCAGTGGTTCGCCTCTCCGTGGGACGCCCCGTCGGTGGAGTTCCTCGAGAAGATGGACGTGCCGACCCACAAGGTGGCCTCCGCCTCGGTGACGGACCACGAGATGCTGCGTGCGCTCGCCGCCACCGGCAAGCCGATCATCCTCTCGACCGGTATGTCGACGCTCGAGCAGATCGACGCCGCGGTGGAGATCCTGGACACGAGCAAGCTCGTGATCCTGCACTCCACCTCGACCTACCCGCTTCCCCCCGAGGAGGCGAACCTGCGCACCATCACGACGCTGCAGGAGCGCTACGGCGTGCCCATCGGCTACTCGGGCCACGAGACCGGTCTGCAGATCTCGATCGCGGCAGTGGCGCTGGGCGCCGTCGCCGTCGAGCGGCACATCACGCTCGACCGCGCCATGTGGGGCTCGGACCACGCCTCCTCGCTCGAGCCCAAGGGCCTCGAGAACCTGGTGCGCGACATCCGCATCCTCGAGAAGGCTCTTGGCGACGGCCAGAAGCGCGTCATGCCCGGCGAGTTCTCGCCGATGTCGCGTCTCCGTCGCGTCGACGCCTGAGCCGAGCGAGACCGCAGGCTCGGGCGGGCAAGCAGCGCCTGAGCCGAACGCTCGACACAGGCTCGGACCTCCAGCAGGTTCTGAGCCCGTGAACTGTTCATTCGTCGGAGGCGGGCACCGCACGCGGTGCCCGCCTCCGATGTTCGCAGGGCCGGTAGGTTCGGGGACCACACCCTGGGCCGGTACGGCCCAGCTATCGTGTCCACGAGAGGGGGCCTCGTGCCCGAGCGGGTAGAGGCGGCCAGCATGCCGTTGGTGACAGTGGTCGCCGTCGTACGTGACGAGGAGCCGTACCTTGAGGCGATGGTGCGGTCGATCCTGGAACAGGACTACCCGCACCCGCTGCACATGGTGCTCGCCGTAGGGCCCTCGCGTGACCGGACCCACGAGATCGCGGACAAGCTCGCCGCCGAGACCGGCCGGGTCACCGTCGTGGACAACCCGACCGGTTCCAAGCCGCTCGGCCTCAACGCGGGTCTTGAGCGCATGCCAGAGGGCCATTCGATCTTCGTCCGCGTGGACGGGCACACCGTGGCCGAGCCCACGTACGTGCGGCGCGCGGTCGAGGCGCTGCAGGCCGCCGGCGCCGACGGCGTGGGCGGGCGCATGCTGCCCGTCGGAGACATCCCGGTCCAGAAGGCGGTGGCGCGCGCCATGAGCCACCCGGCAGGCCTCGGCGCGGCGTCGTTCCACACGGGCGGCAGCGCGGGCCCTGCCGAGACCGTCTACCTGGGCACGTTCCGTCGCGAAGCGCTGGAACGTGTCGGTGGGTACTCGCCGGTGTACGTGCGGGCGCAGGACTGGGAGCTGTGCCTCCGGCTGAGGAACAGCGGCAGCCTGCTGTGGTTCGACCCGTCGCTCGTGGTCGAGTACAAGCCGCGCCGCACGCTGGGCGCCGTCGCCACCCAGTTCTGGCGTACCGGTATGTGGCGCCGCGAGGTCGTCCGGCGCAACCCCGGCACCGCCAACCTCCGCTACCTCGCCCCGCCGACCGCCGTGGTCGTGCTCAGCGTGTCGGTGCTGCTCGCCGTCGTCGGCGTCGTCGTCGGCTCGCTGCCGCTGACGCTGCTCGGGCTCACGCCGCCCGCCACCTACCTGCTGGGCGTGCTCGCCGCCTCTGCGCACGCGGCGACGCGCCGTCCGCGACTCGATCTTCCCTCGGCGCTCGCCCTGCCTGCCACGCTCGTCACGATGCACATGGCGTGGGGCGCAGGATTCCTGCGCGGCCTCACCGAACGCGTCCGGGTCGACGACGGCGTCTGACCGCCCGCCCCACCCCGCCGAGGTAGTCAGCGACTACCTCGGCGCGGAGCGTCAGGCCTTCTTGTCCAGGAAGAGCAGCCGCACCGGGCGGGTCGCCAGCCGGATCGTGTCGTAGACGAACTTCGGCAGGTACATCTGCAGGGCCATCCGCAGGTAGCGAGCCCTGAGCCACGGCTTGACCTCGGTCAGCGTGGTCAGGGTCCCCGCCTCGCGGCGTGCCGCGAGGTCCCGGACCGTCGACGGCAGCTCTGACTCGGTGGCGTGCAGATAGTTGTCCTCGAGCCAGACAGGGTCGGGCTCCGGGCCTCCTGCGCGCAACGCGGCAGCGGTCTCCGACACCGGCATCACGCAGCCGCTGCCCGCGAACGGCGCGTTGAGCAGCTCAGCGCTCACGCCGAAGTCGTCGATGATGACGGTGGACAGCCCGAGGGCCAGCGACTCCATCGCAGCGGTCGAGCTGACCGTCATGAGCGCCGTGCCGGGCTGCAGCCACTCCGCCATCGGGCCGTCGACGAACCGCAGCGCGTCGCTGCGGTGCCCGAGCGCACCGTGCTCGGTGTCCCACAGCTCGTCGTACGGGAACGCCTCGTTGTGCGTCTGCCGCTCGCCCTTGCGGGCGCGCAGCTTCACGATGACCTCGAACTCGTCGTCCTCGGCGAGACGGGCGAGGCGGTCAAGGAGGGCTACCCGGTCGGGCCGGTTGTCCGGCACCTTGGCCTGTGCGGCGAAGACGACCCGCTTGACGGGCTCGGTGCCGAGGCTCGCCGACATGTGCTCGAGGAACGGCAGGTGCGCGAGCGGGACCTCCGGGGCTACGCCGTGGGCGGCGAAGGCTTCCCGGTAGGCGCCGATCTCGAGCCGGCTGTGCACGACGAACGCGTCGCACCAGCGGCGCCAGCCCGTGCCCTCTGGCGTCGCGGGGAGCGCCATGCCGGGCAGACCGGTGACGAGCGCGGGACGGCGCTTGCCCGTTGCGGCGACGATGGCGCGCGCCACGACCTCGGCGACGGGCCCTGTCGCGGCGATGAGCACCACGTCGGGCCGGTGGGCTCGGATGTGCGCGGCGAGCTCCCGGACGGGAAGCACGGCGGGACGGACCACAGAGGACCCCGCGACGGCGGCGGCGATCTGACTGGTGGTCGGCGCGATCGGCGTCTTGACGATCACGGCCGAGCGCTCCAGCCCGGCCTCGTCGGCCGGGCCGAGCCTGTCCAGCGTCGCGCATGCCCACTTGAGATACGAGTCGCTGTCCGCGACCGCGAGCACGCGGATGGTCATTCGTTCGCCTCCGGGGAGTCGGTTTCTTTGACGTCCTCTACGGCGGCCCTTGCCTGCTGGGCGAGCGCGACGACGCTTGTCAGGTGTGCGCGGTGATCAGCCGTGGCGCGCTCGGTCCACCAGTCGGTGGGTACGTCGAGCGCGGTGACGGGGACACCGAGCGGTGAAATGATAGTGGTCAGCAGGATGGTCGACGTCGACGGCAGGCTCAGCACGCGCTGGCCGGCCCGCAGGCCGCGGAGGCGGATCTCGACGGGTGCGCCCGGTACGTCGACGGTGACGCCGTCGATCTCGGCGAGGGCCGCGAGCAGCTCCGGGGTCTGGCGGCGGTGCGGGAGGTAGCGCAGTGCCCCCTCCTTGGCCAGCGACCGGATCCAGTCCACGTACCGGTGGGCGTCGATGAACCCGTCGGCAGGCATCGCCGAGCCGACGACGATCGTCGGCTCCGGCATCGAGTCGTCGGCGGGCTGTGCGGCGAGCCAGCCGAACTGGTTGTGCCGCACGTCGAAGCCCTGGGTACGCAGGCCGGCGGCCAGGTCGGGGGTCAGGGGGAGTGCGGTGAAGATCGTGACGCGGCCGTCGGCGGCCAGCGACCGCAGGCGGCCTGCGGCGACGGCACCGAGCCGACGGCGGGGCGCTGGCGCCGGCCTGCCGATGCGGACCAGCGGGTCGCGGCGCACCAGGAGACGGCACAGCTCGAGCGTGGCCAGACCGTCGTCGACCAGGACTATGCGCTCGGGCCTGCGCAGGGGGACCGTGGCCTGGAACAGGCCGGAGAAGGCGTCGCCGACGAGCCACACGGGTTCGCGGGCGGTGAGTGCGCTGCGCCGGCCCGCCAGGTCGAAGTCCAGCCCGTGGGGCAGCGTGAGCGCACGCACGGCCGACAGGGCGTCGCCCAGCGCGGGGACGTCGTCGCGAACGTGGACGTGAGTGGCGGTACCGCCGTATCCGGCGGCGTGCGCTTCGACCGTGCAGAGCAGCTGCAGCGGCGACTCGACCAGAGCACCCGCGACACGCGGTGAGGCGGCGCGCGGGTCTGTGGTGCGAGAAGTTGGACGGGGGTGCTGCACGCGGTGCAGTCTCTCACGTGGAGATCGTCGAGTAATGCACATCAGTGGCCTGGTGGAGCCGCACCGGCGAATCCCGACCATACTGCTAGGGTTTGTGACCCGCTAGGATCGAACGGCCGGATTGTCCCCGGCAGTGCCCCCGACCAGACAGGTATTTCACGCACCGTGAGCACACCTACTACCGACGCGGCAGCGCCGGCCAAGCCTGCCGCCGGTGGTGGCGGAGCCAAGAAACCGCCGCCACCGCTCGTCCCCAGAACGACGTCAGAGGAGCGGCTGGCCCTCGCGAAGCAGTACGGGCTCCGGCCTCTGAACGTGCGCCCCCCGCTGGGCGAGTACATCCGCGACCTGACACGCCGCTGGGCCTTCATCCGGGTCCTGGCCACGTCCACCGCGTATGCCAAGAACCAGAACAACTACCTGGGCCAGCTCTGGGCGGTGCTCAACCCGATCCTCAACGCGGCCGTCTACGTGCTGATCTTCGGCGTCCTGCTGGGCCTCAGCCGTGGTGTGGACAACTCGATCGCGTTCATCGTGATCGGCGTCTTCATGTACCGGTTCGTCGAGGCCTCCGTGACCGGCGGCGCCAAGTCGATCAGCGGCAAGACCCAGCTCCTGCGCTCCTTGCACTTCCCGCGCGCGGTGCTGCCGATGTCCACGGTGCTGTCGCTGCTCACCACGCTCATCCCTGCGATCGTGGTGATGTGCGCCATCACCCTGCTGAGCGGGTTCCTGCCCGGCTACGAGATGATCCACGTGACGTGGTGGTGGCTCCTGCTGCCCGCCGCCGTCGCGCTGATGTGGATCTTCAACACGGGCCTTGCGTTCATCATGGCGCGGTTCGTGGCCAGCACACCGGACATCGAGAACGTGCTGCCCTTCATCATGCGCGTGGTGATGTACGCGTCGGGCGTGATCTTCCCGGTGCTGACCTTCGTCGACCGGCTGCAGATCTCCGAGACGGGGAAGGCGGTCGTCGGCGGCATCCTCGAGTACCAGCCCGTCGCCGTGTACCTGTACCTGGTGCGCTCCGTGCTGATGCAGGAGGAGGAGATGTTCCCGCACAGCGGCCTGATGTGGGCGCTCGGCGGCGCGTGGGCCGTCTTGTTCTTCGTGATCGGGTTCATCGTCTTCTGGCGCGGCGAGGAGAGGTACGGACGTGACTGAGGCCGACGAGCACATGGACTTCGACCTCGAGGTCGAGCCGGAGGACGAAGGGCAGGAGGCGCTCGAGACCGAGCTGGGCGACCCCTGCCTCGTGGTGGACGACCTGCACGTCGTCTACCGGGTGATCGGCGGCCGGGCCAAGCGGGAGGCTGAGAAGAAGGGCGCCGAGATCCACGAGGTCGAGGTCAAGGTGCCGTTCCACAAGCGGTTGCTCCAGGCCGGGCGCCGGCACGTGGGCGCGGTGAGCGAGGTGCACGCCGTCCGGGGCGTCTCCTTCACCGTGCGGCACGGCGAGTCCGTCGGGATCGTCGGCGTCAACGGTTCCGGCAAGAGCACCATGCTGCGCGCGATCGCCGGGCTCATGCCCCCGAAGTCGGGCAGCGTGCACGTCTCGGGCGAGCCGTCGCTGCTCGGCGTCAATGCTGCGCTCATGCCGCAGCTCACGGGTGAGCGCAACATCATGATCGGCGGCCTGGCGCTCGGGCTCACGCCCAAGCAGGTCGACGAGAAGTTCGACGAGGTGGTGGACTTCGCCGGGATCGGCGACTTCGTCTACCTGCCGATGAAGACGTACTCGTCCGGCATGGGCGCCCGCCTGCGGTTCGCCATCTCCTCGGCGGCGTCCCCGGACATCCTGATGATCGACGAGGCCCTCGCCACCGGCGACGCGGCGTTCAAGGAGCGCAGCAAGTCGCGCATCGAGGACGTGCGCTCGAACGCGGGCACCGTGTTCCTCGTGAGCCACTCGATCTCGACGATCGAGGCCATGTGCACGCGCGTGCTGTGGATGCACCAGGGCCAGCTGGTCATGGACGGTCCCGTGCACGAGGTCGCCGACGCGTACAAGAAGTTCGTGCGGGCGCAGCGTCCCGGCATGGGCCCGGCCCGCCGTCGGGCGCTGCAGCGCAAGCGGGCTGCCGAAGAGGCGGCGAAGAAGAAGGCCGAGGCGGCGGAGCAGGCGAAGGCCGACGCATAGGTACGGGAGGCGGCCGAGACGCGGGCCGCCACTGTGCCGAGGGAGACGTGCAGCGAGGTAGCCACCCGGTCCGATCAGGGTGACTACCTCGCTGTACGTCTACCTCGCTGTACGTCTACCTCGCCGTACGTCTACCTCGGCGGGTCAGCCAGCAGGGACGTGAGATGGCGACGGACCGTCTCGACAGCGTCGGGCACCGGTACGTCGGTGGTGTCGATGACCAGGTCGGCGTCGTCGGGCTCCTCGTAGGGCGAGGAGATCCCCGTGAACTCTGCAATCTCTCCGGCCCGCGCCTTGGCGTAGAAGCCCTTGCGGTCGCGGGCCTCGCACACCGCCAGCGGAGTGCTGATGTGGACGAGGACGAAGTGCGCCCCCGCCTCCTCTGCCAGCGTCCGCACCCTCGCCCGGCCGGCCGCGAACGGCGCGATGGGCGCTGCGACGGCGATGCCGCCGTGCTTGGCCACCAGGGCAGCCACGTACCCGATGCGCTCCACGTTGGTCTCGCGGGACTCCCGGTCGAACCCGAGGCCCTTCGACAGGTGGTGCCGTACCTCGTCGCCGTCGAGCAGGGTGGTTCCAAGGCCGTCGTCGTCCAGCTCGGCGGCCAGCGCACGCGCCACCGTCGACTTGCCCGAGCCGGACAGGCCGGTGAAGAACACGACGGCGCCCCGGCGGTGGACGCCCTTCGTCGCGCGGATCACCTCGGCGGCCGAGGCGGGCGGGTACAGCGCCCGCACCGCGTCGTCCTGCACGCGGGGCAGGGCAGCAACGCCGGCGGCGGTCGCGGGGGAGCGTCGCGCTGCGAGCGTCTCGACGCGCGCGGCGCCGTAGGCGGCCCCCACGTCCTCCAGGGCGGTCCCGCCCAGTCCCGACCACGGCACGACGACGGTCCGCACCCGCGCGGCGGTGCGCTCGGCCAGCGTGGCGGCCAGGCCCGAGGCCGCACGCACCAGCCCGGGAGCACCGACGGCGCCGGCTTCCGGGGCGCGCCGTGCGACCGGCACGAGCAGCAGCACCGTGCTGGTGGGCGTGCCGGCGGCCCCCTCCGTGCCACCGCCGGTGACAAGGGCTACGGCGGTGTCGGACTCCTCGCAGGTCGGTACCTCGGACACGAGCAGCCCGACGCTGTTCTCGGCGTCGTCCCCCGTACCGGTCTCCAGGTCCGCCCGCACGTCGCGGGCAGGCCGGCGAACTGCGGGGTCCCACTGCGGGCCGATCGCCGCGGCAACGGGCTTGAGCGGCTCGAGCACGTCGGGCAACGCGCCGGGCCGCGCCGTCAGGCGGGCCAGCGGGGTGTTCTCCGCGTCGGTCAGGACCACGTCGGACGGGACGCCGGGCAGGGCCGCCGTGAGGACCGTCGGCGGGACGGCGCCGCCGAGCGCCAGCTCGAGCAGGTCCAGCTCGTCGTCGGACAGGACGCGGGCGGGGGAGTCGGTCATCTGCGGGGGCTCGTTTCTGCCGGGTCTTCGGCCGGGTCTTCGGCCGGGTCTTCGGCCGGGTCGTCTGCTGGGTCGTCGGTGGTGTCGCCTGCGGATCCGTCCGAGGCGCCAGGGGCACTGTCGGCGCGGACCCCGGCCGGCTCCTGCGGGACCGAGTCTGCTACGGGTGCGGCCGAGCCGGCAGCGAAGCGGCGCTTGACCAGGAACCAGGTGAGGTTGCCGAGCACGAGGGCGGCAGCGGCGGCGCCGAGGACCACGGGGAGGCTCGCGCCCAGCAGCTTGAGCGCCGAGGCCAGCAGGAGGATTGCCAGGGCACGGCGGATGATCCCGCCCGGTGCACGCGAGGACACGTGCGCACCGAACCACGCGCCGGGGATGGCCCCGATGAGCAGGGACGTCGTCAGGCCGAGCGAGAAGTCGCCGTACAGGATGTGCCCCAGCGACGCCGCCGCGACGAGCGGCACCGCCTGGACCAGGTCCGTCCCGACCAGCTGCGACGCCTTCAGCGCCGGGTAGAGCAGGAGGAGCACGACGATGACGATCGAGCCCGCGCCGACCGACGTCATGCCGACCAGGAGCCCGGCCAGGGCGCCGAGGAGCGCGGTGGGGAGGGGACGCACCACGAGCTCCCGCGGGGCGGACGGGCGGGCGGGGCCCTCGCCGAACGCCGACCGGCTGCGCACCATCTGCAGGACCGCGCGGACCACGAGGCCGGCGGACGCGATGAGCAGGGCGACGCCGAGCACCCGCAGGAGGGCCGTGTCGAAGGAATCGCCGAACGGCAGCACCTTGATGAGGAGGGCGCCGGAGAAGGCGGCGGGGACCGATCCGACGCACAGCCAGAGGACGAGCTTGAGGTTGACCGTCTTGCGGCGGAGGTGCACGAACGCGCCCGCCGGCTTCATGAACAGGCTGGCGACCACGTCGCTGGAGACGGCGACGAGCGGGTCCACGCGGAAGACGAAGATCAGCATGGGCGTCATCAGCGCGCCGCCGCCCATGCCGGTGAGCCCCACGATGAAGCCGACCAGCAGCCCACCGACGATCAGTGCCGGGTCGATGCTCACGGGCGAGCTCCCTCGCTGCTCGGGGCCACACCCGTCTTAATTCCGACGAACTCGGTCGGCTTAAAGGGCATGCGTGTTCCTGGGTTGTCGATCAGCATGGAACTGGCCCCCTGACAATGGATCGCATGCACGAATGGTAGCCTCGGCGCGTTCGCCGGAGTTCACCCCGCTACCGCCTGGAAGCCCGTCCTGGGCAGGTGTCGTTCGCGGTGGACCACCCGAAGATTCCGCAGACCTGGAGATCGATGAACGCGCCGTCCCCCACGCTTCCCTCGGCGTCGCTCGACGACGGCACCCTCGCGAGCGCACTGGCCTCGGGAGCCGCGGAGGTGCTGCTCGCGCTCCGCGCCGAGGTCGACGCCTCCGGTGGCTCCTTCGTGGCCAAGGAGTTCAAGGACGCGGGCGATGCCGCCGCTCAGGCCTGGCTCGCGGCCGCGCTGGCCGCCGCTCGGCCCGCTGACGCCCTCCTCTCCGAGGAGGCCAAGGACGACCTGTCCCGCCTCGATGCGGACCGGGTGTGGATCATCGACCCGCTCGACGGCACCCGCGAGTTCGCGGAGCGGCACGCCGACGGGTCCGTGGCCGGGCAGTGGCGCGACGACTTCGCCGTGCACATCGCCCTCTGGGAGCGCGGCCCCGGGCTGACGGTCGGCGCGGTCGCACTGCCGGCCCGCGGACAGGTCCTGGCCACGGGAGACGGTGCGGTGCCGGACGGCGACAGCACCACCGCCGTGCTGTCCGGGAGCCGCCCGCTACGGATCGCGGCCAGCCGCAGCCGTCCGCCCGCGTTCGTGGCAGCCTTGGCCGAGCGGGACGACGTCGAGCTCGTGCCCATGGGCTCTGCGGGCGTCAAGATGATGGCGGTCGCCGACGGTACGGTGGACGCTTATGTCCACGGCGGTGGGCAGTACGAGTGGGACTCTGCCGCCCCCGTTGCCGTCGCCCGGTCCAGGGGACTCGTCTGCACGCGTCTCGACGGATCCGAGCTCGAGTACAACCGGGAGAGCCCCTGGCTCCCTGACCTGTTCGTATGCCCCCCGGCACTGGCTCAGCGCTTGCGCGAGCTGCTCGACACCGTTGGTGTCGTGTCCGTGGTCGGGGCAGATAGCAAGGAAGGTGCTTAAGGAGTGAAGAGTCACGTCCTGAGCCAGCTGCGCAGCCTGGAGGCCGAGAGCATCCACATCATGCGTGAGGTGGTCGCCGAGATGGAACGGCCGTGTCTGCTGTTCTCCGGCGGCAAGGATTCCATCGTCATGCTGCACCTCGCCGTGAAGGCCTTCGCGCCGGCGCGCGTCCCGTTCCCGATCATGCACGTCGACACAGGGCTGAACTTCCAGACCGTGCTCGACTGCCGTGACCGGTGGGTGGAGCGCACGGGAGTGCAGCTCGTCATCGCCTCGGTGCAGGAGGGGATCGACCGGGGTCTGGTCCAGGAGGAGCCGAACGGCTCCCGCAACCGGATCCAGACGCCGGTGCTGCTCGAGGCCGTGGAGAAGCACGGCTTCGACGCCCTGTTCGGCGGTGGGCGCCGCGACGAGGAGAAGGCCCGTGCCAAGGAGCGCGTGTTCTCCTTCCGCGACGACTTCGGCCAGTGGGACCCGAAGAACCAGCGCCCGGAGATCTGGAGCCTGTACAACGGCCGGGTCCACCAGGGCGAGTCCATCCGCGTGTTCCCGCTGTCCAACTGGACCGAGCTGGACATCTGGGCCTACATCGAGGCCGAGGAGATCGACCTGCCTGACCTCTACCTCGCCAAGGAGCGCGAGGTCGTGGAGCGCGGCGGCATGCTCTTCGAGGTCAACGGCTTCACCCCGCTCAAGGACGGCGAGACCGCCGAGGTCAGGTCCACGCGCTACCGCACGGTCGGCGACGCGAACCTCACCGCGTGCGTCGCGTCCGAGGCGAGCACGCTCCACGCCGTCGTCGAGGAGGTCGCCGCGGTCCGTCTGACCGAGCGCGGCGCCACGCGCGGCGACGACAAGGTGAGCGAGGCCGCCATGGAGGACCGCAAGAAGGAAGGCTACTTCTGATGACGACGACTCTGCCCGAGGACACGGGCGCCTCCGAGACTCTCAGCGAGGTCGTCAGCGGCGACCTGCTCCGGTTCGCCACGGCCGGCTCGGTCGACGACGGGAAGTCGACGCTGATCGGCCGCCTGCTCTTCGACAGCAAGTCGATCTTCGCCGACCAGCTCGAGTCGGTCGAGCAGGTCAGCAAGGACCGTGGCAACGACTACGCGGACCTGTCGCTCCTGACGGACGGCCTGCGCGCCGAGCGTGAGCAGGGCATCACCATCGACGTGGCGTACCGCTACTTCGCGACGCCCAAGCGCAAGTTCATCATCGCGGACACCCCGGGCCACACCCAGTACACGCGGAACATGGTCACGGGCGCCTCGACGGCGGACGTGGCGCTGATCCTCGTGGACGCCCGCAAGGGCGTCGTCGAGCAGTCGCGCCGGCACACGTTCCTCGCGACGCTGCTCGGTGTGCCGCACGTGGTGGTCTGCGTGAACAAGATGGACCTGGTCGACTACGACGAGCAGGTGTTCGAGCAGATCCGCGCCGAGTTCACCGAGTTCGCGTCGCGCCTGCGGGTGCCCGACCTGACCTTCATCCCGGTGTCGGCCCTCGTGGGCGACAACGTCGTGACCAGGTCGGAGAAGATGCCCTGGTTCGACGGCTCGCCGCTGCTCAGCCACCTCGAGCGGCTGCACGTCGCGTCGGACCGCAACCTCGTCGACGTCCGGTTCCCGGTGCAGTACGTGATCCGGCCGCAGCAGAACGACGCACGGGACTACCGCGGCTACGCGGGCACCGTCGCGTCCGGCGTCATGAAGCCCGGCGACCGGGTGCTGGCCCTCCCGGCCGGCCTGGAGACGACGATCGAGTCCATCGACACGGCCGACGGCCCGGTCGACGAGGCGTACCCGCCCATGTCGGTGACGGTGCGCCTGGCGGACGAGATCGACATCTCGCGTGGTGACATGATCTGCCGCCCGAACAACGTCCCGACGGTCACGCAGGACGTCGACGCCCAGATCTGCTGGATGGACGAGTCGGCGTCGCTGGTGCAGGGCAAGAAGTACGCGATCAAGCACACCACCCGGTGGGCACGGGCGATGGTGAAGACCATCAACTACCGCGTCGACGTGAACACGCTGCACCGCGACGAGGAAGCCACCGAGATCAAGCTGAACGAGATCGCGCGCATCAAGATGCGCGTGACCAAGCCGCTGTTCGTGGACTCCTACCAGGCCAACCGCCAGACGGGCGCGTTCATCCTCGTCGACGAGGCGACCAACAAGACCGTCGCCGCCGGGATGATCGGTGGGGCGGCACACCAGTACTGAGCAGCCGGGCCGGAGTGGCAGGACCGTGACGGGCGCCGTTACGGAATCCTGACGCTATCCGCGCCTCCGTAGGGCCGCTGACCTGGGTCAGCGGCCCTACGCTGTGCTGAGGTGGTCTTTTGCCGAGGACGTCTGTCCACGTGATGTGTGACCACGGTTCGCAGACCGACTCCGAAGGACCACAGGTGACCGTTGTCTCCAGCCCGCCGCCCATCTCAGGTGGGCCGACGGGTGTTGACGGGACGGATGGCGGGGCGCCCGGCGCCCCGGTAGCCGCTGACCGGCCCGCTGCGCGCCGACGGACCACGCACATTCCCGAGCTGCACGGCCTGCGCGGTCTGGCGCTGGCCCTCGTCGTCGCGTTCCACCTGTTCGGCGACGGCCGGGTGTCCGGCGGCGTCGACGTCTTCCTCGTCGTGTCGGGATTCCTGGCGACCGGGTCGCTGCTGCGCCGCGCCGAGCGCCGCGAGCTGCGCCTTGGCGAGCACTACGGGCGGACGTTCTCCCGGCTCGTCCCGCCGGCGCTCGTCGTGCTCGTCGCGACCGCCGGCCTGGCCTGGTGGGTCATGCCGCAGGGCGTCTGGGCGCAGACCGGGCGCGAGATCCTCGCCTCCGCCCTGTACTACGTGAACTGGGAGATGATCTCGGGACAGCTCGCCTACGGCGCGGCCGGCCCGCAGACCAGCGCGCTCCAGCACTTCTGGTCGATGTCCGTGCAGGGCCAGTTCTTCCTGGCCTGGCCGATCGTCGTGCTGATCGTGGCCGCGCTGGCGCGGCTGCTGTGGGTCAGCGCCCGCCAGCTGCTGCTCGTCGTGGTCGTCGGCATGGTGGTGGCGTCGTTCGTCTTCGCCCAGAACCTGCACGCGCTGGACCAGCCGGTCGCCTACTTCCACTCCTGGGCTCGGTTCTGGGAGCTCGGGGTCGGTGGTCTGCTCGCCGTGGTGCTGCCGTGGCTGCGGGTCCCGGGGTTCCTGCGGCCGGTGCTCGGCTGGGTCGGGCTCGGGCTGGTCGTCTCCAGCGGCTTCGTGCTCGACGGTGGTGCCCTGTTCCCCGGCGAGTGGGCCTGGTGGCCGGTCGCGGGCGCGCTGCTCGTGCTCCTTGGCTCCGGCGGACCCGCCTGGGGCCCCCGGGGCCTGTTGCAGGTGGCGCCGCTGCGCTTCGTCGCCGACATCTCGTACGCGCTGTACCTGTGGCACTGGCCCCTGCTGATCGCCTACCTGCACTACACGGGGCTACCCCGGGTGGACTGGCTCGGTGCCGCGGCGATCATGTCGACGTCGGTCGTGCTGTCGTGGCTCACGACGAAGCTCGTGGCCGATCCGGCGCAACGGTTCCGCGAGGCGTTCGGCAGCGGCCGTGCTCTCACGGCCGCTGCCGTCAGCGTCGCGCTCGTCGCGGGGGCAGCCCTGGGCGGGCTGACGGTGCTCGACCGGCGGGACGCCCAGCTGCTCGCGGCGGCAGCGGACGTCGCAGCCGACACCGGGCCGGACCAGTACCCGGGTGCGCTCGCCCTGAGCCCCTCCCACCAGATGCCGGTCCCCGACGACCTCGACGTCCAGCCGGCGCCGGCGGTGGCGGCGCTGGACCTGCCCGCCGTCGACGACGAAGGATGCATCCAGGGCAACGTCGTGACGCCGGGCTCGGACGCCCCGCTGCTGTGCACGCTGACCGACCACCCGGACGCCGACCACGTGGTCGTCATGGTGGGCGACTCGCACATCGTCCAGTGGACCCCTGCGATGAGGGAGATCGGCCAGGACGAGAACTGGCAGGTGCTGCTGCTGGCGCGGCGTGGCTGCCGGCTCGCGGCTCCCGTCGGAACCGCAACAGGTCTCGACCGGTGCTGGTCGTGGCGCGTCAACGCGCTGGAGCTGCTCGAGCAGATGCGGCCCGACGCGGTGATGGTCGTCGGCAGCCGCACCTCGCCCACCGGCGTCGGCGACAAGGTGATCCCCGCCGAGTCGCGTGCCTGGCGGCAGCTGGCCGGCGCGGGCATCCGGGTGATCACGCTCCGGGACAACCCGCGGTTCACCTTCCAGGTGCCGTCCTGTGTCGAGCAGCACCCGGACGGCGTCGGCTGCGGGCGTGCCCGCGCGGAGGTGTACGCGCCCGTCAACCCGGTCGAGGACACCCCGGGGGTGCCGGAGTCGGCGGTGCACATCGACCTGTCCCGGTACATCTGCGGGGTGCAGCTCTGCGCCGGCGTCGTCGGCAACGTGCTGACCTACCGCGACGACAACCACATGACCGCCACCTACGCGGCGACTCTCCAGCGGCCCCTGCGCCGCGCCCTCCAGGTGAAGGCGGGCTGGCTCTTCGTCGACCCGATGCGCAGCCCGGCGATCCAGACGCGCTTCTGACCGCCGAGGCGGTCACCCGGCGACGTGGCACAGGCAGCGAGGTAGTCACCCAGAGCATGCTGAGTGACTACCTCGCCGGATGACTACCTGCCCGGATGACTACCTCGGCTGGATCGTCAGTGGGTCACCGCGTCCAGGGCGTCGGCGATGCCGTCACCGTAGAAGCTGTTCTCCTCGAGCCCGCCCACGCAGGCCGGCCCGGCCGTCGTGGTGGTGCACTCGTGGTCGTCGGCCTGGGCGCGGACCGCCGCCTCCAGCTTCGCAGGGCTCCAGCGCGGGTGCTCCGACTTCATGAGCGCCAGCACGCCCGCGACGTGCGGGGACGCCATCGACGTGCCGCTCTTGAGGTCCCACGTGCCGTCGAGCTCGGTGGACAGGATGGCGCTGCCCGGGGCGGAGACGTCGATCTTGCCGAGGCCGCGGTTCGAGAACGAGCTCAGGTTCCCGGCCTGGGTCAGCGACGAGACCGTCACGACGCCGTCCAGCTCCGCGGGGATGTCCTCGCAGCCGGAGTTGATCACCCGGTCCACGGCGGTCGAGTCGTTCGGGCTCGACGCGTCCGTGGTGTTGTTGGCCAGGTCGGTGGCGGCGTTGCCCGCCGCGGCGGCGTGCACCACACCGCGCTTGGTCGAGAAGTCCACCGCGCGGCGCACGGCTTCCTTCGCGGCCTGCTGGTCAGGCTGGTCCTCGCACCAGTACATGAACGGGTCGATGTAGTACGAGTTGTTCGTGACGTCCATGCGGTTCATGCCCGCCCAGATGAAGCCGCAGATCGCGTACTCGGGGTAGATGAACCCGTCGTCGTTCACGACCTTGACCGAGGCCATCTTGACGCCCGGCGCGACGCCGACGATGCCGACGCCGTTCTGTGCGGCGGCGATGGTGCCCGCGACGTGCGTGCCGTGGTCGGACGTGGTCGGCAGCCAGCCGGTCGCCGACATGTCCGGCCTGCCGCCGTCGGTGCAGTTCACCGACGAGTCGGCGTCGACCTGGGTCGCCAGGTCCGGGTGTGACGCGTCGATCCCGGAGTCCAGCACGCCGACGACGACGTCGGACGAGCCGGGGTTGATCGCCAGGGCCTGGTCGGCCTTGATCATCTCCATGTCCCACTGCGTCGCCTCGCCCGGGTCGGGGACGGCGGTCGTGCCGGCCGGCTCGTCGACGGTCCAGCCGGTGGTGTCCTTCTTGGCCTGACCGACCACGGTCTTGCTCTTCTTGGCGCCGACGGCAGTGTCCGCGCCAGGTGTGCCCTCGGTGGGGCTGACGGTGCGGGTGGCACCGACGGACTCGACGACGCCGACCCGGTCGGCCGCGAGCACGTCCTCGCGGAACGACCCGTTGGCCGAGTGCGCGACGATCACGCCGATCTGCGACCAGGCCTGTACGACGACGCCGTCGGCCCGCTGGATCGCCTTGATGGCGAGCGCGGTGTCACGGCTCCTGGTGTCCTCCGTGTTGACGACGTAGGAGAACAGGGCCCCGTCGGGTGTGACGATCGGGACGGGTGTTGACTCCGGCTCGTCCGCCGCGTACCCGGCGCCGGTGCCGAGCGCGGTGAGCGCGAGGGTCGTCGCGGTAGCGACGGCGAGTGCTCGCCGGGAGTGGGAGATGCGCATGGATCACTCTCCTGGATGAAGACGGGCCCCCGGGTGGGGCCCGTACCGCAACCTACGCGTCCTGGCAGAAATTGCCCACCGCTCCTCCACAGTTGAAACGGAAGGAAAACTCGAACTCTTCACCGCCTCGCAGAGCGATTTCACCCGGGAAATTCACCCTTTGTGGCACAGTGGTCCCTTCTGGTTCCCCGAGATGAAGAGCGCGACGACACGACATGACGGCAACGACGACCACGCCCGCCGCCACGCCGAGCCGGGTGGCCGAGCCCTCGGTCCGCCCACGGAGGTTCCGCCCGGAGGTCCAGGCCCTGCGAGCCCTCGCGGTGCTGCTGGTGCTCGTCTATCACATCGACCCGGCCGTCCTGCCGGGCGGCTACATCGGCGTCGACGTCTTCTTCGTCATCTCCGGGTTCCTCATCACGGGACACCTGTGGCGCGAGGTGTCCACCACCGGACGCGTGAGCCTGAAGCGGTTCTGGGCAGCGCGAGCCCGACGCATCCTGCCCGCTTCCCTCGTCACCACCGTCGGCGTGATCGTGCTCGCGCTCGTGCTGCTCCCGCCGTCGCTGGTGGAGTCGTGGTGGCGGCAGGCTCTCGCCTCCGTCCTCTACGTGGAGAACTGGGCACTTGCGGGAGAGGCCGTCGACTACCAGGCGGCGACCAACGACCCGACGGCCTTCCAGCACTTCTGGTCGCTGGGCGTCGAGGAACAGTTCTACCTCGGCTGGCCACTGCTCGTGCTGCTCGCGGTCGGCCTCTGGGGCGGTGCGCGGCGCGGCGTCGCGTCGGCGAACCCGGCGGCGCTGCGCCGCATCCTGCTGGTGATCTTCGGCGCGGTCGCCGTCGCCTCGTTCGCCTGGGGCATCAAGCAGTCGATGGGCAGCGACCCGGTGGCGTACTACTCCACGCTGACCCGGGTCTGGGAGCTCGCGGCCGGCGGCATCCTGGCGCTGCTGATCCGCGACAACCAGCGGTTCGCGCCGCTGCGCAACACGCTGGCCGTGTTCGGCGTCGCCACCATCGTGGCTGCGGCCTGCCTGTTCGACGACGGGACCCCGTTCCCCGGCGTGGCCGCCCTCGCGCCGACGCTGGGCGCGTGCGCGGTGATCCTGGCCGGTCGCACCTCTGGCCCTGGTTCGTTGCGCGTCGTCGCCGAGTCCTGGGCCGTGCAGCGCACCGGTGACATCTCGTACTCGCTCTACCTGTGGCACTTCCCGGTCATCGTGTTCTTCGGCCTCTACACGGGCCGCGAACCGAGGCCGACCGACGTCCTGCTGATCCTCGTCACCTCGTTCGCCATGGCGATCGCGAGCTACACCCTCGTCGAGCAGCCGATCCGCACGGCGAGCTGGTTCAGGGCCGACGGCCGCATGCTCGTGGCGGCGCTGCTCGCGATGGTGCTCGTCGCCGGGCTCACCCTGACGCTGCCGCTGCGGGTGCAGGGCACCATCGAGCGCTGGGACAGCAACGCCCAGGCGGCAGCCGGCGAGGCGGACGAGACCATCCCCGAGGGGATCGAGGAGGGCTTCGCGCCGTTCGTCGACGGGAACACCGCGATCTCGCCCAACCCGATCAAGGCCGCAGAGGACAAGCACCCCGCGATCAAGGCCTGCCAGGCGGCGCAGCGAGCGACGGTCACGAGCATGTGCGAGTTCGGCGTCACGGACGACCCCAAGGCCACCGTCGCCGTCGTCGGGGACTCGCACGCGGCGATGTTCGCCGAGCCCGTCACCAAGGTCGCCACGGAGCGCGGCTGGCGCGTCGTCACCTACCTGCACTCCGCGTGCCCGTACAGCGCCGGCCCGCGCAACGGCAGCGGGCCGGAGGTGGAGGCCTGCTCCGCAGCCAACGAGCAGACCCGGGCCGAGCTGCGTGAGCTCGCGCCGGAGGTGGTGGTCACCAGCTTCCAGGAGTCGTACTCGCTCGCCGCGCGCGGCTCGGAGGAGCACGCCGGTGCGTCCGGCCTGGCCGAGGTCTGGAACGAGCTCGCCGACCGGGGATCAGAGGTGCTCGTGCTGCGGGACACGCCGCACGCGCGGGACGACGTGATCGAGTGCGTCACCGAGAACTACGAGGACCCCACGCAGTGCGACCAGCCGAGGGAGGACGCGCTGAAGGGCCGTGACACGGTACCGGGAGCGCTTGAGGAGGCGCCCCGCGTCAAGGAGGTCGAGTTCTTCGACTACTTCTGCGACGAGACGTCCTGCCCAGCGGTCATCGGCAACGTGCTCGTGTACCGCGACCCGAACCACGTGACCCGCACCTACATGCACCAGGTCACGGACCGGCTGCGGCAGGTTCTTCCGCGAGCGATGTGACCTCGTGCCGCCCCGCGGCCGCACATGCCCGCCCGGACGGGCGTGGCGCCGCTCGCCCTGGCGAGCCGGGCGGGACGGTCATACCCTGCCGGGCATGGAAGGACAGCGTGGTGAGTGGTCCGGTCCACGGGCAGACCGGGCAGGACGGGGCGCCAGGCACCGGCGGCGCCGGGCCGGCGTCGGGCTGGCGGTCGCCCTGATGGTCCTCGCGACCGACGTCGTGGCCGGGTCGGCCACGGCGGCACCCCCACCCGCGCTCGCGCCCGCGAACGTCGGCCCTGTCGGAGCCGCCGCGGCAGAGGCGCCCGCCGGGGCGACCGGCACGACCGTGGTGCAGGCGGCGCGGCGCAGCGCCCTCACCGCCGGCGTCCGGGAGCGGCGACTGCGCAAGGGCGAGACGTTCTGGCTGTTCGGCCGGCTGACCGTCGGCGGCTCGCCGGCGTCGGGCCGCGACGTCGTCGCGCAACGGAAGCGTCCGAACGAGTCCGGCTGGCGCACCGTCGGCAGGGACACCACCAACGGCTCGGGGCGGTACCGGGTGCGGATCCGTGCGGGCGCGGTCTACGAGTACCGGGCCATCTACCGCGGGTCGTCCACCGCCCAGGCGTCGTGGACGCCGCGAATCGGCGTGAGGCTCACGACGGCGGACCGGTCCATGACGTCACGGGCCGAGCAGATGGGCGTGGCGGTCGGCCGGCCGACCTCGGGTCTCCGGCAGGTGACGCGCACTGTCGTCTCCCGTTCGTACCGGACCGGGATCCTCGTGAAGGTGACTCGTTCCGGCCGGGCACGCACCTGGTGGGTGCACGGCGGCATCCTGAGCCAGTACCGCGACCGCGGCGGTGCCAAGGGCCGTCTGGGTGCCCCGGTGATGGACCCGCTGTGCGGCCTGGCCCGGAGCGGCTGTGTGCAGCGGTTCGAGGGCGGTGTCCTGTACGCGAACGCCGACGGCGCCACGGCGTTCACCGGCCTGAAGGGCGTCCGGGGCGAGGTGGTCGCTGCCGCGCGCTCGCAGGTGGGCTACACCGTGCGGCACGATCCCGACAACGGCGCCCGCTACGACTGGCACAGCAAGTACAACGCGTGGGCGCGCACCGACGCGCCGTGGTGCGGGCTGTTCCAGTCGTGGTTCTTCAAGGCGTCGGGGCATCCGACGCTCGTGCCGCAGTCGACCACCTGGACGGCGTACCGGGACTCGGTCCGGCGCAACCGGCCGACCGGCTCGACGCCGCGGGTCGGGGCGCTGGCGTTCGTCTCGTACGTCGCGTCGGGCGAGGCGTCGCACGTGATGTTCGTGGTGCAGGTGGCCGGCTCACGGATCAAGGTGATCCACGGCAACACCGGGGGCGGGGGCAGGCTCCCGTCAGGCCGGCGGGGTGTGGTGGAGCAGTGGGTGCCGGAGTCGCAGGTGCTGTACTACGCGTACCCGCGGTACTGACGGGACCTCGCACCCACCCGTTCCAGGGTCCCCGCCACGATGCAGCTCGCGACGAGGATCGCTACCGTGACGGCCGCGCCGAGCACCAGCGAGCGCAGCCAGCCGACCTCAGGGGTCTGCAGCGCGTCCGTGACGAACGGGTGCAGCAGGTAGACGTACAGCGAGTGCTTGCCGACGGTGCCCAGCGCCTCCCCGACGATCGGCAGGCGTGAACGCAGGGCGTCACGGAGCGGAGGCACGCACAGGGACGCGCCGAGGGACAGCACGGTGAACGCGACGACGCTCCACCAGGGCCCGGCGGCGTCGGACACGTAGACCCAGCTTCGCGCGGCGAGGCCGACGACGACGAGCGGTGCGAGCCACCACAGGCCGATGCGGGGGAGCCAGCCGTTGCGGAGCGCCACACCGAGCAGGACCCAGACGAAGTACCCGGCGTACCGGGCGTCGACGTTGTCCAGGACGATCGGGGGTACCAGCTCCTTCAGCGGTGTCTGGAACAGCAGCGCACCGGCGACGGCGGCCAGGCCGAGCGCCGTGCGCGCCCAGGCGGAGCTGTTGAGCGGTCGGCCGAGCAGGCGCAGCAGCAGCACGCTCAGGAACAGCATCGGCACGTACCAGAGGTGGAACGCGGGCCGGAGCAGCAGCACCTCGACGAACGACTGGACGTCGGTGAAGGCGTCCGGTTCCTCCAGCGCCAGCCAGAGCACACTGACCACCAGCCAGGCGGCGAGCATGCGCTTCCAGTAGTGGCGCAGCAGATCGCCCCATGGCCGGGTGCCGAACCGGGCCATCGAGATCATGTAGCCGGACAGGAACAGGAACATGGGCATGTGGAAGCCGTAGATCATCCACTTGGTCCATGAGTCGCCGACGCCCTGCCAGAACGTGTGCCCAAAGATCACGAGCACCAGCAGGATGCCCTTGAGCTGGTCCGGGCCGGGGTCGTGCCGCGTGCCGTTCATCGCGGGAGAGGTTACCGGCTGTCGCTGGGTACGTTCGTCCAGGGCTGACCGGGACCGGGCCGGTCCGGGCCGAACAGCCACGGGACCCGGGTGCGCAGCTGCTCGCCCAGGACGGGGCCGAGAGTCCGCACGTACGTGTTGGTCAGGTGGTCGTCGTCGCGGTAGACGAGCACGTTGCCGACCACTGCGTCGCACGTGACCGGTCCGCAGATCGAGTCGGTGAGGTCCAGGTGGACGGCGTCGTCCGGTACGTCGGGTGCGGTCGTCACGGGGGAGACGTCGGCGAACTGCTCGGCGCGCGGCCGCCCGCAGTCCTCGGCGGAGGCGGCGTCGGTCAGGCACTCCGGCACGAACCACTCGAAGCGCGGGTTGTCCCGGATGGTGACCACGGTGATCCCGGCGTCGTCAAGGGTGCGCCACGCCTCGACCTGGCCGGGCAGCACCTCCTCCGGCCCGCCGCCCTCGTAGGTCCGCGTGCCGACCACGACCACGACGTCGGGGCGGGCCGCGACCAGGGCGTCCAGGGCGTCCTCGTTCCAGGTGGCGCACGCCGACCGGGGCCCCACGCTGCCGTGGACCGACGTCGTGAGGCGGCAGCCGTGCTTGAACATCTCGCGCAGCTCCCAGCGGTGCTCGTGGGCGAGCGCGACGAAGGCCTCCTCGTACTGCTGCTCGTGCGAGGCGCCGGCGAGGTAGACCACGGCGGCCGGGTCGGACGGGGACACCACCGTGCACTCCAGCACCTCGGTGCCGTCGCCGCCCTGCGCACAGCCTGCGCTGTCCGGGTGGTCGTCGTACGCGACCCACGTCGCCGGCCGGAACGGGGCCTCCGGCCGTGAGCCGGTGGCGGGTGCGCCCGGCGCGAGCGCCGCGGCACCTGGATGGTCGGGCGACGGCGCGAGGAGCGCGGCGATGTCCTGCTGCACCGTCGCGTCGTGCCCGGCCGCGGCGGCCTGGGTGCCGCAGAGCACCAGCACCGCTGCGCCGGCCAGGGCTGCGAGCGTCCGCCTGCCCGACGGCGCCGTGGGAGCCCGGTGTGCGGTGTCGCAGCTCAGGGGGGACGAGCCCGCCGCAGCGGCCCTCCGCGCGGTCAGGCGGTCCGTGACCAGGGCGAGCAGCGGCTCGGCGACGTACCGCGTGGTGAGCCACGCGAGGGCCGTCGAGACGGTGAGGATCGCTGCGGCGGCCACCGGGTCCACCTGGTGGGTGTCGGCCGTCAGGAGCCAGAAGATCAGGATCGGCCAGTGCCAGAGGTAGAGGGCGTAGGAGATGCGGGCGCCGAAGCGGAGCGGAGCGCTGTCCAGCAGCCGCTCGACGCCGCGGCCGGTCGCCGTCTCGGAGACCTGCTGCCCTGCCGGAGCCGGAGCCGGAGCCGGAGCCGGAGCCGGAGCCGGAACCGCAGCCGCAGCCGCAGCCGGAGCCGGCGCGGTCGCGGTCGCGACCAGCACCAGCGCTGCACCGCCGACGGGGACGAGGGCCCAGGCGCCGGGAAACACGTGGGCGCCGTCGACCAGGAAGCCCGAACCGACCACCAGGGCGAGCCCTGCCCAGCCGAGCGCGTTGGTCAACGGGCCCTGGCGGGGTGTGCGGGCGCGGAGGGCCAGGGCGAGCAGTGCGCCCGCGCCGATCTCCCAGAACCGGGTGAACGTACTGAAGTAGGCGAGCGGCTGGTCCACGGTGACGAGCCACAGGGCGCCGGCGAACGACGCTGCCGTCGCGAGGCCGGTGACCGCGGCGACCAGCACGGCCGGGCTGGGCGCGACGGTGCCGAGCGGGATGAGTCCGGGGCGCCCGGGGCGTCCCGCGTGGCCGAGGCGCCGGGCGCAGGCGACCAGGCCGAGCACCACCAGCGGCCAGGCGGCGAAGAACTGCCCCTGCACCGACAGCGACCAGAAGTGCTGCAGCGGGCTCGTCTCGGGTCCTGCGGCCCCGTAGGCGAGCGAGGCGTGCACCAGCTCCCAGTTCTCCCAGAAGGTCGCCGACGCCCCGACCTCCCGCAGGCCCGACGACCACTCCATCCGTGGGGCGAGCGTCAGCAGGGCGACGGTGACGGCGGCCAGCACCACCAGCGCGGCCGGGAGCAGCCGAGCGAGGGTGCGCGCGTAGTGCGCCGCCAGCCGCAGGCTGCCCGCCTCGGCGCGGCGGAACAGCGTTCCCGTCGCGAAGTACCCGGACAGCAGGAGGAACACGTCGACGCCGCCCGAGACGCGGCCCTGGCCGAACAGGTGGAACGCGACGACGAGGATCAGCGCAAGGCCGCGCAGGCCGTCGACGGCGCCGATCCTCCGGGACGGGCGGGAGCGGGCGGGCGAGGCCGCTGTCGGCACGCCGGTGGCCCGCTTGCCGCGGACCCCCTCTGGCAGCTGTGTCGTATCCACGGATAACACAGTACCGCGCAATGCGTAGTAGTCCGACTGCCTGCTCGACGACTCAGCCACAGGCACTGCCACGCGGCGCGTTCCGGCACGGGCGGGGCGAGGGTGGGGGCGCCGTCGGCGCGCCGGTGGCTGGCACGCGGCCGAATGTAGGACCGGCGCCTTACGCGCAGGTGGAGCGCGGATGACGCGCAGGTCTCGATTTCACCCGCACGGCCCGTCTCCATGGGCATGTCCGCCGGGATCCGCCCGCGGTGGTTCGATGGCACCGTGATCGACAACCCCGACTACGAGATCGAGGACGAGGCCCGCGTGCGCGACCTGGTCCGTCACCACGGCTGGGCCACCCTCGTCTCCGTGGCCGACGACGGAGCGCCCGTCGCCTCCCACCTGCCGGTCCTGCTGGAGGACACACCGCACGGCGAGCCGATGAGCCTGCTCGGCCACGTCGGCCGGCCCGACGACGTGCTGCACCGGCTGGACAGCGGCCGCGAGTCCCTGCTGATCGTGCAGGGCCCGCACGGCTACGTGTCACCCGGCTGGTACGACCTGACCCCCGCCGTGCCGACGTGGAACTACGTCGCCGTCCACCTGCACTGCACCGTCGAGCTCCTCGCGCCCGCGGAGTCGTACCGGGTCCTGTCCGACACCGTCGACCGGTACGAGTCGGTCATGCCGCATCCCGTTCGACTGCCCCACGTCGAGGAGTACGCCCGGCGCATCGCCAAGGGCGCTGCCGGGTTCCGGCTGCGCGTCACCCGGTGGCAGGGCAAGGCCAAGCTGAGCCAGGACAAGCCCCGCGCCGTCGCCGAACGGGTGATCGCCGCGCTCGAGGCGGACGAGCACTACGCCAAGCCCACGCTCGCTGCCGAGATGCGGGCAGAGCTCGGCAGGCGCTCCGCAGGCACCGACGGGGGTTCGGCCGGCGGATCCACCGGCGGCGAGGCGTGAACGGCGCGGGTGGCGGGGGCGGCGCTGGTGCGAACGGCCTGGCCGAGCCGCTGCTGCTGACCGGTGCGCGGCTCGCCGGGCACACGAGGCCCGTCGACCTGCTGCTGCGGGACGGCCGGGTGCGCGCGGTCGCGCCGTCGGGCACGCTCGCCGGTGCGGACCTCGGCGCCGCCGCGGCCGGCCGCGGCCTGCGGGGCGGGCCGGTGGAGCGCCTCGACCTGGACGGCCGTACCGTCCTGCCCGGCCTCTGGGACAAGCACGTGCACCTCACGCAGTGGGCACTGGTGCGGCGTCGGCTCGACCTGTCCGGCGCGCGCTCCGCCGCCGAGGCTGTCCGGCTCGTGCGCGACCGCCTCGCCGACGGTGCGCCGGAGCATGGCTCCGCGCTGGTCGGGTTCGGTTTCCGGGACGGCCTGTGGCCGGACGTCCCCACGGCGGCGATGCTCGACGCCGTGGCGGGCTCCGTCCCCGTCGTCCTCGTGTCCGGTGACCTGCACTGCGCCTGGCTCAGCACGGCGGGCCTGCGGTTCGTCGGCGTCGGCTCGCACCCCACCGGGGTGCTGCGGGAGAGCGAGTGGCTGCCGTTGTCCGCCGTCGTCGACCGGGTGGCGGACGACCTCGCCGACACCTGGGTGGCCGACGCCGCCGCTGCTGCAGCGGCCCGTGGGGTGGTCGGCGTCGTCGACCTGGAGATCACGGACAACCTCACGGTCTGGCGCCGGCGGTTCGAGGGTGGGTTCGACGCGCTGCGCGTCAGGGCCGGCGTCTGGACGCCCTGGCTTGACGACGTCCTCGCCGAAGGCCTGCGCACCGGTGACGCACTGCCCGGCACGGGCGGCCTGCTGGAGCAGGGCCCGTACAAGGTGGTCACCGACGGGTCGCTCAACACCCGGACCGCCTACTGCCACGACCCGTACCCCGGCCTGACCGGGCCGGAGGCGCACGGGATCCTGTCCGTGCCGCCGGACGACCTGGTCCCGCTCATGAAACGCGCCCACGACGGCGGGCTGCAGTGCGCGATCCACGCGATCGGCGACCACGCCAACGCCCTCGCGCTGGACGCGTTCGCTGCGACCGGTGCGCGCGGCTCGGTCGAGCACGCCCAGCTCCTCGGCGACGCCGACCTCGCCCGGTTCGCCGAGCTCGGCGTGATCGCGTCCGTCCAGCCCGAGCACGCCATGGACGACCGCGACGTCGCCGACCGGTACTGGGCGGGGCGCACCGGGCGGGCCTTCCCGTACGGCGCCCTCGACGACGCCGGGGCCGTGCTCGCGCTGGGCTCCGACGCGCCCGTCGCCGAGCTCGACCCCTGGGTCGCGATCGCGGCGGCGGTCAGCCGCACGCGCGACGGGCGCGCCGCGTGGCACCCGGAGCAGCGGATCGGGCTGCGGACGGCGCTGGAGGCGTCGACCGACGGGCGCGGGCTGTACCCGACAGCGGGCGGGCCGGCGGACCTCGTGGTGCTGGACGAGGATCCGGTCGGTGTCGGGGCAGGGGGCGGCGAGGTCGATGCCGATGCCGCGGCTGCCGCGGCCCTGCGGGAGATGCCGGTGGCAGGCACGCTGCTGGCGGGTCACTGGACCCATCGGGCGTTCTGAGGCCCGGTTCCTGAACCGGCCACCCCTACACACCGCACGCGACACGCCGACGACACCGTGCAGCGTGTAGGGCTCGTTTCGACAACCCGCGGAACACTCCCGATACTGATCGCCGTGATGAGCCGGGGGCCGCTTGAACAGCACGGAGAGGGTCCTCACCATGAGCCACGGATCGCCCGACTACCAGTGCCCGTTCTGCCTGCTGCAGCGGGATGTGTTCGACGAGCGGAACCAGCCGGCCGACGTCGTCGGCGTGAACGACCTGGCCTACGCGCGGATCGCGCCGAAGTGGTGGCCGGCCAACCCCGGGGCGGCCCTGGTGGTCCCTCGTGTGCACCACGAGAACCTGTACGACGTGCCCGACGACGTCGGGCACGCGGTCTGGGACCTGACTCGCGGGGTGGCCGTGGCGATGAAGGAGGCGTATCGGTGCGACGGTGTGTCGACGCGGCAGCACAACGAGCCAGCGGGTGACCAGGACGTCTGGCACCTGCACGTGCACGTCTTCCCGCGCTACGAGGGCGACCAGCTCTACCTGCGGCACCTCGACGCCGTGTACGTGCCCGCCGTCGACCGGGAACCGTACGCCGAGCGGCTCCGAGAGTCCTTGGGCCTGCCGACGGTGTTCACCTGAGTGCCCTGTGCATGATCACCGCCACACCATCGGCCGCCCTCGCCCGTAAGCACCTCAAGCTGGCCCATCGACTGGTTCGGCAGGCATGCCTGCCGAACCAGTCGATGGATCCGGCTACCCGAGCGTGATCGCGGCCGCCCCGGTGGCGACGTCCAGCTCCACCCGCCCGTCGATGATCTCCAGGGGCTCGGCGCGGTCACCCCAGTAGTTGCTCCGGTGCGCGGAGGCGACACCGTCGGGCAGCCGGATGCCGGTGCGTGCGCCGCCCGGCGTGGTGCAGAACAGCCGGACCAGGAGCGTCTGGTCGGCGGTCTCCTGCAGACCTACCAGCCGCACCCGCGGGTCCTCGACCTCCAGGAGCGACAGGGCATCGACCGGCGCCCCGGCGCCCGCACCCAGCACCGCGCGCAGCGGGTGGACCAGGGACTCGGCCGCCGCGGCCGCGACGGCGGTCGCGTCGCCCTCGCCGAACAGCACGGTGTAGCGGAAGTCCATCTCGAACGTCTGCTCGACCGGGAAGTTGGTGTCCCAGATGTTGTTGTGGACCCACGAGTAGATGGTCGCCGGCTCGTCGTCGGGCATGGTGTTCGGGAACGGCACGTAAGGCAGGGCGATGTGTCCGGTCTCGACCAGCGGGACGTCCGCCGTCGCCCAGCCGATCGCGGGGGCGGACGAGCCCTCGGCCAGGTCGTCGATCGAGATCCAGTGCCGGATCGCCGTCAGGTACTCGCCGCCGCCCGGCACGCGGTCCGCGTCCCTGCCGCTGAGCCCGCCGGCGGACTCCTGCAGCAGCCGAGGTTCCGCGGCGGCGAACGGGAAGGCGAAGAACGCGCTCTCCTTGTCCCGCTGGGCCGACTTGCCCAGCCGGTTGACGATGTCGAGCTGGGGGCGGTCGTGCCGCAGGCGGTACGTGGTCAGCAGCGACTCGCCACCAGGGACCCGCGAGGACGACACCTGCAGCCAGCTGTCCACCGCGCCGCTGCCGGAGTCGACGATCGCCACCGGCCCGCCGATCTCGCGGGAGCTCAGCAGCCCCAGGTTGCCGGAGTCGGCGAACTTGGACGAGTTGTGGTTGGAGTGCCCGTTGGTGGCGTACCGGTCGTAGACGTAGGCGTTGAAGCCGAGAGCGGCGTCGGTGTTCACCATCTCCCGGCCGGTGCGCTTGTCGCGGATCGAGGCGATGGTCCCGTCCCGCTGGTCGAGCTCGACCCGGAGGTGGTCGCTCTCCAGCACCACCTCGTCGTCCAGCGGTCGGCGCTCCACCGGTGCGGTGTCCGCCTCGCCCTCGGCGTTCTCGAACGCCAGGTCGCCCGACGCCGCCGCGGCGCGCCTGCGCAGCACGTCGGTCGCTGGCGCCGAGCTGAGGTCGAGCCGGACGAGGCCGACCGCAGGGGCGTCGGCCACGGTGGTCCGCAGGTGCCTGCCGATGCCCCGGCTGCGCTGCTCCTCGACCCGTTCGTCGTGCTCGAGCACCTCGCCGGAGCGGCCGTCGGTGACGACAACGCTCCGGTCCAGCCCGATCACGCTGGCGGGCAGGAAGAACTCCACGGCCTCGGTGCGGGGCTGCCCGCCGGTGTTCAGGAGGTAGACCGAGGCGTCGCCGGTGCTGCCCAGGTGCTCCGCCAGCGTCGAGCCGGCCAGGTGCAGGCCGTGCTCCGCCTCGTCGAGGGCCTCGTACGCGCGGGCGACCTTCCAGTACCACTGGTGCTCCCCGGAGGAGGAACCGAGGTCGGTGTGCTCCCAGGAGTTGGAGGCGCCCCAGGTGTGCTCGTCCCACAGCGCGAGCTGGGCGTAGCCGCGCTCGGGGTCGACCAGCGGTGCGGCGTCGGCGGGGCGGCCGGTGATCAGCCGCGCGGCGGCGGACAGCGTCTGCGCGTCCTGGAGCTCGGCCTGCGCCTTGCGGCCGACGGCGACCGGTGCGGCGGCTGCCCCGACACCGTGCGCCCACCAGTCGTTCCAGTCGCCCGTGAAGGTCTGCAGCTCGTCCCCGACGCGCTCGACGGCGGCGTCGAAGAAGTCCTCGTTGGTGGACAGCCGCAGCTTCGGGAAGTCCCACTCGGCGTTCCACTCGGCCACCACGTCGCTGATGGTCCGGCTCGGTCCCGCGTTGTCGGACCAGCTGCCGTGCACCCGCAGGTGCAGGATGTCCCACGGGTACGGCTGCCGCTCCTGCCGCTCGGTCGTGTCCAGCCAGCCGAAGACGCTGCCGGGCATCAGCGGGTACGGCCGCTTGGCGAGCGAGGACAGGTAGGCGGGGAAGAGGTTGTTGGCCAGGTCGTAGGACTCGTGGAAGCCGACGGTCGGCCCCTCCATGTACGCCATGCCGTGCGGCGAGTCCGTGCGCCAGACCACGACCGAGCCGCCCTGCGGTCCCTGCCAGCGGAACAGTCGCGGCAGGTCGATCGCCCCGGTCTCGTCCGGCGCCGACCGGCCCGCCCAGTTGTGTGCCACGCTGAGGTACTCGACGCCCAGCGCCGACAGGGCGTCCGGCAGGCCGACGACGGCGCCCGGCACGTCGGTCTGCATCGCGGACCGGAACCGTAGACCATAGCGCTGCTGCAGGTCGCGGGCCGGGCGCAGCAGCTCGTACAGCTCGTCGGTCGAGCACATCTCGGTGTGCAGGTTGAACGGCATCGCCGACAGGGAGATCCGGCCCTCCTGCACCCGGCGGACGAACTCCGCGCGCTGGTGCTCGGTGCGGTTGGCCAGCCAGTCGGTCACCGAGTAGAGCGCCTCTTCGGACCAGCGGAACCTGGCGTCGTCCTCGCGCTCGTCGGTCTCCCGGGCGATCCGCAGCGCGTCGTCCAGGTAGCCGAGGTGCTGCTCGCGGACGACGGCCTGCGGGTCGGTGTACCCGATGTCGAGGTGCGAGTGGTGGACCAGGTGCACCTCCCAGTGCCGTTGCGGCTCCAGCGTGTGCGAGAGCTGGACACCGAGGGTCGGCAGCGCGACCACCAGCTTGGCCGGCTCGTCCACGGCAGGCACCAGCAGCCGGACACCGGACGGTCCGACCGGGCGGCGGGCGGCGTCGACGTCCTTGCCGTCGATCGTGACGCTGACCGGGAGCGCGGTGAGGCGCGGGGCGGCGCCCGCCGACCGGTCGAGCCACTGCAACCGGACGACCTGCTGTCGACCGTGCACCGGGTCGGTGCGCAGCAGCGGCTCGGCGACCAGGCCGAGCCGATGACCCTCGACGGCGACCACCTGGTCCGCGGCGTAGTCGAGGATCTTGCTGCGGTACAACGACGCGTCCCAGACCGGGCTGGCGGACATGTAGGCATGTGAGGGCACGATGGAGCTCCTTCGCTGCGGGGGTAGGGCGTTACTTGCTGAGGGTCAGGCTCGAGACGAAGAAGCGCTGGAAGACGAAGAAGATGGCCACCGTCGGCACGGAGGCGATCAGGGCGCCGGCCAGCACGGTGGGTGGTCCGACCGAGGAGTAGTTGCCGTTCAGGTTGATGAGGGAGGCCATGATCGGCCGGACCTCTGGGCTCGCCGTGAGGGTCATGCCGAAGAGCAGGTCGTTCCAGGCCCAGGTGAACTGGAAGATGAACGCGGCGAACATCGCCGGACGGCACATCGGCAGACAGATCCGCAGGAACGTCATGAGCGGCCCGGCACCGTCGATCGAGGACGCCTCGAAGACCTCGCGCGGCAGCGTGGTGATGAAGTTGCGCATCAGGAAGTACGCGAACGGGATCGAGATCGCGACGTAGACGATCATCAGCCCGAGCCGGGTGTCGTAGAGGTTGCTGCGCGCCGCGGCGGTGAACATGGGGGCGAGGAAGATCTGCAGCGGCACCAGGGTGCCGCAGTAGATCAGCCAGAACCACAGCGTCTTGTGCCGCACCTTGAGCACCACGGTGCCGAACCCGGCCAGCGCGGCGAGGACCACCGCGACCGCCGCGCAGATCGTGGAGTAGAGCAGGCTGTTGAGGAATCCGGGGCCCATCTGGCCGGTCTGCCAGGCCTCGGTGAGGTTGGTGATCATGCCGAACGTCTCTGGCCACCAGGCGGGGGCGCCGGAGTACTCGGCCGACGGCGTGATCGCGTTGACGACCATCAACCAGACCGGCAGCAGCCAGAGCACTGCGACCAGCACGAGGAAGGTCGAACGGAGACCCGTCCACAGCGTGGGGTTCATGGTCAGCTCCTCAGGACGTGGGCTCGGGCCGGAGGCTGCGGCGGAGGTAGAGCCAGGACGCGGCGACCACGATCACGGCCAGCACCACCGCTGTCGCCGCCCCGAGCCCGTACCTGCTGAGCAGGAACGTCTGCCGGTACATGGTCAGTGCGAGGGTCTCCGACGCCGTGCCAGGGCCACCGCTGGTCAGCAGCCAGACCAGGTCGAAGGTCTTCAGGCTGTTCGCGAGCGCCATGCCGACGACGACGATCGTGGAGGAGGCCATCTGGGGGAAGACCACCCGCCAGAAGAGCTGGCCGCCGGACGCCCCGTCGAGCCGGGCTGCCTCGACGGTCTCCCGTGGCACCGTCTGCAGGCCGACCATGAACAGGACCACGTTGATGCCGGTGGCCTGCCAGGTGCTCGCGACGATCATCGTCACGGTGTTCAGCGGCCAGTGCAGCAGCCAGTCCACCGGATCCAGGCCGACTGTCCCGAGCACCTGGTTGACCGCACCGTCGCTGCGCAGCATGAAGTTGTAGATGACGCCGGTGGCCGTGCCGGACAGGGCGTACGGGATGATCACCGCGACCCGGGTGATCGTGCCCAGCCGGCTGCCCTGCGTGACCACGGCGATCAGCAGGCCGAGCGCGACGGGCAGCACCAGGGACCCGACCGACCACATCAGGGTGTTGAGCAACGACTGGCCGAAACCGGGATCGGTGAACAGCCGGGTGTAGTTGCTGAGGCCTGCCCAGTGCATCGTCACGCCGTTGTAGCGCGTGAAGCTGGTGGCCACCGTCCAGACCATCGGGAGGAGCAGCACCACGCCGACGAAGACCGTGGCCGGCCCGATGAAGACGGATGCGGTCAACCGGTCCTTGAGGGGCCTGTCGTGCGGTGCTGGCGGCGTGGTCTCGGCCAGTGTCGGGCGGTCGGCGGCGGGCGCGGGGGAGACGGAGACGCTCATGCTAGGTTCCAGTCCGTCCAGGCCTCGTCCGCGTGCCTGGCCATCTGTTCGGCGGCCTGCCGGTACTGGGAGGGGTCCAGCATGAAGGCCGACACGTCCGAGAGGACGGTCTGCACGAGCTGGGGCGGGCTCGACTCGTAGAAGCGCTGCAGGGGCTCCGCGTGCGTCCTGGCGAGCTGCTCCTGGAGCTCGACCACGGCGGGGTTCTTCACCGGGATGTTCGGGTTGGCGGAGCTGTCCTGCAGGTAGTCGCTCCACGGCTGCTGCACGCCGGGTGCGAGCCACTCACCGATCACGTCCAGCGCGGCCTCGTGGTTGGGCGACTGGCGAGGGAGCGTGAAGACGCCGGACTCGACGATCACCGTGTGCGCGGTGCCCCGGGTGATGGGCGGGAGGTTGAACAGCCCGAAGTGCTCACCGGGCTCGACGCCGTTGGCGACGAAGCTGCCGGAGTTCCACGTCCCGTACGGGACCATGCCGAGCGTGCCTTCCTTGAGCATCGGCCCGCAGCCTGAGGCGATGTCCAGGTCGAGGGCCGTGAACCAGTCGTTCTGCATCAGCTCGCCCCAGCGGCGCAGCACGTCGAGCAGGGTCGGATCGGTGTAGGCGGCCTGGCCGCTGGTCAGAGCGCGGTAGAACTCCGGGTCGGTCTTGGTCAGCAGCTCCTCGAACCAGCACATCGGCTGCCAGGCGCTGTACTGCGCGGAGAACGGCGTCACGCCGTTGCCCTTGAGGGTCTTGGCGATCTCGATCAGGTCGTCGTAGGTGTCCGGCGGGCTGAGGTCGAACCGTTCGAAGGCGGCCTTCGAGTAGTAGAAAGCGAAGTGGGACTTGTACAGCGGGAGCCCGTAGACGTGGGAGTCGACCGAGACGAAGGGCCGTAACGACTCGTCGACCCGGTCCGCGCTGACCGCGCTGTCCCAGATGTCGTCCAGCGCGGCGAGGCGTCCCCCGCGGACGAGCTCGGTCAGCGGGTAGCCGGACTGCCACTTCACGACGTCGGCGATCTTCCGGGTCTGGATCGACATCTTGACGATCTGGTTGTAGTTGTTCGTGATCGAGTTGACGTCGAAGCCGTAGCCGGTGGCCTGGGCGAGCGCTTTGCCCGCGGCCTGATAGCCGTCGAGCCATCCGCTGTTGTCGTTCATCATGGCGAGCCGGGTGGAGCTGCGTTCGCCGAGGGTGCTGGACCCGCCGCACGCGGCGAGCGCTGTGGCCAGCGGGCTGACGGCTGCGGCGGCGAGCACGGTCCTCCGCGAGAGCGCGCGGCCACCGCTCCATCGAGGTGCGGGGCGCCGGGGTGACGCGGGCGATGTTGCAGTGACCATTTCGCCTCCGGATGAGATACCACCATTGGTAACGTTCCCAGAATTACCCTAGCCAGACCCGCGCGACCATCGCAAGGGTCTGCACCCATCGAGGAAGAACCAGGGAGGCGAACGGCTTGGCCGCACCCACACGCCGACAGCCGACGATCCTGACGGTCGCCGAACACGCGGGGGTCAGTCGGATGACTGTCTCCCGGGTGCTGTCCGGCGGCAAGAACGTCCGCCCTGAGCTGGCGGAACGGGTCCACGCGTCGGTCGCGGCGCTGGGGTACCGGCGCAACGAGCAGGCGCGGAGCCTGCGCCCGGGGCAGCGCTCCGGGCTGATCGGCATGGCGATCACCAACGTCGCGAATCCCTACTACGGCGAGTTCGTCCTGGGTGCCGACGAGGTCGTCAGCGGCTCGGGTCGCGGCCTGCTGATCGGCAGCACGAGCGAGGACGAGGCCAAGGAGCGACTGCTCATCGCGGACTTCATCGGCCGCCAGGTCGAGGGCCTGATCGTGGTGCCCACCGGCGCGCGGCGGCATCTGCTGCCGGGCGCGCTCGGCGGGGTCCCGCTCGTGCTGGCGTCCCGGGCGGTCGCAGGGGTCCGCGCGGACACCGTCCTGGTCGCCGACGTGCAGGCCAGCTACGACCAGGTGTCGGCCCTGATCGAGGCGGGGCACCGGCGGATCGGGTTCCTTGGCACGATGACCTCGGTGTTCACCGGACAGCGCCGGTTCGAGGGTTTCCGGCTCGCCCACGAGGACGCCGGCCTCGAGCTCGACGACGACCTGGTTCTGGTCGGCCAGCAGGACGTCGAGTCGGCCACGGTCGCCATGCGGTCGCTCCTGCGGCGCGCGGACCCGCCGACCGCCGTGTTCTGCGCCAACAACCGGAACGCGATCGGTGCGGTCCGCGCTCTGCTCGGGGCGTCGCGCCGTGCGCGTGGTGCCAAGCCGACCGCCCTGGTGAGCTTCGACAACTTCGAGCTCGCCGACGTGCTCGGCATCCCGGTGACGATCATCGACCACGATGCCCGTGACCTGGGGCGTCAGGCGGCTTCGATGCTGATCGGCAGGCTGGACGGCGCCGACGACGGGCTGCCGCAGACGGTCGAGCTGTCAACTCGGACCCTGGACTATGGCGGCGCACCTCAACTGAGGTAACGTTCCCAACGTGGCGATTATCTTGGCGGTCGACCTCGGCGGAACGCACGTGAAGCTCGGCATCGTGGCTGACGGCGCGCTGGTCGCCGAGGACCGGACCGCCGCACCGGCGACGCTGCGGGAGCTCGGCGCTGTCGCCGAGCGGGCGCGCCGCCTGGTCGGGGCCCAGGCAGCAGCAGGCGCCGAGGCGACAGCGGTGGGCGTGGCCGCGCCGGGCGTCGTCCACCCGGGCACCGGCAGGCTGACGTCGATCCACGACAAGTACGGCTACCTGGTCGGCCACGACCTGCCCGGCTGGGCGGCCGCGGAGCTCGACCTGCCCGCCGTCGTCGAGAACGACGCCAGGGCGGCCCTGCTCGGCGAGGTCGCCGCCGCTGAGGTCGCCCCGGGGACGCCGGTCCGTGATGCCGCGATCGTGATCACGGGGACGGGGATCGGCACCGCCGTGCTGGCCGGCGGCGAGCCGCTGGTCGGCCCGGAGGGGTACGGCGGGATCCTGGGCGGTCATTTCACCGTCGACCTCGACGGCCCGCCGTGCAACTGCGGCAACGTCGGCTGCGCGGAGGCGATCGGCGGGAGCTGGAACCTCGCGGCACAGGTGCGTGCCGTCGTCGGCTGGCAGCAGTCCGCGCTCGCGGGTGCCGTGTCCGACGGCTCCATGTCGATGACGGTGCTCTTCGAGGCGAGCGCCGCGGGCGACGGCGTCGCGGCAGCAGTCGCCGACCGCGTGCTCCGCGCCTGGGCGGCCACGGCCGTCAACCTCTGCCACGCCTACCAGCCGGAGCTGCTGATCTTCTCCGGGGGCACGATGCACGCGGCGGCCGGCCAACGGCAACAGCTTGCGGACGCCGTCGACCGCTACCTCTGGAGCGCCCTGCCGCGACCCGAGCTGCGGTTCGCCGAGACCCCGGAGCACTCGGTGGTGCGTGGCCTTGCGGTACTCGTCGAGCGAAAGGACCCGCGATGACCTACCCGTCGTACCGGAACTACGTGCGCGAGCCGGTGATCAAGGTCGCCGGTACAGGTCCGGCACGGAGCGGCACGGAGGTCTGGGCAGAGCTCGACCGTGCCGGCCGGTCCCGCAGTGACCGGCCGCTGATCGTCGTGGACTGCTACCCCGGCGTCGACCTCTCCGACCTGCGGAAGGTCGCCGAGCGACACCTGCCCGACTACCAGGTGATCGACGTCGAGGACGCCGCGGCGCTGCCTGTCGCCGAGATCGACGCGAAGATCGCCGACAACCTCACCGACGACCGCGTGTTCGGCGTTCTCGGGCGCCAGACGGTCGACGACTTCTACGACCCGGACGCGCTCCGGCAGGTCCGGGACCAGGTCGCGGGCCGCACGACGCCGGTCGTGCTGGTCGGCTGGGGCGCTCTGCTCGTCGGTGCCGACGGCGGGCAGCCGGCCGGCACCGGCGACGCCGTCGTCGTGCTGGCCGACATGCCGCGCTGGGAGATCCAGCAGCGCCAGCGTCGCGGAGCGCCGAACTGGCGCTGCGACAACGGCGCGGAGGACAACCTGCGCAAGATCAAGCGCGGCTACTTCGTCGAGTGGCGGGCCGCCGACCGGCACAAGAAGCACCGGCTGTTCGACGCGATGGACTACCTGCTCGACACGACCCGGCTCGCCGAGGAAGCCGTGCTGATCACGCGCGACAGCTTCCAGGCAGGGCTCACCGCAGCGGCCGCCGGCCCGTTCCGGCTGGTGCCGTTCTTCGACCCGGGGGTCTGGGGCGGGAACTGGATGAGCGAGGTGATCGGGCTGCCGCCGAGCGACACGAACTACGCGTGGTGCTTCGACGGGGTTCCGGAGGAGGAGAGCCTGCTGCTCGACGTCGCCGGGACGATCGTCGAGATCCCCGCCATCGACCTGGTGCTGCAGCGCCCGGTCGAGCTGCTGGGGGAGCGGACCTATGCCCGGTTCGGTGCTGAGTTCCCGATCCGGTTCGACTTCCTGGACACCATGGACGGCGGAAACCTGTCCCTGCAGGTGCACCCGTTGACGGACTACATCCAGGAGACGTTCGGCATCCCGTACACCCAGGACGAGAGCTACTACCTGCTCGATGCCGAACCCGACGCCAAGGTCTACCTCGGGGTCCGCGACGACGTCGAGCCCGCCGACATGATGGCCGCGCTGCGCCGAGCAGAAGCCGGTGCCGAGCCCTTCGATGCTGAGAAGTACATCAACGTCTTCGACGTGGCCAAGCACGACCACGTGCTGATCCCGGCAGGCACCGTGCACTGCTCCGGGCGGAACTCGATGGTGCTGGAGATCTCGGCAACGCCCTACATCTTCACCTTCAAGATGTGGGACTGGGGCCGGCTCGGGCTCGACGGCCGCCCGCGCCCGGTGCACCTCGACCACGCCGAACGCAACATCCAGTGGGACCGGCGGACGGACTGGGTCACCCAGAACCTGGTCGACCAGGTGCAGCGGACCGGCGCAGGGGACGGCTGGGTCGAAGAGCGGACGGGCCTGCACGAGCTGGAGTTCATCGAGGTGCGGCGCACCTGGTTCACCGGACCTGTCGAGCACGACACGGCTGGGACCGTCCTGGTCCTCAACCTGGTCGAAGGGGCGGAAGCCGTGATCGAGAGCCCGACCGGGGCGTTCGAGCCGTACCTGGTCCACTACGCCGAGACGTTCATCGTCCCGGCGAGCGTCGGCCGCTTCACCGTCCGGCCGAGCGAGGCCGCCGTCGGACAGGAGCTCGCCACCCTGAAGGCGTACGTCCGCGGGACCGAGAGGGCTCCTGTCGGCCGACCTGTCCACGACACGAAGGAGCCCGGCCTCTCGTGAACCACATGTCGACGATCGGCTGCGTGTGCAGCGGTCGCACCCGACGGGGAGCTCAGGCGCCCAGCGCGCTCAGGACCAGGTAGGCCGCACAGGCGACGCCGAGCACCAGCGCGGCGGCCGTGGCCAGGGCGATCGCGGCAGCCCCGTGGTCGAGCGAGCCGGTGCTGTGCAGCGCGTTGTTGGCCCTGCGGTAGCCGACGGCGGCGGCGACGTAGGCGGCGACCGCGAGGCCTGCCCCCGCGACGCCGGCGAAGACGGCGAGGACGCCGGCGGTCTCCACGGTGAAGCGCATGGCGACGAGGCTGGCCACGCCGAACGCGAGGCAGGTGCGGCGCCAGGCGAGGAGGGTGCGTTCCGTCTGGAGCCCTGGATCGTAGACGCCCTGCTCGTCGCTCATACGAACAGCCCGATCGTCACGAGGACCACCGCGACGACGATGCCCACGACGAGCAGCCCGCCGACGGCCAGGCCGGGGAGCGGCCGGCCCCGGCGCAGCGCCGACTCGGTGGCGGACCAGCCCAGCCAGGCCTGGACCGCGGCGATCGTGCCGAGCACGAGGAAGACGCCGGCAGCGGCCACGCGCCAGCCGGTCGAGGCGGGCAGCGACAGCGCCTCGAGCGCGAACGCGCCCGCGTACAGCCCGAGCGCGGTGCGCAGCCAGGCCAGGAAGGTGCGCTCGTTGGCGAGGCTGAACCGGGGGTCTGGCTCTTCGCCGTCGCGGTAGACGCGCTGGGGGAACCTCTTCGCGGTCATGCCTGGGCGCCGGCGGGGGTGAGGGCGACCGTGCGGAAGCCTGCGTTGCCCATCGAGGAGTCGGCCGTGTTCGACGACCGCGCGGAGTTGCGGTAGCGGTTGCAGTACGAGATGTGGCACAGGTAGCTGCCGCCGCGCAGGACCCGCGCCCCACCCTGCTCGGGGCCCCGCGGGTCGGTAGCGGGGGAGGCAGGGTAGTAGCCGGGGTCGAACCAGTCCTGGCACCATTCCCAGACGTTGCCGACCGGCTGCCAGAGGCCGTAGCCGTTGGGCTCGAAGGTCCGTACCGGCGCGGTGGTGAGCCAGCCGTCGTCCAGGGTGTTCTCCCGGGGGAACGTGCCCTGCCAGATGTTCGCGCGCCACCCGCCGTCGTCGACCTCCGCGTGGCCCCATGGGTACTTGGCGCCGTCGATCCCGCCGCGGGCCGCGTACTCCCACTCGGCCTCCGTGGGCAGGCGCCTGCCGGCCCAGGCGCAGTAGGCCACGGCGTCGTTCCAGCTGACGTGGGTGGCCGGGTGGTCGTCGAGCCCCTCGATGCTCGAGCGAGGGCCGCCGGGGTGCGCCCAGTCCGCGCCACGCACGCCGAACCACCACGGGGTGCCGTCGGCCTGGCCCATGAGGTCGGCGGGATCGGCCTCGACAGCGAGGTGGAACACCGCGGAGAAGCCGAACATCTCCGCCTCGGTGCGGTAGCCGGTGTCGTCGACGAACCGCGCGAAGTCGGCGTTCGTGACCGTCGTCGCGTCGATCTCGAAGGCTTCGAGGGTCACCTCGTGCAGCGGCGTCTCGCCGTCGCCGGGGTTCCGGTCGCCCGACGAGTCGCCCATGGTGAAGGTTCCGGCCGGGACGCGCAGCTGCTCGACGCCGTGCCGGCCGGGCGTGGGTGTCGCGGCGTCGCCGGCGCCGTCGGCAGGGCGGGTGCCCAGCTGGACGAACGCGTCACGCCCCGGGGTGCCGCAGCCGCAGCCGCAGCCCTCGTGCTCTGCTCCGGTCTGGTCGCTCATCATCACGTTCCCACCGTAACGGCGTCCGGCGCCCGTCCCTGCCCGGGCGTGCGGTTCGGGGCGCCTCGGACCAGCGCCGCCCGCTGGTCCCCGCTACCCCCGGCCGGCCGCACGGCGCTCCTCCACCGCCGCGGCGACCACCGGGTCGGAGCTCGGCGTGGTGACGCCGTACCGCAGCAGGTAGCCGATCCGGGACTCGCGGACGTGCGCGGCCATGAGGGCGGCGGCCCGCTCGCCGTCGCCTGCGTCGATCGCGCCGACGATCACGCGGTGCTCCGGCCAGAGCCGCTTGCCGCGGGACTGCACGTCCGCGGCGTAGAGCCACTCGATCTTCCACGAGAGCTGGCGCAGCAGCCGCGTCATGGTCGCGCTGCCGCTGAGCTCGGCGATCCCGATGTGGATCTGGTCGTTGATGGGCACCAGCGGGTCCAGGTCGTCGGCCGCGACGTGCGCGTCCCCTGCGTCGAGCAGGGCGGCGATCTCCCGGCGGATCCGCCACCAGTCCTCCGGGCTCTCGTCGCCCGAGTAGAGGGCCGCCGCCCGGCGGGCGGCGCTGCGCGCGGTCGAGACCTCCAGGGCCTCGCGCACCGCGAACAGGTCGTCGGCGTCGTGCACGGGGATGGGCGCCACCCGTGAACCCACGTGGGGCAGCGAGTCGATGAAACCCTCGCTCTCCAGCCCCCGCAGCGCCTCCCGCACCGGTACCCGCGAGACGTCGTAGCGCTGGGCCAGCGAGCTCTCGGTGACGCGGGCGCCGGGCGTCAGGACGCCGGCGATGATGTCCCGGCGGATCGCGTCCTGGACCGACGCAGGCCGGCCGACGGCAGCAGGAGCCGGCTCAGCGTCCTGCGGCATAGCCCTGTGCGCCCCTCGGGTTGGCGGCGGCTCCCAGCAGCCCGGTGGCCGGGTCGCGGGTCACGGCGGACAGGCGCCCGAGGGCCCAGTCGCCGGCCCGGGTCACCACGTGGCCGCGCCGTTCCAGGCCGGTGATGACGGCGTCGCCGAGCCGGTCCTCCACCGTGGCCCCGCCGGGCGTCCAGGTCCGGGGCCAGAAGGAGCCGGGGAACGACGTCGTGTGCAGGGCAGGCGCGTCGATCGCCTGCTGCGGCGTGTACCCGCCGACGAGCACGCGCAGCAGGAACAGCAGCTGCCACTGGTCCTGCTGGTCGCCGCCCGGCGAGCCGAGCGCGATCACCGGCTCCCCGTCGCGCAGCACGAGCGTGGGCGTGAGCGTCGTCCGGGGCCGCCGTCCGGGCACCAGGGCCGACGGCGACGTCTCGTCCAGCCACGTCATCTGCAGCCGCGTGCCGAGGCAGAAGCCGAGGCCGGGAACCGTGGGGGAGGACTGCAGCCATCCGCCGGACGGCGTGGCGGAGACCATGTTGCCCCAGCGGTCGACGACGTCGATGTGGCAGGTGTCGCCGCGGGTGGCGCCGGTGTGCTCGGGGTTGTCAGGTGACGGCACCTCGACCGTCGGCTCGCCCACGCCGGCCGCCGGGCCGCCGGTCGGGGCGCCCGGCAGGGAACCGATCGGGGCGCTGCTGGCGTACTCGGTGCGCAGGGTCGGCACGGGCGGGGTCCGGCGCCCTGGCACGTCGCCAGGGCGCACCTCGCGGCTCGCGGTGTCGGTGATGAGCGCCCGGCGCCGCGCTGCGTAGTCCTCGCCGAGCAGGTAGGTCAGCGGTACGTCGTTCTCGGCGGGGTCGCCGTACCAGACGTCGCGGTCCGCCATCGCGAGCTTCTGCGCCTCGAGGATCGTGTGGGCGCCGAGCTCGGTGGACGGGTCGAGCGCCGCGTCGTCGAAGCCCTCCAGGATCTTGCACGCCGCCAGCAGCGCCGGACCCTGCCCCCAGGCGCCGGTCTTGGCGATCGTGTACCCGCGGAACGTCGCGGTGGTCGCGTCCTCGTAGGACGCCTCGAAGGCAACGACGTCGGCGGCGGTCATGACGCCGGCGTGGTCGCCGCCGTCGGCGTGCCGGTGCGGCGTCCTGACGAACTCCTCGACGGCCGCGCCCACGCGCTCGCGCCAGGTGGCCCTGGCGAGGTCGATCGCCTCCGCGCGGCTCCCGGCGGCCGAGCCCGCCGCCACGACGGCGTCCAGCAGGTCGGCGTACTCCGGGTTGGTGACGAGCGTCCCTGGGGCGGGCGCCGCGCCGTCGGGCAGCCAGCGCTCGGCGGAGGTGGGCCAGTGGTCGCGGAACAGCTCGGCGACCATCGAGATGGTGGAGCTGACCCGGCCGAGCAGCGGGTGCCCTTCGCGTGCGTAGCCGATGGCGTAGGCGAGCACGTCGGCGAGGTCCCACGTGCCGTGGTCGCGCAGGAGCAGGAGCCAGGCGTCGACGGCGCCCGGTACCGCCGCCGCCAGGGCGCCGGAGCCCGGGACGAGGTCCAGCCCTTCTGCCCGGTAGTGCTCGATGGTGGCGCCGGCGGGCGCGGGCCCCTGGCCCATCAGGACGCGGGGCGCCGACGGCGCGTCGGACGTCACGAAGACGCCGGTCATGTCGCCGCCCGGTCCGTTGAGGTGCGGCTCGACGACGTGCAGCACGAAGGCCCCTGCCACCGCCGCGTCGAAGGCGTTGCCGCCCCGTTCGAGCACGGCCTGGGCGCTCGCGGTGGCGATCCAGTGGGTGGATCCGACCATCCCGAACGTGCCCTGGAGGTCGGGCCGGGACGTGGTCGAGGAGGGCGGGGTGAACGTCGGGGTGCCGGCCGGCGACGGGGTGCGCACAGGAGAATCCATTCCGAGTCTGACAGGGACGATTGAATACAATCATTCTCCGCGCTGTCGGCATGTATGCAATGTGTGCCCGTCCTGTTCAGCCTCCGTGTCGGGTCCGGACGTGGGCCGTTGGGGCACTGTTGAGCGGCGGTTTGGCCTGAGATTCCGGGAGGAGCGTGGCTCCTGAAAGTCTCGTGACCGGGCTGAAAGTCACCTTACGATCAGGTCACAGATCGGGCTGGTGACGGTCATCCGGACCCATCGGTGCGCGGGGCACCCGTACGGTGGGCGCGGCGCGGGCTGCCACGTGGCCGACCGCAGCACCCCCTACGTAACGAGCCTTTGTGACCTTTACCGAATACCTGACGCGCAACTATGACAACCTTCTGGAGCTCGGCCTCGAGCACCTCAACCTGGTCCTCATCTCCATGGGGATCGCGCTCGTCGTGGGCCTGCCACTCGGGATCGTGGCCCACCGCAACGGGTTCCTGCGCAACCCGATCCTCGCCGGCGCAGGGTTCTTCCTGACCCTGCCGTCGCTGGCGCTCTTCTCGATCTTCATCCCGGTGCTCGGCATCGGCGCGCCCCCGGCGATCGCCGCCCTGAGCCTGTACGCGCTGCTGCCGATCGTGAGCAACACGGTCACGGGCCTCGCCTCGGTGAGCCCAGCGGTGGTCAAGGCCTCGCAGGGCATGGGGATGACCGGCTTCCAGCGGCTGCTCAGCGTCGAGCTGCCGCTGGCCTGGCCGGTGATCCTCACCGGCATCCGGGTCTCCACGCAGGTGGTCATCGGGATCGCCGCCATCGCCGCCCTCGTGGGTGGCCCCGGCCTCGGCACCGAGATCTTCCGCGGCCTGCGCTCCCAGGGCAACGCGAGCGCCCCCAACCTGGTCTACGGCGGCACGCTCGGCGTCATCGTGCTGGCACTCCTGCTCGATGCCGCCTTCGTCCTGATCCGCCGACTCACCACTTCGCGAGGTATCCGATGACCACCACCGAGACGATGACGCAGCCCGGCCCGACGGCGGCCGGCGCCAAGCCGATGATCGAGCTCGTCGGACTCACCAAGCGGTTCCCCGGCACGGCCGAGGCAGCGGTGGACGGGCTCACGCTCACGGTCAACGAGGGCGAGATCACGGTGCTCGTCGGGCCGTCCGGCTGTGGCAAGACCACGTCGATGGAGCTGATCAACCGCCTCATCGAGCCGACGTCGGGCCAGATCCTCATCGACGGCGAGGACATGACCCACACGAACCCGGACGAGCTGCGCCGGCACATCGGGTACGTGATCCAGGAGACCGGGCTGCTGCCGCACCGGACCATCGCGCAGAACGTCGGGACCGTGCCCAAGCTGCTCGGTTGGGACAAGGCGCGCATCGCCGCCCGGGTGGACGAGCTGCTCGAGATGGTCGGCATGGACCCGGCCACCTACCGAGGCCGCTACCCCAAGGAGCTGTCCGGCGGGCAGCGCCAGCGCGTGGGCGTCGCACGGGCGCTCGCGGCGGACCCGCCCGTGATGCTCATGGACGAGCCGTTCGGCGCCATCGACCCGATCACCCGGGAGCGCCTGCAGAACGAGTTCCTGCGGCTGCAGCAGCAGGTGCGCAAGACCATCATCTTCGTCACGCACGACATCGACGAGGCGCTCAAGATGGGTGACCGCATCGCCGTGCTGCGCAACCAGTCGCACATCGCCCAGTACGACACCCCCGAGAACCTGCTCACCAGCCCCGCCGACGACTACGTGTCGGACTTCATCGGGGCCGGCGCCTCGCTGAAGCGGCTCAACCTGAGCCGGGTGCGGGACATCGAGATGGCGACGGACGCGCCGACGGCGCGCCTCTCGGCGCCGGTGGCGGAGGTCCGCGCCGCTCTGCAGGCCTCCAGCTGGACGTCCCTGCTGCTGCTCGACGCCGCAGGCCGCCCCGCCCGATGGGTGAACAGCCGGGACCTGGCCCGTGCGGAGAAGGGCACTGCCCTCACGGAGCTGGGCCTGCCCGTCGAGGCGATCGTCGAGCCTCATGCGACGCTTGCGGACGCGCTCGACGAGCTCATCGCGTCCAACGTCGGCTGCACCGTTGTGGTCGACGGGACCGGTGCCTACCAGGGGATCGTGGACCTGGAGACGATCATGACAGTGGTCAGGACGGTCCGGGACGAGTACGAGCGGTTCCACCTCGCGCAGAAGCTCGCCCAGCAGCCGGCCGACGGCCGGGTGCGCTGATGGCGGGCACAGCACTCGCGACCCAGGCGCCGCCCGGCACGCTCGGCGCACCCGGTGCTTCCGGGGCGCCCGGCCGGGCCGGGACCCGGCGTGGCGGCTCGCCGCTGAGCTGGTTCGGCATGCCCGTGCTGCTCGCGGTGATCCTCGGCGGCACCTATCTCTGGGTGAGCTCGCTCGAGCTGGACACGATCGAGCGGCGCACGCTCAACGCCGAACAGCTCACGCGGAGCACCGTCGAGCACCTGCACATGACCGCGGTGTCCACCGCCATCGTGATCGTGCTCGCGATCCCGCTCGGCGTCCTGCTGTCCCGGCCGTTCGCCCGCCCCGTGGTCCCCGCGGTGCTCGGCATCGCGAACATCGGCCAGGGGGTGCCGTCCTTCGGGCTGATCACCATCGTCATCCTGTGGACCTCGCTGGGCTTCTGGCCCATGATCATCGGTCTCGTGGCCTGCTCGACGCTGCCCATCCTGCGCAACACGATGGTGGGGCTGGAGCAGGTGGACCGGACGGCCGTCAAGGCGTCGCGCGGGATGGGGATGTCACCGCTGCAGGTGCTCCTCAAGGTCGAGCTGCCGCTGGCGTTCCCAGTCATGATCGCCGGCATCCGCACCGCCCTGATCATCAACGTCGGCACCGCGGCCCTCGGCACGTTCTTCGGCCAGGGCGGGCTCGGCTTCATCATCTACAACGGCATCACCCTCAACCGCACGCCCGTGCTCATCACGGGCGTGGTCCTGGTCTCGGCGCTGGCGCTGCTGGTCGACTACCTGGCCGGCGCGCTCGGCCGGCTGCTCGCCCCACGGGGCTTGTGAGCGCACGCCCGCCGTCGGGCACCGCGCGGAGCGGCGCCCTCGCAGTACAACGCTCTCGAAAGGAGCATCAATGCGCATGAAAAAGGTATTCGCAACGGCGGGCGTGGTCACGCTGTCGTTCGGCCTGGCCGCCTGCGGCGGCACTGACGACGCTGGATCCGCGACCGACGGCGCCCTCGACGGCGCCGAGATCGTCGTGGGGTCGAAGGACTTCGACGAGCAGCTCGTGCTCGGCAACATCACGAAGCTCGCGCTGGAGAACGCCGGCGCCACGGTGGACGACCAGATCAACCTCGGTGGTACCGACGCCGCACGCGCCGCGCTGACCTCTGGCGACATCGACACGTACTGGGAGTACAACGGCACCGCCTGGATCAGCTTCTTCGGCGAGACCACGGCGATCCCGGACCGCATCGAGCAGTACGAGGCCGTGCGGGACCGCGACCTCGAGGAGAACAAGCTGGTCTGGATGCAGCCGGCGGAGTTCAACAACACTTACGCGCTCGCGTTCCCGACCGAGGCCGCAGAGGAGCTGGGCAACCCCACCAAGCTCTCCGACCTGGCCGGCCTCGTCGGCGACGACCCGGACGCGGCGACGGTCTGCGTGGAGAACGAGTTCTCCACGCGTGACGACGGCCTGCCGGGCCTCGAGGAGACCTACGGGATCGCGTTCCCCGACGGCAACGTCACGGTCCTCGACACCGCGCTCGTGTACACGGCGGCGGACGCGCAGGACCCCTGCAACTTCGGCGAGGTGTTCACCTCCGACGGCCGCGTGGCCTCGCTCGACCTTACGGTCCTGGAGGACGACAAGGGCTTCTTCCCCCTCTACAACCCGAGCCCGGTGTTCCGCGAGGAGGTCTACGAGCAGTACGGCGACCAGCTCGACGAGATCTTCGACCCGATCTCCGCCGCGCTCACCCAGGAGGAGATGACCATGCTCAACGAGCGCGTCTCCGTGGACCTGGAGCAGCCGGCCGACGTGGCAGAGGACTGGCTGACGGAGCAGGGCCTGCTCTAGGTCCTCGGTTCCTGACGGCGCCCGCTCCCGCTCCCGCACCTCCGTGCGGGACGGGCGGCGGGCGCGTCCCTTTCCGCCGGGTGAAACCGTGAGTACAGTCTCGCCATGGAAAAGGACAATGAGGTCACTTCGCAAGGCCTGACCGGGGGGCCGCCGACGCCGGGCGGTGAGGCAGACTCCGGGTACGACGGTTCGCTCGAGAAGCCGCGCTGGAAGATCGTCGGCCCTGGCCTCGTCGTCGCGGCCACCGGGATCGGCGCCGGTGACCTCGTCGCCACGATGGTCGCGGGCAGCGCGTACGGGTACGCCCTGCTGTGGGCGGTGATCCTCGGCGTCGTCATCAAGATCGTGCTGGTCGAGGGCGCCGGACGGTGGACGCTCGCGACCGGCCGCACGATCTTCGACGGCTGGAAGTCGCTGGGGCTGTGGGCCGTCATCTACTTCGGCATCTACGTGGTCGTCTGGGGCGTCAGCTACGGCGCCGCCGCGATGTCCGGCGTCGGCCTCGCGCTGAACGGCCTGTTCCCCGGTGTCGACGTGCGGTACTGGGCGATGCTCGCCGGCGTCGCGGGCCTGCTGCTGGTCTGGTTCGGCAAGTACAAGCCGTTCGAGAACGTCATGGCGGTCCTGATCGGCGTCATGTTCGTGACCGTCGTGGGCTCGGCCATCATGACGACGCCCAACCTCGGTGAGATCGCCGCCGGCCTGGTGCCGATCATCCCGGAGGGTGCGGTCCTGAACACGCTGGGCCTCGCGGGCGGCGTCGGCGGCACGATCACCCTTGCCGCCTACGGCTACTGGCTCACCGAGAAGGGCTGGAGCACGCCCCGCTGGATGCGCGTCATGCGCCTCGACAACGCGTGGGCGTACGTCATGTCGGGCGTCTTCGTGGTGTCCATGCTGATCGTGGGTGCCGAGCTGCTGTTCTCCGCCGGGATGGCCGTGGCCGACGGCGAGGAAGGGCTGATCGACGTCGCCGACGTGCTCTCGCAGCGGTACGGGTCGTTCATGGCCCCGCTGTTCCTCGTCGGGTTCTTTGCCGCGACGTTCTCGTCGATCCTCGGCGTCTGGCACGGTGTGTCGCTCATGTTCGCGGACTTCGTCGCCACGACGCGCAACCTGCCGAGCGACGACCGGCGCCGCGGCGCCGGTGGCACCTACTACCGGGCATACATCCTGTGGCTGACGTTCCCGCCGATGGCGCTGCTGTTCCTCGACCGGCCGATCCTGCTCGTCGTGCTCTACGGCGCGCTGGGCTCGCTGTTCATGCCGTTCCTCGCGCTCACGCTGCTGATCCTCATGAACTCGAAGGCGGTGCCGCTGCGGTGGCGCAACCGGTGGTGGGTCAACGTCATCCTCGTCCTGGTGGCCGCCATGTTCCTGGTCCTCGGCGGCAACGAGCTGGTCAAGGCGGTCGCGCCGCTCTTCGGCGGCTGACGCCTGGTCGTGGGCGTGGTCGTTGCGCCTGGAACGGACGCATCGCAACGATCACGCCCACGACCGACGTGGTGGTCAGGCCGCAGCCGGTGCCTCACGCATGCTCCGGACCTTCTCGTAGATGCCCTCGAACGCGTCGAGGGTCCCGTCGACGGCATGCGCCGCGACGAGCTCGCGGCTGGCCGCGCCCATCCGGCGCCGCAGGCCGGCGTCCGCGAGGAGGTCGCTCAGCCGGTTCGCCAGCTCCCGCACGTCACCGGGGGTGTACAGCCAGCCGTTGACGCCGGGCCGCACGAGGTGGGGCAGCGCCATCGCGTCGGCGGCCACCACCGGCAGGCCGGAGGCCATCGCCTCGAGGGTGACGAGGCTCTGCAGCTCGGCCACACCAGGCATGCAGAACACGTCGGCCTCGGAGTACGCGGTGAGCAGCTCGTCGTCGGGCACGTACCCGCGGAAGCGGACGCGGTGCGCGACGCCGGAGGTCGCGGCGAGCTCCGCCCACTCCTCGGCCTTCGCGCCGGTGCCCACGATCTCGAGCCGGCCGGGCAGGTCCGCCGGCAGGAGGGCGAAGGCGCGGATGATCTCGTCGACCCGCTTCTCCTGGTCCAGGCGGCCGACGAACAGGACCGTCGGATCCGTGCGGCCGTCCCGGACCGTCGTGGTGTACCGGTCGGTGTCGATGCCGTTGGACACGGGGATCGCATGGGTGAGTCCGGCGTGCTGCGCGAGCAGGTCCACCGCCCGCGGGGTGGGTGCCGTGACGACGTCGGCCTTCGCGTAGACGCGCCCGATGTCCTGCCAGGCCCAGCGCCCCACGGTGCGGTGCATGGAGCTCGGCACCAGCAGGTAGCCGACGAGGTTCTCCGGCATCAGGTGGTTGGTGGCGACCAGGGGGAGGCCGGACCGGTGCGCGGCGTCGACCAGGGCGCGGCCGACGATGAAGCTGCCGTTGGTGTGCACGACGTCGGGCCGGACCTCGTCGAGGATCTCCGCGACCGCCCGGCGCGTCTCCCAGGGCATGCACACGCGCAGGTTGTCGTGCGACGGGTAGCGCCGGGAACGCAGCCCGTGCAGCACCACGCCGTCGCGCACCTCGCGCACGGGCCGGCCGGTCGGCGACGGCGCGACGACGTGCACGTCGTACCCGCGCCGCGCCAGGCCGGTGGCCAGGCTGCCGGCGAACCGGGCTGCGCCGTTCACGGCGGGCGGATAGGTCTCGGCGCCGATCAGGATCGTGCGGAAAGTACCGGGCAGGTTCACTGTGCTGTACCTCTCGATGGTTCGGGAAGTCTCGAAGGGTTGGAACGCGCCGCGCGAGCCGCGACGGCGTCTGGGTGAAGCCGGGCAAGAACGAGGACCCCGACGGCCGCGGCGACCGCAGCACCGCCGAGGAGGAACCAGGTGGCGACGGGCGTGTCGGAGCCCTCGCCGAGGAGCAGCGCACCGAGGAGCACCGCGACGATCGGGTCCACGACGGTCAGGCACGCGACCACGACCTCGGGCGGACCGGACGGGTACGCCTGCTGCACGAGCCAGCCGCCCACCACGAGGGCGACGACGGCGCTCGCGGCGGCGCCGAGCACCGGCTGCTCGTACCAGAGGGTGCCGGCCGCGATCTCCTGGAAGATCACGCGCATGAGGGCGGAGAGCAGGCCGAACGCGGTGGCCCCGGCCGTCGCGCAGGCGACGCAGCGGAGCCAGCCGCCGACCGCGAGGCCGGCCGTCGCGAGGGCGAGCACGACACCGCCGACGATGAGGGTGGTCGGCAGCGTGGACCCGGGTGGCGGTGGGTTGCCGGTGCTGCCACCCACCGATGCGGCGACGAACACCGCGACGCCTGCCATCGTCAGGAAGACGCCGAGGATGACGCTGCGGCTGGGCGGGCGCCTGGACCTGAGCGACGAGAGCAGGACGGCCACGGGCACGGCGAGCACCCCGATCGGCTGCACGACGCGGAGCGGAGCAAGCGCGAGCGCGATGGCATGCACGATGGTGCCGCCCCCGGCGAGCCCGAAGCCCGCCAGCCAGCCGGGGCGCCGGGCGATCCTGGCGAGCCGGCGCAGGGAGAGGACCCGTTCGCGGGGGAGCGGCTGCCCGTAGAGGTCGGCCACCTCGCGGTGCTGCAGGACAGCGGCCCCGGCGAACAGGGCGGCGCCGAGCACTGCGAGGGTGACCGCTATGGCTTGCATGGGTCAACGGTGACGTAAGGATGCCCTTCTCCGCCACCAGGTTTCCCCCCGGGATCGCATGGGGGTTTACCCCCATCTTTCTTGGCCCCCTCCCGCGTCGGCCGCTGACGTGCTTAGGGTCAGCGCGATGAACACCGACACCCACTCGCACCGCCGTGCCGAGCCGCCGCACGATCCACCGCACAAGGCATCGTACGAGTTGCCGTACGCGGCGCTCGTCGTGGGCACGCCCGTCCGCGACGCGGACCTGGAGATTCGTGGCGTCCGCGCCCACGTCCGGGTGTACGGCGCCGCGACGGCGCCGCGACGCATGGTGTTCCTGCACGGGCTCAGGGGCGACCACCACGGCCTGGAGCCGATCGTCGCTCACCTCGTTCAGGAGCGCCCTGACCTGCAGGTATGGGTGCCTGACCTGCCAGGATTCGGCGCGTCGGCACCGCTGCACGGGGGCGGGCACGACGTCGCAGGCTACGCCGCGTGGACGGCAGAGCTGCTGGCCGCCGTCGCGCCGGACGGCGACGTCGTGCTCGCCGGCCACTCCTTCGGGTCGATCGTCGCCGCCGCCACGGTGGCCGCTCCTGCCGACGCCGGTCCAGCGACCCGTCCCGCGCCGTCCGTGCGGGGCCTCGTGCTGGTCAACCCGATAGCGACGGCTGCGCTCGACGGCCCGCGCAGGGCGATGAGTGCCGTCACGGTGGGGGTGCACCGGCTGGCCGCCGCCCTGCCCGAGCGGGCAGGGACGGGGCTGCTGCGTCACCCGCTGTTCACCCGCATCGCGAGCCTCGCCATGGTCACCTCGACCGACCGGGAGATGCGGCGCTGGATCCATGCGGAGCACGACCGCTACTTCTCCGGTTTCGCCGACCGGGCCACCCTGCTGGAGGCCTTCCACGCCTCGGTCGGGACCGACGTCGCCGCCTACGCCCCGCGGATCAGCGCGCCGACACTGCTGGTTGCGTCGGAGAACGACGACGTAGCGCCCTTGCCGTCGCAGCGGGTGCTCGAGGCGACGCTCGCCGACGCACGGCTGGTCGTGATCCCACGGATCGGGCACCTCGCGCACTACGAGGCACCGGGCATCGTGGCCCGGGAGACGGCCGGTTTTCTGGCCGCGCTCGAGGCCGCTGCCGGGCGGGATGAACAGTGAGGGAAGATCGGATGAAGATCGTCGTCGACTGCCGGTATCTGCGGGTCGGCCGGCACGACGGGATCAGCCGGTACACCGCCGGGATCGTCACCGCGCTGGCCCGGCTGCACCCGGTCGAGGTGCTGGTGAACGACGAGCGCCAGCTCGACCACCTGCCCGACGGCCTGCCGTGGCACCTGGTGAGCGCACCGACCAGCTGGCGCGAGCCGTTCGTGGCGCGGCAGGTGCGGCGCACGGGGGCGGACGTCGTCTTCAGCCCCATGCAGACCATGGGCACGTGGGGGCGGGACTACCGCGTCGTCCTGACCCTGCACGACCTCATCTACTACCGGCACCCGACGCCGCCGCGGAACCTGCCGGCGCCCGTGCGCCTGCTGTGGCGGGCGTTCCACCTCGCCTGGTGGCCGCAGCGCCTCCTCCTGAACCGGGCGGACGCCGTGGTCACCGTCTCGGAGACCACTCGAGACCTCATCGCGCGGCACCGGCTGACCCGGCGTCCCGTGACGGTGGTGCCGAACGCGCCCGACCCGCTGCCTGGCCCGCCGGGCGGCCGGTCCGAGGCCTCGCGCACCCGCTCCCTCGTCTACATGGGTTCGTTCATGCCGTACAAGAACGTCGAGCTGCCCGCTCGCGCCATGGCGCACCTTCCGGGGTGGGAGCTGCACCTCATGAGCCCGGTGACGCCAGAGCACCGGGCACGGCTGAGCACGCTGGCCGGCGCAGGCACGCTCGTGTTCCACGACGGTGCGTCCGACGAGGCGTACCGCGAGGTGCTGGGCAGCGCGACCGCGCTCGTCTCCGGGTCGAGGGACGAGGGCTTCGGGCTGCCGCTCGTCGAGGCGATGGTGCTCGGCACGCCACTCGTGGTCAGCGACATCCCCGTGTTCCGTGAGGTGGGTGGCGACGTGGGCGCGTACGTCGATCCCGACGACGTCGCCGGGTTCGTCGCTGCGGTCCGCGAGCTCGACGACGCCGGGACCTGGGCCGAGCGGTCGGCGTCCGCTCAGATGCGCGCGGCATTTTACGACTGGGATGCTTCGGCGAAGGCGCTTCTGGCTATTCTGGTAGGGTGAAGTTTGACCGTTATCGTTCCGTGATCTAAGGTCTGCGGCGATGACCCGCTACGACAGCACGCCCGCCACCTTGCCCGAGGCGCCCTCCGCACCCACGGTAGGCAAGGACCGGAAGTCCTCCGGTCGGCTCGTGGGGATGGACGGCCTGCGGTTTGCCGCCGCAGCGGCGGTGCTGCTCTACCACTTCACGGCGACCTCGACGGTGACCGGGTACTGGGGTGTCGACCCCGTGGACGCGTTCCCGCTGCTCAACGAGGTCACGCGATACGGCTGGCTCGCGGTGGAGCTGTTCTTCATGATCTCGGGGTTCGTGATCCTGCTCAGCGCCGACGGCCGCGGTGTCGCAGGCTTCGTCGCCTCCCGCGTGGGCCGGCTCTTCCCGGCGTACTGGGCCTGCATCGTGCTGACGGCGGGCCTGCAGCAGGTGTGGTCGGGCGGGCGCCGGACCAGCCTCACCGAGACCCTGGTCAACCTCACGATGGTGCAGGACCTGTTCGAGGTCACCGGCGTCCAGGTCGTGTTCTGGACCCTGCTCGTGGAGCTGAAGTTCTACCTGCTCGTGTTCGTCGTCCTGGCGTTCGGCCCGCTCACGCGTAACCGCGTGCTGGCGTTCGCCACGCTCTGGCCGCTCGCCGGCTGGGCTGCCCAGGCGTTCGGCGCCCACTGGCTCACCGACCTGCTGGTACCGAACTACGCCCCGTACTTCGCCGTCGGCATGCTGCTGTTCCTCGTCTACCGCGACGGGGTCGACCTGGTGAGCGGCCTGCTGCTCGTCGGGGGAATCACTCTCTGCGTGATGCGGGTCCTCGACGCCGCAGGCCGTGCGTCAGACCTCCAGGGGGTGCCGGTGAACCCGGTCATCTCCGCGATGCTCATGCTGGCGAGCATCGCCGCCGTCTGGGCGACCACGCTGCCAGGCCGGACCGTCCCGCCCCGGCGGGTTGCCGCGGTGCTCGGCACCGTCGGCGCCCTGACCTATCCGATCTACCTGGTGCACACGCAGTTCGGGTACGCGGTGATCGACATCCTGGCCCACGAGACGACCCGCACCGTCGCGCTGTTCGCGGCCGGCGCGATCAGCCTGGCCCTTGCCATGGTGATCCACTACGGCATCGAGCGCCCGACGTCGGCCCGGCTGCGCCGGGCGGTGCAGACCGGGCTGCTGCGCTGCTCGGACGCCCTGCGCTCGCGTGGTGTGCTGCGAACCTCGGAAGACGTCAGGGCCTGACGCGGGTGGCGTCGAGCCGCAGGTTACGAGTCGTTGCTGGTGTCGAGCCGCAAGGCGCCGGTATCCGTGTGTGCCCGGCTCAGCGCGGCGGGTCGGCGACCGCGAACGGCAGGCGGTGCAGCAGCTCTGCCTGCTCCTCGGCCCGCTTGCGCTCCCGCTGACCGGCGCCGAGCTCACGGTCACGACGCTCGGCGAGGACGGCGTGCAGGAACGCCTCGGGGTGGGTGCCGGGCGGCGGCCCTGGCGCCACGTAGCGCTCGATCCGGCCGGCGAGGTCGTCGGCGAGCCGGGCCCGTGAATCTGGTGCGAGGCGGGCGGCCCGGCCGAGGAGCTGGCGGGCGGCGAGCGCCAGCCCGTCCGGCAGCCGGCGCATGTCGGCGGTGTGGGCCCACGCGGCCAGGGACTGCGGCATCACGATCGGTGCCGACAGCGGCCTGCCGCCCCGCACCCGCACCGCGTACGTGCCGGCGGCGAGGTCGCCGAGGCGCTTGCCCTTGGCGTTCGACAGCGACGCGATGGCCGCGATCCCGCCGACCGTCAGCCACAGCTCGATCACCCCGACCAGGGCGCGCACCAGGGCGTGGCGGAACCGGACGGGCCCGCCGTCGTCGCGCACGACCCGGATGCCGCAGGCGAGCTTGCCGACGGACCGGCCGCGGGAGAGCGTCTCGATGGTGACCGGTATACCCACCACGAAGGCGGCGCTCGCCACGGCGACGATGATCAGCGCCAGGTCCTCGCTCATCATGGCGGCCCCGGCGAACCAGACCCCGCCGAAGATCACCGCGGCCCAGATGGCGACGCCGATCACCAGGAAGTCGAGCATGGCGCCCATCGCGCGGGTGATGAACGACGCGGGGCGGGCGTCCAACACCACGCCCTCGCCGATGACTATGCCGTCCTGCACGGTTCCTCCGGTCGGGGTGTCGGGGCCTTCGGGGTCACGCCGTATCTCCTGTGCGGCAGACTACCGTCGTGGACATCGACGCCTTCACCGCCGTGCACGCCGCAGAGTGGGACCGCCTCAAGGAGCTCTCGTCCCGCCGCCGCCTGGACGGCGCCGAGTCCGACGAGCTGGTGCGCCTGTACCAGTCGGTCGCCACACACCTGTCGACCGTCCGGTCGGCCGCGCCGGACCCTGCGCTGGTGACGCGCCTCTCCGACGTCCTGAACCGGGCCCGTACCCGCATCGCCGGCACGCACGAGCCCGCCTGGCGCGAGGTCGTGCGGTTCGCGGTGGTGTCGCTGCCCGCAGCCTTCTACCGGATCCGGTGGTGGTCGCACGCCGTGACGGCGGCCTGCCTGCTCGTGGCGATCGTGGCCGGTGTCTACATCGCCACCGACGCCGAGGCGATGAACTCGATGATGACGCCGTCCGAGCAGGAGAACTATGTGAACGAGGCGTTCGCCTCCTACTACGACCCCGGCATCGGGTTCGCCGGGGTCGTGTGGACCAACAACGCGAGGATCGCGGCGCTCGCCGTGGCAGGCGGGATCACCGGCTTCTTCACCCTGATGGTGCTCTGGCAGAACGCGGTGGGCATCGGCGCCACCGGCGGCATGATGGCCGCCCACGGTGAGCTCGACCTGTTCCTCACGCTCATCGCTCCGCACGGCCTGCTGGAGCTGACCTGCATCTTCGTCGCGGGCGCCGCTGGGCTGCGCCTGTTCTGGACCCTGATCGACCCAGGGCACCGCAAGCGGTCGGTCGCCATGGCCGCCGAAGGCCGCGCCCTGATCACGACGGTCATCGGGCTCGCGGCGGCGCTCGGCGTCTCCGGTCTCGTGGAGGGCTTCGTCACCGGGTCCGAGATGTACTGGTGGCTCAAGATCGTGATCGGCATGATCGTGCTGGCAGGCTTCTGGACCTATGTCTACGTGCTGGGCCGCCGCGCCGTCCGTGCGGGCGCCACGGGTGACCTCGCCGAGCACGAGGCCGGCGCCACGGTGGTCACGGCTGGGTGACAGTTGCGCGGAGCGACCGACGCATGCGCGAAAAGCGCGGCCCGGTGTCAGCCTCGCGTACTAGGGTTGCCGAGCAGGCACGACCCCAAGACGACACCCGGGAGCACGCCCCCATGACGACGCCCGAGAGCGCACCCGACCAGCCGGCGCAGCCGACGCCCCCGCAGTCCGGAGGGTCCCAGCCCGCCGGCTGGGGCGAGCCGCCGCGGTACGGGCAGTACGCGCCCGGGTACGACCCGGCAGCGCCACCTGCCCAGGACCAGCCGCAGTACGGCACGCCGCAGTACGGCACGCCGCAGTACGGCACGCCGCAGTACGGCACGCCGCAGTACGGCGCACCGCAGGGTGAGCAGGCCGCGCAGTACGGCCAGAGCCAATACGGGCAGTACTCCCCGTACTCCTCGCAGGTGCCCGGCTACCGCCCTCCGGCGGACAAGCCCGGCATCGTCCCCCTGCGCCCGCTCAGCCTCGGCGAGCTGTACGACGGCGCGTTCGGCGCCGTCCGGCACAACCCTGGCGTGACGCTGGGCCTGACGGCGATCATCGTGGTCGTCGCCGTCGCCATCGGCACCCTGGTCAGCATCCCCCTCACCACGCTGTTCACCGATCTCTTCGCGGACCTGTTCGCGGAGATCGGGTCCGACCCGGCCTTCGACGATCTCGGCTTCACGCAGGATGTCCTCGGCGTGACCTACGGGTCGCTGCTCGGCACCAGCCTGCTGCTCATGCTCGCCACCCCGCTCGCCATGGGCGTCATGGCCGTCTCTGTGAGCGACTCGGTGATCGGTCGCAAGATCTCGGTGTCCGCCGCCTGGCGCCGCGTCGGCAAGCGCGCCTGGTTCCTCATCGGCTTCTCGCTCCTGAGCACCGTCGCAGTGCTCGTGGCGTACGCGGTCGCAGTCGGCATCGTCGCCGCGCTGTTCGTCGTGGACCCGACGCTCGGGCTGATCGGACTGTTCCTCGTGCTCGCCGCACTCGTGGTGGTCGGCGTGTGGGTGTTCACCCGCCTCCTGCTCGTCCCGCCGGCGCTCGCGGTCGAGGGCGGCGGCTTCTGGACCACGGTTCGCCGCGCGTGGAGGCTCACGCGTGGCACGTTCTGGCGGGTGCTCGGCATCTACCTGCTGACGTCGCTCATCCTTGGCATCATCGGTCAGGTCGTCGCGTTCCCCATCGGCATGGTGATGGGCCTGTTCATGGCGACCGCGAACAGCGCGGCACTCGCGGCCAGCTACGGGATCACCTACGTCATCACCGGCGGCATGAGCGTGCTGTTCCTCGGCGGCGTCATCGCGCTGCTCTACATCGACACCCGGATGCGTCGCGAGGGACTGGACGTGCAGCTGCAGACCGCGGCCGCGACCGCAGCGGACCAGTGAGATGAGGGCCGATCTGCCCGTCGTCCCGGACCGGGACACCGCACGCGAGTGGCTCAGCAGCGAGCTGCAGGGCACCGAGTACGCGGAGCGCGAGTCGCTGCTGTCACGCCTGATCAGCTGGGTGCTGGACTGGCTGAACAGCATCGACTGGCCCGACACGTCGATGTCAGGTCCCCAGCTGGGGCTGGTCATCGCGGTGATCGTCGTGGCGGTCCTGGTGGTCGCCTGGCTGGTGGCCGGACCGGTTCGGCTGGGGCGCAACCGCGCGGGCTCCGCCGAGGTGCTCGACACCGATGACGCCCGCACGGCCTCCCAGATGCGCGCGGCGGCGGACGCCGCCGCGGCGTCGGGCGACTGGCGGACGGCGGCCGTCGAGCGCTTCCGTGCCGTCGTCCGCGCCCTGGAGGAACGCGTGATCATCGACCCGCGCCCCGGCCGCACGGCCCAGGAGGCCGCCGCCGACGCCGGCGCACGGCTGCCTGCTCAGGCCGCCGGGCTGCGCTCGGGCGCTGACCTGTTCGACGGCGTCGAGTACGGCGATCGGGTCGCCACGCCGGATGACGACGCAGAGCTGCGCGCACTCGACGCCGAGGTCACCGCTGCCCGGCCCGTCGCGCTGTCCGGCACCGGGCCGACGGCTGGACCGGGTGCCGGGTCGAGCGCAGAGGCGCAGGCGACCGAGAAGCCGGGGGTGTCCGCATGACGGTCACGCCCGTCCCGCCGCCGCCGGCTCCTACGCCGCCCACGGCCGTGACCGGCGCCCGGAGCGGCCCGGTCGACGAGCCACCGGTCGTGATCGGCGACGACAGCACCGGCCGGTCCCGCGCAGCGGGCACCTGGCGCCGGCTGCGCTGGCCGCTGACGGTGTTCGTCGCCATCGCGCTCCTTGTCCTGTTCCTCGCAGTGGTGCGACCGCCGACGTCGGCGGAGCAGTACGCCCCGGACAACCCGGAGGACAACGGTGCGATGGCCGTTGCCGAGGTTCTGAAGGACCAGGGCGTGCGGATCACGCACGTGACCACGGTGGCCGAAGCGGCGGCGGCTGCCGGCCCGGACAGCACCCTCCTGATCACGCCCAATCCCGGGTTCTTCGCCGACGACCAGATCTCGTCGCTGAACCGCACGGGCGCCGACCTGGTGGTGCTCGGCGCGGACTACACGATGGTCGCTGCGATGAGCCGGAACACCGTCGACGCGACGTACGGCGAGGCGGACGGCCCCGTGGCGCCGCAGTGCGACGACCCGGCGGCCCAGGCCGCTGGCGAGCTCACGCTGCGGCCAGGGCTCTACGACATGTCCAACGAGGCGGGCGGCGACGCCGTGCGTCCCGTGCTGTGCTGGCCCGACGGCCTCGGTGCCTACGCCTATGCGCGTCTGGACTTCCCGAACCGGTCGGTGACGCTGGTCGACGACCCTGCGGTGATCCGCAACGGCACGGTCCTGGACGAGGGCAATGCCGCGCTCGCGCTCTGGATGCTGGGGCAGCACGCGGACCTGGTCTGGCTGGTGCCGAACCCGATGGACGTCAGTACCGGTGACGACGAGCCGACCCCCGCTGAGCGCGGCCAGCTCAACGCGATGATGCCGCCAGGCTCCGCACCCGTCGCGCTGGTGGTCGTCCTCGCCGCCGTGCTGCTCGCACTGTGGCGCGTGCGCCGCATGGGGCCGCTCGTCGTCGAGGACCTGCCGGTGCTCGTGCGGTCGGCCGAGGCAACGCGTGGGCGTGCCCGCCTGTACCGGGCAGCTCGCGCCCGCGGTCACGCCGCGGCGGGCCTGCGCGCCTCGACGGCCGACCGGATAGCCTCACGCCTCGGCCTGGCTCGCTCGTCCGACGCAAACTCCGTGGTCGACTCCGTCGTCGCCGCTACCAACCGCCCGTCGCAGCAGGTGGCAGACCTGCTCTACGGCCCACCCCCCGCTGACGACGCCGCGCTCGCCGAGCTCGCGCGCCGACTCGACATCCTGGAGAGCGAGGTCCACCGACCGTGACCGAACCAGCCTTCCCCCACCAGCCCGCGGCTCAGCCCGCTGAGCCCACGCCGGCCCAGCAGCCGAGCAACGAACGGCCCGCCACGCCCGGCCCGCAGAGCGCGCCGTCTACCGACCGGCCGACGGCCGGGTCCGGCCCGGCCGAGCCGCCCGCCCCGTCGCACGAGCTGCGCGCCGCACTGGCGGCGGTCCGTACGGAGGTGGGCAAGGCCGTCGTCGGGCAGGACGCGGCGGTGACCAGCCTGCTGATCGCCCTGCTGTGCCAGGGGCACGTGCTCCTCGAGGGCGTGCCGGGCGTTGCGAAGACCCTCCTGGTCCGCACCCTGGCGGCCGCGCTGAAGCTGGACACCAAGCGTGTCCAGTTCACGCCCGACCTCATGCCGGGCGACGTGACGGGCTCGCTCGTCTACGACGCGCGGACCGCCGAGTTCTCGTTCCGCGAGGGCCCGGTGTTCACCAACCTGGTGCTGGCCGACGAGATCAACCGCACGCCGCCCAAGACCCAGGCGTCTCTCCTGGAGGCGATGGAGGAGCGGCAGGTGTCGGTGGACGGTACGCCCCGGCTGCTGCCCGACCCGTTCATGGTGATCGCAACCCAGAACCCCGTCGAGTACGAGGGCACCTACTCGCTGCCCGAGGCGCAGCTCGACCGGTTCCTGCTCAAGCTCGTGCTGCCGCTGCCAGAGCGCGACCAGGAGGTGGAGGTCCTCGCCCGGCACGCCGCCGGCTTCGACCCGCGCAACCTGGCCGCCGCCGGCGTCACTCCCGTGGCCGACGCCGACATCCTGGAGCGTGCCCGTGCCGAGGTGGCCCGCGTCCAGGTGTCGCGTGAGGTGCTCGGGTACGCCGTGGACGTGTGCCGCGCGACGCGCTTCTCGCCGTCGCTCTCGCTCGGCGTCTCGCCGCGTGGCGCGACCGCGCTGCTGCGCACCGCGCGGGCCTGGGCGTGGCTGTCCGGGCGCTCGTTCGTGACGCCCGACGACATCAAGGCGCTCGCCCACCCGACGCTGCGGCACCGCGTGCAGCTGCGCGCAGAGGCCGAGCTCGAGGGTGTCACCGCCGAGGGCGTGCTGGACACGGTGCTGGCCTCCGTGCCCGTGCCGCGCTGAGGCCGCGCGCATGGTCGTGACGTGGCGGGCCGCCGCCCTGATGGGGCTCGGTGTGATTCCCGTGCTGCTCCTGCCGGCGAACGGGACGGTGCTGGTGTGGGCGACGGTGGTGGTCCTGGTGTGTGTCGTCGACATCGTGCTGGCTGCCTCGCCGCGGCGGGTGGCGGTGCAGCGGCGGGTGCCGGGTTCGGTGCGGCTGCGCGCCGAGGCGACCAGTGAGCTGGTGCTCCGTAACGCGTCCGGACGCCGGCTGCGTGCCGTGGTCCGGGACGCGTGGGGGCCGTCGGCGGGCGCGGGGCCGGGCCGGGGCAGGTCGGAGCGGGTGCGTCCGGCGTCGGGCGGGTCCGGGCGTCACCACGTGGACCTGCCGGACGGGGAGGCGGCGCGCCTTCCCACCACGCTCGTGCCGACCCGGCGCGGCGACCGTGCGGCGGGCGGGGTGACCATCCGCAGCCTCGGGCCGCTGGGCCTCGCGGGCCGCCAGGTCACCCTTCCGGTGCCCGGCCGGCTCCGCGTGCTGCCAGAGTTCGCGAGCCGCAAGCACCTCCCCTCGCGCCTGGCGCGGCTGCGTGAGATGGACGGGCGCGCGGCGGTGCAGATCCGCGGCGAGGGCACCGAGTTCGACTCGCTGCGGGAGTACGTGGTGGGCGACGACGTCCGCTCGATCGACTGGCGCGCCACCGCCCGCCGGCGCGAGGTCGTGGTGCGTACCTGGCGGCCGGAGCGGGACCGGCGGGTGATGATCGTGCTGGATACGGGACGCACGTCCGCTGCCAGGGTGGGTGCTGCGGACTCGACCGGCGCGCCCCGGCTGGACTCCAGCATCGAGGCGGCACTCCTGCTTGCGGCACTGGCCGGCCACGCCGGTGACCGGGTCGAGCTCGTGGCGTTCGACCGCACCGTCCGCTCGCGCGTGGTCGGCGCCGCCGGACCGCGGCTCATGCCGGCGATGGCGGAGTCGCTGGCGACCGTCGACCCGGTGCTGCTGGAGACGGACTGGCCCGGCGTGGTGACGCAGGTGCGGACCCGCATGACGCAGCGCGCGCTCGTGGTGCTCCTGACGACCCTCGACCCGGCGGCGGTGGAGAACGGCCTGCTGCCCGTGGTGGACCAGCTCGCCCGGAACCACACGGTGGTCGTCGCCTCCGTCGCGGACGAGGAGGTGGCTGGGCTGCGCGCCGGCCGCGAGACGGTCAGCGAGGTCTACGACGCCGCGGCCGCCGCGCGCGGCGACCTCGAGCGCACGGCCGTCACGACGATGCTGCGCCGCTACGGCGCCGACGTCGTCGAGGCGCTGCCGGACGACCTGGCGCCGCGCCTGGCAGACGAGTACCTGGCGCTCAAGGCGGCGGGTCGGCTCTGACCTGTGTGCCGTGCCCAGCCCTCGATGAGTGGCATTGTGCCCTCGATGGGTGGCATCAAGCACATTGCTGAGTGACGGGTGTTGCGATAACCTCGCGGAAGGTAGCGAGGGATGGAACAGTTCCCCGCGCGCCGATTCGAGAAGCCCACGCCCTGTGCGTGGGCTTCTGCGTTACCCAGCCGATGTGGGCGAGCCGAAGCATAATCATCGGCATGCTGCTGTCATACATCGACGAGGTCGGAGAACCGGGTGCGTTCGTCGCCCGGGACCACCCGAGGTTCAGCACGAGTCCCGCATTCGGGTACGCCGGCTTCGTGGTACCAGCCGAGTGCGCCCGTAGGTTTGGCCGAGAGTTCACACGGCGCAAGCGTGAGGTGTTCAAGAGCGAGCTTGAGAACGTAGCGAACCCTGGTCGCTGGGAACGCAAGGGCGCGTCGATCTTCCGGCCTGACACACTGGACAAGTTCCCGCAGCAGATTCGGGTCTTCAACGGTCTGGTGCGCGCATTGCGTGCGATGGGTGGGGCGTTGTTCTACTACGTGGACGAGAAGCCAGTGGGCACGCCCAAGCAGACAGGCCTCGACGTGATCGAGCGGGAGACCGTGGCGATGCGGGAGACTCTCAACCGCTTGTCGACTCATGCGGAGGCTGAGCGTAAGAACCTCTTGGTGATGATCGACCAGATCACCGAGAAGACGCGAGCTGAGCGCCTACCGAACATGTACGGGCACATCCTTGGTCGTGCTGCCGACCATCCGGAGATGAACCGCATCCTGGAACCGCCGATGCACGTCGATAGCGAACTCAGCTCGAACATCCAGTTTGCCGACTGGGTTGCCGCCTGCGTGACCCGTGCAATCGACTACCAGCTCATTGAGAAGTCACGGTTCGAATGGGTCGCGGCAACGAGAGCTGTGGAACAGGTACGCGGGGCGTTCACTCACGAATCAAAGTTGCATCTGCGTCACCGTGGTCTGACCGATTTTCACCATTCGGACATCTCTCGACGTGCGCGGCCGTTGTACCCGACAGCAGTCGGGCATCTGATCGGCGATGGCATCGACCCCATGGTTTTCCACAAGGTTCATGCCGCGGCTGAGCGCGCACATGAACGAGGCAAGTCCTCGTCGTCGAGCAACTAGGACGGGACCTCACGCACCCAGGTGGCGCAGCACCGCCAGGACGCGGCGGTGGTCGGCGGCGTCCTGCGGCAGGTCCAGCTTGGTGAAGATCGCCGCCACGTTCTTCTCGACGGCTCCGTACGACAGGTGCAGCAGCTCGGCGATCGCCCCGTTGGACCGGCCCTGCGCCATGAGGCCGAGCACCTCGCGCTCCCGCGCCGACAGGCGCTCCAGGGCGTCGTCCTGCCGGGCGGAGCCCATGAGCTGCGAGACGACCTCCGGGTCCAGCACCGTCGCGCCACCGGCCACCCGGCCGAGTGCGTCGACGAAGTCGCCCACGTCGGCCACCCGGTCCTTGAGGAGGTAGCCGACGCCGCGCGCGTCGCCGGACAGCAGCCGGCTCGCGTACCGGGTCTCCACGTACTGCGAGAACAGCAGCACGGGCAGGCGCGGGTGCCGGGTCCGCAGGCCCAGCACCGCCCGCAGTCCCTCGTCGGTGAAGCTGGGCGGCATCCGGATGTCCGCGACGACCACGTCGGGCAGCGTCTCCTCGCGGGCGAGGCGCGCGACCTCCCGTTCCAGCGCCTCACCGTCTCCGACGGTGGTGACGGTGTGGCCACGCCGCGTCAGGAGAGCGGCGAGCCCGTCCCTGAGGATGGCCGAGTCCTCGGCGAGGAGCACCCGCAGGCTCGACGGCGGGTCGTTCGGCCCGGTCATGCACGGCTCGACGGGCTGGTGGTTGGCAGGATCACGGTCACTACCGTAGGCCCACCGACCGGGCTGGACAGGTCGAACGTGCCGTCGACGGAGTAGACCCGCCCGGCCAGGCCGGCGAGGCCGGTTCGCGGGTCCTGGCCGCCGGGCCGCACCGTCCCGGCGCCGCCGCGCCCGTCGTCGCGGACCCGGATGCGGACCGCGTCGGTGATGGGCTCGACCAGGACGGACACCTCGCCGGCGCGGGCGTGCGTGGCCGCGTTGCCGACCAGCTCGGCAACGGTGAAGTAGGCGATCGACTCGATGGCGGGGGCCAGGCGGCCGTGAGCTTCCAGGCCGGGGTCCACGTAGACGCTGACCGGCAGGACCGAGCGTGCGGCGAGCGTTCCGAGGGCCACGGTGAGACCGCTGTCGAGAGCCGGTGGGTGGATGTCCCGTGCCAGCTCGCGCAGCTCCGCGAGGGCTTCCTTGGTGGACGAGTGGGCGGTGTCGAGGAGGTCGGCTGCCTGGTGCAGGTCACCGCCCTCGGCCAGCTGCTCGCGAGCCTCACCGAGCTGCATCGCGACGGAGACGAGGCGGGCCTGCGTGCCGTCGTGCAGATCGCGCTCGATGCTGCGCAGCCGGGCGTCGGCGTGGTCCACCGTGCCGGTGCGGGACAGCTCGAGCTCGGCGACGCGCAGGCTCGCTCGGGTGGGGCTCAGCAGGCCGCGGGAGAGTGCACGGAAGATCATCGCGAACATCCGCGTGATCCACGGCCAGCACAGGAGCAGGACCAGGCCGGCCACCGCGGCCAGCGCGAGGCGCGGGGGCGTGTCGAGGAAGTAGGCGTCGCCGAACGCGGCGCCACGGTGCAGCTCGCCGTCGGCCCCGAGCTGCTGCGGCAGGAACTGGTACCAGTACCAGTAGGTGAGGCCGCCCAGACCGGCGCCGAGGAACGTGATGCTCGTGACGAAGGACACGATGGAGAGCGGCAGCGCGATGAACAGGAAGAGCAGCGCACGCCAGCCGGCGGCGTCGGAGAGCATCGAACCGACGGTCCGCCAGAAGCCACGCGGCCGGACGTACGGCGCGGGGGCCGCGACGTCGACGTCGAGCAGGTCCCTGGCCAGGCTGCGGTAGGCGGCACCCCAGCCGCGCCCCCCGAGCACGGCGGCTCCGGCCACGACCAGCCCGACCACCGTGACGGCGACGCCGGCGGTGAAGCTCACGGCGAAGACGGCGTAGGCGAAGGCGAACGGCGCGAGCAGGAGGACCAGTGCGAGGTAGCCCTGCTCCCGCCAGGTGCGGTGCGCGAACGGGGCGGTGAGGAAGCGTGGCCCCGGACGGGCGGTCCCGCTCGGGGCGGCGGGGCCGGCCACGAGCCGGTCGGCGGTCAGGGAGGTCATGGTCCAAGGCTCGTCCCTTGCCATGGCTCCGCGACAGGGTGTCGACCGCCGGGTTTCGACGGGGGTTTTCCCCCTCGACGGGCCCCGTCCGAGCGAGCGGCATGGATGCTGCGGGCGGGTGAACTCGCAGCAAACGGGCAAGGCACGGCAGGCGAGGCCGAGTTTGCTGGACCAGCCTGGCACACTGGAGGACATGAAGGTACGAGTTCTCGTCGTCGACGACGACACAGCACTGGCGGAAATGATCGGCATCGTCCTCAAGGGCGAGGGGATCGACGCCGTGTTCTGTGCCGACGGCGACTCCGCGCTGGGGATGTTCCGAACCCACCAGCCGGACCTTGTGCTGCTCGATCTCATGCTCCCCGGCAAGGACGGCGTGCAGGTCTGCCGCGAGATCCGCGCCGAGTCGGGCGTGCCGATCATCATGCTGACGGCCAAGTCGGACACGCTCGACGTCGTGGTGGGCCTCGAGTCCGGCGCCGACGACTACGTCTCCAAGCCGTTCAAGCCCAAGGAGCTCGTCGCCCGGATCAAGGCCCGGATGCGCCGTAGCGAGGACCCGGGCCCGGAACGCCTCGTCGTGGGGGACGTCGAGATCGACGTCACCGGTCACACCGTCATGCGGGACGGCGAGCGCATCGCGCTCACCCCGCTGGAGTTCGACCTGCTCGTGGCGCTGGCCCGCAAGCCGTGGCAGGTGTTCACGCGGGAGGTGCTGCTGGAGCGGGTCTGGGGCTACCGGCACAGCGCGGACACGCGCCTGGTCAACGTCCACGTCCAGCGCCTGCGCTCCAAGATCGAACGAGACCCGGAGAACCCGGAGATCGTCCTCACGGTGCGCGGCGTCGGTTACAAGGCGGGCGCGACACGCTGATGCCGCACGGCCTGGTCACGCGGCTGCGCCGGGTGATATCCCGGGCCCGGGTGGTCGCGGTCCGGTCCACCCGCCGCGCGGTCGCGCAATGGCGCGCCTCACTGCAGCTGCGGGTCGTCACCACCGCGCTCGCCATCGGGTTCGCGGCGATCGCCGTGCTGGGGCTGTACCTGTCGACGTCGGTCCGCGACGGCATCTACGAGCAGCGGCTCGCCGCCATCGACCGGGAGGCCGCCGCGCTGACCGCGCAGGTGTCGCAGAACTTCTCGGACACACCGACGACGTCGGACGGCGAGCTGCAGACGCTGCTGCTCGACACGATGGCGACCCTCGGCGCCACCAGCGGCTCCACCGCGGACGAGTACTTCCTGATGCACGAGCTGGGTACCACCGCGCAGGTGCCCGACTTCGCCTCCCGGGCGGACCTGACCGACGTCGTCATCACCGGCGAGCTGCGCGAGGCGAACCTTGCCTCCGACGACGACCAGGTGCTGCAGGCGGTGGGCATCCCGTCGCGCGACGACTTCGGCATGGTCGGCCCTGGCGTCATCGTCGGCTCGACGGTCCAGGCGTCTCCCGACGCCAGGTACGAGATCTACTACCTCTACTCGCTGGAGCCGGAGCAGGAGACGCTGTCGTTCGTGCACCGCGTGCTGCTCGCCGGCGGGTTCGGCATGCTGGCCCTGCTCGGCGTTGTCACCTGGACCATGGCCAGGCAGACGGTCACCCCCGTGACCCGGGCGGCGACCGTCGCTGAGCGGCTCGCCGAGGGGCACCTGTCCGAGCGGATGCCGGGCGCCCGCGGGACCGACGAGATGGCCAGCCTCGCGCGCTCGTTCAACGAGATGGCCGAGAGCCTGCAGGACCAGATCCGGCGCATGGAGGAGCTCTCCGCGATGCAGCGCCGGTTCGTGTCCGACGTGTCGCACGAGCTGCGCACGCCGCTCACCACCATCCGCATGGCGAGCGAGATCATCCACGAGTCGCGCCACCAGATGGACGAGGACACGGCACGTTCGGCCGAGCTGCTCCTCGGCCAGATCGACCGGTTCGAGTCGCTCCTGTCCGACCTGCTGGAGATCAGCCGGTTCGACGCCGGCGCCGCCGTTCTCGACGCTGAGCGCCGCGACCTGCGCGACCTCGTCATGTCGGTGGTCGAGCAGGCCGCACCGCTCGCGAACAGCAAGGACGTCCGGGTCTCGGTGCGCCTGCCCGACTCCGACGCGGCAGCAGACTTCGACCCCCGCCGGATCGAACGCATCCTGCGCAACCTCGTGGTCAACGCGATCGAGCACGCAGAGGAGCGGCCGGTCGAGGTGACCGTCGCCGAGGACGACCGCGCCGTCGCGGTCGTGGTGCGCGACTACGGCGTCGGCATGACCAAGCAGGAGGTCGAGCACGTCTTCGACCGCTTCTGGCGGGCCGACCCGGCGCGCGCCCGCACCACCGGCGGCTCCGGCCTTGGCCTGGCCATCGCGCTGGAGGACGCCCGCCTGCACGCGGGGCGCCTCGACGCGTGGGGCCGACCCGGGCAGGGCGCGAGCTTCCGGCTCACGCTGCCGCGGAGCGCCGGCGTACAGGTGGTTGAGCCGCCGGTGACCATGGCGCCCGCCTCGCACGAGCCAGGGCTCCGCACCGGCCAGATCCCCGTGGTCAACCCGTCCACCGGGCCGACGCCGACGGCGATCCCCGACCTGTCCGATCCCGGCGGCTCCGACGCCATGGGACTGGACACCGCCGACGACGTGGAGGTGCACTGATGCGCAGGGGAACGAACCTTGTGGCCGCCGCCGTCACCCTTGCCTGTGTCGTCTCGCTAGGGGCCTGCGCCCAGATCCCGACGTCCGGCCCGGTCCGGGTGGGTACCGAGGACGTGGAGACGCAGGTCGACATCGCGATGCTTCCGCAGGGACCCTCGCTGGGTGCCGACCCGAACGCGATCGTGCTGGGATTCCTGGGGGCGGCCGTCGCCGCCACGACGTCACCCAAGGAGTTCCAGACCGCACGGGAGTTCCTGACCGACGAGGCCGTGGACACGTGGGACCCCGAGGCATCGGTGCGCGTCGTCCGCGAGCCACCGGTGCCCGAACCGACGGAGACCACCGCCGAGCTCGGGGACGCCGACACGGTCGAGATCGCCGTACAGGCGACCGCCATCGCCACGCTCGACAGCGCCGGCGCGTACACGGAGGTGGGGGACCCGCGGAAGCTGGACTACCGGTTCACCCTCACCAGGGCGGGCGGAGAGTGGCGTATCTCCGCACTCGACAACGGCGTGCTGGTACCCGCCAACCTGTTCGCCAACCAGTACCGCGCGACCCGCCTGTTCTTCCCGGCAGAGGGCGACATCGAGAGCCTCGTGCCCGACCTGCGCTGGTTCCCGCGGCAGGAATGGCGGCGGATGGCGGTCGAGGAGCTGCTCGCCGGCCCGCCCGAGTGGCTGCAGGGGGCCACGCAGTCCCTCGTGCCGGAGGGCACCCAGCTCGCCTCGCCGTCGATCAGCGACACGGACGACGGCGAACCCGTCGCCGTCCGCCTCAGCGAGCAGATCAGCGCGGTTTCCGCCGACCATCGCGCGGTGATCACCGAGCAGATCTCCGCGACCCTCTCCGAGGGCGCCGGACGCCCCGTGTCCGTGGACCTGTTCAGCGAGACCAACCGCCTCGGGGTCGAGGAGACCGACGTCGACCTGCCGGCCACCACCGCCCCGGCGATGGCACTGAAGGACGGCCGCCTCTACCTCATCGAAGACGGCAGGGCCGTCGAGCACGAGCTGCCGGTGGACCTCTCGGGGATCGACCCGACAGCGCTCGCGGTCAGTCCGGTGACCACTCCGATCGTGGTGCGAGACGGCACCGACCAGATCGTGAGCATCTCGTCCGACGGCCAGAGCGAGCCGGTGCCGATCCTCCAGGGCCCTGACCTGGCGGCGCCGTCGATCGACAACCTCGGGACCACCTGGACGAGCGGCGGCGTCGGCGAGCTGAAGGTCTACACCACCGCGCTCGAGGAGTTCACCGTGGAACCCGACTGGCTGAAGGGGCGCAAGGTGGTCAGCGTGTCCGTGGCGCCCGAGGGCTCGCGGATAGCGATCGTCAGCAAGACACCGACGGGCACGCAGGTGCAGGTGGCGGGCATCGTGCGGGACAACCAGGGGACGCCGGTCGACCTGGCGAAGACGCCGCTGGCCGTCGGCGCGCCGGTCGGTGACGTCGTCGAGGCCCGTTGGTCCGGGCTCACCACGCTCGCGCTCCTGACGCGGGACGACGAGGGGACCTCCGGCGTCTGGACCGCCGGCGTGGGTGGGTCCACGGGGGCCGGCGGGCAGTCGCGGCAGCTACCGGGGCTCACGGACGTGGAGCAGATCGCGGCAGGAGTGACCGACGAGGGGATCCTGGTGGTCACCAAGGACGGCGACCTCGAGCACGAGGAGACCGGCGTCTGGCAGCCGGTCACCGAGGACGTCGACCTCGTGGCCTACCCCGGCTGACCGGCCTTCGGCGGTCGAGCTCGTGCCTCGGCGATCGACCTAGTGCCTCGGTGGTCGAGCTTGTCGAGATCACGTCCCGACAAGCTCGACCGACGGGCTCGAACCCCGGCAGGGCTCGTCCCGGGTCGGATCAGGTCAGGTCGGTGACCGGCGCGGCGCCGCAGGGGTTGTCGAGCTGGATCACTCCGAACGACCAGCCCTTGCGCTTGTAGAGCACCGACGGACGCGACGTCTCCTTGTCGATGAACAGGTAGAAGTCGTGGCCCACCATCTCCATCTCGTAGACGGCGTCATCGAGGGTCATCGGGTCCGCGTGGTGCAGCTTCTGCCGGATCACCACGGGAGAGTCACCGATGGTGGTCTCCACGGAATCGCCCGGTGCGGACAGCGCCGCCGGGGTCGAGATCTGCGGCTCGGGTGCGTTGCCGGCTGCGTCGGCCTCGTCGTTCAGGATCTCGTCCAGGGGACGGACGTCCACGGGCGGGAGAACCTTGTTGTTCCGGTGGTCCTTGCGCCGGTCCCGGGCGCGGCGCAGGCGCTCGTTCAGCTTGTCGATGGCGAGGTCCAGGGCGCCGAAACGGTCGTCCGCTGCGGCCTCCGCGCGGATCACCGGGCCCTTCGCGCGCAGCGTGAGCTCTACTCGTTCACGATTCTCGGAGAGTCGCGGGTTGTTCTCGTGCGTGACTTCCACATCCACCCGACGTACGTAGGGAGACAGCAGCTCGACCTTGGCGAGCTTCTCCTCGACGTGCTGGCGGAACCGGTCCGCCACGTCCGTGTGCCTGCCGACAACGACAATTTCCATGTGCGTATCTCCGCTCCGGGAACTCTGGGCCACACCGTCCCTTGCCGGCGGTGTGCGCCCGTCTTACTCGTTATGGCACCCCCTGCTACCGGTGCCGGGCACGAACCACCTCCCGTCGCGTACGCCTCGACTGCATCGTCGGGGCTCGGATCCTGCGTGGAACGTTCAGGCTAACTCCGTCGCCTGGGTAACGACAGTCCCAACGGATAGTGAACAAGGTGACAGAGATCTGTCGGACTTTCAGGTTCTGACCAGGATTTCGCCGAGGGCGGACGGCGGGCGCGCGACCGGATCGGGGGCCGCCGCCGGGGACGGCGTCGCTGCCAGCACCGTTGCGCCCAGCACATCGTGGCCGTCCTGTTCGAGGGCGCGCTCGACGGCGGCCAGGGTGGCACCGGTGGTCAGGACATCGTCCACAAGAATGCATGCGGATCTTTGTCCGAGCGTCCGGGTTCCATGTCTCGTCATGCGGACGGCACCCGCGAGATTGCGTCCGCGGGCACGCGCGCCGAGGCCCACCTGGTCCCGCCCGGAGCTGCGCCGGGCGAGTGCGGGCACGACGCGGGCCTGGACCCCGGCGTCGTGCAGGCCGTCGGCCACGGCACGGGCAAGGACGGACACGGGATCGCGGCTCCGGGCCCGTCGGGCCGCACTGGTGGACGGCACGGGCACGACCGCGACCGCCGCACCCCGGAGCGCGGCGGAGAGCACGGGACCGAGCTGGGCCGCTGCGCGGCGCAGCGACGGCGCGACGAGCCGGTCCAGGTCGGCCCGCCCGCGGTCCTTCCAGTGCACGACGACGTCCCGCACCGGCCCGGTGTACGGCGTCAGCGCCCAGACCGGCACGGGCCGGACCCCGTCGAGCCGGTCCAGCCGGGGCGCACCGTGCTCGACCCGGACGGGTGGCCCGGCCAGGAGAGCCGCGCACCGCGCGCACCACCGCACGTCGAGCTCGCCGCACGGGCAGGCGACGGGCAGCAGCAGGCGGGCGAGCTCGCGAACGGGGTGCACCCGACCACCCTCGCCGAAGCCCGATCCGCCGGCCACTCATCCACAACCCAGCCCTCGCCCTGTTGAGCGTTGGGTGTTCGCGCCTCAGGCGGCCCCAGAACGGCACATATCCAGCACTCAACGGGGCGGCGGGCGGGAGTGTCAGTGGGGCGCGGCACCATAGGGGCGTGGAATCGATCTCTCTTGGCCAGGCACGCCGGATCGCGATCGCGGCGCAGGGCCTGAACCGCGCGCGCACCGACGGGCCGCGCACCATGCGGCACGTGCAGGGCGTGATCGACCGGCTGGGCCTGCTCCAGATCGACTCGGTCAACGTCCTCGCCCGGGCTCACCTGCTGCCCCTGTTCTCGCGCCTGGGCCCGTACGACACCGACCTGCTGGACCGCGCGACGGCGTCGGGCAGGTACGCCCGGCGAGCCGGCAAGGCGGCCGCCGCCGACCGCCGGCTCGTGGAGAGCTGGGCGCACGTGGCCGCCTACGTGCCGCCGCACGTGTGGCCGCTGCTGGCCTTCCGGCGGCGCTGGTTCGCGCAGGAGTACGACTGGCGCGAGCTGGACGGCGTCCGGCTGCCCGATGCCCCGCAGGTCGCGGAGGTGCGCAACCTGATCGCGGCGGAGGGGCCGCTGTCGGCCTCGCAGATCCACGACCGGTTCGTCTCCGAGGGGCGCTCGGTGCGCCGCAAGCGGGGCACGTGGTGGGACTGGAGCACGGAGAAGCGCGTGGTCGAGCACCTGTTCTTCACGGGTGAGGTGGTCTCGGCAGGGCGGAACGCGCAGTTCGAGCGGTTGTACGACCTGCCGGAGCGCGTGCTGCCGCCGTCGGCCCTCGGGGAGGTGCCAGAGGCCGAGGCAAAGCGCGCCCTGCTGGAGCTGGGCGCACGGGCGCACGGCATCGGGGTGGCGCGCTGCATCAAGGACTACTACCGGCTCAGGGGACCGGTGGCGGACCAGGCTCTGGCCGGCCTCGTGGAGGACGGGGTGCTGCTGCCCGTCCGCGTGGCAGGCGGGTCCGAGCAGTGGCTCCTGCACCGCGACGCCGTCCGCCCGCGAAGGGCCACCGGGCAGGCGCTGCTCGCGCCGTTCGACCCGCTGGTGTGGGAGCGCAAGCGACTCGAACGACTTTTCGGGATGCGGTACCGGATCGGCATCTACACACCAGCCGCCCAGCGGGTCGACGGGTACTACGTGCTGCCGTTCCTCGAGGACGCACAGCTCACGGCCCGGGTGGACCTCAAGGCGGACCGTGCGGCTGGGATCCTGCGCGTGCAGTCCGCGCACGCCGAGCCGTCGCTGACCGACGACACACCGGTACGCCTGGCGGCCGAGCTCGCCGCGATGGCGCGGTGGCTGGGACTCGAGCGGGTGGCGGTCGAGGCCAGAGGGACGCTTTCACCCGCGCTGCAGGCAGCGACGGGCAGTCGCTGAAACACGCGCCGATTAAACTCGGTGCATGGTCACCGCTGCGATCTTCCTGGCCGTCACGGTCGCGGCCGGACTAGGGGCGGTGCTGCTCCGGCTGCCGCCCCTGGTGGGATTTCTGGTGGCCGGGTTCGCCCTGCACGGGGCCGGTATCGCCGAGCCGAACTACCTGGAGACGGTCGCCGAGCTGGGCGTGACGCTGCTGCTGTTCGGCATCGGCCTCAAGCTCGACGTCAAGACGCTGCTCCGCAGGGACGTGTGGCTCACCACCGTGGCCCATCTCCTGGTCAGCGTCGCGATCGCCATCGGGTTCCTCGGCCTGCTCGGCGTGATCGGGTTCTCGATGCTCGCGGGCGAGGACCTGGGCGTCCTTGCGCTCCTCGGGCTCGCGCTCTCGTTCTCCTCGACGGTGTTCGTGGTCAAGGTGCTCGACGGACGCTCCGACCAGTCCGCCCTCTACGGCCGGATCGCGATCGGCGTGCTGGTCATGCAGGACCTGATCGCTGTCGTCTTCCTGTCCGTAGCCTCCGACCATCCGCCGAGCCCGTGGGCCTTCGGCCTCGTGCTGCTGATCCCGGGGGCCTGGGTGCTGCGCAGGGTGTGGTCGAAGGTCGGGCACGGTGAGCTGCAGGCGCTGTTCGGCGTGGCGGTGGCGCTCGGCCCCGGCTACGCGCTGTTCGACGCCGTCGGGCTCAAGGGAGACCTCGGGGCACTCGTCCTCGGCATGCTCCTGGCCGGCCACCCGGCTGCCACAGAGCTGTCGCGCAACCTGTTCACGCTCAAGGAGCTGCTGCTCGTCGGCTTCTTCGTGTCCATCGGCTTCTCCGGCCAGCTGACCTGGCAGGCCGCGGGGGTCGGGCTGCTGATGCTGCTCATGCTGCCGCTGCAGGGGATAGCGACGGCGGTGCTGCTGCGCCTGATGCGGCTGCGCAAGCGCACGGCGATCCTCACCGGCCTCGTCCTGACGAACTACTCGGAGTTCGGCCTGATCGTGGTTGCCGTCGGCTCCCAGGCCGGGATGTTGGACGACGAATGGCTCGTGGTGCTCGCCGTCGCGGTGGCCGCGAGCTTCGTGCTGGCCTCGGCCGTGAACACCCGCGGCAACGAGTACGCGATGCGCCTCGCCAAGCGCTTCCCGTCCAAGCCCAACGAGTGGCTGCACCCGGAAGAGCAGCTCATCGACGTGTCCGGCGCCGAGGTGCTCGTCCTCGGCATGGGCCGGGTGGGCAGGGGCGCCGTCCGCCAGCTGTGCGACGACTACGGGATGGCCGTGATGGGCGTCGAGCACGATCCGGCCCGGGTCGCCACCCTGCGTCACGAGGGCTTCACCGTGGTGCAGGCCGATGCGACGGACATCGAGTTCTGGGGCCGGGTGCGCAGCGCAGGGGCGGTCCGGCTGGCCATCCTCGCCATGCCCTTCCACGCCGCGAACCTCATTGCCCTGTCCCAGCTGCGGGCCAGCGGGTTCGAGGGCACGGTCACCGCCGTGGCGCGGTACGACGACGACGTGGCCGAGCTCGAACGGCACGGTGCCGACGCCGTGTTCCACCTGTACGGCACTGCGGGCATGGCGCTGGCCGACGAGGCGGCCGAGGCGGCGCTCGGCTACACCGTCGCCGAGCGGATGCGCGACGAGCATGCGCGCCGGAGCATGCCGCCCGACCAGGCCCCGGACAGCGCGGGCCAGCCGCCCGGCCTGTCGCCGGAGCCGGCGGAGCCAGCGGTCGAGCCGGTCGTCGGCGGCGGCCAGCTGTGAACCCCGGCTCGCTGAACCCGGCTCGCTGACAGCCCGGGCCGTCCGGACCTCAGCGGTCCGCGTTCGGCTCCGGCTTCGGCTTCAGGGGGTCGACGGGCTGGTCGCCCTTGGCCTGGAGCAGCACGGGGGCGACGTTCCCGGTGCGCAGCCCGGCGCGACCCACCATGTGTGTCCCGACGGGTGTCGTCAGGAGCTGGAAGACCGCGACGAGCAGCAGCATGGTCGCCGACGTCCAGTCCAGCAGGCGCAGGGCCACGCCGGCGAGGAGCAGCAGCATCCCGAGCACCTGTGGCTTGGCGACGACGTGCATCCGCGAGAGAAGGTTGTCGAAGCGCACCACGCCGACGCCGGCGGAGAACGAGAAGAAGGCCCCGAGGAGCAGGCAGACGGCTGCTGCCACGTCGGTCACGACGGTCATGGCGTGTCCTTCCGGACGTCGTCGGTCGAGGCAGTCTGTGCGGGCCCCTCTTCGTCCTGCCGCTCCCGCTTGGGCGGTTCGACGGCGGCGAAGCGGGCGATCGTCACCGACCCGACGAACCCGACCATCGACAGCACCACGAGGATGGGCACCGACTCCGTACGGCGGGACAGCGCCGCCTCGACGGCGATGGCGCCGACGAGCGCGGTCGTCAGCACGTCGAAGGCCACCGTGCGGTCCAGCATCGACGGCCCGCGCTCCATCCGGACGACCGCGAGCAGCGCGCCGACGGCGAGGAGCGCGGTCGCCACCACTCCGACGGCGATCATCATTGCTGTACCTCCTTGCCTGGCGTGGGTGCCGGCCGGCCGAACGGGTCGACCAGGCCGATCCGGACCAGCTCGTCGTGGGAAGCGAAGGCGCGCAGCACCCGCGCCTCCAGGGCCAGCGTCGACTCCCGTACGGCCTCCTCTCCGCCCGACCTCTCGAGGTCGAGGACGTGCAGCCGCAGGGTTCCGCCGGGCTGGTCGTGGTCGACGACGAGCGTGCCAGGCACCATCGACGACAGCCCCGCGGTCGTGGCGATGAACAGTTCGGACCTCGTCCGGAGCTGCACGGAGACCATCCCGCCCTCCGGCGTGGGGCCAGGGGTCACCGCGGACCACGCCACCTGGAACGACGCGAGCACGAGGTCCGAGACGAACCGGCCGGCCAGATGGAGCAGCGGGACCGGGCGCAGCGTCGCGGCGGCGCCGAAGGGTGGCAACGGGAACGCCAGGGCGACGAGCGCCCCGAGCGCCATGCCGGCCAGCACGTTCGCCCAGGACAGGTCGCCCCACAGCAGCACCCAGAGCAGGGCGCCCACCGCCATCGTCGGCCACAGCGTCGTCAGGCGCCGGGCCCGACGGCGCCACGGCCGTTCGGCCTCGTCCGTGTCCGTCATGGCCGGTCCTCCTCGGTGCCGTTCGTGACCTCGTTGGACTCACCCGTGCCGCGAGGTGCCCCGTCGGGGAACACCGCCTCGATGTAGGTGTGCCCGTCCATGACGGTGGCGGCTGCCCGCTCGGCGTAGTCGTAGAGCGGACCGGCCGCCAGGGTGAGGCTCACGCCGACGGCCACCAGCGCCGCCGTCGGGCCGACCATGCCCCAGGGCAACGGGGCCTGCTCGGGCAGTGGCTCATCGTCGGTGGAGGCCTGCCAGAACGCCTTGTTCCAGGCCCGGATCACCGCGTACAGGGTCAGCAGCGAGGTGACCACCGAACCGGCCACGAGCACCCAGGCGAGCACGGAGCCGTCGAACACGCCGGCCTCCAGCAGTCCCACCTTGCCGAGGAACCCGGACAGCGGCGGGATACCGGCGAGGTTCATCGCGGGGACGAAGAACAGGATCGCCAGGCCGGGGGCCAACCGTGCCAGACCGCCCAGCCGGTCGAGCGACGTGGTGCCGCTCCGGCGCTCGATCAAGCCGACCACCAGGAACAACGCGGTCTGCACCGTGATGTGGTGCACCACGTAGAAGATCGCGGCCGCTGTGCTCGCCTGGGTGGCGAGCGCCACCCCGAAGATCATGTACCCGATATGGCTCACCAGGGTGAACGACAGCAGACGTTTCACGTCGTCCTGTGCGACGGCGCCAAGGATCCCGACGAGCATCGTGGCGAGGGCAAGCACGAGCAGGACCGCCTCCAGCTTCTCGTTGGACGGGAAGAGGAGGGTCTGGGTGCGCAGGATCGCGTAGACGCCGACCTTGGTGAGCAGGCCCGCGAACACGGCGGTGACCGGCGCGGGCGCCGTCGGGTACGAGTCGGGGAGCCATGCGGAGAGCGGGAAGATGGCTGCCTTGATCCCGAAGGCGAGCAGCAGGAGGGCCTGGATCCCCAGCCGCACGCCGGGGTCGATGTCGGGCAGGCGCTCGGCGAGCTGGGCCATGTTCACGGTGCCCGTCGCGGCGTAGACCAGGCCGACGGCCAGCAGGAACACGATCGAGCTGAGCAGAGCGACGACCACGTAGACGCTGCCGGCCCGGATACGTTCGCTGGTACCGCCGAGCGTGAGCAGCACGTACGAGGCGGCCAGCAGGATCTCGAACCCGACGAAGAGGTTGAAGAGGTCACCGGCGAGGAAGGCGTCCGCGACGCCGGCGGCCAGGATCAGGTACGTCGGGTGGAAGATCGCGACCGGCAGGACGTCGCGGCGGCCGGACTCGTCGGCGTCCGGATCCTGCGCCTCGAGAGCCTCCTGCAGCAGCTTCGCGCTCTTGGAGGCCGGTGCCGTCCGCTCGTTGCGGTCGGCGATGCCCTGCGCCATCGAGTACAGCAGCACGCAGAGCAGCATGATGCTGCTGACGAGCAGCATGATCGCGGCGAGCGGATCGGCCACCAGGTTGACGCCGACCGGCGCCGCCCAGCCGCCGACGTCGACCACGACGGGCCCGTCGTTCGCTGCGACCACGAGGCCGGCGGCGGCTGCGACCACCACGGACAGGGCGACGACCGAGATGATGCGCTGCACCCGCTCGTACCGGTGCAGCGCCAGTGCGAGACCGGCGGCGAACAGTGGCACCAGTACCGGCAGCGGCACGAGGGTCTGTATGGTCCACAGGTTCATGAGCCCTCCCGCCCGCGGGCCTGCGTTTCGACGGCCGGGTCAGGGAGAGCTACCTCGTCCCGTGCCGTCACCGCTTCCTCGGCGAGGGTGGACCCCGACTCCAGCGAGTCGCTGTCCGCGTACGACGGCACGTCCTCGACGGCGAGCCGCGCGATGCGGGTGTCCTCGACGTCGTCCTGCACCTCGTCGTGGCCGTGCAGCTGCCACGAGCGGTACGCCATGGCCAGCACGAACGCGACCAGGGCGAGCGTGATCACGATGGACGTCAGGATCATGACCTGCGCCAGGGGGTCGCTCATCGGCTCCGCCGCCGGACCGGCGTGGGTGATCGGCGGCGCCCCCGCCCGGCCGCCCGCCACGAGGATCGCGAGGTTGGCGCCGTTGCCCAGCAGCACGAAGCCGAGCAGCACCCGGGTGAGCGACCGCTCCAGCAGCAGGTAGACGCCCGCGGCGAACAGCACGCCCACCGCCAGGAGCAGGGAGCCGGAGGGCACCGTGTCGAGCACGATCATGCGCGCTCACCCCCTGCGTGGCTCCCCGCGCGCCCGTGCGACCCAAGGACCTGGGCGAACGGTTCGGCCTGCCGGTCCAGCTCCGCGCCGAAGGTGCGCAGGATGTCGATGACCAGGCCGATGACCACGAGGAACACTCCGATGTCGAAGAAGAGGCTGGTGACGAGGTGGATCTCACCCAGCACCGGCAAGGACAGGTCGATGATCGTGCTCTCGAGTGCCGCCTGGCCGGCGAGCAGCGCGACGAGCCCCACCCCCGCCGACAGGAACAGCCCGGTCCCGAGGACGAGGCCCGGATGCACCGGCGCCGCCTCACCCAGCTCGTACCGGCCGCCGGCCAGATAGCGGACGGTGAGCGCCAGACCGGCGACGAGCCCTGCCGCGAACCCCCCACCCGGCGTGTTGTGCCCGCTGAACAGCAGGAACAGGGCGAACAGGATCATCGGGTAGAAGAGCACGCGCGTGAGCACCTCGAACAGCACCGACCGCTGGTCGGGGTCGAGCGTCGGCCCGGCGACCAGCCAGGTGCCCGGCCGGATCTGCCGGGAACCGGCGGTCGCGACCTGCTCGGAGGGCCGGTCCGGCTCTGCCGGGTCGAGACGGAGGACGTCGCCGCTGCGCTGGCGCAGGAAGACGAGCGACGCGACGCCGGTGGCGGCCACCAGGAGCACGGAGATCTCGCCGACCGTGTCCCAGGCGCGGATGTCGACGAGCGTGACGTTGACGATGTTGTGCCCGCCACCGAAGGCCTCCGCCTCCTCCGCGAAGTCCACGGACACCGGCAGGTGCACGCGGACGAGCGGTGCCGCGGCGACGAACAGCATGACGACCAGCCCCGTGAGCACACCGATCGCGAGCCGCACCCAGCGGCTCGCCGCCAGGGGCCGGTCGGAGAAGTACGGCGGCAGGCGCCGGAGCACCAGCACCATGATGACCAGGGTCAGCGTCTCGCACAGCACCTGGGTCAGCGCGAGGTCCGGGGCGCCGTGCAGCAGGAACAGGGCGGCGTTGCCGTAGCCGGCCACGCCCGCGAGGAACACCGCCTTCAGCCGGCGGCGCGCGCGGGCCGTCAGGACGGCGGCCACCACGACCACCAGGACGATGACGAGCTGGGCCGGCCGGTCCCACGGCACCAGGGCGAACGGGCCGAGGTGCAGCACGCCGTCGCGTCCGACGGCTGCGGCGGCGACGGGGAGCCCTTCGCCGTTCGGCTCGCCGACCAGCCCGGCAGCCAGCGCGAACCCCGGACCGACGGCGAGGACGACGAGGATCATGCCGAGGTAGAACGGCAGGGAGCCGCGCTGGGTGCCCGCGGTGACGTCGGCCGCCAGCCGGTCCAGCTTGCGCATGAGCCGCCGGTAGACCACGTCGGCACCGTCGGGGAACCAGAGCGCTGCCTGTACGCGCTCCAGGCGGTCCCGCTGCCAAAAGGCCAGCACGCCGAGCAGGATGACGCCGGCGGTGATCGCGAGGACCGGGGTGAATCCGTCCCAGAGCGTGAGGTGTCCCGGGTCGCCGGGCGGGTAGGTGTCCGCGTACGGGGCGAGGAGCCTCTCGCCGACCTGGGGCACGAGCGCGACGGCCAGGCCGAGCACGGCGAGGACGAGCGGCGGTGCGACCATCCAGAACGGCTGTGGGTGCACCGTCGCAGGGGCGGCGTCGAGCCTGGCGGCCGGCTCGCCGGGTGACTCTTTCCGCGCGTCGTCAGCGCCTTTGGGGAGCCCTTCCGGGTCCGGCAGGGAGCGCAGGCGGGGTTTGAAGGCGCCCCAGAGGAACCGCAGCCCGTACGCGACGGTGAGGGCGGACCCGACCGCGACGACGCCGATCATGATCTTGCCCAGCAGGTCGCCGTCGTGCGACCAGGCCGCGAGCGCTGCCTCTTTGGCGACGTAGCCGGCGAACGGCGGCAGGCCGATCATCGACGCCGTCGCGAGGGTGGCGGCAAGGGCCGTGACCGGCAGCCGTCGTCCGACACCCGCGAGCCTGCGCAGGTCACGGGTACCGGTCGCTGCGTCGATGACGCCGACCACGAGGAACAGCGACGCCTTGAACATGGCGTGGGCGCCCAGCAGGGCCAGGCCGGCGAGGGCAGCGGCCCGGGTCCCGTAGCCGAGCAGCAGCGTGAGGAGCCCGAGCTGGGAGACGGTGCCGAAGGCGAGGACGAGCTTGAGGTCGTGCTGGCGCAACGCGCGGTAGCCCCCGAGCAGGAGCGTGGCGCTGCCGAGCACGAGCACCACCGTGCGCCAGGCGGCGAGGTCCGAGAACGCCGGGGCGAACCGCGCGATCAGGTAGATGCCCGCCTTCACCATGGCGGCGGCGTGCAGGTAGGCCGAGACCGGCGTGGGGGCCGCCATCGCAGCGGGCAGCCAGAAGTGCGTCGGCACGAGTGCGGACTTGGTGGCGGCGCCGGCCAGCAGGCAGACCACCGCCACCGTGACCGCGGTGCCCGACGGCGGGTCGGCGATCACCTCCGAGAGCTTCCAGGTCCCGGCGGTCACGCCGAGCACGACCACGCCGACCAGCATCGCCAGACCGCCTGCCGTGGTGACGAGGAGCGCCTGCATGGCGGCCCGGCGGGACGACGTGCGGTGGGAGTAGTGGCCGATCAGGAGGTAGGAGAACACCGAGGTGAGCTCCCAGAAGACGACCAGCAGGATCAGGTCGTCCGCGATGACCAGGCCGGCCATGGCTCCGGCGAACGCCACGAGGTAGCCGCCGAAGCGGCCGAGTCCGTGCGCGTCATGGGCGAAGTACGCGCTGCAGTAGAGCAGCACCAGCGCGCCGACGGCGCCGACCACGAGCAGCATGACCCAGGACAGGGAGTCGAGCCGTAGGTCGATCGCGAAGCCCAGCGCGGGGACCCAGGGCAGGTGCTCTGCGGGCTGGCGGCCGTCCAGGACGGCCGCCGTCTGGGAGAGGGCATAGAGCGCGGCCCCGGCGGGGCCGAGGGCGAGCACCCAGAAGGCGCGTCGGCCCATCGCGTTCACGAGAGCTGGGGCGGCCAGAGCCAGGACCCCATGGGCAAGTAGTACGGGGAGCACGTCCGTGCCGTCCTGTCAGGGCTCGTGGACAGACGACGTCGTGCCTGGCGTGCCGGGTGGGAACCCGGTACGAGTACGGGCCGGCTACCGCGCGAGCGCGGGCGGGTGGGCGATGACTGCCACTTTATCCGCAGGCGTGCGCTGAGCGTGCACGGGGACCTGCGGTGGGCGTGCACAGGAACCTGTGGGCGGCCGCGATCGTTACCCCTGGAGCGAACCTGCGCATCCGCCGTCGTTCATTGGGCCACGAGCCCTGGTTTACGGCCTACGATGGACGACGGCGAAACTTGACGACGACCTGGGAGAACCCGCGTGTCCATCCTCGACAAGGTCCTGCGCATAGGCGAAGGACGTGTCCTGAAGAAGCTGCACTCTGTGGCTGAGCAGGTCAACCGCTTGGAGCCCAGCTTCGTCGAGCTGAGCGACACCGAGCTGCGTGAGGAGACCGCACGTTTCCGGGAACGGCTGGAGCACGGCGCCAGCCTGGACGAGCTCATGCCGGAGGCGTTCGCTGCGATCCGCGAGGCGGCCCGCCGCACGCTCGGCCAGCGGCACTTCGACGTCCAGATCATGGGTGGTGCGGCGCTCCACCTCGGCAACATCGCCGAGATGCGCACCGGTGAGGGCAAGACGCTGGTGGCGACGACCGCCGCGTACCTCAACGGGCTGACGGGCGACGGCGTCCACGTCATCACCACCAACGACTACCTGGCGAAGTACCAGGGTGACCTGATGGGCCGGGTCTTCCGGTTCATGGGCATGACCACCGGCGTGATCCTGTCGGGCCAGACACCGGCGCAGCGCCGCGAGATGTACGCGGCCGACATCACGTACGGCACGAACAACGAGTTCGGCTTCGACTACCTGCGCGACAACATGGCCTGGTCCACCGACGACCTGGTACAGCGCGGCCACAACTTCGCCATCGTCGACGAGGTCGACTCGATCCTCATCGACGAGGCCCGGACGCCGCTGATCATCTCGGGTCCCGCGGCGGGTGACGCGAACCGCTGGTACAACGAGTTCGCCAAGGTCGTGCGGCGCCTGCGGCCCAAGGCGAACGACGCCGACACGAGCGCCGACTACGAGGTCGACGAGAAGAAGCGCACCGTCGGCGTGCTCGAGCCGGGCATCGCGAAGATCGAGGACTACCTCGGCATCGACAACCTCTACGAGTCGCTGAACACGCCGCTGATCGGGTTCCTCAACAACGCGATCAAGGCGAAGGAGCTGTTCAAGCGCGACAAGGACTACGTCGTGCTGAACGGCGAGGTCATGATCGTCGACGAGCACACGGGCCGGATCCTCGCGGGCCGTCGCTACAACGAGGGCATGCACCAGGCGATCGAGGCCAAGGAGGGGGTGGAGATCAAGGCGGAGAACCAGACGCTCGCCACGATCACCCTCCAGAACTACTTCCGCCAGTACGGCAAGCTCGCCGGGATGACGGGTACGGCCGAGACCGAGGCCGCCGAGTTCCAGAGCACGTACAAGCTCGGCGTCGTCCCGATCCCGACGAACAAGGACCCGCAGCGGATCGACCAGCCCGACCTCGTCTACAAGAACGAGGACGGCAAGTTCGACGCGGTGGTCGCCGACATCGTCGAGCGGCACGCGTACGGCCAGCCGGTCCTCGTGGGTACCACCAGCGTCGAGAAGTCGGAGGTGCTGAGCTCCAAGCTCAAGAAGGCCGGCGTGCCGCACAACGTGCTGAACGCGAAGGAGCACGAGCGTGAGGCCGCCGTCGTCGCGATGGCGGGTCGCAAGGGTGCCGTCACGGTCGCCACGAACATGGCCGGCCGCGGTACCGACATCATGCTCGGCGGCAACGCCGAGTACCTCGCGGTCGCCGAGCTCGCCGAGCGCGGACTCGACCCGGTGGAGACACCCGACGAGTACGAGGCGGCCTGGCCGCAGGCGCTGGAGAAGGCGAAGGAACGCGTCGCGACGGAGCACGACGAGGTCACGGAGGCCGGTGGCCTCTACGTCCTCGGCACCGAGCGCCACGAGTCCCGCCGGATCGACAACCAGCTGCGCGGCCGTTCCGGCCGTCAGGGTGACCCGGGGGAGTCCAGGTTCTACCTGTCGATGCAGGACGACCTGATGCGTCTGTTCAACTCCGGCCTCGCCGAGTCGATGATGAACCGCGCGGGGTTCCCTGACGACATGCCGCTGGAGTCCAAGATGGTCACGCGCGGCATCATGTCGGCGCAGGGCCAGGTGGAGTCGCGCAACTTCGAGATCCGCAAGAACGTGCTGAAGTACGACGACGTGCTCTCCCGGCAGCGCACCGTCATCTACGCCGAGCGCCTCCGGGTGCTCGAGGGCGAAGACATGCACGAGCAGATCCAGCACTTCCTCACCGACACGATCACCGACTACGTGACCAACGCGACGGCGGGCGGCACGTCGGAGCAGTGGGACCTGGACGCCCTGTGGACGGCGCTCAAGGCCGTGTACCCGGTGTCGCTGACGCCGGAGGAGGTCGCAGAGGAGGCAGGCGGCGCCGACCGGCTCACGGGCGAGATGCTGCTGGAGGAGATCCTGTCCGACGCGCGGGTGGCCTACCAGGCGCGCGAGGACGAGCTGGGCTCCGCCGCGATGCGCCAGCTCGAGCGCCGCGTGGTGCTCTCGGTGCTGGACCGCAAGTGGCGGGAGCACCTCTACGAGATGGACTATCTCAAGGAGGGCATCGGGCTGCGGGCCATGGCCCAGCGGGACCCGCTGATCGAGTACCAGCGCGAGGGCTTCCAGCTGTTCCAGGCCATGACCGACGCCATCAAGGAGGAGTCGGTCGGGTTCCTGTTCAACCTCGAGGTCACGGTGCAGCAGCCGGACGCCGAGCAGGCCGGTGACGGCGGCTCGGAGCTGCCCGCCGTCGGCCAGGTGCCGCCGCGCGGACGTCTGGGCACCGGCCAGCCGGACGCCCCGCCCACCGCGCAGATGCCGGTGGTGCCCCCGGCGGCCGCCCAGGGGCAGGGCCAGCCGCCCGCACCCCGGCAGCGCCGTGCGGCGGGTGCCGCGACGGAGCCGATCCTGCTCGCGAAGGGCCTCGACGCCCCGAACCGGCAGCAGCCGCTGACGTACTCGGCACCGAGCGAGGACGGCTCCGGCTCGGCGTTCGTGCAGTCGTCCGACGGCGCCCGCCGTCGGGCAGCGCTGCACGGGGAGGCGACCGCCGCCACGAGCGACGGCCGCACGTTCCCGGGCACACCGCGCAACGCGCAGTGCCCGTGCGGTTCGGGCAAGAAGTACAAGGTCTGCCACGGGGTCAACGAGGCCTGACCCCTGCCTACCTCGCCGAGGTGGTCGTGCGGCGAGGTGGTCGTGCAGCGAGGTGGTCACCCAGCGCTTGCCGGGTGACCACCTCGCCGCGTGGCTGCCTCGCACATGGCTACCTCGGCGTCGTTGTCGTGAGACACAGCTCTCGCGTGTCAGACGCTGCGGTTACCCTGATCGCAACGTCCGGAACTCCCCGTGTGGACCTGCACCGGACCGGACCGTTCCCCAAAGACGAAAGCAGGATCGCTGTGCCTGTCCACGTTCCTGAGCCCGCACGCGGGCTGCGGGTTGCACTGCTCGGCTGCGGCGTCGTGGGCACCGAGGTGGCTCGGATGCTCCTCGACCAGGGTGTGGATCTCGCCGCCCGGGTCGGTGCCCCGCTGGAGCTCGCCGGGATCGCCGTCCGCAACGCGGACCGTCCCCGCGACGCGGTCATACCGCGCGACCTCCTGACCGAGGACGTGGAGTCGCTGGTGGACGGCGCGGACATCGTCATCGAGGTGATGGGCGGCATCGAGCCGGCGCGTGGCCTGCTGCTCCGCGCCATCGAGAGCGGGGCCGCGGTGGTCACGGCGAACAAGGCGCTCCTGGCTGCCGACGGTCCGACGCTCTACAAGGCCGCCGACTCCGCCGGCGTCGACATCTACTACGAGGCCGCCGTGGCGGGGGCCATCCCCATCGTGCGCCCCGTGCGGGAGTCCCTCGCGGGCGACTACGTGCGCCGGGTCCTCGGCATCGTCAACGGCACCACGAACTACGTGCTGGACCAGATGGCGACGAGCGGCATGGAGCTCTCCGACGCCGTCAAGCAGGCGCAGGAGCTCGGGTTCGCCGAGGCGGACCCCACAGCGGACGTCGAGGGGTACGACGCCGCCGCGAAGGCCGCGATCCTCGCCAGCCTCGCCTTCCACACCCGCGTCTCGGCCGACGACGTCGCCCGCGAGGGCATCACCGGCGTCACTGCTGACGACGTCGCCTGGGCAGCCCGGACCGGCCATGCCGTGAAGCTGCTGGCCATCGCCGAGCAGACCGGTGAGGGCGTGTCCGTGCGGGTGCACCCCGCGCTGGTGCCGCTCGAGCACCCGCTGGCCGGCGTCAAGGGCGCGTTCAACGCGATCTTCGTCGAGGCGGACGCGGCGGGCCCGCTCATGTTCTACGGCCAGGGCGCCGGTGGCCGGCCCACCGCGTCGGCGGTAGTGGGCGACGTCGTCTCGGCGGCACGTCACCGCGTGCTCGGCGGCAAGGGCCCGCAGGAGTCCATCTACGCGGCCCGTCCGCTGCTGCCGGCTGACGCGGCGGTCACCCGCTACCAGGTCCGTCTGCTCGTCGCCGACCTCCCGGGCGTCCTCGCCCAGGTCGCGGGCGTCGTGGGCGACCACGGCGTGTCGATCGACACGATGCGCCAGACTGGTCCCTCCGAGGGCACCGCCGAGCTGCTCCTGACCACCCACGCCGCCCGTGAGGCGTCGTTGGCTGCCACCATCGCGGCGGTGCGCAACCTCGAACCGGTCCGCGAGATCACGTCCGTCCTGAGAGTCGAAGGCTGAACCCGTGCCTCCTGTGCTGCCCGCTGAACCGAACCTCCCCTCCGCCGCCTCCGGTGGCGCGGCCACGTCGCGCCTGTGGCGCGGCGTGATCGCCGAGTACGCCGACCGCATGCCCGCCCACGTGCAGCGCAAGATCGTGACGCTGGGCGAGGGTGGGACGCCGCTGGTGCCGGCCCCTGCGCTGTCAGAGCGCACCGGTGCGGACGTCTACGTCAAGGTCGAGGGCATGAACCCGACCGGCTCGTTCAAGGACCGCGGCATGACAGCGGCCATCTCCGCGGCGGCCGGGCGGGGCGCAAGGGCCGTCGTGTGCGCGTCGACGGGCAACACGTCGGCGTCGGCCGCCGCCTACGCGACGCGCGCCGGCATGATCTGCGCGGTACTCGTGCCGGACGGCAAGATCGCGATGGGCAAGCTGAGCCAGGCCGTCGCGCACGGCGCGCGCCTGCTGCAGGTGGACGGCAACTTCGACGACTGCCTCGTGGCGGCCCGCAAGCTCGCGGACACCCACCCGGTCGAGCTCGTGAACTCCGTCAACCCGGACCGCATCGAGGGGCAGAAGACCGCCGCGTTCGAGATCGTGGACGCCCTGGGCGACGCCCCTGACATCCACCTGCTCCCGGTCGGCAACGCCGGCAACATCACGGCCTACTGGAAGGGCTTCCGGGAGTACGCGGAGGCAGGGGTCGCGAGCCGGACCCCTGCGATGTGGGGCTTCCAGGCTGCGGGTGCGGCGCCGATCGTGAAGGGCCACCCTGTCGACGACCCCGACACCATCGCCACCGCCATCCGCATCGGCAACCCCGCCTCCTGGCAGCTCGCCGAGGAGGCAAGGGACACGTCGGGCGGCGTCATCGAGGCCGTGACGGACGAGCAGATCCTCGCGGCGCACCGGATCCTCTCCGCAGAGGTGGGCGTCTTCGTGGAGCCTGCCTCCGCAGCCGGTGTCGCAGGCCTCCTGGCGCGGCACGAGCGCGGCCTGGTGCCCGCAGGAGCACGCATCACGATCACCGTGACCGGGCACGGGCTCAAGGACCCGAGCTGGGCGCTGCGTACGCCCGACGGCGGCGACGTGGAACCCGTGCGGGTGTCCGCCGACGTCGTCTCGATCGCCGACGCACTGTCACTCTGATGCAGCTCGGCGCCGACCACGTGCGGGTCCGGGTGCCCGCGACGAGCGCGAACCTCGGGCCGGGGTTCGACTCCCTCGGGCTGGCCCTCGCCCTGTACGACGAGGTCGAGGTGCGCCTCGTGGCGAGCTCCGACGTGGTGGTGGAGGTCCACGGTGAGGGCGCTGGGAACGTGCCCCTGGGGGAGGACCACCTGGTGGTGCGCGCTCTGCGCCGCACCATGGAGCTGGCCGGCGCTGTACCCACCGGCATCCACATGACGTGCCACAACGTGATCCCGCACGGGCGAGGGCTCGGGTCGTCGTCGGCAGCGGTGGTGGCGGGGATCGTCGCCGCGCGCGCCCTGCTGGCCGAGCCGCGGGCCGTCGACGCCGCCACGGTGCTGGCGCTCGCCACCGAGTTCGAGGGCCACCCCGACAACGCAGCGCCCGCCATCCAGGGCGGTGCCACCGTCGCGTGGACCACCGACGAGGGGCCCCGCGCCGTCGGCCTCGACGTCGATCCGACGATCGAGGCGACCGTGCTGGTGCCCGACGTGCGGCTCGCCACCTCGCGGGCGCGGGCCGCCCTGCCCGAGCGGGTGTCGCACGGCGACGCGGCGTTCACGGCAGGCCGAGCAGCCCTGCTGGTCGAGGCCCTGGCGAGGCGCCCGGAGCTGCTGTTCGACGCGACGGAGGACCGCCTGCACCAGCCCTACCGCGCGGCCGTCCTCGGGGCCTCCAGCGAGCTGCTGAAGGCCCTGCGGGACGAGGGCGTCCCAGCGACCGTCTCGGGTGCCGGGCCGACCGTCCTGGTGCTCGCCGGGCCGGGCCACCGGGCCCGCCGGGACGCCGTCCTGGCGGATCTCGTGGACGAGACGGCGGGCTGGCGACGGATCAGTCCGGGGATCGACATGACCGGGGCACGCGCGCGAAGGATTTCTGGAAACCCAGGTGCGCTATCGTCCGGTTCGTCAGGTGTAACCGGGCGTCATGTCGTACCAGGATCGCCAGCAGTACGGGGTGGTAGTATGCAGTGAACCTTCGGGATCGCACGTCCTGAGCCATGGTGGCTGGAACTCGGACTCAACTTCGGTTCTCCACCGCCTAATCCGGCAGAGTCGCTCGTTCACAGAGTCTCAGCCGCTCAGCGTGCCCGTTGCAGGCCGTGACCAACGGCCACCGCATCTCGCGAGAAGGCAGACAACGCCCCCGTCAGCCGTCGTCGTCGTACCACGGATGCGAGGTTTTCCGCGTTCTGGCCGCATCGTGCCGGGCGCCCACCATCCCGCGGCCCGCGATCACGCGATCAGCCGCAGTTCGAGGGGGAAGGGTCCTTCGTGACAGACACCACCGATAACGCTCAGTCAGCTGCCGGCCGCACGGCCGGAACCGGAGCACTGAGCAGCATGCGCCTCGCCGAGCTCCAGGCACTCGCCGGAGACCTGGGCGTGAAGGGCACTTCCAGGATGCGCAAGAGCGACCTCGTGGACACGATCCGCGAGAAGACGGGCGGCGCGACGAAGCGTTCGGACCGTGCCGCCTCCGCCTCCGCCGAGAAGCCCAGCAAGAACGACAAGCCCGCCCGCGCCGAGGCGCCGTCCGACAAGCCTGCCCGCGCCGAGGCGCCGGTCGCCGCCGCCGAGGTCGCTACCTCGGGTGTGCGCGCCGACGCGAGCACGGATGCCGAGAAAGCCGCTCGCCTGGCCCAGCTGGCCGAGGCCGTCGCCGCTCCGCGCGAGCAGGGTGGCGGACGTCGCTCCGGCCGCGGTCAGGGCGCCCCGGAAGGGAACGGCGAGAAGGCCGGCGAGGACAAGGGCCGGAATGCCGCAGCGGGTCGGCAGAACGCCCGTGGCAACGAGCGTGGCGGCTCCACCGACCGAGCCGGCGAGCGGAACGCGGACCGGGCCGAGCGGGGCAACGCCCGCACCGTCGAGCGGAACAACGACCGCACCAGCGACCGCAACGAGTCCGAGGAGGACCGTAACTCGCGTCGCCGTCGCGGCCGGGACCGGGGTCGGGACCGCAAGCGCGGCCGCGGCCGTCAGGGACCGGACGTCGCGGGTCTCGAGAACGTCCCCGACGTGCGCGAGGACGACGTGTTGCTGCCCGTCGCCGGCATCCTGGACATCCTCGACAACTACGCGTTCGTGCGGACCTCGGGCTACCTGCCGGGCAACAACGACGTCTACGTGTCGCTGAACCAGGTCAAGAAGTCCGGCCTGCGCCGCGGCGACGCCGTCGTCGGGGCCGTGCGCCAGCCGCGCGAGGGCGAGGAGCCGCCCCAGCAGCCGACCGGGCGCAACGCCAAGGTCAACAAGGTCAACGCCCTGGTTCGCCTGGACTCCGTGAATGGCATGACGCCGGAGGAGGCGCGCGAGCGCCCAGAGTTCACCAAGCTGACGCCGCTGTACCCGCAGGAGCGCCTGCGCCTGGAGAACCCCGAGGCGACCAAGCTCACGCCGCGCGTGATCGACATCGTCGCCCCGATCGGCAAGGGCCAGCGTGGCCTCATCGTCGCGCCGCCCAAGGCAGGCAAGACGCTGATGATGCAGCAGATCGCCAACGCGATCTCGCTCAACAACCCTGAGGTCCACCTCATGGTCGTGCTGGTCGACGAGCGTCCGGAAGAGGTCACCGACTTCGAGCGTTCGGTCAAGGGCGAGGTCATCTCCTCGACGTTCGACCGGCACGCCTCCGACCACACGCTGGTCGCCGAGCTCGCCATCGAGCGCGCCAAGCGTCTCGTGGAGCTGGGCCAGGACGTCGTGGTGCTGCTCGACGGCATCACCCGCCTGTCGCGCGCCTACAACCTGGCCGCTCCGGCGTCGGGCCGCATCCTGTCCGGTGGTGTGGACGCCGCCGCGCTCTACCCGCCCAAGAAGTTCTTCGGCGCCGCCCGCAACATCGAGGACGGCGGCTCGCTGACCATCCTGGCCACCGCCCTGGTCGAGACCGGGTCGAAGATGGACGAGGTGATCTTCGAGGAGTTCAAGGGCACCGGCAACATGGAGCTGCGGCTCTCGCGGTCGCTGGCCGAGAAGCGGATCTTCCCGGCGATCGACGTCAACGGCTCGAGCACGCGGCGTGAGGAGATCCTCATGTCGAAGGATGAGCTCGCGATCGTCTACAAGCTGCGCCGCGTCATGGGTGCGCTCGACCAGACGCAGGCTGCCGAGCTCCTGCTCGGACAGCTCAAGAAGACCAAGACCAACGTCGAGTTCCTGCTGCACGTGCAGAAGACGACGCCGGGTGGTCTGACGGACGACGAGAACGTGGGCGAGACCGTCTGAGCCGAAGGTGCAGCGCAGGGTGAGGCCCGAGGTACGAGGGACTCGCCCGTAGCGGAACCGCAGGCTCAGAGGGTGGCAAGTACCGTCTGAGCCGAAGGTACAGCGGAACCGCAGGCTCGCACGGCACCAAGCACGGTCTGACCCACGTCACATCAGTCTTCCTCGCCTGCACGGGCGAGGTAGTGGCAGAATGAATGGCTGGCTCGCTGGTTCACGTCACTGCGATTCTGCAGGGCGACCCAGCGGCATCACACCAAGGAGCAACATGAGGGCTGGTATCCACCCCGAGTACGTCGTCACCGAGGTCACCTGCACCTGCGGTAACACGTTCACCACGCGTAGCACCGAGACGTCCGGCAAGATCTCCGCCGACGTGTGCAGCGCCTGCCACCCGTTCTACACGGGCAAGCAGAAGATCATGGACACCGGTGGCCGCGTGGCCCGGTTCCAGGCGCGCTACGGCAAGAAGGCCGACGACCAGTAGCGACTTCGCAGCGCCGGTGGTCCGGCCTGACAACCTCTCCAGGGGCAGTCGGGTACCGGACCACCGGCGCTGTCGTTTCCCCCCACCCTGCCTTCCCCCGTTGAGTGCTGGGTACCTGTCGTCAGCAGACCGTTGAGACGGCAAGTACCCGGCACTCAACGGCCGCCCTTCTAGGAGACTCCCGTGAACGAGTCGTTTGTCGGTGTCGGGCCGTTGCTCAGCGAGCATGCCGAGATCGAGTCGGCCCTTGCCGACCCCGCCGTGCATGCGGACGCCGGTCGCGCGCGCACCCTGGGGCGGCGGTATGCGGAGCTCAACCAGGTGGTGGGCGCGTACCGCGCCTGGGAGCAGGCGCACGACGACGCGGACGCCGCTGCCGAGCTGGCGGCCGACGACGCGTCGTTCGCCGAGGAGCTGCCGGTGCTCAGGGCGGCCGAGGCGGCGGCAGAGGAGAAGCTGCGGCGGGTGCTGGTGCCGCGCGACCCCGACGACGGCCGCGACGCGATCCTCGAGATCAAGGCGGGCGAGGGCGGCGAGGAGTCCGCCCTGTTCGCCGGCGACCTGCTGCGCATGTACCTGCGCTACGCGGAGCAGCAGGGCTGGTCCACCCAGCTGCTGGAGGCCACCGCCTCGGACCTCGGCGGCTACAAGGACGTGCAGGTCGCCATCAAGGCGAAGAACGTCCAGGGTCCGGAGGACGGCGTCTGGCACAGCCTCAAGTACGAGGGCGGCGTCCACCGGGTGCAGCGAGTCCCGGTCACGGAGTCGCAGGGCCGGATCCACACGTCGGCGGCCGGTGTGCTGGTGTTCCCGGAGGTCGACGACCCGGGCGAGCTCGAGATCGACCAGAACGACCTGCGCATCGACGTCTACCGCTCGTCAGGGCCTGGCGGTCAGTCCGTCAACACCACTGACTCAGCGGTCCGCATCACGCACCTACCGACGGGCATCGTCGTCTCGATGCAGAACGAGAAGTCGCAGCTGCAGAACCGGGAGCAGGCCATGCGGGTCCTGCGCGCCCGCCTCCTGGCGGCGCAGGCGGAGGCCGCCGCTGCGGAGGCCGCCGACATGCGCCGCTCGCAGGTCCGCACGGTGGACCGCTCCGAGCGGATCCGGACGTACAACTACCCGGAGAACCGGATAGTCGACCACCGCACCGGGTACAAGGCGTACAACCTCGACCAGGTGCTCGACGGGGATCTCGGTCCCGTCGTGCGGTCGGCGATCGACGCCGACGAGGCCGAGCGGCTCGCGGCGGCCTCCGGTGTCTGACGCGTGCCCCCGGCGGGTATTGCCTGCCGGGCGGGTGGAGCGGCAGGCTCGTGTCGTGGTCGGAGCCGTCGTGATCGGAGTTCCCGTGGTGGGAGGAGAGCGGTGAGTACCCAGCTGCTGAAGTGGGCGTACGAAGAGCTGGCCGACGCAGGGGTCGCATCGCCGCAGGCCGACGCCGAGGTGCTGCTGGCGCACGCGCTCGGGGTGGACCGGGGTGAGCTGCGCCGGCTGGTCGTCCTGGGCCGCGAGGTGCCCGACGACGCCGCACGCGCCTACTCCGGGCTCGTCGCCCGGCGTGCTGCCCGGGAGCCGTTGCAGCACCTGACCGGGGTCGCGGCGTTCCGGCACCTGGAGCTGGCGGTGGGCCCAGGGGTCTTCGTGCCGAGGCCCGAGACCGAGGAGGTGGCACAGGTAGCCATCGACGAGGCGGCCAAGGTGGTCGGCGAGCGTGAGAACGCCGTCGTCGTCGACCTGTGCACCGGGACAGGGGCCATCGCGCTGGCCGTGGCCACCGAGGTGCCTGGCGCGCGGGTGCATGCCGTCGAGCTGGACAAGGACGCGCACGCCTGGGCGGAACGCAACGTCGACGCCGTGAGCGCGGTCGCGGCGGGCCAGGTGCCGGGCGCCACCACCGAGACACCGCCCGAGCGCGTGGTGCGGCTCGTCAAGGGCGACGCCCGCACCGCGCTGTACGGGATCGACGGGCTGGCCGACGTCGTCGTGTCCAACCCGCCGTACGTGCCGTCGGACGCCGTGCCGGTGGACCCGGAGGTCGCCGAGCACGACCCGGCCGTCGCGCTCTACGGGCTGGGCCCGGACGGGCTCGAGGTGCCCCGCGGCATCACCTCCGCTGCCGCGCGGCTGCTGCGGCCCGGCGGGCTGTACGTCATGGAGCACGCAGAGGTCCAGGCGGAGGCCGCACGGGCGATGGTCGCCGCGGCCCGCGACGCAGACGGGCGGCCTGCGTTCGGGGAGCCCGAGACCCGCAAGGACCTGACCGGCCGGCCCCGCATGGTGGTCGCGCGCCGCCTGCCGTCAGAGCTCGGCGCGGGGTGAGGGCCGGGCTCGCGAGGCGCTGGCCCGGAACCGAACGCCGGTCGCAGGCGATCACGGCATCTCCTGGTCCCCGGATCGTGAAAGACTGTTGCGCGTGAGTGTGCCTGTGCATCCCGTGCTCGACGCCACCGACCCGCAGTCCTGGGGCCCCGCGATCGACGAGGCAGTGAATGCGATCTCCCGTGGCGGTGTCGTGGTCCTGCCCACCGACACCGTGTACGGCATCGGTGCTGACGCGTTCGACGAGGCGGCGGTAGCCGCCCTTCTCGCAGCCAAGGGTCGCGGTCGGCAGATGCCGCCGCCGGTCCTGGTGGGAGAGGTGGCGACCCTCGACGGCCTGGCCATCGACGTGCCCGACGACGCCCGCAAGCTCGTCGAGGCCTTCTGGCCCGGCGGCTTCACGATCATCCTGCGCGCGCAACCGTCGCTGCAGTGGGACCTCGGCGACACGGGCGGCACCGTCGCCCTGCGGATGCCGGACCACCCCGCGGCGCTCGCCCTGCTCAAGCGCACCGGCCCGTTGGCCGTCTCCAGCGCGAACAAGTCGGGCAGCCCGGCGGCGCTGGACGTGGCGGACGCCGCACGCCAGCTCGGCGATGCGGTGGCCGTCTACCTCGACGGTGGCGAGGCGCCGGGTGGTGTCGCGTCCACGATCGTCGACGCCACCGGCGAGGGGCTGCGCGTCGTCCGCGAGGGCGCAGTGTCGCTCGAAGCGCTGCGCGAGGTCGCCGACGTCGACGGTCCAGAGGTGTCGCGTGAGGACGACCCGAGCGATCCCTCGGCCGGCGCCGCGGAGGACGACGAGTGAGGGTGTACCTGCTCCTGATGCTCGTGGCCGCGGCGGTCACGTTCCTGACCACGCCCTTCGCCCGCTGGGTGGCCCTCAAGACCTCGGCCATCTCGGCCGTGCGCGCCCGTGACGTGCACCAGGTGCCGACGCCGCGGCTCGGCGGGCTCGCCATGCTCATCGGCATCATCGTCGCGGTGCTGCTGGCCTCCCAGATGCCGTTCCTCGAGGGCGTCTTCTCCGCCCGGCAGGCCCCCCAGGCCTGGGGCATCGTCGGCGGGGCCGCCATCGTCTGCGCGCTCGGCTGGGCCGACGACAAGTGGGACCTCGACTGGATCACCAAGCTCGCCGGCCAGGTGCTGGCCGCGGGCTTCATGGCACTGCAGGGCGTCCAGCTCATCACCATGCCCATCGCCGGCGTGACCATCACGTCGTCGCGCATGTCGCTCGTGGTGACGGTGCTGGTCATCGTGATCGCGATGAACGCGGTGAACTTCGTGGACGGTCTCGACGGCCTCGCCGCGGGGATCGTCGCCATCGGCGGCACCGCGTTCTTCCTCTACACCTACGGGCTCACCCAGCAGTCCACGCCGGACAACTACGCCAGCCTCGCCTCGCTCATGCTCGCCGTGATGGTGGGCGTGTGCGTCGGGTTCCTGCCGCACAACTTCCATCCGGCGCACATCTTCATGGGCGACGCCGGTTCCATGCTGATCGGCCTGGTGATGGCGGGTGCCGCGATCACCGTGACCGGCAACATCCCGCCGGGCATCATGACCGGCGCCAAGGCCCTGCCCGCGTTCATCCCGCTCCTGCTGCCGGTGGCGGTGCTCATGCTGCCGCTGCTCGACATGGGGCTGGCGGTGATCCGGCGGCTGGCCGCCGGCAAGTCGCCCATGGCGCCCGACCGCATGCACCTGCACCACCGCATGCTCGCCCTCGGCCACTCCCACCGTCGTGCCGTGGTGATCCTGTACGTGTGGACCGCCGTGTTCGCGTTCAGCGCCGCTGCGCTCGTGCAGTGGGACTGGGAGATCGTGCTGGTCTGGACCACCGTGTTCGTGGTGCTCGCGCTGCTCGCCACTCTCGGCCCGCTGCGCCACCGCGGCCGCTTCCTGGACGACGACGTCGCCGCGCTGTCCGGCCCCACCCCGAAGGTTCCCGTTGCGGTCGGGGCGGCGGCCACGGCCGGCGTCGACGCGGGCACGGGGGTTCTGGTACAGCGCGTCCCAGCGCCGAGCGACCCTCGCCGGAGTGCCGTTCACCCGAGCGTGGCACCCAAGACCAAGGAGACCATCGAATGACCGAGCAGAACCCGACCGCGCCGCAGTCTGCCGGCGAGAGCTTTGCCGCCGAGCGTGCCGTGCTGCGCGTCGCCGGGCGGGACGGCCTCCTGCTGGTGGCCGGCCTGGCGGTCCTGGGCTCGATCGCCGGCTACCTGCTCGCCGGCCTGCCTGGCGTGTGGGGAGCCCTGGTCGGCGCCGCTCTCGCAGGGTTGTTCAGCGGGGGCACCGTCCTGTCCATGCTGTTCGCGGTGGGCAAGGGCCCGACGACCACCGGCGCGATCGTGATGGGCGGCTGGCTCATCAAGATCGCCGTGCTGATCGGCGTGCTGGCGGCGCTGTCCGGACTCGACTTCTACGACCGCTGGACGCTCATGGCGGTGGTGCTGGTCGGTGCCGTCGGCTCGGCGCTGCTTGACTATCGTGCGGTCAGGAGCGGCCAGATCCCGTACGTCCGACCCGACGCAGAGGCCTGACCCGTCCCGGTGTCCTGGTGCGGTACGCGCGCCAGGTTGCGCATTACGTCACAAGGGGCTGTGTCATGCGGTTCCACGGCCAAAACCACGTGGGATATAGGTTAGGCTTACGACGAATCCATGACGGCCAGGCCCGATGGCGCGCCCGTTCCGCCACTTGCGGAGAACGCGCGCAGGGCCTAATGACCACCTGGGAGTCCTCCTGTCCACGCATGCGACGTCCGTAATCCTCGCCGCCACCGAAGGCCACGAGGGTGAGGGCGGCTTCCACACGCCGTCGATCTCCGACTTCTTCCCGTCGGCCATCCTCTTCGAGGGCACGATCTTCCAGATCGACCGCCTCTGGATCATCCGAATCATCGCCACCCTGGTGCTGCTGTCGATCTTCGTGATCGCCGCCCGCCGGGCGAAGGTGGTACCGGGTCGGTTCCAGGCAGGCGTCGAGTTCCTGCTGAGCTTCGTCCGGGTCCAGATCGGTGAGGAGATCATGGGCAAGGAGCGCTCTCGCCGCTTCGTGCCCATGCTCACCACCATCTTCCTGAGCATCCTGGCGTTCAACCTCACGGGTGTGATCCCGGGCCTGAACCTTGCCGGTACCTCGCGAATCGGGCTGCCGCTCGTCCTCGCGCTCTGGGTGTTCGTCACCTACTGGGCCGTCGGAATCCGGAAGCACGGGCTGGGCGGCTATCTCAGGGCGAACCTGTTCCCGCCCGGGGTACCGTGGCCGATCTACTTCATCCTGACGCCGATCGAGCTGCTGCAGCTCCTCATCATCCGGCCGGGCTCGCTGATGGTCCGACTGGTGGCCAACATGGTCGCCGGCCACATCATCCTCGTGCTCTGCTTCGCTGCTACGCAGTTCTTCGTCGTGGACTCGGCAGGCACCGGGCTGATGATCTTCGGAGCGCTCACGCTCCCGGCGGGCATCTTCATGACCCTGTTCGAGGTTCTGGTCGCCTTCCTGCAGGCGTACATCTTCGCCCTGCTGGCCGCGGCCTACATCAACATGTCGCTGGAGGAGGAGCACTGAGACTGCTCCCTCCTCCTGGCGGCGCTGCATAGCTTCACCTGGAAAACCCGCGACGGGCGCACCAGCGCCTCCGCACACCATGCGACGCCGAACCGACCGGTCCGGCGCCCAACGGAAGGAAGACGCAAGTGGACGTCATCACTCTCGCCGAGGTCAGCGGCAACGTGAACACGCTCGGGTACGGCCTCGCCACGCTCGGCCCTGGTATCGGCCTCGGTATCCTCATCGGCAAGACGATCGAGGGCATGGCCCGCCAGCCTGAGGTCGCCGGCCAGCTCCGCGCCACCATGTTCCTCGGTGTCGCGTTCGTGGAGGTGCTCGCACTGCTCGGGCTCGTCGCCGGCTTCCTGTTCCAGTGATGGTGGCGCACTCGAGCGCCGCCCGAGCAGCGGCGCCAGCAGAAGAGCCGCAGGGTATCGAGCTGTTCCTGCCCGCCGGATACGACATCTTCTGGTCGGCGGTGGTCATGGCGATCATCGCGGCGGTGTTCTACAAGCTGGTCCTGCCCCGTATGAACGCCGTCCTGGACGAGCGTGCCAGCCTCATCGAGGGTGGCATCGCCAAGGCCGAGGAGGCGCAGAAGCAGGCTGACGAGGCGCTGGCTCAGCAGCAGCAGCTGCTTGCCGAGGCGCGTGCGGACGCCGCTCAGGTCCGTGAGGAGGCGCGTGCCGAGGGCACCGCCATCATCAAGGACCTCAAGGTCAAGGCGAGCGAGGAGGCGGAGCGCATCACCGAGACCGCCCGTCGCCAGATCGAGGCCGACCGTCAGGCCGCGTCGGTGTCCCTGCGCACAGAGGTCGGCGCGCTCGCGACCGGCCTGGCGTCGAAGATCGTGGGCGAGTCCCTCGAGGACTCGGCTCGGCAGTCGCGCGTGGTTGACCGCTTCCTCGACGAGCTCGAGGCAAGCCAGGCCGTGGCAAGCAACAAGGAGGCGTGATGCGGGGATCGAGCGGGGCATCGCTGACGGCGGCGCAGGAGCGCTTCGAGCCGGTGCTGCGTGCCGCGGGTGCGGACGCGCTGGCCCTGGGTGAGCAGCTGCTCACCCTGGTGTCAGCGCTGGACGAGTCCGCCGCGCTGCGCCGCTCGCTCGCCGATCCCTCCCGCGAGGGCGAGGCGAAGGCCGGCCTGGTGGCCGGCCTGCTGAGCGGCTTCGACGAGCGCGTGGTCGACCTGGTCTCCGGGCTCGTCCGGTCGCGCTGGGCGAGTGACGCCGACCTCGGCGAGGCCGTCGAGCGTCTCGGGCTGGACGCCGTCCTGGCGTCCGCCGAGGCGCGCGGGGTGCTCGAGACAGTGGAGGACGAGCTGTTCCGGCTCAGCCGGTCGCTCGTCGGCCAGCGGGAAGCCAAGCAGGTCCTCTCGGACGCCACGACCGCTCCCGAACGTCGAGTGGCCATGGTGGACGCACTGGTCGGCGGCAAGGTCGACACCGTGACCCAGCGCCTGGCGCAGCGCGCGACCTCGTCGCTGCGGGGCCGGCGCTTCGTGCAGACACTCGGTTGGTTCGGCGAGGTCGCGGCGGAGCGTCGCAAGCGCCTCGTCGCCACCGTGACGAGCGCGACGGTGCTCACCCGCGAGCAGGAACAGCGCCTCGGTGCGTTGCTCGAGCGCTCGTACGGGAAGCCCGTGCAGCTGAACGTCACCGTGGACCCGGCGGTCGTCGGGGGCCTGCGTATCCAGGTCGGCGCGGACGTCGTCGACTCCACCGTCCTGTCGCGCCTTGCTGACGCCCAGCGTCGTCTGGCCGGCTGAGAACGTGAACATGAACCTTCCGCCGCGGCTTTCGCGGCCACGACAGGAGAAGAGCAATGGCTGAGCTGACGATCCGGCCGGACGAGGTCCGGGCCGCACTGGACAGCTTCGTGAAGTCCTACGAGCCCCAGGAAGCCGTCGCCGAGGAGGTGGGCCGCGTCGCGTACGCAGCGGACGGCATCGCCCGCGTCGAAGGACTCCCGGGTGTGATGGCCAACGAGCTGCTGCGCTTCGAGGACGGCACGCTCGGACTCGCGCAGAACCTGGACGTCCGGGAGATCGGTGTGGTCGTCCTCGGCGAGTTCACCGGCATCGAGGAGGGCCAGGAGGTCCGCCGTACCGGTGAGGTGCTCTCGGTCCCCGTGGGCGAGGGCTACCTCGGCCGCGTGGTCGACCCGCTGGGCACGCCCATCGACGGCCTCGGCACGATCGACACCGAGGGCACCCGTGCCCTCGAGCTGCAGGCGCCCGGCGTCATGCAGCGCAAGTCGGTCCACGAGCCGCTGCAGACCGGCATCAAGGCGATCGACTCGATGATCCCGATCGGCCGTGGTCAGCGTCAGCTGATCATCGGCGACCGCCAGACCGGCAAGACGGCGATCGCGGTCGACACCATCATCAACCAGAAGGCGAACTGGGAGTCGGGCGACCCGACCCAGCAGGTGCGCTGCATCTACGTCGCGATCGGCCAGAAGGGCTCGACCATCGCCGCCGTGCGGGGCGCCCTCGAGGAGGCCGGCGCGCTCGAGTACACGACGATCGTCGCGGCTCCCGCGTCCGACCCGGCAGGCTTCAAGTACCTCGCGCCGTACACCGGTTCGGCCATCGGCCAGCACTGGATGTACCAGGGCAAGCACGTCCTGATCATCTTCGACGACCTGTCGAAGCAGGCCGAGGCCTACCGTGCCGTGTCGCTGCTGCTGCGCCGCCCGCCGGGCCGCGAGGCCTACCCGGGTGACGTGTTCTACCTGCACTCCCGTCTGCTCGAGCGTTGTGCGAAGCTCTCGGACGAGCTGGGTGCGGGCTCGATGACCGGTCTGCCGATCATCGAGACCAAGGCGAACGACGTGTCGGCGTACATCCCGACGAACGTCATCTCCATCACGGACGGTCAGATCTTCCTGCAGTCCGACCTGTTCAACGCCGACCAGCGTCCCGCCGTGGACGTCGGTATCTCGGTCTCCCGAGTCGGTGGCGACGCGCAGATCAAGGCCATGAAGAAGGTCTCCGGCACGCTGAAGCTGGAGCTGGCGCAGTTCCGCTCGCTCGAGGCGTTCGCGATGTTCGCGTCCGACCTCGACGCGGCGTCCCGCGCGCAGCTGCAGCGCGGCGCCGTCCTGACGGAGCTGCTCAAGCAGCCCCAGTACTCGCCGTACGCGGTCGAGGACCAGGTCGCGGCCGTGTGGGCAGGTACGAAGGGCAAGCTCGACGACGTCGCGGTCGAGGACGTCAAGCGGTTCGAGTCCGAGCTGCTGGACCACCTGCGCCGCAAGACCGACGTCCTGGAGACGATCCTCAAGTCCGGCAAGCTGGAGTCCGACACGGAAGAGGCGCTGAGCGCCGCCGTGGACGACTTCCGTGCGGGCTTCCAGAAGAGCGACGGCACGCCGCTCGTCGGTGGCAGCACCGACGACGGACCGGTCGACGTCGAGCAGGCGCAGATCGTCGTCAAGAAGAAGGCCTGACCCGTGGCCGGTGGAGCTCAGCGCGTCTACAAGGCGCGGATCAAGTCGACGCAGTCGCTGAAGAAGATCTTCCGCGCGCGTGAGCTGATCGCCGCGTCACGCATCGGCAAGGCTCGCGCGGCGGCAGCGGCGGCGGCGCCGTACGCACAGGCGATCACCCGCGCGGTGTCGGCTGTCGCGTCGCACACGGACGTCGACCACCCGCTCACGCAGGAGGAGGGCGGGAACCGCGCAGCGGTGCTCGTCGTCTCCTCCGACGCGGGCATGGCCGGTTCCTACCCGATGGCGATCGTCCGAGAGGCCGAGAAGCTCGTCGGGCAGCTCACCGCGGAGGGCAAGGAGGTCGTGCTCTACGTGGCCGGCCGCCGTGCGATCGCGTACTACACGTTCCGTGGGCGGGAGATCGCCAAGAGCTGGTCGTACGGTTCGGAGAAGCCGACTCCCGAGGCGGCCCAGGACATCGCCGAGACGCTGCTCGAGGTGTTCCTCGCGGAGGAGCCTGATGGCGGCGTCAGCGAGATGCACGTGGTCTCCACGCTGTTCGTCAACATGGTGACGCAGCGCGCCCGCGTGGTGCGCATGCTGCCGCTCGAGGTGGTCGAGGGCGTGAGCGAGGCCGACGAGCACGAGGCCCTGCCGCTCTACGACTTCGAGCCGTCGCCAGAGGCCGTGCTGGACGAGCTGCTCCCGCGCTACGTGCAGCAGCGCATCTACGCGATGCTGCTCGACGCCGCCGCGTCGGAGCTGGCCGCCCGCCAGCGCGCCATGCACACGGCGACGGAAAACGCCGAGGACCTGATCCGCACGTACACCCGACTGGCCAACCAGGCACGTCAGGCGGACATCACCCAGGAGATCAGCGAGATCGTCTCCGGGGCCGACGCCCTGGCGTCCTGAACCGACCGAAAGACTCCCCGCCGGAGGACCCTCCGGCCCACCGAAGCGAGGCAAGTATGACCGCCACCACCGTGGAACCCACGGTCGAGCACACGAGCGGCCCCGGCATCGGCCGGGTTGCTCGGGTGATCGGCCCCGTCGTGGACATCGAGTTCCCCGAGGACGCGATCCCCGAGATCTACAACGCGCTCACCGTCGAGATCGACCTGTCCGGTCAGGGCGACGTCGAGAACACGTTCACCCTGACGCTCGAGGTCGAGCAGCACCTGGGCGACTCCCTGGTGCGTGCCATCGCGCTCAAGCCGACCGATGGTCTGGTCCGCGGCGCCGTGGTGACCGACACGGGCGAGCCCATCAGCGTGCCCGTCGGTGACATCACCAAGGGCAAGGTCTTCAATGTGACCGGTGACGTCCTGAACCTCGCCGAGGGCGAGAAGTTCGAGGTCACCGAGCGCTGGCCGATCCACCGCAAGCCCCCGGCCTTCGACCAGCTCGAGTCGAAGACCACGATGTTCGAGACGGGCATCAAGTCCATCGACCTGCTGACCCCGTACGTCCAGGGTGGCAAGATCGGTCTCTTCGGTGGTGCGGGCGTCGGCAAGACGGTGCTCATCCAGGAGATGATCCAGCGTGTGGCCCAGGACCACGGTGGTGTGTCGGTGTTCGCCGGTGTCGGTGAGCGCACCCGTGAGGGCAACGACCTGATCGCCGAGATGGACGAGGCCGGTGTCTTCGACAAGACAGCCCTCGTCTTCGGCCAGATGGACGAGCCGCCGGGCACGCGCCTGCGCGTGGCCCTGTCCGCGCTGACGATGGCGGAGTACTTCCGCGACGTGAAGAAGCAGGACGTGCTGCTCTTCATCGACAACATCTTCCGCTTCACGCAGGCCGGTTCCGAGGTCTCCACGCTGCTCGGTCGCATGCCGTCCGCCGTGGGCTACCAGCCGAACCTCGCCGACGAGATGGGCCTCCTCCAGGAGCGCATCACCTCGACGCGTGGTCACTCCATCACGTCGCTGCAGGCCATCTACGTGCCTGCTGACGACTACACGGACCCGGCCCCTGCCACGACGTTCGCCCACCTGGACGCGACGACCGAGCTCTCCCGAGAGATCGCGTCGAAGGGTCTCTACCCGGCGATCGACCCGCTGGCCTCGACGTCCCGCATCCTCGACCCGCGCTACGTGGGCCAGGAGCACTACGACGTCGCGACGCGCGTGAAGTCGATCCTGCAGCGCAACAAGGAGCTGCAGGACATCATCGCTATCCTCGGTGTGGACGAGCTCTCGGAAGAGGACAAGACGGTCGTGGCGCGTGCGCGCCGGGTCCAGCAGTTCCTCTCCCAGAACACGTACATGGCCAAGAAGTTCACGGACGTGGAGGGCTCTACGGTCCCCCTGTCTGAGACCATCGAGGCGTTCAAGCTGATCTGCGACGGTGAGTTCGACCACGTTGCCGAGCAGGCCTTCTACAACATCGGTGGGCTTGAGATGCTCGAGGAGAACTGGGCACGGATCCAGAAGGAGTACGGGGCCTGAGGCTTCGTACGTCCCCCGTGCGTGATGCCGCCCCGACGGGCTGCCCGGAAGGTCAGGGTGACCCGGAAGGGGCGGCACCACGTCCGCTACATCGGAAGGAGCTCTCGTGGCAGAGCTGAGTGTGGACCTCGTGTCCCGGGACCGTAAGGTCTGGAGCGGTACGGCGACCCAGGTGAGCGCGCCGTCCGCGGACGGCCAGATCGGCATCCTGGCGAACCACACGCCGCTGCTGGCTGTGCTTCGCCCGGGCGCGGTCAAGGTGGACACCGCCTCAGGCACCGCCCTGGAGGCGCAGGTCACCGGTGGTTTCGTGTCCGTGGACAACAACCTCGTCACCCTGGTGGTCGACGAGATCTCCCTGGTCTGAGGGAGAGCGCGAGTGCCGGGCGTCATCTGGATCGCGATAGCGGTGCTCGGTGCGCTCGCACTTGTGCTCGCAGCAGGTATCTCCCGGCTGCGGACCCTTTCTCGCAGAGTAGGTTCGTTCAACTGCAGTGCCCGGCCGACCGGGAACCCTGAGGGTTCCTGGACGCCGGGCATCGCCCAGTACGCGGTGGGCCGGATCGAGTGGTGGCGGTGCTGGTCACTGTCACCCCGTCCGGCCCGCACGTGGTACCGGGAACGGCTGGCAGTGACCGGCCGGACCCCGCTGGACCCGGACGAGCGTGGTCAGGGTGACCACTACCTCGTCCAGTGCCGGTACGACGGGCTCGACTTCGAGCTCGATCTCGCTGCCGGCGACTACTTCGGCCTCGCCTCCTGGCTCGAGGCCGCCCCTCCCGGACGACAGGATCTGGTTCTCTGATGCGGCTGGTCGTGGCCGACTGCTCCGCCCTCTACACGGGCCGCCTGACCGCGATGCTCCCGCCTGCTACGCGGCTGCTCGTCGTCAAGGCTGACGGAAGCGTGCTGATTCACTCCGACGGCGGCTCGTACAAGCCGCTGAACTGGATGAGTCCGCCGTGCACCCTTGCGGTGCGTGCGCCGTCCGACGAGGCCGCCGAGCGCGGCGTCACGGAGGTGTGGACCGTCCAGCACGCCAAGTCGGACGACCGGCTCGAGGTGGAGCTGTTCACCGTGCACCACGACTCCGCGCACGACCTGGGCATCGACCCGGGCCTCGTGAAGGACGGCGTCGAGGCGCACCTGCAGGAGCTGCTCGCCGAGCAGATCGCCCTGCTGGGTGACGGGCACACGCTCGTTCGCCGGGAGTACCCCACCGCCATCGGACCGGTGGACATCCTGGCGCGGGACGGCGCAGGCGCCACGGTCGCCGTGGAGATCAAGCGCCGCGGTGACATCGACGGCGTCGAGCAGCTCACCCGGTACCTGGACCTCCTGAACCGGGACCCGATGCTGGCCCCGGTCCGCGGTGTGTACGCCGCGCAGGAGATCAAGCCGCAGGCGCGCGTCCTGGCGAAGGACCGCGGCATCGCGACCCTCCTCCTGGACTACGACGCGATGCGCGGCGTCGACGACCCGACCTCCCGTCTCTTCTAGAGCGCGGTCACCGACCACGTGGCGCCAGGCGCCTCGCGGACCACGGCGTACCCACCTGCGGCCACGACGATCCCTGCTTCCGTCGGGGCGTCGCTGACGAGGTCGTGGCCAGGGCCCGCAACCCGGACCGCCCGGTCACCGTGGTGCAGCAGGAACAGGTAGGTGGCTTCCGTGCCGCGCCGCCGGATCGCCTCGACCCCGGTGCCGACGGCGCCGGCGAGGACCGGCTGCACGTCGTGCCGCGCGAGCAGTGCCGCGACGAACCCGTCCAGCGACTCCTGGGTCAGCCCCGCCGAGACGTACGTGGCGGTTCCGGCACCGGCAGCACGGCGGGTGACTGCGGGGGAACCGGCGAGCGGCCCCTCGGCGTAGGTCGCCAGGACGTCCGCCTGCGGCGGGTCCATCCGTTCGGTCCACTGCACGACGGCGGAACCGTCGCTGAGCTCCTGGCTCTCGTGCGGAGCGAGGGGGAGGTGCTCGGTGACCCGGACACCCAGGAGGTCGCGCAGCCGGCCCGGGTAGCCACCGGGGACCACCCGCTGGTGCTCGTCGGCGACACCGGTGAACCGCCCGACGACGAGGTGCCCACCCGCCTCGGCGTACCGGGTCAGCCACGCCACGGTGTCGGAGTCGACGGACATCAGGGTCGGCACGAACAGCACCCGGTAGCCGGCGACGTCGGCACCGGGACGCACGAAGTCGACGGCGACACCGGCCCGCCACAGGGCGCGGTGCGTCGCACGGACCTCGGTCGGGTAGTCGAGGTCGTCGTGCGGGAGGGCCTGCGTCTGGAGCGACCACCGGCCGTTGGCGTCCCACAGGATCGCGGCGTCGGCCGCCACGACCGGGCCGTCGACGGGCGGCGCCGCGACCTCCTGGAGACAGCCGAGGAGCGCCCCGAGCTCGACGACGCCCTCGAACGTCCGGCTCTGCGCGCCCGCGTGCGGCACCATCGCGCTGTGCCACGTCTCGGAGCCGCCGAGCGACGCCCGCCACTGGAAGAACAACGCTCCCTGGGAGCCACGGGCGACGTAGCCAAGGGAGTTGCGGATCATCCGGCCGGGTTCCTTGAAGGCATGCCGCGCGCCGTCCCGGATGCCTGCGGTGGCCTGCTCCATGAGCAGCCAGGGGCCGCCTCCCCACGAGCGGGTCAGGTCGGCGGCGTACGCGACGTGGGCCTCGCCGTCCGGGCCGGTCGTGTCGAGGTAGTGGTCGGCGGACACCAGGTCCAGGCGCTCCTGCCAGGCCCACTGGTCGAGGTGGTCCCATGCGGGATGCATGAAGTTCGTCGTGACCGGCGTGGTGGAGCCAGCCGCGCGGATCTCGTCGCGCTGCTCGGTGAAGGCCGCGAGCATCTCGTCGGAGCAGAAGCGCTTGAAGTCCACCGCGTGGGCGGGGTTGGCCAGGTACTGTGTCGCGCGCGGCGGCAGCACCTCGTCCCAGTCGTCGTACCGCTGGGACCAGAACGCCGTGTACCAGGCGTCGTTGAGCGCCTCGAGCGAACCGTGGCGTGCCCGGAGCCAGCGCCGGAAGGCGGCCGCCGCGTGCGGGCCGTGGTCGATCGTGCCGTACTCGTTGTGCACGTGCCAGCCCTGCAGGCGCGGGTGGGCGCCGTACCGCTCGGCGAGGAAGCGCGCGACCCGCCGCGCGGCGTCGCGGTAGGCGGGCGCGCTGATCGCGTACGTGTCGCGCGAGCCGTGGGAGAGCCGGGTCCCGTCGGGCCGCACGGGCATCGCGTCGGGGTAGGCCCTGGTGAACCACGGCGGAGGGGACGCGGTGGGCGTGGCGAGGAAGAACCCGATCTCGTTCGCGTCGAGCAGCGCGACGACGTCGTCCAGCCAGCCGGCGTCGAACTCCCCTTCGCGAGGCTCGATCGCCGCCCACGAGAACACCCCGATCGTCACCGTGTTCACGCCTGCGCGGCGCATGAGCGCCATATCCTCGGCCCAGACCTCACGCGGCCACTGCTCGGGGTTGTAGTCGCCGCCGAAGAGCAGGCGGGTGGGTGCGAACGGAACGGGCATGGGTCGTCCTCGGGTCGGTGGGGCGATGCAGGTGCGTGGATGGTAGTGGGTGGGTGGACGGCGGGGCCGGGCGGCGGATCTTCGGCACGACCCTGGCAGGATGTCCGCATGACTGATTCCGGTGCACTCGTGGTGCGCGGCCGCCTGGTCCAGCCGGCCCGGGTGGTGGACGACGGCGTCGTCGTCACCTTCGGCGGCCGCGTCACCTTCGCTGGTTCGGTGCCGGACGCCGTCGCGGCCGGTCACGGCCCTCTCGTCGAGTCGGTGCCACCCGCGCCGGAGACGTACGTGCTGCCCGGCCTCGTGGACCTGCACAACCACGGTGGCGGCGGGGTCTCGTTCCCTGACGTGACGTCGTCCGCCGCGGCGCTGGCCGGTGTGCTGGAGCACCGCCGACACGGGACCACGACCCTGCTCGCGTCGCTCGTGACGGCCCGGCCGGAGGTGCTGCTCGACCGGGCAGCGGTGCTGGCCGAGCTCGCCGAGGCCGGCGAGATCGAGGGGCTGCACGCGGAGGGACCGTTCCTCTCGCACCGGCGCAGGGGGGCGCACAACCCGGCTGACCTGCAAGAAGGCAGTGTCGACCTGGTCAGGGACCTGGCCGCGGCGGCCCGTGGGTTCCTGCGCACCATGACTATCGCCGCCGAGGTACCCGGCGTCGCAGGCCCCGGGGGAGCCGCCGAGGCACTGGTCGACGCGGGCGTGCTGCCCTCCCTCGGCCACACCGACGGCAGCACCGAGCAGGCCGAGGCTCTGATCGCGCAGGTCACCAAGGCTCTGGCCGGCCGGGGCGGCACGCTCGGGCCGATGACGGCCACGCACCTGTTCAACGGCATGCGCCCGCTGCACCATCGCACACCGGGTCCCATCGCGGCGTGCCTGGCAGCGGCGTCCCGTGGCGACATGGTCGTCGAGCTCATCGGCGACGGCGTGCACCTCGATCCCGCCACGGTGCGCTCGGTGTTCGACATGGTGGGAGCGGACCAGGTGGCACTGGTCACCGACGCGATGGCGGCGGCAGGGGTGGCCGACGGGCACTACGACCTGGGGCCCATGTCGGTGATGGTGCTCGACGGCGTCGCGCGCATCGCCGATGCGGCCGACACCGCGGGAGATGGGGAAGGGCCGATCGCAGGAGGCACCGCCCACCTGATCGACGTCGTGCGCTGCGCCGTGGCCGGCGGCGTCCCCCTGCCCGACGCCGTACGGTCCGCGACCGCCGTGCCCGCCCGGGTCCTCGGCCTCGCCGGCGAGGTCGGCTGCCTCGCGCCCGGCGCCCGCGCCGACCTCCTGGTCACCGATGCGGACCTGCGCCCGGTCCGGGTGCTGCGCCACGGCGCCGACGTCGGTGTTGATGTCGATGTCGCCGGTGCGTAACGCACCGCTGTTAGCGTGCCGAGCATGACGTCGCCCGTGTTCCAGCCCGGTCAGACCGTAGTGCGCCGCGAGATCATGCGGGGCGAGCCGTGGATCGCCATCCCGCAGGTATGCGTCCAGGACGACGGCGACCTGCTCGTCACCTACACGCCCGGCGGCACGCCGCTGGCATACCCGCAGACCGGGGCGTTCCCGGTGGGGGAGCACCCGTGGAAGGCCGCCGGGGGCACACACTGGCGCGGCCACGGCCGGCTCGAGCTCCACTGGGCCGGCGTGGAGCACTCCCTCTTCCTGTTCTGGGACGGTCCGGAGCGCGCCTTCCAGGGCTGGTACTTCAACCTCGAGGACGCGCCCCGCCGTACCACCATCGGGTTCGACACCCTCGACCACGAGCTGGACGTCTGGTGGGCCGCCGACGCCGAGACGTACGAGTTCAAGGACGTCGCCGAGTTCGAGGAGACCGGTCCGGCGCGCTACCCCGGCCGGATGGAGCAGATCCGCGCAGAGGGCGACCGGATCGCAGGCCTGCTCGATGCCGGCGAGCTCTGGTGGGACAAGGCCTGGGCCGACTGGACACCCGACGAGTCGTGGCAGCCCCGCGAGATCCCCGCCGGCTGGGCGAGCCTGCCGTTCGAGACGCGCTGAGCCGCGACTCGCCGGTGCCGGCGTCCTGCTCGGCCGCCGTTTGCCACATTTCCGGTGGCATCCAGGTTCTTGGGCGCTACGGTCGGTTCGTGCCCTCTTCCGTCCCGGTCCCCAGACCTGCCCCAGCCGGTTCCCCACCACCCACCGCCGCGCCCTCCCTCGCCAGCCGCGCCGACCCCACCTGGCCGGTGACCACCGACCGCCTCACGCTCCGCCCGGTCGTCCCCGGAGACGCCGAGGCCTTCCTCGCCTGGCGCTCCCGCGCCGACGTCGTGCGGTACATGTACCTGCCGGCGTGGGACCTGCCCACGGCGGTGCTGAAGCTGCGCACCTGGTCGAACGCCCCGTTCGAGCAGCCAGGGGACGTCCTGGTGCTGGCCGTAGAGCTCGACGGCGACGTCGTGGGCGAGACGCTGCTCAAGTGGGCAGCGGGCCCACGCCAGGTCGAGATCGGCTACGCCCTGCACCCGGACGTCGCCGGGCAGGGCCTGGCCACGGAGGCCGCAGGCGCGACCCTCCGGCTCGCCTTCGCCGCGTACGGGTTCCACCGCGTGTTCGCGCGCATCGACGAGGAGAACACCGCCTCGGTACGCGTCGCGGAGCGCCTAGGCATGCGCAACGAGGCCCGGCTCGTGGAGAACGACCTGCGCGACGGCGTGTGGTCCACCGAGGTCGTCTACGCGATCCTCGACCACGAGCACACACCGCGCGCGTAGCGGCTCAGACCCGGTCGGCGCCGACCACCAGCTCCGCGCGCACCCGCAGGTCGCCGGCCGACGGCCCGGACGCCACGCCGTACGTGCCCGGCTGCAGCACCATGGCGCCGCCCTCGCCCCACGACGTTCCTCGCTCCGCTGCGGGACGTCGCGGGGACCCCGGGGCGGCTCCGCCGTCGTGCCACACGGCGAGCGCGCCCCGGTCGAGCGGGACCGGTACCTCTGCGAGCTCGCCCGGCGCCAGCCGGACGCGCGCGTACCCGAGCAGCTGCCGACCGGCCGCCGGCACCGGCAGGTCGGGCGACAAGCCGTACACCGCGACGAGCTCGTCCACCGGCCGGTCCCCGGAGTTGCGCACCGAGACCACCGCGGTGCCGGCCTCCAGCCGCAGCTCCTCGTACCCGACGGTCGTGTAGCTCAGCCCGTGCCCGAACCAGTAGGCGGGCTCGTCCACCAGGTGCCGGTAGGTGACGCCCTGCCGGGCGACGTCGTAGTCGAACAGGTCGCCTGCCTGTGCCTGCGTCGCCGGCCAGGTCTGCGCGAGCCGCCCGTACGGCTCCGCGTCCCCCGACAGCACGTCGACGAGCCCGTTCCCGGCCTCCTGCCCGCCGTGCGCCGCCCAGACGAGCGCGCCCGGCGCTGTGTCGGTCCCGGGTAGCCCCGGCCCCAGCACGTACGGGTACGACGACGTGAGCACCAGCACCGCCGCAGGGCACGCCTCACTGGCCACGCGCCAGATCTCGGCCATCGAGCCAGGCAGCTCGAGGCTCGTCCGGTCCTCGGTCTCGCGGCCGCCCAGGTGCGGGTCGTTGCCGGCGGCCACGAGCACGACGGAGGCGCTCGCGGCCGCCCGTGCGACCTCCACGTGCCCCGAGACGACGGTGCGCCAGGTGAACCGCTCGGCGTCGGCGAGCCGGGTGGCGTCGGCGACCAGCAGCCCCGACCCGCGCTGCACGCGCAGCCAGCGTCCGCTCGCCACGTGGTGCACCGACCAGGTGCCGTCGTCGTGATGGTGCCGCCGGAACGACTCCTGCACCACCCAGCCGCCGACCCGCTCGGTGTTGGCCCGGAGGATCCAGTCCGCGCCCGTCAGGAGGCGCCCGGAGGCGACCGAGCCGAACGTGAGCAGGCCGTCGCCCCACTCGGTGACGTCGAGGTGGGTCTCCGGCCCGGCGCCGGGCGCCGACACGGTCACCTCGCCCGCCGCGGTGACCGTCACGTACCTGCCGGACGACGACGCCCGCAGCGCCACGCGGTCCGCCCCGTCGACGACCTCCACGACGGCGTCGGGGTAGCGTTCGGTGACCGCGCGAGCGAGGGACACCACGTACGGCGGGGTGCCGGAGTACCAGTCCGTCAGGACCCGGTCGGCCAGGGGCCCGACGACCGCTATGCGTTCGGGCGCTCGCAACGGCAGCGTCCCGTCGTTGTGCAGCAGCACCACCGCCTTCGTGGCGGCCTCGCGGGCCAGTACCCGGTGCTCGGGCAGATCGATGGCGTCGGGGCCGATGTGCGCGTACGGGTCGGCCGGGCCGTCGAACTCGCCCGTACGCAGCCGCAGCTCGAGCAGCCGCAGGGCCGCCACATCGACGTCGTCCCGCGTCAGCAGGCCGGCGGCCAGCGCGTCGCGCAGCCGGTCCAGCGTGACCGACGGGTCGGTGTCGTTGTCCGTGAACGAGTCGAGGCCAGCGCGCACGGCAGCGGCATGTGCCTCGGCATGGGAGCCGAAGGCCCGCTGGACGGAGACGAGGAAGGTGGGTGCCCCGGCGTCGGACACGACGGCCACCGAACCGGGGGCCCACGAGCGCAGCTCGGCCAGGAGGTCGCCGGACGTATGGGCGGGAACCCCGTTGACCAGGTTGTACGAGGGCATGACGGCCCCGGCGACACCTGCCTCGATCGGCCCGCGGTAGGCGGGCAGCTCGTACTCGTGCAGGGTCCGCTCGGACAGGTTCGACGACGTCGCCGAACGGTCGGTCTCGTTGCCGTAGCCGAGGAAGTGCTTGAGGGCGGGGACCGTCTTCCAGACCGTCGGATGGTTCCCGCGCAGGCCGCGGCAGTATGCGGTGGCGAGCCGGGACACGAGGCGAGGCTCCTCGCTGTACCCCTCCTCGCCGCGCCCCCAGGCGGGGTGCCGCAGCGGGTTCACGACCGGGGCCCACACGTTCAGCGAGACCGCCGGATCCTCGGCGTGCTTGGCCCGCAGCTCGGTGGCGACCAGGTCACCGAGGCGGGTCAGGAGGTCGGTGTCCCACGTGGCGCCCAGCCCGACGGGCTGAGGCAGCACGGTCGCGCGGCCGAGCCACGCGACGCCGTGCAACGCCTCGGCGCCGGTGTGGAACGGGGCGAGGCCGAGCCGCTCGACGGCGGGCTGGTGCTGGTGGAGCAGGCTCAGCCGCTCGTCGGGTGTGAGGCGGTCGAGGAGGTCGCCGGCCCGGTCGGCGAGCGGCGCCGCCGGGTCGCGGAAGAGGTGCTGCGTCTCGTGTGGCACGTCGTCGTGCTCCTTGTGGTCGAGGGGTCCCCGGTGTCCGGTCGAACAGTAGACGCGCTCTCGAAACGGTTCAATGGCCCGGCGAGAATTTTGGGCGATTCATTGCCTCATATCCGCCCATTGCCCTATGGTTTTGCCGTCGGCAGAGGTCGAAGCGCTTCGACGTTGTTCGCTTCGTACTCCGCCGGATCCGGGCACACTGACGTGCCGCGCTTTCCACGAAGGAGTGAAGAGCCATGACCTCACCTCACCTGACCGCTCGGCTGGACCGCCGGTCGTTCCTCGGCTTCCTGACGGTCGGTGCCGCCGTCGTCGGCGTGCCGTCCCTGCTCACCGCCTGTACCAGCGGTTCGGCGAGCTCGGCGCAGGGTGGTGGCACCGTGAGCTCGGGCGTGCTGCCCACCTACGTGCCGGTCGAGTACGTCAAGCCGGACTTCCCGGCGGTGAACGGTTCCACCGCCGGCTACGCCGCGATCCCGGACGAGCTCGTCACGGCCTTCGCGGCTCCGCCCGGGTCCGGCGGCACGTACACGGCGATGACGCCGCTGTGGAGCGCCATCCCGGAGACGGCCGGCAACCCCTACTTCGACTCGGTGAACGCGGCGATGGGCACGACCGTCGAGTTCCGGATCTCCGACGGCAACACCTACGGCGACAAGCTCGCGGCCGTGCTCGCCTCGGCGAAGGACGTGCCGGACTGGGTCTGCGTGCCCACCTGGAACATCCCACCGCGGTTCGGCCAGGCCGTCGAAGCCCTCTTCGAGGACCTCACGCCGTACCTGTCCGGCGACAACGTCAAGAAGTACAAGAACCTGGCCAACATCCCCACGGACGCCTGGCGCTACGGCGTCTTCAACGACAAGCTCTACGGTCTGCCGTTCCCGGGGGAGCTGGTCCACCTGGCGACGTTCTACCGGGCCGACATCCTCGAGGAGCTCGGCATCACCGAGCAGCCGAGGAACGCCGACGAGTTCATCGAGCTCGCCGAGGAGCTGACCGACCCTGGCAAGAAGCGCTGGGGCTCGGCCGACCAGTGGATCACGGCGAACATGATGTTCGCGGTGCCCCCGGAGAAGGGCTGGAAGCTGGCCGACGACGGCTCGCTGGTCAGCCGGGTCGAGTCCGAGGAGTACCGGGCGGCGCTGGACTGGCACGCCCGGCTGTACCGGTCGGGTGCCGTGCACCCGACCGCCGTGGCCGACAAACCCGAGGAGATGAAGCCTCTCTTCGAGGCGGGCGAGATCCTCGTCGTCAACGACGGCGTGGGCGGCTGGCACGAGTCCCTCGGCCGGGTGCTGCCGAGCAACCCGGCCTTCGACCCGCGGCCCTTCGACCCGATCGCCCACGACGGCGGCACGCCGCGAGTCTGGAAGGGTGCCCCGGCCGACATGTTCTCGTTCCTGAAGAAGACGGACGACAAGGCGCAGATCGAGGAGCTCCTCGCCGCCGCGGACTTCCTCGCCTCGCCGTTCGGCACCACTGAGTTCCAGCTCGTCAACTTCGGCCTCGAGGGCGAGCACTACGTGATCGACGGTGAAGGTCTGCCCCGGGCGACGGACGCCGCTGCCGACGAGGTGGCGCCGTCGTACATCTTTCTGGTGGACCCGCCGAAGGTGAACGCCCAGGTGCAGTACCCGGGCTTCGTCGAGGCCTACTGCACGTGGATGGCCGCGGCCTCCGAGTACGTCGAGGAGCCCCTCTTCTACGGCATGCAGATCTCGGAGCCGGCGCAGTTCGCGTCGCTGGCCACCCCGTTCGAGGACCTCGAGAAGGACATCGCGCGCGGGCGCAAGACCATGAAGGACCTCGACGAAGCGATCGCGACGTGGAGCAGCTCCGGCGGTGAGGAACTGCGGGCGTTCTACCAGGACATCCTGGACAAGCAGTGAGCCCCCCGAGCGCCAGGGTGAGCAGCCCGGCGCACCGCAAGGTCCCCTGGACCACGCGGCTGCGCCGGGACCGCACCCTGCTGATCATGGTGGCACCGGCCGTGCTGCTCCTGGCCGTGTTCGCGTACGTCCCGATGCTCGGCAACGTGGTGGCCTGGCAGGACTACTCGCCCTACGTCGGGATCCGGGAGAGCCCGTTCGTGGGGTGGGCCAACTTCGTCCGGGTCTTCACCAACCCGCTGTTCCTCGACGCCGTGTCGAACACGCTGGTCATCACCGCGTTCCAGCTCGTGTTCTTCTTCCCGGTGCCGATCGTGCTGGCGCTGCTGCTCAACAGCGTGCTGACCCCGGGGCTGCGCACGACCATCCAGTCGATCGTGTACCTGCCGCACTTCTTCTCCTGGGTGATCGTCGTGACGATCTTCCAGCAGATCTTCGGCGGGGCGGGGATGGTCGCGAGCCGGCTGCGGGACGCGGGGTACTCAGGCTTCGACCTCATGACCAACCCGGACACGTTCCTGCTGCTCATCACCGCACAGTCCGTCTGGAAGGACGCCGGCTGGGGGATCATCATCTTCCTCGCGGCGCTGGCCACCGTGGACACCCAGCTCTACGAGGCGTCCGTGGTGGACGGCGCGGGGCGGTGGCGCCGCATGTGGCACGTGACGCTGCCCGCGCTGCGGCCGGTGATCGTCCTGCTGCTGATCCTGCGGCTGGGCGACTCGCTCACCGTCGGGTTCGAACAGCTCATCCTCCAGCGGGGCGCCGTCGGGACCGACGTGGCCGAGGTGCTCGACACATTTGTCTACTACCAGGGTGTCGTGAACGGCGACTGGGCCTTCGCGGCAGCCGCCGGGCTCGTCAAGGGCCTGGTCTCGCTCGCCCTGGTGCTCGGGGCCAACAAGCTCGCCCACCTCGTGGGCGAGGCGGGGGTGTACCAGCGCGCATGACGACCAGAACCGAGAACTACGCCACACAGCCCACGCCCACGCGGCTGCCTGATCAGCCGCCGAAGCCGTCACCGCGGCGCTCCGCCCGGTATCGCGCCCTGCTGCGCGGCAAGAACCGCCCGGTCTGGGAGGAGGACCCCAACCCGCTGGGGCTCGTCGTCAAGGGGGTGGCCCTGCTGCTGATCGTCGGCACGGTGCTGTTCCCGCTCTACACGGTGGTGCTCACCAGCTTCTCCACCCAGGCGGACATCACCCGGTCCGGCGGCCTGGTCACCGTGCCGGGGACCCTGTCGCTCTCGGCCTACGCCCAGATCCTGTCCGGCGGGATCGTCACGCGGGCCACGATCGTGAGCATCGGGATCACCGTGGTCGGCACGGTGCTGTCCACCACCGTGTCGGTCCTGGCTGCCTACGGGCTGAGCCGGCCGGGCTCGTTCGCCCACCGGCCCGTGCTGTTCGTCTTCCTCATCACCATGTTCTTCGGTGCAGGGATGATCCCGACGTACCTGCTGGTGAGCAACCTCGGTCTGATCGACAACTACTGGTCGCTCATCCTCCCGGGGGCGGTGAGCGCGTTCAACGTGCTGATCCTGCGGGCGTTCTTCATGGGCATCGACCGGTCCATCACGGACGCGGCTCGCATCGACGGCGCGGGGGACTGGCGCATCCTCGGGCAGATCGTCCTGCCCATGTCGAAGGCCGTCGTCGCGGTGGTCGCGCTGTTCTACGGCGTCGGCTACTGGAACGCGTTCTTCAACGCGATGCTCTACATCAACGACAACGCGAAGTGGCCGCTGCAGCTCGTGCTGCGGTCCTACGTGCTGCAGGGGGTGACGCTCCCCGGCAGCGGCGTGGGCCAGGTCGACGTCGACGACGGCGCCGTGACCGGCCTGCCCGTGAAGATGGCGGTGATGGTGCTCGCGATCGTCCCGATCCTCGTGGTGTACCCCATGGTGCAGCGGCACTTCACGAAGGGCGTGATCTTCGGGGCCATCAAGGGGTGAACGACAGGGGGAGCCCGCCGTCAGCCGAGCGCGCCGGCGGGCCCGTCCGCCGAGCTCGCACGCTCGGTGAGCACGGGGGCGAGCAGCCTGGTCTCGGACGGCTGCTCGCCCTCGAGGCGGGCCATGACCATGTCGACGGCCACCTTGCCGATGTCCTCGGCGGGCAGGTCGATGCTGGTCATCGGGATCCGCTGGGAGAGGGCGACGTCCTGCGGGCACACGGCGACCACGGACATGTCGGTGCCGACGACGATGCCGCGGTCGGCCAGGCGCGCCAGCACGTGGGGGAGCGCACCCTCGTTGTGCACGATGATCCCCGTGGTGTCCGGCGCTGTGGCCAGGAGCGTGTCGACGGCTTCCGTTGCGCCCGACGGCGAGGAGTCGCACGCCTCCACCCTGACCGTCACGCCGGAGCTCTTGGCCTGGTTCCGCAGGCCCCGCATCATCCGCTCGGCGTAGGAGGTGTGCCGCCGCAGTACCTCGGGCGGGGAACCGATGAGCGCGACGTCGGTGTGGCCGGCCCCGGCGAGGTGCCGCACGGCGAGCCGGCCTGCGGCCTCGAAGTCGAGGTCGACGCAGCTCAGCCCCTCCGGATCCTGCGGAAGGCCGATCAGGACGGTCGGCTGCTTGGCGGCCGCCACGAGGGGCACGCGCGGGTCGTCCGCCTCGATGTCCATCATGACCAGGGCGTCCACCATGGAGCCGCTGGTCACCCGGTCGAGCCCGCTCACGTCGTCCTGCGTCAGCAGCAGGACGTCGTGGTCGAAGTCCCGCGCGCGGGTCACCACTCCGGCGACGAACTGCATGATGACGGGCACGCTCACGCCGACGCGCAGGGGTGCCATGAGCGCTATGACGTTGGTGCGGGAGGAGGCCAGCGCCCGTGCGCCGGCGTGGGGCCGGTAGCCGAGCTTCTCGATGGCGCGCTCGACACGGGCCCGGGTCGGCGCGGAGATCGGCCGCTTGCCCGACAGCACGTAGGACACGGTCGAGGTCGAGACCCCCGCCGCCCTGGCGACGTCGTCGATCGTAGCCACAGAGCTCCTCATCTCATCGGTACCGCAGCGTGCCTGGTGCGCGGCCGGGTGGTGCGCGTGACGTGCCGGGCACACCAGTGTGCCGTATGGCAGGGAAGCGCTTCGACAAAATACTAGCGCCAATGTTCAAAGTTGGCACTGGACAGTTGCGCGGACTCAGGGTTAGCGTGTTGAAACGCTTCGACGATCCAGACGCAGAGGTCTGGGCGCGGCCGCAAGTGGTGAGCCCTCTCGGGCTCTGCGAACCAAGGAGATGCGATGAAGCACAAGCGGACTACGACTGCCGTGGCGGCCGCGCTGGCCGGCGCCCTGGCGCTGACGGGCTGCACGGGTCAGAGCGGTGGCGGTGGCGACACCGACGACAGCACGCTGACGATCTGGCACTACGAGAACGAGGACTCGGCGATGGGCAAGGCCTGGGCCGAGGCCATCACGATCTTCGAGGAGGAGAACCCCGACGTCACGGTCGACGTCGAGAAGCAGACGTTCGAGCAGATCCAGAAGAACGCCAAGATCGTGCTCACGGGCGACGACGTGCCCGACGTCATGGAGTTCAACAAGGGCAACGCGACCGCGGGCCAGCTCGCGGCGCAGGGTCTGCTGAACCCGCTGACCGACGCAGCCACGGAGCGCGGGTGGGACGAGAAGCTGACCGGCTCGCTGGCGACCACCGCGACGTACGACGAGCAGGGGCTCATGGGCTCCGGCGAGTGGTACGGGGTACCGAACTACGGCGAGTTCGTCGGGGTCTACTACAACAAGGACATGTTCGCCGAGCACGGCCTCGAGGTGCCGACCACCCTCGACGAGTTCGACGACGTCCTGGCCACCTTCAAGAAGGAGGGCATCACGCCGCTGGCGGAGGCCGGCGCGGAGTACCCGCTGGGCCAGCTCTGGTACGAGCTCGTGCTCGCCTACGGCGACCGCGCGCTGGTGGACGACTACCAGCTCTTCGCGAACGACGTCGACTTCCACAACGAGGCGATGACGAAGGCCACCGAGAAGCTCGACGAGTGGATCGAGAAGGGCTACATCGCCTCCGACTCCGCCGCCCTGACCGCCGAGGACATGGGCGTCTCGTTCATCGACGGCACGTACCCGCTCATGGTCAGCGGGTCCTGGTGGTTCGGCCGCCTCGCGACCGAGGTCGAGGCCGACTGGGGCCAGTTCAACTTCCCGGGCAACACGCTGCACACCGGCTCGTCCGGCAACCTCTGGGTGGTTCCGGCGAACGCCGACTCCCCGAGCCTCGCCGAGGAGTTCATCGACATCACGCTGCGGCCCGAGGTGCAGAACATCCTCGCAGCCGAGGGCGGTCTGCCCGTGGCGGGCGACGCCTCGGCCATCGAGGACGAGCGCACCCGCGAGCTCACCGAGAACTTCCAGGCGATCCTCGACGAGGACGGCCTGGCGTTCTACCCGGACTGGCCGGTGGCCGGCTACTACGACGTGATCGTCAGCGAGCTGCAGTCCCTCGTCAACCGCTCCAAGACCCCGGACGAGGTGCTCGACGGGCTGCAGAGCTCGTACGACGACGGCAAGGCCGACCTGCTCGATGGCTGACAGCACCCTGACCGAAGAGCGCCCGCCGACGGCTGGACGCGCGCGATCGGCGCACGGGACACGCCGCCGTCGTCGGGCCTCGTGGGTGGGGTACCTGCCCTACCTGCTGCCCGGTGGGATCGCGTTCCTCGTGGTGATCGGGTACCCGCTCGTGACGAACGTGTACTTCAGCCTGTTCAAGTGGCGGGGCGGCATGGCCCCGCTGCGCTGGAACGGGCTGGGCAACTACGCGGACCTGATGGCCGACGACAAGTTCTGGACGTCGTTCGCCAACTCCGCGGCGATGATCGTCGCGATGGTCGTGGTGCCGACGCTCCTCGGGCTCATGCTCGCCGCGGTGCTGTTCGACTACCTCGGCCGACGGTTCGGCGCACGGGTCTCGTCGGTGCTGCGGGCCACCTACTACCTGCCGCAGATCCTGCCCGTCGCCGTGGCGGGCGTCCTGTGGAACTGGATCCTGAACTCCCAGACCGGCGCGCTCAACGTGATCCTGCGCGGGATCGGCATCGAGACGCCGCCCAACTGGCTCGGCGATCCGAGCACGGCCCTGCCGTCCGTGATGCTCGTGCTGATCTGGGTCCAGATGGGCTACCCGGTGGTCATCTTCATGGCGGCACTGCAGCGGGTGGACCCGGAGCTCTACGAGGCGGCGGAGCTGGACGGTGCGGGGTGGTGGGACCGGTTCCGGGCCATCACGGTGCCCCAGATCCGGCCCGAGATCTTCGTGGTCACGCTGACCTGCACGGTCGCGGCGCTCAAGGTGTTCGGGCCCATCTACGTGCTGACGCGCGGCGGGCCGGAGAGCTCGACTCTCGTGCCGAGCTACTACTCGTACCTGAGCTTCTTCGACAAGTCCCAGGTCGGCTACGGGGCCGCGATCGCCACGGTGCTCACGCTCGTGATCGTCGTGGTGGCAGTGATCATCCTCGGCCTGCAGAGCCGAGCGGAACGACGCGAACGGGAGGGGATCTGACATGGCTGTCGCCACAGACGCACGACCGACCACACGAACGGCTCAGGTGCGCAGCACCGCCGTCGACTCCCGGTACAGGCGCGGCGTCGGACGCTGGCTCGTCCTGGCCGCTGCGGTGCTCGTGGGCCTCGCGGTCCTCGCGCCGTTCGGGATCATGCTGCTCAACGCGTTCAAGTCGCCGCAGGACTATGCGGCGAACGGGCCGCTGGCCCTGCCGTCCGGCCTCTACCTCGACGGGGTGGTGGCCTTCTGGGAGCGCACCGAGTTCCCGGTGAAGCTCTGGAACTCCGTGTTCATCTCGGCGATCGTGGCCGTGCTCGGCGCGCTGCTGTCGCTGTTCAACGCCTACGCGATCGGCATCGGCAGGGTGAAGGGGCGGCTGTGGATCGTCGCGCTGTTCCTGCTGGCGAACATGCTGCCGCAGGAGGCCCTGATCTACCCGCTGTTCACCATGGCGCAGTCGGTCGGGCTCTCGAACTCCCAGTGGTCGGTGATCATCATCTTCACCGTCATCCAGTCGGCGTTCGGCACCTACCTGCTGTCCTCGGTGCTCGGCACGTTCCCACCGGCGCTGCTGGAGGCAGCGGCCCTCGACGGCGCGAGCCGGTGGCGCATCCTCTGGCAGGTCGTCTTCCCGATCGTGCGCCCGACGCTCTCCGTCCTGATGATCTTCTTCTTCATCTGGACCTGGAACGAGTTCTTCATCCCGCTGGTCATGCTCACCAGCAACGACACCCAGACCATCCCCATCGCCCTCGCCTCGCTGCAGGGTGATCGCATGATGGACGCACCGACGATCAACGCGGGCTCGCTCGTCTCCCTCGTGCCCGCCGTCGTGTTCTTCCTGATCTTCCAGCGCACCCTGACCCGGGGCGTGACCGCCGGGGCGGTCAAGTGACTGCGCTCCACACCACGAATCCCTACGCCCTACAGAGACGAGTGAGGCCCCAGCCATGAGATTCACCGACGGCTACTGGCAGCTGCGACCCGGCGTCGAGATGCTCCGTCCCCGCGACATCGACTCGGTCGAGGCCGGCGACAACACCCTGACCGTGTACGCGCCCACCGCGCCGATCACGCGGCGGGGGGACACTCTGAACCGGCCGGTCGTCACGGTCACCTTCGACGCCCCGGCGGACTCCGTCATCGGCGTGCGCATCGAGCACCACCAGGGCCGCCGCGACCCCGGCCCGCACTTCGCCGTCAACCGGGAGCCCGGGGCGGTCAAGGTGGTCGTGCCCGAGTCCGGCGCCGCCGAGCTCACCTCCGGCGGGCTCACGGCCCGCGTCTCCACCGACGGCCCGTGGCACGTCGACTTCGTGGCCGACGGCGAGGTGCTCACCTCGTCGTCGGACCGGAGCGTCGGGATCGTGAGCACGCCGGACGGCGACTTCGTGCACGAGCAGCTCGGGCTCGGCGTCGGTGAGCACGTCTACGGCCTGGGCGAGCGGTTCGGCGCGTTCGTGAAGAACGGCCAGAGCGTCGACGTCTGGAACGAGGACGGCGGCACCGCGAGCGAGCAGGCCTACAAGAACGTGCCGTTCTACCTGACCGACCGTGGCTACGGCGTGTTCGTGGCCCACCCCGAGCGGGTCTCGTTCGAGGTGGGCTCCGAGGTGGTCAGCCGCACCCAGTTCTCGGTGCCAGGACAGTCGCTCCAGTACTACGTGATCCACGGGCCGACGCCCGCAGAGATCCTGCGCCGGTACACGGCCCTGACCGGGCGGCCCGCCGTCGTCCCCGCGTGGTCGTACGGCCTGTGGCTCTCGACGTCGTTCACGACGAACTACGACGAGGCCACCGTCACGAGCTTCATCGACGGCATGGCCGAGCGGGACATCCCGCTGTCGGTGTTCCACTTCGACTGCTTCTGGATGCGACAGTTCCACTGGTGCGACTTCGTGTGGGACCCGGCGACGTTCCCCGACCCCGAGGGCATGCTGGCCCGGCTGCACGACCGCGGCCTGAAGGTCTGCGTCTGGATCAACCCGTACATCGCTCAGCGATCGCACCTGTTCCGTGAGGGCCGGGAGAAGGGCTACCTGGTCATGACGCCCGACGGCGACGTCTGGCAGTGGGACAAGTGGCAGGCCGGCATGGGACTGGTCGACTTCACCAACCCCGAGGCCGCCGCGTGGTACCAGGACAAGCTGCGCGCGCTCCTGGGTCAGGGTGTCGACGCCTTCAAGACCGACTTCGGCGAGCGCATCCCCACCGACGTCGTCTGGCACGACGGGTCCGACCCGCAGCGCATGCACAACTACTACACCTCCCTGTTCAACAAGACGGTCTTCGAGCTGCTCGAGGAGGAGCGTGGGCGCGGCGAGGCAGTGTTGTTCGCGCGGTCCGCGACAGCCGGCACGCAGGCCTACCCCGTGCACTGGGGCGGCGACTGCGAGTCCACCTTCGTGTCCATGGCGGAGTCCCTCCGCGGCGGGCTCTCGCTGTCGCTGTCCGGGTTCGGCTACTGGAGCCACGACATCGGCGGGTTCGAGGGCACGCCCGACCCCGCCGTGTTCAAGCGGTGGGCCGCGTTCGGCCTGATGTCGTCGCACTCCCGGCTGCACGGGTCCAGCTCCTACCGCGTGCCGTGGGCGTTCGACGAAGAGGCGGTCGACGTCACCAGGAAGTTCACGAAGCTGAAGCTGCGGCTCATGCCGTACCTCGGCGGGCTCGGCGAGGTGGCCGCAGCCCAGGGGATGCCCGTCATGCGCCCGATGGTGCTCCAGTTCCCCGACGACCGGACGGCTGCGTCCGTCGACACCCAGTACATGCTGGGGCCGTCGCTGCTGGTCGCACCGGTCTTCCACGAGTCCCGTGCGGAGTACTACGTGCCGGAGGGTGAGTGGACCCGCCTGCCGGACGTCGGGGCGGACGGCCTGGCGTCGACCGTGACCGGTCCGCGCTGGGTCGCCGAGGAGCACGGCTTCGACAGCCTGCCGCTGCTCGTGCGGCCCGGCACGGTGCTGCCCGTCGGTGCGCGCGACGACCGGCCGGACTACGCGTGGGCGGACGGCGTGACGTTACGCTGCACCCGTCTGCCCGAGGGGTACGACGAAGAAGTCCTGGTCCCGGGTGGCACGGGCGCACCCGCGACGTTCCGCGTGCGGTGCGACTCCGGCGTCGTGCGGGTGACCAGTGACGACGCTCCTGGTGAGTGGAGCGTCGAGAATGAAGGACGGACCGTTCGGGCCTCGGGCCCAGGAGAGGTGACACTGTGAGTGCACGGAGTTTCCCCAGCGATTTCCTCTGGGGCTCGGCGACCGCGTCGTACCAGATCGAGGGTGGTGCGACCGAGGGCGGGCGCGGGCCGTCCATCTGGGACACGTTCTCGCACACCCCCGGCAAGACGCTGAACGGGGACACGGGCGACGTCGCGGACGACCACTTCCACCGGTGGCAGGAGGACGTCGAGCACATCAAGAACCTGGGCCTCGGCGCGTACCGGTTCTCCATCTCCTGGTCGCGCGTGCAGCCGGGCGGGTCCGGCGACTTCAACGCCGAGGGCATCGCGTTCTACTCGGCCCTCGTGGACGGGCTGCTCGCCGCCGGCGTGAAGCCGGTGGTGACGCTGTACCACTGGGACCTCCCGCAGGAGCTCGAGGACGAGGGCGGCTGGACCAACCGGGAGACCGCCTACGCCTTCGCGCGGTACGCGCGGCGGATGGCCGAGGAGCTCGGCGACCGTATCGACGTCTGGACCACGCTCAACGAGCCGTGGTGCACGGCGTACCTCGGCTACGGCTCGGGCGTCCACGCGCCGGGTCGTACGGAGCCGCTGGCCGCGCTGCAGGCGGTGCACCACCTGAACCTGGCGCACGGCCTCGCGGTCCAGCAGATCCGCGAGGTGCTCGGCGACTCCGCCAAGACGTCGATCACGCTGAACCTGCACGTCTTCCGGCCGGACGACCCGTCGTCCGAGGCCGACCAGGGCGCCGTCCGCACGGTCGACGCGCTGGCCAACCGGGCCTTCCTCGGCCCGGTGCTCGACGGCGCATACCCCGTCGACCTCCTGGAGAACACGGCATCGGTCACCGACTGGTCGTTCGTGCAGGACGGTGACCTGGAGATCACCAAGCAGCCGCTGGACGTGCTCGGCGTCAACTACTACTCGACGGCGCGCGTGAAGCACTACTCCGGGCAGGGTGAGCGCCAGCAGGCCGACGGGCACAAGGACTCCGCCGGTACGCCGTGGATCGCCGCCGACGACGTCGAGTTCCTCCCGCAGCCCGGCCCGTACACGGCCATGGGCTGGAACATCGAGCCGGCCGGTCTCACGGACCTGCTGGTCTCGCTGCGCGACTCCTACCCGGACCAGCCGCTGATGGTCACGGAGAACGGCGCCGCGTTCGAGGACACCGTGGTGGTCGAGGACGGCGTGGCGCGCGTGCACGACGTGGAGCGCGTCTCCTACCTGCACGACCACGTCGAGGCCCTGGGGCTCGCCCGGGACCAGGGTGTGGACGTGCGCGGGTACTTCGCGTGGTCGCTGCTCGACAACTTCGAGTGGGCCTACGGCTACGACCGGCGGTTCGGCATCATCCGGGTCGACTACGAGACCCTGGAGCGCACCTGGAAGGACTCGGCGCACTGGTACCGCCGTCTGGCGACGACGAACACCCTGCCGCCCGTGGACTACTCGGCGTAGCCCGGGGCCTCGGCCTCATGGCGGGTGATCGGTAGAACGTCAGACGATCGGCAGCCCGGGCTGCCGATCGTCTGACGTTCTACCGACCACCCGCGCTGCCCTGGGTACCTTGTGGGGATGAGCGGATCAGATCGGGTGGGGGCGGAGCTGCGCAGCGTGCTGAGGGGGCTGCGGGACGGCGCGCGGGTTCCCGCGCTGTCCGCGGCCGTGGGACGTGGTGGAGACGTGGTCTGGGCGGAGGTCGCCGCCGCCACCTGGGCAGGTGGCCCGACGCCGGAGCACGCCTTCCGCATCGGGTCGATCACCAAACCCATGGTCGCAGTGGCGGTGCTCCGGCTCGTCGACGAGGGCCTCGTGGCGCTCGCGGACCCGGTCGGTGCGCACCTGCCGGACGCACCGGGTGCGAACGCCACGATCAGGCATCTGCTCACGCACACGAGCGGCCTGCAGGCCGAGTTCCCCGGGCCGTGGTGGGAGCGGCACGGCGGGCCCACGTGGGACGAGCTGGCCGCCTCGGGCGTCGAGCAGCTCTGGGACCCGGGCGAGCGGTACCACTACAGCAACCTGGGCTTCGCCGTGCTGGGCCGCCTGCTCGAGGTGGTCCGAGGCAGCACGTGGGACAAGGTGCTCCAGGACGAGGTGTGGGGGCCGTTGGGGATGGCCGCCACCGGCCGTGTCCCGGTGGGCCCGCACGTCACGGGGTACGCCGTACACCCGCATGCCGACCTGGTGCACCACGAGCCGGTGGCCGAGTACCGCGCGGCAGGGCCTGCGGGAGAGGTGTGGTCCACCCCGTCGGACCTGGTCCGGTTCGGCATGTGGCTCGTGGGCGGGGAGGCCGACCGCGACGCGGGCGAGTCGGTGCTCCCGCTCGCCCGGCGCCGCCACCTGGCCGTCCCCCGCGTGGTGGTCGACGACGCGGGGCCCGCCGGCGGGCCGTGGCCGACGGCCCACGGGCTGGGGGTGCGCGTGCGGCAGGACGGCGCCGTGCGCACGATCGGCCACGGCGGATCGGTACCGGGCTTCACCGCGGACCTCCGGGCGGACGCCGTCACCGGCGACGTCGTGGCGGTGTGCGGCTCGTCGACGCTCGGGTTCGGTGGCGGCTCGGCACTGCTCGCGGCTCTTCAGGGCGCCGCTGTGCGTGAGCCGCTGCCGCCGGAGGACTCGCACGGCACCGTCGAGCGGGCGATCGGGCGCGGTGCCGCCGGGCCTGGCGAGATCACCGGCACCTGGTACTGGGGACCGTCCCCGCACACGGTCAGCGTCGGTGCAGACGGCCGTATCGAGCTGCGCTCCCAGGACGGCGGCGGCCGGGGCACGGTGTTCGACGTCGTGGACGGCGAGCTGCGGGGCGTCGAGGGCGGGTACTGGCTCGGGGAACGGCTCGCGGTGCCTGCCACCGGCGGCGCCCCGGTGGCGCTGGACGTCGGCACCTTCCACTTCACACGCACCCCGTACGACCCGGGGACGGCCGTGCCCGGCGGCGTCGACGCGTCAGGCTGGCACCGTCCGGGCCCCACGGTGTGACACGCCCAAGCGTCGCGACACGCCGCTGACTGAGATCACTTTTCGAGCCTCCCGGGACCCGCGAGGTGCGCTTTCTCGCGGCTCCCGAGCCCCCGCCCGAGGGCGGCTCAGGAAGCGCTCCATGCCGCCTCCCAGGCGGTGTCAGAGGCTCGTGGCAGCATGGTCCCTGAGCGTCGGGAACGTCTCGTGTCCAGCGGGCCGTCCCCCTCCAACCACAACATGTCGTAAGCGAGCGGGTGTCAGACACTAGGTGTAGTGTTTGGTTCAGCGGGAGACGCAGACCCGCAAACAAAGCACACCAACGTAACTTCACGGGTGTCCTTCGAGGTCAGAGGAGGCGGACATGAGCGTCACGGTCTACAGCAAGCCGGCGTGCGTCCAGTGCGACGCGACGTACCGGGCACTGGATCGCAAGGGTGTCGAGTACACGGTCGTCGACATCACTGAGGACGCCGAGGCGCTCGAGATGGTTCGCGGTCTCGGGTACCTCCAGGCGCCGGTCGTCGTGGCCGGTGACACCCACTGGTCGGGCTTTCGCCCCGACCAGATCAGCGCGGTCGCCGCGCTTCAGGCCGCCTCGGCCTGACCCGTATTACAGCAACGTCGGCAAGGAGGCGTGACGTGGGTTCTCTCGTCTACTTCTCCAGCGTGTCGGAGTACACGCACCGGTTCGTCGAGAAGCTTGCTCTCGAGGAGCTGGGGATCTCGGTGCACCGGATTCCGCTGCGCCCGGCCGACGGCTTTCTGCGCGTGGACGAGCCCTACGTCCTCATGGCCCCCACCTACGGTGGCGGCAACGAGGGCGGGGCCGTCCCACGGCAGGTGAGGAAGTTCCTCAACGACGAACACAACCGGTCGCTCATTCGCGGCGTCATCGCTGCGGGGAACACCAATTTCGGGGCTGCGTACTGCATCACCGGGGACATCATCGCTGCGAAGTGCCATGTCCCGTACCTGTACGCCTTCGAACTCTTGGGCACTGCGCAGGACGTCACGCGCGTCCGCAACGGATTGGGACGATTTTGGCAGCAACAACCACAGAGCCTCTCCGCCTGAACGGTGAAGGGCTGAGCGAGATCCCCCTGGAGCCGCTCCAGATGGACTACCACTCGCTCAACGCCATGCTGAACCTGTACGGGTCGGACGGGAAGATCCAGTTCGAGAAGGACCGCGAGGCGGCTCGCCAGTACTTCCTGCAGCACGTGAACCCGAACACCGTCGAGTTCGAGTCGCTCGAAGCGAAGCTCGAGCACCTGGTCGAGGCCAAGTACTACGACCCGACCGTGCTCGCGAAGTACTCAGGGGCGTTCGTCAAGGAGCTGTTCCAGCTCGCGTACTCGAAGGAGTTCCGCTTCGAGACGTTCCTCGGCGCCTTCAAGTACTACACCTCGTACACGCTCAAGACATTCGACGGCAAGAAGTACCTAGAGCACTTCGAGGACCGCGTCGCCATGGTCGCGCTCGGCCTGGCCGACGGCAGCGAGCAGACCGCTCGGGACATCGTCGAGGAGGTCATCTCCGGGCGGTTCCAGCCGGCGACACCGACCTTCCTCAACGTCGGCAAGGCGCAGCGCGGCGAGCCCGTGTCCTGCTTCCTGCTGCGCATCGAGGACAACATGGAGTCGATCGCGCGCGGCATCAACTCCGCGCTGCAGCTCTCCAAGCGCGGCGGCGGCGTGGCGCTCCTCCTGAGCAACATCCGTGAGCACGGCGCGCCGATCAAGCACATCGAGAACCAGTCCTCGGGCGTCATCCCCGTGATGAAGCTCCTGGAGGACTCCTTCTCCTACGCCAACCAGCTCGGTGCGCGCCAGGGCGCCGGTGCGGTGTACCTGCACGCACACCACCCCGACATCATGCGGTTCCTCGACACCAAGCGGGAGAACGCGGACGAGAAGATCCGCATCAAGACGCTCTCGCTCGGTGTGGTCATCCCGGACATCACGTTCGAGCTGGCCAAGAAGAACGCGGACATGCACCTGTTCAGCCCGTACGACGTCGAGCGGGTCTACGGCAAGCCGTTCGCCGACATCTCCATCTCGGAGAAGTACGACGAGCTCGTCGCCGACGACCGCATCCGCAAGACGACGATCAGCGCGCGGGACTTCTTCCAGACGCTCGCGGAGCTGCAGTTCGAGTCCGGGTACCCGTACATCATGTTCGAGGACACCGTGAACGCTGCGAACCCCATCAAGGGCCGCATCACGCACTCGAACCTGTGCTCCGAGATCCTGCAGGTGTCGACCCCGTCGACGTTCAACGAGGACCTCTCGTACAACGAGATCGGGCGGGACATCTCCTGCAACCTGGGCTCGCTGAACATCGCCAAGGCGATGGACTCGCCGGACTTCGGCCGCACCATCGACACCGCGATCCGCGCGCTCACCGCGGTGAGCGACCAGACGTCCATCGAGTCGGTCCCGTCGATCAAGCGGGCCAACGAGATGGGCCACGCCATCGGCCTCGGCCAGATGAACCTGCACGGCTTCCTTGCCCGTGAGCGCATCTACTACGGCTCGGAGGAGGGGATCGACTTCACGAACATCTACTTCTACACCGTGGCCTACCACGCGATCGCGGCGTCGAACCGCCTGTCGATCGAGCGCAAGAAGAAGTTCGGTGGGTTCGAGGACTCGAAGTACGCCACCGGCGAGTACTTCGACAAGTACGTCGAGCAGGAGTGGAAGCCGGCCACGGAGCGCGTCGCTGCTCTCTTCGCCGACGCCGGTGTGTCGATCCCGACGCAGGACGACTGGCGTGCGCTGCGGGCCTCGGTCATGGAGCACGGCATCTACAACCAGAACCTCCAGGCGGTGCCGCCCACGGGTTCGATCAGCTACATCAACAACTCGACGTCGTCGATCCACCCGGTCCCGGCCAAGATCGAGATCCGCAAGGAAGGCAAGCTCGGTCGCGTCTACTACCCGGCGCCGTACATGACGAACGACAACCTGGACTACTACCAGGACGCGTACGAGATCGGCTACGAGAAGATCATCGACACGTACGCAGCGGCGACGCAGCACGTGGACCAGGGCCTCTCGCTGACCCTGTTCTTCCCGGACACGGTCACCACGCGCGACGTGAACAAGGCGCAGATCTACGCGTGGCGCAAGGGCATCAAGACTCTCTACTACATCCGCCTGCGCCAGCTCGCTCTGGAGGGTACTGAGGTGGACAACTGCGTCAGCTGCATGCTCTGACGCGTCCGCACAGCTCGTTCTCCTCCTACCGCAGCCCTGAAGGAACTCCCATGTCGCCCACCGGCAAGCTCAAGCTCATCGATCGCGTGACAGCGATCAACTGGAACCGCCTCGAGGACGAGAAGGACCTCGAGGTCTGGGACCGTCTCGTCGGCAACTTCTGGCTGCCCGAGAAGGTCCCGGTCTCCAACGACATCCAGTCGTGGAACACCCTCTCGGAGCACGAGAAGACCATGACCTCGCGGGTGTTCACCGGACTGACCCTCCTGGACACCATCCAGGGCACGGTGGGTGCGGTGTCGCTGATCCCGGACGCGCTCACCCCTCACGAGGAGGCGGTGTACACCAACATCGCCTTCATGGAGAGCGTGCACGCGAAGAGCTACTCCTCGATCTTCTCCACGCTGCTGTCGACGCCTGAGATCGACGACGCCTTCGAGTGGTCCGAGAACAACGCGAACCTGCAGAAGAAGGCAGAGATCGTCCTCGACTACTACCGCGGTGACGACCCGCTGAAGCGCAAGGTCGCCTCGACGATGCTCGAGTCGTTCCTGTTCTACTCCGGCTTCTACGCGCCGATGTACTGGTCCTCGCGGGCCAAGCTCACGAACACGGCCGACCTGATCCGCCTCATCATCCGTGACGAGGCAGTGCACGGGTACTACATCGGCTACAAGTACCAGAAGGGCCTTGCGCAGCTCACGCAGCCCGAGCAGGACGACCTCAAGGCGTACACCTTCGACCTGCTCTTCGAGCTCTACGAGAACGAGGTCGAGTACACCGACTCGCTCTACGGCGAGCTGGGGCTGACCGAGGACGTCAAGAAGTTCCTGCGGTACAACGGCAACAAGGCCCTGATGAACCTGGGCTACGAGGCGTTGTTCCCCAAGGAGGACACGGACGTCAACCCGGCCATCCTCGCGGCCCTGTCGCCGAACGCGGACGAGAACCACGACTTCTTCTCGGGGTCCGGTTCGTCGTACGTGATCGGCAAGGCCGTGGAGACCGAGGACGACGACTGGGACTTCTGACCTCGTGTCGGGAGTACGTCGCCCCTAGCGGCTGACCAGAGGCCCGGAACCGCAGGTTGCTGCGGTTCCGGGCCTCTGTCGCTGCCGCCTAGTGGGTGCGCGCTCGAAACGAGTGCCACAGGAGCCAGCCGATGATCCACACCTCACCGACGGTCGCCGGGATCAGGAGCAGCGAGGTGCTTGGTGCGGCGGCCGGCGCGAGATAGGCGATAAAACCGTCGAGGATGTATCCGACGCCGCCGACCAGCAGGATCCAGCCCAGCGGTCGCGGCATACCCGCTCGCAGAGCGAGCATGCCCATCGGGATCAGCCAGAGCCCGAAGAAGAGCGCGCCCACGTCCCAGAAGCTGCCGCCGAGGATGTACAGCAGCTGCGCCCCGCCGGCGGCATCGGCAGGATCGGCTGACCACGGCGTGAGGGCGACGTTCAGGGCGCCGCCGAGGCAGGCCGCGCTTCCGAGGATCGCCACCGCGTTGAACAGGGCGAACGCGGCCAACGAGGCCGCTGCGAACGCGTTGATGTGGTGAAACAGCCGGTAGAACCATAGGCCGACGAGCGCTTGGGCAGCGACGAGTGCGAGCTCCAGCGCGATTCCCCAGCGTGCGAGCGTCTCGTTCTCGACCAGGTGGGCGAGCGTCGACGACGCGCTGTCAGGGTCGAACAGCATCGGACGGATGACCAGGAATCCTGGGATCGCGACGACAGCGACCGCGAGGTAGAGCAGGCCGGTCGTGCGTGCCGTGCGGGAGTTCAGGGTGGACGGGTTCATGACTTCCCTCTCCGGTTACCTTACGTCGTAAGGCGACCTTACGGCGTAAGTCAACAAGCCGGAAGGGTCGGCCTGGATGAAGACCTGGGTCCGCGTCAGCCCGGCGAGCCCGGTGCCCGCGCGTGCGCGGCGATCAGCGCCGCCTCCACCCGGTTGCGCGCGCCCGTCGTGCGCAGGATCGAGGTGACGTGCACCTTGACCGTGCCCTCGGCAAGGTGGAGGCATTCTGCGATCTCGGGGTTCGGCAGGCCGTCGCCCATCAGCTCCAGCACCTCCTGCTCGCGCGGGGTGAGGCGATCGAACCGCTCCCGGGCGTCCTGCTGTGCGACGAACCGCGTGCCAAGTCCTGTCTGCAGCAGGCGCCGCGAGACGGCGGGGGAGAAGTAGGCGCCACCCGACGCCGCCGCGTGCACCGCGAACAGCAGCTCGCGCGGGTCGCCGGCTTTCAGCACGAACCCGTCGGCGCCCAGCCGGATCGCCTCTGCGACGTACTCGTCCTCGCCGAACGTGGTGACCATGAGGCAGGGCAGAGGCCCCACCGTGCGTCGGATCTTGGCGAGGGCCTCGAGGCCGTCCATCGTCCCCATCCGCACGTCCAGCAGCACGATGTCCGGCCGGTGCGCCCGGACCGCGGTCAGCGCCTCGTGACCCGACGATGCCTGGGCGACGACCCGCACGCCGTCGTCCGTCTCGAGGATCCCGGCGAGTCCGGCGCGGACCAGGGGCTCGTCGTCGGCGAGGACCACCCGGAGCGCCGCGGAGGCATCCGGCCGGTTCATGTGCTCGCCTCCCAGCTCCCTGTTCACGGCGCGCCTCCGACCACGAGGTCCGCCGAGGTGACCTGGTCGTCCGCCCAGCAGATCCGGTAGGCGTCACCGGACGCGTCGTCGAGCGAGTCCACCGTGACGGCGTAGAAGTCGCACGACGGGTCAGCGCCGGGTGGTGGGTCGAGGGTCGCCGCGGGCATCAGCGGCTGTACGCGCGACCGGGTGTCGCCGACCGAGATGCGGGCGAACGTGTCCGGCGCAACGAGCGCGCGTCGTGCATCGAGGTGGTCCGCGAGCTGGATCGCTGCTGCCACCGCGACCAGCGCGGCCGTCGGCACCAGTACAGCGGCCAGCAGCAGCGCCCCGCCACGACGCCGGGCACGGGTCAGTCCGTGGGTCACGGTGCGCGCGTCCCCGGCCGTGTCACCGCGGGGCGTCGGCGCTTCGGCGAAGCCGGGTCCGTCCGGTGGGGCGCTGATCGCGGTGCCCGGCGGATCGTCGGACACAGGGCGCAGCTCGGCACGCAGCACGAAGCCGCCGTCGCCCGGGCCTGATCGGACCGATCCACCCGCGTCACGCACGTGCTCGGTCAGCGACCGGAGGCCCGTGCCGCCGACCGCGCCGGCCGCCTGACCGCCAGCGGCCTCTCCGCCGGTCGTCCCAAGGCCGGTCGTCCCATGGCCGGTCGTCTCATGACCGGCCGCCTCTCCTCCGGCCGCCGCCGACGCTCCGGGTCCGGGCAGCGGATTGCGTACGGTCACGACGAGCCGTTCGGCCCCAGCGGCCAGCGCCACGCGGACCGGCTGGCCCGGAGCGTGCTTGAGCGCGTTCGTCAGCCCTTCCTGGACCACCCGCACGACGGCGGGGCCGAAGACGGCCAGGCGGTCGCGCCCGGGCGAGCCCGTGAGCTCGACGTCGGCTCCGGCACGGCGCGCATCGCGTACGAGCTCGTCGAGGTCCGCCTGAACGGTCGTCGACGGAGTGCCGTCGCTCAGGCCGGTACGAAGACTCTGGACGGAGGCACCCAGGCGGGCGACCGCGTCGGAGACCTGGCGCCGGGCGAGCCCGACGGACTCCCGCACGGACGTGGGCGGCGCGGCTCCCTGGGAGATCTCCGCACTCCGCTCGAGCTCGAGCTCGAGCCTGCCGAGGTTGACCGCGACCAGGCTGAGAGCGTGCCCCAGGTCGTCATGCAGGCTCTCGGCGAGGTGCAGTCGCTGCCGGGCGAGGTCGGTCTCTGCGCGCATCCGCCGAGCATCCTGCTCCCGCAGGAGCGCCATCGCCGCATCGGCCTCGCCGGACCGGCGGGCGCGCCACGCGATCGCTACCGACCAGGGCAGTACGCCGGTCACGACACCGCGTGCGGTGGCTACGAGCACGTCGCGCAGGTCTGCCCAGCCGGCCAGGACTGCTACGGCACCGGCTCCTGCCGCGACGGCCATGGCGATGGCGCCCAGCCGGGCACCATCGTGAGACAGCCCGAGGGGTGCCGCGGCGGCGGCCAGCGCGAGCATCCACCACGGGTTTACGCCCGCGAGCACCAGCAGCACCGCGAACGCGACCGCTACGAGCACCTGGGCGGGCCGCGCGGCGGCGTTCTCGGTAGCGCTCTCGGTGTGGGCGGGCTGGTGCTGGGTCACCCGACCATCGTCGCCGACGTGTGACCGTGGGCGCTTCCCGCCGGGGTCTGATCTTCGCGGAGGCTCAGTACGACCAGGGTCATAGGCAGCTCCTGACCTACGCCAGATCCGCGTGGCCTTGCCGATTCCTAGCGTTCTCTGCATGCCAACGACACACCATGCACCAGCAGGGACCCGTCCGGTCGTACCGGTCCGGAGCCCTGTCCCACGCGCCGTCCTGCCCGCAGTGCTCAGCACGGTCCTGGGTCTGAGCGCCGTCGCGCTCCTGGCCTGGCCGGCACGCGAGAGCCTCTTTGACGGGGTCGCCGGAGGGACCGCCCGTTCGCCCCTGGCCGGCTTCGTGGGGCTGGTCGCCGACAAGGGCCTGCTCCTGCTCGTGGCGATCACGGCTTGCCTCGCGCTCTACGCGTGGCTTCGCGACCGCTCCCGGTTCGCTCTGCTCGCCGCCGCCGGGGTGGGAACGCTCGGCGCGTACTCGGTGAGCGAGGTGGTCAAGCTCGTGGTGACCGAGGAACGTCCGTGCCGCGTCGTCGACGCCGCCACGGTGTTGGCCTGCCCGGCCCCGGGCGATTGGTCCTGGCCCAGCAACCACTCGACCATCGCGGGCGCCCTGGCAGTGGCGTGCGTGCTCGTCGCGCCCCGGCTCTGGTCGGCGGTGGTGCCACTGGCGCTCGCTGTCGCCGGCGCCCGCGTCGCCGCAGGGGTCCACTACGTGCACGACGTCGCCTCAGGGCTGGCCCTTGGCGTCCTGGTGACGTGCCTGGTGGGCCTGGGCGTGCATGCGGTCGTTCAGCGCGTCATGCGTCGATCGACTTCGCACCGGTCACCGGGGGCTCGGCGGACCACGGGAAGGTGATCCACAGGTCGGTGTCCTTCCACGAGTAGTCCGGCTGGATGATGGTGCGCGGCTTGGTGAACAGCACGGCCGAGCGTGCCTCAGCGCCCTGCTTCTCCAGGAGATCCATGACCAGGGCCAGGGTGCGGCCGGAGTCGGCGACGTCGTCCACGACGAGGACCTTGGCGCCGGGGAGCTCGGAGGTGTCCATGAGGGGCGGCAGTACGCGGGGGTCGTCCAGCGTCTTGCCGATGTCCGTGTAGAACTCGACGTTCAGCGTCCCGACGCCCTTGGTGCCGAGCGCGTATGCCATGGCACCGCCGGGGACCAGGCCACCGCGCGCGACGGCGACCACCACGTCGGGGACGAACCCGCTGTCCACGACCTGGTGGGCCAGATCGCGCACCGCATCGGGAAAGGTCTCCCAGGTGAGCACCTCGCGCTCCGGCATCGGAGCGGACTCAGTGATCGGGAGGTCTGTCGAGGTCATGGGAAGACACTACGAGACGTGGCGGGCACCCGGCTCGGGTACCCGCCACGTCTGCGCCGTGACCAGGGGCGACGCGCACGTCGAGTGCGCTAGATCTCAGCCGGTCCGCCGGGCGGACCGCCCGGGAGCGTCAGGCGGCCTTCGCCTCGAGGATGTCGACCACGAACACGAGCGTCGAGTTCGCGGGGATGGCGCCGTTCTCCTGGTCGCCGTAGCCCTGGTCCGCGGGGACCACGAGCAGCACCTGGCTGCCGACCTTCTGGCCGGCGATGCCGTTGGTCCAGCCCGGGATCACGCCGTTGAGCGGGAACGACGTCGGGGTGCCGCGGCTCCAGGAGGAGTCGAACGACGTGCCGTCGAGCAGGCAGCCCGCGTACTGGACGGTGACGGTCTGCTCCTTGGTGACCTCGGCGCCGTCACCCTCGATGAGGGGCTGGACCACCAGGTCGGTGGGCTCCTCGTAACCCTCGGGGATCGTGACGGTCGGCTGGCCGTCGTCGGCGAGCTCGACGGTGGGCAGGCCCTCCTTCGGCGCAACCTCGGTGCCCTCGGCGCGGGTCGGGGTCTCCTTGGGAGCCTCGACCTTGGCGACCTCGACCATCGTGACCTGGATGGACTGGTCCATCGCAGTGCTGGCCATGAGGATCCTTGTGCCGACCTTCTGGCCGATGAGCTGGTCGTTCAGCAGGTCGTACTGCGCGTCGCCGAGCTCGAACGTCTCGGGCTCCTTGGTCTTCCAGGTGGATGCGGCCTGCGAGCCGTCCTTCCCCGCGACGACCACGTAGTCGATGGTGACCTGGTCCTTCTCCTTGAGCTCCTCGCCAGAGCCCTCGTCGACCACGCGGAACGTGGGAGCGCTGACCTGCAGCGGCGTCTTGAAGGAGACCTTGGGCTCCTTGCCGACCGGGCCGGAGACCTCGATCGCGTCAACAGCCTTGACGTCCGCCTCGGAAGGGCTCGGCGCGGGCGACGGCTCAGCAGCCGGCGTCACCTCGCAGACGTTTCCGTTGGAGGCGGCAGCACTGCCGTCCGCGGTGTCGTCGCCGCTTGCGCAGCCGGTGAGCGCGATGGATGCCAGCGCGACGGCTGCCAGGCCGGCAGTGGTGCGGTGCTTCACGAGTAGTCCTTCGGTCGGGTTTTCGCCTTGCTGGGGACCGCCACACTCTAGCGGGCGGAAATGAGTGTGGCTCCCAGGTTCTGAGCAGGTTCGGGCAGGATCGAGCCATCAGCTCCGCCCTGCGGAAGAATAGATGGCATGCCGTCGAACCGCCGCTCCAGCAAGCGTCCGTATGCCGCGGACCACGTCCCCCTCGATGTCGATCGGGCCACGGGCGGCCGCCGCAGCGAGTCTGCGGCCGACGGGGAGTGGGTGGTGCAGCGAATCCGCTCGTCCGAGAAGACGTACGTCTGCCCGGCATGCCGCCAGGAGGTCACGCCCGGCACCGCGCACGTCGTCGCGTGGAAGACGGACGTGCTCGGCGGCCCCGAGGCGGGCCTGGACGGGCGGCGGCACTGGCACAACAGCTGCTGGCAGCGCCGCACCAACCTGCGGTGAGCCGACGGACGGACGGCGGGGAGAGAATGGGACCGATGACCACCGAAGCGACGCCGGACGAGGCCTCCGGCCAGACGACCCATCAGATCCGCTCGCTCACCGTCCTGCCCGCACAGCGCGAGGACATCGAGCTGCACACCGCCGACGGCCTGACGCTCGTCGGTGACCTGTCGCTGCCCGCGGACAGCGAGCCGTCGGCCACCCTGCTGACGTTCCACCCGCTGCCGACGCACGGCGGCTTCATGGACTCCCACGTGTACCGCAAGGCGGCCTGGCGCCTGCCCGCACTTGCGAACCTCGCGGTACTGCGGTTCAACACGCGCGGCACGTCGTCCCCGCGAGGCACGAGCGAGGGCACGTTCGACGGCGGCTCCGCTGAGCGCTACGACGTCGCCGCCGCGATCGAGCTCGCCGAGTTCCGCGGACTCCCGCACCCGTGGCTGGTCGGCTGGTCGTTCGGCACCGAGCTGGTGCTCAAGCACGGCGCCGACCCGAGCATCGAGGGAGCGATCCTCCTGTCGCCGCCGCTGCACCGCGCGACCGACGATGACCTGGACCGCTGGGCGGCGTTCGGCAAGCCGCTCGTCGTCCTGGTACCCGAGCTCGACGACTATCTGCGGCCAGAAGAGGCCCGCCGCCGCTTCGCCCGCATCCCGCAGGCCGAGGTGATCGGCGTCGACGGTGCGAAGCACCTGTGGGTAGGGGAGCCGGCCGTCGCGCGCGCGCTGAACGAGATCGTCGCGCACGTGCTGCCCGACCACCCGCTACCGCTGCCGACGCACTGGGACGGGCCGCTCGGCGACTCTTGAGCATTCCCACCACCCACAGGAGGACGACGATGACCTCATCAGCCCTAGCCACCTTCACGCTGCACGAAGGCGGCGGAGTGCCGCTCGTGCTGCTGCACGGCTTCCCGCTCGACCACCGCATGTGGGCGGCCTGCACCGAGCACCTGCCGCCGGGCATCCGGGCCATCGCCGTCGACCTGCCGGGAGCAGGGCACAGCGACCTCGACGGGTACCAGCCCAGCATCGAGCACGCCGCCGACTGGGTGTACCGGACCATGGTCGCCGGTGGCGAGGGCAACGCAGTGGTCGTCGGGCACTCGATGGGCGGGTACGTCGCGCTCGCCCTCGCTGAACGACACCCGGGATTCGTCGCCGGCCTCGGGCTCGTGAACACCAAGTCCACGGCGGACACCGCGGAGGCGCACGCCAAGCGCCTCCGGGTCGCCGCGGCCGCCGAGTCGGACCAGACCGTTGACGCCGTGCTCGGTATGCCCGCCGACCTGGTCGGCGGCACCAGCACGGAGCACCGCCGGCACCTGTTTCCCCTGCTGGACTCGTGGATCCGTGCGCAGTCACCCGCCGGCGTCGCGTGGGCGCAGCGGGCGATGGCGGCTCGTCCCGACCGGACGGCGGTGCTCGAGCAGTTCGACGCGCCGGTCGCCGTCGTGGTGGGGGCTGAGGACACCATCACTCCGCTGGTCGAGGCCGAGCACATGGTCCGGGCGGCAGGGAAGCCCTCGCGCCTCTCCGTCGGGGACGCCGCACTCACGCTCGTGCCAGGTACAGGGCATCTCAGCGCCGTCGAGGACCCGCAGGCTGTCGCGGCGGCGCTGGGCCTGCTGCACGCCCAGGTGGTGGCCCACCACTGACCTGGGCGCGCCGTGACGGGCCCGGCTACCGGTTCGACCGGCCACCGGCCCGGACAGGCCGACGGCGGCCCTCCCGCACCGGGGAGGGCCGCCGTCGGTCTGTCGCGGTGACTCAGTGCGTCAGCTGGAGGCGCCGGCCTTCTCGGTGACCGGCTCCTCGGCGTCTTCGCTCTCCGAGGGGGAGGAAGCCGAGTCGGCGGCGTTCTGGCCGGCCTTGGTGCTCGCCTTGGTGCCCTTGACCGACGGGATGACGACCGTAGCGGTACCGACGGGCACGGGCGTCGGGTGGCTCGGCGGGATCGACGCGGGCATCGAACCGGTGTCCGTCGACTCGGCGACGTCGGGCTCGGCCTCGGTGCCGTCACCGACGACGGCGAAGCGGGCCTGCTGCGCGGGGGTCGCGCCCGACAGGCTGGACGGCTTGGCCGGCGGGCTGGGCACAGGGGCCTGAGTGGCGGCGGCACCCGGGGCGGCGGCACCCGGGGTGGCCGGCGTGCCGAGCATGCCGCGCAGCTCGTCCAGGTAGGAGTTGATGGAGTCGTGCTGGCGAGTCAGGTCCTCGAGCTGGTGCTGCGCCGCCGACCGGCTCGACTCCGCCTCGGCGCGGGCGTCGTCGATGGTCTGCTCGGCGAACTCCCTGGCCTCGGCGACGATCCGGTCCGCGGACTTGCGGGCGTCCGCCACGAGGTCCTTGACGTAGACGTCGGACTCGGAGCGGATCTTCTCCGACTGCTCGAGGGCCACCGCCACACGCTTCTCTGCCTCTGCCGCGTGCTCCTCCGCCGTGCTGACCAGCTTCGCGGTCTCGGCCTTCGCCGTCTCGTGCCGCTCGGCGAGCTCCTTCTCGACGCTCTCCTTGCGGGTGACGATGTCGAGCTCTGCCTGGGCGAGCGCCGCACGGGCCTGCTCGCGCAGCTCCTCCATCTCGCTGGTGACGGCGTTGGCCGCCTCGGCGGCCTGACGACGCGCCTCGGAGAGGATCTGCTCGGACTCGGCGCGGGCGCTGGCCAGCATCGCCGACGCGTCGCGCTCTGCGGTCTCGCGCTGCTCGGTGGTCTGGGCGCTGACCTCGCTGCGAAGCTTGGCGGCTTCGGCCTCTGTGTTGACCCGCAGCTCCGTGGTCTCGCGCTCGACCGTGGAACGCAGGGTGCCGAGCTCGCGCTCCAGGCTTGCCCGGCGCTCGCTCTCCTCCGCGCTGATGGCACTGGCGATCTGCGCGGACTCGCGCTCGGCGGAGCCGACGAGCTCCTCGGCGCGGCGCTGGGCGGCGAGCAGGTGGCCCTCCGCCTCCGCGGACGTGGTGGTGCGGATCTCCTCGGCCTCGCGGCGGGCGCTGGCGAGCATCTCGGCGACCTCGGACTCGGCGCGCGACCGCACCTGTCCGGCGGACAGCTTTGCCCGTGCCATGATGTCCGCGGCCTGCTGGTTGGCCTGGTTGATGATGTCTGTCGACTGGTCCTCGGCGGAACGCAGCAGCAGCTCGATACGGGAGCCGAGGCCGGCGTACGACGGCTTCTCGGTCTCACGCAGGTTGCGCTTGGCGTCGGTGAGGTCCTGCGTCAGCTGCATGGCGCGGCCGTCGGAGGCCTCGACCTGCCGGCGCGCCTCTTCAAGGGCGTGGTTCAGTCGATCCAGGTGAGCGTGCACCTGGTCGCGGTCGTATCCGCGCATGGCAGTCGGAAAGAGCGAGCGCTCGTCGGACACGGTGCAGACCTCCAGTGTCGGGACTTGGTGAGGCGCGGGTCAGGCTCCCCCCTTGGACGCCGCTTGATACGGCTCGTCCGGCGCCCAGGATACGTGCCTTGTGCGGATGTGGATACTCCGCGACGGGATGCAATGTACGTATTGCATGGAATACTCTCCGCTGGCTCACGCGGCCCCGGACCATGGTGGCGGTTCCGACACACCTCAGTGAAGGAAGGGTGAGAATCCCGACCGAACCGCACAAGCACGCCCGTCATTGGACAGTGCTCCTCGTTCGGTCCCTATGCTGGAACATCCACCTGATCGACGGGCACGCGCCCAATATTCGAAGGGAATCGGTGGTGCAACGCATTCTGGCGACTCTCCTGATCCTTGCCGGACTCGGCGGGATCGGTTACGGGGTCGCGACGGCGACCGTGCTGCGCGAGTCCGACACGGTTGTCGCGACCGCGACCCCCAGCGGCAACGGAACCATGGTCGTGACCGAGCCTGGCGTGCTCGGCCTGGTCGACGACCAGGTGACCGTGCGAGCCACTGTCCCGGAGGGGCAGAAGGTCACGCTCGCGCTCGGGTCCGACGTCGACGTGCTCGGCTGGGTGGGCGACGACCCCTACGACTCGGTGTCCGGCCTCTCCTCCTGGGAGACGCTGAGCGTCGCACCGGGTGCCGGCGCCGCGACCGAGGAGGAAGCGGGCGAGGGCGAGGAGTCGGACGATGCTCCGGCCGAGAAGCCGGCCTCCGGTCCCGACCCCGCCGGCTCCGACATGTGGATCTCGGAGGTGAGCGGCGAGACCGCCGTCTCCCTGCGCTGGACCGAGGAGCCCGGCCGCGTGGTCCTGCTGGCCGCCGGCGTCGGAAAGGACGCCGAGGCGCCGACGCTCGAGCTCACCTGGCCGCGCCCCGTGACCACTCCTTACCTGTGGCCGGGGGTGCTGGGCGGGGGCTTCCTCCTGATCCTCGGCGTCTTCATCGCCATCGGCGCACGCCGAAAGAAGAACCGCGGTAGCAAGGGGCGTACACCGCCGGAGGCCCGCACCCGTCAGCCCGACTCCGAGCTGCCGCGTCGTGACGCGGTCTTCGAGGTGGGCGGCGAGCAGCCGGGCCAGTCCGGGCACCAGCCCGGCGGCGGGCTCCCACCTGCGCTCGGCGACCCGACCGAGGGTGGGACGGCGGTCTTCCCGCCGGCCGGCCCGGTGCTGCCGGGCCGCGGAAAGCCGGCCCAGAGCACACCGGAGCCCGAGCAGGACCAGACACGGTCCTGGGCGGCGCCCGCTCCGTTCGGTGGAGCGGCCCCGATCGCCCCGCCACCGGCGGCCGAGCCGGCCCCGGCACCAGCTCCCGGACCGCTCGCCGCCCCTGCGGCGTCCATCCGGGGCATCCGACGCCGCCGCGGGCAGGGCTCAGGAGCGGCACCCGCTGCTCCCGCTCAGCCCTCGGCCCAGCCGACACCGTTCGGCGGCGCCGCACCAGCACAGCCACCGATGGCGCAAGAGGCGCCCGCCGCTGCCCAGGCAGTCCCGCCCGCACCCGCGGCGTCGGACAAGCCGATGACACGGCGCGAGATGCGTATGCGTGAGCAGGCGCAGCGCAGGGCCGCGACAGGCGCGATGCCCACCGTGCCTGCGTCCGAACCAGAGCCCGAGGCCGCCCCCGAGGCTGAGCAGCCGCAGACACCCAGCAGTCGAGCTGCGGCGTGGCGCCAGACCTGGGGCGTCACCGGGAACGACGGAGGTAACTGATGAAGCGCTCCACGACCCGCACCACGGCCGTGGTAGCAACCGTGCTCGCCACGGGTCTGCTCGCCGGCTGTGCCGAGGAGCTCCCTACGCCGAAGCCGGAGGCACCGGTCGCGGCGGCGGTCGTCACCCAGTCCCAGGAGCGCGAGATCCTGGACAAGGTGGCGGGCGTCGTCGGCAAGGTGACGAAGTCCAGCGACGCCGACTCGCTTGCCGCCCGCCTGGACGGACCCGCGCTCGATATCCGCGAGACGCAGCTCAAGGTCGCCGCCGCCCGCGGCGACAAGGAGCCGCTGACCGACCTCACCATGGAGATGCAGCAGGTGATCCTGCCGTCGGACCAGGAATGGCCGCGCAGCAGCTTCGCGATCACGGTGCAGCCGAAGGACCTCACCACACCGGTGCTCATGGCCTTCGACCAGTCCACCGCGCGTGACCAGTACAAGCTGTGGGGCTGGGTGCGCCTGCTGCCCGGGGTGACCATGCCGCAGTTCGCGGAGGCCGACCTGGGCAGCCCCGCCGTGCCGGAGGGTGACAAGAGCCTGAAGGTGACGCCGAAGGACGCGATCAAGCAGTACGCGTCCGTGCTCACGGTCGACAAGGACTCGAAGTACTCCGACAACTTCGCCGACGACGACCTGCGCCAGTTCTTCCGGGACTACGGCAAGCTCCAGGTCGAGGCGATCAACAAGGAGGAGTGCGGCGGCGACTTCGAGGTCGCGTACGAACCGACCAAGGACCCGGTGAAGGCGGTCCGCACGGCTGACGGCGGCGCCCTCGTGCTCGCCTCGATGATCAGCAAGGAGACCATCACGGCCAAGGAGGAGGGCTGCGAGATCGGCCCGCCGACCAAGACGACCCAGGCACTCTGGGGCGATGCCGACGTCAGCAACGTGGTCGAGGTCAACTACAAGGACATGGTGGCGATGTACGTGCCGCCGAAGGACTCGGACGACGAGATCAGCCTGGTCGGCTACGAGCACGTGCCGAGCTCGGTCTCGAACGGCTGACACTTTCGACGATCGACCGTCCTCCCGCAGCTAGGGTGGCCCCCGTGAACCTACGGAGGCCACCCTTGCGACGTCTCGACGTCTCGTCCCCGGCCCGACGACGGGGTGCCGCCTGCCTGGTAGCGGTCGGTGTCGTCTCGGTCCTGCTCGCCGGTTGCACGGTGGAGCCGCCCGCCCCCGCACCGGACGCTCCGGCGATCGCGGCGGTGGTCAGCGAGGGGCAGGAACGCGACATCCTTGACGCGGTCGCCACGTCCATCGCCCAGCACGACAAGGCGTCAGCTGCCGACGGGCTACGCGCCCGGATGACCGGGCACGCACTGTCGATGCGGGAGGCGGAGCTCCGCCTCGCCGAGGCCACGGGCGACGAGAAGTGGCGCACCGACCTGTCGATGCGGACGCAGCAGATCATCCTGCCGTCCGACCAGAGCTGGCCACGCACGAGCTACGCGGTCCAGGCCCAGCCGGACAACGCCGAGACCCCGGCCCTGATGGTGTTCGACCAGGCCTCTGCCCGCGAGCAGTACAAGCTCTGGGGCTACGTGAGCCTGGTGCCGGGCGTGAGCCTGCCGCCGTTCGCACAGCCTGAGCTGGGCAGCGCGGCCGTTGCGCCGGACGACGACACGTCGCTGGCCCGGTCGCCGCAGGCCGCTCTCGCCGGGTACGCGGAGGTCCTGAGCAAGGACGCGGATGCCAAGGCCGCCGGGGCGTTCGACGACGACCGGCTACGACAGAACCTGCGGACCCTCGCGACGTCGCAGACCAGCGTCGCCGACTGGGCGGAGACCAAGGGCAAGTACTCCTACACCGCGGAGGTCGAGCCGAGCCAGGGGCTGCGGGCGGTGCGCACAGCGGACGGTGGCGCGCTCGTGCTGGGCGCCCTCACGGGGACCCAGGCGATCGAGGTCGGCCAGGAGGGCGCCAAGATCAGGACGGACGCGCTCCCGTCGGCGCAGCAGGCCCTGTTCGGCGACCAGGAGGAGACCAACAGGCTGCGTACCCGGTACCGCGACTTCGTCGCCCTCTACGTGCCGTCGGCCGGCTCGGCGCACAAGATCACCCTGGTGGGCTTCCGGCACATCCCGATCGACGTATCCGGCGAGTAACCACCGTCGAGTCATTAGGATTACCCCATGAGCAGTGCCACTCCTCCACCCGGGCCCGCCCGGAGCGCCCAGCCAGAGTTCGCGGTGCGCGGCGCCGTCGACCTGTCCGCCCTCAACCGTCCGCAGGCGCCACCGCCTGGTGAACCCGGTGGTGCACCCGAAGCCGGCGGCTTCGTGGTGGACGTCAGCGAGGCGAACTTCGAGCAGCTGGTTCGTGACTCGTCCACCTACCCCGTGGTGATGCTGGTCTGGATCCCGACCGACCAGGCGAACGCCGAGCTCGGTGCGACCCTGGGCCGCCTCGCCGAGGAGTACGGCGGGCGGTTCGTCCTCGGCCGCGTCGACGCACAGGCCTCGCCGCAGGTTGCCGCCGCTTTCCAGGTGCAGGGCGTACCCACCGTCGTCGCAGTGCTGCAGGGCCAGCCCCTGCCGCTCTTCCAGGGGGCCGCCGACGAGCAGCAGATCCGCGGCGTGCTGGACCAGGTCCTTGCAGCCGCCGAGCAGAACGGCGTCACGGGCCGTGCCCCTGGCGCGGTTCCGGCGGCCGACGAGCCGGCGCCCGAGGCGGAGCAGCCGCTGCCGCCGTTGCACCAGGAGGCGTACGACGCGATCGAGCGCGACGACCTGGACGCCGCCGCGGCCGCCTACGCCAAGGCCCTGCGCCAGGACCCCAAGGACGCCGACGCGACCGCCGGTCTCGCCCAGGTGCGCCTCATGCAGCGCACCCACGACGCCGACCTCGCCACGGTGCGCCAGGCCGCTGCGGACGCGCCGTCCGACATCGACGCCGCGCTCGCCGTGGCCGACCTGGACATGCTGGGCGGCAAGGTGGACGACGCGTTCGCGCGCCTCCTCGACCTGCTGCCCGACGCCGACGCGGAGGGCAAGGAGAAGCTCCGCGTCCGGTTGCTGGACCTGTTCGAGGTCGCAGGCACGACGGACCCGCGCGTCAGCAAGGCCCGCAAGCGCCTGGCGATCAGCCTGTACTGAGGTTGGACGCTGGAAGATCGGTAGAACGTCAGGTGATCGGCAGCCCCGGGCTGCCGATCACCTGACGTTCTACCGATCGCCCGCGCCGGCCGCTACAGCCGGCTGCTGCGCGCCGGGTGCTACTCGGCGGCCGGGACCAGGATCAGGGCGCCGAGCGGCGGCACCCGGACGACGGCCGACCACCCGCGGCCGTGGTGCGGCACAGGTTCGGCCTGCACGCGGCCCATGTTCCCCACGCCCGAGCCGCCGTACACGCCAGCGTCGGTGTTCAGCGCCTCCAGCCACACGGACGACACCTTCGCCGTGCCCGTCGGCGCCCCGGTCGCGACGGATGTGCCCACCGGGTCCGGCTCTGCCAGGGGCAGCGTCGGCAGGGGCAGCCGGTATCCCTCGTGCGGCACGCCCGCGAAGTTCACGACCACCACCACCGGGTCGCCCGAGCGTGACCTCCGCACGTAGGCGAGCACGTTGTGGTCGGCGTCGTCCGCCGTGAGCCACTCGAACCCCGTGGGGTCGTGGTCGAGCTCCCACAGGGCGGGCGTCGCGCGGTAGAGCGCGTTCAGGTCCCGGACGAGGTGCTGCACGCCGGCGTGCCCTGCGTCACCGAGCTGGTCCCACCGCAGACCGTCCGACTCGGACCACTCGCTCTCCTGCGCGAACTCGCACCCCATGAACAACAGCTGCTTGCCGGGGTGGGTCCACTGGTAGGCGAGGAAGGACCGTACGCCGGCGAGCTGCTGCCACCGGTCGCCGGGCATCTTGCCCAGCAGGGACCCCTTGCCATGGACCACCTCGTCGTGGCTGATCGGCAGCACGAACTGCTCGGTGAACGCGTACACGAGCGAGAACGTGAGCTCGCCGTGGTGGTAGCGCCGGTTGTACGGGTCCTCGGCGAGGTAGCGGAGGGAGTCGTTCATCCAGCCCATGTTCCACTTCAGGCCGAAGCCCAGCCCTCCGCTCGACGTCGGGCCAGTGACCTGGGGAAACGCCGTCGACTCCTCGGCGATCATCATGACGCCGGGGGTGCGGCGGTACGCGGTGGCGTTCGCCTCCTGGAGGAACGCGATGGCCTCGAGGTTCTCGCGCCCGCCGTGCACGTTGGGCGTCCACTCGCCGTCCTTGCGGGAGTAGTCGAGATAGAGCATGGAGGCGACGGCGTCGACGCGGAGCGCGTCGACGTGGAACTCCTCGAACCAGTAGGTCGCGTTCGCCACCAGGAAGTTGCGCACCTCGCGGCGGCCGAAGTCGAAGATCAGCGTGCCCCAGTCCTGCTGCTCGCCGCGCCGGGGGTCCGGGTGCTCGTACAGGGGCGCGCCGTCGAACCGGGCCAGGGCGAACTCGTCGCGCGGGAAGTGCGCGGGAACCCAGTCGAGGATGATGCCGATCCCGGCCTGGTGGAGCCGGTCCACGAGGTACCGGAAGTCGTCGGGCGAGCCGAACCGCGCCGTCGGCGCGTAGTAGCTGGTGACCTGGTAGCCCCAGGACCCGCCGTACGGGTGCTCGGCGACGGGCATCAGCTCGACGTGCGTGAACCCCTGCTCCGTGACGTAGGCGGTCAGCTGCTCCGCGAGCTCGCGGTAGCCGAGGCCGGGCCGCCACGAGCCCAGGTGCACCTCGTACGCGCTCAACGGCGCGGAGTGCGGGTCGGTGGCCGTTCGGGCGCTGAGCCACGCCTCGTCGTGCCACTCGTGGACCGAGTCCGTCACGACGCTCGCGGTGGCCGGCGGCCCTTCCGTCGCCTTGGCGAGGGGGTCGGCCTTGGCACGCCAGACGCCGTCGGCGCCCAGGATCTCGTACTTGTAGCGCAGGCCGGGGCCGACGTCCGGGACGTAGAGCTCCCAGACGCCGGTGGCACCGAGCGACCGCATGGGGTGCGTGCCGCCCCAGCCGTTGTGGTCGCCCACGAGCCGCACGCCGCGCGCGTTCGGCGCCCAGACGGCGAAGGCGACGCCCGCGATGTCGCCGGTGGCGCTCGGGTACCGGTGCAGGTTGGCGCCGAGCACCTGCCAGAGCTGCTCGTGCCGCCCCTCGCCGATCAGGTGCAGGTCGACCTCGCCGAGCGTGGGCAGGAACCGGTACGGGTCGTCGGAGGTCCAGGTCTCCGTGCCGGACCTGGTGCGGATCCGGTAGTCGGGGGCATGGCGGGACCCGTCGGGGTCCTCGGTGGCCGGCACGACGGCCGCCCACACTCCAGCGCCCTGGTGGGTCGCGCTCGTCTCGCCGTCCGAGGTGGTCACCACCACCTCGTCGGCGAGCGGGCGCAAGGCGCGCACCACGGTCCAGGGCCCGTCGAGCAGGTGGGGGCCGAGCACGGTGTGCGGGTCATGGTGAGTTCCGGACGCGATAGCGGTCAGGACCTCGAGGTCGACGTCGGGCAGGTCTGCCATGGGTTCACCTTTCCATGGGCGGCAGGTGACGTGCGACACGTCGGGGCTGGTGGAGATCACGAGCCGAGCACGCGCTCCACGGCGGCCAGCGGGATGTGCATCCACGCGGGACGGTGCCGGAACTCGTAGACCACCTCGTAGAGCGCCTTGTCCACGACGAGGGCGCGCAGGAGCAGCTCGGCGGTGGCGACATCGAGCTCGCTGCCAGACGTGGCCGCACCCGCCACCGCGTGCACCGGCCCGCCGTGCGCCTCGCCGCTGGCCTGGCGGTACCCCTCTGTGCCTTCTGGTCCGGGCCCCGCTGCGCTCCGTTCCGGGCGAGTGCCTCGTTCCTCGGCCCTCACCCTCCACTGCGCTTCGCGGTACCCCTCGAGAAAACTGACCTGGGCGTGTGCCGCCCAGTGCGGGTCCGTCGCCTGCCCGACGGCGGCCGCGTAGTCCAGCGAGCGGAGCATCCCTGCGACGTCGCGCAGCGGCAGGTCGGGGGCCACGCGCTCGGCAACCGGCCGCTGCGGCTCTCCCTCGAAGTCGAGGATCTTCCAGCCGCCGGGCGAGTGCAGCGCCTGGCCGAGGTGCAGGTCACCGTGGATCGGCTGCAGCGGCACCACGCCGCCCGTCCGCTCGGCGACGGCGGTGAGGCGCGCGCTCACGGCGTCGTACAGCGCGGTGACGCCGGCGCGCTGCGGCGCCAGGTCCGGGACGTCGGCGAAGGCCTCGGCGGCGCGGCGGCGCAGCACCCCCATGAAGCCGGCGGGCTCGAGCGCCGGGCCGGGACCAAGGGCCTGGCGCAGGGCCGCGTGCAGGTGAGCGATGGCGGCGCCGAGCTCGGCCGCCCGCTCGCCGAAGTCCTCGTCCCGCGCGGCATACGCGCAGGCCAGCTCGAACCCGTCGGTGGCGTCGGCGACGAGCTCGGACAGCACGGCGAGGTGGGCGAGAGGGCCACCGGTCTCGCCCCACGACGGGTCCTCGGTGCGCGGCGGGACGTCGCGCGGCTCCCTCGGGTCGGCCACGGTGCGGGGAGCTGGGAGCTCGACGGCGCCGAGGAAGCGCGGGACGCCGGCCCAGCCGGCCTGGGTCAGGGCCGCCGGGATCACGACGTCGGGGTGCGGGCCCAGCGCGACGGTCCGCAGGATCTTGAGCATCCCGCCCCGCCCGGTGTCGTGGGTCATGGCAGGGAGCACCACCGAGGTGTTCGACTGCTCCCCGGAGATCCGCCCGGCTCCGGCCAGCTTGTCGCAGACCTCTGGTCCGCCGGCGTCGGGCAGCGCGGTGGAGAGGTAGGCGTGCCAGGCGGCGGGGTGCGCACCGCCGTCGTGCACCGTGACGGTGCCCGACGCCGTCGCGACGGTCCCGATCAGGCCGGCCGCCTCCGTGTCGGCGGTGTCGGCCGTCGGCTCGGCGGTCGGGGTCAGCACCAGCGGCACCTGGATCACCAGGGCATCGGAGCCGGCCGCCAGGCCGGGGCCGTGCAGCCGCAGGAGCGCGACGACGACGTCGGCCACGCCAGGGAACGTGACCGTGAGCCATGGCTCGTGCGCGACGCCCTCCGTGGGCACCGGGTACCAACGCTGCTCGGGCAGCCACGCGTCCAGCAGCCGCAGCACCTCGGGGGCGAGGTGCGCGGCGCCGGGGGAGACATGGACGTGTCGCGCGGGGCTCACACCTCTCGCGCCCGCCCGGCCGAGCTGCCTGCCTCTGTCCGCACCGGAGGGGCAAGAACCAGCCAGTAGAAGTCCCGCGCGCCCCACGTCATGGTGAGGATCCCGTCGTCGCCGACGCTCGGGAACCCGGCGCCGCCGAACACGTCGGTGAGCGTCCAGCCGGCGTAGCCGGGGAGCTTGATCGTCGACGACCGTGCGGTGGCCGACAGGTTCGCGGCCACCAGCAGCGTCTCCTCGGCCGCGGTGCGCGTGAACGCGATGACCGACTCGTCGTTGCAGTCGAGCGCGGTGAAGTCGCCGGTGCCGAACGCGGGGTGCAGCCGACGGAACGCCAGCATGTTGTGCGTCCAGTGCAGCAGCGAGGTGGGCTGCGCGAGCTGCGCCTCCACGTTGGTGTGCTGGTAGTGGTGCACCAGCGACTGCACGAGCGGCAGGTAGAGCTTGCCGGGGTCGGCGGTCGAGAAGCCGGCGTTGCGGTCCGGCGTCCACTGCATGGGTGTGCGCACGGCGTCGCGGTCCGGCAGCCAGATGTTGTCGCCCATACCGATCTCGTCGCCGTAGTACAGGCACGGTGTGCCGGGCAGCGAGAGCAGCAGCGCGTTGGCCAGCTCGATCTCCTTGCGGGCGTTGTCGAGCAACGGGGCGAGCCGACGGCGGATCCCCACGTTGGCCCGCATCCGGGGGTCGGGCGCGTACCAGCCGTACATGCTGGCGCGCTCCTCCGTCGACACCATCTCCAGGGTGAGCTCGTCATGGTTGCGCAGGAACGTGCTCCACTGCCCGCCCGCAGGGATGGCCGGGGTGTCGGCGAGGATCTCCAGGAGCTGACGGGCCCGCTGGTCGCGGATCGCATAGAAGATGCGCGGCATCACGGGGAAGTGGAAGCACATGTGGCACTCGGGCTCGTCCTCCGTGCCGAAGTACCCGACCACGTCCGCCGGCCACTGGTTGGCCTCGGCCAGCATGATGCGGCCAGGGAACTCCGCGTCGAGCATCCGCCGTACCTTGCGCAGGAAGCCGTGCGTCTCGGGCAGGTTCTCGCAGTTCGTGCCCTCGGCCTCGAACAGGTACGGCACGGCGTCGAGCCGGAAGCCGTCCACGCCGAGCTGCAGCCAGAACCGCGCGACGTCGAGCATCGCCTCGACGACGCGCGGGTTCTCGAAGTTCAGGTCGGGCTGGTGGTTGAAGAACCGGTGCCAGAAGTACTGGCGCCGCACCGGGTCGAACGTCCAGTTCGACGTCTCGGTGTCGACGAAGATGATGCGCGCGCCCTCGTAGCGGGTGGGGTCGTCGCTCCACACGTAGAAGTCGCCGTACGGGCCCTCCGGGTCGGCGCGCGAGGCCTGGAACCACGGGTGGGCGTCGCTGGTGTGGTTCATGACCAGGTCGATCACCACGCGGATGCCTCGTTCGTGGGCCGCGGTGACCAGGGCGCTGAAGTCCGAGATGGTCCCGTACTGCGGCGAGACCGCCGTGAAGTCCGCGACGTCGTACCCGCCGTCGCGCAGCGGCGACGGGAAGAACGGCGGCAGCCACAGGCAGTCGACGCCGAGCCACTCCAGGTAGTCGAGCCGTTCCGTCAGGCCGGCCAGGTCGCCCGACCCGTGGTCGCCCGAGTCGGAGAACGACCGGATCATGACCTCGTAGAAGACCGCCTTCTTGTACCACTCGGGGTCGTGCGACAGCCCCTTGCGCCGGGCGTCGAGGCGCGGCTGCCGTCGCGGCGGCAGCGCCTGGACGGGTACGGGCACCGACGGCGGGTTCGGCATGCTGGGCCGCTCGGGCTGTGCGCCTGCGGCCGGCTCGGGATAGCCCTCGGGCGGCCCGACGGCGGGGCCTCCCGGTCCGAACGTCGTCATGCCGGACCCACCTGGAGGATGTGGGCCACGCGGACCTGCGGGTCGAGCCGGACCCAGGGATGTGCTCCCCAGCCATAGGTCTCGCCGGACAACAGGTCGTGTGCGACGAAGAACGGGGAGTTCTCGTCGCCCTCGGGGGCACTGAGTCCGAGGGCTGAAAGGTCCAGGTGCACTACTGACTCCTGTGCGTTCCGCGGGTCCAGGTTCAGCACGACCACGATCACGTCGTCGTGCCGTGGGGCACGTCGATCGTTACCCCCTGCTCTCATGGTGCGGCCCCGAGGCTTCGCTGTCGCGTCCGGCAGGTGATCAGCAGGGATCCGGCGGGAGAACGCGACAACCTGGTCGTTCGTCGTCGGGTGGACGGTCAGGTTCCGGAGCTGCGTCAGCGCAGGATGCGCGCGGCGTACCTCGTTCAGCCTGCCCAGCAGGAGCGCGATCCCGTACTCGTCGGCCGCTGCCCAGTCCCGGGGCCGGTACTCGTACTTCTCGTTGTCGATCTGCTCCTCGGCGCCGGGCCGGGGAGTGCTCTCCACGAGCTCGTAGCCGGAGTAGATGCCCCACGTGGGCGAACCGGTGGCGGCCAGCACGGCCCGTGCGGCGAACGCGGCGACCCCGCCGTCGGTCAGGTAGGGCGGCAGGATGTCGTGGGTCGTGGGCCAGAAGGACGGACGCAGCACCGAGCCCTGCGGCCCGCTCACCTCCGCCAGGTACTCCTCGATCTCCTCCTTGGTGTTGCGCCAGGTGAAGTAGGTGTACGACTGGTGGAAGCCGATCCGCGCCAGCGTCAGCATCATCGCGGGCTTGGTGAACGCCTCGGAGAGGAAGATGACCTCCGGGTCGGTCGCGTGCACCTCCGCAAGGAGCCACTCCCAGAAGTCCAGGGGCTTGGTGTGCGGGTTGTCGACCCGGAACAGCGTGACGCCCCGGTCGATCCAGGTGCGGATCACGTCCAGCACCGCCACGTACAGGCCCTCTGGGTCGGTGTCGAAGCTCAGCGGGTAGATGTCCTGGTACTTCTTGGGCGGGTTCTCCGCGTACGCGATGGACCCGTCCGCGCGCACCACGAACCACTCCGGATGCTCGGTGACCCAGGGGTGGTCGGGGGAGCACTGCAGGGCGATGTCGAGTGCCACCTCCAGACGCTGGGCCCGCGCCGCGGCGACGAAGTCCCGGAAGTCGGCCTCCGTGCCCAGGTCCGGATGGATCGCGTCGTGGCCGCCGTCCGCCGACCCGATCGCGTACGGGCTGCCCGGGTCGCCCGGCTGCGCCTCGAGCGTGTTGTTGCGCCCCTTGCGGAACGTCGTGCCGATGGGGGAGACCGGCGTCAGGTAGACGACGTCGAACCCCATCGCCGCGATGCCCGGCAGCCGCTTCGCCGCCGTCGCGAACGTGCCGGACACCCAGGTGCCGTCCTTCTCCTGGTACGCCCCCTCCGAGCGGGGGAACATCTCGTACCAGGCCCCGGCCAGCGCGAGCCGCCGCGACACCCGCAGCGGGTACGTGTCCGACGCCGAGACCAGCTCGCGGAAGGGCGCGCGCCGCAGCGCCTCCACCACGTCGGGCCCTGTCGCGGCGGCGTACCGCGCCTCGGCGGGCCGGGTGACGTCGGCGAGGGCGCGGGCCGCCGCAGAGAGCGCCCGTGCGTCACGCTTCCGTTGGCACGAGGCGACCAGCGCGTCGGAGGGCACGAGCCGGCGGATCCGCTCGAACAGGCGCACACCCTCGGCGAGCATGAGGTCGGTGTCGATGCCCGCGCCGATCTTGATCCCGGCGTCGTGCACCCACGTGGCGTACGGGTCGGACCAGCCCTCGACCCGGAACGACCAGTCGCCCTCGGCGTCGGGCTGCAGGTAGCCGCGGAACTGGTCCAGACCAGGGGAGATGTCGGTCATCGGAGCCCACGAGTGGTCCGAGCCGTCCGGAGCGACGAGCACGGCCGTCGCGGAGACGGCGTCGTGCCCCTCGCGGAAGACCGTGGCCTCGATCGGCACCACCTCACCGACGGCGGCCTTCGCGGGCCACCGACCCCCCTCGACGACGGGTGCGACCTCGAGAACGGGGATGCGGCCGATCCGGCCGGACGTTGTGTGCTGGCTCACCCGGACCACGCTATCGACCGGTCAGGGGGACTCGCCTTCCGGGCGCGCCGGGTTCTGGTGAACGTCGTCGGACGGGTCGGTGAAACCCTTGGCAACAGGTGTGCTCGCCCGGACATGTGCGTAGTCTTCCTCCGGTGAGAGCGATCCGCAGATTCACCGTCCGCACGGTCCTCCCCGAGCAGCTCGCTGCGCTCGACGAGCTGGCCCAGAACCTTCGCTGGTCCTGGCACGCGCCGACGCGCGAGCTGTTCGCGAGCATCGACCCGGAGCTCTGGTCAGACGTACGCGGCGACCCCGTGGCGCTGCTCGCGGCGCTCGGCTCCGACCGCCTCGCGGCGCTCGCGGCCTCCGACGAGTTCACGGGCCGGGTGCGTGCCGCGTCGGACGACCTGCACCACTACCTGCGGGACCCGCAGTGGTACCAGGGCCGGACGGCCGGGTCCGGCGGCGAGCTGCCGCGCGCGATCGCCTACTTCTCGCCGGAGTTCGGCATCACCTCGGTGCTGCCGCAGTACTCGGGCGGTCTCGGCATCCTCGCGGGCGACCACCTGAAGAGCGCCTCCGACATGGGCGTGCCCATCGTCGGCGTCGGCCTGCTATACGGGGCCGGCTACTTCCGGCAGTCGCTGACCCGCGATGCCTGGCAGGTGGAGACCTACCCGCTGCTGGACCCGGACGGCCTGCCGCTGGCCGTGCTGCGCGAGGAGGACGGCACGCCCGCCGTCATCTCGCTCGACCTGCCCGGGGGACGCGCGCTGCACGCCCACGTCTGGGTGGCAGCGGTCGGCCGCGTGCCGCTGCTGCTGCTCGACTCGAACGTGCCGGAGAACGACGACCCGGCCCGCAAGGTGACCGACCGCCTCTACGGGGGCGGCGGGGAGCACCGCCTGCAGCAGGAGCTGCTGCTCGGCGTCGGCGGCGTGCGAGCGCTGCGGGCGTGGTCCCGCCTCACCGGCGCGCCGGAGCCGGAGGTTTATCACACCAACGAGGGCCATGCCGGCTTCCTCGGTGTGGAGCGCATCCGTGAGCTCGTCGGGTCGGGTCTGAGCGTCGGCGAGGCGCACGAGGCAGTGCGTGCCGCCACGGTCTTCACCACGCACACGCCCGTCCCCGCCGGCATCGACCGGTTCCCGAAGGACCTGGTCAGCGCCTACTTCGGCGGCGACAACGCGATGGAGGGCGTGCCGCTGGAGAGCGTGCTGGCGCTCGGCTCGGAGGACTACGAGGGTGGCGACCCCACCGTGTTCAACATGGCCGTGATGGGCCTGCGGCTCGGCGGCCGGGCGAACGGCGTCTCGCTGCTGCACGGCCAGGTCTCGCGCGAGATGTTCGAGGGCCTGTGGCCGGGGTTCGACGCGCGCGAGGTACCGATCTCGTCGGTCACCAACGGCGTGCACTCGCCCACCTGGGTCGCGCCGCGGCTGGCCGCCGTCGAGGCGGAGCGGATGGGGCTGGACCAGATCACGGCGCCAGAGGCGTCGTCGGGCTGGCTGGACACGAGCAAGGTGTCCGACGCCGAGCTGTGGGCCCTGCGCGGGGAGATGCGCGGTGAGCTCGTGGCCGAGGCCCGGCGCCGGGTCCGCAAGTCCTGGCGCGAGCGCGGGGCGTCTCCGGCCGAGCTCGGCTGGATCGACGACGTCCTGTCGCCCGACGTCCTCACCATCGGCTTCGCCCGGCGGGTGCCCACCTACAAGCGGCTCACGCTCATGCTGCGCGACCAGGACCGCCTCAAGGCGCTCCTGCTGCACCCCGAGCGGCCGGTACAGCTGATCGTCGCGGGCAAGTCCCACCCGGCCGACGACTCGGGCAAGCGGCTCATCCAGCAGCTCGTCCGGTTCGCCGACGACCCAGAGGTGCGCCACCGCATCGTGTTCCTGCCGAACTACGACATCGGCATGGCTCAGTCCCTGTACCCGGGATGTGACGTCTGGCTGAACAACCCGCTGCGCCCGTTGGAGGCGTCCGGGACCTCCGGCATGAAGAGCGCGCTCAACGGCGGCCTGAACCTCTCGATCGAGGACGGCTGGTGGGCCGAGTGGTACGACGGCGAGAACGGCTGGGGCATCCCGACGGCCGACGGCGTCGAGGACGCCGACCGCAGGGACGACCTGGAGGCCGCTGCCCTGTACGACCTGGTGGAGTCCCAGGTGGCGCCCGCGTTCTACGACCGGACCGACGGCGTGCCGGGCCGCTGGCTCGAGATGGTGCGGCACACGCTCGCCACGCTGGGCCCGAAGGTCCAGGCCACGCGCATGGTCTCGGAATACGTGCACGGGCTGTACGCACCGGCGGCCGAGGCCGGCCGCCTGCTCCTGTCCGACGGGTTCGCCGCTGCGAAGGACCTGGCGGGCTGGAAGGCCCATGTGCGGAGCTCCTGGTCCCAGGTGCGCGTGGACCACGTGGAGTCGGCGGGCATCGGTGAGGCGGTCCAGGTCGGCGACCGGCTCACGGTCCGGGCCTACGTCTCGCTCGGCTCCCTGTCGCCCGACGACGTCGACGTGCAGGTGGTGCACGGCCGGGTCACGGAGGCCGACGTCATCGAGGAGTTCGCCGCCGAGCCGCTCGCGCTCACCGAGTCCTACGAGGCAGGGCGGCACGCGTTCGGCGGGGAGGTCGACCTGGACACGTCAGGGCCGTTCGGCTACACCGTCCGGATCGTGCCGAAGCACGCGCACCTGGCGAGCGTCGCGGAGCTGGGCCTGGTGGCCAACGCCTGACGGCGTCTTTGATCCGTCGAACGTAGGAATAGTCGCCTTCTCGGCACTGAGAGGGCGACTACTCCTACGTTCGGCACCCGCGATCGCCGTGGGTTCCCAGCCGCCGATTAGGCGAACTGCCCGTCGAGTGGGAAGAGTGGTCCCATGAAGATCAACGTGGACCGCGACGCCTGCTGCGGTGCCGGCCAGTGCGCACTGCTCGCTCCCGACGTGTTCGGGCAGGACGACGACGACCGGGTCATCCTGCTCGACGAGCGGCCGGGACCGGAGCTCGACTTCGCCGTGCAGGAGGCAGTGAGCATGTGCCCGACCGGCGTCATCTGGGTGGACCAGAACGCCTGACGGCGCCGGTGGACGGGTCGGGTCACCTTCGTAGATACCTGTTGCATATAAGCAACGCCATGTGAGCGGGCATCATCACGCTTTCTGCGCGATGATCCTGCGGTGCATTCCGACCCGTCGCCCCCAGAAGAGGTCGCGAGACGCGTCACTTCGCACTGAACGAGCGCGACCTGAAGCTGGTGGAGGCGTTGCGCGGCAAGAGGTCTGTCAGCCTGGGGCTTCGGGTGGAGTTCGCTCGCCCCAAGGATGAGCCGATGCTGTGGGTGCCCGACGCCGTTGCCGGGGCTGTGAATGCAGCGGCTTCGGGCAGCGACACCGACGCCATACAGGGGTTCGGAGAGATCGAGATCATCAATGTGAACCTGTCCTGAAATGCGCGATGCCGGGCTCCCGTCGTCCGGCGGGGGTCCCGGCTTCACTTCCGACACTCCCAGCAGGAGGCGGCTGCGTTCGGTCTAGATCTCGCCGGTCGACTCTGTCCGGCGTGCGGGCCTCGGGGGGATCGGCTTGGCGGTCTCGATCTCGGCGGCCGGGACGGAGAGCTCCCGAGGCTCTCCGCGGCCAGGGACCGGGTCGGTGCGCAGCCGCAGGCCGGCGTCGGACACCTCGACGAGGAAACCGATCAGGTCCGTCCAGCGGTATGCCGTGCCACCCTCGGACACGACAGGGCCGGCGGGCGCGAGCCTGCGCCGGACCACCACCCGGGTTCCGGGCCGGAGAGCGCGCCAATCGCCCGCCGGGACCGGCGGTGTAGTGAACGTCACGTCGATTCTCCTTCCGCTGCGTGAGACCGGTGGGGATTCGACGGTCTTCCGGGAGATACTAGGATCGCGCCGCCGGGCCCGTCCCGTGCTTCGCATCGTGCATGACCCCCAGTCCGGACGTGGAAGGACACCCTCGAAGTGACCTACGTGATCGCTCAGCCGTGCGTCGACCTCAAGGACAAGGCGTGCATCGAGGAGTGTCCCGTGGACTGCATCTACGAGGGCAGCCGCTCCCTGTACATCCACCCGGACGAGTGCGTGGACTGCGGCGCGTGCGAGCCGGTCTGCCCGGTCGAGGCCATCTACTACGAGGACGACGTCCCCGATGAGTGGAAGGACTACTACCGCGCGAACGTCGAGTTCTTCGACGACCTCGGCTCGCCGGGTGGTGCCGCGAAGATGGGCATCATCGAGAAGGACGACCCGATGATCGCCGCTCTCCCGCCCCAGGCCTGACGTGGGTCTGCACGACCTCTCGGACCTGCCGTACCCCTGGGACTCGATCGCCGGCATCACGGCGACCGCCAAGGCCCACCCGGGTGGGCTGGTCGACCTCTCCATGGGCACACCGGTGGACCCGACGCCGGAGGTCGTGCGGCACGCGCTCGAAGCGGCGTCGAACGCGCCGGGCTACCCGATGACGGCGGGCACGCCCGCGTTGCGGCAGGCCGTGGCCGACTGGTTCGCCCGGCGCAGGGGTGTGCCCGACCTCGATCCGGCCGCCGTGGTGCCGACGATCGGCTCCAAGGAGCTGGTCGGCCTGCTGCCCTCGCTGCTGCACCTCGGCCCGGGTGACGTCGTCGTGCATCCCGCCGTCGCCTACCCGACCTATGTCGCGGGCATCCGTGCGGCCGGCGCCACGCCGCTCGCGACGGACGACGTCGCCGACTGGGCCGGCCGGGACGACGTAAGGATGATCTGGGTGAACAGCCCGGCCAACCCCACCGGCCGGGTGCTGGACGTCGACGCCCTGCGCGCCGTGGTCTCGGCTGCCCGCGCCATCGGCGCCGTCGTCGTCTCGGACGAGTGCTACGCCGAGCTGGCCTGGGAGGCTCCGTGGGCGGGGCCGGACGGGCACGGCGTCCCGTCGGTGCTCGACCCGCGCGTGTGCGGCGGCTCGCACGAGGGCCTGCTCGCGGCGTACTCGCTGTCGAAGCAGTCCAGCATCGCCGGGTACCGCGCGGCGTTCCTGGCGGGCGACGCCGCGGTGATCGCCGATCTCACGCAGACCCGCAAGCACCTGGGTCTCATCGTGCCGGCACCCGTGCAGGCCGCCATGACGGCGGCTCTGTCGGACGACGAGCACGTCGCCGCCCAGCGTGCGACCTACGGCGCCCGGCGCAGGGCGCTCGCCGCCGCGATCACGGCCGCGGGGCTCACCGTGCACCAGTCGGGTGCGGGTCTGTACCTCTGGGTGGCGGCCGAGGACGGCCGTTCCGGGCAGCAGATCGCCGAGTGGTTCGCCCAGCGCGGCATCCTGACTGCGCCGGGGCATTTGTACGGCGACGATAAGCACACGCGAGTGGCACTGACCTCCACTGACGCGCAGATTGCCGACGCTGTGTCACGCCTCACAGAGGCTTGACCGACCGATTGGAAAAACAAGAGCAGGGCGCGATACTGTCGTGCCCCAGGTCGACGCTGCCCGACAGCTTTCTTCAGCAGCGTCCCTCGTGCGCCATTCAGGAAGGAAGACATGACCTCCACACCGGTGGACGGCTCGAGCCGCGTCGAGCTCGCCGTCAACGGAACCTCTCACACCCTGCCTGTCGTTGCCGCGAGCGAGGGCAATGACGGCATCGTCGTGTCGTCGCTGCTCAAGGACACCGGCCTGGTCACGGTGGATCCGGGCTTCATGAACACGGCGTCGTGCGAATCGGCGATCACCTATATCGACGGTGATGCCGGGATCCTGCGCTACCGCGGTTACCCGATCGACCAGCTCGCTTCTGGCTCAGGCTTTCTCGAGGTGTCCTACCTGCTCATCTACGGTGAGCTGCCGAGCCCGGCGGAGCTCGACGCGTTCACCGAGCGGGTCAACCGCCACACCCTGGTGCACGAGGACTTCCGCACGTTCATGGGCACCTTCCCCCGGAACGCGCACCCGATGGCGGTGCTCGCGTCCGCGGTGAACGCCCTGTCCACGTTCTACCCGGAGTCGCTCGACCCGGCGGACGACGAGCAGGTCGACCTCGCCACCGTGCTGCTGCTCGCCAAGACGCGGACCATCACGTCCTACCTGCACCGGCGCCGGGTGGGTGAGCCGCTGCTCTACCCGGACTACTCGCGCGGGTACGTCGAGGACTTCCTGCGCATGACGTTCGCGACGCCGTACGAGGCCTACGAGGCCGACCCGATGATCGTCGACGCCCTCGAGAAGCTGCTCGTGCTCCACGCGGACCACGAGCAGAACTGCTCGACGTCCACGGTGCGCGTCGTCGGCTCGTCCAACGCGACGCTGTACGCCTCGGTGGCGGCGGGCGTGAATGCCCTGTCCGGCCCCGCGCACGGCGGCGCCAACGAGGCGGTCCTGTCGATGCTCGAGAAGATCCGCTCGGGTGGCGAGACCGTCGAGACCTTTATGGAAAAGGTCAAGAACAAGCAGGACGGCGTGCGCCTGATGGGCTTCGGCCACCGCGTGTACAAGTCCTACGACCCGCGCGCCGCGATCGTGAAGAAGTCGGCCGACGAGGTGCTCGACAAGCTCGGCGCCAAGGACGAGCTGCTGGACATCGCGCGCGGCCTCGAGGAGATCGCCCTCTCGGACGACTACTTCGTGGAGCGCAAGCTCTACCCGAACGTCGACTTCTACACGGGCCTCATCTACAAGGCCATGGGCTTCGAGCCGGCCATGTTCACGCCGCTGTTCGCGCTGGGCCGCATGCCCGGCTGGATCGCCCAGTGGCGCGAGATGATCAAGGACCCGCAGACGAAGATCGGCCGCCCGCGCCAGGTCTACACCGGTGCGACCGAGCGCCCGTACATCCCGGGAAGCATGCGCTGATCCCTGGTAGGTAGCTCCTCTACCCGGTGCCCGGGCCAGAACTGACGTCAGTCCTGGCCCGGGCACCGGGTAGACGTGTGTCGCGGTGCGTTCGCATGCTGCTGCGTGACCGGATCGTTGCCTGGAGCGTCACTATTTTTGTCGTCCCTGTCACAGGGCGGGGCTAGTTTGGGCCCGTGAGTCGAGCCACCCTCCTTGCCCGCCGGTCGACGGCGCACCGCGGGCTGCTCGCGCTCGTGTGGCTGCTGGTCGCGGTACTGACGGGCGCCCTCGGCGTGACCGTCGGCTGGACGCAGGCCGCCGCCACCGCAGAAGCCCGGGACGGGCTCGCGGCCGCAGAGCCGTCGGGCCGAGCGGTGCAGCTCTCCACCCGCCAGGCGGACGGCGACGAGGCGGATGCCCAGGACACCCACGTCCAGCAGGTGCTCGCCGGCCTGCTCGGCGGCGTGCCGCACCAGGTCGCCTACGACGTGCGGACCGAGCCGCAGTACACGAGCGGTAGTGCGGGCGAGGACCTGGGCCGCTGGTCGGTGGCCCTCCTGCCCGCCCCGTCACGCGCGGAGGCGCTGGCGGGGGAGGGGGCTGCCGGTGTCACGATCGTGGACGGGGCCTGGCCCACCGGTGCCTCCGACGCGGCGGTGCAGGCCGACGCCGCCGAGGCCGCCGGCCTGACCGTCGGCGACACGATCCGCCTCGGCGTGGACCCCGATGCCCCTGCGACCACCGGTACGCCGCTCACCGTCGCGGCGACCTGGCGCGTCACGGACCCTGACGACGCGGTCTGGCTCGGGGACCCCGCTGCACTGACCGGGGCCGACGGGGCCCACCCCGGCCCGGTGGTGGTGAGCAACGAGACCGTCGCTGGGCTGGACACCGACCCGTTCGCGCGCTGGACCGTGGTTCCCGACCGCGCCGCGCTCGCTCCCGCGCACCTGCCCGCGCTGGCGGCGCTCACGGCGGAGGTCGAGCGCGGCCTGGGCGAGGACGACTCCGTCGCGCCGCGCGGGCTGACCGTCACGGGCACGCTCAGCACGACCGCAGGGGACCTCGAGGCGGCGCTGCGCGCGGCGGACGCCGTGGCGCTGGTGCCGCTCTGCTTCCTTGCGCTCGTCGGGCTGGTCGCCCTGGTGCAGGTGGCGCGTCTGCTGGCCGCTACCCGCGAGGCAGAGGTCGCGCTGCTCGTCTCGCGTGGCGCCGCGCCCGGGACGGTCGCGGCGGCCGCCCTGGCGGAGGGGGCGCTGCTGGCACTCACCGCTGCGGCGGCGGGGGGCGCTGCGGCGTGGGCGGCGTTGCGCCTCGTCACCGGTGCGGACGCCGGTGCTGCGGTCCTCGCCGCGACGCCCCTGGCCGTGGCCCTTGCGGTCGCCGTGGTGGCGACCTCGACGCTCGTGCTGGTCGCGGCGCTGCAGGCGCACGCAGCGGCGCGGCGGCAGGTGACCGACCGCTCGGGCCGGGTACGCCAGGTAGCGGCCCTCGGCACGGTGGTGCTGACCGTGGCCGCAGCCGCGGTGAGCGTGACACAGCTGCTGCGCTACGGCTCGCCGCTGCTGGTCACGCCCGACGGACCCCGCATCGATCCGACGGCCGCCGCGGCTCCGGCGCTCGCCCTTTCCGCGCTCGCCGTCGCGGCGATGGCGGTGCTCGGCCCGGCCACGCGCCTGTGGGCAGGGCTCGCCGGCCGCTCGCGCGGCGCCGTCGGGCCGCTGGCGGCGCGGCAGGTGGCGCGGCGGCTCGTCGTGTACGTGGTACCCGTTGTCCTGCTCGTGCTCGCCGGCGGTGCCGCAACGCTCGCCGGCGGCTATGCAGGCACCGCCGAACGGCTGCGGGCCGACGTCGACGTGCTCGCCAACGGCGCAGACGTGCGCGTCACGGCGCCGGAGAGCGGACGGCTCGACCCGGCGCCGTACCTGCTCGGTGCTGCCGGCTCGGAGGACCCGGGCCCGGACGCCGTCGCGGCGGCGCCCGTCCTGTCGGGGACTGCGTACTCCGACGGACGCCCTGTCACGATGCTGGCGCTGCCGGCGGCCGCTGCACCAGCGGTGATGCGCGCGCCGGCAGAGGTGCTCGACGTCGGACGGCTGGCCGACGACCTGGCGAGCGACGCCTTTGCCGCGGCGCCTGCCCTGCCCGACGGCGCGCGCGACGTCGGCCTCACGATCAGCGGCAGCATCCGCCCGAACACCGACACGCCGCTGCCACCGGGAGCGCCCGAGCACCGGCTCGACGTGTCGCTCGTGCTCGCGGCACCCGACGGCACGCTCGTCACGGTCGACCTCGGGCAGCTGACCGAGGGCGACGGTACCGGCGACACCCTCGGCGCGGACCTGACGACCCACGAGCTGTCCGGAGCGGTTCCGGAGCCTCCGCAGGGCCAGGTGTGGCGGGTCGCCGCCCTGGACGTGGGCACCCTGCCCGGCTGGTCGACGGCGGAGGCCACGCTGTCCGTGGTCGGCCTCACGGCGGACGGAACGCCAGTGGACGGCGCGCAGTGGAACCCTTCGGAGACATTTGACGGCGCCGACGACCTGACACTGCGCACGGAGACGCCACCCGGCCAGGTCGAGCTCACCATGCCGCTCGGCAACGACGCGACGGCCGCCAGCAGGCTGCGTCTCCTGACCACGCCCGAGCCCGGCCCCATCCCCCTGGTCGCGTCGTCGTCGTTGTTCGGCGCCCTCGGCATCGCCACGGACGACACCTTCGAGATGACCCTCGGCGGGACGCGGTTGCCGGTGGTCGCCGTCGCGTCGTCGGGCACCGTGCCAGGGGCGCTCGAGCCCTACGCAGCCCTGGTCGACCGCGGGGCGCTCGCCGCCGCGCTCGTCCGAGAGGTGAGCGACCCGGTCCTGACGAGCGAGGTCTGGTTGGCGGCGGGCCCGCCCGGCGCCGCCGCACCGGACGGCGCCGTGAGCCGCCTCGCCGGCGAGGCGACCGGCATCGCGGAGGCCACCAGCGCGAGCAGCCGCGAGCAGCCGACCGTCACGACACCCGGCTACGGCTCGACGGACACCGCCGTCCCGGTACGCGTCTCGTTCTGGCTCGCGGCAGCCGGCGCGACGGTGCTCGCCCTGGCCGGGGTGCTCGCCGTCGCGGTGGCGACCCTGCGCGAGCGGCGCGGCGAGGTCATCGTGCTCCGCGCCGTAGGGCTCGGCCCGACGGCACAGGCCAGGGCACGGTTCGCGGAGCTGATCGCGGTCGGCGCGGTGGCCCTCGCGACGGGCGCCGTCGCGGGATGGGCCGTCGCACGGTTCACCGCCGGCGGACTCGCCGGCGCGACGCTCACGGGCATCGACGCAGCACCGCCCGCCGCGTTCGTCCTGGAGACCACAGGGACCGGCCTCGTGCTCGCCGCGGCAGTGGCCGGCCTCGTCCTGGTCGCGCTCGGGGTGGGCGGACGCGTGGCCGCGCAGGCCCGCGACACCACGTACCGCGAGGAGGTCCGCTGATGGGGGCGCTGTCCGGGCTCGGCCTGCTGGCACGGCGACAGCTGCGGACGTCCTGGGGCGCCACCGCGACGCTCGGCGTGGTCGCCTTCCTCGCGGCCGGGGTGTTGTCCACCGCGCCGCGGGCGATCGCGACGATGCACGCGGACCAGGTGACCTACGAGGCGGCGGCAGCCTCAGGTCCGGCACGCGACGTGGTCGCGGTCGCCGGAGCGATCCCGGGGGAGCCCCCCGGCGGGATGTACTACGACCAGAGCCTCATCGAGGACGCGGACGGCGTCCCTCCCGAGCCCGACTGGGCACCGTTCCTCGCAAACCTGGACACGGTGCGCACCGAGACACAGGACCCGCTGCGCTCGGTGATGGGCGCCCCGCAGTTCCACGTGACCTCGGCGGACCCCGCGTACACGGCCCCGGTGCCCAGCTCGGAGCTGTCCGAGGCCAAGGTCTTCCTCCGCTCGTCCACCGATCTCGCGGAGAACAGCGAGCTCCTCGAGGGACGGTGGCCGGCCGCGACCCCGGCCCGGCCCCTCGGCGAGGACGAGCAAGCCACCGGAGCGCAGGGCGGGCAGGCGCAACCGTTCGAGGTGGCCGTCTCGCGCGCCGTCGCGGAGACATACGGCTGGGAGCTCGGCGGCCGGTACGACAATCTCGGCGGCTCCGGCATCGTCGCCCTCGCCGAGCGCTACCCGAGCCTGGTCGTGACCGGGATCTTCGAGGCCGGTGACCCGGACACCGACTACTGGCTGCACCACAGCCTGGCGGCCAGGGCCTCGGTGATCGCCGATCCGAACCGCGGACTCCTCGGCACCGCTGCCGTCTACGTCAGCCCGGCGATGATGACGCCGATCACCCTGGGCTTCGCGGAGACCCGCGTCTGGTATCCGGTGGACACCGACGGCGTGACCGCTGCCGACGTGCCGCTGCTCCTGGCCCAGGCCAACGGCCAGTCGGCCCAGACGTTCCGCGTCGCGGCAGGCCCCGACGACGCCGTGCCGATCCAGCTGCGCCCCAACACCCGCCTCAGCGAGATCCTGGAACGCCTGCTCGCGCAGCGAACCGGCGTCGACGCGATCGTCGCGGTGCTCGCCGTCGGGCCCCTCGGCGCCACCGTCGCCGTCCTCGCCCTCGGTGCGCGGCTCGTCGTCGACCGACGCCGACCGGCGCTCGCCCTGCTCCGCGCCCGCGGGGCGTCCGGGACACAGCTCCGCCTGCTCATGGGCGGCGAGGGCCTCGTCGTGGGCCTCGGCGCGGCCGCGGTGGGGTTCGGGGCAGGCCTCGCGCTCACCGCCGGCCTCGGGCTGGACGCGCCGGTCACCGTGAGCCAGGTCGCGCTCGCTCTCGCAGCGGGCCTCGCGCCGGCGGCCGCCCTGGCGCTCGCCACCTCTCCCGCCGGCCTGCGGACCACCCGCGCCGACCTCGCGCCCCGCTCGCGCAGCCGCGTGCGGTGGGTGCTGGAGGTGCTGGTCGTCGCGGGCGCGGCGCTCGCGACCTGGCTGCTGCTCTCGCGCGGTGTCGTCGCGGGCTCGGGCGGGGGCACCGGCGTCGACCCGTTGGTCGCCGCGGCTCCTCTGCTGGTCTCGCTCGCCCTCACCCTGCTCGCCGTGCGTGCCTACCCGTGGCTCGCGCTCGCGCTCGAACGGGCGCTCGCGCCCCGGCGCGACCTCGTCCCGTTCCTCGGCGCCGCGCGCGCCACGCGCGACCCGGCCGGCGGGCCCGTCCCGGCGGTGGCACTCGTGCTGGCCGTGGCCGTCGCTGCGACGTCGGCGGTGCTGTACTCGACGGTCTCCGGTGGCGTGGTCCGTGAGGCGTGGCGTGCCACCGGCGCCGACCTGCGTGTCTCCGGCCCGCTCATCGACGAGCCGGCGGCCGAGCAGATCGCCGCGCTCGACGGGGTCGCGGCGGTCACCGCCGTCGCCGACGTGGGCGACGCCGTGCTGCAGGGCACCGTCTCGTCCCCGCGCACCGAGGTGTACGCCGTCGACGCCGCGGCGCTCGCGATGGTCCAGGAGGACGTGGCGGGGGCGCCCGAGACGCTCACCGAGCTGACCCGGGCGCCCGCAGCCGGGGCCGACGACGCGTTGCCCGTGATCCTCACCGAGTCGGCCGCCGGACCCGGCGTCAGCCCGGGGGACACGGGGATCACGCTCGCGACGCAGGACGGCAGCGTCCCGGTTACCGTGGTCGACGTGGTCGACGAGCTGCCCGGCCTGCCTGCCGGCCGCTCGCTCGTCCTTGCCGACACCGAGCGGCTCACCGTGAGCACCGGTGGGACCAGCTTTGCGCGGCTCGCTCTCGTGGGCCTTTCCGACGACGCCGATCCGGCGGCGGTGAGCGCCGAGATCTCGCAGCTGCTGCCGTCGGCGCTGACGGAGGACCCCGACCAGGAGGCAGCCGCCATGCTCGCGGCACCGGTTTCGGGCGGGCTGGTGATCGCCTTCGTGGCGGCCGTGCTGCTCGCGGGGCTGCTCTGCGCGGCGGCCGTGGTGATGACGCTCATGCTGGCGGCACCGGCCAGGGCCCGGCTGCTCGCCGTGCTGCAGACGCTCGGCCTGTCGCCCCGGCAGGGGCGCGGGCTGGTCGGCTGGGAGATCGGGCCGTGGGCAGTGGTGGCGCTGGTGGTGGGCGCCGTGCTGGGAGTGGCGGTGCCGACGCTCGTGCTGGCCGCTGTGGACGTGACCGCCCTGACGGGCGGCGTCACGCAGCCGGATCCGGAGTACGACCCGCTGCTGCTCGGCGCGGCCGCTGCCGGCTTCGTCGCGGTGGTGCTGGCCGCTGTCGGTGTGGCCGCGGCACTGAGCAGGCGCGGCGAGGTAGCCGCACAGCTCCGGATGGGCAGCAATGACTGACATGACGACGGCGGACTCAGGCGTTCGAAGGGAGACCCGATGAGCACGACCATCGAGCTGACGAACGGCGGCGCGCCGGCGTCGGCCGGGCCGGCCGAGAACGGCGGCGAGATCCGGTGCGGCGACCTGGTCCGCATCTTCGCGACGGACGGCGTCGAGGTGCAGGCGCTGCAGGGCCTCACGCTGAGCGTCGACCCGGGGGAGATCGTCGCCGTCGTCGGCGCGTCCGGTTCCGGGAAGTCCACGCTGCTGACGATCCTCTCCGGCCTGGACACGCCGACGGGCGGGTCCGCCGTGGTGGCGGGTACCGACCTGCTGACCATGGGACACGCCGAGCGCGTGCGGTACCAGCGTTCTACGGTCGGTTTCGTCTGGCAGCAGACCTCGCGCAACCTGCTGCCGTACCTGACGGCGAGCGAGAACGTCCGGCTCCCGCTGGAGCTGGCGAACACGCTGCCGCGGCGTGAGCGCCTGCGGCGCGTCGAGTCGTTGCTGGAGCTGCTGGAGGTCGGCCACGTGGCCGGACGTCGGCCGGGCGAGATGTCCGGCGGCGAGCAGCAGCGGACCGCGATAGCGGTCGCCGTGGCCAACAGCCCGCGCGTGCTGCTGGCGGACGAGCCCACCGGCGAGCTCGACGAGGCCACCTCCGTCGAGGTGCTGGAGGCCCTGCGCGGGGTGAACCGGGAGACTGGCGTGACCACCCTGATCGTCACGCACGACCCGACGGTGTCCGAGCACGTGGCGCGCACGGTCCAGATCCGCGACGGCCGAACCTCGACGGAGACGCTGCGGCGCACGGAGACCGATGAGCACGGTCGAGCACGGCACGTGTCGGAGGAGTTCGCGGTGCTCGACCGGGTTGGCCGCCTGCAGCTGCCGCAGGACTTCGTGCAGGCGCTCGACCTGCGGGACCGGGTCCGCCTGGCCCTCGAGCCCGACCACGTGGGCGTCTGGTCGGCGACGCCCGGCTCGTCGGCCGAGCCGGTCTCGGCCGACCCGGGACCCGTGGTCGAACCTGTCGAGACCCGGACCGAGGAGGACCGATGACCGCCGCCGCTCCAGCGCTCGCCGTGCTGCGTGCCCAGGGCCTCACCCGGGTGTTCGGGACCGGTGCGGGCGAGGTACGCGCACTGACGGATGCCGCGCTGCAGGTCGCTGCGGGCGAGCTGCTCGTGGTGCGCGGCCCGTCCGGCTCCGGCAAGACGACGCTGCTGAACCTGCTGGGTGGCCTGGACCGTCCGACGTCGGGCAGCGTGTGGCTGGGCGATTCCGAGCTGACCGCACTGGGGGAGAAAGCGGTCCTCACGGCCCGGCGGGAGCGGATCGGTTACGTGTTCCAGTCGTTCGGGCTGGTGCCCGTGCTGTCGGCGGCGGAGAACGTGGAGGTACCGCTGCGGCTACGGCGAACCCCACCGGCCGAGCGAGCGGAACGGGTAGCGGCGGCGCTGGACGCCGTCGGACTGGCCGGGCACGCGAAGCAGCGGCCCTACGAGCTGTCGGGCGGGCAGCAGCAGCGCGTGGGCATCGCCAGGGCCCTCGTCGCGGACCCTGAGGTACTGCTCGCGGACGAGCCCACCGGACAGCTCGACTCCGGGACGGCCGCCGTGGTGATGGACCTGCTGGCGCGGGTGGCGCACGAGCGCGGCGTGGCCGCCGTCGTCTCGACGCACGACCCGGAGCTGATGGCCCGCGCCGACCGCGTGGTCGAGCTGCACGACGGTCAGGTGGTGGACTGAGGCAACCGGGTGAATTTCCTGGTGAACGCCCTCTCTGCGCGATTGTTACGGCCGTGAGAACCACCTGGTCAGAACTGTTACCTGGTGTTACTCCCACATACCGAGATGGTCACAACTCGGTGGCGTTTCCCTTACGGTGGTCATCGGCGCCTGCATGGAGCGACTACGTTAGGTCTGTTATCACTGGGCGCAAAGAAGCGTCCGCATCGCTCCGGAGGACAAATCCGTCGGACGGAGTGGGCACAACGAACCAGGAGGACACGTGACACCTCGAAAGCGACTCATGGGAGTGGGAGCCTTTACGCTCGCCACAGCTCTGGTGCTCTCGGCTTGTGGTGGCGGCGGCACCGGCGAGGGCGAGGAGACCGGTGACAGCACCGGCATCGTGACCGTCGGTAGCGGCGAGCCGCAGAACCCGCTGATCCCGACGATGACCAACGAGGTCTACGGCGGTCTTGTCGTCAGGAACATCTTCGCCGGCCTCGTTCGCTATGACGAGAACGGTGGCATCGAGAACGAGGTTGCTGAGTCCATCGAGTCCGAGGACAACCAGGTCTGGACCATCACCCTCAAGGAGGGATGGGAGTTCTCTGACGGCACCCCGGTGACGGCACAGAGCTTCGTGGACGGCTGGAACTACGGCGCCTACGGCCCCAACGGACAGAACCTGAGCTACTTCTTCGAACCGATCGAGGGGTTCGAGGACGTGCAGTTCGCCGAGGACCAGCTCAACGAGGACGGCACGCCGAAGGACGACGCGACGCCGAAGGCCGAGACGATGTCCGGTCTTGAGGTCGTCAGCGAGACCGAGTTCACGGTGAGCCTCTCGCAGCCGGAGGCGGACTTCCCCGTGCGCCTCGGCTACGCCGCGTTCTTCCCGGTGCCCGAGTCGTTCAACGAGGACCCGGAAGCCTTCGGTGAGAACCCGATCGGCAACGGCCCGTACACGCTGGCCAACTGGGAGCACGACTCGCTCCTCGAGCTGCGCCCCAACGAGTCCTATGCGGGTGGCAACACCGTTCAGAACGGTGGCGTCGACCTCCAGGCGTACACGGAGGAGGATGCCTCGTACAACGACCTGCTCGACGGCAACCTCGACATCGTCATCAACATCCCGTCGTCGGCCTTCGGCACGTTCGAGGAGGAGCTGGGCGACCGCGCGGTCAACCAGCCGGCCGCGGTGATCCAGGTCATCAACGTCCCGGAGTACAACGACAAGTTCAGCGGTGAGGCGGGCCTGAAGCGCCGCCAGGCGATCTCCATGGCCATCGACCGTGACGCGATCACCGAGACCGTCTACCACGGTGCTCGTACCCCGGCCACCGACTTCACCTCCCCGGTGATCAACGGCTGGACCGAGGAGCTCGAGGGCAACGAGGTGCTGGAGTACAACCCGGAGGAGGCCAAGAAGCTCTGGGACGAGGCCGAGGCGATCGAGCCGTGGGGTGACGAGCCGTTCCTCATCTCGTCCAACGCGGACAGCGACCACCAGTCGTGGATCGACCCGACCTGCAACGGCATCCGCGACGTGCTCGGCATCGAGTGCGAGTTCGACCAGTACCCGGTGTTCGACGAGTTCCTCGACGCCCGTGACAACGAGACCATCCCGGCCACGGCCATGTTCCGTGGTGGCTGGCAGGCCGACTACCCGTCCATGGGTAACTTCCTCGGCCCGATCTACGGCACCGGTGCGGGCTCGAACGACATGGGCTACTCGAGCGAGGAGTTCGACGCCAAGCTCAAGGAGGCGGCCGGTTCGGAGACCCCGGAGGAGGCCACCGAGCTGTACAAGGAGGCCCAGACCATCCTCCTCGGTGACATGCCGGGCATCCCGCTCTGGTACCAGAACTCCACCGGTGGCTACTCGGAGGCCGTCGACAACGTGACCTTCGGCTGGGACAGCGACCCGATCCTGACCCAGGTGACCAAGTCGGAGTGATGGTGATAACGCCTGGTCCTCCAGGCGTGTCTCATTACCCCAGGTGAGAGGCGGAGCGTGCAGAACTGCACGCTCCGCCTCCCCCTGTGCCGTTGTCCTGGCTCCCGAAATGTTCCGGGATAATGGGCGGCGGAAACATACCAAGGAGATTCAACGATGCTCTGGTACATCGGACGCCGACTGATGCAGGTGATCCCCGTGTTCCTCGGCGCCACGCTGCTGCTCTACGCGCTGGTGTTCTTGCGACCAGGTGACCCCGTCGCGGCGCTGGGCGGTGAACGGGGTCTGCCCGAAGCCGTGCAGGCCCAGATCCGCGAACAGTTCCACCTCAACGAGCCGTTCATCATGCAGTACTTCTACTTCCTCAAGGGCGTCGTCACGTTCGACATGGGGAACGACTTCACGGGACAGCCGGTGGCGGAGACCATCGCGAACGCGCTGCCCGTGACCTTCCAGCTGGCCATGATGGCCATCGTGATCGAGGCTGTGCTCGGCGTGGCCTTCGGCCTGTGGGCCGGCATGCGCAAGGGCAAGCTCTTCGACTCCGTCGTGCTGGTGTGGAGCCTGCTGCTCATCTCGGTCCCCACCTTCGTCACCGGCCTGCTGCTGCAGATCGTGGTGGGTGTCCAGCTCGACTGGCTGCCCGTCACCGCCGGACGAGACCCGGACTTCTACAGCCTGCTGCTGCCCGCGATCGTGCTGGCGACCACCTCGTTCGCCTACGTGCTGCGCCTGACCCGCACGTCGGTCGTCGAGAACATCACTGCCGACTTCGTGCGCACCGCGCGGGCCAAGGGCCTGTCCCGTGCCGTGGTGACGCGGCGGCACGTGCTGCGCAACTCCCTCATTCCCGTTGTCACGTTCATCGGTGTCGACCTGGGCAACCTCATGGCCGGATCGATCGTGACCGAGGGCATCTTCAACATCAACGGCGTGGGCGGCACCCTCTTCGAGTCGATCCAGCGCGGCGAGAACACCACGGTCGTCGCGCTGTCCACGGTGCTCGTGATCGTCTACATCGCGGCCAACCTGCTCGTGGACCTGCTGTACGCCGTTCTGGACCCGAGGATCCGTTATGCCTGAGAACACCCGACCAACACCCCGTCCGGGCCAGGAGCACTTCGTCGCCGGCCCCGATGTGGTCAAGCTCCAGGTCATCGACTCGGTGGACACCAGCGAGGCTCCGTCGAGCATGTGGCGCGACGCCTGGAACGAGATGCGCCGCCGCCCGATGTTCTGGGTCTCGGCGGTGATGATCGTCGTGGTCGTCGTCGTGTCGATCATTCCCGGCGTGTTCACCACGACGCTGCCACGCGTGGGCTGCGACCTCGGCAACGCGTTCGCGTCGCCCTCCGCCGAGCACCTGTTCGGCACCAACCAGAACGGGTGCGACATCTACGCCCGGACCCTGTTCGGTGCCAGGGCCTCTGTGCTCGTCGGCACGCTGACCACCGCCTTCGTGGTGATCATCGGCACCGCCGTCGGGGCGATCGCCGGCTACTACGGCGGATGGATCGACACCATCCTGTCGCGGATCACGGACATCTTCTTCGCCGTGCCGTTCGTGCTGGCCGCCATCGTGATCCTGAGCCTTGCGCAGGAGCGCACGGCCCTCACCGTCGCGGTCGTGCTGGCCGCCTTCGGGTGGACCTCGATCGCCCGCATCGCCCGCGGTTCCGTGCTCAGCGTGAAGAACAACGAGTTCGTCACGGCGGCCAAGGCGCTCGGCATGGGCCGGTTCGCCATCATGGTGCGGCACGCGCTGCCCAACGCCGCCGCGCCGATCATCGTGTACGCGACGGTGGCCCTCGGAACGTTCATCGTTGCCGAGGCCACCCTGACGTTCCTCGGTATCGGCCTGGACCCGTCCACGGTCTCGTGGGGCGGCGACCTGTCGACCGGGCGGGGCGCGATCCGCTCCAACCCGGAGATCATGTTCTACCCGGCGGCCGCGCTCGGCTTCACCGTGCTCGGCTTCATCCTGCTGGGTGACGTGGTCCGTGACGCCCTGGACCCGAAGGCGAGGAAGCGATGAGCACGACCGTCTCCCTGAACGACGCCGTCGAGCAAGAGCCGGAGCCCTGGGAGTCCCAGGACGCGTCGACGCCGCTGCTCGAGATCAAGGACCTGGAGATCGGGTTCACCACCGGGCAGGGCGTGGTCCGGGCCGTGCGCGGCGTGAGCCTCAACGTCTACCCGGGCCAGGCCGTCGCGATCGTGGGCGAGTCCGGTTCGGGCAAGTCCACCACCGCCCACGCGATCATCGACCTGCTGCCGGGCACCGGCAAGGTGACCGGTGGGTCCATCAAGTTCGGTGGGCGTGAGCTCGTCGGCCTGGGGCGTCGGCAGACCGAGGACCTGCGGGGCCGGGAGATCGGCCTGGTTCCGCAGGACCCGATGTCGAACCTGAACCCCGTGTGGCGCGTCGGCACGCAGATCGACGAGGCACTGGTGGCCAACGGCTTCCAGGGCGACCGGACGGCGCGCAAGGCGCGCGTCGCGGAGCTGCTCGGCGAGGCCGGCCTGCCGGACGCCGAGGCGCGGGCCCAGCAGTACCCGCACGAGTTCTCCGGCGGCATGCGCCAGCGTGCGCTCATCGCCATCGGCCTGGCCTCGCGGCCCAAGCTGCTCATCGCGGACGAGCCGACGTCGGCGCTCGACGTGACGGTCCAGAAGAAGATCCTGGACCACCTGGAGGGTCTCACCAGCGAGCTGGGCACCGCCGTCCTGTTCATCACGCACGACCTGGGCCTGGCCGCCGAGCGCGCCGAGCACCTCGTGGTGATGTACAAGGGCAAGGTCGTGGAGTCCGGCCCGGCGCGCCAGATCCTGCAGGACCCGCAGCACGAGTACACCAAGCGGCTGGTCGCCTCGGCGCCGTCGCTGGCCTCGCGCCGCATCCAGTCGGCGCACGAGCGTGGCATGACCGCCGAGGAGCAGCTGGCCGCCCACTCCGACGAGTCCGCGACGGCCGCACCCGACGTCGTCGTGGCGAAGGACCTGACCAAGGTGTTCCGCCTCCGCGGTGCGCGTCCTGGTACGCACACGGACTTCACCGCGGTGGACAGCATCTCGTTCACGCTGCCGAAGGGCCGCACGATCGCCCTGGTGGGCGAGTCCGGCTCGGGCAAGTCCACGGCGGCCAACATGGTGCTGGGACTGCTGGAGCCGACGTCGGGCAGCGTGACCATCGACGGTCAGGACATGGCCACGATGTCCGGCAAGGAGTCGTTCGCCATGCGCCGCAGGGTGCAGCCGGTGTTCCAGAACCCGTACGGGTCTCTCGACCCCATGTTCTCGGTGTTCTCCTCGATCGAGGAGCCGCTGCGGCTGCACCGGGTGGGCGACCGCAAGTCCCGCGAGGCGCGCGTCCGTGAGCTGCTCGACATGGTGTCGCTGCCGCAGGCCACCATGCGCCGGTTCCCGAACGAGCTGTCCGGCGGACAGCGGCAGCGCATCGCCATCGCGCGTGCGCTGGCGCTCAAGCCAGAGGTGCTCGTGCTCGACGAGGCCGTCTCGGCGCTCGACGTGCTGGTCCAGGCGCAGATCCTGACGCTGCTCAACGACCTGCAGGCCGAGCTGGGGCTGTCCTACCTGTTCATCACGCACGACCTCGCGGTCGTGCGGCAGATCGCCGACCTCGTCGCCGTGATGAAGGACGGCAGCATCGTGGAGCACGCGACCACCGACGAGGTGTTCGACAACCCGCAGCAGGAGTACACGCGGGATCTCCTGGCGGCCATCCCGGGCGCGAGCCTGGAGATCGGCGGCTGACCTTCGCGCTCGCGCGAACCGGCGACCTCGCCGGTCGTGCCCGTCAGGACCCAGGTCCTGGCGGCACGACCGGCGAGGTCGTTTCCCCGTTCATCGAAGAGTGACACGGCTGACACCTGTGGTTTTCGAATCACGGGTAAGATAGTGCTGCCGCGAGACCGGTCCTTTCGGATCAGCGTCCGCGCACCTTGACTCCCCTTCTGGAAATGAGTGCTTCCGTGACCGTGCCTGCAACCGCGCCGACCTCGGTCCGTGCGACCCGATCCGACCTGCGAAACGTCGCGATCGTGGCCCACGTCGACCACGGCAAGACCACGCTCGTGGACGCCATGCTCAGGCAATCCGGGTCCTTCGGCGCCCGTCAGCACCTCGAGGACCGCGTCATGGACTCGGGCGACCTGGAGCGTGAGAAGGGCATCACGATCCTCGCCAAGAACACCGCGATCCGGTACTCCGGCCCGGCGGCAGCGGCGAACGGCGAGCCCGACGGCATCACGATCAACGTGATCGACACCCCTGGCCACGCCGACTTCGGCGGTGAGGTCGAGCGCGGCCTGTCGATGGTCGACGGCGTCGTGCTGCTCGTCGACGCGTCGGAGGGCCCGCTGCCCCAGACGCGGTTCGTGCTGCGCAAGGCCCTGGCGGCGAAGCTGCCGGTCATCGTCGTGGTGAACAAGGTGGACCGCCCGGACGCGCGCATCACCGAGGTCGTCGCCGAGACCACCGACCTGCTGCTCGGTCTGGCCAGCGACCTGTCCGACGAGGTCGAGGACCTCGACCTGGACGCCATCCTCGACGTCCCCGTCGTGTACGCGTCGGCGAAGGCCGGCCGCGCCTCCACGGAGCAGCCGGCCGACGGTGGCCTGCCCTCCAGCGAGGACCTCGAGCCGCTGTTCGCGACCATCCTCGAGAAGACCCCCGCGCCGACCTACGAGGAGGACATGCCGCTGCAGGCGCACGTCACCAACCTCGACGCGTCGCCGTTCCTCGGTCGCCTCGCCCTGCTGCGCATCCACAACGGCACGCTGGTCAAGGGCCAGAACGTCGCGTGGGCGCGCCACGACGGCTCGCTGCAGACCGTGAAGATCACCGAGCTGCTGGAGACCAAGGCGCTCGACCGCGTGCCGACCGACAAGGCCGGCCCTGGCGAGATCGTCGCCGTCGCCGGTATCGCGGACATCATGATCGGCGAGACCCTCACGGACCTCGACGACCCGCGCCCGCTGCCGCTCATCACGGTCGACGACCCCGCGATCTCGATGACCATCGGTATCAACACCGGTCCGCTCGCCGGCAAGGGCGGCAAGGGCCACAAGGTCACCGCCCGCCAGGTCAAGGACCGTCTTGACGCCGAGCTCGTCGGCAACGTGTCGCTCAAGGTGCTCCCGACCGAGCGCCCCGACGCGTGGGAGGTGCAGGGCCGTGGAGAGCTGGCCCTCGCGATCCTCGTCGAGCAGATGCGCCGCGAGGGCTTCGAGCTCACGGTGGGCAAGCCGCAGGTCGTCACCAAGACGATCGACGGCAAGATCCACGAGCCCATGGAGCGCATGACCATCGACGTGCCCGAGGAGTACCTCGGCTCCGTCACGCAGCTCCTCGCGCAGCGCAAGGGCCGCATGGAGACCATGACGAACCACGGCACCGGCTGGGTCCGTATGGAGTTCATGGTCCCGGCGCGTGGCCTCATCGGCTTTCGCACGCAGTTCCTCACGGACACCCGCGGCACCGGTATCGCTGCGTCGATCGCCGATGGCTACGAGCCCTGGCACGGCCCGATCGAGTCGCGCATGACCGGCTCGCTCGTCTCGGACCGCGCCGGCAAGGTCACGCCGTTCGCGATGATCAACCTGCAGGAGCGCGGCTCCTTCTTCGTCGAGCCGACGCAGGAGGTGTACGAGGGCATGATCGTGGGCGAGAACTCGCGCAACGAGGACATGGACGTCAACATCACCAAGGAAAAGAAGCTGACGAACATGCGCTCGGCCAGCGCCGACAACTTCGAGAACCTGATCCCGCCGCGCAGGCTCACCCTCGAGGAGTCCCTGGAGTTCGCCCAGGAGGACGAGTGCGTCGAGGTGACCCCTGAGGTCGTCCGTATCCGCAAGGTGCTCCTGAACGCCACGGACCGCGCCCGCGCGACGGCCCGCGCCAAGCGCTCCTGACCCACCCTCGCCGAGTGCTGGATAGCTGCGGATGAACGACCGTTCCGACCGCAGACATCCAGCACTCGGTGCTTTCTCCGGGGGGCTGCTGGCGGTGCATGCGCACCCCGACGACGAGTCCTTGGCCACCGGGGGGCTGCTCGCCACGTTCGCGGCGGCGGGGCGGCCGGTCTGCGTCGTCACGTGCACGCGCGGAGAACGGGGCGAGGTCATCGCCCTTCCGGGCACGACGTCGGAGGGGCTGGCCGGTCTCCAGGGCGACGGTCCGGCGCTGGGCGCCCACCGGGAGTCCGAGCTGGCGAGCGCACTGGCCCGGCTGTCCGACGGCGTCGCAGGTGCCGTCGAGCACACGTTTCTCGACACCCTCCCTTTGCCAGGTCCTCAGGTCGCCAGGGTGACGTCTGACAGGTCGGGTCAGGTGCGGTACGAGGACTCCGGGATGGCGTGGGTGGCGCCCGGCGTCGCGGGCCCCGCACCGGACTCCCCGCCGACGGCGTTCGCCCGGGTGCCGCTCGACGAGTCCGCCGGTCGGCTCGCGGGACTCGTCCGCGCGCGGCGCCCCGCCGTCGTCGCCACGTACGAGCCCGGTGGCGGGTACGGGCACCCGGACCACGTGCGCGCGCACCAGGTGACGGTACGCGCGCTCGAGCTCGCGGCGGACCCGGCCTGGCGGCCCGACGGCGCAGGGGTGCCGGCGGGGGAGGGCGAACCGGGCGCCGTCGTCGGACGGTGGGACGAGCCATGGGCCGGCGCCGAGCTGTGGCAGGCCGTCGCTCCGGCGGACGAGCTGCGCGAGGCGCGGGCGACACTCGCCGCGCTGCCGGCGGCGGTTGCGCTCGCCGCGGCCGAGGGCCTGACGTTCGCCGCCCCTGAGGACGAGCTGCCGTCGCTGGCGAGGAGCGGCCTGACCGTGCGGACGGCAGGACGTCAGGAGATCGGTAGCCCGGACTACCGGTCTCCTGACACGCTGCCGATCACCCGCTCCGGCCCGGTGGTGCGCGTGCAGGTCGGGGCCGTGGTGGGGCGGGTGGTCGGCGCGTTGCGGGCCCATGCCACTCAGGTGCAGCACGCGACCTGGCTCGCGCGCCCCGATGGCCCGGTCGCCGGGTGGTATGCCCTGTCCAACGGTGTGCTGGCCCCGATCCTCACCGTCGAGACCTACCTGGCCGGCGAGACCGGCTAGAGCTGGGCGGCTCGAGGGCCGGGACCGGCGCGGGGTCAGCGCTCCTGGAGGGCGTCCAGGCCGATCGACATCGCGGTCACGAGCCGTCGGTCGAGCCGCGGGTCCTGAATGTTCACGATGTACCGGTCGCGTAGACCCCACTTCTTCTCCACGGAAAAGGCGGGCCGGCCGTCGATCAGGAAGTCGAAGTGGTACGGCAGCCAGGCCGCCTCGACCAGCCGACGAACGATGGCGATCGTCATGTTGCGCTCGGCCCCTGTGGCCGTGCCCAGTCCCGGCTGCTCCACGTGCCACGTGCTCCGCAGCAGCGACTTGGCGAAGTCCTTGCGGAACGAACCGATCGGGCTACCACCCGCGTCGACCACGTCGTAGGTGGCGCCGAGGTCCATCACCTGGCGGGCCTTGAAGCCCAGGACGGGTTCGCGCTTGGTGTCGTCGGTGTAGAGCGTGACCTCTTCGCGGAACGCCATGCGCTTCTGCTGAGCAAACGCGTAGAGCTGGCCCTCGGACCCGTCCGGCTGCGCGCCGTGGACCTCGTACTGGTTGACCATCAAGCGGATGCGCTGTCGAACGATGAGCTGCGTCTGTGCCTGGAGGGTATTCACCCGCCGGAGTGTTGCACATGTGCAGTGTCCTCCCAGGTGGATGCTGGACAATGGCTGGGTGAACTCACCCGGACGACACCTCGGACGAACGATCGTGCGCACACTGCTGGCCGTGCTGCTCGGCGTGGTCATGGGCGGCCTCGGGACAGTGGTGCACCGGTTCGGCGACGATTCCTGGTACCTGGGCCTGCTTCTCGCGCTCGCTCTGACGGCTGCGGCGGGCGTGCTTTCCCGCGCCTGGGCCGGCTACGGCACGCTGCTTGGATTCGGCGTGGGCTGGGTCGTCATGGTGCAGGCCCTGTCGCTGCCGGGTTCCGGGGGCGACGTCATCGTCCCGGCAGGCGTGCTGGGCATGGTCTGGTCGTACGTGGGAGTGGCGGTCCTCGCGGTCGTCGCCTTCCTGCCGCCGTCGTGGTTCGCAGAGGTCCCAGCACGCCGAGATCGGCCTGGTGCCTGAGGTCTGCGGTTCTTCGCAGACTGGTTCAGGATGGGGTGAAGGATTGATACACAACCTCCACCTCGGGGCGTCCGGTACGCGGCCTTGGGCAGGATTCTGGCTGGATAGGATGCCCGGCAGGGCGGCCGCGTCCGGCGGATTCGCCGCAGGTCAGGTACGCCCTTGGGGGACGCGGAGAGCCCGCGTCTCGGGTAGTTGCACGGAGCGTGCCGATGGGTCAGCCGACCGAGCGTGACGAACCGCTCGAGCCGACGTCAGACGAGAACGCCGGGGCACGACCTGCCCCGGTGACACCTCCCCGCTTGTCCCAGACACGCCCTGGCAGCGTGCAGAGACAGGAAGCGAAGCCCCCGATACGGCCGACAGACCCCGGGGCAGCGCAATCTTCAGTACCGGCCGGTCAGCCGACCGCTCAGCCGGCTCCCCGATCCCCAGAGAAGGCCCAGCCAGTGACCTCTTCGGAGCAGTCCGAGGCCCCCCAGGCCCCGCGCCCGCCCGTCGTGCCGCCCGCAGCAGCGCCCGCGGCAGCCGAGAACGCCCCCAGGAGCACGGAAGGGGGCAGCGCGGTGCCGGACGGCACCCCGAGCGAGCCCACGTCCTCGACCGTGCCTGCGCCCACGAGCAAGGCGCCCACGAGCAAGCCGGAGCCACCGAAGGTGTCGGCCGGTCCGGACACGGACGCACCCGACCCGGTCGAGGTGCTGCAGACCGTCGTGGAGAAGCTGGCGACGCCGTCCACCAAGGCGTCCACGGCGCCGAGGAACGGGTACACGCCGCGCGTCTTCGCGTTCGACCGTCCGCCCAAGACCGCGCCAGCGGCGAAGAACGCGGAGAGCCAGAGCGCGGGGCCGCAGAGCCCAGCGACGCCGGCCGCGCCGCCTGCCGCCGCTGTGCCGCCGTCCGCCGCGCCTGCCGCCGCCGTGCCGCCGGCTGCGCCCGCTGTGCCACCCGTCGCACCGACGGCAGACCAGCCGGGCACTACGGCGGGCCAGAGCACGTCGCCCGACGCGAAGGCGTCCCCAACAGCTGCCGGGCCGGAGGAAGACGCTCCAGCGCCCGCAGCCACGCCGTCCAAGGCCTCGACGCCCGCGGCGGGTGCCGCGGCCGCGGTAGCCGCGGCAGGCGCTGGTGCGGCAGCAGCGACGGCGGCCGCTACGGCTGCCCCCGCTGTCCCTGGTTCGGCGCCCGCTGGTCCTGCGCCCGCTGGTCCTGCGCCTGCTGGTCCTGCGCCTGCTGGTCCTGCGCCTGCTGGTCCTGCGCCCGCTGGTCCTGCGCCCGCTGGTCCTGCGCCCGCCGGCTCTGCGCCCGCCGGTCCGGCGGCCGCAGAGGCACCCTCCGCCGGCCCCGCTCCGGTCGCTGCCTCGAGCCCTGGCTCGTCCGACACCGCGCGGCGTCCGGCCACGCCGGACACCACCCCGGACACCGCTCCGGAGCCTGCAGCCCCGGAGAAGACAGCCCCGGAGAAGACAGCCCCGGACAAGACGGCTCCGGACCTGGCGGCGTCCAGCGCCTCTCAGGAGAAGCCAGCATCCGAGAAGCCAGCATCCGCGACGCCAGCACCCGCGAAGGCGACCGCTGACCGGCCTGCGCCGCAGAAGCCGGCACCCGAGAAGCCCGCACAGAGCACGGCAGGCGGCGCTGCAGCAGGCGCCGCAGCAGCCGGCGGGTTCGCAGCAGCGGCCGGCGCGGCAGCGGCGAGTGCTGCTCCGACGCCCCGCCCGGCCGCGCCGGGGCCATCCGCCCCGCCCGCACCGTCAGCGCCCCCGGCCGTCCAGCCCCGCTCGCTCGTTCCGCCGTCGAGCGCGGTGCCGCCTGCTGCCGTGGGCCCTGGCACGGCGCCCCCGCCGCAGGCCAGCCAGAACTCCTTCCTCAAGCCGCTCACCGGTGCGATCCAGCGGGTGTCGCGCCCGCTGGCCGGTACGCGCTGGTCGCCCGTGCGCCCTGAGGCGACATCGCCGGCGGCCTCCGCACAGGGTCCCGCGGCGCCGACCGGCCCTGGTGGCACCAACGGCCCGAACGGCCCCGTCGGCCCGAACGGTCCGGGCGGTCCGGCCGGTCCCACCGGCCCGCACGTCCCCAACGGCCCGGCGGGCCCATACGGTTCGGGCGGGTCGGGCGAAGGGGAGTTCTTCGGCCTGGCCGGCGACGGCGCCCCGCGCCGCGGCCCCAAGGTCGCACTGCTCTCGGTGCTGGCCGTCGTCGTGCTGTTCGGGATCTACGTCCTGGCCGCGTGGGGCGTGAGCGACACCACGCCCCGCGACACCACGGTGGCCGGCGTCGATGTCGGCGGCATGACACGGGCCGAGGCGGCGTCGGCGATCACGGAGGAGCTGGCCCCGCGGGCCAAGGAGCCGATCGATCTGACCGCCGGCAAGGGCAAGGCCCAGCTCTCCGCCGAGCCGAGCGGTCTCTCGATCGACGCCGACGCCACGGTCGCGGAGCTCACCGGGTTCTCATTGAGCCCGACGAACGTGTGGGCCCACATGTTCGGTGGCTCGGAAGAGGAGCTGATCCTGGACATCAACCAGGAGAAGTTCGACTCAGCGGTTTCGGGTCTCGAGGACTCCCTCGCCGTCGAGCCCGTGGACGGAACGGTCGCGTTCGTCGACGGACAGGCGGTCAAGACGGACCCGAAGCGGGGCTCGCGGATCGTCGCGAGCGAGACCGCACGCATCATCCAGGAGCGTTGGCTCCGCCAGCCCGGTCCGTTCGACCTGCCGGTCGAGCCGGTCAAGCCGGCGATCACGCAGGAGGAGACCAACGACGGCTACGCCGTGGCGCAGAAGATCATCTCGGCGCCGGTCACGGTATCCGTGGGTGGCCAGGAGCCTGTGCTGACGCCCGAGGTGCTGACCGGGCTGTTCCGGTTCGAGAACAAGGACGACGAGCTCGTCACCATCGTGGACCAGGACGCGACGGTCGAGGCCGTCGTGGCAGGCACCACCGACCTGCTGCAGCTCCCGGACGACGCGCACTTCGAGTTCATCGGTGGCAAGCCGACCGTGGTGGAGGGCAAGACCGGTACCACCCTCGATCCCGCCGAGGCGGCCAAGGCGGTGCGGATCGCCGCGACGAGCGACGATCGCGAGACGTCGGTCGAGCTCGTCGAGCAGGACCCGAAGGAGACCGTCGAGTCCCTGGAGGCCTTGGGCGTCAAGGAAGTGGTCTCCGAGTTCCACACCCCGCTGACGAACGAGGAGGTGCGCACGAACAACCTGAGGCGCGGCGCGGAGATGATCACGGGCGACCTCATCAAGCCCGGGGAGACCTTCTCCCTGCTGGACGCGCTCGCGCCGATCACGCTCGAGAACGGGTACTTCGACGCCGGCGTGGTCGAGGACGGCAAGCACGTCGACGCGGTCGGTGGCGGCCTGTCACAGATGGCTACGACCACCTTCAACGCAGGCTTCTTCGCCGGGTACGAGGACGTCGAGCACCACGCCCACTCGTTCTGGTTCGAGCGCTACCCCCCGGGCCGCGAAGCCACGATCTATGTGGGCGCCAAGGACATGAAGTTCACCAACGACACTCCCTACGGTGCGGTGATGCAGTCCTACGTGTCAGGCGGCGAGCTCTGGGTGCGGATCTGGAGCACCAAGCACTACCGGGTCGAGGAGAGCAACAGCGGCAAGCAGAACGTCGTGCCGAAGAGCACGGTCCACGACTCGTCGGCGGACTGCAAGCCGTACCCCGGTGGTGAGGACGGGTTCTCCATCAGCATCCATCGCAAGGTCTACCTGGGCGACGAGCTGGCCAAGGAGAACTCGTTCAACCACACGTACAACCCGGACAACCCGGTGGTGTGCGACTAGCCGTGAGGCTCGGTCGTGCGACCGGCGGTAGGTTGCGCACATGCTTGGACGTAGCGAGCGGGAGTCTCCCGCGCACGCGGTACTTGCCGCGCAGATGGCGGGTTGGAACGACCCGGTCGAACTGCTGGACCTCGGCACCACGGCGGACACCCTCGCCACGGTCGCCGGGATCGAGGCCCTGGCGGCGGTGGTGCACCTGGGACACCCGGAGCACCCCGCGCCAGGCCTCGAGCGTGCCCTCCTGGAGGGCGCGCCCTCGCTCATCGTGACGGGCGCGGTCGCGGTGCCCGGGCAGTGGGTATGGGTCGGCTCCGGGGCAACGGTCGGCCAGGTGGTGATCGACGAGGCAGGCATGCGCGACTGCGCAGGCGTGCTGCGCACCCTCGGGGCGAGCCCGCGTCTGGTGCCGACGCGCGCGACGGTCGAGGAGCGGATCGCCCTTGCGGGCGAGAGCGGGTCGCTCGTGATCGAGCGGTCCCGGGTCCCGGCGGGTTTCACGGAGCTGCCGGACAGTGCGGCCCTCGCCGAGGGCGGGCCCGTCTGGTACGGGCTGCTGGAGTCGCGCGGTGACTGGCCGCCGTTCACGGAGCCGGCGCAGGTGTGGCTCGCGTTCGGCCCGGCCGACGACCACCTCGGCTCGCTGCAGCCGACGCTCGCGCTCATCGCGGACGCCGGCCTCGACCTGGACCACCTGCGCAGCCAGCCGTCGACGGGTGGGCCGCACGTGTTCTTCACGTCGTTCTCCTGCCCGACATCGGCGGCACTGAGCGACCTGGTCGCCGCGCTCACCGAGCGGGGCGTCGCGCACCGCACGCTGGCCGTGCTGCCGGGCGAGGCGTTCGTGCCGGGTCCGGACGCCCTCACACCGCGGTGGGCGTGACCGTGCCGGGCGCCGATCGCGGTACACGGGCGGCCTACCTGGGGCCGGAGGGGACGTTCACGCACCAGGCAGCGCTGGAGTGGGCGCGCCTGCACGGCACGAGCGGCGGAACCGCTGACGACCTGACCGCGGAGCCGCTCGACACGGTCAAGAACGTGCACGACGTCGTGGCCGCCGGTGCCGTTGACGTCGGCGTCGTCGCCATCGAGTCCTCCGTCGAGGGCTACGTGGTGCCGTCGCTGGACGCGCTGCTGTCCAGCGCGGACGTCGTGGCCGTCGACGAGGTGGCGCTCGACGTGTCGTTCGACGCGTTCGTGGTTCCTGGCCACGGCGAGCTGACCGAGGTGTCCGCGCACCCGCACGGGCTGGCGCAGTGCGCCGGCTTCGTCACGAGCACAGGGCTCGCGACCGCTCCGGCGTCGTCCAACGCCGCCGCGTGCCGCGACGCCGGACCGGGGACCATCGCGCTCGGCCCCACGATCTGCGGCGAGCTCTACGGTCTGGAGACGTACGCGAAGGCGGTCGAGGACTTCCGCGGCGGACGTACCCGGTTCCTGGTCCTGACCAGGCGGAGCGCGGCCGACGCACACCTGGCGCGGTCCCGCGACGCCGGGGTCACCGCCTGGCGGACCATGCTGGCGATCACCCCAGCGGTGACCGGACCGGGCGTGCTGGCGCGGATCACCGCTGCCTTCGGCGACCGGGGCGTCAACATGTCGAGCCTGATCACCCGGCCGCTCAAGGCGCAGCAGGGCAAGTACGTGTTCGTGGTGACGCTCGACGAGGCACCCTGGGACCAGGGTGCGCGGGAGGTGCTGAGCGACCTGCTCGCCGCCGGCGACTCCCTCAAGACGCTCGGCCTCTTCCCCGCCCGCGGGTCCTTCGGAGCGCTGGACGGCGTGCTCGACCCCGACCACGTCCCGGTCGGCTCCGTGTCGTCGAAGGACTCCGACCCGGCGCGCGACCGGGGGCTGCTGTGGTGAGCGGCTTCGCCGCGCAGGGCGGGTCGGTCGGCATCGTCGGCCTCGGGCTGATCGGCGGATCCCTGGCCAGGGCGCTGCAGGCGGCAGCAGTGCCGGTCGTTGCGACCGACCCGGCCTCGGCGGAGGAGGCCCGCGCGGCGGGCCTCTCGGTGGCGGATGACGTCGCGGGGCTCGCCGTCCACCGACCCGAGATCGTGGTCCTGGCCGCGCCGCTGCGCGCCATGCGCGCCGTCGCGGGCGAGCTCGCCGAGGCGCTCGCGGGGGAGCCGGGCTGGGACCCGACGGTCACCGACGTCGGCTCGGTGAAGGCACCGGTGCGCGAGGCCGTGGTCGACGCCGGTCTCGGCGACCGCTACGTGGGTGCGCACCCGATGTCGGGGACGGAGCGGAGCGGGTTCGCCGCGTCGGCGGCGGAGCTCATGCAGGGGATCCCGTGGGCCGTGACCTGCGCGGCCGCCGGAGCCGGGGTGGCGAGGACCGACCCTGCCCGCCTCGAGCGGGTGCTGCGCCTGGTCACCGGCCCGCTGGGCGGTACGGCCGCGGTGCTCACCGACGACCTGCACGACGAGGCTGCCGCCCTCGTGTCGCACGTGCCGCACGTGCTGGCCAACCAGCTGCTCGGGGCCGTCGCCGGTGCGCCGGTGCGGAACCTTGCGCTGGGGCTCGCGGCCGGCTCGTTCCGGGACGGCACCCGGGTCGGGTTCACCGACCCGCGACGCACCGAGGCGATGGTCACCGAGAACGCCGCGTGGGTGGCTCCCGTCCTGCGGCTCGCGGCCCGGGACCTCGAGCGGCTCGCGGACGCGCTGGACTCCAACGCGCCGACGCACTGGTTCTTCGACCGGCCGGACCCGGTGCGGGACCAGATCGGCCGGCCCGGCGGTACGCGCGTGACGGGCTTGCACCCGGGGGACGGGGCGCCGGGTACCGGCGACGACGTCGGCCCGGACGTCGAGGCGGTCCCGCTGACCGGCGACTGGCCGGCGGAGCTGGTGGCCCGCTGTGCGGCGGGTGCGGTAGTGATCGGGCTCGATGACGGCAAGGCCCTGCTGCGCTGACGGAGCCGGTCCTGACTTTGGTTCAGCAGGCTCGGGTGAGCCGTGTGCACGCCGTTGACGGTCGCGGACGGCCTGCTGAACCAGAATCAGTCCGCGGCCGATGCCGCAGAGCGGGGCGCGATCAGAGTGCCTCCGCGAGGGCGCGGCCCGTCGTGCGGCCCGTGAAGAGGCAGCCGCCGAGGAACGTGCCCTCCAGCGCGCGGTGCCCGTGCACGCCGCCGCCCCCGAAGCCTGCGGCCTCGCCCACCGCCCAGAGGCCCTCCAGCACGTCGCCGGAGGGGGTCAGCGCGCGGCCGGTCTCGTCGCACCACAGGCCGCCGAGCGTCTTGCGGGTCAGCACCGACAGGCGGACCGCGAGCAGCGGCCCGTCCTTCGGGTCGCTGAGGGCGCGCGGCGGCGAGACGCGGATGGCCTTGTCCACGATGAAGTGCCGTGCGGCCGACGTCGCGACGACCTGCGGGTCCTTGCCCAGCCCAGTCGCCACCTGCGCGTCCCTGGCCGCCATGAGGGCGGCAAGGGCTTCGCCGTCGATGTGGCCGGCCGAGCCCTCGGTGGCCTCGGTGAGCGCGTTCATCTTCGCGGCGAGCTCTGTGGGCGTGCTCGCCCACAGGAACTCCTCGGACTGCTCGGCGAAGGTCCGTACCGGCACCGACTTCCCGCGCACGCGCTCGACGAGCAGCGGCACGGACTTGCCGGTCAGGTCCGGGTTCTGCTCGGAGCCCGACAGCGCGAACTCCTTCTCCATGATGGCCTTGTTCAGGACGAACCAGGAGTGGTCGTCCCCCCGCGTCGTCACGTGCCGCAGCGCCCCGAGAGCGTCGAAACCGGGGAACAGCGGGCCGGGCAGGCGACCGCCGTCGGCGTCGAGCCAGAGCGACGACGGGCCGGGCAGGATCCGGATGCCGTGCTTCGACCAGACCGGCGAGTGGTTGGCGATGCCCTCCGGGTAGTGCCACATGCGGTCCTCGTGCACCAGTGCAGCGCCCGACGCCGCGGCGACGCCGAGCATGAGCCCGTCCGTCGAGTCGGGCACGCCGGACAGCATCCGCGCTGGCAGGCGCCCGGCATCGGCGGACCAGTGGGCGCGCGCCAGGTCGTGGTTCGCGCCGATGCCACCGCTCGCGACGACGACGGCGTGCGCGGTGAGCTCCACCTCGCCGGTCACCGTGCGGCCGGAGGGCTCGCCGCGGGCGGCGCCGTCGTCGGCCAGGATCTCCGCGCGGACCCCGGTGACCCGGCCGTCCGTGGTGACGAGGGACGTGACCCGGTGGCGGAAGCGCAGGTCCAGCAGACCCGCCCGGTTCGCCTCGTGGGCCGCCGCCACGAACGGCGCGACGACGGCGGGGCCGGTGCCCCAGGTGACGTGAAACCGTGGCACGGAATTGCCATGAGCGTTGCCGTGCGATCCAACTGCGTAGCCGCCGCGCTCCGCCCACTGCACCAGCGGGAACCAGCGCACCCCCTTGGCGTGCAGCCACGACCGCAGGTCGCCGGCCGCGAACTCGACGAACGCCCTGGCCCACCGGTACCCGAACCGGTCGGGGCCCTCGCCCTGCTCGGCGCCGGGTGCGAACTGGGCGGAGCCGAGCCAGTCGGCGAAGGCGAGGTCGAACGAGTCCTTGACCTTGAGGCGGCGCTGCTCAGGGGAGTCCACGAGGAACAGCCCTCCGAACGACCACCACGCCTGCCCGCCCAGCGACGCGGCAGGCTCCTGGTCGAGCAGGACCACCCGCTTGCCGGACGCGGTCAGCTCGGTCGCGGTGACGAGCCCGGACAGCCCAGCACCGACGACGATGACGTCGGTGTCGACCGCTGCGGCAACGTCGTTGTTGTGGACGGAGTCAGTCATGAGCGCACTTTAACCAGGACATACCTCCCGCGGTGCCGTCAGCACGTCATTTCGGGGGTGAAACGGCGCGCTCACCTCCCCGGCGAGAGCAGCACCTGGAGGCTGAGCGCGTCCATCGTCACCGAGGTCCGCGGGCCCGCCTCGTCCTCCGGCACGAACGGGAAGTCCCAGGAGGAGTCCCAGACCAGCTCCCAGGGCGCACTGTCCGCGCGAGCCTGTTCGGGCAGCGTCACGTGCGCGTCGTCCAGGCCGCCGTTCACGACCAGGAGCACGTCCGCGTCACCCGCCGTCGGGCCCGGCCGCAGCATCTGCAGCACGCGGCGGTAGGTCTCGTTCCACGTGGCGGGCTCCATCAGCGTCCCAGCCCCTGAGTACCAGAGCAGGTCAGGGTCCGACTCGTTCGGCCGGGGCGAACCAAGGAAGAACGAGTCGGCACGCAGCGCCGGATGCTCCCGCCGCAGCCGGAGCAGGTACCGGGTGGTCTCGAGGAGGTCGTTGGCGGCGTCGTCAAGGGCCCACCGCAGCCAGGAGACCTCGTTGTCCTGGACGTACGCGTTGTTGTTGCCGCCCTGGCTGCGGCCGAACTCGTCGCCCGCCGTGAGCATGGGGGTACCGGCGGCGAGCAGCAGGGTGCCCAGCAGGTTCCGCTGCGACCGGCGGCGCGGCGGCACGATCGCCTGCCAGGGCTCGGTCGTGGCGTCGTCGCCCGTCGGGGTGTGGCCCTCGATCCCGTGGTTCCACGACAGGTTGTTGTCCGACCCGTCCCGGTTGTCCTCGCCGTTGGCCTCGTTGTGCTTGTGGTCGTACGCCACGAGGTCCGCGAGCGTGAAGCCGTCGTGCGCCGTCACGTAGTTCACCGAGGCGACAGGACCGCGCACCAGCGGCGGGTCGCCCGGCCCGAACAGGTCGGCGCTCCCGGCGAGCCGGGTGGCGAGGTCCCGCAGGCCGAGCATCTCCTGGCCGCGCGCGCCCTGCTTGGGAGCGTCCAGCCAGAAGCCGCGCGCGGCGTCACGGAACCGGTCGTTCCACTCCGCCATGGGCGACGGGAACGAACCCGTCTGCCAGCCGCCAGGGCCCACGTCCCAGGGTTCCGCGACGAGCTTGAGGCCCGACAGCACGGGGTCGGTCTGCAGGGCCACCAGGAACGGGTGGTCCGGGTCGAAGCCGACGTTGCCGCGGCCGAGGGTCACCGCGAGGTCGAACCGGTACCCGTCGACGCCGACCGTCTCGGCCCAGTACCGCAGCGAGTCCAGCGCCATCTGGATCACGCGCGGACGCCGGAAGTCCAGCGAGTTGCCGGTGCCCGTGACGTCGGCGAGGGCGGCGGGCGAGGCGCCGTCGTGCAGGTAGTAGACCGGGTTGTCGAGGCCGCGCCACGCCAGGTGCAGCCCGTCGTCGCCGCCCTCGCAGGTGTGGTTGTAGACCACGTCCAGCAGCACCTCGATGCCCGCCTCGTGCAGCAGGTGCACCATGCCGCGCACCTCGTCGAGCACCGCCTCGGCACCCTGCTCCTGCGCTGCCCTGGTCGCGTAGGCGGCGTTGGGCGCGAAGAACCCGAGGGTGTTGTAGCCCCAGTAGTTCGTCAGGCCGGTAGCGGCCAGGCGCGACTCGGCGACGCTCTTGTGGATCGGCAGCAGCTCGAGCGTGGTCACGCCGAGGCTCAGCAGGTGCTCGACGACGGCAGGGTGCGCCACTCCCGCATAGGTGCCGCGCAGCTCCTCCGGGATGTCCTCGCGGAGCATCGTCAGGCCCCGCACGTGCGCCTCGTAGATGACGGTCTCTGCCCACGGGATGCGCGGCCGCGACAGGGGAGCCGGCGGCGGCAGCGGCGCCACGACGACGGAGTGCGGCACGTACGCCAGCGAGTCGGTCTCGTCCGCCGCCCCGTAGGGGTCGCCGAGCCACCAGCCGGGCTCACGCTCCGTGGACACCGAGCCGACCACCTCCGGGCCGTAGCGCAGCCGGCCGGCGAACCCGCGGGCGTAGGGGTCGACCAGCAGCTTGGCCGGGTTGTGCCGTAGCCCGGCACGCGGGTCCCACGGTCCGTACACGCGAAACCCGTAGCGCTGACCAGGAGAGACGTCCGGGACGTGCGTGTGCCAGACGCCGTACACCGGACCGACCATCTCGACCCGCCGCTCGGTGTACCGGTTCGGGTCGTGCTCGTCCAGGGACGGGTCGGTGACGTCGATGAGGCAGAGGTCGACGGCGGTCGCGTGGGACGCGAGGACGGCGGCGTCGATCCCGCCGTCGGGCGTGACGTAGACCCCGAGGGGCGGGACGTGGCTACGCCGGGCCGTTGGACGGATGAGCGGCCGGACTACCGGCCGCGGCGCCGGATCGCCCGGCGCCCGCTGCGGTTCTGCTCGGGGTGACTGCACCATGTGCCCAATCGTTGCAGGCCCGTCTGTGGACGGGATCCGTCACACGCCGCCCGACGTCGTACCGTTTACCCCATGCGCATAGTGGTCACCGTCAAGTACGTCCCTGACATCAACACCGAGCGCGGTTTTGAGAACTGTCGGGTCATGCGCAACGCCGGCGAGGGCACCCTCAACGAGCTTGACGAGAACGCCATCGAGGCCGCCCTGCGGCTCGTCGAGGCGGAGCGGGCCTCAGGGGCCATCGGGCCGGAGGACGGCGAGGTGATCGCCGTCACGATGGCCGGTACCGACGGCGACGTCGCCCTCCGCAAGGCGTTCCAGCTCGGCGTGGACCGCGGCATACGCGTGTCCGACGACGCCCTGGCCGGCTCCGACTACTTCGGCACCGCCGCTGTCCTCGCCGCAGCCGTCCGCAGGCTCGGCGAGCAGGTCCCGGTGGACCTCGTGGTGACCGGCATGGCCGCCCTCGACGGGCTGGGCTCCGTGGTCCCGACGCTGCTCGGCGCAGAGCTCGGCCTGCCCACCCTGAACCTCGCCAAGAAGGTCGAGCTCGCGCCGGCGGAGGGATCGGCGCGCACGCTCACGATCACCCGCGAGGTCGACGACGTCACCGAGCGCCTGTCCGCGCCGCTGCCCGCCGTCCTCTCCGTGACGGACGCGGCCAACCAGCCGCGCTTCCCGGGCTTCAAGCTCATCATGGCGGCCCGCAACAAGGAGATCGAGGTGTGGTCCCCGGCCGACCTCGGGCTCGACCCCGCCGTCGCGGGTGCCGCCGGTGCCCGTACCCAGGCGCTGTCGGCCGAGCCGCGCCCGGAGCGCGCCGAGCCGGAGATCGTCACCGACAAGGGCGAGGGCGGCGTGGCGCTCGCCGACTTCCTCCTCCGCAACGACCTGGTCTGAGACCGCAGGCTCAGGCCAGATCCATAGCGCCTGATCGATCGTGAAAGGCACGTGATGACCAACCGCACAGTCCTGGTCCTGCTCGACCCCGCTACCGAGGTCGGCACCAGCGTGCTCGAGCTGCTCACCATCGCCCGCGGCCTCGGCCGGGTCGAGGCGGTCGCCCTGGAGACACCCACTGTCGAGGCGCTCGCGCAGCTCGGCGCGTACGGCATCGAGACCGTGCACCAGGCGGAGCTCGCCCGCGACGGCGCTGCAGTGGGTGGGGACGAGCGGCACCTGCCCGCCGTCGTCGCGGCCTCACTGGCCGCCGCAGTACGCCTCACCGACGCCGACGTCGTGCTGCTGCCCACGTCGTTCGCCGCGAAGGAGGCGGCGGCCCTCGCTGCCCGGGAGCTCAGGGCCGGCCTGGTGATCGACGCTGCCGCCCTGCGCGAGGGGGAGGACGGCCGGATCGTGGCGGGCAAGCGTGTCTTCGCCGGTGCGTGGGACACGGAGTGCGCTGTGACCACCGACGTCGCCGTCGTGACCGTGCGGGCCAACTCGGCGGTCGCGCAACCTGCTGAGACCGCCGTCGAGCCGGTGACCGAGGGTTTTGCCGTCGAGGTAGCGCCGTCTCCGGTCACGCTCCTGTCGCGCGAGGTCAAGGCCGACACGAGCGGCCGGCCGCCGCTGGACCAGGCGGCGGTGGTCGTCGCGGGCGGGCGTGGTACCGACGGCGACTTCGGCCCCGTCGAGGACCTCGCGGACGCCCTCGGCGCTGCCGTCGGCGCGTCCCGAGACGCGGCGTTCGAGGGCTGGTGGGACTCGTACGTCGGGCAGACCGGCGTCACCGTGGCCCCGCGTGTCTACATCGGCGCGGGCATCTCGGGTGCACCGCACCACCGCGGCGGCATGCAGGCGTCCCAGGTGATCGTCGCGGTGAACAGCGACCCGGAGGCGCCGATCTTCGAGATCTGCGACTTCGCCGTCGTGGGACAGCTCGCCGACGTGCTCCCGCAGGCCGCGGCGGAGATCCGCAAGCGCAGGGGTTGAGGCAGGGCCGGCTGTCCCACGCCATCCTCTGCACGCCATGGGATCCTCCGCGCTCGGACCGTTTCAGCGCGGGAGGATGGCGCGGCACGCGGAGGATGGCGTGGGACGCAGAGGACCTCTCGGGCACGCCGAACGGGCGGCACCTCGTGGTGGAATGACGGGATGGAGCAGCTTCCACCGCAGACAGCCCCGGAGACAGCCCCGGCGGTCCGGACGGGCTCGGCCCCCGTCGGCAGGCTGGCGCCCGCCGAGCGGCGTCGGACGGCGCGGCACCTGCTGCTCGACGGGTTCGGCCTGGCCGCGCAGGAGAGGCTCGCGGCGTCGCGCGTGGTGGTCGTGGGCGCCGGCGGCCTCGGCTCGCCGGTCCTGCAGTACCTCGCCGCTGCGGGCGTCGGCACGCTCGGCATCATCGACGACGACGTCGTCGAGGCGTCCAACCTGCAGCGACAGGTGCTGCACTCGGTGGCCGACGTCGGGCGCGCCAAGACGGCGTCGGCCGCGGACGTGCTGCGCGGGCTGGCTCCCCAGGTCGAGGTGATAGCGCACGGTGAGCGCCTGACGCGCGACAACGCGGCAGCGATCCTCGGCGGGTACCACCTGGTGGTCGACGGCTCGGACACTTATCAGACTCGCTATGCCGTCTCCGACGCGGCGGCGAGCCTCGGCCTGCCCGTCGTCTGGGGGACCGTGCTGGGCTGGGACGGTCAGGTGAGCGTCTTCTGGTCGGCGGCCCCGGGCGGGCGGGCGATCACCTACCCGGACGTGTACGGCCCGCAGCCGCCGGAGGGGGAGTCGTGCTCGACGGTCGGCGTGCTGAGCCCTGCGTGCGGCGTCGTCGGGTCGACGATGGCTGTCGAGGCGGTCAAGGTCCTGACCGGCACCGGCGATCCGGCGCTGGGCCGGCTGCTGGTCTACGACGCGCGCACCTCCGCGTGGGACGCGATCGAGCTGGCCCCTGCGCCGTCCGGCTCCGCTGCCGAGCCCGCTGAGCCCGCTGAGCCGACGGCGCTGGCTGCACCGACGGCATCCGCCGAGCCGACGGCGCCCCCGGCGCCGGCTCCTTCGGGGAGTCCCGGCGTGCTGCTGCTCGACGTCGGCCTCCGGCCGGGCGCGGTCCCCGGTGCGGTGTTCGTGCGGCTGGAAGACCTTGCGGCCGGAGACCTGCCGCCTGAGCTGCTGGACCACCCGGTCGACGGGCCGGTGCTCGTGGTGTGCGAGCGCGGTCTGCGGTCGCGTGGCGCGGAGCAGCTGCTGCGCGCCGAGGGGTGGCGGGACGTCACCAGCCGCGCGATCCTCGGATGAGGAACCTACCTGGACACGTCCCGTTCACCTGGACGTACCAGACCTTTCGCGGACGAGACACCGCCTGCTCCTAGGTTGACGTCGACCTACCCCCCAGCTCGGACCGGAGAACCTCCGATGACGATCGCTCCTGAACACCGCCCGCTGCTGAATGTGCACACGCACGCGCGCGGCAAGCGCAGCCCCGTCACGTGCCGTCTCAAGTGCAACGACGCGTGCCTCCACCCCGCTCCCAACGAGAGCGCCAACGAGTATTTCAAGGACGTCGTGAGCTCGGTGCTGTCCCGCCGCGCGATGCTGGGCACCATGGCGGTCGCCGCCGGTGCCGTGGTCATCGGCGCGCAGGGTGTCGGCGCGCCGTCGGCCGCTGCCGCGACCCTGCCCGAGGGGCGTCTCCCCGGCCACGGCGGCGGCAAGGGCCTCGCCTTCGGGGCGATCGATCCGCAGCCCGTCGACGTCGACCAGCTCGTGGTGCCCGACGGCTACACCTGGGACCCGATCATCCGCTGGGGCGACCCGATCCTCCCGGGCGCCCGCACGTTCGACCCGTACAACCAGTCGCCGGAGCAGCAGGCCAAGCAGTTCGGCTACAACTGCGACTACCTCGACATCCTGCCGTTCGACGTGGGCGACGAGCGCCGCGGCACGCGCGGCCTCCTGGTGTCGAACCTCGAGTACACCAACGCGGCGATCATGTTCCCGGCCACGGAGAAGTACTGGGAGACCGACGCCGACGGGAACGTCACCGAGACCAGGAACGCCTACGCCCGCGCCATCGAGCGTGCCGCGCACGGCATGGCCGTGGTCGAGGTCCGCCGCAAGGCGCCCGGCAAGCCCTGGTCGTACCAGCGGATCAGCCCGGTCAACCGCCGCATCCACATGGACACCGAGTTCGTCATCGACGGGCCTGCCGCTGGCACGGACCTGATGCGGACGACCGCTGACCCGACAGGCACCCGCGTGCTCGGCACCATGAACAACTGCGCCGGCGGCACCACGCCGTGGGGCACCGTCCTGTCGGGCGAGGAGAACTTCAACGGCTACTTCGTCGCCGCCGGAGCCAACCCGACCGCTGACGCCCGCTACGGCCTGGGCAGCTCCACCAGCTACGGCTGGGAGGCCGACGACCCGCGCTTCGGCGGCGGTGCCGGGTACGAGAACGAGTCCAACCGCTTCGGCTGGATCGTCGAGCTCGACCCGCACGACCCGTCGGCGCCGCCCGTGAAGCACACGGCGCTGGGCCGGTTCAAGCACGAGGGCGCCAACGTCACGCTGTCCCGCCGCGGCCACGCCGTCGCGTACATGGGTGACGACCAGGCGTTCGACTACATCTACAAGTTCGTCTCCAAGGACCGGGTCGCCAAGGGCAGCTCCCGGCGGGCGCGGGAGCACAACAAGACCCTGCTCTCCGAGGGCGACCTGTACGTCGCCAAGCTCACCGGTGACTCGCCGGCCGCCGAGATCGACGGCTCGGGCGCGCTGCCGTCCGACGGCGCCTTCGACGGCTCCGGCGAGTGGCTGCCCCTGGTGCTCGACGGCGCCAGCCAGGTGGCCGGCATGTCCGTCGAGGAGGTGCTGGTCTACACGCGCCTTGCGGCCGACACGGTCGGCGCCACCAAGATGGACCGCCCCGAGGACGTCGAGATCAGCCCGGTCACGGGCCGCATCTACGTGGCGTGCACCAACAACTCGGGCCGCACCCCTGGCAACCGCACCGAGGGCGCGACGGAGGCGAACCCGCGCGACCACAAGGTCCAGGGTGGCGCCACCATCAACGGCAACCGCGACGGGCACGTCGTCGAGATCATCCCCTCGGGTGACCAGACCTCCACCCGCTTCACGTGGAACCTGCTGCTCGTCGCCGGCGACCCCGCCGTCGAGGGCACGTACTTCGCGGGCTACCCGAAGGACCGGGTCTCGCCGATCTCCTGCCCGGACAACCTGGCGTTCGACGCCGAGGGCAACCTCTGGATCTCGACCGACGGCCAGCCGAGCTCCAGCGGCATCGCCAAGTGCGACGGCCTGTTCAAGGTGCCGGTGGCGGGCCGCGAGCGCGGGCACGTGCAGCAGTTCCTCTCGGTGCCGGCCGGCGCAGAGACCTGCGGCCCGATCATCGACTCCCGTGACGGCATGGTCTACGTGAACGTGCAGCACCCGGGCGAGGACGGCACGTTCGACGCCCCGCAGTCGTTCTTCCCCGACTACATCGCAGCGGGTGCTCCGGTGGAGGCCGGCGACTTCCGCGGCCCGCGTCCCACCGTGGTGCAGGTCTACCGCGGCCGGGGCCGCGGCAACGGGAACGGTCGCTCCGACCGCTGACCCGGTCACGCCTCGCCTGACCGTCGAGTGCCGGCTGTGTGTTGCCCTGAGTGGGGGTCACCGACACATGGCCGGCACTCGCCTGTCAGCGGGCTCGACCACCCGAGGAGGCTCGCCTCGCGCGATGTCACACCCGCGGGATGCGATCGGGCCTCCGCGGCGTTCGTAGACTTGATGACCGTGACCACCCCGCCCCCTGAGCCCGCGCGCGCACCCCTGACGGTGAGCGGCGCGCACGGCACCGTGCCCCGCGAGCCGGACGGCGCGTACCTCGACCACGCCGCGACCACGCCGATGTCGGCGGCGGCGCTCGCCGCGTTCGTGGCCGCTGCGCAGCGCACCGGCAACGCGTCGTCGCTGCACTCAGCGGGCCGCACGGCACGGCGCACCGTCGAGGAGGCGCGGGAGACGCTCGCGAAGGCGCTCGGCGCGCGGCCCAGCGAGGTCATCTTCACGTCGGGCGGCACCGAGGCCGACAACCTGGCGATCAAGGGCATCTTCTGGGGTCGGCGTGCGCAGGACACCCGTCGCTGCCGCGTCCTGGTCTCCGGCGTCGAGCACCACGCGGTGCTCGACCCGGCGTTCTGGCTGGCCGGCCACGCGGGCGCGGAGATCGTGCTGCTGCCCGTCGACGGCGAGGGCCGGCTCGACCTGGACGCGCTGCGCGCAGAGCTCGCCGCGCACGCCGACGAGACCGCGCTGATCAGCGTCATGTGGGCCAACAACGAGGTGGGCACGCTCCAGCCCGTCCGCGACGTCGTGCGCGCGGCACGCCCGTACGGCATCCCCGTGCACACCGACGCAGTCCAGGCCGTCGGCCAGACCGAGGTGGACTTCGCGGAGTCGGGCGTCGACGCCATGACGGTGAGCGGACACAAGCTGGGCGGCCCCGTCGGCGTCGGCGCCCTGCTCGCCAAGCGCGACCTCGCGCTCGACGCCGTGCTGCACGGCGGCGGCCAGGAGCGCGGCGTGCGCTCCGGGACGCTCGACGCGGCATCGATATCGGCCTTCGGCGTCGCCGCGCACCATGCCGTCGGATGCATGCCGGAGCGCGCCGCCCGGCTGGCCGCCCTGCGTGACGACCTTGTCGCCAGGGTGCGCGCGGCGGCGCCCACCGCTGTGCTGCGCGGCCCGGAGCCGACGCCGCATCCCGCGGACGAACGGGGGACGCCCGGGGACTCGTCGGCCGGCCCGCAGGGTTCGGTCGACCGGCTGCCCGGCAACGCGCACTTCACCTTCCCCGGCGCGGAGGGCGACTCCCTGCTGTACCTGCTGGACTCGGCGGGAGTGCAGGCCTCGACCGGTTCGGCGTGCCAGGCTGGCGTACCGCAGCCGTCGCACGTGCTCCTGGCGATGGGCGTGCCCGAGACCGAGGCCCGCGGAGCCCTGCGGTTCTCGCTCGGGGCCACGTCGACAGAGGCCGACGTCGACCGGCTGGTCGCCGCGCTGCCCCAGGTGGTGGCGCGCGCGCAGGCCGCTGGGCTGGTGTCCGGCCGAGGACAAGGAGGCATGTCATGAGGGTGCTCGCTGCGATGTCGGGTGGTGTGGACTCAGCGGTCGCCGCGGCGCTCGCCGTCGAGGCGGGGCACGACGTCGTGGGGGTGCACATGGCGCTGTCCCGGAACCGCGACCAGTTCCGCACGGGATCGCGCGGCTGCTGCTCCATCGAGGACGCGGGCGACGCCCGCCGTGCCGCCGACCTGCTCGGCATCCCCTACTACGTGTGGGACCTGTCCGAGCGCTTCGAGGACACCGTGGTGGCCGACTTCCTGTCGGAGTACGAGGCCGGCCGCACCCCCAACCCCTGCGTGCGCTGCAACGAGCACATCAAGTTCGAGGCGCTCCTCGACAAGGCGACGGCACTCGGGTTCGACGCCGTCGCGACGGGCCACTACGCGCGGATCGAGACGCGCGAGGTCGCGCTGCCCGACGGCGGCCGGCGCACCGTGCGCGAGCTGCACCGCTCGCCGAACGACGCCAAGGACCAGTCGTACGTCCTGGCGGTCGCAGGGGCCGACCGGCTCTCCCGCGCGATGTTCCCGCTCGGCGGGTTCGCGTCCAAGGACGAGGTGCGGGCCGAGGCCGCGCGACGCGGGCTGTCGGTGTCGGCGAAGCCCGACTCCTACGACATCTGCTTCGTCGCCGACGGCGACACCCGCGGCTTCCTGCAGTCCCGGCTGGGCTCGCGCCCCGGCGAGGTGGTGGACGTCGACGGCGAGGTCGTGGGCGAGCACGACGGCGCGTACTCGTTCACGGTGGGCCAGCGCAAGGGGCTGGGCCTCGGCCGCCCGGCCGCCGACGGCAGGGCGCGGTACGTGGTCGATGTGCAGCCAGCGACGAACACGGTGGTCGTGGGTCCCGCCGAGCTGCTGAGCGTGGACCGGATCGCGGGGGAGAAGGCCCTGTGGTTCGACGGGGTGCTGGACGAGCCTGCTGCGCCGGTCGATCCTGCCGGGACCACCGCCAGCGTCGTCCAGGACCCGGACGGGTGGTTCGACGCCGAGGTGCAGGTCCGTGCCCACGGTGCCCCCGTCCCGGCACGGGTGCGGTCAACCGCCCACGCCGCCGACGCGTATGGTGACGACGTACCAGAAGGTGAGCGGCCGGCGACGTCAGCGGCAGGGGCGGAGACGCCCGCACCCGCCATGGAGATCGAGCTCACCGGGGCACCGCTGCGGGGCGTCGCCGCGGGACAGTCGGTCGTGGTGTACCGCGGCACTCGTGTGCTGGGCCAGGCGACGGTCTCCCGAGCCTGGCGAGCCCCTGCGCCGCGAGCTCGCTGACTTCGGTCCCTTGGGATGAGATCGGTCGGTCGGCTGGCCGATCTCATCCCGAGAGACCGATCTCGTCCGCGGAGCATCGACTGGCTTCCTACCTGCTCGACACATAGCTGAACAAGGAGAGCTGATGACTGCTGTGAGCGGACACGGGCCGTGGCCCGGGGGCGAGCGCGACGTGCTCGAGGCACAGCAGACGGCGCTCGGCGAGCTCGCCGAGCTGCCGACCGGTGTCGACGCGGTGCCGTTCCTGACCCAGCTGACGCAGCGCGGGCCGGGCGCCGACGTCCTGGGACGGACGGCGGTGCGCCTCACCGAGATGCCCGTCGAGCTGGGCCCGCACGGCTGGAAGCTCACCGAACGTCCCGGCCTCGACGCGCGGCGTGCCGAGGCGTTCTGGCGCGAGGACCTCGGCGCCCTCGCCGTCGCGGCGCACGGCCACACGGGTCCGCTCACCGTCGAGCTGCTGGGGCCGTGGACGCTGGCGGCCCAGCTCTGGTCCGCGCGCGGGGACCGAGTCCTTGCCGACACCGGAGCCCGGGCCGACCTGGGCCTCGCGCTCGCCGAGAGCCTGCGCACGCTGGTGTCGGACCTCGTGGCCCAGGTGCCAGGCGCCGAGGTCACGGTGCAGCTCGCCGAGCCCCTGCTCGGTCAGGTGCACGCGGGCGTCCTGCCGACGTTCTCCGGGTTCTCGCGGCTGCGGGCGGTGGCCGGACCAGAGATCGTCGAAGGGCTCGAGCCGGTGCTGGCGGCCGTGCGGGACGCCGGTGCGCGGTCCGTCGTGCACCTCGGTGGCACCTGGGTCGGCGTGCCGCCCGTCGTGCTCGCCGGTGCCGACGCGCTGGGCCTCGACCTGGCCGCCGTCGGGCCGGACGGCTGGAACGAGCGGGCCTGGGAGCTGTTGGCCCGGGCCGTCGAGCGTGGCACCGGGCTCTGGGCAGGGCTGCCGCCGGCGCAGGTCTCGCAGTGTGCAGGACCTGCGCTCGGCCGGCTCGCCGACCTCGTTGCGGTCCCGTGGCGGCGGATCGGCCTGCCCGCCGCACGGCTCGCGGACGTGACGCTGCTGGCGGCACCTCGCTCGTCGCTCGGCTCGTCCGACGCTCACCGTGCGGAGCTGGCCAACCTCGGCCGCATCGCCGAGACCCTGGCGGAACGCGCGGAGGCGTGACGGTCTCGAACGGGGTGAGCGCAGGAGGTGAGAGCAGCCCGCGAGTCAGCTGCTCAGGCGGTTCCAGAGGAACGTCCAGTGGGTGGCCGCCATGTACGCGGCCTGTGCGTTGTTCGCCGCCCCGCCGTGGCCGCCCTCGATGTTCTCGTAGTAGGTCACGTCCTTGTCCGCGGCCAGCATGAGCGCCGCCATCTTGCGGGCATGGCCAGGGTGCACGCGGTCGTCCTTTGTCGACGTCGTGAACAGCACCGGCGGGTAGTCGCGCGCGGCGTCGAACAGGTGGTACGGCGAGAACGTCTGGAGGAACTCCCACTCGTCGCTGTCCGGGTCGCCGTACTCCGCCATCCAGGACGCGCCCGCGAGCAGGTGCGAGTACCGCTTCATGTCCAGCAGCGGGACGCCCACGATGATCGCCCCGAAGAGCTCCGGGTAACGCGTGAGCATGTTGCCGGCGAGCAGACCGCCGTTCGAGCGGCCCTCCATCCCGAGCTGCGCGGGGACGGTGACGCCGCTGGCGACGAGGTCGCGCGCGACGGCGGCGAAGTCCTCGTACGCCCGGTGGCGGTGCTGCTTCAGCGCGGCCTGGTGCCACGCCGGTCCGTACTCGCCGCCGCCGCGGATGTTCGCCACGGCGTACACCCCGCCGCGCTCCAGCCACGCGCGCCCGACCGTGCCCGAGTACCCCGGCAGGATCGCGTGCTCGAAACCGCCGTAGCCCCACAGCAGCGTGGGTGCGGGCCCCGCCTCGCCCTCGACGCGGTCCGCCCGGCCGACGACGAAGTACGGCACGCGCGTCCCGTCGTCCGACTCGGTGAACCGCTGGCGGACCGCGAGCCCTGCCGCCTCGAAGTAGGAGGGCGCCGACTTCAGCACCTCTGGGGCCGACGGCCGCGGCGCGCCGACGGTGGTGAGCCCCAGCGTCGAGGGGGTCAGGTAACCGGTGGTGACCACCCAGACGTCGTCGGAGTCGATGACGTCCACCGCGCCGACGCCGACGGTGAGCAGCTCGCCCCCGACGGGCAGCTCGGAGCGCACCCAGCCGGCGGTCCCGGCCGCCGACGGCGATGACGGCGATGACGGCGGGGTCAGCACGTGCAGCAGGTTCTTCACGTCGTCGAGCACGTTGAGCACCAGGTGGTTCCGCGTCCAGGTGATCCCGGCGAGCGACGTCGTCGGCGTCGGCTCGAAGAGGACCGTCAGGTCGCGCGACCCGGCCATGAAGTCGTCGAAGCCCGTGGCAAGGAGCGAGCCGGCGCGGTAGGTGGTGTCGCCGAGCACCCAGTCGTCGCGCAGACGCACCAGCATCCACTCGCGGTGCAGGCCGACGTTCGCCGAGTCGGGCACGTCGATCTTCGTCAGGGTCTGGTCGGCTGTGCCCACGCCCGTGGCGAGGTAGGTCTCGTTGGCGTAGAACCGCAGGGCGCGGTGCACCAGGTCGCGCTCGAAGCCCGGGGTGTGGGAGCGCGAGGCGCTGATGGACATGTCCTGCTCCGTGCCCTCGTAGACGAGGGCCGCCTCGGCCAGCGGCGTGCCGCGGCGCCACCGCTTCACCTGCCGTGGGTAGCCCGACGGCGTCATGGTGCCGGCGCCGAAGTCCGTGTACACGTAGACGGTCTCCGAGTCGACCCAGGACATCCCGCCCTTGGCCTGCGCGCGGACGAACCCGCCGTCGCTCTCGGGCACGAACTGCTTGGTGACCAGGTCGAACTCGCGGGTGACGTCGGAGTCGGAGCCGCCGGGCGACAGGTCGACCAGCGCGTGCCTGCGGGGCTCGCCGGCCGCGAGCTGCTCCGGCGTCGGGCGCAGGACGCTCGCGCCGTGCCAGACCCAGCTCTCCCCCTCCTGCGCCGCGAGCGCGTCGAGGTCGAGGACCGTCTCCCACTCGGGGTCGTCGGTCCGGTACGACTCGAGCGTGGCGCGGCGCCACAGGCCACGCTGGTGCTCGGCGTCCTGCCAGAAGTTGTAGTAGTGGCTCCCGACCTTCGAGACGTGCGGGATCTTGTCGTCCGAGTCGAGGACCTCGCGCACCGCCAGCTCCGTCGCGGCGAAGTCGGTGCCGCCGAGCGCCTCCGCGCTGTGCGCGTTGCGCTCGCGGACCCAGCCAAGGGCGGTGTCGCCGTCGACGTCCTCGAGCCAGGCGAACGGGTCGGTGCCCGCTGGGTCGAGGGGGGTGACCGGGAGAGCGGATCGGGGGGCGGTCTGGGTGTGCTCGACGCTCATGGTGAGCACCCTACGCGGCCGGTCGCAGCATCCGCCGCCGGTGGACAACTTGCCGTAGCCTGAGCGATACGCGCCCGTTTTTTGCCGTAATGTGGGGTTATTGGGCCATGGTGCTGCCACATTCCTCAGTGGCACATATTTTCGCTCCTCGCACCACGGTCGTGCCCTTCCACGCGTGGGACGCGCTGTGGTAGAAACTGCACTCCAGGGGGTTGTTCGCCCCCTCCAGCCGAGTTCGTGGAGCAGGTCGCGGTAATTCGCCGTGTCCGGCCTTCCCAAACTCTGACGAGACAACTATTAGGGGGATCGGCTCGGTGAGCTCGATGTCTTCTTCTCCTCCGCCGAGCAGGCTGCGCCAGGTTGCGCCCTGGGTATGCGTCGCCGGCGTGCTTGCCTATGTACTCGTAGCGCCCGTCCTGTTCACCGCCACCGGGGCCTCGTCCACGTGGCCCGCATGGCTCGTCGGCATCGCTGCCATCGGGCTCGCCGTGGCGGCCGCGCTGATCGCCGCACGGTCCTCACGGGACGATCTCGCAGCGCACGAGGACCTCGTTCTCGCGCACCGTCGGGCCGAGGAGCGCGCCGAGGCGGCTTCCATGGCGCTCGACGCCCTGGCGAAGGAGCAGCTGCCCGCGTTCCTCGACAGCGAGCCCGCCCCGCCGTTGCCCCACCTTCCCGGTGACGCGGGCGCCCAGGCCCGGCTGGACGAGGCAGCAGCCATGCTTGCCAGGGTCCAGGAGGAGCGGGTCGCCCGCCGGGACGCCGTCCAGGTCGCCGTGGTCGCCCTGAGCCGCAAGGTCCAGGCCGCCGCGCACCGTATCCAGGAGGAGGCGGCGCGGATGGTGCAGCGCCACCCCACCGACCCGGACATCCTCCAGACGTCCATGCGCGTGGACCACGCCGCGGCCCAGCAGGCCCGCCAGGCACAGAGCCTCGCGGCACTGTGCGGCGAGTGGCCTGGTCAGCAGTGGAGCGAGCCGCTCCCGCTGCCCGACGTCGTCAAGGGTGCCGCCAGCCGCATCACCGCGTTCCACCGGGTCGAGGTGTCGGGTGACCCCGGCGTCGCCGTCTCTGCGCGCATCGTCGAGCCGCTCATCCACCTCGTGGCCGAGCTGCTCTCCAACGCCACGCAGTCCTCGCCGCCCACCACGCAGGTGCTGGTCTCGCTGCGGCAGGTGCAGCGCGGCGCGGTCGTCGAGATCGACGACTGCGGTGTGGGTCTCGACCTCAAGCAGCTCGAGCAGGCGCGTGACATCGCCTCGGGCAAGCGCGAGATCAGCATCACCGAGCTCGGTGAGATCCCGCAGACCGGCCTTGCCGTCGTCGGTACCTACGCCCGCCGCCACGGCTTCCGCGTGGACGTCACCGAGTCGGTGTACGGCGGCCTCCGCGCCATCGTCATGATCCCGGCGGAGCTCACCGAGGCAGTGGTGCCGACGGGGATGCTCACGCCGGCCGCGACCCTGCCGAGCGCAGGCAACCCGTCCACCGGGGCCTCGGCTCTCGGGTCCCGACGTAGCGCCACCGCCGTCGTCGAGCAGCAGCTCGCACCAGAGCTGCCCACAGCCAAGCCTGCGGACGACGACGAGTGGCCGGCCCCCGCTGCGCCCGACCCTGCGACCGTGGTCCCTGTCGAGCCGCTGAGCGCGCCAGGCGCCGTGGTCGACGACGAGGAGGAGACGCCAGTGGCCGGTGCCCACGTGAAGGCCCCGGGCGAGCTGCCCCTGCGTCCTGGGCGGGCCCGCCCCGAGGACGACGAGTTCCCCGAGCCGTCCGCACTTCCGCAGCGGCGATCACGCCGTGGAGAGGCGGAGGCGCCCGACGACCGGACCAAGACCGCGGAGCCCCGTACCGAAGCTCCCGGTCCCGTGCAATCGGCCGAAGAGGCCGGTGAGTGGATGGGTGCCTTCTTCAGTTCGAGCGAGGCGCGGTTCGGGGACTCATCTGACAGCAGCGAGCCGCCGGCTGGAGCCGGCGGAACTTCGGAGGACCGATGACTACGCAGGCCGACGGCATGACAAGCACCGACGGCAACAGCTGGATGCTCGAGCTCATCAGTGGTGTACGGGGGGTCAAGCATGTTGTGGTGCTCACCTCGGACGGCCTGATGAAGGTTCGGACGGACCAGACCCCGCTCGACACGGCCGACAAGGTGGCCGCGGCGTGTGCCGGACTTGCGGCACTGGGGATCGGAATGAGCAGAGAGTTCGGAAACAGCGACACGATTCGCCAGATTGTGGTGGAATTCGACGGAGGGTTCCTCTTTGTCCGGGGGGCCGGTGACGGTTCCCGTCTCGCGGTCGTCACCGACCCGGTGATCGACCCGGCGCTGATTGCCCAGCAGATGCAGGCCCAGGTCCTCATGATCGGAGAGCGCACCCTGGGCACGGAGCGGATCACCAGCTGATCCCGCACCAGGCGCCGTCGAAGGAAAGCAGTGCTCGGGCCCTGCGGGGCTCGATTGTTCAGGCACCACCAGCTCGACCGATACCTGACCGACCGACAGGGGGCGAGGGGATGGACACCGAGGAGTACCGCGACCACCCGGTGCGCTCATACGTGCTCACCTCGGGGCGGGCGCACCCGTCGCGCAACACGCTGCGACCAGAGACTCTTGTCCGTGCCGTCGAGAGCCGTCCCGTGCTCTCGACGGCGGGCCGGCTGGAGCGCGAGCTGGTGCAGCTGTGCCAAGGCACGCTCGCGCTCGCAGAGGTCGCGGCGTACCTGCAGCTACCGGTCAGCCTCGTGGCGGTCATGGTCTCGGACCTGGTCGACTCGGGGAACCTGACGATTCGTTCCAACCATCAAGCGCACGTCCTGCCCGGCAAGGACATCCTGGAGAAGATTCTCGATGGACTCCGCAAGCTCTGACCGCACTGCGCCCGAGCGGCATCTGGCGCCGACCGTGGCACGGTCGGTCAAGGTGCTCGTCGTCGGTGCCTTCGGGGTGGGCAAGACGACGCTGATCGGTGCGGTCAGCGAGATCGATCCGCTGCGCACCGAGGAACGCATCACCACGGCGAGCGTCGGCATCGACCCGGGGCAGCCGAACAAGGAGACCACGACGGTCGCGATGGACTTCGGTCGCATCACCGTGACCGAGGACATCGCCCTGTACCTGTTCGGCACCCCGGGCCAGCGCCGTTTCTGGGACCTGTGGGCAGGCCTGGCCGACGGCGCCGTCGGCGCGCTGGTCATGATCGACACCCGGCACCTCGAGGACAGCTTCGAGGTCCTGGACCAGCTGGAGCTGCGGACCAAGATCCCGTTCGCCGTGGTCGTCAACCAGTTCCCGGACTCGCCGGACTACCCGCTGGAGCGCGTGCGCGCGGCACTGGACCTGCTGCCGGAGACCCCCATCGTGGAGTGCGACGCCAGGGACCGGCAGTCCGCCGTGCTCACCCTCATCACCCTGGTCGAGCACGCCATGACCTTCCCGGTGTTCCAGAAGGTCAACGCGTGACGTTGGCCAACAGACTGCATCTCCGGCTGGAAGACATCTCGGACCGGATGCAGCTGTCGGACATCACGACGGCCCGGGACCCGCACAAGCTGTACGAGCAGCTCCGCGACGAGTGGGGCCCGGTCGCGCCGATGGACCTGGAGCCGGGCGTGCCTGCGTGGCTCGTGCTCGGGTACGACGAGGCGAGCAGCGTCATGCGCAACGAGCTGCTGTTCTCCCGCAACTCCCGCAACTGGCGGTACGTGCAGGAGCGTTCCCTCCCCGCGGACTCCGGGGTGTTCGCCGCCCTGGCACCCCGCGAGAACGCGTACTTCCTCGACGGGATGCAGCAGCGCCGGCTGCGTGCCCCGCTCGACGACGCGCTGAGCGGCGTCGACGAGAAGCGACTTGCCCGCACCGTCGCGGTGACGTGCGAGGCGATCATCGACCGCCTGATGCCGCGTGGTGAGGCAGACCTCGTGAGCGAGTACGCGGTGTCCGTCCCCGTCATGGTCATGACCGAGATGTTCGGCATGAGCCTGTCCGACGGGAACAAGATGCACGAGCTCACCGAGGCCGTGTACGCGGGCAAGGAGAAGGCCCGCGCGGCCGCCGCCGAGCAGGAGTCGCTGCTGGCCGTGCTCGTGGCGACGCACCGTGCCGAGCCCGGCGAGGACCTGACCACCACGCTGGTGAACCATCCGAACCACGAGAACGACGTCGAGGTGATGGCGTCGATCGGCGTGATGTTCAGCCTGGGGCACGACGCCGAGATCGCGTGGATCGCCAGCACGCTGCACATGATCCTGACCGACCCGGCGTTCGCCGCGCGGGTCCGGCGCGGCCGCCTCGACCTGGACGACGCGCTGGACGAGGTGTCGCGGCGGCACCCGCCCGCGCCGCACGTGCTGCCCCGGTTCGCCCGGCAGGACTGCGAGCTGGGCGGGCGCCGGATCGCCTACGGTGACGCCCTCGTGCCCGCTGTCGCCGCCGCGAACGCCGACCGCGCCATCCGCACGGACGACCCATGGGAGGAGCTGGGCAGCCGGTTCCACCTCACGTGGGGTGCCGGTGCGCACGCCTGCCCTGCCCACCGCATCGGTCCGCTCATCGGCCGCATCGCCGTGGACACCCTGCTGCGCAGGATCCTCGACATGGAGCTGACGGTGCCCGCCGACGTGCTCACGATGTCGGTCTCGCCGTGGTCGCGCTACCCGCGCAGCCTCCCGGTCCGGTTCACCTCTCCGCCCACGGAGGGCGGTCCACGGACCGAGCGCTGACCCTGCTCCGCCGCCGGCCGAGCCTGTCGGTACCCCGACACGCTCGACCGGCGGTGCGTCAGGACTCGCTGCCGACGCGGTCCTTGGGCGCCTGCTGAGCGATCCGCTCCTTGAGCCGCGGCACCACGTTCTTGTAGACGGACGGCTCGATCGGCAGGAGCCACTGCATCGTCCGGACGCCCGAGCCGATGTTCACGCCGGCCTCGTCGAGCGTCTCGTCGATCTGGTGCATCGAGAACGGGATGACGTTGGTGCCCCTCGCGTGCTTGCCGCCCGTGCGCTGCTGCATCCACGCCACCCGCTCGGCCACCTGCCTGCGCCGCTCCTCGACCGAGGGCAGGTCGATGGTGCCTGCCAGGTACGCGGCGATCCAGATGGCGCCCGCCTCGGCGGACAGCGGGGAGAACAGCGACGAGTTGTAGCCGGCGAAGGTCAGGTTCGGCACACCCTCGGGCAGGATCTGGCGGTAGAGCTGGTAGTTGCCGTTGTCGTCCAGCAGGCGTGCGGACACGGTGTCGTCGAGGAACGGCACGCGCTGGTGGAACCCGGTGCCGCAGACCACCAGGTCGGCCGGGATCCGGGCGCCGTCGCTGAGGACAGCCACCGGGCGGCCGCCCTCGGTCTCGAACCGCTCGATCTCGGTGTCGCGGTGCACCTTGATCGCTCCGGCGGCGACCTGCTCGTAGAACCCGTCCGTCGAGAGCGACACGGTGCTGTTGGCGATGTCGGCGAACTCGCCGTTGGGGACCAGCCCGAGCTTCTTGAGCTTGAACTGCCAGGTCGCGACCGACCCGATGCTCGAGAGCATGCCGGCGCGCACCTTGTTCCCCGGGCCGTGCAGGAACCGCTCCATCCCGTTGTCCAGCTCCTGGTAGCGGAACAGCGCCTCGCCAAGGCGGGACAGCAGCAGGTACTTCATGTTCAGCGTGCTGGCGATGCGCTTCGGCATCTTCCACAGGAGGCGTCGGGCCACCACGGTGGTGGACTCCGCCACGGGGCCGATCTCGGCGGCGACGTCGCATGCCGACTTGCCGTACCCGACCACGACGACGTGCTTGCCGCGGGTGTCGTCCAGCGTGTTGAGCTGGCTGGAGGCGACGAGCTTGCCGCCGGCGCGGACGAGGTCGGCGTAGCCCTCGTACTGCGGGAAGACCGGGTCGGAGAAGATCCCGTTGGCGACCACGAGGTGATCGAACTTCTCGGGCGCGGAGACCGGGGCACCGATGCGGCGGGCCGTGATCATCCAGCCGTCCTCCGCGTCGGTCGGCTCGGCGCGCACGACCTCTGTGGCGAGCCGCAGGTGCGGGCGCAGCTCGAACTTCGCGACGTAGCGCTCGAGATAGGCCTGGACCTGCTCACCGGTCGGCCACTCGGGGTAGTCCCGGGGCATCGGCAGGTCGGAGAAGGCGTACGAGTCCTTGTTGTTCTGCGTTCGCAGGCCGGTGTACCGGCGCGTGGCGCTCCATACACCGCCGACGTCCGGCGCCTTCTCGAAGACGGTGACGTCGTGCTCGAACTCGCGGAGAATCTTCGCGGTGGCCAGTCCTGCGAAACCGGCACCGACGACGGCGATCTTCAAGGGGCCCCTGCTCTCAGTAGATTCCTGGCATTTTTCTCGAATGGTAGCGGGACGTCGGCGGTGTGCGATAGGGGCGGATCGGGGTGTATGCCCAGGTCGGCTGACCTTTCGCAACCGGCTCCAGTGCCTGGCCGCTCGGATGTCAGTGGTTCAGTCCATGATTGTGTCTGTGAGCGAGACGACAGGCATCCCGGAACCCGCAGGAACCCCGAGCGACGAAGCCACCGCACAGCGTCGGTGGGCCGAGCTCGTGGCCCGGATCGAGGAGGACCGGCGGGCCTACTTCGAGGCCGACGCGCCCGTCTCGTCGGACGCCGAGTACGACGCGCGGATGCGCGAGCTGCAGGCGCTCGAGGCGGCGCACCCCGCGCTGGTGACGCCGGAGTCGCCCACGCAGAGCGTCGGCGGCGCCGCAGCGGCTGGGTTCGTCACGGTCGAGCACATCGAGCCCATGCTGTCGCTCGACAACGCCTTCAGCACCGACGAGCTCGCGGTCTGGGCCGACAAGGTCAACCGTGACCTCGGCACCGACCGCCCTGGTCTGCTGTGCGAGGTGAAGATCGACGGCCTGGCGATCTCCCTCGTGTACGAGAGGGGACGCCTGGTGCGGGGCGTCACGCGCGGCGACGGACGCGTCGGCGAGGACGTGACCCGGAACGTGCTCCGTATCGCCGAGATCCCCCAGAAGCTCACAGGCGAGGGCCACCCCGACGTGGTCGAGGTGCGTGGCGAGGTGTTCATCCCCGTCGCCACCTTCACGCGGCTCAACGAGCTGCAGGCCCAGCTCCGCGAACGGGCCGTCGAGGAAGCACGGGAACGCTCGGGGCGGCACACGGGCGGCAAGCAGTTCGACGAGGAGCGAGCGCGCATCGCAGGGCTCCGCCGGTTCCCGCAGTTCGCCAACCCACGTAACGCCGCGGCGGGCGGCCTGCGGCAGCTGCTGGAGAACAAGGACGGTCTCGAGCTGGAGGCGGGCCTCGCCCGCGTGGAGGGCCTGCGCATGTACGCGCACGGCGTGGGGGCCCTGCAGTGGCAGGCGGGGAAGCACGAGGAGCTGGAGCGGCAGTCCGACGCGTACACCCTGTTCGAGCAGTGGGGCATCCCCGTCTCGCCGCACAACCGGGTCGTCGACGGCCTGGACGGCGCGCTGGAGATGATCGAGTACTTCCGCGAGCACCGGCACGACATCGAGCACGAGCTCGACGGCATCGTCCTCAAGGTCGACGCCCTGGCCCGCCAGCGCCGGCTGGGGTCGACCAGCCGTGCGCCGCGCTGGGCCATCGCGTTCAAGTACCCGCCGGAGGAGGTCAACACGCGGCTGCTGGCCATCCAGATCGGTGTGGGCCGTACCGGCAGGGCCACCCCGTACGCCGTGATGGAGCCGGTGAAGGTCGCCGGATCCACCGTGCGGCAGGCGACCCTGCACAACCAGGACGTGGTGCGGGCCAAGGGGGTGCGCATCGGCGACGTCGTGGTGCTGCGCAAGGCGGGCGACGTCATCCCCGAGATCCTCGGGCCGGTGGCCGCCCTCGCCGACGACGGCTACCCGCGCGAGGACTTCGTCATGCCGGCCGAGTGCCCGGAGTGCGGCACGCCCCTGCGCCCCATGAAGGAGGCCGACGTCGACCTGCGCTGCCCGAACGCGGAGTCCTGCCCCGCGCAGGTCCGCGGACGGGTCGAGCACATCGGCTCGCGCGGCGGCCTCGACATCGAGGCGCTCGGCGAGGTCACCGCTGCGGCACTCACCCAGCCCGACGTGCCCGACACGCCGCCGCTGGGCACCGAGGCCCAGCTCTTCTCGCTCACGCTCGACCAGCTGCTGCCGATCGAGGCGGTGGTCCGCGACGCGGAGACCGGCCTGCCCAAGATGGACGACGACGGCGTGGTGCGCCGCCGTGCCCCGTTCCGGCGCAAGCTGTCGTACAGCAAGGCGCAGCGCGTCGCCGCGGAGCAGTCGGGCGAGAGCCTGTCGGAGTGGACGCCGTCGGCGAACGCTACGAAGCTCCTCGAGGAGCTGGAGCGCGCCAAGACGAAGGAGCTGTGGCGCAAGCTCGTCTCCCTGAACATCCGGCACGTCGGTCCCGTGGCGGCACGGGCGCTCGCGGGCTGGTTCGGCTCCGTCGACGCCATCGAGGCGGCGTCCGAGGAGGAGCTCGCGGCGGTCGACGGGGTGGGGCCGGTGATCGCCGCCGAGATCAAGGCCTGGCTGGCGGTGGGCTGGCACCAGGACATCCTCGCGGCGTGGCGTGCCGCGGGAGTGGAGCTCGCCACGCCCGGACACCCCGGCCCTGCCGCGATGGCGGAGGCCGATACCGAGCCCAGCGGCCCTCTCGCGGGTCTGACCGTCGTGGTGACCGGCTCGCTCGAGGACTTCACGCGCGACGGCGCCAAGGAGGCGATCATCGCGGCGGGCGGCAAGGCCTCCGGATCCGTCTCGAAGAAGACCGACTACGTCGTGCTGGGGGAGAACGCAGGCACCAAGGCAGCCAAGGCGGAGGCGCTCGAGATCCCCACCCTCGACGAGGACGGGTTCAAGGCGCTGCTGGAGGGCGGCCCCGCGGCCTTGTGACCGGTCCGGGGCAGGGTCCAGGGCAAGGTCCAGGGCAACAAATGGCAACTCATTGTGGCCGCCCTGTTGGGGACATAACGTCTGGCACGACATGAAGACCACATCGGTGTCCTTCGTGCGTAACGGACAGGCAACCTCAACGGAGAGGCAGGCTGATGGACCGTATTTCAACCCCCGGGCGGACCTCGCACCGCACCAAGAAGTGGCTCGTCGCGGCGGTCAGCGGTGTTCTCTCGCTACCCCTGGTCGCGTCAGGTGCCGCCGCTGCTCCAGCAGCCGACGCGTGCGCCTACGGCTACTCGGCCGGCCAGTCGGTGTTCTTCGGTGCCGGCGAAGCCGCCACCGGGGTGCCGAACTATGACACCGGCAACGGATGCACCGTCATGGACGAGATCATGGCTGACGCGCCCTTCTCGTCGCACGGCCAGTTCACGAGCACCGTCGTCCGAGTCGTGAGCGACCTGGAGCGAGCCGGGATCCTCACGGACGCCGAACGCTCCAGCATCTCGCGAGCCGCCGCCGTCTCGGAGGTGGGCGCACCCAACCCCGTGACAGGTACCCGCTCGGTGGACCTGAGCAAGATCGGCCTGGTGGGCTTCACGGTCCGGGCCACGATGCCGACGGATGCCGAGGGGACCCTCGCGGCTCTCGCCGAGTGCGGCTTCCAGAACATCGAGCCGTCCGGACGCGTCGGCAACTTCTACGGGTACACCTCCGCGGAGCTCGCGCCGCTGACGGACGCCGCAGGACTGGCCGTGCCGTCCCTCGGCGTCAGCCAGTCGGACCTGGAGAACAACATCGACGGCGTCATCGCCGAGGCGCAGGCGATCGGCGCCGAGTACGTGCGCATCTCGGGTTCCGGCAGCTGGACCCTCGCGGACTACTCGCGGACCGCGGCGATCCTGAACGAGGTGGGCGCGACGCTCAAGGCGAACGGGATCACCGTGGCGTACCACAACCACGGGTACGAGTTCGAGACCGTCGAGAACGGCGTCAGCGGTTACGACGTCCTGGTCCGGGAGACCGACCCGGAGCTCGTCACCATGGAGCTGGACGTGTACTGGGCGGCCAGCGCAGGGGTCGACGCGATCGAGCTGTTCAACACCTACCCCGGCAGGTTCGAGCTGCTCCACCTCAAGGACCTCGCGGCCGACGGGTCCTTCGCCGACGTGGGCGAGGGCACCATCGACTTCGCCGAGATCTTCGCCAGTGCCTCGCTCGCCGGGGTCCGGTACGGCTTCACGGAGCACGACCGGCCGAGCCCGGACGGCATCACGTCCGCGTGCACGAGCATCGGCAACCTCGCCGAGCTGCGCTACTGATCCACGCTGCCGGTCCGCTCGTGCGGGCCGGCAGCCATGGCCAGCACAGGGAAGGTCGGCCGGCCCCGGAAGGGCCGGGTGTCAGTGTCGACATGCGCCAACGAGGGAGAAACCAAGGTGTGGACGCTCTCAGGATTTGCTGACGAGATATCGCCCGACTTCGAGACACAGTGCAGGGTGGCGGCCGCGCTCGAGCTGAAGTTCATCGAGCTGCGGAGCGCATGGGACACCAACGTGCTCGATCTGGACGACGCGCAGCGTCAGCGCGTGAAGAGCCTGCTCCGGCAGTACGGGCTCGAGGTCTCGAGCATCGGATCCCCGATCGGGAAGATCTTCGTGGACGAGGACTTCGACGCGCACCTCGAACGGATGCACCAGGCCGCGTACATGGCCGAGTACTTCCGGGCGCCCTACGTGAGGATCTTCTCGTTCTTCGTCCGCCCCGGTACCGATCCGGACTCGTGCAGGGACGAGGTGCTGCGGCGCATGTCCGCACTGACCAAGCTGGCGACCGACGCCGGCGTCGTGCTGCTCCACGAGAACGAGCAGGGGAGCTACGGGGACACCCCCGAGCGGTGCCTCGACGTGGTCGAGTCCGTCGGGTCACCCCACCTGACCCTGGCGTGGGACCCGGCCAACTTCGTGCAGGTCGGCGTACGCCCGTACACCGACGGCTACCGGCTGCTGCGGTCGCACATCGAGTACGTGCAGATCAAGGACGTGAAGCACGGTTCGGGGAAGCTCGTGCCCGCCGGGCACGGCGACGGCGAGATACGTGACACGGTCCGAGCGCTCCGGGCCGACGGGTTCGACGGGTTCTTCTCGTTGGAGCCGCACCTCAGCGACGCCCACACCTTCGGCGGCTTCTCCGGGCCGGAGCTGTTCACGGATGCCTGGGAAGCCTTCACCACGATGCTCCGGACCGAGGGAGTGCCGTACACATGACCGCAGCCGAGCCGCCGACCGCATCATCGAAACCCCGAACGACCAGCACGGAGGACAGCCCGATGAGCACCACTCAGGATCTGCGGCCGGACTCGTCGGCCGCGCCACCGACCGCGAGGTCCGGCGCCGGGGACCCCCGGGCGCCCGGGCGCCGGAGGACGTCGATCTGGACCCAGGCCGCCCGCCTGGCCGACGCGTCCTGGCGCCCCCTCGTGGTGCTCGGCCTGCTGTTCGCGGCGTGGTGGTTCGTCGCGTGGCGAGAGCTCGTCCCCGCCTACCTGGTCCCGTCGCCCGGAGCGGTGGCGGAGACCATGGTCAGCGACTGGGCCATGCTGCTCGAGCACACCTGGGTGACCACGATCGAGACGATCCTCGGCTTCGTGATCGCTGCGGTGATCGGCGTAGCGACGGCGGTGCTCCTGGTCTACTCGAAGACCGCGGAGAAGTCGTTGTACCCGCTGATCCTCTTCGCGCAGGTCATCCCGAAGATCGCGATCGCGCCGATCCTGGTGGTCTGGTTCGGGTTCGGGCTGACGCCCAAGATCGTCCTCGCCGTGCTCATCGCGTTCTTCCCCGTCGTGGTCTCGGCGGTGGCCGGCCTGCGGTCCGTCGACCCGGAGCTCCTGGAGATGTCGGCGACGATGGGCGCCTCGCGGTGGCGGACGTTCCTCAAGATCCGGTTCCCCGGCGCGCTCCCGCAGCTCATGTCCGGCCTCAAGGTCGCAGTGACGCTCGCCGTCGTGGGTGCGGTCGTCGGTGAGTTCGTCGGCGCCGACCGCGGCCTCGGGTTCGTGCTGCTTCTGGCGAGCGGAAACCTGGACGCGCCGCTGCTGTTCGCCGACCTCATCCTCATGTCCCTCATCGGCGTCGTCCTCTTCGTGCTCGTCGAGCTGGCGGAGCACCTCCTCATCCCCTGGCACGCCTCACGCCGCGGCAACGTGGTGCTCGCGTCGTCCTGAGCCGCTGTCCGAACCTCAGCTGTCCTCTCGTGTCACATGCCTGTAGCTCACGGCCGCCCGTCGCGGCGGCCCGACAGAAAGGCCGTTCAAATGCGTGCTGCAAAGCTTGGAGTCTCTTTGGCAGTGGTCAGCCTGGCCGTGGCGGGTTGCTCGGCAGGTGCGACGCCCGACAGCGCCGCGGAGGGGAACGCCGCGGTGACCGTCACCCTGAACTGGGTGCCCTACGGCGAGCATGCCCCCCTCTACTACGGGGTCGAGCAGGGCTTCTTCGAGGAAGAGGGGATCGACCTGACGATCCAGCCGGGCAACGGGTCCGGGAACACCGTCCAGCAGGTGGCACAGCGCAACACCGACTTCGGCTGGTCGGACACGCCGCCGCTGGCGAACGGGATCAGCTCCGGGATGCCGGTACGGAGCGTGGGTGTCTTCCTCCAGACCGGGCCCAGCTCGGTGGAGTTCTTCGCCGACCAGGGCATCACCGAGCCCGCAGACCTCGTCGGCAAGACGGTCGGCGGTACACCAGGTGACGCCATGTACGGCACGTTCCCGGCCTGGCTCGAGCTCAACGGGGTGGACCCGGCCGACGTGACCGTGGTCAACGTCGACGCGGCGGGCAAGATCGCCGCCCTGATCGAGGGCAAGGTCGACGCCATCCAGGGCTTCCACCACGACCAGGCACCGACCATCGAGAACCAGTCCGGCGAGGAGGTCGACGCCCTGCCGTTCGCCGACTTCGGGATGAACCTGCTCGGCACCGGCCTCGTGGCGAACGAGGCCACGATCCAGGAGGACCCGGAGCTCGTCGAGGCCATGGTGCGCGCCACGTCGCGCTCGTTCCTCGAGGCGGCCGACAACCAGGACGCCGCGGTCAAGGCGATGGCGGACAGTGCGGAGCAGGCCCCGGAGGAGAGCGTCCTGGCCGCTCAGCTCGCCGCCACGGTCGAGCTGCTCAACCTGGAGGAGGCGCCGGTCCCCGGCACCAACACCGAGGAGCAGTGGACCGACACCCTGACGTTCCTCTCCGAGAACACGGACTTCGAGGGTGACGTCACGCCCACGGAGTACTGGGACGCACAGTTCGGGGAGGACCTCTGATGGCAGCCACCGTCCTGGACGGAGCGACGCCCCCGTCCGTGGCGACGGAACCCATCATCGAGGTCGCGAACCTCACGATGCGGTTCAGGTCGAAGCGGTCGGAGACCGTCGCCCTCGACGACGTCTCGCTGACGGTCCGCGCCGGCGAGTTCGTCACCATCGCGGGCCCCTCCGGCTGCGGCAAGTCGACGCTGCTCAAGCTCATCGCCGGCCTCACGCCCGGCTTCGAGGGAAAGGTGCACCTGTACGGTGCGCCGGTCACCCGGCCACAGCGTGACATCGGGTTCGCGTTCCAGCGGTCGGCACTGCTCGAGTGGCGAGGAGTGCGCAAGAACATCCTCCTCCAGGCCGAGATGCGGGGCATGGACCGGCGGCTGGCGCAGCAGCGCGCGGACCACCTCATCGAGCTCACCGGGCTGACCGGGTTCGAGAAGGCGCTCCCGCACGAGCTGTCCGGTGGCATGCAGCAACGGGTCGCGCTGTGCAGGGCGCTCCTGCACGAACCACGGGTGCTGCTCATGGACGAACCGTTCGGAGCCCTGGACGCACTGACCCGTGAGCAGATGAACGTCGAGATGAACCGGATCTGGCGCGAGACCGGGACGACGGTCGTCCTGGTCACCCACTCGGTTCCCGAGGCGGTGTACCTGGGCAGCCGGATCGTGGTCATGAGCGCGCGACCCGGCCGGATCGTGGAGACCCTGGAACCCGGCCTGCCGGACGAGCGCGACTACGGCACCACCCTGCGGGACCCCCGCTTCACCCGTGCTGCAGAACGGATCCGGGGCCTGCTCGGGGCCACGCACACACCCGAGTAGACGGACGGACCACCGGGAACCACCCGGACCGGTCGGCGCATCTCGTCACCCTGCGGACCCAAGCCCTACCAGGAGGATCCATGAGCACGAGCAGCCTCGGTGTCGGCATCATCGGCATGGGCAACATCGGCGCCATGCACGCGCGGGCACTCCGAGACCTGGGCGAGCGTGCCGCGCTCGTGGCGTACAGCAGCTCGCGCACCGCGACCCGGGAGGCGCTCGCGGGCTGGCCGGCGGCCCACCTCGCACCGGAGCAGGTGATGAACCACCCGGACGTCGACGTAGTGGCGATCTGCTCACCCAGCGGCACGCACGCGGAGCTGGTGCTCGCGGCGCTGGAGGCGGGCCGGCACGTCGTCGTCGAGAAGCCGCTGGCCCTGACGGTCGAGCACGCCGTGCAGATCTCCCGCGTCGCGAAGGAGCGTGGGCTGATGGTCTCGACCATCTCCCAGCGGCGGTTCGAGCCGGAGCACGAGCTGCTCAAGGGCGCTCTCGACGCCGGTGCCCTCGGCGAGGTCCGGCTGGCGACGACGCACGTCCACTGGTTCCGCGACGACGACTACTACGCCGCCGCGAGCTGGCGCACCACCGTCGAGCAGGGCGGCGGGTCCCTGGTGAACCAGGGCGTCCACAACGTCGACCTGCTCCGCTGGCTCTGTGGTCCGGTCGAGTCCGTGACCGCGCAGTACGGCACGCTGGCGCACGCGATGGAGGCCGAGGACACCACGGTCGCCACCCTGCGCTTCTCGTCCGGGGCGCTCGGCGTCATCACCACCACGACCGCGACGCCGCCAGGGCATCCAGCGACCCTCTCCGTGCACGGGGCGCGCGGCACGGTGGAGCTCGGTCAGGGGGAGGTGCGCCGCTGGACGGTTCCGGGGATCCCGGCGCCGCCGTCCGGGACCGCCGCGACCGGGGCCGCGGACCCGCTCGCCATCGGGCACGACGGCCACCGTGCCCAGTGGGACAGGGTCCTCTCCGCTCTGGAGGGCTCGTCGCCCGTCCCGGTGGACGTCGACGACGCCGTCCAGACCGTCCGGCTCCTGTGCGCGATCTACGCGGCGGCGTCGACCGGAGAGGTGGTGCGACCGGGCGATCTGACCTGATCCCCAGCCTGCCCGCCCGACGTACCGCGACCCGGCTCCTGCCGGTGTCCCGTGCTGCCAGGAAACGCCGCGGCAGGGACCGGACGCCGTCCGGCGAGCTACCGCGCGAACAGAGACGTACCCGCCGCAGGTCCGGCGAGTCGAAGAAGACAGCAAGACATTTCACTACACGAAGGAGTGTTCATGATGTCTGCATCACGCCACAGAGCCGTGGCGGCCGTGATCGGGATGGCCGTCGCCGTCGGGTCCCTGGCAACCGCCTCGGTCTCCGCAGCACACCCTGGAGAGGGCGACCACGCCGACTCGTCCAGCTTCGAGAAGATCCCCCTGGTGACGGAGGGCCTCAGCGACCCGTTCGAGCTGGACGTCGCCGACGACGGCCGGGTCATCTACATCGAGCGGACCGGCGCGGTGAAGGTCCTCGAGCAGGACACGCTGCGCCAGACCACCGCCCTCGACTTCGACTACTCCCTCGACCTCCTGACCCAGTCGGACGGTCTGCTGGGCCTGACGCTGGACAACGACTTCGCCGAGAACGGGTGGTTGTACCTGCTGTGGAGCGACCCGGACGTCGCCAAGATGAACCTCTCCCGGTTCACCATGGGGCCGGACAACACGATCGACCCGGCGTCGGAGGAGCGCCTCCTCGACTACACGATCTGGCGGGGCGAGGGTCGCGCGAACTCCCACATGGGCGGCTCGCTCGCGATGGGTCCCGACGGCAACCTCCACGTGGCCACCGGCGACAACGCCGACCCGTTCGACCAGGCCGGCTACACGCCGATCGACGAGCGTGACGGTCGCCGTGCGTGGGACGCGCAGGGCACCTCCGCCAACACCAACGACCTGCGCGGCAAGGTCCTGCGGATCCACCCGGAGGACGACGGGACGTACACGGTTCCCGAGGGCAACCTGTTCGCACCGGGCACGGAGGGCGCGCGTCCGGAGATCTACGGGATGGGCTTCCGGAACCCGTTCCGGATCACCGTCGACCCCGAGACCAGCGCGGTCCTCGTCGGTGACTACGGGCCCGACGCCCGGGTGGCGAACCCGCTGCGCGGACCGGAGGGCATGGTCGAGTTCATCCGGATGACCGAGCCGGGCAACCATGGCTGGCCGTACTGCCACGCGAACAACCAGGCGTACATCGACTACGACTTCGCCACCGGAGCGTCCGGCGCGGCGTTCGACTGCGCCAACCCGGTCAACGAGTCCCCGAACAACACGGGCCTTCGCGAGCTGCCGCCCAGCGAGCTGCCTCTGGTCTGGTACGGCTACGGCGAGTCCGAGGAGTTCCCGGAGCTCGGGACGGGCGGTGCCGCCCCGATGGCAGGCCCGGTCTACCGGTACGACGCCGAGAACCCCGTCAAGACGAAGTTCCCCGAGTCCTACGACGGCCACTGGTTCGTGTCCGAGTACGCGCGCAACTTCTACAAGGTGCTGTCGATCGACGAGGCAACGGGCGACCTCCGCTCGATCGACCCCTTCCTCGCCGAGGAGACCTTCGTCGCGCCGTTCGAGGCAGAGTTCGGGCCCGACGGGTCGCTGTACATCATGGACTTCGGCAGCGGGCGGGGCGCCGGGCGAGGCAGCACCAACACCGACGCCGGCATCTACCGCGTCGACTACGTCGCCGACGGCCGGCGCCCGATCTCGCAGTTCACGCCCGACGTCGAGTCCGGCTCGGCGCCGCTCACCGTGAGCTTCGACGGCCAGGCCAGCAACAGCCCGGACGGGCTCGACATCACGTACGCCTGGGACTTCGAGAACGACGGCGTCGTCGACTCGACCGAGGCCAGCCCCGTGCACACCTATGCGGAGCGCGGGCAGTACTCCGCGCGGCTCACCGTCACCGACAGCGACGGTCTCACCGGGGTCTCGGTCCAGAAGATCACGGCGGGCAACACCCGTCCGGAGGTCTCCTTCGGCACGCCGGCCGGCGGCGGCTTTGCCGAGCTCGGTGACACCATCCCGTACTCGGTCGACGTCGTCGACGCCGAGGACGGTTCCACCGCCGCCGGAACCATCGACTGCAGCCGCGTGACCGTCAACACCCAGCTCGGGCACGACACGCACGCGCACCCGCTGGACAACTACACGGGCTGCTCCGGGTCCGTCTTCCTCGACCCCGCCGACCACGGCGTCGGGCAGAACGTCTACGGGGTGCTCGGAGCGGGCTACCAGGACCTGGGTGCTGAAGGCGTTCCAGAGCTCACCGGCCAGGAGCGCATCAGGCTGCAGGTCAGGGACAAGGAGGCCGAGTTCTTCAGCGACAGCTCCGGCGTGACGGTCGTCGACGACTCGGCGGCCAGGGGCGGTCGCCTGGTCAGCGACGTCGACCACGGCGACTGGATCGCGTTCGAGCCGGTCGACCTGACCGGCATCACCGGGCTCACCATCGGAGCGGTGCCCGGCGCGGCCGGTGCCACCCTCGAGGTGCGCGTCGACAGCCCGACCGGGCCGAAGATCGGCCAGGTGAAGGTCGGCGCGGCGGCCGCCGACGGGCAGGTCGTCTCGCCGAGCATCGACATCGAGGGCCAGAGCGGGACCACCACCCTCTACCTCGTGTCCACCGGTACGGGCCAGGCAGGCGGCAGTGCGCCGACGCCTGACGCGGACGGCGCGCTGGCGCTCGACTGGCTCGTCTTCCACGGCCGGGGCGTCGCCGACGACGCCGCTCCCGTGGTTCAGGCGGAGGCCAGCCGCACCGGGGGACCGGGCAGCCTCTCGGTCGAGCTGTCGGGCTCCGCCGTCGCGCCGGAGGGCAGGGAGATCACGTCCTACCTCTGGGACCTGGGTGACGGCACGACGTCGGAAGGCCAGGAGGCCACGCACGTGTACTCGGCCCCCGGTCGCTACACCGCCCGGCTGATCGCCACGGACAGCGAGGGGACGAGGGACTGGACCACGGTCGAGCTCGTGGTCGCCGACACCGGACGATGATCTGACCGCACCTCACCAGATCCGGCCGGCCCGGATGCGTCTCTCGCATCCGGGCCGGCCGACCCATGTGCCGGAGCGCCGGCCGACGAGCCCCAGGCCCCGGGCACAGTTCACCCATTAACGATGACCGCCTGACAACTTCTGCTTGACTCTCGACAGAAGTCTCTCGTAGGTTCTAGCCGCAAGGTCAACGCGGACCGAGGAGACTTCATGCGTCAACGTGGAACCAGAACTCGTACGAGACAGGTAGCCGCAGCCGCGACTGCAGCGGCAATAACAGCAGTGATGCTGACGGGGACCGTCCCCGCAGCGACGGCGGCGACCGATGATCTGCCGCCGCAGGAGCCGGGCGTCACGCTCCGGACGTACGACCTGGCTCGTGATCTCAGCGAGCTGTGCACGCTCCGCTCGGGCCAGACGCCGAATGTCGACCAGCTGAAGCCGACGATCGACTACACCGAGGAAGCCGACTTCGGCATGAGCGAGCGCTTCATCGCGCATGCGCTCGCCAACCTGTCGGTGCCGTCCGCCGGCAACTACGAGTTCCGGCTCACGAGTGACGACGGGTCGCGGCTGTCGATCGACGACACGGTCGTCGTGGACCACGACGGCCTGCACGGCGAGTCCTCGAAGGAGGGCACCATCGCCCTCGACGCCGGCTTCCACGACCTGCGCGTGGAGTACTTCGACAACACGAATGACAACATCCTTCGGCTCGAGTGGCGCCCGCCGGGTGCCGCGGAGTTCGCGGTGGTGCCGTCGTCGGCCCTGAGCACCGAGGCCGACGTCGTGCGGGTGACCGCTCCGGGCACCAAGTACTGCGAGGGTCAGGACGACTCGGCGGGCGACGGCATGCGCCTCGACTCCGTGCACCCGGGCTACACGCTCACCGACCTGCGCCCAGAGGGTTTCGAGCCCATGGTCTCCGGTATGGACTGGACCGACGACGACCAGCTCGTCGTGACCACGTCGGGCTCCGTCAGCCCCGGCGGCTGGGTCCCGGACCCGGAGCCGGGCGAGGTCTTCCTGCTGGACAACGTGACCGGTGACACCTCGGCCGACCAGGTGACCTACGAGAAGGTCGCCACCGACCTGCTCAACCCGATGGGTGTGGCCGTGATCGAGGACTCGATCTTCGTCTCCGAGCGCGACGGCCTGACCGAGCTCACCGACCCCGACGGTGACGGCTTCTACGACGAGCACACCACGGTGGCCGAGTGGCCCTTCGGCGGCAACTTCCACGAGTTCGCCTTCGGCCTCGAGCACGACGACGAGAACTTCTACGTCAGCCTGTCGGTCGCCATCAACAACGGCGGCGCCACCACGGACCCGCAGCCGGCGGAGAACCGCGGCAGCACCATCAAGATCAACCGCGAGAGCGGCGAGATCGACTACGTGGCCGGCGGTCTGCGCACGCCCAACGGCATGGTCAAGGGCCCGGACGGCGAGCTGTTCGTGATGGACAACCAGGGTGCCTGGCTGCCCAGCTCGAAGCTCGTGCACATCGAGCAGGGCAAGTTTTTCAACCACTTCACCAACCCGGCGGGTCCGTACGACGACCAGCCCGTCTCGGCTCCGGCCCTGTGGGTGCCGCAGAACGAGATCGGCAACTCGCCGAGCGCCCCGGTGCAGCTCGAGGAGGGCCCGTACGCGGGCCAGCTGGTCTTCGGTGACGTCACCTATGGCGGCCTGCAGCGCGGGTTCCTCGAGAAGGTCGAGGGCGAGTACCAGGGCGCGGTGTTCCGGCACTCGGCAGGCCTGGAGGCCGGCGTCAACCGCACCGTTGTCGGGCCCGACGGCGCCCTGTACGTGGGCGGCATCGGTGAGGGCGGCAACTGGAGCGAGCCGGGCAAGCTGCGCTACGGCCTGCAGAAGCTCACGCCGAACGGCCAGGACGCCTTCGACATGACCGAGATGCGCGCCACCAAGAAGGGCTTCGAGGTCGAGTACACGCAGCCGCTGTCCGACGAGACGGTGGCGAAGATCGCCGAGGACCCGAACGCGGCGTTCCGGATGGACCACTGGCGCTACGTGCCGACCCGCAACTACGGCGGGCCGAAGGTCGACGAGCGACCGCTGTTCGTCGCAGGCGCGAAGGTGTCACGGGACCGCACGAAGGTGACCCTCACGGTGGACGGGCTCGAGCCGGGACGCGTGGTGCACCTGCGCAGCCCGCGCCCGTTCGCGGACACCGAGGGCCGCGAGCTGTGGAACACCGAGGCCTGGTACACGCTCAACACGATCCCCGGCTACAAGGCTCCGGCCGAGCGGGGCTACCTCGAGGCGGAGGAGGCCTCGCTGCGGGGTTCTGCGAACGTGGCCACCGAGCACAGCGGCTACTCCGGCTCCGGCTTCGCGGCCGGGTTCAACCAGGTGGGCGCTTCGGCGACCTTCACGGCCACCGCCAAGCGCACGGGTGACCAGCCGGTGAGCCTGCGGTACTCGAACGGTCCCAACCCGTTCGAGGGCACCAAGACGATCTCCGTGCTCGTCAACGGCCAGGAGGTCGAGCCGTGGGCGCTCGAGTCCACCGGTGACTGGAAGACCTGGGCGACCGCTTCCCGGGACCTGCCGCTGCGCAAGGGCGTCAACTCGATCACCCTGCGCTACGACGCGGAGGACGACGGCAACGTCAACCTCGACGTCCTCAAGGTCGGCAACGGCAACCCGGACATCTGCGGGTCGAAGGACTACGAGGAGGGCTACGAGGCCCTGTTCGACGGCACCCTCGCGTCCCTCGACGAGTGGCGTCTGGCCGGAGCCGGCTCGTTCGGCCGCCAGAGCGACTGCTCGATCCGCAGCACCGGCGGCATGGGTCTCCTCTGGCACACCGGCCAGGAGCTGGGCGAGTACAGCCTCAAGCTGGACTGGAAGCTCATCAAGGACGACAACGGCGGCATCTTCGTCGGCTTCCCCAACCCGGGGAACGACCCGTGGGTCGCCGTGAACCAGGGCTACGAGATCCAGGTCGACGCCAGCGACGAGCCGGACCGCACCACGGGGTCCATCTACACCTTCCAGGGTGCGGACGCGGCCGCGGTGGAGCAGGCGCTGAAGCCGGTCGGCTCGTGGAACTCCTACGAGATCAAGGTGGAGGGCCAGAACATCAAGGTCCTGCTCAACGGGGTGCTGGTGAACGACTTCGTCAGCACCGACCCGGCGCGTGACCTCGCCCAGGGGTACGTGGGTCTCCAGAACCACGGCGGCGGGGAGACCATCTTCTACCGCGACGTCCGGGTGAAGGAGCTCAGCTAACCCCTTGGCTGTGGGCGCGATCTTTGCACTTATGTGTCCGACTTAGGTGCAAAGATCGCGCCCACAGCCAACTGAGGTCACGCCACCAGGCGGTCTACCGCCTCGGAGGACAGCGCCTGGTCCACCGCCATGGCGCTCGCGCCGAGCACGCCGGCGCGGGCGCCGGTCCGGGCCGTGACGATGCGCAGGTGCTGCGTCGCGAGGGGCAGGGACCGCTGGTAGACCACCTCGCGGATGCCGGCCACGATGTGCTCGCCCGCGTCGGCGAGGATGCCACCGATGACGATCATCGACGGGTTGAGCAGGCTCACGCTCGTGGCGAGCACCGCACCGATGTCCCGCCCGGCCTGGCGCACCGCCTGGCTCGCGGCGACGTCGCCGGCTCGCACCAGGGCGACGACGTCGGCGGGCGTGGTCGTGCCCTCCAGCGCGTTCGCGACGGCGAGCCCGCTGGCTATCGCCTCGAGGCAGCCGATGTTCCCGCACCGGCACACGATGTCCGTGACACCGGGGACCGCGACGTGACCGATGTCGCCGGCGGAGCCCTGGGCCCCGCGCCGGAGGGCTCCGTCGGCGATGATCCCCGCGCCGATGCCCGTGGCGACCTTGACGAACAGGAGGTCCGCGACGTCGGGCCAGGCGGCGCGGTGCTCGCCGAGCGCCATGATGTTGACGTCGTTGTCGACCAGCACGGGCGCGTGGAACCGCGCGCCGAGGATGGCGGGCACGTCCGCGTCGTCCCAGCCCGGCATGATCGGTGGGTTGTTCGGCTTGCCGGTCGCGTGCTCGACGGGGCCGGGCAGGCCGACGCCCACGCCGGCGAGCTCGCCGGGGGACCGGCCGGCCTCGGCCAGCAGCTCTGCGCCGGTCGCGGCGACCTGGTCGAGCACCGGACCCGGTCCGTCGGTGATCAGCAGCGGCAGGTCGCGCTGCGCGAGCACGGTGGAGGCGAGGTCGGTCAGCGCGAGCCGCGCGTGCGTCGCGCCGAGGTCCACCCCCAGCACCACCCGGGCGGACGGCGCGAAGGCGAACGTCGCGGGCGGGCGGCCGCCGGTCGACGACGCCTCACCCGCCGGAGCGATCAGACCCGCCGCCATGAGCAGGTCGATCCGCGCGGCGACCGTCGAGCGCGCCTGTCCCGTGACTGCCGCAAGATCCGCTCGTGTGCGCGGCCTGCCGTCGCGCAAGAGCTGGAACATGTCCCCCGCTCCAGAGACCTTGGGCGCCTGCTGCATCAGTTCCCGTGCCACTTCCACCATGTCTCTAGTCAATCATGGCCAACGAAGTTGCGACTTTTGCTTGACCGTCGCCAAAAGTCCCTCTACGTTCATTACATGGTCGACGTGGACCCCCATGGGGCAGAGCAACAGGTGGAGCAGCCCCTGCTTCGTATGCGGGGCATTGTGAAGGAGTTCCCCGGTGCGCGGGCGCTCGACGGGGTGGACCTCGAGGTCCGCCCTGGCGAGGTGCACTGCCTGCTGGGCCAGAACGGGGCGGGCAAGTCCACCCTGATCAAGATCTTGGCGGGAGCGCACCAGCCCACGGCGGGCGAGGTGCTGCTCGACGAGGAACCGGTGACGATCCCGAACCCGGTCGCGGCGCTCAAGCTGGGCATCGCGACGATCTACCAGGAGCTGGATGTCGTCGACGGGCTGACCGTCGCCGAGAACATCTACCTCGGGCACGAGCTCGCACGGGGCGGCGTCACGCGCCGGTCCGACGCGGCGCGGAACACCCGGGCGATCCTGAAGCGGCTCGGCCACCCGGACATCTCGCCGCACCGCGAGGTGGGCACGCTGCCGGCAGCCGGCAAGCAGATCGTCTCCCTGGCCCGCGCGCTCTCGCGTGACGCTCGCGTGGTCATCATGGACGAGCCGTCCGCCGTGCTGGACTCCGAGGAGGTCGGGAACCTCCATCGCATCGTGCGCGAGCTGACGGCCGACGGCGTGGCCGTCGTCTACATCTCGCACCGGCTGGAGGAGATCCGCCAGCTCGGCGACCGCATCACCGTGATCAAGGACGGCCGTACGGTCGCGACGAGCCTGTCCGTCGCGGACACGCCGACGGACGACCTCATCAAGCTCATGACAGGTCGTGCCGTCGAGTACGCGTTCCCCGAGCGCCCCGGCGTGCCGGAGGGTGCGGAGCCGGTCCTCGAGGTCACCGACCTCGGGCTCGGCGACGTCTTCAAGGACGTCTCGCTCACCGTCCGGGCCGGCGAGATCGTCGGCCTGGCGGGCCTCGTCGGCTCCGGCCGGTCCGAGATCCTCGAGACCATCTACGGGGCACGGCGGGCGACGTCGGGCACCGTGCGGCTGGGCGGCAAGCGCCTGCGCTCCGGGGTGGACGCGGCGGTCGCCGCGGGCATGGGCCTGTGCCCGGAGGAGCGCAAGAGCCAGGGCCTGCTCCTGGACGAGCCCGTGTACCGGAACATCACCCTGTCCTCCTTCTCGCGCCTCGCCCACAGCGGCTGGCTCGACGAGGGGGCGGAACGCGCAGCGGCGCGTGAGCAGGTCGAGGCGCTCGACCTGCGGCCCGCCTCGGTGGACCGCGACGCGCGCACGCTGTCCGGCGGCAACCAGCAGAAGGCGCTGCTCGCCCGCTGGCTGGTGCACGGCTGCCGCGTCCTGCTGCTCGACGAGCCCACCCGGGGCGTCGACGTGGGCGCGCGCTCCGAGATCTACAACCTCATCCGCCGGCTGGCCGATGACGGCGCCGCCGTCATCGTCGTGTCCAGCGAGATCCCCGAAGTGCTGGGCCTGGCAGACCGGGTCCTGGTCATCTCCGACGGCCGGGCGGTCCACGACAGCCCTGCCGACGACATCGACGAGCACGCCGTGCTCGATATGGTCATGGAAGGAAGTGTCCCGTGAGAGGACGATCGGCCCTGTCAGGGCCGGCACTGCGAATGGGCGGCCTCGTGCTCGCCCTGCTCCTGCTGTGTGTGGTGGGGGTCGCCACCACGGGCGGCAGGTTCGCTTCGGTCGGCAACATCACCACGCTGCTCGCGCTCGCGGCCACGACGGGCGTGGTGAGCATCGGCATGACGTTCGTCATCACCGGTGGTGGCATCGACCTGTCGGTCGGCTCGGTGCTCGGCCTGGCCACCGTCTGGGCGTCCACGTTGTCCACGCAGTACCTGGCGGAGGACTACGGCTGGTGGGTGATCGTCGTGACCGCGCTGGCCGTCGGCCTGGCCGCCGGCCTGGTGAACGGCGCCCTCATCGCGTACGGCAAGGTGCCGGCCTTCATGGCCACTCTCGCCATGCTGGCCGCGGCCAGGGGCCTCGCCGAGCTCATCGCCGGACGGCGTACGCAGCTCGTCGAGGTGGACCCGTTCCTCGATACCTTCCGCGCCGACCTGCTCGGACTGCCGGTGATCGTGTGGATCTTCATCGTCGTCGCGGTCGCCGGGTGGTTCCTGATGAACCGGACCACCTTCGGACGCCGCACCGTCGCGGTGGGCGGCAACCCGGAGGCCGCGAGGCTCGCGGGCATCAAGATCAAGCGGCACACGCTCTACCTGTACGGGCTCACCGGCCTGACGGCGGGCATCGGTGCCGTGATGGCGCTGGCTCGCACCACTGCGGGCTCCTCGACGAACGGAACGCTCCTCGAGCTGGACGTCATCGCGGCGGTCGTCGTCGGTGGCACGCTGCTGGCCGGCGGCCGCGGCACCATCACCGGCACGGTACTGGGCGTCCTGATCTTCTCGACGCTCACCAACGTCTTCATCCTGAACAACATCGACAGCTCGGTCCAGGCGATCGCCAAGGGCGCGATCATCGTGGGCGCGGTGCTCCTGCAGCAGTGGTTCGCCGCGCGCGAGAAGGCGACGAGCACCTGAGCCGCTTCGGCGGCGCACGTCCTACCCAGTACTTGTTTCAGTCAACCCCCAGGCACGACCCCGGATCAAGGGAGATCACGATGACTTCTTCGACAGCAGTACGTACGCGCAGGGTTTCCGGCGCCTTCATCGCGGCGGCCTGCGCCGCGCTCGTCGTCACCGGCTGCGTCAGCAACGAGCCCCGTGACGAGGAGACGGCCGCGACCGGCCCTGTCACGACGACCGACAACGACGAGCCCGGCGACGAGGTGGTCATCGGGTTCTCCGCCCCGGCCGCCGACCACGGCTGGATGGGCGCCATCACCTCGGCCGCCGAGGCGGAGGCCGAGAAGTACGAGGACGTCGAGCTCCGCGTCGCAGAGGGCACCAACGACGTGAACGTGCAGATCAGCCAGATCGAGGGCTTCATCACCGACGAGGTGGACGCGATCGTGCTGCTGCCGTTCGACGGCGCAGCGCTCACCGAGGTGGCGCTCGAGGCCATGGAGGCCGGGATCCCGGTCATCAACGTGGACCGCGAGTTCACCAGCCCGTTCGCCGCCCGCACCACGGTGCTGGGCGACAACTACGGCATGGGCGTGAGCGCAGGCACCTACATCTGTGAGCAGCTGGGTGACAACCCGGACGCGGTGGTCGCCGAGATCGCCGGGATCGACTCCCTGCCGCTGACGACCGACCGCAGCACCGGCTTCAAGGACGCGCTGGACGACTGCGGGCTCGACGTCGACGCCCGTGTCGCCGCCGACTTCACGGTCGAGGGCGGCGAGGAGCAGACGGCGAACCTGCTGTCGGCCGAGCCCGAGATCGACGCCATCTGGAACCACGACGACGACCAGGGCGTCGGCGTGCTCGCGGCCATCGAGAACGCCGGCCGCGACGAGTTCTTCCTGGTGGGCGGTGCAGGCTCGAGCAACATGATGGAGGAGATCCAGTCCGGCGACAGTGTCGTCCAGGCGACGGTCGTCTACCCGTCCACCCAGGCTGCCGACGGCGTCAAGCTCGCTCGTCTGATCGCCCAGGACAAGACCGTGGGCGACCTCGCGTCGATCGGCGTGCCCCGCACCGTCCAGCTCTACGCTCCGGTCGTGACGGCGGACAACGTCGAGGAGTACCTCCCCATCGGCTTCGAGTCCTGACGCGTGACGCATCGGACGACGCCCGCTGGGGCGTGCAACACGGCGGTGAATCGAGAGTGGGGGGAGGCGCGGTATGAGCAGCGGTGAGAACGAGCTCGGGGTCGGCATGGTCGGCTACGCGTTCATGGGGGCAGCACATTCGCAGGCCTGGCGCACGGCGCCGCGGTTCTTCGACCTGGCGCTGGCGCCGCGCATGCGCGCGGTGGCGGGCCGGGACGAGGCCGCGGTCCGCGCGGCGGCCGACCGGCTCGGCTGGGACGAGGCGGTGGTCGGGTGGCGTGAGCTGCTGACCCGGGACGACATCGGGCTGATCGACGTCTGTACACCTGGCGACACGCACGCGGAGATCGCGGTGGCGGCGCTGGAGGCCGGCAAGCACGTCCTGTGCGAGAAGCCGCTGGCCAACAGCGTGGCCGAGGCCGAGAAGATGGTGGCTGCCGCCGACGCGGCAGCCGAGCGGGGCGTGCGCGCGATGGTGGGGTTCACCTACCGCCGCGTGCCCGCCATCGCGCTGGCCAAGCAGCTCGTGGAGCAGGGGCGGATCGGTGAGATCCGGCACGTGCGCGCGCAGTACCTGCAGGACTGGATCGCCGACCCGGAGGCGCCGATGTCGTGGCGCCTGGACAAGCAGAAGGCGGGCTCCGGCGCGCTCGGCGACATCGGCGCCCATGTCGTCGACCTGGCCAAGTTCATCACCGGTGAGTCGCTCACCGGGGTGAGCGGGCTGCTCGAGACCTTCGTGCACGAGCGGCCGGAGGCGTCGTCGTCCTCCGGCCTGTCGGGTGTGGCCGACGGCGGCCGCACGGGCAAGGTCACGGTGGACGACGCAGCGGTCTTCTTCGGGCGGCTGTCCGGCGGCGGCCTGGCGACCTTCGAGGCGACCCGGTTCGCCTGGGGCCGCAAGAACGCGATCCGGCTGGAGATCAACGGCTCGAAGGGGTCGCTGGCCTTCGACTTCGAGGACATGAACCTCCTGCACTTCTTCGACGCGACGGACGACGTGACGACCGCAGGCTTCCGCCGGATCGTCGTCACCGAGCCGGAGCACCCCTATGGCGGCGCGTGGTGGCCGGCCGGGCACGGTCTCGGCTACGAGCACGCGTTCACGCACCAGGTCGTCGACCTGATGGGTGACCTGGCGGCGGGACGGCAGCCGACGCCGTCGTTCCGTGACGGCCTGGAGGTCCAGCGCGTGCTGGACGCCGTCGAGCGCAGCTCGGCCGCCGGAGGGGGGTGGATCCCCCTGACCTGAGCCGGGGGTGAGCGGCGGCGGGGCGCCGAGCGACGAGGCGCGCCCGCCGGGAGCGAACCGCAGGTCCAGGTGATCGAAGAGGCCGCCGCGAGGCGCTGCCGCACCGCACGAGTACCGCACGAGCACTGATCCGACTCGATGAGGAGCCCTTGGTGAGAAACGTGCATGGAACCCGCCGTCTTCGGCGACTGATGGTGGCCGCAGCGGCCGCAGCAGCGGTCGGTCTACCGGCCGCTTCGGTATCGGCGGTCGAACCGCCCAGCGCAGCGTCGAACGGCGCGCAGGCCGGCGTGGCAGCCGCGCCGGCGGCCGCGGCCGCAGAACCTTTCGACGCCCTCGTCTTCTCGAAGACGGCGGCGTTCCGGCACGGCTCGATCCCCACGGGGATCGAGGCGATCACTCAGCTCGGTGCGGCGAACGACTTCACGGTCACCGCCACGGAGGACGCGAGCGTCTTCTCGGACGACGGCCTCGCCGACTACGAGGTCGTCGTCTTCCTGTCCACGACGGGCGACGTCCTGAGCGCCGACCAGCAGGCGGCGTTCGAGCGGTACATCCAGGGTGGCGGCGGCTACGCGGGCATCCACGCGGCCTCCGACACCGAGTACGACTGGCCCTGGTACGGCGAGCTGGTGGGGGCCTACTTCAACAGCCACCCGGCCAACCAGGACGCGACGATCGACGTCGAGGACCATGCGCACGCCTCCACCGCGCACCTGCCGGACCGCTGGGACCGGCACGACGAGTGGTACAACTTCCGCACCAACCCGCGCGGTGACGTGCACGTGCTAGCCAGCCTCGACGAGGACAGCTACGACGCGGGCGGCGGCGCCATGGGCGCCGACCACCCCACCGCGTGGTGCCACGTCTACGACGGCGGCCGGTCCTGGTACACGGGCGGCGGGCACACCAACGAGTCGTACGCGGAGCCGGCGTTCCTCGAGCACCTGCTCGGCGGCATCCAGACCGCTGCGGGCGTCGTCGACTCCGACTGCAACGCGACCCAGGACGCGAGCTACGAGAAGGTGGCGCTGGACGAGAACACCGCCAACCCGATGATGCTTGACGTCGCGCCGAACGGAACCGTTTTCTACGTCGAGCGCGACGGCCGGGTCCAGCAGATCTCGTCGGAGACCAACCTGACCACGACGGCGATGACCCTCGACGTCACGCTCGCCAACGAGGACGGCCTGACGGGCATCGTGCTCGACCCGGACTTCGCCGCGAACAACTGGGTCTACCTCTACTGGTCGCCCGAGGACGTGGGTGACGACGGGCCGCACAACCGGGTCTCGCGGTTCGCCTACGACCCGGCGACGGGCACGTTCGACCCCGCGAGCGAGGTGGCGGTCCTGAAGGTCACCACGCAGCGCGACAGGTGCTGCCACGCGGGCGGCGACATGCAGTTCGACTCGCAGGGCAACCTGGTGCTCGTCACCGGCGACAACACGGACCCGTTCGAGTCGAGCGGGTACGCCCCGATCGACGAGCGGCCGGGCCGGGAGAACTTCGACGCGCAGCGCACCTCGGCCAACACGAACGACCTGCGGGGCAAGGTGCTGCGCATCCACCCGGAGGCCGACGGCTCGTACACGATCCCCGACGGCAACATGTTCGCGGAGGGCACCGAGCTGACCCGCCCGGAGATCTTCGCCATGGGCTTCCGCAACCCGTTCCGGATCGGCATCGACCCGGCGACGGACAACGTGCTGGTCGGCGACTACGGGCCGGACGCCGGCGCGGCCAACCCCGCGCGCGGTCCCGAGGGCACCGTGGAGTGGAACGTCGTGAGCGACCCCGGCTTCTACGGCTGGCCGTACTGCACGGGCGCCAACACCTCCTACGTCGACTACGACTTCGCCACCAGCCAGTCCGGCGAGACGTTCGACTGTGCGGGCGGCGTCGTCAACGAGTCGCCGAACAACACGGGCCAGGCCCAGCTCCCGCCCGCCAAGGAGGCGGAGGTCTGGTACGGCTACGGCGGCAACCCGGACTTCCCCGAGATCGGGGGCGGCGGCGCACCGATGGGCGGACCGGTCTACGACTTCGACCCCGAGCTCGACTCCGACGTCAAGTGGCCCGCCTACTGGGACGGCAAGGCCCTTCTCGGTGAGTGGAACCAGGGCAAGGTGTACTCCCTCCAGCTCACCGGCGAGCAGCGGGACGACCTGGTGGACATCAACCGGGTCCTGCCAGGGACGCTCGACCCCGCAGAGGGCTTCGACCGGCCCATGGACATGGACTTCGGGCCCGACGGCGCGCTCTACGCCATCGACTGGGGCAGCGGCTTCGGCGGGAACAACGACACCAGCGGTATCTACAAGGTCGCCTACACCCAGGGCGACCCGTCACCGATCGCCAAGGCGGCCGCCGACGTCACCGACGGTCACGCCCCGCTCGCCGTGCAGTTCTCGTCCGAGGGCAGCAGGCACCCGAGCGGTGAGCCGATCACGCTGCGCTGGGACTTCGGCGACGGGACGACGTCGGACGAGGCGAACCCCACGCACACCTACACGGAGAACGGGTCCTACACGGCCCAGCTCACCGCGACGGACGCCGCGGGCGCCGTCGGGGTGGCCAACGTGACGGTGGTGGTAGGGAACATCACGCCGACCGTCTCCATCACGCTTCCCGACGACGGCGGCTTCTTCTCCTGGGGCGACCAGGTCCGGTACGAGGTGGCCGTCGACGACCCGGACGGTGAGGTCGACTGCTCCGACGTCACGCTCTACACCTCGCTGGGGCACGACTCGCACTCGCACCCCATCGAGGAGCTGACGGGCTGCAGCGGCGTGCTGCAGACGGCGGCCGACGACGGGCACGGCGCCGACGCGAACATCTTCTGGACGCTCGAGGCCACGTTCGCCGACGACGGTGGCGCCGTCGGCGTGCCGCTCACCGGCAGCGACCTGCAGGTGCTGCAGCCCAAGCGGCTCCAGGCGGAGTTCTTCACCGACACCGGCCGGCTCCCTGGCTCGACCAGCGGTGGCGACGCGGGCGTGCAGCGTGAGGGGACCGGCGACAGCGCGGGCGGTGGCCAGAACATCGGGTACATCGAGCCCGACGACTGGTGGGCCTTCGAGCCGGTGTCGCTGACGAACATCTCCGCCGTCACCCTCCGTGCGGCCTCGCCGAACGGCGGCGGGCCGGTCTCGGTCCGGTGGGGAGCTCCCGACGGTCCGGAGATCGGCAGCGTGTCCATCCCGGCGACCGGCGACTGGCAGGCCTACACCGACGTCACGGCCGAGCTCCACGACGTCCCGGCGGGTACGGGCACGCTGTACTTCGTGCACACGGCGGGCCAGGCCAACGTGAACTGGCTCGACTTCGTCGGCGACGGGGTGGCCTACCTGCCACCGACGCCCGCCGTCGACGTCGTGCAGCCCACCTGCGATGCCCCGGGAGCCATCGAGCCCCGCGAGGTCGCGGGCGTGCGGTCCTACCAGATCAAGGAATGGACCGGCAGCGAGGCCGGCGACAAGGTCGCCGACCTGGCGGCCCTCGCAGCGGGCACCTACCAGGTGACCGCACGGCCCGACCCGAACGTCGACCTCGTCGCGAGCGGTGACTGGACGGACGGCCCGGGACGCCAGGCGACGCTGCTGGTCACCCTCGACGCGGCGGACTGCACCTGATACGCGTGGTGCGGGGCGGGCACCACGCCCGCCCCGCACCATGGGACCTGGCACCTACGACGGAGGAAAAAATGGCACGACCGATCACCCTGTTCACCGGCCAGTGGGCCGACCTGCCGCTCGAGGAGGTGGCGCGCCTCGCCGGCGAGTGGGGCTACGACGGCCTCGAGCTGGCCTGCTGGGGCGACCACCTCGACCCGTGGCGCTGGGACGACGACGAGTACGTCGCCGGGCGCCTCGAGCTGCTGGAGCGGCACGGCCTGAAGGTGTGGGCGATCTCGAACCACCTCAAGGGCCAGGCCGTCTGCGACGACCCGATCGACCAGCGGCACCGCGACATCGTGTCGGACCGGGTGTGGGGCGACGGGGACCCCGAGGGCGTGCGGCAGCGCGCCGCCGAGGAGATGAAGAACACCGCCCGGCTCGCCGCGAAGCTCGGGGTCAAGACGGTCATCGGGTTCACCGGCTCCGCGATCTGGAAGTACGTGGCGATGTTCCCGCCGGTGTCCGACGCCGCGATCGAGGCCGGCTACCAGGACTTCGCCGACCGCTGGAACCCGATCCTCGACGTGTTCGACGAGGTGGGGGTCAAGTTCGCCCACGAGGTGCACCCGAGCGAGATCGCCTACGACTACTGGACCACGGTCCGGACGCTCGAGGCGATCGGCCACCGCGAGGCGTTCGGCCTGAACTGGGACCCGAGCCACATGGTGTGGCAGGACCTGGACCCGGTCAGCTTCCTCTGGGACTTCAAGGACCGCATCTACCACGTGGACTGCAAGGACACGAAGAAGCGCATGACGAACGGCCGCAACGGCCGCATGGGCTCGCACCTGCCGTGGGCCGACCCGCGCCGCGGCTGGGACTTCGTCTCCACCGGGCACGGTGACGTCCCCTGGGAGGACGCGTTCCGGATGCTCAACACGATCGGCTACGACGGCCCGATCTCCGTCGAGTGGGAGGACGCGGGCATGGACCGCCTCGTCGGCGCACCGGAGGCCCTCGAGTTCGTCCGCTCGCACGCGTACGACGCCCCCGACTCGGCCTTCGACGCGGCCTTCTCGACCCGCTGACGCTCACCGCGAGCTGACCAGGGAGGTACGACCGGCACGGAACAGGAACGACCCGCCGGCACGGTACGACGGCGGGCCGCGTGAGGAATGAAGACCGGGCCCCGGACGAATGGGATGCGCACGAGGCCCGGCCCGCGTGACGACTCGATGAGGAGCTGCATCACACGTATGAAGACTATCCAGGCTCGCGCTCAAGCGCGGCGAAAGAAGACGCTCGCGGCACTCGCCGCGACCTCGCTGGTCGGTGCGGCGCTCCTCGCCACGCCGTCCGCCTCGGCCCATGAGGCCTCCGACGTCGACGCGGCGGCCGCCGCAGACACCGACTGGGGAAACTACGAGAAGGTCCTGCTCACCAAGGACGTCGGCGAACCGATCGACATGGCGGTGCTGCCGGACAAGCGGGTGCTGCACACGGCCCGCAACGGCGACGTGCGGGTGACCGACCCGGCCACCGGCGTCACCAAGCTCGCCAGCACCCTCGACGTCTACGCGAACTCGGAGGACGGCCTGCAGGGCATCGCACTGGCACCGGACTTCGCCACGAGCAACGAGGTCTACCTCGTGTACGCGCCGCGGGACGCCGACGGTGACGGGGTCGCGGACACGCCGTCGGGCAACGCGCCCAACTCGCTGCCCGCCGGCGAGGACGAGAGCTACTGGGACCAGTGGGTGGGCGTGAACCGCCTCGCCAAGTTCACGTGGACCGGTGACTCGCTCGACCTGGCGTCGGAGCAGCCGATCCTCGACATCGAGGTGCAGCGCGGTCAGTGCTGCCACGTCGGCGCGGACATCGACTTCGACGCCGAGGGCAACCTCTACCTGTCCACCGGTGACAACACGCCGGCCGGCACGCCGGGGGCCAACGGGTACGCCCCGAACAACGACGCGCCGGGGATGAACCCGGGCTTCGACGCCCGCAGGGGCGCCGGCAACACGAACGACCTGCGGGGCAAGATCCTGCGGATCGACGTGAAGGACGACATCTCAGCAGGCACGGCGCCGGGGGAGGGCAGCACGTACGACATCCCGGCGGGCAACCTGTTCGCACCCGGTACGGAGAGCACGCGTCCCGAGATCTTCGTGATGGGTGTGCGCAACCCGTTCCGCATCGAGGTCGACCCGGAGACGAACTCCCTGACCTGGGGTGACTACGGGCCCGACGCCGGTTCGGCGAACCCGAACCGCGGGCCGATGGGCTACGTGGAGTGGAACGCCGTGGGCCTCGACGACCCGCACAACTCCGGCTGGCCGTACTGCCACGGGCCGAACGCGGCCTACAACGAGTGGGACTTCGCGACCGCCACGCCTGGTGAGTTCTTCGACTGCGCGGCGCCGCAGAACAACTCCCGCTGGAACACGGGCCTCACCGACCTGCCGGCTGCTCGCGCAGCGAACCTGCACTACGGCGACCAGCCGGGCCAGCAGCCGCGTGACGAGCTCGTGAGCTTCGGCTCCGGTAGCGGCCAGGCCCCGATGGGCGGACCCGTCTACCACTTCGACGCCGACAGCACCGCGCCCGGCAAGTTCCCCGCGTACTGGGACAACAAGGCGTTCTTCGGCGAGTTCTCCCAGGACTACTACGCGGCGTTCAGCGTGGACTGGTCCACCTTCGAGGTCGGCGAGATCGAGGACTTCTTCCCGAACAGCGCCGTCGAGGCGGCCGGCATGAAGACCCACGACAACCCGATCGACCTCGAGTTCGGCCCGGACGGATCCCTCTACGTGCTCGAGTACGGCGACGGCTTCTTCCGGCAGAACCCGGACTCGGGCCTCTACCGCATCGACTACGCCGAGGGGAACAAGGCGCCGCAGGCACGGTTCACGGCGACGCCGGGATCCTCGTCGCAGGCTCCGCTGGAGGTCGCCTTCGACGCCTCCGGGTCCAGCGACCCCGACGGTGACACGCTCACCTACGAGTGGGACCTCGACGGCGACGGCACGTTCGACGCCACCGGCGCACAGGCGACACACACGTACACAGAGCTCGACGTGTACACCGCGCGTCTGCGGGTCACCGACGAGAGCGGCAAGTTCACGCTCACCTCACGCGAGATCAGCGTGGGCAACCAGGCACCAGAGGTCACGGTCGACTTCCCGGCCGACGGCGGCTTCTTCGACTGGGGCAACGACGTGCCCTTCCAGGTGACCACGCAGGACGCCGAGGACGCAGAGACGGTGTGCAGCCGGGTGTCGTGGTCGTACGGCCTCGGCCACGACGAGCACGCCCACCCGGAGGTCTCCGGCACCGGGTGCACCGGCGTGTTCCCCACCGACCCCAACTCGCCGGAGCACGGCGCGGGGGCCCACCTGTACGGAGCAGTGGTGGTCACCTACACCGACGGCGGGGCGAACGGCCTGCCGCCGGCCACCGGTGAGGCGACGGTGCAGCTGAACCCGAAGCTGCAGCAGGCGGAGCACGCGGTCGGTAACGGTGTTGAGGTCGTCGCCGACGAGGCGGCGTCGGCAGGCGCTTACGTGACCGGCCTGAAGAAGGGCGGCTCGCTGGGCCTCACGCCGGTGAACCTCAGCGGCATCGACAGCGCCACCGCCACGGTCCGCGGCAAGGGCAAGCTCGAGCTCCGCTGGGACTCGCCCACCGCCAAGCCGTTCGCCACCGCCAAGGTGAGCAGCGGGCAGGCGTGGCAGGACCTCGCGCTCGCGTTCGACGCCCCCGAGGGCACCGGAACGCTGTACGTCACCACGAACGGCACGCTCGACGTCGACGCGGTGACGATGGTCGGCGAGGGCGTTGGCACGCCCCCGGCGACCGCAGAGAACCTGACCGGCCCGACCGGGGCCGCTCGTACCGAAGGAGAGCAGTGATGGAATCACGCACTGACGTCGACCGCAGGAACTTTCTGAGGCTGGCCGGCGGCACCGTAGCCGTCGGCGCGGCGTCGCTCGCCGGCGCTGCCTTCGCGGGCAGCGCCGCAGCCTCCGTCCTCGCCCCGACGGCGGAGGCCGCTGCCACCACCGCGGGCAAGGGTCGGGTGCTCGTCCCGCCGGGCCAGATCGGGATCCAGCTCTACTCCATCCGGGACAAGGTCTCCTCGCTCGGTTTCCGCGCCGTGTTCGAGCGGCTCTCGGCCATGGGCTACGCCGAGATCGAGTTCGCCGGGTACACGCAGAACCAGGTCGGGCCGATCACGCCGCAGGAGATCCGGCAGCTGCTGGACGACAACGGCCTGCGTGCCGTCGGCGCCCACCGCGGTATCGGGGACTTCGTGAACAACCTCGAGCAGGAGCTCGACACGGCCCAGATCCTGGGCATGCCGCACGTGGGCACGGCCAACGCGCCGACCTCGAACCGCACGGTCGCCGGCTACCTCGCCGCGGCCGAGCAGTTCAACGGGTTCGGCGAGGCGGCGACGGCCCGCGGGCTGAAGTTCTACCAGCACAACCACGACGGCGAGTTCAGCTTCGCGACGGACAACCCCGACGTGCGTCTGTACGACGTCTTCTACGACAACACCGACCCCGCGAAGGTGTACCTCGAGATGGACGTCTACTGGGCGTTCGTCGGCCAGCACCGGTACCCGGGCTTCGAGCCGGTGGACTACGTGAAGCGCAACCCGCACCGGTACCCGCTCCTGCACCTCAAGGACGGAGAGGTGAACCCGGAGAACTCGGGTGGCTACGACATCGTGGAGTTCGGGGCCGGCGACCTGCCGTACACCGAGTTCCTGTCGGCGCTCGGCGGCGCCGGTCAGCGTCACGGGATCTGGGAGCAGGACAACGCCTCGTCGCGGCCTGCGCCGGGCTTCCCTGCTGACTCGTTCGGGAACGCTGCGCGTTCCTACGTAGAGATCCGTTCGCTCCGGCGCGGCTGAGCAGGCGTTCGAAGGGGGTGTGGCCGACGACGTCGGCCACACCCCCTTCGTCGTCCAGCCACGTTCCCGCCCGCTAGCTGGTGCGCAGGAGCACGACGTCGTCGTGCTCCAGGCCGCCCACCACATAGGTGCGCCGCCCGATCACCTCGAAGCCGTGCTTGCCGTAGAACGCCCGGGCACGCAGGTTCTGGGCGTTCGTCCCCAGCCAGTACGGCAGGTCGGGGCCGAGCTGTGCTGCAGTGGAGGAGGCGGCCCGCATGAGCTCACCGGCGATGCCACGGCCCTGCACACCGGGCAGGACGTAGATCTTGGACAGCTCGACGTACGGGGCCTCGCGCCCGCTCGCCCGCCCCACGGCGTCGGCCTCGGCCGTGCCCTCGGGAGCACCGAGGGCCAGGAGGGCGTAGCCGAGCAGCCCGGTGCCGCCGTCGTACACGAGCAGCGCGTGCCGCGCGCTGGCCGCCCACTCGCGGAAGTGCGCGGGCGTCAGCTTCTGCGCGATGTGCGTGGCCATCTCGGCGGCGGAGGCCTCGGGCGGGCACGCGAGGGGGAACGTGAGCGCGGCGAGCCACGCGACCTCGGCCGCGTCGTCGGTGGTCGCCCTGCGCACGACGCCGGTGGGGGCGGCAGTCACGGGCACCGACCCGTGCTGCGTCGCGCTCTGCGTCGTGCCCGGTGCCGTGGGTGTCTGGGTGGGGGCGGGGGACGTCGCCCCGTGCTCGGAGGTCACGGTCCGAACTTAATACCGGGCGCTCGGCGGCGGCTGCGCGCCCGACGGGAAAATGTCGGTGCAAAGCAGGGCAATGGCCGGTACATCGATGGCCGCTGCGCCGTCCTCGCGAGCTGGTGGCGTGTCCCCCGTCACAAGTGTTCCCCGATGGCGTCCCATGACCGGTTCAAAAGGTGCGCTGACCTGCGGAAACAAGGTGTGCCCCACGCCACTTCGAGCGAAGTGGCGTCCACGCGGGATCGTGTGTAATGTTCTCCAGGTCAGCCCGCCGGGCAGACGGACACCAACTGGAAACGGTTGGGTGGCCGCGCCGGGGTTGAAACCCACATCGAAGGTTCGGGTGGCTTCGTGTTCTCCGAAACAGGGTGTGGTTGCCGGATTCGGCAGGCGGGTGCAATTCCTTCCAGTTCTTGAAGCGGAAGCGAATTTGATCGGCCGAAAGAATCTGGTAAGTTGCAGGAATTCGGCAGGCTGATGCGATTCTCTCCAGTTCATCAGAACGGAAGCGAATTTGATCAGCCGAAAGAATCTGGTAGGTTAGAGGAACTGCCCCGGACAGGGAAGCGATCGGAAAGATTGCGACTCTGACGGTGTGCGTCGGTTGTTTGAGAACTCAACAGTGTGCTTGATAGTCAATGCCAAAGTTTTAACCCTTGTGGGTGTGGCTGTGCTGACCGTTCGGTTGGTGTGGTCATGTTCTGTGAGGGGTTGTTTGGACAGATCTTAATCATCAGATTGGTCTGGCCGGTATCATTGTTCGTGCCTGCCCTTTTGGGGTGGGTGTGGATGTTTCTCTTTTACGGAGAGTTTGATCCTGGCTCAGGACGAACGCTGGTGGCGTGCTTAACACATGCAAGTCGAACGGTGAAGCCCAGCTTGCTGGGTGGATCAGTGGCGAACGGGTGAGTAACACGTGAGCAACCTGCCCCCTACTTCGGGATAAGCCTTGGAAACGAGGTCTAATACCGGATATGAACACGTACCGCATGGTGTGTGTTGGAAAGTTTTTCGGTGGGGGATGGGCTCGCGGCCTATCAGCTTGTTGGTGGGGTAATGGCCTACCAAGGCGTCGACGGGTAGCCGGCCTGAGAGGGCGACCGGCCACACTGGGACTGAGACACGGCCCAGACTCCTACGGGAGGCAGCAGTGGGGAATATTGCACAATGGGCGAAAGCCTGATGCAGCGACGCCACGTGAGGGATGACGGCCTTCGGGTTGTAAACCTCTTTCAGCAGGGAAGAAGCGAAAGTGACGGTACCTGCAGAAGAAGCGCCGGCTAACTACGTGCCAGCAGCCGCGGTAATACGTAGGGCGCAAGCGTTGTCCGGAATTATTGGGCGTAAAGAGCTCGTAGGCGGTCTGTCGCGTCTGGTGTGAAATCCCATGGCTCAACTGTGGGCTTGCATCGGGTACGGGCAGACTAGAGTACTGTAGGGGAGACTGGAATTCCTGGTGTAGCGGTGGAATGCGCAGATATCAGGAGGAACACCGATGGCGAAGGCAGGTCTCTGGGCAGTTACTGACGCTGAGGAGCGAAAGCATGGGGAGCGAACAGGATTAGATACCCTGGTAGTCCATGCCGTAAACGTTGGGCACTAGGTGTGGGGCGGGTTCCACTCGTTCTGTGCCGTAGCTAACGCATTAAGTGCCCCGCCTGGGGAGTACGGCCGCAAGGCTAAAACTCAAAGGAATTGACGGGGGCCCGCACAAGCGGCGGAGCATGCGGATTAATTCGATGCAACGCGAAGAACCTTACCAAGGCTTGACATGTACGAGAAAGCCCCAGAGATGGGGTTCTCTTTGGACACTCGTACACAGGTGGTGCATGGTTGTCGTCAGCTCGTGTCGTGAGATGTTGGGTTAAGTCCCGCAACGAGCGCAACCCTTATCCTATGTTGCCAGCGGGTTATGCCGGGGACTCATGGGAGACTGCCGGGGTCAACTCGGAGGAAGGTGGGGATGACGTCAAATCATCATGCCCCTTATGTCTTGGGCTTCACGCATGCTACAATGGCCGGTACAGAGGGCTGCGATACCGTGAGGTGGAGCGAATCCCAAAAAGCCGGTCTCAGTTCGGATCGGGGTCTGCAACTCGACCCCGTGAAGTCGGAGTCGCTAGTAATCGCAGATCAGCAACGCTGCGGTGAATACGTTCCCGGGCCTTGTACACACCGCCCGTCAAGTCACGAAAGTTGGTAACACCCGAAGCTCACGGCCCAACCCCTTGTGGGAGGGAGTGGTCGAAGGTGGGACTGGCGATTGGGACTAAGTCGTAACAAGGTAGCCGTACCGGAAGGTGCGGCTGGATCACCTCCTTTCTAAGGAGCTCATCTCCATCAGGCCTCACATCGTGGGGTCGCCGGCCAGCTCTTCGGGGCCGCTCTTCGGGGCGATGGTTGGTGCTGGTGGCAGAGGCCAGGCCCAGGCCGTTCGTGTCTGGGGTGGTTGCTCATGGGTGGAACATTGACGAAGAGTCTTCCTCGTTCGGGGTGGCTGCTAGTACGCCGGTGCTTGTCACGGGTTGGAACGCGGTCTGCCGGGGGTGGGGGTTCGCCAAGCACACTGTTGGGTCCTGAGACCACCGGCCATGTGTCGGGTGTTTCTGGTTCGAGTACGGGTCACGAGGTTCGTGTCATACCCGCTCATGCTGACTGGTTCAGTGGTGGGTGTGGTGTCACGGGTTGCCTGGTGGGTTCGTCCGTTGCTTGAGAACTGCATAGTGGACGCGAGCATCTTTGAAATTTTCCAAGATTGCGACCGTGAAATGGTGGGCCATGTGCTTTCGGGTGTGTGGTTCCTTGTTTTGTGGTCATCTTGGTTTCTGTGATTGTAGTGTTGTTCGAAGTTTTTTAGGGCACATTGGTGGATGCCTTGGCACTAGGAGCCGAAGAAGGACGTTGTAGCCTGCGATAATCCTCGGGGAGTTGGCAGACGAGCTGTGATCCGAGGGTCTCCGAATGGGGGAACCCAGCCGAAGTCATGTTCGGTTACCCGCGCCTGAATGTATAGGGCGTGTGGAGGGAACGTCGGGAAGTGAAACATCTCAGTACCGACAGGAAGAGATATTCCGTGAGTAGTGGCGAGCGAAAGCGGATGAGGCCAAACCGTATGCGTGTCAAGCTGTCAGGCGTTGCGTGTGCGGGGTTGTGGGACCTTCTGGGAAGATCTGACAGTCTTCCAGCCAGTAAGAAAGTCGTGTCATAGTCGAACCGGGTTGAATACCGGACCGTAGTGGGTGGGAGTCCCGTAGACGAAATGGCGCGGCCTGGTGGAGGGGATCCCAAGTAGCACGGGGCCCGTGAAATCTCGTGTGAATCTGGCAAGACCACTTGCTAAGCCTAAATACTACCTAGTGACCGATAGCGGACAAGTACCGTGAGGGAAAGGTGAAAAGTACCCCGGGAGGGGAGTGAAATAGTACCTGAAACCGTGTGCCTACAATCCGTCGGAGCCTCCATAGTAGGGGTGACGGCGTGCCTTTTGAAGAATGAGCCTGCGAGTTAGTGCTCGGTGGCGAGGTTAACCCGTGTGGGGTATCCGTAGCGAAAGCGAGTCCGAATAGGGCGATTGAGTCGCCGGGTCTAGACCCGAAGCGAAGTGATCTAGCCATGGGCAGGTTGAAGCGCCGGTAAGACGGCGTGGAGGACCGAACCCACCAGGGTTGAAAACCTGGGGGATGACCTGTGGTTAGGGGTGAAAGGCCAATCAAACTTCGTGATAGCTGGTTCTCCCCGAAATGCATTTAGGTGCAGCGTCGCGTGTTTCTTACCGGAGGTAGAGCTACTGGATGGCTAATGGGCCTCACCAGGTTACTGACGTCAGCCAAACTCCGAATGCCGGTAAGTGCAAGCGCGGCAGTGAGACTGCGGGGGATAAGCTCCGTGGTCGAGAGGGAAACAGCCCAGATCACCGGCTAAGGCCCCTAAGCGTGTGCTCAGTGGGAAAGGATGTGGAGTTGCACAGACAACCAGGAGGTTGGCTTAGAAGCAGCCACCCTTGAAAGAGTGCGTAATAGCTCACTGGTCAAGTGATTCCGCGCCGACAATGTAGCGGGGCTCAAGCACACCGCCGAAGCCGTGGCACTCACACGTTAGCCCAGCATGCGCCCTTGTGGTGTGTGTTCAGGTGTGTGGGTGGGTAGGGGAGCGTCGTGTGGGCAGTGAAGTCGCGGAGTGATCCAGCGGTGGAGCCTACACGAGTGAGAATGCAGGCATGAGTAGCGAATGACGGGTGTGAATCCCGTCCGCCGAATGACCAAGGGTTCCAGGGCCAGGTTCATCCGCCCTGGGTAAGTCGGGACCTAAGGCGAGGCCGACAGGCGTAGTCGATGGACAAGGAGTTGATATTCTCCTACCGGCGAAGTACCGCCCATACCGAGCCCGGTGATACTAACCACCCCGAGCTCACACCGACACCTTCGGGTGTCATCGTGAGTAAGGCGTGGGACCTGATCCGGTAGTAGGTAAGCGTGTTAACAGGGGTGACGCAGGAAGGTAGCCAGGCGTGGCGATGGTTGTCCACGTCCAAGGTTGTAGCCCGTCCCATAGGCAAATCCGTGGGGCATTAAGGGTGAGAGCTGATAGTGACCGTGTATGCGGGAATCTGGTGATCCTATGCTGCCTAGAAAAGCCTCGACGCGAGGGACTAGCCGCCCGTACCCTAAACCGACTCAGGTGGTCAGGTAGAGAATACTAAGGCGATCGAGAGAATCGTGGTTAAGGAACTCGGCAAAATGCCCCCGTAACTTCGGGAGAAGGGGGGCCTGAACCGTTAACCCACTTGCTGGGGGACGCGGGGAGGGCCGCAGAGACCAGGGAGAAGCGACTGTTTACTAAAAACACAGGTCCGTGCGAAGTCGCAAGACGATGTATACGGACTGACGCCTGCCCGGTGCTGGAAGGTTAAGAGGACGAGTCAGCCTTCGGGCGAAGCTCAGAATTTAAGCCCCAGTAAACGGCGGTGGTAACTATAACCATCCTAAGGTAGCGAAATTCCTTGTCGGGTAAGTTCCGACCTGCACGAATGGCGTAACGACTTCTCCGCTGTCTCAACCGCGAACTCGGCGAAATTGCACTACGAGTAAAGATGCTCGTTACGCGCAGCAGGACGGAAAGACCCCGGGACCTTTACTATAGCTTGGTATTGGTGTTCGGTGCGGTTTGTGTAGGATAGGTGGGAGACTGTGAAGTCCGGGCGCCAGCTCGGGTGGAGTCATTGTTGAAATACCACTCTGATCGCTTCGGATGTCTAACCTCGGTCCGTAATCCGGATCAGGGACAGTGCCTGGTGGGTAGTTTAACTGGGGCGGTTGCCTCCTAAAATGTAACGGAGGCGCTCAAAGGTTCCCTCAGCCTGGTTGGCAATCAGGTGTCGAGTGCAAGTGCACAAGGGAGCTTGACTGTGAGACCGACAGGTCGAGCAGGGACGAAAGTCGGAACTAGTGATCCGGCGGTGGCTTGTGGAAGCGCCGTCGCTCAACGGATAAAAGGTACCCCGGGGATAACAGGCTGATCTTGCCCAAGAGTCCATATCGACGGCATGGTTTGGCACCTCGATGTCGGCTCGTCGCATCCTGGGGCTGGAGTAGGTCCCAAGGGTTGGGCTGTTCGCCCATTAAAGCGGTACGCGAGCTGGGTTTAGAACGTCGTGAGACAGTTCGGTCCCTATCCGCTGCGCGCGCAGGAAACTTGAGAAGGGCTGTCCCTAGTACGAGAGGACCGGGACGGACGAACCTCTGGTGTGCCAGTTGTTCCGCCAGGAGCACGGCTGGTTGGCTACGTTCGGAAGGGATAACCGCTGAAAGCATCTAAGCGGGAAGCCTGCTTCGAGATGAGGTTTCCAGACACCCTTGTGGTGTGAGAGGCACCCAGCAGACCACTGGGTTGATAGGCCGGATGTGGAAGACAGGACTAACGACTGTCGGAGCTGACCGGTACTAACTGCCGATAACTTCACAACACATCTTCATGGCTAATAAGTTTCATTGATTGTTGACGCGTCCACTATGCGGTTCCCGAGTCACGGGCACCAACCCCTTTACACCCCGGCATCACCACTGTCTTTTGAGTGGGTGTGTGGGTGGGCTGGGGGGTTTGCCTTCTCGATAGTGTTACGGTGGTCATAGCGTAGGGGAAACGCCCGGTCCCATTCCGAACCCGGAAGCTCAGCCCTACAGCGCCGATGGTACTGCCCTGGAGACGGGGTGGGAGAGTAGGACGCCGCCGGACAACCATTCCCAGCAGGGGGTGGAACCCGCACAACCCTTCAGGGGTTGGTGCGGGTTCCACCCCCTGACCTGAGTCGTGCCGGTTTAGTCACCCCGTAGCGCGGTGAGGATCTCGGCGGCTGGGGGCGGGATCTCGGGTTGGGCGGTGATGCGGTGGCCGGCGATCTCGATGACGGCGGTGCGTAGGGGCTGCAGGGTCTGGACGAGCTTGCGGATCGAGACGCCGGTGGCCTGCTGGAGGTGGCGGGCGACGGCCAGGGCGGTGAACACGATCGTCAGGTGGGCCTCGATCGACTCGCGGACGTGGTGGAAGACCGGCCGGGCGGCCAGGTCGTGCTTGGACATCCGGAAGGAGCGTTCGACCTGGTAGAGGTCGTGGTAGGCGTCGATCACGGCCTGCCCGTCCAGGGTCTCGACGGCGAGGTTAGTGACATAGCCCTTGAGGCCGGCCAGGTCGCGGGCGCGCTGGACGAGGCCCCAGTCCACGCCCCGGCTGGTGTTGTCGATCTTGACGAACCGGTCCTTCTTGAGCGGCTTCGAACCGTCGGCGACCTTCTCGGCGCGGGTGATCTGGGCGTTGATCGTGCGCTGGTCACGCTGCTGGCGGGCGAACAGGTACTGGTAGACCACCCGCCGCTGCCGGGCGTGCTTGCCGGTGCCCATCACGCGGTCGCTCTCGAGAACCTGCCGGTCGGCGAAGTGGGTGCCGTGGCGTTCGAAGTAGTCGGCCAGGTCGTAGGGTGCCTTGGAGATCCTTGAGCCGACGATGAAGGAGAACCCAGCTTCTTCCAGCGCGTTCAGGTTCGCTGCGGACAGCATCCCGGCGTCGGCGACCACGACCATGTCCTTCACACCCAGCCCGTAGGTCTCGGTGAACGCGGCAAGGACCGGCAGCAGGGTCTTGGTCTCGGCCTTGTTCCCCTCGAAGCAGTGGATCGCGAGCGGGAACCCCGTGGTCGTCACAAGCAGACCGACCAGGATCTGCGGATCGACGCGCCGTTCCTTGCTCATCCCGACCTTGCGTAGATCGTCCTCGTGCTCGGCCTCGAACCACAGCGTGGTGCAGTCGTACATGATCATCGCCAGACCCGCCCCGCTCGCGGTGACGTGCTCCAGGCACGCGGCCTGCACCACGGCCCGGTAGTCGTGGTCCTGGCACCGCTTCAAGCTCCGGAAGATCGTCCGCACGCTCGGTGCCGCAACTCCGAGTTCGGCCAGCACCCGGACCGTGTCGGCCTTCGACGTCGGCTCCACGATCCGGGCGAGCACGAGCCGCATGAACGTGTCGTCGTCCACACCGCCGAACCCGAGGTGCGCATACGCCCCGGCCAGGACGTCCCACAACACCTGCGACGCCCCGCCCACGACCCGTGCTCCACCGCCGGGTGGCGTGTCGGGCTCCAGATCGAGCGCGCCCTGACCGGGCCGAAGCCGTTGCTCGGCGATCTCCAGCAGCACCGCCAGCTGCGCCTCGTCGTGCGCAGACCCGATGTGCTCGATCCCGGTGACCTGCCGGCCCTGCTTGTGCATGACCTGCACCGCCGTCGCCCCCGACGCCGTGGGGACCTTCCGGATGAACGACGCCACCCGTGGACGCTACGACGAGACCGGCCGTTAGTCACCCCGAACAACCCACCCCGAGACCATCACCCCAGGCCACAACCCCGCCGATAACGCAACGCCGAGATGTGGCACGAGTCAGGCCTGACTGCATTTCTGGTCCGGTTCCACGCACGGCCATGTGTCCCTCGCGAAGTGGCCGGAAACTCTGCCACTTCGCACCGACGAAGCCATCAGTCACAGCGATTTCACAGTGAACAGGCCGGAATCGGGGCGATCGAACGCGGTCCGACGACTAGACTGGCGGCCATGTCCACCATCTCCCGTGACGAGGTTGCGCGCGTGGCTGCGCTGGCACGGATCGACCTGCGACCGGACGAGGTCGCCCGCCTGGCCGGTGAGCTCGGCGTGATCGTCGAGTCCGTCGCTCGCGTGAGCGAGGTCGCTACCGCCGACGTGCCTGCAACGAGCCACCCCCTCCCGCTGACGAACGTGTTCCGAGACGACGTGCCGGAACCCGCCCTGCCGATCCAGGATGTCCTGGCCGGCGCCCCGCAGCAGGAGAACGGACGCTTCGCCGTCCCGCAGATCCTCGGCGAAGAGTGATGGGAACCAACGACATGACACACGACATCACCCGGCTCAGTGCGTCCGACCTCGCGTCCGCACTGGCCCGCAAGGACATCTCCAGCGTCGAGGCCACACAGGCCAACCTGGACCGCATCGCCGCCGTCGACGGGGACCTCCACGCGTTCCTGCACGTCTCGTCGGACGAGGCGCTGGCCACGGCCGCAGAGGTCGACGCGAAGCGTGCGGCGGGCGAAGAGCTGCACCCGCTCGCCGGCGTGCCGATCGCGGTCAAGGACGTCGTGGTGACCAAGGGTCTGCCCACCACGGCGGGATCGAAGATCCTCAAGGGCTGGATCCCGCCGTACGACGCGACGCTCGTCGAGCGCATCAAGGCCGCCGGCCTGCCGATCCTCGGCAAGACCAACATGGACGAGTTCGCCATGGGGTCGTCGACCGAGCACTCGGCCTACGGCAACACGAAGAACCCGTGGGACCTCGACCGGATCCCCGGCGGCTCCGGTGGTGGCTCCGCCGCCGCGGTCGCCGGCTTCGAGGCGCCGCTCGCCATCGGTACCGACACCGGCGGTTCGATCCGCCAGCCGGGCGCCGTGACCGGCACCGTCGGCGTGAAGCCCACCTACGGCGGTGTCTCCCGGTACGGCCTGATCGCCATGGCGTCCTCGCTCGACCAGGCGGGCCCTGTGACCCGTTCGGTTCTCGACGCAGCGCTGCTGCACGAGCTGATCGGCGGACACGACCCGCACGACTCGACGTCGATCAACGAGCCGGTACCCGGCGTCGTCGCGGCGGCCCGGCTGGGCGCCAACGGCGACCTGAAGGGAGTGCGCGTCGGCGTGGTCAAGGAGCTCTCGGGCGAGGGCTACCAGGCCGGCGTGTCGGCTCGGTTCGACGAGTCGCTCGACCAGCTCCGGTCGCTCGGCGCCGAGATCGTCGAGGTCTCCTGCCCGAGCTTCGGCTACGCGCTGGACGCCTACTACCTGATCATGCCCGCCGAGGCCTCCAGCAACCTGGCCAAGTTCGACGGCATGCGGTTCGGCCTGCGCGTCGAGCCCACCGACGGGCCCGTCACTGCGGAGCGTGTCATGGGCGCGACCCGCGGCGCGGGCTTCGGTGACGAGGTCAAGCGCCGCGTCATCCTCGGCACGTACGCCCTGTCGGCCGGCTATTACGACGCCTACTACGGCAGCGCGCAGAAGGTCCGCACGCTGATCCAGCGCGACTTCGCCGCGGCGTTCCAGCAGGCCGACGTTCTGGTCTCGCCGACGGCGCCGACCACGGCGTTCAGGTTCGGCGAGAAGCTGGACGACCCGCTCGCGATGTACCTCAACGACATCGCGACGATCCCCGCGAACCTCGCCGGCGTGCCCGGCATGTCCCTGCCGAACGGCCTGGCAGAGCCCGACGGAGGGGGCGCCAGCCTGCCATCAGGTTTCCAGATCCTGGCCCCCGCCAAGGCGGACGACCGGCTGTACCGCGTGGGCGCAGCCCTCGAGGCGGCCCTGGAGTCCAGCTGGGGCGGGCCCATCCTGAACCAGGCACCCGAACTCAAGACCACGGAGCTTGCCCGATGACTGCCGCAACGACGACCGGACTGGTCGCCTACGAGGACGCCGTCCGCCGCTACGACCCGGTGCTCGGCATCGAGGTCCACGTCGAGCTCGGCACGCTCACCAAGATGTTCTGCGCGGCCGAGGTCGCCTACGGCGGCGAGCCCAACACCCAGGTGACGCCGGTGAGCCTCGGGCTGCCGGGTGCGCTGCCGGTGGTCAACGGCAAGGCCGTCGAGTACGCGATCCGGATCGGCCTCGCGCTGAACTGCACCATCGCGGAGAGCTGCCGCTTCGCCCGGAAGAACTACTTCTACCCGGACGTGCCCAAGAACTTCCAGACGTCGCAGTACGACGAGCCGATCGCCTTCGACGGCTGGATCGACATCGAGCTGGACGACGGCGAGGTGTTCCGCGTCGAGATCGAGCGCGCGCACATGGAGGAGGACGCCGGGAAGAACACCCACGTGGGTGGCCTGACCGGGCGCATCCAGGGCGCCGAGTACTCGCTCGTCGACTACAACCGTGCAGGCATCCCCCTGGTGGAGATCGTGACGCGGCCCATCGAGGGCGCCGGCGAGCGAGCTCCCGAGGTAGCGCGCGCCTACGTGCAGACGCTGCGCGACATCTTCCGCTCGCTCGACGTCTCCGAGGCGCGGATGGAGCGTGGCAACGTGCGCGCGGACGTGAACCTGTCGCTGCGTCCCACTCCCGAGTCGCCCCTGGGAACCCGCACCGAGACCAAGAACGTGAACTCGTTCCGGTCGATCGAGCGTGCCGTGCGCTACGAGGTGTCCCGCCAGGCGGGCGTGCTCGACGCGGGCATCGCGGTCATCCAGGAGACGCGCCACTTCCACGAGGAGGACGGCACGACGTCGTCGGGCCGCGTGAAGTCGGACGCCGAGGACTACCGCTACTTCCCCGAGCCGGACCTGGTGCCGGTGGCACCGAGCCGCGAGTGGGTCGAGGAGATCCGGGCGACGCTCCCTGAGATGCCGGTGGCACGCCGTCGTCGGCTCCAGACGGACTGGGGATACGCCGACGCCGAGATGCGCGACGTCGTCAACGCCGGCGCCATCGATCTCATCGAGGCGACCGTCGCGGCGGGCACGAGCGCCGCGGGCGCGCGCAAGTGGTGGATGGGCGAGCTGGCCCGGCGGGCCAAGCAGGACGAGATCATGCTCGAGGACCTCGTCGTCACGCCCGCGCAGATCGCGCAGCTCCAGGGCCTCGTCGAGTCCGGGCGCATCAACGACAAGATCGCGCGCCAGGTGCTCGAAGGCGTGCTCGCCGGAGAGGGCGACCCGGAGGCCGTGGTCGTGTCGCGCGATCTCGAGATCGTGTCCGACGACGGCCCGCTGCTCGCTGCCATCGACGACGCACTGGCCGCTCAGCCCGACATCGTGGAGAAGGTCCGCGGTGGTAACCAGGGTCCGGTCGGCGCGATCATCGGCGCGGTCATGAAGGCCACGAAGGGCCAGGCCGACGCGAAGCGGGTCCGCGAGCTGGTGCTGGATCGGATCGGCTCGTGAGGCTCGTCAGGTGACCCGCGGCCCCCTCCTGCACGGCGAGATGATGCGGCTGCGTCCCATCGAGGCGCGCGACTCGGAACGCCTGTGGGAGGCAGTGCAGGACCCGGAGGGCACCCGGCTGACCGGGACCACCGCCGTCTTCACCCGTGACCAGATCGACGAGTGGGCGAGGGCGGTCAGCGACCGGCCCGGCCGGTACGACTGGGCGATCTGCCCTGCCGCGGAGCGGGACGGGAAGCCGGTCAGCGACGAGCTGATCGGCGAGATCGTGCTCAACGACCTCGACGAGGACGTCCGCTCGGCGAACCTGCGGCTCCAGCTGTTGCCGAACTACCGGGGCCGCGGGTATGGCAGGGAAGCCATCGCCGAGGTGCTCCGGTTCGCGTTCGACGGTGTCGACGGCGAGCAGGGGCTCGGCCTGCACCGCGTCAGTCTCGACGTGCTCAGCATCAACCCGCGCGCCCAGGCGCTGTACGAGTCGCTCGGATTCCGTGTGGAGGGCCGCCTGCGGGACATCTACCGCGACGGCGACACCTGGGCCGACGCCATCGTGATGAGCATCCTCGAGGACGAGTACCGGGCGATGCAGGACTGATCCGGCCCGGCCTACGGGCCGCCCGTGATGTAGGCGGTCAGCTGGTCCCGCTCGGCCTGCACCTCGGCGATCCGGTGCTTGACCACGTCACCGATGCTCACGATCCCGGTCAGCCGGGCGTCCACGAGCACGGGGACGTGCCGGACCCGGTGCTCCGTCATCACCGGCATGAGCTCGTCGAGGGTGGCTTCGGGCCCGCAGGTGTGCACAGCGGCCGTCATGATCGCCTCCACCGTGCCGTCGAGCACGGCGTCCCCGTCCGAGTGCAGCCGACGGACGACGTCACGCTCGCTGACGATCCCGTCGACGCGCACGCCGTCGTCGGACACCACGACGGCGCCTATGCCGTGCTGGGCGAGAAGGGCGAGCAGGTCACGCACGCTCCGGTCCCTTGAGATGGTGACCACCGAGCTGCCCTTGCGCCGCAATGCCTCTGTCACCCGCATTCGAGCACCTCCATCACGTGCACGCAGGAGTCCGCGTCATTGCGAGCTCCTACTACGACCGTACGGCACGGTGCGAGGTTCAGGTAGTGGGAGAAACGCCTGTCACGGGGCGAGGGGGACGGGATGCGCCGCCGCTGACGCATCCCGCCCCGGCTATCGGGGCCCGTGCGTCAGGAGCACGTGGCCGTGGGCAGCGAGCTGCTGCCGTTCTTGTAGACGGTGATGCCGAAGCTGTTGCCCGCGCCGTTCGGCGTGGCCGTCAGCGTGCCGGTGCTCCCGGTGACGTTGGCGTTCCAGCTGTTCTGCAGGGACTGTCCGCCGGAGAGGTTGATCCTGGTGGTCCAGCTGTTGGTCCCGTTGACCGAGAGGTTCACGTTGAACCGGTCGCCCCACTCCTGGCCCCTGGTCACGTTGACGGTGCAGGAGGTGCCACCCCCGCCACCCCCGCCGCCGGAGGTGCCGACCGTGATGTTCGAGCTGCCGCTGCTCTGGAACCCCTCCGTGGCCATGATCTGGTAGTCGTGGTTGCCGAGGTTCATGCCCCGCGCGGCCCACGCGTCGAAGTGGGCGCCGGCGGAGATCGTGCCGCCGGTGCGCTTCTGCTGGCGCACGCTCCAGTACTGCGGGAACGTCGAGTTGTCGCCCTCGATCGACGGCTTGTTGTAGCGCATCGTCCTGTAGATGTCGTACGTGCCGCCGTCGGTCGTGACGGTGCCCTGGTAGTCGCCGGTCGGCCGGTAGGTGCCCCAGCTGTCGACAACGTAGTACTCGACGAGCGGGCTCCTGGTCCACCCGTAGAGGGTCAGGTAGGAGTTGCCGGACGGGTTGAACGTGCCCGAGTAGGTGACGTTCCGGCGGGCGCCCGTCGCCCAGCCCTTGCCGGCCACGAAGTTGCCGGTGTTGCTCCACTGGGTGGAGTAGTTGCCTCCGGACCCGAGGTTCATCGAGACGGTCCCCGGTGCGTCCGTCCAGAACGAGTAGAAGTAGCCGCCGTGGTTGCCGGTCTCGTTGCGGTCCACCGCTGCAGCGGGGACGGAGGTGGCCACCATGCCTGCGGCCACCAGGGCCATCGTGGCGCCGATGCCGGCCAGCCTCCGGAGCAGGCGGCCTCGCGGCGGTGGTGCCGGTCGGGTAGTAAACGATTTCGATGTGGTAAACGTTTTCGCCATGTCGCACCTCGTTGTACGTAGCAGTGAGCGGATACGTGCGGGAGCGGGCCGGGTCCTGAACAGCGGCGTCCAGGTGGTCGGCATCCGTGGGGCAGGGTCCGACGTTCTCGACGTCAGCGGCCTGCCGAGAGACCAGTGTGCCCAGGCCCCATGGCTGGGTCAAGGGTATCGCTTTGCTCGTTTTTGCCCGACGGCCACCCTGTGGACGGGTGCCGTCGTGGGCGGCACACCGGAGGTAGCGTGCTTCAGGCCGCTCGCCTTGCACACAGCGCGGCCATCCAGCATCGAAGGAGCTGAACCGTCATGAGTCGTCCCCTCCGCTCCCGGACGTCCACCCACGGCCGCAACATGGCCGGAGCCCGCGCGCTGTGGCGCGCCACCGGCATGGGTGCCGACGACTTCGGGAAGCCGATCATCGCGATCGCGAACTCGTACACGCAGTTCGTACCGGGGCACGTACACCTCAAGGACATGGGCGACCTCGTGGCGTCCGCGATTCGGGAGGCCGGGGGCGTCGCCAAGGAGTTCAACACGATCGCCGTCGACGACGGCATCGCGATGGGCCACGCCGGGATGCTCTACTCGCTGCCCAGCCGCGACCTCATCGCGGACTCGGTCGAGTACATGGTGCAGGCGCACACCGCTGACGCTCTCGTGTGCATCTCGAACTGCGACAAGATCACACCCGGCATGCTGAACGCCGCGCTGCGGCTCAACATCCCGGTGGTCTTCGTGTCCGGCGGCCCCATGGAGGCAGGCAAGGCGGTGGTGGCCGACGGCGTCGCGAAGACCCCGCTCAACCTCATCAACGCGATCAACTACTCGGCCGACGAGAACGTCGACGACGCGGCCCTCGGCCTGGTCGAGGAGAACGCCTGCCCGACCTGCGGCTCCTGCTCCGGCATGTTCACCGCGAACTCGATGAACTGCCTCACCGAGGCGCTGGGCCTGTCGCTCCCTGGCAACGGCTCGACGCTCGCGACGCACGCCACGCGCAAGGAGCTGTTCCTCGAGGCCGGCCGCACCGTCGTCGACCTCGCCCGCCGGTACTACGAGGACGAGGACGACAGCGCAGCCCCCCGCGGGATCGCGACCAAGGCCGCGTTCGCCAACGCGATGACGCTCGACGTCGCCATGGGCGGCTCCACCAACACGGTGCTGCACATCCTCGCCGCGGCCCAGGAGGCCGAGGTCGACTTCACGCTCACCGACATCGAGGGCATCAGCCGCCGGGTGCCGTGCCTGTCGAAGGTCGCGCCGAACCACCCGGACTACCACATGGAGGACGTCCACCGGGCGGGCGGAATCCCGGCGCTGCTCGGTGAGCTCGACCGTGGCGGCCTGCTGGACCACGACGTCACCTCCGTGCACACGCCCACGCTGCGCGCGTGGCTCGACGACTGGGACGTCCGCGGCGGCAAGGCCACCGAGCGGGCGCTCGGCCTGTTCCACGCGGCGCCCGGCGGGGTGCGCACCACCAAGGCGTTCTCCACGAACAACCAGTGGGAGTCGCTCGACACGGACGGCGCGGGCGGCTGCATCCGCTCCGTCGAGCACGCGTACACCGTGGAGGGCGGCCTCGCCGTGCTGCGCGGCAACCTCGCCGAGGACGGCGCCGTCTTCAAGACGGCGGGTGTCGACCCCGACGTGTTCCACTTCGTCGGCAAGGCGCTGGTCTGCGAGTCGCAGGACGAGGCCGTCGAGAAGATCCTGACCAAGCAGGTCGAGCCGGGCCACGTCGTGGTCGTGCGCTACGAGGGTCCCGCAGGCGGGCCGGGCATGCAGGAGATGCTCTACCCGACCAGCTACATCAAGGGCCGCGGTCTCGGCAAGGTGGTCGCGCTCATCACCGACGGCCGGTTCTCGGGCGGGTCCAGCGGTATCTCGGTGGGGCACGTCTCCCCGGAGGCCGCAGCGGGCGGCACGATCGGGCTGGTCGAGGACGGCGACGAGATCGAGATCGACGTCGACACCCGCAAGATCCGGATCAACGTGCCGGACGATGTGCTCGCGGAGCGCCGGGCCAAGATGGAGTCGTCCGAGCGGCCGTGGCAGCCCGTGGCCCGCGACCGGTACGTGTCGCCGGCGCTGCAGGCCTACGCGGCCCTGGCGACGTCGGCGGACCGGGGTGCGGTGCGGGACGTGGCGCGGCTCCGCCGTGGCTGATCGCGGGGCAGCATTTCGAGTGTCGGAGTCTCGTGCCATGGTGGTGTGACCCGGACACATGACACAAGGAGAGCGACTCATGAGTGACGCGATCACGGCTGCCGAGTTCACCGCGGGTGAGGGCACCGGCGACTGGCGGGTGCTGCGGTCGTCCGCGGTCGCGCGCTTCACCACCGGGTCGTTCGGCGCGGGGCTGAGGTTCATCACCCGCATCGGGCTGCTCGCCGAGTCCGCGAACCACCATCCGGACGTGGACCTGCGCTACGGCACGGTCACCGTGCGGACCTGGTCGCACGACATCGGCGGGCTGTCCGCGCGGGACCTCGCGCTCGCGCGCGAGATCTCGGCGGCGGCCCGCGAGCTGAGCATCACGGCGGACCCGGCAGGGGTGCGGGACGTGTCGCTCGTGATCGACGCCGTCGCGGGTACCGCGGTCCAGCCCTTCTGGCAGGCGGTGCTGGGGCACGACCCGCAGCCGGGCTCGGCAGGGAGCGCCGGGCTGGATGCCCTGCTCGACGGGGACGGCCGGCTGCCGACCGTCGCGTTCCAGCAGACCGACGAGCGGCGCGAACAGCGCAACCGCATCCACGTCGACGTGTGGGTGGCGCACGACCATGCCGAGGAACGGGTGGCTGCGGTGATCGCCGCCGGCGGGCGGCTCGTCACCGACGAGTTCGCTCCGGCGTGGTGGGTGCTCGCCGACGCGGAGGGCAATGAGGCGTGCGTCTGCACGTGGCAGGACGAGCCCTGACGGATCGCCGGGCGGGCGCCCGTAAAACAGGGTGAGATCCGCACCGAAGGCCGGTAGGGTCTCGCGCTTGTGCGCTCGCTCCCGTCACCCGCCCGGAACCCCTACTGGCGGTTCCTGGTAGCGGGTTTCCGCGGGCAGTCGGCCTACCCGCTGGCGATGCTCGCCGGCCTGGTGGCGAACGCGACGTTCGGCCTGCTCAAGGGCGGAATCATGGGCGCGGCTGTCGAGAGCGCCGGCGGCGAGCTGGCCGGGTACTCGGCGGCCACGATGGCCGCGTTCGTCTGGCTGGGGCAGGGCATGCTCGGGTCGGTGAACCTGTGGGGCGGCAGCGACCTGCAGACCCGGATCAAGTCGGGCGACGTCGCCGTCGACTTTCTGCGGCCCGTGAGCGTCCAGGCGGCGCACGTCCTGACCGACGTCGGGGAGGGGCTGTTCGCACTGCTGCCGCGCGGGCTGCCCAGCGTGCTCATCGGTGTGGTCGTCGCAGGCATGGCGCTGCCGCCCTCTGCCGGCGCGTACGCGCTCGGCCTGCTCAGCCTGCTGATCGGCATCGCGGTCTCGCACGCCACCATGTACGCGGTGGCCACCACCGGGTTCTGGCTGGTGGAGAGCCGAGGCATCAGCGTGTTCTACATGGCGGTCTCCGGATTCTTCGCCGGCCTGTTCACGCCGATCTACCTGTTCCCGGACTGGCTGCTGACCGTCGCGCTGCTCACCCCCTTCCCCTCGATGATGCAGCTTCCGATCGACGTGCTCTCCGGGCAGGTCACCGGGGCGGCGGCCTGGCAGCACGTCGGGGTGCAGACGCTGTGGCTCGCGGCGGTGCTCGGCGTCGGGCACCTGACCACGCGTGCCGGACGCCGCAGGCTGGAGGTGCAGGGTGGCTGAGGCGAAGCGGAACCGCAGACTCAGCCACTGGCAGGCGCTGTCTGAGGCGCGCGGGGCGCTCCGCGCCTACCGGGCGGTCCTGGCGAGCCGCGCGCGCTCGCAGGCGAGCCACCGGGCCAGCTTCCGCATGGACCTGATCGGCGCGCTGCTCGTCGGGACCATCGAGTTCACCGAGCTCTGGGTGCTGTACTCGGCCACGGACCAGATCGGCGGGTTCACACTGGCCCAGATCATGCTCGTGTTCGGCCTGTCCGACGTCGCCTTCTCCCTGGCGGACCTGGCGGCGGGACACTGCGACAACCTGCCGGTCTACGTGCGCGCCGGCACGCTCGACGTGTTCTTCCTGCGGCCGCAGCCGGTGCTCGCGCAGCTGGTGACGAGCGATCTCAGCCTGCGCCGGATCGGGCGCTGGCTGGTGGGCGCGACGGCGCTGACCGTGGCGCTGGCGATCAACGACATCGACTGGAGCATCGGCACGGTCGGCCTCCTGGTGCTCGCCCTGGTCTGCGGGTTCATCATCTTCACCGCGCAGTTCGTCACCGCCGCCGGGCTGCAGTTCTTCCTGGTCAACGGCGCCGAGATGACCAACGCGTTCGTGTACGGCGGACGGTACGCGGCGACGCAGCCCGCCACCGTGTGGCCGCGTGGCCTGCTGGTCGTCTTCGCCGGCGTCTTTCCGGTGGCGTTCGCGGCGTACCTGCCGGTAGCCACGCTGCTCGGCATGCCAGGCCTGGCCGGGCTGCCGACGTGGCTGGGCTGGTGCGCGCCGGTCGCCGCCCTCTGGGCGGTGGCCGTAGCGGCCCTGTGCTGGCGCTGGGGACTTCGGCACTATCGAGGAGCGGGCGGATGAACGTCATCGAGGCGGAGGGCCTGACCCGGGTGTTCACCGGGCGGCCGGACCGGAAGAACAGGCTGCGGCGGCGCAGGCACGTCGCGGTGGACCACCTCGACCTGACCGTCGGGGCGGGCGAGTCGGTGGGCTACATCGGGGCGAACGGCGCCGGGAAGTCGACCACCATCAAGATGCTGGTCGGCATCCTCGTCCCCACCAGCGGTGGTGTGACCACCGTCGGGCTGCACCCGCTGAAGCAGCGCCGCGCGCTCGCGCGCCGGATCGGCGTGGTCTTCGGGCAGCGCTCTCAGCTCTGGTGGGACCTACCGGTGCAGGAGTCGTTCTCGATCCTGTCCGCGATCCACTCCCTGTCCGCGGGCGACGAGCGCAGCCGCACCGCCGAGCTCGTCGAGATGCTGGAGATGGCCGAGTTCCTGGCGACGCCCGTGCGGCAGCTGTCCCTGGGGCAGCGGATGCGGGCCGAGGTCGCCGCGGCCCTGCTGCACCGGCCGGAGCTGCTGATCCTCGACGAGCCGACGATCGGCCTCGACGTCCTGTCCAAGCAGCGCCTCCGCGAGTTCCTCGTGACACAGCGGCGTGAGCACGGCACGACCCTGCTCCTGACGACCCACGACATGGGTGACGTCGAGCGGCTCTGCGACCGGATCCTCGTCGTCGACCACGGCCGGCTCGCGTTCGACGGCACGCTCGAGGGACTGGGCCGCACCGTGGGAGCGCGGCGCGAGCTCGTGGTGGACCTCGCCACGGCGAGCCCCGACCTGGTGGACGTGGACGGTGCCGAGCACGTGCGCAGCGAGTCGGACGGTCTGCGGCAACGTCTCGCCTTCGACCCGCAGCGCACGACGGCGGCCCGCGTGCTCGCCGCGGTGTCCGAGCGGGCCGAGGTCGTGGACCTGTCGATCACGGAGCCGGACATCGAGGACGTGGTGCGCGAGATCTACCGCGCCACCCGGCGATAGCCCCGACCAAGAAGGGCGTCAGCGGCGGGTGACCGTCAGCTCCGACCAGGCGGGGATCAGGACACCCCGGGCTGCCCGCCGTCGGACGACGCGCAGCGGCTCGTCGGTCGACCACAGCATCCGCAGCAGGGTGCCGATCTCGGCCCTGGCCAGTGCGGCCCCCAGACAGAGGTGCCTGCCCGCGCCGAACCAGAGCTGGCGGGACTCCCGCACATACGGACGATCGGCCCGGAACGGACCCGCCGCGGCGTTCGCCGACCAGATCAGCAGCATGATCCGCTCACCGGCACGCAGCCGGGCGCCGCCGACCTCGACGTCGGCAGCCACACCCCTGCCGATCACCGACGCAGGGCTCGTCACCCGCAGCCCCTCGCGCACCACGTTCTCGACCGGATCGGCCTCACCGGGGTTCAGCAGGCGGGCCGTGCGCGCGCCGCCGCCGGGCGCCCCGAGCGATGCTCCGGGCACACCCGCCTCGGCGCCCGCGCGGATCGCCGCGAGCATCCGGTGCTGCTCACCCGTGTCGATCAGCAGCGCGGTGGTCCGGCCCATGGCGCTCGCAGCCGTCTCGGTACCCGCGACCATGAGCAGACAGGCCAGGCCAGAGGTCTCGGTCAGTCCGAGCCCGAGCTCCCTGCAACGGCCCAGGAGGGTGTCCGACGGCGCGTCCTGCCAGCCGTCGGGGACCCCGGCGGTCAGCTCGGCGACGATGCCCTGCGCGGTCGCCACCTGATCCGGCGTCAGGATCGTGGACCCGGCGGTGCCGAGCGCGACGGTGGCCAGCCGCTCACCGGTCTCGAAGATCCGCAGCGCCCCCTCGTCGTCGGGCCAGGCCCCGCCGTGCCCCGCGGGCCGGGGGATCCCCAGCAGGCCGATGACCATGCGGCCCACCAGGACCCGCGCGAGGTGCGCGACGTCGAGGGTGCCGCCCGAGCGCAGCACCTCGCCCGCCGCGGCGACCCGCTCGCCCCACGCGGCGTGCACGAGGTCACGGGAGACCGCCTCCGTGAAGAGCTCGCGCGTGCGGGTCCGCAGGTCGTGGTGGCCCGCGCCGTCGAACAGGTCGAGCACCCAGTCGCCGAGGATCTGAGCCCACAGGTTCCCCACCCCGCCCTCCCCGAGGATGGTGAACGACCGGTGGTCCTGCAGCACCGCACGGGCCACCACCGGGTCCGCGGTGACCCACCCGATGCCCGGCACCTTGCGCACCGGTGAGCCCTTGTCGGGCCACCGCTGGGCTGCGCTGCCCGCAAGGAGCAGGCCGGCCATCGCCGGCCGGGCGCGGTAGAGGAGGCCCAGCTCGTGCCGGGTGGTGGGGAGGGTCTGGATCACGGCCGCCACCCTATGGGCAGGTGCTCCCGGCGCGGCACCGGCCCGGCCTGCGTGTACCGGTGCGGCTTGACCACCGACATCGGTCGGAGCCAGGACGCCGCTACCCTGTGCGGCGTGCCTCCCGAACCTGCGGTAGTGCTGAGCCCGGCCGCGAACCCGTCCGGCTCACCTGCCCACCAGCACCAGCAGTCTCCCCGCCCCGTCGCCCGCATCGTCGACGTCGCCGTTCACCTCCCCGCACGCACGCGGGACGTGGCCGACGCCGAGCGTGACCTGCACCGCAGGAACCCGAAGGTCGCGCCGCGGCTCCCGATGGTGTCGCGTCTGACCGGCGTGCGCCGCGTCCATGTGGCGGACGACGACCAGCAGGCGTCGGACCTCGCCGTCGCCGCGTCCCGCACCGTCCTCGGCCGCGCCGGCCTGGGGCCGGACGACGTCGACCTGCTGATCTTCGCGTCGGCCACCCAGGACATGATCGAGCCCGCCACCAGCCACATCACGGCCGCGAAGCTCGGCGTCCGCGCGCCGGTGATGGACGTCAAGAACGCCTGCAACTCCGTGCTCAACGGTATGGAGGTGGCCGAGGCGCTCATCGGCACCGGCCGGTACCGCCGCGTGCTGGTCGCGTGCGGCGAGATGCCGACGCGCGGCGTCCGCTGGGACGTACCCGACCGCCGGACGTACGCGATGTCAGCGGCCGGCTACACGATGTCCGACGCCGGTGCGGCGGTGCTCCTCGAGGCGACCGGCACGTCGACCGGCACGTCGACCGGCACGTCGACCGGCACGGGCCTGGCCGGCACTCGTGAGGTCGACGCCTTCGAGGACGACCTGGCCGCCGAGCTCGCCGGGCTGGTCCGTGACGAGAGCCTGGAGGCATCTGGCAGGGAGCGGGGCAGGGAGTCGGGCATGGAGTCCGGCATCCTCGCCTCGGTGTTCGCCGCCGAGTCGCAGCACTGGGACGTCGGCATGCTCCCGGGCGGCGGCACGGTGAACCCGCGCGACCCCGAGCGGAGCTACTTCGAGATCGACGGGTCGCGGCTGCGGGCAGCGTTCGACGCCTTCGGCCCGGGACCCGTCGAGCAGGCCCTCGCCGCGGCGGGCGTGACCATGGACGACGTCGCGCTCGTCGCGGTGCACCAGGTGGCGGTCGCGTACCTCGCGGACGTGCACCGTGCGCTCGGCGTGCCGGCCGACCGCACGATCGTCACCGTGGCCGACCACGGCAACATCGCGTCGGCCACCTTGCCGCTGCAGCTGGTGAAGGCGCGGGAGTCGGGCCGCCTGCGGCGAGGCGACGTCGTGCTGCTGGTCGGCCTCGCCGGTGGGATCAGCATGGGTGCGATGGTGGTCCGGTGGTGACGCCGCGCCGCATGCGGAGCGCAGCGGACGGTGTAGGCCGAGGAACGAGGCATGCGCCGGGAGCGGAGCGTAGTGAAGGCGCGGAACAGGCTCCGCGCCGCATGCGGAGCGCAGCGGACGGTGTAGGCCGAGGAACGAGGCATGCGCCGGGAGCGGAGCGTAGTGAAGGCGCGGAACAGGCTCCGCTCCGCATGCGGAGCGCGGAGCGTAGTGAAGGCCCGGAACGGGCTCCGCGCCCCGGAGCGCCGGGCCGCCGGCGGCTCGCCGTCGTGGTGCCGGCGCTGAACGAGGCGCACGAGCACGGGATCCTGCGCACGCTCGAGGCGCTGCACGCGCAGGAGGACGACGACTTCGACCTCGTGGTCGTGGACAACGGGTCCATCGACGGCACGCCCGACGTCGTCCGCACGGCGATCGCGGAGTGGGGGCGGCTGCGCTGGCACGTGGTCACCGAGGACCAGAAGGGGACCGGTGCAGCGGCCGACACGGGCATGCGCGCCGCGATCGGGCTGGGCGCCGAGCTGCTGGCCCGGACGGACGCCGACTGCCTGCCGCCACCGGCCTGGACCCGCGCGGTCCGCGAGGCGTTCGGGTCGGGCGACGAGCTCGTCGCGGGGCGGCTCGTGCCGCGCGACGACGACCTGCCGGTGTCGCGGTTCCAGCAGGGCGTCCTGTCGTTCGCGCTGTGGGCGTCGAGCACGTTCGGCAAGTTCCGCCCGGGCAACCAGGACGACGGTTATCTCGGGCCGTACGTCATGACGCCCGGCTGCAACATGGCCATCACGGCGTCCCTGTACGAGCGGGCGGGCGGGTTCCCGCGTACCCGGATCGAGGACCTGCACGAGGACCGTGCCCTCGTCAACGCGGTGCGGCGGCTGACCACCCGGTACTCCGAGCACCGTGCGGTGTGGGTGCGGGCCTCGACACGTCGCGTGCACGCCTGGGGACTTGTGCGCACCCTCGGCTGGTACGCCGACCACCGGTACCGGCCAGAGGTCGTGGACATCCGATGAGGGCCGCTCTGCCCGCGCGTCGCGCCGACCCGGCGGACGCGTCGGCGTCGGGCCGGAAAAGTGTGCCACGCGCGGCGTCGCCGGAGGTGCTCTGGGAGGAGCAGGTCCAGCGGGCCGCGCACCCCGTCGCCTATCCGGCGCTGCGGTCCGTGCGGAACCGGCCGGTGGTGCGGGTGCCGCGCATCGGGGTGGTGGTGAGCGACGCAGGGATCGCCCGCGAGGTGCTCCTCGACCTGGACCACTTCTCGAAGGTGGGCCCGGGGGCGCCGTCGGACCTGTGGACGCCGGTGCTCGGGCCGTCCGTGCTGCTCAACATGGAGGGTGCAGAGCACGCCGCGCTCCGGCGCGCGCTCGGGCCGCTGTTCGCACCGCGCGCGGTACGCGAGCTCGTCGCCGCGGACGACGACGGCCGCACGGGCGTGCTGCCTGAGCTCACGCGGCGGCTCGCCGCTGGGGAGACCGTCGACCTGGCCACGGCGGTCGCCGCACAGGCCGGAGCGGTGATCTGCGGGATGGTGGGCCTGCCCCCGACGGACGACGCGGTGCGCTCTGCCATGACCGCCGCCCAGACGATCACCGGGATGGTGCGGTTGCACCGGCACGGGCTCACGGGGTCCCAGGTGGTGCGGGCGCGGAGCGTGCTGGACCGGCTGACGGCGCCCGCGCGGGCCGCCTACCGTGCCGGGGACCCGGCGACGGTGCCAGGACGGATGCGCGATCTGGGCCTGTCGGAACGTGAGGCGATGGGCGCCGTCGGGGCGTTCGTGCTCACCGGGACCGAGACCATCCAGTCGTTCGTGCCGCGGCTCGTGGCCATCGCGCACGACACCGGGTGGACGCGGCGCCTGCTGGCGGACGACGCGCCGCTGCGGCGGCGCGCCGTCGAGGAGGGGCTGCGGGTCACCGTGCCGACGCCGGCGATGTTGCGCTCCGTGCGGACCGACACGTCGGTCGGTGGCGTGCCGGTCACCGCGGGGGACCGCGTCGTGATCGCCACGGTGAACTGCTGCCGAGCACCGGGCGGCTTCGACCCGGACCGGCCTGTCGACCCCGCCGTGCGACACCTCTGGTTCGGCGCGGGCCCGCACTTCTGCCTCGGGATGCCCCTTGCCATGGCGCAGGTGGACGCGGTCCTGGACGCACTGGCTGCGGCGGCGACGGATGGTCGCGTGCCGGTCGTCGGGCGGCGTCGTGCCGCACGTGGCGTGCTGGTCCCGGCGTACCGCTCGCTGGAGCTGCGCCTCCGGGACGCGGACAGCGGCCCGACGCCGGTGGCCCGGGCCCAGGCCCTGCCCCGGCCGAGGGCGGCGTCATGACGCACCTCGTGGACGAGCTGCTCGACGTCGCGCGCAGCGCGCCCGAGGTCGTCGCGCTCCGCTGGTTCGGCGGCCGTGCCGGAGCGCGAGTGCGCGAGGAGGTCACCTTCGCCGGTCTGGCCGAGCGGGTGGAGCGGGCGGCGGCCGGGCTGTGGGCCTGCGGCATGACGCCCGGCGACCGCGTGCTGTTCAGCATCCGCCCCCGGCCCGAGGGCGTGATCCTGTGCCTCGCGGTGCTGCACGCGGGTGGCGCCGTCGTCTTCGTGGATCCTGGTTCGACGCCGGAGCTGTTCGCCGCGCGGATCACCGCGGCCCGACCCCGGTGGGCCGCGACCGAGGCTCTGCTGTACGCGGCGTCGTCCGGCCCGCTGCGGGCGGTCGCCCGGTCTCGCGGTCTCCTGCTCCCGGACTACGGGCGGTTGCCGGTGCGCCATCTGTACACCGGGTCATGGCTCCCGGGAGTGCCACGAGGTGCCCGCCGGGTGGCGAGTCTCGGCCGGGCGGCGCAGGGGGTGGCCGCGGGACGGGGCACGTCGCAGGAGCGGGAGGACCGGGAGGCGCTCGTCGTCTTCACGTCCGGGACGACGTCGGACCCGAAGGCCGTTGTGCACACCACGCGCACGCTCAGCGGGATGCTGAGCCTGTTCGCGCAGGTCGGCGACCTCAAGCTGGGGCAGCGGGCGCACACCGACCAGATGTTCCTCGGACTGCCCGCGCTCCTCGCGGGCGGCACGTGGGAGATCCCGGCGAAGGCGCCGAAGGACGCGCCGGAGGCGTTCGCGCGCGGCGTCGCAGGGGCCGACTCGTCGTTCCTGGTTCCCGCTGACGTGACCGCGCTGCTCGACGTGCTGGAGGCCCGGAGCACCGCCGCCTCCCCGGACGGCGGCGTGCCAGCGGCCGCCGAGGCGGCCGTGGGTCCCGCCGGTCCCGCGGTGCTCGCGGTCGGGGCGGCGCCCGTCACGGTCGCGCTGCTCGAACGCGGCCGCCGTGTCCTGCCGGGCACGCGCTGGCTCGCCGTCTACGGTGCGACCGAGATCCTGCCCGCTGCGGTGACGGGCGCGGACGAGAAGATCGCGGCAGCGGCGGACGGCGACCTCGTCGGCCGTCCGCTCGACGGCATCGGCGCCCGGATCGACACGACGGTCGTGGACCTGGACGAGACACCGGTGGCCCGCGAGAGCGCGCACGAGGTGGGCGAGCTCGTGCTGACCGGGCCGTCCCTGATGGCCGGGTACCTGTCCGACCTCGACGCGGGCAGGCCGCCCGCGACCGAGCACCGCACGGGGGACCTCGCCTACGAGGACGCAGCCGGTCGGATCGTGCTGGTCGGCCGCAACCGCGACATGATCATCCGCGGCACGGTGAACATCTACCCCGGCCTGTTCGAGCCCCGGCTGCGCGATCTGCCGGGTGTGGCCGACGCCGTCCTGGTCGGCGTCCCCGTGCCCGACGGTGACGAGCGTGTGGTGCTCGTGGTGACCGCGGCCGGCGGGGCCTGGGCCGCCGGTGACCCACGGGTTCGCACCGGCACCGACCTGACCCGGACGGTCGCGGACCAGGTCACGCGGGTCCTGGACCACGGTGCCCTGCCCGACCTGGTGGTCGAGGCGTCACACCTGCCGGTCGCAGGGCGCTCCCGGAAGCCTGATCGTCGTGCGCTGGTCAGCTTGGTTTCACCGCTGGCCGGTACAGTGCGCGCATGAGGGTGGCGGTGACCGGTTCGTCGGGTTTTATCGGTGGTGCTGTAACGCGTGATCTCGCGGCGCGCGGACACGAGGTGATCGCGTTCTCGCGGCGTGCTCCGCGGTTGCCCGGTGGCGTCCTGCACGAGGTGTCCCACCAGTTCTGGGACCTCAGGGACGGGCCGCTGGCCAAGGAGGACCTGCCCGAGGACGTCGACGCCGTCGTGCACTGCGGTGCCGCCGTGGCCGACGGCGGCAGCCACGCACGCGCCTGGGTGGTCAACGTCGAGGGCACGCGCGCGGTGCGCGAGACCTTCCCGGAGGCGCGGTTCGTGCACGTGTCCTCCGGCAGCGTGTACGACCCCCGCACGCCGAGCGTCGCCGTCACCGAGGGGGAGGCGCCGTCGCACGGCTACGTCAACCCGTACGGCGCCACCAAGGCGGCCGCCGAACGGTACCTGACGGCCGATGCCGCACGGGAGGGCCGTGGCCCCGTCATCGTGCTGCGGCCGCGCGCGGTCTACGGCCCCGGCGACACGACCCTGCTGCCCCGCCTCGAGTCAGCGGCCGTCGGTGCGTGGCTCCCGATCCCGGGTGGCGGCAAGGTGCGCCAGCACCTCACGCACGTCGACACCCTGGTGCACGCGGTGCGCGCGGCCCTGGTCGCCGACGTGGAGCCCGAGATCGCCGCCGGCCGGCCGCTCGTCGCGAACGTCGCCGATGCGAGGCCCGTCGACCTGGACGAGACGCTCGAGCTGCTGATGTTCGCCAGGTTCCGGCCGGTGCAGGTGGTCGGCATCCCGATCCGGCTGGCCAAGGCGCTGGCCTGGGCAGGGGAGCGGGCGTCCAGGTGGACCGGCCGCGAGCCCCGGCTGTCGCGGTACACCATCAGCCATCTCGCGATGGAGCGCACCTACGACCTCACGGTGCTGCGGGAGCGCCTCGGCGTCGACCCCGCGCCCACGTCGCTGCACGGTGCGATGAGCTGGTAGCCGCTGTACCGCAAGTGAACTGCTGTTTGTCCTGAATGCCCTACCCTGTGCGGGTGATCCCAGGGAGCGACACCGCGGTCGAGACACTTGGGCTGCGCAAGACGTACCGGTCGGTACGGGGGCGCGTCGCGGGTGTCGACGGGCTGGACCTGCGCGTGCCGGCCGGCGGGCTCCACGCGCTGCTCGGGCTCCCGGGGTCCGGCAAGACCACGACGCTCCGCCTGCTCACCGGCCTGGCGCACGCCGACGCCGGCGCCATCAAGATCTTCGGCGTCCCCGTCCCGGACGACCTGCCCGAGCTCGCCGGCCGCATCGGCGCCGTCGTCGGGGAGCCCGGTTTCCAGGCGCGGCTGAGCGGACGTCGAAACCTGGCCATCCTGGCGAGCGCAGCAGGCGTGCCGCGCGCCCGCGTCGACGAGGTGCTGGCGCGCGTGATCCTCACCGACCGCGCCAAGGTGGCCTACGGCACGTACTCCGCCGACGAGCAGCGACGCCTCGCGCTCGGGGCCGCGCTCCTACGCGACCCGGACCTGCTCGTCGTCGACGAGCCGAGCGGAGGGCTCGACGCCGTCGGCACCCGCGAGATCCGGCAGGCCCTGCGGCGGCTCGCGGACCAGGGCACGACAGTGCTCGTGGCGACCGGTGCCCTCACCGAGGCCCAGCAGGTCGCGGACACGGTCACCGTGCTCGACGGCGGCCGCGTCCTCGCGCAGGGCACCGTCGCCGACCTGCTCGGCGACGCCGCGGTCAGCGTCCGGGTCCGCCTCGACGAGCCGGGCAAGGCGGCTACGACGCTGCGCGCCGCCGGGTTCAAGGTCCGGGCCGACGGCGACACGCTGCACGTCGACGGCGTCGCCGAACCGTCCGAGATCTCCCGGGCGCTCGCGAAGCAGAAGCTCTTCCCCGGCGAGCTCGTGCCGCAGCGGGAGGACCTGGCGGCAGTCGTCGGCCGGCTGCGGCCGATCGCGCCGCCGGTCCCCGAGCAGCTCAGCCGCGCCGAGGAGCGGGCCGCTCGCAAGGCGGCCGAACGGCAGGCCGTGGAACGGAAGAAGGCCGCCGACCAGCGCAAGGCCGACAAGGATGCGGCCGAGAAGCGTGCTGCGGCCGAGAAGGCTGCGGCGGAGAAGCGGGCTGCGGCCGACAAGGCCGTCGCTGAGAAGGCTGCCGCGAGACAAGCGATCTCGGACGCGAAGGCCGCAGCCAAGCAGGCCAGGATCGACGACAGGGCAGCGCAGAAGCAGCCCGCTCTCGACCAGAAGGCAGCGACGAAGCCAGATGGTGAGCGGGGCACGGCCGTGGCCGACGCCGGCCCCAGCGCTGAGCAGGACGGCGCCAAGCCGACTGCCAAGCCGGGCGCAGCCAGGCCGAGTGCTCCGAAGCGTGCTAAGGGGAGCCGATGACGGGACTGTTGTGGGCAGAGCTGCGCCGGTTCGGCGTGCGACCCGCGATCCGGTGGATCGCGGCGGGGATGGTGCTGCACGTCGCGCTCGCCGTGGTGCTGACCGCGTTCGAGGCGGACGCCTCGACGCTCGCCGAGCTGCTCGCACGGGGCGAGGTCTCGTTCTACGCGATGACCTCGGTGTTCCTGGCCTTCGTTGCGGGCGTGCTGCTGGTCACGGGGGAGGCGGCGTCGGGCGGGACGCGGGCGCTGCTGACCGTCGAGCCGCGGCGCGGCCGCGTGTACTGGGGCAAGGTGGCGGCCGCCGGGCTGGCTGTGCTGCCCGGCGTTGCTGCGGCCTACGCGCTGCTGGCCCTGGGGATGTACGGGGTGCACGCCCGCGCGGGTGTGCTCGGCGGACCGCCGGCGGAGCTGGCGCTCGCGCTCACGTGGAGCGGGGTGCGGGTGCTTGCGCTCGCGGCGTGCGCGGCAGCAGCCGGTGCGGCTCTGGGCGTGCTGGTGCGGCGCTGGTGGGTGGCCGTGCTCCCCGCCGCCGCGTGGGTCCTGGTCGAGGAGACGGTGCTCAGCACGATGTCCCTCGCCCCGGCCTGGCTGGTGTTCGCGAACGCCGACGGCTGGATCCGGGGCACCGGGACGGTCCTGTCCGGCGACGGCCTTCTCGCGGTGCCGCTCGAGCACAGCGCGCTCCTGCTGCTGTGCGGCACGACGGCGCTGACGCTGCTCGGCTGGGCGGTGTTCCGGCATCGGGACGTGCGCTGAAGGCGTCTCGATTCTTCCGGGAGGCGCGGGATCCTGCGGCTGAACCGGCTCGCTGTCTCGAATCGTGGGACCTTCGGCCCGCTGGGTGACACCGGCGCAGATTCGGCGTAACGTGCGTCACGTGCAGACGATCATTCTTGTAGTACTTCCTGAGCGCGCGGCCTAGGCCCAGCACAGGCATCGTCCGCGCGCTCACCCTGGCAGTCCTTCTCACCGAGGACCCGGGGTTTTTTTGTTGTCACGAACGCTCGCTTTCGCCCCGCGACGGGGCGCGACGGCAGGAGATCCGCATGACCGGTACACCGACACCCGCACAGATCGCCGCGCGCGCCGAGGCGCGTGACCAGGTGCGCACCGAGCTTCGGTCTCGCGGGGTAGGCGGCAGGACCGAGCCCGAGGCAGCTGCGCCTCGCGTCGGGCCGGAAGAAGTCACGGGCGCGCAGTCCATCGTCCGCTCGCTCGAGGAGGTCGGGGCCGACACCGTCTTCGGCATCCCGGGTGGCGCGATCCTGCCCCTGTACGACCCGCTGATGGATTCCGCCAAGCTGCGCCACATCCTGGTGCGGCACGAGCAGGGTGGCGGGCACGCGGCGTCGGGCTACGCCCACGCGACCGGCAGGGTCGGGGTGACCATGGCGACGTCAGGCCCCGGCGCGACGAACCTGGTGACGCCCATCGCGGACGCGCACATGGACTCCATCCCGCTCGTGGCGATCACCGGCCAGGTGGCTTCATCGTCGATCGGGACGGACGCGTTCCAGGAGGCCGACATCGTCGGCATCACCCTGCCGATCACCAAGCACAACTTCCTGGTCACCGACCCGGCCGAGATCCCGCGCACCATCGCCGAGGCGTTCCACATCGCCTCGACGGGGCGGCCGGGTCCGGTGCTCGTCGACATCTCGAAGTCGGCGATGCAGGCACGCACCACGTTCTCGTGGCCGCAGGAGCTGCAGCTGCCCGGATACCACCCGGTGACCAAGCCGCACTCGAAGCAGATCCGCGAGGCCGCGAAGCTGCTGGCCACGGCTCGCCGGCCCGTGCTGTACGTGGGCGGCGGCGTCATCAGGTCGGGCGCGGCGGACCTGCTGCGCCAGCTCGTCGACCTGTCCGGCGCACCCGTCGTGACGACGCTGATGGCCCGCGGCGCGGTGCCGGACAGCCACCCGCAGCACCTCGGTATGCCCGGCATGCACGGCACGGTGCCTGCGGTGGCGGCGCTGCAGAAGGCGGACCTCGTCTTCGCGCTCGGCGCCCGGTTCGACGACCGCGTCACGGGCAAGCTCTCGAGCTTCGCCCCGCTCGCGGCGATCGTGCACGCGGACATCGACCCGGCGGAGATCGGCAAGAACCGCGAGGCGGACGTCCCGATCGTCGGCGACCTCCGCGAGGTGATCGGCGACCTGCTGCCCGAGCTGGCCAGGGAGCACGAGGCGCACGGCAAGCCGGACGTCGAGGGGTGGTGGCGTCAGCTCGACGAGTGGCGCCGCACCTACCCGCGCGGCTTCACCCAGCCGGAGGACGGCCACCTCTCGCCGCAGCACGTGATCCAGCGGATCGGTGACCTGACCGGGCCCGACGGGATCTACGTCGCGGGCGTGGGGCAGCACCAGATGTGGGCGGCCCAGTTCATCAGCTACGAGCGGCCCAACACCTGGATCAACTCCGGCGGCCTCGGCACCATGGGCTACTCCGTCCCCGCCGCCATGGGAGCGAAGGTCGGCATGCCCGACCGGACCGTGTGGGCGATCGACGGTGACGGCTGCTTCCAGATGACCAACCAGGAGCTCGCCACCTGCACGATCAACGACATCCCCATCAAGGTGGCGGTGATCAACAACAGCTCGCTGGGCATGGTGCGGCAGTGGCAGACGCTCTTCTACGAGTCGCGCTACTCCAACACCGACCTGCACACCGGTCACGGCACCATGCGCGTGCCCGACTTCGTGAAGCTGGCCGACGCGTACGGCTGCGAGGGCATCCGGGTGGAGCGGGCCTCCGACGTCGACGCGGCGATCAAGCGGGCCAACGAGATCGACGACCGGCCGGTGGTCGTGGACTTCACCGTCTCGCGGGACGCGATGGTGTGGCCCATGGTCGCCGCCGGTGTGAGCAACGATGACATCCAGTACGCACGCGGCATCTCGCCGGCGTGGGAGCGAGAGGACTGACCCCATGTCGAGGCACACCCTGTCGGTGCTCGTGGAAGACAAGCCCGGCGTGCTGACACGCGTCGCCGGGCTGTTCGCCCGGCGAGCGTTCAACATCCACTCCTTGGCGGTGGGACCGACGGAGCACGAGGAGATCTCGCGCATCACCGTGGTGGTCGACGTCGAGGAGCACCCCCTGGAACAGGTCACCAAGCAGCTCAACAAGCTGATTCACGTGATCAAGATCGTCGAGCTCGAACCCGAGTCGTCAGTGCATCGCGAGCTGCTGCTCGTCAAGGTGCGGGCCGACGCCACCACCCGAACCGGGGTGCTGGAGGTCGTCGAGATGTTCCGGGCGCGCGTCGTCGACGTCGTGCCGGACTCCGTGGTCATCGAGGCAACGGGCCCGGCGGCGAAGCTCGACTCGCTGCTCGCGGCGCTGGAACCGTACGGCGTCCGTGAGATCGTCAAGTCCGGGACCCTGGCCATCGGCCGGGGAGCTCGGTCCATCACCGACCGTGCCTTCGAGCGCACCGTCCGGTCCGCGTGACCGCGTGACCCCGTGACCCCGTGACCTACTGACTTACTTTCCACCCGAGATATCAACACAAGGAGCAAGAACCGTGGCTGAGCTGTTCTACGACGACGACGCCGATCTGTCGATCATCCAGCAGAAGAAGGTTGCTGTGATCGGCTACGGCAGCCAGGGCCACGCGCACGCCCTGAACCTGCGTGACTCCGGCGTGCAGGTGACCGTGGGCCTGCGCGAGGGCTCCGCGTCTCGCACGAAGGCCGAGAACGAGGGCCTCGCCATCGCGACCGTGCCGGACGCCGTACGGGATGCCGACGTCGTCGTCATCCTCGCGCCCGACCAGGTGCAGCGGCACGTGTACGCCGAGGACATCGCGCCGAACCTCAAGGAGGGCGCGGCGCTCGTCTTCGGGCACGGCTTCAACATCCGTTACGGCTACATCAAGCCGGAGGCCGGGCACGACGTGCTGATGGTCGCGCCCAAGGGCCCGGGGCACATCGTGCGCCGCGAGTTCGCCGACGGCCGCGGCGTGCCCGTGATCGTTGCCGTGGAGCAGGACGCCTCCGGCAAGGCCTGGGACATCGCGCTCTCGTACGCCAAGGGCATCGGCGGCCTGCGTGCCGGCGGTATCAAGACGACGTTCACCGAGGAGACCGAGACCGACCTGTTCGGCGAGCAGGCTGTGCTGTGCGGCGGTGCCTCGCAGCTGGTCCAGTACGGGTTCGAGACGCTGACCGAGGCCGGCTACCAGCCGGAGGTCGCGTACTTCGAGGTGCTGCACGAGCTCAAGCTGATCGTCGACCTGATGGTCGAGGGCGGCATCGCCAAGCAGCGCTGGTCCGTCTCGGACACGGCCGAGTACGGCGACTACGTCTCCGGTCCGCGGGTCATCGACCCGAGCGTGAAGGAGAACATGAAGGCCGTGCTGGCCGACATCCAGAACGGCGCCTTCGCCGAGCGGTTCATCGCGGACCAGGACGCGGGCGCCCCCGAGTTCAAGGAGCTGCGCGCCAAGGGCGAGCAGCACCCCATCGAGACCACCGGGCGCGAGCTGCGCAAGATGTTCTCGTGGATCAAGCCGTCCGACTCGGACTACGTCGAGGGCCAGGCCGGTCGCTGACCGCACTGCCTCCAGCACAGCGCCCCGCCCTCCGCACGGAGAGCGGGGCGCTGTCGCGTGTCAGGCGCTGCGCCGCCGCTCGGCGAGGAGCGGCACCGCAACCGCGACCAGCGTCAGGGCGGCGCCGACGTACGTCGCGACGCCTGGCGGCGTGGCACCGGGCGTCACGGCGTCCAGCACCAGCGCCGTGACGATCTGCCCGGCGATCATGCCGAGGCTGAGCAGCAGCACCCCGATCCGGTGCACCACGGTCGCCGACAGCGCGATGAACGCGATGCCGATGATCCCGCCGGTGTACAGCAGCGGGTCTGCCGGGAAGGCGCCGTCGGGCAGCCCGTCCGCCAGCACCGACACCCCGAGGGCCACCGCAAGCACGACGGTGCCCACCACGAAGTTCACGAGGGTGGCGGCGAGCACGTCCCCGGCGGCGGCGCGTACGTGGCCGTTGACCGCCTGCTGCCAGGCCGACCCGATCCCCGCGAGCAGCGGGAGCACGGCCAGCGCCAGGGCCGACGGAGACTCGAGGCCGCCCGACATCGCGATGGCGACGGCGGCGACGGTCAGCACCGGGCCGACCGCGCGCGGGAACGTCACCAGCCGGATACCGCCCGGCCCGAGGCCGAGCCGGTCGATGACGACGGACCCGAGGGACTGGCCGGTGACGAAGGCGACGATGAAGGTCGCCACCCCCAGCACCCCGACGGTGAGGCCCTGGGTCGCGACGAAGAACCCGCCCGCAGCACCCCCGAGCACCTGCCACGGGCGCAGGCCGCCCTCGCGCAGCGCCGCGGCGATCCGGCGCAGGCCCACCCGGCTACGGCGGGAGACCAGCAGGGCAAGGGTCAGCAGGACCAGCCCGGACCCGAAGGACACGACCGCCGCGAGGTAGCCGCTGCCGACGTGGTCCGCGAGGGACCCGTTGACCCGGCTCTGCACGGCGATCCCGGCTCCGCCGACGACGGCGAGCGCGACGCCCGCCGCCGCGCGCCGGCTCGGACGAGCGGGGGGCGGGGCGGCGTCGGCGACGGGCGCTGGATCGTCGAGCGATAGGTCTTGGGGCACCTGACAAGTCTAGGAACGGTGCTTGCCCGGGGCACCGGCCCGGGCTGTCGGTCTCGTCACAGCACGTCAGCTCCGCTGGAGATGGCGGGTGCGGTCGGCATCTTGTCAGGTGATCGGCACTCCGGGGGTGCCGATCACCTGACGATCTGCCGATCATCGACCAGAGCGGTCAGCCCTTCAGAGCGTCGACCCAGTCCTGGTTGTCAGCGATCCAGGCCTCGACACCGGCGGCCGGGTCGTCCGCGTTCTGGTTGACGACCTGGTCCTCCAGGGTGCCGTACTGCTCGTCGTCCAGCTTCGCGTTCGCCATCATCTCGGCGACCTCGGGGAACTCCTCGCTGAAGCCGGCGGTCGCGAGCTCGTGGAGGCCCTCCGCCTCGCCGAGGGCGCCCTTCGGGTCTTCGAGGTCGCGGACGGGGAACTCGTTGTTCGCCCAGAAGGGGCGCCACAGCGTGACGACGATGTCCTCCTCGGCGGCGACGGACTCCTCGAGGGCGCTGAGCATCGCCGACGTCGAGGAGGTCTGGAGCTCCCAGCCGTCCTCGTCCAGGCCGTACTGCGGGATGACCTGCTCCTGCGTGGCCTTGGTGAGGCCGGCGCCCGCCTCGATGCCGACGATCTTGCCGTCGTAGTCGGCCGACTTGCCGACGAGGTCCTCGATCGACCTGAGGTCCGAGTACTCGGGGACCGCCATGGTCAGCTTGGCGTTGTCGTAGTACGCGCCGAGGTCCTCGATGTCGTCGCCGTACTCGTCCATGTAGGACTTGTGCGTGACCTCGGGCCATGCGGACGGGTACACGTCGACGTCGCCCTCGGCGAGCCCGGTGTACAGCGGAGCGGCGTCGTTGATCTCCTCGATCTCTACCGTGTAGCCGTCCTCCTCGAGGATGTTCTTCCACAGGTAGGCGGTGCTCAGGCCGTCGGTCCACGAGGGGATGATGCCCATCGTGATGGTCTTGTCGCCGCCACCGCCGTCGCCGCTCTCGTCGCCCGAGCCGCAGGCCGTGAGGCCGAGCGTCAGGGTGAGAGCTGCCGTGGCAGCTCCGATCCGCTTGCCGGTCATGCCGATCATCGGTGTCCTTCCGTTTCGTATACAGGATTCGTTATGTATGGGTACTGGTGGTCTGTGCAGCTGTGCAGCTGTGCAGCTGTGGAGGTCAGGCCGGGCTGGTGGCCGGGGTCCGGACGAACCGGTCGCGCAGCTCGCGGATCCGGCCGCGTCCGGGACGGCGGGTGCCGATCGACGCGGTGAGCCGGTCCAGGAAGATCGCGAGGATCACCACGGAGATGCCGCCGTCGAACCCCAGCGCGAGGTCGAGGGTCGAGAGGCTGGCGATCACCTCGCTGCCGAGACCGGGTGCTCCGACGAGCCCGCCGATCACGGCCATGGAGAGCGACAGCATGATCACCTGGTTGATGCCGGCCATCACGGTCGGCAGAGCCAGCGGAAGCTGGACGTCCTTGAGGATCTGCCCCGGGCTCGCGCCGAAGGCCTGCCCTGCCTCGACCACCTCGCGGTCGACCTGACGGATCCCGAGCTCGGTGAGGCGCACGGCCGGTGCCAGCGCGAAGATCACCGTTGCCACCATCGCGCCGGCCACCCCGATGCTGAACAGCTTGACCACGGGGACGAGCCAGACGAATCCCGGCATGGTCTGCAAGAAGTCCATGACCGGCTTGAGGATGTTGCTGACCGTCGTGGACCGTGCCGCCCAGATACCCAACGGGATACCGATGACCAGAGCGCACAGGGTCGAGACCACCACGATCGCCAGGGTGTCCATGGCGGGCTCCCACATGTCCATCCCGATGATCAGGACCATGCCGACCAGGGTGCCGAGGCCGAACTTCCAGCTACGGACGAGCCATGCGAGGAGGGCGAAGATGACGGCGAGAACGAGCGGGTCCGGCGCCTGGAGCAGTCCGGCGAGCCCGTCGATCGCGCCGGTGATGAGGTCGCCGATGACGTCGAAGGCGGCGTCGAAGGTCTCCTTGAACCACGTGAACCCGGTCTCGAACCAGTCGCCGATGGGAATGGGCGGCACGACCGTCAGGGGAACAGTGCTGTCAGCCACGGACGGCCTCCTTCGTCTCGTCTGTGTCTGACGCCGTGTCGCTCACGCTCGGCACCACGGTCTCCAGCTCGGCGTCGGTCTGCGTGGACAGTGCCGAGAGCAGCGTGACGCGGGGGATGACGCCGCTGAGCCGTCCCGCGTCGTCCACCACGGCGATGGCCGGGGTCTCGGCGGCCGGGCCGAACAGGTCGGCGAGCGACGTGTCGGGGGTGACGCTGGCGAAGTCCGGTACCGGCTTCAGGAGGCCGTCGAGGTTCTTCTGCTCGAGGTGCATGCTCACCTCGTTCTCGCTGACGTAGCCCTGCAGGGTGCGGTCGCGCGCGGTGACGAACAGTGCCGACACCTGGTGCTCGCGCATCAGCTTGTGCGCGGCGCGCGGACCTTGCTCCGCCCCGAGGACGGCGACCGGCGGCTCCATGACGGACGACGCCGTCAGCACGCGGGTGCGGTCGACGTCGGCGACGAACTGGGCGACGTAGTCGTTGGCCGGGTCGGTGAGGATCTCCTCCGCCGTGCCGACCTGGACGATCCGCCCGTTGCGCATCATCGCGATGCGATCACCGATACGCATGGCCTCGTTGAGGTCGTGGGTGATGAACAGGATCGTCTTCCCGAGCTTCTGCTGCAGCTCGATGAGCTGGTCCTGCATGTCGCGCCGGATCAGTGGGTCGAGGGCGCTGAACGCCTCGTCCATCAGCAGGATGTCGGTGTCGGCGGCGAGCGCGCGGGCCAGGCCGACGCGCTGCTGCATGCCGCCGGACAGCTCGCTGGGCAGGTGGTCGTCCCAGCCGGTCAGGCCGCACAGCTCGAGCGCCTCGTGGGCGCGCCTGCGGCGTTCCTCCTTGGCGACGCCTTGGGTCTCGAGGCCGTAGGCGGCGTTGTCGATGACCGAGCGGTGCGGGAACAGTGCGAAGTGCTGGAAGACCATGCTGATCCGCTCGCGGCGCAGGCGGCGCAGGTCCTTGCCGGTGGCGGCGGTGATGTTCTCGCCGTAGAGCTCGACGTGGCCGGCGGTCGGGGGGTGGAGCCCGTTGATCATGCGGATCAGCGTCGACTTGCCGGACCCGGACAGGCCCATGACGACGAAGATCTCACCCTCTTCCACGGTGAACGACGCGTCGACGACCGCAGGCGTCAGCCCGGCTTTTTTCAGCTCGTCGGTGTCGGCGCCGGCCTCGAGGCGCTTGACGCCCTCATGAGCCTTGCGGCCGAACACCTTGTACAGATGATGTGCCTCGATGGCTGGCACAGAGCCTCCTAGCCTCGGCAGAAAATGGATGGGAGAGCACGTTTGGTACGACGTGGACCGTCGTTCACCAGACCATGACCAGTCATGCACATGCAAACTCGGTAAGCGTTCGTTATCGGATCGTTCAGCGTTTGTAACGCTCTCCGATACTCGTCCGGCGCCGGTGGGTAGGGCAGGATGTCCCCGTGACCCACGATGTGAACCCGCAGGCAGCGGACGACAACGAGCCGACCGACGCCGAGTCCCGGGTCGAGCCCTTCGACCCGGCGACGTTCCAGCCCGAGGCCGTGTCCGTCGAGGACTCGGAGCTCGCCGCGGAGGTTCTCGACTTCTGGGCGGCCACCCGCCAGTACGCGGGCATGTCGAGCGCGAGCATCGTGGTGGGCCCGACCGTCAGCGAGACGGTTCCGCCGCAGGCATGGTCGTTCGGGGACGAGCCGGAGCTCGCCCAGCGGCTGCTCGACGCGGTGCTGGCGGGGGACAAGACCGCGACGTCGTCGGCCCTGTGGGACTACGACGACGAGGGCGCCCCGCTGCCGGTCGTCGGCGAGCTGTCGATCCTCCTGGACGGCGGGAGCCACCCGCGGGCCCTGATCCGCACCACGAGTGTCGAGACCACCACGTTCGAAGAGGTCGACGAGGACTTCGCGGCAGCGGAGGGGGAGGACGACCGGACGCTCGAGTCGTGGCGCACCGGGCACGAGGCGTACTTCCGCCGCAACCTCCCGGAGGGCCGGGAGTTCGCGCAGGACATGCCGGTGGTGTGCGAGCGGTTCGAGCTGCTCTACCCGAAGCGCTGACCGGCCGGGGCTATGCCCCGCTCACGCGGGCGTGAGGATCAGCCAGGCGAAGCCGACCACGCCGCGGTACCCGTCCAGGTACTCCTCACGGCGGCGGTCGGCGAACGCGCGCGCACCGGGTGTGGCCAGCCGTTCGACGCCGGCCCGCCAGTCCGACTCGAAGTCGTCCCACTCGCCCTGCGTCGACGCGGCCGCGTGCAGCACCCGGAAACCGGCGTCGGTGGCCGTGCGGGCGAGGCCGGCCAGATCGGGAAGGTCCCCGAAGGCCTCGCGCACCGTGGCGTCCGGCTCGGTGTCGTAGATGCTGTCGGCGAACAGGAGCGTGCCGGACGGGTTCGTGAGCCGGTGCAGGGCCGCCAGAGCGGGAGCCGGGGAGTCGCCCCAGATGTGGCCCGCGCCGACGTTCAGCACGATGTCCGCCGGGCGGTCCCAGGTCGTCGCGTCGGCCGTGTGGAACGCCACCCGGTCAGCGAGCCCGAGCTCGGCGGCCCGACGGCGGGCGGCGTCGGCGTCGGCCGCGTGGTTGTCGACGCCGTCGCCGGCGATGCCGTGCTGGGCGCAGAGGCGGAGCAGCAGCTCGCCGCTGCCGCAGCCCAGGTCGAGTACGCGGGAGCTCGCGGCCGGCGGCTGGATCCGGTCGAGCAGGGCGGTGGCCCGCGCCTCACCCAGGGGCGAGTTGAACGTCAGCCCGGTGGCGGCGGCGTCGAAGTACGGGCGGAGGTCGTCATCGGCGGCGGTCATCCGGTGATTGTGCGGGTGGCTGGTGATCCCGGGCCAAGGCTTTTCGGCGGCTCCGCCTACGGTGGGTGCAGAGGCTCGAACCCACGGGCTTCCGGTCCCGACGTGAGGTGATGGCGATGACGCTGCGCTGGTACTCGATCGTGGTGGAGTCCACCGACCACAAGAAGCTGGCCCGCTGGTGGGCCGAGGCCCTGGGCTGGGAGGTCAGGTTCGAGCTGGACTCGGAGTCGGTGCTGGTGCCGCCCTGGGCCCTCGAGCTCTCGGAGAAGCTGGACTTCCACCAGGTGCCACCCGGCATGGTGTTCGTCCCGGTGGAGCACAAGAAGATCGGCAAGAACCGGCTGCACTGGGACTTCGCGCCGCACACGAGCGACGACCGGGACGCCGAGATCGCCCGGCTGGTCGAGCTGGGGGCGACCGTGATCGACGTCGGGCAGCCGGACGACGCGACCTGGACCGTCCTGACGGATCCGGACGGCAACGAGTTCTGCGTCCTGTCGGCCAGGGAGGTGTAGCCCGCTGGGGAGTGCCGGGCGCAGCGATGAGTTGGCAGGGCCGTCGTCGTCGGTCCTGTATGAAGACCAAGAATCTTGCACAGCTCTATGACCTCGCCCCGCTCGACTGGGCGCCGGTCGCGGCGAGCCTGGACGGGCTCACGCAGGCACCGGGAACCGGCGGGCCCGACCGGCACTCGCACTGGCTCACCACGCTCGACCCCGACGGGAGCCCGCACGTCACGGGGATCGGGGCGATCTGGTTCGACGGTGCGTACTGGGTGGTCTCCGGCCGCTCCGCGCGCAAGGGACGGAACCTGGAGCGGGACCCGCGCTGCTCCATCGCGGTGGCGACCGGTGACTACGACACGGTCGTGGACGGCCGTGCGGAGCTGGTCACCGACCCGGCCGCCGTCGCAAAGGTGGCCACGGTGCTCCGGGACGGCGGCTGGCCGTGCGAACCGGACGGCTCCGGCCTCGCGCTCACCGCTCCGTACAGCGCCCCGTCGGCAGGGCCCGCCCCGTGGCACGTGTACCGCGTGACGCCGACCAAGGCCACCGCGTTGCTCGTGCGCGACCCGGGCGGGGCGACGTCCTGGTCCTTCGACTGAGGTGGTCGATCGAACCCCCCGACGGAGCCGATCGTTGCGTCCATTCCGTGAGACCCGCGTCTCATCCGGCTGGTCGCGCGCGTAGGCTCCGGACATGGCACAGGTGGGCAGGACAGAGGGCATCGACCTCGCAGTGGTCGCAGGTGACGGCATCGGTACCGAGGTCGTGGAACAGGGCCTCGCGGTGCTCGAGGCGGCGCTGGCGCCGTCGGGCACCAAGCTCTCCACCACCGAGTTCGACCTGGGCGCTCGCCGTTGGCACGCGACCGGCGAGACCCTCACCGACGAGGACCTCGAGAAGATCAAGGGCCAGGACGCGATCCTGCTCGGCGCGATCGGCGACCCGTCGGTCCCGAGCGGTGTGCTGGAGCGCGGTCTGCTGCTCAAGCTGCGCTTCGCGCTGGACCACTACGTGAACCTGCGCCCGACCAAGCTGTACCAGGGCGTCACCAGCCCGCTGGCCGACCCGGGCGAGATCGACTTCGTCGTGGTCCGCGAGGGCACAGAGGGCCCGTACGTCGGCAACGGCGGCGCGCTGCGCGTCGGTACCCCGCACGAGATCGCCACCGAGGTGAGCGTCAACACCGCGTTCGGCGTCGAGCGCGTGGTCCGTGACGCCTTCACCCGGGCCAGCGCCCGCGAGCGCAAGCACCTCACGCTGGTGCACAAGCACAACGTGCTCGTCCACGCCGGCCACCTGTGGCGGCGCACGGTCGAGGCGGTGAACGCCGAGTTCCCCGACGTCACCACCGACTACGCGCACGTGGACGCCGCGACGATCTACCTCACGACCAACCCGAGCAGGTTCGACGTGATCGTGACGGACAACCTCTTCGGTGACATCCTCACCGACCAGGCCGCCGCGATCAGCGGCGGCATCGGCCTGGCGGCGTCGGCCAACATCAACCCCGACCGCACCGCACCGTCGATGTTCGAGCCGGTGCACGGCTCGGCCCCCGACATCGCGGGCCAGGGCAAGGCCGACCCGACGGCGACCATCCTCTCGGTCGCCCTCCTGCTGGACCACCTCGGCTTCGCGGCCGAGTCCGCTCGGGTCCACGACGCCGTCGCAGAGGACCTCGCGACGCGCGGTGACGCCGTACGCACCACCGACCAGGTAGGCCGCGATATTGCGGCCCGCGTGACCGAGTAGCCCGCTGTACGACGGCGGCGCCCGGGTCACGCAGACCGATCCCGGGCGCCGCCGTCGTACGTCGAAGGCCGTCCGGGGCAGGCGCCCGGCACGGAATGCTCCACCTGCCTTGCCGGGCGTGGAAGACTGACAACAGCATTCCGGTGAAAGGCATCGACATGACAACAACGACGGATCCCATCCTCCCGGCCCGGCTCGAAGACCTGGTCGCGCTCTTCGACGTGCGGCCCACCGACGTGCCGACGCCGGACGCCGAGCGCGCCGAGGCGCTCCGTGCTCCGAAGTTCGGGACGGTGTTCACGGACCACATGGCGCGGGTCTCCTGGACCAGCGCCGACGGCTGGAAGGACCGGCGGATCGAGAAGTACGGCCCGCTGCAGCTCGACCCCGCGACGGCAGTGCTGCACTACGCGCAGGAGATCTTCGAGGGCCTCAAGGCCTACAAGCACGCGGACGGCTCGATCTGGACGTTCCGTCCCGACCAGAACGCCGCGCGGTTCGCCCGCTCGGCGCACCGGCTGGCGCTGCCCGCGCTCAGCGTGGACGACTTCATCGGGTCGCTTGCCGCCCTCGTCCGCACGGACATCAGCTGGGTGCCCGACGGCGAGGACTCGTCCCTCTACCTGCGGCCCTTCATGTTCGCGTCGGAGGCGTTCCTCGGCGTGCGTCCCGCGCTCGAGGTCGAGTACCTGGTGATCGCCTCGCCGGTCGGCCCGTACTTCGCGGGCGGCGTGCGGCCGGTGTCCATCTACGTGTCGGAGCAGTACCACCGGGCAGGGCCGCCCGGAGGTACCGGCGACGCGAAGTTCGGCGGCAACTACGCCGCGAGCCTGCTGCCGCAGCTCCAGGCGCAGAAGGATGGCTTCGACCAGGTCTGCTTCCTCGACGCGGCCACCAGCACCTACCTCGAAGAGCTCGGCGGCATGAACGTGTTCCTCGTGATGGACGACGGGACGCTGCACACGCCGGAGCTCGGCTCGATCCTTGAGGGCATCACGCGCACCTCGGTGCTGCGGCTCGCAGCCGACCGCGGGTACGACGTGGTGGAGCGACGGATCCCGCTCGCGGAGGTCGCGTCCGGCCTGGAGTCCGGGAAGATCAAGGAGTTCTTCGCCTGCGGTACCGCCGCCGTCGTGACGCCGGTGGGGCGGCTTGCCGGGGCGACGTTCGACCACGAGATCAACGGTGGCGAGCCGGGTGAGCTGACGATGGCGATCCGTCAGGAGCTCACCGACATCCAGTACGGCCGCGCCGAGGACCGGCACGGCTGGATGCGCCGCCTGGCCTGACCCGTCCTGCCGCCGGACGACATCGGTCCGTTGCCCTGAGATCGGTCCATCGATGGACCGGTCTCAGGGCAACGGACCGATGTCGGCTGTGGGGGAGACCTCAGCCCCAGAGCCGGCCGATCGCGTCGCGGGCGACGAGGAACCCCACGATCCCGACGACCCACGCCGTGGTGCTCGCGGCGTTCTTCGTGAGCCACCTGTCCAGCCGCCCGAGCGGACGCTCCACGAGCCGCGCCGCGAACACCCGTGCCGCCAGCAGCACGAGGGCCGGCGCGATCATCACCAGGCAGTACCCGAGGACCCAGAGGCCCGACGTCGGCCAGTCGGGCCCCTGCGTACCGATCAGGCCGAGCGCGGCGAGGTAGGGGAGCATCGACGCGACCTCCACGAGGCCGGCCCCGATCGCCAGCAGCGCCAAGGCCGAACCGCTGCCCGACTCACTGCTGAGCACCCGCTCGCGCCACCGGCTCAGCCGACCTGGCCGGACCGGCTCCGCCGCGGTGTCACCCGCTGCCCCGGCCGCTCCCGGCGTCGGAGCCCCCGACGGCATGGCTGCCGCCGTCGGCTCGGTGCGCTTACGGCCACCGACGGGCTCCAGCTTGAAGCTCCACGCGAACAGCCCCACGCCGACCACGAGCTGCACGATCAGGAACGCGCGGTTGCTGGACAGGGTGCTGAGCGTGTCGCTCAGCGCACCGGCCCCCAGCAGGATCGCCAACCCGACCAGGGCATAGAACCCCGCGATCGATCCCAGGTAGAGCAGCATCCGCCCCACCCGGACGCGTCCGGGCGACATGAGTAGCCACACGGGGATGAGCAGGGTCCCGAAGCTTGTGGAGTCGATGAGCGCGAGCACGGCCAGGGCGCCGATCAGTGCGGCACCGGCGAGCTCGGCGGAGAGGAAGTCCATGCGACCAAGCCTGGTGCAGGCCTCGGCAGGGGACATCCGCCGAACCGCCGAATCCGGGTACATCTTTCGGATGACCCAGGCTGCGCCCCGCCGTGCTGAGATGGGGGCATGCTCCGTGCGCCCGACCTGTTCGCGTCTGTCTCGAAGGCCTACACGGCCGAGAACCGGCGCGGCGATGTCATCACGGCGGGCGTCCTGCTCCTGATCGCGCTGGCGCTCGACGCCCTGGGCCTCGTCAGGATCACCTGGGACGGACCGGCGAACATGCCCTCCTGGTGGTTCGCCGTGCCCGCCGTCGTCGGCAGCACCGCACTGATCTGGCGGCGGACGCGGCCGCTCGTGGCGCTCGCGGTCGCCACCGTCGCGCTCGGCGCCGACATCGCGCTCGGCGGGAGCGTCGGCCTGTTCGTGGTCGTGTGGGAGTCCCTGTACTCGGTCCACCTGCACGGCCGGCCGGTGGCACGGCGGATCACCGCCGTGGGCACCACCCTGGCCTCGCTCACGCTGATGATCGTCATCGGCGTGCTGAGCAATGATCTCCGCGCCGCCGTCCTCTCCGGACTCCAGCTCGCCACGCTCCTGGTCATGCCCATGTGGTGGGGCGGCAACGTGCGACAGGGCCGGGAGCTGACCGCGGCGGCATACGAACGGGGACGTCTCGAGCGGGAGCGCAGCCAAGCGCTCCTCCGTCTCGCCGAGGCGGCCAGGCACGACGCGGTCCGCGCCGAGCGCACCACCGTCGCCCGCGATCTGCACGACGTCGTCGCCTCGCACCTGTCCGCGATCACCATCACCTCGGGCGCTGCGCTGGCGGGCGCCGCGGAGGCGGAGCGCGACCGGGCGGCACTGCGCAGCATCCGCGCCGAGAGCCTGGCCTCGCTGCAGGACATGCAGGCCATGATCCGGGTGCTCTCCGCCGAGACCGGGCAGGGTGGGCGGGCACACGGCGAGGCGTCGGTGGACGGCGGGACGTCCTCCGGCACGGGCGGTCCGGATCTGTTGGCCGCGCCGCGCGTCGCTCAGCTGACCCCCGTGCTGGAGCAGGTGCGGCTCGCAGGTCTCGAGCTCCACGTGACCGATGCCGACGGCGTGCTGGCCGGCGACACGACCTTGCCCGCGGCCGTCGACCACGCGGTGTACCGGGTCGTGCGGGAGTCCCTCACGAACGTGCTCAAGCACGGTGGCGGCCGCGCGGAGCTTCGTGTCGCGGCGGGCGACTCCCTGGAGCTCGAGGTGTACGACGACGGTGTGCGTCCCGGCGACGCCCCGGACCAGGCCGATGTCGGTGGTGCCGGGCTCGGGCTCCTGTCGATGCGCGAGCGCGTCGAGTCCCTCGGCGGGACGTTCGAGGCGGGTCCCGAGCCCGGTCCCGGGTTGAGGCCCGGGACCGGAGCTGCGGCCGGCGGCTGGCGTGTGCGCGCGGCTCTGCCGCTGCCGGACCGCGCCGACATGGCCCCAGGACTGCCCGAACGTGTTCCGTCGGACGGCCGGGCGCCGGGGCTCCACGCATGATCCGCGTCCTGCTCGCCGACGACCACGCGGCGATCCGTGCCGGCCTGCGCATGCTCCTCGCGACGGCCGACGACATCGAGGTGATCGGCGAGGCCGGTGACGGCGCGGTGGCGGTCGCGAACGCGCGGGCGCTGCGCCCCGACGTCGTGCTCATGGACGTCCGCATGCCAGGGACCGACGGCGTGACCGCCACCCGGCAGATCGTCGAGGAAGGGCTGTCGGAGGTCCTGGTGCTGACGACGTTCGACCTGGACGAGTACGTGTTCGGTTCCCTGCGGGCCGGGGCGGCGGGGTTCCTCCTGAAGACCGCCGAGACGACGGCGCTGGTGGATGCCGTACGCCATGTCGCGGCCGGTGACGGCGTGGTGGCGCCGGAGGTCACCCGGCGGCTCATCGCGGAGCTGTCGGCGCCCCAAGAGCGGAACGGCGGCGGCACCCGCGCCGGCCCGGCACGGTCACTGCCCGCCGACCTGACGCCGAGGGAGCGCGACGTGCTCGCCGGCCTCGGCTGCGGCCTGTCGAACTCTCAGCTCGCCGCCGAGCTGATGATCAGCGAGGCCACCGCGAAGACCCATGTGTCGCGCGTGCTCGCCAAGCTCGGTGTGACGTCCCGCCTCCAGGCGGCGATCGCGGCGCGCGACGCGGGGCTCGCCTAGAAGGGTGGTTCGTCGAGGTCGGGCGGGACGGTCGGGCTGGTGGGTGTGGTGTCGGGTGTGGTGGTGGCGTACTGGCGTGGGAGCCGTTGGCCGGTCAGGGCGTGCAGGGTGAGGTCGTGGCTGGTGTCGGGGTCGATGTGGTCGAGGTCGATGTGGGTGTCCAGGACGGTGGGTGGTCGGGTGTGGGTGCGGCCGGTGGGGGTGGTCCAGGTCGTGACGCCGGTGAGGGGGTCGCGGACGATGCCCCAGCCGGCGTGGGTCTTGAGCAGGTGGTGCTTGCGGCACAGGGTGTGCAGGTTGTCGGCGTTGGTCTGTCCCCGATGATCGTCTCCGTTCCTGCTCCTGTTCTCGCCTCCCTGGTTGTTCTTGTCCTTGTGGTCGAAGGGTTGGATGTGGTCGAGGTCGCAGCGGCTCGCCGGTAGGTCGCAGCCCCACAGGAAGGTGCAGGTCCCGTCCCTGGCTTCGACCGCGGCCCGCAGCACCTTGCCAGGCTGATAGGTCGTGGTGGAGTAGTCGGTCAGGATCCCAGTGACCGGGTCGGTCAGCAGGCGTTGCCACGTGGCGTCGGTCGCGATGATGCGGGCGGTCTCGGCCGGGACGGGGCCGTATCCGTCCAGGTGTCCGGGCGCCTGGTCGAGGCCGAGCAGCGCGCTGGCGGGGATGGTGACTCGCACGACCGGGCGGGTCGGCACGATCCGCACAGGCCGCACGATCTCCTGCCCGGGTATGCGGCCACCACACGTGCACGCCCGGGTGTTCCCACCATCCGTTCCACCGCTGCTCCCGCTGCTCGTCCCGCCCTCGGCGTAGCCGGTCGAGGGGCCGTCTGCGGCGTTCTCGCGGGTCTCGGTAGCGAGCTCGGTCGAAGGCTCGGTAGACGGCTCGGTGGTGGTCCCGGGGACGGTGAAGCGGTCGGCGGGGAGGAGGCGGCCGGTGATGATTCCGGTCAGGGAGTCCGCGCGTAGCTGCCCGAGGGTGCGGTCCTCACCGGTGGCGTGGCGTAGCTGGTGGGCCATGTCGTCCACCACACCCCACACCGCAGCGGCGTCCGCCGCGGGCAGGTAGGCGGAGAGCCAGCCCATGTCGTTCTCCGCCCGGTCCAGCTGCACGCACCGACGTTGGGCCTCCGTCTTCGCGGTCTGCGCTGCGCCATGACGGGCCTTGGCGAACGCGAGCATCCGGGTCTGCAGCCACTTCCACGTGCGCCGGGGTGCCTGAGGAAGGAGCCGCTCGATCGCCTCGGTCCGCTCAGCCACGGTCAGCTGCGATGCCGAGCGCAGCAGGACCTGCGCCCTGCGCACGTCGATCCGCCCCGCGACCAGTGCAGCGATCACGCTCGGGTGCCGGGCACCGGACTCGGCCCGCACCACCACATCGACCGCTTCCGGCTCGGTGACCACCAGCTCGCCGGTGACCTGTCCGACCAGCGAGTTGTGCGCGAGGGCGTGCGACTCCCTCGTGGAGCGTTCGGCCACGACGCGAGCCTGGACACCCGCCATCCAGGACTGCATCCGCCCACAGGCGACCACCAGGTCACCCAGGGCGTCATCGGACAGCTCTGCCAACCGGTCGGGATCCAGCTCGGTCGCCCGGTCCACGGTCTCGGCAACCACACGAGCCAGCTGCGCACCCGGTGCCTCGGTCAGTGCTCGCCGCAGAGTCTCGACCGGCCACAGTGCGATCGGCACCGAGTCCGGCGGCCAGTCCGGCCCGACCGCGTCAGCCAGATCGTCCGGTGCCACACCGGGAGGCAACTGCCAACCGTCGTCCCGGAGCGGGTCGGCCAGGAGCCCGCCGGCGATGCCGTCGTCGTACATTCCCTCACCCATACTGGTGCACCTCCCTCACTCGACCGTTCAGTCAATAAGACCGGGCCAACGGCGTCAATCCGTCCGACGTTTGTTCGATTCCGACCCTACTCCGGGTCACTGGTGCGCGCCTGGTCTTCTGCCGCCCGCGTAAGAACGAGCGAACCCAGCCGTCGGCCGCTAGAACGTCGGCCTGCCCTGCGCCCAGTTCTGGAGCGACAACTGACGGAAAGCGATTGCCTCCGCACCTTGACTTCACCCGGGGGCAACCCGAGCATGGGAGCGTTCCCACAGGTGCACACGAGAAGGGCCTCGTCATGCAGAGAACTGCGCGCACCCTGGCCGGCATCGTCGCCGGCCTCGCACTCACGCTCGCCCCGGTCGCTCCGGCGGCCGGCGCCGGAACCACCAGCGGTCCCGAACCCGGAGGCATCGCCGCGCTCCGCGACCGGCACCAGGACCACAGCACGCACCACCACAAGGCCAGGCACGGCACGGCGAAGGTCGCGGACATCGCCGCCGACATGCAGCCCGGCTGGAACCTGGGCAACAGCTTCGACGCGACCGGCGCCGACGAGACGTCGTGGGGCAACCCGCGAGTGACCGAGGAGCTCCTGGACCAGGTCCGCGCCCAGGGGTTCAACAGCATCCGGATCCCCGTCACGTGGGGTCAGCACCAGGGCGGCGCGCCGGACCACGCCATCGACCAGGCCTACCTCGACCGGGTCGAGGAGGTGGTGGGCTGGGCGCTGGAGGACGGCTTCTACGTGCTGATCAACCTCCACCACGACTCCTGGCAGTGGGTCAACACGATGCCCACCGACCACGACGCGGTGCTCGACCGCTACACCGACACCTGGACCCAGATCGCCGACCGGTTCAGGGACTCCGGCGGCCGGCTGCTGTTCGAGAGCGTCAACGAGCCGCAGTTCACCGGCAGCTCTGGCGAGGCGGCGGACCTCGAGCTGCTGGCCGAGCTCAACGACGTGTTCCACGCCGTCGTGCGCGGCTCGGGCGGCGGGAACGCCACCCGGCCGCTCGTGCTCCCCACGCTGAACACCGGGTCCGAGCCGGCCAAGATCGACGCGCTGGCCACCCAGATCGCCGCCCTGGACGACCCGCACCTCATCGCGACGGTGCACTACTACGGGTTCTGGCCGTTCAGCGTGAACATCGCCGGGTACACCCGGTTCGACGCCGAGGTGCGGCAGGACGTCACGGACACGTTCGACCGGGTGCACGCGGCGTTCGTCGCCCGCGGCGTGCCGGTGCTCCTGGGGGAGTACGGGCTGCTCGGGTTCGACCGGCACACGGGGACCGTCGAGCAGGGCGAGAAGCTCAAGTTCTTCGAGTACCTCGGGTACGCGGCGCGCGAGCGTGGCATCACGACGATGCTCTGGGACAACGGGCAGCACCTCGACCGCACGGCCCACACCTGGCAGGACCCCGCGCTGTTCGAGCAGATCTCGTCGAGCTGGACCGAGCGCTCCGGGACGGCGTCGTCCGACCTGGTGTTCGTGCCAGCATCGGGCGCCGTCGGCGCACAGAACCTGACGCTCGAACCGAACGGGACCAGCGTCGAAGCGCTCCTGCACGACGGCGCGGAGCTGGCCGCAGGGGCCGACTACGCCCTCACCGGTGACGAGCTCACGCTGTCCGCCGCGCTGCTGGAGCGGCTCGCAGGTGACCGGACGCCGGGACCGGCCGGCGAGCTGGTGGTCCGGTTCTCCGGCGGGGTGCCCTGGACGGTCCGGGTGATCAACCAGGAGACGCCGGTGCTGCGAGACGCCTCTGGCACGACGGCGGCGTTCGCGATCCCGACGTCGTTCACGGGCGACCTGCTCGCGACGATGGAGGCGCGGTACGCGGACGGGTCCAACGCGGGGCCGCAGAGCTGGACGTCGTACAAGGAGTTCGACGTGACGTTCGCGCCGGACTACGCCGCCGGGGCCATCACGCTGACCCCGGAGTTCTTCGCCGAGGTGAACGACGGGACGGTCCACCTGACGTTCCACTTCTGGAGCGGGGAGACCGTGCGGTACACCCTCACGAAGACTGGAAGCACCCTGACAGGCGCCCCCGCCTGACCTTCCCCGAGCGTTGAGTGCTGGATGTTTGTTGGACTCTGCGGCAGAGCAACACATACCCAGCACTCAACGACCGGGGTGGGCGGTCAGGGCGTGCGGCGCACCACCGTGCGGCTCAGGGTTCCGGTGAGCAGGGAGTAGACCGCTGAGCCGATGACGATCCAGACGATCGCGGCGAGGATGGCCGGGATCAGCTCGAACTGGCCCGCGAAGGGCACCGCGGCGAGGATCACCGTGGCGAGGGCGACGACCCAGCCGAAGAACGACCGGGGCCGCGGCGTGCTCATCACGAGCAGGTAGAGCACGGCCGCCGCCGCGAGCGCGAAGAGCGCGCCCGCCACGACCCAGGCCAGCAGGTCGGAGCCGGTGCCGAACAGGTCGGCCTGCGCCTGGATCTCGAGGTTCAGGACCTCCTCGAGGATGAACTCGGCGGCCAGCCCGATCAGGGCTGCCACGAGGGTCGTCGCCAGCGCTCCGGCCCAGAACCGGCCTACCTCCAGGCCCAGGCGTGGGTTCTCGGTGCCGGACGTGACGGGCTGGACGGCCGCGCCGTCCGGCGTCTGCCCCACGGGTTGGGTCGGGGTGCCCGGGGTCTGGGCCGGCGGCGGGTAGGCCGGCGGCGGCTGTTCCCCGTAGTCGGCGTCATAGGGGCGGTTCGGGTCGCTCATCGCGGTACCTCCCGGTTGTGAGCCCTATGTCCACTCCACCACGTCTTCGTTGTGGGCGCGACCGTTGCGTCTACGTGCCCGCTTCAGGCGCTATGGTCACGCCCACGACGAAGGGTCAGCGGACGCCCTGCAGGTCCAGCACCAGGTTCTTGACGGCGGTGGCAGGGACCTGGCCGGTGTCGTCGTCGACCCAGGAGGCGACGGACGACGGCACCTCCGAGTCCGAGCACAGCACGAGCGGAGTGTCCGCCGACGAGTCGGGCAGGCGACCGTGCGTCCCGCGCACGTACGACGCGTCGAGCGGGGTGGTGCTCATCGCGTACCGCAGGCCCAGCTTCTTGCGCACCAGGTTCATGCCCGCCTTCGCCTTGGCGAGCGGGTCGGCGGGGTTGAAGAACAGCTCGGCGGGGTCGTAGCCCGGCTTGCGGTGGATGTCGACGCCTCGTGCGAACTCGGGCGCACGGTCGTCGTCGAGCCAGTAGTAGTACGTGAACCACGCACCCGGCTCGGCGACGACGACCAGCTCGCCCGCCCGCTCGTGGTCCAGGCCGTACTTTGCCTGCGCCTCGCGGTCGAGCACCTCGTCGACGCCGGGCACGCCGCGCAGCAGGTCCGCCACCCGGGTCACGTCCGACGGGTCGTCGACGTACACGTGCGCCACCTGGTGGTCGGCGACGGCGAACGCGCGAGACGTCCACGGGTCGAGCTGCTCGCGGCCGTCCTGGGTGTAGACCTCGAGATAGCCCTCGCGCCGCAGCAGCCGGTTGATGTCCACCGGCTGGTTCGCGGGCCCGATGCCGTACTCCGAGACCGCGACGACGGTGACGCCCGCCGCCTCCGCGTCGTCGAGCAGGGGCGTCAGCGCGACGTCGAGCTCTGCCGCGGCCCGGTCGGCCTCGGGCGAGTTCGGCCCGAAGCGCTGCAGGTCGTAGTCGAGGTGCGGCACGTACGCCGTCGTGAGCTGGGACTTCCGGGTGCGCAGCAGGTGCCGGGTCACGTTCACGATCCACTGGGTGGACGCGATCGAGGCGGTCGGGCCCCAGTACTGGAACAGCGGGAAGTCGCCGAACCGGCCCACCAGGTCGTCGTGCATGGCGGCCGGCCGGATGTACCCGTCCGGCGACTTGCGGCCGTCGGCGTGGTAGATCGGCCGGGGAGTGATCGTGAGGTCGGTGGTCATGCCCATCGCGTACCACCAGCACACGTTGTCGGCCTGGTACGCCGCGTCGCGCCGGCGAGCGGTCTCCCAGACCTTCTCGCCCGCGACGAGCTTGTTGTGCTGGCGCCAGAGGTAGACGTCGCCCAGCTCGCGGAAGTACCAGCCGTTCCCGACGATCCCGTGCTCCGCAGGCATCAGGCCCGTGAGCATCGTCGACTGCACGCTGCAGGTCACGGCGGGCAGCACGGTGGCGAGCTCGGACTGCCAGCCGCCGGCGGCGAGCCGGCGGAGGCGGGGCATCTGGGCGAGAGCACGGGCGGTGAGCCCGACGACGTCGAGCAGCAGGACAGGCCTCATGCGTCGACTCCTTCCGTGGTGGTGGCTGGGGCGGTGGTGGCGGAGGTGGAGCTGGTCGTGGCCGCAGGGCCGGTCAGCAGGTGCTTCCTGGCCCACCGCAGCTCCGCCGCGATCCCGGCGACCAGGCCGGCCTCACCCTGCACGCCGCCTCGCGGGCCCCCGTCCACACCGTCCGGCAGCACCGACCACGTGTACGTCTCGACGTCGAGGTGTGCCTCGGCGCCGTGCGGTGCGGCCCGGACCGCGGCGACGGCGTCGCGCAGCACCTCGGTCGTCGCCGCCAGCGGCGCAGCGGGCTCGTGGTGCAGCGGCACGTGGAAGTGCACGCGCCACGGCCCCTCGCCCGGCAGGCCAGGACGGCGGTCGGCGTCCCCGAGCGCGACCGGCAGGTCGTCCGAGGCCAGGACGTCGCCCGACGCCGTCAGCTCGCGCACCTGGTGCAGGTAGCGCTGCTCCACGAACCGGCCGACGGCGTCGCGGGCACCCGGTGCGGACAGGTCGGCGACCTCCAACGCGGCGGACGCCTGCACCTTGACGACACGCAGGCCGGCGTCCGTGATCCGGCGGACGGCGCCCGCAGGGTCGGCGAAGGAGACGGCAAGGTGGCAGGTGTCCAGGCAGACGCCGATGTACTCGGGGTCGATCCGCCGGTCGGCCGGCCACTCGGGTCCGGTGCGCGCGGCGAGCCACGAGACGACGTCCTCCACCGTGTCGAGCACGCAGCCCGGCTCGGGCTCGACGGCGATGCGCACGGTCCTGCCGGTGCGCTGCGCCAGCTCGCGCAGCTCGGCCGACAGGGTGGCGAAGGCCTTGGTCGCCTCGTCGTCGTCGGCGCGGGTCCAGGGCGCGCGCCACGCGAGGGGCAGGGTCGAGATCGACCCGGCCGCGCCGTCGGGCAGCAGGTCCGCCAGCACGCGGGCGCACGCCAGCACGTAGTCGAGGCGGGCCCGCTCGGCCCAGGTGGGGGAGTAGACGGCGAGCTTGACCACCTCGCGGTGGAAGCCGCCGTACGGGAAGGCGTTGAGCGTGTGCACCTGGAGCCGGTGCTCGGCGAGCGCCGCGCGCAGCCGTGCCCGGTCCTCCGCGGAGGCGTCCAGCCGGTGCGCCACCTCGGCGGGCAGCCACAGGCCGACGCCGAGCGTGTCGAGGCCTGCGGCCTCGCGCACCGGCCCGGAGTACCGGGCGAGCTGGTCGATCACGCCGTCGAGGTCCTCGGCGGGGTGCACGTTGGTGCAGTAGGAGAGCAGCATCCCGGTCCCCTCAGGCCCGCGCGCCGCGGAGCACGGACGAGCCCTCGAACTCGACGCCCGGGGTGGGCGGGGCGCCCTCGGTGAATCCAGGTACCGGGTCGAGCACGAGGTTGCCCGACTGCCCGTAGAACGCGACGGGGTTGCGCCACAGCACCTGGTCGACGTCGTCCTCGCTGAAGCCCGCCGCGAGCATCGCGTGCCCGGTCTTCGCGGTCTTGAGCGGGTCGGACCGGCCCCAGTCGGCGGCGGAGTTCACGATCATCCGCTCGGTCCCGTACTCCTGCAGGATCGCGACCATGCGGTCCTCGTCCATCTTGGTGTCGGGGTAGATCGAGAACCCTGCCCACGCCCCGGCGTCGCGCACGAGGGCGACGTTGGTCTCGTTGAGGTGGTCCACCAGGACCCGCTCGGGCGGCAGGCCGGACTCGACCACGACGTCGAGGGTCCTGCGCGTCCCGGCGAGCTTGTCGCGGTGCGGGGTGTGCACGAGGACGGGGAGCTCGGCCTCGCGGGCCATCTGCAGCTGGGTGGCGAAGACCTCGTCCTCCTCGGGCGTCATCGAGTCGTAGCCGACCTCACCGACGGCCACCACGCCGTCCTTGAGGAGGTAGCGCGGGATCTCGGCGAGCACCTCGCGGCAGCGCGGGTCGTTCGCCTCCTTGGGGTTGAGCGCGATGGTCGCGTGGTGCCGGATGCCGAACTGCGCGGCCCGGAACCGCTCCCAGCCGAGCAGGGAGTCGAAGTAGTCGGTGAACGAGCCCACGCCGGTGCGGGGCTGGCCCAGCCAGAACGCGGGCTCGACGACGACGCGCACCCCCGAGGCGTACATCGCCTCGTAGTCGTCGGTGGTGCGGCTGGTCATGTGGATGTGCGGGTCGAGGATGCGCATCGTCACTCCTTCGTGCGGCTGAGCGGGGTGCTGCTGAGCGGGGGACTCGTGAGCCGGTCAAGATCGGGGGGCACCGGGCGTCCGGCCGCCTGGCGCTCGGCCGCGAAGTCGCGCGCCATGCGGTCGAGCTCGTCGTCGGTCCGGGCCTCGAGGCCGCTCGCGGCGTCCAGGCTCACACCCTGGAAGACGAGCTTGAGGATCGCGTGCCGCCACGTGTGCTGGTCGAGGTGCCGGGCACCGAACGGGCCGACGGCGGCCGCGACGAGGCTCGGCTCGTTCGCGCGCAGCGCGTCGGCGGCGAGATCGAGGCCCGCGGTGACGAGCGGGGCAGTGGCGGTGTCGGAGCCGGTACCGGCGGGGCCGAGGTCGCCCCGGTCCGTCAGCGCGTCCAGGCCACGCAGCACCCCGCGCCGCTCGGCCGCGTCGCCCTGGCGGTAGAGGGACTCCAGGCGCCCCGCGAGGTCCTGGCCGGTGCCGACGGCGTCGGCGAGCGCGACGACCAGAGCTGCCCTGGCGGCGTCGTCGACCGTGCCGTGGACGACGCCGGCCGGGTCGACGTCGGGCCGCCGTGGCGCGCGGCCCACCCGGCGGGCGGCGAACGCGAAGGCCCGGGTGATGCTGTCCGGGTCGCGGGCGATCTCGGCGCGGGCCTCCGTGAGCCAGCCCGATCCGGGCTGGTCGCCCGCGCCGACGGTGGCGTCGTCGTTGCTGTCAGTGTTCAAGAGCTAGTCCTTTCGCCGGTCGGCGCTCCGATGACGGCGGCCCACGCCCGCAGCAGAGCGGTGCGGCTGTCGAGGGCGAGCCGGGGTGCGTCGTGGGAGTGGCGGGGGAGCTCGACGGCGGCGACCCCCGTGTAGCCGACGTCGGCGAGCGTGGCGAGCACCATCGGGAGGTCGATGCTGCCCTCGCCGAACGGCCGGTGCTCGTGGTGCGTGCGGGGCATGTCGTCGAGCTGGACGTTGCTCAGGTAGGGCGCGGCGGCGCGGAGCGCCCCCTCGATCCCTTCGGGTTCGACGACCAGGCAGTGCCCGACGTCGACGGTGATCCCCAGCTCTGGCGGCATGCCGAGGTCGTCGAGGAGCCGCAGGGCGTCGTCGACCGTCTCGACCAGCATGCCCGGCTCGGGCTCGATCGCGAGCCGCACGCCGCGCTCACCGGCGTACTCGACCAGGGCCGGGAGCCGGTCGCGCAGCCTGGCCCAGCCGTCGGCGGGAACGGCGTCCGGCGGCAGGATCCCCGAGAAGAACGAGACGCAGCGCGCGTCGAGGTCGACGGCGATCTCGATGGCCCGCTCGAGGAAGCGCATGCGCAGGGCGGCGTCCCGGTCGACGAGTGTCGGCCGGTGCTTGTGCAGCGGGTCCAGCAGGTACCGGGTGCCGGTCTCCACCACCACTGCGGCGCCCGTGCCCCCGCGCATCCGCCGGAGGTGGTCGCGCAGCGCGGTGACGTCGTCGCCGGCGAGGGGCGCGAACGGGTCCAGGTGCGGGAACCCGAGGGTGAGCGCGACGGCGTCGTACCCGACGTCGTCGAGCACGTCGAGCGCCGTGTGCAGGGGGTGGTCACCGAAGCCGTTGGTGCCGTAGCCCAGCAGGAACGGCGGCCTCACGTGATGCTCACCCCCGCCCGGCCGCGAGCGCGGCCCAGCATGCGCAACCCGTAGCCGACGGCGGCGACGCCGGCCAGGAGCGCAGTGGTCCCGAGGCTTCCCGAGCGTGCCGCCCAGGTCGCCTGGAGCGGCACCATGGCCTGGATCCCGGATCTCGTGGCGGTGCGGGCGTTCGCCGCCGTCGGGCGGGCCGCCGCGCGGACCTGCGCGGGCAGGCAGGCGGCGGCGTAGGCGCCAGCGGCCGCGACGGTGGTCCAGCGGGCGACGGTCCGGTAGCTGCCCGCGCCCGCAGCACCGGCGACGGAGGGAGCCGTGGCCGCCGCGGCTATCGCGCCCGCGACCGTTCCGGCGGCGACACCGCCCGCGACCTGCGTCGTCGTGCCGTGCACCTCGCCGCGGGAGAGCACGGTGACGCCGAGCGTGTGGGCGGCGAGGCCGGCGGCGGCGGGCAGAGCGGACCGCAGGTGCCCTGGCGTGGCACCGAGCAGCACGTCCAGCCCGCGGCACGCGGCCATGACGACCGGTCCGGTCGGATGGTCCTTGGCGACCAGGTCGTAGGTCCACACACAGGCGGCGAGCGGTACGGCTACCGCCAGCGCCCGTCGTCCGCCGGCGATGCCCGCAGCCGCAACGCCCCCGGCGGTCAGGGCGGCACCGACCGCGAGCGCACCGCGTGGTGTCACCCGGCCGGACGGGATGGGCCGTTCGGGACGCTCGGTGGCGTCGAGGTGCCGGTCGGCGTAGTCGTTCAGGGCCATGCCGCCGAGGTAGAGGCAGGCCGAGGCGACCGGCAGCAGGGCGTGGCGGCCGCGGAGCGGCGTCGGTGTGCCGGCCCGCGCGGCGGCCAGGCCGGCGAGGGAGTCGCCGATGACGCTCAGGGCGGCGGGTGCGCGGACGAGCTCTGCGAGGTCGCCGAGGCTCGGTGCCGAGGTGCGTGCCGGGTGCCGGGTCCTTGTCTGCGGCTCGGTGGACGACGGCTCCCGCAGCGGGGGGTCGAACCGAGGCCTGAACCGGGGTTGATCGGGCAGCGAGGTCATGGCTCGACCTGCGCCGAGGCGCTGCGGACCCATTCCTCGAGCGCGCGGGCCTGGTCCGCGGCGTCGTGCACGTCGGAGCCCCACGGGTCCTTGAAGAAGAAGCCCAGCTCGGGGACCGGTCCGCTGATCCCAGCGGCGTGGGCGAGCGCGAGCAGGCGGGCCAGGTCGAGGACGAGCGGCGCGGCGAGCATCGAGTCGTGCGCGCTCCAGGTGGTCTGGAGGGTGAGCCGCGAGCCGAGGAACCCCTCGACGTGCACGTGGTCCCAGGCGACCTTGATGTCGCCGAGGTCGGGCACGTTGTCGATGTGCAGTGGCGTGGTGTCGCTGCCGGTGAGCGCGGTCAGCCCGCGGGACTTGGTGGCGAGCTTGCTGCGCACCGCGTCGGGGTCGGCAAGGGTGGCGCCGTCACCGCCGCCCAGCAGGTTGGTGCCCGACCAGGACAGCACCTTCAGGTTGCGGGCGGCGAACGCGGGCGCCAGCACCGTGCGGAGCCAGGTCTGCCCGGTCTTGCCGTCCTGTCCGGCGACGGGGATGCCGCGCTCGCCGGCGAGCCTGGTCAGGGCGGGCAGGCTCATGCCTGCCGACGGCGTGAAGGCGGCGTACGCGGCTCCGGCAAGGATCGCCGCGTACGCCGAGACGGAGGACGGCGGGAGTACTGCCCGGGTGGGGTCGGCCACGGCGGCGAGCAGGGCCTCGGGGTCGTCGTGCTCCGGCACGGGGACCACCGGCGCCTCGGTGGAGGAGAGGTCGACCATCACGACGCGGGCCAGCGAGTGCCGTTCGCGGAAGGAGGTGATGTCGGCGGCGAGCCGCTCCGCGACGTCCTGCTGGGAGGTGCCGTCCGGGCCACCGTGCGGGTCGTAGCCGGGCCGCACCTCTGCGTCGGCGCGTTCGAGCGCGTCGTGGGCGGCCGCGAACAGCAGCGGCGGGACCATTCCGGTCTCGACCAGGCACTCGGCACGCTTGGTCATGGTGACGGACGAGATGTCGTGCCCGCCCACCACGAGGTCAGCGAACCCTGGCAGGCCCGCAGAGGTGAACGGCTCTCGTGCGGTGACACAGCCCGTCGGCGGTGACTGTCCCTCGGCAATGGCAGCTAGGCCTAGTGTTGCGGTACTGGCCACGGAGCCACGGGCTCCGACGAACCAGATTCCCGTGCGTTCGGCGGCATGGTGGCGTGCAGTGGCGTCGTACATCATCGCTCCCCGGATCGACGTCGTCGTCCCAAGCAACCTATCCGGACTTATGCCGATAAGCAAACAAAAGTTCAAAGATCATCGGGAGAAGCGAGATCGTCGCCATCCGGCCGGAGTTTCTCCGCTCCCGGTGCTCTGACGGCGGAGAAACTCAAGTCGCCGGACGGCCGAGGGTGCCGCCCAGATCTGGACACCACTACCGTGTCCCGCCCTGCTGTGGCACGATGACCGGCATGACGACCCCGCGCTCCACCCTGCGACAGGTGATCATCATTTCGTAGCGCGTCCGGCGACACCCCACCGGACGCGCAGACCTTCCACACTCGGAAGGTCTTTTTTTGTTGGCCTGAAGATTCGACCTCAGCCACATCGCCAGACACATCGTTGGGAGCATCGATGACCACCGCCTCGTTCCAGGTGTACGACACGACGTTGCGCGACGGCGCGCAGCAGGAGGGCATGAGCCTCTCCGTCTCCGACAAGCTCGCCATCGCGGCTCTCCTCGACGAGCTCGGCGTCGGTTACATCGAGGGTGGCTGGCCGGGTGCGGTACCCAAGGACACCGACTTCTTCGCCCGCGCGGGCACCGAGCTCACCCTCAAGAACGCGGTGCTCGCGGCGTTCGGGGCGACCCGGCGCGCCGGCGTCCGTGCGGGCGACGACCCCCAGGTGCGCGCCCTGCTCGACGCCGCGACCCCCGTCGTGACGCTCGTGGCCAAGTCGGACGCACGGCACGTGGAGCGCGCCCTGAAGACCACCCGGGCCGAGAACCTCGCGATGATCGAGGACACCGTGGCCTTCCTCGTCGCCGAGGGGCGCAGGGTGGTCCTCGACGCCGAGCACTTCTTCGACGGCTACCGGCACGACGCCGAGTACGCGAGGAGCGCCGTCACCGCCGCGTTCGGCGCCGGCGCCGAGGTCGTCACGCTCTGCGACACCAACGGGGGCATGCTGCCGACGTGGATCAGCGAGATCGTGCACGAGCTGCGCGCCGCGATCTCCGTCGGTGCGGACCGGCTGCTCGGCGTGCACGCGCACAACGACAGCGGCTGCGCCGTCGCGAACTCGCTCGCCGCCGTCGAGGCCGGTGCCACCCATGTGCAGGGCACGATCAACGGGTACGGCGAGCGCACCGGCAACGCCGACCTCGTCACCGTCGTCGCGAACCTCGAGCTGAAGGGCGGCATGTCCCTCCTGGCCGACGGCGGCCTGCGGGAAGCCGCCCGGATCTCGCACGCCATCAGCGAGATCACGAACATCTCGCCGTTCGCGCGCCAGCCGTACGTCGGAGCGAGCGCCTTCGCCCACAAGGGCGGGCTGCACGCCAGCGCCATCCGGGTCGACCCCGACATGTACCAGCACACCGACCCCACCCTGGTCGGCAACGACATGCGGATGCTGGTCTCGGACATGGCGGGCCGTGCCTCCATCGAGCTCAAGGGCCGGGAGCTGGGCTTCGACCTCGCGGGCCAGGGCGAGCTGCTGTCCCGGGTCACGAACCGGGTGAAGGACGACGAGGCGGCCGGCTACACCTACGAGGCTGCCGACGCGTCCTTCGAGCTGCTGCTGCGGTCCGAGCTGGGACGCCGGCCGGAGTTCTACACGGTCGAGTCGTGGCGGACCATCATCGAGACCGTCCCTGCGGGTGCGGCGCCGCCGTCGGTCCACGCGCCCGACGCCGACGCCGTGGCAGAGGCGACCGTCAAGATCCGGGCCGGCGGCGAGCGGATCGTGACGACGGGGGAGGGCAACGGCCCGGTCAACGCGCTGGACCAGGCGCTGCGCACCGCGCTGTCCCAGGTCTACCCGGAGCTGGCCCGGTTCGAGCTCATCGACTTCAAGGTACGCATCCTCGACACGGAGCTCGGCACCGACGCCATCACCAGGGTGCTGATCGACACCAGCGACGGTGAGCACTCCTGGTCAACGGTCGGCGTGGGCCCCAACGTGGTCGAGGCGGCCTGGGAGGCAGTCACCGAGGCGTACGTGTACGGCCTGCTGAAGTCCGGCGTCGAACCTCGCCCCTGACCCAGAACGCCGGGGTGGTCGCCTGACGGCGGCCACCCCGGCGAGTCCGGGTACGGGTGGGATCAGACGACCGGTGCGGCCGGCCGGTCCGCCCTGGGGCTGCCCAGGTCGAAGCGCTGGTCGCGCACGGCGTCGTACGTCGCCTTGATCGCGATGGACGAGCGGTCGTACGTGCGCTGAGCGACGCGGACGAACAGGTAGTCCACGACGGTGAGCTGGGCGATGCGGCTCGACATGGCCCCGACCCGGAACTGGGTCTCGCGGGCCGTGGTGGCCAGGACGACGTCGGACACGAGTCCGATCGGGGCGTCCGGGAAGTTCGTGATCGCCGCGGTGAGCGCGCCACGCTTGCGCGCGTTCTCCAGCGCCTGGTTGGTCTCCCGCGTCTGCCCGGAGTGCGAGACGGCGATCGCCACGTTGCCCGGCTCGAGCAGGGCCGACGAGGCGAGCTGCTGGTGCGGGTCGGGTGAGGTGAAGACGAACACGCCGATGCGCTGCAGCTTCATCGCGAGGTCGGCGGCGGCGAGGTTGGACGAACCGACGCCGTAGACGTCGACCCGCTTGGCCTCTGAGATGGCCACCGCGACCCGCTCGATCGCATCGGTGTCGATCATGCGGGCGGTCTCTTCGATGGTGCGGGCCTCGTGGAAGGCGATCTTCGAGACGACGGCTTCGATGTCGTCGGTCTGGTTGATCTCGCCCTCGGCGATGCCGGAGCGTTCCATCTCGACCTCGCGCCGGCTGGTCGCCTGGGCGAGGTCGATCCGGAACTCGGGGTAGCCCGCGTACCCGACGGCGCGGCAGAAGCGCACGACGGTGGCCTGTGACGTGTCCGCGTGGCCTGCCAGCTCGGTGATGGTCGACTGGACGACCGTGTTCGGGTCGTCGAGGACAGTCTGCGCCACCCTCGCCTCCGCTGGTCGCAGCGTTGGTAGTGCGCGCCTGAGTCGGACGAGGACGTCACCTGTCATGTCGCATCTCCCGGGATGGGGTGGTGGGGCTAGGGGTCGAGAACTTACACCCGTACCGGGGATTCGGGCGTGACGCAGTAGTGAAGGAACGTGTCAGTGAACGACAACCGGTCACTGAAGCTCGTCACCGGGCAGCTCGGTCGCCGAGAGTTCCGCAGCAAGGGTGTCCGAGGCACCCATGTCCTCTGCGGCCTCGTTGAGGGTGTGGTGGCCGTCCACCCGGACCGTGAGCCACGGCCGGAACCCGGCCACGGACTGCGGCGCCTCGCGGAGGCGACGGGCCAGGTTGAGCGCGCCGTCGAGCGGCGAGCCGTCGCTCGGGACGAGCGAGACGTCGGGCCGGTCCTCGGAGAGGTGCTTGGTGAGCGACACCGTGAGCGGCGACTCCTCCTGCACCAGGCGGCCGGTCGTGGAGGCGAGCGGCGGGATGCCCCGGCCGAGCGCGCTCGAGAGCGTGTCGGCGAGGTGCCTGCCGGCCTCGTCGAGGATCCGGATCGACGTCGAGTCGCCCTCGGCCGCCGCGATGATGACCTCAGGGGCCATCGAGGCGAGCTGCCGTGCACGCTCGGCGTTCTTGTAGAACTGGTTGGGCCAGCTCTCGATCAGGCCGAACTTGGCGACCGCTGCTTCCAGCAGGCGCTTCGAGGCGCCGCGAGATGCTCCGTCGTGGTAGCGACCGGCGGCGCGCAGCGCCTCGCCACCGACCCAGACGCCTGCGCCCAGGTCGCCGAGCAGGTGGCCCCAGCCGTCCGCGCGGCGCCAGCGGCTCACGCCGTCGTAGCCGAACGCGACCGCGCCGGTACCCACGGAGAGCACTGCCCCTGCACGCCCCTTCAGGGCGCCGAGGTGGGCGGTGAGCGCGTCACCGGCGACCGCGGTGCGGTTGGTGCGCAGCTCGCGCGCCAGGATGTCGTGCACGTCGGTCGGCTTCTCGACCAGAGAGGTCAGGCCGGTGATGCCGACCGCGGCGGAGGCGACCGGTGCGGTGCTGCCGTCGCTCATCCCGTCGTGGCCCATGCGTGCGGCCCAGGCGTTGAAGGACTGGCACAGCGAGGCGACGACCGCTGGAGCGTCGCTGCCGTGGTGGTTCACCTTGACGGCGCGCCCGCTCAGGCTGATGCGCTCGGGGTGTGTGGAACTGCCGAATTCGGCGACAAGGCGCGAGCCACTGCCGCCTACGTCGAGAGCGACGACCCAGGCGTCGACCGCCGCTTCATCAATACCCTGTGCGAGTTCGGACACCAGGTCATTCTGACACGAAACCAGGGCAAGGTTGTCTAAAGGGAGGAGGAAATTCTGGTCTGTTCTGAGACGCCTTCTCGCCAAATAACGGATGTGCCCGACGTCGGGGTCGCACCTTCCGTACCAAAGGCACGGTCCCGACGTCGGACACCGCAGGCACCGTCGCCTACTGTGAACACGTGCGAGGAGAGTTCAAGGTTCCACTCGGAAAGCTGGTTCGTGTCGAGACCGACGTGGTCGAGGCGGAGGGGCCGCCGGGACGGCTGGCGGGGACGCGGGTGAGCGGGGACTTCTTCCTCGAACCCGACGAGGCGCTCGAGGCCATGGGCGCGGCCCTCGACGGCATGTCGGCCGACTCCTCGAAGGCGCAGCTCGCCGAGGCGGTGCGGGGTGCGCTCGAGGACGCCACCGCCGTGGGCTTCGACGCGGACGCCGTCGCCGTGGCCACCCGCCGCGCGCTGGGCCACGCGACCGCCTGGGAGGACCACGAGTTCCAGGTGGTCCGCACCCCCGCGGTGTCGCCGTTGCTCAACGTCGCGCTCGACCAGGTCCTGACCGAGGAGCTGGGTGCGGGGCGGCGTGGGCCGACCCTCCGGTTCTGGGAGTGGGACGAGTCCGCCGTGATCATCGGATCGTTCCAGTCCCTGCGCAACGAGGTCGACGTCGAGGGCGCCGCACGGCACGGGGCCCGCGTGATCCGGCGGATCTCCGGGGGTGGCGCCATGTTCATGGAGCCAGGCAACACGATCTCGTACTCGCTGTACGTGCCGGGCTCGCTCGTGGACGGGCTGAGCTTCGAACGGTCCTACGCGTTCCTGGACGACTGGGTGATCGGCGCCCTGCACGAGCTCGGCATCGACGCCGCGTACGTGCCGCTCAACGACATCGCCTCGCCGGCGGGAAAGATCGCCGGAGCGGCCCAGAAGCGGCTCGCCGGGGGCGCCGTCCTGCACCACGCGACGATGGCCTACGACATGGACGCGGACAAGATGACCGACGTGCTGCGGATCGGGCGCGAGAAGCTCAGCGACAAGGGCACGCGCAGCGCGAACAAGCGGGTCGACCCGCTGCGCTCCCAGACCGGGCTCGGCCGGGCCGCGGTGATCGACGCGCTGGAGGCGTCGTTCCGTGCGCGGTACCGCACCGTGACCGGCGAGATCACCCCCGCCGAGTGGGGGATGGCCGGCGAGCTGGTGGAGTCGAAGTTCGGCACACCGAAATGGACCGCGCGCGTTCCGTAGAACGCGTCATGGGCCCGGCTCCGGATCGCGTGCCATCATGGGCAATCACGGTTTGGTAACACCCCTAGCAGATAGTCCATGCCGTCAGTAATCTCCACGCAATGCCGCGTATAGGGAATTTCATTTCTCAGAAATGTCACCTGGCTACTCTCGCGGCCCCGAGCGGAAGGAAGCCGAACGATGACTCGAGCGATGCGACGGCCCATAGCTGCGGCTACGGGCGCACTGCTTCTCGCTGCCACGACGGCCGCGTGCGGCGGCGGGGGCGGCGGCGAGACCGAGGGTGACGGCACCCTCGACGTCTGGATCATGCAGGGCACCAACCCCGACGCCGAAGGCTTCTTCGCCGACGTCTCGACAGCGTTCGAGGAAGAGACCGGCGCGACGCTCAACGTCGAGTTCGTCGAGTGGGCCGACGCCCACGACCGGTTCGTCACCTCGATCGCAGGCGGCACCACCCCCGACGTCGCGGAGACCGGCACCACCTGGACCCCCGAGTTCGCCGACGCCGGCGCGCTCGCGCCGCTCGACGAGCACGTGGAGGGCGCGGGGGTCGGCGACGACCTGGTCGAAGGACTGGTCGAGGCGGGGACCTACGACGAGCAGCTCTACGGCATGCCCTGGTACGCCGGCGTGCGCTCGCTCGTCTACAACACGGAGATGTTCGAGAAGGCCGGCGTCGAGCCGCCCACCACGTGGGCGGAGCTCGAGGAGGCCGCTGCGGGGCTCAAGGAGGAGTACCCGGACAAGATCGCGGTGGCGGTCCCCGGCGACGCCGAGTTCACGGTCTACCCGTGGGTGTGGGGAGCCGGCGGCGAGGTCGCCACGCTCGAGGGCGACACCTGGACCTCGCACCTCGACAGCCCCGAGTCGCAGGAGGGCATCGAGTTCTGGACCGGCCTGGCCACCGAGGGCGGCTACTCCTCGACCGGTGCCACCACCTGGCGGGAGACCGACGTGCTCGACGCGTTCGCCGCCGGCGACGTCGGCATGGCGGTCATGGGCTCCTGGACGCCCGGCGCCATCGTCGACGCGAACGCCGACATGGAGGGCAAGTTCGCCGCCGTGCCGATCCCTGGCAAGGACGGCGGCATCGCGCCGTCGGTCCTCGGCGGCTCGCACCTGAGCATGTTCGAGACGGCCGAGGACAAGGACCTGGCCTTCACGTTCATCGAGATGATGACCACCGGCGAGTTCGCGCAGCAGTGGGGCGAGCAGTCCGGGTACTTCCCCGGCCAGGTCTCGCTGCTGGACGAGACGCTCGAGAGCACCGACCCGCTCGTGGCGCCGTTCGCCCAGCAGTTCGTCGAGGGCGGCGCCTCCGTGCCGGTGGCACCCACCTACGGTGCGGTGCAGGCCAAGCTCACCACCAGCACCATGATGCAGTCGATCCTCTCGGGGGACGCGGACGTCGCAGAAGCGAGCAAGGCCGCCGCCGAGGAGATGACGAGCGTCCTGAACGGGTCTGAGTGACTCAGCAGCTGACGGAGAGGCTGCCGCGGCTCAGCCGGGCCAGGGCCGCCACCGTGCGGCCCTGGCTGCTGCTCGCCCCCGCGCTGGTGGTCCTGGCGGTGCTGCTGCTGTGGCCGCTGGTGCGGGTGTTCCTCTTCTCCCTGCAGGACTACGGCCTGCGCGAGATCACGACGGGCGAGCCGAACTGGATCGGCACCGCGAACTACGCCGAGATCCTGACGTCGCCCGAGCTGTGGACGGTGGTGCTGCCCAACACCGTCGGGTTCGCCGTGCTGTCCGTTGTGGGCACCGTGGCCTTCGGCACCGGCGTGGCGGTGCTGCTCGCGTCGCTCGGGACCTTCTGGCGCACCGTCACGTCCAGCGCGATCATGGCCGCCTGGGCCATGCCCGCCGTCACCGGCACGTACGTGTGGGTCTGGATCTTCGACGCCGACCGCGGCGTCTTCAACGACGTCCTGATGGGCCTCGGCCTGCTGGACGACCCCACCAACTGGTTCACCGACCGGTGGTCGTTCTACGCGATAGTCCTGCTCAACGTGATCCACCACGGCTTCCCGTTCGTCGCGGTCACCGTGCTCGCCGGCCTGCTCGGGGTGCCGAAGGAGATGCTCGAGGCCGCCGAGATGGACGGCGCCGGCGCGTTCCGCCGGTTCTTCTCGATCATCGTGCCCCAGCTGCGGCAGGTGTTCGCCGTCGTGATCATCCTGTCGACCATCTGGGACTTCAAGGTGTTCGCGCAGGTCTACCTCATGCCCGGCGGCGCGGGCTCGAACCGGTCGGTGCTGAACCTCGGCGTGTGGTCGTACGTCGAGTCCTTCGGGCAGAACCGGTACGGGTTCGGCTCGGCGATCGCCGTGCTGCTGACGCTGCTGCTGCTCGCGATCACCGCCGTCTATGTCCGCACCGTGCTGGCGGAGGAGGAACGATGAGCGGCACCCGCTCGGCCCCTGTCCTGCGCCCGCTGCGGCGTACCGCGCGGCGCTCGCCGCTGCGCCAGCTCGGCAAGGGCGTGCTCGTCGCCCTGCTGCTCGTGTTCACGCTGTTCCCCGTCTACTGGATGCTGAACAGCTCGCTGGACGCGCAGGCCGGGAACACCAACAGCTTCTGGCCGGCAGAGCCGACGCTCGACCACTACGTGTTCGTGCTGACCGAAGGCGGGTTCGGCACGTTCCTGCGCAACTCGCTGCTGGTGGCGCTCGGCACGGTGGTGATCTCGTCGGTCCTCGCCCTGCTGGCGTCCGTCGCGGTGGCGCGCTTCCGGTTCAAGATGCGCACCCAGATCCTCATGCTGGTGCTGATCGTGCAGATGGTGCCGCTCGAGGCGCTCGTCATCCCGCTGTTCGTCCAGGTGCGCGACCTGCAGCTGCTCGAGACCCTGATCGGCCTCGTCGTGGTCTACGTGGCGCTCGCACTCCCGTTCGGCATCTGGATGCTGCGCGGGTTCGTCGCGGCGGTCCCGATCGAGCTGGAAGAGGCCGCCTACCTCGACGGCGCGAGCTGGGGCCGCATGTTCTGGTCGGTCCTGCTGCCACTGGTGGCCCCCGGCCTGGTCGCGACGAGCATCTTCAGCTTCATCACCGCGTGGAACGAGTTCATCTTCGCCATGACGATGCTCGGCGGCGCCACGGAGAGCTACACGGTCGCGATCGGCCTCCGCTCGTTCTTCGGCATCCACTCCAACGACTGGGGGGCCATCATGGCGGCGTCCACGATCATCACCGTGCCCGTGATGATCTTCTTCATCCTGGTCCAGCGCCGCCTCGCGTCCGGCCTCACGGCAGGGGCAGTGAAGGCATGACCACCGAGCACACCGGGCCGGCTCGCACGGAGCGCGCCATCAACGGCGTGCTCCTGCCCGGCTTCGTCAGCGGGAGCAGCGAAGGCGCGGTCCCGGACCACCGGGGGCACGACGGCGGGCTCGTGCCCGGCTGGTTGGCCGACGCCGCCCGCGCGGGCCTGGCCGGCGTCGTCTACTTCGCGCGGAACACGCCGGACGTCGCGACCACAGCGGCCCTGTCCGCCGAGCTGCACGCGATCTCGCCCGACCTGGTGATCGCGGTCGACGAGGAGGGCGGCGACGTCTCGCGGCTCGAGGCGGTCACCGGATCGTCCCTGCCCGGGGCGGCGGCGCTCGGCGCCTACCCCGGTGGCGGCACCGTCTCGCTGGACGCCGGCCGGGCACTGGGCCGGCTGCTCGCCGCGACCGGCATCGACCTGCTCCTCGGCCCGGTGCTCGACGTCGTCTCCGAGCCGGACAACCCGGTGATCGGCGTGCGCGCCTTCGGCACCACGCCCGACGGCGTCGCCCGGCACGGCATCGCGTTCGCGCGCGGCGTGCGCAGCGCCGGTGTCGGGGTGTGCGGCAAACACTTCCCCGGGCACGGCGCCACCACCGTGGACTCACACATCGGGCTACCCGTGGTGGACGAACCGCTCGACCTCGTGCGAGCGCGTGACCTCCTGCCGTTCGCGCGCGCTCTGCGGCCGGAGGGCAGGGACGCAGGCCAGTCCACGCTCGACGCCGTCATGACCGCGCACGTGCTCTTCCCCGCGCTCGGACCGGCGCCCGCCTCCGTCGAGCCGGCCGCTACCCGCCTGCTGCGCGAGCTCGGCCACCACGGACCGGTCATCACCGACGCCCTCGACATGGGCGCGCTGCGCCAGCTCACCGGCTCCGTGGGGGAGGCCGCCGTCCGCGCCGTCGAGGCGGGCGCCGACCTGCTCTGCCTCGGCCTGGACCCCGCCCTGTACACCGAGTCGTACGACGCGTTGAGCCGGGCGGTAGCCACCGGGCGGCTGACCGTCGAGCGCCTCGAGGAGTCCAGCGCGCGCACCCGGGCGCTCGTGACGGCCGTCCGGGACCGGCGGGCAGCCGCAGGGACGGCAGCGGGCGTCGACGTCGCGACGGCGGCGCTCGCTGACCTGTCCGAGCTCGGGGCGCAGATCGCGGACGCCGTCGTGCACGTGCGGGGCGGGCGGCTGGTGCCGTTCGCGCCAGGGGCGGAGCCGGACGTGGTCGACCTGCGGACGCGGCTGGACCACGCGGCGGGACGGAAGGCCCAGCACGTGCAGGCAGCGATCGCCGCGGCGTGGCCAGGGAGCAGGGTGTATCCCGCCGACGGGAGCGGGAGCGGCGCCGGAGAACGGACCGGAGACAGCGCTGTCGACGGTGTGGTCCACGGTGCGGCCGACGGGGAACCGACGGAACTCGGTCTGGGCGAACATGGACTTGCGGTGCTAATTGCCCGATTCACCCGGTACGGTGTATCGGCGGATCTCGACAGAACCGGTACTGAACGTGGCGCAGAATTTCCTGAGGGCACCGTCCATGACGCGTCCCGCTCCGAACCGTTGGTGGTGATCACCCGTGAACCCGTGCCGGGTTCGGCCGAACGAGCCCGCCTGGAGCAGCTCTGGGCGGTCCGGCCGGATCTCGTCGTGGTGCACACGGGTCTTCCCGGACCGGTCGGAGACTGGTTCGGAACGCTGAGCGGTGGTGGCCCGGCGGTCGTGGTGGCGTGCGGGACGGGGCGGGCGAACGCGACGGCCGCCGTCGGCCGCCTCCGCGGACGGGCGGGCGGGCACCACGGCGAAGAGCAGCACAGCAGCGAGCAGTGACGAGCGACGATGAGCGATGAACGATGAGCAACGAGCAGCACAGGGTCCAAGAGCACACAGCAGGTAGAACGAAAGGGGCTCGCCGATGATCGCGGAGGCGGGATTCGAACGGCACGCACAGTCGGCGCCGCGCCCGGTCTCACCCACCGAGGAGCGCAATCCGCGCACACGTGACATCGACGTGGTCTCCACCGCCGAGATGGTGCGCATGATCACCGACGAGGACGCCGCCGTCATCGCCGCGGTACGCGCTGCGCACCCGCGCATCGTCGAGGCGATCGACCTGGCCGTCGAGGGGATCCGCGCCGGGGGCCGGGTGCACTACGTGGGTTCCGGCACGTCCGGCCGGATGGGCCTGCTCGACGCCGCGGAGCTGCTGCCCACCTACGGCGTCGGCGAGGAGATGTTCGTGCCGCACCTGGCGGGTGGGCTGGGTGCCTTCAAGAAGGCGGCCGAGGGCGCGGAGGACGACACCGAGGCAGGCGGGGCACTCGTGTCCGACGTCGGCCCCGCCGACATCGTGTTCGGCATCGCCGCGAGCGGCGGCACGCCGTACGTCGGGGGAGCACTCGACATGGGCCGTGCGCGGGGGGCGCGGACGGTGCTGCTGGCGTCCAACCCCTTCGCCGCCCTGGCACCGAAGGCGGACGTGCCGATCCTGGTGAACACCGGCCCTGAGGCCATCACCGGCTCCACCCGCATGAAGGCGGGCACCGCCCAGAAGATGGTGCTCAACACCTTCTCGACGGCGGTCATGGTGCGGCTCGGCAAGACCTACTCGAACCTCATGGTCGAGGTGCTCGCGACCAACGCCAAGCTGCGCCAGCGGCTGGTGCGCCTGCTCACGCAGGCGACGAACCTGGCGCCGGACGTGTGCGGGAACGCGCTGGCCGCGACGGACGGCGACCTGCGGGCCGCCCTCGTGATGCTCGTGGCGGGCGTGGACCGGTCCGTGGCCACGCGCGCGCTGGCCGGTGAGCCTGGCCGGATCGGCGGTCCGTCGGTGCGGGACGCCCTGGCGACCCTAGGCATCGAACCGGCGTGACGCGCCCACGGCCAGGCTGGGTCAGGCCGGGACCAGGTCGGTGAGCGGGCCCCGGGGGGCGTGGGCGTTGCTGACGTCGGCGGCCAGCTTCGCGACCAGGATGTCGCCACCCTTGGTGAGCTGCTGGCCGCGCTCCTCGAACCCGAGGCGGCCGTGGAAGCGCAGCGAACCGGGGTTCGGCGGGTTCAGGTTGACCTCACAGGTGACCACCTCGTGGCCGGCGGTGCGGGCGGCGTCGAACACGGCGTCGTAGAAGAGGCGGCCGATGCCGCGTCCGCGGGCCTTCTCGCCCACCACGATGCGGTCGACGTACAGGTGGTCCAGACCGCGCTCCTCGAACCAGGCGTAGTTCTCGCCGGCCCAGTCCTCGCCGCCCTCGAGCGCGACGACGAAGCCGAGGGGGTCCTCCGGCGTCCCCGGGTCGACGGCGACCAGGGCGAGCGACGAGGCGTCGAGCAGCTCGGTCATGTCGTCGGCCGGGGTGACGGGGACGGCGGGGACCGAGGCGTTGTTCAGGGTGACCAAGCGAGAGACGTCGGCGTCAGTGGCGGGGCGCAGCAGGGTGGCCGTGGGCATGGCGCGATCACTCCAAGGAGTTGATGGGGGAGACCATGGACTGTATCCGCCCGTCCTCCGCACGTCTGTGACCTGCGTCAAAGAGTGGTGGCGGTCACTCGTCGCGGACGGGCCGGGGCACGGCGTCGCACCCGGTCACGGCGTCGGGCGCCGGCCGAACACCGCCGTGCCCACCCGCACGATGGTCGCGCCCTCTGCGATCGCGAGCTCCAGGTCGCCGGTCATGCCCATGGAGAGCTCTGTAGCGGTCTCCGTGCCCTGAGCGCTCGACGCGCGGACCTCGTCGCGCACCGCGCGCAGCCGGGCGAACCCCGCGCGGACGGTGTGCTCGGCCGCGGAGTCCAGGTGCGCGCCGATGGTCATGAACCCGGTCAGCCGTAGGCCGGGCAGCGCGGCGACCGCGGTGGCGAGCGCCCCGGCGGCGTCGGGCTCCACACCGGACTTGCTCTCCTCGCCCGTGACGTTGACCTGGACCATCACGTCCAGCGCACGGTCGCCGGTACGACCGTCGCGCACGCAGCGGTCCGAGATCGCCTGCGCGAGGTCCAGCGAGTCGAGCGTCTCAAGACCCGTGGCCGTTGCCAGCACCTGGTTGATCTTGTTGCGCTGCAGATGACCGATCATGTGGACCTCCAGCGCGCCCGCCGCGAGACGGTCGGCCACGGCGGGGGCCTTCGCGACGAGCTCCTGCACGCGGTTCTCGCCGATCAGGTCGACACCCGCCGCCAGCGCCTCGAGCACGGCCTGGGGCGGCTGCGTCTTGGTCGCGACGAGGAGGCGTACCTCGCCAGGGTCGCGCCCGGCGGCGCCGGCGGCCGCGGCGATGCGGTCGCGGACGACGGCGAGCCGGGCGGCGACCGAGCCGGGCCCGGTGGCGGGCGGCTCCGCCGCGGACGGGCCGGTAGCGGGGCGCTGGGGCGTGGAGGACTGGGACTCGGCGGGCACGTGCCGAGTCTATTTCGGCGGGCCCGCGCGGTTGCACGAGCGGCTGCGGGCGGTTCAGGGTGGGCTCAGGGGGTTTCCTGGTTCCGGGGACCCGCCGTCCTACGGAAGGATGGAACCCATGAAGACGCTGCTGAACATCATCTGGGTCATCTTTGCGGGGTTCGGGCTGTGGCTCGGGTACATGCTCGCGGGGATCATCTGCTGCCTGCTCATCGTCACCATCCCGTTCGGCATCGCGTCCTTCCGCATCGCGGGATACGCCCTGTGGCCGTTCGGGCGCGAGGTCGTCGAGAGCCCGCGCTCCGGCGCGCTCGCCCTGGTCGGCAACGTGATCTGGGTGATCGTCGCCGGCTGGTGGCTCGCCCTCGGGCACATCGTCACCGCGATCCCGCTCGTGATCTCGATCATCGGCATCCCGATGGCCTGGGCGAACCTCAAGCTCATCCCGGTGTCGCTCATGCCGCTGGGCAAGCAGATCGTGCCCAGCGACGCCCTGCTGCCGACCTACCGCAAGACCGTCTCGGCCTGACTCCTGCGGACCTGGCTCCTGCGGGACGGCGGCTCAGTCGCGTGCGATCGGCGCCGTCGTCCCGCCCGTGAGCGTGAGCAGGTCAGCCGGCGCGAGGCCGACGTCGAGCCCGCGCCGGCCCCCTGAGACGTAGACGACGTCGTACGCGCGGGCCGACTCGTCCAGCACCGTGGTGTGCCGGGTCTTCTGGCCCAGCGGCGAGATGCCGCCGACGACGTACCCGGTGGCGCGCTCGGCCGTAGCGGGCTCCGCCATCGCGGCCCGCTTGCCGCCGGCCGCTCGGGCCAAGGCCTTCAGATCGAGCTTGCGGTCCACCGGGACGATGCCGACCACGAGCTTTCCGTCGACCTCTGCCAGCAGTGTCTTGAACACCTGCGGAGCATCGACGCCGATCGCTTCGGCGGCCTCCATCCCGAAGCTGAGGTCGCTCGCCGGGTCGTGCTCGTAGGGATGCAGCGTGTGCGGCACGCCCGCCTTCTCGAGCGACATCACGGCCGGCGTTCCGTGGCTGGCCCGCGCCGCCTTCTTGGTGGTCGTCCTGTTCGCTGACGTTCGTCTCTCCGAGTTCTTGGCCACGACGCGATTCTGCCGCCTCGGGCGCCCGGCGGCGCACGGATTTCCCGTGTTTTCCCGCGCGAGCGCGCTGCCGTCACCGTCCCGCGCCGTGCAATCCCGCGGAGTCCGGTCGGGAACTACGTGGCTAACGTGGGGGGCGTGCTCGCCCTCCTGATCCTCGCCATCCTCGTCGGGGGTTCGTTGCAGCGTGTCGCGGGCATGGGCTTCGGGCTCGTCGCCGGTCCCTTCATCGTGCTTCTCATCGGCCCGGTCGAGGGTGTGCTCTTCGTCAACCTCGCCGGCGCGATGATGGCGCTGCTGGTGCTCGGGCGGACGATCCGCGGGGTCGACTGGCACCGCTATCGCTGGCTGGTGACGGCGTCGGTCATCGTCACCGTGCCTGCGGCGCTGCTCATCCGTGACGCGAGCGCGTCCGTGCTGGAGATCAGCATGGGTGGCGCGGTGGTGGGCGCCATGGTGCTCGCCCAGGTCACCTCACGCCTGCGCGGGTCGAAACGCCCGTTCGCGCCGGAGGCACGCCTGCCGCTCCTGCTCACGGGGGCGGTGGCCGGCTTCGGCAGCGTCGCGGCAGGGATCAGCGGCCCGCCCATCGCCGTCTACTCCGTGCTCGACCGCTGGGACCCGCGCGCGTTCGCGGCCACGGTCCAGCCGATCTTCCTGACCAACGCGATAGCGGCGATCGTGGCCAAGCTGCTGGTCGCCGACGCCACGTTCCCGAACCTGGCCGCGTGGGAGTGGGCGACGATCGGCGTAGCCCTCGTGGCGTCCATCGGGCTCGGGGAGCTGCTCGTCGGACGGGTCTCGGCGAGCGCCACGCGCAAGGTGCTCGTGGCGCTCGCCTACGTCGGCGGGTTCGCGACGCTCGGCCGCGGCCTGCTGGGCCTGGCCGGCTGACCTCCGGGGCCCGGTCTGCACTCGGCCGCGGGTCAGCCCTGGTCGAGCGGCCCCAGGACCATCGACGGCTCGCCCAGCGCGGTGAGCCTGGCCGCTCCGACGTTCCCGACGGTGCAGCTCCCGCTGCGCGGCTCCCCGCCGTTCCAGACCTGACGCAGGCAGTTGCGCATCGCGAGCTGCCCCCAGTAGCTGGGGTGCAGCGACTCCTGCGCGTAGTAGGGGTCGTTGCCGATCGTGGTGACCGTGCGGATCTGGTTGACCCACTCGGTCCGGTCGACGGCGCCGGGCGACTGCCAGCCGGGGAGGCCCACCTCCTCGTACAGGCCGACGCCGTTCTCGCACAGCCGCTTGCCGTCGAACGCGTGCGTCATGTCGAGGGTGCGGACGTTCGGCAGCCCGACGTCGGACGCTGCACCGAGGAGCGCCCCGTTGATGGTCGGGAGCGCCGTGGCGTTGGCCCAGTCGGCATCCCGGTTCCAGAGGCCGCACCCGCCCGTCGACTGGCGCGTGTAGCCGGACTCGGAGTACCGGAACCCTGAGCCGCTCGGGACGGGCGACGGGTACGTCTGGACGACGAGGGTCCACTCGTCCGTGCTGTACCCGGCGTCGCTCATGGCGGTCGCGACGTTGCCGAGTGCTCCGGCTACCCGGGAGCGGACGGCGGCGACGTTCGCGGCCGTGAAGTTGGCCGCGACCGAGCTGTCGTCGTGGCAGTAGTTCTTCCACCAGGACGGTGAGGTGAGGAAGTTGACCACGCAGGACTGCACGACGCTCGCGAACTCGAAGTCGTTCCCACCGATCGACACCACGACCATGCGGACGTTCCTGGTGGCTGCGGCCTCCTGCAGCATGAGCGCCTGACCCTGGCCGGCGGAGCCGTCGTAGAAGTCGATCCCTGGCTTGAAGTACCTGCCGGTCGAGGTGGCGGTCGTGGCGCCGCTGCAGGCGAGGTTGAGGCCGTCCACGCCGCCGCCGATGTGGGCCTCGGCGGAGGACGCGCGGTGGCAGCGGGCGATCACCTCGTCGGTGCCGCTGGGGTTGTCGTGGTAGGCGTGCCGGCCGAGCGCGTCGGCACGCCGGTAGTCGTCGTTGGAGCTCCCGGCCCAGCGGCCGGCCTCCCCGGAGATGTACGAGTCACCGAGGGTCACGATCCACGGTGTGCCGTCGCCGGGTCCGTCGGTGGCGACGGGCGTGGTGGCGACGGGTACAGCGGCGACGGGCAGTGCCGTGCCGACGAGCGCGGCGGGAACGATGAGCGAGAACAGGGCGGTGAGTGCGGCAGGGCGGAAGCGCATGGTGACACTCCTGTCGTCCGGGCAGGCGCCAGCGACGTTGCTGACTCTGACTCAATTAACAGGAGTGTACGGAAAGTCCACCGAATGGTAAAGATTCACCCAAAGCTAGTTCCTGCTCAGATCTGCCCGACGTCGAGTACGGTCAGGACGACCTCGCCGGCCTCGTCGCTCCCTGCCAGGTCGATCTGTGCGGTGACCGCCCAGTCGCGGTTGGCGTCGGCGTCGTCGAGCACCTGCCGGACCCACCAGGTGCCCGGCTCGACCCGCCCGCCGCCCGAGCTGCCGGGCAGCTCGGCGCCGGGTTCGAGGATCGTCAGCAGTGCGGCGGACCGCGCCTCGGGGCCGATCCCGACGGCGTCGTCGCCCTGCTCCTCGAACAGCGGGTCCAGCGCGTCGCCCCAGGCGTCGGCGTCCCAGCCGCCACCGAGGGCGGCCAGGGCCCCGTAGGACTCGCGTGCGATCAGCTCGACGCGGCGGAACATCGCGTTGCGGACGAGTCGGCGGAACGCGCGCGGGTTGCCGGTGACCGGCCGGACAGGGGCTTCGGCGCCGGCGTCGGCCAGCTCGCCGTTGGTCACGAGGTCGGCGTCGTCGTCCACCGGGTTCGCCAAGCGTTCCCATTCATCGAGCAACGAGGAGTCCACGCCTCGCACGAGCTCGCCCTGCCACTCGATGATCTCCTGCACCTCTTCGGTGCGGTGCTCGTCGGGGACCACCTGGCGCACCGCGCGGTAGGCGTCGGCGAGATACCGCAGCACCACGCCCTCGGTGCGCTCCAGCCCGTACACGCTCACGATCTCGGTGAACGTCATGGCCTTCTCGACCATGTCCCGCACCACCGACTTGGGGGAGAGCTCGGCGTCCGCCACCCACGGGTTGGTGCGGCGGTAGGTCTGGAAGGCCGGCTCGAGGAGGTCGGCCAGCGGCTTGGGCCACGTGACCTCCTCCAGCAGCTCCATGCGCTCCTCGTACTCGAGGCCTTCGGCCTTCATCGCGGCGACGGCCTCGCCGCGCGCCCGGTTCTGCTGGCCCATGAGCACCTGACGGGGGTCGTCCAGGGTCGCCTCGATGACGGAGACGACGTCGAGCGCGTGCGTTGCGCTCTCGACGTCGAGCAGGTCCATGGCCGCGAGGGCGAACGGGGACAGCGGCTGGTTCAGGGCGAAGTCGCGGGGCAGGTCCACCATGAGGCGGGCGGACGGGCGCAGGCCCCGTGCGGCGTCGGGCACGCGGACCTTCTCGACGACGCCCGCGAGCCGCAGCGAGCGGTAGATCCGAAACGCCTGGCGCACGTGCTCCGCCTGCTGGGTCTCCGTGTCGTGGTTGGCCGTCAGAAGGTGACGCATGGCGTCGACGGGGTCCGTCGCCGTCGGTCCGGGGCCGTGGCCCGCCGTGCGGGACGAGGCCCGCGCCAGGACGTTGAGCACCATCGCGTGGTTCACGCGGAACTGGGACACGAGGGGCTCCGGATCGGCGTCGCGCAGCCGCTCGAAGGTCGCCTCGGTCCAGTTCACGCTGCCCGACGGCGCCTTCTTGCGGACTATCTTCTTGAGCTTCTTCGGGTCGTCGCCCGCCTTGGCCAGGAGCTTGCGGTTCTCGATGACGTGCTCGGGCGCCATGACCAGCACCTCGCCGACCGTGTCGTACCCGGCGCGACCCGCGCGGCCGGCGATCTGGTGGAACTCGCGGGCGCTGAGGTGGCGCATGCGCTCGCCGTCGTACTTCACGAGGCTGGTGAGCAGGACCGTGCGGATCGGCACGTTGATACCGACCCCCAGGGTGTCGGTGCCGCACACCACCTTGAGCAGGCCCTTCTGGGTGAGGCGCTCCACGAGGCGGCGGTACTTCGGCAGCATGCCCGCGTGGTGCACGCCGACGCCGTGCCGCAGGAACTTGCTGAGCGTCTTGCCGAACCCGGTGCCGAACCGGAAGGCGCCCATCTCCGCGGTGATGGCCTCCTTCTCGGACTTGCTCGAGACGTTCATCGACAGCATCGACTGCGCCCGGTCGACGGCGTCCTTCTGGGTGAAGTGCACCACGTACACCGGGGCGCGGTGGGTCGTGACGAGCTCCTGGATGACGTCCGTGAGCGGCTCGACCACGTAGGAGAAGGTGAGCGGCACCGGGCGTTCGGCCCCGGCGACCTCGGCCACGGGCCGGCCGGTGCGCTCCTCGATGTCCTCGCGCAGGCGCGTCGTGTCGCCGAGCGTGGCGCTCATGAGGATGAACTGCGTGTCCTTGAGCTCCAGCAGGGGCACCTGCCAGGCCCAGCCGCGCTGCGGGTCGCCGTAGTAGTGGAACTCGTCCATCACCACCTGCGAGATGGCGTCGTCGTCGGTGTCGGCACCGGTCTCGCCGTCGCCGTTGCCACGGCGGAGGGCAAGGTTCGCGAGGATCTCCGCGGTGCAGCAGATGATGGGGGCGTCCGGGTTGACGGCGGAGTCGCCGGTCATCATGCCGACGTTCTTCGAGCCGAACGCCGCGACCAGGTCGAAGAACTTCTCGCTGACCAGCGCCTTGAGCGGGGCCGTGTAGTAGGTGCGGCCACCCCTGCCGGAGCGGTGGGCGGCCAGGGCTGCGAACTGCGCACCCATCGCGACCATCGACTTGCCCGAGCCCGTTGGCGTCGCCAGAACGACGTGGGAGCCCGTCATGACCTCCAGGAGGGCCTCCTCCTGGTGCGCGTAGAGCGCCCGCCCGCCCGCGGCGGCCCACTCGCCGAAGCTCTCGAACAGCACGTCCGGATCGGGATCCTTGCCCGTCGGTGCCGGCAGGTACGGGATCAGGGTCCCGGCCGGCTTCGGGGTGCCCGACGCCGATCCGGGGTCACCGGTGGTCGAGGGGGCTGTCGAGGAGGTCGAGGTTGTCGAAGAGGGCGCCGTCATGGTGGTGCCCATTGTTGCAGGCGGGTGAAGAGCGCGGTCCGACGGCGGCATCGATGCTGAAGAGCCGGCGGCGAGAGGGGCCGGGGAAGGTGTGGAAGCGACCCCGACGTCGTGCACGTCATCGTCGGCGTGTCGCGTGCAGCCTGTTGGGCTCGGCCGGGTCCCCGGGCACGTGCCGTCAGGCGTGAGGATCGTCGGCCGTGGGCTCAAGAACCGGAACGACGGTCGGCTCGACGCCCGCACGCTTCTCGCCCGCCTGGACCGCGATCACGCCGGCGAGGATCAGGACTCCGCCGACGAGCTGGATGGTGCGGGGCAGCTCGCCGAGCAGCAGCCAGGCGAAGCCGATGGCGGCAACCACCTCGAACAGCCCGACGAAGGACGACAGCCGAGGCCCCAGGAGGCGGCCAGCGGCGATCCCGGTGACGTAGGCGAGACCGGCGGTCACGATGCCGAGGCCGACCACCGGCAGCCACCATGGCACCTCCGCGCCCGCGTAGACCGGCGACGCCGTGCTGTAGGTCAGCGGCATGATCCCGGTCGCGCCGAGCAGGCCCAGCGCGAGGGTTGCGGTGGTCAGGCCGCCCGCGGCCAGGGCGAACGGCGGCAGGCCGGTGTCGACGTTCGCGTTGATGACGAAGTATGTGGACACCGCGAGCATCGCGACCAGTGCCCACGCGACGCCGACAGGGCTGACCGATGTGGTGCCCGGCACGCCGGAGACGAGGTCCAGCACGAGCACCAGGCCGACGGCGGCGAGCAGCGTGCCCGCGATCGTGGCCCTCGTGGGTCGCTGGCCGTGCCGCAGCCAGAACCAGAGCACCACGGCGGCGGGCGACGTGTACTCGATCAGCAGCGCCGGGCCGATGGGCATGTGCTGGACGGCGGAGAAGTAGGCGAACTGGCAGCCGGCCACCGACACCGCCCCGTAGACGAAGATCAGGCCGAGGTTGCGGCGTACGGGCCGCCAGTCCCCGCGCAGCGACATGATGCCGAGCGGGAGCACCACGAGGGCCGCGATGGCGACGCGGACGAGCACCATGGCGCCGGGGCTCCAGCCGGTGTCGAGCAGCCCGCTGGCGAACACCCCCGACAGGCTGAACGCCGCCGCCGAGACTCCGGCGAGGACGAGCCCCGTGGTCAGGCGACGGGGGCCCGGCGCTCGGCCAGCACCGAACCTGCCGGTGCTGCCCGTACGGTCGGTGTCAGGTGTCACAGCGCTCATGGGTCCTGACGCTATGGGCGTCGAGGTAATGTGTCAATGTGGTCTTTACTCATGACACCGAGGGAGCTCTCCAGTCCGCCGTCGCCCTGGTGAACGGGGGCGAGCCCCCGGTCACGATCGCGACGGTCGCGGATCTCGACGCGTTCTTCGTCGAGCACGCCTACACAGGGCGGCACGACCGTACGCAGGCCGAGCTCGGCGAGGTGCTGGGGCTCCGGCCGCGGCTGCGCGAGCTGCTCACCGCGGACCGCGACCCTGCCGCAGACCTGGTGAACGAGATGCTGGCCACGGCAGGGGCGGTACCCCAGCTCGTGCGGCACCCGCCGGAGGACTGGCACATTCACGCCGTGCCGACGGACGCCCCGTTCGCCACCCGCATCCTCGTGGAGACCGCGATGGCGATGATCGACGTGATCAGGGACGACGAGATGTCCCGCCTCACGGTCTGCGCCGACAGCGACTGCGCGGGGATCGTCCTGGACCTCTCCCGCAACCGGTCCCGCCGCTACTGCTCGACGACGTGCAGCAACCGCAACGCCCAGGCGGCCCATCGGGCCCGGCGCGCGGATCAGGCATCGACGGTGTAGCGGGTTGGTCCCGACCGCACCGTCGCGCCGATCGCGTCGGCCGGCCCGCTCATCCCAGATCCCACAGGAGGCGGTAGTAGGCGACCCGGTCCGGATCCTCGTCGATCCCGTACGCCTCGTAGACCAGGTGGTCGTGACCAGGGCCGAAGTTCCAGCCCAGGCTGTAGGTCGCGATGGACAGGTCGGCCCAGCGGTCGGCGATGCCGAGTGCGCCGAGATCCACGTGCGCGACCCAGCGGCCGTCGTCGGCGAGCAGGGTGTTGGGTGCGCACGCGTCACCGTGGCAGACGACGAGCCGGTCGTGGTCGGGGGCGTCGAGGAGACGCGCCCGCGCTTCGACCGACCAGCCGTCGGCCGGATGGCCGCTGGCTGCCCGGGTCTCGGCGACGGCGATCCGGTCGCTGATGCTCCAGCTCCAGGGGCACTCGTCGACGGGCAGCGCGTCGTGGAGCGCGCGCAGCCCCGTCCCGATCGCCCGGGCGGCCGTCTCGGGGTCCGCCAGCCAGCGGGGGTCGACGGCGGACCTCGCCTCGATCGCCGTCGTCGTCAGCCACTCGGCGTGCTCGTCGGCGCCGACCTCGAGGACGTGCGGCACCGGCGTGTACCGCTCCGCCCACTGCAGCCGTGCTGCCTCGTCGACAAGATCGACCCCTTCCGCCGCCGACCGTTCCGTGCGCGGCCCCCACTTCACGAAGGTGGCAGGCCGCCGGTCGGTGCCGGGTGCCGTCCCGTCCGGGGAGCCGACGGCGTCGGCCGGGTCGATGCGGAACGTCAGGCCGCCGAGCTCGTTGCTCCAGACCGGCGTGACGAGGGCGTCGCCGGCGATCTCACGCACGACGTCGGGCACAGTGACCGCGCCGGTGGGGATCGTCATGTGGTCAGGGTGCCAGAACCGGCCGCGCCGCCACGAGGTCATTCCGGTGTTCCTGCCGGTGAGCGCCGCACCCGGGGTCCTCCGAACGATGTACGCGGGACGGCAGGAGATCGCCCGTTCGGCCGACGACGGCACGGCCCGGTCACGGGAAGGTCGTGGCATGGCTGCCACCACACCACCGAGCACCTCACCTGCGAAGCCGCCGTCCAGTTCCGCGCTGGGCCCGCACGACGGTCCGAGCGCTCCGGGCGGGCCGGACGCAGCGGGCGCTGTCGGCCGGATCGCCGCGCTCGACGTGCTGCGCGGGATAGCGATCATCGGCACGCTCGCCAGCAACATCTGGATCTTCACGGCGCCCGGCGGACCCGCCGAGTGGATCTCCACCGGCTTCGCCGCCACCGATCCGGTGCAGCGCGTGCTGCAGGCGCTGGTCAACGGGAAGTTCCTCGGGCTGCTCACCCTGCTGTTCGGGGTGGGCCTCGAGCTGCAGTACCGGTCCATGGTCCGGCGTGGCCTGCCCTGGCCGGGCCGGTACGCGCTGCGCGCGGGCATCCTGTTCGTCGAGGGCCTCCTGCACTACATCCTCGTCTTCGAGTTCGACGTCCTGATGGGGTACGCGATCGCGTCCCTGCTGGCCGCCTACCTGATCGGGCGGAGCGACCGGGTCGTTCGCGCCTGGGGCGGCGTGCTGGCCGCGGTGTACGTCGCGGGGATCGTCTCGGTCACCGCCCTGCTCGTGCTGTCCGGCGCGGCGGACGACGCGGACGCGGCAGGCGGCGGGACGGCCGCGAGCGGGGGCGGGCAGTCGGCCACCGCCCCGACCGACGTCCTGTCGACGGCCAGCTGGCTCGACCAGGTCCTCCTGCGGATCACGCACATGGACGTGTTCCGGATCGAGCTGATCCTGATCGTGCCGTCGGCCACCATCCTGTTCCTGGTGGGTTCTCGCCTGGTGCGCGCCGGGATGTTCTCGACGAACGAGGGCGGGGCGCGGCTGCGCCGTCGGCTCGCGTGGGTGGGGCTGGGGGCAGGCCTCCCGCTCAACGCGCTGACGGCCTGGGCAGGGCCGGACTGGTTCCTCGTCGACCGCTACCTGGTGCCGCCCCTGGTGGCCGTCGGCATCCTGGCGCTCGGCACGAGCCTCGTCGACCGTGCCCGGGCACGGGCGGGTACGCAGGCACCGCGGGCGGGCCGGAGCCCCGGCGCCCTGCTCCGGCGCGGGGTCGAGGCCGTCGGGCGGACGGCGCTGTCCTGCTACGTGCTGCAGAACGTGCTGGCGTCGGCGCTCTGCTACGACTGGGGCCTCGGCCTCGCCGGCGGTGGCCCCTGGCAGGCCGTGGCGATCTGGGCGGGGGTCTCGCTGGCCCTGATGCTCCTGGCTCCGCTCTGGCTGCGGAGGTGGCCGCGCGGGCCGATCGAGCTGCTGATGCATCGCGTCTACGACGCGCGCCGCCGCTGACCCGCCGCGGGTGACCCGCCGCCGTCGTCCCGCCTACCGCGTCGCCCTGGCGCGAGTCCGGACGGCCTCCTCGGCGTCCCAGAGCGCTCGGTAGTACGTGGTGCGCTCGTGGTCGGGGGCTACGCCGTAGGCGGCGAGGACCAGCGGTTCCAGGCCGGGGCCGTAGCGGCGGGTGACGCTGCGCGTGGTCACCGCGATGTCCGACCAGCGGTCCGCCACCCCCAGGTCGCCGACGTCGACGTGGGCCGCGAACCGGCCGACCTCGTCCAGGAGGGTGTTCGGGACCGTGGCGTCACCGTGACAGACCACGGCCCGGTCGACCGGTGGCGGAACCCCGACGGCGACCGCGGTGATCGTGCGGTCCGCGGTGCTCAGGGGAGCGGTCGGGGCAGCGCTGAGGGCCGCGACGCGGGTCTGCGCCGTCCGGACGAACGGGCAGGTGTCCGTGGGTAGCGCGTCGTGGAACCGGCGCAGCCCCACCCCGACAGCGATCGCGGACCGCGCGGCCAGGGCGCGCCAGCGGGGTTCGATGGCCGACGTCGCCGGCGCGCCACCGACCTCGACGGCCGCGGTGAGGAGCCACGAGCCGTGCCGGTCGCGCCCGACGTCCAGCACCCGGGGGACAGGGATGAACGAGGCGGCCCAGACCAGGCGGTCGGCCTCGGCGAGCGGGTCGGGGCACGGCGCGCCGTCGGGCACCCACTTGAGGTACGAGCTCCGGTGCGCGCACCCCGACTCGAGCCGGACCGTGAGGCCGCCGTAGTCGTTGCGCCACACGGGGACGACCGTCGCACCGGACCGCAGCCGGCTTGCCAGGGCATATACGACGGGCGGCACTTCGACGGGCGTCGGACTGATGCCGACGAACGCGCTCGACACGGCACCATCGTCCCATAGAGCGGGTGAAAAAGTGCTCCTGGTTCGGCACCGTCACGGGCACTGGGCAACATCACGGGACGAGGCCGGGTACCCGGCGCGATCGGCGTCGGGCACCCGGCCTCGGGCGTGTGGTCCGTCGGTGCGGCCTGGTCGGAAAGCCTCGTGCGCGGGTCAGACGGCGGTCAGGACGCCCCGCACGGTCGCGGTGCCCGGCAGCGCCCGCTGGTTCGCGGGCTCGTCCGCCTGCCCGGTCGTCGGTGTCGACGCTGCCGCCGACCCGGCCACCGTGACGTCGATGCACTGGTAGAAGGCGTTCACCGTGTCGGCGATGTTCCAGCGCGCCAGGATCGTGTGGTCACCGGCCGGCAGGCCGGTCAGCGTGTGCTCGACGGTCGCACCCGGCTGGGCGCCGCCGTCGTCCACGGTCTTGAAGAGCTGGCCGTCCACGAAGTACTCCCAGGTGGACGTGCGGTGCTGGACGGTGAGCGTCCACCGGAACGTGGTCTCGCCGCTGATGGTGGTGCGCGGCCAGGGGAGCGACTCGTCGTCGACCACGGTGAAGCCGCTGCCGCCGGAGCACTGCATCGAGCCCTTCGGGGCCTCGACACTCTGGGGCTCGTACTGCAGGCCGCCGCAGTCGAAGCTGACGCTCCCGGTGGCGCAGTGGTCGGCGCGGCTCGGCGGGCTGGTGATCCAGCCGTGGGCCTGCGCCTGCGGCAGGACCGCGCTCGGGGCGGCGACGAGGAAACCTGCCGCGAGTGCGAAGGCCGCGAGGGCGGAGAGCAGAAGTCGGGTCTGCGGGATGGCTGAGCGTGCACGGTTCACTGTGTTGCCTTCCGTCGTGCGGATGCGGGCCGTCGGTGCGGGCGGGGCCAGGGAGGGCCCGCCGCACCGGGTGAAATTTGCTGTGCCCCGAACTTAGGAAATGTCAGCATTCCTGACAATGAGGGTGAATTCGTACGCGCTTCCCCGTACATCCTCTCGGCCGCGCGCGGCGACGACCGGTGCCCGACGTCGGGCACCGGTCGCTGCGCAGCAGCACTGCTGCGGGAATGCGTGCTGTCGGGTCAGCAGGCGCCCTGATCCACCCAGACGTCGCTGGACGACGGGATCTCGCCCCGCGTCCACCACTTGGCCCGGTAGGTGTGGCCCGAGTAGGTGACCAGGTCGCCACCCAGATAGGTGGCGGTGGAGTCCCAGGCCGCGGCTGTGCACTCCTCGGCCGGCGGGTCGGTCGGGTCCTCGGGCGACCCGGTACCGCCCACGTTCACGTCCACGCACGCGTAGAACGCGTTGCCGGTGTCGAACACGTTCCACCGGGCGAGGATCTTGTGGTTGCCGCTCGGCAGCCCCGTCAGCGTGTGGGTAACGGTCGCGCCCGGCTGCGCGCCGCCGTCGTTCACCGTCTTGAAGAGCTGGCCGTCCACGAAGTACTCCCAGGTGGACGTGCGGTGCCTGGCGGTGAGCGTCCACTGGAAGGTGTGCGTGCTGCCGATGGTCGTGCGGGGCCAGGGCAGCGAGTCGTTGTCGAGCGTCGTGAAGCGGCTGCCTCCGGAACAGAGCATCGAGCCCTTGGGCGCCTCGACGCTGTGCGGTTCGTACTCGACGCCGTTGCAGGTCCAGCTCACGGTGCGCTTGGCGCAGTGGTCCTGGCGGCTCGGCGGCGACACGACCCAGCCATGGGCCTCCGCCGTCGGGGTCATGGAGCGTGGTGCGGCGACCAGCGCCGTCAGCGTCAAGGCCAGGACGGCAAGGGCGCCGAGGACGGCTCTGGCGACGGGAGTACGCAGTGCGGTGACTCTCATGGGGCTCACCTCGTGGTGTGAAGTTGGGATCTTCCTGGATTGCTCCTGTGTGCTGGGGTGCGACGTCATCGACGCTAGAAAGCGCCCGGGGCCAGGACAAGTAGGGCAACTACCTACTCAGGACCAGCCGGGAACGGGGCCGGTCGGGGATCGGCCAGGGGTCGACCAGGGCCGGGCCAGGGAACTCCCCGATGTGGCCGGTCCCGGGCCGCCAGAAGACTTGCCACCATGCGCTCCCGAACCGAGTCCCGTGCCGCGGTGGTCGCGGTCACCACCGCCTTCGTCCTGATCACCGCGATCTGCGTCCCGTTCCTGGTCGCCGGCCAGGACGTACCGAACGCCGTCGTCCTGGCCGGCCGGTACGTGCCGGCCCTCGCCAGCCTCGTCGCCGTCCTCGTGGTGCTCGGGCGCGGGCAGCTCGCCCGGCTGTGGCGGTTACGGCCCGCATCGGCGCGTGAGCTCTTCGCCTCCTACGGTCTGGCGCTCGCGGTCATGGTGCCGGCGCTCGTCGTCCCGGCCCTGGCGGGGCTGCTGTTCGGCGCGCAGCTCAAGTCCGCCGACGTGCTGATCGCTGCTGTACCGATGATCGTGCTGGGCACCGTGCTGTTCGCGTTCTCGACGTTCGGCGAGGAGGTCCTGTGGCGCGGGCAGCTCCAGCTGGCGCTCCGGCGGTTGGGCTTCTGGCGGTCAGCGGGCCTTGTCGGCGCGATCTGGATGCTCTGGCACCTGCCGCTGCACCTCACGTACCTGTCGGCGGGGGTGCTCACGGGCGCGGAGGTCGCCGCGGCCACGATCGGCATCGCGGCCTGGGCGCCGCTCCTCGCGGCCCTGGTCGAGCGGCGCGGCGCGATCTGGCCCGCCGTGTTCGCCCACGCCGTGCCGCTCTCGTCGCTCCAGCTGCTCACCGAAGCATCGGTTCAGGACGCAGTGCCGTTCTGGACGGTGACCGGGGTCGGCTGGGCCGCGCTGCTGGTCGCGGCGCTGCTGGTGCGAGGGCGGGCACCGAGCACGGTGTCGCAGACCTCGATCAGCCGGTAGCGCAGCTCGTCGGACCGCCGTGCGTACTCGCGTTGCCGTCGCACGTACTCGGCCTTGCCCTGCGGGGTCTCGATCTCGACGGCGGCGACGCCGTAGCCGGACACGTCGTACGGGGAGGCGGCCATGTCGGTCCACCGGATGTTGCGGGCCAGCTCGAACGCGTCCAGCAGCAGGTCGCCCGGCACGGCGGGGCCGAGCTTGAGGCACCACTTGTAGAGGTCCATGTTGGCGTGCAGGCAGCCCGGCTGCTCCATGCCGACCTGTCCTTCGCGGGTGGGCTGGAGCTGGTTGCGTCCCGACGCCTGCGGGGTGAAGAACCGGAACGCGTCGAAGTGCGAGCAGCGCACCGGGTTCGCCTCGACCACGGAGTCCGTGCCTGCGTGCCCGAGCCGCAGCGGCAGCGGGTGCCGCTGGTCGCGGCCCGACTCCCGGTCGCGGTAGACCATCGCCCACTCGTGCAGCCCGAAGCAGCCGAACGTCCCCGGACGCGCCGCCGTGGCGGACAGCAGCTCGCGCACGTACCGGACGGTGTCGCCGCGGTCGGCGAGGAAGGCGTCGAGTTCGAGCGTGACGGTGCGGGACGCGTCGTCGTCCGTGGTGGTCCCGTGCCACCGCCACGTGGTCCGGTCGTCCGGGTCGGCGGTCTCCGCCCCGGGGGCGCCCGGCTCGCCGTCGGGCAGCGTGAGCGCCACCCCCGCGCCAGGGTGCCAGCGACGCAGGTGCGCGATCCGCGTGGGGTAGTACGTGAAGAGGAAGTCCTCGATCGCGTGCTTCCGTCCCGCGTCCCGCGCCGCGCGCCAGACGGCGGTCAGCTCGTCCGCCCGCCGGGCGTGCGCTGCCGCGACGGCCGGCCACTCGTCGGCCCGCAGCACCCGGGCGGGTGCAGGCTCGGCCCGGTGCACGACGCCGCCGCGCGCAGCGGGCGCGGTCAGCTCGCCGAGGACTGTGCTCACCGGTCCAGGGTACGGCCGGTGCGGCAGCCGCCCGAGCGAGACGGAAAAGCAGTGCCCTGCCGCCGGGTCGGGCCTGGCCGAGGAGCTGCTCGGCGCCGGCTGCGCGGGGCCTGGCTGCGGCGGGTCGATAGCGTTGGCGGCATGAGCCACCCGTTTCGCCAGGTCGACGTCTTCTCACCGGTGCCGACCAGCGGCAACCCCGTCGCCGTCGTGCACGACGCCGACGGCCTCACCGACGACCAGATGGCTGCCTTCGCCCGGTGGACCAACCTCTCGGAGACCACGTTCCTGCTCACGCCGACGGACGCCGGACGCAGCGGCGGCGCCGACTACCGCGTGCGGATCTGGACGCCTGGCGGCGAGCTGCCGTTCGCCGGGCACCCCACCCTCGGCACCGCCCACGCGTGGCTGGAGGCGGGCGGTGTGCCGAGCGGGGAGGGTGTGGTCCAGGAGTGCGGCGTCGGCCTCGTCCGGCTGCGGCGCGAGATCGCGGGGCAGGGGCAGCGGCTGGCGTTCGCGGCGCCGCCGCTGCTGCGTTCGGGCGCCGTCGACGACACCGACGTCGCGCAGATCGCGCGGGCCCTCCGCATCGACGTGTCCGACGTCGTCCGCTCGGCCTGGGTGGACAACGGCCCCGGCTGGGTGGCGGTCCAGCTCCGCGACGCCGAGGCCGTGCTCGCCCTGGAGCCCGACCTCGTGGCGCTGGGCGACCTCAGGCTGGGCGTGGTCGGCGAGTACGGGACGGGCGGGGCCGGCCCGGACGAGCCCGCCGTCGAGGTGCGTGCGTTCGTGCCGTCCATCGGCGTGGGGGAGGACCCGGTGACCGGGAGCCTCAACGCCGGCATCGGGCAGTGGCTCGGCGGGGACGTGCTGCCGTCGTCCTACGTGGCCTCGCAGGGCACGGTCCTTGGCCGCGAGGGCCGGGTGCACGTCGAGAAGCTGCCCGACGGAGAGGTGTGGGTCGGCGGCGACACCGTCACGACGATCGTCGGGCAGGTGAGCTTCCAGTAGCGCGACCAGGCCCGACGACCCCGACGGCCAGCACGCGACACGCCGACGATGGCGCGCACACCGTTGGGGTCGCGTCCCGGGCTCTAGCGGTTCGGGGAGTCCAGGGGAGCCGGCTGGTCGGGGACCGTGGGAAAGGCCTTCCGCGCGACCCACCCGAACAGCCGCTCCAGCGGGCCGCGGCCGAGCAGTGCCCGCCACGCCGTCGCCGCGAGCAGGGTGATGAGCACCATCCACCCGAGCGGCTCGTTGGTCGGTGGGTCGAGCAGGTCCCAGTAGGTGCGGGTCCACCACCAGATCGTGACGATCTGCACCGTGTAGACGGTGAGCGCAAGGGCGCCGACGGTGGCCAGCGGCGTCACCACGAGCAGCAGGACCCCGCGCAGCACGCGGGCGGGCCACGATGCCGCCGTCCCGCGGACGCCGGTACCGACGAGCAGGCACAGCCCGAGCACGCCGAGCGCGAATCCGCCGGACCCCAGGGCCTCGAACATCGTGTCGTCGTGGGGACCCTCGAGGAACAGGCCGGCCAGCGGCGGCCAGGGATCGGACCAGCCGGGCGCAGGCACCACGTACTCGGAAGAGGTCACGGCGAGCTGGGCCGCGATGGCTTCCGCCCCGCCGGCGTCGGCCACCAGGGTCGCCGAGGCCAGCGAGCCGACGGCGGCCAGCCCGAACCCGCCGGCGACCAGGCCGAGGTGCAGCACCGGCGACCGCAGGTCGCAACGCCCCAGCGCGAGCCCTGCCAGCACGTACGCCATCCAGACGAGGGCGGGGTAGTGCCCGGTGAGGAGGAAGTCGGTGGCGGCGCCGGAACCGTCGTGCGGTGCGCGGAGCCCGGCCCGGGCCAGCGCCTCCGGCCCGTAGTACACGAGGAACGGGCCGAGCACCGCGATCAGTACGGCGGTCGTGGCGAGCCGCGCCGGTGGCATCCGCAGGAACGGCAGCGCGAGCACGAAGTACGCCGCGTAGAAGCCGAGGATGAGCAGCACGCGTGTCCCGAACAGGTCCAGCACCGCGACCAGGGCCAGCAGCAGGACGGCCCGCACCAGGATCCGCGACCGCGCGGTGCGCATCGCCGTGCCCTCGAACGGTCGGGAGCCGCCGGTGAACAGCGCGAGGGAGAGCCCGGCGACCGTCGCGAACAGGATCGAGGAACGGCCGTGCGCCAGGCCCAGCCAGCCCTCGAGCGTGCCGATGTCCGCCGAGGTGATGCCCACGTGCGCCGTGAACATGCCGAGCACGGCGATACCGCGGGCGACGTCGGCCCCGATGACACGGCCCGGGCCGCCGAGCAGGTTGTGGCCGATCCGGCCGGCTGTTCCCCTGACGGCACCGCCGAGGGTTCCACCTGAGGCCGCGGCAGGCCGGTCGGACGGCTGGGCGAGCGTGGGCATGCGGGCATCCTTCCGTGTCGCCGACGCCGACGCGCGCGGGCCACGCCGTCGGCCCGCTGCCGGGTGAAGCTCTGGACAAGCCGTCCCGAGGGATGAGAATGCAGATGTGCCGCCCCGTACGGCGCACATACAGTGCGCCCATGACCGGCAGCGCCAACGAGCACGACACGGCCCGCAGTGCGACGTCCAGCGACATGCCCAGGGAGACACCCAGGGGCACGGTCCGGGACAAGGCCCAGCCCGCAGGGACCGACCCGATCGACGCGGTCGACGCCCCGAGCAGCCTCTCCAGCCTGAACAACCCGGGCGCGGTGAAGGACCTGACCAAGGAGTCCGAGTCGTACACGCACGGGCACCACGAGTCCGTGCTGCGCTCGCACCGGCGTCGGACGGCTGCCAACTCCGCCGCCTTCCTGCTCCCGCACCTGCTCTCCGACATGACGCTGCTCGACGTCGGCTGCGGCCCGGGGACCGTCACCGTCGACCTGGCCGAGCGCTTGACGCAGGGGAGCGTCATCGGGGTGGACGCGTCCGACGACGTGCTGGAGTCCGCCCGCGGCCTCGCCGACGCGCACGGCACCAAGAACATCAGCTTCGAGCACGCCAACGCGTACGAGCTGCCGTTCGAGGACGACTCGTTCGACGTCGTCTTCGCGCACCAGCTCCTGCAGCACCTGTCCGACCCCGTCGGCGCCCTGCGCGAGATGAAGCGCGTCGCCAAGCCGGGCGGGTTCGTCGCGGTGCGGGACGCCGACTACGAGGCCATGACCTGGTTCCCGGAGTCCCCGGAGCTCACCGAGTGGAACATGCTCTACCACGAGGTCACGCACACCTACGGGTTCGAGCCGGACGCGGGGCGGCGCCTCGCCTCCTGGGTGCGCGACGCAGGCTTCGACCCGGCGTCGATCGAGCCCGGCGCGAGCGTCTGGTGCTACGCCACCCCCGACGACCGCACCTGGTGGGGCGGCCTGTGGGCCGAGCGCTGCACCCAGTCCAACTTCGCGGTCCAGGCCAAGGACTCGGCGCTCGCCGACGACGTCGCGCTCGAACAGCTCGCCCAGGGCTGGCGGGAATGGGCGGCCGCCCCGGACGGCTGGTTCGCTGTCCTCAACGGTGAGGTCCTGGCCCGCGCCTGACCCCCGGGTGACTGCCCGCAACGAAGCAGGGACGTACATTGGGCCCGTGCGTATCGCGAGATTTACCACCGGAAACGACCCCCGTTTCGCCCTCGTGCAGCAGGAGGGCAACAAGACCTTCCTCGCTGTCCTGGGCGGCGACCCCCTGTACATGCCGGCGATGCCGACCGGCGAGCGCATCGAGCTGGGCGACGGCGTCCGGCTGCTCGCCCCGGTGATCCCACGCTCCAAGGTGGTGGCCGTCGGCAAGAACTACGTCGACCACGCCAAGGAGATGGGCGGCGAGGTCCCGGCCAGCCCCCTGCTGTTCTTCAAGCCGAACACCTCGGTGGTCGGCCCCGACGACCCGGTGGTGCTGCCGGACTTCACGCAGGAGGTCTCGTACGAGGCCGAGCTGGCCGTCGTGATCTCCAAGGTGTGCAAGGACGTCACGCCGCAGAACGCGTCGTCGTACATCCTCGGCTACACGGTCGCGAACGACGTGACGGCCCGCGACGCCCAGCGCACCGACGGGCAGTGGGCCCGCGCCAAGGGCTTCGACACCTCGTGCCCGCTGGGCCCGTGGATCGACACCGACCTCAACCCGGAGGACGTCGGGGTGCGCTCGCGCGTCAACGGCGAGCTGCGCCAGGACGGCCGGACCCGCGACATGGTGTTCGACGTGCCGTTCCTGGTGTCGTACATCTCCGAGGCGATGACGCTGCTGCCGGGCGACGTGATCCTCACGGGGACGCCCGCCGGCGTCGGCAGGATCGACCACGGTGACCGCGTCGAGTGCGAGGTCGAGGGCCTGGGCGTCCTGGCCAACCCGATCGTGCGTCGCTGAGGTGCCGGTGGACGACGGCGCACCGCTCAACGGCGATGCGCTCACGGTGCTGCGCTCCTGGACCGGGCCGACGCCGGAGCAGGAGCTGCTCAGGGCTCGCTACGTGCGGCACCTCGAGGCGCACGGCGACGGTGTGTTCCGCAGCAGCGTGCCGGACCACCTGACGGCGTCGACCGTCGTCCTGTCGCACGACGGCGCCCGCGTGCTGCTCACGCTGCACGGCAAGGCGAAGCTGTGGTTCCAGCTCGGCGGCCACCTGGAGGCAGGGGACACCACGCTGGCCGGCGCCGCCGAGCGGGAGGCTCGCGAGGAGTCGGGGCTGCCGCTGGCGGTCGACCCGGTGCCGGTGCACCTGGACGAGCACGTCGTGCCGTTCTGCCGGCCGGGCACCGGTGACGCGGCTCGTCCGGTGCACCACCTGGACGTCCGGTTCGTCGCCGTGGCGGCCCCCGGTGCGGAGCCCGCCGTCTCGGAGGAGTCGCTGGACGTGCGCTGGTGGGACGTCGACGCCCTGCCGAACCCCGACCTGGCCGAGCCGGTGGTGCTGGCCCGGACCCGGATGGGTGCAGCATGATCGGCGCATGATCATCAGGTCCTCCACCGCGCTGGTGCGGCCGGGCATGCTCGACGAGTTCCGCGCCTTCATCGAGGGCGGCATCACGGAGTTCGCGACGCTCGACGGTTTCCTCGGTGACGAGATCGTCGTCGGACCGGACACCCTGACCTACGTGAGCCGGTGGCGGGACACCGCGGCGCTCGTCGGGTACGCCGGCCCGGGCTGGCGTACCGAGCCGGTGGTGCTGGAGGACGAGGACCGGTTCCTGGTCGCGCCGCTCCGCGTGCGGCACGTCGAGCTCCGGCAGGCGGTGCCGGACGACGCTCCCGGCATCGCCGACGTCTGGCACGCCGCCTGGGGCGACGGGCACCACGGCCTCGTGCCGCCGGCGCTCGAGGCGGTCCGCACGCGCGAGTCGTTCGGGCCCCGGGCGGCGAGCCGGGTGCCGAGCACGACGGTGGCCGTGGCCGACGGGCGGCCCGCCGACGGGCAGCCTGCCGACGGAGGGGCGGCCGGTGTCGTCGGCTTCGTCACCGTCCACGGCGACGAGATCGAGCAGGTGTTCGTCGCGGCGACACACCGCGGCTCCGGTCTCGCCGCGCACCTCCTGTCCGACGGAGAGGACCGGGTCGCCGCGGCGGGGCACGCGGAGGTCTGGCTCGCCGTCGTGGCGGGCAACGGGCGGGCGCGACGGTTCTACGAGCGTCAGGGCTGGTCGGACACCGGGCCGCTCGACTACCGGGCGGAGACCGCAGCGGGCCCGGTGGCGGTGCCGACGCGCCGGTACGTGAAGCGTCTGGCGGGCGAGCGATGAGGACCCTGCGGCGATTCCTCGCCCTGACCCCCGTCGCGCCCGGCGTCACCGCGGTGGCGCCCTGATCGACGGGGCGCCTGCGGAACCGGGCCGCTCGGGACCGCGCTGTCGGTCCCACGCCCTAGGCTGGGGTCCGTGACTTCAGCAACCGAAACCTCGACCGGCTCGGCCGCTGACGCGGCCGTCCGCGTCCGCTTCGCACCGTCCCCGACCGGCATGTTCCACGTGGGCGGCGCCCGCTCGGCGCTGTTCAACTGGGCGGTGGCGAAGCAGCAGGGCGGCACGTTCGTGCTGCGCATCGAGGACACGGACACCTCGCGGAACCAGCCCGAATGGGTGGACGGGATCCTGTCGGCCATGGAGGCCCTGGGGATCACCAAGGACGACCCCGCGTTCGAGGGACCGTACTTCCAGTCCGAGAACGCCGGCATCCAGAAGGAGGCCGCGCAGCGGCTCTTCGCCGAGGGCAAGGCGTACTACTGCGACTGCACCCGTGACGCCGTCCTCGCGCGCACCGGTAACCAGCAGACCGGCTACGACGGCTTCTGCCGCGACCGCGGGCTGGACTACGCCGAGGGCCGCGCGCTGCGCTTCCGCACGCCCGACGACGGCGAGACGCAGGTCGTCGACCTGATCCGCGGCAACCCCACGTTCCCCAACCGCAACCTCGAGGACTTCGTCATCGCGCGCGGCAACGGCTCGCCGGTCTTCCTCCTGGCCAACGTCGTGGACGACATCGACGAGAACATCACGCTCGTCATGCGCGCGGAGGAGCACCTGCCCAACACGCCGAAGCAGCAGCTGCTGTGGGAGGCCCTCGGCCAGACCCCGCCGCAGTGGGCGCACATGCCCGTGATCGTGAACGAGAAGCGGCAGAAGCTCTCCAAGCGCCGCGACAAGGTGGCGCTGGAGGACTACCTGGCCGAGGGCGTCCTGCCCGACGCCATGGTCAACTACCTGATGCTGCTGGGCTGGGCGCCGGGCAACGACGAGGAGATCCTCCCGTTCGACGAGCTCGTGCGCCGGTTCCGCGTCGAGGACATCAACTCCTCGTCGGCGTTCTTCGACATCAAGAAGCTCACTGCCTTCAACGGCGAGTACATCCGCGCCCTGAGCGTCCCGGAGTTCACGAGGGCCTGCGACCCGTGGCTGCACGCCCCGTACGCCCCGTGGACCGAGGAGCAGTTCGACAGCCAGGTGTTCGACGCCGTCGCGCCGCTCGCCCACTCCAGGGTGGCCCTGCTGTCCGAGATCACGAACAACGTCGACTTCCTGTTCCTCGACGCGCCGATCCTCGACGAGGACTCCTGGAACAAGGCCATGAAGGCCGGCGCCGCCGAGCTCCTCGCCGACGTCCGCACCGCCCTGGCGGATCCGGCGCTCGCCGGCTGGACGGCCGAGGTGCTCAAGGACACCGTCACAGCGGTGGGCGAGGCACACGGCATGAAGCTGGGCAAGGCGCAGGCCCCGGTCCGCGTCGCCGTGACCGGCCGCCGCATCGGCCTGCCGCTGTTCGAGTCGCTCGAGGTGCTCGGCCGCGACCGCACGCTCACGCGCATCGACGCGGCGCAGGCGCGCCTGGCCGAGGCAACCGCCCCCACGTCGGCAGGGGTGACCGCCGGAGCGGAGTGACCCGCCGGCAGTGCACGGGAGCGCCGTCGGCCCTGGTCGGCGGCGCTCCCGTTCGTCCAGGGCACAGGTGGTGTGCAGCTCCCGTTCGGAGTTCTGGACTACCGTGCTGGGGTGACCGACGCCATGACGCCTGACGCCGCGCCGCCCCCAGCAGTGCCGACCCATCCGCCGCGCGAGTATCCCCAGGCCCTGCGCGGGCCGCGCCACAGGTGGTGGCGGCCGCTGCTCGGGCTGGCCGCGGTCGTGGCCTGCACGCTCCTGCTGTTCGGGGCGATGCTGATGTACGCCCTCGCCGTCGTCATCGCAGGGGCGGTGGGCGTGCAGCTGCCTGACCCGTCGTCGATGACCGACGCGTGGTTCGTCTCGCCCGCAGGTCTGCTCGTGACCAACCTGGGCCTCACGCTCGGTATCCCCCTCGCCCTGGTGGCGACGTGGGCACAGGTCCAGCGTGCCGGGCTGGTCTCGTCGGTCCTTGGACGGGTGCGCTGGCGGCTGCTGCTCGGCGGGATCGGGGTGGCGCTGCTCCTCCTGGTGCCGCTCACCCTCGCCGGCGACCTGCTCCTGACCCAGACGGGGCTCGCGGTCGACGCCGGCACGGGTTCTGCCACGGGCGCGGAGTCCGGTGCGGGCGGCAGCTCGGGCGAGGAGGAGTCCGGCTGGTGGCCGCTCACCCCGTCGTCCAGCTGGCTGGCGCTCGCCGCGGTGATGGTGCTCACCACGCCGCTGCAGGCTGCGGGGGAGGAGTACTTCTTCCGCGGCTGGCTGTCGCAGTGGATCGGCAGCCTGCTCCGGTGGCGTTGGCTCGCGATCGCCGTGCCCGCCATCGTGACGGCGTTCCTGTTCGCGCTGGCGCACGGCTCGCAGAGCCCGTGGCTGTTCGCCGACCGCTTGGTGTTCGGCCTGATCGCGAGCCTCCTCGTCTGGCGGACGGGCGGGCTGGAGATCGCCGTCGCGCTGCACGCGGCGAACAACCTGCTGGCGTTCAGCCTCGCCATCGCCTACGACGGCCTCGAGGAATCGCTCCTGATCACCGAGGTGCTGCCCGTAGAGGGCGCAGCCAGCATCATCGTCACAATCATCACGGCCGTCGTGCTGCTGTGGTGGGCCCGACGGCGACGCCCGGCCCTGGTGGTGCCGGAGCCCCCGGCGACTGGTCCGGGGTGGGGTCCCGTGGCTGGGCCCGCGGCTGGGCACATGGCTGGGCCTATGGCTGGGCCTGCTGCTGGTCCGGCTGGGGTGGTCGGGCCTGGGATGGCCGCCATGCCTGCGTACCAGCCGGGATCGGTCTCGCCGGGATCGGCCCAGCCAGGATCGGTCGAGTCGGGAACGGTCGAGTCGGGAACGGTCGAGTCGGGAACGGCCCAGCCGGGAACGGCCCAGCCGGGAACGGTCGAGTCGGGAACGGTCGAGCCGGCCAAGGGAGAGACGACATGACGACGGACGGCATCCTGTTCGACGTCGACGACACCCTCGTCGACACCAAGGGGGCCTTCGCGGTGGCGCTCGCGGCCGTACGGGCCGAGTACCTGCCCCACGTCCCGCCCGAGCGGGACGAGGAGATCCTGTCGCACTGGCGCACCGATCCGGGCGGCTACTACCGCCGCTACACGAGCGGGGAGCTGGACCACGTGACGCAGCGCCGGCTCCGGGCGGTGCTGCTGCACGAGACGTTCGGCGGGGCACCCATCACGGAGTCCTCCTTCGTGGCCTGGGACGCGCTCTTCTGGGGCACCTTCGAGAAGTCGTGGACGGCGCACGCGGACGCCGTCGCCGCCGTCCACGCGGCCGTCGCAGCGGGGATCAGCGTCGGCGTGGTGACGAACGCCGCCGCGGAGCTGCAGGAGCGCAAGCTGAAGCTGGCCGGGCTGGACGACCTGCCGGTGCTGGTCGGCGTCGACACGCTGGGCTTCGGCAAGCCCGACCCTCGGGTGTTCCTCGAGGGCGCCCGCCTGCTGGGTACGGAGCCCGCCCGGACCGCGTACGTGGGTGACGAGCCCACCGTGGACGCGCTGGCGGCCCACGAGGCGGGCCTGACAGGCGTCTGGCTGGACCGGGCGGGTCACCGCCGGGGTCCGCGCTACCACGGCGGTCCTGCGCTGCCTGACGGCGTCCTGCGGGATCCGCAGGACCCGGTCGCGCTGCGGGCGGCCGGGGTCGTGGTGATCGAGACGCTGGCCGACCTCCCGGCCGCTCTCGGCTACGGCACGACGTAGGCGGTGGTAGTGGCCGGTGTCCGGCGCCGTTCTGTGTGGTTCCGAGCTCTCTCACCAGCCCTCTCACCAGCCCGATGGCGGTGCGTGACGGACAGCACGCCCTTTCCGTTTTGACCACCGTCCGAGGTCAGGTAGTGTTCTCCAGCGGTAAGGCCTCCACGGAAAGCCTGTTGGAAACAGGTGTATCCGGAGCGGTATTACCCCCATGGGGTATGGTGTAATTGGCAGCACGAGTGATTCTGGTTCACTTAGTCTAGGTTCGAGTCCTGGTACCCCAGCGCAGAGCGCAGCGCACTGTAGCCGATGCAGATCGGCACCATGGTGCGCTACGGTTCTCACCGGCAACCGGTCCTTAACCGGTAGTTCAGGCCCCCATCGTCTAGCGGCCTAGGACGCCGCCCTCTCACGGCGGTAACGCGGGTTCAAATCCCGCTGGGGGTACGCAGGTCCATCGGCTTCGGCCGACGGATCCGTTCGGGCCCCCATCGTCTAGCGGCCTAGGACGCCGCCCTCTCACGGCGGTAGCGCGGGTTCAAATCCCACTGGGGGTACAGCAGAAAGGCCCGGTCCACACGGACCGGGCCTTTCGCCGTGCGGGGCCTAGGTCGTCTTGAGCTGAGGCTGCGTCGTCGCGAGCTGGGCTGGGTCGTCTCAAGCTGGGCGGTCGTCTTGGACTGGAGCTGTTGTCCTGAGCCGTGCCGACTCGGCCGTCTCTGGCTCCACCTGCCGCGTCACCTGCTCCGATTTCTGCCCCGCCTCGTGCTCCATGGCCTGCGCTGTCTCCGGCCCCGCAACGTGGCCCTTTGGCCTGCGCTGTCTCCGGCCCCGTGACGTGCCTGCCCCACGCCTGCCCAGTCGCCCGCCCCGTGACGTGCCTGCCCCATGCCTGCCCAGTCGCCCGCCCCGTGACGTGCCTGTCCCGACGACTGGCCTTCATGGCCTGCCCAATCGACTGCAGACTTGAGTGCGCCGCAGCTCCGCGAGTGCAGACTTCGTCGCGGATGGAGAGGTCGCAGCCGCGACGAAGTCTGCACTCGCGGTCGAGGCCCGCGACCAAGTCTGCAGTCGGCGGCTCCGTCCAGCCCGGACACCTCCTGCCTGCTGCGCCAGGGCCTTGCACCCGCACCCGCACCCCACCCTGCGCGCGCCAGCCTGCGGGCCTGCAGGCCTGCGGCGCGGGCCCGGGGCCTGTGCGGGCTGCCGGCCTAGGGGCCTGCCGGCCTGGGGCCTGCCGACCTGCTGGCCGGCGGGCCTAGGGCCTGGGCCTGCCGGCCTCGGCCCGGCGGCCTGCCAGCCTGCCGGCCGTCAGCCCCGCGCTCAGCGCATCTTCGGGTCCTTGCCGCCCTCGATGAACGGCTCCGGCCGCACCTCCGTGGCGTTCGGGTCGGCGGTCGGCCCGCCGGGCACGTGCTCACCGCGCGCCCCGTCGCCCGTCCTGCCGGGCGGGGTGCCCCCGGCGGAAGGGCTTCGGCCCGAACTGCTGCCGCCCGACGCCGCAGATGCGGCTCCGCTACCCGTCGACCCGCCGGTCGACGACGTCGACGACCACGTTGCCCCGGCGGCTTCCGCGCTCGCGGGAATCGTGGCGTCCCTTGACGTGCTCTCCTCGGCCGCGCCGCCCGGATCGCCGCCCCGGGCGATCGGCAGCTCGATGCGCTGCGTCGGAGGGTTGCTGCGCCGACCGATGCGCGGCATCAGCGAGGGCGGCAGGACGGCGGAGGACGTGTCCGCCGACGGGGCGGCCTCCGGCCGGATGTCCGGGTTGGCCTGGGCGGCCGCTTCGGCGTCGGCCGCGTCGGGGTGGAAGAGCGCCGCGATGATGAGCCGGTACCGGGAGTCCGGCCGGGGTATCCAGGTGACCCGGTCGAGGGCCTGGTCCTGCCCGGCGGTCTCGAAGATGAACGTGCCGTAGCCCAGCAGCTGACCCATCGGCGTGCGCTCGTACCCGAGGTCCGTCACCTTCTCCGACGGCATCATCGCCACGCGGTGGATCAGGAACCCGTCGAGCAGCAGCAGCCGGCGGTCGGTCATGACGAACCACCTGGCCCGCCACTCCAGCCACTTGTACAGCAGGCGCCCGCCCAGGATGACGAACGGCAGCCATACCCAGCCCATGTCGTCCCGGACATTGGCCTCCACGGCCGCGAGCAGGGCCACGGCCAGCAGGAAAGCGGCCGTCGCCGTGAGGATCGGTTCCCAGAGCATGCCCCAGTGGCGATGCGTGGCGATGATGATCTTCTCGTTCGCCAGGATGTACCGCTGCAGGGCGCGGTGGGGGACGACGAAGTCCGCTGTGGCGCTCATGCGGGTCTCCCCGGGGGTGCGGTCGGTTGCGGTGCGAGGGGTCGCCCTCGCCGCCGACCCTACGTGGTCAGCGGCCGATGGACCCGGTGAAGAGCTCCTCGAAGAAGGTGCCGATGTTGGCGATGGCTCCCCAGATGACGTCCCAGAGGGCAAGCACGATGTCGGCGGAGCGCTCGGGGTCGTTGATGACCGAGTACAGCAAGAAGATCACGACGAGCCAGATGACGATGAGCCTCACCTTGGGCGGCATCAGATTCCTCCGACGTTGGCGCGTGCGCCCCTGGTGTGCACACGTCTCGCAAGAGACTACTGATACGACCCCGACCTGGGGAATCACCAGGCCCGGCGTGGCGAACCAACGCTCACCGACCGCTCACGGGCCGTACACCCCGCGGGCACCGCACCGGTCCGGCTACTCGCCGGACCGGTGCAGCACCTCGGTGAGCTTGTTCGCCGCCGCCACGACGGCGGCCGAGTGCAGCCGGCCGGGCTGCCTGGAAAGGCGCTCCACCGGCCCGGAGACGCTGACGGCGGCCACGACCCGGCCCGACGGCCCGCGCACCGGCGCCGACACCGACGCCACGCCGAGCTCACGTTCTGAGACCGACTGGGCCCAGCCGCGCCGTCGGACACCGGAGAGGATGGTGGCCGTGAAGGTCGCGTCACGCAGGCCGCGGTGCAGGCGGTCCGGCTCCTCCCAGGCGAGGAGCACGTGGGCCGCGGAACCGGCGCTCATGCTGAGCGTCGCCCCCACGGGGATGGAGTCGCGCAGGCCTACCGGTCGCTCGGCGGCGGCGACGCACACGCGGTGGTCGCCCTGCCGGCGGTAGAGCTGCGCGCTCTCGCCCGTGTGGTCGCGCAGCGCGATGAGCACCGGGTTCGCAGCCGCCAGCAGGCGGTCCTCGCCGGCGGCCGTGGCCAGCTCGTTGAGGCGCGGACCCAGCACAAATCGGCCCTGCATGTCACGGGCCACAAGGCGGTGGTGCTCGAGTGCCACGGCCAGGCGGTGCGCCGTCGGGCGAGCCAGGCCGGTGGAGGAGACGAGCTGCGCCAGTGTGGCCGGTCCGGCCTCGAGTGCCCCGAGGACGGATGCCGCCTTGTCCAAGACGCCGACTCCGCTAGTATCGTCCATACCGCGATATTGCCGTCTCGGAACGTGAGATTGCAAGTCGAAGCCCAAAAGTAGTTTCTGACGAGGAGGCGAACCGCAATGGCCGGCACGCTGGCGGAGAAGGTCTGGGAGGCGCACCTGGTGCGCCGAGGCGAGGGCGGCTCGCCAGATCTTCTCTACATCGACCTGCACCTGGTGCACGAGGTCACGAGCCCTCAGGCATTCGAGGGGCTGCGCCTCGCCGGACGTCAGGTGCGGCGACCCGACCTCACGATCGCGACCGAGGACCACAACACTCCCACGCTCGACATCGACCGGCCGATCGCCGATCTGACGAGCCGCACGCAGATCGACACGCTGCGCGCCAACGCCAAGGAGTTCGGCGTCCGGCTGCACAGCCTCGGCGACGCCGACCAGGGCATCGTGCACCAGGTCGGGCCGCAGCTCGGCCTGACGATGCCCGGCCTCACGGTCGTGTGCGGTGACTCGCACACGTCCACGCACGGCGCGTTCGGCGCGCTCGCGTTCGGCATCGGCACGTCAGAGGTGGAGCACGTGCTCGCCACCCAGACGCTCCCGCTGGCGCCGTTCAAGACCATGGCGATCACGGTGAACGGGACGCTGCCCGCCGGCACGACGTCCAAGGACATCATCCTGGCGATCATCGCCAAGATCGGCACCGGCGGCGGGCAGGGCTACGTGCTCGAGTACCGCGGCGAGGCCATCCGCGCGCTCTCCATGGAAGCCCGGATGACGATCTGCAACATGTCGATCGAGGCCGGCGCCCGCGCCGGCATGATCGCTCCGGACGAGACCACGTTCGAGTACCTCAAGGGCCGTCCGCACGCGCCGGAGGGCGAGGACTGGGACGCCGCCGTCGAGTACTGGAAGACGCTGCGCACGGACGACGACGCGCAGTTCGACGCCGAGGTCGTGCTCGAGGCCGCGGACCTCGAGCCGTTCGTCACCTGGGGTACCAACCCGGGCCAGGGCCTGCCGCTGTCGGCGTCCGTGCCGGTCCCGGCGGACATCGCCGACGAGGGTGAGCGCGAGACGGCCGCCAAGGCCCTCGAGTACATGGGCCTGACCGCCGGCACGCCGCTGCGCGACATCCCCGTCGACACCGTCTTCATCGGTTCCTGCACCAACGGGCGCATCGAGGACCTGCGGTCCGTCGCGAAGGTGGTCAAGGGTCGCAAGAAGGCCGAGTCCCTGCGCGTCCTGGTGGTCCCGTCCTCGGCCCGGGTGCGGCTGCAGGCCGAGGCAGAGGGCCTCGACGTGATCTTCAAGGAGTTCGGCGCCGAGTGGCGCAACGCCGGGTGCTCGATGTGCCTGGGCATGAACCCGGACCAGCTCGCGCCGGGGGAGCGGTCGGCGTCGACGTCGAACCGCAACTTCGAGGGTCGGCAGGGCAAGGGCGGGCGTACCCACCTGGTCTCGCCGCTGGTCGCCGCGGCGACGGCGATCCGGGGCACCCTGTCGAGCGTCGGCGACCTGGACCTGCCGGAAGCCATCGACATCACCACGTTCGACGGCACGCCGCTCGACGGCGTGGGCGCGTCCCCGCTGGGCGAGTCCGTCGTCGACCTGCCCATGCCCGTAGCGAGCGGGCCCGTCGCCGGCCGACCCGCACTGCGCTGAGAGGAGCACTCATCATGGAGAAGATCCACACCCACACCGGTGTCGGCGTCCCGCTGCGGCGCAGCAACGTCGACACGGACCAGATCATCCCCGCCGTGTACCTCAAGCGGGTCACGCGCACCGGGTTCGAGGACGCGCTGTTCGCCGCGTGGCGGGGCGACCCGTCGTTCGTGCTCAACCAGGAGGCGTACTCGGCGGGCTCGGTGCTCGTGACCGGTCCGGACTTCGGCACGGGCTCCTCGCGTGAGCACGCCGTCTGGGCGCTCAAGGACTACGGCTTCCGGGTGGTGCTGTCGTCCCGGTTCGCCGACATCTTCCGCGGCAACTCGGGCAAGCAGGGTCTCGTCACGGGCATCGTCTCGCCCGAGGACATCGAGATCCTGTGGAAGATCCTCGAGACCAAGCCCGGCACCGAGGTGACCGTGGACCTGGAGGCGAAGACCGCGACGGCCGACGACGTCACCGTGCCGTTCCAGATCGACGACTACACGCGGTGGCGGCTCATGGAGGGGCTCGACGACATCGGGCTCACCCTGCAGCAGGAGGACAAGATCACCGCGTTCGAGGAGACCCGCGAGTCGTGGCGTCCGAAGACGCTGCCGGCCCGGCACCTGCCGTCCGTGGAGATCGAGGCGGCCCGCCCGGTCTGACGTGCTGCTCCCTGGCCCGTGGCGGTCGAGACGGTCGAGACGTTCTCGACGGGCTCGACCGCCACGGGCTTTCAGGCTCCGGCCCGCCGCAGGAGAGGTGCGATGGCCTCCGCCAGGTACGGACTCAGCGTTCCTGCGAAGGTGTCGGTCAGGTGGTCCTTGTCGCGGTAGACCGTTGCGCCGCCGATCACAGGGTGGCACTCACGGTCGTCGCAGTACACGTCCGTGAAGTCGATCAGAGTGACGTCAGGCCTGCCCAGCCGCTCGACGGCGCCCGGCTGCGGGTCGAAGGAGCGCGTGGCGTCGGCGCGCGGTACCCGGCAGTCCGCGGTGGGGTCGGCGCCCGGCGCGGTCAGGCACTCGACAACCTTGGGGTCAGGATCGGGTACGTCGTTGATCGCGGCGACGGACATCCCCTGGTCGGCCAGTCCGGCCCAGATCGAGATCAGCCCGTCCTCGACGTACCCCTCCAGCGTGGTGCTCCGTGTCTGGTCCCGTGCCGCTTCTACGGCCGCATCCCGTTGCTCGTCGACGGCGGCCCGGTCGGCGGGAAGCGCCCAGTCGACGCCGCTCAGCTGCGAGGTCACCACGAGGTCGTAGTCACCATCGACGAGGGCCTGCCGGGTCCGGTCGACCCACTCGATGCACGCGGCGGTCAGGACCTCGTCCTGGACCCGCATGACGTCGGAGAACGGGCAGCCGGGCTTGACGTAGATGTCCAAGGCCCAGCCGTTGTCCTTGGCGGCCTCGACGAAGGCGGTCGAGTAGTGCGCGGCGTGCGAGTCACCGACGAGCGCGATCCGGACGTCGCTTCCCCGGTCACCGCGTTCGCATGCCGTCGGCTCCGCTTCTGCGCGTGCGGTCCCCGAGCACTTGTTCCTGCTCCCCGAGAACGGCTTCGGCGTGTCCTTGGCGGCCACTGCCGGGGCGGGTGCGGCCACGCCCACCAGGTCGGTGTTGGTACAGGCCTCGCCCTGTGGCGGGCGTGCGTGCGCTCCGAAGCACTCGGAGCCCTTCACCTCGTTGGCGGTCGCGAGCTCGTCCCGCACGCGGTCCCCGGAGCTGTCCAGCCCGACGAACGCCGTGCCGACGACCAGGCTGCTCGCCACCGCGGTGCCGAGGAACGTCGCCCACGGCCGCAACCCCTGCCGGTACTGAAGCACCGGCATCTCGATCCAGCGGCGGGTGGCCCACGCCAGCAGGACCGTTGCCGTCAGGATCGCCAGCTTGTCGAGCAAGCGCAGGTCGTGCCCCACCGCATACGGGACGAGCACGATCAAGGGCCAGTGCCAGAGATACACGGCATAGGACACGTCACCCAGAAACTGCACCGGCGTCAGGCCGGCCAGGCGGGTGGTGAACCGGTCGGTGGCCTGCGCCCAGATGACCAGGGCGGTGCCGAGCACGGGTATGGCTGCCCAGGCTCCGGGGAACGGCGTGGCGTCGGTGAAGGTGATGCTCGAGACCACGATCAGGGCCAGGCCCGTCCACACCAGCAGGCCCCGGGCAACCGGGCCGAGGCTCCGGCCGGCCACGGGCAAGAAGGCCAGCAAGGCGCCCGCGCCGAACTCCCATGCCCTGGTCGGCGTGATGAAGTACGCGTAGGCCTGGTCGGAAGCGGTCCAGACCACCGAGGTGGCCAGCGAGGCGACGACGACCAGGGCCAGCAACCCCGCCGCGACAGGCCGCCAGCTCGCCGGGCTCGGCGAGTGGGTCCTCGACCGCCGTCGCCCTATGAGAACGGCCAGCGCGATGAGCAGCGGCCAGACCAGGTAGAACTGCTCCTCGGCCGACAGCGACCAGAAGTGCTGCACCGGTGAGGCCAGGTTCTCGGCCCCTAGGTAGTCCACGGCGTCGCCGGCCAGCACCCAGTTCTGCACGTACAGACCGGAGGCCGCGATCTCGCGGAACCACTGCTCCCAGTGCTGCAAGGGCGCCAGCACCCACACACCGACGACGGTCGTGGCAAGCACCACGAGCGAGGCCGGCAGCAGTCGCAGGAGCCGGCGGGACCAGAACTGAGTGACCGAGAACCGGTCAGCCTCGGCGTCTCGCACGAGGTGCGACGTGATCAGGAACCCCGAGATCACAAAGAAGACGTCAACGCCCACATAGCCGCCAGTCAGGCGGTTGGGCCACAGATGAAACAGTACGACGGCCATGACAGCCACGGCCCGCAACGCTTGGATATCAGTCCGCCTGGGGGTTCGGCGGTCGTTCTTCACTGCAACAGCTCCGTCCGCGTCGAGTACTTCACGGCATGGATCGCCCCGCCGACCGACGGGCACCGAGGCTCCGGAGCACGAGGCGAGACGGGTCGGCGGGCGAAAAGCGTGAAGCGTTCCGGGCGGAGACGCTACCTGCTCACGGCACGAAGACGTGACCTGCCCCTGCTGGGACGGGTCGCGGACGCCCAAGCCCTCGGTGGTCGAGCCGGTCAAGAACTGTCTCGCCAGGCTCGACCTCTGGCTGCCCCGGGCCGGTCTACTCCGTGGCGCCGTCCTGTCGCATGTGGCGAGCCATCGCGTCCGCCAGGTACGGCGCCAGGGTGCCGGCAAAGGTATCGGTCAGGTGGTCGTCGTCGCGGTAGACCGTGACGCCGCCGATCACCGGGAAGCACTCGTTCTCGTCGCAGTAGACGTCGGTGAGGTCGATCAGCGCGACATCCTGTCGGTTCAGGCGTTCGACGGCATTCAGCTGCGGGTCGAAGGTGCGTGTCGCATCGGTCCGGGGTGTTCGGCAGTCGGCCGCGAGGTCGACGTCGGGCGCGGTCAGGCACTCGATCACCGCCGGGTCCGGCTCGGGCACGTCGGCGATCGCGGCGACCGGGAGGCCGTTGTCGGCGAGCCTGGCCCACAGCGAGACCAGGCCGTCCTCGGCATAGGCCTCCGGCGTCGTGCCCTCTGCCGTGCCGTCCGGGGGCGTCCAGTCGACGCCGCGCACCTGCGAGGTGGCCGCGAGGTCGTAGTCCCCGTCGAGGAGCATCTCCTCGGCCCGGTCGACCCACCCGATACATGCCGTGGTGAGCATCTGGTCCTGGACCCGCATGACGTCGGAGAAGGGGCAGCCCGGCTTGATGTAGATGTCCACCGCCCAGCCGTTGGCCTCGGCCGCCTCGACGAAGGCGCTCGAGTAGTGCGCGGCGTGCGAGTCCCCGACGAGCGCTATCCGGACCTCGCTGTCGCGATCGCCTCGTTCGCACGGCAGTGGTTCGGTCGACTCGCGGGCGACCCCGGCGCACTTGTCCTCGCCCGTCGCGTACGGCGCCGGCATGTCGCCGCCGGCCGCCTCTGGCGCCGGTACGGCCGTGCCCACCAGGTCCGGGTTGGTGCAGGGCTCGCCGGACGGCGGACGGGCGGCGGCGCCGAAGCACTCCGAGCCCGTCGCCTCGGCAGCAGCCGCGAGCTCGCTCTCCGCGTGCTCCCGTGCGGTCTGCACACCGATGAGCGCCGCGCCGACGACGAGCGCGCCGACGACCGCGGCAACGGCGAAGGTGGCCAAGGGCTTGAACCGGTGTCGGTGGCGCAGGACGGGTTTCTCGATCCAGCGGCGGGTGGCCCAGGCGAGGAGGATCGTGGCGGCGAGGATCGCGAGCTTGTCGAGCGTGCGCAGGTCGTGTCCGGTGGCGTAGGGGACCAGGACGATCAGGGGCCAGTGCCACAGGTAGACGGCGTAGGACACGTCGCCGAGGAACTGGACCGGTGCCAGGCCGGCCAGGCGGGTGGTGAACCGGTCGGTGGCCTGGGCCCAGATCACCAGGACGGTGCCGAGGACCGGCACGGCCGCGAAGGCGCCGGGGAACGGTGTGGCGCTGGTGAACATGATCGCGGAGACGGCGATCAGCGCCAGACCGGCCCAGGCCACCATGCCGGCCGGGAGGTCGAACGACGTGTCCCCGGGGGTACGTGCGGCGTGTCGTCGGCCGAGGGCCGGTACGAAGGCCAGCAGCGCCCCCGCCCCGAACTCCCACGCCCTCGTGGGGGTGATGAAGTACGCGTACGCCTGATCAGCACCCGTCCAGACCACGGACGTGACCAGCGACGCGACCACGACCAGAGCGAGCACTCCCGCCGCGACGGGCCGCCACGACGCCTGCCGGCCTGCCCGACCAGGCCTGACCTGGCCGGGCGAGATGTGTCGGCCGTCGGCCTTGAGGCGGGTCCATGGTGCCGGACCGAGCCGCCCGATCAGGAGGGACAGGCCGATCAGGAGCGGCCAGACCAGGTAGAACTGCTCCTCGGCCGACAGCGACCAGTAGTGCTGAACCGGAGAGGCCACGTTCTCCGCGGCCAGATAGTCCACCGCGTCAGCCGCCAGGACCCAGTTCTGCGCATACAACCCCGACGCCGCGATCTCCCGGAACCACTGCTCCCAGTGCTGCACAGGAGCCAGCGCCCACACCCCCACCGCCGTCACCACCAGCACCAGCAGCGACGCCGGCAGCAGCCGCAGCATCCGCCGCGCCCAGAACGTCGGCACCGAGAACCGGCCCGCCTCCACGTCCCGCACGATGTGCGACGTGATCAGGAACCCCGAGATCACGAAGAACACGTCCACACCGACATACCCACCGGTCAACCGGTTCGGCCACAGATGGAACAGCACGACCGCCAGCACGGCCACCGCCCGCAACGCCTGGATATCAGCCCGCAGGGCGGTCTTGCGGTCGTCCGTCACGTCGTCTCTCCGTCGGCGCCAGATGCCTCGCCGTCTGGCTCGCTACCCGGATCACGGGTGAGTCGAGGCTGAACCAGCAAGCGAAAGCGGTGCGGTCGGAGATGCTACCGGCTAGAGGCTGGGCGGCCCCTGGCGCACCTTCTCCAGCAGGGATTCGGCAGTGTCCTTGGCGGGATCCCACCAGGACTCGATCCACCAGGTGACGCCGGCGTCGGCCATGGCGCGGGCCTGCTCGGCGGCCTCAGCAGGGTCGGCGGGGAGCTTGCCCTGCAGAATGACGTCGAACGGCCGGTCGGCGCTGTCGTCCTCCGCGCTCCGGTTCGCCTCGTCGGACCGGTGCTCCGTGAGCCAGTCGACCAGTCCGGTGATGTGTTCCGTCGTCAGGTCGTCCGCCGTGCCGCGCAGCTGGGGGACGATCCCGTCCCAGCGCAGCGTGCGCCGCAGGTTCTTGGCGGGCGGCCGCTCCGCGTCCCATACCCCGACGGGCCATACCGGGATCCGGCCGTTGACGGGCCGCTCGGGGAAACGGAACGGGCCGGTACTGATCTGCTTGCCCTCGAACTCGAAGTCTTCTCCCGACCATGCTCGTTCGAGCCAGGCCAGGGTCTCGTCCAGCAGTTCCGCCCGGTCCTTCAGACCCGTGGCCTGACCCGGTACGGAGGTGAAGCCGCGGTCGTCGGTCACACCGACACCGACGGGCAGTACCAGGCGTCCGCCGGACAGGCGGTCCACCGTGAGCGCGCGTTGCGCGAGCTCCCACGGGCGGTGCCTCGGCACGGCGAAGACCATCGCTCCGAGCGCGATGCGCTCGGTCACGACCGCGGCAGCGGCCAGGACCGCGAACGGGTCGTAGACCGGCATGGCCCACTCCCCGTCGAGATTGATCGCGTCCCAGGTGAAGAAGCCGTCCCAGCCGTGCGCCTCGATCTCGCGCGCCAGGCCGACGTGCTGGTCGAGGGTGCCGAAGCTGCTGATGAAACCGAATTTCATGCCATCCTCCGAGAGGTTCAGGGTGCTCGTCCGACGTCATCGACCACGCTACGCCGGACCACTGACACGGCTAGGGTGAGTCGGTGACCAGCGCCGTCGAGAGCACCAAGACCGAGAGCACCAGCACAGTGGAGACCAGCGTCATCGGGAGCGACACCCAGCAGGGCACTGTGGAGATGTGGACCGACGGTGCCTGCAAGGGGAACCCCGGCCTGGGCGGATGGGGCGCGCTGCTGCGCTTCGGCGAGCACGAGAAGGAGCTGTTCGGCGGTGAGAAGGTCACCACGAACAACCGCATGGAGCTCACCGCCGTCGTCGAGGCACTGCGTGCGCTCAAGCGTCCAAGCAAGGTCACCATCCACGTCGACTCGTCGTACGTGATGAACGGTATGAAGACCTGGATCGTCGGCTGGAAGCGCAACGGCTGGAAGACGGCGGCCAAGCAGCCGGTCAAGAACGTCGACCTGTGGCAGGCGCTCGACGCCGAGGTGGCCGAGCACGAGGTCACCTGGGTCTGGGTCAAGGGCCACGCGGGCGACCCGGGCAACGAGCGCGCCGACGTACTGGCCAACCTGGGCGTCGACAGCGTGCGCTGAGCGCGCTGTACGGTCCCTCGCTGACCCCCTCACCGGAGTCGTGGTGGGAACGAGACCGAAGTCACGTCACCGCGATTGGCGCGCACTAATACCCTTGTCTCATGGCTTCCCACTACGACGTCGTACTCCTCGGTGCGGGCCCCGGCGGCTACGTCGCCGCCATCCGCGCTGCCCAGCTCGGTAAGTCCGTTGCGATCATCGAGGAGAAATACTGGGGCGGTGTCTGCCTCAACGTGGGCTGCATCCCCTCGAAGGCCTTGCTCCGCAACGCTGAGCTGGCTCACATCTTCAATCACCAGAAGGACCTCTTCGGCATGACCGGAGACGTCACGTTCGACTTCGGCAAGGCGTTCGACCGCTCGCGTGACGTGGCCGGCGGCCGCGTCAAGGGCGTCCACTTCCTGATGAAGAAGAACAAGATCACGGAGCTCGACGGCCGCGGCACCTTCCGCGACGCGAACACCATCGAGGTGGCCCTCAACAAGGGCGGCACCGAGACGGTGACCTTCGACAACGCGATCATCGCCACCGGTTCCGAGGTGCGTCTGCTGCCCGGCGTCGAGCTGTCCTCGAACGTGGTGACCTACGAGGAGCAGATCCTCACGCGGGAGCTGCCCAAGTCGATCGCCATCGTCGGCGCCGGCGCCATCGGCATGGAGTTCGCCTACGTCCTGACGAACTACGGCGTGGACGTCACGATCATCGAGTTCCTCGACCGTGCGCTGCCGAACGAGGACGCTGACGTCTCCAAGGAGATCGCCAAGCAGTACAAGAAGCTGGGCATCAACGTGCTGACCTCGACCGCGGTCCAGACCGTCAAGGACGACGGCACGTCCGTCACGGTCTCGTACAAGGGCGTCAAGGACGACAAGCCGGGCGAGCTCGTGGTCGACAAGGTGCTCATGGCCGTCGGCTTCGCGCCCAACGTCAGCGGGTTCGGTCTCGAGAACAGCGGCGTGCAGCTCACCGAGCGCGGCGCCATCGCCATCGACGACAACATGCGGACCAACGTGCCGCACATCTACGCCATCGGTGACGTCACCGCCAAGCTCATGCTGGCGCACGTCGCGGAGGCGCAGGGCGTCGTCGCGGCAGAGACGATCGCAGGGGCCGAGACCCAGACCCTTGGCGACTACCGCATGATGCCGCGCGCCACGTTCTGCTCGCCCCAGGTCGCGTCCTTCGGCCTCACCGAGCAGCAGGCTCGCGACGAGGGCTACGACGTGAAGGTGTCGTCCTTCCCGACGATGGCCAACGGCAAGGCGCACGGGCTCGGTGACACCACCGGGTTCGTGAAGCTGGTCGCGGACGCCAAGCACAACGAGATCCTGGGCGCCCACATGATCGGCCCGGACGTCTCCGAGCTTCTGCCGGAGCTGACGCTCGCGCAGAAGTGGGACCTCACGGCGGACGAGGTGGCACGCAACGTGCACACGCACCCGACGCTGTCGGAGTCGGTCCAGGAGACGGTGCACGGTATTGCTGGGCACATGATCAACTTCTGATATGTAGGGCGGTCCTGTCAAGGGCAGGTTGGAACCGTCGGCCGGGCTGGGTGCCTGGTCGGCGGTTCCTTCCTTGTTCCTGGGCCGGTGCCCGCGAAGTGGGTGGCGTGTCTGTTCGACGCGGTGTCGAGTCTGATATGCGCGGGTTGGTTCCGCATGACGGTGGTGTTCGGCGGGGACGGTGGGCACGTGTCTGAGGTCGGGCGTGCCGGCCTTGGTCGGGTCGGTGCTCACAGAAGTGTCGTGGGTCGTCCCGTCACGCTGCTGGCACTCGCGGGTAGGGGTCCAGGGTTTGTCAGCCGTCGAGTGTGGCCAGTGACCAGCACCAGGCGGCGAGTTCTCGGGCGATCGCGGTGTTTGCGACGGTGGTGCGCTTGCCGCGTGTGGTGAAGTGGGTCCAGCGCTTGTGCAGGCGCAGGTTGCCGGCGTGGCCGCGGGCTCGGGCGGCGGGGGTCGCGGCGTCGAACCTGGCTTGCAGGGTGGTTCCGATGCGGTAGGAGGGGCGGTGCTTCCAGGCTGCCTCGATCAGCAGGAGACGGGCGTGGGGGTTGCCGGTCTTGGTGATCGGTCCCAGTGTGCGGGACTGTCCCGAGGAGTGCTCCATCGGAGTCAGGCCGAGGTAGGCGCCGATGGAGGTCCCGGTGAAGCGGTCCCAGTCGCCGATTTCGGCGGCCAGGCTCATGGCTGTGAGGGTGCCGATGCCGCGCAGGCAGCCCAGCGCCGTCACCGTCGCAGCGAACTGGTCGTCACTTGCGAGGGTCATGATCTTGGCGGCGAGGGCTTTCTTGCGCGACTCGGCCAGGAGCACGCCTTGGTGGGCGTCCTCGAACGCGTCCTGCGCGGCAGGTTGCGGCAGACGGACCTGGGCGAGCCACGCGTGGTGGGCTGATCCCCATGTGGTGGGTCCGGAGAAGAGCATGCCGTGGCGCAGCAACAGCTTGCTGGTCCGGTGCCGGGCCGACATCAGGTCGTGGCGGACGTCCTCGTGGGCGCGGGTCAGGTCACGGGCTGCTTCCTGGGACAGGGTCGGGATGCGTACGGCGACGAGGTCGCCGGCTGCCAGGCGACGGGCGAGCAGGGCCGCGTCACGCTTGTCGGTCTTGACCCGGTCCCCGGCGGCGCGGGCGATCTTGGAAGGCGCGGCGACTACGCACCGGATGTCGACCGTCTGAAGCGCACGGGCCAGGCCGTAGCCGGTCGGGCCGGCCTCGTAGGTCACCGCGGCGGTGCCGGCCAGGCTGGTGAGCCAGCCCTGGACGGACTCGTCGTGCGAGGTCAGGCGAGCGGTGCGTAGCTCGCCGGTGGACAGGTCCAGCGCGCACGCGCTGATCGATCGAGCGTGCACGTCCAGCCCGACGGCCCACCGCTCGGTGGGTACGGGGATAGTGTTGGTAAACACAGGGGCCTCCGGGGGTCGACATTGTGACGCCAGGGCACCCGGGCGGTGTCCCGGTAACTCACGACCATGCGCTCCGGAGGCCTCTGCCGACCAGAGGCAACCCGCCTGGCGAGGGATTCCGCCGCTCCCTGCCGATCGTGCCGGACGTGATGGGGTCGGGGCCGGCCGCAGGCCGCCCCGCAGGGGCCGAAGGGCCTTGACACCATCACGGCTGGCACCACCATGGCAGGTCCGGCGGAATCCCGAACCCGCGCACGACCGTCACCTCATACCGTCTGAGACCGGTCTCCCGGTTACTCGGGAGTCGAACCTGGTCAGAGGCCCGGATCCGCGGAATTCCGCGGATCCGGGCCTCTTTGCGTCCTGGGGTGTCGTGGACACCTATGGACGTGAGGAGCCCCGAATTGCCTCCCCGAGAGGCACGCAGGAGGCACGCCGACACGACCAGGAGGGAACCGACGATGGGCACGAAAACCGAGGCACGGCCTCAGAAGCGAGAGGCATGGGCCAGGCTGCGCAAGCTGCCCTCGAAGCGCTGGCAGGCACGTTTTGTGGGTCCGGACGACCAGGTCTACTCGGCGCGGACCGAAGACGACAAGCCGCTGACGTTCCTCACCAAGGGTGATGCGCGCGAGTGGCTCAACGGGGTGCACGCGAAGATCAGCCGGGGGGAGCGGCTCCCGCCTGACGAGGCTGTCCGACGGCGTCGGGCCGCTGCGGACGCCGCAGCCGCGCGGGACGTGACCCTCCGCGAGTACGCCGAGCGGTGGCTGGAGCGCATCGCGACCGAGCCCGGCAAGGGCGGCAAGCTCCGCCGGCCGGGCACGGTGCTCGCGTACCGAGGGCGGGTGCGCAACTACCTCATGGCCCCGCTCGGGGACGTGAAGGTCCGGGAGATCGACACCGAGCGGGTGCGTGCGCTCGTGATCAAGCTCGTCGCCATGCCCTCGGTGCTCAAGGAGGACGCGAAGCACAACGGGATCGCGGGTGACGCCGTCGACGTGCTGAAGATGATCCTCCGGGCGGCGGTGCGTGACGGGCTGCTCGCGAAGATGCCAGACGTGCCGACACCGACCCGGAAGTCCGTGCGGCACGACGACGCCCACACCCCCGAGGACGACGTTGCCACGCCGACTCAGGTAGACGCGCTCTACGAGGCCGTGCCGCAGGCGTGGCGGATCGCCGTGCTGTTCGCGGCGTGGTGCCAGCTTCGGCGCGGGGAGGTGCTGGGGCTGCAGCGGCACGACATCGTCTGGAACCACGACCGGACTGCCGCCACCCTGTTTGTGCGGCGGCAGAAGAACGGGAGCACGGGCAAGCTCACCGACCCGAAGTCGGACAGCGGCCTCCGGTCGATGTCGGTCCCGCCGCTCATGATCGAGCGGCTGCGCGAGCACCTCGACCAGTACGTGGGGCGGGGGCGGACGGCGCCGGTGGTGCCGAGTGTGGCGCGGGGTAACCAGTACCTGTCTGCCTCGCGATGGAACGGCATCTGGGCGGGCGCTCGGGGCGCGGTGGCGGGACTTCCGGACGGCTACCGGTTCCACGACCTGAGGCACACGGGGCTGACCCGGATCGCGCAGGAGGGAGCGACCCTGGCCGAGCTCATGCGTCGTGGTGGGCACTCCGACGTGACGGTGGTGCTGCGGTATCAGAAGGCGACGATGGCCCGGGATATCGAGCTCGCCGCGCGGATGAGTGCGACGGCGGGGGAGGAGATCCGGCTGGAGAAGGAGCGGGCGAAGACCGAAAGGGACAGGCCGCTTGATGCTCGAGTGGCTGGACCTCCCTCGTGAGGAGGTCCAGCCACTGTTGTCGGACGGTGCGCCCTGCCGCGATCGGTCCTGGGTTTCACATGGACCGCGCTGATGGGATCGCGACAACAAGGCTCTGTGTCAGTTCATCGAGGTCGACCCGGATGAGCCGGCCGACTCGGTAGCCAGCGATGGTGCCATCTGCGATTCGGCGGCGGAGCGTTTTGACGGAAACGTGAAAGTGCTCGGCGGCGTCGGCTAGTGGGACCAGGCGAGTGGGATGGGCGGGTGCTGAGTCGGTGTGCGGCATGAGGACTCCTTTCGGGAGCTCCGGCTATGCCACAGGTGTGTAGCGAACTCCGGCGAGTTGCACGAGCTACATCGACTGTTATGGCCGGCGCTTGGGGACCTCTTCGGAAGTGGACCTCGTGCCAGCTCCGTCATCGGTCCAGTCCGTGATGACGATTTGCCCGTCGGCGATCGGAACCTGCGTGGTGATCCAGGCACCAGCACGCTAGGAGTCGCTCTGTTGGTGCTCGCAGAGATCGCCTCCGCGTTGCTCGACGTGTCGCCTGCCACCACTGGGTCCCAGCGGGCAGGCGGGCCAGGGGCGTGGATGTGCGCTCGATCGTGCCTCGCCGCATGCTGACGCGAGCCGTCGGCTAAAGGGTGCCCGCGCCTTCGTCGAAGGCATCTCTGTGTCGTTCGACCTCGGGGAGATGGTCGACGGTCCAGGCACGCAGGATCAGGAAGGGCTCCTCAAGCGTGCGACCCAGCGGCGTGATCCGATACTCCACAGTAAGGGGGCGTTGCGTCAGTACCCGGCGCTCGACGAGGCCGTTGCGTTCCAACCGTCGCAGTGCCTGCGTCAGCGACTTTTGCGTGACCCCATCGAGCTCTCTCTTGAGCTCGTTGAAGCGTCGCGGCTGCCGGCACAACGCGGTCAGCAGCAGCTGACCCCACTTGTCCAGGAGCTGATCCAGGAGCTCACGCTGCGGGCCGACGATGGTCTCGTGACCGGCCCGATCTTCGCGGACATCAGGTTTCCTTGAGGTGCCTGCCATGTGCCAGGTATACCAGAGATACCTTCAACTCCAAGGAATCTCATGACCGAACAGTCCCTGCCCAGCCTCGATGTCAAGCGCCAGGACGGAGTGCTATGGGTCTCGATTGATGCTCCGCCCGTCAACCTGATGACGGCGCAGCTCATGCTCGACCTGGATGCCGTCGCCGCATCGGCCGAGAACGATCCCGATCTGCACGTCATCGTGGTCCAGAGCACCAATCCGGAGTTCTTCCTGGCGCACGGCGACCTGTCGTTCGTGGAGGACCCTGCGACCTACGCCGCCCTCCCGATCGCGGAGGAGACGCTTGTCGGGACGGGCCCGATGATGCGGCTTCACGAACGCTGGCGACGTCTGCCTCAGACCACCATCGCCAAGGTCGCGGGACTCACCCGTGGCGGTGGATCCGAATTCGTCTCCAGCCTGGATCTGCGATTCGCGGCCCTCGAGACTGCGGCGTTCGGCCAGTTCGAGACGCTGATGGGTATCGTCCCTGGAGCCGGTGCAACTGCCCACCTACCCCGCCTCGTAGGTCGTGCTCGCGCTCTCGAGATCGTGCTGACAGGCGGGCTCGTCGACGCGGCGACTGCCGAGCGGTGGGGATGGGTGAACCGAGCTCTGCCCGCCGCAGAACTCGACGCATACGTCGAGTGGGTCGCACTGACCATCGCGACTCTGCCCGACGGCGTCCGCGCCGCGGCTACCGAAGCGATCGACGCGGCCGACGGTCCGCTCGAGGACGCGCTGCGCGCGGAAGACCGCCTGCTCGGCGAGACGTTCACCGCCGCGTCTGGAGAGCTTGCCCGAGCAGCACTGGCGGCTGGAGCTCACACGCGCGAGGTGGAGTTGGACATCGAAGAGGTGCTGCGCGCGAACCTCGTCCGACCTTCATAACGAGTCGTCCTGTACGGGTGGGGTGCAGAGGTGGTCCGTACGGTCCGCTTGGTAATTCGGGCCGAATGACCGTATGGGCTGCCTCCGGCACTTCGAAGACGGCAACCTGGTGGAGCGGAGCCCCACACCCGCCCCGCACTCACTGGGCGGGTGAGTTTGCGCCGTAGCCTGCGACGACACTGCCCGTCACCTCGGAATCCAGGTACGTTTGCGGCATGTCGGACACTCAGCTGACCCTGCCGGAACGGTCGGCGCTGCTCGCACTCATGACCCTGACCCGGGAGGTCTCCAACGCCGGGCTTGTCGACGAGCTGGGTATCACGATCGAGAAGAGGGCGCGGGAGCGCCTGGTCGAGCTGGGTTACATCAGGGCGTGGCAGACGGGCCGGTACCGGGCGTGGATGCACGAGCTCACGGACGAGGGCTGGCGACGCTGTGGGGACGAGCTGGGCAGCCCCGCTCCGAAGGGTGCGCCGAAACCAACACGGCTGCAGTACGCGCTGACCCGCCGGTTCGCAGCCTTCATGGCGCGATCCGATCTGCGTGTCGCGGACATCTTCGCCCTGGATGACGAGCCGACCGTGCCCGCCGTCGACATCACAGATCGGATCCGTGCCGCGTACGCCGCACTGGCTGCCGCGCCAGGTTCCTGGGTCGGCCTTGCGCGGCTGCGGCCCGCCGTCGCCGACATACCGCGTGTCGACCTGGACGCCACCTTGCTGCGTCTGGTCCTGGAACGGGAAGTGCGGCTCGATCCTGAGTTCGACCAGAAGACGCTGACCGCGGCAGACAGGGCAGCCGCGCTGCGCATGGGGGGCACGGACGTGCACCTCATGTCTATCGGGCGCCCATGAGGGAGATCGAGCGCGGCGCACTGACGGAACTGACGAGGGTCAACTGGGCGATCAGCAGGGACGGCGTGTGGGAGGACCCGGAGACCCACGTCGCAGGCCTCAACGGTCCGGCGTTCGGTACGGTCATGGACGGTTTCCACGACGCCAGGGCCAGCTCCGCGGAGAGCCCGCTCGGCGTGGTCGTCACCGGACAGCCCGGTTCGGGAAAGACTCACCTTGTCGCGGCCGTACGGTCGCGGGTCATGGCGGCGGGCGGCTACTTCTTCGCCCTTGACCTGCGCCATGAGCGGGCCTTCTGGCAGAAGGTGGTGCACGACGTGCTCGGCGGCCTGCTGCGACCCGGCCGTGACGGAGTCAAGCAGGGTGAAGCCCTGCGACGGGGCTGTCTCAAAGACTCGATCTGCCCGAACCCCTGCACCGGCATCTCATGGGGCACGACGAACCGACCCGGTCGGGACTCGACGGCATCGTCGAGGCGCTGGACGACGTCGACCAGCAGCTCGCCTTCGAATGTGGACACACACTGCGAGCCCTGACGCTGCTGGCCAGCAGGTCGCTGGCGATCAGAGAGGTCGGCAGCGCCTATCTACTGTCGGCGGAAGACGAGCTGGTGGTAGGCGAACGGGCCCAATGGGGTATTCGCGCCGCCTCCAGGAAGCCGCACGAGACGGTCGGTGAGCTCTTCAAGCTGATCGCGCTCACCGGGCCGAGCGTGATCGCACTGGATCAGATCGACACGCTGATCCAGCAATCGGATCGAGCGGCCGACGGCGCCGCGTCCGAGGAATCTGACACTGAACCTGAATCGCTGGGACTGCCCAGGAAGCAGATGTTCGACGACGTCGGCAGCGGGCTCATGGAGCTGCGCGAGGTCACTCGTCGGACATTGGTTCTGGTTGCCTGCACGGAGCCGGTCTGGAAGCGAATCCACCAACATTCGCTGGGCTCCGTCGAGCAACGGTTCCGCCATGCAGAGCAGCTCCACACCATCCCGGAGCCGGCGGTCGGGCGGACGCTCATCGAAAGGCGGTTCGCGCTCAAGTTCGGCCAGGTCGGATTTACCCCGCCCTATCCAACCTGGCCGGTACGGCCGGAAGCGTTCGCCGACTCCGGCCAGTTCACTGCTCGCGGCCTCATCCGCCAGATCGACACTCACCTTCGGGCATGCCTGGGCGCGAACCACGTCGTCGAGCTGACCAGCCTTGCCGAGCCGAGTGGCAACGACACGCCCACGCCGCGACCGGGGCCTGCATCGTTGCCGTCAGATCAGGGTGCGTTCACCGAGATCGACGAGCAGCTGACCGCCTTGGTGAACGATACGGGCGTGATCGCGGACGTCGCGAAGTCGCTCGACCCGAAGCAGGAGGACCAGCACGTACCGCGCCTGATCCGTTCAGCGTTGAAGTGGTGGATCGTCGAACAGGGTGAAGAACACCTGCGTTATGTGCTGCCTCTGGAGACGATGGCTGCCGGAAATCCTGCCCTGCACGCTGAAGTGCACCGGATCATCGACGAGGACACCGAAGACAAGATCTACTGGTCGTTCCGGGCGATCGGGTGGCGAGACGGGCGGGCGGTCATCAATCGGATCGACCGGGTCCTGATCGCCACGGGGCTTGACCCATCGGCGCAGAAACGCAAAGTTTTCCTGTTGCGCACCGGTGAGTGGTCGAACGGCAACAAGACCCGGCAGAAGGTCCAGGAGTTCGAGGCAGCCGGCGGGGTCGTGATCGAGCTGTCGAGGGAGACGCTGGAGACCGGACTTCGCACGTTCGCGGCCTTGGAGCGACTCGCCGGTACCCAGCCGCAGGCCCGGTTCAGGGCATGGTTGCTCAGCCGCCGTCCGGCCGGACGCACCGCGCTCCTGCGCGCGGTGTTCGGCGATCCGCGGGACGACCCGGAACCGCCGCGTCCTGAAGCCGGACCGGTACCCACGCCGCAACCGTCCGACGCAACCTTGCCGTTCGCTGCCCCCGACACCACCGACCCGGTGGTGGCTGCTCCGGGCCAGGCGGCAGCGGACCCGTTGACGCTGCACGTGGGTGACCGGATGGACACCGGCGCGCCGGTGACGATCAACCTGGAGTCGCTGCGGAAGCACACGGCGATCTTCGCCGGGTCCGGATCGGGCAAGACGGTGCTGATCCGCCGGCTGGTCGAGGAGTGCGCGCTGCGTGGCGTGTCGGCGATCGTGCTCGACCCCAACAATGACCTGGCGCGGCTTGGCGACCCGTGGCCGCAGCCACCGGATGCTTGGGGACCCCATGACGCGGCCCGCGCCGACGACTACCTTCGCAACACCGATGTCGTGGTCTGGACGCCCCGCCGGGAATCCGGTCGGCCGCTGGCGTTTCGCCCGCTGCCCGACTTCGCCGCGGTCGCCGACGACCCGGACGAGTTCCGCCAGGCCGTCGACACGGCCGTCGCCGCGCTCGCACCGCGTGCACGCGCCGACGGCCCGACTGCGAAGGCCGAGCGGTCACGGGCAGTTCTCAACCAGGCACTGCAGTACTTCGCACGCAAGGGCGGCGAAGGGCTCAGCCACTTCTTGGATCTGCTCGGTGACCTGCCCGATGGCGTGACGCGACTGGCCAAAGCACGTGAGATGGCCGCGGACATGGCGCAGACCTTGCGCGCAGCCACGATCAACGATCCGTTGTTCGGCGGGGTCGGTGAACCGGTGGACCCCGGCGTGCTGCTCACCCCCGAGGAGGGGAAACGTGCCCGGATCTCGGTGATCAGCCTGATCGGCCTGCCTACCGAGGAGCAACGGCAGAGCTTCGTCAACCAGCTCCAGATGGCTCTGTTCGCCTGGATCAAGCGGAACCCTGCCGGGGACCGGCCGCTCGGTGGACTACTGGTCATGGACGAGGCGCAGACCATCGCTCCGTCCGGTTCGCTGACCGCGAGCACGCACAGCACCCTCGCGCTGGCCTCGCAGGCCCGCAAGTACGGACTCGGCCTGGTGTTCGCCACGCAGGCGCCACGCGGTATCCACAACCGGATCTCCGGCAACGCGGCCACGCAGCTGTTCGGGTTCCTCAACAGTCCGCCGCAGATCGCGGCTGCCAAGGAGATGGCAGCCGCGAAGTCCAGTGCGGTACCAGACATCTCCCGGCTGGGCACCGGTGAGTTCTACGCCGTTGCCGAAGGACTGGCATTTCAGAAGATTCGCACCCCCATCTGCCTGAGCTACCACCCGCCGAGCCCGCTGACCGTCGAAGAGGTCATCGACCGCGCCCGGCAGGTGTGAGGCCCGCACACGAGAGGGAGAGAGGGACCCACCGTGGAGAGAGTGATCCAGAGTCTGCTCGAGGCCTTCCAGCAGGACCAGGACCTGACCGAGCTGCCGGAGCCGGAGGCGTTCGAGGCGTTCGCCGCCTACTGCGTGCTCAACTCGTACTACAACGAGCCGTTCAACCCCGACACGTACCGCACGGGCGGGGGCAACGACCTCGGCATCGATGCCTACGCGGTGCTGATCGACGGGCAGATGTACCGGGAGCCGACGGACGTCCAGGTGGCGATGCAGGAACGCAGGCGGCCCCAGGTGCAGGTGGTGATCATCCAGGCCAAGACCAGCAGCAAGTTCGAGACCAAGGTGATCTCGGACCTCGCGGAGAATCTTGGCCACCTGTGTGGGGCGGAGACCATCCCGTACGAGGTGTCGGACGACGTGAAGGGCCTCCGCGAATGCCTGGACGCCGTGTACCAGGACCCCGCACGGCTGGCCGGCCGGCTGCCGGAGCTGCACGTCCGTTATGTGACCACCGGTGATCAGATAGCGGAGATGGTCCACCGCAAGGCGCGATCGGCCGAGAGGCTTCTGGGCAGGCTCAACCGGTTCGAGACGGTCGAGGTGCGCTGTGTGAACCGGCCGGAGCTGCGCGCGCTGTACCAGCAGGCGATCAGCACCGTCGAGGTCACCGTGCCGGTGCCGAAGCAGTTCGCGATGCCGACGGCTCCGGGTGTCGAGCAGTCGTTCGTGGGACTGGTCGGCGCTTCGGAGCTGGTCCGCACCGTGCTGGAGGACGACTCGGGAAAACTGCGGGAGAACCTGTTCGAGAGCAACGTCCGGGCCTTCCAGGGATACAACGCCGTCAACAGCGGCATACGAGACACCCTGCGGGACCCGGTCAAGCGGCAGAGGTTCGCCGTGATGAACAACGGCATCACCATCGTGACCCGGAAGATGAACCGGGTCGGCGACGACTTCGTGCTGGACGACTTCCAGATCGTCAACGGATGCCAGACCTGCCACGTGCTGTTCCACGAACGCGATCAGCTCACCGACCAGGTGTACGTCAGCGTCCACATCGTGCACTCGAAGGACGAGGACGTGATTCAGGGCATCGTGGCCGCGACCAACCAGCAGACTCCGGTCAGTGCTGAGGACCTGGCCGCGCGGCAGGACTTCCACAAGCAGCTGGAAGACTTCTTCACCCTCGGCTGGGACAAGCCGCACCGGCTCTTCTACGAACGTCGCGCGAAGCAGTACAGCGAGCGCAAGGACGTGGAGAAGACCCGGGTCATCAGCCGTCCTCAGCTCAGCCGCGCGTACCTGGCGATGTTCATGGACGAACCGTCTCGTGTGGGCCGCTACCAGGAGCTGATGAAGGCGCGTGGCGCGGAGTTGTACGCCGCTGACCAGCAGCCGATCCTCTACTACACGGCCGCGGCGACCTGGTACCGGCTGGAGTGGCTGATCCGCAACCAGCGCGTGAACCGTGGCTACCGGCCCACCCAGTACCACCTGATGGCGCTGATCCGACAGAAGCTGCTCGGATCGGGGGCCGTGCCGACCCACGACAAGGCGGTCACGAAGGCGTGCACCCGCATTCTCGACGTGGTCTGGGACGCGGAGGCCGCGGAAAAGCTGGTCGTCCACGAGCTGCTGCCCGTGATCCAGCGGGCCATCGATGCCGAACGGGAGGCCGGGGTGCCATTGGGCGAGGCGGTACGCAACGAGCGGTTCGCCGAGCGAGCCCGCAGGGAGCTGACCGGCAGCACCGGTCGCTGAGAACTCGACGGTGATCACGTCGGTGGTTGACGTCGTCGTTGGCGCCCGACCTATCGTGTTCGTGGGCGGGAGGCATGCGTGGTCTGGATGCCCGTCCTTACGCGAGGGGGGCGCTGATGGCTGGTCTATGGGGTCGGAAGTCTCGTGCGAAGTGCTGGAAGCGGGGCCTGTGGGGAAGCACGACGAAGGGTCGTAGCAAGAACCTGGCCAAGGGAATGTGGGGGAGTAGCAAGCGTCGGAAGCGTTGGGGCCTGTGGTGAACGAGTGCGGCGAAGGGCTTGAGTCAAGCGACCGGTAGCGAGGTGGCCGTTGGGCCGCAGTACCGCAGGGCCGTATTGGCCAGCGTCGACGTGGCTGCGCTGATCTGAATGGACTTCCTTGATCCGGTAGGGCTCAGGAGGCCTTGAGGAACTCAGGGCGGATGACCTTGCGCAGCGCCTCGGTCACCGCGTTCAGGTCGATCGGTCCAGATGCCGGGCGCGTGGAGCTGTCGAGCTGTTCGAGGATGGCCAGACGAGCCATGGTCGAGACAGGCAGGTCTTTCTCAGCTGCGGCGGCGACCAGGCGCTGATACTGCCGGTCGGTCAGGCGCACGGACAGCACTCGCGGGGCGGCGCCATCACCCTGCCGAACGCCAAGGGCGCCTTCGGGCAGTGGGTCGTGCCGACGGGCCTCGGACTCAATGGAGACCTCGGTCAGCAGCTCCTCGATCGGCGTCTTCTCACTCATCACAGCCCCTCCTTCTTGCTCGCGTCGTTGTTCTCGTTGTCGGCCGGGGGCCGAGTCTGGTCCTGATAGCGGCGTTGGTCGGAGCTATTGGATTGCCACGCGTTCGCGCCCCACACGGTAGTCCCCTCAGTCACGGTGATGACCGTGACCACAAATCCAGCTGTTTCCGACCAGCCGATCGTCCGGTCGGACTGGCCCTTCTTTGAGGCCGGGTCCGGCCTGAAGGCCACCGCCTGTGGATCGGTGAACGCCTCGTCGGCCCACTCCGGCTCGATGTTCGTCTCCCCGGACGACTCCTTCCTGGTCGACCTGGTGCGGATGTAGTCGGCCCGGTGCTTCCAGTTCGGCGTCACGGCCGGATCTGGTTCTTGCTGCCCCTGCTCCTGGTTCACGTAGTTGAATCTACTACGTCAACGGACTGGCTGCCCGATTTCTTCCTCGTGCGAGTAGGTCGCTGATGGCTGGACCTGTGACGTCCGAGTCTCGGACGACGGCCTGGCCTCAGCGCTGCAGAGCCGTCCTGGCCAGGGCCGACGCGACCGCGCTGATCTGGCTCCGTGGTCGACGTCCTGCTGGCGGTTCGGCGATGTTCACGAGGATGTCGTGGACGTTGGCCTCGTAGTGGAGGACGTCGTATCTGGCGATCGGCCGACCGTCGTCGTACTGGTAGCCGAGGTTGGTCAGGTGGGTGGCGATCCGGTCCAAGGGGAGTTCTCCGTCGGGCGTGATGGCCGCATAGGCGAGCATGAGCAGGTCGGCATCGACGACAGACCGATCGCGCTCGTGTGGCGGGGTGATCGATGCGGCGAGGTGCTCGAAAAGCACCGCGGGCCGGTCGCGTGCCGCGGCGCCGGCACGAGTGAGGTGCAGCGCTCCCTTGTACTTGCGCAGCAGCCGGAGGCGCTTGACCAGCGACTCTCGGAACGCCGCGACCGGGTAGGTGAGGTCTTCCCGGTTGGCTTTGCCGATCCAGTCCGACATCGCGGGGATCAGGGTGGCGGCCTCTTCCACGACTGCCGGTCGGAGGTAACCCGCCGGGGTGAGGGGGATGCCGCCGTCCCGGCCTGGTCGAGGAACCACAGGTGGGCGCTGAGCGCGGTCCTGAGGTCGTCGTCGGACGGCTTTTCCGGTGAGTCCGGGAGGGCGGCGAGCCGGGCGCCGAGCTCGGCGCCCTCGCTGGTGATCGAGAGCATGTTCACCAGCTCCAGCAGACGCGGGTGCACGTCACGGGCGCGGAGCGCGTACCAGGGCCGACCGAGCTGCTCGTTCACCTCGGCGGGCTCGAACCGGTCAGGGTCCTCGACCAGAGCAGCGAGGCCGTCGTTCATGTACTCGAATCGTGAGTCTTCCGGTGGAGCGGCGCGCCTTCCGTCCACGCACACCGCTGGGGGAGTACCCGGCTCCGCGGGCAGGACCTTCTCCAGTCGGAGCCGGAGCTGCCAGTCGTCGCCGTAGTCGTACACGTACCGCAGGACGTCACCGGGGTCGTTCAACACCTGGTCGAGGCGGACCTGTTCCTCCGGGGTTCCTTCCTCCTCACCCTCGGCGACGTCGAACGGGCACAGGAAGAGCTGGGCGTCGCGGTCCCATACGCTGCCGCCGAGCGTGAACCGGTGCAGGTGCGAGTCCTCCCACCCGAAGGCGTCCTGGATGATCTGGTGCACGACGTCGAGCGTGAGGTCGGCCCGCAGGTTCAACCGACGCCAGATCGGTGGCTGCGCATCGTCAAGGTCGATCCGGATCTGGAGCACGGCGGGGGAACTGTGCGGCGTCGCGGAGGGTGACGTGGTGTCGTGATCGTCGCTCACCCGGCCACGGTACCGACCGCATTGGATCCGACAAATGCAGCGGTACAGGCCGTCCACGATGGACTCATCGGTGAGCTTCGCAATAGGTGATGTGAAGCCTCGCAGGTGGATTGCGGTGGTTGTATCGCAGCGTTCGTCCGATGTCGATCTCTGCGCAGCAGTGAGCGTCGGGAGTTCGGGCCATGTGCGCGTGGCCGTCCTCGGCAAGTTCCCGCACCTGGTTGGAAGCCAGCTCGAAAGCGGGGCGGCTCCCGATCACGAACAGTGTGTCGGCGGCGGTCTCCCACAACAAATGGTCGTGGAAGGTGTCGTGCCATCGGCGGTCATGATCTGACCGCGTGATCTTGGGGAACGGCTGTGCGGGGAGCCGAACCGTGTGCGGAGTCCATGTGGTAGCCCGGCCGCGAAGTTCTTTCCACTGTGCCGCCGGGAAGCGGAGGCTGTGGTGCAGCAGCACCAGGTCAGAAGCTCGCCCATCGTTCCCGGACCCGCATTCATCGGTGGCCTGGCGCAGCGGCAGATGGATCAGACTGTTCGGGGAGCGGGCTGCGAGCCACCATGCGCATGCGATCTCGAGCGCGGCGGCCTCGTCGACGACTATCTCTGGAGCTCCGCGTCCGCCGCCGTCGTACAACGGGGCGTGAGCCTTCGGGAAGGCCGGCCGGAGCACGCGGTACGACTTGCCGCCCAGCGTGACGGTGCTGACGAGGGTGCGCCATCTCTGTCCCGCGAGCTTCATGCGTCGCCTCGCAGCCCGGCGGCGAACGCGACGCGACTCTTGCGCCATGTCTCGGGCCACACCAGCGGAAGCAGGGCGATGAGCTGATCTCGCTGTAGCTCGGTGGGCTGAGCGAACTGCGGAATGGTGACGTTGCGGCCGAGCGTGGCGAGATCCGGGTCGTGGTCGAGCAGGATCTCCAGGTCCGCAATCGTCTCGTGCCAGCCGCTGCGGTTGCGCTTGAGCCACCAGGCCCGACGGCGGAGGTCCGGGTCCAGAGACGACGTCAGCGGGAGCAGGTCGGCGTCCGACCACGCGGCAGGCATCTCGAGCAGAACCTCGGAGGCGAGCCGTGCGACACGGTTGGTGCCGCTCCGCAGAACCTCGACCAGCAGCGGGGCGTCTGCAGGAACCGCGCGGCCGATCAGGAGTCGAAGTCCGGCCTTCTTCAGCGGCGGCTCGGTGCTACGGACCAGGTCGAGCGCTGCCTCGCGGTCCACCATGCCGCCGGCCTCGACCAGGCCACGGTAGGCACGGGCACGCACCGCCGGCGCTCCTGAACCACGTGCGACATCCTGATACGCCAAAAGCGCGTCCCGACCCTGCTCCTGATACCGCTGCTGTGCCCACATCCGGACCAGAACGCCAGTATCGACCAGCAAACGCTCCACGTCTGCGGGATCGAGCAGGTCAGCAGACAGGCGGACGAGCCCAAGTACCCGGCTCTCGGCCGACCGGTCGTGCAGGAGGGCTGAGGCCACGACGTCGGGTCCAGCCCGGTCGGCGATGGCGTGCGCCAGGAGGCTCTGGACGATGCGGTCGTGCTCGCGCGGCAGCGCGGCGACGGCGTCGCCGACACTCAGCAGCTCATTGGTCAGACTGTGCTGGAAGGCGGTGCGACGGACTCCGGGCGTCGTCGAGCCGCGCAGGCGCGACCAGAGTGCCGCTTCTCCGTGAACCCCAGCGAGCGCGTGCAGGTACAGGGGTAGGGCTTCGGCGCCTCGGGTGCGTTCCTCGATGAGGTGCAGGACGGGCACGATCTGGTCCGCCTGGGTCAGTGACGTCCTGCGGAGTACAGCCCTGGTGGCTGCCTCTCGGACGGGCCGGACATGATCTGTGACGCGGACGGCGAGCATACGGTCGGCCACCGGGGCATCGGTTCGCGAGAGGATGCCGACGGCGGTCTCCCGAACTCGTCCGTCGCCGTGCATGCTCGCGAGGGCAGCGCCGAGGTGGCCGGACGCGCTGAGTGTTCCGCTCTTCCAGAAGCGGGCCGTTCCCAGCGCGTCGCGGTGCCGCCAGAACCGTGCCGTGCGGTCGATCCGAAGCAGTTCGCGCGCCGACGTGAGCAGCAGCCAGTCCTCGATCTCCGCCAGTGGACCTGGTGCACGTGAGAGCACGGCAGCTGCGCCGTCTGTGAGGCGGTCAGCGATCTCGGCGGTTGCTAGCACGCCGCACATGATGTCAACGGCCAGGAGCGGCGGACGAACGAATTACCAGCAGTCGTCAGTAGGGCCAGGCTCGCTACCAAGCCGTGACTGGCGCCGGAACGTTTGTGCAGGTCGTATGGTCCTGCCACATTGGCGGAACCATAATTGTCCCGTTGTCCACGCGGCCCCCGCCGGCGGCCGTTTCGCTTGTCGTGCACGAGTTCTCGCAGGTCACACGGTCGTGCCAAATTGGCACCACCGTCGATGTCCGTGTTGTCCCGGGGGCTCGTCTGGGGTTCTGACGGTCGCCGCCCCCGTACCACTTGATGTCCCCACCGGGGCGCTGTTGGAGTGGGGGACATGGGCGTGACCAGGAAGAACGGACGTCCCCCAACTCGTGCAAATTCGGGTACCCGGAATGAAGACTGTCCGGGTTTCTCCGTCCGGCTCGGCCGGGCTGACGGCGTGGCGGCACGCGCGGGCATCCGTGGTTCGGCTGAGTCGGCGGCGATTTGCGTCCATGCGTTGATGGTGGCGAACGAGCGCACGCTCTGCGCACACCACCCGGGCGCACACCCGCTGGTGTGCGGGGCGTATCAGCAGGTCAGAGGGCGCACACTAGTTCCTTCCTCGTTGCGGGCCGCTTCGCCGCGGCGTGCCGCAACGAGGCTGATGGTGTCCAACCCGACGTGCGCCGAACGAGCGTCGAAGCCAGCCGCAGGGGCGGATCGGTGTTCATGCCGACACGCTGACACATGGCCGACACTCTGGACACGCCATGGTTCTTCGCCTACGGATTCAGGCGCACGATGTGTCGAGTGAGATCGGACCGGGTGAGCAATGCTTCGCACCTGAACCGATCGGGTCATGCACGCACGCCGAACTCATCGTGTCCGCCGACTGGCTCGCGCCGGGCCGTCGCAATGATCGTGACTGCCGCCGCAGGGGCCTGGAAGGATGCGCGACATGGAGACGGTGACGTTGTCGCGGCCGACGGGTCCGAAGGAGCTGGCGCTTGTAGAGGCCTCGGGGTGGCGGGCGTGGCCGCCGCGCCTGACCGATCAGCCGATCTTCTACCCGGTGCTGAACGAGAACTACGCGACGCGGATCGCCCGGGACTGGAACGTCAAGCACTCCGGCGCCGGGTTCGTGACGCGGTTCGAGGTGCGCAAGGAGTTCTTGGACCGGTACGAGGTCCAGCAGGTCGGTGGGGCGACGATCCTGGAGTACTGGATTCCGGCCGAGGACCTGATCGAGCTCAACGCGAACATCGTCGGAACGATCGACGTCGTCGCGGAGTACCGATGAACGCCCGGTTTCCGTGCTCGTGCTGTGGGCATCTGGTGTTCGACGAACCGCCGGGGTCGCATGCGATCTGCGGGATCTGCTTCTGGGAGGACGACGTAATTCAGCTGCGATGGCCCGACTGGACGGGCGGGGCGAACGGCCCGTCTCTGATCGAAGCGCAGCAGCTGTACGCGGAGCTCGGCGCGATGGAGCCCCGGTTCATCCGTTTGGTGCACGAGCCGACCGACGACGAGCCGCTCGATGCCGACTGGCGCGCGATCGATCTGACGATCGACTCGTTCGAGCCCAGAGACGTCATCGAGCGTCCATGGCCGAAGGACGGCACCACGCTGTACTGGTGGCGCCCCACGTTCTGGCGCCGTGAGCTGGTCTACGAGACCTGACGGCCAGCACAGAGGCAGGGGCCGGTCCTGCTCGGTGGCGGGGCCTGGGTAACTGTCGACCCCAAGTGTGTGTTCGTCACAGAAACGGGTGAGGACGGCAGCACCCGTGCCACTGTCGGGGCGCCGGCGACAGCCGGAGAGCGCTCGGAGAGTTCGGCGGCAGCGCTGCGATCTTCTCCAGGTCCTCCGTGACCTCCTCCATCGTCGCTCAGGCTGACGAGGCCGATATGGGACTATTCGCCCACGAGGACAAGGGGTGGCGCCGTGCGTGGTCCTGACTTCGAACACCCCGAGGAATCGGTCGACATCGTGACGATCGTGCTGCTGCACGACTCCATGGATGCTGACGTCGCGCGGAAGACGGCTGCCACGGTGGTGTGGACCGAGCTGCCGATGAGGTTCGACGTCCTCGCGATCGAGTACCAGGGTGAGACCCGAGAGATCGAGTACGAGTCGCTGGCGAACGAGCCCGGGCCGCGGCCTGCCGGCCTCGACGACACGAGCGTCGGAGACCACATGGCTGGTGTGGGGAACGTCCTGGTTGTCGCCGGAGGAATCGCTCTCCTGGTCCTCCTTATCGTGGCTGCCCCCATTGTTGTACTGGGCCGAAGGAACCTCAGGAAGAGGGTGCAGCGCTCCGCGTCAGGGCGTGGCCATCTCCGAGGCGAGCACTCCGGCGCTGGACCGTCGGAATGACCTCGACGTGCTGAGGCTGCGGCAAATGCCTCGCGGCCAACGCGCGTCCGGTGTCATCGTGGGCCGATGAGCGAGCTACTGGTGCGGCCCGCGGTCCTCGATGACGCCGAGGCGATCACCGTCGTGCACCACACCTCCTGGGTGGAGACCTACTCCGATCTGCTCCCGGTCGAGCACTGGGAGCGTGCGACATCCGAAGGAGGCAGAGCCGCTTGATGCTCGAGTGGCTGGACCTCCCTCGTGAGGAGGTCCAGCCACTGTTTTCGGACGGTGCGCCCTGCCGCGATCGGCCCTGGATTTCACATGGAACGCGCTGACGGGATCGCGACAACAAGGCTCTGTGTCAGTTCATCGAGGTCGACCCGGATGAGCCGGCCTACCCGGTAGCTGGCGATGGTGCCATCGGCGCTGAACACGTGGCTCGACCAAGCCCGCGCCGCCGATCTGCCCCACCCGCACTGGGGTCAAGTGTCCGATCTGCGTAGGGCACCTCACCCTCCTGCTGGCCCGTGTGAGTAGCTGTTGCGAGGGCGCAGGAGTGCTACCACGACTGTGGCCGCTGCGGCGCAGATTGCGCCGATAACGATTTGGGCGGTGAGCCAGGCGTTGCTGACGGTGGCGGTGAGGTCTTCGCGTTGTGTGGGGATGTTCCCAGTGACCAGGCGGCCAGCGAGTTCAGGGTCGTTGGTGCTGATGGTGGCCAGGGCGGCGAGGACTGAGCCGAGGAGTGCCATGGTGATGGTCGTCGAGGCGCCGCGGACGGTGTTGATCATGCCAGCGGCCAGGCCGTGTCGGTCGGGGTCGACTTGGTTCATGGCCTGTGCGTCAACAATTCCGGTTCCTATTCCCAGTCCGAGGCCGACCGTGAGCATCGGGGCGATCAGGTCCACGGGAGCTGCCTGGGGTGTGAGCATCACCCCCAGCCAGGCGTTCCCTGCAGCAATCATTGCCAGGGCGAGGCCGATGAGAAGTCGCACTGAGACGACACTGCTGAGTTGACCCACGAGAAGGGGCAGCACCAGCATCGGCACGATTGGGGTCAACAGCATCAACCCTGATTCGGCTGGCGACAGGCCCATCACCCCGTGCAGGAAGCTGGGGAGGTGGGCGAGTAGCCCGCCGTAGCCGATCGCGATCGTGGCCAGGGAGAGGAGCCATGCCACGAAATGGCGGTTGCGGAGTAGGTCGAGGTCGAGCAGCGGGGACGCCGCGCGGGGTTCGACTCGAGCCAGCCCGAACAGGCAGGCCGCCGAGATGACGAGGCCCGCAAGCGTGATCGGGTGGCCCCACCCGCGTGTGGGTGCGCCGGCGATGGCCAGCATCAGGCTGCACAAACCGGCAACCACCAGCATCGCGCCGGGCCAGTCGATGGCGGTGGGGTCCGCGCGCCGCGACTCCGGCAAGCCCATAGAACCGAGGATCAGCAGGCCACCGGCCAGCGCAAACGTCACGAAGCCGGCTCGCCATCCCAGGTGCTGGATCAGGAGTCCAGTCAGGGGCGGTCCCACCGCCAGGCCGAGCGCGGCGCTGGTGCCGATCGCGGCGAACATCTTGTTGCGCGCCGCGCCGGTGAATGTCGCGGCCGCGGTGGCGGCACCTGCGGCCATGATCGCAGCGGCACCAGCGCCGCAGATGATCCGTGCGGACAACAGCACCGGAATCGAGGGCGCCAGGGCGGCGACCACCCCGCTCACGGTGTAGACCACCGCGCCGACCCGGTAGACGCGGCGGCGTCCGAGGTTGTCGGCTACCGCCCCGATCACGAGCATCAACGAGGAAGCAGCCAGGAAGTACCCGGTCACCACCCATGACGTCGCTGAGCCACCCACTTCCAGGTCTGCGCCGATCTCGGGGACTGCGACGCTCGCGCCCGACATCGACATGGGCAGGGCCAGGTATCCCAGCAGGATCACTACGACGACCAGGCCCGGACGCACCCGCGTCGAGGTCCGGGTACTGAGCACGGACGGTGTCTGGGTCATGCCCGCACCGCAGCAGCGTCTCGGACCGAGGCCATCGCCTCGGCCCAGGTCACCACCTGATGCAAGGTTGTGGAGAGGTCGTCTGCATGCCGTGCGTCCGGGGCGAATCGTCCTGTGGTGGCGGGGTCGGTGGGGTCGGTGCCTTCGTAATCGAAGTCGGTGAATGTCGAGAGCGCGACCTGGTGGCGTACGTCGGCCAGCTGCAACTCGCCGGCGATGCCGCGCATCTGCTCCACCGCGCGCACCCCGCCGTTGATGCCGTAGCTGATGAAGCCGACCGACTTGTTGTTCCACTCCGCGAACAGGTAGTCGATCGCGTTCTTCAGCGGCCCCGGCACACCGTGGTTGTACTCGGCGAGGACGAACACGAACCCGTCGAAAGAGTCGATGGCCCGTGACCAGGCGCGGGTGTGCTCGTGCTCGTAGACGCCCCACATGGCCGGTGCAGGCTCGTCGAGGACGGGCAAGGCGAAGTCGGCGAGATCGACCAGCTCGAACTCGATCCCCGCCGGCGCGTGGTCAACGGCATGGCGGTATGCCCACTCGGCCACCGCCGCGCCTCGACGGTGGGTGCGGCTGCTGCCGAGGATGATCGCGATCCGAACCATCAGAACCTCCAAGTAAAGTACAACGCTTCCTGTACCTGTAAGGTAGACACATGCCTCCACTTCAGTCAAGCCAACGCGGTCCGCAAAAGCGCCAATCCATCCTTGAGGCCGCATTGCTCGTGTTCGCACACGACGGGTACAGCCGGGCCAGCATCGATGCGATCGCCAGCCGTGCGGCGACCTCGACCCGGACGATCTACAAGTACTTCCCAACCAAGCAGGACCTGTTCCGTGCCGTGATCGAGCTGAGCAGCGCGCGGATCGCCGAGAGACACCTCGCCCTGATCCGCGATCACCTCTCACCACCAACGGCCCCCGCGGAGGGGCTCACCGCCTTCGCCCGCGCGATTGTCGGCCTCGGCGATGCAGACGATGCCGGTGAATGGAGAGTTCACGAGGCGCTGCTGCGACACCTCAACGCCGACCTCGATAACCTCCCCGAGGACCTGGTCAGCACCTGGCTCGACACCGGCCCTAGACCGGTCGCCGCCGCGCTCGCCGCACGCCTGCAGCACTGGGCCGACACAGGAGAGCTCACCTTGACGGACCCGGACCTAGCCGTCGCCCTCTTCGGGCGACTGATCACCCCACGAGCCCTGCCCGGAGACAGTCCCGCCGACCTCGAGGACTGCGAACGCTGGGTCAGCGCGGCGATCGACGTCTTCCTTCACGGCTACAGCCCGACCGGCAAGCCGGCAAACCAAGGAGGCGCTCATGACGCCTAATGACCCGTGTGACCTCCAGTGAAAGGAGTGGTGGCTCCGTCGTAGGCGAGACGGAGTCTGTGATGTCTCACGACATCGTGGACAGTTTTTATCTCGGGCAGTGGCTCATCCGGTCTCGTCTTCGGGCGGGGCCGGGTGGGTCCTGGGGCCGGCGTAGCCGGTTGTGGGGGCGGGCGTAGCGGCGTAGCTGCTGCCCGGTCAGGGTCTGGGTGATCGTGACGGTCGTGGTGGTGTAGGTGATCGTGACGGATGTGCCGGCGTGCCGGGTGCCGACGTGGAACTCGGTGCCGTGTCCGTTGGCTCGTCCGGCCTGTCCCACTGTCAAGCCCCGGGTTTGGTGGAGAGTGGGTTAACTGGTTTTCAGGGGTGCGGTGACTGGTCGGGTCATCGCGTGTAGGGCTTCGTGCTCGGCGGGCGGGATGTGTCCGAGCTCGCCGTGCAGGCGCCGGTTGTTGTGCCAGTCGATGTACTCGACGGTCGCGATCTCGAGGTCGTCCAGGCCGCGCCACGGCCCCTTGTTACGTACGAGCTCGGCCTTGAACAATGAGTTGAACGCCTCGGCCATCGCGTTGTCATACGAGTCGCCCTTCGAGCCGACCGACGCGACCGCGTCGGCCTCCGCGAGGCGCTGGGCATAGCGAATCGCACGGTATTGGACTCCTCGGTCGGAGTGGTGCGTCAGCCCGGCCAGGTCCGCGCCGGCGCCCTGACGACGCCAGATCGCCATCTGCAGCGCGTCCAACGCCAGATCCGTATACAGCGACGTAGCGACCTGCCACCCGACGACCATGCGGGAAAACACGTCCAGCACGAACGCGGCATACACCCAGCCGACCGAGGTGCGGACATACGTAATGTCGGCGACCCACAGCTGGTTCGGCTGCTCGGCGGTGAAGTCACGTTCGACCAGGTCACCTGGCCTGCCGGTCTCCGCCGCAGGCCGGGTCGTGCGCGGCGACCTGTCCCGTACGCCTTGTGGGCGTAGTAGGTCGACGGTGCGATCTGCGCAGGCGTCCCCTGAAGGGCCCGCAGGACCGGCTGGACACCGTGAGTGACCTTCTCCTGGTCGACGAACTCGACCTTCACCGTGACGGACGGTCCAGCTCCGCCGCGAAGAAACTCGCCGCGGACTTCAAGATCTGGTTCGCCCGCCGCAGTTCACGGTTCTCACGCTCCAGCTCCGCGACCCGCGCAGCCTCCGCGGTCGTCGGACCCGGCCGTAGGCCCTCGTTCCGCTCCGCACGCGACACCCAGGTCCGCAACGCCTCAGGATGCCCACCAAGCTGGTCCGGCCGAAAGTCGTAGGCGCCTGCGGCCTACGTCGCCGGGACGGTTGAGATCCCTGCCGGTGACGGCCACGAGTCGCGACCCCGTGCCGGAGAGGGCGAAAACGTGCGGCCGCGAGTCGGAGTTAATCAGGCGCAGCCGCACTGCTGTCCCCGCGGGAGCGGGATGATCCGTACGCTCGTCGCGTCGCCGATGAGCAGAGTGCCGTCGAGGGTGTGGACCGGTCGCCCCGGTCGCTCCGAGGACGGCGAGCCTCACCGTGCGCAGCTGTACTCGTCGGCCATCAGCGGGCCCACTCCTGCGGCCGTCGTCTTGCGCCACGGGCTTCCGGAGATCGCTCGAACGAACGCACACAGGGGCTTGATGACAAGGGCGTACGCCGGCCACGGTATCCCCAGCCGACGTGCCTGGTCCGGTGTCCAGTCGGCGCGATCGACGAGCCAGGCGAGGAACCGCGCCGTCTGGGTCGGAGTGTTCCCTCGGATCCATCCGCGCTGCTGGAAGTCGTCCCACTCCTGCTGGGTCATCAGACGGGTCACCTGCGGCAGGAGCTGCGCTTCCTCGTGGCACAGATGATCGAGCAACGGCGGTTCGAGCTCGTCCATCGCCGTGATGACGGCCGCACCGTCGCCCCAGCCCGTGACGAGACCGCGAGCTGCGCTCTCGAGCGCCGCGAGCGGTCGGTCGATGGCACCGTGCTCCGCCTCCATCTCACCGAGCGACTGGTGGAGCTGGGCGTCGCGCTCTGCGAGGAAGGGCCACAGCTCGACGTCCTCGCCCTCGTGGTGCCAACGAAGCTGCTCGATCATCCAGAGGAGGTGTCGGCCAAGCCTCGCCTTGCGGGCACGAGAGGCGCCCTCGCCGAGAACCAGGCGCGTGCGGCGCAGGTCGCGGCGGAGAGCGGAGTGGAACGCCAACATGGCAATCGGATCTGCTGGATCGGTCTTCATAGTCACGGCACCGTTCTACCTATCGATCCGCTGTATCAATAGTCGGCAACGGTACTATCATGAATCCCGATGGATGCCGCCAAGCTGTCCGCGTTCGTGGCCGTCGCCGAGCGACGGTCCTTCAGCTCGGCATCCGCGGACCTGGGCCTCTCCCAGTCGACGGTGAGCACCCGCATCCGCGAACTGGAGCGGGAGCTCGGTCAGATGCTCTTCGTGCGGACCAGCCGGCGGGTCACCCTCACGGCCGCAGGAACGGCCGCACTGCCCGTGGCACGCGCCGCGCTCGCCCACATGCGGTCACTGTCCCAGGTCGTCGACGAGGTCGCCGGCCTGCACCGCGGGACCGTACGGCTGGGCATCATCGCCGGCGCAACCCATCCTGACCTGCCCGGCCTACTCGCTCGCTTCAACAGGCACTACCCCGACGTAGAGCTGACCATCACGTCGGCGCCATCATCCGACCTCGAGCGCGCCCTCGAGCAACACGAACTCGACGTCGGCTATCTCGTCACCGCAGAGCCGTCGCCGCTATATCGGCAGTGGACATGCGACCCGCTCTGCGCGGTCGGCATGCCCGCACGCCGAGGCGGACAGATCCCGATCACCGCCCTCGCCGGCAAACGCTTGATCGTCCTCGACTCAGGCGCCTCCGCGCGCAGCAAGCTCGAACGGGTCGCGCGGAGCGCAGGGATCCGGCTGACGATCGGAGCCCAGGTGGCGGACCCGGCACTCGCCCTCGCCCTCAGCGCACACGATCTCGGTTACGCGGTCATGCCCCAAGCGGTGTCACCGCCCGGCAACCCGATCCTCGTCGACACCCAGGGGTCACCAATCACCGTCAGCACCGGTCTGGCGACCCAGTCCCAACACCAGTCGCCTGCCACAGAGCTGCTGCTCGACGCGCTGAGAGAGCTCGTGCCCGGCGAACCTCACTGAAGCCGCTCCACCACCATGCTGCCGACGACCGCTGGCGCTTCAATCGGCCGCATCCACGGCCCCGCGCACCATGGACTTGTCGATCACTTCGGGAGTGTCCGATGAACGGCTCTGTCGCACTTTCGGTGGTCGCTGTCGTCGAGCCTGGTCAGGGTTACAGGATGCGGTGACGGAGGGGGTCGAAGCCGGCTCGGCCGTACGTCTGTCGCTTGAACATCTTGGTCCGGGTGTTGACGCCTTCAGTCCGTCCGTTGTGGTACGAGTGCGTCAGCGCGGCGGCGACGGCGTCGTGGTCCTGTTCGAGGCCGCGGGTGAAGGAGTGCAGGTGGGGCAGATCGGCGGCGCGGGCTTGGTCGAGCCACGTGTTCAGCGCCTCGGCATTGGCCTCGTCGGGTACGAGCGGGCTGGCGAAGGAGCGTATGAGGTCGGCCAGAGCGGTCATCTCGGGGCAGGCCGCGACGAGCTGGTCCAGGCGCTCGGCCTGCCGGTCGGTCAGGTTGGCCGGCCGGGTCAGCAGTAGCCGGGCCGCGCGGCGCGGGGAGAGGTGGGGGTGATCGTCGAGGTGTCCCGATGGATGCCGCCAAGCTGGCCCTGTTGGCGTTCGGCGGGCCCGGGATGCTGCCTCAGCCTCGCGACGGCAAGCCGGAGGACCCGACATGCCGCGCCCGGAGCTCGACTTCATCGATCCGGCCCTCGGTCCGCTGCCGCTGGGCCTGGGCTGCGACCCGATGTGGGCGACGGTCAGGATTCGCAGGTGTCGGGCCTCATCACCGTTCTGCAAGGAGGCCCATCGAAACCCTACGCACGACGACGTTTGAGCAGTAGTCTCCCGTTCTATGTCATCCATCGAGGTCCCGGTGGGCGGAGCTCGAAGAACGGGAGTCGTCGCCGAGCGGGTGGTCATCACCGGAGAGCAGCGGCCGTTGGCACGCTCGGGGGTCGAGTGGCACCACTTCCCGGACAAGGCTTCCGCGGTGTTCGTGATCGATCCCGAGCTGCGGGGTCGCCACCTTGAGGCGGTGCACGAACAGATCGCCGCCGTGCAGCAGGCCCGACGGTCTGCGCTTCGGGTCCAGGACGGGTGGATCGGGTTCGCGTTCTTCGCGGTCGTGATCGGACTGAGCTTCGTCGGCCAGAGCCTCTTCGCGCCGATCACCGATGGGCAACGGTGGTATGGACCGATCATCGGGACCGCGCTGGCTGGGCTCGGCGTCGGGGCGTGGCGTCTCGGAAGCAGAGCTGGCGAGCGGGCGACGGCTGTCCTCGGGCCGTTCCGGGAAGCGACCCCAACCGTCCGGCGGATCGTGCTCGACGACGACGGCAACGATGTGGATACCCCGGACACCCCGTACGACGTCATTACCTTTCTCGACGCGGCATCGAGGGATACGTCGGCACACGCTCAGCGTGAGGCGCTGAACCTGCTTTGGAGCTACGCCGGACTGGCGTGGGCGATCGACCGTGAGGTGCGTGAGAGGACCGAACGAGGCGACGACGACGGCGATGTCGAAGCTGTCGATCCTGGTCGGATCGACGACATGTTCGAGCAGCTCAACGAGATCGAGCAGCGCTTGGATGCACGAGTGGCCGAGGTATTCGGCTGACTGGCGACTCCACCTAACGCGATACCGGTGCGGAGCAGCTCGTCGACGACGTCGGCAGGGCGCCGTTGTAGCGGGACTCGCCGTCGAAGTCACCGCCGTCCAGCAGGATCCTGAGCCGGTCGTAGAACGGGACGCGGTAAGTCTGAGGGAGCCGGTGCGAGGTCACACGTCGACAGCGGCTCTCCTGCGTCAGCCGTACACGAGATAGGTGCCGGCCTTGCCGGGCTCGACCAGCTCGAACCTGCGCGTCAGATCCGTGCGCTCGATGAGGTCGACCTGCTGGGTGAACTGCTCGTTGGTGACGAAGACGGTGCGCTCGAGCTTCCAGGCCTCGGCGAACCAGGTGCGCAGGGCGGAGAGGAGGCGGCCGTCCATCCCGGTCTCCATGCGTGACTGGCGCGCCCAGAAATAGACGACGGCCTGGACGTCCGCCCAGGCGTCGTCGCCGACCGGCGTCACCGTGGTCTTGGTGAGGAAGGTGGCTTCCGTTGGGAAGAGGTAGACGCAGCCGAGGCACTCGGTACCGAGCGGGTCCAGCACGGCGTACGTGTAGGCGCGGCCCGCCGCGTGGCGCTCTTCAAGGTCGACGAGGTCCGCGCGGTTCGCCTCGACGGTGAAGTCGTCTTCCGGCCAGGACGACTGCTCCCAGAGCCGGAGATTCTCGCGCGTCTCCATGACAGCGTCGTGATCCATCGCGGCATCTTCCGCGGTGATCGGGCGCAGGACGAACTCGCTGGTGCGTAGCTCGGCCGGCACAGGCTCGTGTAAGTTGATCGCCGACATAGGTGCCTCCTCGTGGGCGTGGCGTCACCGCACCCGATCTGCTCGACTCCAGCGCTCGGCGAGAGCATGAGCATCTGGACGACGCGAGCGTGCCATGCGGGACGGTGCCACATCACGTGATTTAGATGCCGAGGACGGCGGCCCCGACCAGTCGCGGTCAGGTCCGGTCGAGCTGGAACGCCTCACGATGTTCGTGCCAGTGCTTGTCGAGCCACTCGATCTGCTCGGTTCGGAGCCGCGTCGTGAGCGCCTGGTCGTGCAGGCTTGCGTACTGGGGGTATTCGATCAGGTCGAAGGCGACGTCGATCCGGAGCCCCGTGGGGTTTACCGAGAGCAGGCCGTCGTCGAAGAGCCGATGGATGTCCCTGCGTAGCATCAGCCCGCCGTGTTCGACGTGCTTCCCGAGCTGCGCGTAGCTGTACAGGTGTCCTGCTTCAAGAACGCGCGGGGGAGCGGCGCCGGTAAAGGCGCAGTTGCTCCCCTGGCTGGCGAGAATGTGCTCCCGGAACTTCCGTTGCCCTCGGCGGACACGAACGATCGAGTGCTCGAAGCCGTGGACGAGTTCGATGCGCGGTTCGGTCGTCGTCGGCCACGACAGATCTGGCACACGCGCGAGCATTCGGTTAAGGGCCCGGTCAGCGTTCTTGTTCGCCAAAGCCTGTTGAAAGGCCGGCCAGTCGAGCTCTCGGACGGAGTTGAAGCTGCCGCTCTTGAGGATCAAGGGCCGGATCTCGTCCTCGTCGAGGAGGCCGTCCAGCGCCGTCCACGCAGCGTCGTAGCGAGCCGCGTACATCGTCACGTCGACCTTCTCAAGGTGCGGCGCGTTGAACTCCGACCTGCAGCTGGTGTTCGAGCACCGGAAGTGTGGCTTGGCCTTCGACGGCGGATTCGGGCGGGTCTTTCCGCACGTGGGGCAGCGCTGCAAAGTCTTGGTGCCAGGAGCTTCCCTGACCTGCTCGATCACCGAGATCCCGAGGAGTCTTTCACCGTCCCACAGCGCGATCGGGTCGCCCACCTGCAGGCGCTTGTGGTTCTGGACCTTGCTGTCGTACAGATACTCGATGCCGAGCTGGTCGTCATAGAGCGACCCGCCGTCGGTGGTCATCAGCAACCAGGCGCGTCGAGGGCCAGGAGCGTCCATGCGCACAGCTTTGCACGAGTGGACTCGTCTGGACCGTCAGGCGAGTTCGGGGATCGGGGAATCACCCGGGACTGCTGCACCTGCTGGTGTGCGGTGCGTACGCCCTGGTCAGGGGTCACACACCGTCGTCGTGAGGTTCCGCTTCGCCGGCGCAGCCCCTCGAGCTCCGCCTGCTGGTCTGCCGCATTCTCCTGGACGGTAAGTGTCTATGTGTATCGTGCGCCTCCCATGGTCTGGAAGGCAGACGCGCGCCGGGTGCCGGCCGCGTGCGCAGGCCGCTATCGTGCGGGCGTGACTGTTGCCCGCCCGCTGCTGTTCCTCGACGTCGACGGGGCCCTGTTGCCGTTCGGTGGGCCCGGGATGCTGCCTCAGCCTCGCGACGGCAAGCCCGAGGACCCTGACACGCCGCGCCCGGAGCTCGACTTCATCGACCCGGACCTCGGTCCGCTACTGCTGGGCCTGGGCTGTGACCTGGCGTGGGCGACAGCGTGGATGGGTGACGCGAACGAGGTGATCGCACCGCGGGTCGGGCTTCCGGTGCTTCCGGTCGCGGACCTGCCGCCCTATGGCGAGCACGACCCGAACAGTCTGGGGTGGAAGACGCGCGCTCTGGTCCGGGTCGCGGCTGGCCGACCGTTCGTGTGGATCGACGACGTCATCACGGAGATGGACCGCCGGTTCGTCGAGGTGAAGCATCCTGGGCCTGCGCTGCTTTTCCAGGTCGAATCGTCTGTCGGGCTGACTGCTGGCGGCGTCGCCGAGATCGCGACATGGCTGCTGGGTCTGGAGTCATGACGGGTCGCGCTACGCCGCCGACCGGATCTAATGTTCCGACGGCTTCGCGGACCTCCGTGTTCCAGCACGCGGTCCGATTGCGCGACGAGAACCCGGACGTGCCGCTGCCGGGTGACGGCTATCTGCTCCCCGACGACGAGGCACACCGTAGGCGCAAGGTCGACCGTCCAAAGGATCCGCTGCTCCAGGGGGCCGCAGCCGCGGACCTCCTCAGTGAGTTCCTCAGTAACCCACACGACGATCTCGGCTGGGTCGAGAACGCGTTCCATGGTGTCGACGTTCCGATCCACCAGAATGACCACCTCCGATCGGTCGCCTTGCGTGCTGGCCCAGAACTGGTGCGACGTACCGGGCGGTGGCTCGTCGAGCACGCCCGTGATCGGTGTGCCGTGACGATCGGCCCGGGACTTCTCGCCTCGCGACCGTCAGTCGACGATGTCGAGGTCGTCAGGACGATCGGACTGCTCTCGGACCGGTTCGCGCCTCTCGCAGCAAAATTCCTGCGCCAGGTCCGAGACGGCGGCGAGAGCCTGCTCTGGCTCGCGGAGCGCTCGTCCGGGTGGGGCCGCGTGTACTACGTCGAGACGCTGTGCGAGTACTCCGGCGGGCATAGGGACTGGTTGCTGCGTCACGCCTGCGATGGTGAGTTCCTCAACGTGTACTTCGCGGGCAAGGTCGCGCTCGCGGCAAGCCTCCACGAAGCGATCATCCGACCCGTGGTCGACGACGAGTTGGTCGACCACACCGGCCGCCTGCTCAGCGCGATGGCTGGCGCCAGTGGCATGGGTCTGGATCTGTCGCGATACCCGCCGACGCCGATCGTGCTCGCCGAGTACGCGCGCCACCTTGCCTCTCAAGAGCCTGTAGGTGACCGGGTTCGTGTGGCGATCACGCTCTCCCACGATGTCCGGTCGCGCGAGCCAGCACGGCTCGGATGCTCTGCGCAGGAGAAGGCATCGGTGCTGAGCGCCTTGGATGAGACCCTCGCGCGTACTGCCTGGCTTGAAGTCGCTTCCGAAGAGCTGGTCCGGTCGACGTGGTGGGCGACGTGGGCACAGGCAAACGACGCGCTTCCACCGGCGTTGGCGGTCGCCAACAGGCTCAGCGCCGGCTCCGGTGACGCGAAGCCGGAACGTGAAGGTCGGTGATGACGCAAGACGCTGAAGAGGTCAATGGGTTCCAGCCGGTCGCCGCCTGTCGCGGCGAGCGCCGAAGTGCAGGAGTTGTCATCTCACCGTCGCGCAGACAGCGGCGTCACCGCGCCGGTGCTGTGTGTAAAGCAAATCTCTGGAGTTGTCGAGCATAGTGCAATATCCTCAGGTCACACCGTGTCAGGGGAGGCCTCTTGAGCAGTCGCGTGCTCCTGGGCGCACCATCGCCGGGCGCCTCGGAGTCGGGCTTTGATCCCTCGGGATACATCGACTTCGCGAACCTGACGATCGCCGTCGCCCTGGCGGCCATCACCGTGATCACCTTCGTTCTGGCGGTCGGAGCGGTGGTTGGGTTACGGACGCTCAATGAGGTGCGACGCGATCGTGACGCCCTACGGGCCGAGCTCGTGGAGGCGGCCCGGAGACGGTCGGAGCTGGATGATCGGTTGCGCGCGTTCGAGCAGGAGTCGGAGCGGATCGTCCTGGCAGCCCACCTCTACAACGAGGGGCAGTCGGCGTACACCGAGGCGGACTACGACCGAGCTGTCACCTACTACCAGCAAGCTCTGGAGATCCAGCCCGGCAACGGACGGATCCGGGTGCGGTTGGCTCGCTCATACATCAACAAGGGGCTCAACAGGCTCGCCGAGGCGATTCTCGAGGCAGCGGATCCGATTGACGCAGACTCGGCCGGCACCTGGCGTGCGCTCGCGACGGCCTACCGATACGAGGCGCCGGATCGCGCGATGGACCACATCAAGAAGGCGATCCGCGCGGACGAGTCGTCGTACGAGAACTGGGACTACCTCGGTCTGCTGTTACGTGACCAGGGCAGGTGGGACGAGTCGCTCCAGGCGCACCGGGCGGCGATGCTGCTGACGCCGATGGAACCGACGTCGTTGTTCTTCGCCGCGCTGATGGCGCTGAGGGTGGGTGAGCCCGCGGAGTCGAAGACGCTGCTCGTGGAGGCCGTGAAGTGCGTCCAGTTCAAGCGTCGGACCGGGCAGATGAAGAGGGCATGGGCCGACGTCATCGAGTGGGCTTACGAGTACTCGCGGGGCACGGCGTCATCACGGGCGAAGGCGCTGCGGATCGCCAAACAGATGGCACAGTACAGCGCGGCGAGGAATCGACAGGCCGTGCTCGGCCACATGGAGTTCTACCTGGTCGCAGGCGGAGAGAACCCAGCTGAGAACCTCTGCCTGCGAGCGTTCCGGCCGACTGATCCGGAGGAGAGCCCCGCGTGAGTGTGTTGCCCCGCGATGTCGTGATCGAGTTCGCAGGCATGCCCAAGAGCGGCAAGACGACGGTGCTGGACGTGGTGTCGCACCGGATTCGGCGTGCGGGCTGGGCGGTGGCTGACTTCCATGGCGGCGGACGCTATGCGCCGATCGACAAGAGCGACCTGGCGAGCCTCAATCTGTATCTGGTCGGCAGCGCGTTGCAGTACCTCGCCGCAGTCGGTGCCGACGAGCGGCCGCCGCGTTTCCACCTTCTGGACCGTGGCCTGAACGACCGGATCATTTTCTCCCGCGCGCTCAACGCCGTCGGCCTCGTCACCGATTCCCATCTCGCGGCTGTCGAGGCCATCTCGGGTGAGCCGGACGTGCGACGTCGCGTCCATGTGTGCTTCGTCTTCATCACGACACCGGAGATAAGCCTGCAGCGCGAGGCAGCCAACCGACTCACCGCCGCGGAGGGGCGCATCATGAACACCACCAAGCTCGAGGCGCTCCGCGACGCCGCTCGTACGTTCGTAGAGGAGCCGCCGACGGACGGCCCGCTGACCATCGAGCTCGACACGGCGCTCCTGGACGGGCGAATCCAGGACACGGCCCGTTCCGTGATGACCACGATCACCAGCCTGCTGGCTCCCGAGGTCGCCTCCACGCTGGAGGCCGCCGCATGAGGACGAAGCTGGCACACGCAGCCTTGTTCGGCGACGAGGTGTTCCGCAAGATGCTCGGCACTGTCGCCATGACTAAAGGCGTCTACGACCTGACCCACGCCGGCCACGTCCGATCGCTCCAGGCCGCACGCAGTCTTGGCGACAGCCTCGTGGTCGGCCTCGCCACAGACGGTTCGGTGAGACGTGCGAAAGGCGCTGGCCGTCCGGTGCTGTCCTTCGAGGAGCGCGTGGAGGTCCTCAGTGCCTTCGAGTGCGTGGACTACGTCGTCGCCTACGACGTCGGAGCCGTGGCCGAGGTGGTGCAAACCGTGCGGCCGAACTACCTCTGCGCGAGTCACTTCACCTTCCTCAGCGCTGCCGAGCGCGCCGACCTCGAGTCACTGGGTACGGAGCTGCGCACCATGAAACGACCACCTCTCCGGTCGACGTCGGATCTCATCGCCTCGATCCTCGATCACGGGAAGGCCCGATCGTGACTGAACCGCTGAAGATCGGCGTGAGCTTTGCCGTCGAAGGACCTGCGGCCGACGACTGCTCCCTCATCAACGCTGCGGTCGGTCAGCGGTACGGGTCGCGCGTCCGTTACGGCGAGAGGGGCAACAGCAGGCCCCACGTCACCATCGCGCTCGGGACCATCGACGTCGACGACCTCGACGCGGTCATCGCGATCCTCGCCGAGGCCGTGCCACGCCTGGAGCCGTTCGTCCTGCGGTTCGGCGCACCTCAGCGCGAGACGGTCACGGGCCAGTACGTGCTTGCCGACGTCAGCGCACCCGCGGCCGTGCTGTCCTGGCGTGCCAGCGTGAGCGCGGCGATCGCCACGCTCATGAGCAGCCTCAGTCGGACCACCGGAAAACCGCACCTCACCCTGGCTGTCGTCGAGGACCATTTCGACGACATCGACCGGCTTCTGGCTCGGTCTACCGCCAGAGTCCGGGACTGCGCCGTCCGATCCATCGACGTCGCGCACGCCGGGCCGAAGGGCATCAAGGGCGATCTCATCCAGCGGTTCACGCTCAATGACGCCTGACCTCCTGCCGGCCAAGGGCGAGATGCTTTCCGGGACGTGTGTGACGCCATGAGACTCATCGCGCACGGCTCCCTGCTCCTTCTGGACGGCGACATGCCCGGGCCCCGCATCATCGAGCACAGCGGCCGGACCATGTACCGGTTCATGGACTATCTCTATGCACCCGTCCCGCCGGCCGAGATGGACCCACACCTCGTGCGGGAAGTGTGCGAGCTCCGGCTCAGCGAACGGACACGTGTACTGGACCGGCACATCCACGCCAGAGTCCAGGCAGCGATGATCGACGTGGTCCGCGATTGCGGCCTGGCCCCGGGCAACGTCCTGGACTTTGGCACCGGCACCGGTGAGGCTGCCGAGACACTGCGGACCGAGCTCACACCGCGCGTCGCCGGGTGTGACATGAGCTGGACGTCGCTGGCCGCGCTGCGACCCCGGAACGCCGTCGCGGTCGCGCCGCAAGGCCCGCTGCCATTTGCCTCAGGCATGTTCGACCTCGTGCACGCGCTGTTCGTCATGCACTTCAAGGTCCCTGCCCCGATGCTCAGCGAACTGCACCGCTGCACTGCATCAGGCGGGGGGCACCTTGTCGCCAACTGCTACGGCGACAGCATCGAGCCGTACCGCGAGCGGATGCGCGCCGCGAGCTGGGGGCTTGCCATGTCTGTACCAGTAACGGGGGTCGCCGGGCACGTGATCGACCTGTGGGAACGGGATCGCCGTGTCGAACGGCAGCCTTTCCGGGTCGATCAGATTGCTGACACGAGGTCGGCCCGGGATGGCGACTCTGCGCAGGGACGTCGAATGGGCCGCTCCGAGCTGCGCAGTCCATCGCAACATGGTAGGGACTTGCGCGAAGCCCGTCAGAAGGGCGAAGGCGCATTGATTGCCCCGCCCAAATCCCCCTGTGAGTCGATTCCTTCGACTAATCGATTCCGAACAGCCGGCGGACCGCCGAGACATCTTCGAGCGTGATCTTGGGACGCAGGTCGCCCGGACGGGCGCCCCATTGTTCTCGGGTCATCCGGTAGCTGTTCTCGATGACGGAGCTTCCTTCTCGGGCCGCGGCCCGCGATCCGTTTGCCGTGTATCCGAGGCGGCGGGAGACGGCGTTCGAGGCGGGGTTGTCGTCGTAGGCCTCGCTGATCATCTCCGCGGCATCGAGGCCTTCGAAGGCCAGGTGCAGCGCCATGAGTCGCATCCGGGTGCCGATGCCGTGGCCGTGGTGTCGAAGCCCGAGCCATGACCCGGTGAGCCCCGAGCGGGCGACCTGGAAGTTCTTCGCAGAGATCTGTTGCTCCCCGAGGACCACACCCTCTTGGAAGACGGCAAGCGACAGTGCCCAGTCGTCGGCTGCGGTCCTGGACCGGTTCTTCCACTGGTGGGCGAGGACGTTCTGCTTGACCTCTTCGTCGGTGCCTCGGGTCCACGGCCAGGAGAACGGGGCGGCCTCGGGGTTGTGCACGCCGTTGGCGGCGAGACCGGCGAGCGCGAGCAGCTCGACGTCATCGGCCAGGCGCAGCTCGAGGCCGTCCCAACGGACTCGCAGTCCGAACGTCGGCATGACGGCGCTCAGGGCGGACCGAGCGGGGCTCGTCATCGTCGGGACTGCCGGTTACCGAGGACGGCGGCCTCGACGAGTCGTGGCCCGGTGTACTCCTCTGGGATGGCGTCCATGATGACTTCGTCGGCGGGTTGGCCGAACCAGGAGCCCGTGCGGCGTCGGGTGCCGACGGTGCCGAACCCGGCCTTCTCGTAGGCGCGGATGGCGGCGGTGTTGTTGGCGAGGACCTCGAGGTAGACGCAGCGCAGCGCGGTGACGTGGAAGGCCCAGTCCAGGATCATCGTGGTGGCGATAGTGCCGGTGCCATGCCCGCGGTGGTCGGGCTCTCCGATGTAGATGAAGAACTCGCCGGTACGGTAGCGGTCGTCGGTGAGCAGGGACGTCATCCCGACCGGTGCCCAGGTGTCGTCGTGGTGGCGGTAGATGGTGAAGCGGGTCTGGTCGGCGCTGCCTTCGAGCTGGGCTTCGAGACCGGCGGTGCGTTCGGTGAGGGATTCCGGGGTCTGGCGGGCGTAGCCGGCCATGACGGGCAGGGAGTTCTCCCAGCGCCAGTACGTCTCGGCGAGGTCGACCCGAAGAGGGCCAAGGCCGACGCCGTCGTGGGTCAGCCACAGGTCGGGGGCGGTCGTCTCGATGGTGGGCTCCAGGAAGTCGGTTGATTCGTGCTCGGCCTCGCCGCGTTCAGCTGGACAGGAGTCGAGCCCAAGCATCCGCGTTGGGCTCCGCGCGCGTGATGTGCCTTCCACGCAAGAAGTGATCGGCAGCCGTGGCCTGCCGGTCCAGGTCGAAGTCCTGCTCCGGGAACCGTTCGGAGAACCAACCTCCAACCTCGGTCCAGGAGTACAGGGCCCATGGCTCAGGGGAGACGGGGGATGGGAACCCTCCAGGGCCACGCTTCCCGGTCGCCAGCAGGCGCACAGACTCCCGGGTGCGACCCGTGCGCGTGGCGATCTCCTTGATCGAGATCAGGTCGTCGGTCTGCAGTCCCACGACGAGCACACCGAACGCCTCGATCTGCTGCACGGTCGAGGTGACTGCTGTCGCGAAGTCGGCTGCATCGACGGCGACGTGCGCCAGCGAGACCGGTCCGCCGCCCTCCAGGCCCGTAACGGACGGCACGTTGCCCGCGATGGCCTCGGTCTGGGCGTCGTCCGGATCGCGATCCAGAACGAGAGAGAACTCGAATTCGGTCATCACACGTGCTTCCTGTGCTGTTCGACGAACTTGCGGATCAATCGCGCGCCATTCTCGGGGTTGCGGCCGGTGGAGAAGATCTTGACGTGTGCTCCGCACGAGCACTCGATATGGCCCCAGGTGTGGCCGCTCAGATCGCGCACGGTGAAGCCGGCGCGTCGTGCCTCGTCGACTGCTTTACGAACTTCTTTGTGCATAGCGATCATCCCCGGCCTGTTGGCAGTGTGCAACATGCTGACGGTGTGGCTCCTCTGATCGAGAGGTGCCTGTCAGACACGGGTCAGTGGGAGCTCGAACTCGGCCGGTCCCGATTCAGACCCGGCTGCGGTTGTGCGCCAGTGGGCGCGTCGTCGTCCCTCGTCGCCACGCGGGTAGGTGAGCCCGGCCTCGCGAGCAGCGCGCTCGACGTCGCGCATGGTGGAGGCTCTGCCGGCAGGCACCGGTGCTTGCCAAACCCACCGGCCCGACCGGAGCGTGTGGACCTCACACCCGGCGAGGTCGGGACTGGAACTGTGCCAGACCCGGACCACGAGAGGGCCCGGCGCACGTTCGACGGCGGTGTGGACGGCTGCGGCGAGCTGTGCTCCCAGCGGTGACAAGCCAGGCCGGCGCGCCGGGGCCGGGACCAGCGACAGGAGGATCGGGACTGCGCCGTTTTCCGCGATGGTCCCGGTGGTCTCATCGGCGACCTCGCGCACGGTGTCGGGTGCGTGCCCCATGGCGACGCCACGCGCCGCCCATCCGAGCATGGCGATGTCGTTCATTCCATCGCCGACTGCAACGGTGTGCTCGGATACAACTCCGAGTAGGCACCGGATCTGTTCCAGCGCAGTCGCTTTGCTTGTTCCGGGCGCCGTGACATCGAGCCAGTCGTGGCCCGCTGGTGTCACGGTTGCACCGAGGTGACTTAGCGCATCCGCGTGGTCCGCGACCTGGTTGCCGTGGAGCGCAACCCGCGAAGCCTTTCCCGCCAGGAGCTCTTCGAGCGGCGTGAGTTTCTGCGGTCCGTTGAGCAGTCCAGGTCCGAACTCGCAGTTCACGCGCCAGCCCCAGCCAACGTCCTCAACTGCGACGTCCACGCCGGGCGACAGCCGGTTCGCCTGCCGGGCTACCGCTCCCACGCTGAAGGTGCGGGCCTCCACCACCTTGTATCCCGACGATGCCCCTCGGTCTAGACGTACCGTCAGGGCTCCGTTGGAACAGACTGCCCAACCCTCGGTCAGGCCTAATCTCCGGGCGGCAGCGAGCAGCCCGACAAGCGACCTTCCGGTTGCCAGTACGACGTGATGTCCACTGGCGCGCACCAGCTCCAACGCCTGCACCGTCTCAGACGGCACCTTGCCGTCCCGGCCGATCAGCGTGCCGTCGATGTCGAGCGCAATCAGATGCGTTGCCGTTCCTGCCGGTGGCTTTTTCATTGTCGGACCTCCCCAGGTGCGCTTGCTCTGGGAATGATCCTGAGGCCGTTATCGGGTCGGTACTAGCCACTTTCCCGTTGCCGCACAAGGTCGTCTCGAATGCCTTCGAGAAATGGCTTCAATGCCTCGCCAGACAGGGCGTGCTCGGCGAACCCATCGAACTTGGCGACGTAGAGAGCGACGTCTCGGGGGTCGGTCACCACGACCTTCGCATGCACGGTCTCCACGCTCACGGAGCGGTCGTCGCGGACGACGAAGGCGTGGTTAGGGATGTCCCGCTGGGCGCCAGCCAGCGGCACGACCCGCAGGTCGATATTTGGTAGCCGAGTCAGGGAGATCAGCCGGTCCAGTTGCCCGGCCATGACCGGCGTCGGCACGATCAACCACCGCAGGACCGGTTCGGTGATGACGAAGCGCAGCGTCTTGTCCTCGTCGTAGAGGACCTCCTGGCGCTCGAGCCGTGCGCTCATGGTGCGTCGCACCGTCTCTTCGGTGAGGTCGTCGTGCCGAGACAGGATCGCCCGCATGTACTCCGGCGTCTGCAGCAGGCCCGGCACGAGCGCGGGCTGGAACACCCGCAGCAGATCCATGTCGGCCTCGACGGCCTGTAGCTGCTTCTGCGCCTTGTGCAGACCAGCACGCTGGATTAGGCGCCAAGCCGTTGCCTCGGTGGCCACCGCGCGAGCGGCCTCCATGTACTCCGCCTTGACCTCGTCGGAGACGCCGATGGAGGTCAGGATCCGGTCGACGTCGTCCGCGCTGGGGGAGAGCTTGCCCGTCTCGATCTTGCTCAGCTTGCTCGCGGACATGACAGAGCTACGGGCCACGGTCTTGGCCTCCATACCGGAGGCCTGCCGTAGAGCCCGCAGCGCTGCGCCCAACTCGGAACGGTTCATTCGCCGTATATCGCCCACCAGTCTGCGAACGGCACCGCGTGCGCCAAGGCTGTCTCACGGTAGGCGACGTACTCCGGGCCGTAGTCATCTGGCAGAACATCGGCCCCGATGAACTTGCCGTCGCTGTAGTTGAACCGGGCCGGCGTGGTCGAATCGAAGAGCCAGAAGTCCCCGACATGTTCAGGTAGCGGTGTGGGCTGCTCGGTCACGTCGAGGATGAAGAACTCCTCGCCCGCCGTGGCATTGGTGGCATAGCCCCAGCCGAGCTCGAAGCGCAGGTAGGGCGTCAGCGGCCGCCGAAGAACATGGACGCGGTACATGCGTCGTCCCGAGTCAGTGTGGGTCCGTACCTCGTCGAGCCAGTCCAGGTTGTATTCCGCGGGCTTGTCCTGGCCGTCGAGGAACAACTGGTAGGCGTCGACGTTGCCGGATCGGCTGTAGTCGTCGAGAGTCTCCAGCCGGAAGGCTTCGCGCTGAAACTGGTCGAACAGGTCTCCCAGGGTCTTAGGCGCCAAGCCGGTCACCGAATGCCTTCCGGATCAGGTCCAAGGGAATCTCAACCAGGGTTTCGTGCGCGGGGATCGTCAGACCGTGACCGGTCGGCGTCTCACCCTGGACCAGGATCGTGCCTCGGTCGGTCTCGTAGATCGTCGGGCAGTCGTTCTTATCGCACGCGCTCGCGAGCGTTGTCACCTTCATGGCGGTTCCCCCTTGGCTGGCCTGCTGTCGCGTTCGATTCTTCGGTGTGTGTGTGCGGCTGGGCAAGGGGATCGAGTTTCTACAACGGGAAAGCGGCGCTTTGGGTCGGAAGTCTCACGAGTCCAGCGGGACCGCTTGATTTGCTACGCGGGAGTCTCGCGAGGTGCTGCCGTTCCCCGTCGTCAGGCACGAGGCAGGCGGCCAGGGACCTGCTTCCACCGGTCGATTCGGCCACAGGCGCGCCACCGATCGGTTCCGACTGGCATGACGAGGCCCGCATCGACGAACGTGTCGAGGTACGACATCAGAGCCTTGAGGGCGTAGTCGTCATCGTGTGTCCAGGTGATCGACGCGGTTCGGAGCGCGGTCCAGCAGTCGTCGAATGCAAAGTCGCGCCCCAGCCTGTTGTAGATCAGAGCTTCGTACAGCACGGTGTGCCAGTGGACCGGGATGGCTTCGATCGCCCAGTCGTCATCGCTCGAGTCCCTCAGCAGGCGAGGGGAATTGCCCCACACCCGGTGAACCAAGCGGCGTGCTCTCGACGCGAGCCAAGCGGCACGCCGCCGATGTTCCTCTTCTTCCAGTGCTTCCTCGATCGCGCGTTCGTCAGCAGCTTCTTCTGCGGCAGCACGAGCGGCTCCCTTTATGGCGGCGTCAATTCTCCGCATCGTCGGTGTCACCAGCCCTTTGTGGGGGTCCAGAACGCAGGCATCGAGCTCGTCGACGCGCAACCACGCAGTGGAATCCCACTTGAGCCGCGTTGTAAACCGCCGGTCACCAGCCAGCGTGCCGATCTGGCGAGTGACTGGGTTGATGACAAGCACATGCCGATCCGCCGCTGCGAGCGTTCGCCCAAGTGCCGGCACGCGGACCGCAGATGCAAACTTCGGATCCAGCTGCACGCGCGTGTGACCCACAAGCCAGGTGACTGTGACCCCTTCGCGGTCGAGGTCGGTCTGCTTCGCAGCCCAGAGTTCGGCGGGGAAGTGTTTGTACTCGACCTCCATAGCGAGTCGTTGACCCGTTGGCCAGGTCACCAGCACGTCGGGACGGCGGTTGAGCTCGAGCTCGATGTTCTTGATGCTCTGTTCTTCGACGACGATGGCGCCACCGCTCGCCTCCCGAGCCGCCCATTGAGCGAGCATGGCCTTGGACGCGAGGTGGTTGACTCCTTCCGGACCGCCCGGGTGTTCGACAGCAGTGACGTGGAAGAAGTGGTCGCGCTTCGATCCGCCGCGCGTCGAGATCAGCTCTTCGCACTCCGGGACGAGACAGGTCCACTCTGCGCGGGCCGTCTTGCGGACTTCCGCTGCAGCGCCTGGAGCGACGAATACCGGCTCACCGGTGATCCGATGACGAGCCCAGACCTGTCGGGACTCGCGGTCGAGAAAGGCGGCAACCGCCTCGTGCCCCTGCTCCACGCCGCGACCGTACATGGCAGCTGCTCCGGACGATAGGACGTCGTGTGATAGGTCATGCGGACTGTCCGTCGATGACGAACTCCGGTCCACCCGCACACCCGCGGCGGACAGGCGATCGTCGGGCAACTCCGTCAACGCGAGGGCCGGTGCAGGTAGGGAGGTTCGACGGTGCTTATGTCGATGCCTCCTCAGCTTGCTGTACGGCTGCAGCCACACTGGGCGGCGGAGGCGCGGTGCGAACCGCGCGGCCAACGCTGTGGACGTCCGACAACGAGCCCACGCCCAGACGACCGCAGAGAGTACCTACTTGGACAGGTAGCTGGCGTCGACCAGGGCAGTTAGTGCATGTGCCGTTCTCAAACCACCGGACCCGACTCCTTAGCACCCTCCGCGGGAACCGGGCTGATGGTGTCGCGCGCGGTGCTTACGAACCGTTGGATCGTTGCGCGGGTCAAGTTTCGCGCAGCATCGATCTTCTCGCGGCCGTTGATCTCGACAAACTCGTCCATTGAGTAGTACGCCACCCGCGCGGCGCGGACGACTTCCGGGCGGTCGCAGAGTAACTCGACGAGGTAGAGGGCTTGCTGCGCCGAATCACGGCTGCGCCGGGACTCTCGCAGGAGGTCCTCGTAGGCGGGGTCACGCGGAGCCTGAACCTTCGCGAACGCCCGATCTAGCATCCCCCGGCGGTAGGTCGCGAGCGAGCCAGCCAGTGCAGCGTAAGCGGCAATTCGCTCCTGGTGAAGGCGTTCGCTGCGAGCCCAGTCGTTGGCGGCCGCGGCGCTACGGCGTGAGAAGAGGTGCGCCGCCACTTGGCCCAGAAGCACACCGACGATGGCCAGCACGGCGCCAAGTGTCACATCCATGTGCAGAGCGTTTCGTGCCTGCACGGGAACGGCAAGCGGCTCGCCGTCGTGGTGAAGCGGGTTCACCCCATCCCTGGGCGCGGTTGCTCTGGGGAGGAGCCTGCGGGCGTCCTCGAGTCGGTACTAGCTGTTTCCCTGTGCAGCACAAAATCGTCTCGAATTCCTTCGAGAGATGACTTCACGGCATCGCCAGACGGGCCCGTCCGGAGACGTGAGACGTCCCGTCGTCCGCTCACTGGTCGTTCGGCGACCGCTAGTCCTGACCCCTGACACAGACGGCCACAGCCATCCGGCCGGAGGCACTCGAGGGGCGAGACGGCGCGAGCCATGCGTGCTGCAAGGTCGACATCGAACGCACGCGCCTCGCGCATGCAGAACTAGCGGGGCTTGGGAGAGCGAGTTCAGGAGCGCACGTGGATGACAGCGTGGGCGCCGTCGGTGCGCCATCCAGGCGTGTTGGACTCCAGGTGCGCCAGCCGATCCGGGTCCACGCCGACGGCGACGTCGGACTTGAGGGTCCGTAGCGCGGCTAGCGGGGCAGGGAAGTAGGACGTGAGGTCCTCGAACGAGGTGGTGGGCTCCCAGTGAGCATCGCCGACCAAGCGTCGGTAGTTCAGGTCGCCCTTGATGATCACGACGGTCGCCTCGGCCAACTCGGTGGCAAGGTCGTCCGGCAACTCGTGGAAGGTCAGCGGACTGCACCAGAACGAATGGGCGTGCACCTGGAGTCGCCCATCGCTGATTGCGGCCGTGAGACGGAGGGCGACTCCGCTGGCGGTGTCGCCTGCCTCTTCCAAGCGCCGTAGTGCCTGGAGCAGGTCGGCGGTCGTGGCATCGGAAACGTAGTAGGGGCAGGGCTTGAGGTGCAAAGCCACCATCGCGGCGCGTTCGGTCGCCAGTAGACGGTCGATCAGGACGAGGTCGGCGACCAGCTCCCGGCCGGCGTTGTCCGCGATCAGGTGCACCCTGCCCGGAGCGCCTGCGTCCAGAAGGTGCCACAGCTCTGCCGAGTCGTCTGCGACGAGGTCGTCGACCTGGTCCTTGCCCTGTGCGCCCGGGTCGGACATCCGGAAGCCGAGGTCGGCACGGTTGCCCCACAGGGAGGCAGCCAGAGCCGCGGACGGGCTGGCTTGGTCCGGGGCCGTAACGAGACGGTCAAGGTCTCTCAGATCGCGGGCGAGATCGGGGGTGTTGAGTTCCGCGTTCTTCTGCGGTGCGAACGGGTCGATCCTGGCCCACGGTCCCGAGCCGAAGTAGCCGGTGGCCTCCAGCAGGAGACGGTAGAAGTAGGACTCGGCCCACAGGAACGGAACGTCGACCCACGCGCGGCCCAGGTACGGGGCCGCCCATTCCTGCCATGTCGCCAGGCCGTGAGAGCCGGCCGGAAGCGGCGGAATGGTGTCGCGGATCGTCACCAGCAACTGGTCGAGCGACTTCTGGATCGCCGGTGGGTAGGGCACGAGCCGGCGAACGGTCGAGATCAGGTCTGGGTGCCTTCGCGTCAGCACACCCCGGGCGAAGGAGCCGGGCACGTTTGACACGATCGGCGCCGCGGCCGGGAGGGAATTCTGGTCGTGGTTGATGGTCACTCGTTGGCTCCTCGTTCATCGTCATCCAACTTGAACGACGGCGTTCCTATCCTCGCTGGACACAAGAGTCGAACGAAACTGCCCAGCGTCGAACGAATACTGAAACCGCCACGGGAGTGGTCACCTCGACGTGCGCCCAGGGAGCGCAGCCACAGATTTCGCGGGTATCCAGTCCGCGGCTCGTTCGGTACCTGTGCCCGCCCATCCCCTCGGGGATGGGCGGGCTCTTGGCATGCAAAAGACCCGGGGTCCACACCCGCGACCTTCGCGCGACCAGGCAGCAGCGACACAAGCGGCGAGCAGCGACGGCGACGCACAGGCGGCGCGACGACGCACGGCACACGGCTGACACGGCGCAGTGGCTGCGCGGATATGGCGGGCAGGCGAGACCAGCGGACAGCGGGTCCCGCGGACCGCCCGACGAAGGCCACACACCTAATGCACAACGCTGTGAGCGGTCCCGAGTCAACTCTGAGTTGACCCGCTCCAGCCCTGCCGGGAGGGGTGGGGGACGTGATGACGGTCCACGTGCTCAGCGCCGGTGGCGGGTACACGTATCTCACCCAGCAGGTCGCCTCGGGTGACGTCCCGCGTGAGCGGGGCATTTCGTTGACGGACTACTACATGCAGCACGGCAACCCGCCCGGCCAGTGGGTCGGTTCGGGGTTGGAGCAACTCGGGGTGTCCGGGCAGGTGGCCGAGAAGCAGATGCAGTCCCTGTACGGCAAGGGCCGCCACCCGGACGCGGACCGTCTGGAGGTCGAGGCCCTGGCCCGCGGTATGTCGAAACGCGACGCGGAGCGAGAAGGTGCGCTGGGGCGAGCGTTCCCCGAGTTCAAAGCCCGCCCCGACGACGGGTACAAGCAGGCCCTTGAGACCGCGTTCGCAGCATTCGCGGCGGAGCATGATCGTCCACCGGAGGCGGGGATCGAGCGGGACCTGATCCGGTGGACCGTCGCGCGCACCCTGGCACAGCAGGCGAAGAACGACAAGGGCGCCGGCACGGTGGACACCGACGTCGCGCAGTGGTTGGCCGAGCGCGGGCAGCAACCGCGTAAGGCGGTGGCGGGGTACGACCTCGTCTTCACGCCCTCCAAGAGCATCTCGGTCCTGTGGGGTCTGGGGGACCCGGCCACACGGGAGGCGATCACCCAGGCGCACACCGAGGCGTGGAAGGAGACGCTGGCGTGGATCGAGGCCGAGGGCGCGCTGACCCGGGCCGGTGCCGGTGGTGTGCGGCAGATCGATACCCATGGCCTGACGGCGGTGGCGTTCGATCACCTTGACTCCCGTACCGGGGACCCGAACCTGCACACCCACGTCGCGGTCTCCACCAAGGTCCGCGGCGTGGACGGCGGGTGGCGGGCCCTGGACGGACGCGTCCTGCTCGGCCTCAAGGTTGCGGCGTCGGAGCGGTACAACACCCGAATCGAGCAGCTCCTGGTCGAGCGTCTCGGGGTCGCGTTCCACACCGAGACCCGAGGTAGGGGCAAGCAGGGTGTGCGAGAGATCGTCGGGATCCCGAAGGTGCTGCGTGACGCGTTCTCGAGGCGGCGGGCGGCGATCAAGGAGTCGTACGAGACGCTGCGTGCGCAGTATCGGGCGAAGTACGGGCACGAGCCGGGTACGAAGGCGGCGTACGGGTTGGCGCAGCAGGCCAACCTCGATACCCGCCAGGCCAAGGGCGCTCCGTTCGGGCTACGTGACCGGCTGCCGCAGTGGGCCGGTGTCGCCGCCAGCGTCCTAGGCGGCCGGGCGGCGGTGGCCCGGATGCTCGCCACCGCGCTGCACCCGCAGTCCGGGACCGGGCGGGTTGTGGTCGACGAGGCGAAAGACCTGTGGCCTGCTGTCGCTCGAGACCTCGCCGGGCGCGGGATCACCCGGTGGGCGCTCCAGGACGTCACCGACGCCATGGAGAGCATCGCCACCCGGTGGCCGCGCGCGCAGGTCTTCCGGCAGCTGCGGTGGCGCACACCCACCGACCGTCAGGCCATGCTTTCAGGACTGGCGGAGCAAGTGCTGGCCGACGGCGACCTGGTCGACGCCTGCCTGCGGAACGTGGCGGACAAGCGCGCGACGTGGACGACCTACCACCTACAGGCCGAAGCCACCCGCCTCGCCAGAGAACACGCCCCCACGGGAACCGACCTGCTCGCGCTGGCCGCGACGATCGCCGGACATGCAGTTGCCGGCAGCCTCCAGATCACGCCGCCGGACCTGAACGAGCCGCCCGATGTGATGCGCCGCAAGGACGGCGAGTCGGTGTACTTCGTGCACGGCTCTACCCGGTACACCTCCCTGGCGGTACTGGAAGCCGAGGACCAGCTCCTTGCCGCTGCCCGCACCGCCGGTGGGTTGATCATCGAGTCGACCGAGGTGGACCGTGCCATCGAGCGGGTGAGGGCCGAGACTGGTCGGGTCCTGAATCCGGGGCAGCGGGAGCTGGTCGCGCACTTCGCGGCCAGCACCGTCCTGGCGGCGGGGATTGGGCCGGCCGGGACCGGGAAGACCACCGCGATGCGGGCCCTGGCCGCCGCCGTCCAGGACGCGGGCGGCAAGCTCATTGCGCTCGCGCCGTCGGCCGCCGCCGCGGAAGTCCTCGGCGCCGACCTCGGCGACCCGGGAATCACCGCGGAGACCCTGGACATGTTCCTCCTGGCGAACCAGGGCGCCGGTGGGGAACGTCTTCGGCAACGTCTCACGGTCGACGAAGGCACCGTTGTGCTGGTCGACGAGGCCAGCTTGGCCGGCACCCTCGCCCTCGCGCAGGCCCTAGCCATCACCCGACAAGCCGGGGGTAGTGTCCGGCTGCTCGGGGACCCCGCCCAACTCGGCGCCGTCGCGGCCGGTGGGGCGCTCCGCCTGATCGCGGAGCAGGCGGGCGCGGCCGAGCTGACGCAGATCCACCGGTTCACCACCACCGGGGAGGCCGAGGCCTCCCTCCAGCTCCGCGACGGTGACCACCGTGGCCTGGACTTCTACGTCACCCGGCATCGCACCCAGGGCGGGTCGGTCGCGCAGATGGCGGAGGAGATGTTCGCGAACTGGCAGACCGACTCCGACCACGGCCGCAAGACGATCATGATCGCCGCGACGAACGATCTGGTCACCGACCTATCTGCCCGTGCTCGCCTGCACCGCGTCGCCCGCGGCGAAGTCGAGGAAGACGGCGTGACTCTGCGCGATGACAACCGCGCGGGCATCGGCGACGTCATCGTTACCCGGCTGAACAACCGCCACCTGCACGCCAAGCATGACGACGGTGACGTCGACTGGGGTCGGGACTGGGTGAAGAACGGCGACCTGTGGAGCGTCATCGCCCGAGGCCGCGACGGTGCCCTGCAGGCCCGACACCTGGACACCGCGGCGACCGTGCTGCTCCCGGCCGGCTACGTCGCCGCGCATATCGAGCTCGGATACGCCGCCACGATCCACCGGGTGCAGGGCATGACCGTGGACACCAGCCACGCGATGGTCGGCGTCGGCATGACTCGCAACGAGCTCTACACCGCCATCACCCGTGGCCGGGATTCCAACCGCGTGTACGTGGAAACCGACGACGTCCTCGACCTCGACCCGCACCGGCAACCAGACCGTTAGCGCGCGGTACTGAACGCGCTCAAGGGCGTCTTGGACCGTGACGGCGAGGAGAAGTCCGCCTCCCGAGCCATCGAGGAGGAATGGGATCACGCGCACTCCCTGGCCCGGTTGGTGCCGGAGTACGAGGACGCCTACCTGGCCTTCCTCGAACCCGACCGCACCGGACGCCTGGCCGAAGCCGTCCGGTCGGTCCTGCCTGAGCGGATGGCCGACCTGGTGCTAGCGGACGAGGCATGGTCCGCACTGGCCAAGCGCCTATCCCAGCACGAAGCCGCTGGCGCCGACCCCGAGACCGTGGTCCGGCGCGCGGCGGGGCAGGGGCTCCAGGACGCGCGGTCGATCGCGAAGGTCCTGCACCACCGCATCGGCCACCCCCTACCCCACAACAGGGACGGGCGCGGGCTGCCTGCCTGGATCACGACCGCCCCCGACACCACCCAAAACTTCCTCTGGAACACCGACGCGACCCAGCCCGCCATGACCTCGCAGCAGGACACGAGCAAGGAACGCCCGACGGCGACAAGTGACGCCGGTGCAGAAGCCGGTGCGGGATCGTCGACGCCGGTCGACGAGGGGGAGCGGGCGCTAGTCGTGGAGATCACCAGGCACGCCTGGACCTGGTGGACCAAGCAGAACGCCAGCCAGTCGTGGGCCACTCGGTACATGACCGGGCGTGGCCTCGCCGACGCCGAATGGGGCACCGCGCCAGCGTCCTGGACCGGCCTGACCGACCACCTCCAGTCCCTCGGATACACGCCCGACCAGCTCGTCACCGCCGGCGTCGCGACCCGGACCCGGAACGGCAAGGTGATCGACAAGTTCCGCAACCGGATCGTCTTCCCCTACCGTGACCAGGCCGGGGCCGTCGTTGGCGTCACCGGACGCATCAACCCCGCCCAGGCCACCGAGGGTGACGGGCGGGCACCGAAGTACCTGAATACACCTGAGACCGCTGCCTACCGCAAGGGCGAGCTCCTGTACGGCCTTGCCCCCGACGCGGTCGCACGGTTGACGGCCGGGGCACGCCTGGTCTTGGTCGAAGGACCCACCGACCACGCCGCGTTCCACCTCGCCGCCACTCGCCTCGCCCAGCAGACCGGGATCGAGATCGTGCCTGTCGCGGCTTGCGGCACCGGCATCACCCAGCAGCACCTGCAAGCTTTGCGGAAGGCGACCGGGCGGGACCTGACCGACCTGATCGTGGCCCTGGACCCCGACACCGCCGGACGCACCGCCGCCGCCCGCGTCTGGCAGGCCCTCACCCCGCACGAAGCCGCCCACGCCCAGGCCCTGGACCTGCCGGCAGACCCTGCTCAGATCACGCTCGAGGCACCCGACGCCCTGGCCTCAGCTCTTCGCGAGCCGGTGCCGTTGGCGTGGTTCGCGATGGAACCCAACCTTGCCTCCATTCGGTCCATCGACCACTCCGAACGGCAGACCATGCTGCTGCGTGCTCTGGTCGATCATCTCTATGACCGCGTCGAGCTGGCCCAGTGGCAGGCCCTGGTAGAACATGTCGCACGGAATGTTGGCAACTCCTCGGTTGTGTCCACGCACGTCCCGCTCGGCGCTGCCGCAGTGCGCAGGGTCATGACCGACCACCTCGCCGAGCGCTTCCTGGCCGGAGCGCACGCAGACACTGGATCTGACATCGACCTGACTGCCCAGGCGACCGACACGACCGGGACTGAACGGCCGCAGGTGGTGACTAACCAGTACGTGCGCGCTTGGTTGGTACGGCACGCCAACCTGATCGCCTCTCGCCTGGACACTCTCGTCCAGCACGCTCTGACAGAGCCGGAGCTGTGGATGGAAAACCTCACCGCTCCACCCCTGCCGGGCGCTGCCCACGATGCGCGGAAGGCGGCGATGCGGCAGGTGCTGGCCTACCGCGACCGGTACCAGATCACCGACGCCGGCAACCCTCTAGGCCCCGATGCGCAGGAGGGAGAGCGCGGCAACGCCTACGCCCTCGCCGCCCGAGCCCTGAAAGCCATCACCGCAACCGGCCACACCGAGCTCCGACCAGAAGCCCGGTCCGTGCCGCAACCGCTGGAACGCGTACCGGTGCTCCTGGCCGATGCACGGGCCGACGCCGAACGGATGCGCCGCGGGGCCGACGAACGTGCCAGGCGCGACCACGCTGACCGGGAGCACGAGTGCGTGACCAGCCCGGCCTGGTAATCACTTCGGGCCAGGAGCGGCCACTTCGCTGCTCTGCAACGGGCTACCGTATGGGTTCCCGATTGGCGCTATGACCGGGCCATTCGCAGAAGGGGCGCTGACCCCTTCCGATGCCCCTGGACTGCAGCGATGAGTCGCGCTTCGGCGATAGCACTCAGCCGACTCGCGTGCGTACGCCCTACAAAACGACCGTCGGCTAAGATCGTGTGGCTACCAACGCGTCTGGAGATTGGTGGAACGCATGACGAAGACCGTCCGCGCCGAGATAACCACCACCGTCGTCGAGTGCGCATGCCCGCACTGCCGCCAGCACGCCAACCGTAAGGGCCTGGCTCTCCCGTTGCGGGCTGAGGTGAACGTCAAGATGGCTGATGCGATCTGTGGCACCGCCGAAGGGCGGCACTCGATGGTGCAGAAGGCGCATCAGCCTCCGTTCGGCCAGATGGACGCCATGCAGGCAAGGTTCGGCCCGTGGATCGCCGGAGTAGGTGCGCGCCCGTAAGCGGGGTGCTGACGTACCCGGATTGCGCCAGCCTGGACTCTGGTGCGTGAGCTGAGATGCCCACTGCAGGGATTTCAGCGGTGAGCTTCCTGAGCATTGTCGCGGTGTTCGTACCAGTGCTTGTCTAGCCACTCGACCTGTTCGGCACGTAGCTGTGTCATTAACGGTTCGCCGTGGAGTCGGTCGTACTGCGGATAATCGGCCAGATCGGGAGCGACATCGATCCGGTATGGCAAGGTCGGGGTAACGGCGAGCAGCTCGTCGTCGAAGAGGCGATGGACGTCGCGGCGCAGCATGAGGCCACCGTGCTCGTAGTGCTTTCCGAGCTGTGCATAGCGGTAGAGATGGCCCGCCTCCAGGACCCGCGCGGGAGCGGCGCCGGTGAACGCGCAGTTGCTTCCCTGGGCGGCCAGGATCTGCTCGCGGAACTGTCGCTGTCCCCTGCGGACGCGGACGACCGACTGGTTGAACCCGTGGGCGAGCTCGATGCGGGGGCCGTTCGCTGTCGGCCAGGACAAATCTGGTACACGTGCGATGACACGCTGGATCGCGCGACCTGCGCCCTTGTCAGCCAGCGCTTGCTGGAACGCATGCCAGTCGAGTTCCCGGATGGAGTTGAAGCTGCCCTGCGCCTTGATGAACGGCCGGATCTCCGCCTTGCTGAGAACGCCGTCCAGCGAGGTCCAGGCCGCGTCGTAGCGGGCCGTGAACATCGTGACATCAGTCTTTTCGAGTCGGGGGGTGTCGAACTCAGCCCTGCACCTGGAGCAGCGGAATCGCGGGTGCATCGTCGACCGCTCCGAAGGGCGGGTCGCTCCGCATTCACGGCAGCGTCGTAGCGTCTTGGTGCCCGGCCAGGAGTCGATGTCCTCGACGACTGAGATACCGAGCAGGAGACCCGTTCGGTCCCACAACGCGATCGGGTCGCCACGACTCAGGCGCTGGTGGTTCTGGACCTTGCTGTCGTACAGGTATTCGACCCCGAGCTGGTCTCCGTACCATGGGTTCTCGTTGTCGCCCTCGTCCGTCATCAGCAACCAGGCTGTCCGGCCGTTAGCGTTGCCATTCATACCCACAGCTTCGCACGGCAGGAACGCAGGATGTGCTATGCCACCTTACGCGGCGTGCTTCTCGGTTGCCTCGCTGTTCACAGCCTCGGCTATCGCCGTTCCGATCGCCTTGCCCAGGGGGATCGGGACGGCATTGCCGATCTGCCTTGCGATCGCGACCTTCGACCCGACCCAGCGGTAGTTGAGCGGATACCCCTGGAGAATCGCGGCCTCGAGGTGTGTGATGGCCCGATCTTCGACGGGGTGGAGGTATCGGCCCTTCTCCGGCTTGAAGAACTCGGTCCTGATCGTGACTGACGGCTTGTTCCAGTGCAGCCTTCCCATCACGTCGCCTGTTCCCGACCGATGGTTCTTCCAACAGGCTGACAGCAGATGCTCGGGGATGTTGAACCTGTTCCCGTCCTCCGGGATGTGGGAGAAGCGATCAAGGGACAACTGCTCATAGCGGCGCGTCACGTGGAGCTCGTGTGTCCGAAAGGCGCCCGGGAGGGTCTTCCCCCTGAATGTCACCTCCCGGGTCGGAAGGTCGATCTGTTCGACAACAGGGTTCAGGCCCGCGAAAGCTTCCGCAACGGTGGGGTGGACGTCGGCCGATGTGGTCTTCGGAAACGTCAGCGGCGCAGTGTCCTTGCGCCACCCGAGTACGACTACGCGGCGACGAGCCTGGAATGCGCCGTAATCGGCAGCGTTGAGGACACGCGACTCAAAGGTGTAGTCCTCGAGCAGGCCACCCCGACCGAACGACTCCGCGAAGACGGTGAACTGCTCGGATTTTGTGAACGCAGGCACATTCTCAAGTACGAAGTACTTCGGCGTGGCTCGTGACACGGTCTCCGCATAGCGCTGCCACAACAGATTGCGTTCTGCCCCGACGCCGTCCCGGTTCAGCGTTGAGAAGCCTTGGCACGGCGGACCGCCCACAACGACATCCACTTCAGGCACGACGCCAGCGTCCAACCACTCCTCGATGCCGACCGCATGGACATGATCGCCGCCGACGATCTTTCCGTCGCGGAGTCTTCCACCATGGTTGAGGGCATACGTGGCAGCGGCCGCGACGTCCATCTCGACGGCGGCGACAGGCGAAAACCGCGTGCTACCGGCAGCAAGACCTGAAGTCAAGCCACCGGCGCCAGCGAACAGGTCGAGAGTCCTGATCACCGATGGGCCCTTCGGTAGGGTCGGGAGGTGGCGCATGATGACAGGGTGCTCGACACAAGACGTGACAATAGCCGGCGGAGCCGGCACTATGCCACCCCCACGCCGAGCGCTGCAGTAACGACTCGGCCTCAACTCACCGACGTCGAGCCTGCCACGGCCAGACGCATGTCCCGTCAAGCGAGGCGCGACACGAAGCCGGAGCTGCTCCTGCGGCGTGAACTGCACAGTCGAGGGCTTCGCTATCGCGTCGATGCGCCCCTGCCGGGCATGACCCGGCGGCGTGCCGACATCCTCTTCACACGCCGACACCTTGCGATCTTCGTCGATGGCTGCTTCTGGCACTCGTGTCCCGAGCACGGGACCTCACCGGCGAACAACGGCGCGTGGTGGTCGGAGAAGCTGCGTCGGAACGTGGAACGGGATCGCCAGACGGATGCGCACCTTCGTGCACTGGGATGGGCGGTGATCCGTGTGTGGGAGCACGAGGACATGAGCGCGGCAGCTGATCGCATCGAGGAGCTCATCCAGGTGCTCACGGAATCACCCAAGCCACGGTAGAGACGAGCCACCAGGACGTCTAGCATCGTGACATCCCGATCCACCTGGAGTTTCACCCATGGCGATGCCTGCTGGCACACCGGTCCACAAGAAGAAGTTGATCGAGGTGTCGATCCCGCTGGAGGACATCAACGCCGAGTCCGCACGGGAGAAGTCCATCCGCCACGGCCACCCCTCGACGTTGCACCTGTGGTGGGCGCGCCGGCCACTGGCCGCTGCCCGGGCGGTGTTGTTCGCGCAACTCGTCGACGACCCGTCATCGGACCCCGACCTCAGCCCGGAAGAGCAGCAGGTCGAGCGTGAGCGACTGCACGGGATCATTCGTCGTCTGGTCAAGTGGGAGAACGTCAACAACGAAGAGCTGCTCCGTACCGCGCACGAGGAGATCCTCAAGTCCACCGGCGGCAACCCGCCCGCGATCCTCGACCCGTTCGCCGGCGGCGGCACCATCCCGCTTGAGGCCCAGCGCCTCGGCCTGGAGGCGCACGCCTCCGACCTCAACCCCGTCGCCGTACTCATCAACAAGGCGCTCATCGAGATCCCGCCAAAGTTCGCAGGTCGACCGCCGGTCTTCCCCGACGCCGCTGACACCAGGCTCGGCGACTGGCCCCGCGCTACCGGACTCGCCGAGGACGTACGGCGCTACGGTGCCTGGATGCGCGAGCAGGCCAAGGAGCGCATTGGCCACATCTACCCCGACGCGACCGTTGTCGACGAGAAGACCAAGAAGACGACCAAGGCCACCACGATCGCCTGGATCTGGGCCCGCACCGTCACCTGCCCCAATCCCGCCTGCGGCATTGAGACGCCCCTCGTCCGTTCCTGGTGGCTCGGAAAGAAGAAGGGGAAGGAGGCGTACGTCGTGCCGACCGTCGTTTACGACGCTGACGCCCCCAGCGGACGCCGGGTCGAGTTCACGATCGGACACGACAAGGTGAAAGGCCCGACCAAGGAAACCGATGGCACTGTGACGGGCCGCTCTGGCGGCATCTGCGTCGCGTGTGGCTCGCCAGCACCGCCCGGCCACATCAAGGCGGAGGGCGTAGCCGGTCGGCTCGGCGCAATGCTGATGGCAGTCGTAGCTGAGGGAAACCGGCGGCGCATCTACATGGCGCCGACGGACCAGCAGCGTGAAGCGTCGGTCGTGGATCGACCCTCAGGGATTCCGAACCAGGAGCTGGGCTACGACCCGCGTAACCTATGGACCCCTGCGTACGGCCTGACGAAGTTCTCGGACCTGTTCACCAGCCGGCAGTTGGTGGCGCTGACGACCTTCAGCGACCTCGTGAGCGAGGCGCGGGAGCAGGTCCTGAAGGACGCCCTCGCCGCCGGGTTTCCGTCCGGTGCCCGTCTCGCCGACGGCGGCACCGGCGTCGAGGCGTACGCCGACGCCGTCGCCACTTACCTCGGCATGGCTGTCAGCCGGCTCGCCGACTACGGCGGCACGATTGCGACCTGGATGCCGGACCCGAAGAACGAAGGTCTCCGCAACACGTTCGCCCGGCAGGCCATCCCGATGACCTGGGACTTTGCTGAAGCCAATCCGTTCAGTGAGTCGTCGGGAAATATGCGATTCATGCTGCGCGGAGTTGCCCGTGTCCTGGATGAGGTGCCAGCAAAGGTGGTCTCCGAAGCCATTCAGGCTGATGCTGCAACTCGGGAGTACACAAACCTGCTCGTATCGACCGACCCTCCCTATTACGACAACATCGGCTACTCCGATCTTTCGGACTACTTCTACGTTTGGCTACGTCGTTCGCTCCGCGACGTCCATCCGACCCTCTTCGCTTCGATGCTCGTGCCCAAGGCCGAAGAGCTCGTCGCCAACCCGTACCGCCACAGCGGCAAGGCTGGCGCCGAGAAGTTCTTCGAGGCTGGCTTCGAGAACGTCTTTGCTCTCGCGCGGAAGGATGCGTCCGAGCACTATCCGATCACGGTGTACTACGCGTTCAAGCAGTCCGAACTCAAGGAGGAGGGGATCACCAGCACCGGCTGGGCAACAATCTTGGAGGGCATGATCCGGGAGGGCTGGGCGATCACGGCAACCTGGCCGGTGCGCTCGGAGCGCAGTGGCCGGATGATCGCGATCGGTACGAACGCGCTTGCATCGTCGATCGTGCTGGTGCTCCGACCGCGTCACGAGACCGCGGGGCAGACCACACGCCGCGGCTTTCTCGCGGCCCTGCGCCGCGAGCTTCCCGACGCGCTGGAGAAGCTGCGGCAGGGCGCGATCGCGCCGGTCGACCTTACTCAGGCAACCATCGGTCCCGGCATGGCAGTGTTCTCGAGTTTCACCCGCGTCGTGGAGAACGACGGCAAGGACATGAGCGTGAAGTCGGCGCTGAGGTTGATCAACCAGGCGCTTGATGAGGTGCTCACTGAGGGCGAAGGCGACCTGGATGCGGACACTCGGTTCTGCCTCAAGTGGTACGAGCAGTACGGCTGGGGGAGAGGCCCGTTTGGCGACGCGGACCTGCTGGCCCGCTCGTACGACACTTCGGTGCGCGGCGTTGCAGACTCCAGGGTCGCCACGCAGGGCGAGGGTATCGTGCAGCTCGTCGCTCCAGCGGATCTGCCGTCGAACTGGAACCCAGTCAAGGACGACCGGATCTCGGTCTGGGAGGTGATGTGTCATCTCGCTCGGGTGCTCTCCGCCGAGGACGGCGGGTTGGCACCGGCGGCGAAGCTCATGGCTGCGGCGGCCGCGCGCTCCGATGTCGAAGTCGAGGCCGTCCAGCGGCTGGCGTACCGGCTGTACGAGATGACGAAGACCTCGCGCACCGATGATGCACGACTGTTCAACCTGGTCGGTGGATCGTGGGCGGATCTGACCGTGGCAGCTGGCAAGGTGCAGGCCAGGACCGAGATACAGGGCACGCTCGACTTTGAGGACGAGGGCTGATGGCGAAGAGCAACATCGAGGCTGTGCGTACGGCACTGGAGGCGCTGACCGGCGTGCTCGACCCGTACATCGATCAGATCACCGCCAAACACGTGCCCGACGGTGAGAACTGGACCGCGCTCCTGGCCGCAAAGGACGCTCAGAAGGGGATCACCGGGAAGCCGTACTCACGTACCGATCCTCAGGATCAGTTCCGGATCATCACCGAGCCGATCGGCTCGCTCGGGTACGTCTTCAACGAACACCTTTCTCGTGGTGAGCAGAACTTCGTCAGCGAGCTGCGAACGGTCCGTGACGCGGTGGCGCACTTCAAGCCGTTCTCGCCCGACGACGCCGTACGTGCACTCGACACCATCGAGCGAGTGATGCGGGCGATCGGTGCAGCGCGCGAGGGCGACACGGTACGCACTGCTCGGCTGGACATCTTGCGTGGCAGCTTCGAGCAGCAGACCCGCAAGGCGGTGCGCACTGCTGCGGCGTTGCCAGGCACGCCGGATGCGGAGCTGCCGTCGTGGCGGGACGTACTGAAGCCTCATCCGGACGTGGCCAAGGGCCAGTACAACAACGCGGAGTTCGCGGCCGATCTCTACTCGGTGGCGGTGCGGAAGAACGCGGCCAAGGAGTATCAGGACCCGGTCGAGTTCTTCCGACGGACCTACATGACCGACGGTCTCAAGGAGCTGCTGCGTCGCTCGGCCGCCCGGATCTCCGGTGAGGGCTCCGCCAACCCAGTGATCAACCTGCAGACCACGTTCGGCGGCGGAAAGACCCACTCGATGCTTGCCGTCTGGCACCTCTTCTCCGGTCGCCCACTGCACGAGCTACCGCAGAACGTCCAGGACGCGTTCGATGGTGCGCAAGGCTCTGTGGTAGGTGCGCAGGTGCGCAAGGCTGCGTTGGTCGGCAACGAGATCGCGCCGGCGGAACCGGAGACCAAGCCCGACGGCACCGTGGTGCGCACTCTGTGGGGCGAGCTCGCCTGGCAGCTCGGCGGCGCCCAGGGCTACGCGATGGTCGCCGAATCGGACAAGCAGGGGACCAGTCCCGGCAACAAGCTGCGCGACCTGTTCGAGAAGTTCGGCCCGGCCGTGGTGATGATCGACGAATGGGTCTCGTATGCCCGCCAGCTCCCCGACGGCTACGACAAGGACGACCCCCGGGCTCGCGAGGTCGGGGGCGGGCTGTTCGAGACTCAGTTCACCTTCGCCCAGTCGCTGACCCTGGCGGCCGAGGCAGTGCCGGGCACGCTGCTGCTGGTCTCGGTGCCGGCCAGCGAGCGCAAGCAGGACGGCGAGGCCAGCTCTGAGGGCGGAGAGGCCACGGCGGCGAGCGACCTCGAGGTCGGCGGCCAGCGCGGTCGTGATGCCCTGAACCGCCTGGACAACGTGATCCGTCGGGTTGCCTATCAGTGGAGTCCGGCGACCCGGGACGAGTCCTACGAGATCGTGCGGCGCCGACTCTTCACCGAGCCGGACGCGAAGGCGAACGCGACGATCGCGACCGCAGCCCGACGATTCACCGACTACTACCGGCATCATCCCAAGGAATTTCCGGCCGCCGTCGGGGATAGCGAGTACGAGTCGCGGATCCGTGCGGCCTATCCCATCCACCCCGAGTTACTGGACAGACTGTATTCGGACTGGTCGACGCTGGAGAAGTTCCAGCGCACCCGCGGTGTGTTGCGGCTGATGAGCCACGTCATCCACCAGCTCTACGAGCGACAGGATCCCTCGCCGCTGATCATGCCCGGGTCGATCCCGCTCGATGCGCAGCCAGTGCGCTCGGAGATCGTCCAGTACGTCGGCAACGCGTGGGACGCGATCCTGCAGTCGGAGATCGACGGCGACAACGCGGTCGCCAAGCTCGTCGACGACGAGCGGCCGGCGCTAGGTGACCGCTCGCTCGCGCTGCGTACAGCCCGGACAATCTTCGTCGAGGCCGCACCGACGCTCGACGCCGCGCTCAAGGGCAAGGACCGCAAGCGGATCACTCTCGGCGTGGCCATGCCGGGTGACGTACTGGGCAACATCGGGTCGGCGCTGGACGGGTTGCAGGAGAAGTCGTCGCACTACTACGCAGAGGATGGACGGTACTGGTACGACACCCAGCCCTCGCTCAACCGGCTTGCTGCTGAGAGGGCTGCGCAGCTGTCGACCGAGGCCGTGCACGGCGAGGTGGCGACCCGACTGCGGCAGGCGTTCAAGGGATCGACCGACGTGATCGCGGAGGTGCTGCACCCGGAGTCGTCCGCGGACGTGGACGAGGCCGAGCACCTGCGGTTGCTCGTGGTGCCGCCGGGGTACGTGCACAACGGCAAGGACAAGGAGTCCGCCGCGTCGAGGTGGGTCGGTGAGGTGCTGCGGCAGCGCGGTAAGGCGCCGCGGTCGAACGTCAACACGGTCGTCGCGGTCGCGGCCGACGAGAAGCAGTGGGGTTCGCTGGAGTCAGCGGTGCGCTCGTACCTGGCGTGGAGCTCGATCTTCCGGGAGACCGCGCGCCTCGACCTCACCCAGTCCGCGGCGGCGCAGGCGCAGTCGATGCTGGAGACCCAGAACCGTACGGTGGACGACCGGCTAGCGCACACCTGGATCTGGGGACTACACGCGGTGCAGGACGATCCGCAGGCGCCGTTCGTCGTCGGGCAGGTCAGGGCCGACGGGCAGGAGAAGAACCTCACCAAGCGCATCGGCGCCAGGCTCGCGAACGCCGACTACGCCCACTCCTACCTCGCCAACCGCGTGGTGCGCCTCGACATCGAGGAGTTCCTGCGGGCCCGGTGGACGCGTGGGTTCATCGGTTTCACCGAGCTGTGGACGTATTTCTGCCGCTATCCCTACCTGCACAGGCTGCGGGACAAGTCGGTGTTGGTGCGGGCGCTGGACGAGGCGCTGCTCGACACCGGTTTCATGGACACCGGGTTCGCCCTCGCCACGGGGTTCGACTCGGCCAGCGGCGATTTCCTCGGGCTGGCAGTGCCTTTGGACGACACCGAGTTCGGGCCGTTCGACGACAAGACGCTGATCGTACGTCCCGATCTCGCGGTCAAGCAGCGTGAGCGTGAGCAGCAGACGGTGAGTGAGCCGACTCCGGATCCTTCGTCTGGTCCGATGCCGGGACCGAGTGTCACACCTACCCTGGCACGCGGGCCGGGGCCCGTCCCGGCGTTGCCGCGGAAGGTGGTGTCCAACGCGTCGTTCTCCCTGCGGCATGTGGTCGACCCAACCGGTGACATGCCGGGTGATCTACAGACGATCGCGGCGGAGATCCTGGAGGTGCTGCGCAACGCTGGCCCCGACGTTCTCGACATCACGCTCACCGTGGAGGCGCAGAAGGCCGACGGGTTCAACGAGAACACCGTGCGCGCGGTGAAACAGAATGCCGGGGATCTGGGTGTGACCGACAGCGGCTTCAAGGACCTGTAGTGGGCCTGGTCTCGGCACCGCAACCAGTGGGATCACGGGTCGTCGCGCCCGACCCGTCGATCACATCAGCGATCGGTCGTCACCACACGCTGGTGACGGCCGTCGCGGACCTCGTCGACAACAGCATCGACGCCGGGGCCACCAACGTGCTCGTCAGGTTCCTGGTCCACGGCGCCCGACCGGTCGGCCTCCGGGTGGTCGACGATGCCTCCGGTATGGACTCGTCCGACATCGACCACGCGATGACGTACGCCAGGAAACGTGCCTACGACGGCAAGGATCTCGGGCATTTCGGAATTGGCCTCAAGGCCGCGTCGCTCAGCCAGGCCAACACGCTGATCCTCTGGTCGAGGAAGTACGGATCACCCGCCGTCGGTCGGCGTCTGCGTCGGGACACCCTCGACACCGGCCCCCTGGTCGAGGAGTTTTCCAGCTCCGACGCTGCCGAGAGTATGGCGGGGGCCGGGGTCGACTTCGCTATGGACACCGGCACTATCGTCGAGTGGCAGGACGTCCAGACCTTCCTCACATCGTCCAGCGACGAGGACCAGGCGTCCTGGACGACCAAGACCATCCAGGACCTGATCAATCACCTGGGACTGGTGCTGCACAGGATCTTGGAACGTGGCGAATTGACGCTCAACATCGACATCTATGACGTGTGGCTGGACTTCCCCGGTCCGCCGCGGCCGGTGCGGGCGATCGACCCGTTCGCGTATCGCGGCATGGGACAGCATGGCTATCCGAAGGAGCTTCCGGTCGCGGTCGGCGGCACGTCAGGCACCGCGAGGTTGCACGTTTGGCCGCAGCACGACAAGGGCCCGGGCTTCGTGCTTGGTGGACGCTCCGGGACTGAGACCCAGGGGCTCTACATTTACCGCAACGATCGGCTCCTGCAGGCCGGAGGCTGGAACGGGCTGGCGACGCCCCACGTCGATCTCGTCTTCGCACGCATATCCTTCGACCTGACCGTCGAAATGGAGCGTCACGTCACCATCAACCCCGAGAAGGTCGGCACGACCTTCGATGACGAGTTGCGCGGCGCCTTCGTACGGGCACGGACCGCGGACGGCACGACGCTCGCCTCGTTCCGTGAGGATGCGAAGCGGGCCGCGAAGGTCGCCCGGCAGCGGGTCGCCTCACCCATCGAAGCGCCGAAACCCGGTGACGGGCTTACTGCCCCGGTGGCGGAGGCGTTCGCGACCCATACCGAGCCCAACGACGCTTTCCCGATCGACATCAGGTGGAGGGTGCTGCCCGAGAGCCAGGTCTACGACATCGACGTCGACCGCCACGAACTCGTACTCAACGCCCGCTACCGCACCGCGATCGTTGGCCGCAAGAGCCTGGATCGCAACGACGCCCCGCTCGTCAAGAGCCTGCTCCTGCTCCTCCTCGAAGACCACTTCGTCGGCACCGGCAGCGGTGCCCGCAAGAGGCGGGAGGGCGCGGCGTGGCAGGGTGTCATGCTCGCGGCCATCCAGGCACAATCCGCGGATGGAGAGTGATCGAGAATGAACATCCCGACATCGGAGCTGACCCCGGAGACCCTGGAGACCTACTTCCGCAGCGGGACAGTCACCGTTCACCGTGTCAGCGCCTCACCCGAAGTACTCTTCGTCATCGACAGTCCCGGCCAGAAGGTCTCTGTGCTCACCCCGCGCAACGGGATGGTGCTCGACACCGCGACCATGCGACGAGTCACTACCGGAACGCAGACACGAGATGGTGTCGAGTACGCACGATTGACGCTCGATGCGCGCGGCATGTACACCGAGGCGTACGGGCTGGTGCTCTCCATCCTGCAGGCGATGCGGGGCGGGGCGACCTTCTCGTCCGCGTCGTCGGCCGCGATGACGAACATGAAAGCCCTGCTCGCCGCCAAGCCACGGATCTCTGAGGAGAAGCAGATCGGACTGGTCGGAGAGCTTATGCTCTTCCGTGCGCTGCTCGATGCCCACGACGAGTTCAGCGCCATCGACTGGTGGCTCGGGCCACTCGCGGAGGAGCGTGACTACGCCTTCCCTGCCTTCGACGCCGAGGTCAAGACGACGTTGAGTGAGGCCCGAACCCACGTCATCCACGGCGCCGGGCAGCTCGAGCCAAGTCCGGGGCGGTCGCTGTGGCTGGTGTCTATCCAGATCACCCGGGCCGGCGGTGACCCCAACGGGGTCGCGCTGCCCGGCCTGGTCCAGGAGATCCGCGACCGACTCACCTCGACGAGGGACCGATTCCTCGCGCACCTGACCGCCGAGGGGTGGGATGACGACGACGTCGCCATGTATCCCACCGCTTACACGCCGCGGACCACGCCGGCGGCGTACCTCGTCGACGAAGACTTCCCGGCGGTGACGCCCGGACGGCTGCATGCCGTCGTGCCGCACAGCGACCTTGTCAGCGACGTCAGTTATCGGGTGGACCTCTCATCTCGCGCGGCGGGGGACCCCGGCGACCCACTCACTTCCTTCATCACCGCAGCACCTACGCAGGAGGTCTGACGTGTCCGATCCGTACAGCGACGCGATCGTGGGTGTCACTCGCGGCATGAGCAAGAGCGATCCGAAGCCCATGCTCAAACGCGTTGCATTCGAGCTCGATGACGCGGGCATCTCCGGCTACTCCGAGGCCGAGCTGGTTGATGCGATCACGGCGCCGGATGCCAACTCGGCTGCTCGTTACGAATTCCACATTCAGCTCTCCAAGTGGGACGCGGTGCCTGCCCCGGCCTGGGCAGCGGATACAGACGCCAACTCGCAGCAGCGGCGCGCTGCCATCCTCACTGCGCTCGGCTTCTCCGAGGAAGCTCAGGCGAAGATCAACCATGCCTTTCAGGTGAACCTCGCCAGTGCGGTGGTGATCTCCGGCAAGCAGGCCGACTGGGATCCGTGGTACGACCCCGAGTCGGGACGCACCTTCTACTGGGAGGGCTATCGCGGCGTCCTGGAGTCGAAGGGCTGGGACGCCGGCGCTATCACCGAGCTCAGCCGCAGCACAGACGAGGTCGTCAAACGCCTGGCGAACCCAGAGCGGGACGACCCGTACCAGTCCAAGGGCCTCGTGGTCGGGCACGTGCAGTCCGGCAAGACCGCGAACTTCACCGGTGTGATCGCCAAGGCGATCGATGCTGGCTACAAGCTCGTTATCGTCCTGACCGGTACCATCGAACTCCTGCGCGGCCAGACCCAGCGACGGCTCGACATGGAGCTCATCGGGGAGGAGAACATCCTCGGCGGCGTTCCGCGCGACAACTCCGAGCTCACCGCGTCGGTCGACTACATCGGCGACGGTGACGTCGACTGGTCAGACGGAAAGTTCGTCTCCTATGGCAAGGACCCCAAGGAGCTCGGGATACCCGGAATCCGTCGACTCACCGGGGCGAAGGACGACTACAAGCTGCTCAAGGCCGGCCTCGGCTACCTCGACTTCCGGCAGACCGACCACCTGGTTGACCCGGCACGGCCGCTTTATGACCCGCAGAACCTTTACCGGCCCGACATTCGCATCGCCGTGGTGAAGAAAAACGCGTCGGTGCTGCGGAAGCTGGTCCACGACCTTCAGTCGACCAAGACCGACCTCGGCGAGATCCCCGCACTCATTATCGATGACGAAGCCGACCAAGCCTCGATCAACACCACTCGGCCGAAGAAGGACTCCGCGGAGGCCAAAGAGCGTACGGCGATCAACCGCCTCATCGCCCAGCTTCTCGGGGAGCTCGGGCGCGCACAGTACGTGGGCTACACCGCGACTCCGTTTGCGAATGTGTTCGTCGACCCCGAGGACTCCGAGGACATCTTTCCCAAGGACTTCATCGTTTCGCTCCAGCCCCCGCCCGGTTACATGGGCGGCGCAGCCTTCCACGATCTCGACCGCGACCCTGACGACACCGAGGAACGCACCGTTGCGAACTCGAACGAGAAGGCGTACGTCCGTTCACTCGTCGCAGACCCGGACGACACTGCCGAGCGCGACGCGGAGCTGCTTGCCGCCATGGACGCCTTCGTCCTGGCCGGGGCGATCAAGCTGCACCGAGCCGCCGCGCTCGGCAATCCGAAGTTGTTCCGACACCACACGATGCTCGTCCACGAGTCGGTGAAGACGGCCGAGCACGACCTGCTCGCCGCAGACATCCGTCGTGTCTGGGACGCGGCCGGATACAACCTGCCGATGGGGCTCAAACGACTCCAGGACCTGTGGGCCAACGACTTTCGCAGCGTCACCACTGTTCGGGCGCCCGAAGAACCTGTCGTCGCCGCGTTCAAGGAGTTGATCCGGCACATCGGGCACGCGGTAGGCAAGATTGCCGAGGGCGTCAACCCGGTTGTGATCGTCAACGGTGTCGCGGAGAGGGACTACGAGCAGGAAGACATCGACTTCCAGAAGCGCGACGTCTGGAAGGTGCTCGTCGGTGGCGCAAAGCTTTCCCGCGGCTTCACCGTCGAGGGCCTGACGATCTCCTACTACACCCGACGCACGGTTGCCGCGGACACGCTCATGCAGATGGGGCGCTGGTTCGGCTACCGACCGCGCTACCGGGACCTCGTCCGCCTTTACATCGGTCGCAACGTCCCCGGGCCTCGAAACACGGTCATCGACCTGTACAAGTCCTTCGAGTCGATCGTCCGCGACGAGGAGGACTTCCGCGAGGAACTTCGCCGTTTCCAGGGCTTTTACGGCGATGGCCGGCCCCGGGTGCGTCCGATGGACGTCCCCCCGCTCGTTTACCAGAGCCTGCCTTACCTCAAGCCCACCGGTGCGAACAAGATGTACAACGCCGAACTCACCGAGCAGGGTGAGGGTGGCAAGGTTGTCGACTTCAACCAGCAGGGTGAGCACGACGACAAGAAGAACGAGGCGCACTTCGAAGCCGTCCAGTCGCTCCTTGATGCCGCCGCCGACAGAGGCGAGTTCTTCTACCTCAACAAGGCCCGGGCGCCGCGGCCCTGGAAGGCCCGCTACGGCATCGTCGACGCCGAGGCGCTGATAAAGGTTATCGAGAATTTCGACTGGGCCAAGAACTTCAAGATCGGCCCTTACTTAGCCTTCATGCACAAGGCAATCACCGACGGCACTCTCAAGGACTGGGCCGTCATCGTCCCGGACCTTGATTCTCTCGAGCCCCGCAACATCGGCGATCGGGAGCTCAGGATCATGCGTCGCTACCGCCGTGACGACCGGCCCTGGCAGTTCTCCGGCTCGTCGACCCGCCAGCGCGAGGCCCTCCTGGCCATCTCGAGTGGAATCGATTCCGAGACAGTCGACGTCGACGGTGCCATTGCCGAGGCGCTCGAGCTTCCGGCGTACAAGCACGTCAAGGATCTCAAGGTCCCGACCCGTGGCGCGTTCCTTCTGACCTTCGCTGGCGACAGCAGGTCGCCGAAGTTCCACGACGCCAAGGGGTACACCGATCCGAAGATGCTGCCGGATCCGGCAGCCCCCAAGGACATCGCGACGCTGTTCTCGTACGCGCTCCCTCTGGCCGCTGCGCCTGCCGGTCGCATCGCGTTCACGGTGCGTCGCGAGGATCGCCCTGACGACGCGATCGTCGACGCGGAACCCACGGATTAGGGACTCACACATGGTGCTCACGCAAACGCAGGCCAGCATCGAGTCCAAGTTCAGCAACGGCGGCGACTTTGTTCCCTACATCGAGGAGATCCGCTTCCCGATGTACAAGTCGCTCGAGGACGGTCTCACGCTTCGGCTCAACTGGCCGATCGTCGCGCTGATCGGGCCGAACGGCACTAACAAGTCCTCCGTGCTGCAGGCGATCTCTGCCGCACCGGAGGGTCGTAGCCTCGCACAGTTCTGGTTCTCAACCGCGGTAGACGATATCGACCGTGGCGTACGGGACGGAGCGACCCATCGGTTCGTCTATAAGTACAGGTTCGACAACTCCGGTACGAGCGCCGAGTGTCGAAAGTACCGCGGCTCGAAGCAGTACCGAGCCGCAGACGTCCCAAAGGCGCTCCGGGGAAAGAGAGATCCGGACTACTGGGAGCCGACCAAGCGAGTCGCCCGGGACGGCATGGCCGAGATTCCTGCGACCGGCTTCGATTCGCTGCTGTCTAAGAACCGCGACCGCTGGAACCAGATCAAGAAGAACGTTGTCTACCTGGACTTCCGCTCAGAACTCAGCGCTTTCGACAAGTACATCCACCATCAGTCGTTCAACCACTGGACGCCAGACGCAACGCAGAAGCGATACAAGGCGGTTCTCCAGTCGAAGTGGATTGCGAAAGCCCTCGAAGGTCTTCCACTCCCCAAGGGGCAAGCCGGTCAGTTGATCGAGCAGGTCCGGGACCTCGCACAGCCCGAGGTTGAAACCGTTGCAAAGATCCTGGGCAAGCCGATCGAGTCGATTGCGATGATCGAGCATCGATTCTTCGGCCCCACCGGATACACGATGAGACTCCGCCTCGAGGCGACGGGAGCCGCCTACTCCGAGGCACATGCGGGTAGCGGCGAGTACGCAGTCGTTCGACTAGTCGACGCCATCCGTCGCGCCCCCCAGAGGTCGCTCATCCTTCTCGACGAGCCCGAGGTATCACTCCATCCTGGAGCCCAGGCGGAACTGCTCCGCTTCATCGAGAGTGAGGTGCGCAAGCACGGGCACCAGGTCGTCATGTCGACACACTCACCAAGCCTTGCCGCAGGGCTCCCACCGCAAGCGATCAAGGTTCTCGGGTTCGACACCAATCGTCAGCGCGTCGTGCTGCTGGCCGACGGGTGCTCGCCCACCGAAGCCTTTGCCCATCTAGGTCACACAACAGCGGGTCCGACCCGACCGCGGCTGATCGTCGAGGACGAACTCGCCGCCGAGATGGTAAGAGCTAGCTTGAGGCGCCACGCAACAACAAAACTCGACACGTTGGAGATTGTGCCTTTCCCCGGTGGAGCGGATGGCATCGTCAAAAATGTCCTCTCGACCCTCGCTCTGGCGGGCGTCCAGAAGGCGGGGATCCTGCTTGATGGTGACCAGTTACCGACGACCGCTTCTACCGCCTGCGACGTCAAGAGTGGTGCAGATGCAGCCAAGGCGGCCAGCGATCTCGATGGACTGAAACGCATCTGGGCGGAGCAATTCCATAAGACCCCACCTAACCTGCACTCCAACTCAGGCGGAGGGACCAACGTGAAGACGTTGCATCTCTTCCTTCTCTGGGCAGATGATCATCTCGGGTTCTTCCCCGGTAGGACACCTGAGGAGGCCATTGCCACAGCAGCTAACTTGGCGCGTGCAGAGCCGGGCCGTGATTGGAAGGCGTTCTGGGTCGACAAGGTTAAGTCGGACCTCCACTTGACGGCCAACGAGGTGGTCACGGCCGAACAGATTCTCCAGAGCCAGCAGGCGGAAGTGGCAGGCCTGCCCGCCGACTCGAGCCTCCTGAAGGAGATCCATGAAACCGTCGGTCGGATCCTCGATTGGTGATGTAGGGGGCACCTAGGTGCTCAGAGGATTGGCGTTCCAATCTCTGTAGTCGCGGTCTCCAGTTTCGCGCCACCGAGTTCGGAATTCTCGGAGATCGAGAAGGTCCTCGAAGACGAAGCACTCGCCCTACGCTTCATCCTCGACGAGGCTGGCGATGAATCGCTTCTCAAGCCCGACGGCACCGTCTCATGGCGTAACCCGTACGCCGAACTCCCTCTCCTGGAGACGGGCCTGCCCTTGAAGTGGTCCCTGCGCACCGACCGTGCCCAGGACTGCCGGTCCCAGGGCGCGAGGATGTCGGCGCTCCGCCGAGGCCGGATGCCGCATCTCGCCGCCTTCACCATGGAGCCACGGCAAACGATGCTCAATCTGCTTGCTGGCGGATCGGGCGACGTGGACTGCGTCTACTGCCTCGATCTAACGACGCTGCAGATCGCGGTCGACAACGTGTACTCGCGCACGAACCAGAGGATCAGGACTCGGGACATGTTCCGCAGGCTCGTCGACATGCGACGGATCCGCGGCTACGACGAACTTGTCGCAACGGTCTCGGTGATGTGATCGAGCCATCGGGCTGCCGTGCTAGCGCTCTCGTCGAGGTAAGCGCCTGCTCCAGGTGAAGTTGTGGGTGAAGAGCTACCGCCGCTAGTGGCTGACGGTTGGCGAGGTTCGGTACCCCCACTAGCCTGGCAAAGGCTTGAGGCCTGCAGACGGATGCAGGCAGCCAGGGAGGTCTGCCGAAGGTGTGGGGTACGCCGGATCCTGAGCTGCAGGAACAGGTGCGAGAGCGTCAGCGAATCACGATCGCGAACTACACCAACGACCCTGACCTGCTCGAAGAACACGTGGGCATGGAAGACAACTTCCAAGCGGGCGGCTACGGGGAACGCCAGGTCGAGGAGCTGCTTCAGAACGCGATCGATCGGCTCGTTGAGCCCGGACGTGCCGAGTTCCGGCTGGCCAACGGCACGCTCTACTGTGCAAACGAGGGCGAGCCTTTCGCAGCTGCAGGAGTCAGGGCCGTCGCGGGCGCGTTCCTCAGTCCAAAGAGAGACGAGCAGATCGGCCGGTTTGGCCTCGGCTTCAAGTCAGTGCTCGGCGTCACGGACCACCCCCAGATTCTCAGCCGGACCGTCTCCTTCGGGTTCAACGAACCGGAGGCTGCGGAACTGCTCTCTGACCTGCCCTACCGTCCCACGCGTGTTCCGACGCTGCGTGTGCCCAGCATCATCGACGCGAGGGCGTGCGCCGCAGAAGACCCCAACGTCGCTGAGATGATGGGGTGGGCGGCGACGATCGTCCGGCTTCCCCTTGTGCGTGGTGGCGCCCGACTGCGCGAGCGACTCAAGGGCTTCGACTTTCGGTACCTGCTCTTCCCTGACCGGCTCAACCAGGTCGTAATCTCGCTCGGGGAACGCGGGGAGGTTGTCTCTCGGTCGTACCGAAAGACCGTGGACGTCGACTCCGGGCTCGTCACGCTCAAGTCTCCAGACGCCGACGACGGGGTGTGGCGGGTGCTTCACCGGGAACACCATGTCTCGGAAGGGGTCAAAGCCAACCTTCCCGGATTGTTCCACCGCGACCGCGTTCGAGTGTCGTACGCGCTCCCGGTGGGCCAAGGGCGGCGCGAGGATGGCGAGTTCTGGGCCTGGTTCCCGCTCCAGGACAAGACCACAGCCCAGGGCATCTTCAACGCGCCGTGGCAGGTGAACGACGACCGGACATCGCTGCTCCCAGTCAGCGAGCTCAATGGTGAGATGCTCAACGTCGCCGCCGAACTGCTCATCGACGCCGCGTTACTCGAGTCGACACCTGCGGATCCGGCCAAGCACTTCGACGTGCTGCCCGCGCGTGGCCGTGAGGTTCGTTCGGCCGCCGACGCCTACATGTCCGGGCGAGTGCCTCAGCTTGCCCGCCGGCACCAGCTCATCCCGACCGCGTCGGGAGAGATGCGCAGCCCCGCAAAGGTGCGGGCGCCGTTCATTACGAACGCGAGTGGCGACCGTTCATTCGCGTTGCCCTCCGAGACAATTCGCCTCTGGTCCGAGGCCACAGGTGCGATCGACACGCCTCACTGGTCCTGTTACCAGACGCCAACGCGCGCTGCGCGCCTTACCCAGCTCCTGTCCGACGAGAAGGAAAAGATCTCGGCGACGCCAATCGCGCCCGCCGCATGGCTCGCGGAGGCTGCCGCGCCGCGCACTCTCGAGACCCTCGATGCGGCACTGACGATCTTCCTGAAACTTAAGGAGCAGCAGGAGCAGGTCTGGCGCCAGTTCACCGGAGCCCTTGTTGTGCCGCTCGAAAACGGCTCAATAGCGCGGATCTCGGACTTCGACAAGATTCTGCTCCCGGTCGAGGGGGTGCCGAGCCCCGGCAACGTGCAGCTTGTCGCATCGGCGTTCGCCGCGGCCCCTGAAGTCAGGAGCAAGCTTCGCCGCCTTGGCGTCCACGAGGTCTCTCGCGACCAAGTCGCCATCGCCGCGGCGGCTTCTGCCAACTCCACTTGGCGCGAAGGTGATTGGAAGCACTTCTGGGAGCTCGTCTCCCAGGCGTCGCCCGACGCAGGGCGGACCGCGATCGAGGGCATCCAACAACTCAAGATCGAGATCCAGGTACCGACGAAGGCTGGAACGTGGCGGCCTGCGTCGCAGGTCTTCCTCGACGCTCGCCAAGTCCCCGGCTTGCCCGAGCGCCAGGTAGACATTCCTGGCGTGAAGGGGCGCAGTGACCTCGTGGGCTACGCGGGCTGCCTCTCAGGCGTGGCAGAGAACTGGCCCGTCCACCAAGGTGAGGTGTTCGAGGAGTACCGGGCCGCAATGCAGGCCCAACTCGAGAAAAAACTGGCGTCACAGTATGGACAGAATGTTCGGGCCAAACTTCGTTTCGACGCACGCAAGGGCTCCGGACCACTCGAGATCCTCAAGGAGCTCGCTCAGGTCGACACTTCGGAAGCTGACATTGCTCGAGCGCGCCTCACTGTCCTCATCTCCGAGGGCATGCCCCAGCAGCGGATCAGCGTCTTGGTCGACATCCGCGGTGTGCAGCATCCGAAGAAGGCCGAGTTCGATGCCGTCGAGACGTGGTGCGTTAGGAAGTATGGGCTGTTGGACAGCACCTGGGGGGTGAGGAGATCAAAGGATGTCCTTGCCAAGGCGCTGGTCGAGTACGGCGATCTGCTTCCCGTTGTCCGAGATTCGCTCGCTGGGCACTTCGCTCTGCCGAGCCGGCTCGACGAGATCCCCACTGTCGTCTTGAGAGAGTTCCTCGGGCGCAACGGGTACATCATCGGGAACGCGGCGCTTCTCGCAGATGTCCTTAGTGAGGCGGCCGCACGCCCGGAACTTGTCGGCGTGGCTGCCATCCCCGCGCTTGGGATTGGCGGCAGGACGGTCCAGGTCACCCCGATCGACCAGGTCGTCATCGCAGCAGCCGACGAGCTGGACGACCTGGCCTCGCACGGGCTCCGCTACATCCCGTCGGGTCCGTGGGGCGAGGCGCTCTCGAATGCGTGGAATCTGCAGACGGCTGCCGACGTGGTCGCGCGCTCGATCGACTGGGACGCGGCCGGCGATGCAGTTCCGGTCCTTGACGTGTACCCGACGCTCGACCGAGTTCTTCCGTCGGGGTCCGGGGTTGAGAACGCAATGCTGCGTCGGTGCAGCTCGATCGTCCGGCGCACGACGAGTCTTACCGGCTCTCGCGAGCAGCGACTCAGCGGACACGTTGACGGGTATACCGTGCTTGTTGACGCCGAGCTGTCGGACGTCGAAGCGCTCGTCGAGGTCAGCAGACTTCTTCGGCTTGGGCTTACACGTGCGGACGCTGAGGACGTCATCGCAAGTGACGAGCGTCTACGCAAGAATGCACTCGTCCAGACCGTGCAGGCCGCGCCGACCGAGAGCGCAAAGCTCCTGAAGCTCGTCGAACGCGCGGGTCTGGTCGCAAACCTGCCTGATGGTCTCCTCGACATCATCGAGGAGAAGCAGGGCAAGCAGTCCGACGCGGCCGTCGCTGACATCTTCCTCAGCACCTATGGCAACGACTCCCTACGCAGGCTAAAGAGCGCGATCGCTGCAAGGCACCTTGCGGTTCCGCGAGTGTGGGACGGTTCCTCCGAGGCCGATGGGTTCGTCACCAACTTGGGATTTCCCCGTGCATTCGCGGGAACCCGTGAGAAGAAGGCACCCGCAGTCGATATCGTTCCCGGCAGGGTCGACCTCAAAGCGCTCCACGACTTCCAAGAACACCTTCTCGATCAGATACGCGAACTGGTCCTCATTCGGGAAAAGGACGGTGAGCACCGCCGGGGACTCCTCTACCTGCCAACGGGCGCTGGAAAGACCCGTGTGACGACCGAATCGATCGCTCGGATGCTTCGGGATAACGAGCTTGCCTCGCCCGTCCTGTGGATCGCGCAATCCGAGGAACTGTGCGAACAGGCGATCGTCAGCTGGGCCGAGGTCTGGCGTGCTATCGGAGACCAACGTCCGCTCGAGATCACACGCTACTGGGGCGCCTACGAGGCGGACGAGTCCCTCCAAGAACTTCAGATCGTAGTCGCGACCGACGCAAAGCTCGCGCAGATGATTGACAGCAAGGTCAACAATCAGGCCCACCGCTGGCTGCAGGACGCCAAGCTCGTCGTCATCGACGAGGCTCACCGTGCTGGGTCTCAGCGGTACACCAAGATCCTCGACTGGCTCGGCATCGATCAGCGCCGAGGATCCCGCACCGCGCGTCCGCTGCTCGGTCTCACAGCAACGCCGTACCGAGGCACCAACCTTGAGACCAACAGACTCTTCGCCCAGCGCTTCGGCGACCGGCGACTCGACGCGCTCGACCGGGAGAACCCCACCGAGCAACTGCGCGAGATGCGAGTGCTCTCGAACGTCGAGCACCAGCTCCTGGACTCGAAGGTCACGATCTCCGAAGGCCCGACGATGGGCAAGACCGGAGCGGTCGCGTGGGACGACGTCTCGCGAGCAATCCTCGACAAGCTCGGCTCCAACCTCGACCGCACCCAATTGCTTGTCAACCACATTCTGCGTCAGGAGCCCGAGTGGCCGATCCTCGTGTTCACACCGTCCGTGGTCTCGGCGCACGTGACCGCTGCACTGCTTCGGACGCTCGACCGTACGGCCGAGGCCGTGGACGGTGAGATGAGGGGGCAGGAACGCCGGCGCAAAATCGAGAGCTTCAGGAGTGGCGAGACCAAGGTATTGGTGAATTGCGATCTGCTTACCCAGGGCTTCGATGCCCCAAAGGTGCGGGCACTCTACATCGCGCGCCCGACCTTCTCGCCGAACCGTTACGTCCAGATGGTCGGACGAGGCCTCCGCGGGCCACTTAATGGCGGGACCGAGAAGTGTCTCATCGTAAACATCGTCGACACGTTTGAGCAGTTCGACAAAGACCTCGCCTACACGGAGTTCGACTACCTCTGGACGCAAAAGGGAGCCCGAATCAAGTGACCTCTCCTGGCCAGGCTTCATACATCGAGTACCTTCGTAACAACTTCGTCGGGCCAAAGAACGGTGACGAGGACGAGGTCATCGAAGGCAGCCCTGTCTACGCCTACCTCACCGGAATGCTCTTCCCCGTTGAGGCTGGGGAAGGCCTGTCTCCAGAGAACCTGGATGAAAATCTGCTCCCGAGCGAGACTCCACTCGACGAGGGGGACGATTCGGTCGACCCCTTCGAGGGTGAGGCCGCCGATGACGACGACCTCGGTGGCTTGACAGCCGCGACCGGCTGGGCGCCGTCGTCGCTTGGTCTCTCGTTCATCCACGATGCCAACGAGCTCATCGTCCGAGTCCGCGCCGCACGGTACGAGCGCATCGAAGTCGCGGACGACAATAGCGACAACGGTGACGTGGAGTCCGATTCCGGCGTCAAGGTCGATGTCGCGGATGCGGTTGCCGTACCGCCCCATCACGAGGCGTGGAAGCGCGTGCCGCTGCCTGAGACCGCGGTCTCCGTCACGACCGGAAGCACCGGCGCCCACGAGCTGTGGGGCGGGCGCGCTCGCTTGCAGTGGCGCTCACGCCCTAAGAGAGACGAGCCCATCGTCACCGTCGCTCTGTCGAACGCGGCTGAGGTCCCCCTCGGCCGCGCGAAGCGCGAGATCGCCGACGTGCTTTTTCAGGCCAGCTTTTCCATTGAGGTGGTTACCGGTGAGATCCGTCCCTACCCGGGAAGTGTCGTCGTTAACGCCAGCGAAGAGGACCGCGAGCTCGATTACCGCTACCAGCGGCACACCAGCTACGCCGTCGGCCACGGCGTAGCTGGCACGTGGGGAGCCGAGCGGCCGGTTCAGAAGATCGAGACCGACTCCCTTCCCGTGGAGACCGTGCGGCCCATCAAGCGCCTCGAGATTGTGGACGACACACTCAAGATGAGCTGGCTTGCCGACGAGAGCATCGCCCCAGATGTGCTCCGCGACAGGCTGATTGCTTCTACGTCGGGCTACGCGGCATGGTCGGCGAGGCAGAGAGTCGTAGCCGAGAGCGCCCGGCCCGACCAGATGGATGTCGCGAAGGCAATCGTCGACCGTCAGGACACGGCAATGTCGCGCATTCGAGACGGTATCGACCTCCTCGCATCCAACGAGCAGGTTCGCAAGGCGTTCCGCATCGCTAACCTCGCCATGCGGATGCAGGCCGTGAGCCCCAAGAATCCCGACCCGGCATGGCGACCGTTCCAGCTGGCCTTCATCCTTCTCGCTCTGCGCTCTACCGTTGAGGAGGAGCACGACGACCGCGACCTCGTCGACCTCATCTGGTTCCCCACCGGTGGTGGCAAGACCGAGGCTTACCTTGGCCTCGCCGCGATCGAGATGGTCCGTCGTCGGCTCGACCGCGGATATGCGGGCGCCGGCACCGCCGTCATCACTCGCTACACGATGCGTCTGCTCACCGCACAGCAGTTCCAGCGCGCCTCCCGACTCGTTTGTGCCCTCGAACTCCTCCGTCGCGATGGCGAACCACTCAAGGGCACGGCGCCCTTCAGCATCGGACTGCTCCTCGGAAACTCGACAACACCGGGCACCTATGCCTCTGCACAAGTGCAACTCGATGAACTGATGAACCAGCAGACACCGCAGAGCCCGTTCCAGGTCCGAGTCTGCCCGTGGTGTAGCACCCCGCTGCTTCCCCCGCGACGCTCGATCCACAAGGAGAAGTATGGCTTCCGTGCGACGAAGCACTCGTTCACGGTCCGCTGCGTCTCGGACGTGTGCCCGTTCACCGAAGCCTTGCCGCTCCAGGTCGTCGACCAATCGATCTACGAGAACCCGCCGACGATCGTCGTCGCGACCGTCGACAAATTCGCGCGGTTAGCGTGGATCTCCGACGGCGGATCGATCTTCGGCCTGGACAGCGCGCCCTACGATCCGCCCTCCCTTCTTATCCAGGACGAACTTCACCTCATCTCCGGGCCGCTCGGGACCATCGTCGGCATCTATGAGGCTGCGATCCGTGCGCTCCTCGGCTGGCGTGGCACCAAGCCGAAAATCGTCGCCTCGACCGCGACCATCCGGTCCGCCGACGAGCAGGTCAAGGGCCTCATGGCCTCGCGTGTCGATGTCTTTCCACCCGCTGGCGTGGACGCCGACGACAGCTACTTCGCCAAGCTCGACACAGAGGCCCCGGGCCGTCTCTACGTCGGACTCATGCCACAGGCATTCCCGCAAGCGTGGGCCATCGGCCAGGCGGCCGGCCGACTCCTCGCCGCGGCCGAGTCGGTTGAGCTCACCCCTGCCGAACGAGACGCGTACTGGACGCTCGTGCTTTACCACAACAGCCTGCGCGAGCTCGGTCGGACTGTGACGATCCTGCGTGACGACGTCCGAGACAACCTGCAGCGCGAGCACGAGCGAGGGCTCTCCGAACGAACGCTCTCATCTGACGGCGTCTTCGAACTCACGAGCAACGTGAGTTCCCACGAACTCGTCGAGATTCTGGAGCGCCTTGAGACCCACGTCGACGAGGATGGCGCTATCGATGCGATCGCCGCGACGAACATCCTCTCGGTAGGCATCGACGTCCCTCGACTCGGTCTGATGCTCGTCAACGGGCAACCGAAGGCAACGGCCGAGTACATCCAGGCGACAAGTCGCGTCGGTCGTGACAAGGTGCCGGGCATCGTCCTGGCCCTCTACCGATCCGGCAAGGCGCGCGACCGTTCGACCTTTGAGTCCTTCAGGAACTTCCATGGGTCGTTCTACCGGTTCGTCGAGCCCACCTCGGTCACGCCGTGGGCGCTTCAGGCCCGTCGTCGCGCACTTCGCTCGGCCCTCGTCATCATCGCGAGGCACGCGATTGGATGGAGCGGCAACGACGATGCAGCACTGTTCGACTCCGAATCGGTCCAGGTGAAGAAAGCGATCAGCCTGCTCCTTGATCACATCGCGATTGCCGACCCGCGGGAGGCCAAAGCCACCGAGCTCGAGCTCCGTGCAGCGGCGGCGGACTGGAGCGTGCGCGCGAAGGACAAGGGATTGCCCCTGAAGTACGAGTCACGCCGAGACCCCAAGGAGCGACTCCTCAAGAACTTCGGAGACAATGCCCAGGGTTGGGCGACGATGCACTCGATGCGTTCGGTCGACAAGTCCGTCCGCATTCGACCGGTCGGAGAGAAGGCATGAACAAGCGCATCCTTCAGGTCACCGTCGCCCAGCTGATTTCACCGTTCAGCCCCGGAGCGATCGTCGACATCCTCGGCGAATCCTTCGTGACCCGGACCGCGGAGTACTGGCCGAAGCGCAGCGTGCTACCCGAGATCGAGTGTGAACGGCTCTCCTCCCGGCTCGGCGTCCAGAGGTTCTACGGCCCGCCGACGTCGGAGAACCCCGAGGACCCGAAGTCGATCGCGGTCAAGGTCGCTCGTTTTCCTGCATGGCTCTTCTGCCAAACATGCCGGCGAATGATCAAGTGGGGCCCGAAGGAGGAGCAGAGCGCTGCTCCCGTATGTCCCCACGATTCCGGCCGCCTGGTCCCGATGCGTTTTGTCGTCGTGTGCCGCGAGCGCAGCCACGCGACTGACGTGCCATGGGTCGACTGGGTGCACCGTGTGGCCAAGGACGGAGTGGCGTGTATTGACGCAACGCACCTGCGCTTCCAACAGGTCCGGGGCGGATCCCAGGGTCTCTCCGGACTCGAGGTCCACTGCGACGCCTGTCAGACCCGTCGAGCGTTTGGTGACCTGCGAGCAGATGTGCTTACCCGCGAGGGACTCACGTGCCGCGGCATCCAGCCATGGGAGTCCACGTGGGGCCAGTGCGCGAGCCCACTGGAGGTCTTGCAGCGCGGTGCGACAAGTTTCCACTACTCCGAGACCGAGGCGGCGATCGACATTCCCTCGATGTCCGGCCAGGTCCTGGATGCGACGGATCTCATCACCCAGCACCCGCTCTTCCTGGGGCTCAAGGACACCTTCGACCAGGCGTACGCGCCGGGACTCGCGAAAGCGATTGCGGACGACCTCGCAGCACAGGGCCACGCTGTCGACGCCGTCGCTGTAATGGACACCGCCCGTGGAGCGCGTGGCGATGAGCCCGACCCGCAGCACACCCACGGTGTCCTACTCGCCGAGGAGTTCGAAGCGTTCCGCGCGGCAGCCCACGACAAGGCGGACGAAGCAAACTTCAAGACGCGGGCCGTGACACTCGGTCTTGCCTCCAGCGACGTCGTCGAGCGGACGCTGGCCTCACTGTTTGACAGCGTGATCCTTGTCGACCGGCTCCGCGAGGTGCGAGCCGCGCTCGGGTTTAAGCGTTACCGCCCCGACGCGCGCCGTATCCCCTCAGTGACGAACACTGGGGAGGAGGCATCGTGGCTCCCTGCGTCCGAGGGGTTCGGCGAGGGCATATTCCTACGGCTCGACCCCAAAGCGGTCGAAGCATGGGCGTCCACCCCCGGCGTCGTCGCTCGCTCAGGGAAGCTTGCCGAGAAGTTCAGTGCATCTCGGTTCGCGAGCCGGCTGCACCCCTTCTCTGCCCAATACGTCGCCCTCCACACGTTGGCCCACACACTGCTGCGTGAGTTCTCCTTCATATCCGGGTACTCCGCCGCATCGCTTCGCGAGCGTGTGTACTGCGAGACGAACGGCGACTACGGCATCTTCATCTACACGACATCGAGTGATGAAGAGGGAACCCTTGGCGGCCTCGTGCGTGAGGGCGAGCACGATCGCATCGGCACCGCTCTGGCCAGGGCTGCCGAGCACCTCAACTGGTGCTCGAACGATCCGGTGTGCTCAGAGTCCTCCCCCCAGAACCTTGATGGTCTCAACCTTGCCGCCTGCCACTCGTGCCTTCTCGCGTCCGAAACCTCATGCGAGGGATCGAACTTGCTACTCGACCGAATGCTCCTGGTGGGCAACGAGACTACCGAGGGCCTGCTCCAGGAGGTCATAGGCGCGGTCGTCCGGGCTTCGTAAGACGCCGCAACGAGCGAGCCTCCCGAATGAGCCCCGGGCCAACTCCGTACGGTGGAGGCAGAAGCTTGACGGGAATATGGCGCGTGACGCGGAGACCGACAAGATCCTGGCCGATCGAGGCTGGATCGTCCTGCGCTTCTGGGAGCACGAGGATTCGTCGGTCGCGGCCGACAAGGTGCGGGCGGCTGTCGGCAGGGCCGGCTGAGCGGGTAGGCAAAGCTTACGGACGTGACAGCGCGGGGAGGTTGTGGCTCATTTGGTGGTCCGCGCGTTAGGTATCGCCTAGGTACGGTGTGACTACACCTGATGGTGGCGAGAGGATGGGCTCGGTGACTTCAGAATCATGTACCGACGTCTTACGGTGATTGTGGAGTGTGGCTGCGAGCACTGCGTTCAATACGCCGATCGCAAGGACCTCGGACTTCCGTTACGAGCCGAAGAAGTGAACGTCGAGGTGGCCGCCGCAGCGATCTGCGGCACTGCCAAGGGACTGCACTCGGTGGTGCAGAAGGCGTATCAGCTGCCATTCGGCCGGGTGGAGCCTATGCAGGAGAAATTCGGCCCCTGGGTCGCCTGACTTCGCACACGGGAACCTTGAGAGCCTAGGTGGAGCCGCGCGGGGAAGTGGTGTCTCGGTGCAAATGCCAGCACCTGATCTTCGAGTGGCACGCAGCAGGCACGCCCCGCGTCCGCTAACCTAGAAACCGCGGAATCCCAACGATCCAGCGCCCCCAAACCACATGATCAACTTCTAGTTGGTCGCTCGGCCGCCCTTGGGCGGTCGGCCGGGCCTCTTCTGCGTCCTGGGGTGTCGTGGACACCCATGGACGCGAACAGTCCGGCATGGGCCTTTTGCGGGCAGCATGCTCCGTCGGCCTGGCCCGGTGATCTCCCGCCGGCCTCGCCTGCACAGCTACCTCACGAAGCTGTTCGGCGAGCGCTAGTTGTGCCCATCAACAACCCGCTCGACGCGGTCGAAGTTGCTGGTCTCTCGGGGGTCGCCGACGTCACCCTCGGGGTCGGTGTCCAGCGGGACGACCTGGCCGTCGCGGCGCAGCGCCCAGGCCACCAGTGGCGCGCGCAGCTCGGTGTCGTCGTCCTTGTAGACGGCGACCCACACGTCGGCGGGAATGAGCTGCACGATGTGCTCGTCATTGCTGGTCTGGTCGCTGCTGACGTCCGGTGTCTCGGTCATGGTCGGCACGCTATCCGACCCGGTTGCCTGCGGCCGCGCACCAAGCCGGCACCGAGTTCGAGGAGGGTCCGCCGGCAGCCAGCTCGACCTTCTGATCGAGAGCCGCACACCGGCCGAGAGCCCCACGAGCACCGCCGTCGCTCCAGAGGCCAGCGGACCCGCCGGACTGCCGCTACAGCCTCCATCCTGTGAGGCAGGGACCAACGAGAGACGGGCGGTAGGTTCGGCCTCGAACCGGGTGGAACGGCCGGGCACGAGCGAGGAGAAGGCGTGTACAGCAAGCGCGAGCGAGAACCGAGCGACACGGACGGCGCCGTCGTCGGACCGGACGTGGTCGTACTGCGACATGCGGCTACCGAGCTCGCTCGACGCGGTGCTGACGATGCCGTCGCCCGGTTCCGGCGTGCGATCAGGATGCGGGACGTGGCCGACGTGACCCGAGGGAGCACATGAGATGCGCCCGACCCTGATCCTGCTGTCCGACTCCGCAACGAAGGCGGTGATCCTCGAACGTCTTCGAACGGCAGGGGAGTACCAGCCGGAGCCGGTCTTTGACCGCCTGACCGTGGCCGGTGCGTCGTTCGGTGTCGATCCCACGGACGCGGTCCTCGTCGAGTACGACGTCGGCGTGCTCGAGCGGGTGCTGCCTGGTGGCCGGGCGCACGCGGTGATGATCGAGTACGGCGCGCGCGAACAGGTCAGGCCGCTCGTGCTGGCAGTGGCAGACGGCCTCGACGGAGTCCTCGACACCAATTACGGACCGTACCTGCGGTTCGGTGACCTGCCTGCGTCAGGATGGCTGGCGCGGCCCGGACACCCGGGTCGGGATGACACACCCGGCGATCCGCTCGCGGTCTTCGAAGAGCAATCGGAGGAAGTGGTTCGCAATTGATATCGTCGATTCAACGACCTACCTGATCTGCAGGGGAGTCCGCGCCGCTCTGGCGTGTTCGATTCCGCGGAGGTCGTCATGGTCAATCCCCCTTCAACGTCGCGGTGGGTCCCGTTGTGGGACATGGTGGACGGCCCGATGCCACGAGGCCTCCTCGGCCTGGGTGACCCGGACGTTCATGTCATCGACGGTGTCCCCACGATGTTCCTCGGTGGGTTCAGCACCACGTTCCGGAACCGCCTGTACGTCGCCACGCTCGCCGAGACCGCCGAGACCGCCGAGACCGCCGAGACCGCCGAGACCGCCGAGACCGCCGATCCAGCCTCATCCACCTGGCGTATCGAGACCGACAACCACGGGCGCGCACGCCCCGTGGCCGCGGATCCTCCGCGAGGGGCATGGGACGGCGCCGGGATGCACACACCGTCCTACGTGCCGGCCGCCAACGGGCATCCCGCGCGGATCTACTACACCGGACGCGCCTCCCTGAAGCAGTACGGCGCTCAGAGCCGGTACGCCATCGGAGTGCTCGAGTACATCGATGAGCGGTGGGTGCGCCGATCGGAGCCCCTGATCCGAGGCGTCGCGCCACGGCTCAGTGTGCTCGAGCCCCTTGTCGTCCAGGATGACGGGCGCTACATCATGTGGTTCCAAGCGAACCAGCACGAGATCGGCCCGGGTGAGCTGCCGGACTATGAGCTGCACGTCAGCGAGAGTGCTGACGGGATCGCCTGGGGCGAACCACGGGTGTTCGCGACATCCGAGGAGGGGTTCTTCGACAACGCCGTCACGCGCACGCCAGATGGTTGGCTCATGGTCCTCGCACGTGGCGCCGACATTCACGGGACCGGTGGCTTTCCCCCGCAGGGCCTGTGGGTGAGCGTGGCGCCACAGCTGACCGCGGATCGCGCCGGCTGGTCCGAGCCGCGACATGTCGTGCGGACGGACGATCCCGGCACTCCCGAGTCCCTTGCCCGCGGTGTCTACGGCCCTGGGGTGCTGCGCACCGCAGGGCCTGACCGCACGATCGTCTATGCGACGGGCGTGCGTGCGACGCCGCCCTGGCCCCGGCTTCTCCTCCAGCGCCTTCTTGGCGGGCGACGGCTCCCGGTTCCCGCGCCCTTCTACCTCAGCGTGGCGGCGGTCGAGCTCTGAATGGGTCCCGCCGTCGAAGGAGGGACCAGCCCTCTCATCCCGCACGGTCGTGCGACGTGAGGCGTGGCACGCGGAGCAGCCCGAGATGCTGCGCTCTGGCGAGCGCCTCGTTGCGGTTCGAGACCCGGAGCTTCTGGTAGATCTTGCGGATCTGGCTCCGAACGGTGGTGACCGAGACGCCGGACTGCGCTGCCGTCTGCTCGGCGGTCGCGCCGGCGCTCAGAGCGCGGAGCACCGCGCTCTCGCGCGGGGTCAGGTGCACCAGCATGCCCGACGGCGGTGTGTTGCGTCGGGCAGGAATCGCGCCGCTGTGCAGCAGCAGCGGATTCGGCACCAACGCCAGCGCGGAGAGCTCGTCGAGCTCGTCGTCCCGCAGTGCGAGGAACGGCGAGACGTGGGCGGGCGTGGACCGCAGGCGGATCGCCGCCAGGAACGAGGTAGCGCCGCGCTCGGGGTGGCCCGTCCGCAGGCTGGCGATGGCCAGTGCCAGGTGGTGTCCCATCTGGTCGTTCACCGGAAGGTCGTGGTGCTGGAGCGCTTCGGCGGACATCCGCATCGCTTCGTGGTGTTCTCCGGCCAGGAGGTGGGCCCAGGTAGCGTGCAGCATCAGCGCCTCGACCTCGGCGTGCCGGTCGGCGAGGCTGAGCACACGTGTGCCGGCCCCGACCCTCAGGAGGAGCTTGGCCTCGGCGCGTAGGACGAGCTCTCCGGTCATCGTTGTCGGATCGGGTCGGAGGGCACCGTGCTGCTGGCGCGCCGTGTCGAGCATCCGCAGGCCCTTGTGCGGGTCGCCGTAGTGCGCCTCGTAGCCGGCGTTCGCGTAGGCCACGAACGGCCAGAGCTCCACCTTCTGTGTCACCGCCCCGATCCGGCTCAGAAGCCTCGCCGCCGTGGTGGGGTCGCCCTCGTCGATGGCGATGAGCGCGCGGGCGATCTCGGCGCCGACGGTGGTCAGGTGCTGGATCCAGTCCGGAAGGGGACCCGAGCTCTCGAGCGTCGCGAGCCAGGTGCGGGCGAGATCGAGGTGGCCTCGATAGGCGGCGAGGAGCGCGAGGTTCGCAGCGGCTGCGGTCCCGGCGTAGTGGGCGTAGGGCGGGTCGCCCGCTTCGTCGTGCGCCCTCGTGAACAGCTGGGTCGCTCTGTCGAGGGAGCCGGCAAGCATCGCCGTGAGTCCACGTTCCGCTGACAGCCATCCTGGACGGGCCGCTGCTCGGACCGACAGCCAGGGCAGAGCCGGTCGGACGGTACCCAGCCTGACCTGTGCGTCCGTCCAGGCACCCAGGTGCTCGGCCCCCTTGTAGTCCCCGCGCATGCGCCCGGAGATGACTGCGGCCGCACCGGCGGTGACGAGGTCGCCGGGCCGGGTGAGGGACGGCAGCCGCTTGCTGTAGCGCTGCCCCGTCACCACGTAGAACTGGAGCGCCCGGCGCAGCTGCTGGTGCTCGCCCTCGGCATAGCTCATGCGGTGGTAGCCGAGCAGGACGGCGTGCAGCAGTCGGGGACGTGCGTCGAACGCGCTGGAGGGGATGCCTTCGACCGCCCGGAGCAGTTCGGGCGCGAACCTGCTCGCCAGGTCGTACCAGAGGGCGTCGAAGAGGGCTTCGATCCGGTCGAGGTCTCCGGATCCGAGGCTTGTGCGGATTTCTGTGTCGGTGAGTGAGTCCAGTCCATCAGGTGAGGTGGGCACGCTTCGGATCCTGCCTCTCCCGCGAAGTGACCGCGCTGTCAGAGCGGGTGAAATTGATGTCAGAACTGATGATGCGGCTGATGATTTTTGCCGTCTCAGGCGACGAGCGACTCGCACATCGACGTCCTATGGGGAGTGCAAGAGGCACGCGACAGGCGCGTGCGAACAGGAAGGGACACCCATGCAGAGCTCGTCTGAAGGTCGTCGCACCGGTCGCATGAGAAGCCGTCAACGGACGAGGACGCCGAGAGCACCGGGCGGCGGACAGCGTCTGGTCAGGCGCCTGATCGGAGGAACGCTGGCCACCATGACGGCCGCGACAGGGATCGTCGCCGCAGCGGCGCCGCCGGCGTTCGCCGAGACCGTGTACGAGATCGAGGGTGAGTGGGAAGAGGGCACGCCGGCGACGGTGGGCCGCGGCGACGTGGTCAACGCCGTGTGGCGGGTCAACGTCAACGACGACGAGGAGGCGCCGGCGAACGAGCCGGTGGAGAACGTGACGTTCTCCGCCACCCTCGACAAGGGGCTGTTCGAGGAGGTCCCGAACGTGTGCCTCACGGCGGACGTCGATCCGGTCTCGGTGATCTCCGAGGACGGCAAGACGCTGACCTGCAACCTGGGCACCGTCGTGCAGGGCACCGCCGTCGTGGTGCAGACACCGGTCGTCGTCGACGGCGCGACAGGTGAGCAGCTCACCGCTGTCGGCGAGATCAACGGCCAGGAGCAGCCGCTGGACCCGATCGACATCGCGAACGACTTCGCGCTGGACATGCAGTTCGGCGGCAACACGGAGTACTACCACTGGAACGAGGACTACACGACGGTCGACGTCGACCTGCAGTGGGCGCTGCGGTTGGGCAAGGGGTCGGACCAGGGCCCGGACTCCGTGACCTACCGGCTGCAGCTCGCCGACAGCAACGGCGCCACTGTGACCGTGGGGACGAGCAACCGCGGCGTCGTGGGCTGTTCCCCCTTCGATTCCAACCGGGCGAGCGGTGTTCCCTGGTCGGAGCTGCCGGGTTACCCGGCCGACCAGCAGACGTCCTTCGTGGACAACTGCACGCTGACGCCGGTCGCGGGCCAGTCAGGAGTCTTCGACCTGACGCTGAGCGGCATCAACTATGACCTCGCCACCGTGCCGAAGTACGACTCGACGGTCGGGCGTGCCCCCCTGCCGACCGACTGGAGCTACATCGCCAGCGGCAGCATCTGGCTGCACGTGGCAACGAACCAGGCCGGTTCGATCACGCTGCAGTCCAACGCGCCGACGTACACGTCGACGACAGGGCTGACGTCCACCGACCTGGCCGGCAACAACTCCACGAGCAAGACCTACGTGCTGCCTGGCAGCTGGGCCGCACCGTGGTACCGGGGCTTCACCGGCGCCGGTGGCACGAACTGGGACGACACCTACCGCGTCTCGGCCGGGACGCAGGTCATGCAGTACCTCAACAACTACTACCCCTCCCGTCTGCCTGTTGCCCCTACCGCGCAGCAGGGGCAGTGCCTGGTGTTCGACGCGGACTACGTCGACTTCAGCCCGGTCCCCGAGGGCCAGGCACCGATGATCCTCGGCTTCAACCACGGCGGTGGGTCGGGCGCACTCGACAACCCGCCAGCGCTCGAGTACTACGTGGGCGACGTCGGTGACCCGAACACGTTCAACTGCGGTAGCGACCCGGCGAACTGGACGACCACGGAACCTGCGGACCTGACCACGATCCAGGCTGTCCGGATCCTCTTCCCGGACTCGCTGGCCACGGACGAAGGCTGGCACGGTATGCAGCTCCGGGCCTACCCCACGATCCAGGCCGACGCCCCCACCGGTCAGGACGTGTGGATGTTCGGCTCGGTGTACAACCCGGTCAGCGGTGTGTGGGAGGGCCCAGGTGAACCGTGGGACTCCAGCCCGATCGCACAGACGCCGGGAGCGCGCTACCCGTCCACGAACGGGCGCCGCGACATCCTCCGGATCATCTACGCGACCCCCGCCATCCAGAAGAGCGTCAACCGGGCAGTGGTCAGGCCCGGTGAGCCGGCGACGTTCACGCTGACGTACTCGGCCAACGGCTCGGGTGCGCTGCCCGACACGGTCGACGACTACTCGATCGTGGACACCCTGCCGGTGGGCATGTCCTACGTCGGCGGGTCGGCGGACCCGGAGCCGACGGTGACCACGAACGGCGAGGGGCAGCAGGTCCTGACCTGGTCCATCGACGATGTGCCGACGAACGAGGAGCAGGAGCTCACCTACCAGGCGGTGGCCGGCAACTCGGTGGTGCCGGGCCAGGTGCTCACCAACACCGCCACCAGCTCCCTGGCCGGTGAGTCGTCGCGTCCCGCGACCGCTCAGGTCACGGTCAGCACCAGCGGCAACACCCTGATCGCGAAGACCACCGACCAGTGGTTCATCGCCAACCCGGACGGTTCGGGCAACGGCACGGGGTCGTGGACGGTGACGCTCAAGTCCGAGGACCCGCTGCCGCAGGCCTACACGGACACCATCGACATCCTCCCGTACAACGGTGACGGCCGCGGGACGGGCTTCGAGGGCACCTATGCGCTGACGGGGGTGGACGTGCCGGCGGGCGCGACGGTGTACTACACCGACGCGGACCCGGCGACCCTCTCCGACGACCCGGCGGACGAGTCGAACGGTGCGGCGGGCGAGCCGTCGGCCGTGTGGTCCACGACGATGCCCGCCAACCCGACGGCGATCCGTGTCATCGGTGGTGAGCTCGCTCCGGGCGAGACGCTGGCCTTCAAGGTCAACATCGCGACCGAGGGCGCGGACCCGGGCGACACCTGGGTGAACCGTTCGCAGGCTCGTGCCGAGCACACCCGGCTCGTCATGCGCACGTCGGAGCCGCTGACCATGGGCACGATGTACTCGGCGTCGCTCAAGAAGTACGTCCAGGACCTCGACGGCACCTGGCGTGACGCGAACGATGTCGCCGACTACCCGGTCTTCCGCGACGGTGACACGATCCGGTACCGGATCGTGGTGGAGAACACGGGTCAGGGCACGCTGACCGACGTCGTCGTCTCCGACGACAAGCAGCCGGACCTGGGCTCGTTCACCATCGACTCGCTGGAGCCCGGTGGCTCGGAGAGCCACGAGTTCGAGATCACCGCTGACGCCTCGACGGGCGAGAGCATCGTCAACACCGCCTGCGCGGAGGCCGCCCAGCCGGACGACACCGAGGACCCGCCGACGATCAACTGCGACCCCGCAGGTCTCACGATCGTCGGTGACCCGGCACACGAGAAGACGCTGATCTCGGCGGAGCCGATCGGTGACGGTCAGTGGGAGGTCGTGTACGGCATCGAGGTGACCAACACGAAGGCCGCGGCCACGTCGTACACGCTGGACGACGAGCTGCACTTCGCCGACGCGGCGGCCATCGTCTCGGCCGAGGTGACGACGTCGCCCGACGGGGTGACGCTGGCCGAACCGGCCTGGGACGGTCAGAAGAACCTCACCGTCGCCTCCGCGGTGCCGCTCCTCGGCAACGAGGACGGTGACTACGAGCCACACCGGTACGAGCTGACCGTGATCGCCGACGTCCCGCTGCAGGTGCCCGGTGCGGGCACGGCGGACGACCCGACCACGTGCGGCGCCGACGGTGACGACTCCGACACGGCGTTCAACAACACGTCCGCGATGACCGACCCGGCCGGCCAGGTCGAGGACGATCAGGCGTGCGCGCCGATCCCGTCGATCGACATCACCAAGTCGGTCGTCGGCGACCCGGTCGCCGGCAAGGACGGGAAGTGGACGATCACGTACGAGATCAAGGCCACCAACAGCGGTGACGCCGACGGCAAGTACACGCTCACCGACCGCCTGCGGTTCGGTGCGGGCATCGACGTCACGTCCGCGGACGTGACGGCGACGCCCAAGGGTGTGACCGCAGCGGAGTCGTGGACCGGTCAGGGCGTCGAGGGTGACGACGCGAACGTCGTCGCCACCGCCGTGAACCTGCGTGCGGGAGCCACCCACACGTACCGGGTCAAGGTCCAGGCCACCGTCGACGGCGACGCCGCCAACGAGTCCACGTTCACGTGCCCCGAGTCCGGCTCCGGCAAGCCGGGCGGGTTCGCGAACACCGCCGGTATCGGTCACAACGACCTGACCGACAGCGCGGACGCGTGCGCCACCCCCAAGGAGCCGGGCAAGCCTGCCGAGCCCGGCAAGCCCGCCGAGCCTGGCACACCGAACGAGCCCGGCGACCCCGGTAACCCTGGAACGCCGAGCGACCGGTCGCCCCTCGCGATGACGGGCGCAAACATCGGGTGGATCGCCGGAGGAGCAGCGCTCCTGATCCTGCTCGGTGCCGCCGCGCTGGTCATCTCGCGTCACCGCCGCACCATCGGCTGACGCCTCCGTACCGGAAGCCCTGCCCGCAGCCCACACCCCCGGCTGTGGGCAGGGCTTCCGCCCCATCGAAGGGAAGTGGGCATGGACCAGACACCGATGACCGCACCCCCGGCAGAGGTACCAGCAGAGGCCGTCCGTCTCGTGCGCCTTGCTGCGGTCCTGAACCGAGTGACGGCGGGCGCGGTGCTCGTGGCGCTCGGCGTGCTCGTGCTGAGCTCGATCGACGCGACGGCGTCGCACGTGGCCGGGGGCGTGCTGGTGGCAGGGGGTCCGCTCGTCGTCCTGTGGCGTGCCGTCTACCTGTCCCGCCTGGTCACGACGGTGCTGAACGTGGCAGTGCTCCTGGTCATGGTGGACACGGCAGGCCGGCTGCTCGTGCGGTAGGCATGCACCGTGACGTGTGTCACAGCGCTCGGCCGTCGTGACTGCGGCTCGGCTGCGTCTATCGCAGGAGCAGGGCCGCTGAACCGCGCGGTCCGCGTCCTGAGAGGCACACACCATGCGCAACACTCCCGCGACCGGCGCCGTCGGCGCAGGCAGGTTCGCCGCTGCAGGGTTCGCCGGCCTGTCGACCGCGCATCCTGGGATCGTCCGTGTCGCGCACGGGTGCACGGTGGTCGGCGCGAGCAGGATCGGTCGTCGTGCCGCCGCGGCGGGCGAGCGGTGAGCGGAGCGTCGGTCGAGATCGTGATCATCGAGTCGCGTACGTTGCCGCCCAGTATCGGCCCGCGCGTGGTGGCCGCCGTGCCCGTAGCGGTGCTCGGGGTCGCAGTCCTGGTGGCTGCCGACCGGTTTCGCCACGGCGAGGCGGTACTCACGGCCCGGCTGCTCGAGCACCTGTTCTCCCGGCCGACGACGGTGCCCTCGGCGGAGCCGGTCTTCTACTACGAGTCGGCGGCGGGAGCGGTGCCCGTGTGGTCGAGCGTCCTCGTCGCCGGACCCGTCTCGGCCGCGTGGTTCGTGGGCGGCGCGCTCCTGGCGACCTCGCTGATGCTGCTCCTGTGGCGTCGTGCGCCCGTGGCTGGGCTGCTGGTCGCCGGCCTGGTCACGATCACGACGCTCGGAGTCGTCAGCACGGCGCGGACGATCCTGTCTGTCGAGGCGACCGCCCGCTGGGGTGAGACCGGGTTCGGCTGGATGATGCACACGGTCGGCGGCCCGGTCCTGATGATCGCGACCTTGTGCCTGTGCTCGCTGCTCTTCACTCCGGGCGGCCTGCTGGCGTCGGCGCGGCCGACGGGGGACGCGTGAGGGCCGAAGCGTCGCTGCCCAGACGGCTCGATACCGGTTCACCCAAGAAATCACAGCAAGAGCGTCATCACTCCTGCCCCGCTGCGTCGGTCCCGTCGGCTCGTGCTTGCGAGCCCTACGTCCGAGCAGAGAGAAGCAGCATGCCCCAGACAGCTCGCCGCGAGATCGCAGTGCTCTATGGAACGCGGCCGGAGGCCGTGAAGCTCGCCCCGGTCGTCAACGAGCTCAAGCGCCGCAGCACCCACCTGCCGCGCGTCGTGACCTCCGGGCAGCACCGCACCATGCTCGACCAGGTCAACCAGCTCTTCGACATCGTCCCTGACCACGACCTCGGCCTGCTGCGGCGCGGCTACTCGCTCGACGACGTCCTCATCGGCGCCGTACGGGGGTTCAGCGAGTATCTCGACGCGCACCCCGTCGACGCCGTGGTGGTGCAGGGCGACACCACTACGGCCTTTGCCGGGGCGCTGACCGCCTATCACCGGCAGATCCCCGTGGTGCACGTCGAGGCGGGCCTGCGCACCGGGGACATCTACTCTCCGTTCCCCGAGGAGGCGAACCGGAGGTTCATCACCACCATCGCCGCACGGCACTGCGCTCCGACGAACCTCGCGGCCCGCAATCTGCTCCACGAGCACGTGCCCGAGGATCACGTCACCGTCACGGGCAACACCGTCATCGACGCCCTGATGCATACCGCGTCCCGCTCGGGCCCCGTCAGTGAGCCGGTCATCGAGGCCGCCATCCAGGAGGGCCGTCGCCTGGTCCTGGTGACCGCCCACCGGCGCGAGTCCTGGGACGACGGGATCGAGCGGGTCGCGCGCGCCCTGGTCCAGGTCGCCGACCTGTTCCCCGATGTGCTGATGATCGTGCCGCTGACCGACAACCCGGTCGTGCGGGAGGCAATCGTGCCGACGGTCTTCAGCTCCCCGAACATCCTGCTGATCGACGCCCTGCCGTACGAGGAGTTCACCCGGATCCTGTCCAGGGCGACCGTCGTGGTCACCGACTCGGGCGGCGTCCAGGAGGAGGCGCCCGCCTTCGGCGTCCCGGTCGTGATCACCCGTGACGCCACCGAGCGCCCCGAGCTTCTCGACGCAGGTGGGGGAGTGCTGGTCGGCACCGTGACGGAACGCATCACCGAGACCCTGGTCGGCCTGCTGACCGACACGGTGCTGCACCGTCGCATGGCGTCGGCGCCGAGCCCGTTCGGGGACGGTCACGCCGCCGGCCGCGTGGCCAACGTCATCGACGACCTGCTCGCCGGCCGCCGGACCGACGACGCCACCGGGTGGACCGCGCACGCACTCGCTCGCTGACCCGCTCGGCTCCTGCTGATTGCTCGGTTCATGCCCGGAAGCTGGGGTTCTCGGGCATGAACCGAGCCTTCAGCAGGAGCCGCGTACCCACCGGAAAGGGAACTCGCATGTCCTACCTCTTGACCGATGCTCCGCCGTTGCCGGACGAGGCAGTGCGGCTGGTGCGGTTGTCGCGGGTCATGACCCGCGCCGCGGTCGGCGCACTGCTCGTGGCGCTGGGCACCCTCGTGCTGGCGTCGCTCGCGACCTCCCGCTATCTCGAGGCCACGATGCTGTTCCTCGCCCTCGGGCACGTGCTCCTGGCCGTCAACCCAGCCCGACGCCGCACCGCCTGACCCGCTCCGGGGACCGGTCCAACCGGGCCGGATCCTGTGCCGTGGCCCCGCAGCCTGTCGTGCGGGGCCACGGTCATGTCATCAGCCGGATCCTCAGTCCTAGCGCTCTGACCAGGCAGATCACCCTCCCGATCACCAGGGTGAGCCGCGACACGCGAGAGCTGGTCGAGCGTCTTCCCCCGTGCGTACACAGGTGCGCCGACGGTCCTGCTGAACCTCCGGACCGTCATCGCGAGGAGGGGACTGGGATGCCGATAACGACGACGGCGTGGCAGCGCGAGATCGGCCTGATGGAGCAGCGACGTGGGCATGCCGAGGTGCAGGGGGACGGCGAAGACCAGCTCGAGGAGCTCGGTGACGTCGAGCTCTTCGGCCGGGCGAAGGCCGGCGACACGTTTGCGGTGGACCTCGTATGGCGGCGGCACTACCCCTATGCGCTCAAGGTGGCACGGCGCTACACCCGCAACCCGTCAGACGCCGACGACCTGGCTGCCGAGGCGTTCGTGCGCATCTTGTCGTTGCTGCGCGCAGGGCGCGGCCCTCGCGAGCACGGAAAGACCTACGTGGCGCGGACGGTGCGGAACATCGCGACGGACCGCTCTCGCCGGAGGCAACCGCCGACCACCGTGATCGACGAGGCGCACGACCTGCCGGCGTCGGACGACCCGGCCGCCGCGGCGCTGTCGGCCATGGAGCTCGGCGACGTGCTGGAGGGGCTCGCGGCATGCCCACCGCGCCAGCGGTACGCCATGCAGCTGACGGTGTTCGAGGGAGTGCCGATCGCGAGGGTGGCCGCCGACCTGGGGATCTCCAAGAACGCCGTCGCGGCTCTGCTCGTGCGGGCCCGCGAGTCGATCCGACGGTTCGTCGCACAGCGCGTCCATGAGCACGGTACGGGTGGCCGACGCGCGGCCGCGGACCCCGGGTACCGGCAGCTGGTACCGGTTATGCGGGATCGTGCTGGGCGATCAGACGGCTGAGGGCTGCGACGTCCTCGGGCAGCGGCTGCACGGTGATCCGGATCGGTGCCCGAAGGATGCTCGGGTTCTTCTCGGCCAGGCTGGCCAGCGTGGCCCGAGCCCGCACGACGGCCGCGTGCACGTGGCCGGCGGGCTCGGACCGACCGACCACGACGGCGACACCGTCGCGGTAGCCGGTCGGGTAGTTCTCGCTGAAGGCGAGGCGGACGGCCTCGCCCAGCAGGACATCGCGCTTCCACCGGACGAGGCGGGCAGCCGCGCCGATCTTGCCGACCCGGCCGTCGATGGTCACCAGGAGGAGCGACCCGCCCTCCCGCGTGCTGTCGATGCCCGCGTAGACGTCGGCCGCCCGGGCGAGGAACTCGGCGTGCTGCGGAAGCCCGCTCATACCTCGCGCGGCGACCTCCGGGTCCGGTCCCGTGTCGGTGGTCTCCCAGGCTGCGGCGAACGCCAGCGTGACGGACAAGGGAATGGTCTCCGAGCACAGCTCGTAGAGCGTGCCGACATCGCGCAGTCCCTCCGTGATGCCGACATCGGCCAGCGCACGGGCCGTCCCGAGGGCCTGAGCGGGCGCTTCCGCCGGGAGCCCGTGCAGAACCGCGTGCGCCAGCGGAACGACTGCCGGTGCCGACCAGTCCTCGGGCATACGCCAGCCCTCGGCAACCGTGTGTCTGCGCCATCGCGCGCACAGCGTGCCGAGTGCGTCGTCTCCTGCGGGTCTCTTGTTCATCGCCGGGCTAGACGTTGGCACAACACGGTGGTGACGGCGCAACCCGAAGCCGCCCCCGGACGCAGAATCACCCCCCGGATCACCCAACTGACCTGCGCGGTTGCACGTACCGGGCGGTAGTATTCTACGCAATCAGGACAACTCCATCGACGTGCCAGGGGGCGCTCGCGGATGGTCGACACGACCAGCTCCACCCCGTCGCGGCAGCAGGAGAGTGCCGCGGGGTCCACGTCCGACGAGGAGCTGCTCGCGGGCCTCCGGTCCGGGCAGAACCAGGCGTTCGCCGAGCTCTACACGCGGTACTACCGCAGGGCGGCGGGGGTCGCTCGACAGGTGGTCGGTCACGGACCGGCAGTCGACGACGTCGTTGCCGAGTCGTTCACCTCGCTGCTGTCGGCCGTGCGCGGCGGAGGCGGTCCGGTGACGAACGTCCGCTCGTACCTGATGACGACGGTCCGCAACACCGCCATCGGGTTCCTGCGGACGCAGCAGAAGGCGGTGCCCGCCGAGGCCGAGGTGGTGGACCGCCCGCACCGTGACCCCGACGCTCTGGTCCGGGCCGACGACGACCACCGGGTCCGGCGGGCGTTCGCCGAGCTGCCCGCACGCTGGCGGCGCGTCCTCTGGTACGTCGACGTCCACGACCTGCCACCGGCACAGGCCGGCCCCCTCCTGGGCGTCTCGCCGAACGCGGTGTCGTCGTTGGCCCGCAGGGCTCGCGGACGGCTGAGGCGGGAGTACCTCCAGGCCCATCAGGACCGGGTGGCGCCAGGGTGCGAGGACTACGTCCCCCACCTGGCTCGGTACGTCGACGAGACGCTGGCTGTGCCCGTGCACCATCGAATCGATATGCATGTACTGGCGTGCGTCCATTGCACAGCGGCCGTCGACCAGATGCGGGACCTCAAGCGCCGCATGCGCGGTCTGCTGCTTCCGCTCGGCCTTCCGATCGCGGCCGCCGGCGAGATCGAGGGTCCCCATGCCGACGCCGAGGGTCCGGTACCCAGGACGGGGCTCGCGTCCCAGGCACTCGGCCGACGCTTGTGGTGGGCGCGGCCGCGCGTCGGGCGGCGGACGATCGTCCTCGGCGCCGTGGCCGTGGCGCTGTCGGCCGTGGTGCTGTCGACCGTCGCGGCGTCAGGTCTCGTGGGTGGCGTGCCGGCGGACGCGACGGTCTCCGTCGCGGAAGCGCCATCTGCTCCGGGTTCCGGTGGATCCGTACCCGGGCCCCAGCCGACCGGCGGTGGAGCCGGAGCCGGCGAGGACGATGCCGAAGCGGAGACCGACGATCCCGCAGGAGCGGTCCCGGCACCCGGCCCTGAGGTTTCCCCGACGCCCGGCGCTGGTCCGCGTGAGGCGGCGCAGGACATCCGTGGCGCTGAGGACGCGGCGGTGCGTTGGGAACGACCGGGACGTAGTGCGCCGGTCGTCGACCGGACACCCGCCCCGACGTCGGGCCCCGACCCGGGCCTGACGCCCGGCCTGCCCGCAGCTCCCGAACCGGTCCCCGCTCCTGATCCGGCTCCGATCGCCGAGCCGACGACGCCCGCCGAGCCGCCGCCTGCCGAGCCCACAATGCCCGCCGAGCCGACGCCGCCCGCCGAGCCGACAACGCCTGCGGAACCCACAACGCCTGCCGAGCCGACGCCGCCACCCGTGGTCCTCGAGGTCGAGCACGAGGACCTGGGCGACCTCGTGCCTGGCCGGCCCGGCGTCATCGGCGCCACGGTGACCAACCCGGACGCCGAGCCGACCGGTCCCGTCACCGTCGACGTCACGCTGCCCGCAGGCGTCGAGCTCGATGTGGCGGGCAGCACCCGTGCGGTCTCGGAGTGGTCCTGTATCCCGGGTGCGGGGGCATCGGGTGGTGTGAGCTGCGTCGTCGACACTCTTGTCGGGGGCGAGCCGTCGACGATGCTGGTACCCGTCCTGGTCGCCGCTGAGGTTGTGGAGGGCCAGGTCGACGTGCGGCTGGACGTGCGTGGCGACGGCGTCGTGCCCACGGGTGTGCACGGGTCGGTACCGGTGCGGGCGGGCGCACTCGCCGCCCGGTACGTGGCGACCGGTTCCGTCGAGGTCAGCCACGCGGGAGCGCCCGTCCTCCATTGCGACCCGGCCGCCGAGGGCTGCGCGGCGGTGGCGGACGGTACCGCCACCGGCTCCTCGCAGAACAACAATGCCTGGAACATGGTCTCCGTCGACGCCCTGGGCACGGGAACCCGCTCGTCCACGGCCCAGCTGGACCTTCCCGCAGGAGCAGAGGTCCTGGCCGCCCGGCTCTACTGGGCGGGAGGGTGCGACGGCGTGGTGGAGCCGGTCCGTGTGGCGCCCCCGGGAGCCGCTCTTGCACCCGTCGGGGGGACCTCTGACCTCGTCGTGGACCGCTCAGGGGCGCAGGCGTACCAGGCGAGTGCCGATGTGACCGACCTCGTCCGGTCGGGCGGAGCCGGGACCTGGGGTGTGGCCGACGTGTGCGCCACCGAGGCGATGGGCGGATACGGGGGCTGGGCCCTCGTCGTCATGCATCGGCCGCCCGGCACCGTGCCCGGCGGTTCGGGGCTCGCGATCGTCTACGACGGGCTGATGCCCGTGTCGCCCGAGGCCGGCCCCGCGACCTTTGCCGTGGCGGGCCGCCCTGGTTCGGTGGCACGGGTCGGCGCAGTCGTGTGGGACGGGGACCGGAGTGCCCCCGGAGATCAGCTCTTGTTCGACGGCGACCCCATGGTGCCGCTCCGGTGGGACGGCGCCGGGCCGGCCGGGCCCGGCTCGGCCGAGAACGCGTTCGACTCGACGGCCTGGGGCTCCTCCTACGCCAACTCCCTGGGAGTGGACGTGAAGCCGTTCGAGCCGGTGTCCCTGACGTCGTCCAGAGCGGAGCTCACCGCCATCGAGACCAACGGGGACGCGTTCGTCGTCGGGGTCGTCACAGTGACGACGGGGAGCCCGCCCTGAGCCTGGCGCGGACTATGGGGTCCAGCAGGCCCAGCTCCCGGGCCCGCCGGAGCGCCGCCGTGCGGTTGTGGACACCGAGCCGCCGGTAGACCTCGCGAATCTGTGTCTTGACCGTGTTGTGCGAGACGAAGGACGCCTTCGCCACCTCGGTCGAGGTCAGGCCGTCGGCCAAGCGGTGCAGAACGACGAGCTGGCGGTCGGGGACGACGACGAACTCGACCGGGGCCGGCCCTCCGCGTCGGCGCAGCACCTGAGCGATGTTCTCCCGGACGGGCTCGGGCGCATCCTCGGCCATCCGGCGCAGGATGTCGGACGACGCCCACCAGAAGGGCAGGGCGCCACCGAGCTGGTGTGCCAGGGCAGTCGCGTGGGCCAGCTCGCGACGCACGTCGGCGTCGTCCGTCGTCCCGTCGGTGATGGCGGTGAGCGCCTCGCCCGCCAGCAGGTGCGTCTCGAGGCGGGCCCCGGCCGTCGAGCCCTGGTGCCCGACGGCCGTGGTCGCCAGGAGCGCGTCGTGCGGCAGCCCCTGCGCGAGACGCAGCCGGGCGTCGAGCAGGGCAGCCGCGGGAGTGCGCCCGGTCAGGGAGCCGGCGATCACCACGGCGATCGTGCCCCGACCTAGCCCGAGGTAGAGCCGGCCGAGGTCGAGTGCGAGGAGTGGCGGGATCTGGAGATGGTCCGTGGACGGCTCCGCCTCCGACGGTGTGAGCCCACGCCGGGCGAGCGTGTCGCGGAGCTGGTTCACGGCGGGCTCCTCCTGGCGTCGCAGCGCGGCGAGCGTTGCCTCGACGTGCAAGCCGGCAAACCACAGCTCCGTCTGGGCGGCATCCTGCACTGCGTCGAGCAGGTCGTCGGGCAGGTCGTCGTTGAACCGCTCCAGGCGCACGAGAGCCGAGGCCAGAGCCGCTGGGTCGCCGACGGCGTGCCGCCACCAGGCGGGTGGCTCGGGCAGCGCATCGACCTCGGCAGACCAGTCGGCCGCAGCGTGCACGCCGGAGTCGAGCGCGTGGACGAGGGCCGCCAGCTCGGCTGCCGCTGCGGCGAGCGGTAGTGCTCCGGAGCCGAGCGCTCCCTGGTGGACGCTCTCCGCGTACCTCAGGGCTTCGTCGAGGAGGCCCGCCTCGATGGCGGTGACAGCGGCCTGCAGCCCGACGAGGACCTGTTCGAGGTCGAGCCCGCCGCGGGCCGGGCCGAGCAGGCCACGTGCCAGGCGCAGCGCGTCATCGGTGCGACCCGCACGACGAAGGCGCGCGATCCGGGCGAACGTCGGGAGGTGGCCCTCAGGTCCGTTGGGCCGCTGGGGACCGGTCAGCTGGGTGGTGGAGGTCTCGTGCGTGCCGGGCCGACCGGGGGAGCGCCGGGTCACCGACAGCAGGGCCCGTAGCTCCGCGGGGACGTGGTGGACAGGCACCGCAGCGGCCGCGCCCCAGAGCGCCTCGTGCAGCGTGGGATCGTGTCCGTCCAGCACGCCCGTCCACCCGTTCTGCAGCAGGTCGCGCACCAGTTCGGCGTCGCCGGACTCGAGCCCGACCAGGAGGGCTCCTCGCGTATCGCCCGCCTGCTCCCTCCGCCGTGCAGCCTTTGCCGCCCGCAGATGAAGCTCGTCCTGGCCTCGACCGCGCGCGTAGTCGAGCAAGGCACGGCGTGCGTTCGGCTCCACGGCGAGGACGTCGTCGGGTACGGACGGATCGTCGAGGACCAGGCCGGCGTCCACGAGGCGATCGAGAAAGGCGGGTGCGCCGTGGAGCTCGGCGAGCAGGCCGGTCGACGCCAGCTCTGTCCGGCTGAACCGAGGTCCGAGGCTGGCCTCGACCAGCACCCGGATCGCCTCAGGGGGCAGAGCGGCACGGAGCAGGGCAGCGCGGTGCGCGGCGGCGATGGTCGAGACGATGTCGTCCGTGACCGCGACGTCGCCGGCGTGTACGCGACGTACCTCCTCCAACACCGGGTAGATCACGGCGGCGAACCCTGCTGCTGCAGTGACCAGCAGGCGGGCCTGCGACCGGCTGAGGGGCGCGCCCAGCGCGGCGGCCGCCGCCTGCGCCTCGTCGGGACGGACGGCGAGATCGTGCAGGAGCAGCTCCAGGTGCTTCGGCGCCTCGCCGGCAGGGATCCGGCCGTCGAGGGTCGGGACGGACGCCGGGAGCGGCGCAGCAGTGAGGACGACGACGCGGCCCCGGCGCAGCAGCCGCGCGACCCGGTCCAGGTAGACCAACGCTTCCCCCGACGTCGGCCCCAGCCGGTCGACGACGAGCACCGCACCGTGGGCGTCGAGCGCCGCCGCCAGGCTCTCGCCGGTCAGCGCCTCGGCGATACCGGCGGTCTGCGGCTCCTCGGCGGTCACGTCCAGGAGCCGGTGATGCACAAGGAGGCCGAGGGCGTCGCCGTCCACCTGGTCGGACTCTGGGACGTCGACCCAGACCACCGTCCGTCCGTCACGGATCAATCGACGGGACCACAGTGCGGTGGCTGTGCGCCGGCCTGTGCCGCCCGGGCTGCGTAGCAGCACCATCCCGGTGGCATCGGTTCGCAACGCGTGGTCGAGGGCCCGTTCGACCGTCGGCCTGCGGAGCGCGCCCCCCGGTAGCGCGGGCAAACGTTCCTCGGCACGCCGGAGCAGGTCGGACGGAAGGGCCGGGCAAGGCACGCGCCCATCGGGCGGGGAGATTGGATCACACTCGTGTAGGACGACGTCCAGCCGGGGTCGTGTCACGTGACCTGGGTCACAGCGATCGCCTCGGCCCAGGCGCGTTCGATCCCCGTGTTCGTCCTCGAACTGATGAAGCGGCTGATGATCTTTGCCGTCTCAGCCGACGGGGAGTGCTCACTTCGACGTCCTATGGAGAGTGCAAAGGGCGCGCCATGAGCGCGTGGCAGGACTTTCGCATGCGACCTACGTGTACTGCGCACCACGAAGCAACGCACCGACCGAGGGAGCGACTGTGAAGTACCAGGCGAAGAAGGTCACCAAGCCCGTCTCCGGCTCGAACCCGCACCGGGTGTTGCGGACTGCATGGTCAGGTGCTGTCGCAGCCGTCACCGCGGGAGGTCTGCTGTTCACGGCTTCGGCAGCGGTCCCGGCCGCGCACTCCCCGGACGACGTTCGTGACCTTCCCATCCGACTCCATGGACCGACCGAGAGCATGACGGTCGAGCAGCCCGAGACCGCCCCGGAAGGGATCAGCCTGAGCCAGATAGTGGCCATCCTGGAGCGTGCAGGGGAGCAGGCGCGAGAACAGGGCTCTGACTTCAGTCCGACGGTTGCGCAGGCCGCGGTCGAGCTCGACATGCTGTACGCCACCTACACGATGCAGCTGTCGGTGTCGGACGAGAAGGGTGACGGTCCGCGTGTCGAGGACGTGTCCGTCGGGCAGGCCGTGCAGGTGTCCTACGAGCAGACCTCGGTGGTCGGGTCGGACGCGACGCGCCCGCAGGCAAGCTATGTCACGTACACCGAGCTGGTGACCGCGGCAGTGCGACTGGCGAGCATGCTGGACGCCCCGGTACCCATCGCCCGGGTGGAGGTGCACCGCGCCCAGGAGCGTCCGGGGCACACGACGCCGGAGCCTGTGGGGCCTGTCGAGACGTGGGGCGCGCCGGAGCGTCAGCGCCTTCCGCTGCGCGAGAGCCTGCTCGACGCGGTCACGCTGTTCGGCGGCTCCACCGCGGGCTATGCCAACGGCCGGATTCCCGCGGTGGTGCTCTGTCCGTTGGAGTTCGCACCTGGCCACATGGTGCGGTGCGACGCCGCGGAGCGGCTGACGGCGCTGAGCGACAAGTTCGAGCGGGAGTTCGGGTACGCGATCCCGATCACCGATTCCTACCGGTCCTACGCGCAGCAGGTTGCCGTGGCCAGTGCCAAGCCACATCTGGCAGCGGTCCCGGGCACGTCCAACCATGGCTGGGGCCTGGCCGTGGACCTGAGCGACCCGATCGCGGGCGGAGCGTCCCGGGAGTACGTGTGGCTGCGGGTGCACGGTCCGCACTACGGGTGGGACAACCCGTCGTGGGCCCGGCTGGGTGGCGCGAAGCCCGAACCGTGGCACTTCGAGTTCTTCGCGGCGGGCTCGGTCCCGAACCGTGCTGTCGAGGCGTCCGACGTCGGCACCTGGGATCCGGCTGCCGGTCCATCCGAACCACCGGCTGCCGCCAGCCCGCGCCACAAGCCGGCGTCCGGTCCCGCACGGGGGGACAGCCCGACCACTGGAGCACGGAAGCCGACGACGAAGCCGGAGGCCGGTCCGCCGTCGCAGAAGCCGTCCGAGCCCGCATCGAAGCCCAAGCCGAAGCCGTCCGACCCGAAGCCGAAGCCGTCGCCGAGCGATCCCAAGCCCGCGCCGAGCGACCCGAAGCCGACACCTTCGCCGTCGCCGTCGCCGACGCCGTCCGACCCGAAGCCGGCACCGAGCGAGCCGACGACACCCACGCCCCGCCCTACCCCCGAGCCGTCACCCGCTCCGTCGGAACCCAGTGAGCCGTCCTCCCCGGCGCCCTCGGAGCCGTCGTCGAGCCCGTCCCCGACGTCGACCCCGGACCGTGACGGTAGGACGCCGCCTACGCCGGTGCCATCGACCAGCCCGTCGGTGTCTCCGACACCGCTGTCCCGCCTCGCTCGCGGTCTGGATCTCTCCGCCGACGACTCCGAGAAATGACCCGAGACGCCCGGCCCCGTCGGTGCTCCGGGTCGGGGCTCAGCGTGTCGCCGGCTCAGTGTGTCGCCGGCTCCGCGGGGCTGCGGCGTGCGTAGGCGCGGGCGGCGCGGACCCGGTTGCCGCACCGGGTGGAGCACCAGTGGCGGCGGGCGTGCGTCCGCAGGAAGTACCGGCTGCACGACCTGGCGGTGCAGGCGGTCAGCGATGCCGCCTCGGGGCCGGTGACCAGGCCGACCGCGTCTGCCGCCAGCGCCGACATCGCGTGCTCGACGACCTGGGTGACCGGATGGACGGCCTCTCTGGCGAGCCCGTGGTCCGGGTCCCAGCGCAGCACCTCGGTCGCCGGCGCCAGGCGAAGCGCCGAATTGATCGCCTCCAGCGATTCGTCCGAGGGCGCGGTTCCCGCGGTGACCGAGTGGAACAGCTCGCGGATCTGCGCGCGCAGACCGGTCAGCCGGGACGCGCAGTACTCCTGGAGCGGAGCCCCTGGGGGTGCGAGGTGGCGCTCGACCAGCCACGCGGTCGCCGTCGCGGGAGTCGCCAGCGCGTCCACCGTGCCGCCGCCGGGGACCAGGGTGACGGAGTTCGCCAGGTCGAGCGCGCGATGTTCGGCAGCGCCGGGGGCAGGTGGTGGCAGGTCTGTGCGATGCGTCGAGGGGCTGGGCACTTTCTCATGCTACATCTTGCATTTATCCGTGAGGTATCGCGTAGAGTCATCATGGCAACGTGCCGAAGTTTCCATGAGAGGGAGTCACCATGTCTGTGGCGTCGACAGCGTCCGAGCAGTTCCACGCTCGTGTGATCAGTGGCCCGACCGTCGTGATCGAGTACGGCGGCCTGCGCCTGCTGACCGATCCGACCTTCGATCCGGCCGGCACCTATCCCGGCGCGTCGCCCCTCGAGCGCACCGTCGACTCGCCCGTCACCGCTGACGACGTGGGCGCGGTGGACGCTGTGCTCCTGTCGCACGACGAGCACGCGGACAACCTCGACACATCCGGCCGGGCGTTCCTCGAGAGCAGCCCGTTGACGCTGACCACCGTCAGCGGTGCCGCCCGTCTGGGCGGGAGCGCTCGCGGTCTGTCTCCCTGGGAGACGATCGACCTGCCGCGTCCGGACGGAGGGGCGGTGACCGTGACCGCCACCCGCGCCCAGCACGGGCCGGACGGCTCCGGGCCGGTGGTCGGTGACGTGATCGGGTTCGTGCTCACCGGTGCAGGCCTCCCGGCCGTCTACATCAGCGGGGACAACGCCTCGCTCGACGTCGTCCGCGAGGTCGCCGACCGCTTCGACGTCGATGAGGCAGTGCTCTTCGCCGGAGCGGTGCGCATGCCGGTGATCAGGGACGAGCCCGACCTGCTCACCCTCGACGCCGGGCGCGCGGTGGAGGCGGCGAAGATGCTCGACGCGGGGCGCGTACTCATCGCCCACGTCGACAGCTGGGCCCACTTCTCCGAGGATCTCCAGACCACCGTTGCCGCCTTCGACGAAGCGGGCCTGGGCGACCGCCTCGTGCGTCGCTGACGCAAGTCTGTCGGTTCGACGTGGTTCTGGGCGTACTGCGCTTGTACCCTCTCGCGGGTGAGCATGATCGGTGAGTACATCCGTTTGGAGCCGGGCGACTTCACGAGGGCGTTGTCCGAGCCCGAGTGGGTCCGCAGCATGATCGACGAGTTGTGGGATGCCGAGGAGGAGGGCAACGAGCAGGACCTACGCCTGATCGACGTCGACAAGGCTTGGCATGGCCTCGCACTCGTTCTTGAGCGCGCTGGAGTGTCTGCGGCGGTGGTGTTTGGAGACGACCAGGTGCCAGGAGCAGACGACTGGGGTTACGGCCCGCCCTCGTCCTTGAGCCCTGAGCGGGTCGCGGAGCTGGCTGCCGCATTGCGCTCACTCGACGGACCCAGGGCGATCGAGGCGGTGCCCGCAGAGGTCTTTGTCAAAGAGGACATCTACCCGCAGGGCATCTGGAATGAGGCCGGTGCTGGACAGTACCTTGCGGGCCATCTCGAACGGTTGACCACGTTCTTCGTCGACGCGGCTGACGCAGGCATGGGCATCTTCGTCTGGCTCGACTGAGCGAAAGAGGCGGAGCTACTGCCCGCGCCGACCGGGTACTGCTTGGCTGGCATCCTTACCTGTCGTGACGCACCTTCTCGAAAGTGGTCCGCTGGGGTGGGTCTTCATCGCGGTCGGAGCCATCTCCTCGGTTCGTTGGTGGCATCACGTCTGGACGTACACGACCAAGGCACTTCCGCGACCCGGCGGAAAGACAGCCCTCGCCGTCGAAGGGGCAATGCTCGCCCTGGTGTGGCTCATCGGCGGGGCAGTGGTGGTCTACCCCATTGTCCCCATGGCGTCTATCGGGATGGTGGTGGTTGCCGCTTACTGCTTTCCGGTCGCCTTCGTGGGTACGGGGCTGCTTGCTTTCTTCCGGGTCGACGAACTCATCGCGTGGATGGGCTGGCCACGACCTGAGGGACGGTGGCGACGGGGTGTTATCCGGGGTGTGGGAGTGGCACACGCCGTCGCGGGGCTCGCGATCGCCGTGCTCGTGACGTACGCCCTGCTGAGGGTGTCGACGGGCGCGTGACCTCGCCGGCCTCCGCACCCGACACCGTGGCATCCTGCGCCCATGCGGGAAGGCTGGTGGCGGGCATCTTCGACTGAGCGCGCACCGCACGGGAGAGTCGGTAGGGTCCCAGCATGGTCGGTCCGCGGCGTTACCGTGATGTGCATGCCATGACGATCAGCGCTCCGCCAGAGGCGGTGTGGCGCACGGTCCTCGACCAGGTCGAGGTGGTCGGGCGGCCGTCCTGGTACGTGCGAACGATCGGTTGCCGCGATGCGCGGCCCTCAGGCCCACGCCCGCTCGCCGCAGGGTCGGTCGTACCAGGGTTCCGCGTCACGGCAGCGGACCCACCGGGCAGCCTCGCGCTCGACGGCGTCCATCGCTTCTCGGTCTACTCCCTCACCTTCCGGCTGGTGCCCGACGGCGCCGGCACGCGCCTCGAAGCACACACCGACGCGACCTTCCCGGGTGTGCTCGGTGCGGTCTACCGGCTCCTCGTGATCGACTCGCGCCTGCACCGGGTTGCCACCCGGAGCATCCTGGAGCGCGTCAGGCGCCGGCTGGCCACGTCGCGAGAAGGCTACGACCGGCGGCAGCTGTGACGGCGCCTCCGGCAACGGCTGGAGCCTCAGCGATGACCGCCCCACCACCGCTGTGCCTGGTCATCAACGGGCCGTCGGCCGCGGGGAAGTCGACCCTGACGACGGCGATCCAGGATCGTGCCGAGGTCCCTCTCCTGAGGTTCGGCCTCGATGAGCTCTTCCGCATGGTGCCTGAGCACTGGGGCGGCGGGTTGCCGGGCGCCCGGCACTCGGACCTCGGATTTCGGTACGAGGCAGTTGAGGGGTACGCCGGTGTCCGGCGCATCCGTTCAGGACCGGACGGCATGCTGATGCTGGCGGCGATGAACGCGGCGATCACGGCGATGCTGCGGACCGGGCAGGGCGTGATCGTCGACGGACAGGCATTCGAACCCGAGGCCAACCGGGATCTCGAAGCTCAGCTGGGGGAGCTGAACCGGCGAGGTTCGGCGGTCGTCGCGATCGTCGAGCTCATGACGGAGGACAGCGAGCTTGAGGACCGGCAGCGCCGCCACCAGCACCCGGCAGGGCTCTCGCTGTTCCACAACAGTCAGCCACCTCAGTCGGCAGAACCTGATCTGGTCATCGACACGACCGGGCTTGACGCCACTCAGGTGGCAGACCTGCTCTGGGACCGGCTGGTTGTGATCTACCCGGCGATCCAGAGCGGCCACGCGCCGAGCGCCTGAGGACAAGAACGCTCGTCACGCCGGTCTGAGCGTGCCGATCTGGGCGGCGGCCTGCTCGGGCGACAGCCCTTCCGTGTAGACGACGCTCGTCCTGACGGCGTGGTTGAGCGGTTCGGCGACCCACTCGGCGAGAAAGTCGTGCCCGTCGCGGATCCAGTCGGTGTCCTTCACCGCGATCGAGCGTTCGCGCAGAAGAGCGACGGACCGCTCCGGATCGGGGCTGGGCAGCAGGAGGATGACGTCGTCGGCTCGGGACAGTGCGGTCCGCACGCGCAGCGCGCACGAGGGATCGGTGTAGCTGGTGTGCCCCGCCCCCAGGGCGATCACTGCACCGGCGTGGTCGGCCAGGACCTGTTCGACGGCGTGCGCCCGTGCGGGCTCCCACTCACGCTCGGCGGCGACGCGGCCGACTGCGCGGATGCGATCGACGAGGCGGTCCAGGTCCCAGCCGGTCTGGCCGTAGTAGGGCCAGGCCATCTCGTCGACGTCGACGAAGGGTGTGCCGAGCCGCGCCGCGACGAGCTTGCCGAGCGTCGACTTGCCGGCCGCGGCGGGGCCGATCAGCGCGATGGTCCGTGTCATTCCTCTGTCCCGCCCCTAGCCAATGACCGACCGCTACCTCGAGACGCGGTAGGCGGTCCTCGGGGGCCGGCCGGCAGCGGTCGTCACGACGTCCGCGAGCCGCGCGATCCCAGCCTGATGACACAGCGCGACCGTCACGTGGGCGGCGGCGATGGTGTCGGCGAGGGCGTCGTGATGCGTGAACGACGGCAGCCGGAGAGCGGTGGTGACGTGCGGCAACGAGTACTTCGGGAGGGTGAGCTGCCGTCGGGCCATCCGGAGGGCGTCGACCCACTCGTTACGCGGTGCCGCCAGCCGGTAGACCGCGGACGCCTGCTCGAACACGGGCCGGTCGGCGGGCACGTTGTAGGCGACGATCGGGTCAGCGCCGATGAAGTCGACGATCGTCGCGTGCACGGCCGCCCACGACGGCGCGCCCGACACGTGCTGCGCCTGGATCCCGTGCGCACGGACGTTGTAGTACCCGAAGTCGTCGTACCCGGCCGGAGGGCGGACGAGCGTGCCGTGCGTCTCGACCACCTGACCGTCCCGCACGCGGGCGACACCGACGGCGCACACGGACGCCTTGTTCGGATTCGCTGTCTCGAAGTCGATCGCGGTGAACGAGAGCCCGGGTAGGGGCGGGGGAACCGGCACGCCGCGATCGTAGCGAGCGTTGGGTGCGCCTCCGCTGCGCCGCGCCTGGCCGCTCGGCCGCCAGTCCGTCCGCGGCGCGCAGCTCGCGCTGTTCATCCTCGGGAGCCGGGCCGCTTTCGGCGCTGTATGGCCTGTCTTGACGGTTAAATCCCACGGATAGAACGATTTGGGCATTGCAGTGCATTTCTATGGTAGAAACATTCCCGACGGACCTCCTTCGCCAGCGCCCCGCGCTGCACCGGTGGAACTCCCCGGCTCTGCGTCGTCGCCGCGCCCTTGCGTGAGCCCACAGGTCCCGTCACCGCCTCGCCGGCACGGATCTGTGCCGGCACCCGAAGGTCGCTGACCTGCGGCGTAGTTGCGCCCAGGCCCGTACCGCCGATGAACGAAAGGAGCTCTGTGCTCTTCTGCCGGCCAGCACAGCACAGCACTGACCGACCCCGCACTACTCGCTCGGTCCGCCCCCTGCGGGTACCGCCCACTTAGCTGCCGTTCCCACTGCACCCGTTCATCCGGTCCGACCTCCGGCCCGGCTCCTGACGAGAAAGTGAGAACGCCTTGGGCGACCTACAACAACTTCCCGGGCCAGTCGTGGTCCTTCTCATGCTCCTGTTCTTCGGCGGCAGCTTCTACATGTCGGTCCGCACCAGCAAGAAGAAGGAGAACGCGGACGGCTACATGACCGGCGGTGGGAACATCGGGTTCGGCATCTCCGCCGCGTCGATGACCGCCACCTGGATCTGGGCGTCGTCGATGTACGCGTCCGCCACCTCCGGCTACACGTACGGGATCTCCGGCCCCATCCACTACGGGCTCTGGGGCGCCCTCATGATCCTGCTCATCTACCCCTTCGGGCGCCGGATCCGCGCCGTGGCGCCCCGCGCGCACACGATCGCCGAGGTCATGTTCGCCCGGCACGGGCGCTCGAGCCAGCTCATGCTCGCCGGCTCCAACGTGCTCGGCAGCGTGATCAGCCTGACGTCTAACCTCATCGCCGGCGGCGCGCTCGTCGACATGCTCACGCCGTACTCGTTCACGCAGGGCATCATCGCCATCGCGGCCGGGGTGCTCCTGTACACGCTGTGGTCCGGGTTCCGCGCCTCTGTGCTGACCGACTTCGCTCAGGTGCTCGCCATGCTCGGCGCGGTCGTGGTGATCATCCCGATCGTGTTCTTCGCGGCCGGCGGCCCGGGCCTGTTCGAGACCGGCGCGGCGAACCTCACGCCGCAGCAGCAGGACTTCTTCTCCTCGGACGCGTTCTTCAACCAGGGCGCCCCGTACATCGCGGCAGTGCTGGCCTACGCCATCGGCAACCAGACGATCGCCCAGCGGCTCTTCGCGGTCCGGGAGGACCTCATCAAGAAGACCTTCGTCACCGCGACGTTCGGGTACGGGGCGACGATCATCGGCGTCGGGATGCTCGGCGTCATCGCCCTGTACGCGGGAGTCGAGCCACTGGGCGGCGACCTGAACAACCTGATCCCGCAGATGGCCGCCACCTATCTGAACCCCGCGCTCCTGTGCCTGTTCTTCGTGATGATCATCGGCTCCCTGTCCTCGACGGCGGACTCCGACCTCACGGCCCTCTCGTCGATCGTCATGACCGACGTCTACGGGCAGAACATCGCAGGGAAGAAGCGCGCCAACCCGCGCACGATGGTCCTCATCGGCCGGCTCACGATGGTCGTCGCGATCGCGGCAGCGCTGGTCTTCGCGGGCGCCAAGCTGAACATCCTGGACCTGCTGGTGTTCGTCGGCGCGCTGTGGGGGGCGCTCGTGTTCCCCGTCATCGCGAGCTTCTACTGGGGGCGCGTCACGAACCTCGCCTTCAGCGCCGCGGTTCTGGCGGGCCTCGCCGCCTTCCTGCCGGTCCGCTTCTCCTGGGTCGACCTCTCCGGTGGGCTGGGGCTCGTCTCGGACGTCCTGTCCACCGTCGGCGTGGGCATCGTGCTCGGCCTCATGGCCTTCGGCTTCTTCGGCAAGCGGGTCGCGCTCGTCGTGGGCACGGTCGCGACCCTGGTGGCCGCGCCGTTCGCGATCGGGTTCCTGCACACCTACCCGGTGCTGTCCGGATCGCTCGTCGCCTACGCGGTGAGCACCATCGTCTGCGTCGCACTGACCCTGCTGAACAAGGGGACGTTCGACTTCGCGCTCATCAAGGAGCGCACCGGCGACTTCGACACGGAACCGGGCGCCAACCGCCTGGACGACCGGCCGCGGCAGGGTGAGCCCGTCGCGGCCCGAGGGGAGCTCTCATGACAGTCCTGCTCACGCTCTACGTGCTGATCTGGCCACTCGTCGTGGCCGGCGTGCTCTTCGTGATCGGCCGCGCCTTCTATCGTGAGGTGCGCGCAGCCAAGGCTGAGGGGCGCAGCGTCATCTAGCGCCCGGGCGCCCACGCCGACCGGCTGTCGAGGGCCTGGCCCAGCGGATACCGCGGGCCAGGCCCTCCGTGCTGTCGCGGCTCAGTGGTGGTGCTCGTGGCCGGCGCCGGGCACGACCGGCGTCGCCCCCGGACGCGTCCACTGGGGCACGGGCCGTCGGGTCGGCCCCCAGGTGGCGCCACCCTCGGCGTCCGTGGCCCAGTACCAGCAGGAGGCCTGGCCTTCAGGCCACCCCTCCGGCATGTCCTCCCAGGCCTCGCCGCGGCCGTAGGGGGTCATGTCGAGCAGCCCGAAGATTCCGGACGCCGGCTCGTTGCCACGGCCCGTGGTCCGGTAGGTGAGGTAGACACGGTCGCCGTCGCGCAGGAAGCAGACGATGTGGCCCATGTCGACGCCGAGCGGCGCCGGCAGCCCGCGCACCGAGTACCAGGGCTCGGTGTAGCCCATGAACTCCAGGTAGGGGGCGACCTCGTCCCAGGGCCCCTCCGTCAGCATCGCGAACGAGACTCCGCGCACGGAGAGGTACGGGGCGGCCTGCTGGATGTGCCAGGCGTTGATCGTGCACCCGGGGCACTGGCCCTCGATCGGGTCGCCGTCGTGCCACATGTGCTGGTAGACCACGAGTTCGTCGCGGCCCTGGAACAGGTCGATGAACGGCACCGGTCCGTCGGCGCCGGTGACCTGGACCGTGCCGTCGAGCTCGACCATCGGCAGCCGGCGTCGGGCAGCGGCCAGCGCGTCGCCCGCACGGGTGTGCGCCTTCTCGCGCGCCAGGAGCTCCTCGCGGGTGGTCTGCCAGGTGTCCCAGTCGACGACAGTCGGCCGAGCTGGTCGGCCGGTCCGGGTGGACGTCTCGGTCATGGTGCCCTCCAGTGCCTCGGGTTCGGGCGCCGCGGCAGCGCCCCTACCAGTCCGACGGCGAACCGGTCGTGAACTCATCGGCGCCCGCCTACGAGAGGGTCCGGACACTCCCGGATCGGCCAGCCGTCATGGACGCCACCTCACAAGCACCTCGGCACCGGCGCGCTCCAGCTCGTGTTCGACCGGTTCGACACGTAGTAGTCGCTGACCCAGCGCCCGTCGCGCAGCCTGTTCCATACCGAGGTGGTGCCCGACCGGCTGCCTGCCTTCTGGCACATCACGGCGGCCAACGAGCCGCGCCGCAGCGGGCTGCCGGTCGTCGGGTACGACACCCCCGGACCGGTGCGGGCGTTGAGCGAGTCCGCCGTCACCTGCCCGGGATAGGTGCAGCGGGGCAGCGCCGTAGAGAACCCGGTGCTCGACGGCGTCGAGACGTAGTAGTCGCTGACCCACGCACCGGTGGTGAGCCGGTCCCACACCGTGGTCGGGCCGACCTGCTGTCCGGTGCCCTGGCACACGACGGACAACGAGGAGCCGGGCGCATGGGCGCGGACCACCGGGTACGAGGTGGACGGCCCCGAGCGGGCGTTGAGCGAGCTGCTGCTCGTCACCTTGTAGGCGCGTGCGACGGTGGCGACAGGTGCCTTGATCACGTCGGAGTCGATGTTGATCCGCACTCCGCCCCAGGTCTCGTCGTGGTCACCGAGGTACTGCTTCGCGCGCTGATCGGTGGCCCAGTGCGAGTTCGGTGCCGTCGGCCAGCCGGACAGCGACGTGTCACCGTCCCAGCGGGCCATCCACACCGCGTCCGGCCGGGCGTACGTGGTGGAGCTGTACGAGTCCGAGAGGTCGCGCAGCCCCGAGTTCTGGTGGACGTACACCCCCGCCAGATACCCCGACGAGTGCAAGGTCTTCGTCCACGCCGAGACGTACCGCCGCACTGCCGTGCGGCACGTGGAGTCGGTGCGGTCGTAGTGCTCGACGTCCGCGTACAGGGCGCTGCCCGACAGCATGCCCAGAGCCTGGGCCTTCGCGACGGCGTCGGTGGCGTCCGAGTTCCCCCGCGCCGTGGCGTTGGTCGCGGTATAGCGGTTCGGCTTGTCGCCGACCATGCAGTACGGCTGGTACCCGAAGTAGGTGGGCAGCAGGCGCCAGCCCGCCACGGAGGCGTCACGCACCCACGCGGCGGTCAGGTTCGGTTGCGTGCAGCCGCGGTTGTTGCCACCGAAGTACACGTTCACGACCGTGAACGGCGACGTCCCCTTCCATGCCTGCAGCGCTGACAGCGACGGTGCGGTGCACGTGTCGAAACCGGGGCTGTCGGCCCGCGTCACGGTCGATGCGGACCGGTAGGCGACCGGCGTCTCGGGCTCGGCGGCGGCGGGGACGGTGAGCCCGACGAGCAGGAGAGCCAGGCTGCTACCGAGAGCGGCCAGGCCTCGGACGACCTTGCGTGCGGCGGCCATGGGACACCTCCGGGAGACGGTCCGTTCGCCTCCTCGAAGTATGCGCCGACCACCAGGGTTCGGGTGCTCCCGTTCGTAACGATTCAGGCGCCCGGATGGTCTGCGACCGACCCGGGCTCGATGGCGCCGTCGAGCCCGGGCCGGTCCCGGTCATGACGTGCTCGGAGCAACCGTGGCGCGCTCCGGCGCGAGGGCCTCGGCCAGCACCGTCCGCACGTCGTGCGGCTCGCGCCCGAGGACCTGGCTGACGCCGTCGGTCGGCCTCTCGTTGCGGCCGTCGAACACCTCGCGGCAGAGCTCGGTGAGCAGCGTCGCGGTCTCGGCCCCCGCCTCGGCCGCGACGGCGGCGTGGAAGTCGTCGAAGCCCATCGGCACGTAGCGGACGTCGCGCCCGGTGACCTCGGTGAGCAGCGCGGCCACCTCGGCCAGGGTGAGCGACTCCGGGCCGGTCACCTCGTACCGGCGGCCCGCGTGGCCCTCGCCGGTGAGCGCCTCGACGACCACGGCGGCGACGTCGTCGACGGAGACGAACGGTTCGCGCACGGCACCGGCGGCGAGCGCGAGCACCCCGGTCTGCACGGCGTTGTTCAGCATGCCCTCGGTGAAGTTCTCGGTGAACCAGCCGGCGCTCACGATGGTCGCGGGGATGCCGGACCCGAGCACGATCTCCTCGCAGCGTCGGGCGCCCTGCTCGCCGCGTCCGGAGAGCAGGACGATGTGCCGCACGCCGGCCGACCGGGCCACCTCGGTGAGCCGGGTGATCGTGACGTCCGCACCGGGCGCCGCGAGGTCCGGCACGTAGGTGACGTACAGGCGGTCGACGCCGTCGAGGGCGCGGGCCCAGCCGTCGGGCTGCTCCCAGTCGAACGGGAGGGCGGTGCCGCGGGCGAGCCGGCGGACCGCGTGGCCGCCGGCCTCGAGGAGGGCGGCGACGCGGCGCCCGGTCTTGCCGGTGGCGCCGATGACGGCGAAGGTCGTGGGGTCCGTGGAAAATGCGTTGGTGTCCATGCGTCCACCCTGGGCGCCGGTGCTCGGACGGAACAGCCCCGCCAGTCCGCAGTTCTGTGCCGTGCGTCCAGCACCGCGGACGTCCGGCAGATCGGCATGCCAGGCTGGACGCATGGTCAACACGCCACCCGGTCAGGCCGGCCTCGTCGGCGACGGCCTGCACCTGCTGCGCTTCACCGGGGCGCTGTACTGCCAGGCCGACCTCACGGCGCCGTGGGGCGTGGCGTTCCCCGCGATCGAGCCGTGCATGATGCTGCCGGTGGTGCTCGCCGGGCGGTGCGTCCTGGAGATCGGGGGCGAGCGGCACACCCTGGAGGCGGGCAGCGCCGCGCTGATCACCCGTGGTGCGCCGCACCGGCTGCTGAGCTCCGCCGACGCGCCGAGCACCGGACTCTTCGACATCCCCGTCGAACGGGTCGGCGAGACCTACGAACGCATGCGGTTCGGGGGCGGCGGCGAGCGCACGCAGATCGCCTACGCCGCGATGACCGTCGACGAGCCGCTCACCGCCCGGCTGGTCGCAGAGCTGCCCGACCTGATCCGGGTCGATGCCTGGGCCGGCGGCGAGCCGGGCGCGTTCGGGACGGTGCTGCGGCTGCTGGCCCATGAGGCGCAGACTCTGGAGCCGGGCGGTGAGGCGGTGATGACGAGGCTCGCCGACGTGCTCGTGATCCACGTGCTGCGCCGGTGGCTGAGCACGTCCGACGAGGCGCGCACCGGCTGGCTCGCCGCGTTGCGGGACCCGCACGTGGGCCGTGCGCTCAGCCGGCTGCACGCGCGGCCCGAGCACGCCTGGACCCTCGTGGAGCTCGCGCAGCAGGCGGGCATGTCGCGCTCGGCGTTCGCCGAGCGGTTCACCGCGCTCCTCGGCGAGCCGCCGATGCGGTACCTCGCCGGCTGGCGCCTGCAGCAGGCGCACACGGCGCTCACGACCACCACGGACCCGGTGGCCACGATCTCCCGCCGGGTGGGCTACGGCTCCGAGGCGGCGTTCGGGCGGGCCTTCAAGCGGCACCACGGGATGTCGCCCGGTGCGGTGCGCCGAGCGCGCCCGGCAGGGTCCCCTGGTTCGCTGCGGACGGCGGCGGACGCCGTGGACGGCGCTGTCGCCGTCGACGCCGGAGAGCGGCGGTAGCCTGCGGCCATGAACGAGCAGTCGGTCTACGGGTAGCGCTGTGCCGAGCGCAGGCCGCCGTATCGCAGGGTGGTGGCTCTGGGTCGTGCCGGCGGCCGTCCGCGCAGGTCACCGTTCGGTCAAGCCGCACTCAGTATGTGGCGGGCGTCACATGCGCGGAGGTACTGTCGCGGTCTCGACCGGATTTCGCCTCATATGGATCAACCTCTACCGGATCAACGATGATCGGAGACGGACATGACCCCCGCCCGACCCCGGAAGGTGGCCGCGTACGGCGCTGCGCTGGCCGGCCTCAGCCTCGTCCTGGCCGCATGTTCCTCTGGCGCTGACCCCGCCAGCTATCCGGAGGACGACATCGACGTGATCGTGCCGTTCTCCGCCGGCGGTCCCACCGACACGGTGACACGCATGATCGCCGAGCCCATGTCGGAGGACCTCGGCGTCCAGCTGGTCGTGCAGAACATCGACGGAGCGGGCGGCACCGTCGGTGCCGGCCAGGCCGCCACGTCCGACCCGGACGGCTACACCGTGCTCATGCACCACATCGGCATGTCCACCGCGCCGGCGCTCTACGAGGACCTCGCCTACGACCCGATCGCCGACTTCAAGCCGGTGGGCCTGGTCACCGAGGTGCCGATGACGATCATCGCGAGCTCCGACTTCGAGCCCGAGACGTTCGAGGAGTTCGTCACCTACGTCCAGGAGAACGCGGACACGGTCACGATGGCGCATGCCGGCGAGGGTTCCGCGTCCAACCTGTGCGGCCTCCTGCTGACCGACGCCCTCGGCGTCGAGGTCACCGCCGTCCCGTACGACGGGACCGGGCCCGCGATGGCCGAGCTGGTGGGTGGGCAGGTCGACTTCATGTGCGACCAGACCACGAACACGACGGGCCAGATCACGGCCGGGGAGGTCAAGGCCTACGCGGCGACGACACCGGAGCGGATCGAAGCGCTGCCGGACCTGCCCACCACCGCGGAGGGTGGCCAGCCGGACATCCAGGTGAGCGTGTGGCACGGCCTGTACGTCCCGGTCGAGACGCCTGACGAGGTGGTCACCACGCTGACGGAGTCGCTCAAGGTGGCGCTGGCCGACGAGAAGGTCATCGACCAGATGGCCGACCTCGGCACGGCCCCGGTGAGCGAGGACCAGGCCACCCCAGAGGCGCACGCCGCCCTGCTCGAGGAACAGACCGCGACCTGGGCCGACATCATCGGCGCCAGCCAGGGAGGCTGAGATCGGCGTTCTGCGGCCCCGCTCGACGAGCGACCTCGTCGCCGGCCTGGTCTTCCTCGGGCTCGGCGCGGCCTTCGCGATCGGCGCGCTCGGGTACGACCTCGGCTCGCTCCTCGAGATGGGGCCGGGATACGTGCCGCTCACCCTGGGGGTCGTGCTCGCGGCGCTCGGCCTCGCCACGGCGATCAAGGCGTACGTCGCACCCGACCCGGCCTCCGGTGAGGCGCCCACGGGCCCGGTGGCCGACGCCCCGGTACCCGCCCCGGTGTCGGACGCCGTCGTGTCCGACGGCCCGCTGACCGACGGCGGACCGGCCGACGCCGAGGAGCTCGACACGCGGCCCCTCGCCGGGATCCAGTGGCGCCCCACCGTGGGGGTGTTCGCAGCGGTGACCTTCTTCGCGCTCACCATCGACGGGCTGGGCCTGCTGCCCGCCACGTTCGGCACCGGGCTGCTCGCGGCGCTGGCCCGGCCCGGCACCAGGCTGGTGCGGGCGCTCGTCATCTCCGTCAGCCTGACGCTGGCGAGCTGGATCATCTTCGTCGTCCTGCTGCAGCTGCGCCTGGCGCTGTTCGGCGACTGGCTCGGCGGGTAGGGGGCGGCGATGGACCTGCTCGACAACCTCGCACTCGGGTTCTCCGAGGCGCTCCAATGGCACAACATCCTGTTCTGCCTGCTCGGCGTCGCGCTGGGCACCGCCGTCGGCGTGCTGCCAGGCATCGGCCCGACGGCGACCATCGCCCTGCTGCTGCCGATCACCTTCGGGTTCGACGACCCGACGTCGGCTCTCATCATGCTCGCAGGCATCTACTACGGCGCCCAGTACGGCGGGTCCACGACGGCGATCCTGCTCAACCTGCCGGGGGAGTCCTCGGCGGCCGTGACCGCCATCGACGGGCACCAGATGGCACGCGCCGGGCGGGCCGGCGTGGCGCTCGCGGTGGCCGCGCTCGGGTCGTTCGCCGCGGGGACCGTCGCGACCGTCGTGCTCGCGGTGGCCGCACCGCCGCTGGCCAGAGCCGCCACGTCGTTCGGTGCCGCCGAGTACTTCTCGCTGGTCGTGCTGGGCCTCATCGCGTCGATCGCGCTGGCGAGCGGGTCGACGCTCAAGGCGCTCGCGATGATCGTGCTCGGGATCCTGCTCGGCACGATGGGCCAGGACCTGTACACGGGGACGCCGCGCTTCACGTTCGGCGTGCGCGAGCTCTACCAGGGGCTGAGCTTCGTCGCCGTGGCCGTCGGCGTGTTCGGTATCGCCGAGATCCTGCGCAACCTGCACGACCCGCGCACCAGGACCCGCATGGTGAGCCGGGTGGCCAACCTCTGGCCGAGCAGGACAGAGCTGCGGCGCATCGTCGGCCCGGTGATCCGCGCGACGGGGCTCGGGTCGCTGCTCGGCGTGCTGCCCGGCGGCGGGCACGTGCTCGCCTCGTTCGCCTCCTACGCCGTCGAGAAGCGGGTCTCGCGGAACCCCGGCGAGTTCGGGCACGGGGCGATCGAGGGCGTGGCCGGACCGGAGTCGGCGAACAACGCGGCGGCGCAGACGTCGTTCATCCCGCTGCTGACGCTCGGCCTCCCCGCGCACCCGGTGATGGCGCTCATGGTCGGGGCGTTCATCATCCAGGGCATCACACCCGGTCCCGACGTCATGACCGAGCAGCCGGCCCTGGTCTGGGGCCTGATCGCGTCCATGTGGATCGGCAACGTGCTGCTGGTGCTGCTCAACCTGCCGCTCATCGGCCTGTGGGTGCGCATGCTGTCGGTGCCCTACTCGGTGCTGTTCCCGGTCATCGTGGTGTTCGCCTGCATCGGGACGTACTCGCTGGGGCAGAACCCGTACCACGTGTTCGCGGTGGCGGTCTTCGGCGTGCTGGGCTTCGTGCTGGTGCGGTCCGGGTGCGAGCCGGCACCGCTGCTCCTCGGGTTCGTCCTCGGGCCGCTGCTCGAGGAGAATCTGCGCCGCGCCATGCTCATCTCGCGGGGTGACCCGACGGTGTTCGTCACGCGCCCCATCTCGGGGGTGCTGCTGGGGCTCGCGGTGCTCGCGCTGGTGGTGGCCGTGCTGCCGGCGATCCGGCGCAAGCGGGACGTGGTGTTCGCCGAGGACGAGTAGCCGGCCGGGCTCAGACCGTGAGCAGGCCCCGGGCCAGGGCGGTGACCGCGCCGGCGACGGCGACCGTCAGCGCGACCCGAGCCGCGACCCGGGCCGGGATCCGGCGCGCCAGCAGGGTGCCGAGGCCCACCCCGCCGAGCACGGCGACGAGCAGCACGGGCCAGACCCACCATGCGGGCATCGTGCCGGCAGGGATCGCGCCGAAGCCGAGCTTGGTGGCGACCGACATGGTGTTCATGACGATGAGGAGCGGCTGCAGGGTCGCGGCGAACGAGCGGTGGTCCCAGCGGGTGGCCAGGGCGTACGCGGTCCAGGCCGGCGCGGCGACACCCGACGTCGTGTTCATGAACCCGGCCGCGAGGCCGGTCACCACTGCGACGGAGCGGCCCTTGATCCGGACGCGGCGACGGAGCACCGCCGACGCCGCCAGCGCGGCGAGCACCGACCCGCCGACGATGACGTCCAGCCAGGCGGAGTCGGCCTCCCGCACCGTGAGCGCGCCGAGCGCGGACCCCACGAGCATGAGCGGCAGGATCGTGACGACGCGCCGCCAGTCCACCCGGTCCCGCAGTGCCCGCAGGATGAGCAGGGCGGTGACGATCGCCGCCACGTTGCTGACCAGCACGCCCACCGACGCGCCGAGGAGCACCGTGAGCACGGGCGCCGCCACCATCCCGAGGCCCATCCCGGCCACGCGCTGCAGCCCGGCCCCGAGTACGACGGCGGCACAGGCTGCGATCAGGGCCGTCGTCTCCACGCCGTCACGCTATCCGACGTCAAACGTAGGCCGGGTCGCTCTCACAGCGCTCATAGAGCGACCAGACCTACGTTCGACGCCGGGGGCCGGGGGCCGGGGGCCGGGGGCCGGGGGCCGGGGGCCGGGGCCGGCGGCTGGGTCAGGCGCTGACGTTGTCGTCGTAGTCGACGTCGCGCGTCTCCCGCTCCAGGAGCAGCGCGACGAGCGTGATGACCCCCATCGCGGCGAGGTAGATGCCGACGAGGACCGGCGAGCCGTCGGCCTTCGCCCAGAGCCACACCGCGATGAACGGCGCCAGCGCCGCGCCGAGCACCGACGACAGGTTGTACGCGACCGCTGAGCCGGTGTAGCGCACGTTGGCAGGGAACAGCTCGGGCAGGACGGCGGCCATCGGGCCGAAGGTGAGGCCCATGAGCGTGAAGCCGATGATCAGCAGGCTCTGCACGCCGATGTGGCCGGCGGAGAACAGCGGCACCCAGACGCCGCCGAACAGCACGATCGCGACCGTGACCCAGATGAGGTGCGCGCGGCGGCCGAACTTCTCCGCCATCGGCCCTGAGACCAGCGTGAAGATGCCGAAGAAGACGACGCCGATGATCAGCATCCAGAGGAAGTCGATCTTCTCGTAGCCGAGACCAGCGGGGGAGCCGTCGGTGGGGTCCGTCGGGGCGATGCCGTAGTTCAGCGTGAACGTCGTCATCAGGTAGAACAGCGCGTACGTGGCCAGCATGATGAACGTGCCGGACACGATCTGCTTCCACGACGTGCGGAACACGCGGGCCACCGGCATCTTCGCGACGGCGGAGGCCTCGACCACCTTGCGGAACGCGGGCGTCTCGAGCAGCGACAGCCGCACCCACAGGCCGACGATCACGAGGATCGCGGACGCGAGGAACGGGATGCGCCAGCCCCAGGTGGCGAACTGCTCCGGCGTGAGGGCGCTCGACAGGGAGATGAACACCGTGTTGGCAAGAATGAAACCGATGGGTGCGCCCAGCTGCGGGAACGTGCCGTAGATGGCCCGCTTGCCCGGGGGCGCGTTCTCCGTCGCCAGCAGCGCGGCGCCGCTCCACTCGCCACCGAGCCCGAGCCCCTGGCAGAACCGGCACAGCACGAGCACGGCCGGCGCGGCCACTGCCCAGCCGGGCGTCGACGCCGCGGGGATGAGCCCGATCAGGACCGTCGCGATCCCCATCGTGAGCAGCGACGCCACGAGGGTCGCCTTGCGGCCGACGCGGTCGCCGAAGTGGCCGAACAGCACCGAGCCGAGCGGCCGGGCGACGAACGCGACGCCGAACACGGCGAAGGACGACAGGAGCTGGGTGGTGGGGTCCTCGGCGTTCGGGAAGAACAGCGCGGGGAACACCAGCGAGGCCGCTGTGGCATAGATGTAGAAGTCGTAGAACTCGATGGACGTACCGATGAGGGACGCGACGACGACGCGGCCCCTGGGGTTGCCGGCCGGCGGCGCGCCCTGCTCGCCGGCGGCGGTTCCGGCGGTCGGTGATGCGGAGGTGCTCATGGCGGGGACATTAAGCAGCCTGTCCGCGATTCGGGAAGCGCGTCTCATTTCGTGGACAGGCCCTTGACGTAGGCTGCGTCGCGGCTTCGCACGAGTGTTGGCGGAACCTGGCGTGTCGTGCTGCGACGGGGTGCTTCACGAGTGAAGGTGTAGTGAACGGTGAATACTCCCGTCCGTGCGCATGTTGGCACGACCGGCGGTGGGGGACAGGGTAAGGATCGACCGGGCGCCCCTCAGTCATCTGAGTCCGGCCCCGCCATCGGAAAACCATCATCGGAACGAACGAGACGACGACGAGCATATGAACGATCTGCTGTATGTGAACGGCGGCACCCCACTGAACGGGACCATCACCGTTCGAGGCGCAAAGAACTTCGTGTCGAAGTCCATGGTGGCTTCCCTGTTGGGGGAGACCCCCAGTGTGCTGCGGAACGTACCGCAGATCCGTGACGTCAAGGTCGTCTCGGGGCTCCTGGACCTGCACGGTGTGAACGTCAAGTACGACACCGACGCGGGCATCCTCGACCTCGACCCGTCCAACGTGGAGGCGGCCCACGTGGCCGACATCGACGCCCACGCGGGGTCCAGCCGCATCCCGATCCTCTTCTGCGGGCCGCTGCTGCACCGGCTCGGCGAGGCGTTCATCCCCGACCTGGGCGGTTGCCGCATCGGCGACCGGCCGATCAACTACCACCTCGACATCCTGCGCCAGTTCGGCGCCGTCGTCGACAAGCGGGCAGGCGGCATCCACCTGCGCGCGCCGCGCCGCCTGCAGGGCACCAAGATCTCCCTGCCCTACCCGTCGGTGGGCGCGACGGAGCAGACGCTGCTCACGGCAGTGCGCGCGGACGGCATCACCGAGCTCTCGGGCGCGGCGATAGAACCAGAGATCATGGACCTCATCGCCGTCCTCCAGAAGATGGGCGCCATCATCTCGGTCGACACCGACCGCGTGATCCGCATCGAGGGCGTCGACCGCCTCGATGGCTACACCCACACCGCCCTGAACGACCGGATCGAGACCGCGTCCTGGGCCTCGGCGGCCCTCGCCACCGGCGGGGACATCACCGTCAAGGGCGCCACCCAGCCCGAGATGATGACCTTCCTCAACACGTTCCGGAAGGTCGGCGGCCGGTTCGAGGTGCAGGACGACGGCATCCGCTTCTGGCACGCCGGCGGCCAGCTCAAGTCGATCGTGCTCGAGACCGACGTGCACCCCGGGTTCATGACCGACTGGCAGCAGCCCCTCGTCGTCGCGCTCACGCAGGCCACCGGCCTGTCGATCGTGCACGAGACGGTGTACGAGAACCGCTTCGGGTTCACCGACGCCCTGCGCAAGATGGGCGCGACGATCCAGGTCTACAAGGAGTGCCTGGGGGGTCGCGACTGCCGGTTCGGCCAGCGCAACTTCCACCACTCCGCCGTCGTCTCCGGCCCGACGCCGCTCTCCGCCGCCGACATCGAGGTCCCGGACCTGCGCGGCGGCTTCTCGCACCTCATCGCGGCGCTCGCGGCCAACGGCCGGTCCACGGTGCGCGGCATCGGACTGATCGACCGCGGCTACGAGAACTTCCAGGAGAAGCTGGAAGCCCTGGGCGCGGACGTGGCCCGAGCCTGACAGCAGTGTGGTGAGTGCGACCGTTGCGCCCGAACCGGGCAGGTAGGCGCAACGGTCGCGCCCACGACCGAGGGTGGGCGTCGTGGGCGGCTGAGCCGAGTATTGTTCTGGACCGTGTCCATCCCACGCCCTGAGTCACGCATGTATCGCTTCATCGCGTTCATCGTGCGGAACCTCATGTTCGCGCTGTGCAGGTACGACTGGAAGGGCGGGGAGAACTTCCCGGCCAAGGGCGGGTTCATCGCCGCGGCGAACCACGTCACCGAGCTCGACGCACTGACCCTGGCGCACTACCTCTTCGACAACGGCAGGGAGCCGCGCATCCTGGCCAAGCGCGGCCTGTTCACCTCGCCGCTGACGGGCTGGGCCCTGCGGGGCACCAAGATGATCCCCGTTGACCGTGAGTCGGCCAAGGCCACCGAGTCGCTGCAGAACGCGGCGAGCCAGCTCGGCGACGGCGCCTGCGTGGCGATCCTGCCGGAGGGCACGCTGACGCGGGACCCCGACTACTGGCCGATGGAGGGCAAGACCGGTGTGGCCCGCATCGCCCTGACGACGCGCCTGCCGGTGCTCCCGGTCGCCCAGTGGGGGGTCACCGAGATCATGCCGCGGTACGGCCGCCTGCGCTGGCCGTACCCCCGCAAGACGGTGACGATCCAGACCGGCCCGCCCGTGGACCTGAGCGACCTGTACGACCGGCCCCAGGACACCGCGACCCTGCGCGAGGCCACGAGCCGCATCATGGACGCCATCACCGCCGAGCTGGAGCAGATCCGTGGCGAGGTGGCTCCCAAGCACCGGTTCGACCTGCGCAAGCACCCCGAGTACGAGGCCAAGATGACTACCTACCCCCCGGTGGAGCGCCCGTGAGCGCGGCCACGTCCACCGCCCCGACCAAGGTCGCCGTGCTCGGCGCCGGCTCGATGGGCACCACGTTCGCCATGGTCCTGGCCGACGCCGGCTGCGACGTCACCCTCTGGGGCCGCGACGCCGCCGTGCTCGACGCCGTCGACCGGACGCACCGCAACGAGAAGTACCTGCCGGGGGTGCAGCTGCCCGCCATGCACGGCACGACCGACCCGGCGGTCGCGCTCCGCGGCGCGTCGATCGTGGTGGTGTCGGTGCCGTCCCAGGTGGCGCGCGCGACCCTGGAGTCGATGAAGAGCCTGGTGCACGAGCTGGCGGCGCCGGACGCCGTGGTCGTCTCCCTGATGAAGGGCGTCGAGCTCGGCACGGACAAGCGCATGAGCCAGGTCATGGCGGAGGTGCTGGACCTGCCGGACGAGCGGGTCGCCGTCGTCTCCGGGCCCAACCTGGCACCTGAGATCGCGGAGCGGCAGCCGACGGCGACCGTGGTCGCCTCGCGCAGCGAGGCCACCGCGCAGCTGGTCGCCTCCGCATGCTCGACCGGCTACTTCCGCCCCTACACGAACACCGACGTGGTCGGCGTGGAGCTGTGCGGCGCGGTGAAGAACATCATCGCGCTCGCGGCGGGCATGGCCCAGGGCCGCGGCTTCGGCTGGAACACGCTGGCCACGCTGATCACGCGAGGGCTCGTGGAGATCACGCGCCTCGGTCTCGCGCTGGGGGCCGACGCCGCCACGTTCGCAGGGCTGGCCGGCATGGGCGACCTGACGGCGACGTGCGCGTCGCCGCTGTCCCGCAACCACCGGCTCGGCAAGCACGTCGGCGAGGGGCTCACCCTCGAGGAGGCCATCGCAGCGACCGGTGGCACCGCGGAGGGCGTCAAGTCGTCGCAGTCGGTGCTGGAGCTGGCCCGCGCCCACGACGTCGAGATGCCGATCACGGCGGGCGTCGTGGACGTGCTGGCCGGCAAGCTGCCCCTGTCCGAGCTCGCGGCGGCGCTGCTCGCGCGGCCCCAGAAGTCCGAGGTCGCCGGCTGACGGCACCCGCCGTCCGTCAATGCTGGACGTCGACGACGACGCGCGTCGGGTTCTCCAGGAGGAACACGCGGAACGGCTGCTTGCCGTCGTCGATCCCGGCGAACGCGGTCGTGTACCCCTCGAACCAGTAGCGGTACACGATCTCGTCCACCGACTCCAGGTCGTCGGGCTCGAGGCGCTCGCGGGAGAACTCCTCGACGCCGCTGTCCGTCGGCGCCGCCGTGCCGGACAGCGACACCCGCAGGATCGCCTCGCCGTCGACCTGGACGGCGTGCCCGGAGCCGTCGTCGGACGCCTGGTCCACGTACTCGACGCGCCAGCCGGGCGTGCCGCTGCCCGTGCCGTCGAGGTCGAACACGATGCGGTCGTAGCCGTCGTGCTCGGCGACGCGGAGGTTCGTGACCGACAGGAACGTCTCGCCCTCGCCCGTCGGCTCAGCGGTGTCGGGCCTCGTGTTCGCGGGGAACGGCGGGCCGGTGGCGACCTCGGTCGCCGAGGCGGCCGGCTCGGGCGCGTCGTCCGCGTCGTCCGCGTCGTCGGAGTCGTCGTCGTCGGAGTCGTCGTCCGAGCCGTCGTCACCTGAACCGCCGTCGGCGGGCGGCGAGGCTGCGGCCGGGTCCGAGGCGACGGGCGCGGGGCTGGACAGGCCCACCCCCGGTTCCTCCGAGCTCGGTGCGCCGCTGGTGCACCCGGCCAGCAGCAAGGCGGCGACCGCTGCCAGGGCAGCGGCTGTCGAGGCTGTGCGATGTCCGGCTCGTCCCATGTTTCCAGCGTAGAGCCTGTCGTGCGCCGTGGCTGGTCACGGGTCGATCGATGCCCTGCCCCGACCCGGTCGAAACCAGGGCCGACAACATCGGAGCGGTCAGCACTCTTGACTTGTGAGACATGTGATGTACTACATTTACCTCACGTAGTTCGACTCACTGGCGAGCCCGAACGAGGAAGGTTGCGATGAATCCGATCACGCGAAGAGATCTCCTACGCACCACAGGCCTGACCGCGGGTGCTATCGCCCTCACCGGTCACGCTCCGGCCAACGCGGAGGCCACCCCGAGCGGGGACCCCGACGCGCCGGAGACCAACCCCATGCAGCTCTGGTACACCGCCCCGGCGGCCGAATGGCTGGAGGCGCTTGCCGTCGGCAACGGCCGGGTCGGCGCCATGGTGTTCGGTGGCGTCGCCGCCGAGACGCTCATGCTGAACGAGGACACCGTGTGGGCAGGCGGGCCGCACGACTACGCCGACCCGCGCGGGAGCGAGGCTCTCCCGGAGATCCGGCGGCTGATCGACGAGGAGAAGTGGGGCGAGGCCCAGAAGCTGGCCGACGAGCGGTTCATGGGCCGGCCGACCGAGCAGATGCAGTACCAGCCGGTCGGGGACCTGCACCTCGACTTTCCTGACCTGACCGGCGAGATCACGGAGTACCGCAGGTCACTCGACCTGACCACGGCCATCACCACGACGACCTTCGTGGTCGACGGCGTACGCCACACGCGGGAGATCTTCAGCAGCCACGCCCACCAGGTGCTCGTCGCCCGGTTCACCGCCGACGCGCCGGGGGCGATCTCCTTCGACGGGCGGTACGAGTCGCTCCAGGAGACGTCGACGCACGCGCACGACGCCCGAACGCTCGCCCTCGAGGGCCGCAGCGGTGAGGCAGAGGGCCTCGAGGGGAAGGTGCGCTTCGTCAGCCTGGCCCGAGCCGTGGCCGAGGGCGGGAGCGTCACCTGCGGTGCCACGCGGCTGCGGGTCCGCGGCGCGGACGCCGTCACGCTGGTGGTCTCCATCGGGACGAGCCACCGGAACTACCTCGATGTCAGCGGCGACCACTTCGCCAAGGCGGTGGAGCCGCTGGAGCAGACGCCGGTGCAGGGCTACGGGCTCCTGCGGCGGGCGCACGTGCGCGACTACCAGGAGATGTTCGGCCGGGTCGACATCGACCTCGGCACCTCACCGTCCGTCGACCTGCCGACCAACGAGCGGGTCATCGCCTTCCGGGACGGACAGGACCCGCAGCTCGCGGCGCTGTACTACCAGTTCGGCCGCTACCTGCTGATCTCCAGCTCCCGTTCCCCCGGCCAGCCGGCCAACCTCCAGGGCCTGTGGAACGACAAGATGCTCCCGCCGTGGCAGTCCAAGTACACCCTGAACATCAACTGCGAGATGAACTACTGGCCCGCCGGTCCGGCGAACCTCGCCGAGTGCTGGCAGCCGCTGTTCGCGATGATCGAGGAGCTCGCAGAGTCCGGAGCCCGGACCGCCAAGAAGATGTGGGGCGCCAAGGGCTGGGTCGCGCACCACAACACCGACCTCTGGCGCGGCTCCGCACCGGTGGACTTCGCGTACTACGGCGTCTGGCCCACCGGGGGTGCCTGGCTGTCGCTGCTCTTCTGGGAGCACTACGAGTACACGGGCGACCTGGACACGCTGCGCGAGTACTTTCCCGTCCTGCGCGGAGCGGTGGAGTTCTTCCTCGACACGCTGGTCCAGGACGAGGCGACCGGCTACCTCGTGACGAACCCCTCGCACTCCCCGGAGATCAAGCACCACGAGATCGACGGCGAGAGCGTGAGCATCTGTGCGGGCCCGACCATGGACATGCAGATCCTGCGGGACCTGTTCACAGCGTTCGACAAGGCCTGCTCCGTGCTCGGCCAGGACCGCGTCATGGCCGCCCAGGCGATCGCAGCGCGCGACCAGCTGCCGCCCAACCAGATCGGCCACCTCGGTCAGCTCCAGGAGTGGCTGATCGACTGGGAGGAGGCTGCCACGGAGATCAGCCGGCACGTCTCGCACCTGTGGGGCGTGTTCCCCAGCGACCAGATCACCCCGCGGCGCACCCCGGAGCTCGCCGCGGCGGCGGACCGCTCGCTCGAGCTGCGCGGACCGGCGGTGACGGCCGGCTGGTCGCTCGCCTGGAAGATGAACATCCGTGCGCGGCTGCTCCAGGCCGACGGCGTCTACACCCACCTCACCCAGCTGCTCTCGAGCGGCCGGACCGCGCCGAACCTGTTCGACCTGCACCCGCCGTTCCAGATCGACGGGAACTTCGGGGGAACCTCGGCGATCAACGAGACGATCATGCAGAGCCACTCGGGCGAGGTCTGGCTGCTGCCGTGCGTGCCGGACGCCTGGCCTGCGGGCAAGGTCCGCGGGCTGCGTGCCCGTGGCGCCTTCGAGCTCTCCATCACGTGGACCGAAGGACGCCTCCGGACAGCCAGGATCCAGTCGCTGGCCGGCAACACCATCCGGCTGCGCACCGACCTGCCCGTCCGGGTGTCCGGCCCCGGCGGCCCGGTCGACGTCGAGCGACCTGGGGACGGGCTCGCCGTCTTCGAGACGCGGCGCGGGGCCACCTACGTGGTCGAGCCGCTGACCTGACCGCTCACCGGGGCCGGTCACCGAACCGGCAGCCCAGACCACCCGCAGGACCCGCACCCACGAAAGGACACCGATGTCCAGACAATGGATTCGGAACAGTACCGTCGCTGTTGCCGCGCTGAGCCTGGTGGCCACCACCATGGCCGGTGGAGGGATCGCCTTCGACCGCCTCGCGAGCGCCGTGACCTCCGGCGCCTGCCCGCAGCTCTACGTCTCGCCCACAGGGGACGATCAGGGCAAGGGCTCGCAGGCCGACCCGTGGCAGACGGTCGCCAAGGCCCGTGACCACATCCGCGAGCTGGGCCTCAACAGCGAGAACCGCATGAAGTGCGACATCACGGTGAACCTCGCGGCGGGCGAGTACCCCGTCACCGAGACCATCGAGTTCACGGAGCAGGACTCCGGCGGCGGTGGCCACCAGGTCGTGTACCGCAGCGCGGACGGCCCGGGGAAGGCCAACTTCGTCGGCGCGGAGGAGATCACCGGCTGGGAGCCGCACCAGGACGGCATCTACAAGGCGAAGGTGGACCCCGGTCAGTCGTTCCACACGCTGTTCGAGGACGGCAAGCGGTCCGAGATGGCGCGGTACCCGAACCGCACGTCGGAGGACACGCACGCCCCCTACCTGTTCTCCGTGCTCGGTGAGCCGGAGAAGGAGGCAGTGCGCTCGTGGCTCTACTGGGAGGACGGCGACTGGGACCCGGCCTGGGACGACACCCCCGAGGGCAACCCGCTCAAGGATGCCCAGGTCACCGTGTGGTCGGGCGGCTCGTGGAGCTGGTTCACCGACACCGTCCCGATCATCGGCCAGGACTACCGCAAGAACTTCGCCACCCTTCAGCACTGGACGCGCTACGCGATGGTGAACAGCCGGAGCGGCTCGCGCTACTACCTCCAGAACGCCATGGCGTTCCTCGACAAGCCGGGCGAGTACTACGTGGACCGGGACGCGGGCGAGCTGTACTACATCCCGCGCGGTGACATCGACGACGTCACCATCATGCGACCGACCGTCGCGAAGATGATCGACGTGAAGGGTGCCTCGCCCGAGGACCGGGCGCACGACATCACCTTCGACGGCATCGGCGTGCAGTACTCCGACTTCGTCGACTGGTACCGGGCGGGCTGGATCAGCGCGGGCGACTCGGGCGAGGTGCACAAGTACCCCGAGTACGACCGGCAGATCGAGATGCCTCGCCACCGGTTCGGCGCCATCACGCTGGAGAACACGAGCAACATCACGCTCACGGGTACGCATCTTCGCGACACCGGGTTCCACGGCGTCTATGCCCTGTTCGCGAATGACAACCTGACCGTCGAGGACTCGCTCCTGGAGAACCTCGGTGCCGACGGCATCAAGGTCGAGGGCGGCTGGCCGGGGGAAGGGGACCTGTCCCACGACCACACGTTCCGGAACCTCTACATCCACCACGTGGGCGAGCTGGTCCCTGGCGACGCTGCGGGGATCGAGCTGATGAGCACGGGCAACAACACGGTCGAGCACGTCCACGTCCGGAACTCGTCGCGCTACGGCATCAGCCTGGAGTCCCGGCCGGAGGTCGTCGACGGCGACCAGTACACGGACAACAACACGTTCCGGTACATCCGGCTCGAGGAGGCCGGTCTGGACTCGGGCGACATGGGGGCGTTCTACACCTACGGCGTCGCCAACCAGGAGCCCCACCCGATCAAGAACACGGTGGACCAGATGGTCATCGGGGACGTGATCCCCGACCCCGCAGGGGCGATGCCGGACAGCGGCACCCGCGGCGTCCACATGGACGCCGGTGGCTGTGGCTTCTCGTTCAGCAACATCGAGGTGGGCGAGACGACCGACCAGTCGTACCAGTCCTACCAGTGCAACGAGGTCGCCAACGGCAACTGGGAGGACGACTTCGACCCGGCCCAGATGGAGTACGACCTGATCGGTGTCACCGACACCTTCCCTTACCCCGTCCCGGAGGACTGATCTCCGCGAACGGGCTGTAACTCGGTGGCGGGGAGCCCCGTCGCGGGCTCCTCGCCACCGTTCCGTTCGACCGACTTCCGTTCGACCAACCGAGAGGACGACGATGTCCAGACAATGGATCCGGAACGGCACAGTGGCGGTCGCCGCGCTGAGCCTGGTCGCCACGATGACCGGCGGGGGGATCGCCTTCGACCGCCTCACCAGCGTCGTGACCTCCGGCGCCTGCCCGCAGCTCTACGTCTCCCCGTCCGGGGACGACCAGGGCAAGGGAACGGCAGACGACCCGTGGCAGACGATCACCAGGGCCCGTGACCACATCCGGGAGAAGGGCCTCAACGGCGAGGGCCGCATGAAGTGCGACGTCACGGTGAACCTCGCGGCGGGCGAGTACCCCGTCACCGAGACCGTCGAGTTCACGGAGCAGGACTCGGGCGAGGGCGGGCACCAGGTCGTGTACCGCAGCGCGGACGGCCCGGGGAAGGCCAACTTCGTCGGCGCGGAGGAGATCACCGGCTGGGAGCCCCACGAGGACGGCATCTACAAGGCGAAGGTCGACGGCGACACGCCCTTCCACACCCTCTTCGTCGACGAGGAGCGGGCCACGACGGCGCGTCACCCGAACCGGACGTCTGAGGACACCCACGCGCCTTACCTGTTCTCGCGGCTCATCGAGCCGGAGAAGGAAGGGGTCCGTGACCAGATCGGCTACAACCCCGGCGAGTGGGACGAGTCGGCCGACCTGCGCTCGTACACGAGCTGGCCGGCACAGGTGACGATCTGGTCCGGCGGCTCGTGGAGCTGGTTCACCGACACCGTGCCGATCAAGAACGCCGACACCGCGGACAGCGACAACAAGCTCATCCTGGACCACTGGACCCGGTACGCGATGATCAACAGCCGCAGCGGGTCGCGCTACTTCCTGCAGAACTCCCTCAGCTTTCTCGACCAGGCGGGGGAGTACTACCTCGACCACGAGGCCGGCGAGGTGTACTACAAGCCGCACGGTGACATCGACGACGTCACGGTCATGCGGCCGACGGTCGCCAAGGTCATCGACGTCAAGGGCGCGTCGCCGGAGAAGCGGGCGCACGACATCACCTTCGACGGCATCGGCGTGCAGTACTCCGACTACCTCGGCTGGTACCGCTCCGGGTGGATCAGCGCGGGCGACTCGGGCGACGTGCACAAGTACCCGGAGTACGACCGGCAGATCGAGATGCCGCGCAACCGGTTCGGCGCCATCACCCTGGAGAACACCAGCAACATCACGCTCACCGGGGCGCATCTCCGCGACACCGGCTACCACGCCGTCTACGCGCTGTTCGCCAACGACAACCTGACCGTCGAGGACAGCCTCCTGGAGAACCTCGGTGCCGACGGCATCAAGGTCGAGGGCGGCTGGCCGGGGGAAGGGGACCTGTCCCACGACCACACGTTCCGGAACCTCTACATCCACCACGTGGGCGAGCTGGTCCCTGGCGACGCTGCGGGGATCGAGCTGATGAGCACGGGCAACAACACGGTCGAGCACGTCCACGTCCGGAACTCGTCGCGCTACGGCATCAGCCTGGAGTCCCGGCCGGAGGTCGTCGACGGCGACCAGTACACGGACAACAACACGTTCCGGTACATCCGGCTCGAGGAGGCCGGTCTGGACTCGGGCGACATGGGGGCGTTCTACACCTACGGCGTCGCCAACCAGGAGCCCCACCCGATCAAGAACACGGTGGACCAGATGGTCATCGGGGACGTGATCCCCGACCCCGCAGGGGCGATGCCGGACAGCGGCACCCGCGGCGTCCACATGGACGCCGGCGGGTGCGGCTTCTCGTTCAGCAACATCGAGGTGGGCGAGACGACCGACCAGTCGTACCAGTCCTACCAGTGCAACGAGGTCGCCAACGCCGACTGGGAGGACGGCTTCGACCCCGCGCAGATGGAGTACGACCTCATCGGCGTCACCGACGCGTTCCCGTACCCGGTCCCGGAGGACTGACCAGGGCACGTCGGCCGCGATCGGCTGAGCACTCGCGGGCCGAGCCCGCCGAGACCCGCCCGGGTCTCGGCGAGCTCGGCCGGCGGGCTCTCGGCCAGCGGCTCCCCGGCCAACGAGCCCTCGGCCAACGGCCCGTTCACGCCGCGCGGTGGAACGTCCTGCGGTAGGCGGTCGGGGTCACGCCGAGCGCAGACTGCACGTGGGCCCGTAGGGACTGCGCCGTGCCGAAGCCGCACTCGCGCGCGATCTGCTCCATCGGCAGGTCGGTGGACTCCAGCAGGGTCCTTGCGTGCTCGACCCGTTGCCGGGTGAGCCACTGGCCGGGGCTCTCGCCGGTCTCGTCGCGGAACCGCCGGGTGAACGTCCGCACCGACATGGCGGCGTGCCGCGACAGCTCGGCCAGCGTCAGGGGTTCGGCGAGCCGCTCCGTCGCCCACGCACGGGTCGCCGCGGTGCCCGGTCCGTCCTGGTCGGGCAAAAACCGCTGGATGTACTGCGCCTGCCCGCCCTCGCGGTGCGGTGGCACCACGGTGCGGCGAGCGACGTCCTGCGCGACGGCGGCCCCGTGGTCGCGGCGCACGAGATGCAGGCACAGATCGATCCCCGAGGCGACGCCGGCCGAGGTGAGCACGTCGCCGTCGTCGGTGAACAGGACCTCCGGGTCCAGCCGGACCCGTGGGAACAGCTTCCGGAACCGGTCCGTCGTCGCCCAGTGCGTGGTGGCCGGCCGGTCGTCCAGCAGCCCGGCGGCCGCCAGCGCGAACGCCCCGGTGCAGATCGACACGATCCGCGTACCCGGCCGGATCCTGCGGAACGCCTCCGCGAGCTCCGGCGTGAGCAGTCCCTTCTCGTACACGGGCCCGTACTCGTGCGACGCCGGGACCACCACCGTGTCCGCGTCCTCGACGGCCTCAGGGCCGTGCGTCACCTGGACCGCGACGTCGGAGTCCGACTGCACCAGCCCCGGGCCGCCTGGCGTGCAGGTCACCACCTCGTACAGGGGCGCGAGCGCCGCGTCGCGTGCCGTGCCGAAGATCCGGTGCGGGATGCCCAGCTCGAACGGGATGAACCCGGGCCGGATCAGGACTGCGACGCGGTGGATGCCCATGACCCACATCCTATGGCCTGATCCTAGCGATGTGTGTCCTCCCGGCCACTGGTTCGGGCGGCAGTGCTCGCCCATGCTGGCGCCATGACGCAGACTGCCGCAGTGCCGGCGCCCCAGGGACCGCCCGAGCGCCCGGCTCCCGTAGCCGCCCCGCCGCGCCGCCCCACCCCGCGCATCCACCCGGCCTGGTGGGTGGCCCTGGTCAGCTTCGTGACCATCATGTGCGCCGCCGCGTTCACCGCGGTGCCCGGCCTCTTCGTGGACCCGCTGCATGCGGAGCTCGGCTGGTCGCGCGCGACCATCGGCCTCGCGGTCGGCCTGCAGTCGGTGCTCTACGGGCTGACGGCGCCGTTCGCCGCCGCGCTGATGGACCGGTTCGGCATGCGGCCGGTGGTCACCGTCGCGCTGGTCGTCATCACGGGCGGCGCGCTGTCGACCGTCTGGATGTCGGAGCCCTGGCAGTTCGTGCTCGGCTGGGGGCTCCTCGTCGGCGTCGGCAGCGGCAGCATGGCGCTCGCCTTCACCGCGACGATCACCGGGCGCTGGTTCGTCGCCCGGCGCGGTCTGGTCAGCGGCGTGCTGACGGCGGCGACGGCGTCGGGGCAGCTCGTGTTCCTGCCCCTGCTGGCCTGGATCATCGAGAGCCAGGGGTGGCGTCCGGCGTCGGCCACCGTGGCCATCGCCGCGCTCGCGGCGGTCCCGCTCGTCCTCTTCCTGCTGCGTGACCACCCGGCCGACCTGGGGCTCGCGCCCTACGGCGGCGAGTACACGCCGAAGCCCGCGCCCGTGCACGACGTGGCGCGACGCACCGTCACTGCGCTGTTCGACGCCGCGCGCACCGGCCCGTTCTGGCTGCTGGCCGGCGCGTTCGCGATCTGCGGCGCGACGACGAACGGGCTGGTCCGGACGCACTTCGTGCCGGGTGCGCACGACCACGGCATGCCGATAACGGTCGCGGCGAGCCTGCTCGCGGTGATCGGCGTCGTCGACGTGATCGGCACCATCGGGTCCGGCTGGCTCACCGACCGGTACTCGCCGCGCGTCCTGCTGGGGGTCTACTACACGCTGCGTGGCGTCGCCCTGCTGTTCCTGCCGTCGCTCATGGCGCCGCAGGTCGAGCTGCCGATGGTGTTCTTCATCGTGTTCTACGGGCTGGACTGGGTGGCGACCGTGCCGCCCACCCTCGCCCTGTGCCGCGAGTTCTACGGCGACGACGCACCGATCGTGTTCGGCTGGGTGCTCGCCTCGCACCAGATCGGCGCCGGGGTGGTGGCGTTCGCCGGCGGCCTGGTGCGCGACGTCACCGGCTCGTACGACGCCGTCTGGTACGGCGCCGGCCTGCTCTGTGCGGGGGCCGCGCTCATGTCGCTGATGATCCGGAGACGGCGAGCGTCGGAGGCGCAGTCCCTCTGACGGCCACCGCGCCATCGCGACCCCTACACGCTGCACGCGACACGCCGATGATGCGATGCAGTGTGTAGGAGTCGCAATGCCGGGGGCTCCGTCCGGTTGCGGACGGGTCAGCGTCCCGGGCCGGGACCGCCGTATTCTCGCCGTCATGAGCACCACCCCCGAGCCTCACGAGGCGTCCGAGCTCTCGCCGGCCACCGTCGTCGTCTCCGCCGGGCGTCCCGCCCGCGTCCAGGGCGGGCACATCAACCCGTCCGTGCCGATGAACTCCACGTACGTGTCGCAAGGCGTGGTCACGTCCGGCGAGCTGTCCTACGCGCGCGGCGACAACGACGCCTGGCACCCGTTCGAGGAAGCGCTCGCCACGCTCGAGTGCGGCGGAGGAGAGCCGGGCGAGGCGCTCGTGTTCTCGTCCGGCATGGCGGCGATCGCTGCGGTCTTCGCCCTGGTGCCCGACGGCGGCACGATCGTGCTGCCGCGGCACGCCTATCAGGCGGGCATGGTGCTCGCCGGCCAGATCAGGGACCGGCACGGCGTGACCCTGCGCCACGTCGACATCGCCGACACGGACGCCGTGGTGGCGGCTCTTGACGGCGCTGACCTGCTGCTCGCCGAGTCGCCCACGAACCCGATGCTGGAGGTCGCGGACCTGCCGGCCGTGCTCGGTGCGGCCCGCGCGCGCGGCGTGCGCTCCGTCGTCGACAACACGTTCGCGACGCCGCTTGGCCAGCGGCCGCTGGAGCACGGCGCCGACATCGTGCTGCACTCGGTGACCAAGTACCTGGCCGGCCACTCCGACGTCGTGCTCGGTGCGCTCGTGACGCGGGACGCCGAGCTGTCCGCCACCCTGCGTGAGCACCGCACGCTGCACGGCGCCATCGCCGGGCCGTTCGAGGTGTGGCTCGCCCTGCGGGGCCTGCGCACTCTGGCACTGCGCTTCGAGCGTGCGCAGGCGAACGCCGCAGAGCTGGCCCGACGCCTCGCGGACCACCCGGACGTCGCCGAGGTGCGGCATCCCTCGCTGCCCGGGGACCCCGGGCACGAGCGTGCGACGGCGCAGATGAACGGCTTCGGGGCGATCATCGGTGTCCGGCCGGCCGAGCGGTCGGGGGTCGGGCGCCGTCGAGCGGGCGGACGCCGTCGTGGACGCCGTGCGGCTGTGGCTCCCCGCGACGTCGCTGGGCGGTGTGGAGTCCATGCTGGAGCGCCGCCGCCGCTGGGGCACAGAAGCCGTGACGGTGCCGGAGGACCTGCTGCGCCTGTCGGTCGGCATCGAGGACGTCGAGGACCTCTGGCAGGACCTGGACCGGGCCCTCCGCGCCTGACCCCCTGGTTGTGGGCGCGACCGTTGCGACCTCGCGTCCGATATAGGCGCAATCGTCGCGCTCACAACCAAGGGGGGTCAGTCGAGGGGGCCCAGGAGGGACTGGGCCACCGTGCTGTGGGCTGAGTCGTCGCTGGACGGGTGGAAGATCCCCGCGAGCACGTCCCGGTAGAGGCGGCCTAGCTCGGACGAGTTGAAGTAGGTGGAGCCGCCGGACACCCGCACCGCCTGGTCCACGACGTCCCGGGCTGCCTCCGTGACCCGCACCTTCAGGCCCGCGGTCGCCCGGAACCAGCCGGCGCCCCGGTCCAGCGTGCTGTCCGACGCCGAGGCGTCGAGATCGCGGGTGATCCCGTCGATCTGGAGCCAGACGCTGTCCTGCGTCAGTGCCATGTCGGCGATGCGGCGGCGGACGTCGGGGTCCTGGGAGTACGGCTTGCCGGTCTTCATGGACGTGCGGCGTCCCACCGCCTCGACGGCGAGCTCCAGCGCGCGGTCGGCGATGCCCGCGTACACGGCGGCGAGCAGTACCTCGAACGACGTGAAGATGCCCAGGACGTACGGGTCCAGCGACGGCCCGGGGGGCAGGAGGCGCAGTACCCGGTCGGCGGGCGCGTGGGCGCCGTCGAGCATCGTGGTGCGCGACTGGGAGGCGCGCATGCCGATCGTGTCCCAGTCGTCGAGGATGTCGAACCCGCCGCCGTCGCGCGTGACGAACGCGTGCACCAGTCGCGGTTCGCCGCCGCGGCGCCCGTTGCCGCCCGACGGGTCGAGGCCCAGCACGCCGAGCCGCGTCCACGCGGGGGAGTTGGACGTGAAGATCTTGCGGCCGTGGAACGTGTACCCGCCGTTGCCGTCGGGCCGCGCCTCCGTGCGGGAGCCGAGCAGCACCAGGTCGTTGCCCGGCTCGGAGTAGCCGAAGCCGAACACCTCGCCGGCCGCCGCCTCGGCGAGCAGCCAGTCCAGCGACGAGTCCCCGCGCTCGTGCAGGTAGCGCCCCACGCCCACCCACACGTGGTGCATGTTCACGGCCAGCGCCGTCGCTGGTGCGTGCGCGGACAGCCTGGCCTGCTCGCGCGCCGTCTCGCGCAGCGAGAGGCCCGCGCCGCCGAGCGCGGTGGGCACCATGGTGCCGAGATAGCCGGCGGCCTGCAGGTCGGCGAGGTCCTCGGCGAAGAAGGCGTTGTCGCGGTCGTAGTCGGCGGCTCGTTCGCGAAGGGTGGCGAGCAGCTCGTCGGACAGGAGGTGAGTCACCTCCCGAGGCTAACGCTGCCGGACGGCGTCGTGGGCGGAACGCGCAGGTGACCACGGCCACCGTCGTCGCGCCGGACCGCGCCGGAGCCGGCTGGGCTCACCCCGGGTCCCGCTGCAGCCGGCGCGCCCGCACCGCGGCGTACAGCTCGGCGGCGGCGCGCGGGTCGTTGATGTCGCGGCCCGTCAGGTCGGCGACACGGGCCAGCCGGTTCAGCACCGTGTTCCGGTGGCAGTGCAGTGCTGCGGCAGCCCTGGTGCCCGACCCGCCGTGCTCGAACCATGCCTCGATGGTGCCGAGCAACAGCTCCTCGTCCCGCGCGTCGCGGTCCCGCAGGCCGCTGAGCACCGCGCTGGCGAGCTCGGCCGCGCGTTCGCCGTCGGCCACCAGCAGGGCGTCCAGCGGCCGGTCGCCGTAGCGGGCGAGCCCTACCGCGCCAAGGGGCAGGGAGCGCACGGCGGTGCGGGCCTGGGCGAGGGCGGCCGGCGCGTCGGCAAGGCTCGTGAACGGCCGGCTCGCGCCGGTCGGGGCGTGCACCGCCAGGCAGGCCACGGCGTCGTGCGCGTCCTGGGAGGTGGGTGCGGCCACGAGCGTCAGCCGGGCGCCCTCGTGCGTGAGCCAGCGGGTGACCACCCGGGAGGCGTCCGCGCCGGCGTCCTCCGGTACGGGCGATGCGCCGGGCAACGGTGCAGGGGGCAGGCCGGGCCCCGTGACAGCGACGACGAGCATCACGTCGGTGGGCAGGCCGAGCGCGCGACGTGCGGTGTCGAGGTCGTGCACCGCCCCCGTGAGGACCCCGCGCAGCAGCTCGGTGCGGGCCATGTTCTCGCCGAGGCCCGCCGCGGTCTCCAGGTGGGCCCGCACGGCGACGTTCGACGAGCGGTCGATGGCGAACCAGACCCGCGAGGAGGCCCGGAGCAGAGCCGCGGTGTCGTTCTCGGAGCGCAGCCGGCGGGCGAGCTCCTCCCAGATCCGCAGGCCGGCCAGCCGGTAGGCGTGCTGCAGCAGGTCCAGCGGCATGCCCTCGGCGGCACTGACCCGGCCGGCCTCCCGCGCGGGTTCGAGAGACGAGGTCTCACCGGCGAGCGCGGCGAGGATCTCCGCCACGTTCGCCCGGACGAGCGGCTGGACGGCGGCTGCCGGGAGCCGGGTCTCCTGGTAGGTGGGTTCCGCGTGCAGGATGCCGTCGGCGACCTGCCCGCTCAGTAGGTCGAGGGCATCGCGGAGGTCGTGGCGCCCTTCTCCAACGATGTCCGACATGTGAGGCAGCGTAACCGCGGGGCGCCGACTGTGCACTCAAGGCCAAGATGTAAACCCGGTACTGGGTCTCGCATCAGACCGGTGCGGACCCATAGGCTATTGGAGTCCGGGTCAGCGATGCCCGGACGGTCGGATGCCGAGCGGTCGAAGGAGACAGCTGATGAGCGTGACGGACACGCGAGCCACCACGGAGCGCGAGCTCGACCGGGCGGTCGAGGAGCTCAAGGTCGGTGCGGAGCGGTGGGCGCAGCTGCCCGTCGCGGACAGGGGAGCGCTGTTCCGGAGGGTGCACTCGTCGATAGCCGAGGTCGCCGAGGAGTGGGCGACGACCGCCGCAGAGGCCAAGCACGTCGCGCCGTCCGCCCCGTACGCGGGCGAGGAGTGGATGACCGGCCCGTACGGCGCGCTGGAGAGCGCTGCCACCTACGCGCGGTCGTACGAGGCGCTCGCGGGGGGCGGGTCGCCGCTCGACGGGCTCGCCGTCGGCACGGCACCGGGCGACCGCGTGGCGGTCCGGGTGCTGCCGCGCACCGTCAAGGAGTGGGTGCTGTTCAACGGCTTCAGGGCGGAGGTCTGGATGCCGCCGGGCGCGACCGAGCGGCAGGTGCGCGACGGCGCGGGCCTGGGAGCAGGGAAGGTCGGCGAGTACGGCGGCGTCGGGCTCGTGCTGGGGGCTGGCAACATCTCGTCCATCGCGCCGCTCGACGCCTTCTACGAGCTCGCCGCGCACAACCGCGCCTCGCTCGTGAAGCTCAACCCCACGTTCGGTGCCCTGCTCGGGGTCTACCGCAGGGCGCTCGCGCCCCTCATCGAGGCCGGCGTGGTCCGGGTGGTCACCGGCGACGGCGCCACCGGTGCCTATCTCACGCGGCACAGCGGCATCGACAAGGTACACATCACCGGTTCAGCGGTCACGCACGACGCCATCGTCTGGGGCACCGGCGAGGAGGCAGAACGGCGTCGGGCGGCGGACGACCCGCTGCTGCCGGTGCCGATCACGAGCGAGCTGGGCGGCGTGGCGCCCATGATCGTGGTCCCCGGCCGGTGGAGCGCCGCCGACCTGCGGTTCCAGGCCGAGCACCTGGTCTCCATGCGCCTGCACAACGCGGGCCACAACTGCGTGGCGGGGCAGGTCGTCGTGCTCTCGGCGGACTGGGCGCAGAAGGACGCGTTCCTCGCCGAGCTGCGCCGTGCCCTCGCGACCATGCCGGCCCGCTCGCCCTGGTACCCCGGTACGGACGCCAAGGTCGCGCGCGCCTCCGATGCGCACCCCGGCGCCGAGCACGTGAGCGGGCGCATCCTGGTCGAGGTCGCCCCCGGCGACCCGGCGTGCACCGACGAGTACTTCGCGCCGGTGCTGGCGTGGACGCAGCTGCCTGGCGAGGGTGCCGAGTTCCTGCGCGCCGCCGTCGGCTTCGCCAACGACTCCCTGTACGGGACGCTGGGCGCCAACCTGGTGGTGCGGCCGGAGGACCGCGCGGCGCTGGGCACGGACTTCGACGCCGCGATCGCGGACCTGCGCTACGGCACCATCGCGATCAACGCGTGGACGGGCGTCGGCTTCCTCCTGCCGGGGGCCACGTGGGGCGCGTTCCCCGGGCACACCGTTGCCGACGTCGGCTCAGGGATCGACGTCGTGCACAACGGGCACCTGCTGGCCGACCCTGAGCGCAGCGTCGTGACCGGGCCGTTCCGCCCGTTCCCACGCAGCGTGCTGCACGGCGAGCTCTCCCTCTTCCCGAAGCCGCCGTGGTTCAGCGGGTCCCGCAGCGGGACGGAGACGGGCCGACGGCTGACCCGCTACGCGGCCGCGCCGTCGTGGGGCCGGCTCGTGCCGGTCCTGCTCGCCGCGTTCCGTGCGTGACGGGGCGGTGTGGCTGCACAATGCTTGTGCGCCGGGCCAATGGGGGTCCGGCCGGTCCGGACCGACGGTGGTCCGGCACCTGAACAGTGCGTATCGAACACAGGGAGACCGATGATGGTTGTCCGGAGCCCGCTGCCCGACGTGCAGATCCCGTCCGTCAGCGTCTACGAGTACCTGTTCGGCGATATCGAGCCCGGTGACCTGGACCGCGTGGCGGTGGTCGACGGCGTCAGCGGCACGGAGACGACGTTCCGCTCCCTCCTCGCGCAGATCGACGCCGTCGCCGGCGCCATGGCCGCGCGCGGGTTCGGGGTGGGCGACGTCGTCGCGCTGCACGCCCCCAACGTCCCCGCCTACGTCACCGTGTTCCACGGGTTGCTGCGGGCGGGGGTCACGGTCACGACCATCAACGGCCTGGCCACCGGCCCGGAGATCACCAAGCAGCTGGCCGACTCCGGTGCTCGGCTCATGATCACCGTGTCGGCACTGCTCGAAGCGGGCGAGGCAGGGGCACGGGGCGCCGGCCTCACCGAGGAGCAGATGGTGGTGCTCGACGGCGGCACCGGTGCCGCAGAGGGCTACGCGTCCCTGGCCGACCTGCTGGCAGAGCCGCGCCCGGCTCCCGACGTCTCGTTCGACGCGGCGACCCACCTCGCGGTGCTGCCCTACTCGTCCGGCACGACGGGCCGCCCCAAGGGCGTGATGCTGACGCACACCAACCTCGTCGCGAACGTCGCGCAGTCCCTCGCGATCGGCGTGGGGCCCGACGACGTCGTGCCGTGCGTGCTGCCGTTCTTCCACATCTACGGGATGACCGTGCTGCTCAACCTCGCGCTCAAGACCCGGGCGAAGCTCGTGACGCTGCCACGGTTCGACCTGGCGCAGTACCTCGGGATCATCCAGGAGCAGCGGGCGACGTTCCTCTTCGTCGCGCCGCCCATCGCCCTCGCGCTGGCGAAGCACCCGCTCGTGGACTCCTACGACGTCTCCAGCGTGCGGGCAGTGCTGTCGGGGGCCGCGCCGCTCGACGAGAAGCTCGCGCAGGCAGTGCTCGACCGGCTCGGCGACAGCGTGCGGGTGCTGCAGGGGTACGGCATGACGGAGATGTCGCCGGTCTCGCACTGCATCCCGTTCGACCGCCCGGACATCTCGCCGGGGACCGTCGGGCTGCTCGTCGCCGGCATGGAGGCGAAGATCGTCGACCCGGCGACCGGGGCGGAGATCGAGCAGCCCGACGACGGCGTCTCGGCCCCTGGTGAGCTGCTGTGCCGCGGACCGAACGTGATGGTCGGCTACCTCGGCAACCCCGAGGCGACCGCCGACACGCTGGAGCCGGACGGGTTCATGCACACCGGCGACATCGTCACCGTCGACGCGGGCGGCGTGTTCCGGGTGGTGGACCGGCTCAAGGAGCTCATCAAGTACAAGGGCTACCAGGTCCCGCCGGCGGAGCTGGAGGCGCTCCTGCTCTCCCACCCCAAGATCGCGGACGCCGCGGTGATCGGCGTGCCCGACGACGAGGCCGGCGAGATCCCGAAGGCGTTCGTCGTGACCGCGCAGGGGCAGTCGCTGAGCGAGGGCGAGGTCATCGCGTACGTCGCGGAACAGGTCGCCCCCTACAAGAAGGTGCGGAGCGTGGAGTTCATCGAGGCGGTGCCGAAGTCTGCCTCGGGGAAGATCCTGCGCAAGGACCTCAAGGTGGCCCCGTAGGGCCCTCCACGAACGGGTCTTGCACGGCAGTTCCGGTAGGGTCGGGCGCGATGTCGCACCACACACCTGAACCAGCCTCCGCCGGGGACTCGACGAGCCCCGCACCGACGCCGGACGCTGCCGGCAAGACCCGCGTCGTGATCCTGTTCGGCGGGCGCTCCGGCGAGCACGGGATCTCCGTCGCCACCGCGGGCGGCGTGATGAGCGCCATCGACCGCACGAAGTACGAGGTGGTGCCCATCGGGATCACCCCGAAGGGCCAGTGGGTCATCGCGGCGGACGAGCCCGAGCGCTGGGCCATCACCGACGGCAAGGCGGCGGAGGTTCCGGAGTCCGCCGCCGAGGTGGTGCTCCCGCTGACCGTCGGCGACGCGGCGCTGCGGGTCCTGGAACCCGGCCGGGTGCCGTCGGCGCTCGCCGACGTCGACGTGGTGTTCCCGCTGCTGCACGGCCCGTACGGCGAGGACGGGACTGTCCAGGGCCTGCTCGAGCTCGCCGACGCACGGTACGTCGGCTCCGGCGTGCTCGCGTCCGCCGTCGGCATGGACAAGCACTTCATGAAGATGGTGTTCGCGGGGCAGGGCCTGCCCATCGGCCCGTACGCCGTGATCAAGCCGGGCGACTGGGACCGGCGCCGTGACATCGTCCTGCAGAGCGTCGAGCCCCTCGGGCTGCCCCTCTTCGTCAAGCCTGCCCGCGCCGGGTCCTCGCTCGGCGTGTCCAGGGTGGACTCGCTGGACGACCTCGACGCCGCCGTCGAGGAAGCACGCAGGCACGACCCCAAGGTGATCGTCGAGGCGGGCATCGCCGGCCGGGAGATCGAGTGCGCGGTGCTCGGCGGCCGCGGCGGGGAGCGCCCGCGAGCGTCGCTGCCCGGCGAGATCCTCGTGACCGACGAGACCAAGAACGGCTTCTACGACTACGAGGCCAAGTACTTCGACGAGGCCGCGGTGCAGCTCTCGTGCCCGGCCGACCTGCCGGACCACGTCATCAAGGAGGTCCAGGAGATCGCCGTGCGGACGTTCGAGGCCGTCGGCGCCGAGGGCCTGGCACGCGTTGACGTGTTCGTGACGCCCGAGGACCAGGTGGTGGTCAACGAGATCAACACCATGCCGGGCTTCACGCCGTTCTCGATGTATCCGCGCATGTGGGACGCCTCCGGACTGAGCTACCCGGACCTGATCGACGAACTCATCCAGCTCGCTCTCGAGCGGCCCACCGGCCTGCGCTGATCGCCTGTACTCTGCCTCTCACCACCGGTCTTCCGCATCGATCGTCACCTCGGTCTGCAGGGCCGGAAATGGCATCTGAGGAGGCAGGATGTGGGGCGGGCCGCGCTACAGGTACGCCGCGCGTGACGTGCGGGTCGCGAACGGGACGCTCACCATCGGGCTCACCACCTTCGCCCTGAGCAACGTCATGCGGGTCGAGGTGGTGGGCGTCGCAAAACCCCAGCCCATCGGCGCCTGGGCGAACCAGGTCGCCTACCCGTTCTGCATCATCGCGGTCGTCATCCTGCTGCTCCGCATGGTGGGGGCCGACGCCGTCCCGTGGGAGGCCGCCCTCGCCACAGCCTGTGCAGGCCTCGGGTGGCCGGCGGCGCGCGCGTGGCAGCAGACGCAGTTCTGGAAGCCGGTGTGGAAGTACCCGGTGTTCGCCCTGCAGCTGGTCACCGCGACGCAGCACGTGCACCGCATCTGCGCGCACGACGCCAGGCACCTCGCGGCGCTCGCGGCCCTGCTGGGCGCGGCGATGAAGGACCCGGCGATCTCCTACCACGGGACCATCCAGCTGATCTCGAACGCCGACGCGCTGCACACGATGGAGGCCAGCAGGGACTCGATGGTGCGCTGACCAGCACCGGACCTTGTGCACGGCGCTTTCGTACGCCTACTATTTCGGTATGTCGCGAAATACCGAAGAACCGGGAGACGGGCTCTTCTCCGCCCTTGCCCATGGGGCGAGGCGGGAGATCCTGCGCTACCTGCGCGACAAGGACTACGTCCGGGCCGGTGACATCGGCGCCGCGCTGGGGATCGCTCCGTCGACCCTGTCCGGCCATCTCAAGGTCCTGCGCCAAGCAGGTCTGGTCGAGACCCGGCGTCGCGCGACCGAGGTCCAGTACCGGCTGCAGATGAGCCTGCTGGACGAGGCGATAGTCGCCCTGGCCGGGCTGCGGCGCCCCGGGTCGTCGACGGCGGAGGGCGGCCCGGTGTCAGAGCCGGCCGAGAGCGACACCAGCACAGCGCACCAGACTGCCAACCAGGAGGGCACGCCATGACTGCGACCGGCTCCACCGAAGTGTCTCCGCACGAGAACCCGCCGCCGCCCCCGTGGGTCATGATCCCGTGGCCCGGTGCGGCAGTGGCGCTGGTCGCCGTCGCGATCATGATCGTGGCATCGGTCGTCGCGTGGCCGGAGATGGCGGTCGAGATCGTCACCAGGGAGGCTGACGGCCGCCATGGGGAGAGCGTGGCGCACCGCGCGGTCACTGCCGCCGCCGCGCCGAGCGCCCTGCTCGGGCTCACGGTCCTGTTCTCCGTAGTGCTGCGAGCGGACCATGAGCTGCTCAAGCGCACGCCCGTGGGACTGGACCGTTCGCCCGAACGGGCCCGGCGCGTGCTGAGCTGGACACTCATGGGCCTGTCGGTGGTCCTTGTGGTGCTCCACCTCGGGCTGCTCTCCCTGCACACCGGGGACGCGTATCCGCTCGAGAACGCCGTCGCCGCAGCCGGCGGCCTTCTCCTCGCCTGCCTCGGCGTGGCAGCGCCCCTGTTCGCCCCGGGTGGCAGCTACACCGGCGGGCTCGAGCGGTTCAGGGCCGCGCAGGGCCGGCTGTACCGCGGGGCGGGAATCGCCCTCGTCCTCGCGGGGATCGCGACGGCCGTCGCTGCGGCATTCGACCCCTGGGTGGCGATGGGCATCGCCGTCGTGTCGGTCGGTGCGGTCTTCGTCGTCGTCGGGCTGGTCGCAGCGATCCGGGCGGCGCGGAAACCGTCGGAGTGACGTCGTCGCGGGCGTGGCCCCCAGTGGCCTGCCGTGACCTCGCGGGCTCGGCGGGCCGCCCGGCGGCGCCGGCTCAGCGCACGGTCGGGTGCGGCTCGAGGCCCATCTGGGCCAGCAGCGAGGCGACCAGGTCCTCGTGCAGCGCCACGTGGTCGCCGAACGCGAACTCCTGGTGCCCGTAGACGGCCATGCACTGCAGGCCGTAGACCTGCCGCCAGCTCGTCACCATGAGGTGCGCGACACCGAGCGGCAGGTCGTGACCGCCCACCGCGTCGCGGTACCGGCGGACCTGTTCGGCCAGCTCTGGAGTGATCTCGTCGTCGGCAGGGCGCGGGACGCCCGACGCCGCCAGCTCACGGAAGAGGGGCACGTAGTGGCCCCCGACCATCTCGGCCATGCGGCGCTGGAGGGCGTGGCTGTCGGGCAGCTCCGCGCGGATACCGGACCCGATGACGAGGTCGAACTCCGCCGGGTTGCGGACCGCCCAGTCGAGCGAGGCACGCGTCGAGGCGACCAGTGCTGCGGCGATGTCGCCGGGCTCCTGCCGGCGGACGGCGGCGCTGAGCTCCGCCAGCACCTCCTCGACGATCAGCACGCAGAGCTGCGCGATGACGTCCTGCCGGTTCTCGAAGTGCCGGTACAGCGCGGGTGGCGTGACGCCGACCTCCTTCGCGACGGCGGCCATCGTGAGCTTGCTCAGGCCGTGCTGCCCGGCGAGCTGGTGGCGCGCGGCGGTGAGCACCTCACGGCGCAGCTCGTCGCGCAGGCGCTCCCGCCGCGACTGCACCGGGGCGGGTTCTGTTGCTGCTGGCACTGAGATTGCCGGGCTCACTGGCACTCCTTCGTGGCAGGTACCTGCGTCACGGCGCCGGCGAGGTCGGCGATGAACGACGTCGAGTGGTTCTCGGTGACCGCAGGCGGCACGATCACCTCGACAGCGGGCTCGCGCCCGTACGTGACGAACGACCAGGTGCCGGCGTCGTCGGTCGTGACGATCCAGTCGACGGCGGTCCCGTCGCCCGAGTCGACGTGCTGGCAGTCCGCTGAGGGCCCGACCTGGGCCACGCCGCACCGCATGGTGACCGCGGCGCCCGGCTCGCCCCACGCCGCCGTCGCCTGCGCATCGGTCGGCACCTTCGGCAGATCGCCGCCGAGCTCGTCCGGCACGGCGAGCATCACGTCGGCGCACAGCGGGTCGGCGGCCTCCGGCGCGACCTCCACCCCGATCGTTCGTGCGCACCCGGCCAGTGCCACGACGGCGAGAGCAGCGGCGGTCAGTGCGGTGACGAAACGGGCGGGAAGCACGGAGATACGTTACCCGTCTCGGATAGTGCCCGTCCCCGATGCCCGTTTCCGGGCGGTGTGCGGCTCGCGCGGCGGCTGATCTGCCGCGCCCGGCCGGGCTGGCCCTTAGGGTCTACCAGTGACCCGCGTCCGTGACCTCTCCGAGGAGCAGATCCTCGAACGCATAGTGCCCCTGCTGCCCCGGGGGAGCGCCACGCTGCTCGGTCCCGGCGACGACGCCGCGGTGCTCGCCGCATCCGACGGCCGGTTCGTGGTCTCGACCGACGTGCTGGTCGAGGACCGCCACTTCCGCACCCGCTGGTCCACGGGGTACGACGTCGGACGGCGTGCCGCCGCGCAGAACTTCGCCGACATCGCCGCGATGGGGGCCCGGCCCACCGCACTGGTGACCTCACTGGTCGTGCCTGGTGACACCGAGCTGGACTGGGTGACCGGACTGGCCACCGGCCTGGCCGACGGCTGCGCGCCGGTCGGTGCCGGTGCGGTGGGCGGTGACCTGTCGGGCGGACCGTGCCTGGTGGTGAGCATCACCGTGCACGGCGACCTGGAGGGGCGCCCGCCGGTGCTGCGGTCGGGCGCTCGGCCGGGCGACGTCGTCGCCCACGCCGGGGTTCGCGGGTGGTCGGCCGCCGGGCTGGCGCTCCTGGAGGCGGGCCTGGTCCGTACGCCGCTCTCCCCAGCACCGCTGGAGGTCACCGACGGCGTGCTGCTGGAGGACGCCTGGGAGCGGCTCGTCGCCGCGTACCTGCGGCCGGACCCGCCGCTCGCCGCGGGCGTCGAAGCGGCCAGGGCGGGAGCCACCGCGATGCTCGACCTGTCCGACGGGCTCCTGCGCGACGCCGGGCGGCTCGCCCGTGCGAGCGGTGTACGGCTGGACTTCGACGCAGGGGCGTTCGCGAAGGACCGGGACGCCCTGCACTCGGCGGCACGGGCCGTGGCGGCGGCGACCGGGCTGGGCGACCCCGGCTGGGGGCCGGGGACCTCGGACATCGACGGGCTGACCGGGCGCTGGGTCTGGGCCGGGGGAGAGGACCACGGGCTGCTCGCGACGTTCCCGGCGGGAGCTCGGCTGCCGGCGGGCTGGACCGCCGTCGGCCAGGTGCATGGGTTGGGCGAGGTAGGGGTGGGCGAGGCAGGGGTGGTTGAGGCTGTGGTGGGCGAGCCTGGGCCGGCCGTCACGATCGGTGGCGAGCTGCCCGCGGATCAGCCTGGCTGGGACCACTTCCGCGCATGACAGGTGCCTGAACCCGCGACTTCGGTCGGATGGGATGAGATCGGTCGTTTGATTGACCGATCTCATCCCATCCGACCGAAGTCATCTGGGTGGAAGCCGAGCTCTCTCAGCGCTTGCGGAAGCGGAGCTGCTTGAGCGGGCGGCCGCCGAAGTCGTCGATGCGCTCGGTGCCGTCGTGCTGGAACCCGTGCCGCCGGTAGAAGTGCTGGGCGCGCTCGTTGCCCGCGAAGATCCAGAGACTGACGACGGTGCCAGGTGCCAGACCGTCGAGCGCCGTCCGCATCAGGTCGCGAGCGACACCGGTGCCCCACGCGCGCGGATGCAGGTAGATGGCGTAGATCTCGAGGTCGCCGGGCTCGGCGTCCTCGTCACGGGACGGGCCGACGCTGGTGAAGCCGATGGTCCCCCCTTCGTCCTCGGCGACGAGCACGTTGGTACCCCGGGCGGTCAGGGCAGCAGACCAGTGCCCGGCCCTGTCGGCGACCTCGAGCGAGGCCAGGTAGGAGTCGGGCAGAATCTCTGAGTAAGCACCACGCCAGGAGGCGATGTCGACACGAGCGATGGCTTCTGCGTCGGTCGTCGTTGCTGGGCGGATGGTCACGTCTTCCGGTGCCATCATGACTTCACCTTTCCACCACCGGGTGCTGGGCGCAACTACTTCTTTGGTCCGAGATGAATGTCCGGGAACGCCGAAGACGCCTACCGGGACAAACCCGGCAGGCGTCTTCATCAAGCATTACGGGTCGCGTCAGCGACCCGGCTGCGGCGGCGTCAGGCCGAGACCTTGCGCGTGACCTTGCCGGCCTTGAGGCAGGAGGTGCACACGTTGACGCGCTTGGGAGTCCCGCCCACAATCGCACGGACGCGCTGGATGTTCGGGTTCCAGCGGCGCTTGGTGCGGATGTGAGAGTGCGAAACGCTGTGCCCGAAGCCCGGGCCCTTGCCGCAGACGTCGCAGTTGGCAGCCACGGTGTCTCCTGAATGTCGTGCACGCCTGTGCAGAAACGACAGCACGACGTGAGTGATGGTCAAAAAGGGGGAGCCTGGACGCTTCAGAGCAAGCAGCGCTTCTTAGCGGGCCAGGCAACTTCCACAGAGTACCCGATCGCAGGCCGGGCCCTCAAACCGTAGCCGCGGGGTGGTGCGTCACACCGGGTTGACGCACCCGTGCCGCCTGGTCAGGCCTGTGGACGGCCGCACGCGATCTGCCCGGCCGCTCGGTACGGTGGATCCGTCCGGGCGGGCGCCCGGTCAGTTGTCCAGCCACGTGCAGGAGGGCAGAGCGTGACCGACGTCGACAGCGGCAGCCGGACCACTGGTTCCGGACCGGAGCCGTTCCCGGCCGGCGTCCGTCTCGAGGACCCTGGACTGGTGCGCGCCTGGACCCGCGGCGCGACGGCGGCGCTGCGCCGGGAGCGCGCCGCGATCGACCGCGTCAACGTCTTCCCGGTGGCGGACGCCGACACCGGGACCAACCTCTACCTGACGTTCAGCGAGGGCGACCGGGCGGTTGCCGGAGCGCCCGCAGAGGCGACCGGACCGCAGCTCCTGGCGACGCTGGCCCGGGCGGCCCTGCTGGGCGCCCGCGGCAACTCCGGCGTGATCCTCAGCGAGTGGCTGCGCGGGCTCGCGGTGGCGGCCCGCCGTGGGGCGGGCCCGGCGGACCTGCTCACGCGGGCGGCGACGTCGGCAAGGGCGGCGGTGGCGCAGCCGGCCGACGGCACCATCCTCACGGCGGCGGACGCAGCGGCCGCCGCGGCGCGGGCCGCCGAGCGCTCTCTGGAGACCGGTGAGGGGCCGGGTTCGGTGGCCGCCGCCGGCGCGCTGCCGGTCGTGACAGCTGCCGCCGCTGCCGCGCGCACCGCTGCCAGGGCGAGCCGTGACGAGCTCGACGCCCTGCGCGCCGCGGGCGTGCTCGACGCCGGTGCCCTCGGGCTGGTCCTCGTGCTCGATGCCCTGGTCGTCGCCACGGCCGGGGCAGAGCCCGGGGCAGAACCCGGGGCAGAGCCCGGGGGAGTGTCAGTGGTGGACGGCAGCATGGATGCCGTGAACCTGGACCAGCTGCTCGACGCCGGTGCGCTGCCGCCCGTGACCGACGTGTCCGACGTCTGGCCGCACGGTGCCGAGGGCGGCACGGGCGGCCTCGAGCTGATGTTCGTGCTGACCGCGCCGGCCTCTGCCGCGTCGGAGACGGTGGCGGCCGGGCTGCGGGCCGCGCTCGGGGAGGTCGGCGACTCGGTGGTCGTGGTCGGCGGGGATGCAGGCACGGGGACCGCCGTCTGGCAGGCCCACGTGCACACGGACCACCTCGACCAGGCGCTCACGATCGCGGCTGAGGCGGCACGGGAGGGCTCGCTGGCCCAGGTGCACGTGCGCCACCTCGAGGCCGTGCACCAGCACGAATGGGGGGTCGTCGCCGCGACGTCGGCCCCTGGCCTCGCGGCGGAGCTCGCGCACGCTGGTGCCGTCGTGCTCCTCACGGGCGGGCTCGGCAGCACCGTAGAGCCTCTGGCCGCCGACGACGTCGGTCGTGCCGCCGCGTCGACCGGAGCCCGGCGGGTCCTGCTCCTCGGGGCGTCGGACGCGGGAGTGGGCGGCGCGGCGGAGCTCGGCGTCGACGAGGTGGTCGCCGTGCCGGCACCCACCGACCTGCACGCCGTCGTAGCGCTGGCCGCCCTCGGGACGCTGCTGCCGATCGGGCTGCCGGACGGGTCCGGCGCCGCGCCCGCCGTCGACGCACGCGCGGCAGTGGACGACGCGCTCGCCGCGCTGACCGTGGTGGAGACCCAGGGGGCCGCCGCGCTCGACGCCCTGCGGGACGCGGCAGGCCCAGGGACCACGCTGGCGACCGCGCTGCTCGACGCGGACGTCCCGGACGACCTGCCCGACCGGCTCGCCGCCGTGCTCGCCGAGCGGGCGCCGGAGGCCGAGCTCGTCGTCCTGGCGACCGGGCGACCCGGCGACGGGGTGCACCTGGGTACGGAGGAGGACGCATGACCGAGCGGGTGGACGAGCGCCTGGAGCGCGCCTTCGACAAGCGGACCGCGACCGCCCTGGGCAAGCTCGGGCTGCGTACCGTCGGTGACCTGCTGGGCCACTACCCGCGCCGGTACGCCGACCCCGGCGCGCTCTCGGACATCGCGGCGCTCGAGGTGGGCGAGCACGTGACGATCCTGGCCCGGGTGGAGCAGGCGACCGTCCGGCCCATGCGCAACCGCAAGGGCGCGCTCATGGAGGTGGTGGTGACGGACGGCAACAGCCGCCTGTCCCTCACGTTCTTCGGCAAGCACCGCGGCTCGCTCTTCAACCACGAGAAGCGCCTGGTCCCGGGCGCTAAGGGCCTGTTCACGGGAACCGTCGGCCTGTACAGGGGCGCGCGGCAGCTCACCCACCCGGACTTCACGCTGATGGGAGAGGAATCCGACCTCGACAGCGACGAGGCGCTGCTGGAGCACGCGACCAAGCCCATCCCGATCTACCCTGCGGCCGCAGGTATCCCGAGCTGGAAGATTCAGGGTGCGTTGCGCGTGGTCCTCGACACGCTGACCGACGACGACGTGCCGGACCCGGTGCCCGACGAGGTCCGAGAGCGCCAGGGGATGCCCGGGCGGGCGGCCGCGCTGCGCAGCCTGCACCGGCCGGCCACCTTGAAGGAGGCGTACCGCGCACAGCACCGGATGCGGTTCGAGGAGGCGTTCGTGCTGCAGGCGGCGCTCGCGCAGCGCCGGGCCCGCACCGCAGCGGAGGACGCCACCGCCCGCCAGCCGCTGCCCGCGGGACGCCCGAGCCTCCTCGCCGACTTCGACGCCTCCCTGCCGTTCGTGCTCACCGACGGTCAGCGCGAGGTGGGCGACGAGATAGCCGCAGAGCTCGCCGACCCGCGCCCGATGCACCGGCTGCTGCAGGGTGAGGTCGGCAGCGGAAAGACGGTGGTGGCGCTGCGCGCCATGCTGCAGGTGGTCGACGCCGGCGGCCAGGCCGCGCTGCTCGCGCCCACCGAGGTGCTCGCCGCCCAGCACGCCAGGACCCTGCGCGCCCTGCTGGGCCCGCTGGCCGAGGGCGGCACCCTCTTCGGGGCCGAGCACGCCGGCGCGAGCACCCGGATAGCGCTGCTCACCGGCTCGCTCGGCGCGAAGGCCCGCAAGGCGGCCCTGCTGCAGGCAGCGAGCGGCGAGGCCGGGATCGTGGTCGGCACGCACGCGCTCCTGTCGGAGCAGGTGCAGTTCGCCGACCTGGGCCTCGTCGTGGTGGACGAGCAGCACCGCTTCGGCGTCGAGCAGCGGGACGCCCTGCGAGCCAAGGGGCGGGTGGCACCGCACCTGCTCGTCATGACGGCCACGCCCATCCCGCGCACCGTGGCGATGACGGTCTTCGGCGACCTGGAGACGTCGTCCCTCACCGAGGTGCCGGCCGGGCGCGCAGGCATCACCACCGTCGCCGTCCCCGCCCGCAACACCCGTTGGACCGACCGCACCTGGGCCAGGGTCCGCGAGGAGGTCGACGCGGGCCGCCGTGCCTATGTGGTGTGCGCGCGGATCCACCCGGACGAGGAGACCAAGGCGGTCGCACAGGACTTCGACGACGTACCGGAGTTCCTGGATCCCTCCGGGCCCGACGCCGAGGGGGCCGACCGGCCGCCGCTGCGCGCGGTGCTCGAGGTCGTCGAGGAGCTGCGCTCGCGGCCCGAGCTGTCGGGCATCGAGATCGGCATGCTGCACGGGCAGCTCCCGCCCGACCAGAAGGAGGAGGCCATGGCCCGGTTCGCCTCCGGCGAGTCTCCGGTCCTGGTCTCGACCACGGTGGTCGAGGTCGGTGTCGACGTGCCCGAGGCCACGGCCATGGTGATCTTCGACGCCGACCGGTTCGGCATCTCCCAGCTGCACCAGCTGCGTGGACGGGTGGGGCGCGGTACCGACCCTGGCCTGTGCCTCCTGGTGTCCGACGCCGAGCCGGGCACACCGGCCTTCGCCCGGCTGGAGGCGATGACCCAGACCACTGACGGCTTCAAGCTCGCGAACCTCGACCTGGAGCTGCGCAGCGAGGGTGATGTGCTCGGTGCCGCACAGTCGGGCCGGACCAGCTCCCTGCGCCTGCTGCGGGTGGTCAAGGACGCCGGCCTCATCGAGGAGGCGCGCACCGCGGCTGTCGACGTCGTGCGGGCTTCCCCGGACCTGACGGAGTTCCCGGAGCTGGCGAAGGCGATCCGCGCACAGCTCGACGAGGACCAGGAGGAGTTCCTCGAACGGGCGTGACCGGCTCCCGTGCGCGGCCGTCGAAATTCGGCAGGGTGAAAATCGCTCGGGTGAAAGGGATGACCTACGCCTTACGCCCGAAAGGCACAGCCGATAGGGTCACGGCCCGTGACGGTCGACGCGAAGCATGCGATCCACACCGGCGCGCCGGCGAAGACCGCCTGGCAGCGCGGGAGGCTCCTCGCGCTCGGATCCGTGCTCGTCGCCGCGTTGCTCGTTGCCCACGACTTCGTGCCCAACCGCTGGGGAAACCTCGGCAGCCTCGTCCAGTCGTTCCTGCCCTGGCTCGGCCTGGCGGTGCCGCTCGGGATCCTCGCCGCGCTGCTGCGACGGTCGGCGCTCGCCATCCTCGCCGTGCTGCTGCCGCTCGCCGCCTGGATCTGGGTCTTTCTGCCCCAGCTGCGCCCCGTCGTCCCGGAACCCGGCGACCTGACGGTGGTCCAGCACAACGTCAGCGACACCAACTCCGATGTGGTGGGCACCGCGGAGGTGCTCCTGGCGGCGGAGCCGGACGTCGTGACCCTCACCGAGATCTCCGACGCGACGGCCGAGCAGTACACGCAGGCGTTGAGCGACGTGCTCCCGCACCACGAGACGCAGGGCACCGTCGGTGTCTGGTCCAGGTACCCGCTCAAGGGCGCGACGGCCGTGGACATCCGGCCAGAGGGCATCGACGCCAGCTGGGACCGCTGCCTGCGCGTGGTGATCCAGCGGGAGGGAGCCGCGGTAGCGCTGTTCGCGGCACACCTGCCCTCGGTCCGGTTCGGTAGCGGCGGGTTCGAGACGGAGGTGCGCGACGCGAGCGCGCTGCAGCTCGCGGACGCGGTCAACGCAGAGCAGCACGACACGGTCATCGTCTCGGGAGACCTGAACGGAGTCCTGGCGGACAACGCCATCGCCCCCCTCACCAACCTCGTCACAGCGCCGACCACCGGTTTCGAGTTCACCTACCCCGACGTGTTCCCGGTCGCCCAGATCGATCACGTGCTCGCGCGCGGCGCCACCGTGACGGAGGTGCGCGCCCTGGGCAGCACGGGCAGCGACCACCGACCTGTCATAGCGCACCTGGACACCCCCTGGTCGTGACACGGGGCGCACCACACCGCGACTGCAGAGTTGGCTGCGGCCACCGATGCCGACTGCAGAGTTCGTAGCGCTCAGCAGCTCTCAAACCGCAACCAACTCTGCAGTGACGGAACGGGGCGACGACCAAGTCTGCAGTCGGCCGAGGAGGCGACTCTTGGCGGTCTGCGTGACCGGGTCCCGACTGCTCGGAGGTGACCGGGTCCCGACTGCTCGGAGGTGACCGGGTCCCGACTGCTCGGAGGTGACCGGGTCCCGACTGCTCGGAGGTGACCGGGTCCCGACTGCTCGGAGGTGACCGGGTCCCGACTGGCCGGAGGTGACCGGGTCCCGGCCGCCCGCGTTAGGCTCGCGGGCGTGACCAGGATCGTCGCCGGCTCCCTTGGCGGCCGCACCATCGCGGTGCCGCCCAAGGGCACCCGGCCCACGAGCGACCGCGTCCGTGAGGCGATCTTCTCCCGGCTGACCCACCTCGACGTGCTCGACGGCGCCCGCGTGCTCGACCTCTACGCCGGCTCCGGTGCGCTCGGTCTGGAGGCCGCCAGCCGTGGCGCTGCCGAGGTGACCCTCGTGGACTGCGCGCGCCCCGCCGCCGACGTCGCGCGCAAGAACGTCGCCACGCTCAGGCTGACCACCGTGCGCGTCGTCACCGAGACCGCCGAACGGTTCGCTGCGGCGCTCGCGGGTGCCGGACCGCGTGCGGGCTCCGCCGCGGCTGCCGGCACGACGGCGGCGCTGGACCTCGTCTTTCTCGACCCGCCCTACGACCTCGACGAGACCACGCTCGCCGCCGTCCTGACGCACCTGGCCGCGCCGGGTGTCCTGGCCGACGACGCCGTCGTGGTCGTCGAGCGCTCGATCCGCACCCCCGAGCCGGCCTGGCCGGTCGGCCTCGCCGCGTTCGCGCGCAAGGACTACGGGGAGACGGCGGTGTACTACGCGGAGCCCTCCGGCAGTGCGGAACCGTCGGACAGCGCAGAGCCCTCCGACGGTGCGGAACGATCGGACGGCGCAGGCCCGGCAGACCCGGCGCCGTCGGATAGCGTGGGCGCGTGACCACCGCCGTCTGCCCCGGGTCGTTCGACCCCATCACCCTCGGCCACCTCGACATCGTGCGCCGCACCGCCACGATGTTCGACGACGTGGTGGTCGGCGTCGCCAAGAACCCGGGCAAGTCCGGCCTGCTCGACCTGGAGACCCGTGCGGAGCTCGTGCGCGCGGCCGTGTTCGGCGCCGCCCAGAGCGCACCCGAGCTGACGAGGGTGCGGGTCGCTGTCGTGCCGGGGCTGCTGGTGGACTTCTGCCGGGAGGTCGGGGCGGTCGCCGTCGTGAAGGGTCTGCGCGGTGGCGGTGACTTCGACGCCGAGCAGCCGATGGCCCTCATGAACCGGCACCTGTCCGGCGTGGAGACGATCTTCCTGCCCGGTGACCAGCGGTACGCGCACGTCGCGTCGTCGCTGGTGAAGGACATAGTGCGGCACGGCGGACCGGTCGACGACCTGGTCCCTGCGGGCGTGACGGCGGCCCTGCGGGCCGCGCTGGGACAGCCACCCGCCGGCTCGTGAGGCCTGTCACCCCGCACGGGCGCGCGTCAGACCCCATCCATGTCGTAGGATTGGTTTTTGGCCCGTGGTGCGAGGTATTGCGCCGGGTCACCCCCTTCACCATCCTCATCGGATAGTGCACTGCCACTGCCCTCATCGGAGTCTGTTATTTCCCGCGAACCGAAGTCGCCGCTCGTGCTTGAAACGCACGAGCTGTCTCGGCGTGCCGGATCGATGCGTACGCACAGCGCGACCGTGCAGGCGCCGTCGGACCTCGGCACCGCCGTGATCGGTATCCCGGAGGGCTCCGACCTCGAGCTGGATCTTCGACTCGAGTCCGTGATGGAGGGCGTGCTGGTCTCCGGTACTGTCCGCGGCACGGCCAAGGGCGAGTGCAGCCGTTGCCTCGACGACATCACCCGTGAGCTCACGGTCGACGTCACCGAGCTGTTCGCCTACCCCGAGAAGGCCGCATCGTCGGCCAAGCGTGGGTCGGACGACACGGGGTCGGACCTGGAGGACGACGAGGAGTTTGTCCTCGACGACGACGACATGGCAGACCTGGAGCCTGTGCTTCGGGATTCGGTCGTGACTGCACTACCATTTCAACCGCTGTGCCGGGATGACTGCCCTGGCCTGTGCTCCGAGTGCGGAGCGCGGCTGGCTGACGACCCCGGTCATCAACATGACGTAGTCGACCCTCGTTGGTCGGCGCTTCAGAGCATGCTCGAATCTACGAGCGTGTCGGACGAGACGAAAGAGAGCTAGCCGTGGCTGTTCCGAAGCGCAAGATGTCGCGCAGCAACACCCGTGCGCGTCGCTCGCAGTGGAAGACCACCGCAGCGACCCTCACCACCTGCCCGCAGTGCCAGGGCAACAAGCTGCCGCACACGGCGTGCCCGACGTGCGGCACCTACAAGGGCCGCACGTACCGCGACGCCCTGAAGACCGTTCACGCGGGCTGACGTGGCCAAGGGCGGGACGTCACCGGCGAGGCCGGAACCTACCGCGCTGCTCGAGAAGCTCGGGGTCCATCTGGACCCCGAGCTTCTTGTGCTGGCACTGACCCACCGGTCGTTCGCGCACGAGGCCGGCGGCATCCCCACGAACGAGCGCCTGGAGTTCCTTGGCGACACCGTGCTGGGCCTGGTGGTCACGGAGGCGCTGTTCCGGCGCCACCCCGACCTGTCAGAGGGCGACCTCGCGCGCATGCGGGCAGCGACGGTGTCGCAGCGTGCCCTCGCCGCCATCGCGCGGACCCTCGGGCTCGGCAAGTACGTGCTGCTCGGCAAGGGCGAGATCCGCACGCGCGGCTTCGAGAAGGACTCGATCCTCTCGGACACGGTCGAGGCCCTGATCGGCGCCACCTACCTGTCGCACGGCCTGGAGACGTCGCGGGAGCTGGTGCACCGGCTCGTCGACTCGACGCTCGACGTCGCAGCGGGCCTCGGCGCCGGCCTCGACTGGAAGACGTCGCTGCAGGAGGCCTCGGCCGAGCGCGGTCTGGGCTCGCCCGACTACATCGCGACGTTCGAGGGTCCCGAGCACGCCAGGGTCTTCCACTCGACCGTCGTGATCGACGGCGTCACCTACGGCTCCGGCTCCGGCAGCGCGAAGAAGCACGCCGAGCAGGGTGCGGCAGAGGAGACCTACCGGGCTCTGCTGGAGAAGTTCCCCCTGCCCAAGCCGGAGGGCGACGTCGAGGCGGCCGCCCGGCACGCCACCGGGAGCAGGACCCCGGCCGCCGGTGCCTGAGCTGCCTGAGGTCGAGACCGTCCGGGACGGTCTCGACCGGCTCGTCGTCGGCGCGGTGGTGCGGGACGTCGAGGTGTCCCGTGAGTACAGCGTCCGTCGGCACGACGGCGGTCCGGGCTCGTTCCGCGACCAGCTCGCCGGGCGGCGGCTGAGCGCCGCCGTCCGGCGCGGCAAGTTCCTCTGGCTGCCGCTCGAAGAGCTCGCCACCGCTCCGCCCGGGCCCGCTCTGCTCGCGCCGCCGGCGTTGCCCGAGCCCGGCGTGCCGCCCGAACCCGCTCCGTCGGCCGAGGCTGAGGAGCCTCATCCCGCCGCAGCCCTGCTGGCCCATCTCGGCATGTCGGGGCAGCTGCTGGTCCGGGGCGCGGCGCTCAGCGGTGAACAGGCCCCGAGCGCCGTGCTGGGCGACGAGCCGGGTCGGGCCACGGCCGCGGACGACTGGCGCCACCCTCACCTGCGGGTTCGCCTGCACCTGACCGGTGCGCCCTCCGGGGCGCGGTACCTCGACTTCGTGGACCAGCGCACGTTCGGGCACCTGAGCGTGCAGGACCTGGTGCACGACGGCGCCCCGGCCCAGGGGAGTGGGACTCCGCCGTCGGCCGTCCCTGCCGGGCACGGCTCGGACCTCCCTCTGCTCCCGGAGCCGGTCGCGCACATCGCCCGCGACCTGCTCGACCCGAACCTGGACCTGGACGCCCTCGTGCGGCGGGTGCGCCGCCGTCGGACGCAGGTGAAGCGCGCGCTGCTGGACCAGACGGTCGTGTCCGGCGTGGGCAACATCTACGCGGACGAGGCGCTGTGGCGGGCGCGGGTGCACTGGGCACGCCAGACGGACAAGCTCAGGGCAGCGGACGTGCGCCGGGTGCTGGACTCGGCGGCCGAGGTGATGCGTGAGGCGCTCGCCCAGGGCGGCACCAGCTTCGACGAGCTGTACGTCAACGTGAACGGTCAGTCCGGCTACTTCGACCGGTCGCTCGCCGTGTACGGCCGCGAGAACGAGGAGTGCCGCCGTTGCGGCGGGCTGGTGCGCCGCGACGCGTTCATGAACCGCTCGTCGTTCACTTGCCCCGTCTGCCAGCCCCGCCCCCGCCCCCGTGCCCTGTGAGCTTGTTGTGAGCGCGATCGTTGCGCCTAAAACGGGCGCGTAGCCGCAACCGTCGCGCTCACAACGAAGAGGGGCTAGCGCGGGGTTACGTTGCGGAGGGGGGCGCCCGCCCGCCAGGCCGTGAGCTGTTCGGCCAGGAAGCGCGCCGCGCCGCGCGGCCGCCCGCCCGCCACGTGCGGCGTGAGGATCAGGTTCGGGACGTCCCAGAGCGGGGACTCCGTCGGCAGGGGCTCCGTCTCCATGACGTCGAGCGCCGCGCCCGCGAGCCGCCCGGACCGCAGAGCGTCCGCGAGGGCCTCCTCGTCGACCGTCGCCCCTCGGCCGACGTTGACGAACCGCGCCGACGGCGGCAGCAGGCCCAGCAGCCGGTCACCCAGGATGTGCCGGGTGGCTGGGACGGCCGGCAGCAGGGAGACGAGGAGGTCGGTCTCGGCCAGCAGCGCGTCCAGGCCCTCCGGGCCCACCACCGGGTACCCGGAGCGTTCTCCCGCACGCGAGGCGACGCCGGTGACCTGCGCGCCGAGTGCGGTCAGCAGGGGAGCCAGCCGCAGAGCGATCGACCCGAAGCCCCAGATCGTCACCCGTGCGCCGTCGAGCGTGTACTCCCTGCCGGTGACCGGGTCCGCCTGGGCGAACGCGATCTCCTTCGCCCAGTGGTGCTCCCGCTGCGCGGCCAGCGACTCGTCGATGCGCCGGACCGACGCGAGGATCAGCGCGAGGGTGTGCTCGGTGACGGTGTCGTCGTGCAGCGACTGGCCGGACGAGATGACGACATCGGGGCCGAACCCGGCGCCCAGCGCGACGTCCGGCCCGGCCGAGAGGGTCTGCACCCAGCGCAGGCCGGTCAGCCGACGGGCGGCGTCGGCGAGCACCTTCGGCGGGTTGGACCAGGTGACCAGCACCTCGGCGTCCGCGTGCTCCTCGGGGATCGGGTCGTTCATCGCGTACGTGGCGACGACGTCGGCGCCGCCGGGCGCGAAGGAGGCTCCACCGTCGGGCAGGCGGGACGGGAAGTCGAGGTCGAAGGGCACGTCCGGTACGAGGATCTTCACGCCCGGGACGTTACCCGACCCGGCCCGGCGGACGAGCACGGGGTGTGTCCAGCCGGAAGTCCGGCTGGACACACCCCGTGCTCGGTCTGGAGGGTGCTGCGCGAAGCGGTCAGCCCGTTACGCGGATGAACACCGCGTTGTCCTGCCACATCTCGCCGTACTGCACGGGGGTGCCCTGCTGCTGGGCCTCCACGACCATGCCGTTGCCTGCGTAGAGGGAGACGTGGCCGGGCGTCCATACGATGTCGCCCGGCTGGGCCTCTGCGGCGGAGACCTGGTAGCCGACGGTCGACATGGCGCTCGAGCTGTGCGGGAGGCTGATCCCGAGCTGGCCGTAGACGTACTGGATGAGTCCGGAGCAGTCGAAGCCGCTGGGGGAGGCTCCGCCCCACACGTAGGGCACACCCACGTACTCGAGGGCCAGGTTGACGGCCTGCTGGCCGAGGCCGGACGCGTCGGCGACGGTCTCGACGACGGATTCCGCCTCGGCCGCTGCTTCGGCTTCCGCGGCGGCCGCGGCTGCGGCCTCGGCCTCTGCGGCCGCCTCAGCCTCTGCCTGGGCCTTCGCCTCGGCCTCTGCCTTGGCACGCGCCTCGGCCTCCGCCTTCGCCTTGGCCTCGGCGATGCCGGCCTCGGTCTCGGCGTACGGCGTCACCGACACCCGTCCGCGCTCGGCCCAGAAGTCGGCGTCCTGCGTGACCTTGACCTTGGTGACGAGGTTCTCGGCGAAGCCGGCCCGCGTCGTGGAGTCGACGGTGTTGCTGACCGGCGTCGCGTTGGCGAGCGTGGTCTGGGTGTGCGTCTCGGCGGGCGCGGTGTGGGCGGTCTGGGTGAAGACCGACGCCAGCATGCCGGACGTGACGACCGCGATGGCGCCGGTGCGGGCGGCATTCTCGGCGGCGGTCTGGGTCAGTGCGGTGAAAGGAGTGAGCGCGGGGCCGTCGGCGCGATGCCTGCCCCGGCTGTTGGAACGGTTTGCCTGGTCGTCCGCCCAGTCATGGGTACGGTCGGTGAGTACGGTCACCAGTGATCTCCTCGGACGCCTACGAAGTGAGCTGTCGGGTTCGGATGGGGAGAGCGATCACCCGGCCCCCCACGAGGAGGCTTCACCCCAAGGACACTCACGTGCCCGGCTTACTTGGTTCCCCCGCCCCTGTCACGTCGTAGCTGCTCAGATCCGGTGACAGGGCTCGGCGTCCGGACCAGGACCCCACCGTTACTGGCGAGGTGACATGACCGTACCCGCCCGTCGCGCGAATGTCACGATTAGGTCACATACCAACTTGTGATGGAACCTCCCTGTTAATCACTGCCCCATGGGACTATGACGGGCATGCCCGCTTCCACGCGTTCCCGGTACGACGTCGTCGTCGTCGGCGGAGGTCACAACGGACTCACCGCGGCGGCCTACGCGGCCCGCGGCGGCCGCTCCGTCCTGGTCCTCGAACGAGCGGACCACGTGGGCGGCGCCGCCGTCTCGGCCCGCCCGTTCGCCGGCGTGGACGCGCGGCTGTCGCGCTACTCCTACCTCGTCTCGCTCCTGCCGCGCCGCGTGGTCGAGGAGCTCGGCCTCCCCATCACGCTCAAGCGCCGGCGCTGGTCCTCCTACACGCCGGTGGCCGACGGCGGCCTGCTCGTCGACAGCCAGGACGACGCCGCCACGCGCGCCTCGTTCCGCCGGTTGACCGGTGCGGACGCCGACTTCGAGGCGTGGGGGCGCTTCTACGCCATGACCGCGGAGGTGGCCCGCCTGCTCGCACCGACACTCACCGAACCCTTGCTCCCACGCTCGGTGGTCCGGGACCGGGTGGTCGACGGCGTGGGGGAGGAAGCCTGGCGCGCCCTCTTCGAGGAACCCCTCGGCGACGTGCTGCGCCGCACCTTCGCCGACGACGTCGTGCGCGGCGTCGCGGCCACCGACGGCCTGATCGGCACGTTCGCCGACGTCGACGAGCCGTCCCTGCGACAGAACCGCTGCTTTCTCTACCACGTCATCGGCAACGGGACCGGCGACTGGGACGTCCCGGTGGGTGGCATGGGCGCCGTCTCCGGCGCACTGCGCGACGCCGCAGCGGCCGCCGGCGCGACGATCGTCACCTCGGCGACCGTCACAGCGGTGGACCCCGGCACCTCGGGCGCCGACGTCACCTGGACCGACGCCGACGGGCGCACCAGAGGCGTCACGGCCGGGCACGTGCTCGCCGGCTGCGCCCCGGCGGAGCTGGACCGGCTGCTCGGCGGCGAGCCCGCCGCGTCCGCGTACCCCGAGGGCGCGCAGCTCAAGGTGAACATGCTGCTGACGCGCCTGCCCCGGCTGCGCGACGACGTCGACCCCGTCGCAGCGTTCAGCGGGACCCTGCACGTCAACGAGTCCCTGGCCCAGCTCCAGGCCGCGCACGCCCAGGCCGCCGCGGGACGCATCCCCGACCTGCCGCCGAGCGAGATCTACTGCCACACCCTGACCGACCGGACCATCCTCGGCCCGGCCCTCGCAGGGACCGACGCGCAGACCATCACGCTGTTCGGCCTGCACATGCCGGCGCGGCTGTTCCGCGCCGACCCCGACGGCGCTCGCGACCGGGCGCTCCTGGCCACGCTCGCGTCGCTGAACTCCGTGCTGGCGGAGCCCATCGAGGACGTGCTCGCGCTCGACGCCGACGGTGAGCCCTGCCTCGAGGTGCGCTCCCCGATCGACCTGGAGGGCGACGTCGGGCTGCCGGGCGGGCACATCTTCCACCGCGACCTCAGCTGGCCCTTCGCGGAGTCCGGCGACGACGCCGGGCGCTGGGGCGTCGAGACCGCGCACCCGCGGGTACTGCTGGCAGGAGCAGGAGCGCGCCGGGGTGGGGGAGTGAGCGGGATCCCTGGACGCGCGGCGGCCATGGCGGTGCTCTCGGCCTAGCCGGGCCGGCGGGATCCCGCCCGGTCAGCGGATCTCGACGCGCCGGAGCCGCCACAGACCGGCCGCGAACGGGAGAGCTATCCACAGCACCGCGGTGATGCCGAGCTGCGCCCACTGCTCGCCCGTGACGGTCTCGCCGAGCAGCGCGTACTGGGTGTGCGTGAGGTCGATCCAGGGGGCGGCCGTGCCGTACCACTCCACGCCGGCGGCCAGCTGGCTGGACAGCGAGGGGACGACCAGCGCGAACATCAGGTAGGCCACCAGCGCCACGGACGACCGGCGCAGGATCGCGCCGAGCGTGAACCCGACCGCCACGCCGATCGCCTGGAAGGTGAACAGGTACAGGTGATCGGCCCAGGACAGGTTCCACACCGGCGCCGTGCCCTCGGCCGCCGCGCTCAGGAGGGTCCCGCAGGCCGCCAGCCCGAACGTCAGCGCCGTGGCCACCACCGTCAGCCCGGCGACGCACGCCGCCTTCGCCGCGATCACCCGCCCCCGCCGCGGGACCAGCGTGAAGGTGGTCAGCGCGCCGCGCTGGCTCCACTCGCTCGTGATCGACAGCAGCCCGACCATCGGCACCAGCAGCCCGAGCGGGTAGGCGACAGCGTTGGCCAGGTCGGCGTAGGACACCTGGAAGGGTGCGAACAGGACCAGGACGGCGACGGCGCCGACCGCGACCAGCGCGATGCTCACCAGGAGCCACAGCGCCGACCGGGTGTTGGCGAGCTTGCGCAGCTCCACGTCGACGAGCCGGCGGAACGGGATCTGCGCGGTGTGGTGGAGGGTGCTCACGCTACGGCTCCTGTCGTGGTGGGCGTGTGCGGGGACACCGGCGGGCGAGGCGCCCCGCCGGCGTCGCGCTGGGTCGGCGCGGTCAGGGCGAGGAAGGTCTCCTCGAGTCCCGCGCCGTCCGCCGCCCGCAGCTCGGTCACCGGGATCCCGGCGGAGAAGGCCGCGCGGCCCGCCCCGGCCAGGTCCGCGTCCGTGAGGACCGCGCCGTCGTCGGTCCGGGAGGTCGTCTGGCCGGCGGCCTCGAGCGCGGTGGTGAGCGCGGCGACGTCGTCGGCACGGACCAGGGTGCCGACGCCGGCAAGGAGCTCCGACTTGGGCCCGCCCGCCACCACCCGGCCGCCGCCGATCACCACGATGTCGTCCGCGATGGTCTCGATCTCGGCGAGCAGGTGGGACGAGAGCAGCACGGTGCCGCCGTCGTCCGCGAAGTCGCGCAGCAGGTCACGCATCCAGCGGATGCCCGCGGGGTCGAGCCCGTTGGCCGGCTCGTCGAGGATCAGCACCTGCGGCTCGCCGATCAGCGCCGTCGCGACGCCCAGCCGCTGCCGCATGCCGAGCGAGTAGTTCCCCACCCGCCGCCTGGCCTCCTGGGGGGTGAGGCCCACCCGGTCGAGCGTCTCGCCCACGCGGGCGGCGGGGAGCCCGAGGGTGCGCTGGGCGAGGACCAGCGACTCCCGGCCCGTGCGGCCCGCGTGCTGGGCCGACGCGTCGAGCAGCACCCCCACCTCCCGACCGGGATTGGGCAGGTCCGCGAACCGCCGGCCCAGCACCTCCGCGGTGCCGGACGTCGCCTCGGCGAGACCGGTGAGGATGCGCAGCGTCGTGGACTTGCCCGCGCCGTTCGGCCCGAGGAACCCGGTGACCCGGCCGGGCCGTGCGGTGAAGGAGACGTCGTCGACGGCGGTGAAGTCCCCGTAGCGCTTGGTCAGCGCCGAGATCGTGATCATGGCCCCGACGCTATGGCGCCGGGCGGCGGACCGGCTCCGGGATGCCCCCGGTTCTCACCCTGGTTCGGCGGTGAGCGAGTGAGGGTTGAGCAGGCCGGCCTCCTGCGCGGCCGACCACGCATAATCAGGGTCGTCGCGCAGCAGGTCAGCGTGCGTGCCAGAGGCCCTGACCCCTTCGCCCACCCCGAGCACCACCACCTCGTCGGCCGCCGCCAGCGGCGTGAGGCGGTGCGTCGCCAGCAGCACCGCCCGGCCGGTCGCGCGGGCGTGCGCCGCCAGCGTGCGCACCAGGGCGTCCGCGGTGCGGCCGTCCAGGTGCTCGGCGGGCTCGTCCACGAGCAGGACCCGTGCGGGACTCAGCAGCGCACGAGCGACCAGCAGACGACGACGCTCGCCGCCCGATACCGCGGCCGCGTCCGTACCGACCACCGTGTCGAGCCCGTCGGGGAGCGCGGTCAGCCACGCACCGAGCCCGACGGCGTCGAGCGCGGCCCTGGCCTCTGCGGCCGTGACGTCGCCCCGCGCCACCCGCAGGTTCTCCAGCACCGTGGTGTCGAACAGGTGGCCGTCCTCGGCCACGAACAGCCGGCCGGACTGTGTGCCCGGCATGCTCGGCATGGCCGGTGTGGTCGGCGTGATCGGCGTGATCGGCAGAACGCCAGCTGATCGGTAACTCGGAATGCCGACCTGCTGACGGTCTGCCGACCACGCGGACACCGTTCCACCGACTGGCGGGATCAGCCCGGCGGCGGTCATCAGCAGCGTCGTCTTCCCGACGCCGGACGGCCCGGCCAGTGCCACGACGGAACCAGGGCGCAGCGTGAGGGACACCCCGGCGACGGCGGTACGCGGGCGCCCGGCGGCGTCGGGCCAGCCGGCGGCGACCCTGTCGAGCACGAGCAGCGCGCCGCCCGCTTCCCCGGACCCGCCGGATGCGCCCGCTCCCGCGGACACGCCGGGCGCTCCGGCATCCCCCGACGCGCCCGGCGCCGGGGCGGCCTGCGTGGCCGATCCCGGAGCGGACTCGGGCAGCAGCTCCAGCAGCCGCCGCGCTGCCTCCCTCGACCGGTGGAGCTGGACGGCGGCGGCGGGCAGCCCCGCGGTCGCCTCGAACACCGCGAGCGGCGTCAGCACGACCACGGACAGCGCCTCGACCGACAGCGATCCCGACAGCGCGGCGGGGATCCCGAGGGCGAGCGCGGCGAGCACGGCGAGACCCTGCGCCAGCGCCCCCAGCGCGGCGGCGAGCCCTGAGGTACGTGCGCCGTCGTCGGCGACGGCGGACAGGCGCGCGTCGGCCGCGTCCAGGTCCGCGAGCCGCGCGCCGAACCGGCCGGACACGCGCAGCGGGGCCGATCCCTCGAGCACCTCGAGGGACAGCGCCGCCACCTCGCCCCTGGTCGCTGCACCTCGGGCCTCGGTCCGCGCCGCCGCTCGCGCGGCGAGCCACGGTGTCACGATCCCGGCGAGCGCAAGGCACAGCGCGAGCGCCACGCCCGCCGCCGGCAGCAGCACGCCCAGCAGGATCACGGAACCGAGCGACGTCACCACGGCGACCCCCGCGGGCACGAGCGCGCGAACCACCACGTCGCCGACGTCGTCCACGTCCTGGCCGATCCGGGCCAGGAGCTCTCCGCGCCGCACCGTGACCGGGCGGTCGTCCGCGGCAAGCCGGTCGTACAGGTTGGCCCGGAGGGCCGCCATGCCGCGCAGGGCTACGTCGTGGGAGGCGAGGCGTTCGCAGTAGCGCAGGACCCCGCGCCCGATCCCGAACGCCCGCACCGACACCACGGCCACGGACAGCGTGAGCACCGGCGGCATCTGCGCCGCCCTGGCGACGAGCCAGGCCGCCACCGCCGCGAGCCCGATCGCACAGGCCAGGGCAAGGACGCCGAGCCCGATCGCCCCGGTTACCTTGACCGGCCGGACCTCCAGCAGCGGCAGGATGCGGCGCAGCGGGTCGGAGCGGAGGTCATGGTCCGGGTGCCGCGTCGAGGTGGTCATCGTGCCTCCCGGCCGATCGTGGGACGTCCAGCGCGAGCCGGCTCGGGTCCGCTCCGGTGATCCGCCGCCGGGTCGGGCGCCGAGCGGACGTCGATCACCTGGTCCGCGAGCCCCAGCAGCGACGCCCGGTGTGCGACGACGAGCACGGTGCGGCCGGAGTCCCGCCAGGCGCCGACGGTGTCGAGGACCCCCTGCTCGCCGCGCGCGTCGAGGTGCGCCGTCGGCTCGTCGAGGATCACCAGCGGCTTGGCCGCCGCGTCGTCGAGCAGGGCGGAGGTGAGGGCCACCCGCTGCCGCTGCCCCACGGACAGCCCGACGCCCCCGAGGCCGACGCGCGTGTCCCAGCCGTCGGCCAGGGTCTCGACGACGGCGTCGAGCCCGGTCAGGCGAGCTGCCTCGGCGAGAGCGCGGTCGCTCACGGTGGACGTGCCGTCCAGGACGACCTCGTGCAGCCGGCCCGGGGGGAGCGAGGGTCGCTGCGGAACCCAGGTCAGCGCAGCCCACCAGCTCTCCAGCCCGGAGGCCGGCGGATCAGCCAGGTCGCGGAACGCGCCGCCGGGCGCCACGAGCCCGACCCGGCCGGCATCGGGCGCCAGCAGCCCGAGAGCCACGAGCACGGCGGTCGACTTGCCGGACCCGCTCGGCCCGCGCAGCGCGACCACCCGCCCGCTCCCGGCCACGCCGGACCCGAGCGGAATCCGCGCCGACAACCCGGCGGGAGCAACGACCCCTCGCCCGGCGGCCCGCACGGAGACGTTCTCCAGCACGAGCTCCCCGCCCGCCACGTCCAGCCGGCCGGCACCGGACGCCGCGTCCTCCGACCGGGCGAAACCATCGGGCGCCATCAGCGCGAACGCCCGCGACGCGGCAGCGACCCCGTCGACCGAGGCATGGAACTCCGCCCCCACCCTGCGCAGCGGCAGGTACACCTCGGGCGCCAGCACGAGCACCGCGATCGCCGGCTGCAGCTCCATGGCACCCTCGACGAGCCGCAGCCCCACCCCGACCGCGATGATCGCGACCGAGAGCGTCGTGAGCAGCTCGAGGACCATCGACGAGAGGAACGCGATCCGCAGCGTTCCCATGGTCGCCCTGCGAGAGGCGTCACCGAGCGCGCGCACCCGCTCGCCCGGGCCGAACGACCGCCCGAAGGCCCGCAGCGTCGGGAGCCCGGCGACGAGGTCGAGCACCTGGGCGCCCAGTCGTTCCACGGTGGCCAGGCGACGTTCGGACGTCCCCGCCGTCAGCCGTCCGACGAGCACCATGAACACGGGCACGAGCGGCAGGGTCACGACAAGGATCACCGCCGAGACCCAGTCCAGCCCCAGCACGACGCCGACCAGGGCGGGCGTGAGCAGCGCCGTCAGCACGAGCTGCGGCACGTAGCGCACGAGGTACGGCTCGAGCGCGTCGAGCCCGCGCGTCGCGAGGGTCGCGACCTCGGCCTCAGGGCTCGCGCCGGTTCCGCTGCCCGACGCCGGGGCGGCCCCGCCGACCGGCATCGTCCCGCCGGCCGCCGGTCCGTCCGGAGCTGTTCCGGCCGCCGTCCCGACCGCCCGCGGGCCGCGCAGCGCCCAGGCCTCGACCACCGCGCGGCGGAGCTCGGCGATCGTCCGGGCGGCGGCGCGCAGCGCGTACCGTTCCTGCGCCCATGCGACGCCCGCCCGCCCCGCCATGACGAGCGCCACCCCGGCGAATTGCCAGGTCAGTGTCGGTCCGGACGGGATGTCTCCACGCACCACCGGTGCCAGCATGGCCGCGATCAGCAGGGCCTGCGCGACGATGAGCGCCGCGGCGGTCACACCCAGCCCGACCGTCAGAGCCACGTACCAGCGGGCCGCGCGGACCTGCTGCAGCAGCCGGGGGTCGATGGGCTTCATCCGTTCATGCTCCCGTCGTGCCTCAGAACGCCGCGTCCTTGATCTTCTTCCAGGTCAGGCCGGCCGGTGCGGGGATGTGGTCAACGGTCAGCCGGCGCCGGAAGACCCAGTACGTCCACCCCTGGTAGAGGATCACCACGGGCGTCAGCGCCACGGCCACCCACGTCAGGACGGTCAGCGTGTACGGCGTCGATGCCGCCTCGGCGATGCTGAGCGAGCTGCCCCCATCCAGGCCCGGCATCACGTCGGGGAACATGGACCCGAAGATCAGCACCACCGCGGCGACGATCGTCACGGCGGAGAGCCCGAACGCGTAGCCCTCGCGTCCGGCACGGTTGGTCCGCAGGACGCCGACCAGGGCAAGGGCGCCGGCGATCACGACCACCCAGGTCCAGGCGGGCGAGAACATGACCTGCGTCCAGAGGGCCCACACCCCGGCAACGGCCAGCGCGACGAGCGTCAGCACCCCGGCGAACCGGCGAGCCCGCGCCCGGATCGGACCGTCGGTCTTGAGCGCCACGAACACTGTGCCGTGCAGCAGGAACAGCACGAGCGTCGTCAGGCCGCCGAGCAGCGCGAACGGGTTGAGCAGGGCCGCGAGCCCGCCCACGTACTGGTGTCCGTCGTCGAGCTGGACGCCGCGGACCAGGTTCGCGAACATCACGCCCCACAGGATCGCCGGCACCCAGGAACCCACCTGGATCGCGATGTCGCAGCGACGCGCCCAGACGGCGTCGGAGATCTTGCCGCGGTACTCGAAGGCGACGCCGCGCACGATGAGCGCCACCAGGATGGCGAGCAGCGGCAGGTAGAAGCCGGAGAACAGGGTGGCGTACCACTCGGGGAACGCCGCGAAGGTGGCGCCCGCCGCCGTGATCAGCCACACCTCGTTGCCGTCCCAGACCGGGCCGATGCTGTTGACCAGCACCCGTCGCTCCTTCTCCCGGTGCGCGGCGTCCCCGCGGGGCAGCAGCGACATCAGCATCCCGACGCCGAAGTCGAAGCCCTCGAGCACGAAGTACCCGGTCCACAGAATCGCGATGATGACGAACCACACGATGGCGAGGTCCACGGTCACGTCCTTATCTCTCTGGCAGGTCGGTCAGTTCTGGTGGTGGAGGCCTGCTGGATCAGTAGGCGAAGGAGAGCGGACGGTCGGTCTCGTCGTCGCCGGCGGCCTCCGGGGACTCGTCGCGCACCGTCGAAGGCACTCCTTCGACCGCGTACCGATGGATGAGCCGGTACCAGATCACGCCGAGCACGCCGTAGAGCAGGGTGAACACGATCATCGACGTCAGGATCATGGCGGGGCTGACGACGGTGGAGACGCCCTGCATCGTCAGCAGCCTGATCTGGTCGATCCCGGTCGGGTTCGGGGCGACCACCCAGGGCTGGCGTCCCACCTCCGTGAAGATCCAGCCGAACGACGAGGCGAGGAACGGTGTGGGGATGGCGGCGATCGCAATGCGGGCGAACCAGGGGTTGCCACTGACCCGGCCGCCGCGGGTGAACCACAGGGCGGCCAGCGCGAGCAGCGCGGAACCGGCGGCGAAGCCGATCATGAGCCGGAAGCTCCAGTAGGTGACGGCGAGGTTGGGGGTGTACGAGATGGGGTTTCCCGCCTCGTCCGTCTCGCCGAACCGCTCGGCGTACTCCGTCTGCACGTCGTCGACCCCTGGCAGGTAGCTGTCCTCGCCGGAGAACTTGCCCGTGCCGAGGTAGCTTGACAGGCCGGGCACCTCGAGGATGTGGCGCACGCCCTCGCACGAGTTGGACAGGTCACCGATGGTGAGGATCGAGAAGGCGGCCGCCTCCTCGCCGGTGCACAGCGCCTCTGCCGACGCCATCTTGCCGGGCTGCTGCTCGAACATCAGCTTGCCCTGGACGTCGCCCGTCAGCGCGACACCCGCGCCGGAGACCAGCATCACCACGGTGCCGAGGACCACCGCGGGGCGGTAGACGTTCCGGGCGAGCTCGACCGACTCGGGCCGCCTGGTCCTGACCAGGCGCACCATCCACCAGGCGGCGATCCCCGCCACGAACGTCCCGGCCGTCAGGAAGGCTGCTGCCACCGCGTGCGGGAACGCCGCCCACAGCGTGTTGTTGGCCAGGATCGCCCAGATCGACTCCATCTCGGCACGGCCGGTCTCGGGGTTGTACCGGGCGCCCACGGGATGCTGCATCCACGAGTTGGCGGCCAGGATGAAGAAGGCCGACAGGTTCACCGCGACGGCGACCGCCCAGATGCAGGCCAGGTGCACCCGCTTGTTCAGGCGGTCCCAGCCGAAGATCCACAGCCCGAGGAACGTGGACTCGATGAAGAACGCGGCGAGGGCCTCCATGGCGAGCGGCGCACCGAAGACGTCGCCGACGAACCGGGAGTACTCGCTCCAGTTCATCCCGAACTGGAACTCCTGCACGATGCCGGTGACGACGCCGAGCGCGAAGTTGATCAGGAAGAGCTTGCCGAAGAACTTGGTGAGCCTGAGCCATCGTTCGTTCCCCGTGCGGACCCAGGCCGTCTGCATGACGGCCACCAGGGGTGCGAGGCCGATCGTGAGCGGCACGAAGATGAAGTGATAGACGGTAGTGATGCCGAACTGCCAGCGTGCCAGGTCGAGAGCTTCCACTCCGGGCTCCTGAGGTCTCTCCGAACGGCTCCGCCCTCGGGGGAGCGGGGCCTGATCCAGCAGGCCGCGTGCTGCCGCGGGGCTCGTCCGTCGCTTGTGAATGTCTTCACAAGGCACCTTACACGCAGCCCGACCTCGTTCTGCCCGTCTGCCGATAGGGCATATGCCACAGCTCGGGCTCAGGTCCTGCTTGTCTGCTGCCCGGGCCGGCGCTGCACCTCCGGCCACGAAGCAGTCTCTGAACGTGGAATGCGTACCGACCGGTTTGAGTGGTCCCACGTAGTGCCGTGGTCGGTCTGGCCGCTTGGAGCGATTCCCGGTCCGGAAGCGCAAGGGCCGCCCGGCGATGCGCCACCAGTGGCCTGATCGAGGGGTGCCCGAGAAGGGCGGTGTCCGTGACCAACCAACAGTTCACAGACGCGCTGTGTGCGATACTGGACGAACCCGCGTGGGCCCACATCCCCTGCGCGGCCTGCAGAGTCCAACACTGCCCGCGATCCGCACGCGGTGCCGCTGTCACGACAGAACGTGGCCGCAGGCGTCCGCGAAGACCGTGGGAACAGGGCCGCAGCCGAGACTTCCGCCCGGTGTGTCGCTTCGCCGCGATGCATAGCCGGACGACCGACCGCCTGGCGGTCCGCATGGTGTGGAGCGGACGCCGGCTACAGGAGCACCTCACGTGACGCCTTCCAGCACCACCGGTTCGACCATCGGGTCACAGGATGATCACGACGCACCTGAGGCGAACGCCCAGGTCACTACTGGTGGGGAGGCCGCGACGGACGCGCCGCCGGCCAAGCGCCCGCGTCGTCGGGCCACCAGGTCGGTCGTCTCGACGGCCGCCGTCGAGCCCATCGTCGTCGGGTCGTCCGACACCCCCGAGCCCCCGGCCGAGTCCCAGCCCGTGACCACGGGCGGCACCGCTGTCGTGGCGACCTCCGCGGCCGCCGAGCCGGCCGCCAAGCGCCCGCGCCGCCGTGCCACGCGTGGCGTGTCCTCGCCCACGGCGCCCGCCCCCGCACCGGCCGAGCCGACGACGGCAGAGCCGGTCGCCGTCGAGCCGGCTCCCGAGGCCGAGCCGGTCCGGAACGAGACAGAGATCACTGCCGGGGCCACGGCAGGGACTGCCGCTGCGGCGCCGGTCGAAGAGCCAGAGGCCGCCGGAACGCCCGAGCCTGCCGTGGAGCCCGAAGCCGCTGCCGAGGAGCCCGTCGAGGAGCCCGTCGAGGAGCCCGCGCCGGCCATCGAGCTGCCGGAGCCCGTCGCGACGCGCGCGGACGCGCCGGCCCACGAGGTCGCGAGCCTCGACGACATCGTCCTGCCCGGCGACCCTGCCCCGGAGCCCGAGAAGACGGCTCCCAAGCGGCGCAGCCGCAAGAAGGTAGAGCCGGTGGCCGAGCCCGGCGCGGAGACGGTCGCCGAGCCCGCAGCGGACGCAGCTCCCAAGCGCGCCCGGTCGCGGCGCAAGCCGGTCGCGGTAGAGCCCGTGGCCGAGGCGGCACCGGTCGAGGAGACCCCTGCCGCACCCGTCGCCGAGGCTCCTGCCGAGCAGGCCCCCGCTGCCGAGGTGCCGGTGGAGACTCCGGCCACCGAGGCTCCGGTCGAGCCCGCCCCGAGGACCCGGGCGCGCCGCAGCCGGCGTCCCGCGGCGGAGCCGACCCCGGCGCCCGCTGTGGAGGCGCCCGCTGCCCAGGCGCCCGCTGCCCAGGCGCCCGCCGCACAGCCGCCCGCTGCCGAGGCCCCCGCCGCCGAAGCACCGGCACAGCCGGCGGCGTCGCCCGCCGGTACCACGTCGGGGACGCGTGTTCCGCGCCTTGCCACGACCGCGCTGCTCTTCCAGGCGCCGGACGAGTCGGCGGCACGCCGCTCGCGGCGCGCGCAGGCCCCCGCCGGACCACCGCGTCCGCAGGACCTGACGCCGCAGTTCGCCCGTCCGGTCGCTCGCCCCGTCGAGCCGGCCCCCGAGGCGCCCGCGCCGCGCGCGGCCGAGCCCGTCATCGAGCGGCCCGCTGAGGTTGCGACGGAGGCCGAGCAGAGGCAGGAGCCCCAGGCTGCTGCCGAGGCGCCGGCCGAGCCGAGGGCGCGCCGGTCCGGATCTCGTCGCGCCGTGCGCCGCACGGGACCGAGCACCGAGCCGGCCGTCCGGCCCGAGGCCCAGGACGTCACGCAGGACGCGGCGGCCGAGCCGGCGGACGACGTCGCCGCCGAGACGCCGGCCCGTGCGGAGAGGGCCCCGGCCGTGCCGGAGTTCGTCGCAGCCGAGCTGAGCGAGGACGACGCCGCTGCCGTCGACGAGGTCGGCGCCATCGAGGAGGAGCTCGCCGCTGAGGGCGTAGCGCTCGAGGAGCTGGCCCCGGCGGACTTCGAGGAGTACGACGACGAGGAGGTGCGCCCGTCGCGCCGCCGTCGTCGTCGGGGTGGACGGGGCCGCCGCGGTGGCCGCGCGAACCGCTCGGACGACGGGGACGACTCGGCGGACGAGGATCAGGACGACGACGCCGAGGAGGACGCAGAAGCGTCCGCCGAGGACGACGGCGACCGGGACTCGGCGCAGGACACCGGTGACGGCGAGGGTGAGGACGAGGGCGGCAGCCGCCGTCGTCGCCGTCGCCGCAGGGGCACGCGGGGTGAGCGCGCCGAGGCGGCCGCCGTCCGCTCGGGCCGTTCCGACGAGGTCACCGCGCTCAAGGGCTCGACGCGCCTCGAGGCGAAGCGTCAGCGCCGCCGCGAGGGCCGGGACCACGGCCGTCGCCGCCAGATCATCACCGAGGCCGAGTTCCTGGCCCGCCGGGAGTCGGTGGCGCGGTCGATGATCGTGCGCGAGAAGGACGGCCGCACGCAGATCGCGGTGCTGGAGGACGGCGTGCTCGTGGAGCACTACGTCTCGCAGCAGTCGCAGGCGTCGATGGCCGGCAACGTGTACCTGGGCCGGGTCCAGAACGTGCTGCCCTCCATGGAGGCCGCGTTCGTCGACGTCGGCAAGGGCCGCAACGCCGTGCTGTACGCGGGCGAGGTCAACTGGGACGCCGCGGGGCTCGAGGGCCAGCCGCGCCGTATCGAGCAGGCGCTGAAGTCGGGCGACTCGGTGCTGGTGCAGGTCACCAAGGACCCGATCGGGCACAAGGGCGCACGCCTCACGAGCCAGGTCACGCTCGCCGGCCGGTACCTGGTGTTCGTGCCGGGTGGTGGCATGACCGGGATCAGCCGCAAGCTGCCCGACACCGAGCGGTCGCGCCTCAAGAAGATCCTCCGCGAGGTGGTCCCCGAGGGCGCCGGCGTCATCGTGCGCACCGCCGCCGAGGGGGCGAGCGAGGACGAGCTGCGCGCCGACGTCGAGCGCCTGCAGGGACAGTGGGACGCCATCCAGGCCAAGGCCAAGAAGGCGAACGCCCCTGCGCTGCTCCAGGGTGAGCCGGACATGGCCATCCGCGTGGTCCGCGACATCTTCAACGACGACTTCTCGTCGCTGGTGGTGCAGGGCTCCGGTGCGTGGGACGAGATCGCTGCCTACGTCGAGGAGCTCGCGCCCGACCTGCGCGAGCGCGTGTCCAAGTGGGCCGAGAACACGGACGTGTTCCACGTGCACCGCGTGGACGAGCAGCTCGCCAAGGGCATGGACCGCAAGGTCTGGCTGCCCTCGGGCGGTTCGCTGGTCATCGACCGCACCGAGGCGATGACCGTGGTGGACGTCAACACCGGTAAGTTCACCGGCGTCGGCGGCACCCTCGAGGAGACGGTCACGAGGAACAACCTCGAGGCGGCAGAGGAGATCGTGCGGCAGCTCCGCCTGCGCGACATCGGCGGCATCATCGTCATCGACTTCATCGACATGGTGCTCGAGTCCAACCGTGACCTCGTGCTGCGCCGTCTGGTCGAGTGCCTCGGCCGGGATCGCACCAAGCACCAGGTGGCGGAGGTGACGTCGCTCGGTCTGGTCCAGATGACGCGCAAGCGTGTCGGCCAGGGCCTCGTCGAGGCGTTCTCCGAGACGTGCGAGCACTGCAAGGGCCGTGGGTTCATCGTGCACGAGGAGCCCATCGAGAAGTCGGGCAACGGCATGGGTTCCGGCAGCGCGCCGGCGCCGTCCGACGAGGGCGCGCGCACTGCGCGTTCGCGCCGCAAGCGCGGCAAGGACAAGGTCGCTCCGGTGGCGGAGCAGGCCGCGCCGATAGCCAGCCTGCCCGAGGAGCGGTCCGAGGCGCGCGAGGCCGTCAAGGCCACGCTCGCCACGATCGCCGCTGCCGCGCAGCACGCGCACGAGCCGAAGGACCCCGCACAGGACGGCCCGGTCACCCTGGACCAGATCCAGCTCCCGACGGGCGGCACGGCCGCCTCGTCGACGTCGGTGGGCTCCGAGGCGCCCGACTCGTCGGCCGACGCCGCGCAGCCGGCGACCGATGCGCCGGAGGGGGGCTCCGGCACTGGGCAGCCGGAACCGCCCAAAGGAGCCGGCGACGAGGTCGCCTGAGCAGAAGAAGGGATTCTGGGCGAGGCTGTTCGGCCTCTGACCTGATCCGCACGAGGGTCGCCACCGCAAGGTGGCGGCCCTCGTTTTGTCATGCCAGGACTCTCGACACCGAATCGTGCTTGCGGGTCGACCACGTTCTGTGGTTCATTAGTAGAGTAATGAACCATAGAAGCAACGAACCACGAGACTCGGAGATCGAGATGACTACGACCGTCGCACGGCCGGCCACCACCAGGCTGGGGTATGTCGACAACCTGCGGGTCCTGCTGACCGTGCTCGTCCTGGCGCACCACAGCGCTCTGACCTACGGCGCGCTCCCGCTCTGGTACTGGACCGAGCCGAGCACCAGCCCGTCCGGCGTGGCGCTGATGCTGCTGGTGGTCGTGAACCAGTTCTATTTCATGGGCTTCTTCTTCCTGCTCTCCGGGCTGTTCGTGCCGGGGTCCGTCGACCGCAAGGGCCCGGGCGCCTTCGCACGGGACCGCTTGCTCCGGCTCGGGCTTCCCATGGTGGCGTTCTGGCTGGTGGCGCGGCCCGTGCTGCACCTGCCGGAGTGGCCGGCGCGCAGCGCCGAGGGGGAGTCCCTTGTGCACTTCTGGTTCACCGTGGGCGACGCCGGACCGATGTGGTTCCTCGAGGTGCTCCTGGTGATGTCACTCGCGTACGCGGCGTTCCGTGCGCTGCGCACCCGGCTCGCCGCCCGCTCCGGCGCGGTCCGCGTCGGGCAGCCGGTGGCAGCCGACGCACAGCCCCGTCCGGTCCGTTTCCGGGCGATCGTGGGCCTCGTGGCCCTGCTGACGGCCGCGACGTTCCTCTGGCGGTTCCTGGTGCCGGCAGGGACCTACTGGCAGTTCGTCGGCCTACCCTCGCCGGCCTACCTGCCGCAGTACGTGATCCTCTTCGTGGTCGGGCTGCTGGCCGCACGCCGGGGATGGCTCGCCGCGCTCACCGTGCGACAGGGCTGGGTGGCGCTGGTCGTGGCGCTCGTCGGCCTGGTCCTGGCGCTCGGCACCAGTGCACTCGTGGCCGCGCCCGGTGCCGGCGCTCTCGCCCAGCTGGTTGCATCCCTCGCCGAGAACGTCTTCGCCGTGAGCATCATCCTGGCGCTGCTCGTGCTGTTCCGGGAGCGGTTCTCCGGGCAGCCCCCGTGGGCCCGGATGGCTGCACGAAACGCGTTCGCGGTGTACGTGATCCACCCGCTGGTGCTCGTCGGTGTCGCGATGCTCCTCGCACCGCTGGCCGCGCCGGCCGGCGTGAAGTTCCTGATCCTGCTCGCGCTCTCGGTGCCGCTGTGCTGGGGGTTCGCCCACCTGCTGCGGCGGGTCCCAGGGGTGGCACGGGTGCTGTAGCCGGCCGGCGTGCCCCGCCTCGCGGCGCGCCCCGCCCCGCTGCGGGGCTCTCGCCCCGCGGCCCTGCGCCGCTGCGGCGCCGCGCCGCTGCGCCGCTGCGGCGCCCTCCGCGTCCAGGAGCGGGTCGGGCGTCAGGCCCGCTTGGAGAGCCGCGTGTAGAAGTCCCCGATGGTCTGCGAGAAGAGCTCGGGGAACTGACGGTTCCACGGGTGTCCGGCGCGCGGGACGATGCGCAGCTCCGCGTTCGGCATCGCGGCGGCGATCTCGCGCGCCGCGGGGACGTTGGCGATGTCGCGGCTGCCGCACAGGACGAGGGTCGGCGCCTCGATGCTCCCGAGGCGCCCCCGGAAGTTCACGTCCGCTATCACCTGAAGGGCACCGAGCCACTGTGCCTTCGTCATGGCCATCTTCTGGGCCGTGCGCTCGGGGAACATCCGGACGATCGTCCGTTGGACCGACATGAGGGCGGGGTGCGGGCGCACCTGGCTGCCCGAGAGCACGAGGGAGGCGACCCGCTCGGGATGATCGAGCGCGATCTGGGTGGCCGTCATGGCGCCGAGCGAGAGGCCGCAGACGTGCACGCGTTCGAGGCCGCGCTCGTCGAGCAGGTCGCGAAGCGCCTCGGACGCACCTGCGAACGTGAACGCGCCCGGCGTCGCTGCGTGGTCGAGCCCCGGGATCTCGGGGGCCAGGCCGGTGAACCCGGCCGGCAGCGCGCCCAGCTGCGCCTCCCACGGGTCGACGCCGGCGCCCAGCCCGGGGAGGAAGAGCACGGTCTCGATGGTGGTGGTCATGTGCGGCAACGTATCGGAATGCTTGACTGGCAGCCATGAAACAAGACGGTCTGGGTGCCGGGCGCCTCGAAGTGATCGCGGGCCCCATGTTCGCGGGCAAGTCCGAGGAGCTGCTGCGCCAGGTGCGCCGCGCCAGGGTCGCCCACCGCGGGGTGCTGGTGGTGAGCCATGCGCTGGACGCCCGCCGGGGCGTCGGCAGGGTGAGCTCGCATGCCGGACAGGGCGTGCAGTCCCACACGGTGTCGGATGCGGCGGACATCCCCGCCCTGCTCGAATCCGGTACGGGAGCCCTCCGGAGCACGGGCGCGGGGGCCGGTGCCGAGATCGAGCTCGTCGCCATCGACGAGGCCCAGTTCTTCGGCGTCGGACTCGTGCCGGTGGCCGCGGACCTCGCTGGTCGCGGGCTGGTGGTGATCGTGGCAGGGCTGTCGGTCACGTTCGACGGGCAGCCCTTCTCGCCGTTGCCGGAGCTCATGGCGCTCGCCGAGTCGGTGCAGAAGCTCACGGCCGTGTGCTCCGTGTGCGGAGCGGACGCCGCGTTCCACGTCCGGGTCCCCGGCGCAGCACCGGTGCCGGACGCCGGTGGTGCCGGCGCGGGCGGCGCGCTCGTGCCGGTGGCCGCGCACGTGGGCGGGGCCGAGTCGTACGAGGCGCGCTGCCGGAGGCACAAGGACGTGTAGTCGGCAGAACGTCAGGTGATCGGTAGTCCCGAGCTACCGATCACCTGACGTTCTGCCGACCACGTGGCCCTGGTGTGCTGTCACACGTTGCGGAGCGACTTGTACTGCGGGCAGTCGAACGGGTCGCGTGCCGCGAGCCCCACCCGGTTCAGGTACTCGACGACGATCATGTACGACTGCGCAAGGCTCGTCTCGGTGTAGGGGATGCCGAGGTTCGCGCAGTGCTCCCGGACGATCTCGGCGGTCCGGATGAGGTGCGGCCGCGGCATGCTCGGGAACAGGTGGTGCTCGATCTGGAAGTTGAGCCCGCCCATGAGGATGTTCATGAACCATCCGCCGCGGATGTTGCGCGAGGTCAGCACCTGCTTCGAGAGGAAGTCGAGGCGGCTGTCGGCGGGGATGATGGCCATGCCCTTGTGGTTGGGGGCGAACGAGGCGCCCATGTAGACGCCGAACACGGCCATCTGCACGCCGAAGAACGCGAAGGCCATCCCGGGCGGCAGGACCACGAACAGGATCGCGATGTAGACGCTGAGGCGGACAGTGATGAGGACCAGCTCGCGGACGCGGGCGCGCAGGGTCTCGGGCGTTCCCTTGAACAGCGACTGGATCGACGTGAAGTGCAGGTTCAGGCCCTCGAGCGTGAGCAGGGGGAAGAAGAGCCAGCCCTGGTAGCGGTTGATCCACCGCTTGAGCCCACGGTGCTGGCGGACGCCGTCCTCGGTGAACGCGATCGTGTCGTTCGCGATGTCCGGGTCCTTGTCGACCTTGTTCGGGTTCGCGTGGTGCCGCGTGTGCTTGTTCATCCACCACGAGTAGCTGATGCCGACCACCACGTTGGCGAGGAGGCGCCCGACGCGGTCGTTACGGGGGCCAGACTCGAAGACCTGGCGGTGCGACGCCTCGTGTGCAACGAAGGCGAACTGCGTCAGCACCAGGCCGAGTGCGCCTGCCATGAGGAGCTGGAGCCAGGAGTCGCCCAGCAGGACGAACCCGGTGATGATCCCGCCGAGCGCGACGGTGAGCGCGGCGAGGGTCCAGGCGTAGTAGTGGTGAGCCCGGTGGAGCAGACCGGCGTCGCGCACTGTGCGTGCGAGCGACGAATAGGTGCTGGTCACCGGCTGCGCGTCGGGGTCGCGGGGCTTCGTCGGGCGAAAGCCCTCGCGGACGTTGGGGGCAGCTTGGGCCATGTGGTCCTCACTTGCTCGGTTTCGACTTCCCAGCCGCGGATCGGACGATTTCGCCCATGGTGCAGATACCCCGAGCCTACGGGACCGTAGGTTACGGTCGCGAGGGGCAGATGTGGATGGCTCGCGAAGGGTTTTAGACGGTGCGTTGACCTGTTCTTGTCATTGCCGGGCCATTTTGATGGGGAAAGTCCCAATTGACTGGAGCGTGAATCCATGGCCGGCAGCCGCCCGCTGCGCCCGTGCCCTGGTTCGCGCGCGTCGCACGGCGATCTTCACGCCATGGTGTGCGGGGATTCACTCCGCCACGTCTTCGATGAGCGGGACGAACCGGTACCCGCCGTGGTCGGTCGCGCGGGTCCTGCCGTCCGGCAGGCGTTCGATGAGCAGCAGCGTCGTCCGGATCGGGATGACCATACGGCCGCCGTACCCGACCTGGTCCACCAGTGCGCGGGGGAGCGCGGGGGCCGACGCCGACACGAGGATCCGGTCCCAGCCGTTCGGCCGGGGGTGGCCGAGCACACCGGGCGTGGCCTGCTCGATGCTCGCCCACGGCATCCCGGTTCGTCCGACGTTGGCAGCGCCCCAGCCGGCCAGCCGGCTGTCCCGCTCCACGCCGAGCACCGAGCCGTGCGGCCCGACCAGGTAGGCGAGCAGGGCAGTGGTCCAGCCGGAACCCGCGCCGACGTCGAGCACGCGTGCACCCACCGGAACGCGCAGCAGGCGAAGCATCGCGGCCACCGTCGCAGGCTGCGACGACGTCTGCCCGCGTCCGATCGGCAGCGGCCGGTCCTGGTGCGCGAGCGGCCGCTGGGACCGCGGCAGGAACTCGCGACGAGGGACCGCGCGCATGGCGCGCGCGATGTCGTCGTGCTCGGCTGCCAGTTCAGAGACCATCGGGATCACCCGGTTCCAGGGTAGGCACAGGCGTATCCAGGTCGCCAGGTGCCTACCCCGGGTAACTCGTTCCGGGCGGCCGGCCTCAGCGCGAGCCGACGGGCTCCGGTTCCCCGGCCTCCGCCGCCGGGTCGGCCGACCCGTTGGTGGGCACCTCGGCCTGCTCCGGGCGGTACCACTCGGTCAGTGCAGGGTCCTCGGAGTCCAGCCACGCGCCGGCGCCCTTGTCGGCGCCCTCGGTGCGTACGACGCCGACCACGAAGTCGTCGCCGTAGTCCTCGATGCCCGTGCGCACACCCTGCACGATCGCCTCGCGGGCGTAGCGCCTGCGCAGGGTCAGCGGGTCCCGGGCGAGGTCCTTCGCCCATGCGACCATCACCAGCATCACGACCAGCGCGAACGGCAGCGCGGTGATGATGACGAGGCTCTGCAGCCCGTTCAGCGCGACGGAGCCACCGCCGACGAGCAGCACTCCGGCGATCGCCGCCAGCGCGATGCCCCAGACGATCGTGACCCAGGTGCTCGGTGTCGGGTTGCCGCGCTGCGACAGGCTCGCCATGACCAGGGAGCCGGAGTCGGCGCTGGTCACGAAGAAGATGACGATCGAGACCATCGCGACGATCGACGTGAAGGTGCCGGCGGGAAGCTGGTGCAGCATCGCGAACAGCATGTCCTGTGGCGACTCGGCGGAGCTCAGCGCTCCGGTGGCCTGCTCCATCCACATGGAGGTGCCGCCAAGGATGGTGAACCACACGAGGCAGACGACGCTCGGCGTCACGATCACCGTGGTGACGAACTCCCGCAGCGTACGGCCGCGGCTGATCCGGGCGATGAACAGCCCGACGAACGGCGTCCACGACACCCACCACGCCCAGTAGTAGGTGGTCCAGCTGTCCATGAACGGCTGGGCGTCGGGTGCGCTGGCGGCGGTCTGCGCCATGAGGCGGAACGCGTCGCCGACGAACGTCATCAGCGTGCCCTGGAACAGGTTCAGCAGGAACGCCGTCGGGCCGACCACGAAGACGAAGATGCCGAGCAGCCCCGCCACCACCATGTTGATGTTCGACAGGGCGCGGATACCGCGCTTGACGCCCGACACCGCCGAGACGATGAACGCGATGGACAGCACGGCGATGATGCCGATGATCGCGCCGTTCCCGAGCGGGCCGACCCCGGTGACGATCTCGACGCCGCGCCCGATCTGGAGCGCGCCGATGCCGAGGGACACCGCGACGCCGAACAGCGTCACGATGATCGCGAACGAGTCGACGACGGCCCCGAGCCAGCCCTTGGTGCGCTCACCGAAGATCGGCTCGAGCAGCGACGAGATCAGCGGGGTGCGCCCCTTGCGGTAGGCGCCGTAGGCGACCGCGCCACCGACGAGCGCGTAGTAGGCCCACGCCATGGGGCCCCAGTGGAACAGGGTCTGGACGATCGCCGCGTGCATCGCGGGGTTGCTGCCAGGGTCGAGGTTCTCGTACGCCGGCGGCAGGTCGAGGAAGTACGTCATCGGCTCGTAGGGGCCGTAGAAGAGCAGACCGATGCCGACGCCTGCCGAGAACAGCATCGCGACCCACGAGACCGCGGAGAACTCGGGCTTCTCGTTGTCCTGCCCGAGCCGGATGTTGCGGTAGCGGCCGAAGCCCAGCCACATCATGAAGCCGAAGACGGCCGCCGTGAGCAGGCCGAACATCCAGCCGAACGAGCCGGAGACCCAGGCGAGCCCTGCGCTCGACGCGGCAGCGAGGCTCTCGGGCGCTGCTGCGCCCCAGGCGATCACGCCGGCGACGAGAACCGCGGCGAACGCGAACACTCCCCAGTTGGTGCCGAAGTTGCTGCGGGTGCGCTCGACGCCCAGGCCGGGCAGCAGGGCGGGATGGTCTGTGGGTTTGGCGTTGTTCTTGCGGCTCGCCATCGGAGGTTCCTCTCGGTACGGCGAAGAATGCTCGGTCAAAAAACAGTCATGTACATTAGCAGGTGGGCTGTCAGCGCTTTGTTCTGCATAGAGAAACTCGTGGTCCTGAGAATAATTGCGGGACCAAGAATTGGCTGTCTGCCGCGGCTCCGGGGCGGTTTCGGGGTGGCGTGCGCCCCCGGGCGCAGGGGTGGTCGCCCCGCGATGGTGGGCAAGGCCACGTGGCTACCGGTTTGAACCCGTCGGGAGCGTCGCGTAACCTAGTGCTTCGGTGTGCTGTCTGCGCACCCGTCCTGCGTGCCCATGGCGCATCGCACTCGACCGCCGCGGCGGAGCGAGTCACAGCAAAGCCGGTGGATTCCGTCGTGCGCGCACGCCAAGACTAGAGAGATGAGTTGAACGTGGTGTACGCGATCGTCAAGGCCGGTGGCCGTCAGGAGAAGGTGTCCGTCGGGAGCATCGTCGTCATGGACCGTGTCCAGGCGACCCCCGGTGAGACCCTTGAGCTCCCGGCACTCCTGCTCGTGGATGGGGAGAAGGTGACCACCGACGCGAAGAAGCTGGCGAAGGTCAAGGTCACCGCTGAGGTCGTGCGGGACGAGAAGGGTCCCAAGATCACGATCCTCAAGTACAAGAACAAGACCGGCTACCGCAAGCGTCAGGGTCACCGTCAGTCGCTGACCCGGCTCAAGGTCACCGGCATCAAGTGACTTCCGCTGCGGGTCTCCTCTGACGAGTGAGCCCGCGCGTGATCGCAGATACTTCTTCTTCTCCTTCGTCCCGAAAGAACAGGTCCAGCAGATGGCACACAAGAAGGGCGCGAGCTCCTCGCGCAACGGTCGTGACTCCAACGCCCAGCGCCTCGGCGTGAAGCGCTTCGGTGGCCAGGTCGTGAAGGCCGGCGAGATCATCGTCCGCCAGCGCGGCACCCACTTCCACCCCGGCGTCAACGTGGGTCGCGGCAAGGACGACACTCTGTTCGCCCTCACCCCCGGCGCCGTTCAGTTCGGTGCGCGTCGTGGCCGCAAGGTCATCGACATCGTGACGGTCGACGCCTGAGCCGTAGCTCAACCGCAGACTCAAGCGTGCGAAACGCTGCCTGAGCTCCTGCATCCGCGTAAGGGAGCGCACCGGTGACGGTGCGCTCCCTTCGCCTTTTTTCGCGAGCGGCCCGTCCCGGGCGGCTCCACCCAGCAGTACTTGAGAGGATCGAGACATGGCCAGCTTCGTAGACCGGGTGGTGCTTCACGCCGCCGGGGGTAACGGCGGGAACGGCTGCGCCTCGATCCGCCGCGAGAAGTTCAAGCCCCTCGCCGGGCCCGACGGCGGGAACGGCGGTGACGGCGGGACGGTCAAGCTCGTCGTCGACGCGAGCACCACCACCCTGCTCGAGTACCACCACTCGCCGCACCGTCGGGCGACGTCGGGTACCCAGGGGATGGGCGGCGACAAGGACGGCAGCAAGGGCGGCGACCTGATCCTGACCGTGCCGGACGGCACCGTGGTGAAGGACCTGGACGGCAACGTCCTGGCAGACCTCGTGGGTGAGGGCGCCGAGTACGTCGTCGCAGCGGGCGGCAAGGGCGGCCTGGGCAACCGGGCGCTGTCGTCGCAGACGCGCAAGGCCCCTGGCTTCGCGCTGCTCGGCGAGGAAGGCGACACCGCCGAGATCGAGCTCGAGGTCAAGACGATCGCCGACGTCGCGCTCGTGGGCTTCCCGAGCGCAGGCAAGTCGTCGCTGATCGCCGCGATCTCTGCCGCTCGGCCCAAGATTGCCGACTACCCGTTCACCACCCTGGTGCCGAACCTTGGCGTGGTGCAGGCCGGCCAGTCGCGGTTCACCGTCGCGGACGTCCCGGGCCTGATCCCCGGTGCGAGCGAGGGCAAGGGCCTTGGCCTGGAGTTCCTGCGGCACATCGAGCGCACGGCGATGATCGTGCACGTGCTCGACTGCGCCACCCTGGAGCCCGGTCGTGATCCGATCAGCGACCTCGACGTGATCGAGGAAGAGCTCGCCAACTACGCCGGGGACATCGGCATCGAGGGCGGCCGGGTGCCGCTCAACGAGCGCCCCCGCCTGGTGGTGCTCAACAAGATCGACGTGCCAGAGGCCCGCGAGCTCGCGGAGTTCGTGAAGTCCGACCTCGAGCAGCGCGGGCTGCGCGTCTTCGAGATCTCGACCGCCAGCCACGAGGGGCTGCGCGAGCTGAAGTTCGCGCTGGCCGAGACGGTGGAAAAGGCACGCGCCGCGGCGCCCGCGCCTGCGCCCGCTCCGGTCGTGCTGCGCCCGCGCGCCGTGGACGAGGCGCGGTTCACCGTGCGCCGCCTCGGTGGCGACGAGACCGGCTACTGGTTCGAGGTGCGCGGCACCAAGCCCGAGCGCTGGGTGAAGCAGACCGACTTCAACAACGACGAGGCGGTCGGCTTCCTCGCCGACCGGCTCGCGAAGATCGGCATCGAGGACGGTCTGTTCAAGGCCGGCGCCGTCGCCGGCGACGAGGTGCGCATCGGCGACCCGAAGAACGCCGTCGTCTTCGACTGGGAGCCCACGCTGCAGACCGGACCGGAGTTGCTCGGCGGCCGTGGTACCGACCTGCGGCTCGAGCAGAGCGAGCGGCCCACGCGCGGTGACAAGCGCCGGGAGTTCAACGAGCGCATGGACGCGAAGACCGAGGCCCGGCGCGAGCTGTGGACCGAGCGCGAGGCCGGCCACTGGACGGACCCAGAGGGCGACTGAGCCCCCGGCCGCCCCGACGTGCCGGACGCCCAGGTCACCCAGGTGGCCTGGGCGTCCGGCGCGTCGGGAGGGGCCGGCAGGTCGGCGTGTGCCCGGCCCGTGAAATGACCGCGCGCCCGAGGGCGCGCTCCAGAGAAGATGAGGGCGTGAACTCCCTCGGCCCTTCGGGCGAAACCCAGGACGCTCAGCGCCTCCAGAGCGCCCGGTCCGCTGTCGCGAACGCTCAGCGCGTGGTGGTGAAGATCGGCTCGTCGTCGCTGACCGGCCCGGACGGGCACCTCGACGTCGGGGCGCTGCGCGGGGTCGTCGAGGTCCTCGCGGCCCGGCAGGCCGGCGGCACCCAGATCGTGCTCGTCACCTCGGGTGCCATCTCGGCAGGGATCGGGCCGCTCGGGCTCGGGACGAGGCCGCGCGACCTCGCCACGATGCAGGCGGCGGCGTCGGTGGGTCAGGGCCAGCTCGCCGGCCGGTACCAGGAGGAGTTCGCGACGTTCGGCATCCAGATCGGGCAGATCCTGCTGACCGCCGAGGACACCGTCCGTCGCGCCCGCTACCGCAACGCGCAGCGTGCGCTGGAGCGGCTGCTCGCGCTCGGCGTCGTTCCGGTCATCAACGAGAACGACGCCGTCACCACGGACGAGCTGAAGTTCGGCGACAACGACCGCCTCGCGGCCCTCGTGTCGCATCTCGTGCGGGCGGACGCCCTGCTGCTCCTGACCGACGTCGACGGCCTGCACGACGCCCCGCCGTCGCGCCCCGGAGCCCGCCGGATCCCGCTGGTCGAGGACCTCGCCGAGATCGCAGGAGTCGAGGTGACCGCGCGCGGCAGCGCCGTCGGCACGGGCGGCATGGTCACCAAGCTGGAGTCGGTGCGGATCGCCACCGGCGCCGGCGTGCCCACCGTCCTCACGCTGGCGGGGAACGCGGCCGCCGCGCTCGCAGGGGACGACGTGGGCACGTACTTCGCCGCCACCGGCCGCCGCACGTCGGCACGTCGGCTGTGGATAGCGCACGCCGCCCGCACCGAGGGCCGTCTCCACCTGGACGACGGCGCCGCGCGTGCCGTCCTCGGTGGCCGCGCCTCGCTGCTGCCCGCAGGGATCACCCGGGCAGAGGGCCAGTTCGACGCAGGCGATCCGGTGGAGCTCGTGGGTCCGGACGGCACGGTCGTCGCCAGAGGGCTTGTCGCCTTCGACGCGAGCGACCTGCCCGCCCTGCTCGGCCGCTCCACCTACGCGCTGCGCGAGGAGCTGGGGGAGGGCTACGACCGGGTCGTGGTGCACAGGGACGACCTGGTGCTCGACCGGCCGACGGGCTGACCGGACCGGTTCGAGCTCGGACGGTCGCACGCGGCACGGCCGTCCTGGTGAGTGTCCGCACCACGGATTCGCCCTCGGCCATCGCCCACGTCCGACGTACTCTCGACGCATGACGACAGTGAGCCAGGACGAGACGACCCGTGCAGGAGGCGAGACCGCCGGAGCCGCCGCACCGCCGCCGGGCACCGCGGACGTCACCACCGCGGTGCGCGACGTCGCCCGACGCGCCAAGGTCGCCGCGCGCACCCTGGCCACGGCGAACCGCATGACGAAGGACGCAGCGCTCGGGGCGATCGCGGACGCGCTGGTCACGGCGGCGGACCGGATCGTGGCGGCGAACGCGGAGGACCTGGAGCGCGGGCGCGTCAACGGCATGTCGGACGGTCTCCTGGACCGGCTCGCTCTCACCCCCGAGCGGATCGCGCAGATCGCCGACGCGCTGCGCGACGTCTCGGGGCTCCCCGACCCGGTCGGCGAGGTGGTGCGCGGGCAGACGCTGCCCAACGGTCTGCGCCTGCGCCAGATCCGGGTGCCCATGGGCGTGGTCGGCATGATCTACGAGGCCCGTCCCAACGTCACGGTCGACGCCGCCGGCCTGGCCCTGAAGTCCGGTAACGCGGTGATCCTGCGCGGCGGCAGCGCCGCGGCGTCGTCGAACGCGGTGATCGTCGCGGTGATGCGGGAGGCCCTCGAGGGTCGCGGCCTCCCGGCCGACCTGGTCCAGTCGATCGACGCGTACGGCCGCGCGGGCGGCGTGGCGCTCATGCGCGCCCGCGGCCTCGTGGACGTGCTGATTCCCCGCGGTGGTGCCGATCTCATCCAGACGGTGGTGCGCGAGTCGCTCGTGCCCGTCATCGAGACGGGGGTCGGCAACGTGCACGTCTACGTGGACGCGACGGCCGACGTCGCCATGGCCGTCGCGATCGTGATGAACGCGAAGACCCAGCGGGTCGGTGTGTGCAACGCCGCCGAGACGCTCCTCGTGCACGAGGACGCCGCCGCGTCGTTCCTGCCGGTGGCGCTCGCAGCGCTGTCCGACGCCGGCGTGGTGCTGCACGGTGATCCGGGAGCCATGTCCTTTGCCCCCGGCGGCGCCGACATGGTTCGCGCGACGGACGAGGACTGGGCAACGGAGTACCTGGCCCTGGAGCTCGGCGTGCGGGTGGTGCCGTCGCTGGACGCCGCCATCGAGCACATCCGCACCTGGTCCTCCGGGCACACGGAGGCGATCGTCACGAAGGACATCGCGGCGGCGGACCGGTTCGTCGCCGAGGTCGACTCGGCTGCGGTGATGGTGAACGCGTCGACCCGGTTCACCGACGGCGGCGAGCTCGGCCTCGGTGCGGAGATCGGCATCTCCACGCAAAAGCTGCATGCGCGCGGCCCCATGGGACTGACCGAGCTCACCACCACCAAGTGGGTCGTCACGGGCGACGGGCACGTCAAGCCTTGAGGGGTTGCAGGCGTCCTGGAGACCTCCCCAGGATCTCCTTGCGACCCGGTGGCGCTATGTTCCTGCTGCAATTCGTCCGTGAGAGACTAAAGCCGACCTGAGCACGTCCAACGAGGAGGAACACCCGTGCTGCACAACGCTGTCCTGGCCGCCGAGGCTGCCGCGGAGCACGCCAACGAGCCGATCGCTCCGATCGTCCTCGGCCTGATCGCATTTGGTGCGCTCATGGCCGCCCTCCTCGTCACGTTTGCGTTCCGCAACGTCGGCAACCGGCACTGATCCGCCAGACGGGAGCCTGACGACCAGATGAGCGCACCCACCGTATGAGTGCCCCCACTGGGACCAGGCCGCGCATCGGGGTGATGGGCGGCACGTTCGATCCCATCCACCACGGACACCTCGTTGCCGCGAGCGAGGCGGTTGCCCACCTGGGGCTGGACGAAGTCGTCTTTGTCCCCACCGGCAGGCCGGGTTTCAAGCAGAAGCAACGGGTCACCCCCGCGGAGCACCGCTATCTCATGACGGTGATCGCCACGGCGTCGAACCCGCGCTTCACGGTGAGCCGCGTCGACATCGACCGAGCTGGCCTCACCTACACGGTGGACACCCTCCGGGATCTGCGCGACCAGCGCCCGGAGGCGGACCTCTATTTCATCTCGGGTGCGGATGCCATCCAGCAGATTCTTCGGTGGAAGGATGCCGAGAAGCTCTGGGACATGGCACACTTCGTCGCTGTCACACGGCCAGGGCACATGCTCTCCGTGGACGGGCTGCCTCGGGACGGTGTGACGACGCTCGAGGTTCCTGCGCTAGCTATCTCCTCGACCGACTGTCGTCGTCGGGCCGAGGAGGGGTTGCCGGTCTGGTATCTGGTGCCTGACGGCGTGGTCCAGTACATCGCCAAGCACGGACTGTATCGAGGTCTTCACGATGAGTGACAACAAGGGTCGTCCCATGACGCGCCGCGAGATCCGCGAGCGTGAGGCTGCCGCTGCGGCCGCCGCCGGCGGTGCCGGTAGCGGTGGTTCTGGCGCCTACCCGCCGCAGGGCGGGCAGCAGCCTCCGCACCGTGGCGCGCCCGCGCCCGCACCCGAGGGCGGCTGGTCGCCGCAGAACCCGCCGGTCGCTCGGCCCCCGCAGGCGACGGGTGGCTCGCGTGGGGTGGACGCCACCGGTCGCCTGACGCCCGTGCAGCAGCCTGGCGGCAACCCCCCGCCGCCGTACGGCTCCGGTGGCCCCGGCCCTGCTGGGCCCGGGCAGGGTCGGCCCGGCGCCGCCCCGTCCGGTCCGGCCGGCCGCGGTGCCCCGCCGTCCGGCCCTGGTGGTCGTGTGCCTGGTCCCGGTGCGCCTGGTCCTGGTGCGCCCGGTCCTGGTGCGCCCGGACAACAGGGCCCCGGCCCGGGCGGACCGGGCCAGCAAGCTCCCGGCCCGCAGAGCGGCCAGGGCCCGCAGGGTGGCCCGCCCAGCCCGTTCGGTTCCCGTCAGTCCCCGGCCCCGGTGCCGCCGGCCCCCCAGCAGGGCCGGCCCGGGCGGTTCGGTGGACAGGGTGCTCCGCAGGGCCCCGGTCCCGGCATGCCTGGCGGTCCGGGTGCACCCGGCCGGCCCGGCGATCCCGGCCAGACCTCGCAGTGGAATGCAGCCCCGCCCGCGCCGACACAGGCGCCGTCGGGTCCGCCGTCACCGTTCGGTACCCGGTCCGGCGCCCCCGCTGCGCCCGGTGCGCCGGCCGGGCTCGGCCAGCAGCGACCGGGTGGACCAGGGCAGCCGGCCGGTGGTCCGCCCAGCGGGCTGTCGGGTGGCGCCCCTGCCCCCGCCCTCCCCTGGGAGGCAGGCGCACAGGGGGCTCCGCAGTCGCTCCCGCCGGGCGGTGGCCCCGCGGCTCCTGCTTCTCCGTTTCCCGGGCGCCCCGGTGCGGGCGGACCCGGTGGCGGCCAGATGGGCGGTCCGGGGGCACAGCAGCCGGGTCCCGGTGGCCAGTTCGGCCCCGGTCCCGCCGCCCCGTCCCGCTCGTCCCGCCGTGATGCGGACGAGGAGTGGGACGAGGAGGAGGACGAGGGCCCGCAGTACACCTGGCTGCACTACATCATCCTGGTGGTCGTCGCGTTCGTGCTGGGCCTCCTGATCTGGAAGCTCGTGCTCGAGGGCGACAGCGCCGGGTTCGAGACGGACCAGGCCGCCGCGCTGCTGGGCACACTGCCGGGCGGGTTGCCCGGCTTCATAGGAGGTGGTGCGGCATGACCGCGACAGACCGGGCTACAGAGCTTGCAATCCTTGCGGCACGCGCCGCGAGCAGCGTCAAGGCGCAGGAGATCATCGCGCTCGACGTGAGCGAGCAGCTGGTGCTGACCGACGTGTTCCTCATCGCGTCCGGCGCCAGCGAACGACAGGTCTCGGCGATCGTCGACGCCGTCGAGGAGTCGCTCTTCAAGGAGGGCGTCAAGCCCATCCGGCGCGAGGGCAAGTCCGAGGCCCGCTGGGTGCTGATCGACTTCGGCGACGTCGTCGTGCACGTGCAGCACGCCGAGGACCGCACGTACTACGCGCTCGAGCGGCTCTGGAAGGACTGCCCGGCGATCCAGCTCCCCGAGGACGCGCGGGGCGGCGGCGACACCGGCGAGTACAGCGACCCCGACGACGGCGCGATCCACCTGGCCGGGGACACGCGCCGGTGACGGCGGGCACGATCGTGCTGCTGCGCCACGCGCGCACGGCATACAACGCGGGGCTGCGCCTGCAGGGCCAGATCGACATTCCCCTCGACGAGGTCGGACGCTGGCAGGCGGAGCAGGGCGCCACGGCGCTCGCGGCATCGCACAAGGGGTCCCTCGTGGTGGCCAGCGACCTGCAGCGAGCGCGGGACACGGCCGTCGCCTACGCCCGGCACGTCGGCCTGGAGGTCGTCACCGACGCCGGGCTCCGTGAGCGCTCGTTCGGCATCTGGGAGGGCCTGACCGACACCGAGATCGCCGAGCGCTGGCCGGAGGAGCACGCGGTCTGGCGGAGCGGCGGCGAGCCCCCGGCCGAGGGCGTCGAGCCGAAGGACGTCGTCGCCCGGCGCATGGAGGAGGCGGTGCTGCGGCACGCCGAAGCGCTGAGTGCGGGGGAGACGCTCGTCGTGGTGTCGCACGGGTCGGCGATCACGCAGGCGGTCATCCGGCTGCTGGGGCTCGACCCGGCGACGTGGCGTGGGCTGCACGGCCTGCACAACGTGCACTGGTCGCACCTGCGTGCGTCCGGGCCGGGCGCGACGCCGGAGTGGCGGCTCGTCGCGCACAACGTGGGGGCGGGCTACCCGCTCGACACCTGGCAGTCCGGGCCGGAAGCACGGCAGTGACGGAACCCTCGGGGTTTTGATTTGGTCCCTGGCGTCGGTCTGCATAGACTAACGACGCTCGCCCAGCTGGAGATGGTTGGGGGAGACCAATTCGGGGCTGTGGCGCAGCTGGTAGCGCACCTGCATGGCATGCAGGGGGTCGGGGGTTCGAGTCCCCCCAGCTCCACCGATGTGATGACGCGGGACATCGTTCACAGATGTCTCGCGTCATTGTCATAGAGGGACCAGTTGTTGCGGGAGTTCGGCCATCGGCTGGGCTCCCGTTCGTCGTTGCGCCGGCAGGTGCGGTCCGGGCCGATGTGCCGGCCGAGCGGGTGGACGCCCCCGCCGTGCGGCGCTTGCGCAGGGGGCGCACCCTCTCCACGATGGGAGTCTCCGACGAGAGGGGACCCGATGGCACATTGGGCGTTCGTCTACGAGCACCCGGGCAGCGACCCGGTCAGGGACCGGCACCGTCTCGGTGGAGGCGGTCAGGACACGGAGCTGATTCCGGTGCCCACGGCGTCGGATGCTGCGGAGATCGCTGCCGACCTCGTCCGTGAGGGGGTGAGCCTGATCGAGCTGTGCGGCGGCTTCGACACCGCGACGGTCGCTGCTGTCGTCGCGGCCGTCGACGGCCGCGCGGCGGTGGGACACGTGACCTACTCGGTCGAGTCGCTCGCCGCCGGCGCGCGCTATGCCGAGGAAGCGGCGGGTGGCGGCGCGAGCCGATGATTTCCGGTGCGTACGGGAGTCGGCCCTGGAAACCGCTCCGACGGAAGGAACCCACGATGGTCACCACGCTCCGCAGCTTCAGCGGCTTCTCGGTGGACGACGCCGACGCCGCACTCCACTTCTATCGCGACACCCTCGGCCTGCCCGCGCGTGAGAACGCCATGGGTGGTCTCGACATCGACCTCGCCGAAGGCGCGTCGGTGTTCGTCTACCCCACGGGGGACGCGCACGCGCCGGCGTCGTACACCGTGCTCAACCTGGTCGTACCCAACATCGACGAGGCGGTGACGGAGCTGGAGTCGGCGGGGGTGAGCCTGATCCGGTACCCCGAGTTCGACCAGGACGAGCGCGGCGTCTCGCGAAGCACCGACCCGAGCAAGGGGCCGACGATCGGCTGGATCGCCGACCCCGCGGGCAACGTCATCGCACTCATCCAGGACTGATCAGACCCTGGTCCAGCAGCTCGGGCCGGTCCACCGCGTTCGCGGGTCCTGGCTGACCCGGCGGTTCACGCTGATCCGGCGGTTGACCGGCGCGAGCCGTCGTGCCTATCGTCCACAGCGGGTGAGGGGAGTGAAGCCGTGGACGTCAACGAGCTGCTGGACCTTGAGCACCAGGGGTGGAAGTCCCTGTGCGACAGCACGGGTGCGGACTTCTACGGGTCGGTCATGACCGAGGACGGAGTCATGGTCCTTGCCAACGGCGTGGTCTTCGACCGGCCGGCGGTCATGGCCTCCCTCGACGCCGCACCGCCCTGGCGGACGTACGAGATCACCGATGAGCGGCTGATCCGGCTCGGCCCCCGCGACGCGATCCTTGTCTACACGGGCCGTGCCTACCGGGACGGCGACGAGCCGGCGTTCGTGGCCCTGATGTCGAGCGTCTACACCCGTCAGGGCGATGCGTGGAGGCTCGCGCTCTACCAGCAGACGCCGGTGCCGCAGGCCGGCTGACCCGGGTCGGGCCGCCGGCGGTCAATGGCTGTGCTGCACGCCGAGGTCCCCGGGCTCCTGGCTCGGCTCGACGACGACGAACTGCCCCATCATGCCCTGGTCCTCGTGCCAGAGCAGGTGGCAGTGATACATGTACGGAACGTCGGGGTCGGCGTAGCGCGTGAACCGCAGGCCCAGCCTCAGCCGGACGTCCGGCGGCAGGTAGACGGTGTCCTTCCAGCCGGACAGCTCCGGTGGCGGCGGGCTGCCGTCGACGGCGAGGACCTGGAACTGGACGTCGTGGACGTGAAAGTTGTGCGGCTGGCGGTGGCCGTTCCACACTTCCCAGAGCTCGGTCGTGTCGACGGTGACGACGTCGTCGATCCGGTTCATGTCCATCGACTCGCGGTTGATCCGGTTGTTGCGCAGCTCGAACTCCCGGGTCTCGGCGACGGAAGCCTCGTCGAAGGGGGCGATGGTCGCGAGCCGCGCCGGCAGGGCTGCCGACGGGTCGAGACGTCCGGCAGCGTCCAGCAGCAGGACGTCGAGCGTGTCGGCGGCGCCGGTGCTGCGGCTGCGGCCGTTCGAGAGGCCGAGGTCCTGGGGGTACGAGCGCAGGGTCGTCGTTTCGCCTGGGTCCATCCGGACCACGATCTCGGCACGCTCGCCGGGAGTGAGCCGCACACGCTTCAGCGCGACGGGTTCCCGGAGGAGTCCGCCGTCACTGGCGATCATGGAGAACTCCCGGTCGTCGGAGAAACCGAAGGAGTAGCTGCGCGCCGTCGAGGCGTTCAGCAGCCTGAGCCGGGTCAGCTGGGACGTGACCTCGAGGATCGGGCCCGCGGTGCCGTTGACCAGGACGGTGTCCCCGATCATGCCGTTGTCCCGGCGGGAGGTGTCGACGAGGCGGCCTCGCCGGTCGAAGGACTTGTCCTGCACGATCACGGGGATGTCGTCGATGCCGTAGCGACGGGGCAGGGGGAGCGCGGACTCGGTGTCGTCGTCGAGGATGAACAGCCCACCGAGGCCGCGGTAGACGTGCCGTTCCGTCGCGCCGTGCGGGTGGGGGTGGTACCAGAGCGTCGCGGCGGGCTGGTCGATCCGCCAGCGCGGCGACCACGTCTCACCTGGCTCGATCATCTGGTGCGGGCCGCCGTCGGCCGCGGCAGGCAGGTGCATGCCGTGCCAGTGCAGGGTGGTGGCCTCGTCGAGCTCGTTCGTCACGTCGATCTGGACGGACTCACCACGTCGAGCGCGCAGCGTCGGCCCGAGAAGCGCCCCGTTCAGGCCCCACGTCTCCGCGTCGCCGCCCGGCACGATGGCCGACCGCCCCACCTGGGCGGTCAGGTCGAAGACCGTGACGCCGTCACGGCGGACCGGCTCGGCCAGCGGCGGTACGTGGAGCCGGTTCCGGAAGTCGACGCGGCCGACGGTGCTGATCGCTCCACGGGGATCCAGGGCGTCGCATCCGGTGAGCGTCATGGTGGCGCCCGTGCCGATGCCGAGGGCAGCGAGCCGGAGAAAGTCGCGGCGGTCGAGCCGGTGCGGGTTCATGCGAGACCTCGTCTCGTCGTGGGCGGTCATGTGGCGGTCGGCTGCCGTCGGCCCGGCTCGGACGAGGGCCGTCGGAGCACCATGACCACGAGGGCCAGAGACCCGATGACGATGGCGACCCCGAGGGGAAGGTGGGCCACGAAGATGCCGGAGTAGCCCACCTGGAGCTGGAAGAACTCTGCGACGAACAGGGACGTCGCCAGCCACGGCGCCCAGACGGTGCGCCGGTCTCTGTGCCACCACAGGACTCCGAGGGGGATCAGGAGCAGCGAGACGGTGAGGAGGATCGACGCATTGGTGCCGTGCAGGTCGATGGCGACACCGGCACCGTCAAGACTCCATCCGGCGAGGACGGGCTGAGCGCAGACGAGTGCGAGATGGAGCAGCGACACGACGACGAGAAGCACGTGGATGGTTCGCCATGTACGGCGGAGGGTGGTGGGCTCAGGCACCTTCCGCCTCCGAGCGTGCCGGGTGCGGGCGGTCCGGCAGTGCGGGGACGCGGTAGCCGTACTGTTCGGCGGCGGCCTTCGCACCCATACGCAGGAAGAAGCCGAGGGTGAGGTCCCGGAAGAGACTTCTGGTCGTCGACGCCACCTTGCGGTCGCCGATCTGGCGCCCGAAGCGCACCACCTTCTCGGCGTGGGACTTGCGCTCGCGGACGAAGCCCTCGAAGGCGGCCGCGGGGGTGGGGGCGTCGCGCAAGAGGCCGGCCAGGACGGCGGCGTCCTCGATGGCGAGGCTCGCGCCCTGCCCACTGGACGGGCTGACCGCGTGTGCTGCGTCACCGATGAGGCACGTGGTGCGGGTCGACCACGTCGCGAGCTCCGGCAGGTCGTAGATCGGCCAGGCCCCCACGGACGCGTCGGCGGCGTCCAGGACCGCCCGGACCGGGGCGGGGTCTTGGGCGTGCAGCTTCCGGATCGTGGCCATCCAGGAAGGCTGGTCGAGGCCGTCGAGCTCCGCCCTCGCCGGCTCGTCGGCTCGCGGAACGTTGGTGAACCAGTAGGCGACCAAGTCCTTGACAGCATGGCCGAAGAACGCTCGGTGGCCGAAGTGCATCTGCTGGCGCGCGCTGTCGGGCAGGTCGACCGTCGCCCAGCCACCACAGTCCACGATGCCGGTGTAGGCGGGCGTGGCCGCGTCCGGCCAGGTGAGCCGCCGGACGGCCGACCAGACGCCGTCGGCGCCGACGATGGCGTCGGCTCTGATGGTGCGTCCGTCGGTGAACACCGCCTCCACCCCGTCCGGGTGCTCGTGGACCGCGCCGAGGTGGGCACCGAACAGGAAGGGCGTGCCGGTCTGCTGCGCGCGGCGGGCGAGCTCCCCGTGCAGGCGGGCGCGCCGGAGCACGACGCTGCGTGCGCCGTAGCGCGCCAGGTCGTCGTCACCGGCCAGCTCGGCGATCTTGCGCCCGCGTGCGTTGTGGAAGTCGATCCCGGACAGCTCGAACCCGCCGGCCGCCTCGGGGACGTCTCCGTGGCCGATCGCGTCGAGGGCGTTCACGCCGTTCGGGGCCAGGGTCAGGAACGCACCTCCGGCGTCGTCGAAGCTGGGACGTGACTCCGCGACGACGACGTCGTCCAGGCCTGCCCGGTGCAGTGCGAGGGCGAGTGCCGATCCGGCGATGCCGCCGCCGACAACGAGAACTCTCATGGCGTTCCACTCCTCTCATAAGTTCGTTCGCACGAACGAACGAAATGCCAGAGTAGCGTTGTGCCATGAGCTGGTCAACGCACGAGGATCCCGCCCGGGCCGAGGCGCTCGGGGCTCTTGCCGACTCGGGTCGGCGCCTGAGCACGGCGATGATCCTGTTCCACACGAACCTCTCTCGGCGGGTGGGGCTCGGCGTGACGGAGGAAAAGCTGCTGGAGCTTGTCCGCAGGTACAGCAGCCCGTCGGTCGGTGACCTGGCCGAGTACGCGGGGATGGCGAAGAACTCGGTCAGCGACGTGCTGGACCGGTTGGAGGCCAAGGGGTTCATCGTCCGTGAGCCGCATCCCAGCGACGGGCGGAAGGTCGCGATCGTCGCAACGGACGAGGGTGCTGCGCGGATCGGCCAGCACTTCGTCGGCATGATGGGCCGCCTCGACGAGCTCAACGCCGGCTACTCCACCGAGGAGGTGGCCCTCATCGCGGAGTATCAGCGACAGGCCGCCGAGATCCAGGTGGCCGAGGCCCGGGCGCTGGCAGAGGGCGCCGACTGAGCTACGGCGCGGCGGGCGCTCCGGGCGGTACGCTCGCCCCGTGCTGGACGGACGGGCAGGCGACCACGAGCTCGGGTTCCGCCGGACGGAGCGCGGCGACCTCCGGCAGATCCAGGCGTGGCTCCGGCACGAGCACGTCGCTCGGTACTGGGCTCATGACACGAGCGACGCGGCGATCGAGCGCGACTTCGCGGGCAGCGTCGACGGTACCGAGCCGTCGGAGGACTTCGTCGTCGAGTACGGCGGCAAGGCTGCCGGGCTCGTGCAGCGCTGCCGGATCCACGACTACCCGGACGGCTTCACGGAGCTCGTCGAGCTCGTCGACGTGCCACCGGGCGCGCTGACCATCGACTACTTCATCGGCGAGCCGGCCATGGTCGGTCGCGGCCTCGGCAGCCGGCTGATCCAGGAGTTCACCGCGGTGTGCTGGCGGGACCACGTGGATGCCCCGGCGATCATCGTCCCCGTGTCGGCGAGCAACGTCGCGTCGTGGGGCGCGCTCCGCTCGGCGGGCTTCACCCGCATCGCCGTCGGGCACATGGAGCCGGACAACCCGCTCGACGACGGGCAGCACGTCGTGTACCGCTGTGACCGCCCTGCCGGAGCCTGACCCGGTCCCCGGTTCAGGCCTCAGTCCACGGGTCGCGGGTACGCGTCGCCCCAGGCGTTGAGCCACCCGACCACCTGGTCGAGGGACCTGCCGAGGTCCGTGAGGGAGTACTCCACACGGGGCGGAACCTCCGCGTAGACGGTGCGGACGACGATGCCGTCCGCCTCGAGGTCGCGGAGCACACGCGTCAGGGTGCGCGGCGTCACCGTGCCGAGGCGACGCTGGAGCTCGCCGAAACGGTGGGTGCGCTCGAGCAGGTACTTGACGGCGCTGAGCTTCCAGGCGCCGCCGAGCACGGCCATCGACACCTCGACAGGGCAGACCTCCATGGCCCGCTGGACGGGGGAGCGCAGGGTCTCGGTGCCGGTCGTCATGGCTCCATAGTATCCAAACCGACAGTATGTGTCATCGATGTGCGTACTTGTGGTATGCGTACCAGGTTTCTAGCGTAAAACGTGTACTGCTCGACGTCGAAGGAGAAGCACATGCATGCGCTGGTCGTCACCGCTCACCCCAGCCCGCGCTCGCTGGTCGCGGAGCTGGCCTGCGTGACCCGCTCCGCGCTGGAGGAATCCGGCTACTCCGTAGAGGCGTCCGACCTCTACGCCATGGGCTGGGACCCCGCGGTCCGCCTGGAGGACTACGGCGACGTCGCGGACACGGGTGAGACCGTCTCGGCACGGTCGAAGCGCGCGTACGAGACCGGGACGCTCGCGCCCGAGATCGTCGCCGAGCAGGACAAGGTATGCCGGGCCGACCTGGTGGTGCTGCTCTTCCCGATGTGGTGGCACGGCATGCCCGCCATGCTCAAGGGCTGGTTCGACCGGGTGTTCGTCAACGGGTTCGCGTTCGGCCTCCAGGACGATGCGGGCCTGCCGCGCAAGTACGGCGACGGCGGCCTCGTCGGGCGGAGGGTGCTGGCGGTCATCACGGCGGGGGACCGGGCCGAGTCGTTCGAGCCGCGCGGTCTGAACGGCGACCTCGAGGAGCTGTTCTTCCCGTTCCTGCACGGGACCGCCTGGTACGCGGGCATGGAGCCGCTGCGGCCGCACCTGGTGTCCGGCGTCGACCGGCCGGGCTGGGAGGACCGGGCTGACCAGGAGATCCAGCGGCTGCGCGATCGGATCGCCGGCCTGGACGCCGAGGTGCGGATCCCGTACCGCGCGCTGGCCGACGGCGACTACGGGCGCGACCGGAAGTTGCGAGTCGAGGTGCTGCCGGGGGAGCGTGGGCTAAGGATCCATGAACGCCGCGTCGGCGAGCGAGAGCCCGGCGAGCAGGGGCCCGCCGAGCACTGTGTCGACGATCACCGTCTCGCCTCGTGACGTTCGTTGACCTCAACTGTGGTTGAGGTTCTAGCGTCGGTAGCAAGCGATGAGAGGACGACCAATGCCCGTCTACACCCTGCCTGAACTGCCCTACGACTACGCGGCGCTCGAGCCGCACATCAGCGGGCGCATCATGGAGCTGCACCACGACAAGCACCACGCCACCTACGTGGCGGGCGCCAATGCCGCGCTCGACGCGCTGGCCGCAGCCCGGGAGAGCGGCGACCTCGCCGCGGTGAACCTGCACGAGAAGAACCTCGCGTTCAACCTGGGCGGGCACACCAACCACACGGTCTTCTGGCACAACCTCTCGCCCGACGGCGGCGGCGAGCCGGACGGAGAGCTCGCGGCGGCGATCGCCGACCAGTTCGGCGGCTTCGCGGCGTTCAAGGCGCACTTCGGCGCCGTGGCCACCGGCATCCAGGGATCCGGCTGGGCGGTGCTCGGCTGGGACAGCATCGGCCAGCGCCTGCTGGTGTTCCAGCTGTTCGACCAGCAGGCGAACGTGCCGCTGGGCGTCACCCCGCTGCTGATGCTCGACATGTGGGAGCACGCGTTCTACCTGGACTACCTCAACGTCAAGGCGGACTACGTCAAGGCGTTCTGGAACCTCGCGAACTGGTCCGACGTCGCGAGCCGGCTCGAGCGCGCACGTGCCGCCACCGGGAGCCTCATCACGGCGGTGTGACGCTGGGAACGTCCGCCCTGGCGGGCAGCGTCCGGCGGGCGGCGGCCCGCTTTGGTCCAGCGGGCCGAATCGGTCTAGACTGGCGGCGCTCGCCCTGATGGGCGGACGTTTCGGGGCTGTGGCGCAGCTGGTAGCGCACCTGCATGGCATGCAGGGGGTCGGGGGTTCGAGTCCCCCCAGCTCCACCGAGGTGATGAGTCGGGACATCGTTGATAGATGTCCCGGCTCATTGCTTTGTGACGGCATCGACTGCGGCCGGGCCTGGAGTCGTCGCCGCACCATGCCATCTTGCGCGTGCCATGCCATCTTCCGCGGTTCGACCGGCTGTCCGGGGGAAGATGGCGTGGCGCGCAGAGGATGGCGTGTGCGGTCGGGTGCAGCGGGCTTATGCTCCTGCGCAACATGCAGCTGCGGGCTGACGGGAGGGTCGTGGCTCGCCGGGCGGGCCCAGGTGACGAATGTCTGACAAGGCCGACTTCAAGAAGAGCCTCGACTCCTACCACGCCAAGCGCGGCCAGTTCCGGATCCTCGACGTGCCCGACCTGCAGTACCTGATGATCGACGGGCACGGGGACCCGAACACCTCGCCCGTCTTCACCGAGGCGGTCGAGACGCTCTACCCGCTGGCGTACACCCTCAAGTTCGCCGGCAAGCGGGAGCTCGGCCGCGACGCCGTCGTCATGCCGCTGGAGGGGCAGTGGTGGGCGGAGGACATGGACTCGTTCACCGCCGCGCGGGACAAGTCGCGGTGGAGCTGGACCCTGATGATCATGCAGCCGGACTGGATCGACCAGGACCTGTTCGGCGCCGCCATCGACCAGGTCCGGGCGAAGAGCAGCCCGGCACGGCTCGACGACGTCCGCCTCGAGCCGCTCTCCGAAGGGCGCTGCGTGCAGACGCTGCACGTCGGCACGTTCGACGACGAGGCTGACGTGCTCGCGCGGATGCATGACGAGTTCATCCCCGGCAACGGGCTCCGGATGGTCGGCAGGCATCACGAGATCTACCTCAGCGACCTCCGCCGGGTCGCACCCGAGAAGCAGCGGACGATCCTCCGGCAGCCGGTCAGCGGCGGGACGGCCGGCCCGTGAGCCGCTGACGGTGGTGACAGGTCCTCAGGCTGGGAACACGCAGAACTCGTTGCCCTCAGGGTCGGCCAGAACCACCCAGCTCTCGTGCCGGCCGACCTCGCTCGCACCCGCAGCGACCAGCCGGGCCACCTCGGCGTCCCGGTCGGCTGCGTGCACGTCGAGGTGCACGCGGTTCTTCACCGTCTTCGGCTCGGGCACCCGGTTGAAGAAGTAGCGAGGGACGCGGCCCGGCGCCTCCACCAGCACGGAGGGGTCGTCCTCGACGTCGTGGACGCCCATGGCGCGCAGCCGGGCCAGCTCCTCGTCGTCGTAGGGCGCCACGGTGTAGCCGTCCAGCACCTCTGCCCAGAACCGGGCCAGCGATGCGGGGTGATGGCAGTCGAAGACGACGTCCCTGAGCACGGCCATGTCCACGACGTTAGCCTCGGTGGCCGCATCGGACCTACCTGATCTGCGGGTGCTGAGTCCACCCTGGGGATGACGCGGTCCGACCAGGGGCCGATGCCCCGGGAGGCGCCGGCTCGTTAGGTTCCTGGCATGATCACGGCACCGAGCACCCAGACGTCGCCCGCCCCGTCGGGCACCTTCCTCCGGGCCATCCGCCTCGGGGCCGTGGTGCTCCTGAGTGTCCTGCTCGGCGGGGCGACCTCCTGGGCGCAGGGATCCCTGCCCAGCGAGCTCAGCTCCTTCGCGAACTCGGCCAGCGGCTGGACGGTGCTGACCGCTCTGCTCGTCTTCTGGTCGCGGGCGCGCACGGCGCCTGCCGCCCTGCTGGGCGCCGTCAGCTTCGTCCTGCTCGTGCTCGGCTATGCGGTCGCGTCGCAGCTGCGGGGGCTCTGGTACGACCCGCTCTTCTTCTCCGCCGTGGGTCTCGCGGCCGGCCCGCTCGTCGGGATCGCCGCGTCGTGGCTGCGCGCGACCGGCGTCCGGGCGGCCCTCGGCGTGGCGATCCTCGCGGGCATCGGTGTCGGCGAGGGCGTCTACGGGCTCACGTTCGTGCGGGAGACGACCAGCCCCGTCTACTGGTCGGTGATCGGCGTAGCCGGCCTCGCGCTGCTGGTCGGCCTGCTCGTGCGCCGGATCCGTGGCACGCTGCCGGTCGTGCTCGCGACCGGCGGCACGGCGGTCGTCGCGATGGCGTTCGTCGTCGCCTACTCAAGCCTGGGCTGACGGCGCCTCGACCGGGTCCCCGACCATCCGGTCGAGGAGCCGGTCGAGCAGCTCGTCCACGCGCTCCACCGAGCCGTCGTCGACGAGGAGCGTCTGGGCCAGCCCGCTGGCGCCGGCCACGATCAGCTCGGCGTCCAGCTCGGCCGCGCGCCCGGCGGACGGCGCCACGTCCCCGCGGGCCCGCCGCAGCTGCTCTGCGATGGCCCGGGCGAGGAAGCGCGGCGCGCCGAGCGTGTCCTCCGCGCCGACGTCGGGGCTGGTGAGCGCCGCGGCGTGGAACGTGTTGAGGACGATGGTGTCCCGCCGCCGGTCGGCGTCCGCCGGGAGCAGCTCCGTGAGGATCGCGCGGATCACCTCGCGGGGGGCGGGCTCGGTGCCGAGGGTGCTGAGGCGACGGGTGAACCGCGCGCCGGCATCGGCAACCACCGCCTCGTGGGTGGCGAGCAGGAACTTCCGCTTGGTGCCGAAGTAGTACTGCACCAGCCGCACCGAGATGCCGGCCTCGGCCGCGACGGACTGGAAGGTGGCAGCTGCCAGGCCGTCCCTGGCGATGACCCGGCGTGCGGCGCTCGTGATCTGCGTTCGCCGCTGATCGTGGTCGGCCAGCTTCGGCATGCGGTCCCGCTCTCTCGTGTGCGCGACCCGTCCGGGCCGTCTTCATGGTACGTCCGAACCATAATAAATGATATGTTCGTACCACCAAGACAACGGAGGTGGCGCGATGGCCCGGATCGGACGGTTCAAGAGCGACGAGGCGCGGGAGGCATACCTGCGCACCTACGACGCGATGGCGGAGCTCTGGCCGGCACCTGCGGTGCTGGCCGACGTCCCGACCTCGTTCGGGTCCACGCACGTGCGCCGGTTCGGCTCAGGTGGCGGCGTGCCGCTCGTGCTGCTGGCCGGTGTGCTCGGCAGCAGCCTGCACTGGCACTCCGTGGTCGAGGACCTGGCACGGGATCGCACCGTCTACGCGCTCGACACGATCGGGGCGGCGGGGCGCAGCGTGCAGACCGCCCCGCTGACCCGGGACGCCGACTACGGCACCTGGTTCGCGGAGGTGCTGGACGGGTTGGGGCTGGACCGGGCTCATGTGCTGGGGGGAGTCGTCGGGCGCCTGGCACGCGACGCTGGCGGGCCTGCACGCGGCTGACCGGGTGGCGAGCGTCTCCCTGATCGAGCCCAACGGGGTGATTGCGAGGACGCCGTGGCGCGCCCTGCTGAAGGTGATCCGGTTCGGCGGGAACACGACCGACGAGGGCTGGCGAAAGATGGCCGAGTGGCTCACGCCCGGCGTCACCATGACCGACGTCGAGCGTGCGACCGCCAAGGCGAGCCAGGGGTACCGGATCGCGGCCGGCTGGGCGCGGCCGCTCAAGGACGCCGAGCTGGAGTCGTTCGCCCCGCCGCTGCTGGCGATCTACGGCGGTGCGTCGGTGGTCTCGGACCCGGTGGCGGCGCGGCGGCGCCTCGCCGAGCGTCTGCCGAGCGCCGAGGTCGAGGTCTACCCCGGGACAGGGCACGGCGTGCGTGGACAGGTCCCGGACGAGGTCATGGCCCGGATCGTGGAGTTCCTGGCCCGGCACGACACGGCGGTGCGGCTCGATCGCTGACCCTTCGGAGCGGTCGGCGCACGCGGCGTCGTCGGCCATGTTTGAGAATCATTCTCATCTCTGGTTCACTCTACCTCGGTAGCGAGAATGATTGTCATTCTAGAAGGAAGGAGCGGGCGGCTGTGACCAGGCCGCCCGACCAAACGATGAGAAACCACACCACGCGCGCCGCGGCAGGCCTCGGCGCAGCACTCTCCCTGCTCCTGCTGACTGCTTGTGCGGCAGAGGACGGGGCCGCGTCGGGCGCTGCCTCGGAGTCCGCCTCGGCAGGGGCCGACGACCACGAAGCGCCCGACGCCACCGAGGCCCAGGCGCGCACGCCGCGCGTCGCCGTCACCTACCAGGGCGGTGTGCTCGTCCTGGACGCGATGAGCCTCGAGCCGGTCGGCGACATCGAGCTGGAGGGCTTCAACCGCCTCAACCCCGCCGGTGACGAGCGTCACCTGATGGTCTCGACGGCAGGGGAGTTCCGCGCCCTCGACCTGGGCACCTGGGCCGAGGCGCACGGTGACCACGCGCACTACTGGACCGCCGAGCCGACGCTCACGGACGTGGCCTACGAGGCGGCGAAGCCCGGCCACGTCGTGGTCCACGAGGGGCGCACGGCGCTGTTCGACGACGGCACCGGCCTGGTCCGCGTGGTCGACTCGGAGCACGTGGCCGACGCCGACGCCGCCGCCCGGGAGTACACGACGCCGTCGGCCCACCACGGGGTGGCGGTCGAGCTGACCGACGACACGCTCGTCGTCTCGGAGGGCACGGAGGAGGGCGCCAACGGCATCCGGGTGCTCGACGGCGACGGCGAGGAGATCGCCGCGTCCGACGACTGCCCCGGCGTGCACGGTGAGGCGGTCGCCGCCGACGAGGCGGTGCTGATCGGCTGCCAGGACGGTGCGCTGCTCTACACGGACGGCAAGATCACCAAGGTGGACGCGCCGGACAGCTACGGCCGCATCGGCAACCAGGCCGGCACCGAGGCGTCGCCGGTCGTGCTGGGCGACTACAAGACGGACAAGGACGCCGAGCTGGAGCGGCCCACGCAGGTCTCGCTGATCGACACGCGGAACGGAGAGCTCGACCTGGTCGAGCTGCCGTCGTCGTACACCTTCCGGTCGCTCGCGCGCGGCGACGACGGCGAGGCGCTGGTGCTGGGCACGGACGGCCAGGTGCACGTGATCGACCCCGAGTCGGCGAAGCTGACGAAGTCGATCCCGGTGATCGACGAGTGGGAGGAGCCGGTCGAGTGGCAGGAGCCGCGGCCCGCGATCCTCGCCCTGGACGGCTCCGTGTACGTCACCGACCCGGCGACCGACTCGATCCACGCGGTCGACGTCGAGTCCGGCGAGGTGTGGAAGTCGGCCGACCTGGGCGTCACGCCCAACGAGCTCAACGGCGTCTCGGGCAACGAGCCCCACACCCACGAGCACGAGGGTGAGCACGAGGACGAGGACCACTGACACCTGGCACCACCGGACTGCCGGCTGGTACCGCCTGACGAGGCGCTTCCCCGCTGGCCGGACTCGTCGAGACCTGGATCTCGGCGAGCCCGACCAGCGGGGAAGCGCCTCTCTCAGTGCCCGGCGGACGTCAGTGCCCGGCGGATCTCAGCGCCCGGCGAAGAAGGCGCGCAGGTCCTGGACCACCAGCTCCGGCACCTCCATGGCCGCGAAGTGGCCGCCCTTCGGGTACTCGGCCCAGTGCTCGATGCGCGCATTGTCGCGCTCGGCCAGCGACCGGATGGTCTGGAAGTCGTCGGCGAAGACGGCGACCCCGATCCGGCCCGTGCTCACCACGGGCTCGGCGCCGGTGCGCTGCTCGGTGTAGTGGTAGCGCACCGCAGTGGCCGCCGTGTTGGTGAGCCAGTAGAGGCTCACCTGGGCGAGCACCTGGTCGAGGGAGACCAGGCTCGTGCCGTTGCCGAAGTTCTCGAACAGCTCGCTGTAGGCGAGCTGGCCGACCGGCGAGTCGCTGAGCCCCGCCGCCACCGTCTGTGGGCGGGAGGCGTTCATCGCGTTGTACCCGCCCACGCTCTGGAACCACTGCATGTGCGCCAGTGCCGCGAACTCCTTGGGACCGAACCCGTCCATCTCGCCCTCCGCTCCCGAGGGGAACGAGAAGAGCTGCAACAGGTGGGCGCCGAGGAAGCCATCGGGGTCCAGCACCGCGAGCTCCCGGCCGATCAGGGTGCCTGCGTCGCTGCCGTGCGTGCCGTAGGACTCGTAGCCCAGCCGGCGCATCAGCGTGTCCCAGGTGCCGGCGACGCGGGCCATGGTCCAGGCCCCGCCGTCCGCCGGTTCGCTGAGCGGGGTGCTGAAGCCGAACCCCGGGATCGACGGGATGACGACGTGGAAGGCGTCCTCCGCGCGGCCACCGTGGGCCACGGGATCGGTGAGCGGCTCGATCAGGTCGAGGAAGTCGAGGAACGAGCCAGGGTAGGTGTGGGTCAGGACCAGGGCGCGCGCGCCCGGCTCGGCCGAGCGGACGTGCAGGAAGTGCACGGTCTGACCGTCGATCTCGGTCAGGTACTGCGGGAACGCGTTGGCGCGCTCCTCGACGGCCCGCCAGTCGAACGTGGTGCGCCAGTGCTCGACGGCGTTGCGCAGATAGGACTCGGGGGTGCCGTACTCCCAGGAGTCGCCGGGCGCGGGCGGGGCGAAGCGGGTGCGGGCGAGGCGGTCGGCCAGGTCGTCCAGGTCGGCCTGCGGGATGTCGATACGGAACGGCCGGATCTCGGTGGTGGTGGGCTCTGGGGTGGTGCTCGTGGTCTCCATGTCTCCGACACTATGGCGGGTTCAGGAACGGTTCTTTCCTCTATTCTGGCTTGTGTTCGAGGAGTTCTCAGCGGCACGAGGAGCCACCATGACCACGACGGCAGGGCGCCTGCTCGCACTCCTCGGGCTGCTGCAGTCCCGTTCGGAATGGTCCGGCGCCGAGCTCGCGGCCCGGCTGGACGTCACCGGCCGCACTGTGCGCAACGACGTCGCGCGCCTACGTGACCTCGGCTACCCGGTCGACGCCGTCCGCGGGCCCGGCGGCCGTTACCGCCTCGGCGTGGGCGGCAAGCTGCCCCCGCTCCTGCTCGACGACGAGGAGGCGGTGGCCGTGGCGGTCGGGCTGCGGACCGCGACCGCCGTCGGCGGGATCGAGGAGAGCAGCGCCCGCGCGCTCGGCAAGCTGGAGCAGGTGCTGCCCGACCGGCTGCGCCGGCAGGTCGCCGCGCTGCGCGACGCCACGAGCACCGGGCCGGTGAACACGGACAGCAACGTCGAGGACCCCGCCGTCGACCCGGCGCTGCTCACCGAGCTGGCCGCCGCGATCCGCGACCACCAGGGGCTGCGCTGCTGGTACCGCGAGGAGCCGCGGGAGGTGGAGCCGGTCCGGCTCGTCGCCTGGCAGCGCCGCTGGTACCTCGTGGGGCGGGACGTCGGCTCGGGCCGGTGGCAGCCGTTCCGCGTGGACTGGCTGGAGCTGCGCACTCCGGGCGGACGGCGGTTCGCGCCCGGCGACCCGCCCTTCGACCTCACCGAGTTCGTGGTCCGCGAGGTGGCGCGGACCGGCTGGGCGGTGCACGCCCGGATCCTCGTGCACGCACCGGCCGCAGAGGTGCTCGCCCGGATCAACCCGGCCGTCGGCACCGTCGAGCCGCGCGACGACGGCACGTGCGTGCTGGTCACCGGCGGGGACAGTCTCGAGACGGTGGCGGTGTGGATCGGCATGCTGGGGCTCGACTTCACGGTGCGGGAGCCGCAAGGGCTGGTCGACCACCTGGCGGAGCTGTCGCGGCGGTACGCGGCGGCGGTCTCGCCGAGCCCGGCCCGCGCTCATCTGTGACTGCACCTACGCTCATCTGTTAATCTGACGACTGGATCAACGGAGTCTGAAGGGCAGCGGAGGAGCACGATGACGGCACTCGACGATGCGACCGTGGGCAGCCTGGTGGCGTCCGCGCCGGCCGGTGCGGAGCTGGCGGTGCCCACCTACGACCGCACCCGGCTCACCACCGGGATCGTCCACCTGGGGGTGGGCGGCTTCCACCGGGCGCACCAGGCCATGTACCTCGACCGGCTGATGGCGGCGGGCAAGGCGACGGACTGGGCGATCTGCGGCGTCGGCGTGCTTCCCGGCGACGCACGGATGCGCGATGCGCTGGCCGCGCAGGACGGCCTCTACACCATGGTCCTCAAGCACCCGGACGGGCGCCTGGAGGCGCGCGTGATCGGGTCGATCAAGGAGTACCTGCTGGCGCCCGACGACCCGGAGGCGGTGCTCGAGAAGATGGCGTCGCCCGAGGTGCGCATCGTGTCGCTCACGGTCACCGAGGGCGGGTACAACATCCACCACGTCACGGGCGAGTTCGACCTGGACAACCCGGCGGTCGCCGCGGACCTGGCCGACGGCGCCGTCCCTGCGACGACGTTCGGGCTGGTCACCGAGGCCCTGCGCCGGCGGAGGGACAGGGGCGTGCCGCCGTTCACCGTGATGAGCTGCGACAACATCCAGGGCAACGGCGAGGTGGCGCGGCGCGCGTTCACCACGTTCGCCCGGGCCAAGGACGCGGAGCTCGCGAGCTGGATCGAGGGCGACGTCGCGTTCCCGAGCTCCATGGTCGACCGGATCACGCCCGTCACCACGGACGCCGACCGTGCGATGGTGGCGACACGCTTCGGCATCGACGACGCCTGGCCCGTGGTGGCCGAGCCGTTCGAGCAGTGGGCGCTGGAGGACAGCTTTCCCACCGGCCGGCCCCCGTTCGAGGACGCCGGCGTGCAGGTGGTGGCCGACGTCGAGCCCTACGAGCTGATGAAGCTGCGCCTGCTCAACGCGAGCCACCAGGCCCTGTGCTACGTGGGCTACCTTGCCGGCTACCGGTACGCGCACGAGGTGGCCGGCCGGGACGTGTTCGCCCGGTTCCTGCGCGGGTACATGGACACGGAGGGCACGCTGACGCTGGAGCCCGTGCCCGGTATCGACCTGGACCTGTACAAGCGCACGCTGATCGAGCGGTTCGCGAACCCGCACGTGGCCGACACCCTCGCGCGGCTGTGCGCCGAGTCGTCGGACCGCATCCCGAAGTGGCTGCTGCCCGTGGTCCGGCACCACCTCGCGAACGGCGGGCCGATCGAGCACGCTGCGCTCGTGGTCGCCTCCTGGGCCCGCTACGACGAGGGCGTCGACGAGGCCGGCGAGCCCATCGAGATCGTCGACCGCCTCGCGGACCGGCTGCACCGGGCGGCGCTCGCGCAGCGCACCGACCCGCTGGCGTTCCTGCGTGACCGCGAGGTGTTCGGCGACCTGGTCGACGACGAGCGGTTCACCGCCGCGTACGCGGCCGCGCTCGCCTCGCTGCACGCCAAGGGCGCCGAGGCCACGGTAGAGGCCCTGGTAGCCCGCTCCTGACCCCTTTGCTGTGGGCGTGATCGTTGCGACTACGCGTCCGTTTTAGGCGCAACGATCACGCCCACAGCCAAGGGGTCAGTCGGGGAGGAGGGTTTCCAGGGCGGTTGCCGCCGTGTCGTCCACCACCAGGGTGTTGGCGACGCCGCCGTGCACCGCTGCTACCAGGCCCGGCGCGACGGCGGCGCCGTAGCCGATGACGATGACCTGGGGCGTCGCGGCGAGCTGCTCGAGGGTCACGCCCACCACCCGCTCGTCGAGGCTCGTCCGGACGGGGCGGCCCTCGGAGTCGAACAGGCGGCCCGAGCACTCTGCGATGGCGCCCGCCTCGGTGGCTGCCTGCTGCTCCTCGGTGCTGATCTGCGGGAACACCGTGGAGGTGCGCTCGGACCAGTGCCCGACGGCGACGACCGCGACGTCCAGGTGGTCGGCCCGGGCCAGCGCGTCCGCGATCTCCGGCTGGCGGCGCATGCCCGCTGCGGTGGCGGCGTCGGCCACGAGGAGCGGCGACCAGACCGGCCAGGTGCGCACGCCAGGCATCTGCTCGAAGGTGTTGATCAGCGCCAGGGAGTTGCCGCTGCCCTCGACGGGCAGGGCCCCGACCAGCTGGACGACGTCGCACTGCGGGAGCTGTCCGATGTGCCGCACCGCTGCTTCCACGGTGCGCGACCAGGAGACGCCGACCGTCGCGCCCTCGGTGATGTGCGCGCGCGCCGCGCGGGCGAGCTCGACGGCGACGTTCTCGCGGGTGGCCCTGGTGTCCTCGCCGCTGGCCGCGATCAGGATCTCGCCCACGCCGAGCCGGGCGGCGAGCCGGGCACCCCGCTCGCCGTCGACCCGCGGCGGCGTGATCTCGATCCGGACCACGCCCTGGTCGCGCGCCTGTGCGAGCAGGCGGGCCACCTGGAACCGGGAGATGCCGCGGTCCCGGGCGATCTCTACCTTCGACTTGCCGTCGAGGTAGTAGTCCGTGCTCACCTCGACCAGGAGGTTCGACTCGTTCTGGGTCACCTGCGTCCTCACTCCCGCAGGCGATGGCGGGAACAGTTGAGCGACTATTGAGCGGAGGGTCTTGCTCACCTGAGCATACCCAACTAGTCTGCGGTTGCAGATGAGCAAGTCGATATTCTCAAATGAGCACGGCGCAGATGCTGTGCCGAGGAGAGGACGAGGATGTTCCGACCTCCGAGGGGTACTTCGGTGAGAGCGAGGCTGGCGGCCGCAGCGGCCGCCGTCGCGCTGGCCCTGACCGGCTGTGCCGGTGCGGGCGCCGTGGGCGGTGGCGACGGCGAGACCATCGTGGTCGCGATCGTGTCCAACCCGCAGATGCAGGACGCGATCTCGCTGCAGGACGAGTTCCGTGCGGCCCACCCCGGTGTGGACGTGCGGTTCGTGTCGCTGCCCGAGAACGAGGCCCGCGCGAAGATCACGGCCTCCGTCGCCACCGGCGGCGGTGAGTTCGACGTCGTCATGATCTCCAACTACGAGACGCCCATGTGGGCAGAGAACGGCTGGATCGAGAACCTGCAGCCGTACATCGAGCGCACCGACGGGTACGACGCAGAGGACTTCGTCCCCAGCGTCCGCGAGGCGCTCTCGAGCGACGGCGACATGTACTCCGTGCCGTTCTACGGCGAGTCGTCGTTCCTGGCCTACCGCACCGACCTGTTCGAGGAGGCGGGGCTCGAGATGCCCGCCAACCCGACGTGGGACGAGGTGCGCGAGCTGGCAGGGGAGCTGCACGAGCCGGCACAGGACTTCTCCGGCATCTGCCTGCGTGGCCTGGCCGGCTGGGGCGAGAACATGGCCCCCATGACCACCGTGCTGAACACGTTCGGCGGTGGCTGGTTCGACGCCGACTGGAACGCGACCCTCAGCTCGCCCGAGAGCCGCGAGGCCATCGAGACGTACATCGACACCCTGCAGACCTACGGGCAGCCTGGCGCGGCGACGTCGGGCTTCGGTGACTGCCTCACGCGCTTCGCCCAGGGCCAGTCGGCCATGTGGTACGACGCGACCTCCATGGTCTCGGCGGTCGAGGACCCCGCGTCGTCGACCGTGGCGGGCAACGTCGGCTACGTGCCGGCGCCGGTCTCGGAGACCGAGTCGGCGGGCTGGCTCTACAGCTGGTCGCTGGCGATCCCGTCCACGAGCGAGCACAAGGACGCCGCCTGGGACTTCGTGTCCTGGATGACCGACAAGGACTACATCGAGCTCGTGGGCGAGGAGATCGGCTGGGAGCGGGTGCCCCCGGGCAGCCGGCTGTCCACCTACGAGATCCCCGAGTACGCCGAGGTGTCGCAGGCCTACGCCGACGCGACCCTGGAGTCGATGAACGGGGCCACCCCGCAGGCCACGATGGCGCACGAGGTGCCGTACCCGGGCATCCAGTTCGTCGGCATCCCCGAGTTCCAGGACCTGGGGACCCGGGTGGGCCAGCAGATGTCCGCCGCCATCGCAGGGCAGGTCACCGTGGACGAGGCCATCGCGCAGTCCCAGCGCTACGCCGAGACCGTGGCGGAGACCTACCGGGCAGAGGAGGGGCAATGAGCACCACGACCGTCGACCGGCTCGAGGGCGCACGCCGGGATGCTCGCAAGGCCGCGTCATCGCGCCCGATCAGCCGTGCGGAAGCGTGGCGTCGTCGCGGCCCGCTGCTGCCCGCGCTGATCTTCACCGTCATCGTCACGCAGCTGCCGTTCCTCCTGACGATCTGGTACTCGCTGCACTCGCGGAACCTGCTGCGACCCGAGTCCGACCTGTTCGTGGGGTTCTCGAACTACCTCGACATCGCGCGCGACTCCACGTTCCGGCAGACCGCCCTCAACTCCGTGGTCATCACCCTCGGCTGCGTGCTGGTGGCGATGGTCCTCGGGATCGTGCTCGCGCTGCTGCTGGACCGCCCGTTCTTCGGGCGCAGCGTGGCCCGCACCATGCTCATCACGCCGTTCCTCGTGATGCCGGTGGCGACGTCGGTGCTGTGGTCGATCGCCCTGCTGAACCCGACCTACGGCCTGTTCAACTGGACCCTCGGCCTGTTCGGCATCGAGGCGGTCGACTGGACGTCGACCTACCCGGTGATCGCCATCCTGATGGCCCTGGTGTGGCAGTGGACGCCGTTCATGATGCTGCTCGTGCTCGCCGGCCTGCAGGCGCAGCCGAAGGACGTGCTGGAGGCGGCCTCCGTCGACGGCGCGAACACCTGGCTCACCTTCCGGCTCATCACGCTGCCGCACCTGCGCCGGTACATCGAGCTGGGCGTGCTGCTCGGGATCATCTACGTGGTCAACACGTTCGACCAGATCTACCTCATGACGGCGGGCGGGCCCGGTACGGCCAGCGCCAACCTGCCGTTCTACATCTACCAGCGTGCGTTCCTCGGGTTCGACATCGGGCAGGCCGCCGCCATGGGTGTCGTCGTCGTGATCGCCACGATCATCGTGGCCTCCGCCGCGCTGCGCCTGATCTTCCGTAGCTTCGAAGTGAAGGAGTGACCATGTCTGTCGCTACCCCCGTGGTCGCCTCCCGCACGACCGACGCTCGGCGGGAGACGAACCGTCGCTTCTCGGGCGGCTTCCTGACCACCGTCACCTGGCTGCTGGCCATCGGGTTCTTCTTCCCGGTCGCCTGGATGGCCATGACGGCGTTCAAGCAGGAGAACCAGGCCGCCTCCGACCCGCCGACCTGGTTCTTCACGCCGACGCTCGACCAGTTCCGCGCCGTGCTCGAGGGCGGCTCCATGGTCTACGTGGGCAACTCGGTGATCGCCACCGGCGTCTCCACCGTCCTGGTGCTGCTGCTCGGCGTCCCCGCCGCGTACGCGCTCTCGATCCGCCCGGTGCAGAAGGTCAGCGACGTGCTGTTCTTCTTCATCTCCACCAAGATGCTGCCGGTCGTGGCCGTCATCGTGCCGATCTACGTGATCGCGGGCCAGCTCAAGGTGCTCGACAACATCTGGACCCTCGTGGTCCTGTACACCGCGATGAACCTGCCGATCGCGGTGTGGATGATGCGGTCGTTCTTCATCGAGGTGCCCGGCGAGGTGCTCGAGGCGGCGGCCATCGACGGCGCGGGGCTGATGCGCACCATGCGGTCCGTGCTCCTGCCGATGGTGGCGCCCGGTATCGCGGCGACGGCGCTCATCTGCGTGATCTTCGCGTGGAACGAGTTCTTCTTCGCGCTCAACCTGACGGCGTCCCAGGCGGCGACCGTTCCGGTGCTCATCGTGTCGACCATGACGAGCGAGGGCCTGTTCCTGGCCCGGCTCAGCGCGGCGGCGCTGTTGGCGTCGCTCCCCGTGATCCTCGCGGGCTGGATCGCGCAGAAGCAGCTGGTGCGCGGCCTCTCGATGGGCGCGATCAAGTAGCCCGCGCGGCGCCGCGCGAGCGCGGCGGGCGAGCGCGGCGGGCCAGCGCCGCGTGGTCGGTAGAACGTCAGGAGATCGGTAACTCGGGTTGCCGATCTCCTGACGTTTTGCCGATCACCTTGACCGGCAAGTACCCTACTTTTTCTGTCGGGTACTTGCCGGAGAAAAACTGTCCTCGTTCGATGGGGGCGGGGCGGGGTGCGCCATCACAGGTGGCCCGGCACCGCCGTCCGCGCGACTGCGCGACGGCCCCGTTCGAGAGGAGCCGGCCCTCATGCGCCTTGGATCAGATCGATGGAGATCAGGTCGACGGAGTCCAGACCGACCCAGCACGGCACGACGCTCGCCAGGACGGATCCGGAGCGGATGGGTCGCTGCGGTCGCTGCGACGGTCCTGGCGGCGGGGATGGTCCCGGCGCAGGGCGCCGACGCGCCCCCTGCGGCTGCACCCACAGCGGCCGCACCCACGGCGGCCGCACCGGCAGACGGACCGGCCGACGTGCCGGCCGGCGCCACCACGTACACGAACCCGGTGTCCGCCGGGGTCACCGACACTTTCCCCGACCCCGCGGTGATCCGCGGCAAGGACGGCGCCTGGTACGCGTACGGCACGCAGAACCCGGTGTTCAACAGTGCGGGCGAGCCGGGGGAGCGGATCCTGCCGATCCTGCGCTCCGAGGACCTGGCGCACTGGGAGTACGTGGGCGAGGTGATCGACGCCGACGACGTCCCGGCCACGTGGCGGGCGAGCTCCCGCGCCTGGGCCCCCGACATCCGCTACCTCAACGGCGAGTACGTGCTGACGTACGGCCTGTCCACGGGCGGTCTCGCGGTGGCCACTGCGCCGACGCCGACCGGCCCGTGGGCCCACCGCGACGAGCTGCTGGTCCCCTCCGCGCCGATCGCCGGCTGCCCGACGGGCAACATCGACCAGGCCCTGTTCACCGACGACGACGGCACCCTCTACCTGTACTGGGGCAGCTACGACGTCGTCTGCGTATCGGAGCTGAGCGCTGACGCCACCGAGCTCACCGGCCCGGTCACCCAGGTGGCGCAGGGCCGCCGGATGGAGGGCGCGTTCGTGGTGCGGCACGACGACCTCTACTACCTGATGTACTCCGACGCGGGCTGCTGCGACGGATCGTTCAGCGGGTACACCGTCAAGGTGGGCCGCGGCGAGAGCCCGCGCGGCCCGTTCGTGGACGACGACGGCACGGACCTCATGGCCGAGTCGAGCAAGGGCGGCTACGTCCTGACGTCGAGCGGCAACGGGTTTGCGGGGCCTGGCCACCACTCGGTGCTCACGGACCTGGCCGGCCAGGACTGGATGGCCTACCACGCCATCCCGACGGACGACCCCGACTTTCCGCCGGTCGACACCCGCAACGGCGTGCTGAACCTGTCGAAGCGGCCGCTCATGATCGACCGGCTCGACTGGATCGACGGCTGGCCGGTCGTCAACGCGGGCGCCGGCCCGTCGTCGGGGCCGCAGCCCGCCCCGGTGACCTCCGGCACGGTCAGCACGACGTTCGCCGACGGCACCCTCGACGGCTGGTCCGCCGACGGCGACGTCACCCTCGCCGAGGAGGCCGACGCGGGCCCGTATGCACGGCTCACCGGGGCGTCGTCCCTCGCGAGCACCGCGGGGCACGACGGCGACCTGCGCGCCCAGGCGGACCTGCGCGTCGCCGGCGCTGCCGGCGCCGTCGGGCTGACCCTCGGGGAGGGCGCGCGCCGTGCTGTCGCCTGGGTCGACCGCGGCGCGGGCGAGCTGCGCCTCGAGGTCGGGCGCGGCGACCGCACGGTACGGACCACCACCGCCCTGCCGGACGGCTTCCCGTACGGGGACTGGAACGTCGTAACCCTCGACCGTGACGTCCGGTCCGGCACGTTCACCGCGACCGTCTCCGCCGACAACCTGAAGGAGCCGCTCGGCACGGCGACCCTTGCGGTGCCTGCGCACCCGTCCAGCAGCAAGGGGAGCGCAGCGGCCCCCGTCGGCGTGACGGCCAGGGGCGGGGCCGACGCCGACAACCTCAGCCTCGTGCCGGCGGCCCGGCCGGTGACCGAGCGCGTCGCCGACCCCGAACCGGGTGCGCCGCTGCCCGGCAGCTCCGACGAGTTCGACGGCGTCGTGCCCGGCGAGGACGGCTCGGGCTGGTCCTGGGTGCGTGGCCCGGCCGACGGCGTCCGCCTGGCTGACGGTGCCCTCACCTGGCCGACCCAGAGGGCGGAGCTGCACCTCGGCACCAACTCGGCCTCCGTGCTGACCCGCGACGCGCCGGAGGGCGACTACCTGGTCGAGACCAAGCTCCAGCTGGACGGCGTCGGGGTGAACAGGCAGGCCGGCCTGGTCCTGTACGGAGACGACGACCAGTTCGTGAAGCTGGTGCACTCCCAGCTCGGGCTCTCCCGCAAGCCGGGCAGCGTCTCGCAGCAGCTGGAGTTCACCAAGGAGGGTCCGCGCCCGACCACCACGCCGCCGAGGGCGGTGGCCGCCGGACCCATGTGGGGCGCCGCACCGGGCGAGACCACGTGGCTCCGGCTGTACGCCCACGAGGACGTCGCGAACGGTGAGCACGAGGTGCGCATGGCCTCGAGCACCGACGGGAAGACGTGGCGGTGGGGCGGCGTCTGGACTCTGCCCAACGACAAGGACCTCCGCATCGGGCTGGTAGCGATGAACACCCCTGGCGCCACGGCGAACTTCGACTACGTCCGCACCTACAAGATGCCGTAGCCCCCGCCCACCCCGGAGTGCTGGGTATTTGTCGGACCGAGCCGTGTCGGCCAACAGATACCCAGCACTCAACGAGGCCGGAGGGGGTTTTGTGGGAGAGCGGCCAAAATGACGCGGCTTTCTGCCGGGTCGTTGACGGAAAAATTGAGAGGTCCTTATGGTCGCTGGTATGTCGACGACGACACCCGGTAGTACCGCGAGACGCGCCCATGAAGGCCGCGTCCTCGGTGCGCTGCGCGACGGACCGCTGAGCCGCGCCGACCTGGCCCGGCGCGTCGGGCTCTCCAGGACCACCCTCTCCGAGACCACCGCGGAGCTCCTGCGGCGCGGCGCCATCGTCGTGCTCGACACCGACGCCGCCACCCGCAGGGGCAGCGGCCGGCCCGCCGAACGGCTGGCCCTCGACCCCGGGTCGGGCCAGTACCTCGGCGTCGACTTCGGCCACCGGCGCGTCCGCGCCGCGGTGGCCGACGCGACCCGCGAGACCGTCGCCTCCGGCGTCGAGCACTACGACGACGACACCGTGGGGGCCGAACGCCTCGAGCTCGCCTTCGGGCTCATCGACCGGCTCGCCCGCGAGCACGGACTGCACTTCGGCGAGCTCCAGGCGGTCGGCATCGGCGTCGCCGGACCGCACGGCGGCCGGCGCCCCGACAGCGAACAGGTGCCCTGGGTACGCCGCACGGCGCCCGACGGCGTGCACGCCGCGTTCGCCGAGCGGTTCGGCGCGCCCGTCGTCGTCGACAACAACACTCGCCTCGCGGCGCTCGCGGAGGCGGTGTCGCAGCCCGAGAGCGCGAGCGACCTGCTGTACGTGCGCCTGTCGGACGGCGTGGGCGGCGGTCTCGTCGTCGGCGGGCGGATCGGCACGGGGGCGCACGGGTACGCCGGCGAGCTCGGCCACGTCTCCGTGGACCCGGCGGGCACCAGGTGCCGCTGCGGCAAGCGCGGCTGCCTCGAGACCGTCGCGTCGGTGCACGCGGTCCTCGCCGCCTGCCGCGAGAAGGGCGTCGAGGTCGAGACCCTCGACGACCTCGCAGCTGCCGTCGCCACCAGCGATCCCGTGGTCGAGGGCGTGCTGCGCGACGTCGGCGCGACCGTAGGGCGCGTGCTCGGCATGGCGGCCCTGACGCTGGACCCGGACGAGATAGTGATCGGCGGCGAGATCACGCGAGTCGCCCCCGTGATCGTCGAGCAGGCCGCCGCCACCCTGCGCTACGAGCTGCACCCGCTGCCTACCGGCGACTCGCTGGTGGTGCGCGCCGGGCGGCTGCGCGACACCGACGGCGCGCTCGGCGCGCTCGCCGCCGCCTTCCATCTTTCCCCGCTGCTGGCCGGATATCCCGAGCCGGAGACCACCCATGCCCCCGGAGAGCTGCGCGGGTCGTTACGCGGGCCACGGCCCGGTACCCCGCCAGAAACTCTGCACGCACGTATGAGGAGAGCCCTGTGACAGCGTCGACCGTGTCGACTCCCACCCCGACGAAGAACGGGTCACCACCCCGTCGTCGCGCTGGGAAAAGAACAACCCTGCTCGTCCTCAACTCCGTCTCGGTGGTGGGCGGTATCGGGATCTGGTGGTTGCTCGCGCTCAGCGGGCTCCAGCTCCCGACGCCGCCGGAGGTGCTCGTCAAGGGCATCGAGCTCTGGAGCGACGGCACCCTGATGGAGGACCTGACGGCCAGCCTCGGCCGCGTCCTCGCCGGGTTCCTGCTCGGTTCGGCCGCCGCGATCCCGGTCGGCTTCCTGATGGGCTGGTACACGCCGGCCCGGGGCCTGTTCGAGCCGTGGATCCAGTTCTTCCGCACCATCCCGCCGCTCGCGCTGCTGCCGCTCGTGCTGGTGCTGATGGGCATCGGCGAGCTGCCGAAGGTGTTCGTCATCTTCCTTGCGGCGTTCCTCGCGTGCGTCATCTCGACGTACCAGGGCGTGGTCAGCGTGGACCGGACGCTCATCAACGCGGCCCGGGTGCTCGGCGCGAAGGACGGCACGATCTTCCTGCGCGTCGTGGTGCCCGCATCGTCGCCGTTCATCCTCGTCGGCATGCGGGTCGGCCTCGGCTCGGCGTGGGCGACCCTCGTGGCCGCCGAGCTGCTCGCCGCACAGGCGGGCCTCGGCTTCCGCATGCAGCAGGCCCAGACCTACTACGACCTCGCGACGATCTTCGTCAGCATCGTCGTCATCGGCATCCTCGGCCTGGCGATGGACAGGCTGCTGCTGCTGGCGGAGACCAGGCTCACCGGATGGCAGGAGCGACGATGACCACCACGCAGGACACCCCGAGGACCATGACAGACACCGCGAAGATCTCCGTCCGAGACACCCGTAAGACGTTCGCCCTGAAGGACGAGGAGTTCGTCGCGCTCGACAGGGTCTCCCTCGATGTCGCCGACAACGAGTTCGTGACCGTCGTCGGCCCGTCCGGCTGCGGCAAGTCCACCCTCATGAACATCGTCGCGGGCCTGGAGACGCCCACGTCCGGCGAGGTGCTCGTCGACGGCAAGGACGTGACCGGCCCGGGGCCGGAGCGCGGCGTCATCTTCCAGCAGTACGCGCTGTTCCCGTGGCTGACCGTGCGCAAGAACGTCGAGTTCGGGCTCAAGGTGGCCGGCCTGCCCGCCGCCGAGCGCCGGGAGCGCGCCGAGCACTACGTGCGGCTCGTCGGCCTGGAGCAGTTCGCGGACGCGCTGCCCAAGACGCTCTCCGGCGGCATGAAGCAGCGCTGCGCCATCGCCCGCGCCTACGCGGTGAACCCGTCGATCCTGCTCATGGACGAGCCGTTCGGTGCGCTGGACGCCCTGACACGTGTGCGCCTGCAGGAGCAGCTGCTCGACACCTGGAGCACCGAGAAGCGCACGGTCCTGTTCATCACGCACGACGTCGACGAGGCGGTGTTCCTCGCCGGCCGTGTCGTGGTCATGGCCGCTCGCCCCGGCCGCATCCAGGAGGTCATCGACGTCGACCTCCCGTACCCGCGCACCGAGGACGTGCGCCTCAGCCCTGAGTTCGGCGAGCTGCGCAACCGCGTGTGGCGCGCTGTCTACCACCAGACCGCCGGCCACTAGTCCCCGAACCGGCCCCCGAACCCGGCCCTGCCCAGAACCCAAGAACCAGTTCTAAGGATCCCCCATGCGACTTTCCAGGCCAATCCCCAGCAAATCTCTCGGTGCGGCGCTCGCCGGCCTCGCCCTCGTGCTGTCCGTGGGTGCCTGCTCCTCCGGCGGCGCCGCCGGCGGGGGAGAGGGCGGCGACACCATCGAGGTGAACTTCGGCTACATCCCCGACTTCAACGGCACCAGCCTCCTGGCGATCGCCGAGGACCAGGGGCTGTGGGAGAAGCACGGCATCGACGCCACCACGTCGTCGTTCACGAACGGGCCGCTGCAGATCCAGGCCCTCGGTACCGGTGACCTCGACTTCGGGTACATCGGCCCCGGCGCGTTCTGGCTGCCGGCCTCCGGGCAGGCGAAGCTCGTCGCGATGAACACGCTCGGCCGGGCGGACCGCGTCGTCGCGCAGCCCGGTATCGAGTCCGTCGAGGACCTCGAGGGCAAGACCGTCGCGGTGCCGGAGGGCACGTCGGGCGACATGATCCTGACGCTCGCCCTCGAGGAGGCGGGCATGACCAAGGAGGACGTCGAGCTCGTCCCGATGGAGCCGCCGGCCATCGTGGCCGCGCTGTCGTCAGGGCAGGTCGACGCCGCCGGCCTCTGGTACCCGTCGCTCGCGACGGTCAAGGAGCAGGTGCCCGACCTGGTCGAGCTCGCGGACAACACCGACTTCGAGGAGACCGTCGCCTTCCCGACGGCGTTCGTCGCAGGCAACGACGTCGTGGCCGACGACGCGGAGAAGGTCGACGCCGTGCTCAAGGTGCTGCGCGAGGCCATCGCCTACCGGGCGGAGAACATGGACGAGACCATCGAGCTGACCGCCGACTTCAACAACCTCGACGTGGCCGACGTCGAGGCGGACGCCGCGAACGTCGAGGTCCTCGACCTGGCGGAGCTCGACAAGATCACCGAGGACGGCACCGTCGACACGTGGCTGTCCGGCATGAACGAGTACTTCGTCCAGGCGGGCACGCTCGACGCACCGGTCGACCCCGCCGAGTACTACACGGGCGACCTGTTCCTCAAGGCAGGTGAGTGACCCGGTGGCAGACGCAGCGACCGAACAGGGCCCCGAGGCGACGCCACGGCGGAACGTCCTGTTCCTCATGACCGACCAGCACCGGGCCGACACGCTGGGCGCCTACGGCAACTCGCACGCATCCACGCCGGTGCTGGACGAGCTGGCCCGCACCGGCACCCGGTTCGACCGGTGGTACACGCCGACGGCGATCTGTACGCCGTCGCGGGCGAGCCTGCTCACCGGGCAGGCACCGTTCCGGCACCAGGTGCTGGCCAACCACGAGCGCAACGTGGGCTACCAGGAGGACCTGGCCGACGGCACCTTCACCTACGTGGAGGCGCTGCGGGAGCACGGGTACAACACCGGGCTCGTGGGCAAGTGGCACGCGGGCACCGTGAAGAACGCCGCGTACTTCGGGTTCGACGGGCCGGACCTGCCGGGCTGGCACAACCCGGTGGAGAACGAGGACTACCTGGCCTACCTGGCCGAGCACGACCTGCCGCCGTACGAGATCAGCGACCGGGTGCGCGGCACGCTGCCCAACGGCGGGCCGGGCAACCTCCTGGCGGCGCGGCTGCACCAGCCGGTGGAGGCCACGTTCGAGCACTACCTGGCGACCCGCACCATCGAGCTGCTGGAGAAGTATGCGGACGACTACCGCAGCGGAGCGCGGCCGTTCTTCCTCGAGCTCAGCTTCTTCGGGCCGCACCTGCCGTACATCGTGCCGGACGAGTACTTCGACATGTTCGACCCGGCCGACGTCGAGCTGCCGGCCTCCATCGCCGAGACGTTCGAGGGCAAGCCGCCGGTCCAGGCCAACTACAGCGCGCACTGGACGTTCGACACGATGCCCATCGAGGTGACGCGCAAGCTGATCGCCGTCTACTGGGGGTACGTGACGCTCATCGACCAGCAGATCGGCCGCGTCATGGACGCGCTCGAGCGGCTGGGCCTGGTGGACGACACCGCCGTGTTCTTCACGTGCGACCACGGCGAGTTCACCGGGGCGCACCGCCTGCACGACAAGGGTCCGGCGATGTACGAGGACATCTACCGCACGCCGGGCCTGCTGCGGGTACCGGGCGGGCCGGCGGGCCAGGTGCGGACCGAGTTCGTGAGCCTGCTGGACTGCACGGCCACGATCCTCGAGCTGGCCGGGATCGACCCGAAGCCGGCCATCGACTCGCGCAGCCTGCTCCCGCTGGTCGAGGGGCGCGAGGTCGAGTGGGAGCAGGACATCGTGTGCGAGTTCCACGGGCACCACTTCCCGTACCCGCAGCGCATGCTGCGGGAGGACCGGTACAAGCTGGTGGTCAACCCGGACTCGGTGAACGAGCTGTACGACCTGCAGACCGACCCGGACGAGCTGACGAACGTCTACGACCGGCCCGCGACGGCGGAGGTGCAGCGCCGCATGATGGGCCGGCTGTACCGGCTGCTCCGCGACCGCGGCGACAACTTCTACCACTGGATGACCACGATGTACGACGTCGGGGAAGTGGACCACGACCCCACCCAGTCGGGCCTTGACGAGACGACGTACGCCGCGCGCTAGGTCCCTTGTTGTGGGCGTGATCGTTGCGGCTACGTGCCCGGTTTAGGCGCAACGATCCCGCCCACAACAAAGTGCTGCGTGGGGTGAAAGCACGTCATAGGCGGAGATTTCACCTAGTGTTTACCAATGGTGGCGGACATCACATCCTTCGCATGTCAGTGTGAATCGCGCACCGTGGCCCGCAGGGGGTCGCGGGCTGACACGGAGGTCGACGATGCGCACACGTCTCGTACGGGCTTGGGGGAGCGGGCTGTCCGCACTCGTGGTTGCCGCAGGGGTGCTGGCGGCGCCCGGCGCGGTCGCGCAGGACGGCGCTGACGTCCCCGCCGGTTACTACGACAGTGCGGAGGGCCTGACGGGTGAGGCGCTGAAGTCGGAGCTGAACGACATCATCAGCGTGGGCGACCAGCTCTCGTACAGCGAGGTGTGGGCAGGGCTCCAGGCCTCGGACGAGGACCCCGCCGACCCGAACAACGTCGTCCTGCTGTACAGCGGCGAGTCGCGTGCCAAGAACCTCAACGGCGGCGATGTCGGTGACTGGAACCGGGAGCACGTCTGGGCCAAGTCGCACGGCGACTTCGGCACGGCGACCGGCCCGGGCACGGACCTGCACCACCTGCGGCCCACGGACGTCCAGGTCAACAGCATCCGCGGCAACAAGGACTTCGACAACGGCGGCAGCCAGGTCAGCGGCGCGCCGGGCAACTACACCGACTCGGACTCCTTCGAGCCGCGCGACGAGGTGAAGGGCGACGTCGCGCGCATGATCCTCTACATGGCGGTGCGCTACGAGGGCGAGGACGGGTTCGCCGACCTGGAGCCGAACGACTCGGTCAGCAACGGCTCGGCCCCGCTGCACGGCCGGCTGTCCGTGCTGCTCGACTGGCACGACGCCGACCCGGTCTCCGCGTTCGAGGCCCACCGCAACGACGTGATCTACGAGCAGTTCCAGCACAACCGGAACCCGTTCGTCGACCACCCGGAGTGGGCGGCCGCGATCTGGGGCTGACCGGGGTCGGGGTGTCCGGGTCAGATAGTCGCGACGTCGATGAGGTCCTCGAGCCCGATGAAGTCGTCCGGGTTGCGTGTGATCACCGGAAGGCCCTCGGTGAGCGCGACGGCGGCGATCAGCAGATCGGCGAGTCGGCGCCGGGGTTTGCGTCCTTGGGCTACGGCCGCGGCGTAGACCCTGGCGTAGCTGCGGGCGGCTTCGATGTCGAACGGGATCGGGTCGAACGCGGCCTCGGTGCGCTGGAGCCGGTCCTGACGGCGAGCACGTTCGGTCGTGTCGGCGGCAGCCGCCGGCGCCGCGGCGAGCTCCGCGAGGGTGATTACGCAGATCGCGACTTCGACGGGCAGGTCGACGGCCGGGATGTTCTCCAGGTCGATCACTACCGACGTGTCGAGGAGCCCCTGAGGTAGGCGCTCAGCCACGGGGTGCGATGTCCTGGTCCACGTACTCGTCGATGTCGGCTCGGACCGAGTCCCAGTCGAGCTTCGGCGCATGCCGGAACATCTCCACGGCGGCCTGGGCGGCGATGAATCGCTGACGGCGCAGCGGGCGCAGCTCGCCGACCGGGTGCCCGTTGCGGCTCACGATGAAGGTGTGTCCATCATCGAGGGCGCGCATGATGCGCCCGCTGTCGTTGCGCAGCTCTCGCTGGCTGATCTGCTCCGCCATGCAACGAATGTAGCATGGCGTGCTACAGCCGGCGAGCGGAGCGACTCGACGATCAGTCTCTTCGTGGGTCTCTGGCCTCCGGCCGGGTGCGCTCCCTATCCTGGTGATGAAGGGTTGCCACCGCTCAGCGAAGGCGGAGCGCCGGGTGGCCGACCCGCACCGAAGGCCGGAGGCTCAGCGTGTCGAACGAGCACAAGTCAGTCGAACGCAACTCTGCTCCGCGGGTTCCACCACGGTGGTTCGTCCGCACCGCATGGGCGGTCCACCGTGCTCTCTACCGCGTCACCGGCGGCAAGGCCGGCCTCCGTCGGCCCCGGGCGCACAGCTGGGGCATGATGCGCGTGACCACCACCGGACGTCGTACCGGGTACGAGCGCAGCGTGATCCTCGCCTACATCGAGGACGGCTCGAACCTCGTCACGATGGCGATGAACGGCTGGGCCGACGGCGACCCGGACTGGTGGCTCAACCTGCAGGCCCACCCGGACGCCACCGTCGACCTGGCCGACGGATCGCGCTTCGTGCGCGCGCACCGCGCTACCGGCGCCGAGCGGGAGCGCCTCTGGGACAGGTGGCGGGAGACCGACCAGAACCTGGACGCCCACGCGGCGCTCCGCTCGACCGAGACCGCGCTGGTGGTCCTGGAGCCGCGGCCCGACCCCGGGTGACCGTCACAGCGTCGCCGACGCGAGTGCCTCCTCCTGTCCGTCGAGAGTGATCTCGATCCGGTCCACGTCGGTCAGCGGTACTGCCGACGACGCGTCGAGGCCCGTCGTCGTGCCGCCCGACCAGGACCAGGTCCCCGCCGTCGTCCGCACGCCGTCCCGGCCGACGAGCACGAGCTCGTACCGGATCGGCTCCGCAGGCGTGTAGCGCCCCTCGGGCTGCTGCCCTGGCTCGGGCGGGTAGTGGCAGCTCCACCGCAGGCTCGTGCCCCAGGTGGTGGGCGTGACGATCAGCTCGGCGCGCATGTCGGCGTCGCCGACGGGGCGCAGCTCGATCGTCCGGGCACCGGCTGCGACGCTGGCGGACGGCGGCGTGCCTGCGCCGTCCGGCCCTCCGAGCAGGTTGCTCCCTGCCAGCATCGATCCGCCGACGGCCCCGACGGCCACCAGGGCCGATGCGGCGACGGCGGTCAGCGACCGGCGTCGGGCACGGGACCTGCGTGCCGCGCCGGCGAGGCTCGCGAGCGAGATCACGGGAGCAGGTTCGGGGCCGTCACCGTACGGTGCGGGCTCGCCGCCGTCCGGCACCTCGGTACGAGGTGCTTCGGCGACGAGCGCCTCCGCGTGCGCCGGAGTCAGGGTGCTCAGCAGACCCGGGATGCCGGCGAGCTCCGCGACGGCGGAGCGGCACGTGTCGCACTCGGCCAGGTGTCGCTCGTAGGCCCGGCGGTCGCTCGGGCTCAGGGCGCCGAGCACGTACGCGGCGTCCCACTCGGCGTACTGGTCGCCGCCGTGTCCTGGGTCTGCCGGGATCATGACGTGACTCCTTTCTCCTGCAGGGCCAGGCGCAGCGCGCGCAGCCCGTAGTGCAGGCGTGACTTCACCGTCCCGGGCGCGATGCCCAGCTCGGCCGCGAGCTCGGCCACCGAGCGGCCGCCGTAGTAGGCGCCCACGACGACCGCCCGGTGCGCCGGCGAGAGGGACACCAGCGCGTCGGCGACGAGCCAGGAGTCGAGCACGGCCTGCGTCGTGTCCCGTTCCTCACGGTCGGGTACGTGCCCGGTGGCGCGCTCGCGGGTGCGCCGGGCGCTGCGGAGGTGGTCGACGGTGAGGTTGCGCGCGACCGTGAACAGCCAGGCCCGCACCGACTCCTCGGACCGTTCGAGCACCTCGGGGTGCCGCCATGCGCGCAGCAGCGTCTCCTGCACGACGTCGCGCGCCTCCTCCTCGTCGCCCGTGCGGCGCACGACGTACCGGTACAGCGCACCGGCGTGCGTGTCGTGCACCGCGGCGAGGAGCTCGTCCTCGGCGCCGGCGGGCGAGTCGCCTCTGGTCACGGTCCGGTCGCCTCCGTCGTTACTGCTCGGGCTGGAGCTGCAGCGAGAACTCGATGCTGCCCTCATCCTCCACCGTCACGAAGCCGAGCGACGGCGCCTCGACGCCGAAGTCCGCGAAAGTGACCGGGACGCTGCCGATGACCTGCACGGGGTCCCCGCTCGTCGCGTCTCCGGCGACCTCCGCCTCGACGGTCGCAGCCTGCGTCACACCGTGGATGGTCAGGTCGCCCGTCAGCTCCACGGCGGTTGCGCCCTCCTCGATGGGGGCCGGCTCGGTGAGCACGAAGGTCGCCGTCGGATAGGTGCCTGCCTCCATCGCCTCGTCCCGGAAGTACGCGTCCCGGTTGGCCTCGTCGGTCGCCACGCTCGCGATGTCCACCTCGACGTCGGCCTCGCTGATGGCGCCGTCGGCGACGGTGACCGAGCCGGTGACGTCCTCGGTGCGCCCCGTGACCGTGACGTCCTCGCCCTGCAGCACCTCGTCGACGCGGTACCCGGCGAACGACCCGTCGCCGACCGTCCAGGTGCCTGCGGCCGCTTCGGCGTCGGGCAGCGGGACTGCCGACTGCTCGAGGGCGGGTGCCTCGGCCGCTGCCTCGTTCGCCCAGTCCGCGTACAGGCCCGGCCCGAAGATCGCCGCCGCCGCACCGATCACGACCACCCCGGCGCCGACACCGACCGCCACCTTTGTCCCTCTGCGCACGCTCCGCCCCTCTCGTTCGCAGGCCGACCCGCTGCCGGCCTCTGCCCCTCACTACGGGTGAAAGGGGAGATCGGTTCAATCGGGCGGGGAACCGGGGCGCGGCCCGGTCGAGCCCGACCGGCGTGAACACCTACTCCGCGGAACGTGTTGCTGTCGGTAGAAGCTGTCTACCTACAGCAACACAGCTCGCCCGCAACGGCTCACCTCGGGCGCCTCGCGGGCTGGCACAACCACTGCCGTCCGTGCCCGTCTGGCCTCCTCTCACATGTGCAGTCGCAGCGGTTGGTGCCGAGTCCATTCAGATCGGTACCGCACGGGGTGAAAGGGCCTGCTCCTGGTCCGTACCGGTGCGACGATCGAATCAGGCCGCAGCATCCCCGGTCGCGGCGACGACGCCGAGGCCCCGGACGACCGCAGCACGGTGGCGCTCAGCCCGGGAGGCATCATGCGTCGTTCCACAGCCGCGATCATCGTGACCGGCGTCCTCCTCGCGGGTGCGGCCGCGCCACCTGCGTCCGCGGCTCCGGGGGATCCGGCACCCGGATGGTCCACCCGGCCGGGGGAGACCCACCGCGACGTCGCGGTCGCCGGGTCTGGCCGGGTGTTCAGCGTGAGCCTGCCCGAGACCGGCACGCTGGACCATTCGGCTCTTGAGCACGGCTACCAGTCCGACTGGTCGCGCATCGAGGTACCACCCAGCTCCCAGGGCGGCGTGATCGCGGGCCCGGGCGACTACGCGATGGCGGTCACCGGAAACGTGTCCCGGGTGTTCAACGGCACGAGCTGGAACGACCCCGTGACGATCTCCCCCGAGATCTGGCGGTCGAAGCTGGTGAGCAACAAGGACGGCGACGCCGCCCTGCTGTGGAGCGGCGGCAGCGGACTGCCCTTCCTGAGCCGCCTGGAGCGGGGCGGGAGCTGGGTGACGGGCCGCGTCACGGGGGCTCCCGCCGACGTGCCGCGCGACGTCGCCATCAACAACGCCGGCAAGGTCACGGTGGTCTGGGCCGCCCCGACGGGTGCGTCGACGGCGGAGATCCGGCGGACCGTGCTCCGACCCGGGGGAACCAGCTGGTTTGCCTCGCGGCGGATCGGCACCGTGAACACCGCGCGGCCGCCGCTCACGCTCGTGGCCGAGGGTGAGGGGCGGGAGACGGTGCTTGCCGGCAACAAGCTGTGGTGGCAGGAGACCGTCACAGAGAAGCCGACCTACCAGTTCCGGACCAGCGTGCGCGCCAAGCTCGCCACCGGTGACACGGCCACGCGCCTGGTCTGGGCCGAGGAGGCGAACACGGAGCACCAGTTCTACACCCGGGCGGCCGGCACCAGCTGGGGTCCCCGGGTAATGCTGTGGGAGCACCCCGGTCCTGCGGATGACTGTGACCAGGGCAACGAGGTCGGCGTCGGCATGGTCCCCGGCGGGCGGGCCTACATCGCCACGGCCATCCGGAGCGAGGTCGGCGAGACGACCGAGGTCTGCGGTGGGCCGTACGCGGCGTTCCAGGCCGTCGACCGGTGGAGCAGGGTCCTGGGCGCCTCGGGCCTCTTCTACTCCAACGCGGGCTCACCGTTCCAGATCGCGACGGGGACGGCGGGTCCCATCGTGCTGGAGTACGAACCGGGCGACTGGTACGTGGACTGGCGGATGCGGTTCTTCAGCCGCTGAGCCCCGGCTGTTCGGAGTCGCCGTCGGCCAGGATGCGTTCGCGGCGTAGCAGGGCGGCTCGCCGGGCGTGGGCCCGGACGAGCAGGACGACGGAGAGAGCCACGAACACCGCCACGACGGCGGCCACGCCCCAGGCCCCGGTTCCGCGCTGGGCGACCACGACGACGAGCAGGCCGCCGACCAGCACCGAGGCCGCCAGACCGATCCACGCGGCCACCACGCGGTCGGCCGCGAACAGCGGGACCCGTGACCGCAGCAGCCAGGCCCCGTAGCCGGCCCAGACGAGGCAGAACACGGTGAGCAGAGCGAACGCCACCTGGGTTCGAACCGGCAGGTCCGGCTCCGTCCACCACAGCGCCCCGATGAATACTGCGCCGGCCAGGCCGAGCACCAGCGTTGCCACCGCCCGCACGCGAGCCCGCACCGACAGCGTCCCGCCGAGCCCGGCGACCACCTCCCGTGCGGAGGCACGGGGTTCCTCGTTCGTCATGTCCGCTCACCCTCTTCCTGGACGTGCTCGCGGAGCATGCGCCGCGCACGATTCAGCCGTGACTTGATGGTTCCGGCCGGGACCCCACAGATCTGCGCGCAGTCCTGGACGGAAAGGTCTTCGAGGTAGTGCAGCACCAGGACTTCGCGCTCCAGCACCGGGAGCCGCGCGAGACGGGCGACCATCTCCGCCCGGTCCGCCAGGCCGTCGACGGGGTCCCGCGCGCCGTCGTCGGACCGGTCAAGGTCGCTCTCGAAGTCACCGACCAGATCGTGCCGGTCGGCGTACTGGCCGCGCAGCCGGTTCAGTGCCGCTCGGCGCACGATCGTGAACAGCCACGGGGCAAACCGGTCGGGCTCGCGCAGCCTCGGCAGCGCTCGCACGACGGCGACCCACGCCTCCTGTGCCACGTCGTCGGCACGCTCGGCGTCGAGCATCCGGCGTACGTACGACCACACAGGCCTCTGCCACCGCGCTACCAGCTCTTCCAGCGCGGACCGGTTACCCAGCTGAGCCCGGACCACCAGCAGCTCGTCGCTCATCTCGCCTCCTCTCACCTGTGCAGTCGTGCGGACGCGCTATGAGGTTCACGGGGCCTGCGTCGTTACACGCTCCCAGGGTCCGGACGCCGTGAAGTGCGAGCACACCGACGAACCCGCCGACCCGGACGGCTACTACTCGATGATCGGCGCGGGGCACCCGTAGGGTCCGCTCATGCTTCGAACTCGATCCGTGGTGAGGGCAGTGGTGGCGCTCGGGGTGGCCGCGGCGGTGGGCCTGGCGCTGCCCCCGCTCTCGCTGGCCCTCGACGAGGGGGCAGTGCCTCCTGCGTCGTCCCTTCCTGCGCTGCCCGACGGCGCGCGGGTGACCGCTGAGGAGATGGGCTGCGGCTCCGGGGGCTGCTGGGTGGAGCTGACGGTCGACGCACCGGCCGGCATGTCGGGCGGGGAGCTGGCGGCCGCGGTGCTACCCGGCCGGACGGAGTGTGCCTTCCGGAGCGTGCTGGACCTGCGGCGGGTGTGTACCGGGGCGATGGACGTAGAGGCCGGATCGGTGCAGTTCTACGTGCAGTACGAACGGTGGGTGCACTAAGTGCTGGCAGGGCAGCCGTCGTCCGGCGGTCACGCCCGATGGAACTCCGCGCGCCAGATTCCGGGCCGGCTCGGGGCTCTCGGGACGGGGAGCTGCTCGATCGACACGGCCGACAGCCCTTCCGCGCCGAACGCCTCGATCTCCTGCCGGGTCAGCGGCCAGGGCGGGCCGTCGTCGTCGCCCTGTTCGGCGATGGCCTGGACGGCGAGCAGGGTTCCGCCCGGCGCCACCAGCGAGCGGACGCCGGCGGTGAGCCCGTCGCGGACGCTGCGGTTCACCGCCTGGACGGTGTAGATCTCGACGACCAGGTCGAAGGCGCCGGTCCACTCGCGCGGCAGGTCGAGCAGGTCTCCGACGGCGTAGGTCACCGCTGAGCCGGGGTTCCGGTCGCGGGCCGCGGCGACAGCGGTGGGGGAGATGTCGAACGCCGTCGTCTCGTAGCCGATCCGCGACAGGTGCTCGGCGTCGGCGCCCAGCCCGCACCCGACGACGACGGCTGTGCCGCTCGCTGTGCCCGAGCTGGGGGCGCCTGCCCAGGTGGCCAGCGCCGGGTGTGGTTCGTCCCGGTCCCACGGCATCGTGACGTCCCCGTCCTTCGCGGACGCCCAGAGCCGCTCGAACCAGCCGGTCGGGTCGGACGGGTCGGCGTTGCCGAGCAGAGCGGTCTCGGACTGCCATGCACGGGGTTCGGTCATGGCGCCGACCCTAATCAGGCGCGGGTTCGTTCACAAGAAAACCGCTGGTGGTCTCAGGCCGACGGCGGCCGGTGGTGGTCGAGATAGTTCTGGGCGGTGGTGAGGCTGGTCAGGTCGGTCATGCGGTCGAGGTACACGACGCCGTCGAGGTGGTCGATCTCGTGCTGGACGACCCGGGCGGGGTAGCCGGTGAACTCCCGCGTGACGGTCTCGCCGGTCTCGGTGGTGTACCGGACGGTGAGGTGCTCTGCCCGCGGCACCTGGCCCATGTAGCCCGGCACGCTGAAGCAGCCCTCCCAGTCCAGCACCGTCGCGTCGGAGCGCCCGACGACGACGGGATCGACCAGCTGGATCAGCCCGGTCTCCGGCCGGTCGGGAAAGACGTCGGTCTTGCGCACCTCGACGACCGCGGCCCTGACCGAGACCCCGATCTGCGGCGCGGCGAGCCCTGCGCCGTGGAGCTCGCGCAACCGGGTGACCAGGGTCTTCAGCAGCTCGCCGGCCTCTGCGGTATCGACCGACGTGGTGGGGGCCTTGAGCCGCGGGTCTCCGATCGTGACGACGCCGTCGTCGGCGACGCCCTTGGCCCAGCTACTGCCGCTCTGCGGTGAGGACATCGGTGCTCCGTTCCTGTTCGGTTGCTTCTGACAGTAGGGCGCCGGAAACCGGTATGAGCCCCTCGCTTGACTACCGGACGCCGGGTCCCGTGGCCGGTCCGCTTCGAGAATGCGATCACGCATGCTTCGAGGCGCTGAACCATGCACGATCGCATTCTCGAAGCGGACTGGACGGTGCCTCACCGCCATCAGCCCCGCTGACCCGCTCTAAGAGGTGGCGTCGAAGAAGGTGTCGGGCCGACCCAGGAATCTCTTCCACAGGCCCACCGACTCCAGCTCTACCCACTCCCGTTCAGTGATCCCCTCGTCGGTCATCTCGAGGATCTGCGCTCCAGGAAGAGCAGCGACCATGGGGGAGTGCGTCGCGTAGATGACCTGGGCGGGGAACTCGGAGACCAGGTCTTGCAGGCGGTACAGCAGCTGCAGCGTCGACTCGAACGACAGCGGCCCCTCGGCCTCGTCCAGGAGGTACAGGCCCGGCCCGTCGAACCGCCCCAGGATCGCCTGGAGGTAGGACTCGCCGTGGCTGACCTCCCAGGACGGCTTGTCGCCGTAGCCGGGCACCCTTGCCCCGGTCATGTATTCGAGCATCCCGAATGCGGTCTCGGCCCGCAGGTAGAAGCCCTTGGCGTTGCGGCGGGTCATCCCCGAACCGGCACGCGTGCGGTCCAGCATGATCGCCTCGCCGAGCGGGCTCGGCTCCAGGGTGCTGGCGTACTTGCGTCCGCCGTGCCCGCCGCGGACGTCCAGGCCGTAGCCCTCGGCGATCGCTTCCAGCAGGGTGGACTTGCCGCTCCCGTTGGCGCCGACGAGGACCACGATGCTGCTGCTCAGCCGGACGCCCCGGGCTGCGAGGTCGCCGATGGCCGGCACGGTCCAGGGCCACTGGCCGTCTTCGACGACTGCCGGCTTGACCCGGACTCGCTCGATGAGCACCGGGACAGCGTAGCGAGGGTTCGTCAGGCTGTGGTGGGCCGCGCAGCCTCCAGCAGCACGTCCACCAGCCGCTCGGCAGCGTCAGGACGCCCGTGCTCCCGGGCCGCGTGGGACATCCGCTCACGCCGTCCGGCGTCGAGCAGCGGTCTGAGCGCCGCCCGGAGGTCCGTCTCGTGGAGGTCGCCCTCCAGGGCGATGGCTGCTCCCAGGTCCTGGAGTCGGCGCGCGTTGTGCGCCTGCTCGTTCCCGGCAGCTGATGCGAGCGGGACCAGGACGGAGGGCTTGCCGAGCGCCGTCAGCTCTGCGATGGTCCCTGCGCCGCTCCGGGAGATGACGACGTCGGCGAGGGCGAGCACGTCCGGCAGCTCGGCGCCGACGAACCCCATGACGCGGTAGCGGGCGCCCAGCTCGGCCGGGAGTGTGGCGGTGCGCTCGAACATGTCCTGGAGGTTGTTCGGCCCGCTCTGGTGGATCACGTTCGCGTGCTGGAGCAGCCACGGCAGTGCCGCGGTGACGAGCGTGTTGATCTGGACGGACCCCTGCGCCCCGCCGGTCACGTACAGGACCGGGAGGTCCGGGTCGAACGAGTCCAGGCCGAGCGCGTCGACGGCCTTGAGCGGCTCCCCGGTCATCACCTCGGCGCGGACCGGGTTGCCGGTCACGACGGCCCGCTCGCGCACGCTCTCGGACAGCAGCTCGAGAGTGGACGGCGAGGAGACGGCGACGCGCGTGGCCCGCTTGGCCAGGAGACGGTTGGCCAGCCCGAGCCGCACGGTCTGCTCGTGCACCACGAGCGGACGCCGCAGCAGGCCGGCGGCGAGCCCGATCGGGACGGCGACGTAGCCACCGGTCGACAGGACGACGTCCGGCTTGAACTCGGCAACGATCGACCGCGCCTGCGCGACGCCGAGCGGCACGCGCGCCATGTCCTTCATGTTGGCGGCCGTCAGCATGCCCAGCGGGTTGCTCGACCGGCGGATCTTGCCCGTGGCGACCGACACGAAGCGGATGCCCTCGGACGCGGCGACCTTGGCCTCCAGGCCCTCGGCGGTGCCCGCCCAGAGGACGCTGACCGCTGTGCCCTCCCTCGCGAGCCTGGCCTGGAGGGCGCGAAGCGTGGTCAGAGCCGGATAGGTATGCCCACCGGTCCCTCCACCGGTGACGAGCAGACGGAACTCGCGCGGGTGTGAACTCACGAAGACATCTCCCAGGACGGCAGGGGTGGTGGGCGCGGGTCAACTGTAGAGGATCGACGGGGGCACAGAACTTCGCGTTCGTGGTCCTGAGCCAACGACGTACCTGGCCCTTCGACGGGCACGCGAACCAGCGGCGTTCAATCAATCGCGGCAGCGGGCCTCCTCCACGCGGTATGACGGCGGCGCGCAGTACACGTCCCAGGTGATGTTCTACGACAAGCTGTATCGGCCGCTGCGCACGGCAGCGGTCATCCCGCCGGCCGAAGGCGAGCTGGCCGGGACCTACATGACGAACACGACCTACACCCCTGCGGGGAACGTCAAGGGGATGGGGTGGGGGGCTACGGGCGGCCTGCCCGGGCAGTCCGTGTCGTACATCTACGACGACGCGACCGGGTGGCTGGAGTCGACGTCGGGCCCGAACGGGCTAGGTAGCGAGCTGACCTACGACAACGTGGGTCGTGTACTGCAGACCGAGATGGCCGCCAACCTCGGCAAGCCGCTGTGGGCCACGAACACCTACGACTCGGCGACCGGACGCCTGGCGACCTACCGGGTGGACCGGCTCGACCAGCCAGGTGTGGACCGGCATGAGACCTACGAGTACGACGAAGCCGGCAACATCCTGTCGTTGGCAGATGTCTCTCGCACGGGTACTGATGTCCAGTGCTTCGACTACGACTACCTGGCCCGGGTCGTGGACGCCTGGACCCAGAAGACGACTGGTGCCGCATGCGCAGCCACGGGTCAGGACGCAGCGGATGCCGCGCTGATCGGTGGGCCCGCTCGGTACTGGCACGAGTACGACTACGACAAGGTCGGCTCGCGTACCAGGGAGGTCCTGCACTCGGGCGGCGGGCAGCGGCTGACTGACCGCACCTACAGCTACGACGCAGGGCAGCCGCACACTGTCACCTCGGTGAACCAGGTCCAGCCGGCCACGAGCACCCTGCCTCGGGTGGAGTCCGTTGAGCAGTACTCCTATGACGCCGTGGGGCGGGCCACCAGCCGACAGATCGGCGGGGACACCCAGACCCTGAGCTGGACTCCGGAGAGCCGCGTGCAGCACGTGGAGGACGCGGACGGCACGGGTGCGGAGTACGTGTACGACGCGGACGGGAACCGGCTCATCTCCCGGACTACCACCGCTGAGGGCACTGAGTCGACGCTGTACCTCGGGCACACCGAGATCACTGTCACTTCGGCAGAGCCGACGGTCGCGAAGGCGACGCGGTACTTCGACGTCGGTGGCGGGCATATGGCTGTCGAGGATGACTCCGCACGGCACACGTTCGTGCTGACCGACCACCACGGCACGGGGCAGCTGTCGGTGTCTGCGGCGGACCTGACGATCGAGCAGCGACGGTCCACACCGTTCGGTGGTGACCGGGGTGCGGTGCCTACCGACTGGGCTGGGTCGCGGGGCTTTGTCGGTGGGTACGACGATCGGGTTACGACCGGTCTGGTCTCGCTCGGTGCACGTGAGTACGACCCTGCGCTGGGCCGGTTCATCTCGTTGGATCCGATCATGGACCTGTCTGATCCTCAGCAGATCCACGGGTACAGCTATGCCTCGAACAGTCCGGTCAGCGTGTCTGATCCGACCGGGCTGATCGAATGGGACGACGCACCTCCTGGGTCAGCACCTCGCGAAGAGGCGCTCGAGCGCGCCAAGCAAGGCGGTAGCTGTTACCAGAACTGCGACCTGGCCGGCTCGACGCGCGGCCCAGGCGTGCCCATCGGGCGTGGCAGCGGAGGGAATGCTGGCGGGTCGGCTGTCGATGGTGCGGGCACGGCAGGGACGGCGACCAGCGGGCCGACTGCGGACGAGATCGCCAGGGCGCAGGCGGTGATGGACAAGTCGATCACTGATGTCGCGCTCGAGCTCGGCTGGGAAGCCCTCAAGGAGTTCGTCGGCTGGAACGACTTGATGGGGTGCCTCAACAAGGACCTCGCCGGCTGCGGGATGCTCGCGGCCGGGATCGTGCCGATCGGCAAGGGCCTGAAGGCAGTCAAGGCGATCTACAAGGTCATCGAAGGCGTCATCGACCTCACCAAGAGGATCAAGTGGGCCCGCGGGGTGATCTCGCGCAGCACACGCGGCGGCCCGAGCGGAGGACCAACGGCGTGTAACAGCTTTGCTCCCGGCACCCTCGTGCTTCTGGCCGACGGTAGCAGGAAGCCAATAGAGGACGTTGAGCTTGGTGATGAGGTCCTTGCGGCGGATGAGGACACCGGCGAAGTAACCGAGGGGCGCGAAGTCACCGCGCTGATCACTGGCGAGGGAGACAAGGCACTCGTCACGGTCACCGTCCGAGTTGCTGACGGCGGTGTGCAGGAGCTCGTCACGACTAACGAACATCCGTTCTGGGCGCCCAACCGAGAGGTGTGGGTCGAGGCGATCGATCTAGCCGTAGGCGACTGGCTGCAGACTTCGGCAGGCACTTGGGTACAGGTCGCGGCGATCGACATCGAGCGCCAGCAGACCGTCGTTCACAATCTCACGATTGCTGCGGACCACACCTACCATGTGGCTGGCAGAAATGACGCCGATCCGCTGCTTGTCCACAACTCCGGCGCCGATCCAACGGGGTACGTTTATCTTCGAACTGATCAGGCCACGGGGCAGGAGTACGTTGGGCAATCGAGAGATAGTGCCACTTTTGAACGCCGACAGCGAGACCACGCTAAGAAGTTCCCGAACGCTCAGTTCGAGTTTGACGTGCTGGGGAGAGCGGTCCCAGGTGCGGACCTCGATAGACTCGAAGAGGATTGGATTCGGGCTGGCGGTGGATCGGTCAGGGACCCTGACAGCATCCTTGCCAATAAGCGTCACCAGATGAACCCAGACCGCTACCTGGCGGCGGGTGGAACGTGTCCATTGAATTAGGGGGCAATGTGAAAGAAGCTGCTGATGAAGGCGATGTAGTCGCAATACCAATTGACGACAAAGTTTCTGTAGGTCAGGTGGTGCGAGCCAGGGGCGGAATTATTCTGCTGTGCGTATTCCCTGACCTGTTCGCGGTCGACGTCGTTTCCGCTATCGAGGACGAGTATTTTTCGACGCCAATCTACTTGGTCGGAACGATGGATAATTGGATCGAGGACGGCAGGTGGCAGATTGTCGGTAGACGGCAGGTGGCCGACACGATTGCGGTCCCGCGCTACAAGGTCGAGATTGGCTCAAGTGGGACGTTTCGTGTGCAAGAGTTCGGCGGCGCTTTAGGTGAAGAGATTAGTCGGGAGGTTGCAGCGTCATTGCGAAGTCCGAAGACATACTCACCGGCGACGGTAGTAAAGGCCATTCGTGCCTATCATGATCTCGATGTCTGGGAAAGGCGTTTCGAAGATTTCGTGATTTGACGCGGTCGGCCTCAGTGCTACTCAGTGCTACTCAGTGTTCGCAACTCGCAAGGAGCGTGATCGGTGGAGAGTCAGGTTGGTGACCATGTGGATCACGCTTGGTGGTTCGGTCAGGTGGCCGCATAGCCTTGCTCCGATCTTGAAGCGGCAGCCGGTCGCAAGTTATTTCGACGCCGGAGATTCATTGGGAACCTCGACTATTCCGTCGAGTATGCTGCCGATAATTGACACGAATCTTCGTTAAATAGGTCGGCCTTAGGGGCGCGGCCTGCGGGAGGGGCAGGGTGTCGGGTAGTGCTTGCCAGGGACCTGGCGGGTGCGTTCTGGTGGGTCGAGAGGGGCAATGCGTCGCGCGGTGCAGCAGACGCGGCGGAACTGGGCGAGCACATACAAAGAGGTAGCACCCGGTCAGCGAGCCCGAACTGAGCGTGTCGAAACGTGCATGGCCCGAAGCCGTTCGAGGCCGGCCCATGAACGAGGTCGCTTTGCTCCTCGCCGCCGCCTTGATACTGGGCTTCGTGCTGTTCGGCGGTGAATCGGCGCCGGGCACCACGCCTGCTCGGGCTGAAGCTCACATCGGGGCGTTCGCCACGAGCGTTCGCCGTCGGGCCTCGGGCGGTGGTTCCGCAGGTCAGCGTCCGGGCTTGGACACCGTTCATGGCCAGGGCTGGTCGGTTCTCGGTGGGCGAGACGTGGGCTTGATCATGGGGCGTGGTGGTCGGTAGCGGGGTCGGGCATGGCCCTGGCCAGGGAGGATGGGAGTTCTCTACGCTGCCGTCTTCCCCGAAGGACCATGCCCGATGTCGCTATCTTCGCTGAGCCCTGCCGTCGACCGCTACCTGCTCCAGCGACCGGACCTGGACGGGATGCTGGAAGCCAGGGCCGCGCTCGGCTCTCTGGTCACGGTGCTCGAGTCGGTCGGGGACCCGCGTCGGCGTGAGGCTCGGCAGTACTCGCTGGCGTCGATGCTCGCGCTGCTGGTCCTGGCCACGCTCGCGGGGTGCCGCAGCCTGCGCTCGGCGGTCGCGTGGGCCGGTGACCTGGCGCCGGCGGTGGTCCTCGGGCTGGGCTTCGGCCGGGGCCGGCTCCCGGTCCGCTCGACGCTGGCGGGTGTGATGGCCGGAATCGACATGGCCGTGGTGGCCGAGGTGATAGCCGGGTGGCTCGCCGACCGGCTGGCCACGGCCACCGGTGAGGGCGGCGCGGGCTGGGTCGAGGAGCCTCTGGTGCATGTGGCGGTGGACGGCAAGGCGTTGCGGGGTGCGCGGCACGACCGGCGCGCGGCGGACGGTGCACCGCCGATGCAGCTGGCGGTGTTCGCCCCGGACCCCGGGGTGGTGCTGGCCACCGCCGAGGTCGACCCCCGGGCGGGCAAGGGCGGGGAGGGCGCCGCGGTGCAGGTCGCGCTGGACCAGGTCGGGTCGATCAGCGGGTGGGTCGTTACCGGCGACGCCGCCCACACCACCAGGTCGACGGCGTCGTATCTGCGCGCCCGGGGCGCGCACTACGTCCTGGCGGTCAAGGCGAACAGGTCGCTGCTGCAGGCCGAGGTCGGTGAGATCCCCTGGGGCCAGGTCCCGGTCACCGTCACCACCAGCGCCACGACGCACGGGCGGGTCGAGTCCCGCGCCTACCAGGTCGTGGAGATCACGACCCCGGCCGGGGTTCTCGGCGGCGGGCTGTCTCTGCCCGGGGCCCGGCAGGCGATCCGCGTCACCGCCACCCGCAAGCCCTCCAGTGGCGGCCGAGCATCGACCACGGTGCTGTTCTACGTCACGAGCCTCGGCCCTGAACAGGCGACGTTCGCCCAGATCGCGCACGTGATCCGCGCCCGGTGGGGCATCGAGAACCGCCTGCACTGGATCCGCGACGTCGTCTTCGACGAGGACCGCCACACCACCCGACGAGCGAACACGACCCGCCTATGGACACTGCTGCGCTCGACCGCGATCAGCCTGATCCACCTCGCCGGGCTACCCGTGACCACCACGACCCAGGCTTGCTACCGCCAGCCCGAGCGAACATTCGCCCTGGTCAGATAACAGAACCGAAACGAACCGACCGGCCCTGGTTCATGGCTCACCCGTGGCGGCTGCTGGTGTTTCCCACGTCATGCCGTGACGGGCTGCGACTTCGCGTGCGTACTTGGGCGGCCCGCGTCGTCGGTGCGGTTCCCCCCAGCAATCGGGGCCGCCCTCATCAGTCCTGTGCGATTACGGCCAGCTCCCGCTCCGGGTACACCGCGACGTCCATCAGGGTCCGGTCACCGAGCGGCTCGTCCAGCTCGATGGTGAACGGCGTCGGCGGGTTGGACGGACAGTTCTGGTCATCCCCCGGCGGGGCTTCGACGCCGATCCCGAGCTCTATCCGGTCCTCCTGCTCGACCAGGTGCCAGCCCTCACCGCCGTCCTCAGTCTGGTCGGTCCATTCGATGCCCAGGAGCTCGTGCGTACGTTGTTCGCCGTCGCTGTCGCGCGGCTCGGGCAGCTCCCGGATCAGGTAGACCTGCGTGCTGGTCTCGGTCAGCACACGCCACTGCTCCGGCTCGATGCCTGGGACGCTCGCCCCGTCCAGGGCCGCGGCGGCCTCGTCACCGAGCTCATCGGCGGTGGCGCCGTCGGCGAGGACCTCCGCTGGGACCGGCGTGCCATGGCAGAGGTATCCGCCCGGCTCCCCGGACGTACCGGCGTCCGGCGTCCCACCTGCGGCACCCGGCTGAGCGCAACCACCGACCAGCATCACCAGGATGACCGCCCAGCCCTGCACCAGCCTGCTCCGTCGCATCTCGGCTCCCCGGGCACGGCCGCGTCGCTCGCGGCGTCTGCCCCGAATCTGTCCCACGCCGGCCCAACCTTGCAGGCCGTCCGGTGTCAGTTCCGGCTCTCAGGGCGCGATCGTCGTCCGACGTCGCACCACGCCCCGCGTGACCGCCGCCACCACCGCCCCGCCCCCGAGAGTCCCAGCCAGCACGAGCACCGCCCCGACCGTCCAGAGCCCGGAGCCGTCGCTCGACGCGGCCTGGATCGTCCAGGCTGCCGTGAACGGCAGGGCAGCCCCGAGCACCGCCAGCCAGGCGGGGAGCAGGAGCGTGCCGATCACGACCAGCCCGACGAGGACGATCACGCACCCGATCACCTGGGGCGCCTCGTAAGGGCCGGTGACCGAGCCCGTAGCGGGGTCGACGTCCTGGGCCGTGTCCCAGCCCAGGAAGCCCCACCACGTGGCAATCGTCAGTGCGACCAGCGCGATCGTGGCGAGAGCGGTGGAGAGACCGGTTCGTGTCGTCATGACCCCACTGTGCCCTGCCCGCCGCTGCTCTCAGCAGAAGCGCCGCCGTCGGCGGAAGGGGCAGTTCTACGCTCAGGTATGACCCAAACCGCTCCGCCCCAGCGCCCAGGGCGCGACGGGGTGCCCGAAGGGCCAGGCACCCCGTCGACGCCGACGAGACGAGAGCCGCTCCTGCGGCACCTGCTCGGCGAACGCCTGCGACAGCTGCGTCACGTGCGCGGCGAGACGCTGGACCAGACCGCCCGCCGCGCCGGGATGTCGCCGCAGTACCTCTCGGAGATCGAGCGCGGCGTCAAGGAGCCGTCGAGCGAGATGATCGCGGCGATCACCGGCGCGCTGGACGTCACCTTGGTCGACCTGGTCGCCGCTGTCGCCGACCGCCTCGTCGCTGACCGCCTCGTCGTCGTCCGCGACACCGCACGCCAGCCGACCTGCCAGGCGGCCTTCGCGCTCGCGGCGTGACGCCCGGGCCCACCGGCCCGGGCATCACACGGCGTCATCGCTGGTCGATCACGTGGTCCAGGAGGCCGTACTCGCGCGCGGCACCGGCCGTGAAGATGCGGTCGCGGTCGGTGTCGGCACGGAGCGTTCCGACGCTCTGACCCGTGTGCTGGGAGAGCGCCTCCTCCATGTCCGCACGGATGCGGACGACCTCGTCGGCCTGCAGGATCAGGTCCGGGATCGCGCCGCGGCCCTGCGCAGCGGGCTGGTGCAGGATGACCCGTGCGTGCGGGAGTGCCGCCCGCTTGCCCTCGGCCCCCGCGGCGAGCAGCACGGCGCCGACGGCGACGGCCTGCCCGACGACCGTCGTCGACACCTGCGGCCGGATGTACCGCATGGTGTCGTAGATGGCCATGCCGGCGCTCGGGTCCCCGCCCTCACAGTTGACGTAGAGCTGGATGTCGCTGTCCGGGTTGCTCGACTCCAGGTGGAGCAGCTGGGCGATCAGCGCGTTGGCGACGCCCGCGTCGATCGCGGTACCGAGGTAGATGATCCGTTCGGAGAGGAGCTGGGAGTAGACGTCCATGATCCGCTCGCCCCGGGGGTGCGACGCGATGACGTTCGGGATGGTGTAGCTGCTCATCGTGCGTCCCTCTCGGCTACGGCGCTGAATCCGGTCTGCTGACGATCGCGCGGCTTGATGCTGTCGAAGCTCCGCACGATCGTGTCGATGAAGCCGAAGTCGAGCGCCTCGTCGGCCGTGTACCAGTGGTCGTGCAGCGAGTCGTCGAAGATCCGCTCGATCGGCTGCCCGGTGTCCTCGGAGACCAGCCGCAGCACGGTGTCTCGCGTGTGCCGCAGGTCGTCCGCCTGCAGCTCGATGTCGACGGCGGTGCCCGCGATCCCCGCGGAGCCCTGGTGCATCAGGACCCGGGAGTTCGGCAGCGCACGGCGCTTGCCGGGAGCGCCCGCGGAGAGCAGGAACTGTCCCGCGCTGTAGGCGATACCCAGTACGAGCGTCGACACGTCGTTGGGGATGGTCCGCATGATGTCGCGGATCGCCAGCATCGCAGGCACGGACCCGCCCGGGGAGTGGATCCACAGGTCGATGTCGGTCGACGAGTCCTCGGTGGCCAGGGCGATCAGCTGGGTCATCAGGAGCGTTCCGTTGTCGTCGTCCAACGCTCCGTCGAGGACCAGGACACGCCGCTCGTACAGCTCGCGTCGTGAGTGTTCGCCGAACATCGGCGCCTTCGGTGATTCCGTCATGAGCCCACCGTGCATCCCGGAACGGGACCCGGACCGCCGGATCTGCCGACAGCAGGCCTGCTCTGAGCAGCGAGGCCAGGCAGGTCGCCGCAGCAGATCAGCCGTGGGCGATGCCTACAGGCACGGGGTGACGAGCCGCGCCCCGGCGACGGTGATCTCCACGAGATCCCCCGGGACGACGGCGAAGTGCGAGTGCGGGGCGCCCGTCATGACGACGTCGCCCGGGCCGAGCTCGACCCACGAGGCGACGTACGCGAGGCACGCCGCGATGGACGACGGCAGCTCGTGGCTCCCGGTCGCGGCCCGCTCCTCACCGTTGATCGCGACGTGCAGGTCCACCCGGTCGAGGTCGATGTCGGTCTCGAGGAACGGGCCGAGCGGGGTGTAGCCCGCGCCGCCCTTCCCCTCGAAGTTCCGGACGTCGACGGCGTTCCGGTCGGGGTTGGTCACGTCGTTCACGGCGGTCACGCCGAGGACGTACTCGTGGGCGTTCCGCACGTCCAGCCCCTCGGTCGGGCGGCCGATCACGACAGCCACCTCGCCCTCGGCGATGACCCGGCCCACGTCCCGCCGCAGCCGTACCCCCGTGCCGCTGGGCACGACCGTGCGTGGGCTCTTCAACCACGCCTGCACCGGCAGTGGGGCGTCCGGGCCGTTCTGGGCGATCCCCACCACGAGTCGCGGCTCGCAGGGGGCCAGCACCTCGGCCTGCGCGGCCGGCACCGGGGCAGCGCCCGTCGGGCGGGGATCGCGACCGGCCGCGAAGGCGACGAAGGGATCCTCGCAGGGCACGTAGCTGTCGCCGTCGGCCCGCACGTAGGTGGGTCCGGTAGTGGTGGCGATCCGGGCGATCCGCATCAGACCACCGCCGTCTTGCCGAAGTGCTTGGTGTCAGTCGTCATGTCAGCGCACTGCTCCTTCTGTGGTCGAGATCCGTACGGCGTCCTCGACCAGCAGCAGATCACGGCCGCGGGTCTCGGGGACGAGGAACGTGGCGGCCGTCGTGATGGTGGCGAGGACCGTCATGTAGATGGCGGGGACCATCCAGTTGCCGTCCGTGATGGCGATCAGCCAGGCACCGAGGACGCCGGCGAGCCCGCCCGCGATCACCGCCGAGAGCTCCCGTGCCATCGCGACGCCCAGGTAGCGGTGCCGGTTGCCGAACATCTCGGGGAGCATGGCGCACTGCGGGCCGAGCATGGTGTTGACGGCGATGCCGATTCCGATCGCGATGGAGGTGATGACGAGCGCCGGGTTGCCGGACTGCAGCATCCACCAGGCGGGGAAAGCGTAGAGCAGCATGAACACCGCACCGGCCCGGTAGACCGGGACGCGGCCGTACCGGTCGGACAGGTGGCCGGTCAGCGGGATCACGGCCATGCCGATCAGCGAGCCGATGGTCACGCCCCAGGTCGCGAGCGACTTGTCGACCGTCGCGGCGGCGGTTCCGGTGGCGAAGCTCAGGGCGAGCGCCTGGAACATGTACGAGCCGCCGTTCTCGGCCATCCGCAGGCCGATGCCGACGACGACGCCGGGGAAGCCTGTGGTGAAGACCCGGCGGATCGGGTGGTCCTCGACCTGCTCGTGCTTCTCGAGCTCCACGAAGGTCGGGGTCTCGCGCAGGCGGGCCCGGATGAACATCGCGACGAGGATCAGCACGAACGAGCAGAGGAACGGGACCCGCCAGGCCCAGGCGAGGAAGACGTCGTCGGGCAGCGACGACAGGAGCGTGAAGACGAGGGCCGCGAGCAGGGTGCCGAGCTGGATGCCGATGAACGGCAGCGACGAGAAGAAGCCGCGGCGCCGGACCGGCGAGTACTCGGCCATGAGCACCGTGGCCCCGGCCTGTTCCGCGCCCGCGCCGAACCCCTGGAGCAGGCGCAGCGTGGTCAGCAGGATCGGGGCCCAGATGCCGATCGACTCGTACGTGGGGAGCACGCCTATCAGGGTGGTCGAGCCGCCCATCAGCGCGATCGTCACCAGGAGCACCCACTTGCGGCCGATCCGGTCGCCGAGCGTCCCGAAGAACAGCCCGCCGAGCGGCCGCGCCACGAAGCCGACGCCGAAGGAGGCGAACGCGGCGACGACGCCCATGGCCGGGTCGAGGTTCGAGAAGAACAGGGTGTTGAAGACCAGGGCTGACGACAGGCCGTAGAGGGCGAAGTCGAAGTATTCGAGGGCGGACCCGACGGAGGAGGCGAGCGTGGCGCGGCGCAGGTTCGCCGCATAGACCGGGTCCTCCGTGTCGACCTGGCGCGGGGTGGTATCAGTCACGAGTCATCTCCTTCGATGGCCGCCCGGTGCCGCAGTGCGCCGGACGGGCTGAACGCGCCTCACTGTAGCCGCTACTGTGAACAGTGTTCAACACTGTGTACAGGTCGCTGGGCTGCGACGGCTGATGAGGTCCGCGCCCCGCGCGTCAGGACGCCCGCTGCTGGCCCGCGCCGCGCGACAGCGGGTTGGTCAGCTCGGCGGCGGCGGCGATCAGGGCCTCGCCGATGCGCGCGATCTGGGCGTCGTCCGCCACCAGCTCCTGGGGCAGCGCCGCGCCGAGGGCGAACGGCGGGTCGCTCGCCTGCCACGGCTCGAGCGGGACGGCGACGCCGACGACGCCTCGCACCGACCCTGCCGGGTCGACCGCGTAGCCGCGTGCGCGGCTTGCCCGGATGCGGGCCAGCAGGTCGTCCAGGTCCCGGATGCTGTGCTCGGTGAGCTGCGGGAACGGCACGGTGGGGCCGACGAGCTCCGTGATCTCCTCGTCGGTGAGTCGCATCAGCAGGGCGTTGCCGGACGCGCTCAGGGCGGCGGGCAGCCGGGAGCCGAGCGGGGTGCCGAGCTGGTACCGCCGTCGGCCCTCGTGCCGTGCGAGGTAGAGGGTGTCCGCGCCTTCGAGCATGGTGATCTGCACGACCTCGGTGCGCAGCACCGGTGACGCGTCGCAGATGCCGTAGAACTCCCTGACCTGGTTGAACTGGATGGCGAACGCGCCGCCGAGCTCTGCCGTGCGGCGCCCGAGCCGGTAGCCCTGCGGGACCCGCTCGATCATCCGGCCCTCCTCGAGCACGGAGACGAGGTTCGCCGTCGACGACTTCGCGATGCCCAGTGCGCGGGCGATGTCGCTGAGCGTCATCGGCGCGCCCTCGGCGTCGGCCAGCAGGTTGAGGATGCGCAACGAGCGGGTGACGGCGGGGGCGGGATCGCGCTCGGGCTGTTCGGGCATTCTGCTCCTTCGCAGTGGTACGTCCGCTGGGTGGTGCGTCAGCAGGGTGGTGCGTCAGCGGGTGTACGGCTCAGTAGAACTCGATCGTATCCATCTGGTTCACGAGCGGTTCGCCGTCCAGGAGGCGGCGGGCGTTGTCGGCGAACAGGCGGGCGATCCGCTCCTCCTCTGCCCCGCTGAGCGCCGCGGTGTGCGGGCTGACGAGCACCTGGGGGTGGTCCCAGAGCGGGCTCGTGGCGGGCAGCGGCTCCACCGCGAAGACGTCGAGCGCCGCGAAGCCGACGCGGCCGTCGTCCAGCGCGGCGACCAGGGCGGGCTCGTCGACGACGGTGCCGCGGCCGACGTTCACCACGATGGTCCCGGGCTTCACGTTCGCGAGGACCGCCTCGCCGACCAGGCCTTCGGTGGCTGCGGTGCCCGGCAGGGTCGCCACTATCGCGTCGGCCTGGCGCACCGCCTCGGCGAGGTCGTCGATCGGCACGAGGCGGTCGACGCCGTCAACGGGCTCGCCGGACCGCGTGGTGCCGTGCACCGTGGCACCCAGGGCGTGGAGCTTCGCGGCGACGGACCTGCCGATGCCGCCGAGGCCGACGACGAGCACCGTCATCTCGTCGAGCTGGCGCATCTCCCAGCGGTCGGTCCACTCGCGGCGCGCCTGCTGCGCGTGCAGGCGGGGGAGGTCCTTCGCTCCCGCGAGCACCCCGAAGACGGCGAACTCGGCGAGCGTGCCGCCGTGCACGCCGGCGCTCGTCGTGAACGCTATGCGTTCGAGCTGTTCCGCGGGCAGCTGTGCGGCCTTGACCTGGCCGCCGCCCCCTGCGGCGGTCGTGTGCACCCAGCGCAGCCGCGGGTTGGCTGCGGCGGTGCGGGCGAGCGCCGCCGGGTCGACGTCGGGGATGCCGAAGAGGGCGTCGGCGCCGTCGACCAGGTGCTCGAACTCCCGCTGCTGGGCCGGTGTGCGCTCGAAGCCGGGGTCGCCGGACCAGTCGGCCGGCCCGCGCATCGGGTGGTACAGCGCGTGGTTCCGGAGCAGCTCGACGCGGGGCTCAAGTTCTTCGATGCGGCGGCACAGGTCCTCGCGGAGATCCACCGCGACGGCGACGCGCAACGTCGCGGTCGTCGGCTCGGTGGCCGGTGTCCCTGTGCCGGTGGTCGCGGGTACGGGGGCAGCAGTCATGGCGCATCCTCTTCGATCGACGTGCCACCATCCTACCCAGGGTTCATCATGTTGAACGCTGTCCCATGGTGTGCGCGCTCGATAGGGTGGGTGCCATGACCAACGACGCTCCTGTCCCTGCCGGCCCCGCGGTGCCCGGTCCTGAGGCACCCGCAACCGACGTCGGCCCCGTCGGCGTGATCGGGATCGGTGCGATCGGGCGGCCGATGGCGCACCGCCTCCTCGCGACCCACGGCGCGCTGACCGTCACCGGACGGACGCGCCGCGACGACGACTCCCTGCCGGCCGCCGGCGCGACCTGGGCCGCGACGCCGCGCGAGCTCGCCGCGACGGCGCGCACGATCCTCCTCATGCTCCCCGACCTGCCCGAGGTCGAGCAGGTCCTCGCCGGCGAGGACGGCCTGCTCGCCGGGGTCGCGGAACCCACGCTTCTCCTGATCGGCAGCACCTCGTCCCCGACCGGGGTCCGCGCGCTCGCCGAGCGGCTCGCCCGCGAGACCGGCGGCCTGGTCCGCGTCGTCGACTGCCCGGTCTCCGGCGGGGTCGACGGCGCCGCCGCGGGCACGCTGGCGATCATGCTGGGCGGCGCGGACGACGACGTCGCGCGGGCCGCCCGGGTCATGGCGGCCTGCGGCAACCCCGTGCACCTGGGTCCGCTCGGCGCGGGCCAGGTGGCGAAGGCGTGCAACCAGATGATCGTGGCGTCCACCATCCTGGCCCTGGGCGAGGCGAGCGTCCTCGCCGACCGCAGCGGCATCGACCTCGGCACGCTGTGGGACCTGCTCGGCGGCGGGTTCGCGGGCAGCAACCTCCTGGCGAGCTGCCGCGACAAGCTCGTCGCCGGTGACGACACCCCGGCGGGCGTCGCCAGGTACATGGTGAAGGACCTACGCTTCGCGGCCGACGTCGCGGAGGCGACCGGCACCAGCCCGGCCCTGCTGCCCGCTCTGCGCGCGTCGTTCGACGAGCTGGTCGCGTCGGGGTACGGCGACCGCGACATCACCGTCACGCGGCGGTTCGTCGCCGAACGAGACTGACGGGCGGCAGACGGCTTGGTGCGCCCCCCGGCCCGTTGAGCTCGGCGGCTCGCAGCACCTGCCGATCATGCTCGCGACCGTCACCGACGCAATCGCCGTGTCACTGCGCGTACGACATAGATGATCGCGACGACCAGTAGGCCGACGATCGTCATTCCACTGAGCGCGAACGGAACATTCCAGTAGTACAACCCCACGTCCGGCACAAACGACCGATGAATGTTGATCCATGCGCCAAGCGCGATGATTGCGACCGCCGCCCAGAATTCCGGGCGTGCGCGGAGCCGGTCTGTTCGTGCCCGGTCAGCTGTGCCACGACTTGTCGCTCCAGCAATCTCGACGTCTACATTCTCGAGCACATCGCTGTACGTGAGGGAGGAGACCCTGCCGTCGGTGACGACGGTGATGGTGAGGCGATTGCCACGCTTGATCAGCTGGGGTGGGAGGAGGACGGTGGGTTGGGCTCCGACCATCGCCGCATGCGCGTTGTCGGAACCGACCGCGACAATTCGCACGGTGCTGCCTTCGAGCCCGTCGATCCCGAGTGCGAGTGGCTGCTCGGCGTCGAATGCCTTGGACGAGATGTCGATCGCGCCGATGTTCCGAATGGCCACGGTCAGCACATGAGGATCACTGACGATCGTGCCCTGGAACGAGACGTCCAGGTCCACGGTCGTGCTGCTGACCAACGGGTTGACAGCCCATTCGATGGCGAGGCGTCCGCGCCTGGCCCCGTACCGCCGTGTCATCGCGAGCGCGGCGACCCCGAACACGACCGCGATGACCACACTGACCCAGCCCGCATCCCAGCTCATGCGCGTACGGTCTCGCACTCGTCGTGACTTGTGGGCCGAGACGCGCGGACAAGTCCGCCTACACCGGTTTCACAGGTTTCACGATGATGCTCACCGCGCCCCCAGCCTCCGGCTGACCTCGCGCGCCGCCCGGGTCGCCTGCTCCGCCAGCTCCGCTCGCCCGGCGTCGTCGTAAGCCTCCGAGCGGAAGGTCACCGCCAGCCCGGCCACGGGCCGTCCCGTGTGGTCGACCACGGCAGCGGCCACGGAGGCGAATCCGGCCGACACCTCGCCGTCCTCCACGGCGAAGCCGCGTGCCCGTGCCTCCCGCAGCACCACCCGTAGCTCGCGCAACGTGCGGGGCCCGGCGCCGGTCAGGTCGGTGAACGAGCCCGGCGTCGGATACAGCGCACGCACCTGCGCCGGGGGCAGCAGCGCGAGCACGGCGCGCCCGCTGGCGGTGAGGTGGCTCGGGAGGTGGACGTCGACGTCGGTCACCAGGGGCGGGCGCCCCGCCGCGCGCTGCTCTACCAGGTACAGGACCTCGCGACCGTTGAGCACCGCGAGGTGCCCGTTCTCACCTGCGGCCTCGACCAGGCGGGCGACGACCGGCGCCGCCAGCCGGGTGAGTGGCGCCTGCCGGGTGTACGCGCTGCCCAGGCCGAGGGCGGCCACGCCGAGGCCGTAACGGCGCTCGTCGGGAAAGTGCCGCACGAACCCCTCGTCGCCCAGCACCGACAGCAGGTGGTAGATGCTCGAGCGTGGCACCCCGATGCCGTGCGCGATGGCGCCGGCGGGCACCGGGCCGGTCTGCGCCGCGAGGAACGTGAGCAGCCGCGCCGTGGTCCGCGCGGCCGGAACGCTGCTGCTGCCCGCCACTGTGTCCTCCCGGTGAACCGGATGATCGGCAGCTCGTCAGATCATCGGCAACTCGGGTTGCCGACCATCTGACGTCTTGCCGATCGCTCGCATCGTCTCGTATCTCAGACTCTATCCATCGTTCCGGCCGCGCCACGGGGCGCACGGCGGGGTTCCATGGGGCCTATGAGCACCCTGCACCACACGGAGCCGACGCCGGCCACCCGCCCGGCCGGCCCGGACCTGCCCGAGCACGTCGTCCTCGACGGGACGCCGCTGACCGTCGACCAGGTCGTCGCCGTCGCCCGCTACGGCGCGCCGGTCGAGATCCACGAGACCGCCGTCGCACGCATGGCCGAGAGCCGCGCCGTGATCGAGGACCTGGCCGACGACTCCGTGCCGCACTACGGCGTCTCCACCGGGTTCGGTGCGCTCGCCCGCCGGCACATTCCCACCGAGATGCGCGCGCAGCTCCAGCTCAGCCTCGTGCGCTCGCACGCCGCCGGGTCCGGCCCCGAGGTCGAGACCGAGGTGGTGCGGGCGTTGCAGCTGCTGCGCCTCGCCACCCTCGTCACCGGCCACACCGGCGCCCGCCCGGTCACCGCGCAGACCTATGCCGCGATGCTCAACGCCGGGATCACGCCGGTCGTGCACGAGTACGGCTCGCTCGGCTGCTCGGGTGACCTGGCGCCGCTCGCGCACGTGGCGCTCGCCGCCATGGGGGAGGGGCAGGTGCGGGTGGTGCCGACCGGGGCCGCGAAGGGCTCGGTCAGCGCGAAGGGCTCGACCAGCGCGTGGGGCTCGACCAGCGCCGGCGAGACGGCCGAGGCAGCGCAGGCGCTCGCCGACGCCGGGATCGACCCCCTGCTGCTCGCCGAGAAGGAGGGGCTGGCCCTCATCAACGGCACCGACGGGATGCTCGGCATGCTCTGCCTCGCCGTCCACGACCTGCGCCGCCTGCTCACCACCGCCGACGTCGCCGCGGCGCTCAGCGTCGAGGCCCTGCTCGGGTCGGACGCCCCGTTCGCCGAGGACCTCGTGGGCATGCGTCCGCACCCTGGCCAGGCGGCGTCGGCGTCGAACATGCGCACCGTGCTCGCGGGCTCACCGCTCATGGCGAGCCACCGCGAGCTGGACGACGCCGGAAATCCCGCGTGCACCCGTGTGCAGGACGCCTACTCGCTGCGCTGCGCCCCGCAGGTGCACGGCGCCGCCCGCGACACCCTCGAGCACGCGGCCACGGTGGCCGGCCGCGAGCTGGCCTCCGCCATCGACAACCCCGTGGTGACGTCCGACGGGCGCGTGGAGTCCAACGGCAACTTCCACGGGGCGCCGGTCGCGTACGTGCTGGACTTCCTCGCCATCGCGGCCGCCGACCTGGCGAGCATGAGCGAGCGCCGCACCGACCGGTTCCTCGACGTCTCCCGGTCCGAGGGGCTGCCCGCGTTCCTCGCGCACGACCCCGGCGTCGACTCCGGGCACATGATCGCCCAGTACACGGCCGCCGGGATCGTCTCGGAGCTGAAGCGCCTGGCCGCACCGGCCAGCGTGGACTCGATCCCGAGCTCCGCGATGCAGGAGGACCACGTCTCCATGGGCTGGTCCGGCGCGCGCAAGCTCCGGCGGTCCGTGGACGGGCTCACCCGCGTGCTCGCCATCGAGGTGCTCACGGCCACGCGGGCGCTGGACTTCCGCGACGAGGCCCCCGCTGCGGGGACGGGCGCCGTGCACGACGCCGTCCGCGCCGTCGTGCCGGGCCCCGGACCCGACCGCTACCTCGCCCCCGAGATCGAGCACGTGGTCCAGCTCGTGGCGACCGGCGCGATCGCGAAGGCGCCGGTATCCGCGGTAGGCCCCCTGCGCTGACCCCCTCTTGTTGTGGGCGCGAATATTGCGCCTACAACGGACAAGAAGTCGCAACCATCACGCTCACAACCAAGGAGAGGCTCGCATGGAGAAGCTCGACCGAGGGACGCCCGTCAGCGTCCGGGCCGCGCGCGGGACCACCCTGACCGCCCGCAGCTGGCAGACCGAGGCGCCGCTGCGGATGCTCATGAACAATCTCGACCCCGAGGTGGCCGAACGGCCCGACGACCTGGTCGTCTACGGCGGCACCGGCCGCGCCGCGCGGGACTGGCCGAGCTACCACGCGATCGTCCGCTCGCTCACCGACCTGCGCGACGACGAGACGCTGATGGTGCAGTCCGGCCGCCCGGTCGGCGTGCTGCGGACCCACGAGTGGGCGCCGCGCGTGCTGATCGCCAACTCGAACCTCGTGGGCGACTGGGCGACGTGGCCGGAGCACCGCCGGCTCGAGCAGCTCGGGCTGACGATGTACGGGCAGATGACCGCCGGGTCGTGGATCTACATCGGGACGCAGGGGATTCTCCAGGGCACCTACGAGACGTTCGCGGCGGTGGCGGCGAAGTCGTTCTCCGGAACCCTTGCCGGCACCCTGACCCTGACCGGCGGGTGCGGCGGCATGGGCGGCGCCCAGCCCCTGGCCGTCACGCTCAACGGGGGCGTGTGCCTGGTGGTCGACGTCGACCCGGCCCGCCTGCACCGCCGCGTCGAGAGCCGCTACCTCGACGTCGTCGCATCCTCCCTGGACGAAGGGGTCGCGCTGGCCCTTGCGGCCAAGAAGGAGCGGCGCGCGCTGTCGGTGGGCGTGGTCGGCAACTGCGCCGACGTCGTGCCGGAGCTGCTGCGCCGCGGCGTCGAGATCGACATCGTCACGGACCAGACCTCCGCGCACGACCCGCTGTCGTACCTGCCGTCCGGCGTCGCGCTGGAGGACTGGGCCGATCTCGCGGAGAAGGACCCGTCAGGGTTCACCGAGCGGGCCAGGGAATCGATGGCCCGGCACGTCGAGGGCATGGTCGGCTTCCAGGACGCGGGCGCCGAGGTGTTCGACTACGGCAACTCGATCCGCGACGAGGCCCGCCAGGGCGGGTACGGCCGGGCGTTCGACTTCCCGGGATTCGTCCCCGCGTACATCCGGCCGCTGTTCGCCGAGGGCAAGGGGCCGTTCCGCTGGGCGGCGCTGTCCGGTGACCCGCGCGACATCGCCGTGACGGACCAGGCGGTGCTCGACCTGTTCCCCGACGACGACCACCTCGGCCGCTGGATCCGCGCCGCCCAGGACCGGGTCGCGTTCCAGGGGCTGCCCGCCCGCATCTGCTGGCTCGGGCACGGCGAGCGGGACGTGGCGGGACTGCGCTTCAACGAGCTCGTCGCGTCGGGGGAGATCTCCGCGCCGCTCGCCATCGGGCGCGACCACCTGGACTCCGGCTCCGTGGCCTCCCCGTACCGGGAGACCGAGTCGATGGCGGACGGCTCGGACGCCATCGCCGACTGGCCGCTGCTGAACGCTCTGATGAACACCGCGTCCGGCGCCACGTGGGTCTCGATCCACCACGGCGGCGGCGTCGGCATGGGGCGGTCCCTGCACGCCGGCCAGGTCTCCGTGGCCGACGGCACGCCGCTCGCCGCGGAGAAGCTGGCCCGCGTGCTCGCGAACGACCCGGCGACGGGCGTGCTGCGGCACGTCGACGCCGGGTACGACGACGCGGCCGCCGCCGCAGAGCGCGGCGGGCTGCGCGTGCCGATGCGGGAGACGCCGTGACAGGTCCGACGTCGGTAGGACGGCTGCTCGGAGCGATCGCCGACGTCGGCCGGGCGCCGTCCGGCGGGTACGAGCGGTTCGCCTGGACCGCGCACGACCTGACCCTGCGCGAGTGGTTCGCCGCGGAGGCGGCTGCCCGCGGCCTCGACCTGGTGGTCGACCGTGCCGGGAACCAGTGGGCGTGGTGGGGAGACCCGGACGCCGACGGGCCGGGGGTGGTGACCGGCAGCCACCTCGACTCAGTGCCCGGCGGCGGCGCGTTCGACGGACCGCTCGGGGTGGCGAGCGCCTTCGCGGCGCTCGACGCCCTGCGCGCCGCGGGCGTGCGCCCGGAACGACCGCTCGGGATCGTGAACTTCTCCGACGAGGAGGGCGCCCGGTTCGGGCTCGCCTGCCTCGGCTCCCGGGCGGTCACCGGGACGGTCGGCGCGGACAAGCTCCTCGCCCTGCGCGACGGTGCGGGGGACAGCCTCGCGGACGTGCTGGCGCGTGGGGCCTCGACGGGCTCGGACGGCGGTGGAGTGCTGGTCGAGCACTACGGCCGGGACCCCGAGGCCCTGGCGCGGGTCGGTGTCTTCGTCGAGCTCCACGTGGAACAGGGGCGCTACCTCGCCGACCTGCCGGCGGACGAGGCGGCCCCGGTAGCGGTCGGCGCCGCGATCTGGCCGCACGGCCGATGGCGCGTCGACCTCGCGGGCGAGGCCAACCACGCAGGTACCACGCCGCTGGCCCACCGCCACGACCCGATGCTCGATCTCGCCCGGCTCATCACCGACGTGCGCGCGGCCGCCGAGCACGCCGGAGCGCTCGCGACGCTGGCCAAGGTCGACGTCGAGCCCAACGGCGTCAACGCGATCCCGTCGCGGGTCCGTGCCTGGATCGACGCCCGCGCGGAGACGGAGGACGCAGTCCACCGGGTACTGACGATGCTGACCACCGGCTCGACTGCAGACTTGGTCGTGGCGGCACCGAGTGCAGAGTTTGCTGCGGTTACAGGCCCTCTAACCGCGACCAACTCTGCACTCGACGTCGCCGCGACCAAGTCTGCAGTCGGGTTGTGGGGGGCCGTGGAGGAGTCCTGGACGCCTGCCACGGTGTTCGACCCGGTGCTCGCCGGTCGGTTGGCCGACGTCGTCGGGCGGCCCGGCTCCGGCCTGCCCGCACCGGTGATCGGGACGGGCGCCGGGCACGACGCAGGCATCTTCGCGGCGGCAGGGTTCCCCACCGCGATGCTGTTCGTGCGCAACCCCACGGGGATCTCGCACTCGCCGGCCGAGCTCGCCGAGGACGCCGACTGCGACGCAGGGGTCAGGGCCCTCACGGCGGTCCTCGCGGACCTGCTCACGCAACCCCAGCTGCCCGCAGGGACCGACCGGCACCCCGTCATCGGTAGATCGTCAGGTAGTCGGCATCCCGAGGAACCGAACACCTGACAGTTTGCCGATCATCCGATGCGACGGAACGAGGGAGGGGCGCGATGAGCTTCTGGTGCGAGCGGGCCTGGCTGGCCCGGCCCGAAGGCGGGCAGCCCGGTGGCGGGCAGTCCGACGTCCGGGTGCCCGGTGGTGGGGCGTCGGGTCACGTCGTCGAGTCGGTGCGGGTCGAGACCGCCGAGGGCCGGATCGTGGCGGTCGAGCCGGGCGTACCGGCGTCGGACGGCGACGTGCGGCTGGGCGGGCTGGTGCTCCCGGGTCTGGCCAATGCGCACTCGCACGCGTTCCACCGCGCGCTGCGCGGGCGGACGCACGGCGACGGCGGATCGTTCTGGACCTGGCGCGCGGGGATGTACGGCCTGGCAGCTGCCCTGACGCCGGAGCTGTACGAGCGGCTGGCGCGCGCCGTCTTCGCGGAGCTGGCGCTGGGCGGGACCACCGCGGTCGGCGAGTTCCACTACGTGCACCACCGCGCGGACGGGACGCCCCACCCGACGGCCCAGGGCGGCCCCAACGCCATGGCAGAGGCCCTGCGCTCCGCCGCGCGGGACGCCGGGGTGCACCTCACGCTCCTCGACACCTGTTACCTGCACGGCGGCCTGGGACCGGCAGGCCACGAGCCGCTCGCGCCGGAGCAGGTGCGGTTCGGCGACGGCACCGTCGAGGCCTGGGTGCAGCGGGTGGACGCGCTGCGCACCGCCTGGGCCGACGACGACCGGGTGCTCGTCGGAGCCGCAGCCCACTCGGTGCGCGCCGTCGCGCCCGACGAGCTGCGGGCCGTCGCGCACTGGGCGCACCAGGCCGGCGCACCGCTGCACGTCCACCTGTCCGAGCAGCCGGGGGAGAACGAGGCGGCGCTCGCCGCCTTCGGCGTCACCCCGACGCGGCTGCTCCAGGACGCGGGGGCGCTCGGCCCCGGCACCACCGCCGTCCACGCGGTGCACCTGACCGACGACGACGTCGCGTTGCTCGGCGCCTCGGGCACCGGCGTCTGCCTCTGCCCGACGACGGAGCGCGACCTCGCCGACGGGATCGCCCCCGGACTGCGGCTGCTGCAGGCGGGCAGTCCGCTGTCGGTCGGCACGGACCAGCACGTGGGCGCCGACGTGCTCGCGGAGGCACGCGGCGTCGAGGAGCACGAGCGGCTGTCCTCCGGGCAGCGCGGTGCGTTCTCGCCCGCGACGCTGATCGAGCTGGCGACGTCGGCCGGGCACGCAGCGCTCGGCAGGCCGGACGCCGGCCGGATCGCCGTCGGCGCGCCAGCCGACCTGGTCGCGGTGCGTCTCGACACGGCGCGCACCGCGGGGACCGACCCGGCGCAGGCAGCCCTGGTGGCGGGCGCTGCCGACGTGTCTGACGTCGTGGCAGGCGGGGAGCTCGTGGTCTGGGACGGCGAGCACTGGCTGGGCGACGTCGCTCGCCTGCTCACAGAGGCGATCGAGGAGATCTGGGCCGCCGCCGGCCCGCCACGCGAGTAGACCCTTGGTTGTGGGCGCGACCGTTGCGCCTATAACGGACTCATAGTCGCAACGGTCGCGCTCACAACAAAGACTTTCAGGGAGCTGAGCATGAGTGTGCTGCTGACGAACATCGGCGAGCTGGTCACGAACGATCCCGAGCACGGTGCTGGGCTCGGCGTCGTGCCCAGGGCCGCCGTCGTCGTGGAGGCCGGCCGCATCGCATGGACCGGGCCGGCCACCCGGGCGCCGGCGGCGGACGTCGCGGTCGACCTCGGGGGGCGGTGCGTGCTGCCCGGCTTCGTCGACTCGCACTCGCACACGGTGTTCGCGGGGGACCGGGCAGCGGAGTTCGCCGCGCGCATGACCGGCGAGCCGTACACCGGGGGCGGGATTGCCACCACGGTCGCCGCAACGCGGGCCGCCGGCGAGGAGACCCTGCGGGCGCGCGGCCAGGCCCTGGTGCGGGAGATGCTCGGGCAGGGCACCACCACCGTCGAGATCAAGAGCGGCTACGGCCAGGACGTCGCCACCGAGGCCCGCATGCTGCGGATCGCACGCGAGCTCACTCCCGAGACGACGTTCCTCGGTGCGCACACCGTCCCCGCCGAGTACGCGGACGACCGCGCCGGCTACGTGGAGCTCGTGACCGGGCCGATGCTCGCCGCCTGCGCGCCGCACGCCCGCTGGATCGACGTGTTCTGCGAGCCCGCTGCGACCACCGCGTTCGACGAGGACGAGGCCCGGACGGTGCTCCTCGCCGGGATGCGGGCCGGGCTGCTCGCCCGGGTGCACGGCAACCAGCTCGCCCCCGGCCCGGGCGTACGGCTGGCGGTCGAGGTCGGCGCCGCGAGCGTGGACCACTGCACCCACCTGTCCGACGCCGACGTCGACGCGCTGGCCGGGTCCTGGACCGAGGGCGCGGCGGGCACCGTCGCGACCCTGCTGCCGGCGGTCGAGTTCTCCACCCGCTCGCCCTACCCCGACGCGCGCCGGCTCCTCGCCGCGGGAGTGCCGGTCGCGCTGGCCACCGACTGCAACCCCGGCTCCGGCTACAGCTCGTCCATGTCGTTCGTGGTCGCGCTCGCGGTGCGCGAGATGCGGATGAGCCCCGCCGAGGCGGTCTGGTCGGCGACGGCGGGCGGGGCGGCGGCGCTCCGCCGGGACGACGTCGGGGACCTGCGGGTCGGCGCCCGCGCGGACCTGACGGTCCTCGACGCCCCGAACCATCTCTACCTGGCTTACCGCCCGGGCGTGCCGCTGGTCCACGAGGTCTGGAAGGACGGCGCCCAGGTCTGACCCGCTGGTGCCCACACTCTTTCGAGACCTAGGTTCCTCCGCTTTCAGGCCGTCGAAAGCAAAGAAACCTAGTCGCGAAGAGAGTCTCGGGTCCGCCCGGCCTACTGCTCCGTGATGCCGAGGGCCGGGCCGCTCACGAACCTCGCCCGCGCGCTCGCCGCACCGTGCAGCTCCAGCAGCACGAGCTCGTTGCCGGTGGAGCGCACCAGCGGTCCGGGGACGTACAGCGTGTGCGTGGGGCCGTGGCTCCAGAAGCGGCCGAGCAGCTCGCCGTTCACCCAGGCCAGACCCTTGGTCCAGCCGTCGAGCCGCAGGAAGTGGTCGGCTCCGGCGACGGAGTCGAACGTGCCCCGGTACAGGCCGGCCCACGCGGCACCCGCGGTCGCGTCCTCGGCCGTGTCCCCTGAGGTGCCCGCCACTGCGGCACCTGCCGCAGCCGCCGCGCCCGCCCCGCTGGGGACGGTCACGTCGAGCGCCCCGCGCAGCAGGTCCGCCGCGTCCTCGACGCGCAGCGCGCCGGCGGTCCACTCGTCCAGCGTGCGCACGGCGGTCCGCACGGCGCCGATCAGCCCCTTGGGCTCACCGATCCGCGGCCCGTAGTTGACGTGCCCCTGGTTCTCGACCAGCAGCGTCAGCTCGCCCGCGCGCGCAGGCAGGGCGACGGCGAACGTGTGCGAGCCACGGTCGAGCACACCCACCGGCTGGCCGTCGAGCAGCACGACGGCGCGGTCGCGCACCTCGCCGACGGTCAGGACGGCGTCGTCGGGCCGGATGCGGGTGCGGTACACGGCGAAGCCCGACCACAGGCCCAGCTCCTCCATCGTCGGCGCGTGGTCGTAGGCACGCAGGGCGCCCCGCACGAGCGAGGACACCGCGTCGGCGAGCGGGACGTGCGCGGTCAGGGGCACGTCCAGCACGGGGGCCGGCTCCGGGGCCACCGGGACGTCGTCGGGCACCGGGAGATGCCGCGCGATCACGTCGCGCATCGCGAAGTACTTGGCGGTCGGGCTGCCGTCCTCGGCGAGCGGTGCGTCGTAGTCGTACGACGTGGTGATGGGCCGGTAGATGCCCTTGTCGTTCGCGCCGCTGGTCAGCCCGAAGTTGGTGCCGCCGTGAAACATGTACAGGTTGACGGACCCGCCGGCGGCGAGCAGCTCGTCCAGGTCGGCCGCGTTCGCCTCGGCGGGCGCCACGTGGTGCTCCAGGCCCCACGAGTCGAACCAGCCGTTCCAGAACTCCATGCACATCAGCGGCCCGGTGGGCTGGTGCCTGCGCAGCACCTCGAACCGCTCCGCCGTGCGCGACCCGAACGTCGCGGTCTTGTGCAGCTCCGGCAGGCCTCCGCGGGCGAGCATCTCGTCGTTCGCCTGGTCGCAGGTGAACAGCGGGACGTCGATGCCCTGGTCACGGACCAGGTCGACGAGCGCGCGCAGGTACCGCTGCCGCTCCGGCAGCGGGTCGTCGCCGTAGGCGCCGTACTCGTTCTCGACCTGCACCATCAGCACCGGGCCGCCGTGCGTCACCTGACGCTCCGCCACCAGCGGCAGCAGGCTCGCGTAGTACTTGCCGATCGCGTCGAGGAACCGCGGCTCGTGGCGCCGCACACCGACTGCGTCGTCGGCGAGCAGCCAGGCGGGCAGGCCACCGCCGTCCCACTCCGCGCAGATGTAGGGCCCCGGCCGCACGATCGCGTGCAGGCCCTCCGCTGCCACCAGGTCGAGGAACCGGCCGAGGTCGCGCCGCCCGTCCAGGTCGAACACCCCGGGCTCGGGCGCGTGGAAGTTCCACGGCACGTACGTCTCGATGGTGTTCAGGCCCATCTGCCGGGCCTTGCGGATGCGGTCGGCCCACTGGTCGGGGTGCACGCGGAAGTAGTGCAGCGCGCCGCTGACGACCTGCATCCGCTCGCCGTCGAGCAGGAAGTCCTCGGGTCCGATGTCGAACGTGGGCATAGGTGTGGTTCCTCGGAGTGCTGTCGTGATGGGGGAAGCGGGACGACGGCGGGGAAGACCCCCGCCGTCGTCACCGGTTGCTTGCCGAACGGCTCACTCGCCGACGGTGAAGCCCTGCTCGTTGCCGTACCCGACGATCGACTGCTGCCAGGCGGCAAGGCCGTCCGCCAGGGGGGTCGAGCCCGTGTACGACTGGCCCACCGTGTCCGGGAACACGCTGTTCGCGTAGACCTGGTACGGCAGGTACTGCCAGCCGGTCACGACGCTCGTGGCCGACTCGGAGAGCACCTCGTTGATCTTCTGCCCACCGAAGTACTCGGACTCCTCCGCGAGGAACTCCTCGTTGGTGAGGTCGGCGAGCGTCGCGGGGAAGTTGCCGCCGTCGAGGCGCGTCGCGACGCCGTCGCCGGCGTTCGCGTACTCCAGGAAGCCGTAGGCCAGCGCCTTCTTCTCGCTCGCCTCGGTGACGGACAGCGCGGAGCCGCCGTTCTCGGCGGTCTCGTTCGCACCGGCGGTCCACTGCGGCATGGGGGCGACGCGCCAGTCGCCCGACGCCGGGGCGGCACCGGACTCGAGGTTCGCCGGCATCCACGCGCCGGTCACGAGCGCGGCGATCTCGCCGTTGCCCAGGCCCTGGAACCACTCGTCGGTCCAGGCGGGGACGGTGGCGACCAGGTCGTCGTCCAGCATCTGCTGCCACATCTCGGTGAACTTCGTCGAGCCCTCGTCGGCGAGGTTCACGGTGACGTCGGTGCCGTCCACCTCGAACGGGTGCCCGCCGGCCTGCCAGATCATCGACGTCGCAAAACCGGCGTCGCCGTTGTCAGCGGTGATGTACGTGTTCGGGTCCGACGCGTGGATCTTCTCCGCCGCGGTGACGAACTCCTCCCACGTCGCGGGGACGTCGACGCCGGCCTTCTCGAACGTCTTCGCGTTGTAGAACAGGGCCATCGGGCCCGAGTCCATCGGCAGGCCGTACACGGCGTCGCCGTCGGTCACCGCGCCCCACGGGCCGGGGGAGTAGGTGCCGTCCAGCTCGCTCGCGCCGAAGGGCGCGAGGTCGGCCAGGGACTCGCCGATGGAGAACTGCGGCAGGGCGTAGTACTCCATCTGCGTGACGTCGGGCACGCCGGACCCCGCGCTGATCGCGTTCTGCAGGGCCACGTAGTGGTCGTTGCCCGTGCCGACGTTCGCGAGCTCGACGTCGACGTTCGGGTACTCGGCCTCGAAGTCCTCGACGACCTTGTCCAGCGTGGGCTCCCAGGCCCAGACCAGCAGGTCGCCGCCCTCCTCGAGCGCCGCGGAGATGTCCTCGGGGGACATCGCCTCCGCGGCGTCTCCGCCGTCGGACCCGGACCCGCACGCGGTCAGGGTGAGCGCCAGGGCGCTCGCCGCGGCGAGCGCACCTACGGCGCGGTGGTGGCGGATGGTCATGGTGGTTCCTCTCACTTCATCGTCAGTCGGATCAGGTCTCTTGAACAGCCGTGCGGGGTGGTGCTCACTCCTTGACGCTGCCGGCGGCAAGACCCGACTGCCAGTAGCGCTGCAGGAGCAGGAAGACCGCGATGAGCGGCAGGATGGTGAGGAGCGAGCCGGTGATGACGAGGTTGAAGATCGCCTCGCCGCCGGCCGTGGTCGCCTGCTCGTTCCACGCGTTCAGGCCGAGGGTGAGCGGGTACCAGTCCGGGTCGCGCAGCATGATGAGCGGCAGGAAGTAGTTGTTCCACGTCGCGACGACGGTGAACAGCAGCACCGTCACGATGCCGGGGGCGAGCATGGGCAGGGCCACCTGGAAGAAGGTGCGCGCCTCGCTGGCCCCGTCGATCCGGGCGGCCTCCATGATCTCGTCCGGGACGGCGTCGGCCGCGAACGTCCACATGAGGTAGAGCCCGAACGGCGAGATGAGCGACGGGATGATCACCGACCATGGCGTGTTGGTGAGCCCCAGGTTGGCGAACATGAGGAACGTGGGCACCGCCAGGGCGGTGCCTGGGACGGCCACCGCGCCGATGACGACGGCGAACACCGCGCGCTTGCCGGTGAAGTTGAACTTCGCCAGGCCGTAGCCGCCGAGCAGGGCCAGCAGCGTGGCGCCGCCGGCGCCCGCCACGACGTACAGCAGGGTGTTCCCGAACCAGCGCAGGAACACGCCGCCGTCGTAGGTGACGACCCCGACGATGTTGTCCCAGAGGGCGAAGTCGCCGCTGAACCAGAGGCCGAACGAGCTGAACAGGTCTGGCTGGGTCTTCGTCGCGTTGAACAGGAGCCAGACCAGCGGGACCAGGGCGTAGATGCCGACCAGGGCCGTGAGGACGGTCAGGAGGACGCTGCGCGTCGGCCGGGCGTGCGAGGTGCGGCGCGACCGGAGACGCGGGCGGGGCCGTCGGGTCCGGACGGTGGGCGCGTTCATCAGGACGTTAGTGCTCATGGCTCAGGCCTCCTTGCGCATGCCGCGCAGCTGCACCACGTAGGCCACGATCATCGTGAGCACGCCCATGATGATCGCCACGGTGGCCGAGTAGTTGTACTGCTGGCCGGAGAAGGACAGCGAGTAGGCGTACAGGTTCGGGGTGTAGTGCGTCGAGATGTAGTTGGGCGACAGCGACTGGAGGATGCTCGGCTCGTTGAAGAGCTGGAACGAGCCGATGATCGAGAAGATCGTCGCCACCACGAGGGCGCCGCGGATGGCGGGCACCTTGATCGCGGAGATGACGCGCCACGGTCCCGCGCCGTCGATCTCCGCCGCCTCGTAGAGCGAGACCGGCACGACCCGGAGCGCCGAGTAGAAGATCAGCATGTTGTAGCCCACGAACTGCCAGGTCACGATGTTGCCGATCGCCGGGAGCAGCAGGACGGACGCCAGCGGGTCGGGGAGGTTGGTGCCGAACAGGTCGTTGAAGTTGCCGACCAGGCCGAACCGGTCGCCGTACATGAAGCCCCACATCAGCGCCGCCACGACTCCCGGTACCGCGTACGGCAGGAAGATCGTGAGGCGGAAGAAGTCCCGCCCGTAGAGGCGGCCGCTGTCGATGGCGAGCGCGACCAGCAGCGAGATGCCCAGCATCACGGGCACCTGGACCAGGAGGAACAGCGTGACGCGGCCGACACCGTCCCAGAACTGCGGGTCGCCGAACGCCCGGGCGTAGTTGTCGAACCCGACGAACGACGTGCCGCCCACGAGCTGCGTCTGGAACAGGCTCAGATAGAGCGAGTACACGATCGGCGCGAGGAAGACCAGGGCGAAGACGGCCATGAACGGGCCGACGAAGCCCCATCCGGCCCAGCGGGAGCGGCGTCGCATCCGTCCCTGGGTCTTGGGCACGGCCGGAGGCGATGCGAGCGTGGTCAAGGGGAGTCGCTCCTTACGCGGGTGAGGTCAGCATGGCGCCGTGTTGACGTAAACATGGTGACGCGGACTAGGGTGCTCGTGAGTTACCCGGAGTGTCAAGCGGGCGCCGGTGCGAGGGCGCATCACGAGGAGGTGGATGCCGTGGAGGGCAGAGGTCCGTCCCTGGCCGACGTGGCGGCGCTCGCCGGCGTGTCGACCCAGACGGTTTCCCGCGTGTCGATGGGTCTGGACAACGTGCGGCCGGCCACGAGGGACCGCGTGCTCGCTGCGATGGCGGAGCTGGGCTACGCGCCCAACACCGCAGCGCGGGCGTTGCGGTACGGCAGCTTCCGGACCATCGGCGTGATCGCCCACCGGCTCGCCCGGACCGGTGAGTCCCGGACGGTCGAGGCCGTGGTCGAGGCGGCGCGCAAGGAGGGTTACACGGTGACGCTGATCGACGTGGAGAGCCCGACGTCCGACGTCGTCTCCGCCGCCGCGACCCGGCTCTCCCACCAGGCCATCGACGGGCTGGTGATCATCAGGGCCGAGACCGCAACGCCGGACACGCTCGCGCTGCCGCCCCGGCTGCCCGTCGTCGTGTCCGACTCCCGGTTCGTCGGCCACCACCCCGCAGTCGGCGCCGACCAGGCCGACGGCGCCCGCCGGGCCACCCAGCACCTCCTGGACCTGGGGCACCGGACCGTGCACCACGTCGCGGGACCGGCCGACTCCGCGCCCGCCCAGATGCGGGCCGAGGCCTGGCGCGTGGCGCTCGGCGAGGCCGGCCGCCCGGTCCCTGAGGTCGTCGAGGGGGACTGGACGGCAGCCTCCGGGTACGCCGCAGGTCGTGGCCCTCTCGCCGACCCCGACGTCACGGCGGTGTTCTGCGCCAACGACGAGATGGCCGCCGGTGTGCTACGCGCCCTGCACGAGGCCGGCCGGGCCGTGCCGCGCGACGTCTCGGTCGTCGGGTTCGACGACATCCTGCTGGCGGAGTACCTCTGGCCGCCGCTGACGACGGTGGTGCAGGACTTCGACGAGATCGGCCGGCGGCTCGTGGCCCGCCTGCTGCACCAGGTGCGGACCGGTGGGATCGAGGACGGCGCCGACTCCGGGGACCTGCACGAGGTGGTCCCGGTGGCGCTCACGGTGCGGGAGAGCACCGCGCCCCCGCGTCCCCAGAGGTAGTACCGGCCTGGCCGGGGCACCGGGCGGGCGGTTACCTTCGTCCTGGGGTTGGTGTGCACATGCCAGGATCGTTACCCGCAGCGTCAACCAGACACCTGGCCGGTGCCGAGCATTCACCCCGAAACCCGTAGGATCGGCTTGATGGCGCAATCAGAGGGCAGGGGTGGAACGCGCGTGGAGTCACCGTCAACCGAGGCTCCGCTCGACCCGTCGACCCGTCCGACGTGGCGCAGCTCGGCGCTCGCGGCAGTCCTCGGTGCGCTGGTGTTCGGTTTCCTGATCTGGCAGGTCGTCGTCCGCGGCCCGTTCATCGCCTGGGACTGGCAGTTCCACTACTACGTGGACGCGCACCACCCCGTGGGGTGGGAGAAGGCCTTCCTCGACATCGTCGCGAGCATCACGGGCGAGCGCCTGTTCACCATCCCGATGGTGGGCGGCACCGCGCTCTACGTGGCCTGGAAGCAGGGCGGCCCAGGATCGCTCTGGAGCATCGGCACCCGGCGGCCGGTGCTTGCCGTGCTCGCCGGCCTCGCCACCATCGCGTCGATCGGTTACGGCACCAAGTTCGGCCTCGGCCGGACCGGCCCGCACCACAACATGGACGTGCTGCACGCCGGTGGTCAGGCCTTCCCGTCCGGCCACGCGGCCAACACGTTCTTCACCGGCTTCTTCATCCTCTGCCTGCTGTTCGCCCAGAGCGGGCTGAGTCCGAACCTCGGCCGGCTGCGCAAGCTGATCCCCGTCGTCGCCGTGATCGTGATGATCGCGGGTGCCCTGATGTCGTGGCTGGACTACCACTGGCTGAGCGACATCCCCGGCGGCTGGCTGCTCGGGTTCATCGCCTGCATGGTGGCGCTGTCCGTGCTCCGAGCCCCGCGCCGCGAACGAGAACGCACGCCTGCCCGATAGGGTCGGCGCCGTGACGTTCCTCCTGTGGTCGGGCGCCGTCGGCTCCTGGCTGTTCATCGTGACGTTCCTGCTGGACGGCTGGACGCGGCCGGGCTACCGGCCGGTGCGTGACCCGGTCAGCGCGTTGGCCCTCGGGTCACGTGGCTGGCTCCAGGGCGCCAACTTCATCCTGTGCGGCCTCGCGATCACGGCCGGCGCGGTGGCGCTGGCCGGTGCGGTGGACAGCGTGCTGCTCGCGCTGGTGGTCGCGGTGTTCGGGCTCGCGCTGGTCGCGTCGGGAGTGTTCCCGATGGACGCCATGCGGGGCTACCCGCCGGGGACTCCCGACGAGACGCCGACGGAGTACTCCAGGCGGCACACGTGGCACGACCGGGCAGGGATGGTCGTGTTCGGCGCGATCCCCGTCGCCGCGATCATCGCGACCTCCGTGCTCCCCGAGATCGGCTGGAAGTGGTACTCGGGGCTCACCGCGGCCGCTGCGGGAGCCGGGTTCCTGGTGTTCGGCCAGGCGTGGGAGGACGACCATCCGCGCGCGGGCCTCGTGCAGCGCGCGACGATCGTCGTCGGCTGGACCTGGCTGGGGCTCCTCTTCGCCCACGCGGCCCGGTAGCTGCCCGCGACGCGCGTCAGAGCCGCGCCAGGGTGTCGGCGACCAGCTCCCCGACGACCTCGTGCACCGCGGCGCGGTCGGCGGGGACCAGCCCGACGCGGGTGCGCCGGTCCAGCACGTCGTCCGCGTCCAGCGCGCCCTCGTGCGTGACCGCCCACTCGATCTCGGCGCGCGTGATGTCCAGGTGCGCGGCAGCCCCGACCCCCTGCCCGACGGCGGACGCCGAGCCCGGCAGCGTGGCGGCGGACAGCACCTGGGCCGCCTCTGCGCCGTACCGCGCCACGAGCGAGGCAGGCAGGGCCCCGGCCGGCGTCGACGGCCTGACCGGCGCTGACCGCCTGACCCGCGTCGACGGCCCGGCCGGCGACGGCGCGCCGACCAGCGGCAGGTCGGCGGTCCAGCACGGCCCGGCGGTGAGCCCGGCGTGCCGGACGGCCAGGTCCACCGCGTCCTCGGCCATGGTCCGGTAGGTGGTCAGCTTGCCGCCCAGCACGTTCACCGCGCCGGTGGCCGGCGACACCTGGACGAGGTGCTTGCGCGAGACGTCGGACGTCACGGCGCGGCCGTCGTCGGCGGGCCCTGCCGTGTCGACCAGCGGCCGCAGCCCCGCGAAGGCGCCCACGACGTCGTCGGGCACGAGGGGGCGGCTCAGCAGGCCGGAGACCGTCTCCAGGAGGAAGTCGACCTCGCCCTGCGTCGGTACCGGCACGTCAGGGACCGGGCCGGGCGCCTCCTCGTCCGTGAGGCCGATGACCACCCGCCCGAGCTGCGTGGGCAGCGCGAAGACGTAGCGCGAGCCGGAGCCGGGCACGGGCACCATGAGTGCGCCCTGCGGATGCCCGAGCCGCGCGGCGGGCACCACGACGTGGGTGCCGCGGCTCGGCCGTAGCCGCACCGACGGGTCGACCGTCCCTGCCCACACGCCCGTCGCGTTCACGACCACGCGGGCGCGCACGGTCAGCGTCGTTCCGGTCAGGGCGTCCTCGAGCGTCGCGCCGTCCGCGCGCAGCCGGGTGGCCCGGACCCGGGTCAGGATCTTCGCCCCGCGCCCCGCAGCGGTCCGGGCCAGCGCCACGACGAGGCGGGCGTCGTCGACGAGCTGGCCGTCGTGCGCTATCCAGGCGCCGTGCAGGCGCGTCCGCGCGACCGCGGGCACCAGCCGGGCAGCCGCACCGGGCCGGGCGAAGCGCGGGGCGGGCAGCACCCGCGACGGCGTCCCTGCGTCGCGGCGCAGCAGGTCGCCGAGCCCGAACCCGATGCCCGCCGTGAAACCCTGCCGCCTGCCCACCCCGGGTGCGAGCGGGAGCACCTGCGGCAGCGCCCGCACCAGGTGCGGCGCGGTGCGGGTCATCAGGACATGGCGCTCCCGTGCGCTCTCGCGGGCCACGCCGACGTCGCCGGTGGCCAGGTACCGCAGCCCGCCGTGCGCCAGCTTGGAGCTCCAGCGGGAGGTGCCCCAGGCAAGGTCGCGCGCCTCGACGAGGGCGACGGACAGGCCACGGGCGGCCGCGTCGAGCGCCACCCCGGTGCCCGTCACCCCACCGCCGACCACGAGCAGGTCGACCGTCTCGGAGGTGAGCTGCTCGAGCTCACGGGCGCGCCGGACGGCGGTCAGGGCGGTGCGCTGCATCGGTCCTGCTTCCATGGGGAGGGGCGACGGGCGGGCCGTCCGGTCAGGGACGGAGGTAGCCGTCGAGGGCGTGTGCGAGCTCTGTGCGCAGGGCTCCGGCGTCGATGACCGTGGTGACCGTCCGGTAGGACAGCACGGTCGACTGGGTGATGAGCAGGACCATGACGGCCAGGTCGGAGGCCGGCCCCTGCCGGACCGTCCCACCCTCCTGGGCGGCGGTGAGCGCCGCGGCGAGCCACTCGAGGCTGACGCGCTGCGAACGGCCGATCCGCTGGAACGCGTACTGGGTGAAGACCTCCGGCTCGTGGGTCAGCAGACGCCCGTACACGGGGTCGGTGCGGAGCAGCTCGCTGAACCGGACCACCTTCTCGACGATGGTGGCCCGGTCGGTGGCGTGGGGGCCGACGGCGGTGATCACGCGCTGCGCGTGGTGCATGAGGAGCGCGCGCAGCACGTCCTCGGCCGACTCCCAGCGCCGGTAGACGGTGGGCCGCGAGACGCCGGCTGCCCTGGCCAGCTCGGTGACGGACAGGCCACGGGTGCCCCGGGTGGCGACCAGCTCGCCGGCCGACGCGAGCAGGCGCGCCTCGATGCCGTCGCGCCCGCTGTCGGGCTCGCCGTCGGGGTGGTCCGGTGACGAGATCGGCCCGGGGGGTGCGTTACGGATTGTCATGTTGTGTCACACTGTAACGCGAACCGGGCCCGACAGCCAGGCCCGCCGACGACCCGGAGGACGCGTGAGCACAGAGCCGCAGCACGGACGCATCGACATGCGGTGGTCGGGCTGGGGCGACCCCGACGCGGCGCACGGGCTCCCCGGCGGCGTGAAGCTGCTGCTCGCAGCGGTGCTCGGCCGGACACCGGCGGGGCGTCCCGCGCCGGACCTCGCGGAGGTCACGGTCACGACCCCGCCCCTTGACGACGCCGACGTGACGGCCCTCGCCGCCATCGTCGGTGCCGCCCACGTCGACGCCGGGCGCGAGGCCCGGATGCTGCACGCGGGCGGGAAGTCCACGCCGGACCTGCTGCGGCGCAGGCAGGCAGAGCAGGTCGCGCCGGGCGTCGTCGTGCTGCCCGGCTCCGAGGAGGAGGTGGCAGGGGTGCTGGCGGTCGCCGGCGAGCTGAGCCTCGCCGTCGTGCCGTTCGGTGGCGGCACCGCCGTGACCGGAGGGCTGGAGCCGGACGCCGGGGCGCACCGGGGCGTCGTCAGCCTCGACCTGCGCCGGCTGGCCGGGCTGGTCACGCTGGACAGCACGGCCCAGGAGGCGACGCTCTGGGCGGGGACCACCGCACCGGCCGCCGAGTCGGCACTGGGGGAGCAGGGCTTCGAGCTGGGCCACTTCCCGCAGAGCTTCGAGTTCGCGACCCTCGGCGGGTTCGCCGCCATGCGCTCCTCCGGCCAGAACTCGGCCGGGTACGGGCGGTTCGACGCCATGGTCACCGGGCTGCGCGTCGTGACGCCGACCGGGACGCTCGACCTGGGCCGCGCGCCCGGGTCGGCCGCGGGTCCTGACCTGGTGCGCTGGTTCCTCGGCTCGGAGGGCGCGTTCGGCGTGATTACGCAGCTGCGGCTGCGGGTGCACCCGGTCCCGGAGGTGCGGCTGTTCGACGCCTGGAGCTTCGGCGACTTCGCGACCGGCGCCGACGCGCTGCGCCGGGTGGCCCAGCTCGGCACCGGTCCAACGGTGCTCCGGCTGTCCGACGAGGACGAGACGGCAGTCTCGCTCGCGCAGGTCGGCAACATCGGCAAGGCACTGGCCAGGGGCTGCTCCGCCGTCGTGCTGCACGAGGGACCTGACGGCCTGGCCCAGGCCCGGCGCGAGGCCACCACGCGGGTGCTGCGGGAGGCGGGCGGAAAGCCTGCCGCCGAGAAGCTGGCGGTGTCCTGGGACCACGGCCGGTTCAAGGCGCCGTACCTGCGCGACGCGCTGCTCGACAACGGTGTCTTCTGCGAGACCCTCGAGACCGCCACCACGTGGTCGAACCTGCACGCGCTGAAGGCCGCTGTCACCGGCGCGCTGGCGGACGGGCTCGCCGCGGAGGGCGCGAAGAGCCGCGTGCTCTGCCACATCTCCCACGTGTATCCGACAGGGGCGTCGCTCTACTTCACGGTGATCGCCGGCCTCGGCGTCGACCCGCTCGTGCCGTGGGAGCGGGTGAAGCGCCGCGTCAACGACGCGATCATGGCGGCGGGCGCCACCATCAGCCACCACCACGGCGTCGGCACGGACCACGCCCCCTGGCTGGAGCAGGAGATCGGCGAGGTCGGGCTCCGGATGCTGCGGGCGGTCAAGGCGGAGCTGGACCCGGCGGGGATCATGAACCCGGGCGCGCTGCTCGGCCCCGACCCTGCTTCCTCGGCCGGCTGACCCCGGCCGGCTGACCAGGTAGGTTGCGGCCCACCACATCTTTCGCAGGTTCGACGACAGGGCGTCCGACGGCGGGCGCGTGGAGCTGACATGACTGAGCAGTTCGGTGGGACCGGGCACATCGCGGTGCTCGTGAACCCCGCGTCAGGGCGCGGTTTCGGCGCGGGAAGCGGTCACGTGGCGGTCGGCCGGCTCAGGGAGCGCGGGGTCGACGTCCGCGTCTACCAGGGCGTCGACGCCGAGGAGACGGTGGCGCTCGGCAGAAAGGCGGTCGACGAGCAGCCGGCCGTCGTGGTGGTCGCCGGTGGTGACGGCACGGTCTCGTCCGTGCTGCAGCCGGTCCTCGAGGCGGGCCTGCCGCTCGCGGTGATCCCCGGCGGAACCGGCAACGACCTGGCCCGCGAGCACGGAATCCCGCTCGACGACCCGGCGGCCGCCGCGGACCTGGCGCTCGACGGAGCCCGCAAGCGCGTCGACACGGGCACCGTCACGGCCGACGACGGCACGGTGCGCCACTTCGTCACCGTCCTGTGCGCAGGCCTGGACTCCCTGACGAACGAGCGCACCAACCGTATGACCTGGCCCACCGGCCCCGCCCGGTACCGGATCGCGGTGTACGCGGAGTGGTTGCGGCTCAAGCGGTTCGGCTACCGCCTCGAACCCGTCGGCGCACCGTCGCTGGCGCGGGACGGGTACCTGCTCGGGATCGGCCTCACCAGGTCCTACGGCGGCGGGGTGCCGATCTGCCCCCGCGCGGACCCGACGGACGGGCTCCTCGACGTCACCCTCGTGCACGCGGTGGGCCGGTTCCGGTTCATGGCGTTCGACAGCCTGATCAAGGTGGGGCGGCACGTCGATCGGCCGGACGTCACCACGCTGCGGGCGCCCGCGATCCGGGTCGGTGCCCCAGCGGGCCTGGTCGCGTACGCGGACGGCGAGTACGTGGGGCCGCTGCCGGTCACGGTCGAGGCTCACCGGGAGGTGCTGACGCTCTGCGTTCCGGCGTGAGGGTCCTGGCCTGGCTCGAGCCGCAAGTTGGACGTCTGGCGGGGCGGTGGCTGGCCTCGAACCGCAGGTTGGGCGTCAGGCGGGGCGGCGGACGGCCTCGAATCGCAAGGTGGACGTCTGGCAGGGCCGTAGCTGGCCTCGAACCGCAAGGTAGACGTCAGGCTCGGCGGCGAGCCGCAAGCTGTTGGTCTTGGGGGCGTCTGATGGACCCGCTTGTTGCGGTTCGGCACGCCGGTGCACGCCCAACTTGCGGTTCGGCACGCCGGTGCGCGTCCAGCCTGCGGTTCGGCCGGCTGAGCACGTTCAACGTGCGGTTCGGCACTCGGCTGGTGATCAACTGTCGGTTCGGCGTAGCCGGCTGGCTCACCCATCCACTCGGCCACCCGCCCGAGACGACCGCCCCGTCCCGGTGTGACCCGGCTCACGGCCGGCCCATGTCATGTCCGGGAGCCGAGTGGTGTCTTGAGGGTGTCCGCCATGGACCGACCGAACGGAGCCCGATCATGTCCCCCACATCGAACGAGCCGGACCGCAGCATCAGCACCCGGATCACCAGCGCCGTGCCGAGCACCCTGACCAACCGGGCCATGGCCGCGTTCTCCCGCCGACGGTACGGCGCGGTGCTGGATCCGCTCGTCGCCGTCGGGCACCACGGGAAGGTGACCAGGACCTACGCGCTCACCGAGCTCGGCGTCAGCGGCTGGAAGGCCCTCGACCCCGGCCTCAAGTCGCTGGCGGTGATGGCCGCCTCCGTGGCGATCGGGTGCACCTGGTGCGTGGACTTCGGCTACTGGGAGGCGCAGCATGAGCACATGGACCCCGGGAAGCTGCACGACGTCCCGGCCTGGCGATCGAGCGAACGCTTCACGGAACTTGAGCGGGACGTGCTGGCGCTCGCGGAGGCCGAGACGGCCACCCCGCCGTCCGTCGACGACGACCTGGTCGCGCGTCTGATCGCCGCCCTCGGCGAGGAGGCCTTCACGGAGCTCGTCGCCATCGTCGCGGTGGAGAACCTGCGCAGCCGGATCAACTCCGCGATGGGACTCGGCGCGCAGGGCTTCAGCGACCGTTGCGAGGTGCCGCTCGGCGGTGCCCTCGCCGAGGTCGGCGAGCAGTAGTGCCCGACGACGTCGCGGCGGGCCCGCGCCCCGAGGTCGCCGAGCACCCGGAGCAACCGGGTCGCCCAGGGCACCCCGAGCGCCCCGATCTCGCCGGCCTCGCCGAGCTGTTCGAGGCCAACCGCCGTCTGCTCTTCACCGTCGCCTACGAGATGCTCGGCGCGGCCGCCGACGCGGAGGACGTGGTGCAGGAGGCATGGCTGCGGTGGTCGGCGGCGGACCGGTCCGACGTCGTCGAGCCCCGGGCCTATCTGGTGCGGATCGCGACGCGGCTGGCCCTGAACCGGCTCCGTGCGCTGCAGCGCGCGCGGGAGACGTATGTCGGCCCGTGGCTGCCCGACCCGCTCCTGACCACGCCCGACGCCGCCCACCCGGTCGAGCGCGCCGAGGAGGTGTCGCTGGCGCTGCTCGTCGTGCTGGAGACGCTGTCACCCCTGGAGCGTGCGGTGTTCGTGCTGCGCGAGGTGTTCGACCTGCCCTACCAGGAGATCGCCGAGGCGCTGGACCGTGACGTCCCGGCGGTGCGGCAGACCGCGCACAGGGCCCGCGAGCACGTCCGGGTCCGGCGCCCGCGCTACACGCCCGCCGGGCCCCAGCACGCCGAGGCCACCGAGCGGTTCCTGACGGCGTGCTTCACCGGCGACCTCGCCGGGGTGCTGGCAGCGCTGGCCCCCGAGGTGGAGCTCGTGACCGACGGCGGCGGCGTCGTCCGCGCGGCCCGACGAATCATCCGCGGCGCCGACAAGGTGTCCCGCGCGCTGATCGCGTTCGCCGGCGACAGCTCGATGGCAGCCCTGGAACGGGTGCCCGCAGAGATCAACGGGGCGCTCGGCACGATAGCCCTGCTCGACGGCGTGCCGACCATGGCGACCGCCGCAGAGTTCGACGGCGACCGGCTGGTGCGGATCATGGTGTTCCGCAACCCGACGCGGCTCGCCGGGCTGGACCGGGTCAGACCGTAGCGAGGTCCCCGGCGACCAGGCCCAGCTCGCGGCGCGCCTGCGCGGGTACCGCCTCGCCGGGGATGCTGAGCCCGACGGCCCACGTGGCGTCGTCGCCGGCCCGGCGAGGGACGAGGTGAGCGGCGCAGGTGATGTCGTCGCGGAACTCGCCGTGCTCCTCGACAACGTTGTCGGGCCGCAAGCGGGCGAGCTGCGCGTCCAGCGACCGGATGTCGGACGCCGTGCGCGTGGTGAACTTGCGCATCCCGGCGTCCAGCACCAGCTCGTAGCGATCCCGGCGGGAGATGCCGAGCAGCAGCGCCTTGCCGAGCGCGGTGGCGTGGGCAGAGACGTCGAGCCCGCGCTCGAGGTCCTCCAGGTACGGCGACCCTGGCGCCTCCGCGTAGTCGACGACGACCACGCGGCCGGCGCTGATGCGGCCGAGGTACGCGCTGTAGCCGGTGCTCTGGGCCAGGTGCCGCAGCACCTCACGGGTGTCCGGGCCACGGCCGAGCGAGCCGAGCTGTTCGTAGAACCGCTGGCTCACCTGTTCGCCGACGTCGTACGTGCCGTCCTTGAGCCGGGTGACGTAGCCCTTGTAGGCCAGCGTGCGCACGAGGTGGTACGTGGTGGAGAGGTTGAGGCCGCTGCGGCGGGCTATCGCCTTGACCGGCAGGCCGGGGGAGCGGGTCACCACCTCGAGCACGCGAAAGGCGCGGGCCACGCTCTGCACCAGGTCGTCCGGGCGTTCCCGGTCGGCGTCCAGAGTCACGTGCCCCCCTCGTTCGCCGGCTCGTGGCCGACGGTCGTTTCGGCTGAAGTGGTCCCGCCCGGATGGGTCTCGACAGGGTCGATCGAGGGTGCGACAGTGTGTGTGCCCTCGCAGTCATCGTAGCCACGGGCGCGGCCGAGGTCACGATGCTAGGTGGGAACACGGGTGGGTTCACCCTGGGCGATCGACGACGATGCACAGATACGGCGAATCAATGAATTTACCTGAACCGGGTCATATCCGGCAAGTACTCGGCATGCTCTCTGCCCGTCGGCACGGGCCGGTCTCGCACTCCGAGAGGGTCGGCCACGTTGCTCGATGACATGCGCGGCACGCAGGACCGTCCCTGGCCCGGCGCGCGGCCGGTCCGGCTCGGCGACGTCTCTCGGCTGAAGCCGCTCGTCCTGGCATCGGCGTTGCAGGACCCGCGCGAGTTCTACGACGAGCTGGAACGCGAGTGGGGCGAGGTCGCCCCCGTCGAGCTCGAGCCAGGTGTCCCTGCCTGGCTGGTGATGGGGCAGCGGCTCGTCTACGACGTCATGCGCAACGAGCAGCTCTTCGCCACCAACCCGCAGACCTGGAACGGGCACGCGCGCGGAGGCCTGCCCGCGACGTCGGGCCTGCGCCCGGTCTTCACGTCACAGCAGCGGTTCGCCGCCAACTACGCCGACGGCGCGCTGCGCCAGCGCCTGCGCGAACCGCTCGACGACGCGTTCGAGCAGCTCTCGGAGGGCATCACCGCCGCAAAGGTGCGCTCCTTCTGCACCCTGCTCATCGACCGCTTCGAGGACCGTGGCCGCGCTGACCTCATGCTCGAGTACGCGTCGGTGATCCCGTTCCTCGTCATCGCCGACATGATCGGGTTCGACCCCGAGGACGGGCAGCGCCTGTTCGACCTGACCCGCAGGGTCGCGGGGGGCGGCACCGACGCGGCGCCCGCCGTGACCGAGGTCGACCGCCTGCTCGGCGACCTCGTGGCGGTCCGTCGCAGGCTCCCGCAGCGTGACCTCGCGAGCTCCCTCGCCGCGCACCCGAACATGCGGGACGACGTCGAGGTGGCCCACACCCTGCTGATCGTCGCCTACTCGGGGAACCTGACGCTGACGGCCTGGGTGGCGCAGACCCTGCTGCTGACCCTCACCGACTCACGGTTCTCCGGCCGGCTGCACGGCGGCCGCATCGACCTGGACAACGCGATGGACGAGGTGCTCTGGCGCTCCACCCCGACCATCAACACCCTGCCCCGCTTCGCCCGCCAGGACATCGTGCTGGACGGCAAGCACATCGCGGCCGGCGACCCGCTCGTCCTGGCGATCCACGCCGCGAACACCGACCCGCGGATGGACACCGGCGACCCGTGGGACCACGTCGGCAGCCGCGCCCACGTGTCGTTCGGCACCGGGCCGCACGCGTGCCCTGCGCCCCGCACGGCCCGCGTGATCGCCCGGATCGCCGTCGAGACGATCCTGCGCCGGCTCGACGTCGTGCTGCGGATCCCCGCCTCCGAGGTCACCTGGGACCAGACGCTGTGGATCCGTCAGCCCGTGCGCCTCCCGGTCACCTTTCCGCCGCCGGTGGTGTCGGCATAGGCGCTGGACGTGCCCGGATCGGCGGGGGCAGGCGGTAGGTTGCGCACGTGAGCGAGGAGGGCCACATGCGCATCGGTATCCCGGACGACGGCGGGCCGCTCGTGCCCGCCACCCCGACGACGACGGCCCGGCTGGTCGGTCTCGGCTACGACGTGTCCGTCGCGGTGGGCGCAGGGGCGGGGGCGGGCTTCCCTGACGCGGCCTACGAGGCCGCCGGCGCCGTCATCGTGTCGGACACCGACGCGTGGTCCGCCGACGTCGTCGCGATCACCCGGGCGCCCGACGTGCTGGCTGCGCCCGGACCGGCAGGGCTGCGCCCTGGTGCGCGCGGCCCGGACGGGCTGCGGATCGGAGCGGTCCTGATCGCTCAGATCGCCCCCGGTGCGCGCCCCGACCTGGTGCGCGCGCTCGCCAACCGCGGCGTCACGGCCTTCGCGCTCGACGCCGTACCGCGCATCTCGCGGGCGCAGTCGCTCGACGTGCTGAGCGCCCTGTCGAACGTCGCCGGGTACCGGGCGGTGGTGGAGGCGGCCGCCGAGTTCGGCGGCATGTTCTCCGGCCAGGTCACCGCCGCGGGCACCACCCCGCCCGCGAACGTCTTCGTGATCGGCGCGGGCGTGGCAGGGCTCGCGGCGATCGGCGCGGCAGGCAGCCTCGGCGCGCGCGTGCGCGCCTTCGACGTGCGGCCGGAGGTCGCGGAGCAGATCGAGTCCATGGGCGCGACGGTCGTCCGGGCCGACGACGCCGCGCAGCAGGTCAGTACCGACGGCTACGCCTCGGCGCTCACCACCGACCAGGAAGCCGCCGCGATGCGCGCCTACGGCGTCGAGACGGCCGCCGCCGACATCGTCGTCACGACGGCGCTGGTGCGCGGAACGGCACCCACGACCATCACCGCGGAGATGGTCGCGGCCATGCGCCCCGGCAGCGTGATCGTCGACCTCGCGGCGCCGGGCGGCGGCAACTGCGAGCTGACCGTGCCGGGGCGGCGGGTCGTCAGCCCCAACGGCGTCGTGATCCTCGGCTACACGGACCTTCCTGACCGCATGCCCCGGCACACCTCCGAGCTGCTCGGTACGGCGGTCGCCAACCTGGTCCAGCTCGGCACGCCGAACCGCGACGGCCGTCTCGGGCTCGACCCGGACGACGTCGTCGTGCGCGGCATGACCGTCGCCGCGGGCGGCGAGGTGCTGTGGCCCCCGCCGCCGGTAGCGGTCTCCTCGCAGGGCGCTCGGCCACCGGCGGTCGCCACGTCGGTGTCCGAGCCCGTGGCCGCCGCGCCAGGGTCGCGTCAGGCCCGAGCGGGAACCGGGCCGCGACGAGCCCACCCGGCGGTGCGGCCGGTGCTGGTGGGCCTCGGCGCGCTCCTGGCCGCGCTCGCCGTGGCCGCGTCGCCCGCCGACCAGATCGCGCACTTCACCGTGCTGGCGCTGGCCGTCGTGGTCGGGTTCTACGTGATCTCGCACGTCAGCCACGCCCTGCACACACCGCTGATGTCCCAGACCAACGCCATCTCCGGGATCATCCTGGTCGGCGGGATGCTGCAGATCGGCTCGTCGGACCCCGTGGTGACGACGTTGGCCGTGCTGGCGTCGGCGGTGGCGAGCATCAACATCTTCGGCGGGTTTCTCGTGACCCACCGCATGCTCGGGATGTTCCGCCGTGGCGCCCCGACCGACGGGAGCAGCCGATGAGCGTCGAGTCCGTGGTCCAGGCCGTCTACCTCGTGGCGGCGGTCCTGTTCGTGCTCTCCCTGGCCGGGCTGTCGAAGCAGGAGACCGCACGGCGTGGGGTGCTGCTCGGCATGGCGGGTATGGGGCTCGCGCTGGCGGCGACCGTAGCGCTCTCGCTCGACCGGTCCGAGCGGCCCGTCGGGCAGACGGCGGGGCTGATCCTCCTGGTGCTCCTGGTGGGCGCCGCCGTGGGCACGTGGCGGGCGCGCACGGTCGAGATGACGCAGATGCCCGAGCTCATCGCGCTGCTGCACTCGTTCGTCGGCGCTGCGGCGGTGCTCGTGGGCTTCGGGTCCTACCTGACCGAGCCCCGCACGACGGGGTCCGGCGGCGGCGTGCACCTCGTCGAGGTGTTCCTCGGCGTGCTGATCGGCGCCGTGACGTTCACCGGCTCCGTGGTGGCGTTCGGCAAGCTGTCGGGGCGCCTGAGGTCGTCGCCGCTCATGCTGCCCGGCCGCAACTGGCTCAACCTGGGCGCTGTCGTGGCGAGCGCCGGTCTGCTCTGGTGGTTCGTCGCGGCAGGCAGCTCTGGCCTCGTCCCCCTGCTGCTGATGACCGCGGTGGCGCTGGCACTGGGCTGGCACCTGGTGGCGGCGATCGGCGGGGGCGACATGCCCGTCGTCGTCTCGATGCTGAACTCCTACTCGGGGTGGGCCGCCGCCGCTGCCGGGTTCATGCTGGGCAACGACCTGCTCATCATCACGGGTGCGCTGGTCGGGTCGTCGGGTGCGATCCTCAGCTATCTCATGTGCCGCGCGATGAACCGGTCGTTCGTGAGCGTGATCCTCGGCGGATTCGGTGCCGGTACCGGCATCGCCGCGGCGGGCGGCGACGCCGAGCAGGGCATCCATCGCGAGACGACGGCGCTCGAGGTCGCCGACCGGCTGACCGCCGCGCGCTCGGTGATCATCGTGCCCGGCTACGGCATGGCCGTTGCGAAGGCGCAGTACCCCGTCGCGGACCTGGTGGCCCGGCTCACGGCCCGTGGCATCGTCGTGCGGTTCGGCATCCACCCGGTCGCCGGCCGGCTGCCCGGTCACATGAACGTGCTGCTCGCCGAGGCCAAGGTGCCGTACGACCAGGTGCTCGGCATGGACGAGATCAACGGTGACTTCCCCGGCACCGACGTCGTGCTGGTGATCGGCGCCAACGACACCGTGAACCCGGCCGCACAGGACGACCCGGCGTCGCCCATCGCGGGCATGCCGGTGCTCGAGGTGTGGCAGGCTCGCGAGGTGGTCGTCTTCAAGCGATCCATGGCGACGGGCTACGCGGGCGTACAGAACCCATTGTTCTTCCGCGAGAACACCGCCATGCTGTTCGGCGACGCGAAGGACCAGGTGGAGCTCATAGTCCAGGCGCTATGACTGCTCTGATCCGTGCGCGAGGCGGGTGCCTTTTGCATTCGGGTCGTCATGTGTGGGTGAATTGAAGGTGACGCGCTGACATGGCGCGGTAACGACTTGGTATAAAGGGGTGCGCCAGGAAAGCCCGGTGTATTCCCTCAGTGCGGAGGCCGAGTGTTGACACGCTCTCTCGTGACCGGAACGGTCACGATCGTGGGGTTCCTGGTGCTTGTCGCGACCACCGAGCTCTTCTACTTCGGGCCCCCCGACGGCGCCCAGAACGCCGGTGAGGTGTTCGCCTCGCTCGGTGGTGCTGCCCTCACGCTGCTCACCTGGGCCGGGGTCGGCTGGTGTGTCGCACGGACGGCGCGAGCCCTCCGCCTGACCCGCTTCTCGGTGCTCGTCGGCATGGTCGGGCCGGTCGCGGCGATCGTCGCCTTCGCCGTGACGGTCGACCTGGACGGCTGGTCCACCGGGTTCGGTGCGCTGGCCTTCGCCGCGGCGTCCGCCGGCGTGCTGGCGACGATGCGGAGCCGGCGGTCCGACGGCTCGACCGCGGTGCCGACGGCCTCGGAGCCCCACCCGCCGATCCACCTCCCCGCCTAGGTTCACGACGAGGTGGGTCACCAGAAGCGGGTCGGGAGGGCGTGGCGGGCGTACACCGCCTCCACCGCCGCTCGTACCTGACCGGGTTCGCCGAGCCGTTCCTCGTCCAGCCCGAGCACCACGAGGGTCGCCACGCCGTCGTGCTCCGACCACCAGGAGTCCAGGCCGCCGCGCATCTGCCGCAGCCGTCCACGGGTCAGGCCCTGCGTGACCCCGCGCATGAGCACGCCGGAGGCCGAGGTGCCGAGCGGCGCCGCGAAGGTCGCGGGCAGCCGGCCCAGGTTCGAGGCGAGGCACAGCGGCGCGGTGGCATCGCGCGCGGCGCGCTTGGCGACGGCGTCGGGCACCATCTGCAGGAGCGGCTTCAGCGGGCCGAGGGCCTCGACCCGGGTGCCGGACGTCAGCGCCCGGAACTCGGCAGCGGCACTGGCCCGGATCTGGGCCAGGTCGGCCACCACCCCTGCCCGCTCCGGCGCGGGCGTCACCGTGGTGTCGACGGCGAGGGAGACGCCCGACGTCGCGTTGGACCGTAGATCCTCCCTGCCGCGGAGGCTGACCGGCACCGAGACGCGCACCGGCATCCCTGCCGTCGCCGCGCCGGCGGCGAGCAGGATCTCCGTGCACACCGCGATCAGCAGGCTGTTCGCCGTGCCGCCCGCCGCGTGGGCCGCGCGGTGCCAGGTGGAGGCGTCGGTGTCGACCACGACGACCGGCGGGCTGGCGGGCTGCGCGTCGTCCGTGCGGGGTTCCGGCCGCGGCCGGTCCGCCGACTGCTGCGCCAGCACCGGGGGCACCGGCCCCTGCCTGGCCACGTCCCGCAGACCGCCCACGGCCGCCCGGGCCTGGCCCGTGGCGTCGCGCAGGTCGGCCACCAGGCCGGTGCGGATGCGCTCACCCTCCCGTGGCAGCCGCCGGGTGCCGGACGCCGAGGCGAACACCCCGGCGTCGTCCGCCCTGAACCCCGCTGCGGCGACCGCTGCCTGGAGCGCGCCGACGTGCATCCCGCCGTCGGCCACCACGTGCGACGTGACGTAGCTGAGCACGCTCCCGCCGCTCGCCGTCGGCGCAGCAGCGAGGGCCCAGGTGGGGCCGCTGACCGGGTCAAGGTTCGCCTGGGCCTGCCGGTCCGCCCAGGTGAGCACGGCGTCGTCGGGCACGGGGGTGGACTCGACGAGCGGGTCGAGCGACACGGTGGAGGTGGCCCAGCGGTCCCGGGCGCCGGGAAGGCGGCCCGGCCGGACCACGCGCTGCAGCGGACCGTCCGCGAGACCGCTGTGCAGGGCGCGCACGGCGGCGGCGTCCAGCGGTGCGGGGAGGCGCCAGACGGTCTGGTTCACCACCGCGACCCCGAGCACGCGCCGGGTGCGCAGGAACAGGTCGTCGTCGTAGGTGAGGCGGTTGCTGGCAGTCGGTTCTCTGGTGGTCGCTGGGCTGGTCACGGGGCCTCCGGTGGCGGGCAGGCGGATGGGTGGCCTGAGGGTGGGTGGCCTGAGGACGGATGGCGGGTCAGTAGAGTGCGCGCGTGCGTCACGTCTTTGCCCTGGTGGGCAGCCGAGGAGATGTCCAGCCGGCCCTCGCCGTCGCCCTGGAGCTGCGTCGCCGCGGGCACGAGGTGGTGACCGGCGTAGCGCCCAATCTCGTGCCGCTGGCCCAGCGGCTGGGCCTGGGCCCGGTGCCGCTCGGCACCGACTCCGCGGCGCTCCTTGGGTCCGACCTGGTCCGGCGGGACATGCGTTCCGCGCACCCCGTGCGGCGGGTGCGGGCGCTGCGGGCGGTCGCGTCGGCGGGCTGGGACGAGCTGCGCACCGGCCTGCTGGCGCTGCTGGACGACGTCGGCGGCGCCGACACGGTGGTGACCGGGCTGCTCGGGCAGGAGGTCGCCGCGGCCGTCGCCGAGCGGCGTGGTCTCGGCATGGCGGCTCTGCACTACTGCCCGGTCCGGGCGAACCACGTGGTGTCGCCGGTGAGCGGGCTGCGCGGGCCGGGCGCCACCCGGGCGGCCTGGGCGCTGGGTGAGCGGGTCCGCTGGGGCCTGACCCGGCGCGCCGAGAACGGCCAGCGCGGCGCGCTCGGCCTGGCGGAGACCCGGGTGCACCTGCCGGCCCGCCTGCGCGACGCCGGGGTGGTGGAGGTTCAGGCCTACGACCCCGCGCTCGTCCCCGGCCTCGCCGACGAGTGGGGACCGCGCCGTCCGGTGACCGGCTTCCTCGCCCTGGACGACGACGCCCGCGCCCGCCTCGGGGAGGCCGGCTCGGGCTCCGGGCTCGACGCTGATCTGGAGGGCTGGCTCGACGACGGCGACCCGCCGGTCTACGTCGGGTTCGGCTCGATGCCCGTGGGGGACCCGACGGCGCTGCTCGCCGCGATCGACGCCACGTGCGCCGATCTCGGGGTGCGGGCGCTGGTCAGCGCGGGGTGGAACGACTTCACGGGGGTTGATGGTGCGGGCGGTGCGACGCAGGACGAGAAGCGCGTACGGGTCGTCGGCGCCGTCGACCACGCGGCGGTGCTGCCCCGCTGCCGCGCCGCCGTGCACCACGGCGGGGCGGGCACCACCGGGGCGGTGCTGCGGGCGGGGCTGCCCGCCGTCGTCGGCTGGTACTCCGCCGACCAGCCGATGTGGGGCGACCTGCTGCGGGGCGCAGGGGTCGGCGTCGCGCGCCGTGCGAACACCCTGACGCGGCCGGGCGTGCTCGCGGGGGCCCTGGCGGAGGTGCTCGACGACGCCACCGCCGTCCGCGCGGCAGCCCTCGGGGCGCGCCTCGTCCCGCCCGACCGGGCGGTCGCGGCCGCCGCCGACGCGATCACCGGCTGAGCCGCCCGTCACCAGGGCACCGCCGGGATCTGCCAGCCGGCGGTCTCGGCGAGCACGAGGCGGCGCAGCGTCTCGGCGTCGGGCACCCGGTCGGGGTCGAGGGCCGCGACGCTCAGTGTCGTCGTCCGTCCAGAGGTGGTGCAGAAGGCGACCAGTCCGCCGCCGGCGGCGCGCAGCTCGGCGGCGGAGGCGCCCTGGTAGTGCGACAGGGTGGCGACGGCACGCACCACGCCGCCCGGCGCCTGCGTGTACCCGTCGGGTGGCGCGCCGAGGTTGGACGCAAGGGCCGCGGCGACCGGCGGCTGCGGCAGGCGGCTCACGACGGGGTCGGGCAGCATCTGCACCAGCTCGAGCGGTACGGGGGCCACCCCGGGCTCGGGCCGCCCGACGGCGGTGTACGCCTCCTTGGCGGCCGCCCGGACCCAGCCGAGGTCGCGCGCGGCGAGCACGTCGGCAGGGACCGTGACCCGGGCGATCTTGGTGGAGTTGGCCCGCGGGTCCTCCGCACCGCGCGTGGACACCGGCAGGGCGACGGGCACCGGCTCGCCAGGGAACCGGCCGGTGGCGTGCACCAGCCGGGCGAGGAACGCCACGAACCAGGTGTTGGGCGTTCCGCCGTGCTCAGCGGCGGCCCTGGCGACGCGGTCGGCCGGGAGCTCGACGTGCAGCACGGGGGCGCGCCAGCCGACGTCGTCCGCGGGGCTGCCGGCCGGGCCTGCGGAGACCGGGGCATCGCCGCCCTCGCCTGCTTCGCCCGCCTCGCCTGCGGGAACCGGGCTCTGCTCGACCGGCGGTGCGGGGGCGCCGCGCTCCCGTGCTGCCTGCCGCGCCCTGGCCTGCGCCCAGCGCGCGACGGCAGCCGCCTGACCGGCGGCGTCGGCCGCGTCGGCCAGGAGTGCCCGGGTCCCGCGTCCGGGCGCCGGCACGACGATCGGGTCTGCGTGCGTCGCGGCGCGTACCAGGGCGTCGATCAGCGCGGCACCGTCCGCGACTGCGTGCGCGCAGGTGAGGGAGACGATCCCGCCGACGACGGTGCTCCCGCCGTCCGCCCCCGCTGCCACGACGTCGGCGGCGGCGAGCCGCCAGGAGCGGCCACGTGCTGGGTCGAGCGGGAGGTCGGCCTGCGCCTGGCCCCACGCCCCGACCGAGCTCTCGGGCACCGCGGCCGTCTGCAGGTCGAGGACGGGCAGGGTGCCCGCCGGCGCCCAGCGGTGCCGCGCACCGGGCACGCGGGCGCGCACCACACGCCGGTGGAGCGCTCCTGCGGCGATGCCGCCGGCCAGGTCACGCAGGCGGTCGGCGTCGTACGGCCCGTCGAGGCGCCACAGCACCTGGTTCACGGCGGGACTCGCCTCGCCGTCGTGCCGGCGCAGGAACATGTCGTCGGCAAACTGCAGCCGTAGTGCGGGCGGCGGGTTCGGCACGCATTCCTCCGTTTCGGGCGCCCCGGGCGCGGGGGGCAGCCGTCGTATTCGGGTGAACCATACCCATGAGGCTGACTTTCACCCGCTATATCCGGTATAAAGGTCGCCGCAAGGGGACCGCGGAACTCGTCCGACGTCGTGCTGGCCGTGCCCACAGATCGATCGAGGGACCCGACCGCATGGAATACACCGAGCTCTCGGCCTACGACCTGCCGGCAGGGACCGTGACGTCGTGGACGCCGCGCGCCGACGCCGGGCGCTGGCAGCAGGACCCGCGTGACCTGTCGCCTGGGCACGAGGCGCACCTGCGCGACTCCGAGCCGGGCTCCTGGATCGGGTCCGTGCTGCGCGTGCCCGGCCCGTACGAGCCGGAGCCGCTGCGCCGCGCGATCCACGCCTGGATGTGCCGCCACGAGGTGCTGCGCACCACGGTCACGCGCGACTCCGGCCAGGGCTGGCGGCGCGTGACCGCTCCCGCAGAGGCCGTCGCCGTCCGGGACCTGGTGGTCGGCGACCTGACCGCCGCCCAGGTGACGGCCCTGCTGCCGAGCCTGCTCGCCGACGTCTCGCCCTCCGCCTGGCCGCACTGCGTCCTGGCGAGCGTCGAGCCGCCCGGCGCCGACCACTTCGTGCTCGCGTTCGGTGCCGACCACTCGGTGATGGACGCCTACTCCCAGCTCCTCTGGTTCGAGGAGATCGTGTCGCTGTACGACGCCGCCCGCAGCGGTGTGGCCGACGCGGAGCTGCGCGCGCTGGAGGTCGGCTCCCACGTGGACTTCTCGGCGGAGGACCGCAAGCTCGCGATGACGCTCGCCGCCGACGGCGAGCCGGTGCGCCGCTGGCTCGACTTCCTCGGGCCGGACACCGCCTTCCCCCGCTACGGTGCGGACGGCGTCACCCGCCCTGCCGCCGACGACGCAGAGGCGAGCCGTCCGCAGGCGTCCCGGTCGTCGTGGCTCGCCACCGTCGACCAGACCGACGACCTGAGCGCCCGCAGCCGGGCCCGCGGTGCCTCGGCGCAGTCCGGGGTCCTGGCCGCGTTCGCCCACGCCGCGCGACAGGTGCACGGCCTCGACCGGCTGCGGTTCGTCCTGCCGATGCACACCCGGTACGCGCCGCAGCACGCGGCGGCCGTCGGCTGGTACGTGGGCCTGTGCCCCGTCGACCTCGACCTCGACGGCGTGGACCCGGTCCTGCGTGACGTCGACTCCGGCCAGGGCGGTCCGGCACGCCTGGTCGACGGCACCGCGCTGACCGCCACCGTCGAGCGCGTGCACGCAGCGGTCCTGGCCGGAAAGCCCCTGGTGCGGTACTCGTTCGCGCGGATCGCGGAGCTGGGCGGCATCACCGACAGCCCGCACTTCGCCGTGTCGTACGTCGACACCCGGTTCGTGCCAGGGGCGGAACGCTGGAGCACCTGGCACGCCAGGACCCTGCGCAGCCCCGCGTACGGCACTGACGAGCTCTACCTGTGGTTCCTGCGCACCCACGACGGGCTCAACGTCTCCACCAGGTACCCGGACACGCCCGAGGCGCACTCCGCGACGGACGCGCTGATCGAGGAGCTGCGCGGGTACTTCCGGGCCTTCGGGTCGGACGGTGTGCGGGAGGCGGTCGCATGATCCTCGGCGCGCTGGGCACGTGGGCCACACGGCCAGGGCAGGTGCTGCACCTGCGGCCGACGGCGGAGGCGCTCGCCGCCGCTGCGTCGGCCCCGGTGGACCCCGGGCCGCCGTCGTTCCTCCAGGGCGACCACCTGCGCGCCTTCGCCGCTCGGCGGGCGGCCGACGGGCGGCACCGCGCCTGGACCGGCACCGCGACCCATCTCGACGGCGTGCTCGACGTGCCCGCCCTCGCCCGCGCGCTGACCCGGCTGGTCCGGCGGCACGAGGGACTGCGCACCTGGTTCGACGTCGACAGCTGCGCCGACGGCGGCGCCCCGGTGCGTCACCTGGTGCCTGCCGAGGCCGTCGGCTTCGAGGCGGTCGAGGTCCCCGCGTCCTCGCCCGCACCCGGTCGCCCGTGGGGCGACTGGGTCACCGCGCACCTGACCGAGACGTTCGACCTCGCGTGCCGTCCCGACTCCTGGGCGCCGTTCGTCCTCGGGGCCGTGGCCGACGACGACGGGTTCGGCCTGTTCTGGGGCTGCGACCACGCGTTCACCGACGGCGCGTCGCAGCTGATGGTGCTCAGCGAGATCGAGGAGCTGTACGCGGAGGAGCGGGTCAGCGGGCAGGGTGGCGCGCCAGGGCAGGGCGGCGGGCGTCGGCCGAGCCCGCCGGAGACCGGACCCGACACCGCCGGCTCGTTCCTCGACCATGCGCGGGCCGAGCACGTCCTCGCCGCGGCGACCCCTGCGGACGCCCCGGAGATCCGGGCATGGGCCGATGCCGTGACCGCGCACGGCGGCCGGCTGCCCGGCTTCGCGCTGGACCTCGGGCTGGCCCCTGGCGAGACGGCGCCCGTGCGGATCCGGTCCACGACCCTGCTCGACGCCGACGGCCTCGCGCGCCTGGACGAGCTGGCCGCCGCCCACGGCGCCCGCTTCACCGGCGCCGTGTTCGCGGGGATCGCGCTCACGGACGCCCGGCTGACCGGTGCCACCGACTGGTTCGGCGTCACCGTGGTCGGCACGCGCGGGCCCGGGTTCGAGACCACGCAGGGCTGGCTGTGCAACTTCGCCCCGGTCACGTTCCCGGTGGCCGACAGCGGTGTCCCGGCGTCCTTCACCGACGTGCTGCCAACGGCGAACGCGGCGTTCCGGCAGGCCAGAAAGGTGGCCGCCGTCCCGGTGCACGCCGCGCTCGGCGTCATGCTGGCCGACGGCGTGCTCGACCCCGCCTCCCTCGGCAGCCCGCAGCTGATCAGCTACCTGGACCTGAGGCGGTTCCCCGGCGTCGGGCGGCCCGCCTACGACAGGGGCCTGCACTTCACCGGGGAGGGCCGGACCGCCAACGCGTCCCTGTGGCTGAACCGCGACCACGAGCGGCTCTACCTCGTCACGCAGACGCCGGACGTCCCAGCGGCGCAGGCCGCCGTCGACCGCTACCTCGCCGAGCTGACCGCCACGTTCGAGGCGGCGGCCGGCGGCGCCGCGCGCGAGCGGCTGGAGGCGACCGGTGCGGGTCGTCTCGGCTGAGCTCTGGGAGCCGGCGCCGGGCCGGGTGGTCACCTGGGACGTGCTGCCGGGCGGGACGCTGCCGCCCGCTCCGGCATCCCTCACCTACAACCAGCGCAACCACCTCCTCGGGGCCGCCGCCGGTGAGCCGAGCGTCTGGATCACCGCCGCGTTCGACGTCGACGGCCCGGTCGACGAGGACGCGTTGGAAGCCGCCTTCCGCGACCTCGTGACCCGGCATGCCGGGCTGTCGGCCGAGGCGGTCCGCCGGCCGGCGGGTGTGGGCCTCGTGCTGCACGAGCCCCGTGCGCTCGTCTGGCTCCGTCAGGACGGCCCGGTCACCGGAACCGTCGAGGCCACCCGCGAGCACCTGGTGGGCGAGCTCGGCCGCCGCTGCGCACCGTTCGGGTACCCGGCGTTCCTGCCGGCGGCGGTCAGCCGCCCCGACCGGTCGACGATCGTGCTCGGCATGGACCACCTGCACACCGACGCCTGGTCGACCACCGTCGTCGTCGACGACCTGGCCGCGCTCTACGGCGAGCACACGGGGCGCGCCGCGGGTCTGCCCGCCCTGCGCTCGGCCGCGCCGGGCGTAGCGGCCCTGGCGAGGGCCACCCTGCCGGCGCGCGGCACAGCCCTCCTGGCAGCGGGCGAACCGGCACCCCCGGCGGCCGCAGGCCGAGCCGCTCCGCAGCGAGCCGAGCCGGCAGGCCCGCCGGCCGTTCCGGCACCCGTCGGCGCCGACGACCCGCGGCTCGCGACCTGGCACGGCTTCCTCCGCGACCGTGGCTGGGCCCTGCCCACGTTCCCGTTGCCGCTCGGTGTGCCCGACGGCGAACGGGTGGCCCAGCGCACCGTCGTGCGCCCGCTCGCCGACGCCTCCGCCGCCGACACGATCGCCGCGCGCGCCAGGTCGGCCGGCGCGTCGACGTCGGCCGCCGTGCTGGCCGCGCTCGCCGCCGCCGTCGCCGACCTCGGGGGGCCTACCGTCCTGGAGACGCTCCTCCCGGTACACACCCGGGCCGACACCGCAGCGCGCCGGAGCGTCGGCTGGCACACGACCACGGTGCCGGTGCGCATCGAGGCCGCCGCCGCAGGGGGCGACACCGTCACGGACGCGGCCCTCGCCGCCACGGGCAAGGCCGTGCGCGCCGCGCGCGAGCTGTCGGCCGTGCCGCTCGAACAGGTGGTGGAGACCCTGCCGCAGCCGCTGCGGTTCCCGCGGGTGGACATCTTCCAGGTGTCGTACCTGGACTACCGGCGGCTCCCGGGACATGCCGCGTCGGCGGGGCGGCGGGCGCACCACGTCTCGGCAGCCACCCGCGCCGACGACCTCCAGCTCTGGGTGTCCCGCACCGACGACGGGGTCGCGGTGCGGGCGCGCATGCCGCGCACCGCGATCGCGATCGAGACGGTCGACGCGCTGCTCGCCCGTTGGGCTGCCCGTCTCGCGGGCCTCGTCACCCGCTGAGCCCGGAGTTGCCCAACGGAGGAGCAGCCGCTCCATCGAGGCCGATGAAGCGACTGCTCCTCCGTTCGTTCGGCGCTGCTGCTTCCCGGGGGAGGGGAGGGGTCAGGCGCCTGCCGCGACACGGTCGGCGGCGAGCTCCGCCGTGTCGTAGTCGACGCCGCCGAGGCTCGGCATCATCGAGGTGAGCTGCGGCTTCCACTCGTCGTACTTGGCGGGGAAGCAGCGCTCCAGCAGCCCGGTCATGGCGGCGACGGCGGTCGAGGCGCCGGGGGACGCGCCCAGCAGGCCGGCGATGGTGCCGTCCTGGGCCGCGACGACCTCGGTGCCGAACTCCAGCACGCCGCCCTTGCCCTTGACCCACTTCATCACCTGGACGCGCTGGCCGGCGGTGATCTGCTCCCAGTCGCCGGGCTGCGCGGTCGGCATGAAGCGCTGCAGCTCGTGGAACTTGGTCTCCGGAGCGGCCACCACCTGGCCGACCAGGTAGCCGGTGAGGTCCATGTTCTTCGCGGCGACGCCGAGCATCGTGCCGATGTTGTGCAGGCGCAGCGACGTGATCAGGCCGAGGTACTTGCCCTTCTTCAGGTAGTTCGGGCTGAACCCGGCGTACGGGCCGAACATGAGGTAGCTCTTGCCGTCGACGATGCGCGTGTCCAGGTGCGGCACCGACATGGGCGGCGCGCCGACGTCGGCCTTGCCGTAGACCTTGGCCTGGTGCTGGGACACGATGGCCGGGTTGTCCGTGCGGAGGAACTCGCCGGAGATCGGGAAGCCGCCGTAACCGCGCGCCTCCTTGATGCCGGAAGCCTGCAGCAGCGGCAGCGCGCCGCCACCGGCGCCGACGAAGACGAACTTCGCCCGGACGGTACGACGGCGGGTGCCGGCGTTCCAGGAACGGTCGTGCAGGTTCAGGCGCCAGCGGCCGTCCCGCAGCTTCTTCAGGCCCCGGACCTCGTGGTTCAGGTGCAGCTCGGTGTTGTGCGCCGTTGCGAACTCGACGAGCTTCTTGGTGAGCGACCCGAAGTCGACGTCGGTCCCCGCTGCGGCGCGCGTGGCCGCGATCGGCTCGTCGGCGTCGCGGTCCTGGGTCATCAGCGGCGTCCACTGCCCGATGACCTCGGGGTCCGAGCTGAACTCCATGTCGCTGAACAGCGGGTGCACGCTCAGCGCCTCGTAGCGGCGGCGCAGGAAGTCCACGTTGTCGGCGCCGCGCACGAACGTCATGTGCGGCGTGACGTTGATGAAGTCCGTGCCCTCCATCAGGCCGGCGGTCAGGAGGTGGTTCCAGAACTCGCGGGAGGTGTGGAACTGCTCGTTGATCGTCACCGCCTTGGAGATGTCGACCGAGCCGTCCTTGCGCTCCGGCGTGTAGTTCAGCTCGCAGAGCGCGGCATGGCCGGTGCCCGCGTTGTTCCACGGGTTCGACGACTCTTGTGCGACCTCGTCGAGACGCTCGTAGATTCCGATACGCCAGGTCGGCTCGAGGATCGTGAGCAGCGCGCCGAGGGTGGCACTCATGATCCCTCCGCCGATCAGCGCGACATCGACCTCTTCGGAGGGACGCGGGGCTGTCTGGAGGTAAGAAGTCACGTCAAGAACATTAGCGGGCTTGTGAAAAGCGGAACGAGCGCTGTGGCACGAATCACGTGGTGCCGTCCGTGACCTCGCTCACGCCGGCGCCCGTCCCGCTCTGCTCACCTGGTGGTGCCCGGGGTCACCGGGCCGGCGCGGCGGACGGCCACGGCCCGAGCTCCGGCAGCTCACCGCGCAGCGGCGCAGCGGGGACACGCCCGGCCAGCCACGCCACGACGTCACGGGGCTCCCCGTCGAGGTCGGCGACGGACACGCCGTCGGGCAGCCGGACGGCCAGGAACTCACGCAGGTGCGCGCACAGGGCGTCGTCCCAGGTCTCGTACCCGAAGGCCTGCGGCGTGCCGGCCAGCGCGTCGACCGAGTGGATCCGGACCTCTCGCCACCAGGCGAGCAGGCAGCCGGACAGCGGCCCGCCGCGGTACCCGCTCGGCGCGTCCCAGAGCGCAGAGCCCGGCTCGGGCCAGGTCCGTGCCAGGTCCCCGCTGAGGCGCTCCAGGACCGCGACGTGCTCGGCGGGCGTGCGCCCGGCGCCCTCCTCGATGATGGCGTTGCGGGCCTCCGGGCTCGCGTAGACGGGCACCACCTCGCCGCGCTCAGCGGCCTGTGCCTGGCCGAGCATCGCGCCGCCGATCCCCGCGATGTGGGACAGGACGTGCCCGCGGGTCCAGCCCGCCAGGGGCGACGGCGCTGCGACGTCCTCCTCGGTCAGGTGCCCGACGGCGGCCAGCAGGGCCTGGAGCCCCGCAGTCGAGTCGGCCAGGGCGTGCGAGATGGTGTCGGTGCTCGTGCTCGTGGTCATCGGTGTCTCTCTCCGTCGAGGAAGTGGTGGTGTGCGGGGTTCAGGGCCGGGTTCAGGGCCACAGCAAGCCCCTGCTCCAGCCGGCGGCGTCCGCGCGGTAGAGCAGGCGGGTGTGGGGGCCGTCGTCGGGCGCCTGCCAGAACTCGACCTCCGTCGGCGTGACCACGTAGGCCGTCCAGTCCGGCGCGGTCAGGTCCCGGTCGGCGCTGACGGCACGCAGGGCCTCGGCGAAGGCCCGGTCATACTCCTGCCGGGAGGCCAGCGGCTCGCTCTGGTGGTTGACCAGGCCGGCGGCACGAGAGGCGTCCGGGCGTGCGAGGAAGTCGGCGCGGCTCGCCTCCGGCCCTGCCGGCGCCGCGCTCCCCGTCACCTTGACCTGGCGGCCCAGCTCCGGCCAGAAGAACGTCAGGGCGGCATGCGGGTTGGCCGCCAGGTCGCGCCCCTTCGGGCTCGTGGACTGCGAGGCGAACCACCAGCCGTCCACCGTCACGTCCTTGACGAGCAGCGTCCGCGCGTGGACGTGCCCGGCGGCGTCGGCGGTCGAGAGGGTCGCGGCGTGCGCGGCGAGCACGTCCGCCTCGATCGCGTCCTCCAGCCAGGCGACGAACAGCTCGTGCGGCGTGGGGGGGCGCGGCGTCCGGGTCGAAGACCGGCAGCCCCGGCCGGGCGAAGGTGGGCAGCGCGCGCAGGCGCTCGCGGAGGGTCATGGGTGCTCCTTCTGGGTCAGCAGGCCCACGAAGCCGCGCACCGCAGCGGCCAGCGCGTCCGGGTCCTGCGTGGCGCGGGCCAGGACGAACCCGCCCTGGATGATCGCGAGGGCGGCGTGCGCGCGGTCGCCGGCGACGTCGTCGGGCAGGCCCGTCTCGCGAAAGATGCCGGTGAGGACCCCGAGCAGCCGCACGAAGTAGGCGTCGACCACGTCGCGCAGGCCCTCGTCGTCCATCACCGCCTGCTCGGCGGTGAGGCGGCCGATCCTGCAGCCGGCGAGCGCGTCGCGTGGCCGCTCGAGGTAGGCGACCAGGCGTTCGATCGCCGGGGCGTCGCTGCCGAGGGTGCGCATCGCCCGGGCGAGCGTCTGGTCGACGGTGGCGCCGACGGCCGCGACGGCGAGGTCGTGCTTGGTGGGGAAGTGGTGGTACAGGCTGCCCTGCCCGACACCGGACGCCGCCAGCACGGCGCGCGGGCTCGTCGGCCCGACGCCCTGGACGGCGAAGAGATCCTGTGCGGCGCCGACGAGGCGGTCGCGTGCGGTGTCCGTGCTCATGGATGCACCATACCTACCTCAAGGTATGGTGGCAATAGGCCGCCGCCCGGAGCAGCCGGCGGGCGCGGCCCGGGGGTGGCCCTGGGCGGCTCAGAGCAGGGTCAGCACGCCCAGCACCCCGACCGCCAGAGCCAGGGCGAGGGACACCGCGATCAGGACGGTGTGCACGGTGAGGAACGTCGTCGCCCTGCCGTTCGCGTCGCGGGACCGGGGGTCGGCGACGATGCGCTGCCAGAACCGCGGCCAGATGAGCAGGTTCCACGCGGCGGTGAGGATCAGGACGACGGACCAGGCGACCGGGATGTTCACGTGCCCAGTATGAAGTTCACGTGCGCGGTACGAACACGTGCGCGTCAGAAGTAGTCGCGGACGTGGACCTGGCGGCCCGAGAACAGCGCGGTCAGGACGGCGTCGTGCTCCGGCGGACCGGTCAGGGCGCCCGCGAACCGCAGGTTGCCCGCCGACTGCGCCCCCGCGTAGAGCAGCGCCAGCCCGTTCGGGCTCAGGACCGGCCGCTCGTGGTGCGCGTCCTCGAGGGCGACGGTGTCGCGCGCGACACGAGTGACGCCGTCGGACACCGTGAGGGTCCAGGCGCCGTCGAGGTCCGGAGCGCCGCGCACCGCGAACGGGACGCGCGCACCCTCGAGGGGCGACCGCACGCCGCCCAGCGCCCCGGCGACGTCCAGCACCCGGAGCATGTAGGGGTGGGCCGAGTGGACCGTCGTGGTCAGGCTGGGCAGCACCAGCCAGGCGGGATCCAGGCCCGACGTCGACACGCGCGCCGTGCCCACCACCGTCGAGAAGCTGCCGAGCGTGCGCCACAGGGCGCGCGCGGCGTCGGGCGTCAGGGCGATGAGGTCGTCGACCTCCATGACGGCGCTCGACGGCGTGAACCCCTCGCCGCGGAGCCAGCTCGCGAAGCCGACCACCTCACCGGAGCCGTCCACGGCCAGCGTGACGCCCGTGTAGTCGGCGAAGAACTTCTCGGGCGGGGTCCAGAAGGGCTTCTCCGCCCGCGAGACCGGGCCGTTCTGCGCGGCGGCCCACGTGCGGTGGACGGCCGTGACGGCGTCGAAGTCGGCGACTCCCGCCCGCCGGGTGACGATGCCGCTGGGCGCCGCCACGCGACCCAGCTCCGGCAGCGGGACGTCGACGTCGTCGAACGAGCCGACCACCTCGTAGCCGAGGCCGCGGTAGATGCCCGGTGCGCTCGGGTAGAGCGTGGAGATCGCCTCGCCGCGCTCGCGCGCTTCGCCGAGGGCCGTGGCGAACAGCCGGCCGAGGTGGCCAGAGCCGCGGCGCTCCGGCTCGACGGCGACCCCCGCGATCCCTGCCGTCGGGACCCGCGCGCCGTGGAACCACGACGTGAACCCGTACACCCGCAGGCGGGCGGCCATGCCGTCGCCGTCGAACGCTGCCCACTCCCGGAAACCGGATGCTGCCCACTCCTCGGGGGTCGGCACGGGGCGCCCGCCCTCCGGCGTACCGAACGCCTCGCTGCCGAGGCGGGTGTAGTCCGGCTGGTCGGCGTACTCGACGGGGCGCACGGTGATACCCATGCAGCCGACCTTAGACGTGTCCGGTGCTGGGGGCGTTGGGCGAACGGGTTCAGGCTCCGTTCATGGCGACTGAGCCTGCGGCTCCGCTCCGGGCGCGTGCCTCGTTCCTCGGCCCCCACCCTCCGCTGCGCCTCCGGCTCAGTCGCCGAAGTAGGCGACCAGTTCCTCCGCCGGGTGGGGCCGGAGCAACGGGGTACGCGTGACCTCGAGCGGCTCGGGCGTGAGCAGGCCTGGCAGCTCGGCGTCAGCGGTGCGGTCGCCGGGGGTGATCCCGTCGTCGGACACGAGGTCGCGCTGGAAGAGCACGGCGTCGTGCCACTGGCCCAGCTTCCAGCCGATCTTCTCGAACGTACCCGCCCGGTGAAAGCCCGCCGCCTCGTGCAGCGCGATGGCGGGGTCGTTCGGCAGCACGATGCTCGCGACGGCGCGGTGGTACCCGCGGTGTGCGAGACGCGCCAGGAGCGTGTCGTAGAGGGCGCGGCCGCCACCACGCCGCTGGTGGTCGGCCGCGACGTAGACGTTGGTCTCGAGAGTCCAGCGGAACGTCGGGCGGTCCGCGAACGGCTTGGCGTAGGCGAAGCCGGCCACGGCGCCCTCCGTCTCGAGCACCAGCCACGTCTCCCGGCCGAAGAACCGTTCGATGCGGCGCGTCATCGCGCGGGCGTCCGGCGGGCTGGTCTCGAAGGTCGCCGCCGAGTCGGCGACGAAGGGTGCGTAGATCGCGGCGCAGGCTGCGGCGTCGTCTGGTGTCGCGACGCGGACGGTGCTGTCCATGGACGGATCCTGCCGTGAACCGGCGGCGCGCGATGATCGCAGCGCGGGCTTGACGACGGCGCCCTGAGCAGGTAGTTCGGGTCAGCGCCTGGTTCAGGCGGGCTCGCTCGTCACGTGGGCTCGCCGGTCGGCGGTGCGCCGTCGAGGCCGGGCACGAGGTCCTTCTGTAGGCGCATGACGTCGTGCCACCGGCCGTGCTTCCAGCCGATCCCCCTGAGCGTGCCCACCACCTCGAAGCCCAGTGCGCGGTGCAGGCCGAGGCTGGCGTCGTTCGGCAGCGCCAGACCCGCCACCAGACGGCGGTAGCCGCGCTCGGCCAGCCGCTCGAAGAGTGCCTCGTACAGCGCCCGGCCGGCCCCCGTCCGGCGTCGGCCGACCTCCAGGTAGACGCTGGTCTCGACCGACCAGCGGTAGGCCTCGCGCGCGGAGTACGGCGCGCCGTAGGCGAAGCCGACGACGTCCTGCCCTGCGGCGTCCTGCGCGACGAGCCATGCGTGACGGGCCGAACAGCTCGCGATACGGCGGGCCATCTCCTCGCTGCTCGGCGGGTCCGACTCGAAGCTGACGTGGGTGTGGCGCACGTAGTGGCCGTAGATGTCGGCGCAGGCTGTCGCGTCGTCGGGGGTCGCAGGCCGGATCGTCAGGTCCATGACCTGATGGTGCCGGATCTTCGGCGAGGGACGAAGCCGCCGGCCGCACCGGGGCGCGTGTCGGTGGCTGGGCATAGCGTGTGGCCGTGACCACGCTCCAGAGACGGGTGCTCCTCGTCGCCATCCTCGGCTCGTTCGTGTCGTTCCTCGACGGCACCGTGGTGAGCGTCGCGCTGCCCGCCATCGCGCGGGAGCTCGGGGGGCCCGGCGTCGCTGGGCTGGCCCTGCAGCAGTGGGTGGTCGACGCGTACCTGGTGACGCTGGGCGCGCTGATGCTCGTGGCCGGCTCGGTGTCCGACGTCTACGGGCGGCGCCGCGTGCTGGCGGTCGGGCTCGTCGGGTTCGCTGCCGCCTCGGTGTTGTGCGCGCTCGCGCCGACCGGTCTGGTCCTCGTCATCGCGCGCGCCCTCCAGGGGGTGGCGGGCGCCCTGCTGGTGCCGAGCTCGCTCGCCCTGATCGTCGCGACGTTCAGCGGCGAGGCGCAGGCTCGTGCGATCGGCCGGTGGACCTCGTGGACGACCGCCGCGATGATCGTCGGCCCGTTCGTCGGCGGCCTCCTGGTCGACTTCGTGTCCTGGCGCTGGGTGTTCTGGATCAACGTGCCCGTCATCGCCGTGACCCTCTGGCTGCTGCGCGGGGTCCCGGCGGCGGCCGGCGAGCCCGGGCGCCGCGTGGACGTTCCCGGTGCGGTGCTGGCCGCGTTCGGCCTGGCGGGTGTCGTGTTCGGGCTCATCGAGGGGGAGCGGCTCGGGTGGACGTCGCCCGGTGTCCTGGTGCCGGTCGTCACGGGCGCCGCGATGCTGGTGGCGTTCGTCCTCTACCAGCGGCGGGCGGCGGACCCGATGCTCCCGCTGAGCCTGTTCCGGGCGCGCAACTTCGCGTGGGGCAACCTTGCCACGACCGCGATCTACGGGGCGCTCTCGCTGGGCGGGTTCGTGCTCACGCTGTTCCTGCAGCAGGTTGCCGGGTACTCCGCGACCTGGTCGGGGGTGGCGCAGCTGCCGACCACGTTCGCGATGATCCTGCTGTCCGCCTGGTTCGGCACGCTGGCGGGCCGCCGCGGGCCGCGGTTGTTCATGACGGTGGGGCCGATCGTGGCGGGGGTCGGGTACCTCCTGATGCTCTCGATCGACGAGACGGCCTTCTACCCCACGCAGGTGCTGCCCGGCCAGCTCGTGTTCGGGCTGGGCCTCGCGATCACGGTGGCGCCCCTGACAGCGGCCATCCTCGGCGCCGTCCCGACCCATGACGCCGGCATCGGCTCAGCGGTGAACAATGCCGTGGCCCGTGTGGCGGGCCTGGTGACCGTCGCGTTCGCCGGCATCATCACCGGCGGTGTGCTCGACGTCGCGTCGTTCCATCGTGCGCTCGTCGTGACGGCTGCGCTCCTCGTGGTCGGTGGGCTGCTGTCCTTCGTGGGGATCCGGAACAGGCGCCGGGTCGATCCGGACCAGACCCTGGTCAAACCGACTTAGGTATGCCTAACCTCAGTGCATGGCACACAAGGGGCGCAAGGCGATCGACCCGCACGTCGTGATGGCCGACGTCGTGAACACCAAGCGGGTCACCCCGAACATGATGCGCGTGACCCTCGGCGGCGCCGAGCTCGCCCGGCTCACACCGGCCGGCTACGACCAGTGGTTCCGCCTGTTTCTGCCGCGCGCCGGCCAGGACATGCTGCGGCTGCCGACGCGCACGTCAGGGCTCTGGTACGCCGAGTACCTCACCACGCCGAAGGCCCGGCGGCCCTGGGTGCGCAACTACACCGTCCGCGCCGCGCGGCCCGACCTGAACGAGATCGACGTCGACTTCGTGCTCCACGGCGGCCCAGAAGAGCTGGCCGAGCACGGCTCCGGCAACGCCGCCGAGCACGGCCCGGGGCCGGGCGCCGGCTTCGCCCAGGCCGCCGAACCGGGTCTGCGGGTCGGCATCCTCGACCAGGGCATCTCCTACGACCCGCGCCACGCGCACGACTGGACACTCCTCGTGGCCGACGAGTCCGGGCTGCCAGCCGTTGCGGGCATCTGCGAGTCCCTCCCCGAGGACGCCCGTGGCATCGCGGTCATCGAGGTCCCCACGGCCGCGGACAGGCAGGAGGTCCGGGCACCGGCCGGCGTCGAGCTGCGGTGGGTGGTCCGGTCCGACGACCCGGGTGATGCTGCGGGCGTCGCGGTGGGTGGCGCTGGTGCGGGTGCCGGTGCTGGTGCTGGTGCCGGTGCTGGTGCTGGCGTAGGCGCGGGCGTTGTCCCGGGTCAGGCGGCGCTCGCGGAGCTGCGGGGCCTGGACCTCGCCGGTCTCGGTCCCGAGGTGTATGCGTTCACGGTCGGTGAGGCGTCGCTGGCCACCGGTGCGCGGCGGTATCTGGTGAATGAGTGCGGAGTGCCCAAGGCGTACGTGGACTTCGTGGGCTACTGGCGCCACGGCCGCTCCTCCCCGGGCTGAGCAAGCCCGCCCGCGCTGCGCCCGGGTAAGAGTGATCGGTAGAAGGTCAGGTGATCGGCAGCCCGGGACTGCCGATCACCTGACGTTCTACCGATCACTCGCCCGGCCTGCTTGCACGGGCCAGCAGCCGGGTGGTCGTCGCGAGTGCGACCACAGGCGCTGATCTCGACGGGTTGTGCACAGGGCGCCCGGCAGGGGCGCCGCGCCGGCTCTGGTCTGAGCGAACCTCGTGGGGTGAACGAAGCCGAGATCGTCCTGGCCCGCGAGCACGATCGCGAGGCGCTGCGCCGCGCCGTGCGGGGCCAGAAGATGGAGAGGATCCGCCGGGGTGCCTATCGCCGTCGCCGGGACCCGACCGGTGACCGGTACGAGGTCGCCCGGGACAGGGCGGTCGCACGCGTCGTCGCCGTGAGCTCCCAGATTCGCCGCGCCGTGGTGAGCCACGAGTCGGCGGCCCTGCTGTACGGGTTACGCCTGTGGCAGCTGCCCGAGCGCGTCCACGTCATCCAGTCGTACCGGGCGTCGTCGGCGTCCGCCAGTGATGTTGCGCGGCATCTTCTGACGCTCGCCGATCACGAACGGACCGTCCTGGGCGGGGTGCCGGTGACCAGTCCGGCGCGTACCGTCGCGGACTGCTGCGTCTCGCTGCACCCGTTGCTCGCGCTCGTCATCGTGGACCACGCGCTCGCCCTCGGGATCGACCTCGGGGCCGTGCGGGAGATCATCACGGGGATGCGGGACGTGCGCGGCCGCCGTCGGGCGCTCCTGGTGCTCGACCTGGCGGACATGGGGGCCGAGTCGGCCTGGGAGACCTGGCTGCGCTACCTGGTCCTGCGGGCCGGTCTGCCCCGACCGACCACGCAGCTGAGGGTACGCACGCCGCACGGTGAGTTCCGGGCCGACCTGGGCTGGGAGGCGTTCCGGCTGCTGGCCGAGTTCGACGGGCGCGTCAAGTACGTCCCCGGGGCGCTGGGGCCTCGGCACGACGCCGGTCGTGCGCTGTTCGACGAGAAGCGCCGCGAGGATCATCTCCGGGAGGAACGCTGGGGCGTGGTGCGGGTGACGTCGTCGGACGGCGCGGGCCCGGCGCTCGCCCGGGTGCTGCGCCATGTGCCGGAGCAGGTTGGTGCCACCCTGACGCCGCGGCGTCTCCTCCTGCCCCCGCCGGCCCGCGGCGGGCTAGGTGGTCGGTAGGCCACCCGAGTACTCGGCAGAAGGTCAGGTGATCGGCAGTCCCGGGCTGCCGATCACCTGACCTTCTACCGACCATCCGGGGGACACGATCCAAATCCCTTGGGTGCGCGATCCGGGTGTGCCAGGGTCCGATGGTGGCTTCCTTCATCTCGCACCTGACCATCGACTGCTCCGACGCCTACTCGCTCTCCGAGTGGTGGAAACCGGTGCTCGGCTACGACGACGTGCCGGGCGACCCGAACCTGCCCGGCCACGACGAGTGCATGATCGCCGACCCGGCGGGCGAGGGCACGAACGTCCTGTTCATCGAGGTCCCGGAGAGCAAGTCGGTGAAGAACCGCCTCCACCTCGACCTGCGCCCGCGCGCGGACCTGCGGGACACCGAGATCGAACGGGTGATCGCGCACGGGGCCACCGTGGTGGCCGACCGGCGCGGCCAGTACGGACCCGGCACGGGCTGGGTGGTGCTCGCCGACCCGGAGGGGAACGAGTTCTGCATCCTCCGTTCGCCCGCCGAGGTCGACAAGCAGTCCACGCCAGCCGGCGAGTGACCGGACGGGCCCGGCGGGTGGTCGGCAGAACGTCAGGTGATCGGCAGCCCGGGAGTGCCGATCACCTGACGTTCTACCGACCACAGTGGGCCCGTCACCCCGTTAGACGCGCACGACCACCTTGCCGCGCGTGTGGCCGGTCTCGTTGGCCCGGTGCGCGGCCGCCGCGTCGGCCAGGTCGAAGACCTGAGCGATCTCGACCGACAGCGTGCCGGCGTCGAAGAGCGCGGTGAGCGCGTCGAGGTCCTCGGTGGAGGGGCGCACCCAGACGTAGTGCCCGCCGTGCTCGGTGCGGGCGGTGGCGTCGGCGATCGAGGCGATGGTGCCGCCGTCGGCCAGGAGCTCCGCGCTGGTGGCGACGGCGTCGCCCCCGGCGAAGTCGAGGGCGACGTCGACGCCGTCCGGCGCGATCGCGCGGACCCGGTCGGCCAGGCCGTCGCCATAGGTAACGGGCTCCGCCCCGAGCGCGCGCAGGAAATCGTGGTTGCCCTCGCTCGCGGTGCCGATGACGCGCGCGCCCAGCGCCTTGGCGAGCTGCACGCCGAACGCGCCGACGCCGCCTGCCGCTGCGTGCACCAGCACGGTCTGGCCCTCCTGGACCCCGGCGCGCCGGATCGCCTGGTAGGCGGTGAGGCCGGCCAGCGGTACCGCTGCCGCCTCCTCGAAGCTCAGGGACGACGGCTTCTTGGCCAGGGTGCGCACGGGTGCGGCGACGAGCTCCGCGAAGGTGCCGCCCTTGACCGTGTCCTTGCGCACGTAGCCGTACACCTCGTCGCCGACCTGGAACTCGGTGGTGTCCAGGCCGACCTGCTCGACGACACCTGCCACGTCCCAGCCCGGGATGGCAGGGAGCTCCGTGTCGATCAGGCCCTCCAGGTAGCCCTGGCGGATCTTCCAGTCGACCGGGTTGACCGAGGCCGCCCTGACGCGGACGAGCAGGGTGTCGGGACCGATGTGCGGGTCCGGCTGCTCGGTGAGCTCCAGGACGTCCGCGCTGCCGAACTCTGAGTACGTGATGGCTCGCATGTCAGCCACAACCCACCCGGCGGACGCCGGTATTCCGCGGCCGCCGGGTGGGCCGGGGCACAGGTCGCCTGGTCGCTCAGTGCAACGGCAGGCGGGTGACCCAGTACTCGGTGTCCTCCTCCGGCGTCGTCGTGAACCGGGCGTTCGGCAGGTAGAGGGCACCGGCGAAGCCCGCGATGGTGGTGGGCGTGTCGAAGTCGTCGCTGGTCCGCGTCTGCACCACCCGCCCTTCCGATGCCGCCCGGTCGAGCCGCACCGTCGCCACCTGGTTGCGGGTGTTCTGCGCGACGTAGAGCGTGCGGCCGGTCCTGAGCATCCCGTCACCGTTGGTGAGCTGGTCGTCGCCGAGATCGACCCGGTAGGCGTGCCCGTTGGTCGGGTCCACCCGGAAGAGACCACCGGTCGTCGAGTTCACGACGAGCAGGGACCTGCCGTCGGGCGACGTCGTGATGCCGTTGGCGTTGAACCCGTCGACCTGCTCCCAGTCGCCGTGCAGCGCCAGCTCGTCGAACGTGCCCGTTGGCGAGCCGCCAGGGCCCAGGTGGAGGCGGTGGACCACGGGGCGCTCGGAGTCGGTGAAGTAGGCGTAGCGCTTCGTCACGACGACGTCGTTCACGAAGCCGCCACCGAAGTCGTATGTCGCGAGGACCTCTCCGGTGCGCCCGTCGACGACACGTGCGTCGCCGCCGGTGCCGCCCGAGACGAACAGGCGGCCCTTGGCGTCCACGGTGAGCCCCACCGACGGCGTGCCTGGTCCCTGGCTGATCACCTCGCCCTCGCCGGTCAGCAGGTCGGCGCGATAGATGTCGCCGTCGGCCAGCGAGCCGAACCAGGCCACAGGGCCCGCCGTCGTGATGCCCTCGGGCTGGAAGGCGTCGGGCAGCTCGATCCGGTCCGGTAGCTCGATCAGGGGAAAGGGGTCACGCAGCGCGTGGCTGACCTGCTGCGCTGGGGAGCTGCTGGGGGTCGCTCCGGGTGCGGCGACTGCTGTCGCCGGGACGGCCGCGAGCGTGAGCGCGGCAAGGATGGCCGTCGGGGCGGCCAGACGCTGGGGGTGTCTGAACATCTCTGTCCTCCGTCCGTCGCAGAACACGGTACGACGATGGTCCGCAAATGGGGAGCAAGGCTGTAAAAGTGTGCCAAGCGGCCATGCCCGCTAGTTCGGCCGGATCGAGGACCAGGCCGGCGTCATCCCTGACCAGGGGCCTCCACCACGACGTCCTCCGGCGACTTGTCCGGCCGCCACCCGCGCCACACCGAGTGGCGCATCCGCCGCTCGCCGGACGCGCTGCCGCTGCCCTCCGCCCAGTCGGCGTACGTCACCTCGCCCACCAGCTTCGGCGTCACCCAGCGGGCGTCGGACGCGTCCTCCGTCGGCACGCCGGATGCGCCGGGGGTCTTGCGCTCCATGGCCTGCAGCCGCGTCGTGATCTCCCGGCGCTCGCGCTCGGTGAAGCCCGTGCCGACCCGTCCCACGTAGCGCAGGCCGCCGCCCGCTTCGCCGTCCTCCGGCACAGCCATGAGCAGGGAGCCCATCACCGAGGTGTTCGCCCGGCCCGGGCGCCAGCCCACGATCACGACCTCCTGCATCGCGCTGTGCTTGAGCTTGAGCCACTCCCGCGAGCGCCGTTCGGCGTAGGTGGAGGTCTGGCGCTTGGCGACGACCCCCTCCAGCCGCAGGGTTCGTGAGGTGCGCATGGCGGCGTCGAGGTCGCCGTCGAACGCAGGCGGGAGGTGGATGGGGGCGCTGGGCGTGAGGAGGGACTCCAGCAGCTCGCGCCGCTCGGTGTAGGGCTGGTCGGTGACGCTGTCGCCGTCGGCCTCCAGGACGTCGAAGAGCATGAGGTCCACCTGGACGCGGGCCCGCGCGCGTGCGACGTCGCGCTCCTTGCGGAGGTTGGCGCGCTGCTGGAGGCGGCGGAAGTCGGGGCGGCCGTCGCGGTCGAGGGCGACGATCTCGCCGTCGAGCACGACCGGCAGCCGGGCAGGGTCGACCTGGCCGGCGAGCGCGGCCAGCTCCGGGAAGGTGACGGTGAGGTCCTGGCCGGAGCGGCTGACCAGGCGCACGGTCTCGGGGTCCTCGACGTGGGCGAGCGCGCGGAACCCGTCCCACTTCATCTCGAACGTCCAGCCGTCGGGCTCGACGAGCTCGCCGGGTGCCGCGTTGGTGGCGAGCATCGGCCGCCGCACCTTCTCTCGTTGCGTGCCGGCTCTCTGCCCCGACCGGGCCTTCTTGGTGGGTGCAGCGCTCGGCGGGGTCGGGGCGCCCGGCTGGGCCTTGGTCAGGTGGATCAGCCAGTTGTTCTCCGCGTCGCCGTCGCGGCCGCCCGTACGGATCAGCGCGAGGCGCCGCGCACCGCGTTCCGCGGAGTGGAGCGTGACGATCACCTCGTCGTCGCGCCACTTCTCCAGGTCGTACGTGCCGGAGTCCCAGATCGTGACCTCGCCGCCGCCGTACTCACCGCTCGGGATGGTGCCCTCGAAGGACCCGTACTCCAGGGGGTGGTCCTCGGTCTGGACGGCCAGGTGGTTCTTCGCGGGATCCGTCGGTTCGCCGCGGGGGAGGGCCCAGCTGACGAGCACGCCGTCGTGCTCGAGGCGGAAGTCCCAGTGGAGGCGGCGGGCGTGGTGCTCCTGGATGACGAACGTGGGTTCCCCGGCGGCTCGTGCGGCGTCGGAGTCGGGGCCGAACGGTTCAGGGGTCCTGGCGGGGTCGCGCTTGGCCCGGTAGGTCTCCAGCTTCTGGAAGGTGGCGAGGCGCTCCGGCGTCGGCTCGAGCGCGGAGAGGTGGCCTTCGAGGAGCGGGGCGAGGAGGTCGCCGTCGGCCTCGACGCGGGCGACCACCTCGTCGGGCGTGAGCTGGGCGAGGTCCGGGTCGTCGAGCTCCGCCCAGGTGCGTGGCGCTGCGACCCACGGCTCCTCGCGGCCGCGCAGGGAGTAGGGAGCGATGGTGGTCTTGTTGCCGTTGTTCTGCGACCAGTCGACGAGCACCTTGCCCGCGCGCAGGCTCTTGCTCATGTCGCTGACGACGAGGTCGGGGTGCTCGGACTCGAGGTAGCGCGCGAGCTCGTGCGCGACGGCGGAGACGGCGTCGGAGTCGAGGCGGGTGTCCTGCGCCTTGCCGAGGGCCGCGTACAGGTGGATGCCCTTGGAGCCGGAGGTCACCGGATACGGCTCCAGACCCATGCCCTGCAGGATCTCGCGGGCCCAGCGGGCGACCTGTGCGCACTCGGGCAGGCCGGCGCCGGGGCCGGGGTCGAGGTCGAGCACCAGGCGGTCGGGGTCGAGGCGTGCGCCGGTGCGGCCGAACTGCCACTGCGGGGTGTGCAGCTCGAGCGTCGCCGTCTGGCCCAGCCAGGTCAGGGTCGCGAGGTCGTTGACCAGCACGTAGTCGTTGGCCGACGTCTTGTGCTGGATCGACCGTCGCTTGACCCAGTCGGGGGTGGAGGCGTCCAGGTTCTTCTGGAAGAACATCTGCCCGCCCGTGCCGTCGGGCCACCTCTTGCGCGTGGCGGGGCGGTTGGCGGCGTGCGGCAGCAGGACGGGCGCCACCTGGGTCAGATAGTGCAGGACCTCGCCCTTGGTGGTCCCGGACGCGGGGAACAGCACCTTGTCGAGATTGCTCAGGCGGAGGCGATGTCCGTCGACCATGACCGTCTGCTGCGTGGACGCCATCACCCCATCGTGCCGCTGGTCCGGTTCTCGTGCCCAGGCGTCGCCGAGATCACGTGCCAGGCGGTCGTGACGGCGGCGGGAACTCCGCTAGGCTCCGGCGAGTGATTTCGGACTACCTCGCGACCGACGCGTTCGCAGCGCCCCTGGCGACTGCAGGCGACGCCCCGTCGGCCGCCCGACCTGAGCAGCTCACCGTCTACGGCGCCGAGTGGTGCCGTGACTGCCGTCGCAGCAAGGCCGTGCTCGACGTGCGCCGCGTCAGCTACGTGTACGTGGACCTCGCCGCTCAGCCAGCCCGTGCCGACGAGGCCGAGGCGCTGACCGGGCGAAAGACCATCCCGGTGCTGGTCTTCCCCGACGGCGAGCAGCTCGTCGAGCCCACCAACGCCGAGCTCTGCGCGAAGCTGGACCGCGCAGGCCTCTGACACCTTCCGCCGCCGCGAGCGGAGTCGGCCCAGACCGAAACCTGGGCATGTGGTGCGCTTGGGGCGCACTATAGATAGATGAGGGCGATCTGGAAGGGCGCCGTGACCTTCGGCCTCGTCAACGTTCCGGTCAAGCTGTACAGCGCGACCGAGGACCACGACGTGTCGCTGCACCAGGTACACGACGCCGACGGTGGACGTATCCGGTACAAGCGCGTGTGCGAGATCGACGGCGAAGTGGTGCCGTACGAGCACATCGACCGCGCCTACGACGACGGTGAGCGCACGGTCGTGCTCACCAAGAAGGACCTCGCCGACCTCCCGGCCGAACGGGACCGTGAGATCTCGGTGGTGGAGTTCGTGCCCAGCGAGCAGATCGACCCGATCATGTTCGACCGGACGTACTACCTCGAGCCGGACTCCAAGTCCACGAAGGCGTACGTGCTCCTGCGTCGCACGCTGGAGGAGACCGAGCGCACTGCCATCGTGAAGTTCGCGCTCCGCCAGCGCACCAGGCTTGCGGCGCTGCGCGTGCGTGACGAGGTGCTGGTGCTGCAGACCCTGCTGTGGGCCGACGAGGTCCGGGAGGCCGCTTTCCCCTCCCTCGACGAGCCGGCGAAGATCTCCGACAAGGAGCTCACGATGTCGGCCCAGCTCGTCAGCAGCTTCGAGGCCGACTTCACACCAGAGGACTACGAGGACGACTACCAGGTGCAGCTGCGCAAGCTCGTCGAGGCGAAGCTCGAGGCGGGCGAGACCGTCGACACGGCGGCGACGTTCGGCGAGGCGGCCGAGGAGGAGGGCGAGGGCGCCGAGGTGGTCGACCTGATGGAGGCGCTCAAGCGCAGCGTCGCGGAGTCCAAGTCCAAGTCGGGATCCGGATCGGGTACGAAGTCCGGGTCGCGGTCGTCGTCTTCCTCGTCCTCCTCGAAGTCGAAGCCGAAGTCGAAGTCCCGGAAGGCAGGCTGACCCGCTCGTCGCGGCGGCGCGGGGCCCCGCGGCACGGATCCCGTCGCGGCGCGTCAGCGGCGCAGCCGCGCCCCCAGGCCGCGCTCGCCCGCTCGCATGACGTGGGCGTGCGCCCAGGCGAGCGGGTGGGGACCGATCCGGGCCGCGGCCCGGAACCAGGCGGGGACGGGGGTGACGTCCCAGCGGAGACGCACCTCGGCGGAACCCGTGCCGCCGCCGGCGGAACCCGCGCCGCCCTCGGCCGAGCCCCGACCGCCCGAGCCTCGGCCGGCTGCCCCCGCCGACACCCTGACCAGCGCAGTCCCGGCCAGATCCCCGGACACCCGCAGCCGCGCCACGCCATCCTCCGCCGTCCACGCCATCCTCCGCGCTTCCGGCGGGTCACACGTGGACGATGACGTGGTCCGCGGACCATGGCGTGGCTCCTGCGCCTCGACCAGGTCCAGCCGGAACCGCAGCGCGTAGCCGAGCGGGCTGCGGACCTGCAGCCGGGCCCAGGCTCCGGGTGCGGCCAGCCCGTCCGGCCCGACGACGGGATGGGTGGCGAGGGCGGTCAGCCCCGGCCACCAGTCGGGCCAGGTGAACCGGGGGTCGGCGAGTACCGACCAGACGCGCGCCACCGGCGCAGGCGGGCGCCAGACCGACTCGAGTACGAACATCAAGGACATCGTGCCGTGTGGCCTGCGGGTTCGCAGGCTGCAGGCCTGCCCTGTCGCGGCCGAACCGCGCATGGGGCACCCGGCACCCCGACGCGCGGCACGCGGCGGCCGTGTCGCATGAAAAGGTAGGTCCGATGAGTCGCACCAACCCGCCCCGCTGGCTGCGCTGGACCCTTGCCGGCGTGGCAGCCGCCGTCGTATGCCTCACGTTCGGGATCACGACGGCGAGGGCCGACCTCAGCCTCGGCCCGCACGAGGCCACGTACGCGGTCACAGCGAACGACCGGCTGCTCGCCGACCTCGGCCCGCTCGGCACCGTCGTGACGGAGTCCCCGCTCCCGCTCAACCTCGGCGTGCGGATCACCGTGCACGAGATCCCCGCTGACCTCTCCGCCGTGGACACGGCCAGCTTCGACGCCCTCTCCGGCGACCTCGACGGGTACCTCCAGTTCTTCGACACCCCGCAGCAGACGGTGCGCACCGTGGCGTGGGCGCTGGTCTGGGACGCGGCTCGGGGGACAGGTGCGGCCGCTCTCGTGCTCGCAGTGGCCGGCTTCGGCCTGTGGGCCCTGCTCGGGGCGGCCCGACGGCGGGACCTCGCCCGCGCCCTGGTGCCCCGCACCTGGGAGATCACGGGCGCCGTGCTCGTCGTCGTGCTGGTGGCCAGCACCGCCACCGCGAGCTCGGGTCCCGAGGAGCGGGCGTCGCTGCCCGCCTCGCCCGTGTTCGAGGGAACTGCCCTGGAAGGCGCGCGCATCACCGGCCGGCTGGCCGGCGTCATCGACACCTACAGCGGCCAGCTGGTGGAGACCTACCAGGCCAACGAGGTGTTCTACGCCGGAGCCCGCGAACGGCTGAACGAAGCGTGGGACGCCCGGGTCGCCGAGCAGGAGGCTGCGGAGGCCGACCAGGGCCCCACGGCGTCGGACAGCCCGGAGAGCACCGACTACGTGACGTTCCTCCTGGTCTCGGACCTGCACTGCAACACAGGCATGACGCCCCTCATCCGGGACCTCGCCGACCGCATGGGACCCGACGTCATGCTCAACGCCGGTGACACCACGATCAACGGCACGAGCGTCGAGTCGGTCTGCGTGGACTCGTTCGCCTCCGCGGTGCCCGACGGCGTGCCGTTCGTGGTCTCCGACGGCAACCACGACTCGCGCCTGACGACGGCGACGGAGCTCGCGAACCGCCAGATCGTGCTCGACGGCAGCGTCGTCGAGGTCGAGGGCGTCCGGATCCTCGGCGACCGGGACCCGCTGGAGACGCGGATCGGCGGCGGCACGGTGATCGCGCGCGAGGAGACGCCCGAGGAGGCCGGCGAGCGTCTGCGGGACGTGGCGTGCGAGGCAGCGGGCGATCCGGGCCTCGGCGGGTACGTCGGGGAGGACCGGGTGGACCTGCTGCTGATCCACCAGCCCGCCGTCGGCGACGCGGCGCTGGAGTCGGGCTGCGTGCCGTTCCAGGTCTCCGGGCACATGCACACGCGGATCGGGCCGGACGTCGTGGGGTACGGCGTGCGGTACGTGAACGCGAGCACCGGCGGCGCGACGAAGGGCAACACGTCGGTGGGTCCGCTGCGGGACTCCTCGGAGATGACGGTGCTGCGGTTCGATCCCGAGCGGCGCCGGTTCGTGGACTGGCAGCTCGTCGAGGTCACGCCGGACGGGGAGGCGTCGGTAGGTGAGCGGCAGATGATCCCTCCGCCGGTGCCGCTGCCCGACGAGGTGCCGGGTGACGCCGAGGAGGGTGTGATGTCCGGCACCGGGTGGACGCCGTCGTCGTCGCCGTCCGGCAACTAGGCTCGGGGGCGTGGAGATCGCAACCGACCCGGCCGAGCTGACGCCCGTCGCCCAGGACTACCTGAAGGCGGTGTGGTCGGCGCAGGAGTGGTCGGACGAGAAGGTGACGACCAAGCATCTCGCCGACCGGCTCGGTGTGGGTGCCTCCACGGTGTCGGAGACGGTGCGTCGCCTGTCCGGGCAGGGGCTGCTGGAGCACGAGCGGTACGGGGCCATCCGGCTGACCGACGACGGCCGCCGTCTCGCCCTGGCGATGGTGCGCAGGCACCGGCTCCTGGAGACGTTCCTGGTGGACCAGCTCGGGTACGGCTGGGACGAGGTGCACGACGAGGCCGAGGTGCTGGAGCACGCGGTCTCGGACGTCTTCGTCGAGCGGATGGCCGAGCGCCTGGGCCACCCGTCGCGGGATCCGCACGGTGACCCGATCCCTGCGGCCGACGGCACGGTGGTGCGGCCCTCCGCCGTACCCCTGTCGTCGATGCACGCGGGGGACGCCGGCACGGTGGTCCGCATCTCCGACGCCGATCCCGACGCGCTGCGCTACCTCGCGGAGCTCGGCCTGGACCTGGACATGCGGGTCGAGGTCACGACGCGGCGCGAGTTCGCAGGCACGGTCGCCGTGTCCTGGACCTGCCCAGCAGCCCTGCCGGAGCAGGACGGCGACGCCTCGGCTTCCGGCGTGCAGCCGGGTGCGGTCGAGCGCGTGGCCGATCTCGGACTGCTGGCGGCTTCCCGCGTGTGGGTGGCGCGGAGGTAGTCTCCTCCCGTTCCCCTCCGCTCGTCGCCGGCGTCGCCGACGGTCACCCGAATCGATACGACGCTCCTGGAGACCCCCATGGCGACCAGCTCTCCTCAGCCTGCCCCCGACGAGGCGGCAGGCACCCGTTCGATGCGCAAGGCCGCACCGGCGCTCGTCGCGCTGGCGGTCGGCGGCTTCACCATCGGCACCACCGAGTTCGCCGCGATGGGCCTGCTGCCCGACGTCGGCGCGGACCTCGGCGCGACCGACCCGCAGGTGGGGCACACCATCACCGCGTACGCGCTCGGCGTGGTCGTCGGGGCGCCGCTGCTGACCGTTGCCGCGGCGCGGATGTCGCGCAAGCGCCTGCTGCTCGTGCTGATGGGTGCGTACACGCTCGCGAACGTGCTGTCGGCGGCGGCGCCGGACATCGGCTGGCTCGTGGTCGGGCGGTTCTTCGCCGGGCTGCCGCACGGGGCGTTCTTCGGCGTCGGCGCCGCGGTGGGTGCCGCTGTCGCGGGGCCGGCCCAGCGGGGGCGCGCCGTCGCGATGATGATGACGGGCCTGACCATCGCGAACGTCATCGGCGTTCCCCTGTCCACCTGGGTGGGGCAGGTCTTCGGGTGGCGCACGTCCTACGTGCTGATCGGCGCGCTCGGTATCGTCACGCTGCTCGGGCTGTGGCGGCTCGTGCCGGATGCCGCCGGCGGTCCCGGGCGTTCCGTGCGCACCGAGCTGGCGACCCTGCGGAACGCGCCCCTGTGGTTCGCGTTCGCGGCGGGCGCCATCGGGTTCGGCGGCATGTTCGCCGTCTACACGTACGTGGCCCCCACGATGACCGGCGTGACCGGCCTGCCCGGCGGCGCGGTGCCGTGGGTGCTCGCCCTGTTCGGCGTCGGGATGACGGTGGGGACGCAGATCGGCGGTCGGCTCGCCGACCACGGGGTGCTGCGCGCGGTGCTGATCGGCTTCGTGGCGACGGCGGCGTCGCTGGCGCTCTTCGCCCTCACCGGCGCCTCGGTGGTGCCCGCCCTGGTCTCCCTGTTCCTGCTCGGCGTCACCTCGCAGATGCTGGGCCTCGCGTTCCAGACCCGGCTCATGGACCTGGCTCCTGGCGCGTCGTCGCTGGGTGCGGCGCTGTGCCATGCCGGGCTCAACGTGGCCAACGGTGCGGGGGCGTTCCTCGGCGGCGTGGTCATCGACGCCGGCTGGGGCTACCTCGCGCCCGCCTGGGCCGGCGTGGGGGTCACCCTGCTGGGCCTCGGCATGATCCTGGCGTTCGGGCGGCAGCGGGTGGCGCACCAGCCGACGGAGACAATTTTGTGACCCAGGACCCAGCAATGTCCCAGTCTCCGCCGGTAGCGTTGGGCAGGTGAATGAGACCGGGGCGACCACGACGTCGTCGGAGAGCTCGATGAACCATGAGAACGACCTCGCCGAGACAGGGCCCAGGCCGTTCGGCGGCCGCACCATGGGGCTGCTCCTGGTGGTGCTGGGCGGGATCGGCTTCGTGGCCTCGTTCGCTCTCGCCTGGGAGAAGTACCTGGCGTTCGTCGATCCGGACCGGACGGCGTCCTGCACCGTCAACCTGTTCGTCACCTGCAGCGCCGCCATGGACTCGTGGCAGGGCGCGCTGCTCGGCTTCCCCAACCCGTACATCGGTGTGGCAGCGTTCCCCGTCGTCGTCACGACGGGCGTGATGCTCCTGCTCGGTACCCGCCTGCCCCGCTGGTACTGGATGTCGCTGCTGGCCGGAACGGTGCTGGGCCAGGCGCTCATCTTCTTCCTGATGTGGACCAGCTTCTACACGATCGTCGCGCTGTGCCCCTACTGCATGGTCGTGTGGACCATCATGTGGCCGCTGCTCTGGTACCAGATCGTGCGGGGCGCACAGTCGGGCGACCTGCCCGTCGGCGCCGGGCTGCGGAACGCGATCGTCGGCAACCACGGCATCATCCTGATCATCGGCTACGTCGCGGCCGTTGCGTGGCTGATGCTGGCGGTGGGCGGGGACCTGGCCGCGTCGTTCTGAGGCTGGTCCCGGCGTCGGCGTGCCGGGGAAACAGGTACCGCGCGGGGTGGGTTGCTGTGCGTAGACACTGTCTACGCACAGCAACCCACCCCGCATTCGTACAGTCACCTCGCGCCGTCGCCCTACCGCCACTACCTCGCGGCGCGGGCGCCGCTCAGCGGCGCAGCGACTCGCGCAGCGCACGGCCCTCGCTGCCCGACGGCGGCGCGTAGCCCAGCAGCGCAGAGATCGTCGGCGCGATGTCGATGTGCCGCGGCGCACGAGGGTGTGCGTCCGGCCGGACCCCCGCTCCGGCCAGGACCAGGGGGACGCGCAGCTCGGTGGTCGAGCCGTGCCGCCCGGACGGGCCCGCCGGCGTCGTGCCGAACGACCAGCCGGGCTCCGGCTCGACGAGCAGGTCGCCGTGGTTCCGGCTCATGTGCATGCGCCGCTGGTCGGCCTTGTCGAAGACGTTCCGCACCTGCGGCAGCGCCGTCAGCGCCTCCTCCAGCCGGCGGACGGAGGCAGGGTCGCCCGCCCGCTCGCCAAGGATCCGCACGTCCGCGACGCCCCCGACGACGATCGCGACGTCGGTGCCAGGAGCCGGCGACTGACCGCTGGTCAGGACCTGCGGGGTGAAGCCCGCCTCCTCGATCGCGGCCAGCCCTTCGGCGCCGAAGCCCTTGTCGAAGGTCGTCATGCCGTGGTCGCCCGTGAGCACGAACGCGGTGCGGCCGTAGATGCCGGCGTCCTTCGTGGCCGCGACGATCCGCCCGATCTGGCGGTCGATCTCCGTCAGGGCGCCGGGGATGCTCGGATTGATGTCACCGCCCTCGTGGCCCAGCGCGTCGAGCGTGTCGCAGTAGACGGTCAGGAGCTCCGGGACGCCGTTCGCCGTCACGAGCTGCCCGCCGGAGCTGACCGGCTCGCCGCGCAGCACGGCGACCGCGTCGTCGGTGCGGCGGGCGCAGTCGCCGCCGGGCTGGGTGTAGAGGCCGTCGGGGTCGCCATACGTGACGCCGTAGTTCTGCAGGATGAACCACTGCGCGGAGAACACGGTGCCCCCCTGCTCGCGGATCGACTGCGCGATGGTGGGCACGGCGAGGTCACGCTGCTGACCGCGTGCCGTGTTCGTCTCGGTGTTGAACCAGTAGGCGGTGTTGCGGTGCGTCTCCGGCCAGGCGCCGGTCGCCACCGAGGACCAGGACGGGTTGGTGATCGAGGTCATCACGCCGGTCGAGGTCGTGACGCTGCCGCGGTGCAGGAGGCGCCGTAGGTTGGGCATCTCCGCGGACCCGTCACGGACCAGGTCGAGATACTCGATGTCGAACCCGTCGAGCGCGAGGAAGACCACGTGGTCGGCGGGGCGGTTGCGGGTGCCGGCGTCGCTGGTGGTGGACGAGCTGGCTTCATCGGTCGGCGACGGTACGGCAACGGCGGTCGGGGCCGTCCACACGACGGTGGCGGCGATGCTGGCGGCGAGGAGCTTTCGCAACGAGGGCATCATGCGGGCAATTCGAGCACTCCGGCGGACAACTTCGGGGGAGGAGCGGGCGAATGTCGGATGAACCTTCACCCTGTGGACGACCGAGAGCCGGGCAGCCGCTCGGTCGGTAGACTCGCCGCGTGACAATGCCCGACGCACCCGAGCGCACCGCGTCTTCGGACGAGCCCCGTTTCCGCTACACACCAGCCCTCGCGCAGCAGATCGAGCTGCGCTGGCAGGACGTCTGGGAGGAGCGCGGAACCTTCCATGCGGCGAACCCGCAGGGGCCGCTTACCGGTCCGGGCGGGCACCCGGCGGAGGGCAACCCGTACTTCATCATGGACATGTTCCCGTACCCCTCGGGTGCGGGCCTGCACGTGGGACACCCGCTGGGCTTCATCGCAACGGACGTGGTCGGTCGGTTCCGTCGGATGTGCGGCGACAACGTGCTGCACACCATGGGCTTCGACGCGTTCGGCCTGCCTGCCGAGCAGTACGCGGTGCAGACGGGCGAGCACCCGCGCCTGGTCACCGAGCGCAACATCGTCACGTACAAGCGGCAGCTCAGGCGGGCCGGCCTCGCGCACGACCCGCGCCGGTCGTTCGCCACGATCGACCCCGAGTACGTCCGCTGGACCCAGTGGATCTTCCTGCAGATCTTCGACTCCTGGTACGACGAGGACGCACAGCGGCCCGACGGCGGGCGCGGGCGTGCCCGGAGGATCAGCGAGCTGCGCGACGAGCTGGCGTCGGGCGCGCGTCCCGTACCCGGCCACGAGGGGGACAACACGGGCGGCGCCGTCTGGTCGGCGCTGAACGAGGGTGAGCAGCGCGATGTCGTCGACGCGCAGCGGCTTGCCTACGTGGACTCCTCGCCGGTGAACTGGGCGCCCGGCCTCGGTACCGTGCTGGCGAACGAGGAGGTCACCAGCGACGGCCGGTCCGAGCGCGGCAACTTCCCGGTGTTCACCAAGAACCTGCGCCAGTGGAAGATGCGCATCACCGCGTACGCGGACCGCCTCACCGACGACCTGGAGCTCATCGACTGGCCGGACAAGGTCAAGTCGATGCAGCGCAACTGGATCGGCCGGTCCACCGGCGCCGCCGTGCGGTTCGACGTGGTCGGCACCGCCGAGTACGACCCGGCCGGTGCGGGCGGCAGCCTCGAGGTGTTCACGACGCGTCCGGACACGCTGTTCGGCGCGACCTTCATGGTCGTGGCCCCCGAGCACCCGCTGCTCGACGAGGTGCCGAGCGCCTGGCCGGAGGGCACGCGCTCGGCGTGGACCGGTGGCTACGAGACGCCGGGCGAGGCGGTCGCCGCCTACCGGCGTGAGTCCGCCGCGAAGACCGCAGTGGAGCGCCAGGCGGACGCCGGCAAGAAGACGGGCGTGTTCACGGGTCACCTGGCCGTGAACCCGGTGACGGGGACGTCCGTCCCGGTGTTCACCGCCGACTACGTGCTCATGGGCTACGGCACCGGCGCGATCATGGCCGTGCCGGGCGGCGACGAGCGTGACTTCGCGTTCGCCGAGGCCTACGACCTGCCGGTGATCAACACGGTGGAGCCAGAGGGCGGCCTCCCCGAGGGACACGTCGGCGCCTACACCGGCGACGGCGTCGCGGTCCGGTCCTCGAACGACGAGATCTCGCTGGACGGGCTCGGCGTGACCGAGGCCAAGGCGCGGATCATCGAGTGGCTCGAGGCCAAGGGCATCGGCGAGGGTACGACCACCTACCGCCTGAACGACTGGCTGTTCTCCCGCCAGCGCTATTGGGGCGAGCCCTTCCCGGTGGTGTGGGACGAGCAGGACCGCCCGATGGCGCTGCCGGACTCGATGCTGCCCGTCGAGCTGCCCGAGGTGCCCGACTTCTCGCCGCGCACGTTCGAGCCCGACGACGCAGCCTCGGAGCCCGAGGCGCCGCTCGGCCGCAACGAGGACTGGGTCAACGTCGAGCTGGACTTCGGCGACGGCGCGAAGACCTACCGTCGCGACACGAACACCATGCCGAACTGGGCCGGCTCGTGCTGGTACTACCTGCGCTACCTCGACCCGACCGACACGGCGCACGCCGTGGACCCGGAGCTCGAGAAGTACTGGCTGGGCCCGCGGCACAACCCGACGTCCGGTCCGGCGGGTGGCGTCGACCTGTATGTCGGCGGTGTGGAGCACGCGGTGCTGCACCTGCTGTACGCGCGGTTCTGGCACAAGGTCCTGTTCGACCTGGGCTTCGTGACGAGTCTCGAGCCGTTCGGCAAGCTCTTCAACCAGGGGTACATCCAGGCGTACGCGTTCACCGACGCGCGCGGTGTGTACGTGCCGGCCGCCGAGGTCGATGGTGACGAGCAGACCGGCTTCACCTGGCGCGGCGAGCCCGTGAACCGCGAGTACGGCAAGATCGGCAAGTCGCTCAAGAACGTCGTCTCGCCGGACGAGATGTACGAGGCGTACGGCGCCGACACGTTCCGGGTCTACGAGATGTCGATGGGTCCGCTCGACCAGTCACGTCCGTGGAACACCCGCGACGTCGTCGGTTCGCAGCGGTTCCTGCAGCGGCTCTGGCGCAACGTCGTCTCGGAGGAGACCGGCGAGCTCACGGTGACCGACGACGAGCCCGACACCGCCACGCTGCGGGCCGTGCACCGCACCATCGCCGACGTCAGCGTCGAGATGGAGAACATGCGGCCCAACACGGCCATCGCCAAGCTCATCACGCTGAACAACCACCTCACGGGCTTGCCGTCCGTGCCGCGCGCCGCCGTCGAGCCGCTGGTCCTGATGACGGCGCCCATCGCGCCGCACATCGCGGAGGAGCTGTGGTCCCGGCTCGGTCACGAGGAGTCGCTGGCGCACGCGCCCTTCCCGGCAGCCGACGAGCAGTATCTCGTGCAGGACACCGTGACCTGCGTCGTCCAGGTGCAGGGCAAGGTGCGCGCCCGGTTCGAGGTCGCTCCGGACATCTCGGCCGAGGACCTGGAGGCGGCGGCCCTCAGCGAGCCGAACGTGGTCAAGTTCCTGGACGGCCGGGGCACCCGCAAGGTCATCGTCCGCGCCCCCAAGCTGGTCAACATCGTCCCGGCCTAACCTCCGCTTCCGTTGAGTGCTGGGTATCTGTGGGGTTCAACCGCCAGAACCCCCAGATGGCCAGCACTCGACGAAGGGGTTAGCGACGGCGGGTGCCGAAGAGCGAGCGGGTCAGCTCACGGACGATCACCGTGCCGGCCGTCCTCGCCAGCGAGCCCACCACACGGTTCCGGTCACGGGTGGACTTCTCCTTGTGCCGGGCCTCCGCCTTCTCGCGTGCGGTGGCGTCCTTCTCGAGCCGGGCGCGTTCCCTGGCGAGCTCCTGCTGGTCTTCGGCCGCGGACGTCTCCCCGTCAGCCGCCGCGCGCCCGGCGGCCTGCTCCTGCGCCTTCGCCTGGAGCAGCTCGAACGCCGATTCCGCGTCGACCGCCGTGCCGTACTTCGCCTGGCCCGGCGACGCCGCCACCACCCGGTCGATCTCGCCGGCGGCCGCCGGTTCCATCGCGGCTTGCGGGGCCCGCACGCGGGTCCATGCCACGGGGGAGGGCGCGCCCCGTTCGGTGAGCACGGTGACCACCGCCTCGCCGGTGCCCAGCTCCTGCAGCAGCCGCTCCAGGTCGTACGGCGACTTCGGGAAGGTGCGGGCGGCGGCACGGAGCGCCGTGGCGTCGTCGGGCGTGAAGGCCCGCAACGCATGCTGCACCCGGTTGCCGAGCTGCGCCAGGACGTCCGACGGCACATCCTTCGGCGACTGCGTGACGAAAAAGACGCCGACGCCCTTGGACCGGATCAGCCGGACGGTCTGGACCACCTGGTGCAGAAAGTCCTTCGAGGCATCCGCGAACAGAAGGTGCGCCTCGTCGAAGAAGAACACGAGCTCGGGCTTGTCGGCGTCGCCCACCTCTGGCAGCTCCTGGAAGAGATCCGCGAGCAGCCACATGAGGAACGTCGAGAACAGCTGGGGCCGGTCCTGGACGGCCGGCAGCTCCAGCACGCTCAGCACCCCGAGGTCGCCCTTGGTCGCGATGAGGTCCGACGTCGAGAAAGCTGGCTCGCCGAAGAAGACGTCGGCGCCCTGCCCCTCCAGGCCGACGATCTCCCGCAGGATGACGCCCGCCGTCGCCGCCGAGACGCCGCCGATGCCCTTGAGCTCCGCCTTGCCCTCGTCCGAGGTCAGGTGGGCGATCACCGACTGCAGGTCCTTGAGGTCCAGCAGGGCCAGACCCTTCTTGTCCGCCCAGTGGAAGATCAGCGTGAGGCTGGACTCCTGCGTCTCGTTGAGGCCCAGCACCTTGGACATCAGCAGTGGCCCGAAGTCGGTGACCGTGGTGCGGATCGGCACGCCCTTGCCGATCCCGCCCAGGGAGTAGAACTCGACCGGATACTGGGTGGGCGTCCAGTCCTGCCCGACGCTCGCCGCGCGCTCCATGATCTTCGGGCTGTCCGGGCCAGGGAGCGCGAGACCGGACAGGTCACCCTTGACGTCCGCGAGAAAGACGGGCACACCGGCAAGGGAGAGCCCTTCGGCCATGCCCTGCAGGGTTTTCGTCTTGCCGGTTCCCGTCGCGCCGGCCACCAGCCCGTGGCGGTTCAGCATCGACAGCGCAAAACCCACCTGGACCTGCGGGTTCGGGGTGGCGTCCCCGCCCGGCTCACCCTCGAGCAGCGCGCCGAGCGGCAGCGTGGCCGCCGCCGCGTAGCCCGCAGCGACCTCGGCGGCGTAACCCTGCGGAGGTGCATCGCCCGCAGCGGCAGCCGGGGAGGCGGCGGGCGCGGGCTCCGGAGCCTCGGGCGCGCCAGGCGCCTGCGGGGCGGCGCTTGCCGCTGTCCGCTCGGCTTCCTCGAGAGCCTTCTGGGCCGCGGCGGCCGCCTCGCGCAGGGCGGCAAGATCAGGCGTCGATGCATCGGGCATGTCTCGGATGCTAAGTCGGGCTCCGGCGCCGCGCGCGGGGAGGCGCCCGTGGTTTACCCGTCCGGTTCCTCGCGCGGATAGAGTGGCGCGGTCATGCGCACCCGACGTCGTTCTTCCAGCCCGGCTCCCCAGGAGGTGCGGGTCGTCACCGACTCGACCGCCTGCTTGCCCGCCGGTCTGCCGGGTGGCCCGGTCGTGGTGCCCCTGCGCGTCCTCGTCGGCGACGAAGACTACGCCGAGGACTACGCCGAGGGTGAGGACATCACTCCCGAGCGGCTCGCGGAGCTGGTCGCTGAGGGTGCGCAGGTGACGACCTCCCAGCCGCCGCCAGAGGCTTTCGCCGCCGTCTACCGACGCCTTGGTGACGAAGGTGCCCGGTCCATCGTCTCGGTGCACCTGTCCGGGGCGCTGTCGGGCACGGTGGGCTCCGCGGGCACGGCTGCCGCGCGGTCGCCCCTGCAGGTGCGCGCCGTGGACTCGCGCACCGGCGCAGCCGGCCTCGGTTTCGCCGCCCGTGCGGCGGCGGAGTGCGCCGCCGCCGGGGCCGACGCCGCCCACGTCGCCGCCCGGGCCATCGAGGTCGCCGGAACGGCGAACGCCGTGTTCGTGGTCGACACCCTCGAGCATCTGCGCCGCGGTGGACGGCTCTCCGGTCCTGCCGCCGCGCTCGGCACCGTCCTGGGGGTCAAGCCGATCCTTCGTCTGGCCGACGGCGCGGTCGAGCTCTCCCAGCGGGTGCGCACCCGCGCCGTCGGTGCCGAACGGCTGCTGGAACAAGCCGCAGGCTTCGTCGCGGAGGCGAAGCGGCCGGTGGTGGCCGTGCACCACTTCGGCGCCTACGACCGGGCACTCGCGCTGGCGGGCCGCCTGCACACGCGTACCCGGGCGGACGTCGAGGTCACACCGCTGAGCGCCGTGCTGGGCGTGCACGTCGGCCCCGGCACGCTCGCCGTCGTCGTCGCGGACCTGGGCGACCACTCGCACTGACCCGGCTCCATGGGTCGATCCACGGAGCCGGGTGGTCGGTAGAACGTCAGGTGTTCGGCATCCCGAGGAGCCGATCACCTGACGTTCTACCGACCATTCGAGCGGGTCGCCTCAGCCGGCGAGCACCTCGCGCAGCCGTGCCCCGAACTCCTCGGGCTTGTCGGCAGGCTGGCCGTACTCGCCGCCGCTGAAACCGCCGTGGCCGCCGGGGAACACGACTGCCTCCGTGCCGAGCCGGGCAGCGGTCCCGCGGGCGGCGCGGCCCGTCATCGCCTCGCCGGTGTCTTCGCCGACGGCGATCACCACTCGCGGAGTACCTGCCGCGATGGTCTCGTAGCCCGGCTCGTACGGCGGCAGGACCAGCATGTTGACGCCCAGCATCAGGTCGTCGCGGGCACCGTCGTCCTCGGTCGGCAGACCGAACATCGCCGGGTCCGGGTCGGGCTGGGCGAGGTAGGCCTCCGTGATCTCGCCCTGGTGGCTGACCAGGGCGATGAACTTCGCCATCGCAGCACCGAACCCCTTGGCCTGGTAGGTGTCGTGCATGCCGGTCATGGCGGCGACCATGGCGTCGCGGTCGGGCAGCACGCTCGCCAGGGGCGGCTCGTGCGCGATGACGGTCCGGACGTCAGCAGGGTGGGTCGCGGCGAGCTCCAGGGCGACGACGGCGCCGCCGCTGGAGGCGAAGAGGTCGACCGGTCCGCCACCTACCGCGCTGATGATGCGGTGCACGTCGTCCGCGTGGGTGGCGATGCCTGGCGGCTCCGTCTCGGTACCCAGGTCTCGCGTGCTGCGCTCGACACCGCGAGGGTCGTACGTCACGACGGTCCGGTCGGTGAAGTGGCGGGCGAGCGTGGTGAAGCCCTCCGCTCCCATCGGGAGGCCGATCAGCACAAGGGGGGCCTCGTCGGTCGGCGCCGCGGCCTCGCGCACGTCATAGGTGAGGACGCCGCTCGGCGCGTCCAGGGTGAAGGTCTTCTTGTCGGTCATCGTGTCGGCTCCTGGTCGTGCGCCTCGGCCCGGCCGGGGTGGCTCAGGCTCTCGCTGCCAGGTCTGACGAAGCTGCCGGGATGAACTCATCGGTGCACGTCGGCGAAACTCGTCGGCGAGCAGACCGACCGTCGACACGGCTTGAGGCGGCGGCGAGCGCGACCACAGGGGACGACTTTCGAGGTCTGTGCACAGACAGCTTTCAGGGGCCGGCGGAGGGGTGCGGCGCCCGCATAGCGTCCTGAGCCATGCAGCCAGAGACCGCTCAACAGCGACTTCCCGACCCGTGGCCGTTCAGCCCTGTGCACGGGTCCGGAGACAGGGGCGACCGGTCGGCCGCACCCGTGTCTGCCACCACCTCGGGAGCCACCGCCGCCTGGGGCACCCAGCCCACGGCCACGGATCCCTGGACCACCGTGTCGACGCCCACCTCCGTGTCGACGCCCGTAGTGCCACCAACGCCAGTGCCACCAACGCCAGCGTTGCCAGCGGCGCCTGCGGGGTCCTCGCCCGCGTCCCGGCCGCCCGCCGCCGCACCGCCCGCCGCGCCCGCAGCCCTGGGCCAGGCCGGGACGGACGCCGACGAGCTGGTGGCCCGGCTGCGTGCCCGGCGGTCCGCCTCCGGGGTGGCGGCGGTGTATGCGGCGGCGCACGGGCACCCGGCCGACCCCCGTGCCGAGCACGGGGCCCGCAGATGGGCCGTGACCGGGACGACGGCGGTGGTGGCCGTCGTGGCCGTGCTCCTGCTCAGCGTGGGCGTGGCGGCGCTCTCCCTGCGTGGTGGCGGCGTCGAGCCGTTGGCGGGGGTGGCCGCGGACGCCGACCCCGCGGGCGACGAGCCCGGCCACGGCCCGCCCGGAGGGGAACCGGAGAGCCCGGCCGCCGCGGGCGGCCCTGTGCCTGCCGCACCGGAGACCGGCGCAGGGCCGGGGTCAGGCCCGGAATCCGGTGCCGCGGGCACGGGGCTGCTCGTGCACGTCGTCGGAGAGGTGGCCGAGCCAGGCCTGGTCACAGTGCCCGACGGCGCACGGGTCGCCGATGCTCTGCAGGCGGCCGGCGGCACCACCGGCAAAGCGGACCTGACGGCCGTGAACCTGGCCCGCACGGTCGTCGACGGCGAGCAGCTGTACGTACCCAGGCCGGGCGAGCGGGTGCCCGGGCCGACACCGGGGGGCGGCACCCCGCCGGACCCGGGCGCCGGGCCGGCGACGGGCGGCACCGTCGACATCAACGGAGCCGACGCGGTCGCGCTGGAGGCGCTTCCCGGCGTGGGGCCGTCGATCGCCCAGGCGATCGTCGAGTGGCGTGACACCAACGGGCCGTTCGCGAGCGTGGACGAGCTCGAGGACGTGCCGGGTATCGGCCCGGCCACGCTCGACGAGATCCGGGACAGCGCACGGGTCGGGCCATGATCGACCTGCGGATGGTGCCTGCGGCGCTGGCCGTCTGGGGCGCGGCATGGCTGCTGACCGGCCCGGCGGCCGCCTGGAGCGGCTCGGCGACGTGGGTCGCGGCGGGCGGGGTGGCAGCAGCCTGTCTCCACCTGGTGGTGACGGCAGCGCTGCTGCGCCGCGCTGCCCGGCCTGCCGTCGCCCACACGGCGCTCGCGGCTGCCTGCGTGCTGGCGGTCACGGTCTCCGCGCACGTCCAGCTGGCCGGCCGGGCGCCGCTTGCCGAGCTCGCCGGGCAGCGGGTGACCGCTACTCTCACCGGCACCGTCGCCTCCCAGCCGGAACCGTTCTCGTTCGCTCCGGGACCGGCCACCCCTGGAGCGGGGCAGCACCGCTGGGTGCTCGCCGCCCGCGCGGTGGAGGCCCGGGGCGTCCGCTCGGCGGCGCGGGCCCACGTCCAGGTCCTGTCGAGCACGGTGCCCCGGTACGGGGCGACCGTGACCGTGTCGGGCGCGCTACGGCCTGCCGACGCCGGTGCCGCGGAGACCGCCCGGCTCGCCGCCGACGGCGCGACCGAGATCCGCGCCCCGCCGTCGGCGCTGCGCGTGCTCGACACCCACCGCACCGCGCTCCTTGAGGTGACCGACCCGCTGCCCGCCCAGGCGCGCGGGCTGGTACCAGGCGCCGCCATCGGCGACACCACCCGCCTTCCGGACGACCTGGCCGAGGACATGAGATCAACCGGGCTGACGCACATCACGGCAGTCTCGGGCGGCCACTTCGCCGTGGTTGTCGCCGTCCTGACCCTGCTCTGCTCGCTGGCCCGCCTCCCGAGGACGGCCAGGGTGGTCCTCGTCGCGCTCGCTTCCCTCACCTTCGTAGCCCTCGTGCGCCCGGAGCCCGCGGTGCTCCGCGCTGCGGTGATGGCCGCGTTCGCACTGACCGGAGTTGCGATCGGCCGGCCGGCACAGTCGGTCCCTGCGCTCGCCGCGTCGGTCGTCGGGCTGCTGGTGGTCGACCCATGGCTTGCCGGCTCCTTCGGGTTCGTGCTCTCGGCCGCGGCGACCGGCGGCCTCGTGCTGCTCGCGGCGCCGCTGGCCGCCCGGCTCGCACCCTGGACGGGCGACGCCGCGGCGTTCGCCCTCGCGGTCCCGATCGCCGCACAGGCGGCGTGCGGGCCGGTGCTGGTGCTGCTCGACCCGTCCGTGTCCACGGTGTCGGTGCTCGCGAACCTGCTGGCCGCGCCGGCGCTGGTACCGGCCACCGTGCTCGGGCTGGTCGCGACGGTCCTCGCGCCAGGGCTGCCGGCCATCGCAGGGCTCGTGGCCTGGGCGGCGAGCGCCGCCACGTGGTGGATCGCTGCGGTCGCGCACTGGTGTGCGGCGCTCCCGGGCGCGATGGTCCCGTGGCTGGGTGGTCTGCCGGGTGCGCTCCTGCTGGCCGCGCTCACCGCGGTGGTGCTGTGGGCGGTGCTGCGGCGAGCCCCGCGCCCGGGGTGGCCCGAGTCGTGGCGGGCGGCCGCGCGGTCGAGCCTGCGTGAAGCGCTCGGCGCGCGACGTCGGAGGCTCAGCGGGGCGCGCCTCGCCGCCGTCCTGGCGGCGGGAGCTGTGGCGGCGCTGGTCGTCGTGGTGGCGGTACCGCGCCTCGCCGCCCGTTCGGGGCTGCCTGCGGACTGGCAGGTCGCGGCGTGCGACGTCGGGCAGGGCGATGCGCTGGCTCTGCGCACGGGGCCGGCGTCGGCGGTGGTGGTGGACGTGGGGCCGGACGGGCCTGCGGCGGGCCGGTGCCTGGATCAGCTCGGTGTCACCCGGGTCGACCTGCTGGTGCTCAGCCACTTCCACGCGGATCACGTCGGTGGCCTCGGGCCGGTGCTGGCGGGCCGCGAGGTCGCTGCCGCGCTCGTCTCCCCGGTGCCGGAGCCCGCGGCGAACGCCGCGGCGACCGGGGCGGCGCTGGCGGCCGCGGGGGTACCGGTGCGAGCCGCGCGGGCCGGCGACCGGGGCACGGCCGGTGCTCTGACCTGGCAGGTGCTGCTGGCGGGCGCCGGCGAGGGGGCGAACGACTCGAGCGTCGTGCTCGCCGCCCGGACCGCCGGGCTCGACGTGCTGACGCTCGGCGACCTGGAGGACGCGGGCCAGGCGGACCTTGTCCCGCTGGTGGGTCCCGCCGACGTCGTCAAGGTTGCCCATCACGGCTCGGCGGTGCAGTCGCGCGCGCTCGCGGAGCGGATCCGCCCGGCGGTCGCTCTCGTCTCGTCGGGCAGGGACAACGAGTACGGTCATCCGACCGACGAGGCCCTCGGTCTGTACGCAGGCGTCGGCGCCGCGGTGGTCCGGACCGACGAGTGCGGCACGGTGGCACTCGTGGTGCGCGGGCAGGAGGTGTCACTGGCGGGATGCTGACCACGGTGCCCCGGACGGCCCCGGTCCGGGTGAGGACAAAGTCTTGGACCAGGTCAGCGTGCCATGTACCGGGCACTCGTGCCACACATCGCGAAACGTTGCGGATCCTGTCCGCGGCCCTACCGTGGGGTATGTCGGAGAGTTCCGTCATCACGTACCAGGGGGCTTCGTGGTTGATCTCAAACGTACGGCCCGGCGGTATCGCCGGACCATCGCGATAACCGCAGCAGCCGCTCTGCTCGTCCCGGTGGCGGCGCTCAGCGCCGTCGGGCGGGACCAGGTAGCCGCACAGGCCCAGCTCCGGCAGGAGCTCCTGTCGGAGTCCGTCGTCACCGACGTCTCCGAGGCCGAACAGGTGGTCCGGGTGGACGTCGCCGAGGACCCGGAGGCCGCTGGGGCCTGGCTCGACGAGTCGGGAGAGGTGCTCGACGGCTGGACCGTCGTCGTCGAGGGCATGGAGGCCAAGGCAGGGGAGGATCGCGCGCGGCTCGACGCCGATGCGGTCGCCGGCGATCCGCCGTCGACCACCGAACCCTGTCCGGAGATCCCAGAGGGGCCGCGCTCCGCCGACGGTGCCACGACCCCCTACCTGGGCTGTGAGCCGGCCGGGGGCGTCCAGTCCACCGCGCGGTCGGTCGAGGAGGGCGCGTCCACCACGACGCTGGCCAAGGCGGTCGACCAGGTGCTCGAGTCCCAGCTTCCGGGCGCGGACCTGGGGCGCACCAAGGTGCGGATCGTCAAGGGCGAGGCGACGGTCGACGTCGCCGCCGGGTTCGAGCAGGCGCTGGTCGACGCGGGGGTGTACCCGGGTGATGTCTGGCAGGCGCTCCTGTTCACCGCGCACAGCAACGGCGCCATCGACTCGGTGAAGTTCACGCTCGACGGGGACTGCCTCGCCTTCGCGTATGCGACGGGCGGCGACATGTGCGCCTCGACCGACCTGCCGATCGACCTGGGCTGAGGGGACGACGATGCATGCAACGCTCCGCAGGTTCCTCGCCCTCTTCGCGACGCTCGCACTGGCCGCGGGCGGGCTGCTCGCCGTGGCGCCGACCGCGGCCGCCGACGTGACATACGTGCCGGACCGCTGGAACGGCAAGGTGGTCTACCTGTCCCAGGCGTGCCACGACCGTGGCGACACGGTGTGCCACACCAACACGGGGTGTGCCGGGTTCAGCGAGAACTCGAACGCCTACCTGGTGGCGGTGTCCGCCACCACCCAGCAGGACCCCGACCACATGAACCTGCTGGAACGGGGCTACAAGGTGGTGCGTGGCAACGGCCTGACCAGATCGAACATCGCGAACTCGAACCGGGTGGGTGCTGACCTGCACGTGCCGATCCACTCCAACGCGATCAGCAAGTCGTGCGAGACCGGCTTCTCGAAGGACCGCTACGGCACCCACGTCATGTACGTGTCGTCGGCGGGCAAGGAGTGCGCGCAGGTCATGAAGACGCGCGTGGGTGCGAGCAGTCCCGGGACGAACGACACCCGGCGTTATCGCACCGACCTGGGCGAGCTCAACCAGACCAACGCCGTGTCCTGCTACCTGGAGCAGGACTACCACGTGTGGGGCCGCGGCGTGCAGTGGATGCGGAACCGCGCCGCCTGGAGCTGGCGGATCGGTCTCAGCGTCGACGTCTACCTGGGCTACCCGTGATGCGCGCGCGCCTGGTCGTCCCGGTCGCCGCCGTCGTGCTCGCCCTGGCCGCGTGCACGGCGGCCCCGGAGAGCCCTGCTCCGTCGGGGTCGCCGCAGGAGACGGGATCGCAGATCACCCCGGGAGCGAGCCCGACGGCGGAGCCCCCTGACGCGAGCGGCGACCCGGCCATCACCGTCCGGGCCGCGGACGGCACCTGGGTGGTGCGCGGCACGGGCTTTACGGGTGGCAACCAGTACCTGGTCCAGTGCGCAGGCGGCACGACGGCGGGCGTGAGTGCCCTCGACGAGTGCGACATGTCGACGAGCGAGCAGGTGGTCGCCGACGAACGCGGCCGTATCTCGGCGACCCGGCCGGCCAGGGCGTTCGTCAACGTCGGCGCGGTGTCCGAGGTGGACTGCACGGAGGACCCGTGCACCTTGGCCGTCGCCGACCTGGCCGACGTCGTGCTCGCGGCGGCCGCAGCCCCGTTGCCCGACGGCTCCGAGCCGCCCGACGCACCCGGTCTCGTGCTGTCCGAGCCGAAGCTCGGTGCTGAGAAGGGCCACGTCACGGTGACGGGCACCGGCTACGCGAAGGGCACGACGGTCCGCATCGTGCAGTGCGCCACCACACCGGGCGGCGGGGTGGACGGGGACAACTGCCTGTACGACGACGGAAAGCGCGTGGTCGCCGATCGTTCGGGCGCCGTGATCGCGCGGCTGCCGGTCCGCCGCGAGATCGAGCTGGTCGGCGGAGGGACGGCCGACTGTGCCGTGGCGGGCGCGTGCGTGGTCGCGAACGCGTGGACCGACGGCGGACGGATGTCCCTGGCCGATCTGCTCTGGGAGTAGGAACCGCGCGGGTGGGTGCCGAGCCGTCGGCACCCTCCCGTGCCGACGGGTGTCGGTGGTGCATGGCAGGCTGTGTCCGTGCCTCCAGCGACCAAGCGCCGTACCGCCTCACCGCCCGCCGGCCGCAGCTGGGACGAGCCCACGCTCGCCCCGGTCGTGCTCGTGCGCGGCGCCGAACCGCTCCTGACCGAGCGCGCGGTGGACGGCGTCGTCGGACTGGCGCGCGCGCGTGACCCAGAGGTCGAGAAGGTCGAGCTGGAGGGCGCCACGTACGGCGCGGGTCAGCTGCTGGTCGCGGCGAGTCCGTCCCTCTTCGGTGAGGCCAAGGTGGTCGTGGTCCGCTCGACGGAGTCCGGCACCGAGGACCTGATGTCCGACCTCATCGCGTACGTCGCCTCGCCGGACGACGAGACCACTGTCGTGGTGGTGCACGGCGGCGGGCAGCGCGGCAAGAAGATGCTCGACACCGTCACGAAGTCGGGCGCGCCCGTGCTGGTGTGCGAGCCGGTGACCAAGGACGCCGAGAAGGCGTCGTTCGTCGTGGGGGAGTTCAAGGCCGCACGCCGCCGGGCCGACGCCGAGGCCGTGCGCGCCCTGGTGGACGCGCTCGGCAGCGACCTGCGTGAGCTCGCGTCGGCCTGCTCGCAGCTGATCGCCGACACGACCGGCACCATCACGGCCGCCACCGTGGACAAGTACTACGGCGGGCGGGTCGAGGCCACGGGATTCCGGGTCGCCGACGCCGCGGTGGCCGGCGACGCGGGTGGTGCGGTCGCACTCCTGCGGCACGCGCTCGACACCGGGCTGGACCCGGTGCCCATCGTCGCGGCCCTGGCACTGCGCCTGCGCAACCTCGCGAAGGTCGCGTCGATGAGGGGCGGCGGGCTCGGGGCACGGGACCTGGGCATGGCGCCGTGGCAGGTGGACCGCGCCCGCAAGGACCTGCGGAGCTGGACGCCGGAGGGGCTGGCGGCGGCGATCTCCGCCGTCGCGCAGGCCGATGCCGACGTCAAGGGCGAAGCCAGGGACCCGGTCTTCGCGGTAGAGCGTGCGGTCATGACCATCGCGCGCTCCCGGCGCTCCTGACCCGTCGGTCCGGGGCACACGAAAGACGCCGCCCGCCCGAGGGGCGAACGGCGTCCGACGAAGTGTGCTCAGAGAGCGGCGACCGACTTCGCGAGGGCCGACTTGCGGTTCGCAGCCTGGTTCGAGTGGATGACGCCCTTGGCGACAGCCTTGTCGAGCTTGCGCGACGCGGTGGCAAGGCTGACCGTCGCGGTCTCCTTGTCGCCGGCTGCGATGGCCTCACGCACCTTGCGCACGTGGGTCTTCAGCTCCGACTTCACGGACTTGTTGCGCAGACGAGCCTTCTCGTTCGTCTTGATGCGCTTCATCTGGGACTTGATGTTTGCCACGAGTGTACTTCCTGGTGTGTTCGCCTGATGGCGAGCGGATAGGTCGTAGAGGGCGGTCACAGCTCCGGGACTGGGGTGGGGACCCGTGGAGAGGAGCTGTGACTGTGCCCGCCGACCTGGGCGGACACGCGACCTCCAAGGCTACCAGAGGGGACGGGGCTCCGTGCGCGGTGCAGGGTGTGACTCCCGCGACGCACGGAAAGGGCCTCTGACATGGGACCTTAGAATTCCTTCATGAGTACCAGGACACTGCGAGGACGTTTCCAGTGGACCGTGGTCGTACCGGTTCTAGCCCTGGTGCTTCTCGTGGCCACGTGGACCAACCATGACCATCCGGTCATCCTGGCGGCCATCGGCGCCGCACTGGTCGGTGCAGTCCTCTCGGCAGTCCACCACGCGGAGGTGGTGGCGCACAAAGTAGGTGAACCGTTCGGCTCCCTCATCCTCGCGGTCGCGGTGACCGTCATCGAGGTAGGGCTGATCCTCATGCTGATGAGCAGCGGCGGCGACGCGGCCAGCACCTATGCCCGCGACACCGTCTTCGCCGCCGTGATGATCACCTTCAACGGGATCGTCGGGCTGTCCCTGCTGGTGGGGGCGAGCAAGCACCATCTGGTCAGCTTCAACGCCTCCGGCACCGGGTCGGCGCTCGCCACCGTGATCGCGCTGGCCGGGGTCACCCTCGTCCTGCCGCGCTTCACGACGTCGGCGGAGGGCGGCGCCTACACCGCCTTCCAGCTGGCCTTCGCGGCGGTGGCGTCGATCGTGCTGTACGGGGCGTTCGTCTTCACGCAGACCGTGCGCCACCGCGACTTCTTCCTGCCGGTGACGAGCGACAAGTACGGCCGGGTCACCGGCGTGATCCGAGACACGGACGGCGACGACCACGCCGACCCGCCGACCGCCAAGCAGGCGTGGTTCAGCGTCGTGCTGCTGCTGATCGCCCTGGTCTCGGTGGTCTTCCTGGCCAAGATGCTCTCCCCGACCATCGAGCACGGGGTCGAGGCGGCCGGTCTGCCCTACACCGTCGTCGGCGTGGTGATCGCGCTCCTCGTGCTCGCGCCCGAGTCGATAGCCGCGGTCCGCAACGCCCTGCGCAACCGGGTGCAGACCAGCCTCAACCTCGCCTACGGCTCCGCGATGGCGTCGATCGGTCTGACCATCCCCACCATCGCCATCGCGATGATCTGGATGGACGGGCCGCTCACCCTCGGCCTCGAGCCGGTCCAGATGGTGCTGTTCGCGGTCTCGGTGGCGGTGGCGATGCTGAGCATCGCCCCCGGCCGGGCCAAGACGCTGCAGGGCGTCGTGCACCTGGTGCTGTTCGCGGCGTTCCTCGTGGTGTCGGTCCAGCCGTAGCCCGTCAGAGGGCCGCGGCGACTTGGTCGAAAACCGCCTTGTCCAGGATGGCTCCCTCGCGGCGCACGGCGTCCGGGTGGATGCGGATCACCCGGTTGAGGCGCACCTCGGACGGGCGGCCCGAGCTGTCCCACGCGCCGGTCCCGATGTCCATCCAGCGACGCCCGGCGCGGCGCTCCTGCTCGGCGTCGCGATCGTGGTCCTGGCTGGTCAGCTGCAGCGCGAGCAGCCAGGGGCCGTCGTTCCCCACCAGGAGAACCGGCCGGTCCTTGCCCTGGTTGTGATCTTCTTCATACGGGACCCAGGACCATACGACCTCGCCGGGGTCGGGCTCGCCGTCCAGCTCGGGGCGGTAGACCGGCGTGACCGTGCCCTCGTAGTCGCCGGGGTAGCGGTCGGTGTCCGGCACCTCCTGGCCCTGCGACGTACGCCGGCCGGCGGGCCGGGGACGCGGGGTGGGCCGGTCGCCGCTCGGGCGGTCGTTGTTCTGGTCGAAGGCGGCGCGCGCCACGGCCTCGACGACGTCGCCGAGCAGCTTGATCCACGGGTTCTGAGTCACGCAGGGCAGGGTAGCCCGGCGCCGTCCCGCGAGCGACGCGGGCCGACGCCGGGCGGCGGGCGTCAGGTCAGGTCGAGCGCCCGGTCCATGTACTTCACGACGTCGTTGAAGATGGCCTCGTCGAGGATGTCCCCCTCGCGGCGCACGTCGTCCGGGTCGATGCGGATGACGCGGTTGATCCGCACCTCGGAGTCACGGCCGGTGCGGTCCCAGGCTCCGGTGCCGACGTCCATCCAGATGCGGCCGGCCCGCGCCTCCTGCAACGCGTCGCGGTCGTGGTCCTGGCTGGTCAGCTGGAGGCCGAGCAGCCACGGCCCGTCCTTGCCCACGAGCAGCACCGGGCGGTCCTTGCCCTGGCTGTGGTCCTCCTCGTACGGGATCCAGGTCCAGACCACCTCGCCGGGGTCCGGGTCACCGTCCAGCTCGGGGTTGTAGATCGGGTGGACATCACCCTCGTAGTCGCCGGGGTAGTTCTTGTCTGATGCGAAGGTCACGCCCGGAACCGTACCGGAACGGGTGAAGCGCGCATCCAGGACATTGATGTGGGCGCCTCTTACCCGGCGCACTGTCGGGCGAACTCGGCGAGCCGGGCCGCCATCGGCGCCGGCTCCCACGAGTGCATGGCGCCCGGCATCTCCTTCTCGGTGCCCTGCGGCACCGCCGTCACGATGCTCGCGGCCGCCACCGGCATCTCCGGGAAGGTCTCGGTCCCGTACATGGCGAGCACGGGGACCGTGACGTCGAGCGTGCTGTCCTCCAGCGCGTGCTGAGCCCAGGCGAGCGACTGAGCGTCGGCGCGGTAGGCGGCGACCGTGCGCGCGATCATGGGCCAGGCCGGCGACGCCTCCATCCCCGCGAGCCACTCCGGCGGCATGTCCTTCATGTAGTGCCGCATGGCGTTCTCGTGGTCGCCGTTGTCGAGCAGGCGCTCGATCTCGTCGGCCCATGCCTGCGTCGTGGCGGCGGGGTCGCCCAGTGGGGCCTCCCAGAGGGCGAGGCCGGCGACCGGCAGGCCCGCGTCGGCGGCCCGCAGGCTCACCGAGCAGCCGGACGAGTGCCCGACCAGCACGGCGGGACCGCCCGCGACCTCGATCATCGCGGCGACGGCCGCGAGCTCGCGGTCCAGGTCGAGCCGACCCTCGGCGGGGCTCTCCCCGCGCCCGAGCCGGTCGAACGTGAGGGCGGTCAGCCCGGCCGCGGCGACGAGCGCGGCGGTCTCCGCGGTCACGGGGTCGTCGGCCCGGTCGGGCCCAGCGCCCGTCACGAAGACGACGGCCGGCCCGGTGCCGCGCAGGTCGTAGGCGACACGGTCGCCGCGAGAGGTGGTGGTGAACTCCGTCATGGTCAGGCTCCTTCTCTGGGGTGTGGCGCTCAGCCGCGCTCGGTGAGCTGGACGGTGACCTGATCTCCGGCGCTCTTGCCGGCGGCGGTGCGCAGGGCAGCCTTCAGGGGCAGCATGTGTGTCCCGTCGCCCATCGGCAGCAGCGTGGCGGCGAACGGGTGCCCGTCCAGGTGGCCCTTGACCTTGACGGGACGCCGGGTGCCGAGGAGGTGTCCGGAGTCGGGCAGGACGGCGATGGTCCATGCGCCCGGTGAATCGTCCGACTGGACCGGGACGGTGAAGGTGAGGTCGATCGGTTCGGACATGAGAGACTCCTCAGAAATTGGACTTGGTAGTCTTGTTTCCTGCAAGATTAGACCGAGTGGTCTAGAAACGCAACGGTCGAGGAGGTTGTCATGGTGGTGGAGGCTCCCAGGCCCAGCTCGCGGCGCAAGCGGGCGGCGATCCTCGAAGCAGCGGAGACAGTGTTCCTCCGCGACGGGTTCGTCGGGGCGAGCGTCGACGAGGTCGTCGCGGTGTCCGGGGTGTCGAAGCAGACGATCTACAACCACTTCGGGAGCAAGGAGCGGCTCTTCGTCGCGGTCGTCTCAGCGAGGACGACTGCGGCGGGCGACGCCGTCCATCCCGACGAGCACGGGCTGCCAGGTCCCGACGAGCTCGCCGGCTACCTCGAGAAGTACTTGTTCCGCCAGGCGACGGTCGTGCTCCGGCCGCGGATCCTGCGTCTGCGCCGCCTGGTGATCGGCGAGGTCGAGCGCTTCCCGGACCTGGCGCGCACGCTCTGGGAGGACGGACCTGCCCGGGCCATCAGCGCGCTGGCGGTGCTCGTCTCGCAGCTGGACGCGGCCGGGCTGGTCCGCGCTCCCGACGCACGGGCGGCGGCGTCGTCCCTGAACTGGCTCGTGATGTCCGGTCCGCTCAACGAGGCGATGCTGCTCGGGGACGGTGCCGTGCCGGACGAGGAAGCGCTACGGCGTCACACCCGTGAGGCGGTTCGTATCTTCCTCACGGCCTACGCGCCGACGTGACCAGCACGTGCCGAACGTAGGCATGGTCGCTCTCAGAGCGCCGATAGGGCGACCAGGCCTACGTTCGCCACCGCCGTAACGGCCACTCGACGCGCGTCGGGTGGCCGTCACGGCACGATCGGCTGGGCCAGCGCCGTCTCGAGGTCGGCACGGTCGCCCTCCACGGTGAGGCCGGCCTCCGCAGGGGAGAGGCGGTGCCACAGCGTCAGCGCGAGCCCCTCGGCAGTTCCGGACACGACGACGTCCGGCGCCACCTCGTCCGCGCGCCCGCCCGCGGCACCGAGCACCCAGACGGGCGTACCACCGACGTCGGTCGCCACGAGGGAGACCGGGTGTCGCACCGGGTCCATCCGGCCCAGGCCCACCTGCCGGGGCTGGAGCACGGTGACCACCTCGTCGACGGTGTCCGCCCACACCTCTGGCTCGGCCCCCACCATCCCGAGGGAGCCCGCGCCGGCCGTCGCGGCCAGCAGGTCGTGCAGGTGCACGAGCGTCTCGTGGACCTGCCGGCGGTGCCAGAACCGCACCGGACCGGGGCCGAGGGGGTGCGGATGGGCCAGCACCCGGCCGATCGTGTCGGGGTCGATCTCGGCGAACGCCGCACGCAGCTCCGCCGCCTGCGCGGCGTAGTGCGGTGCCAGGTCGAACGGTCCGGGGCCGAGAGGCGCGCCCTTGACCCCGCGGACGTTGCCCGCTGCCCAGTGATGGATGTGGGCGAGGTGTTCCACCAGCTCACCTACCGTCCAGTCCCCGCAAGCAGGGATCCGCGCGTCGACGTCGGCGTGGGGCACAGCGGCGAGGAAGCCGCCCTGGAACCGGGCCAGCAGAGACAGGTGGTCAAGGCTCATGTGCCGCAACGTACCGCCTGCCACCCGCACCCAGGCCCGACGCTCCGGATGACGACCGCCGCGCGTCGCGGGCAGGCCGGGCCGGGCCGGCGGAGGCCGGTCAGTCGGCCAGGACGGCGTCGACCTCGCGCAGGAAGTCGGGGATGTCCTGGGGATTGCGGGACGTGATCAGCGGGAAGCCGGCACCGCTGTCCTTGACGACCGGCTCGTCGACCCAGGTGCCGCCGGCGTTGCGGATGTCGGTGGCGAGGGACGGGTAGCTGGTGAGCGTCGCACCGGAGACCTGCCCTGCCTCCACGAGTGCCCACGGGCCGTGGCAGATCGCGGCCACCGGACGCCCGGAGGACGTGAACGCCTCGACGACCTCGACGGCCCTGGCGTGCAGGCGCAGGCTGTCGGCGTTGATCGTGCCACCGGGCACGAGCAGCAGGTCGAACCCGGCCGGGTCGACCTCGTCGATGGTGGTGTCCGGCGCAACGGACTCGCCCGGCTTCTCGTCACCCACCAGGGTGCGGACGTCGTCCCGTGAAACGGCGGCCAGGGTGACTACCGCACCGCGGTCGCGCAGGTGGCGCACGGGCACGAGGAGCTCGTCCTGCTCGACGCCGTAGTTGGTCACGAGTGCCAGCACTTGCTTGCTCTTCAGCTGCGGCATGGCTCTCCTCCTCCGATCGGGATCGCTACGTCACGACAGTAGGCACGACCGTGCCCCGCTCGCACGGGACGTGGGAGAATGGCCGTTGGCCCGCCCACCCTGACAACGGAGCGAGAACGCTTTGCCCATCCCCGGTCCTGCGCTCACCGCGCGCATCCAGCCGAATGCCACCGCGCCGGAGCTGATCCGCAACTTCTGCATCATCGCGCACATCGACCACGGCAAGTCCACCCTGGCCGACCGCATGCTCCAGCTCACCGGCGTGGTCGACTCGCGTGCCATGCGCGCGCAGTACCTGGACCGGATGGACATCGAGCGCGAGCGCGGCATCACCATCAAGTCGCAGGCCGTGCGCATGCCGTGGGCTCTGGCCGACGACGCGGGCGCGCTGACGCCGCACGCGCTGAACATGATCGACACCCCTGGCCACGTCGACTTCACGTACGAGGTCTCCCGGTCGCTCGCCGCGTGCGAGGGCGCGGTGCTGCTCGTCGACGCCGCCCAGGGCATCGAGGCGCAGACCCTGGCGAACCTGTACCTGGCCATGGAGAACGACCTCGAGATCATCCCGGTCCTGAACAAGATCGACCTCCCGGCAGCGCAGCCGGAGAAGTACGGCGAGGAGCTCGCGAAGCTGGTGGGCTGCGAGCCGGAGGACGTCCTCCAGGTCAGCGGCAAGACCGGTGTCGGCGTGGAGGCGCTGCTGGACCGCATCGTGGAGCGCGTGCCGGCCCCGACCGGTGATCCGGACGCCCCGGCCCGCGCCATGATCTTCGACTCCGTCTACGACACCTACCGCGGTGTCGTGACGTACGTGCGGGTGATCGACGGCGACCTGAACCCGCGCGAGAAGATCGTCATGATGTCGACGCGGGCCACCCACGAGCTGCTGGAGATCGGCGTCAGCTCGCCGGAGCCGAACCGGACCAAGGGCCTGGGCGTCGGCGAGGTGGGCTACCTGATCACCGGCGTGAAGGACGTGCGCCAGTCCAAGGTCGGCGACACCGTTACCAACGCGGCCAAGCCCGCCACCACCGCGCTCGCCGGCTACAGCGACCCCAAGCCCATGGTCTTCTCGGGCCTGTACCCGATCGACGGCTCCGACTACCCGGTGCTGCGCGACGCCCTGGACAAGCTCAAGCTCAGCGACGCCGCGCTCAACTACGAGCCGGAGACGTCGGTGGCCCTCGGCTTCGGCTTCCGGGTGGGCTTCCTCGGCCTGCTGCACCTCGAGATCGTGCGCGAGCGCCTCGAGCGCGAGTTCAACCTCGACCTGATCTCCACCGCCCCGAACGTCATCTACGAGGTGACGATGGAGGACAACACGAAGGTCGAGGTGACCAACCCGTCGGAGTTCCCAGGGGGCAAGATCAAGGAGGTCCGTGAGCCGGTCGTCAAGGCCACGATCCTCACCCCGAGCGAGTTCGTCGGCGCGGTCATGGAGCTCGCGCAGTCCAAGCGCGGCGACCTGCAGGGCATGGACTACCTGTCCGAGGAGCGCGTGGAGCTGCGCTACAAGCTGCCGCTCGGCGAGATCGTCTTCGACTTCTTCGACCAGCTCAAGTCCAAGACCCGCGGCTACGCGTCCCTCGACTACGACACGACCGGTGACCAGGTCGCCGACCTCGTGAAGGTCGACATCCTGCTCCAGGGCGAGCACGTCGACGCGTTCAGCGCGATCGCGCACCGCGACAAGGCGTACTCGTACGGCGTCATGATGACGGCCAAGCTCAAGGAGCTCATCCCGCGCCAGCAGTTCGAGGTGCCGATCCAGGCCGCCATCGGCGCGCGGGTGATCGCCCGCGAGACCATCCGCGCCATCCGCAAGGACGTGCTCGCCAAGTGCTACGGCGGCGACATCAGCCGTAAGCGCAAGCTGCTGGAGAAGCAGAAGGAGGGCAAGAAGCGCATGAAGAACATCGGCTCCGTCGAGGTGCCGAAGGAGGCGTTCATCGCTGCGCTCTCCTCCGACTCGGATGCCCCCAAGGACAAGAAGAAGTAGTGCCGGCTCTTCCTTCCGGCATCCCGGTGCCCGACGACGGCGGGCTGCCCGACTGGGTGCACCCGCCGTCCGGGCCCGAGGAGCGTCCGTTCGGGGTCTACGTGCACGTCCCGTTCTGCACGGTGCGCTGCGGCTACTGCGACTTCAACACCTACACGGCGTCCGAGCTGGGCGGCGGCGCGAACCAGGCGCAGTACGCCACGACGGCGCTGCTGGAGGTCGACCTCGCCGCGAAGGTGCTGTCGGACGCCGGGCGTGCACCCGCAGCGGTCTCCACCGTGTTCTTCGGCGGTGGCACGCCCACGATGCTGCCTGCGACGGACCTCGCCAGGGTGCTCGGCGGGATCGAGCGGGCCTGGGGCCTGGCCGGCCCGCCGACAGGTACCGGGCAGGCCGCTGAGGTCACCACGGAGGCCAACCCCGACTCGGTGACGCCCGAGTCGCTGCGGGTCCTTGCCGAGGCCGGGTTCACGCGCGTCTCGTTCGGGATGCAGTCCGCCGTGCCGCACGTGCTGGCGACCCTCGAGCGCACCCATGACCCGCTGCGCATCCCCGACGTCGTCCGGTGGGCCAGGGACGCCGGGCTTGAGGTCTCCCTCGACCTCATCTACGGCACCCCCGGCGAGTCCCTCGACGACTGGCGCACGAGCGTGGAGACGGCGCTGGCCACCGGCGTCGACCACGTGTCCGCGTACGCGCTCGTGGTGGAGGCCGGCACCAAGATGGCCGCCCAGGTGCGCCGCGGCGAGGTCACGCTGCCCGACGAGGACGACCAGGCCGCCAAGTACGAGCTGCTCGACGACCTGCTCACGGAGGCGGGCCTGCGCTGGTACGAGGTGTCCAACTGGGCGCGTGCCGGGCACGAGTGCCGCCACAACATCGGGTACTGGCGCGGCGACGACTGGTGGGGCGTCGGCCCGGGCGCCCACAGCTACGTGTCGGCGCCCGCGCCTCAGGTCTCGACACGCTCGACCGACGACGCCGACGTGGCCACCGACGCCGGCGCGCCCGCCGGGGAGACGCCCGCCGGTGTCCGCTGGTGGAACGTCAAGCACCCCCGCGCCTACGCCACGCGGCTGGAGGCGGGCCAGAGCCCTGGTGCGGGACGTGAGCTGCTCACTCGCCAGGAGGCGCACCTCGAGCGCGTCATGCTCGGGGTGCGGCTGCGCGAGGGCCTTGACCTGCGGGTGCTGTCGGTGGCTGGCCGCACCGCGGTGGCGGGCCTCGTGGCGCGCGGGCTGCTCGACGGCCACGCAGCGGTCGGCGCCGGCGGTGCGCCCGCCCGGGCGGTGCTCACCCGCCGCGGCCGCCTGCTGGCCGACACCGTGGTGCGCGACCTCACCGCGTGACGGCAACGGCCTGAACATTTCGCCGAAGTCCTGAATAGTTTGTTTGCGTAGTGGGCGAAAACGCCGATATCTTGTGCCGATTCACACCGTTACGAGGCGGCACGGGCACGCCTGACGAGGGGCACGCGCATGAGCAACACCTACGGCGGCTGGAACCCAGTGGATCCGTACCGCCGGCAGGACCCCGAGCCCCGGCGGGCGCAGGACGTGAACCCGCACGGGCAGCAGGAGCCGGCCAACGACCCGTACGGTCAGGACCAGCAGCCCCGGGATCCCCAGCCGTTCGACCCCTACGGTCCGCGCGACCCGTACGGCCGCCCCGCCAACCCGTACGGCCGGCCGGACTACCAGCCCCAGCAGCAGCCGGAGCAGCGCGACCCGCAGCCGGGCGTGTGGGGCCAGTTCCAGGGCCGCCCGCAGCCCGCACGGGCGCCGCAGCCGCAGCGGCCGGCACCCGGAGATCCGCAGCAGCACCGGACGCAGACCGTCCAGCCGGAGCTGCCGCGGTACTCCGCCGTCTCGGGGGCCGAGCACCGGCCCGAGGCGGACGGGCCGCCGACGGTCGGCAGCGCGTGGCGCTGGGGCTGGAGCGCGTTCGGCGCGAGCTGGGGCAGCTGGGTGCTGATGAGCCTGCTGCTCGGCCTCGCCCAGCTCGCCGTCATCCTGGCCTTCAGCCCGTCCACCGTGGACGGCGTCCTGAACGCGGCCGACCCGGCAGCGGTCGACGCAGCGCAGGCCGCCGGCCAGACAGTGGCGGCCAAGGGGCTGGCGGCGGCGGGGACGGCCGTCTGCTTCCTGCTGCAGGCGCTCCTGTACTCCGGAGCACTCGCTGCCACGCGGACCCGCAAGGTCCGCCTCCGCGACTTCTTCGCGCTCCGCGGCTTCGGCGGGCTCCTTGCGTACGCCGTGCTGACCGGGATGCTCGGCTTCGTCGGCGTCAGCGTGCCCGTGTTCGGCTGGGTGGCACAGGTGGTCGTCACGCTGCTCCTGCTCCCGGTGCCGTTCCTGCTCCTCAAGGGTGTGGGCTTCGGTACGGCGGTCGCCCGCGGTGTCCGGCTGGTGCTCTCGCACGTCGGCACCGCGCTCGCGGTGTTCGGGATCTTTGCTGGGCTGGCCCTTGCCTCTGCCATCACGTGCGGGATCGGCCTCGTGGTGGTCGCCCCGGCGATGCTGCTGGTGGGGGCGTACCTCGTTCAGCGCTGGACCGGAGAACCGGTCCACGGCTGACCGCCTGGTAACAACTCGGCAATTGCGCATGCGCGAATGCGAAGAAGAGGTGAAGGTGGCTTCGGATCACTGACCAGCCAAGGGGAACTTCACATGAGCGAGAACACACCAGGGGGCCCGTACGGGCCGGGTCCCGACGGGCCGACGCCGCCGCCGTCGAGCGGAGCCACCCCGCCGAATGCAGGTGGCCCGGCGCAGCCCCCTGCCTACGGTGGCGGGAGCCAGCCCCCCGCCTACGGTGGCGGGAGCCAGCCCCCCGCCTACGGTGGCGGGAGCCAGCCCCCTGCCTACGGTGGGCCGGAGGTGCCGTACGGGACGCAGTCGTCCCGCCCGTTCCGGGTCGGCGAGGCGCTGAGCTTCGGGTGGAGCCGGTTCAAGGGGAACTGGCTGTTCTGGGTGCTGTTCGTGCTGCTGACGTTCGTCGTGGGCGCCATCTTCAACGCAGACTCGTTCGCCGACGCCCAGGAGCAGATCAACGCCGCCCAGGCAGGCGGCGAGCTGAGCACCTTGGGTGCGACAGGGATGACCTTCGGCAGCACGCTGCTCCAGCTGATCGGCTCCCTGATCGTCTCGCTGCTCCAGGCGCTCGGGATCAACGCCGCGCTGCGCGAGGTCTCCGGTGAGAAGGCGACCTGGGGCACGCTGTTCAAGGTCAACAGCTACGGCATGATCATCCTGGCCGCCCTGCTGCTGATGGTGGCGAGCTTCGTGGGTGTGCTGCTGTGCGGCATCGGCCTCATCGCGGTCGCGATCTTCGCCGTGTTCACCTACCACAACGTGGTCGACAAGGGCATGAACGCCTGGGCCGCCTTCACCTCGTCGTTCTCCCTGGTGGGCAAGAACTTCGGCCCGGTGTTCCTGCTGGAGCTCGCGCTCTTCGGGATCAACATCGTCGGCGCCCTCCTGTGCGGGCTCGGCCTGTTCATCACGATCCCGCTGTCCCTGCTGGCGATCGCCTACGCGTACCGCCGGCTCACCGGCGGTCCGGTGGCAGCCGGCACGACGGCGTCCGGTCCCGCGGCGTTCGGGCCCAACCCGGCCTGACCGCAGCCGCAGCCGCAGCCGCAGCCGCAGCCGCACCACAGCCGCACCACAGCCGCAGAGACGACCATGCACCTGCTGCCGGATCCAGGACCGGATCCGGCAGCAGGTGCATGGTCGTCCCGCTGCTACTTGATGAAGCGGATGTTCACCGGGTAGCGGTACGGAGCGCCCTTACCGTTCTCCACGGCGGCCAGGATCATGAAGACCAGGGCGGCGACGAACACCAGATACACGATCATGCCGATCCCGAACGTGATCGCCGTGATGATCGCGGCGGCGATGTGCACGATGACCAGCGTGATCTGGAAGTTGAGCGACTCCTTGGCTTCCTGGTCCACGAAGCGGCTGCGGTCCTTGAGCACCAGCCAGATCACCAGCGGCGCGATGAAGGCCAGCAGGAGCGGGCCGACCTGCGCGAAGACGGACCACATGCGCTCGTCGGACGGCGTGAGCGGCTGGGGCTGGTACTGCCCGGGGCCGTAGGGGGAGCCGTACACGGGGCCCTGCTGGGGCTGGCCGGGCTGGGGCTGGCCGGGCTGCGGCTGGGACGGCTGGTCCTGGTACGGCGTCTGCCCGGGCTGGGGAGAGCCGTAGGCAGGGGCCTGCTGCGGCTGCGGGTCGGGCTGCTGCGGCGACTGCGGTTGCTGTGGGTTCTCGGACATGGCCCTAACGGTAGAGGCTGCGCCTCACGACGCGGTCACGAAATCGATAAGTTCCTCCACCCGTCCCAGCAGCGCCGGATCGAGGTCGCGGAAGTCGCGCACGGTGCCGAGGATCCGCTGCCAGCCACGGGCGACGTCGGCCTGCGTCCCGGCAGGCCAGCCGAGGGAACGCAGGATGCCCAGCTTCCACTCCGTACCCCGGTCGATCACCGGCCAGCGGTCCAGCCCGAGCCGCTCCGCACGGACTGCCTGCCACACGTCGACGTACGGATGGCCCAGCACGAGCACGGTGCCCTGCGGGACATGGCGCAGGGCTTCGTCGGTCAGCCGCTGTTCCTTCGAGCCGGGGACCAGGTGGTCCACCAGGACGCCCACGCGCCGCTCGGCGTCGGGCCCGAACTCGGCGAGACGTTCGGCGAGGTGGTCCACGCCGTCGAGCATCTCGACCACGACGCCCTCGATGCGCAGGTCGTCGCCCCAGACCTTCTCGACGAGCTCGGCGTCGTGCTTGCCCTCGACCCAGATGCGGCTGCCGCGCGCCACGCGCGCCCTGGTGCCGTGCACCGCGACCGATCCGGAGGCCGTGCGCGTCGGCTGCGCAGGAGCCCGGTTCAGGACGGGGGCCGTGAGCACGACGGGCTTGCCCTCCACCCAGAAGCCCGGCCCGAGCGGGAAGGTGCGGGTGCGGCCGCGGCGGTCCTCCAGGACCACGACGTGCATGCCGCCCGACTTCTCGACCCGCACGACGGCGCCGACCCAGCCGGTCTCGACCTCTTCGACCACGAGCCCCGGCTCGGCGGGCGTGGGCTGCGACGTCGGACGACGCCCCCGCTGCGCGCCGGGAAACGCGGGGGACAGCACGTCGGGCCCATATCGTTCGTCGAACACCAGCCGAGCCTAGATCCGCCACCCCGTCGAGTGCTGGACCTACGACCTTCCGGAGTGTCATCCGGGGTGAGGACCCAGCACTCAACGAGCGGCGCGGAGAGCAGCCTCCGTGCGGGTCGACACGCCGAGCTTGCGGAGGATCGCCGAGACGTGCACGGACGCCGTCTTGGCCGAGATGAAGAGCCGATCGGCGATCTGCCCGTTGGTCAGCCCTTCCGCGACCAGTGCCAGCACCTGCTGCTCCCGTGCGGTCAGCACGTCCTGCGCACTGCCCGACGCCGGCGCGTCGCCCGGCCCGGCGGGCTCGGCACGGCCCGCCAGCCCCGCGCGATCGATCAGGCCCTTGGCGTGCTGGACCACCAGGCCCGCCCCGATCTGCTCGGCCTCGGCGACCGCCGAGCCAAGAGCCGAGCGTGCCGCGCCCCGGTCCCCGGCCTCCAGCAACCGGGAGCCCTCGCGGTAGAGCGCGTACGGACGCAGGTGCGCGGGCCCCGGCAGGTCGGCCACCGTCGTCCAGGGACCGGTGCCGAGCTCCGCCTCGAACACCGCCGACCACACGGGGAACGTCGGCCAGTGCGAGCACCGGGCCAGGACCGTGCGGTACGGGGCGTCGTCCACGTGCTGCCCGGCCGCACGGACCCGGGAGATCGCCCGGGCGGCCACGGCCAGCGGCGGCAGGTCGTACAGCGGGATCAGGACGTGACCCGGCGCGATCACCGTCGACACGTGCTCGAGGGCCACCGCCGGCTCGTCCCGCAGCAGGGCGAGCTCCGCGAGGGTGACCGCGGTGCGCGACCGGATCTGTGCCTCCAGGCGGCCGAACCGTTCCCAGCCGACGGCCCGGCGGCGCGCCTCGGCCTGCGCCTGCTCCACGTGCCCGCGCCACATCGCGAGCCAGGTGCGGCGCTCGCTGAGGTAGACCGCATAGACGCTGTCGTGGATCAGCGGGACCGTTCGTTCGTACCAGTCGGCCGCCTCGGCCCAGGCGCCCTGACCGATCCAGGCCTCGATGATGTTTCCCTCGATCATGAACCGCGAGCCCTCGGACGCGCCGTACCGGTGGGCCGCCGCCACGCCCTCCTGGGCGATCTTCGCGGCACCGGCCCAGTCGCCGAGGGTGATCCGGGCGTCCGACCCGTTGATGTAGTAGCGGCTCAGGCCCTGCCAGGAGTCTCCCGCCAGCTCGCGCCCGTGCTCGATCTCGGCGAGTCCGTCGGGGTCGCCGAGCTGGATGCGGCCGACACCCCGCAGGTTCAGCGCGACGGACGCGAGCTCGTCGCTGCCGATCGCGGTCCCTGCGTCGTAGGCAGCGGTGGCTGCGGCGATCGCCTCCTCGGACCGGCCGTCGAGCATGGCGTGGCGGGCCCGCAGGACCAGGACCTGGCCGCGCACGGCGTCGTCCCGGCCGGGCTCCACGAGCGCCAGGGCGCGGTCGATCAGCTCCGGACCTTCGTCCGAGCCGCCCTGGCCCGCGACGAGCGCGGTCTCGGCGAGCATGCGGGCGAGCCCCACCGGGTCCTCGGCGGGCCACTCGGCGACCGCCTCGTGCGCCAGCGCGAGGGCGCGAGACGTACGGGTCGCCCCGCGCAGCGCCTCCGCCACGGTGCGCAGCAGCTCGTGGTGCGGCAGGCCTGCCACGGCCTCGGCGTCGGGGACCTGCTCCCAGAGCTCCAGGGCTCGCTCGCCCAGGGTCACCGCGGTGGAGGACGCCGCGCCGTCCGCCGCCGCCTGGTGCCCGACGACGGCCGCCGCCAGCGCCTTGTCGAGCATCCCCGCGCGCCACCAGTGGTCGGCGATGCGGGAGAGCTTCGCCACCGAGCGAGAACGCCGGACGAGGGCGCGCTCCAGCGCCCGTGCGTGCGCCGCGTGCAGCCGCCGGCGCTCCCCGGGCAGCAGCTCCGCGTAGACGGCCTCCTGGACCAGCGCGTGCCGGAACGTGTAGCCGATGTCGGTCGCCACGAGCACCTGCGCGTCGACCGCCTCGCGCGCCGTCTCCTCCGGTTCGGGGCCCACCCCGGCGCCGGCGCGCTGACCCGGCCCGCCGGAGGTGTCCGCAAGGACGTCGTCGAGCACGTCGTGCCACACGCGCGGTCCGGCGGCGGCGACCACCCGGCACAGGGCCTGCGCCTGCCGGCTGAGGTTCCAGTAGCGCAGCAGGAGGATGTCGCGCAGCGTGCCGGGCAGGTCCGTCCCGAGAAAGCCGACGAGCTCCTCGATGTAGAACGGGACACCCTCGCTGCGGTCGGTCAGGTCGGCGAGCGCCTCCCGGTCGAGCCCCGCGTCGTGCCGGCCGTCGAGGTCGGGGGAGGCGCCGAGCAGGTCCTGCGCCATCTCCCGGACCTCTTGCTCGCCCAGCCGGCCCAGGTCGAGGCGGGTCGTGAGCCGGGCCCGGTCGAGCTCTGCCATGACGACGCGCAGGGGGTGCGCGCGGCCGACGTCGTCGCTGCGGTAGGTGAGCAGCAGGAGGAGGCCAGGGGGCGCGGTGCGGGCGAGGCGGAGGGCGACGGCGCGGGTGATGTCGTCGGCCCAGTGGAGGTCCTCCATGATCACGGCGACCGGTCGTTCGGCGGCGAACGTGGTGAGCAGGTCGGCGAAGACCTCGGGGATACGGTCGGTCCCCGCGCCCCGTGCCGGTGTGACGAGCTGGGGTGCGACGGCGGACAGCGCGTCCGCGGCTGGTCCGGCTGCCGCGACGGCGGCCTCGGGTCCGATCGCCCGCACGATCCCGTGCAGCAGGCCGGCGAGGGCGGCGTAGGGGACGGGTCCGGAGCCGGAGTCGGCGCACTGACCGGAGAGGACCGTGACGCCGTCGGCGCGCGAGGTGAGCTCGTCGAGGAGGCGGGTCTTGCCGATCCCGGCCTCGCCTGCGATCACGATGGTGCGGTTGGCCCGCGAGCGGACGTCGTCGAGTGCGGCCTCGAGCTCGCTGAGCTCACGGGCTCTACCCACCAGGCGGGCGCGCGGAACCGGCATGGGGTCATCGTCCCATGCCGGTCCTCTCGGCGGTCCGCTGGTCATCGCTGCTGGTCATGGTCGTCCTGCACGGGTGGGCGCCGGTGCGTCAGGCGACGCGCGGGCGGGCCTGGTCGGTGTCCGTGGCCCTGGCGCTCCGCCGGGCGGTGTGCTCGGCGGAGCGCTGTGCGGCCGCCTGCTGACGGGCGGCGTGCTCGCGTGCCACGCGCGTCTGCTCTGCCCGGCGGTCGATCTCCTGCTCGTTCCTGCGGTACTCGGCGTAGTCGGAAAAGCCGAACATGGTGGTTCCTCCTGGTCGGAGCCGGTCCCTCGCCGGCGGTGATTCCAGGTTCGTCGCTGAGGTAGCCCTTCCGGATCGGTCGGTCGCCGCAACTTGCGGGCCGGTTGTGCCGGGCCGGCCGGGCGCGGCTAAGTCATCGCCCTATACGCCCCGCGCGAACGGTTCAGCAGGGCCGGTCAGGCGGGTGACCTGCGCATCTGACGCAGACCTTGCAGTCCGTTGGCGGGTCGGGGACTTGGCCCCTGGCCTGTGCCGCGTAGGATTGGCACTCGGTTGGCGAGAGTGCTGGAGAGCGGGCCGGAACCCGGGCGTACGTCCCGGACGTTCTACCTGGGACGGAGGTGAGCGCGGTGAGCGAGGAACGCAGGCTCGATGTCTTGCGAGCGATCGTGGAGGACTATGTCCGGACACGGGAGCCCGTCGGATCCCGCATACTCACGGAACGCCACCGGCTCGGTGTCTCTCCGGCCACCGTGCGCAACGACATGGCGGCGCTCGAGGAGGCCGGGCTCATCGCCCAGCCGCACACCTCGGCCGGTCGCATCCCCACGGACAAGGGCTACCGCCTGTTCGTGGACCAGCTCGCCGAGGTGCGGCCGTTGACCGTGCCCCAGAAGCGTGCCATCGAGACATTCCTGTCCGAGGCCGTCGACCTGGACGACGTCGTCGCACGGGCCGGGCGGCTCATCGCACAGCTGACCGGGCAGGTCGCCGTCGTGCAGTATCCGTCGCTGCGCCGTTCCGGGCTGCGGCACCTCGAGCTGGTGCCCACAGCGGAGGGGCGGCTCCTCGTCGTCGTCATCACGGACACGGGGCGGGTGGAGCAGCGCTTCCTCGACGTGCCGGTCGGGATGGACGACGGGACGCTCGGCGAGCTGCGCGCGCGGTTCAACGCCGCGGCCGCCGGCCACCGGCTCACCGAGATCGGCACCGCTTTCGAGCGGGTCACCGAGGCGATGCCGGACGAGCACCGGGCGCTGGCCACGGCCGTGGCCGAGGTCGTGACGGCCGCGCTCGGCGAGGAGAGCGAGGAACGCATAGTGCTGACCGGTCAGGCCAACCTGGCCCGGTCGAGCATGCGGTTCGAACAGGGCCTGCGTCCCGTGCTCGAGGCGCTCGAGGAGCAGGTGGTCCTGCTCGGTCTCCTCACCGACATGACCGACGACGCCGGGGTGGCCGTGAGCATCGGCCACGAGAACCGGTTGGCGGGCCTGTCGGAGACCTCGGTGGTCACGTCCGGCTACGGGTCGTCCGACGGCGACACCGTCGCGATCCTGAGCTCGATCGGCCCCACCCGGATGGATTATCCGGGCACCATCGCAGCGGTACGCGCCGTGGCGCGCTACCTGTCCCGAGTGCTGCCCAGCTGACCTCCCCACCTTCCACAAACCTCCCCACAAAGAGAGACCTGTGACCGACTACTACGAGATTCTCGGTGTTCCGCGCGACGCCTCGCCCGAGCAGATCAAGAAGGCATACCGCAAGCTGGCCCGCGAGCTGCACCCCGACGTGGCAGGAGACGTAGGCGAGGACCGGTTCAAGGACGTGGCGCGCGCCTATGAGGTGCTGTCCAACGCCGACAAGCGCCAGCAGTACGACATGGGGGTCGACCCCACCTCGCCGGGCGGCGGTGCGGGCGGCGGGTTCGGGGCCGGGTTCGGTTTCCAGGACATCTTCGAGACCTTCTTCGGCGGCGGGCAGCCTGCCGGGCCGGTGCCCCGCGCCCGGCGCGGCAACGACGCGCTCGTGCGCCTCGACCTCGAGCTGGCCGAGGCGGTCTTCGGCGCGAAGCGTGAGATCCAGGTCGACACGGCGGTGGCGTGCAACACCTGTGGCGGCGACGGCGCGCGGCCGGGTACCTCGGCGCGCACCTGCGACGTCTGCCACGGCCGTGGCTCAGTGCAGCGGGTGGCCCGCTCGTTCCTCGGCCAGGTCATGACGAACCAGCCGTGCTCCGCCTGCGGCGGCTTCGGCACCGTGATCCCCGAGCCCTGCACCGACTGCTCCGGCGAGGGCCGGGTGCGCTCGCGCCGGACCGTCTCGGTGAACGTGCCGGCCGGTGTCGACACGGGGACGCGCATCAAGCTCTCCGCGCAGGGCGAGGTGGGCCCGGGCGGCGGCCCCGCCGGCGACCTGTACGTCGAGATCCGGGAGCGCGCGCACGACACGTTCGTGCGGCGCGGCGACGAGCTGCACTGCACCCTCCAGGTGCCGATGACGGCGGCAGCGCTCGGCACCGTGCTCGAGCTCGACACGCTGGACGGCCTCCAGGAGATCGACCTGCGCCCCGGCACGCAGCCGGGACAGGTCATGACCATCAAGGGTCTCGGCGTGGGCCACCTGCACTCGACGGGGCGGGGTGATCTCAACGTGCACATCGAGGTCCAGGTGCCCACGGCGCTGGACGAGGAGCAGACGGCACTGCTGCAGCAGCTCGCCGTCCTGCGCGGCGAGGAGCGGCCGGAGTCGCGGCTCGCCTCGGTCCACGGCGGTGTGTTCTCGCGGCTGCGCGACAAGCTGAGCGGGCGCTGACCGCCCACCCATGAGCGCGCCAGTCTTTCTCGCGGAGGCGTCCACCGCCCATCCGCTGTCCGAGTACGTCCCTGGTTCCGTCTACGTGCTCGACGGCGCGGAGGGCCGGCACGCCGGTGTGGTCCAGCGGCGAGGCCCCGGCGAGCGGATCGACGTGGTCGACGGCGCCGGGGTGCGCCTGCGGACCGTCGTCGAGTCGGTGAACGGTGCCGAGGTGCACCTGCGGGTCGACGAGGTCGACGTCGAGCCGGTGCCCGACGTCGTCGTGACGCTCGTCCAGGCCCTCGCCAAGGGCGACCGGGACGAGATGGCCATCGAGGCCGCCACCGAGGTCGGCACGGACGCGATCATCCCGTGGCAGGCGGAACGGTCCGTCGTCGTGTGGCGCGGTGACCGGGCCGCGAAGTCGCGGGCGCGCTGGGTCAGTACCGTGCGGGCCGCGACCAAGCAGGCCCGCCGGTGCCGCATCCCCGGCGTCGAGGTACCGCTGAGCACCAAGCAGCTCGCCGCCAGGACCCGTGAGGTGGTCGCGGCGGGCGGGACGGTGGCCGTGCTGCACGAGGAGGCCACGGCAGCCCTCGCGACCGTGCCGCTGCCCGACGCAGGGGAGGTGCTCGTCGTCGTCGGCCCGGAGGGCGGGATCTCCGATGGCGAGGTGGCCCTGCTGACCGAGGCCGGCGCGGTCACCGCGCGCCTCGGCCCGCACGTGCTGCGCACCTCGACGGCCGGCCCGGTGGCGATAGCCCTCCTGAGCGTGCGCCTGAACCGCTGGTCCTGACCCGCCCACCTCGTTGAGTGCTGGGTATCCGTGCGGTCAGGGCGTCTCGGCCGACACACATCCAGCACTCAACGGGGCGGGGTCAGTTCTGGACCGTGAACTCCACGCGGCGGTTCTTCTCCAGGTCCGCGAAGGTTCGCGGGACGACGCGCGGTTCGCTCTCGCCGAACCCCTTCGACGTCAGCCGGTCCCTGTCGACGCCGAGCTTCGCCAGCCGGTCGAGCACCTCGTCGGCCCGGCGCTCGCTCAGCCGCCGGTTGTGCGCCTCGGAGCCGCGCGAGTCGGTGTGACCCTCGATGCGGACCTCGACCTCCTGGTGCTCCTCGAGCACCTCGGCGGCGTCCCGCACCACCCGGCGGCCGTCCCTGGTCAGCCGCGCGCTGTCCGTGACGAACGTGATGTTCGGGATGTCGACCAGGTCCTCCTGGGCCTGCTCCCGCTCCCGATGCGTCGGACGGCGCTCTGCCTCGTCGGCCTCCGCGTCCTCGCTCGCGCTGTCCGACGCCGGCTCGGTCGGCTCGTCCGCCGGCGTCGCCTCCGCTGACGCAGCGTCGGTGACGTCCACGACCGCCGTCGGGGCCGGGGCGCTCTGCGACAGCGAGCTCTCCGTCTCGCCCGCGTCCGCGGACACCGGGCCGTCCGGCCCGTACGCCACCGCCGCGCGGATGCCCTCGACGCCGCTCACGACGTCGGCGGCCTCGATCGCCTCCACGGCGGTCGGTGCGGTCACGTCAGCGTCGCGACCTGTGACCCTGACGTCCGCCCCGTAGAGCCGGGCTGCGGAGAGGGCCCCCTGCGCGCGCTCCGTCAGGTCCGACTCGATCCGTTCGCGGAATCCCGTGTCCTGCACGCCCGAGAGTGCACCCAGGCCGAGGACCGCGACGATGACCGGTGGGAGCACCGTCCTCAGGTTCATGCCTTCGCCTCGGACCCCGCGGACCCGGTGTCGACGGCGGCCGCCGCCTTCGCCTCGTCCTCCGTGATGGCTGCTGCCTTGGCGTCGGCGCCGTCGATCTCGTCGACGTCGGTGTAGTCGACGTCCTTCTTGAACTTCGCGGCGCGGTCCTGCCCGCCGACCAGGTAGTCCTGGTACTCCCGCAGGCCGTCCTCGTCGCCGTCCGCCAGGTACTGCGCCTGGTCAGCCCAGCTCGCGGCGGCGGGGGCGAACTTGATGCCGCCCGTGGCGAGCGCCTCGCGCAGCTCGGTCTCGGACGCTCCCGCCACCTTGGCGTACGTCGTGTAGCCGGCGGCCTTGAGCGTGGCGTCGATCTTGGGGCCGATGCCCTCGATGCGGCGCAGATCCTGGGGCTCGGGCTCGGGCTCGGGCTCGGGCTCGGCCGTGGCCGCGGCCGCTGCCTCGTCCGCCGCGATCGCGGCGGCCTTGGCGTCGGCGCCCTCGATCTCGTCGACGTCGGTGTAGTCGACGTTCTCCGAGAACTTCCCGCGTCGCTCCTGGCCGCCCACGAGATAGTCCTGGTACTCCTGCAGGCCGTCCGCGTCGCTGTCCACGAGGTACTGCGCCTGGTCGGCCCAGCTCGCGGCCGACGGTGCGAACTTGATGCCCTGCCCGGCGACGGCCTCACGCAGCTCGTCCTCGGTCGCGGCGGCGATCTTTGCGTAGGTCGGGTAGCCCGCTGCGACCAGCGCGGCGGCGATCTTGGGACCGACACCCTCGATGCGCCGCAGGTCGTCGGGGGCGTCGGCGGTGTCCTTCGACTCTGCGGCCGCTGCGGCCTCTGTCTCCTCCGCGGCAGGCACCGCACCGGAGTCCGCCGCAGCGGAGTCCGCTGCGGCAGGGTCCGTCGTACCGGTGTCCGCTGCGGCGGCCGCGTCCGCCTCGGCGGCGCGCCGTGCGACAGCCTCGGCCTCTGCGACGACGTCCGCCTCGGCGGCCTCGGCCTCGGCCTGTGCGACCTCGGCGTCGGTCGCACCGTCCGGGTCCGGACCAGACCCGCTGTCCGCGGCCGGTGCGGCCGTGTCGGCGACGAGCTCGGCACCGGGCGTCTCGCTCGTTGCGGCGTCAGAACCTGACGTGGCGTCAGGGGTGGCGTCGGGCGTGGCGTCGGGCGTGGTGCCGGGCGTGGTGCCGGCGTCTGCCGAGGCGAGGGCGGGAACGGGCTGGGCACCGGTGTCCTCGGTTGCGCTGTCCGGCTCGCCGTCCGCCGCGGGGGCGGCCTCCGTACCGGTGGCCCCAGTACCAGTGCCTTCAGTACCAGTGCCTTCAGTACCGGCGGCCTCAGTACCGGCGCTCGACGCCGACCTCGCGACGGCGTCGGCGCGGGCGGCGGCCTCGGCCTTCTCCGCCGCGTGCTTGCCCTTGGCGCGGCGGCCCCAGACGAGCCAGCCGATCCAGATGCCGATCGCAAGACCGATCAGGGCCGCGATGATGATGAATGCGAGCGATTGGGCGATGAACCAACCCACGCGAACCTCCAGGTGACTACTGCAGTGTGTGGTGTGCGGGCGACGACGAGATTCGCGGGGTGGACAACCGATGAAATGGTGTCGCAGTACGCCAATCTCCATCGAACGCGGCAAACTCTCCCACATCCCATTCACCCAGGCATTACGAACTACGTAACGGTACGGACAACCGTGTCGGAGCCCCGGTCGGGCCACCCCTGGCGCTCCCGGGAGCGGCGTCGCGGGCGCCCCCGGTAGCCTGCGGAACATGACGAGTACCGACAGCCCTGACTGCCTCTTCTGCAAGATCGTGGCGGGGGACATCCCCGCGGATGTCGTGGCGTCGTCGGACACGGCGATCGCGTTCCGGGACATCGCGCCCAAGGCGCCCGTGCACGTGCTCGTGGTGCCGAAGGAGCACTACCCGGACGTGCCCGCGTTCGCCGCGTCGGACCCCGAGGGGCTTGCGGGCGTCGTCGCGCTCGCCGACGGCGTCGCGAGCGACCTCGGCGACGGCCAGCACCGTCTGATCTTCAACACGGGGCCCAAGGCGGGACAGACCGTGTTCCACGTGCACGCGCACCTGCTCGCGGGCGGGGAGCTACCCGGCTTCGCCTGACGGGGCGGACGTGCGGGTCACCTGGGTGGTCGCAACGTCCTACAGTTCCGGAGGGGCACCGCAGGAAAGGCCGTGGCGGTACCCGGGCGGGTCGATAGGATGAGGTGTCGTCACCAGTACCGCACAGCATCCCTACCGCATAAGGAGCGGATCGGCCCCGCGGGGCCGGCTCATGACAACTTCGCCCAGCACACAGTCCCAGACGCGGATCGAGCACAAGATCGTCGTTCCGGCCCACATCCCGACGGTCGCGCTCCTCGGGAGCCGGGACTCGGTGCTGCGGGCCGTCGAAGAGGGCTTCCCCGGCGTCGAAATCCATGCCCGTGGCAACGAGATCGCCGTGAACGGACCGGCGGGCGACGTGGCCCTGGTCACCCAGCTGCTCGACGAGCTGATCGAGGTTGTCGAGGCGGGCACCCAGCTCACTCCCGAGGTCGTGAAGCGCTCGGTGGCGATGCTGAGCGACGCGTCCGCGTCGCGGCCCGCCGAGGTCCTCACGTTCAACATCCTCTCCAGCCGGGGCCGCACCATCCGGCCCAAGACGGTCGGGCAGAAGGCCTACGTCGACGCGATCGACACCAACACCATCACCTTCGGCATCGGGCCGGCCGGTACCGGCAAGACCTACCTCGCCATGGCCAAGGCGGTGCAGGCGCTCCAGGCCAAGCAGGTCAACCGGATCATCCTGACGCGCCCAGCCGTCGAGGCAGGGGAGCGCCTCGGGTTCCTGCCCGGCACGCTGTCCGAGAAGATCGACCCCTACCTGCGGCCGCTGTACGACGCGCTGCACGACATGGTCGACCCCGAGCAGGTGCCCAAGCTGATCGAGGCGGGCACCATCGAGGTGGCGCCCCTTGCCTACATGCGCGGCCGCTCGCTCAACGACTCCTTCATCGTCCTCGACGAGGCGCAGAACACCTCGACCGAGCAGATGAAGATGTTCCTGACCCGGCTGGGGTTCGGCTCCAAGATGGTGATCACGGGCGACGCCACGCAGGTCGACCTGCCCGGCGGCACCACCTCCGGCCTGCGCGTGGTCGAGGACATCCTGCTGGGCGTCGACGACGTCGAGTTCTGCCGCCTCACGTCGTCCGACGTCGTGCGGCACCGGCTGGTCAGCGACATCATCGACGCGTACGCACGGTGGGACGTCCTCACCGACGACCGCCGTCCGGGCCGTCAGCCGCAGGACCACCGTCAGGGCGGCAACCAGGGGAGCAAGAGGCAGCGCCGGTGAGCATCGAGGTCAACAACGAGTCCGGGTTCGAGGTCGACGAGGCGGAGTTCGCCGCGCTCGGCCGGTTCGTCCTGGACGCCATGCGGGTGCACCCGCAGTCGGAGCTGTCGATCATCTTCGTCGACACCACCGTCATGTCGGACCTGCACGTGCAGTGGATGGACGAGCCGGGCCCCACCGACGTCCTCTCCTTCCCGATGGACGAGCTGCGTCCAGGGCGTGACGGCGACGTCACCCCGGCCGGCACGCTCGGCGACATCGTGCTGTGCCCGGAGGTGGCCGTCACCCAGGCGAAGGCCGCCGGCCACTCCACGACCGAGGAGCTCCTGCTCCTGACCACGCACGGAATTCTCCACCTGCTCGGCTACGACCACGCCGAGCCCGAGGAGGAGAAGGAGATGTTCGCGCTCCAGCGCAAGCTCCTTCTGACCTTCCTCGCGACTCGGTGACCGGCGTGATCGTCCTGCTCCTTACCCTCGTGATGCTCGTGGGGCTCTCGCTGGCCGGCATGCTCTCTGCCGGCGAGGCCGCACTCCTGCGCGTCACCCGTGCGTCACTGACGGAGGCGCTCGCGGAGGCGGAGCTGGGACAGTCACCCGAGCCGGAGCGCGCCGCCCGGATCCGGCGCGCCCAGGCGCTCGTCGTCGACCCGACGGCGATCGTCGCCTCCTTCGCGCTCGTGCGCGTCATGTCTGAGGTGGTCGCCATCGCGGCCGGGACCCTGCTGGTACAGCAGGCGATCCCGGGCGAGGGAGTCCCCAACGAGCTCCCGGTCATGCTGATCGCGCTCGTGGTGGGCGTCGTCATCGGCGTCATCTTCGTGCGGGTGTCGCCTCGCGCGCTCGGTTTCCGCAAGCCGGTGGCCGTGCTCCTCGCCCTGGTGGGGCCGTTGACCGGCGTCTCGCGCGCGGTCGCGTGGCTGACCCGGTTCTCGGTGCCGCGGTACGACCCGTCGCCGCCCACCGAGGCCGAGCTGCGCGACATCGCCGACCGGGTGGGGGAGAGCCTCTCGGAGAGCAGCGCGTTCGAGGAGTCCGACCGGGAGCTTATCCGTTCGGTGATCGAGCTGGGCGGCACCATCACGCGGGAGGTCATGGTGCCCCGCACCGACATGGTGACGGTCACCGCCGACACCTCGCTCGACCGGGTGCTGCGGCTGTTCCTCCGGTCCGGGTTCTCCCGGGTGCCGGTGATCGGTGAGTCGGTGGACGACGTCGTCGGCGTCGCCTACCTCAAGGACGTGGTGGCCGCGGTGCACTGGCCGGTGGGCGACGGCGGCCCCGGCGTGCGCGAGCCGTCGCGGCGTCCGGCCTCCGACGTGGCGCGCGACGCCGTCTTCGTACCGGAGTCCAAGCCGATCGACGACCTCCTGCGCGAGATGCAGGCCTCGGCCAGTCACATCGCGCTCGTCGTGGACGAGTACGGTGGCGTCGCGGGCCTGGTGACCATCGAGGACCTCCTCGAGGAGGTCGTCGGTGAGCTCACCGACGAGCACGACACCGTGCCGGTCCAGGAGGTGGAGGACCTCGGTGGCGGCGTGCTCCGGGTTCCGGCCCGCCTCCCGGTGGACGAGCTCGGCGACCTGTTCGACCTGCGCCTGGACGACGACGACGTGGACACCGCCGGTGGTCTGCTCGCCAAGGCGCTGGGGAAGGTGCCGCTGGCGGGCTCGTCCGCCGAGGTGGGCGGGATGCACCTCGAGGCGGAGCGGGTAGAAGGCCGCCGCAAGCAGATCTCCACGATCCTCGTGCACCGCACGGAGCCGGCGGCAGATCCAGATGACAGCAACGGTGGTCCTGAGCAGCACGACCACCGTGATCAGAAGCATGACCAGAAGGAAGTGACCTCGTGAGCGACCAGCCCGCAGTGCATCAGACCGCCACACACCGGAGCGGCTTCGCCTGCCTGGTGGGCCGCCCCAATGCCGGTAAGTCCACACTGACCAACGCGCTGGTGGGGCAGAAGGTCGCGATCATGTCGGCACGGCCGCAGACCACGCGGCACACCATCCGCGGGATCGTGCACCGTGAGGACGCGCAGCTCGTGCTGGTGGACACGCCGGGCCTGCACCGCCCGCGGACCCTGCTGGGCGAGCGCCTCAACGACCTGGTGCGCGACACGCTGTCCGAGGTGGACGTCATCGCGTTCTGCCTGCCGGCCGACCAGAAGGTCGGTCCGGGCGACCGGTACATCGCGGCGCAGCTGGCCGAGCTGATGTCCGGGCGCCGGAAGGTGCCCGTCGTCGCCGTCGTGACGAAGGCCGACCTCGTCCCGCGCGAGGCCCTCATGCAGCACCTCATCTCCGTGGACCAGCTGGCCAGGGCCGTGGACCGGGAGTGGGACGACATCGTCCCCGTCTCCGCGAAGGACGGGTACCAGGTCGAGGAGCTCGAGGCGGTGCTCATCTCGCACCTGCCCGAGGGCCCCGACCTGTACCCGGACGGCGAGCTGACCGACGAGCCGGAGGCCGTCATGGTGGCCGAGCTCGTGCGCGAGGCGGCACTGGAGGGCGTGCGCGATGAACTGCCGCACTCCCTCGCGGTGGTCGTGGACGAGATGGTTCCGCGCGAGGGAACCGGTGATCCCGAGAAGGGCAGGCCGCCGCTCCTGGACGTGCGGGTCAACCTGTTCGTGGAGCGCGACTCTCAGAAGGCGATCATCATCGGGCGCGGCGGGTCCAGGCTGCGCGCGGTGGGCACCGAGGCGCGCCAGGGCATCGAGAAGCTGCTCGGCCAGCGGATCTACCTCGACCTGCACGTCAAGGTCGCCAAGGACTGGCAGCGGGACCCGAAGCAGCTGCGCAAGCTGGGGTTCTAGCCGGGCTGTGCGGGGGTGCCGGTCTTCGGCCGGGGCGGTGTCGAGCCGCACGTTGGGCGTCATCGGCGCCCGGTCGGGTGTCGAACCGCACGTTGGGCGTCCATCTCGACCGGGAGCGGTGTCGAACCGCAAGTTGGGCGTCCATCTCGACCGGGAGCGGTGTCGAACCGCAAGTTGGGCGTCATCGACAGCCACGAACCGAAGGATGCGAGTCCTCCGGCCCTTGTTTGGACGCACAACGTTCGGTTCGGCGACCGCAATGACGTTTGGCTTGCGGTTGGGCGGCTGAGGGTGGCCGGCAGGACGTTTAGGTTGCGGTTGGGCGGCTGAGGGTGGCCGGCAGGACGTCTAGGTTGCGGTTGGGCGGCTGAGGGTGGCCGGCAGGACGTCTAGGTTGCGGTTCGGCGTCCAAGCCCGACCGCCGGGACGTCCAAGTTGCGGTTCGGCGAGTGACCGCGACCTGCGCGACCCGCACGTCCTCGCGGTACCGCATATCTCAGCCACGATTACGGGCAATCCGGACACTGTGCTGAGATGGGGCCATGGAGAGAGTGGCTGCCCGAACGGCGCCCGTCGAGCTCACGAGACTGAATCGGCTCACCCCCCTGTCGGCGACGACCGGTGGTGCGGATTCGCAAGAGATCTACAACGTTCTGCGAGGGAGATGGGGTGTCGTCGCCCCCGTCGACATGGAGCCTGGCGTGCCGGCGTGGCTGGTGATGGGGCATGCCGAGATCTGCGAGATCGCGCGGAACGAGTCTGCGTTCTCCCGGGATCCGCGCAACTGGCGCTGGCACTACGACGGCCTGCTGTCCGAGGGCTCCGCCCTGCTCGGCATCTCGCCGCGCGAGCCGCGCAGCTCCTCCTACCACCACGACGGGGAGAAGCGGCGTCGGCTCCGTGAGCCACTGGACGACGGGCTGGCGGCGCTCTCCGAGAAGACGGTGGTGGCGCAGGTCGAGGAGGTCAGCACGCGGCTGGTCGACGAGTTCGGCCCCAGCGGCGAGGCGGACCTCGTCGCGGACTGGTCCAAGAAGGTCGGCTTCCTCGCCGTCACGGCCCTCTTCGGGTTCGACCAGCGGACCGCCGAGCAGATGATGGTCGACTCTGCGCACATCATGGACCACACGGGTGAGGCGGCCGAGGCGCGCAACCGGATGGGGCGCAACCTGATGGCTCACGTGCAGAACCGGCGTGCCGCCGGCGGGGCCGACCTGACCTCCAGCTTCGTGCGGCACAAGAGCTTCCACGACGACCGCGAGGTCGCCGACTCCATGTCGGTGCCGCTCATCGCGGCGAGCGAGTTCCTCACCGCGTGGATCGCGCTGACCCTGCGGCTCCTGCTCACGGACAAGCGGTTCGCGGCCCGCTGGGCCGGCGGCCGGATCGCGCTGGACGACGCCCTGGACGAGGTCCTGTGGCGCGAGGCGCCCGCCGCCAACCCGCCGCTGCCCCGGTACGCCATGCAGGACCTGGAGCTGGACGGAAAGCTGATCCGCAAGGGCGACGCCCTGATCATGGCGGTGGCCGCGGCGAACCAGGACCCTCTCGTGCACACCGGTGACATGTGGGACGAGGTCGGCAACCGGGCGCACCTCGCCTGGGGCGTCGGGCCGCACCGCTGCCCGGCGTCCCGTCAGGCCCGCATCATCGCGCGGGTCGCCATCAACCGGCTGCTGACCGAGCTGGACCTGGAGCTCGCGGTCGAGGACCACGACCTGGCCTGGGTCCCGTCACCGTGGGTCCGGCACCCGCAGGCGCTGCCGGTCCGGTACGAGCGGGCGCGGTCGTCGGGCACGGAGGTCTACTGACGGGTGCGGCCCGCTGGGGTGTGAGTCAGGTCGCCCTTCCCCGTCGTGCAGCCCGGTAGTACGGTCACGAACCGTACGAATCGGATAATCTGCCGTGGAGGAACGCATGCTCACTGTTGACCTGGTTCGCCGCGGTGCCGCCCGGTTCGGGCCGCGCACCGCAGTCCGCTTCGGCGACGAGACGCTGACATACACGCAGGTGAACGAGGCTGCGAATGCCATGGCGCGCGTGCTGCACGCCCACGGCGCCGAGCCAGGCTCCCGCGTGGCGCTGCTGCTGGGGAACGGCCTCTGGTCCATCGCCATGGACTTTGCTTGCCTCAAGGCTGGTGTCACCCGGGTGCCGCTGAATGCCCGGCTCTCCGCGGCGGAGCAGGGGCGCATGCTCGACGAGACGGGCGTGCGGCTCCTGGTGCACGACGCGGCCCTGGTCGACCGCGCGGCCGAGCTCGCCATGACGCACGGCGTCGGGACGCTCGGCCTCGGCACGCCGGGCGCCGTCGGCGGACCCGACCTGCTGGCGGCCATGCACGAGGTCTCCACCGCGGACCCGAACCTGCCCGCGCGGCCCCAGGACCCGATCCTGCTGCTGTACACGTCCGGCACCACCGGCGTCCTCAAGGCCGTCGAGCACACGCAGGCAAGCTACGCCGCGATCGTGGCCAACATCCTCACCAACCTCGTCGGCCCGGCACGCGACTCGGTGATGCTGCACGCGGCCAGCCTGATCCACGCGAGCGGGACCTTCGTGCTGCCGTACTGGCTGCGCGGTGGTGAGTCGGTGGTGCTGCCGGGGTTCGAGCCGCAGGGCTACGTCGACGCGATCGCCCGGTACCGGGCCACCGAGATCAACCTGGTACCCACGATGCTCGCCATGCTGCTGAACACCGGTGCCGCACAGAGCGCGGACGTGACCTCGCTGCGCACCGCGATCTACGGGGCCAGCCCGATGCCCCGCCCGGTGATCGAGCAGGCCATGGACGTGTGGGGCCGCCGGTTCGCGCAGTACTACGGCCAGACCGAGGCGCCGCTGTGCCTGACGGTGCTCGACGCGGCGGACCACGGCGACGCCTCGCTGCTCGGCTCCTGCGGCCAGCCCGCGCTGGACGCCGACCTCCTGGTGACCGACGACGACGGCGTTCCGGTGGCGCCCGGCGAGATCGGCGAGATCCGTGTGCGCGCGCCGTTCACGATGGCGGGCTACCACGCGGCGCCGGAGCTGAACACCGAGATGTTCGCCCCCGGCGGCTGGCTGCGGACCCGCGACATGGCCCGCGTCGACGAGCGCGGCTACCTCTACCTCGTGGACCGGCGCAGCGACATGATCATCACCGGCGGCTACAACGTCTATCCACGGGAGGTGGAGGACGTGCTGCTCGCCCAGCCGTCGGTGGCGCAGGCAGTGGTGGTCGGCGCCCCCGACGACACCTGGGTCGAGGCCGTCACCGCGTTCGTCGTCCCCGCTCCGGGTGCCTTGGTGGACGAGGCTGCGCTGCAGGCGGCGGTCCGCGACCGGCTGGCCGGCTACAAGGTGCCAAGGACCGTGCGCGTGGTCGACACGGTGCCGCTCTCGCCGGTCGGCAAGGTGCTGCGGCGTGCTCTGCGGGAGCCCCTGTGGGAGGGCCGCCGATGAGCGTCCTGGTCACCCGCGAGGGCCCGGTCACCCTGGTCGGTATCGACCGCCCCGAGCGGCGCAACGCCGTCGACGGTCCGACGGCGGCGGCGCTCGCCGACGCGTTCCGGACCTTCGACGCCGACGAGACGTCCACCGCCGCCGTGCTGTACGGGACGGGCGGCACGTTCTGTTCCGGCGCCGACCTCAAGGCGCTGGGCACGCCGGACGGCAACCGGGCGGCGTCGGACGGCGACGGGCCCATGGGGCCCACCCGGCTGCGGCTGACCAAGCCGGTGATCGCGGCGGTGTCGGGGCACGCCGTGGCCGGTGGGCTGGAGCTGGCGGTCTGGGCCGACCTGCGGGTCGCGGACACGACGGCGGTGTTCGGCGTGTTCTGCCGCCGCTGGGGCGTCCCCCTGGTCGACGGCGGCACCGTGCGCCTGCCCCGGCTGATCGGCCAGTCGCACGCGATGGACCTGATCCTCACGGGCCGCCCGGTCGGCGCGGAGGAGGCGCTGCGCATGGGCCTGGCGAACCGGATGGTGCCGGCGGGGCAGGCGGTTGCTGCCGCGGTGGAGCTGGCGGCGTCGCTCGCGGCGTTCCCGCAGGTGTGCCTGCGGGAGGACCGGGCGTCGGTGCTGGACCAGTGGGGGCTGGAGGAGCCGGAGGCCCTGGCCGAGGAGTGGCGGCACGGCGAGCGCTCGCTGGCCGCCGAGGCCTACGGCGGAGCCGCGCGCTTCGCGTCGGGCGCGGGCCGCCACGGCACGCCGGCCTGACGGGATGGCCCGGTCCGGGTAGCCCGGCCGCGGGGTGCGGGATCCACAACATTCTTGCCCCGTCAGGTCGATCCGGAAGTGGCAGCGAGAAACGTGGTAGGTGAAATCAGAATGGGTGAAATCGTCGTGTGGTGAGGATTGTTTACCTGATGTTTCCCAAGGTGGGTTGCGCCCTTCTCCGCCTCCTCATAGGTTCATTCATCCACCGGCGATTTGGGCGAAATGCCCGGTTGCTGTCCCCAGTCGTGATCGGAGTCTTCAATGGTGGGAAACACGCGATGGTCTCGTGCCAAGGGGCGTGGGGCGGGAGCGTTGGCGGCGCTCCTCCTGCTGTCGGGGACCGGCCTCTTCGGGGCTCCTTCGGTCAGCGCGTCAACCTCAGACTGTGCCAACGGGTTCTCATGCACGTGGATCAACGAGACCTGGTCGGGCGGCCGGACGCAGTTCGAGTTCAACATCTACAACTTCGCGGCCTGGGAGGGGTACGACAACAGCGCCTCGTCTGTCTACAACCACGGGCGGGAGTGCTACGTGTACTACTACCAGTACAAGGGGTACACGAGCGAGGACGGCCTGGACAACGACGGCAAGGCCGAATATCTGCGTGTGCCGCTCCATGCGTCGGGTGAGTTGATCGCCGCACTTCGGCACGTCCCGTTCGACCCGGGCAGCGGTCGGCACTGGGACAATCGGATCAGCAGCGGCCGATTCGACCCCAACTGCGGCTGATCGGGCGGGCCGCGGTCGGGGCAGTGGGAGAGAACCTGCTCCGGCCGCGCACCCGGAACATGTGGATCATGTGGGACATACGACGAGGAACTTTTCATGATCAAGCGGATACGTCTTGTAGCGGTGGCAGTGGTGACGCTCGGCACCCTGAGCGGTTGCTCGGCAGATAACGGGGCCGATGTCGCGTCCATGGGTGGTGGCGGCGAGTCCGTCGACGGGTACGTCAACCAGGCGACGGCCGACTATGCCACGTGCCTGGAAGGCCTCGGACTCGTGGTGGCTGCGATGGAGTTCGACGAGGTCGTCGGCATCGGCGGGTACGCCGAGATCGACGGAGCACAGTTTCTGGTCGGCGAGAGCGGTGTGGTCTCGGACGACACGGACGGCCAGGCGATCGCCGTCGACGGTGAGGACCGGGATGGTGAGATCCGCAGTTGCTATGCCGATCACCCGGGCGCCAAGGACATCCTGATCGACATGCGGGACCTCGGTGTCCCGGCGGAGGCGCCATCTCTGGGCGACGGAATCAGCGAGGCAGGCGCGGCCTGGGCGCAGTGCGCTCGCGACAACGGGGCGTCGGTCATCGAGGATCCCGATGCCGAGGGGTTCCTCATCATTCCCGAGACCGTCACACTTGCCATGGCTGAAGATCTGGCCGAGAAGTGCTCGGCGCCCATGGCGGAGGACAGGTTCCTTCCGCGTTTTGACGTCAGGGCGAGCGTCGAGGCCGAGGTCGACGGACAGACCGTGCGGGATTCGGGACCTTTCCACGAGGCGTTGAACGCCCCCTTCATGGACTCTGAGCAAGCCAAGAAGTACCGCGAGGAGCACCCCGAAGAGTTCGACGGGGAATGAGGCGGAGGACCAAGGTCGTCCTGGCGAGCGCCATAGCCGTGACTGTGGTCGGCGGCGGTGTAGCGGTTCCGTTGTTCGCGGACTTCTCCCGCAACGAGGAGGCGGCGACGGCGGAGACCGGCCTGCGCGCGGAGACGGTCGTGCGTGGCTCGCTGGCCGCCGGGACCGTGATCAGTGGATCCGTCTCACGGGGCGGGGCCGAACCGCTGAACGGCACGGCCGAGGGCATCCTGACGAGCCTGCCGACCCCGGGTGCGGTCATCGAGCCGGGGGACCGGATCTTCGAGTCGAACGGTCTGCCCACATTTCTGCTGCAGGGCAGTGTCCCGCTGTGGCGACCGCTACAGCTGGGCAGCCGAGGCAAAGACGTGCAGTCGTTGAACACATCGTTGTCGGCGGCCGGGCTGCTCGACGGAGCATTGGCCGACGATGTGTTCGGACCGGGAACCTCGGCTGCTGTGGCCGCGCTCTACCGGGCCGCCGGGTATGTTCCGCCGTCCGGGACCGAGGAAGGTGTCGAGCGGATCGAGGCCGCGAGCGAGGCGGTCGACGTGGCACGGGATGCTCTGACCGAGGCGGAGGATGCGCTCGTCCGAGCAGGTGCGCCTGACGCAACCGGGCAGGCCGATGGCGACGATGCGTCGGCGGCGCCGGACCGCGGCGGTCTCGAGAAGGCACTGTCCGAGGCAGCGACAACGTTGGACGAGGCAGAGCAGGACCTTGCGATTGCACAGGCCGAGCACATCTCGCCGTCGGACGTCGTGATCCTGGACGTGCCGCGCCTGCGCGTGGAGGCGGTGCCGGTTCGCGTGGGCGATCCGGCGGGCGGCGAGATCCTGCGCTGGACGGGGACAGGGGTGCATGTGGAGGCAACGATCACGAGGTCGCAGCAGGCGTCCTTGAGCGGGGGCGACGCGGTGAGGATCACCCTGCCGAACGGTGACGGGGTGGAAGGTGTCATCGCGTCGACAGACAGCGGCGGTCGGCCTGACAAGGAAGCCGGCGCCGCCGGTGGCGCCGACGGCGGCGCGGCCGAGGGCGGGGCGGCCGAGGGCGGGGCGGCCGAGGGCGGCGTACCCGGTTCCGACACGGTCGTCGTGCGGATCGACGCCGAGTCGCAGAGTGCGATCTCCGAGCTGGTGGGAGCCGCCGTGCGGGTGGAGGTGACTACCGCGAGTGTCGTGGACGTCCTCGTCGTCCCCGTGACCGCGCTGGTCGCGCTGGCCGAAGGCGGCTATGCGGTGGAGAAGGTGGTGCCCGGTGCGCCGGCGGGTTCCGGCACGTTGGTACCCGTCGAGGTCGGTCTCGTGGCCGAGGCACGAGTCGAGGTCAAGAGTTCGCAGCTGCGTGAGGGTGACGAGGTTCTTGTCCCGTGAGCGGTGGTGTCGCGGAGCGTGACCGGCGAATGCCCGCACTGGAACTGCGTCGTGTGTCGAAGCGTTATCCGTCCGCGGGTGGTGAGCTCACGGTGCTCCGGAGCGTCGACCTTGTGATCGGACGTGGTGAGCATGCAGCCATCGTGGGCCCGTCCGGTTCGGGAAAGTCGACGTTGCTCTCGATCCTTGGCACGCTCGACAGTCCCTCGGACGGAGAGGTGCTGGTGGGTGGGCGGTCCACGGCGCAGATGGCCGATGACGAGCGCTCAGCCGTGCGTTCCAGTCAGCTCGGTTTCGTCTTCCAGCAGTTTCATCTGCTGGCGCACGTGGATGCCGTGGCGAACGTGGAGCTCGGGATGCTGTACTCCGGCCTGGGCCGGGTAGAGCGTCGTCGCCGCGCCGTCGAGGCGCTGACTCGCGTGGGACTCAGCGCCCGGCTGGACCACCGGCCCACCCAGCTCTCGGGTGGCGAGCAGCAGCGGGTGGCGATCGCGCGGGCGATCGCACCGGACCCCGTCGTGCTGCTCGCCGACGAGCCCACCGGTGCACTGGACCAGGCGACCGGCGTCCAGATCATCGACCTGCTTCGGGGACTGGACGACGTCGCGCTCGTTGTGATCACTCACGACCCGCAGATCGCAGAAGGATTCGGCCGGCGGATCCGGATCCGCGACGGCTGCATCGAGGCGGACAGCCGCTGGCCCGGCGAGTCCACGGAGGGCGGGTCGAGCACGTCGGGGACACGCCCGGCAGCCGGGAGCGAGGACTGATGGCCAGGATGTCCGTGCGAGATGCTCTGGCCACCGCATGGCTTGGGCCGAGCGCACGTCTGTCGCGCTCGTTGCTGTCGATATTGGGCGTGGCTATCGGCATCGCAACCCTGGTCGCGATCATGGGGATCACTGCCACCAACGAGGCTCGGCTGCGGACCGAGCTGGAGTCGATGGGCTCCAACGTGCTCGTGGTGACCCCGGGTATCGGCCCGGACCAGGAGCCGGTGCTGCTTCCTGAGGAGGCGGTCCCGATGATCCGCCGGATCGGTCCCGTCGTCGGCGCCGCCGGAGTACGCAGTATCGAGGGCGTCGGCGTCTTCCGCAGCGACCTGGTGCCCGCCTCGATGCACGGAAGTCTGACTGCGCTGGCAGTACAGCCGGAGCTGGCCGAGACGATGGACCTGGTGCTGGCAGAGGGCCGCTGGTTCGATGCTGCCTCGGCCACGGTGCCGACGACGGTGCTGGGTGCACGAGCGGCTGAGCACCTCGGTGTGACCGAGCTCGGTCAGCGCCTCTGGATCGACAACTCGTGGTACGCGGTGATCGGAGTGCTCGAAGCCTCGCGCCTCGCGCCCGACCTGGACTCGGCCGCCCTGCTCGGGGAACAGTGGTCGCTGGAGCAGCGTCCTGACCTGGCGCAGTCCACGATCTACGTCCGTGTCGGATCGGGAGCCGAGGACTCCGTGCGGAGCGTGCTGGACGACACGGTCAACCCGGCGATGCCGCGTGCGGTGAACATCTCGGCACCGTCCCAGCTCGCGGAGGCGCAGGACGTGGTGGACGACACCTTCCAGAACCTTGCTCTCGGCCTTGCTGCCGTGGCGTTGCTCGTCGGCGCGATCGGGATCGTGAACACCATGGTGATCGCCGTTCTGGAGCGCCGTGCCGAGATCGCGCTCCGGCGGGCAGTCGGTGCACGTGCCGGCCAGATCCGTACGCAGTTCATGCTGGAAGCCGGATTCCTTGGGCTGGGTGGTGGTCTCGCGGGGGCGGTCCTCGGCGTCGTCGTGACGTTCGTCTACGGTGCCTGGCAGGGAACACCGTCGCACCCCGACCTTGTCGCGGCGGGTGCGGGGGTCGCGCTCGCCCTGCTCGTCGGCGTCGTCTCAGGGGTCTATCCTGCGCTGCGCGCAGCTCGCCTCTCCCCGGTCGAAGGCTTGCGCAGCGAGTAGCGGGAGCATTCGCCCCACCGGGCGTAGCATCCGAAGGTGTTCTTCCGGACCGTCGCCACCTCCGCCGCGATCCTCGTCGCGCTCGCTCTCACGGGTGCTGTCGCAGGACCGGACTGGGAGCCCGAACCTGTCATCGACCACCTGGAACCGGCCACCGTGTCGACGGCGATCGGTGGTGCCTCGGCGGCCGACGGCGAGCCCGGCGACTACGAGGTGCGGGAGTCCGCCGTCACGATCCCGCTCGCCGACGGGCTCGAGGTGGGCGGGCTGCTCCGCGAGCCGGTCGACGGGGACGGGCCGGGCTCCGACGGGCCGGACTCCACTCCCGCAGCGGGCCGCGCCGGCATCGTGTTCGTGCACGGTGCGGGCACCGGCAAGGCCGCCGACGCGTTCACGCTTGCAGCGACCGCCCTGGCCAGCGCGGGGATCACCACCCTCGTACCCGACAAGCGGCTGGACAACTACTCCACCCGGCACCGCGACTACGAGGCGATGGCGCTCGACTACGCGTACTCGGTCGGCTACCTGCGGGGCATCCCCGGGGTCGACCCCGACGCCGTCGGGCTGTACGCCGAGTCGGAGGGCGCGTGGGTCTCGCCGGTGATGATGGTGGCGGACCCGCGGCTGGCCTTCCAGATCCTGGTCTCGGCCCCGGTGGTCCCGCCACGGCAGCAGGCCGCGTACGCCGTCGACAACTACCTGCGGAACACGGACGTGCCCGCAGGGGTGTTCCGCGCGATCCCGCGCGCGGTGGGCATGAGTCTGCCCGGCGGCGGCTTCGAGTACGCCGACTTCGACGTCCGGCCGTGGCTCAAGGAGCAGACCGCGCCGATCCTCGCCGTCTACGGCACCAACGACGCCTCGATGCCGCTCGAGCAGGGCACGCGCGAGCTCCTGGCGAGCGCCGACGACGTCACCGTGCGCTTCTACGACCGCGCGAACCACGGCATCAACGTCGAGACCCCCGACGGGCTGCTGCTGCACCCCGACTTCGCGGCCGACGTCGCAGGCTGGGTGCTCGGCCTGCCCACGACGGCGTCCGCGCCGCCCCAGGTCGCGGGCGCCCAGCCCGAGCAGCTCTACCGTGCGTCCCCGGTACCGCAGCCGCAGTGGTTCGGCGACGGAGACTGGCTCGTCGGGGTGGTCGTCACCGCCGGGGGGCTGCTCGTCGTCGGACCGCTGCTCGTGGGTGGGGCGGTGCTGAGGGGTCGCCTGGCCCGACGGCGTTCCGGCCGCCCGGGCGTCCGACTCGCCCCTGGCCTGCGGGCGCCGCTGGCGGGACTGGGCGTCGGTGCTACCGCGACGACGGTCGCCCTTGTCGCGTACCTCGCCGTCGTCGCGCGCCTCGCCCTCGACTACGAGAAGGACGCCGTGGTGGTCCAGGGCGGCTGGATCGGCGTGCGGCTGCTCGGGATCGTGGCCGTCGTCGCGGCGGCACTGCTGCTCAACCGGGTCCGCGACCTGCGCGGACGCGTCGCACACACACCAGGGACCGACGCGGGCGGGCGGGCCGCCGCCGTCGTCACGACGGGTTTCTGGCTCACCGTGCTCGGCGCGACGGCGCTTTTGGTCACCCTGGCCTACTGGGGCGCCTACCAGCTGGGGATCTGACCGGGCACCGCTCCGGCCCGGCACCGCTCCGACCCGGCTCAGTAGCGCCTTGGCGCCGCGGCGGCCTCCGGTAGCAGGGACAGCGCCGGTTCGTGGAGTGCCGTCACAGGCGGTGCCGGAGGGTCGGGCTGCGCGTCCGGGAGGCGCAGGTGCCGCACGTGGTCGACGTGCATCGTCGTCGCCAGCGCCGCGCTGTGCCCGGCGGGTGCCGGCACGTGCGTCAGGTACGGCCTGGGGTAGGGGAGCCGCACCGACGGGTCGCGCGTCAGCAGCGTCGGGCGCGGCCCCGTCACGTCCAGGTCGCGGAGCGGGATCGTCAGCCCGTGCCCGGTCAGCTTGGTCGTCGCCTCCTTGCGCGTCCAGTACGCGAGCAGCGCGTCGGCCCGGTCGCGCGCCGGGAGGCGGCGCCAGGTGCGCCGCTCGGCCGGTGTGAGTGCCGCCGCGGCGAGATCGTCCAGGTCGCCCTCCGCCGGCCGGGCGTCGAGGTTGGCGCCCACCCGCCCGTCACCCACCACCGCGACCAGGACCCAGGCCCGCGTGTGCGAGACCGAGTAGTCCAGCGCGGCGCCCGGGACGTGCGGGCGTCCGTGCTGACGGTCACCGCAGCGCTCGCACGACCGGTCGACGACGATCTCGTCGGGAGCGACACCGAGATAGCGCGACAGGATCAGCCGCTGGGCCGCGCGCGACGTCAGGTGGACCGTGGTGGCCACCTCGTCGAGGCCCACGAGGTGCTCTCGATCCGGTACGGTCAGCAAGCGCGTCCAGGCTTCCCGGCGTCTGACCGGAACGAGCCAGACGTCGCAGGTGCGGGATGCTGGTGCGGCAGCTAAGTCCACTGCGTTCTCCTGTGCCCTCGACGTGCTGTCGGCTGCCGCCGACGATGGTGTTCTACCCACGTCGAATGTGATGGACGTGCGCAGAAATGCAGGTGTGACCGGACTCGCCGCCGTTTGGCCTGACAGGGTCCGTTCCGAGCGGGTACAAACGTCGGGGACCCCGCGCCGCCAGCCACACTTCCCCAGTCTCGACCAGCGGCGTTATCGAGGAGTGAACGGATGATGGACCAGCACGCTTCCGAGCGTGACGAGAGAACTTCGGCCGACGGTGCGCAGGACGCGAACGGCGCACCCACGGAGAGTCTCGGCCACGAGTACGTCGCCACGATCTCGCCCGAGATCACGTCCGGGCCCGAGCCCGACAGCCTCGACGCGGGCAGACCCTTCGCGAACGTCGCGGTGGCCGACTACGTGCGGGACGCCATCGCCGCGATCGCGCTGCTCGTGTCGCTCGCGCTGCCGTGGAACCTCGCCGACCGCTCCGCGGACCGGGTAGAGGTGGTCCTGGCCGTCGCGCTGTCCCTCGCCTCGCTGACCCTGCCGTACCTCGCACGCTTCGCCGTGCTGCCGGCGACGTGGACCGTGCACACGACGCGCCGCACACGCCTGCTCGCCGGGCTGCCCCTGGCCGTGATCGGCCTGCTGCACCTCATCTTCGACGTGCGCAGCGGTACGGGCGTCGGTACCGGCCTCGGCCTCGCGCTGGCAGGTGCGGCGCTCGCCGCGACCCCGCGCGACAGCGAGCTCGGCCCCATCGAGCAGGACGGCGCGGTGGTGCGCGGCTGGCGCATCGGGCTGGCCGGTGTCGGCGTGCTGATCGCTGCGGGCGCCGTGACCTCGACGGCGCTCGCGGAGTTCGCCGCCGACGCGACGCTGGGCGACCGGCTGCTCGCGCCCGTGTGGCTCGCGCTCGTCGTCGGCCTGGCGTGGCTCCTGGTGGGCGGCACGGTGCGGCACGACCGCCCCTCACGGCTCGTGCTGGTCGCGGCGGGCCTCATGCTCGCGCTGCTCTTCATCTTCACGGCGGGTGACTCGCTGGCCGGGCTGGAGTCCATGCGCCCCGGCGTGACGGACCCGAGCCGGTTCGGCCTGGTGCTCCTGCCGCTCGCAGCGGCCGTCGCGGGCTCGCCCGCCGTGCGCAGGGACCCGGCGGCCGACGCCGATGCCAGCACCGAGCGCGTCGCGGGTGTCTGGGTGCGAGTGGCCGTCCGCGCGTTCGACGTCATGGTGCTGCTCGCGGTCTGCAGCACGCTTGCCGCGCTCGTGCAGCTCATCGACCCGGGCTTCATCGGGTCGGGCGCCGGCGTGCCGCTGGTGGTACGGCTCGTCCTCGGCGTCGTCGTGGCAGGCATCGCCTGGTTCGCGCGCCGCTCGCTGCAGCGCGACCCCGGCACGGGGCACGTCCCCGCCGTCGGCGCCGCGTGCATCGCGGGTGTCCTCGGGCTCGTCGTGGTCATCGCGACGTCCGGCGCGAGCCTCGGCGTGAACCTGGGCGACCTGCTGATGGCGCTCGGCCTGCCGGTCGTCGCGGCGTCCGCGCTGATGGTCCCCAAGGCGGTGCGCGAGCACTTCCAGACCGCCGGTATCGGTGGTGACACCGACATCGACCGCAGCCAGGCGTACCTGTGGGCCCCGCAGCGACCCAAGGGCGACAAGGCCCCGCCGGCCGCGCTCCCGGAGCAGCCGGTGCGGCAGGCTCCCGAGCTGCGCCGGCCGGCCGAGCCCCGCCGGGTCAGCTCGACGGGTGCCGTGCGGACCGTCGCGGGTGCGGCGGCGGCCGCGCGCGGGGCGACTCCCGTGCAGGCCGTCGAGCCGGAGTCGGGCGAGGTCCCGCTCTCCGCCATGCGCACCGTCGAGAACCTGCCGGCGGCAGGCCCGCCCGCCGGCTCATCGATGGACGAGACGGCGGCGATGCCCCCGATCCGGTCGGGCGCCACACCCGTCGCCCCCGTGCAGCGGCCGGTTTCCGCGCAGCAGCCGGTGGCGCCGGCCCAGCAGACGGCCCAGCAGACGGCGCAGGTCCGGCCGGCGACGAACGGTCAGCCGGTCGCCCAGTCGCCGTCCGCCAACGGGGCAGACGTGGGCCACACCGCGGTCATGCCGCCCGTTGGCGGCAGGTGGAGCGCCGCGCTGGCGCTCGACCCGGCCACCCCGCTGGCCGACCTGGCGAAGATCGTGCAGGAGGCGCCCCACCTGCGCCCGCAGGTCGCCGCCAACCCGTCGACCTATCCGGCGCTGCTCGACTGGCTGGGTGCCCTGGGGGACCCGCAGGTCGACGCGGCGCTGCGCAGCCGCCGCTGAGCCGCTGGTCGCCACGACCGGTGGTCGAGCTCGTCGAGTCCGTGCTCGACGAGCTCGGCCACCGGTCTCGTTCGTCTGCCGGTCTCGCCCGATTGCTCGATGCGCCCGACCGGCGGAGGCCAGGTCACGAGACGGATCTCGACAAGATCGACCAGAGCGGTACAGTGACAGCGTGCGCCCGACGGTGATCCTTCTCCTTCGCTGCCGCGACGAGGCCTAGACAGGTCGGTCCCTCGTCGCGGAGGCTTGGTGTGCCGGCCAACCTCACCGAGCGAAGGACACATGATGGAGAACAGCATCACCGCCACCACCCCCGGCGGAGTTCACGACGTAGCAGTGCACGGCGCAGCAGGCGGGATCATCGACGACAACCCGCAGCAGACGTCGGGCATGCCGATCCAGAAGTACCAGCCCTTCCACGAGCAGATCCACGTGGACATCCCCGACCGCACCTGGCCCAGCAAGCGCATCGAGCAGGCACCCCGCTGGTGCGCGGTCGACCTGCGTGACGGCAACCAGGCCCTCATCGAGCCCATGGACCCGGAGCGCAAGCTCCGGATGTTCGAGCTGCTGGTCTCCATGGGCTACAAGGAGATCGAGGTCGGTTTCCCGTCGGCGAGCCAGACCGACTTCGACTTCGTGCGCAAGCTCATCGAGGAGAACCGGATCCCCGACGACGTCGTGATCCAGGTGCTCACCCAGGCGCGTGCGCACCTGATCGAGCGCACGTACGAGTCGCTGACGGGCGCCAGGCAGGCGATCGTCCACCTGTACAACTCGACGTCCGTGCTGCAGCGCGAGGTCGTGTTCCGGTCCGACCAGGACGGGATCGTCGACATCGCGCTGGACGGCGCCAAGCTGTGCCGCAAGCTCGAGGAGACCATCCCGGACACGCGGATCTACTACGAGTACTCGCCGGAGTCGTACACGGGCACCGAGCTCGAGTTCGCGGCGCGCATCTGCAACGAGGTCATCGAGGTCTTCGAGCCGACGCCGGAGCGCAAGGTCATCATCAACCTGCCTGCGACGGTCGAGATGGCGACGCCCAACGTCTACGCCGACTCGATCGAGTGGATGAGCAGGCACCTGCACCACCGCGAGAACGTCATCCTGTCGCTGCACCCGCACAACGACCGGGGTACCGCCGTCGCGGCCGCAGAGCTGGGCTACCTGGCCGGTGCCGACCGCATCGAGGGCTGCCTGTTCGGCAACGGTGAGCGCACCGGCAACGTCGACCTGGTGACCCTCGGACTGAACCTGTTCTCGCAGGGGATCGACCCGCAGATCGACTTCGGCGACATCGACGAGATCCGGCGCACGGTGGAGCACTGCAACCAGATGCCGGTGCACGAGCGCCACCCGTACGTGGGCGACCTCGTGTTCACGGCGTTCTCCGGCTCGCACCAGGACGCCATCAAGAAGGGCTTCGAGCACATGGCCGGGCGCGCGGAGGCCGCCGGCGTCGGCGTCGACGACCTGCACTGGGGTGTCCCGTACCTGCCGATCGACCCGCGCGACGTCGGACGCTCGTACGAGGCAGTGATCCGGGTCAACTCGCAGTCCGGCAAGGGCGGGGTGTCCTACCTGCTCAAGAGCGAGCACAACCTGGACCTGCCGCGCCGCCTGCAGATCGAGTTCTCCCACGCCGTGCAGAAGGTGACCGAGACCCAGGGCACCGAGGTCACCGGCGAGGACATCTGGCGCATCTTCACGGACGAGTACCTGCCCGTCGAGGAGGGGGCGCCGTCGGGCCTGGAGCACTGGGGGCGGCTCACGCTGCGCGGCACCCGTGCGGTGTCGGCGGAGGGCGAGCAGGACACCCTCGAGGTCGACGTGCTGGACCGCGGTTCCGAGCTCACGCTGACCGGCACCGGCAACGGGCCGGTGGACGCGTTCGTGAACGCGATCGCGCAGGTGGGCGTCGAGGTACGCGTGCTGGACTACGTCGAGCACGCCCTGTCGGAGGGCGGTGACGCCAGCGCTGCCGCCTACGTCGAGTGCGCGGTGGGCGACGACGTCCTGTGGGGCGTCGGCATCGACCCGTCCATCACCCTGTCGTCCCTGAAGGCGATCGTCTCGGCGGTCAACCGCGCGGAGCGAACGGCCTGACCCCACCCCGCTGAGTGCTGGGTATCTGTTGGCCGCGCCGGCCCAGGCCCGCAGATATCCAGCACTCAACGGATCTTGGTGTAGGTGGCCTCGAAGCCGTCCGCCTTCTCCGTGTAGGTCGTCTCGTCGCAGGTGTAGCGCAGCTCCTGCGTCGGGGCGTTCGGCTGGCGCTTGACGCTCTCCCCGGCGAGGGCGATGGTGAGCTCGACGTCCCGGAAGTCCGACCCCGAGGTCGTCAGGATGCCGTCCTCGCTGGTCGAGACGATGTACTTCGCAGTACCCGTCCAGGTCTCCGTGAGCTCCCCGATCGAGGTCTTCGCGCGGGCCGGCTGGGCGTCGTCGTAGTGCACGAGCTGCGTCCCGTCGGCGTGGAACTCGGTCACCCGCCCGTCGAAGCCGCTGGCGTCGACGGTCTCGTCGAGGGCGTCGATGCGCATCTGGGTGGTCAGGCTGTCCAGCCGCCACTCGCCCACCAGGCACTCGTCGATGGCAGCGGGCGACGGCTCCCCGGACGGCGACGCCGACGCCGTGGCGGCGGTGTCCGGGCCGCCTGACGGCATGCCGAGCGCGACCGCTGTGGCTACCGCGCCGACGACGAGCACACCTCCTGCGGCGGCGAGCCAGGTGATCGGCCGGGACAGCAGGCCACGGCGCGGCTGCTCCGGCTCGGCGGCTGCCGGCCCGGGGGCCGGCGTCGGCTCAGCGGTGGACGCGGGCTCCGCCTTCACCACGGTGGCGTCGTCGCGCAGCGCCGTCACGTCGTCCAGCGGGCTGACGGCGGGTCCCGGCGTGATCTTCGTGGTGGCGGTACGGAAGCCGGCGGGCACCTCGTTCAGGAAGTCGAGCACCTCCTGCAGGTCCGGCCGGGCCTCGGGATCCTTGTCGAGGCAGGCCTTGACGAGTGGGAGCAGCCAGGCGGGGCAGGCGCTGAGGTCGGGCTCCTCGTGGACCACGCGGTAGTAGACGACGGTGGTGTCGCCCTCGCCGAAAGCCCGCTGGCCGGTCGCGGCGTAGAGCGCCACGGCGCCCAGCGCCCAGACGTCGGCGGCGGGTGTCGCGACGCTGCCGCGGATCTGCTCCGGCGCCATGAAGGACGGCGTGCCGACCTTCAGCCCGGTGCGCGTGAGCGAGGTCGAGTCCGACGCCTGCGCGATGCCGAAGTCGATGACGAACGGACCGTCCTGGCCGATCAGGATGTTGGACGGCTTGAGGTCGCGGTGCACGATGCCGACCTGGTGCACGGCCCGCAGCGCCTCCGCCACGCCGGCCAGCACGCGGCGCACGTCGGGCTCGGGCAGCGGGCCGCCGGCCTGCACGACGGCGGTGAGGGCTGGTCCCTCCACGTACTCGACGGCGAGCCACGGCTGGGCGCCGTCCGGATCGGCGTCGATCAGGGTGGCGAGATACCGGCCGCGCACCTTCATCGCCGCTGCGGCCTCTCTGCGGAACCGGGTGCGGAACTCCGGATCCTGGACGAACTCCTTCAGGATGGCCTTGAGGGCCAGCTTCCGTCCGGTGCGGGTTTCTGCGAGGTAGACCACTCCCATCCCGCCGGCGCCGATCCGCCCGAGCAGCTGATAGCCACCCAGTTCCTGCGGGTCTGACGGTTCGAGCGGGTGGATCTGCGGGGCTGCCCCTGAGCCTGGCACGATCATGGGGGAAACATACCCGATGTCCTTGAATTCACCCGACATATCAGCCAAGGTAATTCCGCCCTCTGCTCAGAGGGCTAGTACTCGGACATACCAGATACAGGGGGACACATGAAGAGGAAGTTCGTGAGCCGGGCGCTCCCGTCCGCGCTCGTCGCGGGCGGTCTGATCATCGCGGGCGCGACGTCCGCGACGGCGGCCGACGAGTCGCCGAACGCCGAGCAGTCGACGGGCGGACTTGGTGGGCTCCTCACGGGCACCGTCGACTCCGTCGTCGGCAAGGACGGCGCGGTCGACAGCACGCTGAACCAGGTGTCGGACACCGTCGAGCAGGTCACCAAGAAGGACGGCGCGGTGGACGACACCGTGCGCGGTGTCACCGGCGTCGTCGACTCGGCGGCCGGCAAGGACGGTGCGGTCGAGGACGTCGTGAAGGGCGTGACGGGCAGCCGCACGTCGGCGCCGTCCGACGAGGTCGTCGCGACGAAGGCGGCCCCGGCGTCAGCCAACTCGGGCGGTCCCGTCGAGGACGTGGTGAACGGTGTCACCGGCGCGGTCAACGCGGTGGCCGGCGAGAACGGTGCCGTGGACGACGTCCTGGGCGCCGACGCACCCGAGCAGGGCGTGACCGACAACCTGCCCTCCGAGATCATCGACGACATCGGTTCCATCGGCGAGAACGTCGGGAACGCCGACGTGCCTGGCACGGTCGGTGCGGTCGCCGGTCCGGACGGCGTCGTGGACGACCTGCTGGAGAGCCCTGCGTACGCCAGCAACCCGGGCGGAAGCAACCCGGGTGGCGGCAACCCGGGCGGCGACGGTGGCTGGGACGACGGCTCCGGCGACGGTGGCTGGGACGACGGCTCCGGCGACGGGGGCACGCTCCCGATCGGGTACCCGGGCACGGGCGGTTCCGGTGCCGGGACGGCGCCCGTCACACCCATCCAGTCGGCCGGGGAGGCGCAGGCGCCGGGCGCGCTGGCGCAGACCGGTGGCGAGGTCGTCGGCGCGGCTGCTGCCGGCCTCGTCCTCACTGCGGCGGGCGCTGCGCTGGTCCGCGCGCGTCGCCGGATGCTCGAGGTCCAGAGCTGACCTGAGCTCCTTCACCGTGTCGGACGCCCAGGTCACCCGGTGACCTGGGCGTCCGGCACGAGGTGGGCTGGTTCCCGCAGGCGAGCGGGTCGAGTGCCCGGTGGTGCCGGAGTTCTTCGGCAGCCTCTGATCAGCCGACCAGGGCGCGGTAGCGCCCGGACAGTGCCGGGTAGTAGTCGTCGAAGTCGACCGCTTCCGGGTCGCCGCCGGTCTCGGCGGCGACGAGCCGGTCCAGGTAGTACTCCCAGCCGGGCCCGACGTTCTCGGCCATGGCAGGGTCGTCCATCGACTGGGCGAACGTGAGCGTCGTGACACCGTCCGCCTCGGCCAGGTCGAGCTTCAGATGCCAGATCGCCGGCGTCTGCTCGTCGTAGGCCATGTGGGACGTGAGCTCGAGGCGGGCCGGCGCGTCGCACACGTTGATCGTGTACTCCTCGGGTTCGACGCCTTCACCCTCGAAGAGCATCTCGAACTGCACGGTGCCCTGTGCCGGGTCACCCGACCAGCGCCCGATCCAGCGGGCCAGCCGCTCCGGCTCGGTGACCGCCGCCCACACGTCCTCGATCGGGGCGCGGAAGGTGCGGGTGAGGACGACGTACGTGCCGTCGGCGCGCTGCTCTTTGCGGCCGGTGGCCGTCGGGCTGGTGCTCATGCTGTCTCCTCAATGGTGCGGGCCGGGTCGTCGGTGTGTCGTGCTCGCTCCCCCGCCTGGCGGTCACGGCCCGCTCGCCGCACCTCCAGCTCCAGCCCGTCGAGCACCCGCTCGCCGATCGGAGGAGCGGGAGCGAGCTCTGCGAGAAGCGCGGACACCGGCGCGAGCCCGGCTCGGGCGAGCCGGTAGTGGCGCTCGCGGCCGACGTCGTCTGCGTCCACGAGCCCTGCGGAGCCGAGGGCTCGCAGGTGCTTGCTGATGGCCGGACGGCTGATCGGATGAGCGGATGCCATGTCGACGACCCTCGCCGGCCCGGCCGCGAGCTGACGGAGCAGCTCACGGCGGACCGGGTCGGCGAGGGCGGCGAAGACATCCATGCATCATTGGTAACCCGTGGGTTACCAATCTGTCAAGGCCGGGGCGACGCGGGCGCTGTCGGTCAGGGCAGGGGTGGTGCGGTAGTTTGTTAACGGTACCGGTCCGTTAACAAAAGGAGCAGCCATGGCAGACGAGGTCACCGACGTGCTCGTGGTCGGCGCCGGACCCACGGGCCTCGCCCTGGCGTGCGGGCTCCGCCTCCAGGGGGTCGGCGTGCGCGTCGTGGACCGCAGGCCGGCTCCGGCGACGACGTCGCGCGCCAACTTCGTGCACGTGCGCGGGTCCGAGGTGCTCGACCGGCTCGGGGCCCTGGGGGACCTGCCGCAGCGGTCGGTGCGGGCGATGCGGATCACCACCTACCTGGGCGACAGGCCCATGATGCGGATCCGGTTCGGCGACCCAGGGCTCCGGACCGCTGCGCCGCCGATGGTGGTGTCACAGGCCCTCGTGGAGGGCGAGCTGCGCCGGCGCCTCGCGGAGCTCGGCGTGACGCCGGAGTGGGGAGCGTCGCTCGCGGGTCTCGTGCAGGACGACGAGGGCGTAACCGCGGAGCTCGACGACGGGCGGAGCGTGCGGGCGCGCTGGCTCGTCGGCTGCGACGGGACCAGCAGCGCCGTCCGGGGCGCCGCGGGCATCAGGGCGCCCGGCGCGCGCCTGAGCGAACGGTTCCTGCTGGCCGACGTGCACCTGGACTGGGACCTGGACCGGACCGGGACGTCCGGCTGGGTGCACCCGACGGGGATGCTCGGCGCCATGCCGATGCCCGACGACTGCGGGCGGGCCGACCTGTGGCGGCTGATCGCGTACGACCCGCAGGGCCCCGCGTCGGAAGGGCCGGAGGGGTCAGAGCCGGACGCAGCGGAGCCCGACGCAGCGGAGCCGGACGACGCAGAGCCGCGGGCCGCCGACGCCTACGGGAAGCGCAGCCGGCTGACCGAGGCGCAGATCCTCGACCGGTTCCGCGAGATCCTGCCCGAGCGCACCGGCCGCGAGGTGTGGGTCCTCGACAGCGAGTGGCTGTCCGAGTTCACCATCCACCGACGGCTGGCCGACCGGTACCGGCGCGGCCGGGTCTTCATCGCAGGCGACGCCGCGCACGCCCACGCGCCGTTCGGCGGGCAGGGCATGCTGACCGGCCTCGGCGACGCCGAGAACCTGGCCTGGAAGCTGGCCCTCGTGGTGCGCGGCCTGGCGTCCGACGCGCTGCTGGACACCTACGAGGGTGAACGGCGTCCGCTCGCGACCGACGTGCTGCGCGGCACCGCCAACGTGACGCGGATCAACGTGGCGAGCAGCGCCGTCGGCCGGTTCGTGCGGGACCACGTGCTGATCCGGCTCTTCAACCAGCCGTGGATCCAGCGCTGGGCCACGTTCACCACGTCCCAGCTCTGGGTGAGCTACCGGACCGGACCACTCGGGGTCGGGCCGGCCGAGCGGGCCGCCGCCCGGCTCCGGCGTCGTACCTGCGTCGGTGACCGCGTGCCGAACCTCGACTGCGTCCGCGCGGACGGGACCCCGACCCGCCTGCACGGCGAGCTCGGCGGGCGCTGGGCGCTGCTCGCGCCGTCGTCGGACGGCGTGGCCGGTGCGGAGCCTGGCGTCGAGCCCACGCGGCTCACCCGGACGGACGGCGTCGCCGAGGCGTGGCTCGTGCGCCCGGACGGGCACCTGGCCTGGCGCGGCGCGGACGCGGCGGCGTCGGGGCCGTGGCTCGCCGAGGTCCTGCGGACCGGGGCCGCCCGATGACGGCCGCCGACGTGTCGCGCGGCCGCGGGCGGCCACGCGATCCGCGCACCGACCAGGCGATCCTGCGGGCGGCGCTCGAGCTGTTCACCGAGCACGGCCATGCCGGCACCAGCATCGAGCAGATCGCGCGCCGGGCGGGCGTCGGCAAGCTCACCGTGTACCGGCGCTGGGCGAACAAGGACGAGCTCATCGCTGCGGCCGTCGAGTCGGCGCGCGGCGAGATCCCGAACCCTGGCCCGGAGGAGCTGGCGGACCTGTCCTACGCCGAGATCTCCCAGGTGATCGTCGACGCGCTGCCGGTCAGTGCCAGAACCCTCGCCGAGCCCGGCTACCGCGCGATGCTCGCCCAGGTCTTCGGCTCCAGCGTCACCCATCCAGGGGTCATGGCGGCCTTCTGGCAGAACCACCTCCTGCCCCGGCGGCACACCGCGCACCTGGCGCTGTCGCGGGCCGTGGAGGAGGGGGTGCTGCCGGCGGAGACGGACATCGAGGCGCTCATCGACATGGCGGTCGGTGCGGTCGTCTACCGGCTGCTGCGCCCCGATCCCCCCGAAGCGGACGAGCTGCTGGAGTACCTGCGCACCGTCTACGCGCAGGCCGGGATGATCCCGCGGCAGTGACGGCTCCCGGTCCGGCCCGGGCTGGCAGCATGTGCGCATGACTCCCGACCCCCGTGTGTGGCGCGTCCTGCCCCGGTCCGGCCCGCTGACGGCGCCCACGGGCACCGGCGTGCTCGACGGCGAGACCGTGGCGGTCAAGGACCTGTTCGCCGTCGCGGGGCAGCGCATCGGCGCGGGAAATCCCGCCTGGCTCGCGGCCGCCCCGGTCGAGGAGCGGCACGCCGACGCCGTCGGGCGGCTGCTGGACGCAGGGGCCGCGCTCGCCGGCATCGCGCAGGCCGAGGAGTTCGCGTACTCGCTCACCGGAGCGAACGCCCACTACGGCACCCCGCCCAACCCGCGGGCACCCGGCCGGATCAGCGGCGGTTCGACGTCGGGCCCGGCGACGGCGGTCGCGGCAGGCCAGGCGAGCATCGCGCTCGGCACCGACACCGCCGGGTCGGTGCGGGTGCCTGCCGCGTACCAGGGGCTGTGGGGGATCCGGCCCACGCACGGCGCCGTCCCGGACGAGGGGGCGCTGCAGCTCGCGCCGTCGTTCGACACGATCGGGTGGCTCGCCCGCGACGCGGCGACGCTCGCCCGGACCGGGGAGGTGCTGCTCCCCGCCGACACGGCAGGCCTCTCCGACGACGTGCCCCTGCTCAGCCCCGCGCTCCTGGACCTGGCCGCCCCCGAGGTGGGTGCCGCCGTCGGGCAGCTCGCACGCGGCGCCGGGGCCGAGCCCGTCGACTGGGCGCCCGAGCCGACCTGGCTCGCCGCGTTCCAGACGCTCCAGGCCGCAGAGGCCTGGGCCGCCCACGGCGCCTGGCTCGGCGACCGGATGGACACGCTCGGCCCGGACGTCCGCGGCCGCTTCGCACGGGCGCGCTCCGTCGGTGCGGCGGAGGCCAAGGCGGCGCTGACCGTCGTCGTGCGGGCCAGGGCACAGGTCAGGGAACGGCTGGGGGAGCGGGTGCTCCTGCTGCCGTCGGCGGCGACCGTCGCCCCACGGCCCGGCGAGGCCGAGGCAGCCCGCGCGGCGACGATGCTGCTGACCTGTATCGCGGGCATCGGCGGGCTGCCTGCCGTCTCGGTGCCCGTCGCGACGGCGTCGGGCCTCCCGGCGGGCGCGTGCCTGGTCGGCCCGGCCGGAGCGGACCGCGCCCTGCTCGCACGGGCAGGAACGTTCACGGCGTAGCCGGCGTGCGAGTGGTCCCGGACCGCGTGACGGTGGGACCGAGAAGGGGTATCAGACGGACGGGAGAAGCATCATGACGCACGTGACGGCTACTAGGCGCCCCCGCGGCGCCCATCAGTGGCTTGCCCTCGTGGTCGGCGTGGTCTACCTGCTGGTGGGGATCGCCGGCTTCTTCGTGACCGGGTTCGACATGGCCGGGTTCACGGAGCACGACCCCGACCAGATGCTGCTGGGCTTCGCCATCAACCCGCTGCACAACATCGTGCACCTGGTGATCGGAATCCTCGGCATCGGCGCGTGGTCCAGGTCAGCCAGCGCGCGCACCTTCGGCTGGCTCCTCCTGATCGGATACGGCGCGGCCTTCGCCTACGGCCTCTTCGCCGTCAACGACCCGGAGATCAACTTCCTCAACATCAACCAGGCCGACAACTGGCTGCACCTCGGCAGCGCCCTGCTCGGCCTGCTCATCGCCGTGTGGCCCGCCCCGGCACGCGTCGTCGAGCAGCCAGGAAGCACCGAGACGATGCCACCAGACGTCCGGGATCCACGTACCGGTGAAGCGGGGCCGCCGGCCCGCTAACCTCCGTGGATGACCCGCATCGCCGTCCTCTCCGACATCCACGGCAACGCCCCGGCGCTCGCGGCGGTCCTCGCCGTCGTCGACGCCGAGTCGGTCGATCTCGTCCTGAACCTCGGCGACATCGTCTCCGGTGCCGTCGACCCGCGCGGCACCCTCGACCTGCTCGCCGAACGCCCCGACATCGTGACGGTCCGCGGCAACCACGAGCGGCAGCTCCTCACCCTGCCGAACGACGAGATGGGCGGCGCCGACCGGATCGCCTCGGGCGTGCTGACCGACGCCGACCGAGCGTGGCTCGGCTCGCTCCCGCTCACCGCCCGCCCGGTCCCCGGCGTGCTCGCCTTCCACGCCGTGCCCGACGACGACGCGACCTACCTCACCCAGACCGTCGTCGAGCGGACGGCGGAGAACCCGGAGGGAGTGCGCGAGGCGACGGACGACGAGCTCGTCGAGCGGCTGGGTGCTGCCTACGGTGCGTACGGGCTGTACCTGTGCGGGCACACGCACCAGGCGCGCACCCGGCCGCTCCCGGACGGGTCGCTCCTGGTCAACCCCGGCAGCGTGGGCTGGCCCGCGTACGCGGACGATGCGCCGTACCCCCACCGTGTCGAGGCGGGAGTGCCCGACGCCCGGTTCGCGATCCTGTCGCGCACCGGGGACGGCGAGGGCTGGACGGCCGAGCTGCGCGCGGTTCCGTACGACCACGAGGAGGCCGCCGCGTCGGCGGAACGGCTCGGCCGGCCGGACCTTGCGCACATGCTGCGTACGGGCCTGCTGCCCTGACCGACGCCGTTCGCCCGACGGCTGCGTGCGAATTTACGGGCCTGAAACCCAGGCGCCCGCCGCGCACCGCGTCGAAACCATAGATTTGCCCAGTGGACCTCGCGAACTTCAACGCCCTGCCCGCCGCTGACGCCGCTGCGACGGTCCGCCCGTGCGCCGACATCGGCTCATGGGTCGACGACATCGTGTCCGGCCGTCCGTACCGGTGCCGTGACTCTCTGCTGCTGCGCGCGATGCGAGCTGCCGCCGAATGGACGACGGCCGACGTCGACTCGGCGCTCGCGCACCATCCCCGCATCGGTGAGCGCGCCGCCGGCGACACCACCGAAGCGCGCCTGTCCCGCACCGAGCAGCCGACGGCGGCCGAGGCGACGGCCGCCCGGCTCGCCGAGGGCAACGCCGCCTACGAGGCACGGTTCGGCAGGATCTTCCTGGTCCGGGCCGCCGGGCGCACCGCGGAGGACATTCTCGCCAACCTGACCGAACGCCTCGCCAACGATCCAGCCACCGAGTCCCTGGTCACCGCGGAGCAGCTGCGCCAGATTGCGCTCCGGCGCCTGGAGACCCTCATCGAGGAACCCGCTGCGACACCCGTCGGGGCCACGGCGTGACCGGCGGAGGACTCCGATGAGCCTGGACGACGACGTCATCCTCGGCGGGACACCACGAGCGGCGCCCGCGACCCTTGTTCTCTCGTCCGAGCGGGTCCTGATCGAGGGCGAGCTCCAGCCGGCGGTCCTGAGCCTCCAGGACGGCAGGGTCCACCAGGTGTGGTGGGGCTCCGCCGACCCCGCGCGGGCCGGGGTCACCGGGGAGACGGTCGCGCTGGGCAGCCGGGTGGTGCTGCCAGGCATGGTCGACACGCAGGTCCGGGTGGACGAGCCCGGCCAGCACGCGGGCGAAGGGTTCGCGTCCGCGACGCGGGCGGCGGCGCTCGGCGGCGTCAGCACGATCCTGGACCTGTCGCTCGCCGCCCTCCCGCCCACCACCACGGTGCGTGCACTGGACGCCAGGCGCGCGGCGGCCGAGACCGCGCGAGCGCGGGGCGACCTGCACTGCGACGTCGGCTTCTGGGGCGCTGCCGTCCCCGGGAACGCCGAGGACCTCGAGCCGCTGTGGGCCGCCGGCGTGCTCGGCTTCCGGTGTTCCGTCGCAGGCTCGGGCGGGCCGGAGCTCCCGCCGCTCGCGCCGGACGAGCTGCTGGACGCCATGGGCCGGATCGCCTGGTTCGGCGGGCTGCTCGCTGTGCATGCCGAGGGCCCGACGGCGCTGGCCGGCCTGCTCGACGCCGTCCGCGAGACCGGCGCGCGCACCCACGTGCCGCACGTGTCCTCCGCGCGGACACTCGACCTGATCGTCCGGGCCAAGGACGAGGGCCTGCCCGTCACCGCCGAGACCTGCCACCACAACCTGGTCCTCGACGCGAGAGCCCGCTCCGACGGCGCCGCCACCACCGGTACGTGCTGCCCGTCCGGCCGTGACAGAGGCGACCAGGACGCGCTCTGGCAGGGGCTTCGGGAGGGCGTCCTCGACGGCGTGGGCGGCGTCGGCTCGGCCCGGCACGGCGGGCTGGCGGCCCTGGCTGCTGCTGCCCGACGCCGGGACGTGTCCCTGGCGGACGTCTCCCGCTGGACCTCGGCGAACGCCGCAGCGCTCGTGGGCCTGGACCGTGGGCCGCGGCGGAAGGGAGCGATCACCGAGGGCGCCGCAGCGGACCTGATCGTCTACGACCCCGTGGCGGGCACCACGTTCCCGGCGGCTCGGGGCGCGGTCGACCCCTCGCCGGCGGAGTCGGCACCCTGCCTGCTCAGGCGGCCCGACGCCACGCGTTAGAGCAGCCGGACCGACCGGCCGTGCGGGTCGGCGAGTGCCACCGGTTCACCGTCCCGGGCCAGGATGAACTGGGGTGAGAGGCCTTCGGGGAGCTGCGCCGCGACGTCGGGCAGGACGGTCCAGCCCTCGTTGCTGAGCCACACCACGCCGTGGCTCCGGCGCAGGTCGCTCATGGTGGCGGCGAACGCGGACTTCTCTGTCTCCGTGAGATAGCAGAGCACCGCCGAGTGCAGCACCACCACCGTGGCCCCGGCCGGCGCGGCGTCGACGAGGTCGCGCAGGCCGACCAGCAGATCACCCTTGATCACGCGCGGCGGGTCGGTCGCCACCACGCGGGCGGCGGCACGCAACGTCTCGAGCCGGTCGGTGTGCTCGGGCCACACGAGGGCTTCAAGCCAGGCGAGGTCGGCAGGGTCACGCACGTCCAGCGGGTTCAGGTCGAGGCCGGCGCGCCAGATGATCTCGGGCATCCGCACGGGCACCGGGCCCTCGATGGCGCAGGGCAGCAGCACCTCGCTCGGGCCGCCGGCAGGGTCGACGCGGGCCCGGGTGCCGTCCGGTGAGGTGTACTCGTAGGAGTACCGGTCGGGCAAGAGGCACAGCCCCGCTGACGCGCCCACCTCGATCAGCGCGACCGGTGCGTCGAGCGCCGCGAGCGCTGGCAGGAAGGTCGCGCAGCGCCGCGGCTCGTTCGTCTGGGTGGTGCGGGCGCGCATCTCCCGCTCGACGTCGTGCCAGGCGTCCAGCAGCCACGGTCGCACCTCGGCCCAGCGTGCGGACGGTGCTCCGACCAGCCGGGCCGCCGCGAACAGCAGGTTGGGCTGCCGCCTGGCCGGCGGCAACGCGTCGAGCAGGGAGCACAGCTCTGGATCGGCGGCGACGCCCCGCGCCCAGTCCTGGTAGGTCGGTGACCTTCCGTTCAGGGCCTGGCTCTCGGCGAACTTGGCGTAGACGGCAGCTGTGTCCATGCAGGTCACGCTACTCAGTGAGCGTCCGGCCGCTGCTGAAGCGCCGTCGAAACGCTGTGGGAGCATCGAAGGGTGATCAACCCCAGCGACGAGCCCGGTACCAAGCCCAGCATGCCCTCCGAGCCGGACGACGATGCCTGGCTCGCCCGCGCCGTCGATGTCGCCACGCAGAACGTGGCCGACGGCGGTGGCCCCTTCGGGGCCGTCGTCGTGCGAGCGGGAGCCGAGGTGGTGGCCGAAGGGAACCGGGTCACCCGTGACCTCGATCCCACTGCCCACGCCGAGGTGGTGGCGATCCGGGCCGCGTGCCGTGCCCTGAACACGTTCTCCCTGGCCGGGACCACGCTCTACGCATCGTGCGAGCCCTGCCCGCTGTGCCTGTCGGCGGCGCTGTGGGCCCGCGTGGACCGGGTCGTGTTCGCCGCGAACCGTCACGACGCCGACCGGGCAGGCTTCGACGACCGCGAGTTCTACGAGCTGCTCGCGCGTGACCGGTCGACGTGGCCCAGCCCCGTCGTCGAGCACCGGATCCCCCGAGCGGATGCCCCTTTCGAGGCCTGGCGAGCACTCCCGTCACGCGACCAGTACTGACGAGAACGGGGTTGTGTTCGTTGCGCGCGGGGCGGCGCACACAACCCCGTTCTCGGTCACCGGCGTCGGCACCGGGGCGGGATCGGGCGGCCCGGTGACCAACGCTCGCGGTCCAGCACGGACCGGACGGTATCGATCATCATGCTGCCCTCGTGGACCTGCCGGGTGAAGAACCGGAGCAGCACGTGCCGGCCGTCGCGAAGCAGCCCGTTCTGGCGGACGGCGTCCCGGCGCACCTGGTCCGGCGAGGTGTGGAACTCGTCGCTGTCCAGCTCGACCAGCAGCCAGCGGCCGTCCCCGGGGTACCAGGCCAGGTCGGCACGGCCGAGAAACCGGCCCGTGGCATCGAACAGGTCGCGTTGCAGGTCGTCGGGTCCTATCCCGGCGTCCACCAGGCGTAGCCGTGCGGCTGACTCGACCGGCGACTGCGAAAGGCCGGTGGCCTCACCCCACCAGGTGTGCGACACGGTGCAGTGCCGCCGGTTCTCGGCGAGCCGCTGTGCTCTGCGCAGGCCGGACGGCGTGAGGATCCGCTTGTTCAGGAGCGAGTCCATGACCGCCACCCCGTGCGTGCGGCCGAGCATGGGCAGCGCCTGGACAAGGGCATGGGCCGGCTCGGCAGCGAGATGGTCGGCCACGGCCACACGGGGGAACCCCCGGTACTGCCGGAGGAGGATCCCGTCGCGCGGCGCACGACCGGACCCGGTAGGGAACGCGGCTTCTGGCGTGATGTCCGGGGGCAGTCCGGCGACTCCGAGGAGCGCGAGCGCACAGGCGCCGACCGCGGCCGATCCCGGGTAGGCGAGCAGCGCCAGCCAGGCCGAGCGGAGTCGGCTCAGGTCATACGGGTGCAGGTCGGGGTTCGGCCGACCCGTGTCGAAGACCCCACGCGTCGGTCTCTGCCAGCGGCCGGCGGCTATCAGCCGACGCCGGCGCCCGTTGGTCACTCCGTGCACGTCGCACTGTGCGGACGAGACGAGCCCTGCCTGCCGGCGTGCCAGCACAAGGATCCCGTCGGGAAGGTCGTTCACCCCCAGATGACATCACACGACACCAGATGGTGCCGGTTCAAACGGCTAGGTGACAGCGGGGTTGTGTTCGTTGCGCGCGGGGCGGCGCACACAACCCCGTTCTCACCTGCTTTTTTCCTGGTGCTGGTCGCGGGGGTCATGGTTACGCTGGCTGTGCTCGACGAGCCCCAGCCGGAGGTGGCCCGATGAACGCAGCAGCCTGGGCCGTCCTCCTGACCGTTCTGGTGGCCGGGTGGGTGCTGCTCGACGGCGCGGTCCAGGGCGCCGGCGCGACCCTGCTCCAGGAGCGCAACCACGACGGCAGCGACCGGCGGCGCGAACCGGCAGAGCGGCGCGTGGTCCTTGGTGCCGTCGGGCCGCTGCTGCTGCCTGGTGAGGCGTGGCTCGTGGCCGCCGTCGCGGTGCTGGTCGGTGTGCTCCCGCACGCCGGGGCAGAGCTGCTGGACGTCGGGTATCCCGTCACGATCACGTTCGTCGGGTCGTGGGTGCTGCGCGACGCCGGGATCTGGCTGCGCAGCAGGCGGCCGGGTCGGGTCTGGCGGGACGTGTGGGACGTCGTGCTGGTCGTGGCGAGCATCGTGCTCGCCGGGAGCTGGGGCGCTCTGCTCGGCGTCGCATGGGGGAGCGGTCTGGCGGCACTGATCCTCGGCATCGTGGCGGTGGTGGTGACGCGCCTGCACGGCGACGCCGTCGTCGCGTGGCGCCTGCGCCGGACGGGGCTGCTACCGGTGATCGTGACCTCGGTGATGATCACGGCTCCCGTGGTGGGCACTGCCGTCTCGGCGTGGCCACGGCTCGTCGAGGGCGGGCTCTCCGCGGAGGCCACGGCGTCGCTCGGGATCGTGGCGATCGTGGTGCTACCAGTGCTCCTCGCCCTCCAGGGTCTCGCGTGGTGGCTCGTGTCCCGACCTCTGGGCAGCCGGGACACGCTGTTCTTCTGACCGGCCGCCGGATCTTCGCCACAGGCCGGGGTGAGATGCCGGTAAAGTCCTGCACACCATGACGATGAAGAACCGCATAGTCTGCGCGCTGCTCGGTGCGCTGGCTGTTGCCACCGCGACCCTGCTCCTGCCGTGGCTCCCGGACGCGCTCGTTGGGCTGCTCGGCACCGGCGGCGTGCTGCTGTTCCTTGCCGCGCTGGTGCTGCCGACGAACACGCGCCAGCCGCCCGTGCACAGCCTGTCGATCCTCGACAAGGGCTACCTGACGCCCGCCGAGATCCACCAGATCCTCGGGATCTGGCTGCCGTCGGGCAGCTCTGCCCTCGACGCCAGGGACGCGCAGTGGACCGTCGCACGGCACGTCGCCAAGTGGCGCGCCGACCACGTGGTCAACGTGATGGACTACCACGGCGTCGTCGCCGAACGCCGGGTCGAGATGCTGTCGGTGGTGCAGTGGGTCGGCGTGCACCTCCTGCCCGCGTTCCTCGGCCTGATGTTCCTGATTCCCACGCTGGCGCTCAGCGGGTTCGAGAAGATCGGCAACAACTTTCTGCAGACGGTGCTGCTCTTCGCGATCTGGGGCACCGTCGCGCTGATCGCGCGCGGTGTGCTCGAGAAGCACGTGATCCACCGGTTCGTGTGGGAGCCGGAGCTGACGCCGGACGGCACCAGGTTCGTCGAGCGCTGAGCGCTCGCGAAGGTGTCGAGCGCTGAACGTGCCGGAGTGTCGGTGACTAGGGGCAGAATGACCGTGTGCCCCTGTACCGAGACGACGCGATCGTGCTGCGTACCCACAAGCTGGGTGAGGCGGACCGCATCATCACGTTCCTGACGCGGGAGCACGGCAAGGTTCGTGGCGTGGGCAAGGGCGTGCGGCGCACGTCGTCCAAGTTCGGGGCGCGGCTGGAGCCGTTCATGGCCGTCGACGTGCAGTTCCACACGGGCCGTAGCCCGCGGCCCGGCATGGGGCTCGACACCGTGACACAGGTCGAGACCATCGGGGCCTACGCGCGCGCCATCAGCCAGGACTACGGCCTGTACACGGCGGGCACCGTGATGCTGGAGGCGGCCGACCGGCTGGTCGCGCAGGAGCACGAGCCGTCGGTCCAGCAGTACTGGCTGCTCGCCGGCGGACTACGGGCCCTGTCGGAGCGCCACCATGACGCCAACCTCGTGCTGGACTCCTATCTGCTGCGCGCGCTCGCGGTGGCGGGCTGGGCGCCGTCGTTCGAGGACTGCGCGCGCTGCGGCGAGCCCGGGCCGCACCACTCGTTCAACGTTGCGCAGGGCGGCTCCGTCTGCCCACGTTGCCGGCCGCCGGGCTCGACAGCGCCCGCACCGGAGACCTTCGCCCTGTTGTCCTCGCTGCTCGCAGGGGACTGGGTGACCGCCGACGCGTCCGACGCGCGGCACCGCAAGGAGGCGAGCGGCCTCGTCGCCGCCTATGGCCAGTACTACCTGGAGAGAACGTTGCGATCGTTGAAGATGGTGGAGCGCTGATGGCCCGGACCGCGGGCCGCGACCTGGTGGCGCCCTTCCCGCACCCTTCGGGCGCGCGAGCCCCGCGTATCCCGAAGGAGTTCGTGCCGCGGCACGTCGCCGTCGTCATGGACGGCAACGGCCGGTGGGCCAACGCCAGGGGCCTGCCCCGCATCGAGGGGCACCGCGCGGGCGAGAAGTCGCTGCTCGACGTCGTCGCGGGGGCTGTCGACGTCGGCGTCGAGTACATCTCCGCGTACGCGTTCAGCACCGAGAACTGGAAGCGCTCGCCCGAGGAGGTGCGTTTCCTGATGGGCTTCACCCAGGAGGTGATGCGGCGCCAGTGCGACGTCATGGCGTCGTGGGGCGTGCGCATCCGCTGGGCCGGGCGCCGCCCCAAGCTGTGGAAGTCAGTGATCAACGTGCTGCAGGAGGCAGAGGAGCGCACCAAGCACAACGACCTCTGCACCCTGACGATGTGCGTCAACTACGGCGGCAGGGCCGAGCTCGCCGACGCCGCAGCGGCCATGGCCCGGGACGCCGCCGCCGGCACGCTGGACCCGAGGCGCGTCAACGAGAAGACCGTGCAGCGGTACCTGTACCTGGCGGACCTGCCCGACGTGGACCTGTTCCTGCGCTCCTCCGGCGAGCAGCGCACGTCCAACTTCATGCTGTGGCAGGCGGCGTACGCCGAGATGGTGTTCCTCGACGAGCCGTGGCCCGACGTCGATCGTCGCCATCTCTGGCGCGCCGTCGAGGAGTACGCGCGACGCGACCGGCGCTACGGCGGTGCGCTGGACACGCCGCAGGCCGCTCTGTAACGGCAGGGTCCCGACAGGTTCGCCCAGCGAGGGCTGGAGCCGCCTCTGGGTGACTGTACGAATTCGGGGTCGGTTGCCCTGAGTAGATGATGTCTACTCAGGGCAACCGACCCCGAATTCGTAGGCCTACCCCGCCGGCGTTACTCGCCCAGCGTCGTGGCCAGGGAGTCGATCAGCTTCGGCATGCCCTCGGGGTACTGGACCGAGAGGGCGGTGGGCGGCGAGACCGCGGACACCGCGACGTGCTCGACGGGGGCTGGTCAACAAGGGCGCGAGCATTGTTCCCGGGTCGATCAGATGGCGTGTCTGCACCGATCATCCTGCCCGGGCTGCGCACGCCTCATCGCCCCGAACCTCCACCTACCAGGCCGGCGTAACGACGCGCCAGACCCGTCACGTGATTCATTTTGCAACTCCTTGCCGAAATTGGGTCTTGCAGCGCACGCTCACGCGCGAATACCGTTTGGTCGTTTCGAATGGTGCGAATCGAGCACGCAGGTGAATCGGTTAAATAGGGCCGTCTCCGAGTGGCTTCGGGTTCCTGAGATCCCTTAGGGTGCCGCGAAACGGGTTGGAGAACAGGCGGTTGCCGTTGTCCAACCCGCTTCATGTGTGGCAGGTTCGGGCGTGCGCAGCGGATCAGCCCAGAACGTTGGCGAGTTCGTCGACCAGTGCGGGCACACCGTCCGGGTAGTCGTACGAGAGCGCGGTCGGGGGGCCGACCGATGAGACGGGGATCGTGCCGGCGAGCTGGGCGAGCTTGCCTGCCTTGATGGCAGGGATCGCCTGCAGCTCGGGCTTGTCCGGAACCTCCGCGGCGAGCTCTTCAGTCTGGGAGTAGTTGACGACGACGTCCGACTCGAGCTTGTCGAGCTCCTCATAGGACAGGGTGTACGTGAACTCCTTGCCATCGGTGGTGTCGAGCTCGTCGACCGCCGGCGCAGTGGTGAAGCCGAGACGCTCCAGGAAGCCCGCGCGCGCGTCGGACGAGTTGTACACGTACACCGCATCGAGGTCCGGCGAGTCCCAGATCGCCGCGATGGTCTGGCCCTCGAACTCGGGGTGCTCCTCCGCGAGTCCGGCGAGGTACCCGTCGATGTCGGCCAGCACCTGCTCTCCCGCAGCGCTACGGCCGAGTGCCGCGGCGGTCAGTGTGATGGTGTCCTCCCACGACGTCTGCCACGGACCATCCGGGTAGGCGATGACCGGGGCGATCTCGCTGAGCAGGTCGTACTGCGCCTGCGTGATGCCCGAGTAGGTGGCGACGATGACGTCGGGCTCGGCGGCCGCAAACTCCTCGTAGGGCACCGAGGCGCCGGCCTCGGCATCGGTCAGCACGGTGGGGTGCTCGACGCCGGCCTCGTCGTAGGCGTCCTCGACCCACGGCAGGAGGTTGCCTTCGCCGACGGTCCAGGTCTGCTCGGCGACGGCGACGGGGTGGACGCCCGCCGCGATCGCGGCCTCGGTCGAGCCCCATCCCCATGTGGCGACGCGCTCGGGCGCCTCCTCGATGGTGGTCTCGCCGAGGGCGTGCTCGATGGTCAGGGGGAACTCGTCGGTCGCACCGGAAGCGTTGCCCGACGGCGTCGCGCCGTCGGCGGTCGGAGCTTCGGACGCGCAGCCCGACAGGGCGAGGGCGGACGCGGCGACAAGGCCGACGGCCGCCGCGAGGGAACGGCGAGGGCGCACGGTATCTCCAGGATGTTCAGTCGATGACCGGCGGGCGCCGGTCCGGTGTGAGGTAACCCTAACCTCATTAGGTAACGACGATGTTGCGAAATTGTCCAGGTCCGAGGTGAGGAAAACCACTCACTTCGAGTGGTAGCGGCCCACCGGCACCACGAGGGGCGAGCCCGCGACCGGGTCGAGCACGACCTGGGCGCGCAGCCCGAAGGCCTCGTCCACCACCTCGCGCGTGAGCACGTCCGACGGCGCGCCCTCAGCGACGATCCGCCCCTTCGACATCACGACCAGGTGGTCCGCGTAGCGGGCGGCGAGGTTGAGCTCGTGCAGCACCATCGCCACGGTGGTGCCGCGGTCGCGGTTCAGCTCCGTGAGCAGGTCCAGCAGCTCGAGCTGGTGGCGTACGTCGAGGAACGTCGTCGGTTCGTCGAGCAGCACGATGTCCGTCTGCTGCGCCAGGACCATGGCGATCCACACGCGCTGGCGCTGACCGCCCGACAGCTCGGCGACCGGCCGGTCCGCGAGGTCCGCTACCCCCGTCGACTCCAGCGCGGTGGTGACCACGGCGTCGTCGTCGGACGAGTGGCGGCCGAACCAGCCCTGGTGCGGGTACCGGCCGCGGCTCACCAGCTCGGCGACCCGCACGCCGTCCGGCGCGATCGACGACTGCGGCAGCATGCCGACCTTGCGGGCCAGCTCCTTGCGGGGCATCGCCGTGATGTCGGCGCCGTCAAGGGTGATGCGGCCGCCGTCGAGCGGGTGCAGGCGGGCCAGGCCACGCAGCAGCGTGGACTTGCCGCAGGCGTTCGGCCCGACGATCGCGGTGATCTTGCCGTCGGGCAGCGTCAGGTCGAGGCCCTCGATGACACGTAGGCCGTCGTAGCCAAGGCTGACGCTCTCGGCGCGCAGGTTGGTCATCGGCTCCTCTTCTCGGTCGTGGCGAGCAGCCACAGCAGGTAGGGGGCGCCCACGAGCCCCGTGACGATGCCGACGGGCGCGGCGACGCCGAGCAGCGCGTGCTGCCCGACGACGTCTGCCACCAGGGTGAGGGCGGCCCCCGTTGCGGTGGACGCGGCGAGCGCGGCGCCGCCGTCGTTCACCAGCCGGCGGGCGATGGCGGGGGCGACAAGGGCGACGAACGCGATCGGTCCGGCGGCGCTGGTCGCGAGGGCGACGAGCGCCACCGCGAGCAGCAGCGTGCCGATCCGGGCGGCGTCGACGTGCACACCGAGGGAGCGCGCGTTGTCGTCCCCGAGCGAGAGCGGCCCCTGCGTCCGCGCGACGACGACGACCGCGGCGGACAGCACGAGGGTGCCGACGGCGACGAGCGCGAGCTGGTCGCCGCGGATGTCGGACACCGAGCCGACGGTCCAGATGAGGACCCCCGCCGCCTCTTTCTCCTCCGCGCGGGCCATGGACCAGGCGACCAGGGACGAGCAGAGGTAGGCGAACCCGACTCCGACCAGCACGAACCTGATCGAGTGCAGGCCCTTGCGCCAGGCCAGCAGCCAGATCGCCAGCGCGACGAGGCCTGCGCCGCCGAAGGCCATGCCGGACAGCGCCACCCCGCTCATGCCCAGGGCGAGCAGGCCGGTCACGGCGCCGAGGCTCGCGCCGCTCGAGATGCCGAGGATGTCGGGCGAGGCGAGCGGGTTGCGCAGGGTCGACTGGAACAGGGCACCGGCCAGACCGAACGCCGCGCCGACCACGACGGCCGCCTCGATGCGGGGCAGTCGCAGCTTCTGGATGATGAAGACGTCGCCCTTGTCGCCGAGGCCCAGGACGCCGGCGATGGCCTGGCCCGGGGTCAGCCCCGCGGCGCCGACCAGCAGGGCACCGGTCCCGGCGACGAGCACCACCAGGATCATCCCGGCCACGACGAAGACGTGCCGCCGGCGGCGGACGGTGCGCAGGTCGGCGACGACGGTCTCGAGTGCGTCGGTGGTCATCAGGCTCCCACCAGGTTCCTGCTACGGGCGACGGCGATCAGCACCGGGGCGCCGAGGAGCGCGGCGACGACGCCGGCCTCGAGCTCCGAGTTGGGCAGGATGAGCCGGCCGAGGACGTCGGCGGCCAGCAGCATCACGGGGCCGAGGAGCACGGCGATGCCCATGACCCAGCGGTAGTCCGTGCCGACCAGACGGCGTGCCGCGTGGGGCACCACCAGCCCGACCAGCGCGATCGGCCCGGCGAGCGACGTCGCCGTGCCCGCGAGCAGCACGATGGCGATCGCCGAGAGGGTCCGGGTGGTGCCCACCCGTTGGCCGAGTGCCGTCGCGACGTCGTCGCCGAGGGCCAGCATGTTGAGCCGGTGCGAGAGCACGGCGGCGAGGACCACGCCGACCAGGATGAACGGCCACAGCCAGGCGACGGTGTCCAGGCCGCGACCCGTCAGGGAGCCGACCGACCAGAAGCGGTACAGGTTGAACGCCTGCTGGTCCTGCAGCAGGACGAGCGTGATGAGCGGCGTGATGAGCGCGGTCACGGCGGCGCCGACCAGCGCGAGCCGCACGGGCTGGCCGCGGCCCACCGAGAACACGATCGCCGCGGCGCCGGCGGCGCCGAGGAACGCGAACCACACGTAGCCGATCGGCGACGTGATGCCGAACAGCCAGACCGCGCAGACGACGGCGAGCGAGGCGCCGGAGTTCAGGCCCAGCAGACCGGGGTCGGCGATCGGGTTGCGCGTGACGCCCTGGATCAGGGTGCCCGCGGCGCCGAGCGCCACCCCGGCCGCGAGACCGACGATGGTGCGCGGCAGCCGCTGGTCCAGCACGACGGAGTGGTCCATGAACCCGGCGACCGGCGCCGTCAGTGCCCGCCAGACCTCCGCGGGGTTGATGTCGCGGACGCCGAGCGCGAGGCTCGCGAGGATGACCAGCAGCAGGGCGGTGAGCGCCGTGGCCAACGCGAACGTTCTGCGTCGGGCACGGTGGGCTACGGCTTCCGCACCCTCACGGCGTCCCGCGGGCGCTGCCGCAGGTGAGGTAAGCATTGCCTAAGTCTTCCACAATGCCTGGCATGGTCGGTACGCACTCCGGGTCAGGAGTAGGAGTCGCAGCCCCAGCCGTCGCCGTCAGCGTCGAGGCGGTGGTAGTCCTTGGACCCCACCCAGACCGTCTTGCCGATGTCAGGGCAGTCGAGGTCGCGGTTGGTCGACGAGACCGGGCACTGCCACCGGCCCTTGGCGTAGACACAGACGGCGTCGGTGGACCTGTCGGACTGGTTGAAGCTGTTGCCCGCGTACTTGACGATCCACGTGCCCGACCGGGTCGCCGTGAACTGACGGGTGTAGCTGCCGGTGCTGCTGGTCCGGACCGTCGCGACCTTGCGGGCCGAGTCCTGTCCGGCGGGGTCGAAGTGGACGGTGACGATCTTGCGGGGCATGAGGCGCCACTGCCCGCCCCTCTTGTGCTTGAGGGTTCCCTTGACGGTGATGGTCTTCTTCTTGGCGACCGGCTCGGGCTTGGCGTTCGCCGTGAGGCTCGTGTCGTACTTGGCCGTGAGGCCTGGAGCGGGTGCGGACTCCGCGTAGGCGGGGGCGGCTGCCGTCAGGGTGAGCGCGAGAACGCTCACGAGGGCGACGGTGGTTCGGCGGATCATGGGGGTCCAACCTCTTCTGGGGGCTCGTGGTGCCGGGAGCGGCACGCTACGGGCTGGGAGTGCCCCAAGTCGCTCAAACTGGCCCGATTCGGCCGGACCTCACCCGGGTGATCGTCGCGGGGGGTCGGCGGCCGGCGCGCTCCCCTGGGGGAGTGCCTACACCTGCGGGGTCGGTTGCGCGGAGTAGACATAGTCAACGCAGCGCAACTCATCCCGAACTCGTGGTGTCACCCTGGCCGCGAGGTTGTCCACAGGCGAGTGCCGGCACCCCGGCGTTCTCCGGCCGCTCCGGGCACGATGGGGCGCGTGAACAGTGACGGCGCAGAGGTGAACGTGGCACGGCTCGTGAAGGGCGCTCGACACGCCGCGCGGCAGACGCAGGCGGGCCTGGCCAAGCGCGCCGGTGTCTCGCGCGGCACCGTCGCGGCGATCGAGACCGGCGCGCGCTCGCCGTCGTGGGAGATGTTGTCGGTGCTCCTGGCGGCCGCGGGAAAGCAGATGCGGATCGAGCTCGAGCCGCTCGACGACGACGTGCGGCGCGCCGTCAGCGCTCACAGTGGCGACACGAGCGCAGCGGACGACCTGAGCATGACGCTGTCGCTCATGGAAGGGCTGGTCGACCTGGAGTACCGCTTCGAAGGGCTCGCCGCCGCGGCACTGCTCGGTGCGCCGATCTCTCTGGCCGACCCGATCGAGCTCGCGCTGCCCGACGGCCCTGAGGCCGTGGAGTGGCTCGCCGCCCTCGTGCGAACCGGGGCGGCCGCTGTGACGCCTGTGGGCCGAGCGCACCCGTTGGACGGCGTCAGGACCGCCGAAGGGGTCGCTCGGCTCGTCGAGCTCGGCGAGGGCGGACGGTTCACGCTCGAGATCTGGCTCCGCACGTTCCTGGTGCGCTTCGCACCGCCCGAGGTCGCGGGGCGGGCGGTTCTCGTCGTGGGCGAGCAGGCGCCGCTGCGCGCTCAGCCCCTGCACGAGATCGAGACGACCGACCGAGACGCCGCGCGCGTCCTGCGGCTGCTGCGGGAGCAGGCACAGGACGCGCGCGGATAGCCGTCGGTCGAGCCCGTCGAGGTCTCTCAGGCCCCGACGAGGTGACCGGCCAGGTAGCTGACCACCTTGTCCAGCGCCACGCGCTCCTGCTGCATGGAGTCGCGGTGCCGGATGGTGACCGCCTGGTCGTCGAGGGTGTCGAAGTCGACAGTGATGCAGAACGGCGTACCGATCTCGTCCTGTCGGCGGTAGCGCTTGCCGATCGCCTGCGTCACGTCGTAGTCGACGTTCCAGTACTTGCGCAGCTCCGCCGCAAGGGCCTCGGACGCCGGGAGCAGGTCCGCCGTCTTGGACAGCGGCAGCACTGCTGCCTTGACAGGGGCCAGGCGCGGGTCGAGGCGCAGCACCGTGCGCTTGTCGACGCCGCCCTTGGTGTTCGGCGCCTCGTCCTCTGCGTAGGCCTCGACGAGGAAGGCCATGAGGGACCTGGTCAGGCCGGCGGCCGGCTCGATGACGTACGGGTAGTACTTCTCGTTCGACACCGGGTCGCGGTACATCAGGTCCTTGCCGGAGTTCTCCGAGTGGGTCTTCAGGTCGAAGTCGGTCCGGTTCGCGATGCCCTCGAGCTCGCCCCACTCGCTGCCCTGGAAGCCGAAGCGGTACTCGATGTCCACGGTGCGGGTCGAGTAGTGCGACAGCTTGTCCTTGGGGTGCTCGAAGTGGCGCAGGTTGTCGGCAGAGATGCCGAGGTCCGTGTACCAGCTCGTGCGGTGGTCGATCCAGTACTGGTGCCACTCCTCGTCCTCGCCGGGCTTGACGAAGAACTCCATCTCCATCTGCTCGAACTCGCGCGTGCGGAAGATGAAGTTGCCTGGCGTGATCTCGTTGCGGAACGACTTGCCGATCTGGCCGATGCCGAACGGCGGCTTCTTGCGGGCCGCCGCGGCGACGTTGGCAAAGTTCACGAAGATGCCCTGTGCCGTCTCGGGGCGCAGGTAGTGCAGGCCGGACTCGTCCTCGACGGGCCCGAGGTACGTCTTCAGCATCATGTTGAAGTCGCGCGGCTCCGTCCACTGGCCGCGGGTGCCGCAGTTGACGCACACGAGGTCGGTCAGCGGCACGGAGTCGGGGTCGTCGATGCCCTTCTTCTCCGCGTGCGCCTCCTGCATCTGGTCGACGCGGTACCGCTTGTGGCACGAGAGGCACTCGGTGAGCGGGTCGGTGAACACGCCGACGTGGCCGGAGGCCACCCACACCTGGCGGGGCAGGATCACCGAAGAGTCGAGGCCGACGATGTCGTCGCGGCTCGTGACCGTCGAACGCCACCACTGCCGCTTGATGTTCTCCTTGAGCTCCACGCCGAGGGGGCCGTAGTCCCACGCCGAACGCGTTCCGCCGTAGATCTCACCCGACGGGAAGACGAAACCTCGTCGCTTGGCGAGCGAGACGACGGCGTCGAGCTTGGCGGTCTGCGCAGAGCGCACTGACTTGTCGGACACGAGGGCTCTCTCCAGGGGACAGGCGGGAAACAATGTCTGCCAAGCCTACCGTTCGCTCTCGTCGGTCGAGCCTGTCGGGACCCGCGTGACCGACCTCTCGCCAGGGATCTTTGACAACCGTTCTCAACAAGCGTGAGAATCGTTCTCATGACATCGTTCCGCGCCGCCGGCGCCACCCTGACCAGCCTCGCTCTCGCCGCCACGGTGACCCTCGCGGGCTGTTCGACCGAGGGGGCAACCGGCTCCGCCGACGAGTCCGACGGCGTCACCGTCCTCGCGTCGTTCTACCCGCTCCAGTACGTGGCGCAGCAGATCGGCGGCGACCTGGTCACCGTCAGCAACCTCACGCCACCGGCCGCGGAGCCGCACGACCTCGAGCTCTCGCCGGCACAGGTGCGCGAGATCGGCACCGCGGACCTGGTCGTCTACCTGTCCGGCTTCCAGAACGCCGTCGACGAGGGCGTCGACGCCCGCGCGCCCGAGCACGTGATCGACGCGGCGGGACCTGCCGGGCTCGCGGAGCACGCGGAGGAGGAGCACGAGGGCGAGACCGAGGAGGAGCATGCCGAGCACGCCGACGAGGCGGGTGACGGCCACGACCACGGCGCGACCGACCCTCACTTCTGGCTGGACCCGAGCCGGCTCGCCGCCGTCGGGCAGGCCGTGGCGGACGAGCTGGCCGAGGTGGACCCGGAGCACGCGGAGGAGTACGCCGCAGGCGCGCTGCGCCTGGGGCAGCAGCTCGACGAGCTGGACCAGGAGCTCGCGGACGGGCTCGCCGCCTGCCAGGGCGCCACGCTCGTGACGAGCCATGCCGCGTTCGGCTACCTCGCCGACCGGTACGCGCTGGAGCAGGTGGGCATCTCCGAGCTCGACCCCGAGGTGGAGCCCTCCCCGGCCCGCCTGCGCGAGATCGGCGACCTCGTGGAGGAGCGCGGCATCGAGACCCTGTACTCGGAGACCCTCGTGAGCCCCAAGGTCACCGAGACGCTCGCCTCCGACCTGGGCGTCGACACCGCGGTGCTCGACCCGCTGGAGGGCCTGTCCGAGGACGCGACGGCCGCCGGCGACGACTACGTCTCCGTGATGCGGGCCAACCTGGCTGCGCTGGAGGAAGGTCTGGTCTGCGAATGACGGACACTATGCAGGTGACCGAGCCGAGCAAAGCTGTCATCGAGGCCCGCGGCCTGCACTTTCGTGCGGGCGCGAGCCACATCCTGCGCGGGATCGACCTGACGGTGGAGCAGGGCGAGGTCGTCGCGCTCCTGGGCGCCAACGGCTCGGGCAAGTCCACCCTCGTCCGGGCGCTGGTCGGCATCAACACGCCGTCCGAGGGCACCGTGCGACTGCTCGGCGAGCCGCTCGGGACCGGCCGCCGCAGCGCAGCGGTCGACTGGAGCCGGATCGGCTACGTCCCCCAGCGCGCCGGGGCCGGCGGCGGCATCCCGTCCACCGCGCAGGAGGTGGTGGCCTCCGGTCTGCTGCACGGGCGCCGCCTGCGTCTCCCACGTGGCTGGCGCGACCAGGTGGAGCAGGCCCTCGAGCAGGTGGGTCTCGCCGACCGCGTGCGCGACCCGGTGCACCTCCTGTCGGGCGGTCAGCAGCAGCGCATCCTCATCGCGCGCGCCCTCGTCCGCGAGCCCGACCTGCTCGTGCTGGACGAGCCGGTCGCCGGCGTGGACGTCGCCAGCCAGGAGGCGTTCGCCACCACCATGGAGCGGCTGGTCGACGGCGGCCTGACCGTGCTCGTCGTGCTGCACGAGCTCGGCGAGCTCGAGCCGCTCGTCTCCCGCGCCGTCGTGCTGCGGCACGGCAAGGTCGTGCACGACGGCGCCCCGCCGCGGGCCCGCAACGACCACGACCGGGTGGGGCACCGGCACCAGCACCCGCACGCTGACGACAACGCCCTCGATACCGCCGAGACCAGGGCCTTCGACCTGGAGGTGCGCCCATGATCATGCTCATGCTGACCGACCCGTTCATGCAGCGCGCCCTCATCGCCGCGCTCCTCGTCGGCCTGACCGCGCCGGTCGTCGGCACCTACCTGGTGCAGCGCAAGCTCTCCCTGCTCGGCGACGGCATCGGGCACGTCGCCCTGACCGGTGTCGCCCTCGGCTGGCTCGTCGGCGCGGGCATGGGGCTCGCCCCCAGCGACGCCCTCGCCGTCCCCGGCGCCGTCGTCGCTGCGGTGGTCGGTGCTGTCCTCATCGAGGTGGTCCGCCGCCGCGGACGCACCTCCGGCGACCTCGCGCTCGCGATCATGTTCTACGGCGGCATCGCCGGCGGCGTCCTGCTCATCGGGATCGCCGGCGGCTCGTCCGGGAACCTCATGCAGTACCTGTTCGGCTCCATCTCGACGGTGTCCGAGGCCGACCTCTGGCTCACCGTCGTGCTCTCCCTCGTGGTGCTGACCATCGGGGTGGGCCTGCGGCACGCCCTGTTCTCGGTCAGTCACGACGAGGAGTTCGCCATCGCGTCCGGCCTGCCCGTGTGGGCGCTGAACGTCATCGTCGCCGTCGTCTCGGCCCTCACCGTCACGGTCGCCATGCGCGTCGTCGGCCTGCTGCTCGTCAGTGCGCTCATGATCGTGCCGGTCGCCGTGGCCCAGCAGGTCACGCACGCCTTCGGGCGCACCATGTTCACGGCGTGCGTCGTCGGCGTCGTGGTCTGCGTGTCCGGCCTGAGCATCACCTACTGGTACAACGTCTCGCCCGGCGCGACTATCGTGGTGCTCGCCATCGCGGTCTACGCGGTGGTCTCCCTGGTGGCACCGCTCCTGACCCGGCGGCGCCCCACGCACGACCCGCATCCCGATCTGCCCGACGACGTCGACCTGCCGGCTGCCGCAACGGAACGTGCGGCGGCCGCCGCGAAGGAGTGCCGCTGATGGCCGCACGAATGACCCGCCAGCGCACGGCTGTCGTCGAGGCGCTCGACGAGCTCGCCGACTTCCGCTCGGCCCAGCAGCTGCACGAGACCCTGCGGGCGCGCGGTGAGTCCGTCGGGCTGGCGACCGTCTACCGGGCGCTGCAGGCGCTCGCGGAGGCGAGCGAGGTCGACGTCCTGCGTGCCGAGGACGGCGAGAGCCTGTACCGCCGGTGCGCGCGCCGCGAGCACCACCACCACCTGGTGTGCCGCCACTGCGGCCGCACCGTCGAGATCGACGGTCCCACGGTCGAGGCCTGGGCCTCGAAGGTGGCTGCGGCGCAGGGCTTCGACGACATCGAGCACACGATCGAGCTCTGGGGCACCTGCGCGGACTGCCGCGCCGCGGCCGCACGCTGACCCCGGAGCTGCTGTCGGTGGCCGGGCCCTGCGCGGGGAGCGACCACCCGGGCGGGGTGTGTTGCGGTGGGTGGACAGTGTCTACTCCGCGCAACTTGCTCCGCTGACTACCTGTTTCCCCGGAGGCTGCCCGGCTTCGCAGGAAGAGTTCCGGTGGGTGTCCGCATTCGCAGGAGCGCATGGCAGGATGCGTGCATGACCTCAGCACGGCACCCCGCGAACCGGCGGGGCAGGCTCCCCGCGCGGGCTGAGGTGGTGGTGGTCGGCGGCGGCGCGATCGGTGCGTCGGTGGCGTTCCACCTCGCCGAGGACGGCGTCGACGTGCTGCTCCTCGAGGCCGACGAGCTCGCGTCCGGCAGCTCTGGCAAGCCCATCGGGGGAGTGCGGGCGCAGTTCTCCGACCCGGCGAACGTCGACCTCGGCAACCGCAGCCTCGAGCTGTACGAGAACTTCGCGAACCGCCCCGGCGCGGACATCGGGCTGCAGCAGCCCGGCTACCTGTTCCTCCTGCCGGACGCCGACGACGTCACGCTGTTCGAGCAGTCGGTGGCCATGCAGAACGAGCACGGGGTGGCGAGCCGCATGCTCGACCCCGACGCGGTCCGCCGGCTCAACCCGTACGTCGACGTCGACCGCTACGCAGGGGCGGCCTACGCCGCGCGTGACGGGTTCGCCTACCCGCGCGCCGTCGTCGAGGGGTACGCGGAGGGCGTCGAGCGCCTCGGCGGGACCGTCCGCACGCACGTCACCGCCACGGACGTCGAGACGAGGGACGACGCCGTCGTCGCCGTCTGGACCAGCCAGGGCCGGGTGCGCACGGGCGCCGTCGTGCTGTGCGCCGGCGCGTGGACGAGGGACCTGGCGACCAAGGCAGGACTCGACCTGCCCGTCGACCCGTACCGGCGGCAGATCGGCTTCACCCCTGCGCTGGACCCCGCACCGCTGCGCGTCCCGTTCACCATCGACTACGGCACCACGTTCTACTTCCACAACGCGGCGCCCGACGGCCTGCTGCTCGGCATCGCCGACCCCGCTACCCCCATCGCGTTCGAGCGCACCTACGACCCGGCCTGGCTGCCGCTGCTGCGCGGGGCGCTCGGGGCCTGCGCCCCCGACCTCGTGGACGTGCCCGTCGCTCGCGGCTGGGCAGGGCTCTACGAGATGACGCCGGACCACAACGCGCTGATCGGCGAAGCCACCGGCGTGCCAGGACGCGTCCTGTACGCCGCAGGATTCTCCGGCCACGGGTTCCTGCAGGCGCCCGCCGTCGGCGAAGCGGTGCGCGACCTCTATGCGGGCCGCACGCCCCGGATCGACGTGTCCGGGTTCAGCGCGGACCGGTTCGCCCGACCCGCCGCGGACAAGACCACCACAAGCCCAGGGCGACGGGGCCCTGAGGCGAACATCATCTGACGAACAGGAGAGATCGATGTCGGCACCGACGTTCCTCGAGCCCTGGCAGCTGAGGGCAGCGTTCGCACGCAGCCTCTCGGACATGTACGGGAAGGAGGTGCCCGCCTACACCACGCTGCTCGACGTGTCGCACGAGGTCAACGCCGACTTCGTGGCCCAGCACGGAGCGGAGGCGGAGCGGCTCGGGTCCATCGCGCGCGTCACCGCGGAGCGGCACGGCGCCATCCGGGTGGGCACGCCGACGGAGATGTCGCAGGTCGCCAGGATCTTCGGCGCGATGGGCATGTTCCCGGTCGGGTTCTACGACCTGCGCGACGCGTCGTCCAGCGCGGTCCCCGTGATCTCGACGGCGTTCCGCCCGATCGAGCGCGCTGAGCTGGCCCGCAACCCCTTCCGGGTCTTCACGTCGATGCTCGTCACGGCGGACCGCCGGTTCTTCACCGCGGACCTCGAGCGCCGCCTGGAGAGCTTCCTCGGCGCACGCACGCTGTTCGGCCCGGAGCTGCTGGCGCTCGCCGACCGGGCCGAGGCCGACGGAGGCCTGCCCGAGAACGAGGCAGCGGAGTTCCTGCGCCTGGCGACCGAGGCGTTCGAGCTGTCCGACGAGCCGGTGGACCAGGCCTGGTACCGCGAGCTGGAGGCGGTGAGCGCCGTCGCGGCCGACATCGGCGGTATCGCCTCGACGCACATCAACCACCTCACGCCCCGCGTGCTCGACATCGACGACCTGTACGCCCGCATGGAGGCGCGCGGGATCACCATGATCGACGCCGTCCAGGGTCCGCCCCGCTGGGCCGGCCCTGACGTGCTGCTGCGCCAGACGTCGTTCCGCGCGCTGGCCGAGCCGCGAACGTTCCGCACCGCCGACGGCGAGGTCGTGCACGACTCGCTGCGCGTGCGGTTCGGCGAGGTCGAGGCCCGCGGTATCGCGCTCACCCGCGAGGGCCGGGCGGCCTACGACGCCGCGGTGGTCCAGATCGACGAGGCAGCGGCGGCCGCCCGCGTGGAGGACCCCGGCTTCACGGAGGCGCAGCGCCAGGAGCTCGCCCGCGACGTCTGGCAGCAGACCTTCCCCACCACGGAGACGGCGCTCGCCGATCAGGGCCTGGGCTGGTTCACCTACGAGGTGGGTCCGGACGGCTCCGGCGTCGCTCGCGAGCCCGTCGTCTACGAGGACTTCCTGCCCCGCTCCGCTGCCGGCATCTTCCAGTCGAACCTGACCTCCGACGGCGCCAAGGACGTCAGCCAGGAGGGCACGGACCGGGACGCCGACTGGATGGCCGGCGCGCTCGGCCGCGCTCTGTTCGACCCCTTCGACCTGTACGCCGACCAGGTGGACAGGTCGCTCGCCGGCGCCGCCGAGACCCTCGGCGTCGACCCGGCCACCCTCACCACGCCCAACCGCACAACGGGAGCATCGCGATGACCAGCACCACCACCCACACCCCGCTGACGACCGAGCTGCGGGACGCCGCCCTCGCCGCCCTGGAGCGGCTGGGTGCCACCGTCCCCACCGGGACCGGCCTTGCCGTCGTCTCGCCCCTGTCCGGGCAGTCGCTCCTGGAGCTCCGGCGCGCCGGTGCGGCGGAGGCGGCCACCGTCGTCGGGCAGGCCGCGGAGGCCTTCACGACGTGGCGTTCGGTGCCCGCGCCCGTGCGCGGACAGGTCGTCAAGCGCCTGGGCGAGCTGCTCACCGAGCACAAGGCCGACCTGGCCGAGCTCGTCACCATCGAGGCGGGGAAGGTCACCAGCGAGGCCCTTGGCGAGGTCCAGGAGATGATCGACATCTGCGACTACGCCGTCGGGCTGTCGCGGCAGGTCGGCGGCCGCACCATGCCGTCAGAGCGCCCGGGCCACCGCCTCATGGAGACGTGGCACCCGATGGGCGTCGTCGGCGTGATCAGCGCGTTCAACTTCCCGGTCGCGGTCTGGTCCTGGAACACGGCGGTCGCGCTCGTCTGCGGTGACACGGTGGTGTGGAAGCCGAGCGAGAAGACCCTGCTCTCCGCCGTCGGGGCGTCCGCGCTGCTCGACCGGGCGCTCGCCGAGGCCGGCTTCCCCGCCGGAGTCTCGCAGCTGCTCCTCGGGGACCGCGAGGCGGGCGAGGCCCTGGTGGCCGACCCGCGCGTGGCGCTCGTCTCAGCGACCGGCTCGGAGCGGATGGGCCAGCAGGTCGCACCCGTCGTCGCCGCGCGTGGCGGCCGGTACCTGCTGGAGCTGGGCGGCAACAACGCGGCCGTCGTCGCGCCGTCGGCGGACCTCGACCTCGCGGTGCGCGGCACCGTGTTCGCCGCAGCGGGCACGGCGGGGCAGCGCTGTACGTCGCTGCGCCGCCTGATCGTGCACGAGTCGATCGTTGACGACGTCGTGGCCCGGCTCGCCAAGGTCTACACCGGGCTGCCGATCGGCGACCCGCGTGCCGAGGGCACGCTGGTGGGCCCGCTGGTCGACGCCGGCGCGCGCGACCGCATGCTCGCCGCCGTCGAAGAAGCGGTGGCAGCGGGCGGTGAGCTCGTCGTGGGCGGCACCACGGTGACGGTGCCTGGCGCCGAGGACGCGGCGTACGTCCAGCCGGCCATCGTGCGGATGCCGGCGCAGGCCGACGTCGTGAAGCGCGAGACGTTCGCGCCGATCCTGTACGTGCTGACCTACTCGGAGCTCTCTGAGGCCATCGCGGTCCACAACGACGTGCCACAGGGCCTGTCGTCCGCGATCTTCACGCTGGACGTGCGTGAGGCCGAGAGCTTCATGTCGGAGGTCGGTTCCGACTGCGGCATCGTGAACGTCAACATCGGCACCTCCGGTGCCGAGATCGGCGGCGCGTTCGGCGGCGAGAAGTCGACGGGCGGCGGGCGCGAGTCCGGCTCGGACGCCTGGAAGCAGTACATGCGCCGCGCGACGAACACGGTGAACTACTCCACCGAGCTGCCGCTGGCCCAGGGCGTCAACTTCGGCTGACAGACCCTGACAGAGCCTGACCGGGCCACCGCCGGCCGAGCCTGTCCTGCCACCGGGCAGGACGGGCTCGACCAGCAGGGGCGAGTCAGGAGAGGCCTGCCGGGACCGCCATCACCGAGCCGGTCTCGGTGGTCGGCACGTCGGTGCTCGGTGCGTACCTGTTCACGGCGCTGACCGGGACCCCGACCCGCTCCGCGACCTCTTCGAGCGAGAGGTTCTGCTCCCACCTGAGCACGCGGATCTCGCTGATCTGGTGCGTGGTGAGCGCCGGCGCGGCGCTGGTGACCGCTGGCGTCGTCCCGGTGCTGGGGCGCGTGTCCCAGTCCGTGGCCGGCTTCACGGGCGCGTACTTGCGTTCCAGCTGCACGCGCTCGATCTCTCCGGTCAGGGCGGGCTCGGACCCGGCCGGCACGGGCGCCGGCGCGGCGGCCTGCTCCTGCTCGGAGCTGTTGGTCAGAGCCGGCTCGTCGCGCGCGGACCTGTCCTGCTCGCCCCCGTCGGTCACGGTCAGGCCGAGCTGGACGCCGGCGGGAAGGGTCAGCTCTGGCAGGTGCACGCGGGTCAGCGCGCGGTCGGACGCGGTCCGCTCGAGCTCGCTCTGATCGGGCATCCACTCGCCGGCCAACGCCGCGGCCTCCTGGACGACGTCGCGGATCGTGCGCTCCGACTCCAGGTGCGGGCGGGTCACCTCAGCGGTGACGCCGGCCGGCACGTGGCGGTGGACGCGGGTCACCGCGGCATTCACGTCGGCGATGCGGGCGTCACGCTCGTCCTCGGGAGCGATCTGCGCGAGGCGCACCGCGTCGAGCATGTCCAGCACGGCCGTCTCGCGGTCGGTCTCGATCGTGGCCAGCCGATCGAGGTTGCGCGCGCTCGACGCCGACTGGAAGAACAGGTGTACCGCCACGGCGGCCAGGACGGGGGCGACGGCGCGAGACGCGGCGAAGATGCCCTCACCGAGCAGCCAGCCGTGCCAGGCGGCGAGCGCGCCGGACAGGACGCCGACGATGATCGCGCCGCCGAGCCAGCGTCCGTGACCGGACGGCGGACGGCCGCTCTCGAGAGCTCGGTCGGCTCGGCGCCTTCCCTCCCAGGCCAGGCCGATCACCAGTGCCTCGTAGGCGACACCGAGCGCGTAGCCGAGCTCGGGCCCCTCATAGGCGGCGATGGTGTGTGACATGCCGATGTAGGCCCAGGCCGAGAGCCCGAAGGCCCCCAGGAAGAAACCTGGGTTTCTGCGTATATCGGCGATGACCGCAGGAACGCGTCGAGGGCGTTTCTCCGATGCCATGATGGGTGTATGCCTTTCCGTCGGTACGGGTGGGTGAGGCTGGGTGGGGCGCGTGATCGGATCTCGGCCGCCGTTGTGGTGCAAGGCTGATCTTGGACCATGTTGGGCCCTTTGTGCTCTTTACGCAGGAGATCGAGTCAACCGATCGTGGGTGAGTTCGGCCCGGGGGCGAGATGACGGATGTCATGCGGACCTCGTGACACCCGGCAGCGGGCCAGGCGGCGACCCCGCAGCAGAGTGAGGGCATGACATCGACAACTGCCCCAGCGATCGAAGCGACGGGACTCGTCAAGGAGTTCCGCGGCACCGACGGCGTGGTTCGCGCCGTCGGCGGGCTCGACCTGGTGGTTCGGCCCGGTGAGGTGGTGGCCTTCCTCGGCCCGAACGGCGCCGGCAAGACCACCACCCTCGACCTGGTGCTCGGCCTGACGGTGCCGACCTCTGGAACGGTCCGGGTGTTCGGCAAGAAGCCGGCCCGCGCCATCGCGGACGGCCAGGTGGCGGCGGCACTGCAGACCGGCGGACTCCTGCGCGACCTCACCGTCCGCGAGACGGTGGAGCTGACCGCCGCACTGTTCGGCCGGACCACCTCTCCCGTTCCCTTCCTCGAGCGCGCAGGGATCGCCCACCTCGCCGACCAGAAGGTCGGCACGTGCTCCGGCGGCCAGCAGCAGCGCCTCCGGTTCGCCATGGCGCTGGTGTCCGACCCCGACCTCCTGCTGCTCGACGAGCCCACCACGGGCATGGACGTCCGGGGACGTCGCGAGTTCTGGACCGCGATCCGGCACGACGCCGAGGCCGGGCGCACCGTCGTGTTCGCCACGCACTACCTGGAGGAGGCGGACGCTCACGCGGACCGGATCGTTCTGGTCAGCCACGGCCGCGTGGTCGCCGACGGCCCGGTGGCCGAGGTCAAGGCGCTGGCGGCGTCCCGGAACCTCGAGGACGTCTTCCTCGCCCTCACCACGGACCCCGCGACCGCCTCGACGACCACCGAAGGAGCCGGCCGATGACCGCAACACCCCTGCCAGGGACGACCCGGCCGGCGTCGGGCAGCGCCATCCGCTCGACCGCACGCGCCGCCATCCTCCGCACCTACCTGCGGGTCGAGCTGCGCCGCACGCTGCGTGACCGCCGCACCCTGGTGTTCTCGCTCGCGCTCCCGCCCGCCGTCTTCCTGGGGGTCGGCGCCTCGGCCGACGACGGGACCAGCCAGGTCGGTCCGGAGACGAACCTCATGGCTTCCCTCCTGGTGTCCATCGCGTTGTACGGCGCGCTGCTGACGGCGACGTCGGGCGGGGCAAGCGTCGCCGTGGAACGCGCTCAGGGCTGGACAAGGCAGCTGCGCCTCACGCCCCTCGAGCCGTGGGCCTACGTGCTGGTCAAGGTGCTGGCCTCGATGGCGATCGGAGCCGTCTCCGTGCTCCTCACATTCGTTGTCGGGGCCTTCGGCGGCGCGCAGCTGCCCGCGTCCGCCTGGGTCCTGTGCGCGCTCATCGCCTGGAGCGGCTCGCTCGTCTTCGCCGCGTTCGGCCTGTTCCTCGGCTACCTCCTACCCACGGAGAGCGTGGTCAAGGTGCTCGGCCCCGTGCTGACGGTGCTCTCGTTCGCCGGCGGTCTGTTCCTGCCGTTCAGCGACGGCACCGTGTTCGGCGACGTCTCCCGGGTGATGCCGACCTACGGGCTCGCCGAGCTCGCCCGCGCGCCGCTCGGCGGTGCGTCCTTCGAGGCCGTCGCCGTGATCAACGTGGTGGCCTGGGCCGTGATCTTCTTCGCCGGCGCGGTCTGGCGGTTCCGCAAGGACACGGCCCGGGTGTGAGGATGACCGCGTGACGACGCAACAGGAACCCCCGGGCGGGCGGCCAGGGAACCGGGCGCCGAGGCGGGCCTGGCTCGGCCCCCTGCTGGCCGTGATCTGGGTCATCTTCCTCGCCGCACCGCTGCAGGAAGCGGCAGGCGCCGCGACGATCCCGATGCGCCTGCTCGGCGTGGCCGGCGTCGCGGGGCTCGCGGCACTGTTCGCCTGGTCGTTCGTCCGGCACTGGGCTGGCAGGGCCCCGACGCAGCGGACAGCCATGCTGCTCGTCGCCGCCGAGCTCGCGTGCGTCGCGCTGATCACGCTCGCCGCCGGGCAGCAGGGCCTCGCCGGCCTCGTGCTCGTCTGCGCCACGGTGATGATGTTCGCGTCCGCACGGCTCGGCCTCGTCGTCGTGGCCGTCCTCGTCCTCGCCCTGCTGGCACTCCCTCGCATGGTTCCCGGTTGGCAGCCAGACGACGGACTGGTGCTGACCGCCCTGCTCGCGAGCGTCGCCATGTTCAGCTTCCGCCGGGCAGCCGAACGCAACCGCAGCCTGCACCGGGCACAGGAAGAGGTCGCAGCGCTCGCCGTCGCCCAGGAGCGAGACCGGATCTCCCGCGACATGCACGACATCCTCGGCCATTCCCTGACCGTCGTGTCCGTGAAGGGGGAGCTGGCCGCGCGCCTCCTGCGCAGCGGGCACGGGCCGGACGGCGCTCCCGCGTCCGCGCCGGAAACGCAGCGCGCCGAGGCCGAGCTCAGCGAGATCCAGACGCTCGCCCGCTCGGCGCTCGCCGACATGCGGGGGCTGGTGGCAGGCACGCGCCGGCTTACCCTGGCCGGCGAGCTCGCCGCTGCCCGGTCTGCCTTCGACGCCGCCGGGATCGACGCCGACCTGCCCGGCGCTGTGGACGAGGTCGCCGAGCCCTACCGCGCCGTCTTCGCCTGGGCGCTGCGGGAGGGCACCACCAACGTGCTGAGGCACGCGGCCGCGCGACGCGTGGTGGTCAGGCTGACGCCCACTTCGCTCGTGGTCGACGACGACGGGCGTGGTCTGCCCCCGGACCGGGCGGCGTCGTCCGACGGGGGCGGGAACGGGCTGCCTGGGCTGACTGACCGGGCCGAGGCTGTCGGGCTCGTGGTCGAGACCGGGCCGAGCCCGCTGGGCGGCCTGCGGCTCGCGGTGCACGAGCCTGCCGCGGCAGTGCCTGACGACGCCGTGCACGACGGCGATCTGCCCGACGGAAAGGAGCTCGCATGATCCGGCTGCTGCTTGCCGACGACCAGGCGCTCGTGCGCGGCGCGCTCGCCGCACTGCTCGACCTGGAGTCGGACCTGGAGGTCGTGGCGCAGGTGGGCCGCGGCGACGAGGTGGTCCCCGCAGCGCGCGAGGCGCGGGTCGACGTCGCGCTGCTCGACGTCGAGATGCCAGGCCTGGACGGGATCGCCACGGCTGCCGCCCTCGCGACGGAGGTGCCGGGTTGTCGGTCGTTGATCGTGACGACCTTCGGGCGGCCCGGCTACCTGCGCAGGGCGCTGGACGCGGGGGCGAGCGGGTTCGTGGTCAAGGACACGCCCTCAGGGCAGCTGGCCGATGCCGTGCGCCGCGTGCACTCCGGGCTGCGCGTCGTGGATCCGGACCTGGCGGTGGCGTCGCTCGCGGTCGGTTCCAGCCCGCTCACCGAGCAGGAGGCGCGCGTGCTGGTGCTCGCGGCCGACGGGGGGACCGTCGCGCACGTTGCGGCCGAGGCCCACCTGTCGGAGGGCACCGTGCGCAACTATCTGTCCTCGGCGATGGGGAAGTCCGGCGCACGGACGCGGGCCGAGGCCGTGCGGATCGCTCAGGAGAACGGCTGGCTGTGAGGCGCGGCCGCGGTGGGCGGGGTCAGCCGGCCGGGACCCATTCGCCCGGCAGGGTGAAGTTCGTGCCGAACTCGGCGGGACGGTAGCCTTCCCGCTCCGCCGTCACCGTCACTCTGGCCTGGTGGCCGGCACGGCCGCCCCCGATCCAGATCCGCGGGCCGGGCGTGTACTCCGCCCACTTGATGGTCTCGCCGTTGTCGATGTCGTACCAGGCCCACGTGTAGGTGACGTTGGGGTCCTGGTCGACGTCGCAGTGGGCGAACCACCCGGAGTTCACCTTGCCGGGGCTCAGGCGGATCGAGCAGTCCGGCTGCGGCACCGACGGCTGCGGCACCGTGTCGGTGGGGTCGGAGAGCGCCTCGGCCTCGGCGTACCCAGTGCGGGCCGCGGTCAGCCTGACCTGGACGGCCTTGCCGACGTCGTCGAGCGCGACGGTGTAGGTGCACGACCCGAGGTTGTCCCGCTCCTCGCCGCCGATGCTCCACAGGCATGCGGTGGTGTCCGGCTTCGGGGTCCAGCCAGTCGCTTCCGCGGTGATCTTCTGGCCCACCTGGACCTGGGCCGGGATCGTCACGGCGCCCGGCTGGAACCGCGCCGGGCCCGCGTCCTGCTCACCGGCCGGCGTGGCATCCGGCTCGGCGACGGGCGTGCCGACCGGTGCGGGGGTCGCCGACGGCTTCGCCTTGGGCTTCTTCGGGGACGGGCTCGGGCTGGGCCTGCCGGACGGCTCGGCCGACGCCGACACCTCGCCCTGGGGCGTGGCGAGCGCCGCAGGAGTGTCGTCGGGAGCCAGGAAGTGCACGACCGCCGCCGCGCCGCCGCCGCCGGCCAGCACCAGGCCCGTCGCGACCAGACCGGTCAGCACCCTGCGGCGTATCCGGTCCGACGGTGCGGGCACCGCCGGTCGTTCCGGCACGGTCGTGGCGGCCGACGACGGCTCTGCGCGCAGCACCGTGTCCTCGTCCGACATTCCGGGGAAGGCAGGGCCGGTACCGGTGCCGGTGGGCTGGGTGTACGGCGGATCGGCGAGCGACGCGAGCACCGCCGCCGCCGTCGGACGCCCGGCGGGGTCCTTGGCCAGGCAGGCGCCGACCAGGCCACGCAGCCCTGCCGGCAGGGCGTCGAGGGCCGGCGTCTCGTGCACGATCCGGTAGGTGACCGTCGCGAGGCTGCCTGTCCCGAACGGCGGCGACCCGGCCGCCGCGAGGTGGGTGACGGCGCCGAGCGACCACACGTCGGTGGCGGAGGTGACCGTCTCGCCCCTGGCCTGCTCGGGCGACATGAACTGGGGCGTACCCGGCTGCATGCCCGTGGTGGTCAACGACGTGGCATCCGAGTCGGAGACGATGCCCATGTCGATCAGCACCGGCCCGTCGGGGCCGAGCAGCACGTTGGCGGGCTTGACGTCGCGGTGGACGAGCCCTTCCCGATGGACCGCGTCGAGCGCCTCGGACAGACCGGCCACGAGCTCGCGGACCGCCTCCTGGGGCAGGCTCCCCACCTCGGCGATGGCCTGCGCCAGGGTGGGTCCCGGCACGAACTCGGTGGCCAGCCAGGGCATGGGTGCGTCGACGTCGAAGTCGACGACGGCCGCCATGCGGCGGCTGCGCACCTTCGTCGCGGCCGACACCTCGCGGCGGAAGCGCGCCCGGAACTCGCGATCGTCGGTGCGTTCCGGGTGGATCACCTTGATGGCGAGCAGACGACCGCTCCGGGTGGCCCCGAGGTACACCACGCCCATGCCGCCATGGCCCAGCCTGCCGCGGATCTCGTAGCCGCCGAGCTCCGGCGGGTCGTCGGCGGTGGGTGGTGCGATCTCTGGTGTGCGGACATGTCGCGCCACGTCGGACAGCACGGAGAACTCCCTCGGGTCGGATGGGCTCACTCAGGGAGAGCCAGCCGATCGGCGCGCTCGCCGGACGGCGGAAGGAGCGTATCGGACCTGACGCGGGTCCTGGTCCCGTACCCTGCGCTGCACCCTTCGTCAGCCGCCGCTGACGCTCAGCTCGGCCTCGCGCAGCTTGGCCTCGAACTCCTCGGACAGGTCGCGGGAGTCGAGCCAGCCGTACGGCAGGTGCGGCGTCTTGGGCGAACCGGCACGGCCGCGCGGGCCCTCTGCGTCGTCCCCGGGGTACGGCGCGTCCAGGTCGAGGCCATCGAGCCGCTCGCGCAGCTCGGCCAGGGTGTTGATGAGGGCGAGCTCGTGCCGCTTCTCGCCGCCGACCGCGTACCCCTTGAGATACCAGGCCATGTGCTTGCGCAGGTCACGCATGCCCTTGCCCTCGTCGCCGTCGAAGTAGTCGACCATGAGCCTGCCGTGCCGGTAGATCGCGTCCGCGACCTCGCGCAGGCCCGGGCGGACCCTCAGGTCCGAGCCGTTGAACGCGGCGGCCAGGTCGGTGAACAGCCAGGGGCGGCCCTGGCAGCCCCTGCCGACGACGACGCCGTCGGCGCCCGTCTGCTCGACCATGCGCAGGGCGTCCTCGGCGGACCAGATGTCGCCGTTGCCGAGCACCGGAACGGTGCGCACGGCCTCCTTGAGGCGGGCGATGGCCTCCCACTCCGCCTGACCGGAGTAGTGCTCGGCGGCGGTGCGGGCGTGCAGCGCGACGGCGGCGACACCGAGCGACTCCGCGATCCGGCCGGCCTCGAGGTAGGTCAGGTGGTCGTCGTCGATCCCCTTGCGCATCTTGATCGTGACGGGCACGCCGTACGGCGCGGCGGCGTCGACCGCCGCCTTCACGATGTCCGTGAACAGCTGCTTCTTCCAGGGCAGCGCGGCGCCACCACCCTTGCGGGTCACCTTGGGTACCGGGCAGCCGAAGTTGAGGTCGACGTGGTCGGCGCGGTCCTCGCCGGCGATGATCTTCACGGCGGCGCCCACCGTGGCCGGGTCCACGCCGTACACCTGGGCCGAGCGCGGTGTCTCGTCCTCGCCGAACGTCACGATCCGCAGCGCCTCGACGTTGCGCTCCACGAGCGCCCGGCTGGTGACCATCTCGGCGACGTACAGGCCCGGGTCGAACCCGGCCGCGCGCCCTGCCTCGCGGCACAGCGTGCGGAACGCACGGTTGGTCACCCCGGCCATGGGAGCGAGCACCACCGGCGTGGCGACGGTGATGGGGCCGATCTGCAACGGCTTGAGCAGGGGAGCCGTCGGCGCAGGCGGGGCGGGGTGGAGAGCGGTGTCGAGGGCGGTGGTCACGGCCCCATTCTTCCATCTGTGTCGCGTCTGGTGACGGCGTGTGGCGACGTTCACGTCCGCCGTTGCTCTCCGCGCCCTCGTGCGAGGCCCTGTTGCCGGAACGGTGAGCCGACGGCGCGTCAGTCGCGGACGGCCGGGACCTGCCCCGTGACCGACTGCTCGTCCTCCCAGCACTGGACGCCGCCGACGTCGGGCAGCAGGTCCCTGGTGAACACCGGGTCGCGGCCGGCCCGCCGCTGGCGCGAGTAGTCGCGCAGCAGCCGGAACGCGATGCCGGAGAGCAGCGCGATGGCCACGAGATTCACCAGCGCCATCAGGCCCATGATCCCGTCGGCCGTGTTCCAGATCAGGGCGGAGTCAAGCACCGACCCCGCGAAGACGGCCACGACGACGAGCGTGCGGTACCCGGTCAGGACCGTGGGCGAGCTGGTGATGAACTCGATGTTGGACTCGCCGTAGTAGTAGTTCCCGAGGATCGAGCTGAAGGCGAGCAGGAAGATGATCACCGCGAGCAGCCAGGTCGACCAGGAGCCGAGGTTCGTGGCGAGCGCCGCCTGGGTGAGGCCGATCCCAGCGGCGGCGCCGGCCAGGTCAGGGGTGGAGACCAGGATGATGAACGCGGTGATCGAGCAGACGAGGAAGGTGTCGAAGTAGACGCCGAGCGTCTGGACCAGGCCCTGCTTCACGGGGTGGGTCACCGCGGCGCTCGCGCCCGCGTTCGGCGCGGAACCCAGACCGGCCTCGTTCGAGAACATCCCGCGCTTCACGCCCTGCAGGATGACCGTGCCGACAGCGCCGCCGAAGACCTCCTGTGCGCCGAAGGCCTCGGTGAAGATCAGTGCGGTCACCTCGGGAACCCGCTCGACGTTCAGGGCGACGATGACGATCCCGACCGCGAGGTACAGCAGCGCCATCGTCGGCACCACCGCCTGGGTCACCTGGGCGATCCGCCGCACACCGCCGAACACGACGAGGCCGGACAGCACAGCCAGCACCACCGCGACGACCCAGGGCACCGCGCCGCCGGCGGAGCCCTCGCCGACGGCGGCGTCGAGCGTCGCCGCGATCGTGTTGGCCTGCAGCGACGAGAACGCGAACGGGAAGCAGACGATGAGGATGACGGCGAACAGGATGCCCATCCACCGGGCCCCGAGCCCGTGCTGCATGTAGTAGGCGGGGCCGCCGCGGAAGCCGTCGGCGTCGCGGACCTTGAAGAGCTGGCCGAGCGTGGACTCGACGAACGACGACGCGCCGCCGACGAACGCCATGAGCCACATCCAGAACACCGCCCCTGGCCCGCCGAGGGCGATGGCGGTACCGACCCCTGCGATGTTGCCGACGCCGACGCGGGACGCCGCGGAGACGGTGAACGCCTGGAACGCCGACAGCGACTGCGGTCTCCCGTCGGCGTCCTGGGGCGTCTTGTCGGTCAGGGTGCGGAACATCTCCGGGAGGAGCCGGAGCTGGACCACCCTGCTCCGGATCGTGAACCAGAGCCCGAGGACCGCGAGCACGGGGAGTACGGCCCTGGTCCAGAGGATGTCACCGGCAGAGAGGACCCAGGCGTCGAGCATTTCCATCAGGCCAGCATGGGGCCGGTGCCGTCCGTCCGCCTGGTCAACCGGAGCCTTTGCGACGTCCGCGCCGTCGTCGCACGGCCTGGTCCTGCCGCATCTTTTGCCGATCCCCTCTGCGCATGTTTGTAATTGTTCTGCCGGAGCATCGAGGGGCGCGAGGCGACCGGACACGTGGACCGGGGTTCCGGACGCGCCCGATCGCTATGGGGGTCTCGCGATGCAGGCTGAGAACCGCACGGAGCAGCACACGGCAAAGCTCAGCGTCGGCACGCTCACCGCGATGGTCGTCGGGTCGATGGTGGGCGCAGGGGTGTTCTCGCTCCCGAGCCGGTTCGCCGGTGAGACCGGAGTGCTCGGCGCGCTGATCTCCTGGCTGGTGGCGGGCACCGGCATGCTGACGCTGGCCTTCGTGTTCCAGCGGCTCGCGATGCGCAAGCCCGACCTCGACTCGGGTGTCTACGCCTACGCGAAGGCCGGCTTCGGCGAGTATCTCGGCTTCTTCTCGGCGTTCGGGTACTGGGCCAGCGCGTGCGTCGGCAACGTCACCTACTGGATCCTCATCATGTCGACGGTGGGTGCGGTGCTGCCCGCCCTGGGGGAGGGCGACACGCTCGCCGCGTTCGCCGTGTCGACGGTGTGCGTCTGGCTGTTCTACCTACTGGTCCGCCGCGGCGTGAAGGAAGCGGCGACGATCAACCGCATCGTCACCGTCGCCAAGGTGCTGCCGATCATCGCGTTCGTGCTGATCGCGGTCTTCCTGCTGGACGTGCAGGTCCTCATGGACAACTTCGAGGGCTACGGGATCACCGGCCCGCTGTTCGAGCAGGTCCGGGGCACCATGCTCGCCACGGTCTTCGTCTTCCTGGGCGTCGAGGGCGCGAGCGTCTACTCGCGCCACGCGCGCCGCAGGGAGGACGTCGGCAGGGCCACGGTCCTCGGGTTCCTGATGGTGCTGGCAATCTTCGCCTCGGTCACGATCGTCTCGTACGGCATCCTGCCGATGGAGGAGCTCGCCGAGCTGCGCCAGCCGTCGATGGCGGGCGTGCTCGAGGCGGCGGTGGGCGGCTGGGGCGCCGCGTTCGTGAGCGTCGGGCTGATCGTCTCGGTCCTCGGTGCGTACCTCGCCTGGACCCTCATGTCCTCGGAGGTGCTGTACGTCGCCGCGAAGGACGGCGACATGCCGCGCTTCCTCGCACGGTCGGACGCGAACGACGTGCCACGGTCCGCCCTCCTGCTGACGACGATCCTGATCCAGGTGATGCTCCTCGTCACGCTGGTGTCCGACGACGCGTTCACCTTCGCGCTGGACCTCACGAGCGCGCTCTCGCTGATCCCGTTCCTGCTCGCCGCCGGGTACGCGCTCAAGCTGGCGGCCGGCCGCGGCGGGCCCGCGCACGGCAACCCGACGACGCGCGACCTCGTCATCGCGGTGGCCGCAGTGCTCTACACCGCGTTCCTGCTGTTCGCGGCCGGCCTGACGTTCGTGCTGCTGTCGTTCGTGATCTATGCGCCGGCGACGATCCTCTTCGCGATGACCCGCCGCGAGCAGGGCAGACGGGTGTTCAGCAGGGGCGAGCTGGTGATCTTCGTCGTGTCAGTGATCGGCGGGTTGGCCGGCGTCGTCGCGCTCGCGACGGGCGCGATCTCCATCTGACCCGGCCGCGACGCCCAGCGGCCGGTACCCACAGGGAGGAAGGCACACCATGACCATGCAGAGCGGCGACACACCACCACCTTCGGCGGCCTACGGGGTGCACTCAGAGGTGGGACGGCTCCGCAAGGTGCTTGTCTGCCGGCCGGGGCTGGCGCACCGGCGGCTCACCCCCACGACCTCGGACGACCTGCTCTTCGACGACGTGCTCTGGGTGGACAAGGCGATCGAGCACCACGCAGGGTTCGTCGCCGACCTGCGGTCCCGCGGCGTCGACGTCGTCGAGCTGCACGACGTGCTCGCCGAGACCGTGCAGGTGCCCGGGGCGCGGGACTGGTTGCTGGACCGCAAGATCGTCCCGGGGATCGTCGGCACGGGGCTGATCGACGGGACCCGCGGGTTCCTCGAGGGGCTGGTCCCCGAACAGCTCGCCGAGTACCTGATCGGGGGGCTGGCCACCCACGACGTGCCGGACCTGCCTGCGGCGTACCGGTCGCTGGCCGAGTACACGGCCGACTCCCGCGAGTACCTGATGGCCCCGGTGCCCAACACCCTGTTCACCCGCGACACGACCTGCTGGCTGTACGGCGGGGTGACGCTCAACCCCCTGTACTGGCCGGCGCGGCACGACGAGACGCTGCTGATGAAGGCCGTCTACGAGTTCCACCCGGACTTCGTCGGGTCGACGGTCTGGTGGGGCGACCCGGAGACCGACCACCAGCGGGCCACGCTCGAGGGCGGTGACGTGATGCCGGTCGGCAACGGCACGGTGCTGGTGGGGATGAGCGAACGCACGTCACGGCAGGCGATCACCCAGGTCGCCGAGGCGCTGTTCGAGCGAGGCGCGGCCGAGCAGGTGATCGTCGCGGGCATGCCGAAGCTGCGTGCGGCCATGCACCTCGACACCGTCATGACGTTCGCCGACGTCGACACGGTCACCGTCTATCCGCGCATCGTCGGGGCCATCCACCCGTTCGTGCTGCGGCCGGGCACCGGCGGCGGCCTCTCCGTCACCGACGAGGGCAGCGCGACGTTCCTCGAGGTCGTCGCCAGGGAGACCGGTCTTGGCGCGTTGCAGGTCATCGAGACCGGCGGCGACGTCTACGAGTCGGAGCGACAGCAGTGGGACAGCGGCAACAACGCCGTCGCCGTCGAGCCGGGCGTGGTGTTCACCTATGACCGCAACACGACCACCAACGACCTGCTGCGCAAGGCGGGGATCGAGGTGATCGAGATCAACGGCGCGGAGCTCGGCCGCGGCCGGGGCGGCGGCCACTGCATGACGTGCCCGATCATCCGCGACCCGGCAACCTGACCTCTTGGGTGTCTGACCCCTTGGCTGTGGGCGGGATCGTTGCGCCTAAAACGGACTCTTAGCAGCAAAGATCGCGCCCACAACCAACGGGGTGGGGTCAGGCGCGGAGCCAGACCGTCGTGTCCGACGGGAGCGCGACGGCGTCCGGCACCGTGTCGAGGTCGCCCGAGGCCACCAGCACCTCCGCGGTGGCAGGCAGCGTGAGCGGCTCGGCGCCCAGGTTGGCGACCACGACGACGTCGGAGACGCGGAAGGCGACGATGTCGGGGGAGTCGACAAGGGCGTCGACCCACGAGAGCGCGCTCCCGCCGACCTTCTCGGACCTGCGCAGGTCGAGCGCCCTCCGGTACATCTCGAACGTCGAGCCCTCGACGCCGTACTGCCGGTCGGCCGCCAGCTCCGCGTAGACGTCCGGCTGCGGCAGCCAGGTCTTGTCCGTGGAGCCGAACCCGTTGCCCGGCGCACCGCCGACCCACGGCAGCGGCACGCGGCAGCCGTCGCGGCCGGGCTCGGCGCCGTCGGTCCGGAAGAACGAGGGGTCCTGGCGGACCTCTGCGGGCAGCGCGGTGTGGTCCGGCAGGCCGAGCTCCTCGCCCTGGTACAGGTACGCCGAGCCCGGCAGGCCGAGCATCAGCAGGGTCGCGGCGCGGGCGCGGCGCAGGCCGAGCTCCGGGTCGGGCTGCGGGTCGGTCGCCGCGATGCCGTTGAGCTGGCGGCCCCCGATCTCGGCCAGGCCGAAGCGCGAGACGTGCCGCACGACGTCGTGGTTGGACAGCACCCAGGTGGTCGGTGCGCCGACGGCGTCCATCGTGTTGAACGACACGTCGACGACGGTGCGCATCCGCGCGGCGTCCCACGGGGCCGTGAGGAACGAGAAGTTGAACGCCTGGTGCATCTCGTCGGGGCGCACGTAGCGGGCCAGCCGGCTCAGCGGCTCCACCCACGCCTCGGCCACCAGGCAGCGGTCGCCCGGGTACTCCTCGAGGACCCGGTGCCAGGCGCGGTAGATCTCGTGCACGCCGTCCTGGTCGAACATCGGGCCGCTGTGCCCTGCGCCCGTGGAGCCGTCCTCGGGGGCGCCCGGGTCGGTGGCCTGCTCGTCGCTCTCAGCGACGGTGCCCTCGACCATCGACACGTGGCCCTCCCAGTCGGGGAGGCCTTCCGCCTTGACCATGCCGTGCGCGACGTCGACGCGGAACCCGTCGACGCCCCGGTCGAGCCAGAACCGCAGCACCGCCTCGAACTCCTCGCGGACCTCCGGGTTCTCCCAGTTCAGGTCCGGCTGCGAGGTGTCGAACAGGTGCAGGTACCACTGCGGGCCCAGCGGGGCGTCGTCCTCGCGAGGAGCCAGCCGCGTCCAGGCCGGGCCGCCGAAGATGGACTGCCAGTTGTTCGGCGGCTCGTCGCCGGCCGGGCCGCGGCCGTCGCGGAACATGTACCGGTCGCGCGCCGCCGAACCGGGGGCGGCGGCCAGCGCCTCCTGGAACCAGACGTGCTGGTCGGAGGAGTGGTTGGGCACGAGGTCGACGATGATCTTGAGGCCGCGCTCGTGGGCGCCGGCGAGCATCTCGTCGAAGTCCGCGAGGGTGCCGAACAGCGGGTCGATGTCGCGGTAGTCGGCGACGTCGTAGCCCGCGTCCTTCTGCGGGGAGCGGTAGAACGGGCTCAGCCAGACGGCGTCGACCCCCAGCTGCTTCAGGTGGTCCAGCTTGGAGGTGACGCCCGGCAGGTCGCCGATCCCGTCGCCGTCACCGTCCGCGAAGGAGCGCGGGTAGACCTGGTAGATCACCGCGTCGCGCCACCACTCGCCGCTGCCGGCGGGGGTGTGGACGGGGGCTCCGGCGCTGAGGTCATCGGTGGTGAGCGGGGCAGTACGTGTCACGTGTCGCGTCCTCGTGGTCGGGGGTATGTCGGTTGTAACGCTTGCTGCAAGCGTACGGGAGAGTACTAGCTCCGAGGAGCTGCCGGGGCGGCACCCGTGGAGCCGCGCACCACGAGCTCCGGGGTGAACAACAGCTCCGATCGGGGAGCTCGTTCGCCGTGGATCTCGGTGAGCAGGGCGCTGACGGCGGCGTGCGCCATGTCGGCGACCGGCTGACGCACCGTGGTCAGCGGCGGATCGGTGAACGCCACCAGCGGTGAGTCGTCGTATCCGACGACGCTGACGTCGTCGGGCACGGACAGGCCCCGCGAGTGCGCTGCGCGCACCGCGCCGAGCGCCATCAGGTCGGAGCCGCACACGACGGCGGTGTGGCCGGAGTCGAACAGCTCGCCGGCCGCCGCCTGGCCGCCCTCCAGCGTATAGAGGGTCAGGGCCACGTGCTCGCGGGCCTCCTGCTCGGTGGCCGCGAGGCCGTGCCGCACGAGCTGGGTCGCGAACGCCTCGATCTTGCGCTTGGCCGGCACGAACCGGTCGGGCCCGATCGCCATGCCGATGCGGCGGTGGCCCAGGCTCACCAGGTGGCGGACCGAGAGCTCGATGCTCGCGGCGTCGTCGGGCGAGACGAACGGCGCGTCGATGCCTGCCGCGTAGCCGTTGATCATGACGATCGGTAGCCCGCGCCCGCGCAGCCGCTGGTAGCGCTCGGTGGAGGCCCGCGTGTCGGCGTGCTTGCCGGAGACGAAGACGATGCCGTCCACCGCGTGGTCGATCAGGGTCTCGACGTACTCGTCCTCTGTGGTGCCGCCCGGCGACTGGGTGCACAGCAGCGGCGTGTAGCCGCGTGAGGCGAGCTGCGACTCGATGGCCTGCGCGAACGCAGGGAACACCGGGTTGGACAGCTCGGGCACCACCAGGCCGATGAGGCCGGCGGGGCGGGCCCGTAGCGCCGACGGACGCTCGTAGCCGAGCACGTCGAGGGCGGCGAGCACGGCCTGCCGGGTCTCGCCCGCCACGCCTGGCTTGCCGTTGAGCACGCGCGACACTGTCGCGGTGGAGACCCCTGCCTGCTCGGCGAGGTCGGTCAGTCGAGTGCGCACGCCTGGCAGCCTAAGTGACATGTGACCTCCTCGTCCCTGCTGGTGCCGGGTGTCGGCGCCCCGTTGTCGCCGCCGGTGTCCACGACCGGCTGCAAGCGTTGCTGAAAGTTTATCGCAACGGCTTGCAAGATTACCGGACCCGGCCTTACGGTTCGTGGCATCGAACCAGGCCCACCTCGGGCCGCGAACACCGGGAGTGACGATGCGACGGAGCATCCTGACCGCCGCTGCGCTGACCGCGACGCTGGCGCTGGCCGCCTGCTCGGGCGGCGCGGAGGAACCAGCGGGCGAGGAGACCGCGGCTGCACCCGACGGGGCAGGCGCGACCCTCACCGTCTGGGTCGACGAGACCCGCCAGGCCGCCGTGGAGGACGCGGCGGCCGGCTTCGAGGAGTCGACAGGCGCCGAGGTGGAGGTGGTGCTGAAGAACTTCGAGGACATCCGCCCCGACTTCCTGGCCCAGGTGCCCACCGGCAAGGGCCCCGACATCACCGTGGGCGCGCACGACTGGCTGGGTGAGCTCACGACCAACGGCGTCGTGGCCCCGATCGAGCTCGGTGACACCGCTGCCGCGTTCGAGCCGGTCTCCGTCGCGGCCTTCACGCAGGACGACCAGGTGTACGGCCTGCCCTACGCGGTGGAGAACATCGCGCTCATCCGTAACACCGAGCTCGCTCCCGAGGCCCCTGCCACCTGGGACGACGCCATCACGGCCGGCAAGGACGCGGACACCAAGTACCCGCTGCTGATCCAGACCTCCACCGAGGGCGATCCCTACACGTTCTACCCGCTGCAGATGTCGTTCGGCGCCCCGGTGTTCGAGCAGAACGCGGACGGCTCGTACCAGCCGGAGCTCGCGCTCGGCGGCGAGGGCGGCACGAAGTTCGCGCAGTGGCTGGCCGAGCAGGGTGAGGCGGGAGTGCTGAGCACCGACGTCACCTACGACATCGCGGTGGCCGCCTTCGCCAAGGGGGAGTCGCCGTTCATCGTGGGCGGCCCGTGGATGCTGGAGCAGTTCGCGGACCTCGACCTGTCGATCGACCCGGTCCCGAGCGCCGGCGGCGAGCCCGCCCAGCCGTTCGTCGGCGTGGCCGGCTTCTACGTGAGCGCGCAGAGCGAGAACGCGCTGCTCGCCAACGACTTCCTGGTCAACCACATGGCCACCACCGAAGCGCAGCTCGCGCTGTACGAGGCGGGCGACCGGCCGCCGGCCCTGATCGAGGCCGCCGACACCGCATCGGAGGACCCGATCACCGCGGGCTTCCGGGAGATCGGCGCCGAGGCGGTCCCGATGCCGTCGCTGCCAGAGATGGGCGCCGTGTGGGCGTACTGGGGCGTGACCGAGGCTGCGATCGTCTCCGGCAAGTCCGACCCGGCCAAGGCCTGGGACAAGATGGTCGCCGACATCCAGGGTGAGATCGGTTGATGATGTCGCCTGTGACCCGGGGCTCCGGTCGGACCGGCTGGAGCCCCGGGTTTCTCGTCAAGCTCGTCCTGATCGCGCTGGTCGACGCCCTCGGCGTGTACGCGGTCCTCGCCGCGTGGGGTGCCGGGTCGTGGGGCATCCTCTCCGCGATGGTGGCGCTCCTGCTCGTGGCGAACTGGGCGTACTTCAGCAAGCGCGCGCTGCCCCTGAAGTACATCCTGCCCGGCCTCGCGTTCCTGCTCGTCTACCAGGTGTACGTGGTCGCCTACACGGGCTACGTCGCGTTCACCAACTACGGCGACGGGCACAACTCCACCCAGGAGCAGGCCGTCGAGGCGCTCCTGGTGCAGAACGAGCGCCGGGTGGAGGGCTCGCCGTCGTCCCCCCTCACGGTGGTGGCGGACGGCGAGACGCTCGGGTTCGCGATCGTCTCGGCGGAGGGCGAGGTGGAGGCCGGCACCGCCGACGAGCCGCTCACCGCCGTCGACGGCGCCGCGGTGGACGCCGGCCGGATCACCGCGCTGCCGGGGTACGAGGTGCTGGAGTACGCAGAGGTCCTCGAGCGGCAGCAGGAGGTCACCGACCTGCGCGTGCCGGTCTCCGAGGACCCGAACGACGGCTCGGTCCGGACCCAGGACGCCCGCACGGGGTACGTCTTCACGTCCACGCTGACGTACGACGCCGCGTCGGACACCATGACCGACACCACCACCGGAGTGACGTACACGCCCAACGACGACGGCCAGTTCGAGGCCGCAGACGGCACCACCCTGCCGGTGGGCTGGCGCGTGCTCGTCGGCCTGGACAACTTCGTCACCGCGTTCGGCGACGACCGGTACGCGGGCCCGTTCGGCAAGATCCTGCTGTGGACGTTCGCGTTCGCGGTGCTCTCGGTGGCCTCGACGTTCCTGCTCGGCCTGTTCCTCGCGATCGCGTTCAACGACGCGCGCCTGCGCGGGCGGCGGATCTACCGGACGCTGGTGATCCTGCCCTACGCGATCCCCGGGTTCCTCGCGGCCCTGCTGTGGTCGGGCATGCTCAACCGGTCCTACGGGTTCGTCAACGAGGTGCTGCTCGGCGGGGCGTCGATCCCGTGGCTCACCGACCCGGTGCTGGCCAAGCTGGCCGTGCTCGGCGTGAACCTCTGGCTCGGCTTCCCGTACATGTTCCTGATCTGCACGGGCGCGCTGCAGTCCCTGCCTGGCGACGTGCTGGAGGCCGCACGGATCGACGGCGCCGGCCGGTGGCGCACCTGGCGGTCCATCACCCTGCCCCTGCTGCTGGTCGCGACGGCGCCGCTGCTCATCTCGTCGTTCGCGTTCAACTTCAACAACTTCACCTTGATCTACATGCTCACCGGCGGTGGCCCGCGGTTCGACGACGCCTCGGTGCCGCTCGGGCACACCGACATCCTCATCTCGATGGTCTACTCGGTCTCCGGTCTCGACGGGACCGCCGCCAAGGACTACGGCCTGGCCAGCGCCCTGTCGATCGTCATCTTCGTGGTGGTGGCGACCATCTCCGCCCTCGCGTTCCGGCGCACCCGCTCGCTCGAGGAGATCGCCTGATGAGCACGACCACGACGACAGCCCCCGCGCCCAGCCGGGTCGCCCTGCCTCGCCGCACGTCCCCGGCCCGCTGGTTCTCCGACCTCGGGTGGCGGCACCTGGTCGGCGTGCTCGCCGTGGTCTACGCGGGCTTCCCGCTGGTCTACGTCGTGTCGGCCTCCCTGGCCGACGGCGGCACGCTCACCGGCTCCAACGACCTGTTCGCGTCCGTGTCGACCGCCAACTACGTGGCGCTGGGCGACACGAGGTTCTGGACCTGGATGGGCAACACGCTGGTCGTGGCGGTGGTGACAGGGGCAGGCACGGTGCTCATGGGCGCCGCAGCGGCCTACGCCTTCTCCCGGTTCCGGTTCAGCGGACGCCGGGTGGGGCTCACCGCCCTGCTCATCATCCAGATGTTCCCGCAGATGCTCGCGTTCGTGGCGATCTTCCTGCTGTGCATCTCGCTGGGCGAGGTGGTCCCGGTGCTGGGGCTGGACTCCAAGCTCGCGCTGATCTGCGTGTACCTCGGCGGGGCGCTCGGGGTGAACACGTTCCTCATGTACGGGTTCTTCAACACCGTGCCGCGGGAGATCGACGAGGCCGCGAAGATCGACGGCGCCTCCCACGCCCAGATCTACTGGACCATCGTGCTGCGGCTGACCGCGCCGATCCTCGCCGTGGTGGGGCTGCTCAGCTTCATCGCGACGTTCGGCGAGTTCATCATCGCCCGCGTGCTGCTGCAGTCGGAGGAGAGCTGGACGCTCGCCGTCGGCCTCTACGGGTGGGTGTCGTCGCTGCTGGACGCCAACTGGGGCCTGTTCACGGCGGGTGCCGTGCTGTCGGCGCTGCCGGTGCTCGCGCTGTTCCTGTTCCTGCAGAAGTACATCGTGGGCGGCCTGACGGCGGGCTCGGTCAAGGGCTGACCAGCCGGATCCCCGCTGGTCGAGCTTGTCGAGACCCACTTCTCGGCAAGCCCGACCGACGGACGAGTCTGGCGAGTTCGGCCTTCAGTCCCGAACGAGGTCAGCTACCCGGTCGAGCAACTTCTCCCGCACCTTGCATGGATCGTCATCAATGTCCTTCGCAGCTCGACGTACTCGCTCCACGACGTCGTCCACCAGCGCCCTGGACTGCTCGATCGGTCGATGCCACGTCGCTGACTCCGCCGCGAGGTCGCCCGGTTTGATGTATCGCAGCCGCGTCTTGCCGTTCACCGCGAGACCGGAGCGGTCATACCGTGGAACGACCAGATGAACGGCGGCCGCGTCGTACATCGGTGCGGGATGCAGCCGGGCTTGCGCGTCGATGATGTAGGAGTAGTTCTTCGCGTGCGAGTCACCATTGCCGACGATGACGTTGAACGTCACCTGTTCGAGCAGCGCATCGAGGAATGCTTCCGGGTCGGCAGCGTGCTCGGTGGCCTGGTCCGCGAGGGCCGCAAGGTGGCCAGGGCTACGTTCTTGTTCGTACTTGTCTCGCGTTGCGAGCCCCAGGCCCTGCGCCAGATCCTCCTGATGGATCCGCCCGCCGTCGACACGGTCGTAGCGTTCGACGACGATTGCTGTCCGGCCGTCGAACTCTTGAATCTCGGTCGTTGCGGCCGGTATGCCCGCCGCACGGGCAAGGCGCATCGTCCAGTCCTCGAGACGGACGAGGTCGGGAATCACCGCGTCGGAGATCGGCTCGGGCTTCACGATGTGCGTCGACGCTGCCCCAGCGAGCGGCCATGCCCAGCCGTCCGGCGTCGCCGTGAGCAAGACCTTCGCCTGGATCCCGCCCAGTGAAGCGGTCATGGGAAGATCGTTCGCGACCGGCAATGTCGGGAGGTCGGAGACGACGCTGCCGACCTCTGCGTCGGAGAGAAGGCGGAGCGTTCCTGACGGTGGCTCTGTGCCGGACGGCAGAACCTGGACCGCACCGGCGCACTCCGCCCCGAGCGCACGGAGCAGGCCGAACACGTTGTCAGGGGCTACACCGTTCTCCCGTTCGAGCTGTCCGCGAAGTGGCGATTCCGGCAGGAGACCGTCGAAATAGCGTTCCAGGTGCGCCCCCTGGACGCGACGCACCGTGGTCGGCAACGAGAGCGACAACGGACACGCGCCTTCGCCCCAGCGGGCGATCGCCTCGGGCGTCCACACGAGGCGGAGCCGGCCGTTGCGGAGTCGGGTCAGCTCGGCGACGTGGATCCCGTGCAGCCAGACTGCAAGGGTGTTCTCAGTCGGCATCATCGAACGCCACACTGACCTGTGCGTTGCGCGGGATGACATAGATCTCGTAACCGGCACTGGCCAACGTCTTCGTCAGCACGGCGGTGGTGACGGGCACTCCACGCTCAAGTCGTGAGAGCGTCGGCCGCGAGGAGCTGATGAGATCGGCTAGCTCGGACTGGCTGAGACCGGCTGACTCCCGGGCCCCCTTCGTGGCGGCGCCGAGAGCGGTGAGGCCGCGGACGCGGAACCATCGCTGAATCATATGCGATTCATCCTCCCCAGAGATGCGTGGTGAATCAGATATGAGTCATTCTCTGCCATCGGTGACGACGCGTCAAATTTGATTCACGCTGTTCTCGGCGTCTGACCCTCGCAGGGCCTGTCGGCCGAGAGATTCAGGACCCGGGTGTGACCAGCCGGGCGTGCAGCGCCAGCGCCGACAGGTCCGTCAGGGACGCGACCTGGTCGACCACCACGCGCAGGCGCCCGGCGTCGTCGGGTGCGGCGCGCCAGTCCGCGGCGAACGGTGTCTCCAGCTCGTCCGGGGCGCGGTCGGCGAGCACACCGACCAGCTCGGCCAGGATCTCCCGCTCCCGCAGGTAGCGGGGCTCCTGGCCGCGCGGCGCCATGACGTAGGCGACGGCGATGCCCTTGAGCGCGAGGATCTCGTGCTCGAGCTCGGCCGGTACCACGAGCCGGGCGGCATACCGGGTGAGCGCGCCCTCGCCGAACTCGGCCCGCGTCGCGCTGATCGCCGAGCCGATGAACCGGCCGATGAGCTGGCTCGTCATGTCCTTGAGCGAGGCGAGGGACCTGCGCGACCCGTCGAAGGCCCGGACCAGGTGCCCGACGCCGCGCAGGTAGTCCTGCAGGCGTCCGATGGCGTCGTCGATGGCGTCGTGCGTGTACCACTCGCCGTACCAGGCGCGCACGTACTCGGCCACGCGCGCCCGCTCGTCGGCGTCCGCCATGAGGTCGAGGTCGATGCGGCCGGCCACCACGCCGTCCTCGACGTCGTGCACCGAGTAGCTGATGTCGTCGGCGAGGTCCATGACCTGGGCCTCGAGGCACTTCACGCCGTCGGGCGCGTTCTCCCGGAGCCAGGTGAACACGGGGAGGTCGTCGGCGTAGACGCCGAACTTGCGGCTCGCCGTGCCGTCCGGGCGCGCGGGGCCGGCCCCGTAGGCCCACGGGTACTTGACGCTCGCGTCGAGGCTCGCGCGGGTGAGGTTGAGGCCCGCGGGGGTGTCGTCGTCGGCGAGCACCTTTGGCTCGAGCCGCGTCAGCAGGCGCAGGGTCTGCGCGTTGCCCTCGAAGCCGCCGATCGGCTCGGCGATCTCGGCGAGCGCCGTCTCGCCGTTGTGCCCGAACGGCGGGTGGCCGAGGTCGTGGGTGAGGCACGCGGTGTCGACGACGTCGGGGTCGCAGCCCAGCGAGCGGCCCATGCCGCGGCCCACCTGCGCGACCTCGAGGGAGTGGGTCAGCCGGGTGCGTACGAAGTCGTCGTGCCCCGCGCCGAGCACCTGGGTCTTGGCGCCGAGGCGCCGCAGCGCGGACGAGTGCACCACGCGGCCGCGGTCTCGTTCGAAGGGGGTACGGGCCTGCGACTTGGGCGGTTCGGACACCCAGCGTTCGACGTCCTGCGCGCTGTACGACGGCGGGATGCTCTTCCCGAGGGCTTGCTCCACGCGTCCACTCTAGTCACGCTGGCTGACAACCCCGGAATCCGGCCCCGCTGCCGTCGGCCGGTGTGTCAGCGGAGGCAGGTGCTCGGCCCTGCCTCCGCCGCGGCGACCCTACTTGTTGTTGCTGTACCAGCTCAGGCCGCCGGGGAGGTTCAAGGAGTGCTTCTTGGTTCTTGAGTTCCAGGTCCAGGGACCGATCTTGAAGCTCATGGACGACAAGCCCTTCTGGGTGATGTTGAACTTGAGCGGGCCGAGCGACAGCCGCTTGCGATACCGGATTCCCATGTTCCTGACTTTCCTCCTCGGGTCGGGGCAAAGCGTACCGAACTGCGCTAGCCCGGCAAACCGCCTTCGACCCCCCGTTGAATGCTGGATATGTGCCGGTCTCCGGGGGCGAGAACGCGCAGACAGCCAGCACTCAACGAGCCGGGGAGCTAGTCGCGGGCAGCGACCCAGGCGTCGCTCGCGCGCTGGACATCGTCCGGCGTGACCGACTCGGCGACCGTGACGAAGTACCAGCGGTGACCGAAGGGGCAGCGGACGGCGGCCTGCCGGAACCCCTCGAACCAGTCGGCAGGCTCGGCCAGGCTGGTCGCGCCGGCGGCGAGCGCGCGGGCGTGGGCGGCGTCGGTTTCCTCGACCGGGACGGTGAAGCTCGCGTGCGTCGGCGCGCCGGGCTCGGGGGCGACGGAGTCCGGCGGGAACGCGCCGGCGACGGTGAACGTCGACTCGCCCGCGGCGGACCGCAGGACCAGGTCGGAGTGGATCACCGCGTCGCCGGCGGTGATGACGGAGAGCGTCTCCGCGCCGAACGCCGCCTCGTAGAAGGCGATGGCCGCGCGCGCGTCGCTCACGGAGATGTTGGGGTGCAGGGCTGAGTTCTTCATGTCATCGATGCTCCAGCGGCCAGCGTGTGCCAGTCTTGGAAATATGCGACAGGCGTTCGACGGCGAACGGGCGGTCACGCAGGCGCTCGAGTCCGGGCCGACGCACGGCATCGTGAACCCCGCGCGGGCGCGCGACCGGTTCGTGCTGGCGCGCGTCGAGCCGGCCCCCGACCTCGCCGACGTCGTGGACTGGCACTGGGTGATCACCTGGGACCTGTCGCCGGGCAGCACGTTCACCCAGACCGTGATGCCGCACCCCGTCGGCCACGTCGTGGCGGAGGACACCGGTCTTCTCGTCTACGCCATGCCCGCAGGGCTCTTCGAGCGCACCCTGAGCGGCACCGGCGCCGTGGTCGGCACCAAGCTGCGCCCCGGCGGCTACCGGGCGCTGCTCGGGCTCACGCACCCGGGTGAGCGCGGCGCCGTCGGCCCTGCCGGGTTCCTCGGCCCGACGGCGCGGCGTGCGGCGGGCGAGGCGCTCGCCGAGGCGCTGGCAGGCCGGGCGGACGCCGCCGTCGAGACGGTCACCCCGCTGCTCCTCGACGCGGCGGGGCGGGCGAGGACCCAGCGGTCCACCGCGGCGCTGGCCGCGCTCCGCGAGGCGTTCGAGGTCATCGCCGAGGCCGCGCCGGGCACCACCGTCGCTGCGCTCGCCGACCGGCTCGGCACCACCCCGCGCTCGCTGCAGCGGTTGTTCGCCGACTGGGTGGGCGTGAGCCCCAAGTGGGTGCTGCGCAGGCACCGGGTGCACCTCGCCGCCGAGCTGCTCGGCAGGGACCCGCTCCAGGACCTGGCGGGGCTCGCGGCCGCCGTCGGCTATTACGACCAGGCGCACTTCACCGGGGACTTCGTGCGTGCGGTCGGCGTGGCTCCGGGCGAGTACGCCCGCGTCTGCGCACGGGCGCTGGCGACGCAGGGACGCTGAGCGGGCTGTGGACGGCGGCGTCGTGGTCCGGCGCGCGAGCATAGACTTCCAGGCGTGGCCGGGCTGATCAGACGTGAGGATGTGGACCAGGTCCGCGAACGCGCGCGGATCGACGAGATCGTCTCGGCGCACGTGACCCTCAAGCCCGCCGGAGTGGGCGCTCTGGTGGGTCTGTGCCCCTTCCACGACGAGCGCAGCCCCAGCTTCAACGTGCGCCCGAGCGTCGGCCGCTACCACTGCTTCGGCTGCGGCGAGGGCGGCGACGTCATCGAGTTCATCATGAAGATGGACGGGCTGAGCTTCACCGAGGCCATCGAGTACCTCGCGGGCAAGACCGGCGTGCAGCTGCGCTACGAGGAGGGCGGCAACGCCCGTCCCCGCGAGGAGCCAGGCAAGCGGCAGCGCCTGCTGGAGGCCAACCGGGTGGCGGCGGAGTTCTACGCGGAGCAGCTCATGGGCCCTGGGGCAACCGCCGCGCGCACCTTCCTCGCTGAGCGCAGCTTCGACCGGTCCGACGCCGAGCACTTCGGAGTCGGCTTCGCGCCGAAGGGCTGGGACGCGCTGCAGCGTCACCTCCAGGGCAGGGGCTTCACGCAGCCGGAGCTCGTCGCCAGCGGGCTGATGTCGCAGGGGCAGCGCGGCATCTACGACCGGTTCCGCGGCCGGGTCATCTGGCCCATCCGGGACGTGACGGGGGCCGTGATCGGCTTCGGCGCGCGCCGCCTGTTCGACGACGACCAGGGCCCCAAGTACCTCAACACCCCCGAGACGAGCCTCTACAAGAAGTCGCACGTGCTGTACGGGATCGACCTCGCCAAGCGGGAGATCGCCAAGGGCAAGCGCGTGGTGGTGGTCGAGGGGTACACGGACGTCATGGCGGCGCACCTGTCCGGCGTGACGACGGCGGTGGCCACGTGCGGCACCGCCTTCGGCGGCGACCACGCCAAGGTGGTGCGCCGCCTGCTCGGCGACACGACCGCAGGCGGCGGCCTCCAGCTGACGTCGGGCGGGACGGTCGGCGGCGAGATCATCTTCACGTTCGACGGGGACGCGGCAGGGCAGAAGGCCGCGGAGCGTGCGTACGGCGAGGACCAGCGGTTCTTCGCGCAGACCTACGTGGCGGTGGCGGACGGCGGCATGGACCCGTGCGACCTGCGCATGGCCAAGGGCCCCGAGGCCGTCCGTGCGCTGGTCGACGGGCGCAAGCCCCTGTTCGCCTTCGTCATCCAGGCCAAGATCAAGCAGTTCGACCTGAACACCGTGGAGGGTCGCGTGTCCGCCGTGCGGGCCGCTGCACCCGAGATCGTCGGCATCCGTGACCGCAGCCAGCGCGACGGCTACATGCGCGAGGTCGCAGGCTGGATCGGCACGGAGATCGACGAGGTGCGGCGAGAGGTCGGCCGCGCGGCGTCGACACCCTCGTTGCGCCGCGCGCCGGACCGGGCCGACGGCGACCGGCAGCCGGGCACCGCGGCGTCATCCGCAGGGAGCGGGCCGGAGGCGAACGGTCCGCGGTCGGGCGCCGTGCCGCAGGTGTCGGCGCCCGACCTGCGCGACCCGGTGGCACGCGCCGAGTGGCTGGCGCTCGTCGCGGTGCTCCAGTACCCGCAGCACGTACCGGCGTCGTTCGACGACCTGGGCGAGGAGGCGTTCGTCGTGCCCGCGTGGCAGGCGGTGCACACCGCGATCCGGGCTGCCGGGGGTGTGGCTGCCGGGCGCGAGATCTCCACGGCGCTGTGGGTCGCCGCCGTGCTGGACCAGGCTCCCGAGGCCGTGGCGAGCCTGGTCACGCAGCTGGCGGTGGCGGACCTCCCGGAGGACCGGGAGTCCGCGATCGGGGCGGTGGTCGAGGGAGTGGTGCGGAACGTCGTCGACCACGTGCTGGGGCGCCGCGTGGCGGACGCCAAGAGCCGCTTGCGCCGGCTCGATCCCGACACCGAGCACTACCAGGCGGCGTTCGCGGAGCTCCTGACGATCGAGGCCGAGCGCCGCACCCTCCGCGAGAGCGCGGGCACCTAGCCGTCAGGGGTGGTCGCGGGTGAGGAGCTCGCCGTCGGCCGAGGTCGCGGCCATCAGGCCCGACGCCGCCGCCATGAGCACCGACGCGAGCGGCATCGGCGTCGCCGACGTATGGGCCATGTCGCCCGCCGCGAACACCCCCGGTACGCTCGTGCGGCCCATGGCGTCGACGTCGACGGCGCCCGACTCCTGCATCGTCAGACCGAGCTGTTCGGCGAACGGGGCGCGCTGCGCGAACTCGGCCGCCACGAAGATGCCGCCCACCGCATCGTCGGGGCCGTCGGCGAACGACACGGTGGCACCGGCGGCGCTGCGCCTGAGCTCCTTGACGGGCTCGGGGCGGACGGCGACGCCCGCGTCGTCGAGCCGGGCGCGGAGGCCCGGTTCGAGCTCCGCGCCGTCGGTCAGGACGGTGAGGCGGCTCGCGATGCGCTCCAGCAGGAACGCGACCCGTGCCACGTGCGGCCCGTTGCCGAGCACCGCGATGTGCTCGCCGCTCAGCTCGTGCCCGTGGCAGTACGGGCAGACGGCGGCGACCGTGCCGAACAGGGGCGCGAGGCCGGGGACCGCCGGGAGGGTGTCCCGCAGCCCCGTCGCGAGCAGCACCGTGCGGGTGGCGAACGACTCGGGACCGCCGGCACCCTCGGCGCTCGGCTCGGCACCCAGCTCGACCCGGAACCCGTCGCCGTCGGGCACGACGGCGGTCGCTGCCGCCTCGCGGACCGTCACCGTCGCGTAGGCGGCCAGCTCGGCGCGGGCGGCGGCGCGGAACTCGGCCGGCGGCGTGCCGTCCCGCGTCACGAAGTTGTGCAGGTGCTCGGCGGGCGCGTTGCGGTACTCGCCGGAGTCGAGCAGCAGGACGCGCCGGTGCATGCGGCCGAGCGTGAGCGCGGCCTGCAACCCGGCCGGGCCGCCACCGATCACCACGGTGTCGTAGGGCGCGTCGGGGTCGTGAGGGCTGGTCGAGGGGGCTGGTCCGGACATCGCTGGGCTCCGTCTCCTGGGGTGTCGTGCGGTACTGCCCCAGGGTCTGACTTCATGTCGACATGAAGTCAAGCCACGGCCCTCGTTACGGCGCGGCGGACTCGGCTCGCGGGTTGTCGCGGGGGAGCAGCAGCACCGTCACGGCCATCAGGGCCGCGCAGCCCACGACGCACCAGAACACCAGGTGCATGGCGTGCGCCAGGCCGGGGCCCTCGGGGGTGCCGTCCGCCCCGACGGTGGTCACGGCGTTCACCACGGCGCCCAGCGCGGCCACACCGACGGCCTGCCCGATCGACCGGGCGAACATGTTGGTGGCGGTCACCGCTCCACGCTCGTTCCAGCCCACGCTGTGCTGCGCGGCCAGCAGCGTGGGCACGGCCACGAGGCCCATACCCATGCCGATCACGAACACGGCGGCCGAGATGTGCCACACCTCGGAACCGGTGCCGAGGCCGAGCGTGAGCAGGGACCCCGTCAGGACGATTCCCGCGCCGATGATCGCTGTCCAGCGGAACCCGATGGACAGGTAGATCCGGCCGGACAGGGTCGCCGCGAGCGGCCAGCCGACCAGGAGCGCGGCCAGCGCGAACCCGGCCACGAGCGGTCCGACGCCGAGCACGCCCTGCGCGTAGATCGGCACGTACGTGGACAGGCCAAGCGTGATGACGCCTACCCAGAGCCCCGCAGCCGTCGACGCACCGACCACGCGGCGGCGCAGCAACGCCAGGTCGAAGATCGGGTGCGCGCTCCTGCGGGACGTGACCGCGAACGCCGCGAGCAGCACCGCCGAGGCGACGAACATCCCCACCGACTGCAGCGAGACCCAGGCCCAGGCGTGCCCGCCCTCGAGCAGGCCCAGCACCAGCGCCGTGCTGCCACCGGTCAGCAGGGCGGCGCCGAGATAGTCGATGGGTTCACGCTCGCCCTCGCGCTCCTTCTCGTGGAACCGGCGCCAGAGGACCACGGCGGCCACGGCCGCGATCGGCACGTTGACCCAGAAGATCCAGCGCCAGCTCACGAACTGGCTGAACACACCGCCCAGGGTCGGGCCGAGCACGGAGGAGGCGGCCCACACGCTCGCGAGGTACCCCTGGATCTTGGCGCGCTCGGCGAGGGTGTAGATGTCGCCGGCGATGGTCATGGACATCGGCATGATCGCGCCGGCGCCCAGGCCCTGCAGCACGCGGAACCAGATGAGCGCAGGCATGCTCCAGGCGACGGCGCACAGCACCGAGCCGAGCAGGAACAGGCCGATCCCGACCATCATCACGCGCTTGCGCCCGAACACGTCGGCCAGGCGCCCGTACAGGGGGACCGTCACCGCCTGCGCCAGCGTGTACGCGGAGAACAGCCACGGGACCTGCTCGAACGCGCCGAGCTCTCGCGCGACGGTCGTCGACGCGGTGGCCAGGATCGTGACGTCGAGGGCCACGAGCGCCGTGGAGAGCATCAGCGCGCCGAGGATCGGGCCGCGGTCACCGCGCAGGCCGAGCCGCACGTCGACCTCGGCGCCGGAGGGCTGCGCGGTCATGTCCGGGTCTTTCGAGTGTGCTGCACGACACATGCAAAGTTGCCCGGGGCACCGCCTATTCCCGGCGGCTGTTCCTGGCGCCCGGCGCCCGGCGTCGGCGCTAGACCCGGCGGTTACCGGGCCAGCCCTCCGGCACCGCACCGCGGCCGCCGTCGGGCACCGCGTCGGCGAGGCGGCAGAGCGTGCCGGCGAACGCGTCGACGTCGGCCTCGTCGTCCCCGATGGCGTCCCGCAGCGTCCGGTCGAACGCGATCGCCGCGGACTTGAGCCTGCGGTACAGGGCCTCTCCCGCCTCCGTGACCTCGATGCGCTGCACGCGGCGGTTCGACGCCTCCCGGGTACGGAGGACCAGCCCACGGTCCTCCATGCTGCGCAGATGGTGCGTCAGCGTCGCCTCCCTGATGCCGACGGCGCCGGCGAGCTCGCGCTGGGTGGCCGGGGTGCCCTGGTGCAGCGCGAGCAGGATGTGCCAGACCTGCCAGCTCCCTCCCTCCTCGGTCAGCAGCGCGTCGAACGAGCGCATCACCCGCTGCACCGAGTGCCACAAGGTGACCGCCACCGGCACGGGGCCGCCCTGACCCGGCCCTTGTCCTGGCCCGGTTCCGGAGACGCTGCCGACTGGTTCGCCGCTGGGCTGCCCGCTTGGTCGCATGAGCGCAGACTAATTCGAACCTCGCCGAAATGCGTTGACGCCTAATCCTTAGATGCCTAACGTTGGCGGCCGAAGGTACGCGCACCCACTAGGAGACTCGAGATGGCCACGCACGACAGCACCGGCGCCACCGGTACCACCACCCAGCTCTCGCCCGAGGCGCTCGACGGCGTCCTGGCCCCGCTCGCCGCGAGCCTCGGCGACCGCCTGCTCACCCCGTCCGCTGCGACGTTCGCCGAGACGGCTGCCCTGTTCGTGGGCGGCCCGGCGCGGACACCGGCCGCGGTCGCCCGCGTCCGGACCACCGACGAGGTCGTCGAGGCGCTCGCGATCGCGCGCGACGCGGGCCTACCGCTCGCGGTGCGCAGCGGCGGCCACCACCAGGCCAGGCACGGCCTGGTCGACGGCGGTCTCGTGCTCGACCTGCGCCTCCTTGACGGCATCGACATCGACGCGGCGGCCGGCGTCGGGCACGCCCAGGGCGGGGTTGTCGCCGGCGCGTACACCGCCGCGGCGGGGGCGCACGGGCTGGCCACCGGGTTCGGCGACACGGGAAGCGTCGGCGTCGGTGGCATCACGCTCGGCGGTGGCATCGGCTACCTCAGCCGGCACGACGGGCTCACCGTCGACAACCTGCTCGGTGCCGAGGTGGTCCTCGCCGACGGTCGCGTGGTGCGGGCCGACGCCGACGAGAACCCCGACCTCTTCTGGGCGCTCCGGGGCGGCGGCGGCAACTTCGGCGTCGTGACCCGGCTGGACCTGCGCCTGCGGGAGCTGGGCACGGTCACGGGCGGCATGATGATGTGGGTGCCCACCCCTGCCACGCTCGCAGCGGTCCTGCGGGCGTTCGCCGAGGGGCCCGACGAGTTCGCAGGCATGGTGAACGTGATGGTGGCGCCGCCCGTCCCGATGATCCCGGCAGAGTTGCACGGCAAGCCGATCATCATGGCGCTCCTGTGCCACTCGGGCACGGCAGCAGAGGCCGACGAGGTGTTCGCGCCGCTGCGCGCGCTCGGCACGGTGCTCGACAGCGTCCAGGAGATGCCGTACCCGGCGATGTTCGAGGGCGCCGGCGGTCCGCCGCCCGGCGGGATGGGCGACGCGCGGACCGGTTTCCTCGGCCAGGGCGCGTGGGCGCCGGACGAGGCCTGGGCCGCAGAGGTGATCGAGACGGTGTCCCAGGCGGCCGGCCCCGCCGCGGTGAACATCCGTGCCATGGGCGGTGCGATCGGGCTGGTCGACCCGGCGGCGACGGCCTTCGCGCACCGGGACCCGGCCTTCATGGTGACGGTCGGCAAGTTCGCGCCGGCCGTCGAGGCGCTCCCGGCGGCGAGCGAGTGGGTGGAGTCGGCCGCGCAGGCGTTCGGTATCAGCGGGCGCGGCTACGTGAACTTCATGGGGACCGCCACCGAGCAGGACGTGCGCAACGCCTACCCCGAGGCCACGCTGGCCCGCCTGCGCGAGGTGAAGCGGGCGTACGACCCGCAGAACACGTTTGGGTATATTGGCACGTCAGAGGCTGTTTCTGGGCCATAATCGGGCATCCTGGCGGGCGCGGATTGTTGGCGTGTTTTCAACGTCGTGATGGTCCGTGATGTTGGCGGGCCAACATCCGCCAGCTGATCGGGCCCGACCTGTGGAAAGATCTGCCCCATGGCTGCAGAGATGCCCGACGAGTACGCCCCGCGCCTACGGCTCACCGTCACGGGCGGCGACGGTGACGCCGACCGCACCGGGTACTGGATGGCGACGGGGCCGCAGGACCCGAAGGACGCGTACGCGATCATCGAGCGGTCGCGCACCCCGGGCCCTGACGGGTACGTGTTCTACGCGTGGTACCTGAACCGGCGCTCGGTGCCGGAGTACAACGGGCCGACGACGCACATGCTCACGGTCGCCCACGGGTTCCAGCCGACGTACGAGGCGGCGCTGGCCGACCTGACGGACGCGTGGGTGGAAGAGATCGGGACGCGATGACCGGGCACCTGGTCCTCGGCGGCGTGCTGCTCGCCACGGGCGCGCTGCTCGTGCTGGTGTGGCCGGGCTGGCCGACGGCGACCGCGGCCGCGGTGTTCGTCGGTGCCGCGGTCGTCGAGCTCGTGCTCGCCGTGCGTGCGCCGCGGCGCGGCTGACCCCGGACACACGAAACCGCCCCCACCGTCCGGAGACGATGGGGGCGGCTGGCCCGTGCGGGCGGGTGGTAGGTGCACTCCTCGGATTCGAACCGAGTCCTTCCGGCGAACCGGCGGCGAACCTGCGAGCACTTCCCATGGTGGGCGTCCCCTGTATACCCGGCAGCGCCATGGGCTTCGCTGCGTTCGGGCAGTCTGACCCGGAGGCCTACGTTGCCGTTCGAGGAGAGTCTACTCCGAGGGACAGACAGTCAGGCCTTGGGCGTGCTCGACAGCCCGAAACGCCGCAGTGCGGCGTCCACGGCGGGGATCGCCATGATGCGCGTGAGCGCGGCGGCGATCGCGGCCACGGTGGCAGCGGCACCGACGAGCCAGGCGAGCCATGCCGGGGGCAGCACGGCGGCCAGCTCCTCGCCGAGGACGGCCACGGCGGCGGGCAGCACGACGCCGGCCGTCAGGACCACGGCGATGACGGTCTGCACGACGGTGCGCACGGTGGCGCGGCCGGGGAACGCGGTCTGGGACGAGACGGGGGTGGTGTCCTCGAACATGGGTCAGCCTTCCTTGCTGATGGTGATGGTGAGGTTCTCGAACAGGGCGTCGAGTCGCTTGAGGACCTCGTCCGGGTTGACGCTGCCGTTCGCGGCGAGCACCTTGACGGTCTCCAGGAGGGCCCGTTCCCGTGCGGCCGAGGCCGACATGTGCTTGAGGTCGTTCTCCCTCTGAGCCTTGAGGGTCTCCTCGATGCGCTCCAACTTCTCCACGGTCTGTCGGCCGTCGTGGAGAATCTCCTTCTGCTCGGTCTTGGTCAGGTCGCTCATGAATCCTCCAGCTTTGGTCAGGGTTCGGCCCGCGCGGATGGCGGGCAGTTCGGCATACAGGTGCCTACCGGGGCACGCAGTCTGTGACACGTCCCGGTGACCGCGCAGCGGCGCGGAGAGGACCCAGAGGTGCCCCTTGCCCTCGGCGTAGATCACGGCCGCCGTAGCGAGCTGCGCGGCCGTCGGCTCGTGGATCTCGTAGTTGCCGGCGAAGCAGATCGACCGCGCCGTGGAGTTTCGGCCGCCGGTGTGGGTACCGCGACGGTTCCAGGACACACCCTGGTACGCGCGTCCGGACGGGAAGATCACCACGTTGTAGGAGATCCCCGTACCGAACCGGGACTGACCCACGGACTCCAGCGCGCGCATCTGCTCGCACTCGTCCTCGACGCTCGCGTCGGGCGAGAGCTGGGCCGTGACCGAGTGGTGCACGAACACCTCGTCCGCGGGACCGGTCAGGGTCAGGTCGCCGTCGGGGTACCGGGGACCCCACCTCTTGCGGGTGGCGATGGGAATGATCACGGGTCAGCGCCTCCAGGCGAGTAGTGGGCGGCGCAGGCGGGTCAGGTCGTCCTCGACGGAGGTCTGCCACGCGTCGGCCTGGGTGATGTGGTCGGTCAGCCGGGTGTCGGTCGTCTTGGCGATCGTCACCGCGTCCTGTGCGGCACTGGCCGCAGCCTCGGCTGCGACGCGGGTAGCGGTGAGCTCGTCGCGCAGGTTCGGGTAGTCGGCGTCCGCGTGCTCGTTCTCGGTGTGTGTGCGGATCGCCTTGGTGTCGCGGTGGGTGCGGATCGTGGAGACCAGGCTGGGGACCTGGAAGCCGAGCAGGACCAGGGCGAGGGCGGCGACGGCTGGCCAGGAGTCATAGGACGAGAGGTCGGGCATGGCGTTCAGAGCTTGTAGGTGACGCCGTCGAGGTACACGATCGACTGACTCACCAGCGAGGCGTTGTTGGCGGTCAGGATGATGGCGCCCGTGGTCGCGATCTGGATTCCGGAGACGCCGGCGTCGGCGGGGGCCGCTACGCCGATGGCTGCCGTGCTGCGGCGTGCGTCGCTGACGGGGCGGTGCTCGAGTGCCACGGTGCCGATGGTGACTCCGCGCACCAGGTCTCCCGAGACCTTGGTCAGGGTCCCGGACAGGGTGATCCACCCCGCGCTGGAGATCTCGGAGGTGGCGTTGGTGGTGTACCCGGACCCGGCCAGGATCGTGGAGGGGTTGGGCGGAGTCCACAGGGCCACCCAGCCGCCGTAGTAGATGTACAGGGCCTCGTCGGCCCAGGCCATCTGCCCGTCGGCGGGTGCCGGGTAGGCGCCGTCCCGTTCGGCCGTGGTGGTGAACTGGGGGATGCCGCGCGCCAGCAGGAACGCGTACATGTCTGCGATGGTCTGCGGCAGCTGGTAGGCGTCCTGCCAGGACGGAATGAACGTGGCGCCCTGGAGCGGGTCGGTGACGGGCATGGGCTACTCCTGGGGTGTGGTCGGCTCGGGTGCGACCGGTGGCGGGTCGAACTCCGTGGGCGGGTAGGTGCTGGAGATGCCGAGCGCACCAGCCGTGGTGATGACGACGGCGCGGACGGTCGGCGGGTCGAACCCGAGGGCCGTCATGACGGCGAGCGGGTCGGACACGTCGACCTCGCGGATCTCCTGCACGCCGGTGGTCGCGTGGGCGTCGTTGGTGGGCGTCTCGCTCATCGGTCCCCTGTCACGGTGTGCTGTAGACGATGCGGAGCTTGAGGTTCAGCTCGGCCACGAGCTCCCCGCCGTAGGAGCGGTCGGAGAACATGGCGTCGCTGGTGGTGTCGGCCCAGAACCCGATGCCCTGGATCGTCCCCGCGGCGAGCGCGGTGACCCAGGACTCGGGGATGACGTACCGGGCGGTCTCGTGCCGGCCGAGGGCGGGCAGGCGGATCGGCCCGAACCCGGGAGCCCAGACGTGCGCGGCCTCGTCGGGCGGCGGGGTCCCGTTGTTGTACGAGTGTCCGTACATCACGGGGTTGACCAGGTCGGGGCCGCCCGCGTTGCGGCGGATCTGCATGTCGACGAGGTGCACGGTCGCGCCGTCGGCGGCCAGGTCGTCCAGCGTGGCGGGTGCCTGGTGGTTGATGATCGCGCCCGCGTCGTAGTAGATGCGTGGCGCGTCGACGCCGACGGCGCCGGACTGGTTCGGCAGGTGCCCCTGCTCGAAGCTCTGGCCGGTGGTGAACGAACCGGTCGCGTAGTAACCGTGATCCTGGGAGAACCACGAGTCGTCCGCACGGTGGGCGCGGCGCCAGTTGTTGTAGATGTTGAGGTAGGTCTCGAGGTACGGGTTGCTTACGGCGGGGGTGGTGATCGTGGAGGCGAACACCCACCCGGCGTCCGACGGGATCAGGAGGGCCCGCTCGCCGACGACGGGCGCTGGCGCGGAGGACAGCATGATGGGCTGGAACTCCTCGCCGTCGGTCTCGAACTGGCATGTGACCGCGCGCGGGCTGGCCGTGTACGCGGTGACGACGGCGATCCGGGACACGGCCTGACGGCCGCGCAGGATCATGGCGAGGGTTGCGCTGGGGCTCGTCATGACGTCACCTCCCGTAGCTGGCGCGTGCGCACGGGGAACGCACCCGCTGGGGTCAGTGGCAGCGTGAAGCTGTCGACGATGTGGCGGCGCACGACGGCCGCACCCGAGGTGGGGTTGACGGTCTGCACGTCGACGACGTCCAGGGCCTCCAGCCCGGCGTGCGGGATCGCGGACAGGTCGAGCGCGGACGCTGCCCCGGTCCGCTTGCCCAGCTCGGCGTCGGCCACGGTGCGGCACGACCCGAAGTCCTCCAGCTCGGGGAAGGACAAGACCGTCACGCTCTTGCCGTACAGGCCCGCGTCAGGGTCGCCGTACCGGGTGGGGCTGGACGCGGCCGTGTCGGTCGCCATCGCGGAGTAGGTCGTGTTACCAACGGTGGCGCCGATGACGCGCACCCGGTTGTAGACGTTCGCCCGGGAGGACGTCCGGCGGGCGTCGAGGAGGGAGTGGCCGGCGGCGGCGGCGAACGTCCACACGGGGGGTGTGGAGACGGTTGGGGCGTCGGCGATCACGAACCGCCCGGTCGGGTCGGCGTACACCACGGCGCCGATGGACGAGGCGAGGGACTCGATCAGGCCCCACCGGTCACTGTCCTCCGTGCGGGGCAGCACGCGGCCGTCCCTGCTGGCCTGTACGGACACGGACGCCTGCGGCAGGGTCTCGGTGATCAGCGACCGGATGATCGCCGTGGCCGACGGCCCCGACACGGTGCGTGGTGAGGTGAACTGGTCGTCGACGACGTACGCCTCCCGGGACACGCCGGTCACGGTGACGGCGGTGCGCCCGAGGTCGGACCCGTCGGCGTCGTCGATGCGGAACCTGCCGACGGGCACGCGCAGCTGGGGGCCGTCGGGTGCGACGAGGGCGTGGGTGACGCGCAGCTCCTGGCCGTAGTGGCCCAGGATGTCCGTGGACCGTTCCGGCAGTGCGGGGACCTGCGTGTAGCGCCCGGTGGGGATGAAGGGCGGCACGGTGAGGCTGATGCTGCGGCGGGTGGCCGCCTGGGCGTTGACGGTGATGGCGCCGCCCACGACGGGCAGGCCCGCGTGGAGGACCTGCCCGCCTTTGAGGACGTCGACCAGGACGACGAGGCCGTTGCTGGCGCGCACGACGTCGCCGTACCCGTCCGGCACCGACCACATCAGGACCACGCTCCTTGTGCGAGCTCGAGGTGGCTGGCCACGGTCGCGGCGATCTCCGTGTGGGAGGTGAAGCTGGCGGCGATGTCGTCGTGCGTCGCACCGAACACGCCGGTGCCGGACCCGGCTGGGGCGACGGCCTCGGTGATCGGCAGGGAGAAGGGCCGCTTGCCGTACAGGTCGGGCCGGATCGGCAGGGTCCCCTGGCTGGGGTTGACGACCTGGTAGTACCCGGAGGGCAGTTCCTCGGGCTGGGGCACGGTCTGCAGCAGGACGGTCTGTGCGGGTGCCTGGCCGATGATCTGCCACAGGGCGGCCGTCTGCCCCGCATCCTGGGACAGGACGCGCAGGGCGGTGCTGAGGGACCCGAGACCGGCGGACTGCGCGAGGGACGCGGCGGAGGACTGCGCGATCGCGACCCCACCCGGCACCTGCCAGGACCCGCCGAGCGTGGGCCGGGACATCTCGCCCACGTCCTGCACGGCCACGCACGTGGCCATGTCCGCGCGCCCCGGGATCTTGACCCAGAGGCCGTGCGCAGCGCCCGTGGTGGAGACGGTGGCCTCGGTCGGGACCAGGCGGATCGACGTGGACGCGTTCGGTGTGCCGGTCCACTCGGCGCCCGGGGTGTCGCCGTCGAAGTAGTCCGGGACGGTGCTATCCCCGGGCACGCCCAGGGCGAGGGCAACGTCGATGACCTGGTTCACGAACCGGCTCTCCTGCGGGAAGTTCGACCCCAGGCGCAACTGGTCGAAGTCGGCGTTGTTACTGACGACGGCCTCCAGCCGCACCCAGGTGTTCGCCGGGAGGGTGGCGCTGCCGCCGCTCCCTCCCTGCGCGCCACCGGCAGCAGCGCCGTCCAGGTAGGCGTCCTTTCGGACGGTGATGTTGGACACCGCCACCGACGAACGCACGTAGATGGCGAGGGCGAGGGGTGTACCGGCCAGGACGATGGGGAGCGGATTGCCGGGACCCTGGTCGTATCCGTACTGCGCGTTGCCTGTACCGGCAGCAGTGAGCGTGTACCGGGCGTACGTGGTGGATCGTGTCCCGTTTGGCAGGAGTGGGCCATCGAGCGCGCCCGTGACCATACTCTCGTTGGCAGTGGAGCCGCCGAACGCAGCCCACCGCGCTGCTACCGTCGCGCGCGGGTCGGTCACCAGGTTTGTCAGCCCGACCTGCACCTCGTCGCCCGCACTGTCGTACCCGACGCACGAGTACGTCACATCGACACCGAGCGGGGCCTCGTTGTCGACCCAGAGGAGCGTGCCACCAGCGACAGCCCGCCGCTCCAGGTCCCGCACCGGGATCGCACCCTGCCCCGGCGACGTCCGCATGATCGTCACCCGCGACACCGGGGCAGGCCACGCCGACCCGTTCACCTGGATCTGCACCGCAGCGCGCACCGGGTCGAACGTGACCGTGAGAATCCCGTCAGGGCTCGTCGGCATCAGTAGCTCCTCGCGTAACGGGACGCCCGATCCTGGGCGGCCTCATGACCAGCCAGGCCCCGGGCAGCACCACGCTCCAGCGCGGCCTCCAGACGGGCGAACTGACCCTCGGAGAACGTCGCCGCCGGGGACGTCGCGAACGACGGCCCACCGAGCACCGAGCCGTCGGCCTGGGCGACGACGCGCGCACCCATGCGGGACGCGGTCTCCTCGAGGATCTCCATGGACCGCTGGCGCTTGGACGGGGCGAGGGGGATGTACGCCTCGCCGCCGGTCTCCGGCTCCGCCCAGACACGCCAGGCGCCGGCCGGGGCGATCTGCGCGACGTGGTTCTCGTTGAATCCGCCGTCCGCGAACGTCAGACCACCAGCGCCGCCGAGGCCCGTGGCGATGTGGCGCTCCGCCGTGACACCGATGGTTGCGTTCAGGCCATCGATGTAGTTGTAGAGCGCGGTCGCCTGGGTGTACGCGTTGCCCGTGTTCGCCGCGACGTCGATCTCGGCGTGGAGACCGTCGATGTACTGCCGGGTCTCGCGTGCTTCGGCCCGCGCCTGGCGGCCGTCACCACGAATGTCGGTGTCGACGCGCTCAGGGATCAGGCCGTACTCGTCGGCCAGCCGCCCGGCCTCACGCTTCGTCAGACCGAGCGCCGTGACCTGGTCGATGAACGCATCCCTCGCGTCACGGACCCGGCCTCGCAGCTGCTTCTGACTCTCGCCCGCACCCGCGGCGGCCTTGACCTGGCCGTCGAGTGCCTTCGCCACTCCCCTGACCTGCTCGTCCAGGAGACGGCCGGACCTCGTCGAGGTGTCGAACTCGCCGTCGAGCAGCTCCATGCTGACCTTCGACCCGTCCGCCGCGTACCCGACGCCGCCGATCTCACCGGCGAGCCGGTTCGTGGTGTCCGACAGGCGCGCCGCGGCCTCAGCCGGGATACGCATCTCGTTCAGCTTGTCCTGCGTCGGCGTCAGTGCGTTGTCGATCAGCTCCGTACGGATCTGCTCGGCGGTCCGCTCCGTCGACTCGTCGAAGTCGGCGAGGTTCTTCTTCGAGTCCTTGGTGAAGTCGTCGAACTCCTGCGCGCTCTCGTCGGACACGAGGCCGAGGTGCCCCATGCCCTGCACGACGGCGTTGATTCCCTCGATGATGGGCGGCAGCGCGGAGGACGCAAAGTCGCCGAACGCCTCCGTGCCCGACGCGGCGCCCTCGGCGAGCGCGATACCGAACCCGACGGCAGCGTCGGCCGCGTCGAACAGGGTGGTGACGACCGCTTCCCGGTTCTCCGTGACGAAGGTGGCGAAGCCCTCGATCTCGGGGGAGAACGCGATGGCCAGCGACCCCTTGACCTGGGATGCGGCGAGGTCGATGTTGCGTACGGCGCCGTCGAGGATGCCCTTGGCGTTGTCGCCCAGGGTGCTCAGTGCACGGTCTGCGGCGCCCTCGACGGAACCGAACTCGTCGGCCGCGGTGGACAGGTCCATCGCGAACAGGGCCTCGCCGAGGTCCTCCGCCTGGGTGCCGAACAGGGCCACGGCGGCGGCGTCGCGCTTGGCCGGGTCCTCGATCTTGCGCAGCCCGTCGAGCACCTGGTCCAGGCCCTTGGCCGCACCGTCGCCACCCTCGGCGATCTGCGCGGTCATCTTCTCCGCGTTCAGCCCGACAGCCTCGAAGCCCTCCGCGGAGAGCTCGGACCCGTCGACCGCCCTGATCGAGAACTCCTTGATGGCGTCCGCGGCGATGTCGGTGTCGCGGGCGCCGGCCTGCACGGCCTGGGAGATGAGGCCGAACGCCTGCTCGCCGTCGAGGCCGACCTTGCGGAACTGGGTGCCGTACTCGTCGATGACGTCGAGCAGGTCCTCGCTGACGTTCAGTCCGGCCTGCGATCCCTTGACGATCAGGTCGAGGGCGCCGGCCGCGTCCTCGGCGAGCCCGGTTCGGATGGCCGTCGACGCGGCCTTCGACAGGGCGGGGATCTCTTCGCCGATGAGGTCCGAGACGCCGGACAGGGACGCGATGACAGCCTGTGCGTCCCGCTCGGTGGCCTGCGGGTCGAGCAGGCCCGACTCGATGGCGACCCGCGCCGTGTCCATGTTGGCGGCGATCGACTCGCCCCAGTTGGACGCGTACGCCTCGCCAGCGGCACGGCCCAGGCGGGCCACGGTCGCCTCGTCCAGGCCCGTGCGCGCGGCCAGGGTGTCCGCGTTGACCTCGGCGTCCAGGCCCGCGAGCACGGAGTCCGAGACAGCGGTGATGATCCCGACGACGGCGCCCGCGATCGGGATGGTCGCCAGCGCGGCGACGATCTTGCCACCGAGGGCGGCGCCGGCCCGCTCGCCGCCGTCGGCCCCGGCACCTTCGGCCTTGTCGGCCAGGCCGTCGAGGTCGTCCTCAGCCTTCGAGGTGTCGGCCTCGACGACCATGGTGGCGCGTGCGCCGCGCAGCGTGGACAGCTCGGCCTCGACCTGGTCGAGCGCGGCCGTGGCCTTGGCGATGTCGGCCGTGACCTCGGGCGTGGTATCCGACTGACGCAGGGTGTCGAGCTCGGCCGTGATCCGGTCGAAATCGGCCTGCGCCTGGTCGATGTCGGCGTCGACCTTGGCGACCGTCTCGGCCGACGAGATCTTCCGGCCTGCGGCGTCGACCTTGTCCAGGCCGTCGAGCGCGGCCTTGGCGTCCGCGTCGATGGTCGTCGTGACGACGTTGCCGTCGATCGCCTTGCCGCGGGTCTCGACCTTCGTCGCGGTCTGCTCGAACGGTGCCAGGTCGCCGGTGAAGATCGATTCCAGCCGGTTGACGATCATGTGCCACCTCCGAGCGCACGAGCTACCCGCGAGCCGGGCTCGGCAGGCAGGGACAAGATGAGGTCACGCAGGCCGGGCCACGGCTGCCTGGGCAGGTCCGCGGGCAGCAGGTGGTAGTACGCCGCGAGGTCGGCCTTCACAGCCCGCCAGTGGGTCAGCAGGTCCAGCCACCCGACCCGGATGCCCTGCGCGGGCTGCGGGTCGTTCAGCTCGGCCGGGACTCGGTACCCGCCGGACCAGATGCCCGTGTCGGGGTCTTTCGTGCCGACGCCGTACTCGTCCCACTCCTCTTCGGTGACCGGCGGGCGCGTGCTTTTGGGGGCGTGGCCTCCGCCTCGGCCGTCCCGGCGCGCTGCTCGGCGACGGCGGCGACGTACCGGTTGGCGGCGGCCTCACCGTTCACCCAGGCCACCAGGGCCACCCACGCGAGCTGGTGCAGGACCGGGCCGGACAGGTCGCTCATCTCGGCCAGGGCCTCCTCACCGAGGGCGAGGTCGGCCAGGGTGCCACCGTCCAGGGCCTGCATGCGGACTTCCGCGCGCTCCGCCTCGTCCTCGATCTGCCGGGCCGCGAGGTACGTCGCGCACCGCAGCCCGCGGGCCGCCGTCGGCGGACGCACCGTGTAGGTGCGCCCACCGAACGGCAGCTCGAGGGACGAGTCCGCCTCGACGGAGGCGAGGACGTCGGAGAGGCCTTCGAGCCGCATCAGACCACCGTGTAGTCGACGGCGACCGAGGGGCCGTTGGCGTCGGTGACGACGACGGGCGCGGCACCGGCGGCCGTGGCCGGGATGACGGCAACGATCGTCGCGTCGGACACGAGCGTGAACTCCGCCGGGAGGGTGTCGATCGTGACGCCCGTGGTGCCGGAGAAGCCCTGGCCGCTGATCGTGATCTGTTCGCCCACGGTCTGGCCGGCGGGGAGGATGCCTGCGATGACGGGCAGGTCGGTGTCGTCGGCCCAGCCCGTGAACGGGTTGGCGATGCGGGTCGCGTAGCCGACACCGGTGAGGGTGATCCCCCACTGCTCGTTGGTGCCCTCGGGGCCCGCGTTGTTGCGGGTGTACGCGGCGGTCGCGACGCCCTGGAACGCCTCGGCGGGGTCGGGCGTGGAGCCGTCGGCCGGCTTGTGGTAGTACCGGACGCCGACCTTCGCGTTCTCGCCGATCTTGTCGCCGTACCGGTCCTGGATGACCTTGAGCTCCGGGACGGGCTGGCCCGTGGTCGCGGACCGGTTGACGAACGCGGCCAGGGCGAGCACCCAGGACCACGCGGACACGTCGTCGTTCGGGGACCCCTTGTCGTCGTACGTCTGCGCGGGCTGCGTGATCGGCGTCATGGCCGGGACGACGTTCAGGGCGCGGCGGATCGGCAGCCACCGGGGGTCGGTGGCCAGGGCCGTCAGCGACTCGGCGGCGGTGCCGTCGAACACGTCGACGCCGTACTCGAAGCTCTTGCCGAGCGTCGAACCGGCGGGAAGCGTGGGGGAATAGGGCATGGTTCAGTCCTCCAGGGTGACCGAGTAGTTCAGGGAGAGCTCGGACCGCGAGTTGCCGTCCGAGCCGTGCAGGGCTGGCCCGGAGAGGTGCCCCACGTGGTTGATGCCCGACGTGCGGGACAGTGCGAGCAGGGCGTCGTCGACGGCGTCTGCGAGGTCGTCGGCGTCGCCGGTGTCGTGGGGCTTGCCCCGGATCCACGCCTGCACGCGGCGGGTGCGGACGGCGTCGCGGCGCTGCCCGTAGTCGGTGCGGTCGTAGCGCGCGAGGGCGACGCCCCGGTTCGGCTCGGGTCCGATCTGGCCGTAGAACAGGCCGGTCTCGGTGGCGAGGTAGACCGACCCGTCCGTGCGGTACGTGCCGACGCCGCGGGCCTGGAGCCAGGCCAGCAGGGCGACGACCATTTCGCGGTCCGTCACATTCACCCCCGGGTTTGCTGGGCGCACGACGGCGCGGGTGGGACGATCGCGGGCATGAGGATTGACTGGAAGTCGAGGCGCACGCAGGCCGTCATCGCCGCCGTGCTCGCCGTGCTCCTGGCCGTGTCGATCTGGCAGGGCGCGTTCCGCGACTGGATCGCGTGGGACTACATCTGGTGGTGGGTGCTGCTGCCCACGTTCGTGCTGTTCGTCGCGACGATGCTCGCCGTGCTCGTCCGTGCGGTGAGCGGCGGCCGGCGGGACTAGTCGCCGAGGGTGCGGCGGATCGACGCGGCGACAATCTCGTGCACCTCGTTGGTGGACTCGATCGACGCCGACTCGAGGAACTTCGCCTGCCCGGTGGGGTGCCGGGCCGTGAGGTTCTCGTGCACCGGCACCGCATAGTCGAGGTCGGACACGACGGCGGACTCCAGGTCGGCGTCGGTCGCGGGTACGACGGTCTGCGAGGAGCGGAGGTCGCCGTACTGGATGGGGGTGCGGGCGACGGACACGCCGCGGACGCGTTCGGCACCGAGGTTGAGGCCCTCGGCCATGCCCTTGCGGGCCAGTGCGACGAGCTCGGCGGCCGGGGTGACGCTCATTCCAGGCTGATTTCTACGCCGGTGAGGTCGGGGTCGTCGACGGCGGTCGGGGTGCCGACGATGATGACCTTGGAGGTGCGGCCGTCGGGGAGGGTGACGATCGACCCGGGTGGTGCGTCCGCTGCTGACGCGTGGAGCGTGGTGGAGCTGACGACCTCGACGGCCTGCGGGTTGCGCACCAGGCGCACCGTGGCGTCGATGAGGCAGGCCAGGGGGTACGAGGCGCCGTAGACGGGCCCGTTGCCGCCCGCGCCCAGGTACGGCTTCACGGTGACGGTCTGGTCCTCCCAGTCGTCCCAGACGTCGCTCATCCGATCACCCACGGCGCCGACGGCAGGTTCAGGTCGTCGATGTAGCCGGCCGCCTCGTCGGTCAGACCCCGCGTGATCCGTGCCCGCTCGGCGGCGGCAGCCTCGGCGCCCGCGTACCCGACGGCGCGCGGACCCAGGGACTTGTTCGTGACGACGCCGCCCGACGTGGACGCGGCCTCGGCGGCCGGGTCTGTGATCCCCGCGGCGGACCATGCGGCGACCTGGGCGCACACGGCGTCCCGGAACCCGGCGACCACCGTGGTGCCCGTGGGTGCGCCGGTGGTGTCCGTGTCGTACACGGCCGAGCGGGTCGCCTTGCGGACCAGCCGGGACGCGTACGCGAGGAGCCGCCCCACGTTCGCGGGGAGTGGCGTGATCGACCACGGGGCGGCGGAGAGGTCCGCCTCAGTGGCGTAGACGAGAGCCATGCGGGCCTCCAAGGGGGGTGGTGGTGGGCGCAGGCAGGGTCGTGACGGAGCCCGAAAGTACCCGGGGTCGAAAGCTCCTGCCCATGCCTTCGCGGCGTGCACTAGGGGGTTGTGGCCCTTCCCGGGGCCAGACGTTGACGCCTACCACCAAGCTGTGGGGTGCGCGGCGGTAGGGGCCGCCGCGCACCAGGTGTCACTCGACCGGCGGGGCGCCGACCAGGGTGGAGCGGTTCTTACCGTTCCGCTCGGCCTCCAGGACACGCGTCACCTCGGCGGCGTGCGCCTCGGTGTCCGTGTCGTCGAGACCGTCGAGGTAGGCGGTCACCTCGGCGACGGAGTGCTCCGCCGGGTCGAACGGGACGGGGTCGCCCTGGGGCTCGCCGCCACCGTCCGCCTCCGGCTCGGCCTCGACCGTCTCGATCACGTACCCCTTGCGGCGGTAGTACGCGAGACGGCCGACGTTGTCCGTGGCCGGCACGGGGTCGCCGTCCGGCGTCGTGATGCTGATGATGCCCGTCATGGTCACATCACCTTCACGTTGCGCAGGACCGCGGCACCGCGCGTGGACTTCAGCACCGGGGCGACCGGGCCGATCTCCAGCTCGCCGAGCTTGACCGCACCCGGAGCGGTGTAGTCCGGGCGGTAGGTCTTGACGAGCTCGCCGACGGTCGCTACGCCGTGGAACGCGTCCAGGTCGAAGCGCACCGCGTACAGGTCCGTCAGGCCGGTCACGGCGGGCGTGGTGCCGCCGTCGCCGTCCACGTCGCGGGACTCGATCGGCACGATGCGGCTGGTGCCGTCGTTGCCGAAGCCGAGGTCGACGAGGACCGAGTTGCCGAACATCTCCACGACACGGCCGAGGGAGTCCTCGGAGCGCGTGTAGTAGCCGGCACGGCGGGCGATGGACCGCACGCGGGCGATTGAGCGGTCGTTGCCCATGATGGCGTCCGCGCCGCCCTCCACGAGGGAGACGAGCTCGTCGAGCATGTCGAGCGCGGTGTGCGCACCGGACTCGTCGGTGATGCCCGTGGACGTCCAGTTGAGGAACTGGTTGGTTGCCGGGTCGGTACCGTCACCGAACGTCTCGGTGGTGGTGCCCGCGAGGGCCTTGTCGAGGCCGTCGAACCCGTTGGCGTTGACCGCGGTGTCGGCGTTGATGAGCTGGTTCTGCAGCTCGGTGATGGCGCCCTTGTTCAGCTCTGCGAACTGGAACGCCTCCTCGTTGGTCGCTGCCGGGCCGAGGTTGGCCAGGACGCGGTCGACGTTGAACGACCCGCCGAGCGGCTTGAGGTCGACGGTCTCGCGGGTGCGGACGGCCTCCCCCGGGGTGTACTCGGCGTTGATCGCACGGAACGTGGCGGTCGCGGCGGTGACCAGGCGGGTGTACCCGTAGGTCAGGGTCGCGCCGCCGCCGGCCGGGTTGACGGCCTGGTCGAACGTGAGCTGGTCGAACAGCCACGACCGGCGACGCAGGTCGTCGATGATGGCGAAGTCGACGTCGTCCTGGCAGTTGACCTGGGCTTCGGCGAGGGTGATGGGCATGGTGGCCTCCTGTGGGGGCTACTTGTCCGAGGCGCGGGAGAGTGCCTCGGCGATGGATGTGGGACGCTGCGCCCCTTCACCGGACCCGCCGGTGTGCTGGACGCTGGAGCGGACCGCGCTGGGGGCGGCCTTGAGCTCCTGGTGCTCGTCGATGAACGCCTTCACGGCCGCCTCGACTGCCGCCTTGTCGGCGAGGTCGACGTCGGCCAGGACGCCTGCGCCCTTGATCGCGAGCTCGGCGACGCTGTTGCCGCCTGCGGCCTTGATCGCGTCGCCCAGGACCTGGGTGGTGCGGGTGGTCTGCAGGTCGGTCTTGAACGTGTCGCGCTCGGCGGCTGCAGCCTTGGCGTCTGCCTCGGCCTTCTCCGCGCGCAGGCGGTTCGCCTTGGCCTCTTCCCGCAGCTCGGTCACGTACTCCGAGGAGAACGCCTGCCCGGGCTTGGGTGCGGGTGTCGGTGCCGGCACGGGGGCCGGCGGCGTGGGGGCGGGTGCAGGTGCGGGCGGCTCTCCGCCTGCGGGTGCTCCCGGCGCGGGCTCTCCTCCGGCGGGCTCGGACATGAACCGCAGCCGCGTGAAGCGGGGGTGGTCCAGGCCGGGCGTCGGCAGGATGGGCAGGCGCTTGCGCAGTCGTGCGTTCATCGTGGTTGTTCTCCTGACAGTGGCGGGTCTCTACCCAAACCCCCGTCTCTACGGGGGAAATCTGTTACGCGACGTTGCCGAGGTTGGGCTGTTCGCGGTTGCGTTGGCGCACGAGGCCGGTCTCGCGGACGTGGTCGCGGATCTTGGCCTGGTAGGCGCGCACGCGGGCGTTCGCCGCCTTCTTCTCGACGTCGTCGACGGCGGCCATGGCCTCGACCTTGACCTTGCGCAGCTCGCGCTCGAGGTACCGGAGCTTGGCGCGGTCCGCTTCGGCGTCAGGGTCGTAGGTGGTGACGTCCTCGATGACGGACAGGCCGGGCAGGTAGGCGACCGTGCTGCACCGGCAGTTGGGGTGGCGCCACCCGGCGGCCTTGGCCTGGTCGAGTGTCGCCGCGACGTTCACGGTGACCTCGCGGTCCGAGTTGGCGGCCGGGACCTGGATACGCCCGGTCGGGCCGGGTGTGGTCCGGAGGATCTTCCCCGCCCAGCGTGCGCACTTCTCGCACGCGCCGGACCCGACGACGATGGACACCAGCTCGACGCCGTTGTCCTGCATGGACGTGACCTTGGCGTCGTCGTACGCCCGGCGCGTGGCCGAGCGGGTCGCCATCTCAACGTACGAGGACAGGTTCCAGCGCCGGTTCGCCTTGTCGACGAACCCGGTAACGCCCTGACCGAGGAGTCGACCCCATGCCGACTGCTGCGCGGTGCGCGTCGTGCCGAGTCCGAGCACGACGTCGGTGGACGTGGCCGCGATGGCCCGCTGGTACAGGTCCTGCGGGTACCGGAGGATGCGCTGTGTGACGTTCTGCAGGGCGTTCGTGAGGTCCGCGCGGATCAGGACCGCCGGGGCCGCGCCAGGCAGCACACGGGCCAGTGGCGTAACCCGTGGGGCCACTGCCGCGGCGGCCTCCGCGCCGGTCGTGCCGACGACGGCAGACAGCTCCGTCAGGGCGGCGTCCACACCGCGGGTCTGTGCCGTCTCCAGGACGCGCTCCAGGATCTCGGGCGACGTCTGGGACAGCCACCGTGCGATCCGGGCAGACTCGGCCGTCAGGTCACCGAGACGCAGGATGCGCGCGGGTGCGACCTCGCCCGCGTCGAGCCCGGCCCGGACCTGCAGGGCCACGGCCGCGACGAGGCGACGCTCCGCACTGCCGAACAGCTCCACGAGCTCGGCGACGAGGCGGTCGAGACCGTCGCGTGCGTCCGGAATGTACCGGGCCACGGGTCACCCCCCGAACGAGAACGGGTCGGCCAGGGCGGTCGGTGACTCGGCGATGATCCGGGCGACCTCCTCCTCGACCTTGGTGTCGTCCCAGTCGGTGTGCACCATCTCCACGAGCGCCCTGGTCGACGCGGCACCGGCCATCTTGAGGGCCTGCGCGGTGCGTGCCACCGTCTCCGGGGACTCGTTGACACCGTCGGGGAACTCGACCGTGAGACCGGTCGGGTCCACCGTGCCGCCGAACACCGAGGCGTCGACCGTGAGGAGCTTCGGCAGGATCTGCTGGAGCTTCGGTGTCCACCCCCGGATGTTCCGGTTCCGGGTCAGGGTGGACCGGTCACCGCGGGCCACGACCTCGGTCGCGGTCACCGCGGCACCGTCCGCGTCCCGGCCGAACGTGGAGGGCGAGTAGCCGGCCGTCCCGATGATCTGGTCCGTCCACTGGTCGATCGTGGCCTGGTGCTCCGCGAACCGGATGGCGAACTGCTGCGGTGTGATGGGCGGGTCGCCGTCCTCGGTGCCCGCGAGCTTGAGGGGGGCGTACACGTCGCGGTCGAGGTCGAAACCGGCACCCAGGCCGGGGCCGAGGTCGTCGAGCATGTACTTCGCGACGATGATGCGGGCCTTGCCGAGCCGGATGTCCCGCATCCAGGACGCGTACTGCTGGTCGAGGTCGTCGAGGAACGGTTCCGCGCCGTCGTAGTCGGACGCGCCCCACCCGGCAGCGGACGGGACCTTGCGCCACGCCTTGGCCTCGCCGTCGCCCTTGTTCGGGATGTACACGACGTCGAGGCCCTTGGTGATGCCCGCGGTGATGTACCCCTGGTCGTTCACGGACCCGGCCAGTGGTGCGGTCTCGGGGTGCGCTTCGAGCGGGAAGGGGCGGCCGAGGCGGGCGGGGGTGCCGACGTACAGGGAGTGCTGCACGACGCCGTCACCGGCGAGGAGCTCGTGGCGTTCGAGGTGGCGCCAGACCTGCCGGTCGTCGGTGTACAGGACGCGCCAGAACGTGACGGCACGCAGCCGGCCGTGGACGAACTCGGGGATGGCGCGGTCGGCGGGCTCGGTGGCAAGGAACGCGGACTCGGCGACCTCGGTGTCGAACACGGTCTTGAGGTAGACGCCGCCGAGGGCTGCGGTCTTCTCGGCGGCGGAGGTCAGGGTGGACAGGACGTCGCCGGTCAGGACGGCGTCGAGGCGGTCCTGTGCGGCCTGCTGCTCGACGGCGACCTTGAGGGGCTCGGCGAACAGGAGGTCGGCGGACGCGCGCGCGATGTCGGCCGCGAGGGGCACGTGCGTGTCGTCACGGCGCTGCCCGCCCGCGTTGGTGGGGCGGCCCCACCAGAAGCGCGACAGGGCGCCCACGACGCCGCCACGGTGCTGCCCGGGCCGGTCCTCGACCTGGGGGGACGCGGTGCCGTGGTACGCCTTGGACAGGTCGGCAGGGTTGCCGGTCCACCATGCCGCCCACTCGTTCAGCTTCGGGGTGATGTGGGCGAGCTGCGGGGGCGGCCACGCCTGGTCTTGGGTGGGCAGGGGCACGGTCACTCCTCTCCGGGGGTCAGTGGGACGCGGTCGCGCCAGTCCATACGGGACGTGTAGGTGGCGTACCTGAGGCTGTCGACGAAGTCGTCGTTGGCCTTGACGGGGGCGTCCTCGCCGCGCTCGGTGGCGACGGGGTCCCATCGGTAGGACGGGAGCTCGTCGAGGAGGTTGGTGGCCTCGGCGGCGATGATGAGCCGGTCGGCGTCGAGCAAGGCGGCGACGTTGCGGATGCCGGACATCACGGCCTTGTGCGCGGGGCGGACACTCGGGAACCCGTCGGTGCGCAGCTGGTGCCCGAAGCTCGCGGCGGCGTGGTCGTACGCGATCCACTCGGGGGACGGCTGCTCGGTCATCCAGTCCTTGAGGTGCGCGGACATGCCGCCGATGGTGAGAGCGGGTGGGGCCCACTCGGACAGGACGTACAGCCGGTCGCCGCCGCGCGGGTCGGGGCCGAGGCCGAGGAGGACGCCGGCGGTGCGGTGGGTGTCGCCGTAGTCGAGGCCGAGCATGAGCACGCGGTGCATGGCCGGCATGTCGGCCCGCTTCATGACGTGCTTGGCCGGGTCGAACATGCCGTAGATGCTGCCCTCGGCGGCGACCCACAGGCCGCGCACGTTGCGGTCGTAGAACAGGCCGGTGTTCTCGGCCTTGAGGTTGTTCTTGTACTCCTCGGTCAGCGACGGATTGTCATCGAGCTCGAAGTGCAGGTCGACGAGGTCGAGCTCGGCGATGCGGTCGAGGAACTTGACCTTGAGCCAGTGGCGCGGGCTGCCGGGGTTGGTGGTCGCGATGAGGCGGGCACCGGGGACGGACAGGCGGGCGAGGAGCTGGGTCCAGAAGTCCTCGGGGAGCAGCGTGGCTTCGTCGGCCATGGCGAGGCAGGCGGTCAGGCCGCGCAGCTTGCCCTCGGCGCGGGCGTCGTTCGCGCCGACGAGGTGGACCTCGCGGCCGAGGATGGTCGCGGTGGATGCGCCGCGGGTGTGGTGGACGGCCTTGGCGAGGGGGCCGAAGATCGCTTCGTCCATCATCAGCGCGAGGATGTTGCGCTCGATGGTCTGCAGCGTGCGGCCGACGATGAGGATGAGGCCGGAGCGGGGCGCGATGGCGATGGCGAAGAAGAACGCGAGGCAGGCGACGAACGTCTTGCCGGACCGGACGGCGCCCTCGAAGATCGCGATGCGGGCGCGCATGGCGGCGGCGAATGCGGCGTGCTGCTTCGGGGAGAGCAGGTCGGCGGCGTCGGTCATGGTGTCTCGGGTGCGGTCGCGAGGAGCGCTTCGCCGAGCTGGGTGATGAACGCCTTGGCTTCGGCGTGCTCGTCGGCGGCGACCTCGAGCTTGGTGAGGATGCCGGCGGCCTGTGACCTGGCGGCGGCGGCCTCGCGCTGGTCGCGTGCCGGGATCTTCGAGGTGGTGGTCTCGAACTCCACGCCGAGCTCGCCGCGCAGCACGGTGGTCCAGGGCTGGTGGTCGCGCATGGTGGCGAGCACGTCGGCCTGGGCGTGTTCGAGGATTTCGAGTTCGGCGAGGGCGGCGGCGGCGCGGCGTGCCTTGACGTCGAGCACCTTGGCCTGGGTGGCGGCGGCGGTGTCGGTGCGGTCGGAGCGGATGCCGAGCTTCGCGGCCCGGTTGGCGACCGACCCTCGCGTTCGGTCGAGCTGTCTACCGATCTCGGACTGGCTGACGCCCTTGGGGATGAGGTCGCGTAGGACGTCGTCCTCGTCGGGCCGGTACGGGCCGGCGGCCATGCGACCACCTCCGCCTCCGTCCGGGGGCATGCGAAAGGCCCCGAGGGATACACCCTGCGAGGCCTCTTGCTGGCTGAAAGCCAACCCCATCACATTAGCACCGGTCACGCCTGCCTGACCACTATGTGCTCACGGCGCGTCGCGCGCGCCCGCGAGGAGCGGCCGGATCCACTTGACACCAGCGGTTCCACGAACACCCGACACCCGCTCTACAAATGCGGGTGTCGAGTGTGTGGGCTATGCCGCGACCCCGAGCTGGACCCTGGTCTCGCGACGGGCTACGAGGGTGAGTGCGTCGGCGAACCGGTACAGCCCGGTGTCGGGTGTCGGCCAGGGGATGCCGCGCCACGGGCTCCCGTCGTCGTGGCGTTCGTGGAGGCGGGCGGGCAGGCGCCGGCCCCGTGGTGCGTTGCGGGTGCGGGTCCAGGTCCGGACGGTGTCGTACTCGACGACGCGGCCGACGACCTGGGTGAGCGCGGTGGCGAGCTCGGACACCGACATGAGGCGTTCGGCCATGGCGTCGGCCAGGTAGTCCTCCTGCTGCTCCCGGGTGACGAACACGCCGCACTGGGGGCAGACGGCGGCGGTCTGGTCGTCGCCGAGGCGGACGTCGCCGTCGCACTCGGGGACCGCGCAGGGTCCGAGCCACCGTCCCCTGGCGTCGGGTCCCAGGACCCGCTCTGCACGCGCACGCAGCCCGCTGGCGGTGTCCCACCATGCCATGGCGTCCATGTCGGTGTCGATGACCTTGTCGACGACCTGGGCGGCCTGGAGCCACCGCCCTGCCTCGGTCTGGGCGTCGGCCTGCCACCCGACGTCGAGCAGCTCACGCACCAGCTGGTCGAGGTGGCGGGCGATCTCCCCGGACAGGTCGGGGCCGTCGAGCTGGCCGGGCAGCCTGGGCTCGGTCGACTGGTGCACGGGCATGCCGGTCAGGGCGCGCCCTGTGCCTGCCTCGCGGGCTGCGACGTCGCGCTGGTGTCGGGCCAGCCAGCACAGGTCGGCACGCGCTGACGAGGCAGCCAGACCGCCGAGAGCATCGTGTGCGGGGGCGACCGACGGGGCGACCGCTCGGCTACGGCGTCGGCTCACGGGTTCTCCTTGTCGTCGTTCGTCTCGCGGCCGTCGAGGATGTGCAGCAGCGCCGTCCCGTGCCGCACGGTCTTCTCGTCGCTGCTCTTCGTCATCGGGGCGAGCTGGGCCCGCACCCGCTCGCGCTCCAACATGAGCTGCTGATAGGACGCCTCGGACGAGTTCGCCCGGGCGGCGGTGAAGCGCAGATCGTCCTCCATCTGCTCGACCTGCTCGACGATCCCGATGTACTCCGCCTGGGCCGTCAGCACGAGCAGCACGTCGGGGTGCGGACCGGCGACCAGCGCCCGCAGCCGCTCTCCCAGCCCTCCCGACGCCCCACGCCCCGCAGAATCCGCCCGCGCCTCCCCAGCGGGCACGGGGGCGGCGATCTGGGCGTCTTCGGATTCGTCGGCACCAGCCATCTCCAGCAGCGGCCGGAACGCTTCCTCGACGGCGCGGTGGTAGGCCACGGTCGCCTCGGCCCAGACGCGGCCGAACTCCAGCACTCGCGCCACCTCGCTCGTCGTGTCGGTCTGCGCGTTCATGAGTGCTCCTCGGCGTTGTGGTGCATGAGCTCCTTGGCGGCCTTGCCCTCGACGGGCGTCGCGATCGTCCAGGGGCAGCCCTCGTGGTGGCACTGCGCGCGGTGGGTGGTCGCGTCGTGGGTCACGCTGCCGATGCCGGCCGGGGCGGTCATCGGGTCACCTCGGCGGTGACGGGCTCGGTGCAGACGGGGCACTCCGACTCCGGCACGTTCGCCGTCTCCACGAGCGTCCTCCAGCCGCGCTGGTCGGGCTCGGACCAGTGGTCGTGCTTCTGGCGCTCGGCCAGGATCGGGGACGGGCGGATCTGGCGCGGGTCAACGCCGTAGTGCTCGGCGCGCTCCCACAGGGCCTCACCCTCGTAGTCCCAGTGCCGGGCGTCGACCCATGCCCACGCCTCGTCACCGGTCATGCCCTGGTGCAGCGCGTCGGCGAGGAACGCGACGCGGCGGGCCTCGATCATCTGGACCGTGCGCTGTCCGGCCAGCCGGGCCCGCGCCGTGTCACCATCCATCAGCAGCTCGTGCCAGTCGGTCTCGTTGATGTCGAGGCCGTGCGCCACGGCGTACAGGTAGGGCACCTCGACCGACAGAGGGCGCGTCTGGCCCTCCTCGGGGTGCGGGTACAGCTCGTGGGCGTAGCGGCGCTTCGTGCGGCGGGCTGGCGTGGTCTCGGCGCTCATGCGTTCGTTCCTTCGTTCGGGCTGTCGGTCGTGGGCGGGGTGGGGCGGGTGGCGGTCATGCCCGGGATCGCACACCGGTGGCACGTGGCCTCGTGGGAGCCGAACATGTGCGCCCTGTCGTGCTCGGGGCCGGTGTGCTCGAGGTGTTCGGCGTGCTGGGAGTTGATGGTTCGCCGGCCGGAGTGGTCGTAGACGTGCCCGCAGGTGCACGCCCAGACGTAGGCCGCCGTCCAGACGGGCTCGGGGCTGCAGGTGGTCATGACGCCTCCCCGAGGTCGAGGACGCCCTGGGAGAACCGCTTGGCAATGACCTCGCAATAGCGCTCCTCGATCTCCACGCCGACCGCGCGGCGGCCGAGGTTGCGGGCCGCGAGCAGCGTTGCCCCGGACCCCGCGAACGGGTCCGCGACCACACCGGGCGGGCACTTCTCGATCAGGGACTCCAGGAGCGAAACCGGCTTCGCGTGAGGGTGCTCACCGGTGAGGTAGGCACCAATACCGCCCCTCGTCTCGATGACGCCGCTACGTTGCGCCGGAGCCTTCGGCCATGTCCCCAGGAGGTAGATCGCTTCCCAATCGCGCCTCCACCCGGCAACGGCCCCCATGAATCCGGCGTCGGGCGGCTTGCGCCACACGAGCGTCTGGCGGGTCCCTGAAGGCACGGGGAGGATGGGCGACCCGAACGAAACGGCCGGACGCGTCGCCCCCCAGGCCTCGAGCACGGCGTCACGCACCGCGGTAGTCGCATCGTTCGCGATGCCGTCATGCTTCCGGCCGCCGTTGTACGCGGACACCTTCCAGTCGATGCCGTAGGGCGGGTCTGTGACGAGGACGTCGGCCGTGGTCCACACGTCGGCCAGGTCGAGGCAGTCGCCGTGCCAGAGCGTGACGGCGTCGTCCTGGTAGTAGGGGGCGCTCACCACGTCATCGCCTCCCGCACCAGCACGTCGAACTCCCGCACCCAGACACCGTCGGGGGCGTCGAGGTCGACCCCCTGCACACGGACCCGCATGGCGACGTCGGTGCGGTTGTACCCGGTCGTCACGATCGCGTGGTCGAGGCGCTGCGGCATCGTGCCCTCCAGCTCGGCGGCGATGTGCGCGGCCAGGTCCGCCGGGGTGGTCGGGGCGTCGGGCGTGGACGACAGGGGCACGCTGACGACGACCAGCGGGCCCTCGTCGGTCAGGTCGTCGCTGGTGGCCTCAGCGCACCCGGGGGTCAGCCCGGTCCACCCGCGTCGTCCGGGGTGGCTGTTCCGCGCCCAGAGGTCGCCGTCGGCGTCGCGGACGACGGTGCCGACCGGGGCGGCGTCGAGGGTGTCCGGGGTCTTGATCGTGGTTCCGGGGGTGAGGGTGGTCATGCTGCGTTCCTCTCGGTCAGGGGCACGCCGTACCCGCACGCGCGGAGCTGCGCGAGAGCGGCGGCCAGGGTCATGCGGACGACGGCGTCGTCAGCGGTCGCAGGGCTCACGTGCAGGGCACGCAGGTCGAGCAGCTGCCGCACGTGCATGTGCGCCCACCACTGCTCCGCACGGGCGGGCCCGACACCGCGGCGCTGCGTGACGAGGATGGCGACGTCGGCGTGGGCGTTGCGGCGCTCGGTCTCGGTCTCGTCGAGCCAGGACAGGATCTGCAGGTCGGAGGCGTCGCGGGCTGCGTTGCCGCCCTTGACCTCGAGCACGACGCCGGCGGTGAGCCCGGGGGTGAGGCGCACGTCGCCCTGGTCGAGGTTGCCGTGGAGCACGACGCGTTCGGCGTGGGGGAAGCCGAGGCGGCGTGCGGCCTTGACCACGGCGCTCTCGGCGGCGGTCCCGATGGCCTTTGGCTTGTTGGTCACGTGATGCCTTTCAGAACGGGATATCGGTGAGGTCGATACGTTGTTTGGGTGGTGCGGTGCGTATCCATTGATCGGATAGCGGGGGGGAATTGCAGACGTGTGCGGCGATGACGGTGCATTCATTCGCGGTGGGGTATCGGCCGGGAAGGTGGAGGCCGGGGACGTACCGCACGGTGAGCTCGTAGGACCCGGGCCTGCCCCACACCCGGTAGGTGGTGCGCTGGAGGATGAGGGCGGCGGCCTCGAGCTGGGGGGTGAGGGCGGCGGGGGTGGCCCAGGCCTGGAAGGCGCAGAGGTTGGAGTCGTACCCGGTGAGGCACCAGGCCCGGCAGGTGGGGCAGGGACGTGGCAGGGCCTTCCCGCCGGCGAGGGTGGCGGCGCCTCCGGTGGTGGTCTCGTAGGCGGTGACCCAGCACGGGGTGTCGGGTGGGCCGGGAGGAGCGGCGGGGGGGTTCGGGAGCTCAAACAGGGTGTCGGTCATCGGTCGATCACCTCGCCGGTGGCGGGGTCGATGTACAGGCCCGTGGTGGGGTCCTTGATGCCGAAGTTGTTCTTCCGGAAGCGGTCACCGTGCCCTGCCGACTCCACCGCTTCCCCACCCCCTACGGGGGCGGGGTGGTGGGAAGCGGTCGATGACCCATTCCCGAAGGGGTCGGGAAGCGGTGGGAAGTGGTCAGGGTTGACCTGTTCCCGACCCGTTCCGACCTCTTCCGGGGAGCGGTCGGGGTCGGCGGCGATCAGGCCGTCGAGGGGTGCGACGTATGCGTCGGACTCGGGGTCGGTGCGCTGCCGGTACGCGGCGGACGAGCGCAGCAGGCGGGCGTTGCGGGGTCCGGACTCCTCGGTGACGTGCTCGGTGTTGACCAGGAGGTTGACGGCCTCGGCGATCATGGCGGACTTGGCCTTGGTTCCGTCGGCGCGGAGCAGGCCCTGCAGCTTGGTCAGGCTGACGGGCTCACGCATCGACTCGAGCAGCCGGGAGATCCGTTCCATGAGCCCGGTGGGGCGGAAGGGTCCGTCGCCCTTCTCGTCGCCCACGCGGTCGCTCGGGGGCTCGACGGTGACGAGGATGGTGCCGTTGCCGGCAGTGGAGTCGATGGTGATCCGGGCGGCTTCCTGGGTGCGGTCTCCGGCCCGCCACGTGCCGCACTGGGGGCGGATGGACCCGGGACGGTCCTTTCCGATGCGCATTACCACGGTCCCGGCGAGGCCTTTTCCGAGGGGCTTTTCTACCTCGACGAGATAGGACGCCCCGTCGATTGCGGCCATCTTTGTCTGACCGCCGATGGCGAATCTTCCGCGCCCTTCTGTGGCTTTGACGACGTGGTCGACGAGGACGACGGCGGCGCCGGTGCGGGTGGCGAGGGTGCGGGGGACGGCGCGGTGCCAGGCGGCGATGTCGTCGTTCTCCTTGGACGCGGCGCCGAACTGTCCGAGGGCGTCGGTGACACCGTCGAGGACGGCGAGGGTGAAGGGGCGCGCCAGCAGCGTGGCCCAGGCTTCGAGCTCGGCCATGGCGTGCGGGGACATCTCGGGGCGGACGTACGTGAAGTGGGTGCGCAGCTCGTCGGGGGTGCAGCCGAAGGCGAGCATGCGGGCGGTGACCTGGCCGGCGTCGGACTCGAAGTCGACGTAGAGGACGGTCTGGTTCGCCTGGACGCGGGCGGCGGCTTCGGCCTGGATGACGAGGGACTTGCCGGACTCGGACTCGCCGTGGAAGTCGTGGACGAGGCCGGGGTACAGGAGGGCGATGCCGTCGGTGCGCACGAGCATGGTGGGTTCGGCGGGGGTCCATGTGCCGTCGAGGTAGGGGCCGAGGTCGATGGGCTGCCACGACGGCGGCAGGGGCGCGTCGGTGGGGTCGGTGTCGGGGGTGTCGGTGGTCTGCTCGGTGCGGGTGTTCTGCCCGCCGTCTGCGGGCACCGTGGGCATGAGGAGGCCGTCGAGGGTCTCGGCGTCCTGGGGGACGGTCGTGGTGGCGGTGATGGTGGCGGCAGCGATGAGGCCGTCGAGGCCGTGGGGGGTGGCGCTGAGGGTGGCGCGCTTGCCGTACCCGTCGCGGGCGAGCGCCTTGGCTGCGGCACTGTGGTCCCCGCCGTGGTTGAGGAGGGCGTACGCGCCGAGCTTGGTGTAGGGGACCTCCTGCTCGAACTCGGTGGACGACGACCAGACGAAGAGGCGGTCGCGGTCCTGGGCGCGGCCGGTGGACGCGGACCAGAGACCGGTGTCCTTGCCGGGCCGACGCCAGTACCGGGTGCGGCCGCGGGTGGTGACGAGGGTCCAGTCGTGGGGGGTGAGGATGTCGGACCAGTCAGTCTGGTTCTCGTAGTCGTCGCCGGGGGTGAGACCGTCGCGAGGGTCGTGGGGTGCGACGGGCCCGACGTTCGCCGCGGGGTCGGGGGCGGGCATCTCGTCGAGGGTGCGCAGCAGGAGGTGGAACAGGTCGCGCTCCTCAGCGTCGAGCACGGGCGCGGTGGCGGGCCCGCCGGCCAGGCGTGTCCAGGAGCGGCCCGTGGGGTGCACGGTGCCGCCGGACGGCGCGGCGACGACGTACCCGCCTTCGCCGCGGGTCTCGGCGAGGACGACCTTGTCGGCGGCGCGGGCGAGCTTGAGATTGCCGGGAACGGGGGTTCCCACGACGCGGTAGTGGAAGTGGAACCCGCCGGACGGGGACATCTCCAGCCACCCGGTGGTGAGGCGCTGCCACAGGTCGACGAGGTCGAACTCTTCGGCGAGCGCGCGCAGCTCGGTGATGCGGTGGGCGGCACGACCTTCGATCTCGGCGAGCTCCGCGCCACCGGACACGGCGCCCTGGACGACGGCGAGGCCGGTGGTCGGGTCGGCGAACCAGGTGCGGACCTGGGTCTCGTCGGCGGCGGTGGTGATGTAGGGGCGCCAGGTGACGGCAGCCGCCTTGGAGCCGTCAGCGCGGATGGGCAGGACGGAGTATCCGAGCGTGACCAGCTCGAGTGCGGTGTCCAGGACGGTGGTGGTCACGCGGTGAGGTCCTCTCCAGTGATCGAGGCCACGACGGCAGCCATGAGGTCGCGGGCGGCCGGTGGCGTGACGGCGTTGCCTGCGGCCTTGACGAGGTCGCGGTTGTTCGTCGGCTTCTGCTTGTCGGGGTGCCAGTCGTAGTCGGCGGGGAACGCCATGCCGGCGGCGACCTCGTGGGGCCGGAGCATCCGGTACAGGACCTCGGGGACCATGTCCTCGGCGTCACGGAGCTCGGCGGCCGTGGGTCGGCGGCGTCGGGGTGCGGCGTCGAGGCCAAGGTCGAGCTGATCGGGCGCGCCGAGGAGCGACTGGTGCCCCGAGGTGGTGAGCGTGCGCAGCTCCTCGTGCACGGGTGTCGTCATCTCGGCGCCGCCGGTGTTGTTGCGGTGGATCAGGGCGTGCCGGTCCCGGGTGGTGACGGTGCCGAGCGGGTCGCTGGCGGGGTGGGCGCCCATGCTGTTGCCGTAGTAGGACGTCACGAGGGCGTGGTGGTTCCCGCCGGCTGTGAAGGTCGCCGCGGGGTCAGTAGTGGGGTAGGCGACGCCGGTGCCGAAGTTCTTGTCCAGGAGCGGCGTGCACGCGAACCCGTAGGCGTCCCGCGTCATCAGGGTGCGGTGCGGGTCGGTGACCGGGCGCGCGTCCTCGTTCCAGGTGCCACCGGACGGGACGACCAGGGCCTTGGACTCCCGCGTGTGCAGCGTCTTGAGCGGCTCGCCGACGGGCCATGCCCGGTAGTACGCGTTCGGGTCGCCGTGCTGCGGGTGCTTCACGTCGGCCGCGTCGTACTGGTTGCCGGAGGCTTCGATGTGCATGGGGCCCCAGTAGCGGGCGATGCCCCGGGCGATCCGCAGGCGGGTCTTCTCGGCGAGGCGGTCGCCGACGCGGACGCCGGGGATCGACCAGTCGATCGCGGACGCCGCGGGGAGCCAGGCGGGCTCGACGACGGTGCCGCACGCGGGGTCGGTGAACACGTACGCCTGCTTGTACCGCCCGACCTCCTTGCCGTTCTTCCACGACTGGGCGGCGTCGACGGGCCGGTCGCACTTCGGGCACCAGGCCGGCGTGCGGGTGACGCGCTCGAGGTCGGGGGCACGTTCGCCGTCGGGCCACGCCACGATGTAGATGCGGTCCCGGGACTGCGGGGCGGGGTCGCCGAGGAGCTGGGCGTGCATCGAGTTGAGCGACACGACCTGGAACCGATAGCCGAGCGCGCGCAGCTGCTTGCGCCACTCGAACCAGGCGAGGCGGAACTTCTCCTCGGTCGCGATGTTGACGACGTTCTCGACGATGACGGCGCGGTACCGGTGGTGCTCGATGAACTTGAGCACGTCGAACATCAGGAGGCGGGAGCGCGTGGCGACGTCGGACGAGTCCGGGTCCTCGAACAGGCCCTCCTCGATCGCGGGGCGGCCCTTGCCGCTCGCCTGCGACCACTTCGTGCACTCGGGTGACGCCCAGAGGATGTCCGTACGGGCGAAGTAGCGCGGGTCTTCCTCGTGGAGGTCGACGGCGGCGTGGTGGGTGCGGGGGTGGTTCGCGTTGTGGATCGCGACGGCGGGCGCCCAGTGGTTCGCCGCGTACATCACGTGCACGCCGGGAACCTGGATCATGCCGGTAGACGAGCCGCCGGCACCGGCGAACAGGTCTGTGACGGTGAGCGTCAAGGTGGGTGCCTCCTGGGCTTTCGTGGTGGTGTCGTGGTTGGTGCCCCGGCCCGGCTCGAAAGCGGGCAGCACGCCTGTCGTGGCGGGGCTGGTGGGTCAGGCTGCGCGGATCGCCGCGACCACGGCGGGGTCGAGCTGGGTGGCGGCGGCGATGGCCGTGTCGTCGAGGCCGACGCCGATCAGCTGCTTGGCCAAGTCCGCGGGGGACTGCGTGGCAGCGGCGGCAGGTGCCGGTGCGGCGACCGCCACGGGGGCAGGAGCGGCCGGAGCCGGTGCCTGCTGGACGACCGGAGCGGGGGCGGGCGCCGGGGCGGCAGCGGGCTGCCCGCCACCCATGAGGGCGACGTTCGCCGGCCGGACGTACTGCGCGGCGTAGTGCTTGCCGGAGCGGCTGTCGCCCTGCACCTCGTCCTTGGTGTAGGTCAGGGTGACCTGCGCCCCGATCTCCAGGCCGGGCGCGCCGGCACCCTTGATGGCGGCGCGCAGGGCGTCCTGCATACGCCAGGAGTTGACGTCGATCGTCCGCTCGCCATCGTCGTCCGGGTTGAACTGGTCGCGCTCGTCGGTGGCGAGGCTGACGTGGAAGGCGTAGACAGGCTTGCCGGCCTTGGTGAACTTCGGCGGGCCGTCGGAGCGGCTCGTGGCCTGGTTCCACTCGCGGACCTGGTAGGGCTCGCCGACCTGGGTCACGGTCCCGGTGATGGTGTCGCCGTGCTCCTTGAACGAGGCGAATGCGCCGCCGCCGGACATGAGGATGGAGTTGGCGTCGGGGGTCATGGTGCTCATGGGGTTATCTCCTGTGATCTGGGGGTTGGTGGTGGTGCGGTTCCCGGTCACCGGGCGGCGACGGGAAGAACGAGGCCGTCGAGGGTTTCCCCGTCGGCGGTGGTGGTGGGGGCGTCGCGGTACCTGGCGCAGTCCCAGCAGTCCTTGTCGCGCGGCAGCGCGGTGATCCACTGGTCGCGGGCGGCGGCGCTGATGGATGCCAGCGCGGTGAGGTTGGCGTGGAGCCGGTTGGCGCGGGCGAGCGCGTCGAGGGCGACCTGCTCGTCGTAGGGCTCGTGCCACAGCACGCCGCGGGTGATGCCGGCGGCGTCGTTGCGGGGCAGGAACCAGATGGCGACGTCGCGGACCTCGTGGCCGGCCGCCACCCATCCGCGTCCGTACAGGTGCGCCTGGATGCGGTAGACGGCGGAGGCGCCCTTGCTGCGCGCCTTGCGCAGGGTGGACTCGCCGACGATCTTCCAGTCGAAGGTCGCGCCGGCCTGGGTGTCGAACAGGTCCGTGCTGCCCGAGATGTCCACGCCGCCGATCTGGCCGACGGTGACGCGGTTCTCGCAGAGCCACCGCATGCCCGTGGTGTGCAGGGCGTTGCGGTTGATCTCGTGGTCGGTGAGGATCCGCTCGAGCTCGGCGTGCACCGAGGTCCCGATGAACGGCAGCCAGGGGATGCCGTCGTCGGTCTTGGACCACCCGGCGAGCTTCGCCGCGAGGCAGTGGTCGCAGGGGTCGCCGATCTCGGACGGCCCGATCTGCTTCTGCAGGGACCGCGGCGAGTTCACGATGGCGTCCTCGATCACGGCGCGCAGCTCGGTGGCGGCGCCGCCCACCCCTGCCGCCGCGAACGGTGCGGTCCGCGGCGGCAGGGAGGAGAACGTCTGGTCGATCGTCACTTGACGGTGACCTGACGCTGGCCAGCCTTGGCGTACTTGGCGAGGTCGACCGCGGCAATGTTGTCGCGCACCGCGCTCGTGGAGAGCTTCGGCTCGTACAGGTGCGGGTAGGCGGTGACGGGGTAGTCCCGGCCGAGCGCGGCGGCGTCCAGGCGGGCCGGCACGCTGATGATGACCTTGCGGCCGCCGAGCGCCCTGGTGCCGTCGGGGAGCTTCTTGGCGAGGATGGCGCGGATGGCCTTGCGGCGCTGCTCGGCGTGGTCGATGGTCTCGGCCAGCTTGTCGTCCTCGACGAGCAGCTGCTCCAGCTCGAGGATCTCCTCGTCGGTCAGGTCCGGGGTGGTGGGCTCGGTGGTCACGCTGCCTCCTGGGCTGGGGTCTGGGTGGTGGTGGTCTTGCGTCGTGCGGGGCCGGTGGCGACCAGCTCGCCGTTGTCCTCGCGCCAGGTGAGGACGTCGGGGTGGCAGAGCAGTTCCGCGCCGGCTTCCTCGAGCAACTGGTCCAGGTCGCCCTTTGCGACACGTACCCGGGCGGTGAATGGCACACTTTCGGTGCCGGGCTCGATGGGCCAGCGGGCCTCGAATCGGGTGCTCACTTGCCGAAGATGGTTCGTTCGAGGTCGGCCTTGTCGGCGGCGTCCTTCGCCTGCTCGTCGATGTGGCGCTGTACGGACGCGAGCTCCTCCGGGGTGGAGCCGGATCCTGCCTGCCCGGCGGCGAGGCTGGAGTCGAAGTTGCGCTCGGTGGGGGCGTTCATGGTTCGAGTGGTTCCTGTCGTGAGGTGGGTGGGGTGGAGCTGGAAGCTGCCGAACCTGCCGGACCGTTCGCGGGCGGGGATCTTGCCGTAGCAGTCCCGGCATCGGGTGCCGCGTGTGGTCTTTCCGCAGCCGTCGGCGCATGGCTTGCGCCGCTGGTCGCTGGTCACTGATCGGCCCTGTTACGTAAGGAGTTCGCTGCGGTCTTGCACGTGCGGGAGCAGTACTTCTCACGGTCGTGGTGAACGGTGAACTTGCGTTCGCAGCCGGGGCCGGCGCAGTCACGGAGCGGGTTGCGCACGATGGCCTTGAGCTCGTCGACCGTGATGCCCTGCTGGGCGGCGATGTTGCGTCCGGCGATCTGCATGTCATCGGCCGTGATACGTCTCGGGTTAGCCACGGTTGGCCTCCTCAGCGAGTGCGTTACGTATCCGCTCCGCTACCTCGGCGTCGGACTGGCGGCCGTCGAACTCGTCGAGGGCCTGCTGCACTTCGGTGGGCAGGTCGGTCATGACCGCACCGCCTGGACGTCCTGCACGGCCCTGGCGAGGTCCGGGCCGCCGAGCCCGCGGCTGACCTTCTTCTCGGCGACGGCGAGCAGGTTGAGCAGGGCCTGGCGCTCGGCGGTGATCTGGCGGCCGGCGTCGGCCAGGGTGGTCATCTCGCCCATCACCGCCTCACCACCCGGGTGACGGCGTACAGCTCGCGGGCCAGGACGTGGCCGAGCATGGCCTGGGCGACGCGCTCGGCCCTGGCCTCGCTGGTGTGCGTGCCCCACGCGTCGGCCTGCGAGTCGCGGTGCTGGTCGTCCGAGCAAAAGCACACCGTGAACTGCTCGGGGCGGATCTTGCGGGCGTCGTGGATGTCGCCGTGGTCGACGACGTACAGGCCCGCCTTGGGGACCTCGTCGACGTACGCCTGGGGCTCGGGCTCGGTGGGCGCGTAGCCGATCTGCGTGTTCATCGGGCACCGCCCGCCCGGATGTTGAGCGTGGCGACGACGGCGTCCGTGGCCGCGTTCAGCAGCTCGTAGTCGACGGTGGCGCTGGGCAGGACGGTGGCGAGCGCGTCGACGACGGCCTTGCGCGCGGTGGTGGGGTCGAGCGGTGCGGTGGCGTCCTCGACCAGCTCGAAGGCGTCGAGGAACTCAGCGATGGTGAGGATGTGCATGATGCCGCCGACCCACGTGTACTCGACGTGGGCGGGGCGCACGAGGTCGACGCGGAGCCGGTTCCCGTTCTTGTCTGCCCAGGTCTGGCCGGGCTTGATGGTGGTGCTCACGATGAGAGGTCCTTCGCGTAGGCGTGGATGGCGTGGTCCCAGGCGGTGGCGGCCTGGGCGAGTGCGGCGACCTCGGCGGGCGCCCGGCGCAGGTCCGCGCTGAGCGCGTACCGGACGGCGGCGTCGTCGAGCTGGACGCGGGCCCGGCCGACGGCGAGCCCGTGACGGGCGCCGGACCAGAACCGGCCGGCGTCGAGGGCGAGCGCGGGCCGCAGGTCGGGGTGGTCCTCGGACGGGCCCAGGACGATCGGCCGGGACTCCAGCGGCGCGTACCAGGTCAGGCCGGCCGGGTGGGTGCGGTCGGGGTCGGGGATGGTGGTTGCGGTGCTCACGCGGCGGCCCTCCCCGTCAGTACGAGCCCGTACAGCCCGGCCCAGTACTCGTTCTCGTCCCGGATGCGGGCGCGGTACGCCTGGCGGGCAAGCCGTGCCTCAGCGTTCGCGAAGCCGGTGGCCATGCGGTCGTGGTCGGGGAACGCGGCGGCCAGGACGGCGGCGGTGAGGAAGTCGGTCACGCTGCGGCCTCCCGCTCCGTCTTGCCCGCGGCGACCCAGGCGCGCAGGTCCTCGGCGAGGATCAGCGGCTTGCCGACCTGCTTGCCGCTCACGTTCGGGTAGTGCACGACGAGGTCACCGGAGCGCATGGCCCGCTGGACGACGTCGCGCGACACCCCGGTCGCGGCGGACGCGGTGTCGATCGAGTACGACACGGCGGTGATGGGGGTGTTCACGGTCGGTGTCCCTTCATGTGCTGGGTGTAGTGGCGGTCGTCCGCGGTGAGGTGGCGGACGGTCAGGACGAGTACGGCGATGGCGGCCAGGGCGAGCGCGGCGGGCGCCAGGGCGGCGATCACGGGGCACCCACGCAGTCGGCAACGGCGCGGTCGTACTTCGGTGCGACGGCTTCCAGCGACGCCATGAGGTGGTTGACGTCGCCGTCGTGCACGGCGTACGCGTCGGCGCCGAGGGCGTCCCCGCGTTCCCGTGTCGCGCTGGCGAGGTCGGCCCAGAGCTGGAACGCCTCGACGGCGTAGGCCGCCATGGCGTTGCACGCGACCGGCGTGCGGGTGACGGGCTCGCCTGCGGAGGCGGCACCGGACACGAGGCCGACGACGAGCGCGGCGCCGACGGCGAGGGCTGCGGTGGTGGTCTTCATGTCAGACCCCCAGCCCGTGGAGCACCGGCGGCACGGCGATGACGGCCAGGACGGAGACCGTGTACAGCCCGAGGCTGACGACGCGGCGCGCGGCGTGGGCGATGGCCTTGGCGGGCGTGTGCCTCGGGGCGAGGTGCTCGAACACTTCCTGCGTGTTGCGAGGCCCGTTCCCGACGTTGGCCCGGACGGCGCGGAACAGGTCGCCGGACATGTCGTCGAGCATCAGTGCGGTCTGGTCCTCGGTGAGCACCGGCAGCGGCTCATCGAGCACGGGCAGCATGTAGGTGACCTCGCCGAGCGGTGCCCAGGTGCGGCGCGGCTGCCCCTTGGTGTGGGCGTGGCGGCGGGTGACGTTGGCGCTCATCGGACCGCTCCGATCGTCACGGTGATCTGCTGCGGCTCGCCGAGGGCGGTGTACTGCTCGCGGGTGAGCCAGACCGTGGGGCGCTCGTAGCGCTCGACGTCGGCCGTGAAGCCGTACACGGGGTCCAGGTCGCGGGCGTTGGGCTCGCCGGGGAGGCGGTCCAGGAGGTGGGTGCTGTCGTCCGACGGCGCGGGGTTGGGCTGCGTCACCGCGCCGCCGGACGTGATCAGGGAGGCCAGACCGGCCTGCGAGGAGGAGCGGTGCGACGCAGAGTCGATGGCCTCTGTGAGGCCGTCGCCGAGGAGCTCGATGCGGTGCCGCTCGTTGAGTGGTCCCGTGGCGTCCGCCGTCAGGAACACCTGGACCAGCCGCTTCGGGTCCGTCTCGGGGAGGCTCTTGTCCACCTCGACATATGCCGCGCAGAACGCCTCGTGCCCAATCTTCGCGGGGCAGTCATGGATCAGGAGGATCGGCCCGGACCGCATCGCCTCGTCGAACAGCCCCGCGGCGCGGACGTTGTCGCCGACCTGGAACGGGCGGACGGTCGTCGTGGGCCTCATCGGTTCGTCTCCCGCTCGTAGGCCGCGCGCATGTGCTCGCGGTTGGTGATCAGCTGGGCCTGGTCCTCGGGGGTGAGGGTCGCGCCGACCTCGCGCTGCGGAAGGTCGTGCGGCGGGCCCTCGGGGGGCTCGGCCGGGTGGAAGCCGTAGGGCTCGCAGGCCAGGACGCCGGTCAGGTCGTTGGTGCTCATCAGCGAGCCGCCTTCGGGGTGCTGACCTCGGCGCGGGAGTCGGCGGCGAGGTCCTCGGCCGGCTCGGTGTTCAGGGCTGCCTCGACGTGCCGGGCGATGGCCCGGTCGAGTGCGGCGCCCAGGTTGGGGAGCTTCATGGGATGATTCCTCTCGGTGGTGCCGTCCCTGCTTGGGCTCATATCCGGTGGGGGCGGCATTGCTCTTGCCTGAATCCGTCAGGCGGCGGTGGTCTTGCGGCGGTCCTGCGACCGCGTCCAGGGGTCGTGTCGCTCGGCCTCGCGCTGGGCGCGGAACTCGGCCAGGGCCTCCGGGGTGACGCGGTACGGGCCGCCGTCGGCCAGCCGGTACGCGCGCAGCTCGTGGGACTGGATCAGGCCTCGCACCGTCCCCGGCGCGCACTTCAGCTCGACGGCGACGTCCTTCGTCGTTAGGTCGGCCATCAGGCGACCCCCTCGATGTCGAGCTCGAACTGTCCGCTGAGCCCCCGGTCGAGCCGTTCCAGACCCTTGGGCGTGATGCGGACCTGGACGCCGCGCACCTTCTCCTCGCCGGTGTGCGGGTCGGTGTAGGGGGCGTGGGACTTCTCCACGAGGTGGCCGGTGTCGATGCGCTTCTGGTAGGCGCGCTGCCCGCTGTGGTCGCGGTAGGTCCACTTGTGCTCGGCGAGCCACTTCCACAGGCGGGTCTCGCCGATGATGGTTCCGGCGCGGCGGGACAGGACCTTCGCGGACTGGTTGACCGAGTAGTCACCGTTCGCGGAGAGGAAGTCCTCCCACGCCTGGGCCTTGGGTGCCTCGATCGCTCGGGCGGCCTGCTCGGCGGCGAGGGACTCGGCGGTGTCCGCCAGTGCCCGGAGCGCCGAGGGGAAGTCCTGCGGGAGCGCCGCTGCGACCTGGTAGCCGCCGGTCTTCCGGATCGCGGGGAGGACTTCGGTGGCGATCCACCGCTTGAACCGCTCGGCCCCCTCGACCTGTGACCCGAAGATCGCGATGTACAGGCCGGGCTCGGTGATGACGGTCATGTCCTGCTCGCCGCCGGGGGTACCCACTGAACGGGTACCCCTGTCCTCGACGGGCAGGCGTCGGGTCATCTTCTCGGCGTCGCGGTACCCGAGGATCTTCGCGACGTCGGACGCGACGAACCTCGGCTCGCCGTGCTCGTCGGTGATCACCCGGACGGCGTTGCCGTCGAAGGTGAAGGGCGTCAGTTCCACTAGGATGTCTCCTGTCTGTTCGAGGGGCCGGCCGCTGTGAAGGGGGGTCGGCCCCTTGGCTTTGCTCAGGCCGCGTGGGTTCGGCGGTGCTCGCCGAGGGCGACGAGGTCGGACGTGCGAGGCAGGCCGTAGAACTCGGCGAGGGTGACGAGGTGGCCGTACTTCGCGTTGGTCGCGTCGACCTCCAGGCGCTCCAGGACAGTGCGGGGCACGCCGGTTCGCTTGGCGACGGCGTAGAGCGACAGGTCGCGGGCCTTGCGGAGGTCGTGCAGCGCGCCTGCCAGGTCGTCACCGTCACTCGTCCGAGTGTCACGATCCCTCGTATGTGTGATGGGCATGACAGGAACGTACTCGCCCAATTGGGGTACGTCAACACATAGGAGGGATGTCGTCACTCATGCGTGTGCTCTGGCGCGGGGTGAACTGGCGCGAGTCGGGGGCCGCTGGTACCCAAATGGGTGACAGGATCACACAATCGGGGTACGGTCCGGCGATGTGGATACCTCAAGTGGCCGACGTCAGGCTGAAGTTGTGGCGCTAGGACGACAGATCAAGGCCGAGCGAAGTGCCGCCGGCCTCACGCTCGAGGAGCTGAGCGCGCGCATCGGCGTGCACAAGAACACGCTCCACAACTACGAGAAGGGCGAGCGCGAGATGACATACGGCGTGCTCGCAGCTCTGGCTCACGAGTTCGGCCTCGATAGCATCTGGGCGCTGGTGCGCGCGGCAGAGGAGCGTGCCGACCGCGAGTAGTGCCCCAACGCAAAAGGCCCCCGCCTCGACGGCGGGGGCCTTGCTTTTGTGTGCTCAGTTCAGGGCGGTCGATCGGTTTGCCTTGACCAGGTGTACGGCTCCGGCGTCGAGGAGTTCGGCGGCGGCGGCGCTGCCGATCGCGTCGCGGAGACGGTGCCAGAGGTCGAAGGGGGACATGTCCGCCAGGGCTCCGGTGGGGGGTGTGGTGCCCGTGTTGCGGTTGGGCAGGGTGAGAACTTGAGCGGGGGGTTCGGCGTCGCCCCCGTGCATGTCAGTCATGTCATCAGTACCCCATGAATTCGATTTCATGACGCTAAAGCGTCCCGTTATCCCCCCTTCTCACCCCATCGAAACCATGCGCTTTCATCGGATATCACGTATGTCCGGAAGATCCCATGAAAGCGCATGAATGTTCCGTATGGCGAAGAGGGCTAGCCCTCGATCTCCGGCAGGGCCGCGACCAGCTCGACCAGCTCGGGCAGCGACGCCCCCAGGATCACCGCCACCGCGTCCGCGTCGCCCTGCTGGGCGTCCGGCAACAGGTGGCCGTACGTGTCCACCGTCGTGGTGATCTTCTCGTGCCCCAGGCGCGCCTGGATGTAGGGCAACGGCCGTCCAGCGCCGATCAGCGCCGAGGCGTGGAAGTGACGCAGATCATGCACGCGAGGCCGCTTGCCGATCGGTGTCAGGCCAGCAGCCTCGCACGCCTCGGTGCCGTTCGCCCGGGTCAGCGCCGGCGACCAGACGTGAGGGTTGAACGAGGCCGAGAGCAGCGCCTTGCCCGTCCTGGACGGGAAGATCAGCGCATCACCGCGGCCAGGCTTGCCGAGCTGGGACACGAGCGAGTCGGGAACGCTGATGGTGCGCTCGCCCGCGTCAGTCTTCGGCGGGCCGAGCGTCCGCTTCTGTCCGGCCTGCGTCCTCTGCCACGCCTTGTCGATGTGCACGAGCATCGGCCGGGCGTCGCGGTCCAGGTCTCCCCAGGTGAGCGCCGTCGCCTCCCCCCAGCGCATGCCCGTCCCTGCGAGCCACAGCACCAGGGGTCGCCACTGCTCGGGCAGGAAGTGCAGCAGCACCGCGAGCTCGGACGCGGTCAGGACCACCATCTTCCGCTTGCGCTGGCGCGTCAGTTTCGCACCCCTGGCCGGGTTCCCGGTGCGGTGCCCCTTGACGGCTGCGGCGCCCAGGATCTGCGACAGGAGAGTGTGCTTGGACCTCACAGTCTTGGCGGCGAGCGGCTTCCCCTTCCACTGCTGCGCCTCCAGCCACACCACCCAGCGGGCCACCTCGTCGACGTCCACATGGTCGACGGGCAGCTCCCCGAGCCGGGGCACGATGTACCTGTTCGCGTCGCGCCGGTAGTCGGCGCGGGTGGCGTCGGTGATGCCGGCCAGGATGCCGGTGGACTTGTCGAGGTAGGCGTCCGTCCACTCGCCCACGGTCGGGGCGCCGCGGGTGGCGGCGCCGGAGCGCTGGGTCCGAATCCTGGAGGCCTCGGTGATGCCGACTCGGTCGACGAGTCGGGCGAAGGTCCTGGCCGCCTTCTCGACGGCGACGGCGTCGGGGCCGGAGAACGTCTCCTGCTTCATCTTCTTGTGCTCGTCGCGCGCCATGACGCGCCAGGCGTACCCGCCGCGTGCCCGCTTGACCGGGATGACTGCTGCCATGTTTTCGTGCCTCCTGAGTGCTCCCGGTGATGGGTGCTCGCCAACATGTTGGCACGTTCTGTTGGCCTGGTCGATATCGCGAGGTGCCTGTGCAGGTCAGGGCCATAGGTCGAGCGGACGTACGACCCGCAGAACCTCTTCGCGTCGAACCACAACGTGGCGCCGTGACGCGTCGCTGACCGCCGGCGCTTAAACGATACGGAGCGTTGTCCGGCCCGCGTCGGGCTCCGAGGATCGAGCACACCCGATCTCTCGGAGCACCGACGAAGGAGCTGGACGTGACCCTCTACAAGACGCTCGGCCGGGTCCGGACGACGGCGCTGGTCGCCGCGCTGGGCCTGCTCATGGCGGCGGCGATCGTCGTCGTACAGCCCAACCCGCCCGCCGCCTACGCGCACGGCGGGCTCACCTACCCGGCCACCCGCACGTACGCGTGCTACGTGGACGGGATCGAGAACGGCCAGGGTGGGGGCCTGAACCCCCAGAACCCGATGTGCCAGAACGCGTACGCGGTGAACGGCAACTACCCGTTCTACAACTGGTTCGGCAACCTGCTCAGCGACGCCGACGGGCGCCACAGGGAGGTGGTGCCCGACGGGAACCTGTGCGGGCCGCAGGACTCGTTCTCCGCCTTCCGTGAGCCGGGCACCCAGTGGCCGACGACGACCGTCACCGCCGGACAGACGATCACGTTCCGGTACAACGCCTGGGCCAGGCACCCCGGCACCTGGTCGCAGTACATCACCAGGGACGGCTGGGACCCGAGCCAGCCGCTCGGCTGGGACGACCTCGAGCCCGCGCCGTTCGACGAGGTGACCGACCCGCCCCTGCGCCCTGGCGGCCCGCAGGGCGACGAGTACTACTGGGACGCCACGCTCCCGGACAAGACCGGCTACCACATCATCTACTCGATCTGGACGCGGTCGGACAGCCCTGAGGCGTTCTACAACTGCGCCGACGTGGTCTTCGGCTGACCCTCCGCGCTCAGCCGACCCTCCGTGTTGTGAGCGCCGCCGCTGGCCCTGACTGCGGGGTGTGTTGCGCGGGGTAGATGGTGTCTACCCAGAGCAACACACCCCGCAGACCTACACTCACCTCGCCGACGGGCTCGACGTCCGGCGAACAGCGTCACGGAACCGTGCAGTCCGCGGCGAGGCAGCGGTCAGGGGACACTCCGACGAGGAGGCAGGACGGCCGCCGTGATCAGGACGCAGGCCAGGGCGTAGCCGCCGATCCGCAGCACGTTCAGCGCGGCGAGAAGACGCATCCCGTAGGAATCACCCAGCAGCGTGACCATCCCGGTGGCCGCCAGCGCGGCGAGCAGCACGGCTGCCGCGAGCCGGGTGCCGCGGTCCGGGAACCCGATGAGGGCCGCCGCCAGCACGGGCGCGCTGCTCGCCCCGATCGCAGGCAGCAGGTAGAGCTGGAAGAACATCGGGTTCCCTGTCCCGTACATTCCGGAGCTCGGGTCGAGGAGCAGCATCAGCGGTGAGGCGGCAAGCACCAGGAGGGCTACCGCTGCCCACGGCAACCCGGACCGGCCGGCTGCCGCCCGGTGCGTCCCGATCCACGCGACGGCGAGCGCGAGGCCGAGCGCGACGAACGGCACGACGTCGTGCAGGTTCAGTGCCCAGCCGGCCGTGGCGCGGTAGACCAGCAGGACGAGCAGCAGCAGGCCGGAGCAGGCGCTCGCCGCGACCAGCACGCCGCGTGACCCGAGGGTCGCTGCCCCGGCGGCGAGAGTGAATGCCGCGAGGAGGCTCGCGTCGACGAGGAAGCCGGTCAGGTGGAGGATGCCGGCAGCGCCGGGCTGGATGCCGGAGCCGTGCGCGAACAGCTCGAGTGTGTCCAGGGCGACGGTCAGGACCAGCACCGTCAGCGCCGCGACCGGCAGCGCCCGGCTGCGTGCGTCGGGTGCTGATCGGGGTGCGGTGGGCGCTGCGTCCGGCGAGATATCGGGTACGGCACCGTCGTCGGCGCGACGCGGCCGTGCCGCCGCGACCCCGATGACGGCGCACACGAGCGCCAGCCCGATGGCGGCGTACCGCAACGGTTGCGGCTCCGGGCCCCCCGCCAGGAGGCCCAGCCAGTAGAGGTTCAGCCCGGCGAGCGCGACGAGCGCCGTCCCGGCGAGCCGCGCCCCGCGAGCGGGCAGGCACAGGAGCCCCGCCGCGAGGACCGTCAGGAAGACCGGGAGGCGCTGGACGACCAGGAGGCCGACGGCGATCGGCCACCACGACCAGTCGCCGAGCCGGCTCAGGTCGATCACGAGGCCCAGCACCGGCGCCAGCACCACCGGGAGCAGCGCGATCCAGGGCCGGCGTCCGGCGTGCCCGGTGTTCCACCAGGCCATGGCCAGGCCGACCAGGGCGAGCCCGAGCTCGGCGGGGCCCGACAGGAAGAGGGTCGGATCCTTCGGCCCGGCCGACGCGGCTGCCGCGAGCATCACCAGACCCATGAGGTGCAGCACGGCCACCCCGCTGGTCACCAGCAGGAGGACCCGCGACCCGTAGGCGACCGCTGCGGCGGAGAGGACCAGCGTGGGCAGGACCGACGCGGGAGCCGCGATGGTCGCCACATCCCAGCTGTCGCTGTAGTACGCCTGGGAGACGAGGCCTACCGGCAGGGCGAACAGACCCGACAACGCCAGCAGCAGCGCAGCAGCCAGGGGGAGGGGACCCGCGCGGTCGGGGGCCTCGGCGCGCTGGCTCGGTGCGGTCGCGGTCATGGCGCTCACCCTGGCAGAGCCGCGCGGTGCCGGTGACGAAAGACCAGGGGAGGGCCGGAAGTTCACCCGGGATCGGAACCTCGACGGGCTCGACCGGCGACGCCGCGCGCCGCCGGTCGAGCCCGCAGGATGTGCCCGGCGTTACGGCACCGTGTAGCCCGCCGCGCGGAACAGCTCGTACCACTCGGCCCGAGTGAGCGGCACGTCGGAGCCGAGGGCGGCGCCTGCCACCCGCTCGGGGCTGGTGGTGCCGAGCACCACCTGCATCTGCGCGGGGTGGCGCGTGATCCAGGCGGTGGCGATCGCGATGGCAGGTACGTCGTACTTGGCGGCGAGCCGGTCGATGGCGGCGTTCAGCTCCGGGTACTCCGGCGAGCCGAGGAACACGCCGGTGAAGAACCCCGCCTGGAACGGCGACCATGCCTGGACGGTGATGTCGTTCAGGCGGCAGTAGTCGAGCGTGCCGGAGTCGCGGCTGATCGACTGGTCCAGCGCCTGCATGTTCGCGGCCACACCCTGCGCGACGAGCGGGGCGTGCGTCACGGACAGCTGGAGCTGGTTGGCGACGATCGGCTGAGACACGGACTTGCGCAGCAGCTCGATCTGGCCCGGCGTGTGGTTGGAGACGCCGAACGAGCGCACCTTGCCGGCCGCCGACAGCTCGTCGAACGCACGCGCCACCTCGTCCGGCTCCACGAGGGCGTCCGGGCGGTGCAGCAGCAGGATGTCGATGTAGTCGGTGCCGAGCGCGGCCAGCGAGCCGTCCACCGACTCGATGATGTGCTCGTACGAGAAGTCGAAGTACGGCCCCTCGCGCACGATGCCGGCCTTGGTCTGGAGCACGATCTGCTCGCGCTCGGACGACGTCAGCTGCATCGCCTCGGCGAATCGCGTCTCGCACCCGTGCAGGGCGGAGCCGTACACGTCGGCGTGGTCGAAGAACGAGATCCCGGCGTCCCTCGCGGTCTTGACCAGGGTGCGCACCTCCTCGTCCGTCTTCTCCTGGATGCGCATCAGGCCAAGGACGACGTTCGGGACGGTGAGCTGTGTCCCGGGGAGGGTGAAGGTCTTCATGAGGTCCTTTTCTTGTGGGTCTTGCGGGTCGTGTGCGGTCCTGCGAGGCGTCCGGGCGGTCAGGCGCCGGCAGCGCTGAGCCGCGCCACCTCGTCGTCGGTGAGCGTCAGGTCCGCCGCCTGCGCGGAGTCCTGGACGCTCTCCGGCCGCGATGCTCCGGGGATCGGCACGACGACCGGGGCGAGCGCGAGCTCCCACGCGAGCGTCACGCGGAACGGCGAGACCCCGTGCGCCTCGGCCACCTCGAGGAACGCCGCGTACTCCGTGCCGAGCTCGCCCGAGCGCGCCAGCGCGATGCCGCCGAGCGGGCTCCACGGGAGGAACGCGATGCCCAGCTGGGCGCACAGCTCGAGCTCGGGCAGCGAGGAGCGGAACCGCGGCGAGAACTGGTTCTGCACCGAGACGAGGCGCCCGCCCAGGATGTCGTTGGCCTCGCGGATCTGGTCCGGGTTCGCGTTGGAGATGCCTGCCAGCTCGATGACGCCCTCGTCGAGCAGGTCGCGGATCGCGCCCACCGAGTCGCCGTAGGGCACGTTCGGGTCCGGCCGGTGGAACTGGTACAGGCCGATGGCCTCGACCCCGAGCCGCTTGGCCGACGCCTTCACGGCCTCCTTGAGGTACTCGGGCCGCCCGTCCTTGGTCCAGGAACCGTCACCAGGACGCAGGTGCCCGCCCTTGGTGGCGACGAGGACGCCGGAGGTGTCGCCGCCGTAGGAGCGCAGGGCCGCGGCGATGAGCTCCTCGTTGTGGCCCACCTCGTCGGCGTGCAGATGGTAGGCGTCAGCGGTGTCGATGAGCGTGACGCCGGCATCGAGGGCCGCGTGGATCGTGGCGATCGAGCGGTCGCGGTCGGGTCGCCCCTCGATGGACATCGGCATGCCGCCGAGGCCGATCGCCGAGACGGCCCGGCCGCCGATGGTGCGGTGCTGCATGAGTAGCTCCTCGTGTCGCAACGGTTTCGAGCCTGAGACTAGGAAGGGATAACCTAGAAGTCCAACAACTCCCCATCATTATTCCTAGAACTGGTAGTGCTTAATGGAATTGCGTCAGATGGAATACCTCGTCGCCCTCGCGGACGAGCGGCAGTTCACCCGGGCCGCCGAGGTCACCGGCGTCTCCCAGTCCGGGCTGTCCGCCGCGATCCGCAACCTCGAGGTCGAGCTGGGCACCAAGCTGTTCACCCGGACCACGCGCAAGGTCGAGCCGACCGAGGCCGGCCTGGCCCTGCTGCCCTTCGCCCGCACCATGCTCTCCTCCGCGACGGAGGCGCGCGACGCGGTGGTGCAGGTCTCGCATGCGCTCGCGGGGACGCTGCGCGTCGGGTCGGAGCAGTGCCTCGGCGTCGTCGACGTCGCCTCGCTGCTCGAACGCTTCCACCGCCGCTACCCGCTGGTGGAGATCGCGTTCACGCAGGCGGGCTCGCACGAGCTGCTGACAGGGGTGCGCGACGGCGACCTCGACGCCGCGTTCGTCGCCACCTCCGACCACGTCGGCGTGCTGCCGCGCACGGTCCTTGGCCAGGAGCCGGTGGTGCTGCTCTGCCCGCCGGACCACCCGCTCGCGTCGCGCCCGGCCGCCGACCGGGCGGAGCTCGGGGGCGAGAGCTTCATCGACTTCCACCCGTCCTGGGCGGTGCGCCGGCTCAACGACGACGCGTTCACCGCGCGGGGGGTACACCGGCGCGTGCGGTTCACGGTCAACGACGTGCACACGCTGCTCGACCTGGTCGACCGCGGCCTCGGCGTTGCCCTCGTGCCGCGGCACGTCGCCGCCAAGCCGCAGGCAGCTCGCCTCGTGGCGGTGCCGGTCGCGCCGGACGGTGCCGCGGACTGGGTGGTCTCGGTGGTGACGGCCGCGGACCGCCAGGACTCGCCGTCCCCCCACCTCCTCGAGCTCCTGACCGCCGCCCCCTCCTGCTAGCAGCGATCCGACGCGGCGGTTCGCGGGCTGATCGGCAGAATGTCAGGTGATCGGCAGTCCCGGAATGCCGAACACCTGACATTCTGCCGAACACTGCCCCGGGCCCCGGGCCCCGGGCCCCGGGCCCGCTCAGCGCTCGCGGTCGTGGAGGCCGCGCCGGAAGTCCGTGGGGCTGCAGGAATGCACGCTGCGGAACTGGCGCGAGAAGTAGAACGGGTCGGGGTAGCCGACCGAGCGCGCGATGTCCGCCACCGGCAACTCGGTGGTGATGAGCAGCTCGCACGCCCGCGCCATCCGCAGCCGCTTGACGTACTCCACCACGCCGCCGCCCGTCGCCGCCCGGAAGCGTGCGGAGAAGTGCGAGGTGCTCAGGCCGAACCGGCGGGCGAGCGCCGCCACCTCGACCACGGCGTCCAGGTGGGTGCGCAGGTACTCCTGAGCGGCCCGGACCGGCTCGCCCCGGACCGGGCTGCCGGCGGCGGCGTCGGCGCCGACCTGGGCGAGCACCGACCAAGCGGCGCCCGCGCAGCGCAGCAGGCTTGGATAGGTCTCGTCCGTCTCGAGCGCATCGACCACGCGTTCGAGGTCGGCGACGACACGAACCAGGTCGTGCAGCTCGACCACGGCGACGTCGTCCGGCCCGGCGTGCGCCACCAGGTCGCGCTCGAACTCCGCGGCGTCCGGGCCGCGGGCGTGCATCCACCAGATCGTCCATGGGTCGTCGTCGTCCGCCCAGTACTCGTGGGGCACCCCTGCCGGGATGACGAGGGCCTGAGCAGCCCCGATGCGGTGCAGGCCGCCGGGCGTGCGGCACCAGCCGCGCCCGGCGGAGGTGACGATCACGATGGAGCCGATCGCGCCGTGCTTGCGCACCCGGCCGTGGTTCGCCGCGTGGGGGAAATAGCCTGCGTCGGTGACCAGCAGCCGGGAGGTGGGGCCCTGCTTCGCTGCCGCGCGCACCACCGTGGTCGGCAGCACCCGCAGGCGCTGTCCGGGGAAGCCCTCGCGGATCCGCACACCTGGAGGGTAGCGCCACGGGCACCGCCCCGTCAGCAGGTGTCTCCGGAACAGGAATCGTCGGATCGTCCAGGTAAATGAGTCGATACGTCGCTTCCCGGGGCGGGTCCGGGTTCGTAACGTCGGTCACATGCTCGATGTGGAGTCCCTGCCCGACCGGCCCGCCCTGCCCGACCTTCCCGACCGGCCCGACGACCTGGCAGGGAGGGCCGCGGCCGCCTGGGAGGCGCCGCTCACCCTGACGACCTATGAGCCGCTGCCGCCCGACCGGTTCCCCGCCTACCTGGACCGACGGGTGTACCAGGGTTCGTCCGGGCGCGTGTACCCGCTCCCGTTCCACCACCAGATCGCCGACGAGCCTCACCAGCGGGCCTGGCGCGCGGTCCATCTGGAGAACGAGTGGCTGCGGCTGGTCGTGCTGCCGGAGCTGGGCGGGCGCATCCACGTGGCGCGCGAGCGCCGCACCGGCCGGGACTTCTTCTGGACCAACCCGGTGATCAAGCCTGCGCTGGTGGGCCTGGCGGGCCCGTGGGTGGCGGGTGGTGTGGAGTTCAACTGGCCGCAGCACCATCGTCCGGCGACGTATCTGCCGGTGGACGTCGAGATCGAGGAGGAGCCAGACGGCGCCGTGGTCGTCTGGTGCTCGGACCATGACCCGTTCACGCGGATGAAGGGCATGCACGGCGTGCGGCTGCGTCCGGACAGCGCGGTGCTGGAGCTGACGGTGCGGCTGTACAACCGCAGCGAGCTGCCGCAGTCGTTCCTGTGGTGGGCCAACGTGGCGGCGAAGGTGGACGACGACTACCAGTCGTTCTTCCCGCACGACGTCCGGTTCGTGGCCGACCACGCGCGGCGCGCGGTCACCGCGTTCCCGCACGCGGACCGCCCCTACTACGGCGTGGACTACCCGTCACGCGGGGGCGAGGTCCGGACGGCGCACGGTGGCGTGGAGCTCACCGGTGACCAGCTCGACTGGTACCGCAACATCCCGGTGCCGACGTCGTACATGTGCCTGGCGAGCGGCGAGGAGTTCTTCGGCGGTTACGACCATGCGGCGGGGCTCGGGTTCGTACACGTGGCGGACCGCGCGCTCTCGCCCGGCAAGAAGCAGTGGACCTGGGGCAACGCCCCGTTCGGCCACGCGTGGGACGCGAACCTGGCCGACGACGGCTCGCACTACGTGGAGCTGATGGCGGGCGTGTTCACGGACAACCAGCCCGACTTCGCCCACCTCGCCCCCGGCGAGACCAAGGTGTTCTCCCAGTTCTGGTACCCGTTCCGGGACGTGGGGCCGGTGGACCGGGCCACGCTGGACGCCGCGGTCCGGCTGGAGCGCTCCGGCACGACGGCGACCGTCGGTGTCGTCGTGCCGCAGCCGCTGCGCGGGGTGGAGGTCGCGCTGTCGGCCGACGGCGAGGCGCTGGCGACCGACACGGTCGACGTCGACCCGGGCGCGCCCGCGCACCTGGCGCACGAGCTGCCGCCGGGTGCCGGCCCGGTCACGGTGACCGTGACCCACGCGGGCCGGGTCCTGGTGACGTGGGAGGAGCCGGCCGTGCCGGTGGCCGAGCCCGTCGAGACCCCCCGCCCCGCCCAGGAGCCGCCTCCCCCCGAGCAGGTCGGCACCGTCGAGGAACTCGCCCTGATCGCGGCACACCTCGAGCTGTACCGGCACGCCACCCGCGCGCCGGAGCCCTACTGGCGCGAGGCGCTGCGCCGCGACCCCGAGCAGACGGACAGCCTGGCCGGTCTCGCGCGGCGCGCGTACGCGGCGGGCCGCCCGGAGCAGGCCGCCGAGTACCTCGAACGTGCCGTCGGCAGGCTGACCCGGCTGCACCGCAGCCCCCGCGACACCACTGCCGTCTACCTGCTCGGCCTGGCGAGGGAAGCGCTCGGCGACGACGTGGGCGCCTACGACGCCTACGCGCAGGCCGCCTGGTCGCGGGCCTGGCGGGCGGGCGCCGGCTACCGCATGGCGCGCCTCGACGCACGCGCCGGGCGGTACGAGAGCGCTCTGGGGCGGCTCGCCGACGTGCGCCGCACGGAGCCGGAGCACCTGCAGGCGCTCGCCCTCACGGTGGTGTGCCACCGGCGGCTCCGGCAGGACCAGGCGGCGGCGGGCGTGCTGGCCGCCGCGCGGGCGCTCGACCCGCTCGACGCGTGGCTGCGGCACCTGGACGGGCTGCCCGCGAGCGGCGACGCCCAGATCCTCCTCGACGTGGCAGTCGAGCTCGCCGGGGTGGGGGAGCACGAGGCAGCCCTCGCATGCCTGGCCGAGGCCGAGGACCGCGAGGGGCACCGGCCGGCGGGGCAGCCCGCGGCCGGCCCGCTCCTCGCCTACCACCGTGCGCACGTGCTGCGGCTCGCCGGCCGTCCCGCCGAGGCCGCCGCCGAGCGGGCACGGGCCCGCACCGTGGACGCCACCTGGTGCTTCCCCGGCCGGCTCGCCGACGCAGCGGTGCTCCGGGAGGCCGCCGACGCGGAGCCGCGCGACGCCGCCGCCCGGTCGCTGCTGGGGCACTGGGCGTACGCGGTGGGACGCCGGGCCGACGCCCTGCACCTGTGGCGGCAAGCCGTGGCCATCGACCCGGCCGACGCCGTCGCCTGGCGCAACATCGGTCTCGCCGCCGTCAACCACGAGCGCGACCTGGCCACAGCACGCGACGCGTACGACCGGGCCCGCGCGGCCGCCCCTGGCGACGCCCGGCTCCTGTACGAGAGCGACCAGCTCGCCGCGCTGCGGGGCGCAGGCCCAGCCGACCGGCTCGCCGACCTCCTCGACGGGGGCGCCCCCGCCCTGGACCGCGACGACCTGGCGGTCGAGACGCTGCACCTGATGACCACGCAGGGCCGGGCCGACCAGGCCCTGACGATCCTCGGGCGGCGCCGCCTCCACCCGTGGGAGGGCGGCGAGGGCCAGGCCCTGCTGGCCTGGGACCGCGCGCACGCCCACCGCGCCCTCGACGCGCTCGCGGACGCCCGGGCCCAGGACGCCGTCGGGCACGTGCTGGCCGCCCTCGCACCGCCGGACCACCTCGGTGAGGCACGCCATCCGCTGGCCAGCACCGCGTACCTGCACCTCCTGCTCGGGGACGCGCTCGAAGCGGCGGGCGACTCCGACGGCGCCGCGGACGCGTGGCGCACCGCGGCGGCCCAGCGCGGCGACTTCGTCGACATGAGCACCCAGGAGCACGGCGAGCAGACCTTCTGGACGGTCCTCGCCCTGCGCCGCACCGGGCGGCACGACGCCGCCGACGAGCTGACGGCCTCGCTGCGGGCCTACCGCGACCGGTACGCGGCGGAGGTCCCGCGCGTCGACTACTTCGCCACGTCCCTGCCCGACCTCCTGCTGTTCGAGGAGGACCCGGTGCGCGCCCGTGACCGGCGCGTGCTGTTCCTCGACGCCCAGCTCGCCCTCCTGGCCGACCAGGTCCCGGCGGGCGAGGATCTCCTGCGTCAGGGGGCGCTCGCGGCATCGCGTCACGCGGCGGACCTGCGCCATGCCGTGGCCCGGCGGGGCGCGGAGCTGCTGCACGGTCCCGGCGCACGCAGCGGACCGGTCCCGGCCGGCCCACGCCCCGCGGGCCAGGGTCACCTGGCCCCGAAGGAGCACTCAGCATGAAGGAGTGCGCAGCGATCCTGACGGGCGTGGACCTACCCGCACCCGTGATCTAGATGTACCAGGTGCGCCAACGGAGGCGCACGGAGGAGGAACAAAGATGTCCAAGCGAACCACGACCTCCATGCGGGCACTGACCCGCCGCGAGCTGATCGCGGGCGGCATGACGCTCGGCGCGGCCAGCCTGCTGGCTGCCTGTGTCGGTACGACGCCGTCGGGGGGCGGCGGCGGTGGGGGCGCCGCGAGCACCGGCGCAGTGACCCTGCAGAACTCGATCCAGGACGCCGACCCCAAGGCCGCGCTCGAGGCGCTCGTCAAGGCCTACCCGGGCGGCGACGTCACCATGAACTCCGTGGCGACCGAGCAGTTCCGTGCCCAGCTCACCAACTACCTGCGGTCCGGCGACGCACCCGAGGTCCTGAGCTGGTACGCCGGGTCCGTGGCCCGGTCCTACGCCGAGGAGGGCCTGCTGCTCGACGTGTCGTCCCTGTGGGAGGGTGACGGTCCGTGTGCCGGGTACTCCGACGCGCTGCGCAGCCTGTCGTCCGACGCCTCCGGCAACCAGATCTTCGTGCCCACCAACTACTACTGGTGGAGCGTCTTCTACAAGAAGTCGTCGTTCGAGAAGTGGGGCGTCGAGCCGCCGACGTCCTGGGACGAGTTCCACGCCCTGTGCGAGAACCTCAAGGGCCAGGGCGTCAACCCGCTGACGAACGGTCTGTCCTCGACGCCGTGGATGGCGTCGGGCTGGTTCGACTACCTGAACCTGCGGGTCAACGGCGCGCAGTACCACCGGGAGCTCCTGGCGGGCGAGCACGCGTTCAACGACCCCGAGGTCGTCGCCGTCATGGAGGAGTACAAGCGGCTCATCCCGTACTTCGACCCGAACATGGCGTCGTACTCGGCCCAGGAGGCTGCCACGCCGATGGCTCAGGACCAGTCGGCCATGTACCTCGTCGGGGCGTTCGTCACCACGTACTTCCCCGAGGACCAGCGCGACGACCTCGACTTCTTCTCGGTCCCGGTGATCAACGACTCGGTGCCCACCGCCGAGGAGGCGCCGACCGACGGGTTCTTCGCCGCCGCCAAGAGCGACAACCACCAGGGCGCGCTCGACCTCCTGACCTACCTCGCCTCCCCGGAGTCGCAGCAGCAGTACATCGAGCAGTCCAAGTCCGCCAACCTGCCGACCTCGCCGGACGTCGAAACGTCGTCCTTCAGCCCGCTGGTGCAGAAGGGCATCGAGCTGCTCAACAGCACCGAGGAGATCACACAGTTCTTCAACCGGGACTCCTCCGACGCGCTCCAGGCCACCGCCGACACCGCGCTGACCAAGTTCCTCGCGCAGCCGGACTCCATGAAGAGCATCCTCGACGAGTGGCAGACGGCGGCCGAGGGGGTCTTCGCGTCGTGAGCACACTGACGTCCCCTCCGGACACGGAGAAGGGCGGTGGCGCCCGGCCCGGCCGCGCCCGCCGCCGGTCCCGGATCGCGCGCGTTCCGCCGCTCGTCTGGGCGTTCCTGCTGGTCCCGTTCGCGATCGAGCTGTTCTGGGTGTTCTGGCCCGCTGCCAACTCGTTCTCCCTGGCCCTGACCCGCTGGGACGGCATCAGCCTGGCGGAACCGGTCGGCCTGCAGAACTTCCGCGACCTGGCCGCCGACCCGATCTTCCTCACCGCCCTGCGGAACAACGTCGTCTGGGTGCTCGGGTTCGGCGGCCTGTCGGTGGTGGGCGGGCTCGTCCTCGCGGTCACCCTGAACAAGCCGGGCCCCATGGTGAGCCTGTACCGCAGTGCCATCTACCTGCCCATGGTCGTCTCGCTCGCCGTCAGCGGGCTGTTCTGGCGCGTCATGTACGCGCCTGACGGGCCGATCAACGGGACCCTCGGGCTGCTCGGGCTCGAGTCGCTGCAACGCCAGTGGCTCGCCGACCCCACCGTCGCACTGTGGGCCGTGCTGATCGCGGCGGTCTGGCGCCAGGTCGGCTACATCATGGTGCTCTACCTGGCGGGCCTCAAAGGCACCGACCCCACGCTCGAGGAAGCGGCCGCCGTCGACGGCGCGAGCGCGTGGCAGCGGTTCTGGCGCATCGTCATGCCGCAGCTGCGCGGCGTGAACACCGTCGTCTTCGCCGTGACCGTCATCGACTCGCTGCGCACCTTCGACATCGTCTGGGCCATGACGCGCGGCGGCCCCTACAACGAGACCCAGCTGCTGAGCACCTACATGTTCCAGCAGGCGTTCACCACGGGGAATCTCGGCTACGCCTCTGCCATCGCCGTGGTCATCTTCGCGCTGGCCATCGGCTTCATCATCACCTACCTCGCCCGCCAGGCCCGGACGGAGGACTGACATGTCAGCACTCGCCCCACCCGCCCGGGCCGGCGTGCCCGGCCCCGCCCGCACGGGCCGCCGTCGCAGGCCCCGTGCCGCACGCTCCCCGTGGCTGCACGTCGCGATGATCCCGGTCACGCTCCTGTGGCTCAGCCCCATCGTGTTCGTGCTGTTCGTCGCCATCCGTTCCTACGACGACATCGCGGGCCGCGGCCTCGGCGCCTTCCCCGCGTCGTTCAGCACCGAGGGCTTCACCACCGCGCTGACCGACGGCGGCGTGCTCCAGTCGCTCGGCAACAGCGTGCTGGTGACCGCCTGGGCGGTCCTCGCCTCTCTGGCGCTCTCGTCCGTCGCCGCGTACGCGCTCAGCCGGTTCGACATCCCCGGCCGGCGCACCATCCTGCTCACCATGCTCGCAGGGAACCTCCTGCCGCCGCAGATCCTCCTCGTCCCGGTCGCGGCCATCACCGAGGCCTTCGGCATCGCCGACACCCGCACCGCGCTCATCATCGTCCAGGTCGGGTTCGGCATCGGCTTCTACACGTTCGTGCTGCACGGCTTCATGCGCAGCCTGCCCACCGAGGTCTTCGAGGCCGCACGGCTCGACGGCGCCGGCCCCGGCGGCATCTTCTGGCGCATCGTGCTGCCGCTGTCCCGGCCGTCGCTCGCCGCGCTCGCGGCTCTGGCCACCACCTGGATCTTCAACGACCTGATCTGGGCGATGACCGTGCTGCGCACCGAGGACAAGTTCCCGATCACCGCCGCCCTGCTCAACCTCCAGGGCGGCTACGCGAGCGCGTGGAACGTGGTCGCCGCGGGCTCCTTGATCGCGGCGGTCCCTACGGCGATCGTGTTCTTCATGTTCCAGAAGCAGTTCGTGTCCGGACTGCTCGTGGGGGCCAACAAATGACCTGGGTGCTGCCGACACGGTCGGGCCGGTACGTCGTCGGCCCGGCGCCGCGCGGGGCCGGGCTGGTCGCCGTCGGCTGGGGGCCCGACGGCGGCGACGAGCCGGCGCCGGCCGCCGCGACGTCATCGTTCGAGGCCGACCTGGACCTGCTGCCGCTGGAGGCGACGGCGCTCGGTACGCGCAACGTGCACGGCGCCGAGCTCGTCGTGCGGCGGGCGGACGGCCTCCGGGGCGCGCGCCTCACCATGCCCGGCGGGCCGGACGGCGAGGTATCGGTCAGCCGGGACGACGACGGCGCGACGCACCTCGTGTGCCCGCTGGCCGACGGCGTCCTCGGCCTGAGCGTGCGCCTGCACCTGCGTACCCACCTCGGCCACGACGTGGTCGAGAAGTGGGCCGAGGTGCGCAACGTGTCCGACCAGCCGATCGAGCTGCTCCGGGCCTGGGGCGGCGCGTTCGCGATCCCGGCCGGCGCCGGGGCGGCCGTCGGGCTGCTCGGCGGCGCGTGGTCGCGCGAGTTCACACCCTTCGGCGTGACGCTCGGGGCGGGGACGCTGAGCATCGGCAGCCGGCAGGGCATCACGTCGCACACGTACGCGCCGGTGGTCTCGCTGGCGCCTTCCGGGACGGACGGCGAGTCCGGCGTCCGCTACGGCGTCGCGCTCGCGTGGAGCGGCTCGTGGCGCCTGGCGCTGGACGCCGTGCCGTTCGCCGACCACATGCGGGTCGCCGCCGGGCCCGACGACGAGTCGGGCATCCTCACCCTCCGGCCGGGCGAGGGGCTGACCACCCCGGTGCTGGCAGGGGTGCGCGTGGAGGGCGACGCCGACGACCTGGCGCACGCCTGGCACGAGTACCAGGCGACGCTGGCCCGCACCCGCGGCCCGGAGCACCGGCCGGTGGTCTACAACTCGTGGTACGCCACCACGTTCGACGTGCGGGTGGAGCACCAGCTCGAGCTCGCCGCGGTCGCTGCGGAGGTGGGCGCGGAGGTCTTCGTGGTCGACGACGGCTGGTTCCGCGGGCGCACCACGGACCGCGCGGCGCTGGGCGACTGGGACGTGGACCTGCACCGGATCCCTGGTGGGCTCGGGCCGCTCGCGGCCGGCGTCCGCGATCTGGGCATGCGGTTCGGGCTGTGGGTCGAGCCGGAGGCCGTGAGCCCCGACAGCGACCTGTACCGCGCGCACCCGGAATGGGCGCACCAGGCGGCCGGTCGCCCGCTGGAGACCCTGCGCAACCAGTACGTGCTCAATCTGGGCCGGCCTGAGGTCGAGGAGTGGGTGCTCGGCACGCTCCGCCGGCTGCTGGGCGACACGGACATCACCTACCTCAAGTGGGACATGAACCGCTCGATCGCCGACGGCGGCCAGAGCATCCTCGGTGGCGACGACTGGTCCTGGCGGCACACGCAGGCCTATTACCGGGTCCTCGACGCCCTGCGTGCCGAGTTCCCGCAGGTGACGGTCGAGGCCTGCGCGGGAGGTGGCGGGCGGATCGACCACGCCGTGCTCGCGCGGACCGACGTCGTGTGGCCCAGCGACGAGACCGGGCCGCGGGACCGCCTGGCGATCCAGCACGGGTTCCTCGGCGTGCTGCCCGCATGGACCATGAGCTCGTGGGTGACCGACCTGCCCGACCTGCTCGACCGGGACCGGGACGGCGAACCGGTGAGCCTCGAGTTCCGGTTCGTCGTCGCGATGGCCGGGGTGCTCGGCGTCGGGGCCGACCTGCTGGCCTGGGACCGGGCGACGCGGGAACGGGCGGCGGCGCTCGTCGAGCTGTACCGGTCGATCCGGCCCGTCGTCCATACGGGCCGGGTGCGGCGGCACGGTGCGCCCGCGGACGAGGCGTGCGCGGTGCAGTACACGGGCAGGGACACCGTCGTGGTGCTGGCGTGGCGGCGGACCGGTGCCGCGGGGCTCACCGCGCACCTCGGCGACCTCGACCCGGACGCGCGGTACCGGCTGCGCGGCGACTCCCGGAGCAGGACGTTCACCGGCAAGGAACTGACCGCGGACGGGCTTGCGGTCGCGTGGACCTGGGTGGACTGTGACGTCATGATCCTGGACCGGGTGTGACCGTGGCGGGACCTGCTGGTGCAGGGCGCCCCCTGACCGTACGGACGGACCTGGCGCTCGGCGGGCGGTGGACGTCGCTCGCCACGCCCGAGCGCGAGTGGCTCTGGCGCAACCCGCGGATCCCCGACGGCGCACGGGCCGCCGTCGTGCCCGGGGACGCGTTCGTCGACGCCGGCGGTGGTGAGGAGTGCTTCCCCACCCTCAACGGCCCGAGCGACCACGGCGAGGTGTGGTCCCAGCAGTGGGCCGCCGACGCCGATGGCGCGGCGCGGGTCACGACGGGTGACCTCTCCCTCCGCCGTCGTCTCACCGCGGACGACGGCGTCGTGCGCGCGGCCTACACGATCGACGGCCCGCCCGGCGCCGCAGTCCTGCACGCCGTGCACCTGCTGCTCGACGTCGGGCCGGGCGCGCGCCTGGAGGTGCCCGGGCGGCCGGACGTGCTGGTGGTCGAGTGGCCGGAGCGGGGCGCAACGGCGTCGTCCACCTGGCCCGACGGCAGGGGAGTGTCCTTCGACGTCCTCGGCCCCGACGACGGGACCGCCCGCTGCGCCGTCGTCGCGTCCGACCGGGTGGACGTCGTGGACGGCGCCGACCGGCTGTCGCTCCGCTGGGGCGTGGAGCAGGGCTTCGCGGCGCCGGTGTCGTTCGTGGTGTGGCGCAACCTCGGCGGCTGGCCGAAGGGTGCGCCGTACCGCTCGATCGGCGTCGAGCCGCTGCTGGGCGCGGAGTCGAACCTCGACCGGGCTGCTCGGGATCAGCTGGCGCACCTGGACGACGCCGGCCGGATGAGCTGGTGGCTGGAGATTCGGGCCCGCACCGCCGGGATCCGGAGCACCAGCTGGGACGACCTCGAACACGGGGGGCACTGGCGGCAGTACCTCAACCACCCTGGCTCTTATCTGAGGCACCTGCTCGCGGAATGACACGCCCGACCGAGTCAGTCAGGCGGGAACGCGATCGTGTCGTTCGCCGGGACGTTCGGCACCGTGCCGGTTCGGGCGAACTCGGCCCAGATGCGGCGAACGATGCGACCCCGACGCTCGACGTCCGCCCAGTCAGCTGATCCGAGCAGTGGTGCGCCGTCCCAAGCCTGGCGAGAGCCGAGCACGAGCGGCAGGTCAGTGAGGTGCGCGGCCCCGTAGCCGTTGCCGTCCGGCTGCCATGTCATCAGGTACCGATGAGCGCGACCGCCCGCGTCTCGATGTCGAGCGATGAACTGCCGTGCGGGCCTCTCGTACATGCTGCGATTGAGCGGCGTGCCGATCAGCCGCCGAGCGAGGCTACCGAGAACCGGCAGTCGGAACACCCGCTTCAAGGCGGGCACCAGCGCTGCGATCACCCCGGCTTCGTCCTGCGTACAGCCGATCAGCACATCAACGCGCCGGGCTGCTTCTCGCCATGCTGCGTCCCGGTCTGCCTCGTCCGGAAGCGGAGAGAGTCCGTACTGGACCCCGAACGGCTGTCGGCTCGGCTGCCCGAACCGCCGCGCCGCCCGCTCGGCCACCGGCTGCAGGGCGAGGACCTCCTCGACCGGGGCGGTCCGCGACAGCTCGCCGACCGCGGCGAGCATCGCTTCGGTCATGGGGGTTCGGCCTGCCGTGACACCCAGTGGGGCGCTCTGCATGATGGCTCGCTGGAACAGGCCCTCGGCACCGTCGCTGATCATCAGCTGCGCGATCGCGTCCGCGCCCGCAGACTGCCCGAACAGCGTGGTCGAGCTGGGATCACCACCGAAGACCGCGATGTTGTCCCGAACCCACCGCAACGCCATGAGCAGGTCGAGCAAGCCAAGGTTGGCGGGCGCCTCGACGCCGTCGCCGAGGAAGCCGAGCAAACCGAGGCGGTAGGTGACGGCGACGACGATCACTCGCTGCTCGGCTACCAACGCACGCGGATCGTACTGGGCGAGATCACCGGCACCAGCGACGTATCCACCGCCATGGATCCAGACGAGCACCGGCACCCACTCGCCATCACCCAGGTCGGCCGGAGCGGTCACCGACAACCGCTGGCAGTTCTCGTCCATAGCCAGGTCGTCAGGCCCAATGAGCCGGTTGAACAGCCTTGGCGGCAGTTGCGGCGCGGCCGGGGCCCGCTCGAACGCGTCGAGGGGTGCCTCGTACCGAGTGATCCGAACGGGCCGGGCGAACCGTGCCGCCGTCGCGTATGGAATGCCGAGTGCGCGCACCAGATTGCCATCGACCAGGCCAACGATGACTCCCGCGTCGAGCGCGAAGCGTCGCTCGGTCAGGTCATCCTCAGAGTCAGGACCATAACCCGTCGTCATGCGGTCAGCGTAGGCGACCCGGTGCGTTGCGAAACCGAGCCGAATGGCTGGCGGCGCGAGGTCCGGGCGTCCCGCTGACGCCGCGCCACTGCGCTGGCGCTCCCGTCATGCAACCGGGTCGCGACCAGGGTCGAGTGTGCGGATGCCGGTCGCCGACCGGTTCGCGAAGTACGCCAGCACCACCACCGCCCCAGCCAGCAGCAGCGACCACGAGACCTCTACCGAGCCCTGCAGGACCTCGGTGACGTAGCTGATCACGGGCAGCGTGGACAGGATCGCCATCGCGGCGACGGGGCTGGTGCGCGTGAGCCCGATCTGGAGCAGCCACAGCGGCGCGACAACACCGAGCAGCGACAGGACGATCAGGTGGGGCCAGTCGAGCGTCGGCGGCCCGTTCCCGGCCCAGTGCCAGGCGACGCCCACCGCGGCCAGCAGGTAGGTCAGGTGGTAGCGGCACGCGAGGATCGCGCTCGGGGTGTGCCCGAGCCCGGAGAGACGCACCGACTCCGTGGCGATCCCCGCCGCGCCGACCCCGGCGACCGCGGCCAGCGCACCGCCGATCGCGAGGTCCGTGAGTGGCGTGCCGGCCGCGCTGCGGACCAGGCAGAACGCGACCCCCGCACCGAGCACGGCCAGGGCGAGCCAGACGTTCCCCTTGCGCCGGGTGAGCACCCAGGCGGCAAGGGGACCCAGCGCTGTCTCGACGCCGGTCGTCACCGAGCCGGGGACGAAAGCGAGTGACACGTAGAAGCACAGGAAGACGAGCGCCGTGAGCAGGTTGATCCGGACCGTGTCCCGGAGCGGCACGGAGCGGGTCCCGGGCGTGAGTACGAGGCGTACGTTCGCGAGCCCCGCCGCCAGGAGGAATGCCACGAGGGTGTACCAAAGGTTCTCTCCGAGCGAGCCGGACTCCCCGAGAAGCGCTGCCACCGAGCCCTGCAGGACCGTCGCGGCGAGGACGAAGAGCATGACGGGCACCGTACTGGACAGGCGGTGCGGTGCTCCTGAGAGTCCGACCTTCGCGCAAAACCTTCCACTGTAAGAATTTCTGGGTACGATCGTCAGGCGGTGCCTCGGGCGTGAGTGCGACGTAGCGGTCAGGCCGGTGCCGTCTCGTACCCGTGCCGAACGAAGGAGTTCCATGCCGACGAAGCCGACCACCTCAGTACAGCTCTACTCGGTGCAAGATGCGGTCGCCGAGGACCTGGACGGCACCGTGGCCCGCCTGGCCGAGATCGGGCTCCAGCACGTGGAGCCGTACGCCTTCCACGAACGCACGGCGGAGCTCGGCCGCGCGTTCGCGGCGGCCGGCCTGACGGCGCCGTCCGGGCACGCGCCGGTGATCGGCTCGGACACCCCAGAGGCGATCTTCGACGCGGCTGCCACGCTGGGGATCGCCGTCGTGATCGACCCCTTCGTGCCGGCCGAGCACTGGCAGACGGCCGAGCAGGTGGCCGAGCTCGCCGAGCGGGTCAACGGACTGGCGGTGCTGGCCGCCGAGCGAGGTCTGGAGTTCGGCTACCACAACCACAGCTGGGAGCTGAGCACCCGCATCGAGGGCCGGCACGCGCTCGAGCTGTTCGTCGAGCACCTGGACCCCGCGGTGGTACTGGAGGTCGACACCTACTGGACCGGCGTCGGCGGCGCCGACACCCCTGCGCTGCTCGCCGCGCTGGGCGACCGCGTGCGCCTCATCCACGTCAAGGACGGCACGCTCGACGGCGACATCGACGCGCAGCAGCCTGCGGGTTCCGGTGACGTGGACGTGCCGGTGATCCTCGCCGCAGCCCCGCGGGCGACCCGCGTGATCGAGTTCGACGCGTACGCAGGCGACGTGTTCGAGGGCATCGCGCAGTCGTTCGCGTGGCTGTCGGAGAACGACCGATGAGCCCGGCCGAGGCACGGGCGGCGAACCGGCCGGAGGCCGCGGGCGTCGGCATCATCGGCGCGGGCAACATCTCGACGCAGTACCTGGAGCACCTGACCCGGTTCCCGGACGTCGAGGTCCGCTTCGTGGCCGACCTCGACCAGGCCCGCGCCGCCGCACAGGCCCAGGTGTACGGGGTGCGGGCGTCGGGAGGCGTGGACGAGCTGCTGGCCCGCGAGGACATCGACGTGGTCGTGAACCTCACCGTCCCAGCGGTGCACGCCGACGTCGGGCACCGCGTCCTTGCCGCAGGGAAGCACGTGTGGAGCGAGAAGCCGCTGGCCCTCGACCACGACGCGGCGGCAGCGCTGCTGGCCGACGCCGAGGCGCGCGGCCTGCGCGTCGCGTGCGCCCCCGACACGGTGCTGGGCGCCGGCATCCAGACCGCGCTCCGCGCGATCGCGCGCGGTGACATCGGGGAGCCGCTGACGGCGACCACGATGTTCCACGTGCCCGGCCCCGAGTCGTGGCACCCGAGCCCCGACTTCCTGTTCGCGCTGGGCGGGGGACCGCTGTTCGACATGGGCCCCTACTACGTGACCACCCTCGTGCACGTCTTCGGGTCGGCGACGCGGGTCCAGGCGGTCGCCTCCACCTCACGCCCGACCCGGACCATCGGCAGCGGTCCCCGGGCCGGCGAGGTGTTCGACGTGCTGGTCCCGACGCATCACGCCGCGCTGATCGAGTTCGGCCAGGGGCGCTCGGCGCAGTCGACGTTCTCGTTCCAGCACGCGCTGCACCGGAACGGGTTCGTGGAGATCAACGGCACCGAGGGCACGATCAGCCTGCCGGACCCCAACGAGTTCGGCGGGGACTCGACCCTGTGGCGGTACGGGTCCGATGAGCCGACGACGCTCCCCGCGACCGGGCCGGACCTCGGCCGCGGCGCCGGCGTGGTCGACCTGGTGCGCTCGATCCGGGCCGGCGGCACCGAGCGTGCGTCGGGGGCGGTCGCTGCGCACGTCCTGGACATCCTGCTCGCGGTCCGGGACGCGGCGGAGGGCGGCAAGCCCGTGGAGATCGACTCCGCCGTCGGGCCGGTGGCGCCGCTGCCGGAGGGGTGGGACCCGACCGTCGCGACGGCGGGGTAGCGCCAACCGCTGAACTGCGTCCGGACCGGGACCCGTGGGGGTTCAGATGACGCGCGGGGCCCGGGCCAGGTTCGTCCTGAGCTCCTCGGCGTTCTGGCGCGACACATAGGCGGGCCGGTCACGCTCGGCGCGCCAGGACTCGCTGAGCGGTCCGGCGTTGACGGTGTCGAAGCCCGCCTCGTCGTAGAACCGCGTGACGAGCTCGACGGCCTCCGGATAGTCGCTCGCCGTCACGAGGGCCCGACGGTTCTCCGTCCCGGCCTGGGTGCCGTCGGTCGTGATGGACGGGGCGGTGATCTGGTTGAACGCCTTGACGACCTTCGAGGTGGGCAGGTGCTCCTGCAGCAGGCCGGAGACTGTCGCCTCGCCACGGTCGAGCGCCTCGATGTGGCCGTCGCGCTCCCAGTAGTAGTTGTTCGTGTCGAGCACGATCTTCCCCGCCAGGGGCTCGACCGGGACGTCGCGGTAGGCCTTCAGCGGCACCGACACGACGGCGACGTCGGCCGCCGCGGCCGCCTCCTCGGCTGTCGCGGCCCGGGCCTTCGGCCCGAGCTCCGCGACCAGGCCCGCGAGGGTCTCGGGACCGCGCGAGTTCGCGATCACCACCTCGTTGCCCTGTGCGATCGCCAGGCGCGCGACCTGGCTGCCGATGTTTCCTGCTCCGATGATGGCGAATGTGCTCATACGCTCGGCAACCCCCGGGATCTGCTACCCATTCCGTCCGCGCGAGGCTGGTAGGTCACAAGCGTTCGTACGATGACCCCCATGGCGAACGGCGATGCGGGCTCTCACGGACGGTCGTACCGGAAGGGTCCCGAGCGACGCGCCCAGATCCTCCTCAGCGCGATGGAGCTGTTCGCCGAGCGCGGCGTCGGCGCCTCGCTGCGGGCGATCGGCGAGGCGATCGGCGTCTCGCACGCCGCGCTGCGCTACTACTTCGCCAACCGCGACGAGCTGCTCGTCGAGGTCTACCGGACACACGAGGCCCAGGTGCACGAGGTGGAGGCGCGCGAGCCTTCCGCGGGGGGCGAGGAGTCCGCGGTGGCGGCGATGGAGCGGAGCGCCGAGCGGAACCGTTCCATCCCCGGGCTCGTGGAGCTGTATGCGACGCTCACCACCGACGCCCTGCAGGTGCAGCAGCACCCGGCGACGCGCGAGTTCGTGCAGGCGCGGTTCCGGCGGGTGCGGGCAGACCTCGCCGAACGGGTCAGGGCCGGGCAGCGTGCGGGCACGATCGCGGCCGACGTCGACCCGGACGACGCCGCGGCGCTGGTCGCCGCGGCGTCCGACGGGCTGCAGCTGCAGTGGCTGCTCGCCCCCGACACGGTTGACGTCCGCCGCTCGCTGGAGCTGCTGGAACGGTTCCTGCCCGGTGCCGAGCCGACCGGCACCGGGTCGAGCAGCGCCGGACCGGAGCCGCAGGCGGACGCCGGCCGGCCGTAGGAGGCGCGGCTCAGGCCCCGAACGCCTCCAGCGCGACCGGCTCCCACTCGCGCCACGTGCGCAGGCGCTCGGCGTAGATCTGCTCGACGTCGGCGAGGGGCCTGCCGAGGAAGACGTGCAGCGGGGGCCGCTCGGCGTCGGCGATCCGGAGCATCGCGGACCGGGTCGCGTGCGGGTCGCCGATCTGAAAGTCCGGGGCGGTCGCCTCGCGGACCTCGTCGTAGTCGGCGTTCGGGGCGCTGGCGTGCGCCGCGGTGGCGAACCCCGTGGCGTAAGGGCCGGGCTCCACGTTGGTCACGTGGATGCCGAACGCCGCCACCTCCTGGGCCAGCGACTCGGAGATCCCCTCGACCGCCCACTTGGACGCGTGGTACGCGCCGAAGCCGGGGTAGGCGCGGACGCCGCCCTCGCTCGTGACCTGCAGGATCCTGCCGGACCGCTGCGCGCGCATGAGGGGCAGGACGGCCTGGGTGACCCAGACCGTCCCGAAGAAGTTGGTCTCGAGCTGGGCGCGGAGCTCGGCCTCGGTGATCTCCTCGACCATGCCGAGGTGCCCGTACCCGGCGTTGTTGACGACCACGTCGAGCCCGCCGAAGTGCCCGGCGGCGTGCGCCACGGCGTCGAACACCGCTGTGCGGTCGGTGACGTCGAGGGCGATCGGCAGGACGGCGTCGCCGTACTTGCTGGCGAGCGGCTCCAGCGTGGTGGTGTCGCGGGCGGTGGCGGCGACGCGGTCGCCGCGTTCGAGTGCTGCCTCGGCCCACTCGCGGCCGAGGCCCGTTGACGTTCCGGTGATGAACCAGGTCGTGTGCATGCCTCCATCGTGCGGCGCGGCAACCCATTCCACCAGCGACTGTTTGGCACAGTAGACATGCGTTCACCGCATGGCTCATGATGGCCGTATGGCTGAGCTCACCGTCACCGCCCTGCGGGTTGTGCACGCCGTCGTCGGCACCGGGTCCTTCACCGCGACGGCGGACCTGCTGGGGTACACGCAGTCGGCGGTGTCCCGTCAGGTGGCGGCGGCGGAGTCGGCGGCGGGCGCGCCGTTGTTCGTGCGCGGTGCTCGTGGCGTCGTGCCGACGCCGGCCGGCGCGCTGGTCGCGCGCCGCGCCGCGACCGTCCTGGCGGAGCTGGACGCCGTCGGGAAGGACCTCGCGGGACTGGCGGACCGGCTCGGCGGCCGGGTGGTGATCGGCGCATTCCCGACGGCGATGTGGGTGCTCGCGCCACGGGCCGTGGCGGTCGTGCGGCGACAGCACCCCGGCCTGACGATCGAGCTCCGGGAGGCGTCCACCCCCGCCCAGCTCCGCCAGCTGAGCGCGGGGCGCATCGACGTCGCGGTGATCGGAGTGGGCGCAGACCTCCCCGCCTACGACCTGGATGGCCTGCGGCGCGACCACCTCGTGGACGGCCGTTCCCTCCTGGCAGTGCCGAGAGAGCACCGGTTCGCCGACCGCGGGCGGGTTCCGGTGGCCGAGCTGGCCGAGGAGGAGTGGATAGTCGGCAAGGGCCTGCGCGGTGAGCCGCAGTTCGGGGCGTGGCCCACCCTGCTGGAGCCGAAGGTCGCACACGTGGCGCGCGAGTGGCACGCGCGGCTCGGCATGGTCGCCGCAGGGCTCGGCATCACGACGCTTCCGGAGATCGCGGCCCCCGCGATCCCTGCCGGCGTCGTGACGGTCGGTGTCGACGACCCGGCTTGGCTCGGCCGCGCGGCGGTCGCCGTCACGCGGCCCGAGCGTTCCACGAGCGTGGACGCGGTGGTGGCGGTGCTACGGGACGTTGCGCGAGAGCTGCGCTGACCGCGTTCCGATAATCTCCGAGCATGCCGACGACGAGCCCGGACGACCCCTGGTCCTCCGTCGCGGACGACTGGGGCCGCTACTGGGGCACCTTCGCGCGACCCGCGTGGGAGCCCATGCTGCGCACCGCGGCGATCGGCCTCGGGACGCGCGTGCTCGACGTCGGCTGCGGCACCGGCGAGCTGCTCGAACACCTCCAGGAGCTGGGCGCCCGGCCCACCGGCGTCGACCCGGCGGCCCGGATGGTCGAGCTCGCGCGGGCGCGCGCGATCGGCTCGGACGTGCGGCTCGGCGACTTCGAGCAGCTCCCGTTCGACGACGCGGCCTTCGACTCGCTCCTCGCCGTGAACGCCTTCCAGTTCGCCGCGGACGAGGAGCGTGCGCTGGCCGAGGCAGGCCGCGTGCTCGTGCCGGGCGGCACGCTGGGACTCGCCGGGTGGGCCGAACGCGGGCGGAACGACCTGGACGCGATCAACGTGGCTCTCGCGGCGGCCGACGATGAGGAGCCGCCCGACGACGGCCCCCTGCGGGTCGAGGGTGGTCTCGCCGGCGTGCTGCTCGGTGCCGGCTGGGAGGTGCTCGACGACGGCGTCGTGCCGGTCCCGTGGACCGCCCGGCACGACACGGACCTGGTGCGCGGGATCCTCTTCGGCGAGGACGCGTCGACGATCGCCGACCTCGCACCGGTGGTGGTCGCCGCGGCCGCGCCCTTCCGCAGGTCCGACGGCACCTACCGGCTCCTGAACGCTTTTCGCTGGGCCGTGGCGCGCCGTCCCGGCTGATCGGACGACGGCCTGCGGACGGTCAGGCCTGCCGTGCCCGCCCGTCGACGTCGATCACCACCTTGCCGAGGGCGTGGCCCTCGCCGTGGAAGGCCAGAGCCCGGGGCACCTCGTCGAGCGGGAACGTGCGGTCGATGTGGATGTCGACCTCTCCGGCCAGGCACTGCTCGGCCAGCGGCTGGAAGTACTTCGGACCCAGGCTCACGGGCAGGACCCCGATCCGGCGTCCGGTGACGCGGGCTGCGACGGTGCCGACCGTCAGGATCTCCAGCAGCTTCCGCACGGGCCCGCCCACGCAGAGATACCTACCGCCGCGCCCCAGTGCGCGGCGGTAGGCGAACACGGACCTGTGCGCGACCATGTCGAGTATCAGGTCGTACGGTCCGGTCCGGGTGAAGTCCTCGCTGCGGTGGTCGATCACCCGGTCGGCGCCCAGGGACCGCATGTAGCCGAGCTTTGCGGCGTTGTCCACGGCCGTGACGTGGGCGCCGGCGCGCTTGGCGAGCTGGATCGCGAACGATCCCGAGCCACCGCCCGCACCGTTGATCAGCACCCGCCGTTCCGGGCCGGCGTCCGCGGTTCCCTGGAGCGCGATGGCGGCCGCCTGCGGCAGCGTTGAGGCCTCGCCGAACGTCAGACCCGGCGGCTTGTGCGCGAGGGCGGACTCGGGCGCCACCGCAAACTGCGCAAAGCCGCCCTTGTGGATGAGGTTGTCGCCGTACACCTCGTCGCCGGGCCGGAACCGCGTGACGTCGGACCCGACGGCCTCGACGCGGCCGGCGATGTCCGAGCCCAGCACCCGTCGGCCAGGTCTGCGCAGCCCGCCGAACCGGGCGTAGAACGGTGACCCGCGCAGGCTCTCCCAGTCGGAGAGGTTGATCGATGTCGCGATGACCTCGACCAGCACCTGGTCCGGACGCGGAGCCGGCACCGGTATCTCCTCGACCCGCATTCGATCCGGTGGTCCGTACTCGTCGTAGACGACTGCCCGCATCCCGATCTCCCGTCGGCCGGTGTGTGCCTGGTCTACACGGTCCGGGCGCGGGCGACAAGGGTCCCGACCGCCGAGGCCTCAGTGAGAACGGTTATCATCTACCCGGCGGCCGGAACGGGCCGTCGATCATGGAGAGGGGCGCGATGAGCAGGCCTTCCGCGACCGGACGGGTTCCCGTGGTGACGCTGACCGGGCATCTCGGCGCGGGCAAGACCACGCTGCTCAACCACCTGCTGCAGCAGCCCGGCGCGCGGGTCGGCGTGATCGTCAACGACTTCGGCGACGTCAACGTCGACGCGGGCCTGGTCACCGGCCAGATCGACGAGCCGGCGTCCATCGCGGGCGGCTGCCTGTGCTGCCTGCCCGACGCCGGCGGGCTCGACGACGCCCTCGAGAAGCTCACCCACCCTCGGCTGGGGCTGGACGTCGTCCTGGTCGAGGCCAGCGGCATCGCCGACCCGCTGACGCTCGCCCGCATGATCCGGTTCAGCGGCGTCGAACGGGTGCGGCCCGGGGGAGTGGTCGACGTGGTCGACGCCGTCGAGCACTTCGGCACCGTCGACGACGGGGGCGACGCGCCCGCGCGGTACGCGGTGACGTCGCTCGTCGTCGTGAACAAGACCGACCGCCTGCCTGCCGGCGAGGGCGAGCGGACGCTCGCCCGCATCGAGGCCCGTGTCCACGAGCGCAACCCCGCCGCCCAGGTGGTGCGCACCTCGTACGGGCGCGTGGACCCGGCCCTGGTCTACGACGCGGCGTCCGTCGAGGACCCGCCCGACCAGCTCCCGCTGGCCGCACTGCTGCGCGACGGTCGCGAGCACGACCACGAGCACGCCGACGCCGTCACGGTCACCACGGCCGGCCCGGTCGGTCCAGGGCGCCTGGTCGACCTGCTGGAGGAGCCGCCGGCAGGCGCGTACCGGATGAAGGGGCGGGTCGTCGTCGACACCGGCCGCAGCCTGCGCGGCTATGTCGTGAACGTCGTGGGCCGCTCGGTGCACGTGACCAGCAGGCGGGTCGACCCCGCAGCAGGTGGCGGCGGGGCCGACGGCGCCGGCGAGCTCGTGGCCATCGGCATGCACCTCGACGTCGGGCATGTGCGGGACCGGCTCGAACGCGCGCTGGCACCGTCCGCCCACCCGGACGCCCAGGGCTTCGCCCGGCTCCAGCGCTACCGGCGGCTCAGCCGGTGAGCGGTCGGCGCCGGGCTGGCAGGGGGCGTCGTCGTCCGACGGAGTCCGGCGCCCGTAGGGTGAGTTCACGTGAGCACGACGCCGACGGACCACGACCTGCCCATCCTGCGCGTACCCGGGATCCGGGCGCTGGTGCTCATGTCGCTGTTCGGTTTCGCGGGCTATGCGCTGCTGCTCCCGACGGCGCCCCTGTGGGCCACCCACGGTGGAGCGGACGAAGGCGGCGCCGGCCTGGTCAACGCCGTGCTGATGCTCGCGACCGTCGCCGTCCAGACGACCGTGCCGTGGTCGCTGCGTCGGTGGGGCTGGCGCGCCACGCTCATCACCGGGGTGCTGCTGCTCGGTCTGCCCTCGTTCGCGCTCATGCTCACCGACCAGCTCGCGTGGATCCTTGCCGTGTCCGCCGTCCGCGGCGCCGGGTTCGCGATCCTGACCGTGTGCGGCGCGAGCGCCGTCGCCTCGCTGGTCGACGCCACCCGGCGCGGGCGGGCGATCGGCGTCTACGGGCTCGCGGTCGCCGCACCGCAGCTGTTCCTCGTGCCGAGCGCCGCCTGGATCGCCGAGTCGGTCGACTTCCGGGTGGTGTTCGTGCTCGGTGCCGCCCCGGCGCTCGCGGTGCCGTTCGCCGCGGCCCTGGGCCGGCGCCTCGACGACATCGCAGAGGGCGGCCTCGACACCGGTGACGAGCCCCGGCCCGGACGCGGCCGGATGCTCCTGGCCCTCGCACTGCCCTCGCTGGTCCTGCTCGCCGTGACCACCCCCGGCGGGGCCCTGCTCACCTTCGCCCCGCAGTTCCGGCACGGCTCGACGGTCGCGGTGCTCGGCCTGCTCGGGTTCACCGCGGCCGCGGCGCTGTCCCGCTGGCTCGTCGGCGGTCCGGCCGACCGCTTCGGGCCGCGCCGGTTCATCTCGCCGCTGCTCGTCGTCTGCGCCGCCGGTCTCGCGCTGTGTGCCTGGTCGCTCACCGGGACCGGCCCCGGCGCGGCAGTGCTCGTCGCGGGCATGACGGTCGTCGGCGTGGCCTACGGCAGCCTGCAGAACCTGACGCTGGTCACGGCGTTCGCCGCGGTGCCGGACCGCGACCGCAGCATGGCCAGCGCGGTCTGGAACATCGGGTTCGACACCGGGACCGGGCTCGGCTCGCTGGTCGTCGGCTTCATCGCCGCCGGGACCAGCTTCTCCGTCGGCCTGCTGACCACGGCCGCGCTGTGCCTGGTGGTCGCGGTGCTGGCGCTGGTGGGAGGAGCCGGCCGGCGAGTCGCGTGAGTTCGGTCGGTTGTCGTTCTGGTGTGAGTGACTTCGGTCAGTTGTCACGCTGGAGTGAGTGACTTCGGTCGGATGTCACGCTGGTGTGAGTGACTTCGGTCGGATGGGATGAGATCGGTCAGTTGACCGACCGATCTCATCCCATCCGACCGAACTCATGAGCCTGCCGCGAAACCCTGGCCCCTGGCCCCTGGAGAGGGGGCTGCTTGACGGACGCTCCGGGCCGGTGCCACACTGACGGCTATCACCGGAAACGTTTCCAGTCCGGTCTCATCCAGAAATTGGAAACGTTTCCAGAATCAGTTCCAGCGAACCGCAGCTCACGACGAAGTGGAGTGACAGTGTCGTCATCACGCGCCACCCTGATGCAGGTGGCGGAGCGCGCCGGGGTCTCGCTCGCGTCGACGTCGCGGGCGCTGCACGGCACCGGGGCGAGCCAGGCCATGGTGGACCGCGTCCGCGCGGCCGCTGCAGAGCTGGGCTACAGCCCGGATGCGATCGGCCGCTCGCTGCGCATGAAGCGGACCTTCCAGATCGCGTTCGCCGTCGCCGACATCGGTAACCCCGTCTACGTCGAGATGCTGACGGCCATCCACGAGGTGCTCGCTCCCCACGGCTACCGGGTGGTCGTCATGTCCACCGGCCCGACGGTCGGAACCACGGTGGACCTGGTCCGCAGCCTCGGCAGCGGGTTCGTCGACGGGCTGATCGTGAGCCCCCTGCGCACCGACGACGCCCTCGTCGAAGCGATCCGGCAGGCGCCGGTGCCCGTCGTCGTGATCGGCCGTTCGCTCGAGAAGCAGGGCATCGACTCGGTCTCCACCGACTCCGCGGCGGGACTCGGCCAGGCCGTCGCCCACCTCGTGGAGATCGGCCGGCGCCGCATCGGGTTCGTCAACGGACCCCTCGACACCACACCGGGCGCCGCACGCCAGCGCGGGTTCGACGCTGCCACCAGCGCCCCCGCGTTCGCAGGGGAGCACGCCGAGACGGAGCGGGCCGACGACTTCACCGTCACCGCCGGGCTCGCCGCCGCCCGCCGCCTGCTGTCCCGCACCCCTGCGGCCGGCCCGTTCGACGCCGTCGTCGCCGCCAACGACCTGCTCGCCATCGGCGTCATCCGAGCGGCAGGGGAGCTGGGGCTGACCGTGCCCGGCGCGCTCGCGGTCACCGGGATGGACGACACCGAGATCGGCAAGGTCTTCCAGCCGAGCCTGACCAGCGTCTCGCTCGGGTCGGCAGACCGCGGCCGCGCCGCGGCACAGCTCGTCCTCGACCGGGTCGGCGACGTCGTCGAGCCCGCCCAGCAGATCGCCATCGGCCCGCACCTCGTCGTGCGCGAGTCCACCACCACACCGCGCGCCGACGCCGTCGCCGGCCCGCCCGCTTCGAAGGAGAAGAGCGCACGATGACCGTCGTTACCTCGCCCCGGCCGCCGTCGCAGGCGCCCCGACCAGGACGCCGCCGCGGTCCGACCGGGCTGGACCGGGCCCGACGCCGCGAAGCAGCCGCGCTGGTGATGCCGTCGCTGCTGCCCATCCTGGTGCTGTCGGTGGCCCCGCTCCTCATGGGCGTGCTGCTGGCGTTCACCGACGCAGAGCTCGTGCGCCGCCCGGACTACCAGTTCGTCGGCGTCGACAACTTCGTGCGCCTCGCGGGCAACTCGTTCTTCTGGGACTCGTTCCGCATCGGCATGACGTGGGCCATCTGCGTGACGCTGCTCCAGCTGGTCGCGGCCATGGGCCTCGCGCAGCTGCTCAACTCCGGTCTGCGCCTGCAGGCGCTCACCCGGGTGCTCGCGCTCATTCCGTGGGCGATGCCGCCCGTCGTCGTGGCGATCATGTGGAAGATGATCTACTCGCCCAACGCCGGACCGCTCAACGCGTTCCTCGGCTCGCTGGGCCTGCCGGACGACATCAACTGGCTCGCCGACTTCTCCACCGCGCTGCCCGCCGTCATCGTCGTCGGCGTCTGGGTCGGGATGCCGCAGACCACCGTGACGCTGCTGGCAGGGCTGCAGCAGATCCCGGCAGAGCTGCACGAGGCCGCCTCGATGGACGGCGCGGGAGCGTGGCGCCGGTTCACCGCCGTGACGTGGCCGAGCCTTCGACCGATCGTCACGTCGATCACGTCGCTGAACTTCATCTGGAACTTCAACTCCTTCTCCCTTGTCTACGTGCTGACGGAGGGCGGGCCAGGAGGCCGCACCATGCTGCCGATGCTGTTCACCTACCTGGAGGCGTTCAAGAACCGGAACATCGGGTACGCGGCAGCGATGGGCGTCGTGCTCGTCGTCGTGGTCGTCCTCCTCCTCGCGGTCTACCTGCGGTCGCAGTTCCGCGACGACCGCTTCGAGACGAAAAAGAAGGAGGGCTGAGCTGATGCGCGTCTTTGCCCAGCAGCTGGTCCGCCCCGCCCAGTACGTGGCGCTGGCCGGTTACATCCTCTTCCTCGGCTTCCCGCTGCTGTGGCTGGTCTCGGCGTCGGTGAAGTCGTCCGCCGAGCTCAACTCGCTCGTGGTGAGCCTGCTGCCGCAGGAGTGGCACTGGGAGAACTACGCCGACGCGCTCGCCCGCCAGGGTCTCGTGAGCTCGGCGGGGAACAGCGCGCTGGTGGCGCTCGCGTCCACGGCGCTGGTCATCCTCATCGCGCTGCCCGCCTCCTACGTGCTGGCACGGCTCAAGGGCACGATCCGGGTGGCGGGCGTCGGCTGGATCCTCGTGAGCCAGGTGTTCCCCGTGATCCTCGTGATCCTGCCGCTGTTCCTCATCCTGCGGACCATCGGCCTGACGGACAGCCTCGTCGGCCTCACCCTTGTCCACACCACGTACACGATGCCGTTCGCGCTGTGGATGCTGCAGGGCTACGTGGCCGCCATCCCCGTCGACCTCGAGGAGGCGGGGGCGATGGACGGCGGCAACCGCCTGGTCGTGCTCCGCCGCATCGTCTTCCCGCTGCTGGCCCCCGGCGTCGTCGCGACGGCGATGTTCAGCTTCGTCTCCTCGTGGAACGAGTTCTTCTTCGCCCTCGTGCTGCTCCAGTCCCCCGAGAACTACACCCTGCCCATCACGCTGTCGACGTTCATCGGCGGCGAGGGCAAGGTCGCGCTCGGCCCCCTCGCCGCGGGCTCCGTGCTCGCGGCGATCCCCAGCATCGTCTTCTTCTCGATCATGCAGAAGAAGCTCACCGGCGGCCTCATGGCCGGGGCGGTCAAGGGATGACCGCCCACCCTGCAACACCTCTGACGAAAGGTAGACCCATGAAGACTCGTGGAGTGTCCATCGCTGCATGCCTCACGATCACCACCGCGCTGCTCGCGTCCTGCGGGACCGGGGACGCCGGTGAGGACGGCCCGGTGACGCTGAAGTTCCAGGCCCTGTCGGACCAGCCCGCCGCCATCGCCGAGACGGAGTCGATCGTCGCGGACTGGAACGAGGCCAACCCGGACGTCCAGGTCGAGATCGTCCCGGCCGGCTGGGACGGCGTCTACGACAAGCTGATCACGCAGTTCAACGGCGGCGCGGCGCCCGACATCATTCACTACGAGGCCGCGAGCATCGTGTCCTTCGCCCGTGACGGCTACCTCGCCGACCTCACCGACCTCATGTCGGACGAGCGCCGCGAGGACATCCCCGAGGGGATCCTCGACTCGGTGACGGTCGACGACCAGGTGGTCGCTTACCCGACCGAGCTGCAGTCGTACATGGTGTTCGCGAACCGCACCCTGCTGGAGGACGCCGGGGTGGAGATCCCGACCGGCGACACCATGACCTGGGACGAGCTGCGCGAGATCGCCGAGGCAACCACCGACGGCGAGAAGGTCTACGGCCTCGGCTGGGGCCTGTCGAGCCCGACGGCCGCGTTCATGTCGCTCGCCCCGGGGTTCGGTGGCGCCTACTTCGAGGGCACGGGCGAGGACGCCTCCCTGACCGTCGCCGACGGCGAGATGGCCCTGCCAGAGCTGGTTCACGACATGGCGTACGAGGACGAGTCGATCCTGCCGGTGACCCTGACGCAGTCCGGTTCAGAGGCCATCGCCTCGTTCTACGCCGGGCAGACGGCGATGACCGTGCAGGGCTCCTACCAGGCCGCGAACATCACCAAGGACGCGCCGAAGGGCTTCGACTGGGTGGCGTTGCCGCCGCTGGCCGGGCCCGACGGGCCGCAGCAGGCCGCCAACCCGCAGACGCTCTCTGTCAACATCGACTCCGAGCACGTCGAGGAGTCGGCGGAGTTCATCGAGTTCTTCACGCAGACGGAGCACCTTGCCGCGCTCAACGAGGCGGACGCGCTGATCCCGGCGACGACGTCGGCGCAGGAGAGCCTGGCGGAGAAGCTGGGCGACGAGAACGGCTGGGACACGATCCTGGCCTCCGGGCAGAACTTCGTCTCCGCGCCGTACCTGTTCGCCGACTCCTACGCACAGTGGAAGGACACGGTGGCCACCCCGGCCTACCAGCGCTACCTGGCCCAGGAGACCGACGAAGCGGAGCTGGCGGACCAGCTGACAACCGGCTGGACCGAGATCACCCAGTAACCCCCAGTCCGACGAACGACGTGTATCGAGGAACGACGAAGGAGCGTAGCCGTGAGCTGGTTAGAGGATCGGACGGTGGCCGTGATCACCGGTGCCGCCGTAGGAGACGCCCTCGGTGGCGCCACCGAGGGCTGGACACCTGCTGCGATCGAAGAACGGCACGGGGGCCGTGTCCGCGGCATCGTCGGGCCCTGGTACCCGAACTGGCAGGACGCGCGGCCCATCGCGCCGTACCACAAGGGCGACGGGCACATCACCGACGACACCCTCATGACCAGGGCGCTCGTGGAGGTGTACGCGAAGCGTCGCGAGCACCTCGACGCGTACGCGATGGCAGAGGACCTGGTGCCGCTGATGATCGGCGAGCCGCGGTGGATCCCCGAGCTCGAGTCGACGGCGCTGCTGCTCCAGCGAGTCTTCCTCGCCGAGAAGTGGCTGGTGGCCCGGCTGCACTACGGTCACGTCGACCCGCGCGAGGCGGGCGTCGGCAACGTCGTCAACTGCGGGGCCGCCATGTACGCGGCCCCGGTCGGGCTGGTCAACGCGGGCGACCCGCGGGGCGCGTACGCCGAGGCGATCGACCTCACGGGAGCCCACCAGTCCAGCTACGGGCGGGAGGCAGCGGGGGTGTTCGCTGCGATGGTCGCTGCGTCGGTCGCCCCTGGCGCCACGCTCGACGACGTCGTGGCTGCGGCGCTCGACGTCGCGCACGACGGCACCGCCGCGGCGCTCCGCGCGGTGGTGGAAGCCGTGGCGGACTGGCCGGCCGCACCGCAGAACGACGAGGAGGAACGCCGGCTCGCCCGTCTCGTCCGCGAGGTCGTCGCCCCCTACGACTCGGTCGGGCCCGAGTACCGGCAGATGTCGATGGACGCCCGCCGACCCTCGCGGACCAAGTCCATCGAGGAGCTGCCTGCAGCGCTCGGGCTGCTGCTCGGGCACCGTGGCGACTACCGCGGTGCCGTGCTCGCGGCCGTGAACTACGGGCGCGACGCCGACTCGATCGCCGTCATGGCGGGCGCCGTCGCAGCAGGCCTTGGCGGCAGCGGCGTCGTGCCGGCCGAGTGGCTCGACGAGGTCGAGGCCGCCAGCAAGATGGACGTCCGGGAGACCGGGCGGCTCATGGCGTCCGCAGCGGCCGACATCCTCAGCGCCGACCGGGAGCTGGCGCTGGGCCGGCTGAAGGCGATCGACGCGGTGGCCCCGGCGGGTGGCCTCGCATGAGGCTGACCTGGGCCCAGCCGGAGGACCTGCTGGCGCACGAGCTCGTGCAGGCGGCGGACGAGGGCAAGGACGTGGCCGACGTCCGCGACCGCTGGGTGGCCGCAGGCGGCGACCCGACGCCTGCGGTGAGCGGCGCGGGGCCGGTCCCCGCCTCGCCGGAGCTCCGGGCCCTGGCGCGGCTGCTGCTCGAGGAGCTGGACGCCCGGCCCGCGCCGTCGGCCCCCCAGGAGCCGGACGAGTGGGACGAGATCGAGGCCCTGCTGCCGCTCGCCCCGTTGCTGCCCCGCCGGCCGTCCGGCCCGGGCGGACCCGACGCCGCCTACGCCGCGCGCGTGCAGGGCGCCTGGACCGGGCGCGCGGCCGGGTGCCTGCTCGGCAAGCCCGTGGAGAAGATCCCACGGGAGGGCATCGAGGAGATCCTCCGGTCGACCGGCCGCTGGCCGCTGCGGCGGTACTTCACCGCGGCAGGCCTGCCCGACGACGTCGCGGCGCGCTGGCCCTGGAACCGCCGGTCGGCGCCGACGTCGCTCGAGGAGAACATCGACGGGATGCCGGAGGACGACGACCTCAACTACCCGATCCTCGCGCTCGCGCTCCTCGAGCAGCACGGCCGCGGGTTCAGCACCGACGACGTGGCGCAGCTCTGGCTCGACAGCCTGCCCGCCGGCCGCACCTTCACGGCCGAGCGCGCCGCCTACCGGAACATCCTGGATGCGCGCCCCGTGCCCGAGACGGCGACGCACGACAACCCGTTCCGCGAGTGGATCGGTGCGCTCATCCGGACCGACCTGCTCGGCTGGACCGCGCCGGGCGACGTCCGCGAGGCGGCCCGGCTCGCCTGGACCGACGCCCGGCTCAGCCACACCCGCAACGGCACCTACGGCGCCCAGTGGGCGGCGGCGCTGGCCTCGGCGGCGATGGTCGCCGACGGCGTCGACGAGGTGCTCGACGCCGCGGGCTCGGTCGTGCCGCCGGGTAGCCGGCTGGCCGCGGCCGTGCGGCTCGGCCGCGACCTCGGCCGGGACTGCGACGGGAGCGAGGCAGGCGTACGGGCGGGCCTCGACCGGCTGCACGCCGAGTACGGGCACCTGCACTGGGTGCACGTCCTGAACAACGCGGCGGTCATCGCGTTCGCGCTCAGCGCCGGGCGCGGCGAGTTCGGGCCGAGCGTCTCGATCGCCGTCACCGCGGGCTGGGACACCGACTCTGCGGCGGCGACCGTCGGCGGGGTCGTCGGCGCGCTGCGCGGGGTCACCGGTATCGGCGAGCAGTGGACCAGGCCCCTGCAGGGGCGGATCGCCACGTCGCTCCCGGGGGGCGCGCAGCGCATCACCGACCTCGCGGCGCGCACCGTCGCCCTCGCGGGACCTTCCGGCGGCGGCGCATGACCGCCGGACGGGACCCGTCGGCCGGCCGGGTCGTGGTCGTGGGGTCGGCGAACGTCGACCTCGTCGTCGACGTCCCGCGCCACCCAGCGGGCGGCGAGACCATCCTGGGCGGCGACCTGCGCCGCTCGCCGGGCGGCAAGGGCGCCAACCAGGCCGTCGGAGCGGCCCGCGCAGGGGGAGCCGACACCACGTTCGTCGGCGCGCTCGGCAAGGACGAGTCGGCCGAGCTGCTGCTCGCCTCGCTGGACGGCGCGGGCGTACGGACCGACATCGTCGAGCGCGTCGAGTCCCCGACCGGCACTGCACTGATCACCGTGACGTCCGACGGCGAGAACACGATAGTCGTCGCGCCAGGGGCCAACTCGCACGTCCACATCGGTGGGGCGCAGAAGGACCGGATCATCGCCGCCGACGTCGTGCTCGCGCAGCTCGAGATCCCGCTCGACACCGTGCTGGCGGCCGCGAGGGCGCGCCGCGACGGGGCACTCTTCGTGCTCAACGCGGCTCCCTCGCGCGAGCTGCCGGACGAGCTGTGGCACCAGCTCGACGTGCTCGTCGTCAACGAGCACGAGGCCGCAGACCTGGTGGGCGGCCCGCCGTCGGGCGCAGAGGACCTCGCGGCGGCACTGCTCCGCCGGGTGCGCGCCGTTGTCGTCACGCTCGGCGGCGAGGGCAGCCTCGTCGCCCGACGCGGCGTCCCGGCCGTGCGCGTGCCCGCCGCCCAGGTCACGGCCGTCGACACCACGGGAGCCGGCGACACCTACTGCGGCGTCCTGGCGGCGGCCCTCGCCCGGGACGCCGACCTCGGCGACGCCGCACGGCTGGCCGGGGCGGCCGGGGCGCTCGCCGTCACCCGGCCCGGTGCGCAGGACGCCGTGCCGGCGGCCGCCGACGTCGCCGCGCTGGCCGAAGAACTGAGAGAGGCACCATGACGTACACGTTCGACCCGCTCGTCCCGCGGCCGATCGACCGGCCGACCGAGGTCGCCGTCGGGCCGCTGACTCCGCAGGGGAGCGCTGCCCTCGACGAGGCCAAGATCTTCTCCGGTCCGGCCGACCCCGCCGACCGGCCCGCCTGGCGCGAGACGCTGCGGGCCTGGCGGGCGGACGCCCGCGCCCGGCACGGCTACACGGGCGCCGCATACGCCCGGCCCGAGGCCGCCTGGGCGGCGCGCTGCTCCACGGTGGCGCAGGTCTGGCTGTGGGACGAGCTGCTCTACTCGTTCGAGGAGGAGCGGTTCACGCCCGACCGGTTCCTCGCCGACGCCCGCGAGCGCTTCGGCGGGCTCGACGCGGTCGTGCTGTGGCACGCCTACCCGGTGATCGGGCTGGACGACCGCAACCAGTGGGACTTCTACCGCGACGTGCCCGGCCTGACCGGCCTGGTCGACACGCTGCACGAGGCAGGCCTGCACGTGTTCGTCGACTACAACCCGTGGGACGTCGGCACCCGTCGAGGCGACGACGACGTGACCGAGCTGGCCGCGGTGGTCCGCGAGCTGGGGGCGGACGGCGTCTTCCTCGACACCCTGAAGAAGGCCGAGCCGGAGCTCGTCGCCCGGCTGGAGGAGGCGCGCCCGGGAATCGTCCTCGAGGGCGAGTCGAAGCTCGCGGTCGAGCGCATCGAGGACCACTCGTCGTCGTGGGCGCAGTTCTTCGCCGACTCGCCGGTGCCCGGCGTCCTGCGCGCGCACTGGTACGAGCGCCGCCACATGCAGCACCACGTGCGGCGCTGGCACCGCGACCACTCCGAGGAGCTGCAGTCCGCGTGGCTCAACGGGGTCGGCGTCATGGTGTGGGAGGTCGTGTTCGGGGTGTGGGTGGGCTGGTCCCCGCGCGACGCCGGGACCGTGCGCCGACTGGTGACCGTCCAGCGCGCCGCGGGCGACCTGCTGCTCGACGGTGAGTGGACGCCGCTGGCCCCCCTCGCCGCCGAGGCAGAGGCCGCCGGGGTGTACGCGTCGCGCTGGGAGCTCGACGGCGTGACCCTCTGGACGCTCGTGAACCGGGGCGAGCTCGACCACACCGCCCCGGTGCTGGCCGCTGACGCGCCGCAGCGCGCGTCGGGCCGCCTGGTCGCCCTGACCGGCGGTAACGCGTCCGATGGTTCGGACGTCGTGGTGCCAGGTCGCGGGATCGCCGCGCTGCTGCACCTGGCTGACGGCACCGAGGCGCCCGCGTGGCTGCCCGGCTTGCTCACCGCCCTCGCGGACGCGCCACACGACGCCGACGCCCGGTTCCCGCACCGGCTGGCCCGCCGCCTCGCTCCGGCCCGCGACGTGCCGGGCCCGCCGGACCAGGACGTCGTCGTCGTGCCACAGGGGGCCTACGTGCTGACCGTGCGCCACCGCGCGCGAGAGACCGGCATGTACCAGGGCGCGCCGTACGTGGACGAGTGGAAGCCGCTCCCGCCGCGCCTGCACGACGCGCGCACGCTCCAGCGCGACGGCGTCCTCTCCGCGCCCGTCGCCGTCGCGGCGACCGAGGTGACGAACGCGCAGTTCGCCGAGTTCCTCGAGGCGACCGACTACGCGCCCGCCGAGCCGCACCGGTTCCTGCAGCACTGGGCCGACGGCCGCCCCTCCGCGGGCACCGAGGAGCACCCGGTGACCTTCGTGGACCTCGACGACGCCCGCGCGTACTGCGCGTGGCGCGGCGGCCGGCTGCCCAGCGAGGACGAGTGGCAGCTCGCGGGCGAGGCCCGTCCTGCGGCGTTCGGTACCGCGCGCCCCGAGCCGGCCGTGTGGAGCTGGACCGAGAGCGAGCACAGCGACGGCCGTACCCGGTTCGTCATGCTCAAGGGCGGCAGCGACTACCGCGCCGAGAACTCGGACTGGTACATCGAGGGCGGACGGCACGCGCCGGACTACTCGGTCAAGTACCTGCTGCCGGGGCTCGGGCTCGCGCGGAGCGCCACCGTCGGGTTCCGCTGCGCGTGGGACCTGCCGGTCCCGACTGGTCCGGGGGAGGCGACCGCATGAGCGTGTCCCGCGATCCCGCCGACGGCGCCCTGGCCGGGCTGCGTGTCGTGGACGCCTCGACCCTGTTCGCAGGGCCGATGGCGGCCATGCACCTGGGCGACCTCGGGGCCTCGGTGGTCAAGGTGGAGCACCCGGCCAAGCCCGACCCCTCGCGCACGCACGGGGCCGCGAAGGACGGCGTCAACCTCTGGTGGAAGACGCTGGGGCGCAACAAGCGCACGATCACCGCGAACCTCGGCGCGCCGGGTGGGCGCGAGGTGTTCCTGGCGCTCGCCGAGCAGGCGGACGTGGTGATCGAGAACTTCCGGCCCGGCACGCTCGAACGCTGGGGTCTCGGCTACGAGGAGCTGTCGGCCCGCAACCCGCGCCTCGTGCTCGCCCGGGTCTCGGGGTTCGGCCAGGTCGGGCCGTACCGCACGCGCCCGGGGTTCGGCACGCTCGCCGAGGCGATGAGCGGGTTCGCCGCGATGACCGGCGAGCCCGACGGTCCGCCCACCCTGCCGCCGTTCGGCCTGGCGGACGGCGTCGCGTCGCTCGCCACCGCGTTCGCGATCATGACGGCGCTGACGGTGCGTGAGCGCACGGGGCACGGACAGGTGGTCGACACGGCGATCGTGGAGCCGATCCTCGCGATGCTCGGGCCGCAGATCACGCGGTGGGACCAGCTGGGCACCGTGCAGGCGCGGACCGGCAACCGGTCCAGCAACAACGCGCCCCGCAACACCTACCGCACGAGCGACGGGCACTGGGTGGCGGTGTCCACGTCGGCCCAGTCGATCGCCGAGCGAGTGGTGCGCCTCGTGGGCAGGCCAGACCTCGTCGAGGAGCCGTGGTTCGCCCGCGGCGTCGACCGGGCGAAGCACGCCGACGAGCTCGACGAGGCCGTCGGGGGCTGGATCCGGCTCCGGACGCGGGACGAGGTGGTCGCGGCGTTCGAGGAAGCGCAGGCCGCCGTCGCGCCGGTGTACGACGCGGGGGACATCGTGGAGGACCCGCAGTTCCAGGCGCTCGGCACGCTCCACGAGATCGAGGACCCCGAGCTGGGGCCGATGCTGATGCAGGGGCCGCTGTTCCGGCTCTCCGAGAACGACGGCGTCATCCAGTTCACGGGCCGTCCCCACGGCGCGGACACGGACCGTGTGCTTGACGAGCTGGGGTTCTCGCCCGAGCGGGTCGCCCAGCTGCGGGAGGAGGGGGCGGTATGACCGGTGCTGCCGGTGGCGGGCGCACGCCGCCGCTGACCCTGCTGTACGTGCCGGGCGACCGGCCCGACCGGGTGACCAAGGCCCTGGCGTCGTCGGCCGACGCGGTGCTGGTCGACCTCGAGGACGCCGTCGCGCCGTCGCGCAAGGACGAGGCGCGGGACAACGTCGCGCGGATCCTTGCTGACGCGCGCGGCCGGGCCGTCCAGGTGCGGATCAACCATCCCAGCACGCCGTGGCACGCGGCTGACGTCGCGACGGTCGCCGCGCTGCCTGTGGCGGTCGGTGCGCGGGTGCCCAAGGTCGAGTCCGCCGACGAGGTGCGGGCGCTCGCCGCCGCACTGCCCGGCCGGGCGCTGCACCTGCTGGTCGAGTCGGCGCTCGGCGTCGAGCGGGCGTTCGAGCTTGCGACGGCGTCGCCACAGGTCGCCTCGATCGGGCTCGGGGAGGCGGACCTGCGCTCCGACCTGCGGGTCGACGGCGACGAGGGGCTCGCCTGGGCGCGCGGCCGCGTCGTCGTCGCGGCGCGGGCGGCGCGGCTCCCGCCGCCGCACATGTCGGCGTACACCAACGTGCGGGACCTCGACGGACTCGCGGCGTCGTGCCGTGCAGGGCGCGGGCTCGGCTTCTGCGGCCGGACGGCGATCCATCCGGGGCAGCTCGACACGATCCGGGCTGCGTTTCTGCCGTCGACGGCGGACGTCGCCGCGGCGCGCGAGGTGCTGGAGCGGGTCGGGGGCGCCGCCGTCGAAGGCGTGGGTGCCGTGGCGCTGGCGGACGGGACGTTCCTCGACGTCGCGATGGTGGAGCGGGCGCGGTGGGTGCTGGGGCTGGTCTCCGCCGGATAAAGCCTTGATGCGGGATGCAACGGTGGTGGCGTGACTGATGGGAAAGCTCTGGCCGGCTGCCTGCTGATCACCGGGACGCCCGGGGCGGGCAAGACCACCGTGTCGCGCCTGGTGGCCGAGCGGCTGCCACGAGCAGCGCAGGTCGACGGAGACGTGTTCGGGATCATGCTCGTCAGCGGCCGGGCGAACATGCTCGACGACGACGGCCGCTGGGCTCCAGGACCCGAGGGGCAACGCCAGCTACGGCTCCGGATGGTGAACCTGTGCTCAGTGGCCGACAACTTTGCCGAGGCCGGGTTCACGCCGGTCGCCGACTCGGTGGTCGAGATGCGGGCGGAGCTGAGCTTCATCGCGCGGCGCTTGCGGGCGCGGCCCTTGATGCTGGTGGTGCTGTGTCCGCCGTTGGAGGTGGCGCGGCACCGGAACGCTACCCGCGCCGTCGAGACCCGGGTGGACTACGACGTCGCTCCCTTGGCGCGGAACCAGCGGCGGGAGCTCGGTGACCTCGGCTGGTGGCTCGACTCGGGGGAGCAGACGCCGGAGGAAACCGCCGACGCGATCGTTGCGGAGGCCGCACGCCGGGCCGTGGTGCCAGAGGATGCGTTGCGGGCGCAGGACGCCGTCCGGAGGTGACACCCGGTGGCCGGCGGCTCCGCCCTGCGGGTGGTCGGCGGGCCATCCTTTGTCGGCCGGGCTGCCTCGGTTTCTGCTGACGGCAGATGTGGGCCCGCTCGACGAGCGAGGCGAACAGGTGTGCCATAGATTGATGGCATGAGATCGGCAGACAGGGCATCTGAAGCGGGCGGCCAGCCCATCGGGTCCTCGCTGCCTACGGCCGGCGGGGCAGTCGTCCACGCTGCGGACGTTCGGGCGCTGCGCGAGCGCTTGGCCGACATGATCCTGCCAGCGGGTACTGACACGGACGGCCCGGCGGCGAAGCAGGTGCAGGCGGAGTGGGTGGACCTGCTTGGTGAGCTGGAGGCGGTGAAGAACACCGTGGCCGCGGCGCAGGGCCGGTTGGCGGTGGCGCTGGAGGAGGCGACTCGGGCCGATGAGGCCGTGCAGGGGATCCGGGTCGAGCGGCGGGGTCGTGGGGTGTCGAACCAGGTTGGTGCGGCGATGCAGGTCAGCCCGCACGCGGGTGCGGCGTTCCTTGGGACGGCTCGGGCGTGGGTGACGCAGATGCCGCATACGTTCGACGCCTTGCGCACGGGTGTGCTCTCGTCGTGGCGGGCGACGCTGATGGTGCGGGAGACGTCGCACCTCACGCCGGAGCACCGGGCCCGGATCGATGAGGAGATCTGCGGGCCTGCGGGTCTGGCGGAGCTGGCCCGGCTGGGGACCAAGCGGTTGGTCGCCAGGGTCAAGGCGCTCGCTGCGCAGCTGGACGTGCATGCGTGTGTGAAGCGGAACGTGAAGGCTGTGGCGGAGCGGCGGGTCTCGGTGCGTCCGGCTCCGGATCTGATGGTCTACCTGACCGCGCTGGTCCCGATGGCGCAGGGGGTGCAGGCCTATGCGCAGCTCAAGGCGCACGCCGATGCCACCAAGGCTGCCGGTGACGAGCGGGGTGTCGGGCAGATCATGGCTGACACCCTGATCGAGCGGGTCACGGGCCGGGAGCCGGGTAAGGCGGAGGAGGTGCCGGTGACGATCAACCTGCTGGTCTCCGACCAGACGCTGCTGGCCGGTGGAGGCGAGCCCGGTGTGGTGCCGGAGGGCATGTCTGCGGGGGCCGGCACGGTCCCGGCCCCGGTGGCACGGAACCTTGCGGCGCACGGGATCGGCGCCGACACGGCGTGGCTTCGTTCGATCTACGTCGACCCGCGTGGCCGGCTGCTGGCCACAACCTCGACGTCCCGGTTCCACCCGCCCGGTCTGGCCGTGTTGCTGCGCGCGAGGGAGCAGGGCATCTGCGGCACGTCGTGGTGCGACGCCTCGGTGCGGCATATGGATCATGTAGTCCCGCACGGCGAGGGTGGTGCGACGAGCCTGGCCAACGGGCAAGGGCTGTGCGCCCGGTGCAACCATGCGAAGCAGGCACCCGGGTGGGGGCAGAAGGCCACCGAGGTCGACGGCAGGCACGCCGTGGAGACGATCACCCCCACGGGGCACACCCATGCCTCCGTGGCGCCAGCGCCGCCAGAACCGGTTCGCGATCCCGCTCCGGGATGGACACCGGCCGTCGGTATGGACTCGCCCGGCAGTGGCCGTGTCCCGCGCAGCCGGTACTCGATCGGCTGCCATACCGGCCCCCGGGATGCCACGATCGCATACCGGCCCAGATCGCGACGACGAACTCGTCGCCGGAGCGGCCGGGCCGACATCTCCTGGGGGCACAGCCCTGCCTACACGATGCCCGGAACCAGCGCGTAGGCGATCACCGTGATCGAGTTGTTGAACGCGTGCACCACCACGCCCGGCCACACCGAGTCGCTGCGCCGACGGAGCTCAGCGGTGATGATCCCGACGATCAGGGCGGCCGGCAGCACGACGTTGATCCCGTGGAGGAGCGCGAAGATCACTGCGCTGCCGAGCGTCGCGGCCACGGCGCCGTAGCGGAGCAGCCCGGTCGTCACGACGCCGCGGAAGAAGAACTCCTCGCCGATCGGCGTCAGGACGGCCAGCCCGATCGCCGTCACCACCAGGAGCCACGGTCCGCTGCTCGCGCCGGCGGCGTAGCCGGCCTGGGTGTCCGTGGGGACCTCCGCCAGCATGAGGAACAGCGGTGTGAGAAGGCCCTTGGCGAGCAGGGCCAGGACGCCGCCCGCGACGCCCCACCACATCCAGCGGGCACTGGCCCTGCGGATGCCGAAGGACCGCAACGGGCGGCGTCGCACAGCTGCCGCGGCAGCAAATCCGGCGAGCCCTGCCACCCCGGAGAGGCACGCCAGGATGGCGCCACCGACCGGGCTGGTCAGGTCGACCTGCCCCGACGCCGCGATCGGCAGGCCGAGGCCGACCACTGCCATCGCGGCGATTCCCACCACGATCTCGGGCCAGCCGGGCCGGTCGACCTTCGGGACTGTGTCCGTCGTCGTCTCCATGGCAGCAGTACAAACCGTGTGGTTGGCACACGGTCAATCGTCAGGGCACGAGGACGATCCGCCCGAACACCGTCCCGGCATCCATCTGCCGGTGCGCGTCGGCGGCCTGGTCCAGCGGTAGGACGTCGTGCACGACGGCATGCAGTTCGCCGCGTGTCACGGCGGCGAACTGCGCGGTCCGGACGGCGTCCCGGTCAAGGGTGGGAATCGTGTCGAGGCTGAACGTCGCGACGGAGCGGGACTGCTGGAACGCGCTGATGAGCCGCTGGCCGAAGTCTGCGGGCGGCATACCGGCGATCGCCCCGACGACGACCAGGCGCCCGTTCGGCGCGAGCCGGTCGATGAGCTCCGGCGTACCCGGACCGCCGACGATGTCGATGATCACGTCATAGGACGCCTGGGCATCAGTGGCGCCGCCGCCGGAGCGGTCGAGCACCTGCGTCGCTCCGAGCTCACGGAGCCGGCCGCCGCGCTCGGACGACGACGTCGTCACCGCGACGGCGCTCGCACCGCCGCGTGCCGCCAGCTCGACGGCAGGGATCCCGATGCTCCCCGCCGCGCCACGGACGAGCACCGACTCACCGGCCGCGAAGTGCGCGTGAGCAAGTGCGAAGTGCGCGACCGGACCGGAGCTCCCGAGGGTCACCGCGTCGACCGACGAGAGCTCGTCGGGGAGGGCGCCGACGTCGGTAACCTGCGCGAGCGCCTGCTCGGCGTAGCCGCCGCCAGTGCCCGTGAACGCCCACACCCGGCGGCCCAGCCACGAGCTGTCGACGTCCGCGGCGACCGCTGTCACCGTGCCGGCCACCTCGCTGCCTGGGATCAGGCCGGTGGTGAAGCCGTACCCGGCGAGCGTCCCGCGGCGGATGACGGCGTCGACCCCGCCGACCCCGATCGCCTCCGTCTCGATCACCAGCTGTCCGGGCCCTGGGGTCGGCACGGGGACGTCGGCCACCACCATGCCGCTCGGGTCGCCGAATCGCTCGATCTGCACTGCTCGCATCGTTCGTCTCCTGTGCTGTCGCTGTCTTCGCCTTCGGTCGGGACGTTAACGGACGGGGGCGTCCACTTCGGCGAACTGAGAGGGTTGGCCGGTCGATTGCCCCACATGCTGTCGCGGCCGGACGAGCGGCGTCCCGAGGATCCCCTGCTGCACGGCCGAGGGGGCCCTGCCACACCCCGGGCTCAAGGCGGCTCTGGTTGGCTCGGATGACCGCTCGTAGCGTTCGTCACGGCCCGCTTGGACCACAACATCGAGCCCCAAGGAATGGTCCTCATGTTTGACATCGACCTGCGCGCGTTCTACGAGCGCTGCTTCGCAGACGACAACGCCCACCGGTTCGTGCCCATGCCCGCGCTGCACGACGCAGCGACGCTGCGCCAGCAGCTGGTGGCATGATGCCGCGGCCCGGTGTGGTCGACACACCAGGACAGCGTCGGGAGGGGCCCGTGGAAACGATCGGGATGATCGGCGCCGGCGACATGGGCAGCGAGATCGCACGCGTGGCCATCGCGCGCGGTTACCGGGTGGTCATCGCCAACTCGCGGGGGCCGGAGACGCTGCACGGGCTCGTCGACGACCTCGGCCCGTCGGCACGTGCCGCGCATCCGGCGGAGGCAGCGGCGCTGGGCGACTTCGTGATCCTGTCCTTCCCCCTCAAGGTCGCCCACGACCTCCCCGTGGACGAGCTCGCAGGCAAGGTGGTGCTGGACACGAACAACTACATGGTCTGGCGCGACGGCCACATCCCGGTGATCGACTCCGGTGCGAAGACGGTGCACGAGCTGCGCCAGGAACAGCTGCCACGGTCCAAGGTCGCCAAGGCGTTCACCCACATCCAGCACGAACGCCTGCTCAGCGCCGCCCGACCGGCGGGTCATGCCGAGCGGGTGGCGCTGGCGGTGTCGAGCGATCACCCGGAGGCCGTTGTCCTTGTCACCCGCCTCTACGACCTGTTCGGGTACGACACCGTGGACCACAGCCCGTTGAGCGAGTCCTGGCGCAATGCGCCGGGGCAGCCTGCGTGGGTCCGCGCCGGGTGGCAGGGCCGCGAGGAGCTGCTCCGCAACCTCAGGCAGGCGAAGCCGGCCATGCGGGGGTGACGGTTCTCGATCTCAATCGGCGCGCAATCGCGGGACGAACCCTGGGACGCTAAGCCCATGACCTTCGCCGACCTCCACACCGGCCCGCACCCGCTCCTCCTCCCCAACGCCTGGGACGTCGCCTCCGCCCTGGCGTTCGCCGAGGCAGGGTTCCCCGCGGTCGGCACCACGAGCTTCGGCGTCAGCGCCGCCCTTGGTACGCCCGACGCCGGCCGGACGAGCCGCCAGGCCACCACCGAGCTGGTCCGCCGGCTGCTTGCGCTGCCCGCCTACGTCACCGCAGACCTCGAGGACGGCTACAGCGACGACCCGGCCGAGGTCGCCGACCTCGTCGCGTCGCTGGCCGACGCCAACCTCGCGGGCGTCAACATCGAGGACTCCACGTACGGGGAGCTCATCGACCCGGCAGCGCATGTTGCCAAGGTCACCGCGATCAAGGCCGCGGCGCCGGACGTGTTCGTCAACGCGCGCGTCGAGACGTACTGGCTGAACAAGAACGCGACCGTCGACGCCACCCTCGACCGGGCCCGCGCCTACGTCGACGCGGGGGCCGACGGCATCTTCGTGCCCGGCGCGACCGAGCCGGCCGTGCTCGAACGCCTCGCGAGCGCGCTACCGCTCCCGCTCAACGTCCTCGCGGTCCCCGGCCTCTCGCTGGGGCGGCTGGGAGACCTGGGCGTCCGGCGGGTCAGCACCGGGTCGCTGCCCTACCGCGCGGCGCTCGACGCGGCCGTCGCTGTCGCTACCGCCGTCCGGGACGGCGACGAGACGCCGTCGGCCACGCCCTACCCCCAGTCGCAGGCGCGGCTGGAGCGGTACGCGCAGCGGGTGGCGGACCAGGGCTGAGGCTGCCCGATCGGCGACCGCCCACCCGATCAGCTCCGACCGAGAACCTCCGCGTTCAGGATCGTGCCGCCAAGGCTCCAACCGCCGTCGGCGACCTCTTCGAGGATGACGAGCGTGGTCTGGCGTGCCCGCTCGCCGTACACGTCCGCGAAGGCGTCGGTGACGGCGTCCTGCAGCTTCTTCTTCGACTCGGCGGTGAGGGTCTCCGCCGGCACCTTGAGATTGGCGAATGGCATGGTCAGCCCTTTCTGAGTGCGACGGCGGCCACGGTGCGTGCCCGCCGTCCTCCACCCTGCACGGCTCCTGCCGAGAGTGGGAGAGGACTACGGAACGGGGGACCGGCGATCCCTGGCGGGCGATAGCGTGTCGCCGTGATCGAGGTCCCCGAGTCGTTCCGTGCGATGCCCCGGTGGTGGGCCGCGACGCCGTCGGAACGCCGGTGGCTGGCCGACCTCCCGCACCTGGTCCGGCGATGGTGCGAGCGCTGGCACCTGACGGTCGACGGGGCGCCACGGCACGGGTCGAACGCGCTGGTCGTGCCCGTGCGCCGCGAGGAGCAGGCGGCGGCGCTGCGCCTGGCACCCCCGGGGGACGATGTCGCAGCGCTCTCCGCGGCGCTGCGGTTCTGGCGAGGGCGCGGCGTCGTGACGGAGCTCGCCTCGGAGGCCGTGGCGGGTGTGCTGCTGCTGGAGCGGCTCGACGCGGACACCTCTCTCGCCCACGAGCCGCTGCACTTCGCGATGACCGAGATCGGCCGGACCGCCCGTCGCCTCGCCGTCCCCGCCGGAGATGATCGCGCGGCGGGGATCAGGCACACCTCCGACGACGTGGCCGAAGGGACCCCGCAGCTGCGCACGGTGTGGGAACGCCTCGGCAGGCCGTTCGACCGCGGCGTGCTCGACGTCGCGACGGACGCCGCCTCCGTGATCCTGGCCGGCGACCGTGAGCCGGTGGCCGTCAATGCCGACCTGCACTTCGACCAGGTGCTGCGCCACCCGGACGGGCGGTGGTGCGTGGTCGACCCGGTGCTGCGGCGGGGCGACGTGGAGCGGACGGCGGTGGACGCGCTCTGGCACCGCGTGGACGAGCTGGCCGACACCGAGATCCCCGCACAGCTGGACCTGCTGGTCGAGGCAGGGGAGCTCGACGGCGAGCTCGCCCGCGCGTGGGCGTTGTGGCGGATCACGGACTACCGGCTCTGGGGCCTGGAGCACGGGCTGACCGAGGACCCGCCCCGCTGCGCCCGGCTGCTGCGTGCCCTGAGCTGACCCGACAGGATGCGAGCGACACCCCGCCGCGGCACGGTGGGAACGCCGGTGAGGCAGCCTGCCGTCGGCCCCTACCCAGGGACGTCGCACCGAGGGAAGGAGCGCGACATGGTCCAGCAGACCGTCGCCGATGTCATGACCCCCGAGCCGACCACTATCGGCATGTCCGAGACGCTCGAGACCGCCGCCCGGACGATGGCCGCACAGGACGTGGGTGCGCTCGTCGTGCAGGCAGGGAACACGACCGTCGGCATCGTGACCGACCGGGACCTCGTCGTCCGCGGCCTGGCCGAAGGGCTCGGGCTCGACGCGATGGTCGGCGAGGTGGCGAGCGAGGAGCTGGTCTCGGTGGGGCCCGGCGTCCCCGTCGAGGTCGCGGTCGAGCTGATGCGCGTGGCAGCCGTCCGGCGGATCCCCGTCATGGACGAGGACGTACCGGTCGGGATCGTCTCGATCGGCGACCTCGCCGCCGAACGGGACCCGATGTCGGCTCTCGCGGACATCTCCGAAGCGGACCCGAACGACTGAGCCGTGCGAGACAGAACCGGGCAGGACCGAGCCGTGCGAGGCGGTGACGTGGCCGACTTCCGGCAGGCACTGACCGGGGCCCGGCCGCGCGGTGCGGTCTCGGCGGCGCACCGCGCCTGGCTCAGCCACCCGCGCTGGGCGCTCGCCATCAAGGGTGCGCTCGCGGCGAGCCTCGCCTGGTTCGTCGGGCTGATCGCACCCCCGCCGTTCGCGGAGTACCCGTACTACGCGCCGCTCGGAGCCGTGCTCGCCACGACCAGCACCGTGGTGCGCTCCGTCCGGGACTCCCTCCAGTCGGTCGCCGCGGTGCTGGTCGGCGCGATCATCGCCCGCACCGTGGCCTTGCTGCCGCTGCCCGGCCTGCTGGAGCTCGCCGTGGTGGTCGGCCTCGCGCTCCTGTGCGTGGGCTGGCGCATCTTCGGCGAGATGGGCAGCTGGACCGTCATGTCCGCCATCTTCGTGCTCATCATCGGCAGCGGGGACTCCGGGGACTACATCGGTTCCTACGCCGGACTGATCCTCGTGGGCGCTGCGATCGGCATCGGCCTCAACCTGCTGCTCCCGCCCTTGCCGCTCACCCCCTCCGAGCTTGCCCTCGGCCGCCTCCGCGACGGGATCGCCGAGCAGGTCGAGGTGCTGGCCAACTGGCTGGAACGCCGAGGGCCGTTGGACCCCGACGAGTGGGAGAAACGCCGCCAGCAGCTCTTCCCGACGGCCGAGGCTGCGCGCGCCGCGGTCGCGCAGACCCGCGAGGCCTCGCGCGCCAACCTGCGCGTGCGGTACAACGGCAACCACTACTGGGTGGCGTCCCAGACACGGCGAGCCGGCGCTCTCGGCACCTCGGCAGAGGTGGTCGACGAGATAGTCCGCCTGCTGGTCGAGTGGGAACGGGACGGGCTCGACGACGTCGCGCTCGGGAAGGAGCTGAGACCGGAGTTCGCCGGCACGCTGCGAGCGTTCGCGGCGGCCCTGCGTGCCGCCGTGACCCGGGACGCGGCGAACGAGTCCGCCGCCGGCGCGGCCGACTCGGAGGCGGCTGACGCCGTGGACCGGCTCGACCGGTCGATCGAGGAGCTCCAGCAGGCGGTCCGCGAGGCCAGGACCTCGACGCAGCACGACTACTTCGTGGCAGGCACCCTCATCGTCTACCTCGCCCGCGGTGCCCACGCCCTGCACTCCTGAGGGACGCGCACCCGCCGAAGGGCAAGGAATCCAGGTCGGCGTTACGTTGGAAATGGTCGAGAAGCGGCTGCCGTTCACATCTACCGAGGTGTCCCGTGAAGGCCCTGTTCCTCAGCTGCACGCTCAAGCCGTCCCCCGAACCGTCCAACACCGAGGCGCTCGCGTCGGTCGTCGCCGACGCCCTCGAGGAGCGTGACGTGACCGTCGAGCACGTCCGGCTCGCCGATCTCGACGTCCCGCCAGGAGTCGTCACCGACCTGGGCGACGGCGACGCCTGGCCCGGCATCCACGAGAAGCTCCTGGACGCCCAGATCCTCGTGGTCGTCACCCCGACCTGGATCGGACGACCCTCGTCCATCGCCCAGCGCATGCTCGAACGCATGGACGCGATGATCTCCGAGACGGCACCGGACGGCACCCCCGTCGCCTACAACCGGGTGGCCGGAGTGGTCGTCACCGGCAACGAGGACGGCGCGCACCACGTGATCTCCGAGATCAGCGGCGCGCTCGGCGACATCGGGTACACGATCCCCGGCCAGTCGTGGACCTACTGGAACCAGGGCCCCGGTCCCGGCGCCGACTACCCGCAGACGGAGCACGGGCACGAGTGGTCCAACAGCACCGGCCGCCTCATGGCGCACAACCTGTACTCCGTCGCGTCGGCGCTCGCGGCACAGCCGGTGCCGCCACCCAAGAGCTGACGCCCACACGGGCAGACGCCCACAGGCAGACGCCCACAGACAGACGCCCACAGGCAGACGCCCACAGACAGACAAGGAGCAGCACATGGCTACCTGCGAACAGTGCGGCAACGAGTACGCCCACACGTTCACGATCACGAAGGACGACGGGACCTCCGGCGTCTTCGACTCGTTCGAGTGCGCGGCCGCTGCGATGGCCCCACGGTGCGCACACTGCGGCTGCACGGTGCTCGGGCACGGGGTCGAGGCCGACGACACCACCTACTGCTGCAGCCACTGCGCACGGATCAGCACCGGCGCAGAGATCACCGACAGCGTGGGCGTCTGACCCGGACGGACGCGCATGCGAGCGGGAGAGCGCCGAGGCATGGTGGACGTGTCGGTGAAGCAGCCCGCCGTCGGCCCTACCGAGGGAGGAGAGCGACATGGTGCAAACCGTCGCCGATGTCATGACCCCAGCGCCGACCGCCGTCGACGTATCCGATTCGTTCCAGGTCGCCGCTCAGGCGATGGCCGCCGAGGACGTGGGCGCGCTGGTCGTCCAGTCCGAGTCCAAGATCGTCGGGATCGTCACCGACCGAGACCTCGTGATCCGCGGTCTGGCCGAGGGCCTCGGCGTCGACGCGACCGTCGGCCAGGTCGCGAGCGAGCAGCTCGTCACCGTGGGCCCCGGCGACCCCGTGCAGACCGCGGTCGAGGTGATGCGTGACGCCGCCGTCCGGCGAGTCCCCGTGATGGACGGCGACGTCGTCGTCGGCATCGTCGCGATCGGTGACCTCGCCGTCACCAGGGACCCGAGCTCCGCTCTCGCGGACATCTCCGAGGCGGAGCCGAACCGCTGAGCGGGTCGCGGCCGGGCTCGTTCGTCGGCGCTCGGCGAACGAGCCCGGCACGTACCACCTGACGTGAGACGACCTCGGGGCAGACCTCGCGCCGAGTACCGGTGAGGAGACGCCATGAGCCCCACGCCCGTCGATCTGAACGCCGCAGAGAACGCTCGGGTGCTGGGCCGGGTGCTCGCCCCGCTCGTCGCCCAGGGGGCGATCGTGCGTCGGCCCCCGGCCACGGCCTGGGCCGAGCGGCACCAGACCGACCGCACGGCGCGCGCCGTCCTGACGGGCCTGCGCGAGCGGCACGGGGGCGCGCCGCTCGTCGTGCGGATCGGGTCGCGCCGCCTCGTCGTCGTCACGGAGCCCGACGACGTGCGCCGCCTGCTCGAAGGCTCGCCCGAGCCGTTCACGCCCGCCACGAAGGAGAAGCACGCCGCCCTCGCGCACTTCCAGCCCGAGGGCGTGCTGATTTCCTCGACCGCCGAGCGCTGGCACCGCCGGCCGTTCAACGAGGCGGTGCTCCAGACCGACCAGCCGGTGCACGACGACGGGGCCGCCGTCGTCGACGCCGTGCACCGCGGTGCGGCGCAGCTGACCCAGCACCTCGCCCTGACCGGGCGGTTCGACGCCCAGAGCTTCACCGACGCGTGGTGGGGCATCGTGCTGGAGGTCGTGCTCGGCTCGAAGGCCCGCGGGGACCGAGAGCTCGTGGCCGTGCTCAACGCACTGCGCCGCGACGCGAACTGGTCGTGGCTGCGCCCGCGCCGCACGCGGCTCCGCGAGGAGCTGGAGGCCCGCATCGCGTCCTACGTCCAGACGCCCGAGCAGGGATGTCTCGCCGCCGCCGCCCACCGGCGCGGCCCCGCCACCGCGGTGGGCCAGGTGCCGCACTGGCTCTTCGCGTTCGACGCCGCCGGCGCCGCGACCCTCCGGGCGCTCGCGATGGCCGCCGCCCGGCCGACGGTGCGGGAGCGCCTGCTCGCCGAGGCGGAGCCGGCCGGTCCGGCACTCCTGCCCTACGCGCGGGCGTGCGTCCTGGAGTCCCTGCGCCTCTGGCCGACGACGTTCGCCGTGCTGCGCGACTCGACCGGCCCGACGGACTGGGGCGAGCGCACGCTGCCCACCCGCACGGGCTTCGCCGTCGTGAGCTCGTTCTTCCATCGCGACCCGGCCCGGCTCGAGCACGCGGACGCTTTCGTGCCCGAGGCGTGGCTGGACGGCCGCAACAGCGCGGACTGGGGCCTGATCCCGTTCAGCGGCGGGCCCGTCGCGTGCCCCGGACGAAACCTCGTGCTGCTGGTGGCCTCCCACCTGCTCACGCGGCTGGTCGCGCGGGACCTGCGGGTCGCCCGCGGGCGCCACCTGGCCGGCGACCCCGTACCCGCGACCATGGATCACCTGGGGCTGCGCTTCCGCGTCGCCGGCAGCGCCTGACCCGCACGCAAGCTGTGCCCTGACCTGCACACGAGCTGGGAGAGGAAACGAGTGCGATGACCGAGCCAGGGATGCTGCCCGGCGTGCCGCACCTGCGGTCGATCGCCGACCTGGCGCAGCTCGTCGAGGCGGCCTCGCCGCTTTACGTGCGGTTCAGCGCCGGTCCGGTGGCCGACGCCGCCACCGTGAGCAGGGACCACGAGAGCGGGTGCCTGCTGCCGGGACTCAGCGTGAACCCGCTGACGCCGGAGCCGTGGTGGGACCGCCAGGTCGAGCACTGGCTCGCGCGGCAGCTGTGCCAGTACGCGCACCTGCAGTCGCCGGAGCGCTACCCGTGGGTGCTCACAGGCGAGATCGCGGGCCGTGGACCGGACTGCGAGCCGCTGCTGGTCAGGACCACCGCCGTCGCGTCGATCGACCGGTCGGTGGTGGACGAGGCGGCGGCGACGTACGAACGGGTGTTCCGTGCGGGGGCGGACGGAAGGTGACGACTGTTCATCGTGGCTTCACTTGTCGGCCGGGGCGTATTCAGCACCGACAGGTGAACTCGCGGCATGCCTCCACTTGTCCTAGTACGTCCACGTCTGCTGGCGCCTGTCGCCGCGGCGCTCGGCGTCGCCCTCGCCCTCGGATCGGGCCTGCCAGCCGCCCACGCGGCCGACCCTCTGCCCGGGATCGAGGGGGAGGGGTCACCACGTGACCCGTACCAGATCGACTCGGCCGACGACCTGCGTACGGTCGCTGCCGCGATCAACGGCGACCCGGGGGCGTACGGCGGGTCGGCCTACCGGCTGACCGCCGACGTCGACTTCGCCGGGGGCGCGTTCGGAGGCATCAACTCCTTCACCGGCACGCTCGAGGGCGCCGGGCACACGATCAGCGACATCGAGCTCGTACGGGACGCCTCGGCGGGCGGCGAGGCCGACCGGCTGGGCCTGATCCGCCGGCTGGAGGGCGGCACGGTCCGGAACCTCACGCTCGACGGCGTCCGGGCCGACGCCGGGGCCAGCACCAGCGGCTGGATCGGTGCGGTCGCCGTCGTGGCCACCAACGCCACCCTGACCGGGAACGCGGTGACCGACGCGGAGCTCGTCGCGAACAGCGCCGAGAAGGTGGGCGGCATCACCGCCCAGCTGCACGGCGGGACCATCGCGGACAGCTGGGTGACCGGCTCCCTGAGCGCAGGCGAGATGCCTGGCGGCGTCGCGGCCTACGTCAACCAGAACGCCCAGGTGCGCAACAACCTGGTGGCGGCCGACCTGACCATGGTGGTTCCGGGCGGGGCGAACGGCACACGGGGCAACAACGCCGGGCTGATCGCGGGCTACCCGGGCTCGCCCAACGGCAGCACCTTCGCAGGCAACGTCGCGCTGTCCGGCTCGATCGACTACTCGGGCAGGGTCGACGGGTTCGTCGGCCGTGTCATCGGGTTCACCGAGTACGGCGGCTGGACCGCCGAGGACAACCTCGCCAACGGCGCCATCACCATCGGCGGGGACACGGTCGCAGGGCCGGGCACCAAGAACCAGCACGGCACGGACGCCACGGCCGACGAGCTCGCGCAGCAGGCGACCTACGACGAGCTGGGCTGGGACTTCACCAACGCCTGGCGCTGGGACGACACGCTGGGCCACCCTGTCCCGCAGTACACGGCGACGCTGTTCGGCAGCGGCTCGGCCGAGCAGCCCTACGAGATCGGCTCGGCCGACGACCTGGAGCTCCTCACGGCCCAGCTCAACGACGGCAACGCGCGCTACACCGGCGCCAAGCACTTCGTCCTGACCGCCGACCTCGACTTCGCAGGGCGCGATCCGTTCGGCGGCATCAACCGGTTCGAGGGCGTCCTCGACGGTGCGGGGCACACGATCAGCAGCCTCGTCTACGGCACGCAGGAGAGCGCGGGCGGCGAGGCCGAGCGGCTCGGCCTGGTCCGACAGCTCGCCGGCGGCACGATCCGCGGCCTCACGCTGGCGGGCGTCACTGCCGACGGCGGCTCCCGCAGCGGGTTCGTGGCCGGCCTCGCCGTCGTCGCCACCAACGCGACGCTGACCGGCAACACGGTCATCGATGCCGACCTGACCGCCACCAGCGCCGAGAAGGTGGCCGGCCTGGTCGCGGAGCTGCACGGCGGCTCGATCACCGACAACTGGGTGCGTGGTTCCGTCAGCGCGCACAAGATGCCCGCCGGGATCGCCTCCTACACCCGCAACGCCGTGACCGTGCGCAACAACCTCGCCGAGGTGGACCTCACGGTCGCCGCCGACGGTGGCGCTGCCGGTACCCGCGGCATCGACGCAGCGCACGTCGTCGCCTACCCGGGCAACCCGAGCTCCGGCAGCTCGTTCACCGGCAACGTGGCGCTGTCCGGCTCGATCGACTACACCGGCAAGGTCGACGGGTTCGCGGGCCGCGTGATCGGCTACACGGGCTACGACGGCTGGACCGCGCAGGACAACCTCGCCAGCGCCGAGATCACCATCGGCGGCCAGGCCGTCGCAGGCCCGGGCACCAAGAACCAGCACGGCACCGACACGACGCCGCAGGCGCTCGCCCAGCAGGCCACCTACACGGCCCGCGGCTGGGACTTCGCCGAGAAGTGGCGGTTCGACGCCGAGCTCGGCCACCCCGTGCCGAAGTACGTCTCGTCCGCTGAGGCGCCGAACCGCATCACCACCACGTTCTACGGCGACCCGGGCACGCAGCGTGCGTTCACCTGGTACTCGACGCTGGAGACGGGCAGCGCCGTCGCGGTGCTGAGCACCGACCGCGAGTTCCCGGAGGGCTCCGCCACCGTCGAGATCGAGGCGCAGCGCGAGGACAGCGAGGACGGGGAGACGTTCTACCGCGCGATCGCCCGCGACCTGCGGCCAGGCACCACCTACTACTACCGCGTCGGGGACAAGGCCGACCAGGTGTGGAGCGCGACCGGCACGTTCGTCACGGCAGAGGGCGGCGACGAGGACTTCACGTTCGTCGACCTGACCGACACCCAGTCGCAGAACCTGGCCGAGGCCGAGCTCTCGGCGCAGACGATCGCCAAGGCGCTCAAGCACGTCCCGGACGCCGAGTTCGTCATGCACAACGGCGACGTCGTCGAGGACGGCAGCAGGGAGCAGGACTGGAAGGACCTGCTCGACTCCGCCCGCCCGAGCATGCTGAACACGACGTTCGTGCCCGCGTCCGGCAACCACGACCGGCACACCAACGCGTTCACCGACCACTTCACGCTCGAGGGCCCGGAGCAGGACCGGTCCGACGGCGTGTACTACTCGTACACGTACAACCAGGCGCACTTCATGGTCCTCAACACCAACGAGGGCGGTTCGGAGGGCATCTCCAAGGAGCAGCTCGACTGGCTCAGGGCCGATGCGGAGGCCGCCCGCGCCGCGGGTGCCAAGTGGCTGGTCCTGACCATGCACAAGGGCACGTACACGACGGCGACCCATCTGGACGACGAGGACGTGATGGCCATGCGCCGCACCCTCGTGCCGGTGATCGACGAGCTGAACATCGACCTGGTGCTGCAGGGGCACGACCACGTGATGAGCCGGTCGAAGGTCCTGGCCGCCGACGCCGACGGGGTGGCGGGCGCGCGTCCCGTCGAGACGACGAAGATCACCGAGGTCCGGGGCGGCAAGCGCATCGAGTACGCCGTCGACCCGGAGGGCACCATCTACTTCCTGCCCAACACGGCCGGCGCGAAGCACTACACGCAGGCGACCAGCGCGCAGGGCGTGGACCTTGAGCCCTACCTGCGTCTGTTCGACCGCACGGGCGAGCAGGCCGGCGAGAACTTCACGGCCGTCGACGTCACGGCCGACCGCCTCACGGTGAACGTCTACGACATCCGCGACCGCGGCGTGCCGCGCCTGTTCGAGGGCTTCGGCATCGACAGGGAGCTGTCGCCGGTCGGCGCGAAGATCGGCGAGCTGCCCGCCGTCGACGACGTCACGCTCGACGACGCCGACGCGGTGGCCGCCGTGCGTGCAGCCGTGAACGAGCTCACCGAGGCGCAGCGCGGTGCCCTCACGGGGATGCCCCGGCTGGAGGCCGCCGAGCAGCGCCTGCGCGAGCTGGGTGGCCTGGTCTCAACGGACGGCAAGACGGTCGCCTGGGCCGACCCGGACGCGACCGCCCGCCAGGCGGTCACCGTACGGAACGACACCCGGTCCGACTTCACCGGTACGCCGGTGCAGCTCCGCATCCAGTCGGCGCCCGACGTCGAGCGGGACGAGCTGTCGTTCTTCGGCGCCGACGGCGCGCCCGTGCCGTTCGAGGTCGAGACCTGGCAGCCGGGCGGCACCTCGACGGTGTGGGTCCGCGTGCCGCGCCTGGCCGCTGGTTCGGCGCAGCAGGTGTGGGCCTACTTCGGGGGCTCGGCCCCGGCCAACGACCCGACGGCGGTGTGGGGCGAGGACTACACCCTCGTCGAGCACTTCGGCGGCACCACCGCGAGCGGCGACCGGCGGACGGACTCCACCGGCCGGCACTCCGGCCTCCTGGTGGGCGACGACCTCGATACCCGCACGTCGGAGCGGGGCACCGGTCAGGCGCGGTTCGCCGGGTCGCGCCTGCAGTACCCGGACGACGTCGGCGGTCATCACGACCGCATCGCGGTCAGCGGCGTGTACTCGCTCACCGAGGAGGACCTGGCCGAGCTCGGCTCGCCCGCCCCGGTGATCGCGAAGGAGAGCGCGACCGGTGACGGGAAGCCCACCTTCTGGCAGGGCGTGCGACCCGGCGAGCCGCAGGTCGGCACCCGGCTGGCCGGCAACAGCTTCGAGTTCGGCGACGTCGACCTGAGCCACCGGTTCGGCTTCCCTGCCGACGGCGACCCGCACCTGGTCACGCAGACCTACGACGGCATGACGTACTCGGTGTTCGTCGACGGCCGTGAGGTGCACAGCCAGATGGTCGAGTACCGCAGCACGTTCTCCGACCCGGCGGTGCAGACCACGATCGGTGACTACTACACGAACGACGGCAGCCTCCGGTCGCCGTTCCACGGCCTGGTCGACGAGGTACAGATCGCCGGCGTGGCGTTCACCCCGGACTTCGAGGCCTTCCGGTTCGCGAACCTGTTCGGTGACGCCGTGACGTTCGGCGAGCGCGTCGAGCGGGCCGACGAGCCGGTGACCCTGATCGTCGGCACGCCGCACGCGGGCAGCACCCTCGAGGCGGGTCTCGTCAAGGTGACGGGGTCGGTCACCCGCAGCGCGGTGCTCACCGCGGAGGTCGCGGGCAAGAAGGTGCACACCCAGCGGGTCGACGCCGGGCCGTTCACGGTCCAGGTGCCCGTGAACGAGCCGGGGGAGCAGACGCTCACGCTGAGCGCCGCCGCCGTCGGCGGGCCGAGGGACACGGCGGAGCCGGTCGAGGTGCCGGTCACCGTCGAGGACACGGTCGCGCCTGCCGCGCCAGAGGTGAGCGACGACGCCGGGTCGGTCTCGGGGAAGGACCCCAGCGTCACGCTGTCCGCCACGCCGCGCACCGAGGACCGGGAGCGGGTCGAGGCCACCTTCTACGCCGGTCCGACCATCCCGCTCGACGACTCGAACGTCGTGGTGCGCAGCGGCAGCACCCCCGACCGGGTGCCCGACGCCCTGACGCCCGCCAGCGGGAAGGTCGGCGACGAGCTGCTGCCGACCACGGTGGGCGAGGACGAGAACCCGTTCCAGGTCTACGAGGTCTCCCTGACCGGAGAGCAGGCCGCGCAGGACGAGTTCCACCTGACCTGGTCGGGCGCCGGTGACGCCCGCACCGTCTCTGCCCACGTGTACGACCACGCGGCCGGCCGGTGGCTCCTCAAGGACTCCGGGTCCGACCCGGACGGCGCCGCCGTCGCGCTCGACGTGACTGCCCGAGCCGACGAGAACGTCGTCGCGGACGGGAAGCTGCACCTGCTCGTCTGGCGCGGCCTGACGGCCCTGCCCGACGGTGAGGACCGGGACATCGAGGCGCTGCCGACCGCCGACCGGTACGACTGGGCGTTCGACCACGTGCCGGACTCCCAGCTCTACGCGCAGGCGACGCCCGACCTCATGACGCACCAGTTCGAGTACGTCGCCGACGTGGCGGCCGAGCGCAAGACCGAGCTGGTCATCCAGGCCGGCGACTGGGTCAACCGCGAGTACCTCTCGCAGGAGTACCAGTGGGTCAACGCGGAGCCGTCGGCCCGCGCGCTGGAGGAAGCCGGCCTGCCGTACATGATCTCGTGGGGCAACCACGACTACCAGAACAACCGCAACGGCCGCGTCATGCTGCCCAAGTACTTCCCGATGGAGCGGTTCGAGAAGAGCCTCGACGGCAGCCCCTGGCGGTTCGGGGGCAGCGACAACATCGACAACTACTACTACACGGGAGAGATCGACGGGGCGCAGCTCCTGCTGCTGACGGTCGGGTTCTTCTCGGCCGACAACGCGAACGACCCGGGGCTGGCGTGGGCGAAGGACGTCATCGAGGCGCACCCTGACCACTCCGTGATCATCGCCAACCACAACTCGGTGAACCAGGGCGTGGGCGGCTGGTCGAACGACAACGTGACGCGCGAGCTGGTCGACCCGTACTCGAACGTCAAGCTGGTGCTGGGCGGCCACATCGCGGGTACCGGCGTCGCGTCGCGGGAGACCGCGGGCGGTAACCGCGCCTACGGCGTCCTGACCGACTACCAGTCACGCGTCTACGGCGGGCAGGAGTACCTCAAGCACATCAGCGTCGACGCCGAGAACGACCTGATGTACTTCAACACCTGGTCGCCGCTGCTGGAGAAGGCGACCTCCGACCGCAACTGGCACCACGAGGTGCCCCAGGGCGCGATCCCCGGCTTCCACGGCGACGACACCGAGAACTTCGCCCTGGAGATCGACCTCGGTGGGACCACCACCCGGACCCTGGCCGCGGAGTCGCTCACCGTGGCGGCCGGACCGAGGGAGCAGGTCGGCGACCCGCAGACGGCGGTGGGCGCAGAGACCATGTCCGTCCAGCTGGACGGTGTCGAGGGCGGTGTGCAGCACGAGTGGTACGCCGAGCTGCGCGACCAGGCCGGGCACGTGACGCGGAGCACGGTCAGCACGTTCACCCTGCCCGAGGGGCCGGCCGTGCCCGCGTGGGACGCCGGCGCCGTGTACACGGCGGGTGACGAGGTGAGCTACCAGGGCGCCGTCTGGCAGGCGTCGTGGTGGTCCCGGAACCAGGAGCCCGGGGACCCGCACGGGCCGTGGCAGGAGATCGCCACGACCGACGACGGCACCGCCGTCTGGACCCCGACGCGGATCTTCGACGCCGGCGACGTGGTCGAGCACGACGGCCAGCGGTACGAGGCCAGGTGGTGGACCCGCAACCAGGAGCCCGGCCCTCCGTTCTCTCCCTGGCACTGACCCCTTGGTTGTGGGCGTGATCTTTGCGGCTACCTGCCCGGTTTAGCCGCAACGATCACGCCCACAACACAGTGGGTCAGCCGGGGGAGGAGGTGGTGGGCCGGGGCTGGAGGACGCCCGCCAAGAGGACGATCAGGAGGCCGGCCGCCGGCACGACCAGCAGGCCGTAGCGCAGCCCCACCGCGTCGGCGACCACGCCGACCAGCGGCGGTGAGGCAAGGAAACCCAGCCGCATCAGCCACGACACGATGGTCAGCCCGGTGCCGGCCCGCAGGCCGGGCAGCTCGTCGGCCTCGTGCATGGCGGCGGGTACGAGGGTGGCGCTACCCAGCCCCACGGCGGCGAAGCCGATGATCGTGCCCGGCACGGTCGGCACCGCCAGGGCGAGCCCCATCCCGAGCGCGATGATGACGCCGCCGCCGCGCGCGACCGTCCGCTGGCCGAACCGGTCCACCATGCGGTCGCCGAGCATCCGGCCCACGAACTGCGCGCCGACGAGGGCGACGAACCCGGTCGCGGCCAGGGCGGCGGGCGCGCCGAGCGAGCCGGACAGGTACAGCGTCGCCCAGGAGCTGCCTGCGTCCTCCACGAGGGCGCCGCCGATGGCGATGAGGACGAGCGCGGCGACGATCGCCACGGTGCGCGGGCTCAGGGCACCGGCGCGCACGCCGGCGGCCGCCGCCGTCCCGGGCGTGTCCTCGAGGTCGCTGTCGCGTCCCGGGAGCCGGAACCGCAGCGCCACCAGTGCGACGATCGCGAAGATCGTCGTGGAGATGCCGAGGTGCACGCCGAGCGGCAGCCCGATCGCGATGGCGCCGGCCGCCATGGACCCGCCCAGCACCGCGCCGACGGACCACACGGCGTGGAAGCCGTTGATGATCGACCGTCCGTAGCGGCGCTGCACGCGCAGGCCGTGGGCGTTCTGCGCGACGTCGGTCACGGCGTCCATCGCCCCGCCGAGGAGCAGCGCGAGCACCAGGAGGCCGAACGACGGCGCCAGGCCGGCGGCCAGCACGCCCAGACCGGTGAGGATGGTGCCGGCCACCGCCGCCTGCGCCGACCCGAGCCTGCGGACCATGAAGCCCGCACCCAGCCCTGCGATGATCGCCCCGGCGGGGAACGCCGCGACGGCCAGGCCGTAGACGGTGTTGTCCAGGTCGAGGGCTGCCTTGATCTCGGGGTAGCGCGGGACCAGGTTGGCGAACAGGGCGCCGTTGGTCAGGAACATGGCGGCGACGGCGGCGCGGGCACGCCGGTCGGCGGGTTGCGGGCCGGGGCCCGGGATGGGAGGCATGCTCATGAGCGTACCTACCCAGCGTACGGTCGTACACATCGCCCGCTATGGTGGCCCACATGACGGTACGTCGGCACGACCCGGGGCGGAGGAACCGGATCATCGACGCCTGCCTCGACCTCATCACGGAGGTGGGGGTGGCCGGTGTCTCGCACCGCAAGGTGGCGGCCCTCGCCGACGTGCCGCTCGGGTCGATGACCTACCACTTCGCCGGGATGGACGAGCTGCTGCGCGAGGCGTTCGGCCGGTTCTCGCGGAGCGTCAGCGACGGGTTCGAGCAGCGCATGAGCGAGGCCACCGACCTCGCGAGCGCGCGTGCCGCAGTGATCGAGATCATCACGCGGGACGTGTTCGGCAGCCAGCGGGACCTCGTGCTGACGCACGAGCTGTACACGCTGGCCGCTCGGGAGCCGGCATTCCGCGAGCTGACCAACGCGTGGATGGCGCGGTCCCGTGCGGCGCTCGAACGGCACTTCGACCCGGTCACCGCCAGGATGCTGGACGCGCTGATCGAGGGGCTGACCATCCATCGCGCCCTGGACACGGAGCCGCCGCACCGAGACACGATGACGGAGGCGGTACGCCGCATCACGGCGGGTCCCGGCGACGTGATCGGCAGAACGTCAGGTGATCGGCAACCCGAGTTACCGATCGCCTGACGTTCTGCCGATCACACTGCGGGACGGGCCGGAACATCGGCGCTGGCACGTTGTTGTCGGTGGGGTGAGCCAGGAGATGCAGCGGGCGACGGTGATCGTGCTGGGGGGCGGGCAGGCGGGCCTGTCGGCGGCGTACCACCTGCAGCGCAGGGGCTTCGTGAGCGCCGTCGAGCAGCCAGGGGCCGAGCGCACCTACGTGGTGCTCGACGCGAACCCCGCGCCCGGCGGTGCCTGGCAGCACCGCTGGGAGTCGCTGCGGATGGCGACGGTCAACGGCATCTTCGACCTCCCCGGCCTGCCCCAGCCCGCCGTCGACACGACAGAGGCCAGCCGCGTCGCCGTCCCACGGTACTTCGCCGGCTACGAGCAGACGTTCGCGTTCCCCGTCCTGCGCCCGGTCCAGGTGGTGGCGGTGCACCGGGCCGACGGCGACCCGGACGGCGACCTGGTCGTGACGACCGACCGCGGCTCGTGGACCACCCGCTCCGTCATCAACGCGACCGGGACCTGGACCAACCCGGTGCTGCCGCACTACCCGGGGCGGGAGACGTTCGTGGGCCGCCAGCTCCACACCCGCGACTACGTCCGGGCCGAGGACTTCGCGGGGCAGCGGGTGGCCGTCGTGGGCGGCGGGATCTCCGCGCTCCAGCTCCTGGAGGAGATCTCCCGTGTGGCGACCACCCGCTGGTACACGCGCAGGGAGCCCGTCTTCCGCGAGGACGGCTTCGAGCCCGAGACGGCCGGCCGCGAGACCATCGCCAAGGTCATGGCCGACGTCGCGGCGGGCAGGCCCACCGGGAGCGTCGTCTCGTACACGGGGCTGGCCTGGACGCCTTACGCGCTCGCGGCGAGGGACCGTGGCGCTCTGGAGCGGCGGCCGATGTTCACGGCGATCGAGCCCATGGGCGTGCGGGAGGCGGACGCCACCTTCACCCCGGTGGACACGATCCTGTGGGCCACCGGGTTCAAGGCCGACCTGGCGCACCTGGACCCGTTGCGCCTGCGCAACGAGCTGGGCGGTATCGCGATGAACGGCACCCAGGTCGCCGCGGAGCCGCGGGTGCAGCTCATCGGGTTCGGGCCGTCGCAGTCGACCGTCGGCGCCAACCGGGCGGGCCGGGAGGCGGCGGCCGCCGTGGTGCGACGGCTCCGGGTAGCCGTGGCCTGACGGCGGTGACCGGGTAGAGCGGGCCGGGCGAAGCGCGGACGGCGGCCGGCGGCCGGCTCACGTCGGCCCGGGGGCCGGCAGGCCGTCGTCCTTCTCGATGTGGATGGTCGCCGACGGGCACTGCTCCTCGGCCGCGCGGACGGCAGGCCACTCCGACTCGGGCGGGTTCTCGTCGATGATGCTGACGAACCCGCCGTTCTCCTCGAGGTTCGCGAACACCCTCGGCGCCGTCCGGCTGCAGTTGCCGGAGGCGATGCACGTGTCCGGGTTGACGGTGGGCCTCATGAGTCCTCCAAGCCTCAGCCGCGGTACCGGCGAACCAGCGGGCAGGTGTACGGGTCGCGGTTCTTCAGCCCCACCTGGTTGAGGTAGGCGATGATCGTCCGGAACGCTCCGGTGAGCGACGTCTCCGTGTAGGGGATGCCGTTGTCGGCGCAGTACGAGCGGACGAGCCGCTGCACGGCGGGCAGGTTCGGGCGCGGCGCCATCGGGAACAGGTGGTGCTCCACCTGGTACTCCAGACCGCCCATGAAGAAGTGCACCAGCGGTCCGCCGCGGACGTTGCGCGACATGTGGATCTGCCGGCGCAAGAAGTCGAGGTCCGTGTCGTGGGGGACCGTGGGCATCCCGATGTGGTTCGGCGAGAACGCGCCACCCAGCAGAAAGCCGAACACCGCGACCTGCACGGCCGCGAAGGCGACAGCCATCCCGGGCGGAAGCACGACGAACAGGAACGTCAGGTACCCGAGAACCCGGATGCCCACGAAGAGGATCTCGGTCCACCGGTGGGTGACGTCCTTGCCGGTGAGGATGGTCCTGATCGAGTCGACGTGCAGGGAGAACCCCTCGAAGAGGAGCAGCGGCAGGAAGTAGAAGCCCTGGTACCTGGCCAGCCGCGCGGCGAGCCCTGTGCGCTCGTCGGTGCTGTCGGGCGTGAAGGACAGCACCGTGGACCGGACGTCCGGGTCCTCCCGCTCCTTGTTCGGGTTCGCGTGATGCCGGCCGTGCTTGTCCACCCACCAGCCATAGCTGAGCCCGTTGAACAGCCCGGCGATGACGCGGGACGTCCATTCGTTCCAGCTCTTCGAGGCGAACATCTGCTGGTGGGCCGCCTCGTGCCCGAGGAAGGCGAGCTGTGCCATCGCCACGCCGAGCAGGGCCGCCAGGACGAGCTGGTACCAGGTGTCGCCCAAGAGGGCCACGCCGACCAGGATGCCCCCTGCGACCAGCGCCCAGAACAGCATCATCGTCCAGTAGAAGCCGTAGCGACGGCGCATCAGGCCGGCGTCGTTGGCCTCCGTCGTCAACTGATGAAATGCCTCCACATACTGATTTCCAAGCATTGCCACCTCTCGAAAACCAGCGGCCCCCGGGGGTCGGAACCCGGGTGCCGCTCGTACGTTCGCCTCGCAACTGCGAGGGATGCAGGAGCACTGCGTCCCTTTTTCGATGCTAACGAAGGTGCCGGTGGCTCGCTGCTCGCTCGAGACGGGCCGGTGACCCGTACCACCTCGCGCCGCCCTGCCGCAGGGCGGGGGTCTGTGCAAAAATCGGAGCAGGATCCGACGAGATCCCCGGACGAGGGTTGCCGTACCCGGCGCGCGACAAGACGGCAACTAAGGAGCAGTCATGTCCTGGATCGTTCTTGTCGTCTCGGGTCTCCTCGAGGCCGTCTGGGCCACCGCCCTCAGCCGTTCCGACGGGTTCCACAACGTCGGACCGAGCGTCGTCTTCGGCGTGGCGCTCGTCGCCAGCATGGGTGGTCTCGCCTACGCGCTGCGCGACCTGCCGGTGGGCACCGCCTACGCCGTCTGGGTGGGCATCGGGGCGGCGACCACCGTCCTGTGGGCCATGGCCACCGGCGCCGAACCGGTCTCCGTGGTCCGGGTCCTGCTGATCGCCGGCCTCATCGGCTGCGTGATCGGGCTCAAGCTGACGCACTGACCGCGTGATGCCTGCCGAGGGGCAGCATGAGTGGCCTGCCCGACGTCGGGTCGGTGATGACCTGGCTCTCCAGCCCGAACACCGCCCGCACCGTGTCGGTGGTGAGCACGTCGCCGGGGGCGCCGGCGGCGTGCACCCGGCCGTCGGCCAGCGCTACCAGGTGGTCGGCGTACCGCGCGGCGAGGTTGAGGTCGTGCAGCACCATGACGATGGTGGTGCCGCGGGTGTGGTTGAGGTCCGTGAGCAGGTCGAGCACCTCCACCTGGTGGCTGACGTCGAGGAACGTCGTCGGCTCGTCGAGCAGCAGGAGATCGGTCTGCTGGGCCAGCACCATGGCGATCCACACACGCTGCCGCTGGCCGCCGGAGAGCTCGTCGACCGGCCGGTCGCTGAGGTCGAGCGTCCGGGTGGTCTCGAGGGCCTCGGCGACGGCCTCGTCGTCCTGCACGCTCCAGCGTGAGAACGCGCGCTGGTGCGGGTTGCGGCCCCGGCCGACCAGGTCGGCGACGGTGATCCCCTCGGGTGCGACGGGGGACTGCGGCAGCAGGCCGAGGGTGCGCGCGAGCTCCTTGGCGGGTGTTCGGTGCACCTGCCTGCCGTCGAGCAGCACCTGCCCCTCGCGCGGCGTGAGCAGGCGCGACATCGCGCGCAGCAGCGTCGACTTGCCGCACGCGTTCGCGCCGACGATCGCGGTGATCCGTCCGGGCGGCACCGTGAGGTCGAACCCGGAGATGACCGTACGGTCCTTGTACCCGAGGCCGAGGCCGGTGGCCTGGAGCGTATGGGCTGCGGTCACAGCGAGCCTCCCGTGCGGTTGGTGCGGATGATGAGGTAGATGAGGTACGGCGCGCCGAGCGCCCCGGTGACGACGCCCACCGGGTAACGGGTGCCGAACGCGAACTGGCCCACCAGGTCGGCGACGAGCACGAGGAGCGCCCCGACCAGCGCGGCAGGCACCAACGGCGAGCCGTGCGGCCCGGTGACGCGGGCGGCGACGGGACCGGCGAGGAACGCGACGAACGCGATGGGCCCGGTCGCCGCGGTGGCGAACGCGATGAGTCCGACGGCAGTCACGATGAGCAGGATGCGGGTGCGCTCCACGCGCACCCCGAGGGCGGAGGCTGCGTCGTCGCCGAGCTGGAGGCCCGCCAGGTTCCGGGCCTGGCCGAGCAGCGCGGGACCGAGCACGGCGAGCGCGACCAGCAGCGGTACGACGTCGTCCCACGCGGAGCCGTTCAGGCTCCCGGTGAGCCAGCGCATCGCCTCCTGCAGCTCCCACTGGGGCGCATTGCTGAGCACATAGGCCGTGACGCTGTCCAGCATCGCTGCGATGCCGATGCCGATCAGGATGAGCCGGGTGCCGGCTACGCCGTCCCGGTAGGACAGCAGGTAGACCGCGAGGGCCACGCCGAGCCCCGCGACGACGGCGACCACCGAGACCTGTGCGCCGTCAAGGGCCAGCACGACGATCGCGAACGCGGCGGCCGCGCTCGCACCGGAGCTGATGCCGATGATGTCGGGGCTGGCGAGCGGGTTGCGCAGCATCGTCTGGAACGTGACTCCACCCAGCCCGAAGCAGATCCCGGCCAGGACGGCGAGCACGGCCCGCGGCAGCCGCAGCCTGCCCACGGTGAACGAGGCGCCGGGTACGTCGTCGCCGAGGATCACGCGGACGACGTCGGCGGGCGGGTAGACGGTCCTGCCGACCATGAGCGTCACCGCGAACACGGCCACGACGAGCAGCACGAGCGCTGCGATCACGAGACGCCGCCGCCGGCCCCTGCCGGTGCGGCTCCGCCGCACCGCCTCGACAGCGGTGGGCGAGGCCGTGCGGGACGCGGTCACAGCTCCCGCACTTTCTGCCGGCGGACGACGGCGATGAAGAACGGGGCGCCGACGAGAGCCGTGATGATGCCGACCTCGAGCTCGTCCGGGCGTGCCACGATGCGGCCGAGCACGTCGGCGGCGATGAGCAGCCCCGCCCCGGTGAGCGCCGAGAACGGCAGGAGCCACCGGTGGTCGACGCCGACCAGCAGCCGGCACAGGTGCGGCACGACGAGCCCGACGAAGGCGATGGGCCCGGCCACCGCCGTGGCAGCCCCGCACAGGAGGACGGCGCCGAGCGAGGCGAGGCCGCGGCCGAGCGCCACGTGCTCGCCGAGGCCTGTCGCGAGCTCGTCGCCGAGGGCCAGTGCGTTGAGGGTCCGGGCCGCGACGAGGCAGATGGCGGTCCCGACGGCCAGGAACGGCGCAGCCTGGGCGATGCTGTCGAAACCGGCACCCCCGACACCGCCGACCTGCCAGGACCGCACGTTCCCGGCGATGTCCCCGCGCGGCAGCACGACGGCACTGATGAACGACGCGAACGCCGCCGACGTGGCGGCTCCCGCCAGCGCCAGCTTGAGCGGCGTCGCGCCGCCGCGGCCGAGCGAGCCGATGACGTAGACGAACGCCGCCGTCACGCCCGCGCCGAGGACCGCCGTCCAGATGAAGCTGGTGGCCGTCCACATGCCGAACCACGCGATGCCGACCACCACGGCGAGCGAGGCGCCCATGTTCACCCCGAGTATGCCCGGGTCGGCGAGCGGGTTTCGCGTCACGCCCTGCATGACCGCGCCGGCCAGGCCGAGGGCCGCGCCGACGAGCAACGCGAGCACCGTGCGCGGGATGCGCTTCGTCACGGCCGCCTGGTCGAGGCCGTCGGCCGACCCGCCGAGAGCCGCCACGATGTCGGCCCAGGACACGTCACGCGAGCCGATGGCCAGCGACGCGGCCACCAGCAGGAGCAGGACCACTGCGACGGCGAGCAGCCACAGGAGCCGGACCCGCGCCGGGCGCCGCACGATCGCGACGCCCGACGCTCGTCCGGGCAGAACGGTGGTCACTGTGCCGTGGTCACTTTGCCTTCGCGGCGGCGTCGGCGAGCAGCGACGCGTAGTCCTCGAGCACCCACGGGATCGCCAGGGGCGTGGGGTTCGCCGCGGTGCCCAGCGGGCCGTCGCCGTCGAGGAACACGACGGCGTCGTTGGCCACAGCGGGCATCTGCGAGAGCAGCGGGTCGCCCTCGAGGGTGTCGACGAGCCCCTGGTCGCCATACGTGACGATCACGTCGACGTCGTCGAAGCGGTCCACCTGCTCGGCGCTCACGCTGCCGGAGAACTCGCCACCGGCGGAGGCCTCCTCGACGGCGCTGGGCGTGGCCAGGCCGAGGTCGTCGAAGAACGCGGCACGCGTGTCGTTCGCCGTGTAGAAGTTGACGGTGCTCAGGTCGGCGGTGTCGACATGGGTGACGAACATCGCCGTCTTGCCCTCGAGCTCCGGGTGCGCACCGACGGTGTCGGCGATCTCCTGGTCGATGCTCGCGACGAGCTCCTCGCCTTCCTCGGCCAGTCCGAGGCCCTGGCTGTTGAACCGGATGACGTCGCGCCACGACGTGGACCACGGCGCCTCCGGGTACGCCACGACGGGCGCGATCTCGCTGAGCGTGTCGTAGTCCTCCTGCGTGAGGCCGGAGTAGGCCGCGAGAATGACGTCGGGCTGCGTGTCGGCGACCGCCTCGAAGTCGATGCCGTCGGTCTCGTCGAAGAGCACCGGTGCCTCGGCGCCGAGCTCCTCGAGCTCCTCCTCGACCCAGGGGAGCAGGCCGTCGCCGTCGTCGTCCCCGAAGTTGGCTGCGGCCATGCCGACCGGCACGATCCCGAGCGCGAGCGGGACCTCGTGGTTGGCCCAGTTCACGGTGGCGACGCGTTCGGGCTGCTCGGTGATCGTCGTCGTACCGAGCGCGTGCTCGATGACGACGGGGTAGTCGCCGGACGACGCGCCGGTGCTTTCCTCGTCGGTGGCTGCGGGGGCGCTTCCGCCGCAGGCGGACAGGCCGATGGCCACTGATCCGGCCATGGCCAGGGCAAGAAGAAGACGTCGGGGCATGTGCGGGTGACTCACTCTCAAGCTCAGGGATCTCGGCGCGCTCGTGCTCACGAGTTAGGCGAGGTTTACCTAACATCTTACGAATTGCCGGTCGTATGGCGCAATCAAGCGAGAGGGACGGCGGATGTAGCGATTCGGACAGGCGTCCCGCCGTCAGGCGGGCCGGAACTGGCCGGGCGTCCGGCCGGTCGTGCGGCGGAACGCGACGCCGAAGGCGCTCGCCGAGCGGTAGCCCACGCTCTCGGCGGTGCGCTCGACCCCCACACCCTTGGCGAGGAGCAGCACGGCCTGTTGGGCGCGAAGGACCGCCTGCCAGCGCGCGAAGCTCAGACCGGTCTCGGCCCGGAACGCGCGCGTGACCGTGCGCGGGCTGACGCCGAGCTGCTCCGCCCAGGCCGAGAGCGTGCGCGGGTCGGCCGGGTTCGCGGTGAGTGCCGCGGCGATCGGCCGGAGCAGGTCGCTGCGCGGCTGCTGCACGAACAGCTCGTGCGGCGACGGGGCCAGGACGTCGAGGACCATCTGCTCGGTCAGCGAGCGCGACGACGAGCCGAGGTCCCGGTCGGCGAGCCGGTCGAGCAGGAGGGCCAGGAGCGGCGTGATCTCGACGGCCACCGGTCCCGACGACAGCGGCGAGACGGCGTGCGTGCTGAACTGGGCGGCTCGGTACCAGGTCCCTGCGGGCACGCGGCCGGAGTGGGCGACCCCTGCAGGCACCCAGAGCCCGAGCGTCGGCGTGATCGTCCAGGTGCGGGTGTCCGTCGTCGCGCTGGACGCCCCACGGAGGTTCCACAGCAGCTCGTGGGTCGGGTGGGCGTGCGTCTCCCAGACGGTGTCGCGAGCGACGAGCTCGTCCATGCCCTTGATGACCCAGGGGACGTCGACGGCACCGGCGACGTACGTCGGCAGGGTACGGCTCTCGACCGGACCGTGGGGGTCGGGTGCTGCGGCGGCCGGAGGCATGCCCGGAATGTACAGGTCGCCGCAGCGTGTGTCCCGATGAGGGTCAGACCTCGACCGACGCCGCCACCAGCCAGGCCGTGATCAGCACGATCACGACCATGAGCGACGTCTCGCGGAGGGTGCTGCGTCGCAGCAGGTTGTTCGCCTTGCGTGCGCTGCGGACCCTGGACCGTCGCGCCGAGAGCTGAGGGACGACGCGGAAGTGGCTGTACGCGCCGACCGTTCCGACGACCGCCACCACTGCGATCTTGGCGAGCAGGAGTAGCCCCCATGCGCTCTCCCAGATCTGCTCGGGCCTGTCGAGGATCTCGACCGCCAGCACCACCCCGGCTGCGCCCACCACCGCGACCGACACGGCTGCGACGACGGAGAACCGGGCTCCGATCAGCGCGGCGTCGAGGGCTCGTCCCTCCCTGCGGCGGCTGTGCAGCAGGACTCCCATCGCGACGACGCCGCCCACCCACACCGCGGCGGCCGAGAGGTGCGCGACGTCGGCGGTCACGACGACCCACCGCGGTTCGGCGGTGTTGCTGTGCCCGCCGAGCACGTGTCCAGCTCCGACCAGCACGCTGCCGAGGATGGCGAGCCACGAGCCGCGCATCGTGTGCCGGGCTCCTGCCGCGACCGCGACCGCTCCGACGGCCTGGAGGCCGAGGGCCCAGCGGGTCGTGCCGGTCAGTGAGCCGGCGATCGAGGAGGGCGAGACGGCAGCGGCGACGTCGCCGTGCGCCACGAGCACCGACCCGGCCGATATCTGGACGAGCAGCCCGGCCAGGATCAGACCGCCCATCCAGCGGACGAGCCGGAGCACGACCGGGACGTCCTCCCGGTCCGGCCCGCGCAGCACGAGGGCCGCGAACGCGAGGGCGCCGGCGGCGACCAGCCCGCCCCAGAGGGCGGCGGCGGCGCCCAGCCGCGTGAGGACACCCGCGACGTTCGTCGCGGTGCTGTCCATCGCCGCAGCGTCATGGTCCATGTCGTCGTCCATGTCGTCCATGTCATGGGCGGAGTGCCCGGACGCGGCCGACTCCGAAGCGGTGGGCTCGGACGCGGCAGGCTCGGAGGGCACGGGGTCCGGCCCGGCCACCGTGAAGCCGAAGGTGCCCTCCAGCGGGTGACCGTCCTGCGCGGCGGCGGTCCAGCTCACGGTGTAGTTCCCGGCGGTCAGCGGGACGGTAGGCGTCGCGACGAGGACGAGACCGTCCTCGGCCGCGGCGACGTCGGTCGGAACCGTGCCGCCGGGGCCGTCGATGACTATCCCCTCGCCGAGGGTGGTCACGGGAAGGGTGAACGTCAGCGTGACGTCGTCGACGGGGCCGGCCGACGTCGTGCCGTCGGCCGGTGCCGACGACTCGAGCTTGGTGTGGGCGGCGGCGACCGGTGCGCACCACGTCGCGAGCACGAGTGCGGCCAGCAGGCCGGCCGCCAGGCGGATCGAGCTGCGCGCGATCCGGGTGGGTCCGAGCATGGGAGGCTCCTTCAGGGACGAGTGGTGCGCCGGCTCGCGCCGGCGCACCACTCATCGGTCACATCGAGGTGAGCAGGGCTTCCATCGCGTCGATCTCGGCCGCCTGCGTCTCGACGACGGACTGGGCCAGCTCGACCGCGCTCGGGTCGGCACCCGACTCGATCTCGGTCTGCGCCATCTCCACGGCGCCGCGGTGGTGAGCGATCATCTGCTCGAGGAACAGCCGGTCGCTCTCCGGGGCGCTCGCCTCGTCCAGAGCCTGCAGGTCCTCCTCGGTCATCATGCCGCTCATCCCGGCGTGGCCGGAGTGCTCGGCGCTGCGGTCGGCGCCCCAGGCGTCGAGCCACTGGCCGAGCTGTTCGATCTCCGGGGCCTGTGCCGCCTTGACCTCCGCGGCCAGCTCCGTGACCTCGGGGCTCGTCCCGTCCTTCGCCAGGACGACGTCCGCCATCGTGATCGCCTGCTCGTGGTGCGGGATCATCATCTGGGCGAACATGACGTCCGCGTCGTTGTGTGCGGCTGCATCGCCGGCCTCAGCACCGGCCACGGTGGACGTGTCCTGCGGCGTGGGCTCCTCGGAGCCCGAGCAGCCGGTCAGGGCAAGTGCTCCGGCCAGGACAACGACAGACATCAGGGTGCGCTTCATAGGGTCTTCCTCCAGCTCGTCGGGGTAGCACTCACTGGCGCGACCGTGCGTCGGCACGCTCGCGCTGGCAGGGTCGACGCGTGCGCGTCGACGCCGGGGCTACGTCCGGAGGATGCAGAGCTCGTGGAGGGAGGGAGCGGTGACCGCGCGGACATCGACCGCCACCGGCGTCGGGGGCATGGACCACGCGGGCAGGACCCGCCACAGGAGCCGTCGTGCCGGCACGACCAGTGCCAGCAGCGCGACGAGGATCATGAGGCACATCGCCATGGCGGCGTCGTGCCCGCCGCACCCGCCGGCACAGTCGTGGTCGGCCCCGGCCGCTTCCGCCGCGGCATGCTCGTCGGGAGGCGCGGGCAGTGCGATCCCGCCGACCGGCGTGGTGCCCTGCGCGACGACGGCGGACTCGGCGTGCGGCGCATGGTGCGACGTCGGGGACCCGCTCATCGAGTGCATGGTGACGACGCCGACGATCACCGTCAGGATCACCAGCGCGCCGTTCAGCCGTCGCCCGGGACCGGTCAGGGCCGAACGGAGGAACGAGAGCACGCGCACGCCACGGAGGCTATCGCAACGCCGGGGCCTCGCCGTACCACCTGCCGTGTGCCGATGCGGGTCGGCACGGTCGGTGCGAACCTGGGGAAAGACGCAAAGTGGGGCATGCCAATGATTCCGATGACCGATCGAGGCGCCTGGTCGCCGACCGCCTACGCGCGCAACGGTGACGTCCGGATCGCCTACGACCGGTTCGGCCAGGGCGGGGACATTCCCCTCCTGCTGCTGATGGGCCTCGCGATCTCCCGGTTCTGGTGGCCGGACGGGCTGTGCCGGGCCCTGGCGGACCAGGGCTTCGACGTCATCCGGTACGACCAGCGGGACGCAGGGGAGTCCACCCGGTTCGGTCGCGCCGCGCAGCGCGGCCCGTGGGCAGGGTTGCTCGGCCCGCACCGCGTGCCCTACACCGCGGAGGACATCGTCGACGACGCCGCCGCGGTGCTCGACGCCGTCGGGCTGGACCGGGCGGTGGTGCTCGGGCACTCCCTGGGCGGCGTCATGGCGCAACGCTTCGCGCTCCGCCATCCGCAGCGCGTGATGGGGCTCGTCTCCTGTGACGCCCCACCCAGCGACGCCGCCGGGCTCGCCGCGCTGCGCTACCTGCGTCCCGGTCTGCTGGCGCGGCTGGCCCCGAAGCGATTCCCCGTCGGGCGCGAGGGGGACATCGCCGGGTCCCTCGCGGTCGCCAAGCTCATGGCCTCGCGGGCCAACCCGTGCGACGAGCAGGCGGCCCGCGCCCGGATCGAGAGCGGCCTCGACCGCGGGCCGCGCGACACGAAAGGCCTGGGGCGCCAGCTCCGCGCCACGTGGCACGGGCCGTCGTTGCGCGACGTCGAGGCCCCCACGCTCGTGCTGCACGGGGCGGACGACCCCCTCATCCGGAGATCGGCCGGGCGGGCCGTCGCGCGCCGGGTCCCGGGAGCGAAGCTCGTGCTCCTGCCGGGTATCGGCCACGACCTGCCGCCGGTGACCTGGGGGACGATCGCGGAGGAGGTCAGGCGCCTGGTCGCCGTCGACCCCACGCGGGTCGGCCGGTGAGCAGCCAAGGCCGGGAGGCCTGAGCGTGGGGATCGCCCTCGCGCTGCTGTCGGCTCTGAGCTACGGGGTCTCCGACGTTCTCGGAGGCCTCGCCGCGCGCCGTCTGTCGCCGGCGCGGGTCGCCCTCGTCGGGCAGGTCGGCGGCCTGTGCGTGACGGCTGCCGCAGTGCTCCTGGTGCCTGTCGCGCCGCCGCGGATGCCCGACCTCGCCTGGGGCGCCGCCTCGGGGATCGGCACCGGGCTGGGCATGGCGTTCCTCTTCCGGGGCCTGAGCCGCGGGGAGATGTCGGTCGTCGTGCCGCTCAGCGCCGTCGGTGGCGTCGCGCTACCGGTGCTGGTCGGCGCGGCCGTCCTCGGGGAGCGGCTGTCCTGGCCGACGTGGATCGGGGTGGCGATCGCGCTGCCGGCACTCTGGCTGATCAGCAGGGCCCCCGGCGGGTCCGTCCCGCCGTCCCGCGCATCGGTCGTCGACGGGCTCGCCGCCAGCGGTGGCATCGCCGTCCAGTACCTGTGCCTCGCGCAGACCGCAGCCGCCACGGCGGGCCTGTGGCCCGTTCTCAGCGGCCGGGTCGCCGCGATTGCCACCGTCCTGGTCGCCTCGGCGACCCTCGTGCGAGAGTCCGCGGACGACCGACCCGCCGCCGGCGCACCCCCAGGGGTCCTCGCGATGAGCATGGGGGCGGGCGCCCTGGCTGCTGCCGCGCTGGGTGCCTACCTCTTCGCGCTGCGCACCGAGTTCGTGACGGTGGCCGTCGTCCTCTCGTCCCTCTACCCGGTGGTTCCGGTCGTCGTCGGTCTCGTCTTCCTCGGGGAGCGGCTCGGACGCACCCAGGCGCTCGGGCTCGCTGCCGCACTCGGTGCGACGGTCCTCATCGCCACGTCGTGACAGCGAGCCGGCTGCAGGGCTCAGCGAGCCTCGTCGCGTTCGAGCTGCCGCGCCAGCTCGAGCATCTCGCGCCCGAGAGCGTCGAGGCGGGCCCGGAGGTCGGCGCTGCCCGCACCGGCGCCACCGGGCCGCGCATCGAGCGGGCCGGTCGGCGCGGTCTCGGCCCGACGCCCCGTGAAGGTGTCGGCCAGGCCGGCGGCGTCGGGCTCCCGGATGACGTTGATGTCGAAGACGACCCGGTCGGCCCGGTGCCAGGTACGGAACACCTCGACCGGCCGGGCGGCCTCGTCGGTGCTCGTGCCCTCCAGGAGGAGCACGGGGGCGCCGACCGGAACCCGGAGCAGCTCGGCGGTCTCGGTGTCGGCGCCGACCGCCCGCACCTGACGCTTGCCCGCCACGATGCGCGTCCCGAACCGGCGCTGGATCGTGGCGTGCAGCGAGGCGTCGGTCAGCTCGTCCGCCGTCAGGCCGCAGAACTCCTCGGGCAGCCAGGTCTCGATGGCGGCGAGCGGCTCGCCGTCGGTGCTGCGCAGACGCCGCATGCGCAGCACCTGGCCGGAGCCGAGCACGCTGGTGGCCTCGGACGCCGCCTCTGTCCCGAGCTCGAGGACCCGGGTGCCCACGTGCACCCCGCCGTCCTCCACCTGGGTCGACAGGCCCGGGACCCGCTGCACCAGGCGGTGCAGCTCGCCGCGCTCGCGGACGGTGGTGCCCCGGCCGCGGCGTCGCTCCACGAGACCTTCCTGCTCCAGCGCCGCCAGTGCCTGGCGGACCACGGAGCGGGAGACGCCGTAGCGTTCCTGCAGCTCGGCCTCGGTCGGTACGTGCGCACCCGGTGCGAGCGCGCGGCCGAGGATCTGCGCGCGCAGCTCGCTGCTGAGCTTGCGGTGGAGCGGCGTGCCGTCAGGTCCCGGGAGTGCCACGGTCAGCTCGCTGTCTGCTGCGACGTCTGCTGTGCGGTCTTCTGCGCCGTCTGCCAGACGTGGTCCCAGCCGGGGGCGAGCTCGGCCGCCCGCTCGATCGCGAGCACGAGGCTGGCCTCCCGGGCGATGCCCTGGCCGGCGATGTCGAAGGCGGTCCCGTGGTCGACGGAGACGCGCACGACGGGCAGGCCGACGGTGATGTTCACCCCGTCGTCGCCGTAGACCGCCTTGAACGGGGCGTGGCCCTGGTCGTGGTAGCAGGCGATGACCATGTTCCACTTGCCCTTCACCGCGGCAGGGATGAGGGCGTCGGCGGGCAGCGGTCCGTGGGCGTTGATGCCGCGGCCGCGCGCCGCCTCGACGGCGGGAGCCAGGATGTCGGCGTCCTCGTCGCCGAACAGCCGGTTCTCGCCGGCATGCGGGTTGAGGCCCGCGAGGCCGATCGCCTCGTCCGGCCGGCCGAGGGCAGCGGTGAACGCGCCGGCCAGGTCGAGGACGTTGCGGGTGCGCTCAGGGGTGATGTTCTCGATCGCCTGCCGCAGGGAGACGTGCGTGGTGAGGTGGAAGAAGTACAGGTCGCCTGCGGAGAGCACGAGGCTGAAGTTCTCGACCCCGAACTCGTGGGCGAGCAGCTCCGTGTGCCCGGGCCACTTGTGCCCGCCCGCGTGCATCGCAGCCTTGTTCAGCGGCGGGGTGACGATGGCGTCGACCTGGCCGTCGCGAGCCAGGCGGCAGGCTTCGACGACGAACCGGTAGGCGCCGTCGCCGGCCGCGGCGCTGAGCTCCCCGATCGGGACGTCCGCGAGGGAGGGGCCCGTCTGGAGCAGCTCGATGACGCCGGGGGTGTTGGCGGCGTCGGCAGGGGTGTCGATCACCCGGACGGCCGCTGGGTCGCCGCCGGTCGCGGAGACGGCACGCCGCATGGCGCCCTCGTCGCCCACGACCACCGGGACGCACCGGGCGCGCAGCTCGTCGTGGCCGAGCAGGGCCTTGGCCGTGATCTCGGGGCCGATGCCGGCTACGTCGCCGAGGGTGATGGCGAGGGTGGGGATGCTCAAGGGTTTACCTCCTGGTGGGAACAGTACGACCTCAGGTTCGCGAGGACGTCGACAACGGTCCGAGCGGTGCCGAACCCGCCTGCCTTCGTCACGACGACGGTGCCGTCGGCCGAACCGCCTTCGAGATGGCCGAGGGGTACGCCCTCGGCCACGGACCCGGCGATCCGCACGCTGCGGGCGCCGAGGCGGGCGAGGACGGCGCGGCTGCCGTCCCCGCCGATGAGGACTATCGCGTCGGGACGGGTCCGCGCGGTGACCGCTGCGACCAGCTCCGCCAGAGAGCTCGCTGCCTGGGCGGCACGCTCCCGACCCGTGTCGGTGGGCTCAGGGGTGCGGACGAGCACGGTGGCGGGCGGCGTCCGCCGGCCGAGCCCGGCCAGCCACGACGCGACCGCGTCGTCGGCCCCGACCGCGGGGTCAGGCACCAGGACGTGGGTGTCCGGCTGGGAGCGGACGAGCTCGTCCGCCTGCCCGAGCGAGACCTCGTTCAGCGAGCTGAGGACGACGAGCACCCGCTCGACCGCGCCCTGTGCGAGCTCGGGGCTGTCGCCGCCGCCGCCCCAGCGTGGTGCGAGGGCTGCCGCGAGGCCGGCCGAGCCGACCGGGACGGCGTGCGCGCCGAGCAGCGTGACCGCGTCGGCGAGGTGCTCCAGGTCGGAGTCGGCGACGGCGTCGACCACCACGGTGCCCGCGGTCTCGCCGGCCTCGGCGAGGCGGACCGCGAGGGCACGCGCGTCGCCGTCGGCGGGTACCCGGACGGCGCCGGGCAGGAGCACGGTCAGGTCGCTCTCGTGGACGGGGGTGACGGGGTCGCGGCCGGCGGCCGTCGTGGCGACGGGGGCGCCGTCCACCAGGAGGACTGCGTCGCTGACGGTCCGCCGCAGCGCCGGGTAGCTCGGGCAGACGACGGCGAACGCGCCGGGCACCTGCTCACGCCAGGCGGCCAGCGCCCCGGCGATCTGTCCGGCGACGCTGCCCCGCATCGTCGAGTCGATCTTGACGTAGAGCCGCTGCGACCCTGCCGAGACCAGCCCGCGGACGGCGTCGGCGGTGGCTGCGGCCGCTGCGGCGTCGTCGAGGGGGCGGGCGTCGGTGACGACGGCGACCGCCGTCCGCTCGCCGACGGGCAGCGCCGAGCCGAGCGCGAGGTGGCTCCGCCAGCCGGCGCGGGCGAACTGCACCACGCAGTCGCCGGCCCCGGTGAGGTCGTCCGCGACGACCGCGACGGTGTTCTCGCGCATGCCGTGCTCGCTCATGCCGCGCCACGTCCCTCGTCGGCGGGGGCGGGCGCCGGCTCGGCGTCGCTCTCCGTGAGGCCGCCCTGCCGCTTGAGGACGATGGTGGCGATGAGCGGCGCGAGGATGGCGCTGACCAGGACTGCCGAGGCGACCTGGGCCGTCGCCACCGCGACGTACGGCTCGAACGTCGGGTCGATCCCGCCGATGATCGCGGGCGTCGCGACGGCGTTGCCCGCCGTCGTCGCCGCCGAGATGGCGATGCCGGACTTGATGCCCCGGCGCAGGATGAACCGGTAGCCCGAGTAGGTCAGGACGCCGGTCAGGGCGACGGCGAGGACGCCGACGAGGATGCCGCTCGCGCCGCCGGAGACGACGTCCCGCAGGTCGATGCCGGTGCCGAGCGCGAATGCGAAGAACGGGATCACGATGTTCGGGACCGGACGCATGATCTCGGTCCAGCGCGGGTCCAGGTTGCCGACGATGAAGCCGAGCACCAGCGGGATGATCGCCGCGAGGAACGCCGTCAGCGGGATGTCGGCCAGGCCGGAGGCGCCGAGGAAGAGCATGGAGATGAACGGGCCGTCGTTCAGGGCGGAGGCCATGTAGGCACCGCGGTCCCGCTCGTCGCCGTACTTGCCGGTGAAGGCCAGCCACAGGCCACCGTTGCTGTTGTCCATGGTGGCCATGAGGGCGAGGATCGAGACGCCGAGGAAGCCCTCGATGCCGAAGATGCTGCCGGCCAGGGCGACGAGCGCAGCGGGGATCAGGGACTTCGTCAGGAGCAGCGTCCCGGTGGTGGCCAGGACGGGCCCAGAGGTCCTTGCGGTGATCTGCATGCCCGTTGCGAAGATGAGGACGGCGATCAGGGGCAGGGCCGAGTCCTTGAACAGGGCGGTGGTGAACGATCCCAGCTCGAGGAAGCCGGGGAAGAACGTCCCCACCACCGAGCCGAGGACCAGCGGGATGAGCATGAGCCCGCCCGGGACCCTGTTCATCCAGTCGTAGAGGGGAACTGTTGACTTGGGTGAGCGCCCGGCATCCATGGCGAACCTCTCGTTCGTGCGCGGCCGACGACGGCGTCGCAATTGTTAGGACAAGAAAGTACGGACGAAGTTACGCCACTGTCCGGGCGCGGGCAAGTCCCATGACCCCTGCGCGGGCGCCCGGGCTGCCCGGCGCCTACCGTTGCCGCCGTGAGCGACGTGTGGACCTGGCCGGCCCAGGTAGGGGTGCTGTTCGGTGTGCTGCTGTTCGTGGCGCTCCTCGTACCCGTCCTCGCGATCCAGGTACGCCGCTACGGAGCCATCAACCTCGTGCGCCTGGTCGGCGCGGCAGCGCTCGCGATCTACGGCACGGCGCTCGCCGCCTACACCTTGCTCCCGCTGCCGTCGGGTGACCTGGTCGCCTGGTGCGCCGACCACGGTCACGAGGGCGCACAGCTCCGGCCGGGGCAGATCTTCGCGGACATCCGCGAACGCACCGCCGGACTGTCGATCGGCGCAGCGGTCCGGGACGTCTCGGTGCTCCAGGGCGTCTTCAACGTCGTGCTGTTCGTGCCCTGGGGAATCCTCGTGCGCCGCTACCTGGGCTGGGGCCTGCTCGCGTCCGCCGCCTCCGCGCTGGCCGCCTCGCTCCTGATCGAGGTCGTCCAGCTGACGGGCATCTTCGGCCTGATCCCGTGCTCCTACCGGCTGGCCGACGTCGACGACCTCGTCACCAACACCCTCGGGGGCGTGCTCGGAGCCGTCATGGCCCCGTGGGTGCTGCGCTGGATGCCCAGAGCGAAGACCCTGGCGGCCACCCGGGGCGTGCCGCGGCCCGTGACGGTGTGGCGGCGCTGGCTGGGCATGGCGGTGGACGCCGCCGCGTACTCGATCCTCAGCGGGCTGCTCGCCATGGCGTGGGGCCTGGCCGGCTACCTCGGGACGGGCCGGGTCCCGCCCGACACGGTCGCGTTGTGGCTGTTCGCCAGCGCCCTGCCATGGATCGTCGTGTTCGTCCTCCCGCTCGCCACGGGCGCGGGGGAGTCGCTGGGGCAGCGCACCGTGTGGCTCGCGGTGGTGCCAAAGACTTCGCAAGGGGCCGACGGCGGTGCCGGGCTCTCGTGGCAGGCACGCGTGCGACGAGGGCTGGCCGGGGGAGCCCTGTGGGGCCTGCTCCAGGCACTGTCGGGGGCCGCGACGATGTTCGACGTCGGCGTTCTCGCCCCTGCAGCGGGACTTGCCTCCTGGCTCGCAGCGGTGCTCGTCGTGGCCGTGCCGTTCACAGCCGGCAAGCGAGGGCTCTCGGGCAGGGCGGCGCCGTATCGGCTGGTCGACGCGCGGGAGGGGTCGGAAGCCCTCAGCGCCCACCGGTGACATCTGTCATGCCCGGGCCGGGCGCATCGCAGCCAGGCTCATGATCGGTGGCACTGTCCGGCGGGCGAACCACGGCAGAGGCTGGGGGCATGATCAGCACCGAGACCGCCCCGGACGGCGCGCCGACGAGGGGCGCGACCGGACCAGCCAGGGTGCGGACGGCAGAATGAGGCGCATGGGGGATCGGACGACGGCCAGCGCACGTCGGTTCGAGACCTATGTACGCTGGTCCGCCTACACAGCGGCAACGGTGCCGATCCTGTCCCTCGTCGGCGGGGCGCGCGCCGCCGCCGAGGCCGTCGCAGAACATCGCGCTGCGTTCGTCGTGGCCGTCGCGCTGGCGATCGTGCTCGTCGCCGGGAACATCCTGATGTGCCGCTGGAGCGTCGACGTCCTGGTCCGCCGCCCGCGGCGGGTCCCGGTGGCCGTCGTCGTGGTGTGGCTGCTGGCCCTCGCGGGACTCGTCACCGTGACCCTTGCCCTTGCTGCGCCGGTGCTGGGGCTGACGGCGGCGGTAGCCGTCGGTTCGGCCGGGTCGAGCCTCGTGCTGATGCTCGACGCGCGCCGGACGCTGTACCTCAACGCGGTGCTCGTCGTGGTGGCTGTCCCGCTTGCCGCGGTCGCGGACCTCAACCTCCTGGTGACCGGGGTGCTGCTGATCAGCCTTCTGCTGTGGACCTACTGGTCCAGCGGGTGGTTGCTGCGGGTACTGCGTGAGCTCCAGGAGGCGCACGAGGACCGGGCGGCCCTGGAGCTCGCGAACGAGCGCCTGCGCATCTCCCGCGACCTGCACGACGTGTTCGGCCGCACCCTCGCGACCATCGCGGTCAAGAGCGAGCTCGCGTCCGAGCTCGTCCGCCGTGGCGGCAGCGAGCAGGCGGCCGACGAGATCGCGGCGGTCCGACGGCTCGCTCAGGAGGCGGGGAGCGAGGTGCGGCGCGTCGTGCGCGGCGAGGTCCACGTGACGTGGGACGACGAGGTGTCGGGCGCACGCTCGCTGCTCGGATCGGCGGGCATCCGGTGCACCGTGGTGGGCGACCCGGTGCCGGAGGAGTGCGCAGAAGGGCTCGCGTGGGTGGTCAGGGAAGGCGTGACGAACGTGCTGCACCACTCGGTAGCGACCCAGGTCACGCTCGCGACCACCACCGAGGACGGGCAGGTCCTGCTCACCATCGCGAACGACGGCGCGGGCCGTGCCGTCGACGCCGTGCCGGACGGACCAGGCGCGCCGCGGCCCGACGGCGGTACGGGGCTCCGCGCGATGTCCGAGCGGATCGGGGCGCTCGGCGGGCACGTCGCGACGAGCCGCGACGGAGACTGGTTCCTGCTCGAGGCCACGATCCCCCTCCCGGAGAGAGCTCTCGCATGATTCGCATCCTCGTCGCCGACGACGAGCACCTCATCCGCGCCGCCATCGCCGGCCTGCTCGATCTGCAGGACGACTTCGAGGTGGTCGGGCAGGCGGCGTCCGGCGCGGAGGCGATCGCGACAGCACTGCGGCTCCGGCCCGACGTGGCGCTGCTGGACCTCCAGATGCCCGCGCCCGACGGCATCGAGGTGGCGCGCCGGCTCTCCACGGAGCTGCCGGGCTGTCGCTGCATCGTCGTGACGTCCCACGGACGCCCCGGTTACCTGAAGTCGGCGCTGGCCGCGGGCGTGCGGGGCTTCCTCCCGAAGACGGTGTCCTCGACCGGCCTGGCGGAGGTCGTACGGAAGGTCGCGGCCGGCGGCCGGCACGTCGATCCGGAGCTCGCGGCGGAGGCGATCGGCGCGGGCGACTCCCCGCTCACGCCGCGCGAGACCGACGTGCTCGCCCTCGCGCGCGACGGTGCCCCCGTCGACGAGATCGCGCAGCGCGTCTCGCTCTCCCGCGGGACCGTGCGCAACTACCTGGCGGCAGCGATCGCGAAGCTCGGTGGGGCCAACCGGCACGAGGCCGCGCGGATCGCTGCCGATCACGGCTGGATCTGAACTACTTGCTGACGATGGGGAGCCTCGGATGTTCAAGGAGTGGTCGCGGCGCCGGGCCGTGCAGAAGGTCAAGCCGGGCGACGGCCGCCCGCTGAAGCGCTTTCGCTGGTGGCAGCCACTCTCTCGGTCTCTGTTCTACCTTCCGCTGCAGGACGGCGACGGCCGGCAGACGGTCTACGCCGTCGACGTCAGCTACCTCCAGGCGGCACTGGCCGAGGACGGCAAGGGCAAGGCCCATCTGTACCTCGACGGCAGGCACCACGCCGAGTCCACGCTGCCGGCAGCCTTCCCGGTACCCGGAGGCGTGATCGAGGTGGCGTCGACGTCGTTCGGCCTCAAGCGTTGTCACTACGTCACCGACGAGGGGGCCGAGTACCAGCTCCTTCCGGACCGGAGCTCTGCCGAAGGGCGTCGCGAACGGCTCGACCACGAGCGTCCCGAGCTGAGCCGGTGGATCGGGTTCATCTCGCTGCTCCTGCTGGTCGTCCCCGCGCTGCTGGTGATTCCGCAGCTCGTCGAGGTCGTCTTCGAGATCCCTCCGGTGGCCGAGCGTTTCGGCACCTTCACCTCGCCGGTCCATCTGCCGTTCTGGCTCAACGTCGCGCTCGGGCTCGGTGCCGCCGTAGCCAGCACGGAGCGCGCACTGCGCCTGCGATACAGCTGGTTGGACTCCGTGGCGCAGGGGTGACCGCGGGCTGCGGACGACGTGTCCGATCCGGGGGCCCGATCGGTTCTGGGCTGACTCAGTCCCGCTTGACCTGCTCCCCGGACTCGAGGAACTCCTCGGGCGGATCGAACTGCGCCAGGACGAGCTCGGCACCGAACGGGTCGCGGATCGTCGCCTCCTTTGTCCACTCGCCGTCCTCGGTCGCCACTACCGTCGCGCCCGCACGCTCGGCCTCCGTCGCGGACCGGTCCCGGTCGGCGACGGTGAACGCCACGGACCACCGCGCCGGTCCCTCGGCCTGCAGCACACCGGCGACGACGTCGGCGAAGCCAGGCGGCGCCTGCTCCTGACGTTCGTGGATGCCGGGGTCGACCGTGCGGGCCAGGTGGTCGCCGTAGCCGGGGACGCGCGCCATGCCGGCCCCGAGGTCGTCGGTGCGCTCCCAGCCGAGCAGCGGGCCGTAGAACTCCAGAGCGCGGTCCACGTCCGGAGTGAGCAGGCTGCTGAAGTTCCAGGTGCCCGGCGTGTTGACGACCTGGGCACCGGGTCGGGTACCCGCCTGCCACAGACGACTCGGCGCCCCCTGCGCGTCGACGATCCGTGCCATCCGACCCGCAGGCTGTCCCGGCGGCCCGACGGACTCCGGCGGAGAGCTGACGACGCCGCCCAGCCCCGCAACCCGTGCGGCGGTCGCGTCGACGTCGTCCACGGCGAGGTAGGTGTGCCACGCGACCTCCCCGTCGAACCCCGCGGCGGGCGTGGCGATCGCGGCGACCGCCGTCGCGTCCGTGCCGTCCACCGACGCGACGACATAGCGCCCGGCCGCACCGGGCGGCAGCTTCTCGGTGAACCGCCAGCCGAACAGGTGGCCGTAGAACGCGAGTGCCGCGTCGACGTCCTGCGTCTCCAGGTCGATCCAGCTGGGCACGCCGTGCGGGTACGTGTGAGTGGTGCGCGAGTCGGCCATGACGCCCTCCAGATCGGTTCCGTTACCCCGATCCTGCCTCGGACCACTGACACTCGGCCCTGGGGCGACCGTCAGGAGGCCCTCGGCGTCTCGAGGGCGTGCTGCAGGCGGTCGACGAGCTCGGCCTGCGCGCTCACGACCAGGCGTCGTGCGTCGTCGGGCCCGAGCCAGGCGACGCGGTCGATCTCGGGCACCTCGATGCGCAGCCCCGACCGCGGGGGCCACTCGATCTCCACCGTGTTGCTGCTGATCTGCGCCAGTTCGGGCCCATCCTGGGGCCACTCGCGGGCCCAGGCCAGCACCTTCTTGCCCGAGCGCTGACGGACCTCCCCGAGCTCGACGTCCGGGCCCGACGACGGCGGCAGGTCCAGCCCGAGCTCCTCGCTCGCCTCACGCAGCGCCGCGGCGTGCGGGTCCTCGCCGGGGTCGAGCTCGCCCTTGAGGACGGTCCAGGCGCCCGCGTCCTTCCGGGCCCAGAACGGCCCGCCCATGTGCCCGAGCAGCACCTCCAGCCCGCCGTCGGGCAGTCGTCGGTAGGGCAGGAGACCAGCGCTCGTCGTCGGCATGGGTCCAGTCTCACGCTAGCTCGACGACCCGGCTGCCTCGGTGAGTCGGTGAGTCAGTGAGTCGGTACGTCGTTGTCGCCGCGATGAGGTGCGCGGACACGGGCAACCGGGTGTCGCTGGTCGGCGGAGGCCCGCCCCCACCTCCTGCCGAGTGCAGACTTGGTCGCGCCCGGATTCGCCGAGTGCAGAGTTGGTTGCGGGTACGGGGCCGTCATCCGCGACCAACTCTGCAGTCGCCGATCACGAGGGCGACAAACACTGCACTCGGCAGGGGGGGACTGGTCATGGACGCGGGGTGTGGCGACCAACGTGTGGCGTGGGCGGGTTCACTCGGCTGAGCGGCCCAGGTGGCTCGGCAGGTGGTGCGGCCGGTGGCCGCGGCGCCCCGGTGACAGAGACAGCAAGGCCCGGAATCCTAAGGATTCCGGGCCTGGTGGCTCCCGCGGTTGGACTTGAACCAACGACCGTCCGATTAACAGTCGGATGCTCTGCCAGCTGAGCTACGCGGGATCGCGTTCGCCCTACCGGAACCGGTTGGGCGACCGGTGAAAACTCTAACAGGTTCAGCCGGGTAGTCCTGCCGCATTTCGAACTCGCGCCTCAGCGGCGTCGATCACATCCGCTATGTCCGGATCGGTCACGTCCAGGTCGCTCTGACCGATCACCTGGGAGAACAGCTCGCCGTCCGCGCGGCGTCGGACCGCCACGCGGGCGGAACGCCCGTCCGGAAGCTTGACCGGCTCCGCCAGGACCACCGACCACTGCACCCGCTCACGCAGCACCTGCGGCAGCACGGAGCGACGGCCGTCGAGGGGGAGCGCTGTCGGCTCGTCGCCGTCGACCCAGTGCACCCGGATGACGTTGGACTCCATGTCGTAGGTCGCCCGGTCGACGTCGGACCACACCCTGTGCACGACGACGGACGGCGCGCCCCGCGACTCGCCGTCGTCCTGGCCGCTGGGCGCCTCGGCCGCCGAGATCATCAGGAGCTCGGCGCGGGTGGCGAACGCCCACGCCTCACCCGTCGACGTGACCAGCGGCGCTTCGGCCAGCACCGAGTCGGTGCGGTGCGAGCGCACTGCACGGCGGACGGCCTTCTGCGGGCGGTGCCTGGACCACCATCGGAAACCCATGTTCCCACCGTAGTGCCGCAGACTGGAGTTATGAACAAGGCCGATCCCGTGTCTCCCGGGCCCGCAGAGGTGCCGCCCGGTCCGTCCGGCGAACTCACGGAGCGGGTCGAGCACCACCGCAACGGTGTGGTGCATGCCCGGGGGAGCGAGCTCGGCGGTGAACCGCACGGTTACTGGGAGTGGTGGCGTACCGACGGCAGTCGAAAGCGCTCCGGTCACTTCGACCGGGGTCGCCAGGTGGGGGAGTGGACCACGTACGACCGCAACGGTGTGGTCTACAAGGTCACCGCGTTCGGCGACGGAAGCGGCGCGGGCGAGCGCCAGAGCTGATGCGGGACGTGTCGGCCGGGCCTCCTCGTGGCGACGGAGTTCACCCGCTGGCGGGTCGGTCGGAGGGTGGTGGGTGCCGTAGGTTCTGGGCTCGTGACCTCGACGAACGCCATGCCTGCTGTTGATCCCTCAGGCATGAAGGCCGGCGCCACGGCAAGAGACCGCCGCGAGGCGAAGAGCCGCCGCCGCCGCACGCTGCGGGTCGTTGTCGCGACGCTCGTGGTCGTTCTCGTGCTGGGCGGCGGTGGCGTCGCCTGGTGGGTCACGTCGGAGACGGACGCCCTCTCCACGCAGGTCACCGCCGCCAAGCAGCTGATGGTGGCCTCCGACGGCAAGGTCGCGGAGCAGACGACGCGCGTCGGGCTCTCCGCGCAGATCACCGAGGCGGACTCCGTGCTGGACGAGTCGGCCCTCACGCGGCTCACCACGGGGACGGCGGACGCCCGGGAGTCACTTGGCGTGGCGACGGACGCCGTCCGGGGCTCCATGGTCGAGTTCGCCCGTGGCCAGGTCGAGACGGCCCGCCAGGGCTTGGCGGCCGCCCAGGGCCAGGCTGAGAAGGTCTACGCCGCGACGGAGGGCCAGGGTGTCGACGACGGCACACGGGAGCGCCTGCAGTCCGCCCTGGAGGCCGTGGCCACGGCCGACGCCGCCGCGGACAGCAGCGTCGGCGGCGAGGACCTCGCTGTGCTGGAGCAGGCCGCGAACGACCTGAGCACGAACCGTTCGGTCGTCACCGTCGCGACCGCTGCGCTCTCCGAGGCGCAGGACGCGATCACCTGCCCCGCTCCGGACCAGACGTGGGACCCCGACAGCGGCAAGGTGCCGGACTCCGCGCTGGCGGAGATCCCGTGGGCACCCACGCACTTCGTGCGCGCCGACGTGCTGGAGAGCCTGGTCAAGCTCGATGCCGCCTATCAGGAGGCCTTCGGCGAGCACCTGACGATCAACTCGTCGTACCGCTCGTACGAGTCGCAGGAGTCCATCTACGACCCGTCGTCGCCGATCGCGGCACCGCCCGGCTGCTCCAACCACGGGCTCGGGCTCGCTGTCGACATCGGCGGTGGCGTCGAGGCGTTCGGGACGGAGCAGTACGAGTGGCTCAAGGCCAACGCCGAGACCTACTCCTGGACCCACCCGGACTTCGCGGAGCCGAACGGGCGCGTCCCGGAGCCGTGGCACTGGGAGTCAGTGCTCGCGCGCGCCGGCTCCTGAGCCCGCAGCACCCGCCTTCCCCGGTTCACCCCTCTTGGGCACGAGGGGTTGCCATCCGGGAAACCGGTTACTAGGATCCGAGAAACCGGTTACCCGCGAGGTCGAAAATCATCCGGTCGGCTCGTGCCAGCGTCGGCGCGGACGCTTTCGTCGACCCCGCATCGCACGAGGAACCACAGCAATGTCCCGCATTCAACGACGAACGTGAGGCAATGACGATGAGACGACCAAGAGCCATGCAGATCTTCTCGGCGGTGGCGGCGGTGACCCTCGCTGTCACGATCGGGGTGACCGCCCAGTCCATCCCGCAGGCTGCGGCGGCGACGGGCCCCGCCACGGGCTTCGCCACCCAGAACGGTGGGACCACCGGTGGCGCCGGCGGGCAGACGGTGCGAGCCACCACCGGGACGGCGATCCACACGGCCCTGTGCACCCGCGCCAGCAGCAGCACCCCGATCGTCATCGAGGTCGAAGGCACCATCAACCACGGCAACACGAGCCAGGTGTCGGGTGGCAGCTGCAGCACGGCCGACGACGTGATCGAGCTCAAGCAGATCAGCAACGTCACGATCGTCGGCGTCGGCGGCGGTGCCGTGTTCGACCAGATCGGCATCCACATCCGCGAGGCCAGCAACATCATCATCCAGAACGTCACCGTCCGGAACGTGAAGAAGTCGGGCTCGCCCACGTCCAACGGCGGCGACGCCATCGGGATGGAGAGCGGCGTCCGCAACGTATGGGCCGACCACCTCACCCTGGAGGCCTCCGGCGGAGAGAGCGAGGGCTACGACGGGCTGTTCGACATGAAGAACGACACCAAGTACGTCACCCTGTCCTACAGCATCCTGCGCAACTCGGAGCGGGGCGGCCTCATCGGGTCCAGCGAGAGCGACCGGTCGAACGGTTTCGTCACGTTCCACCACAACCTCTACTCGAACCTGAACTCCCGCACGCCGCTGCTGCGCGGCGGCATCGCCCACATGTACAACAACCACTACGTGGGTCTCGTCGAGTCCGGTATCAACTCGCGCGCCGGGGCGAGCGCGAAGGTCGACAACAACTACTTCGAGGACTCCAAGGACGTCCTTGGCACCTTCTACACCGACGAGCGGGGCTCCTGGCAGGTCGACGGCAACATCTTCGACAACGTCACCTGGTCGAGCCAGGGCAGCGAGAACTACCCGGCCGGCCCCGACCCCACGTCGAACACGTCGGTCAGCATCCCGTACCCGTACCCGCTGGACGGGGCGAGCTGCGTGCCCGACGTCGTCAGCGAGACCGCGGGGGCGAACAATGGCCTGCGGGTGTCGGACGGCAGCTGCACGCCGACCGACCCCACCGACCCCCCGACCGACCCGACGGATCCGCCCACCGACCCGACGGATCCGCCGACGGACCCGCCGACCGGTGAGAACCTGAGCGCGGGTGCGGGCGCCGACGGCTCGAGCAAGGCCAGCGGCACCAGCTTCGGCAACGTGGTCGACGGCTCCATGAGCACCTACTGGTCCCCGAGCGGCTCCACCGGCCGGGTCTCGGTCAAGTGGGACGCGGACCGTGCGGTGTCGAGCATCAACATCCGGGAGGCCGCCGGCGCCGTCGGCAACATCGGCTCGTGGCGCGTCGTCAACCACGACACGGGAGCCGTCCTGGCCACCGGCAGCGGCGCAGGGGTCATCTCCTTCGCCACCACCACGCTGGGCAAGATCAACTTCGAGATCACCAGCTCGAGCGGTACGCCGCGCGTCGCCGAGTTCGAGACCTACGCCGGTGCGCCGTCGGACGGTGGAGACCCGGGCGACGGGGACCCCGGTGATGGTGACCCGGGTGATGGTGACCCGGGTGAGCAGCCGGGCGCGGACGCGCTGTTCGTGGCCCCGGGTGGCAGCGACAGCGCCGCGGGCACCGAGTCCGACCCGACGACGCTGGCCGCGGCGATCGACCGGATCGAGCCCGGCGGGACGATCTCCGTGCGCGGTGGGACGTACAACCTCTCGCAGACGGTCGCCATCGAGCCGGGAAACAGCGGAACGTCGGGCAACCGCACCGAGCTGTTCGCCTACCCCGGTGAGACGCCGGTGCTGAACTTCTCCGCGCAGAGCGAGAACTCGGCCAACCGTGGTCTCGCCATCGGCGGCGACTGGTGGCACGTGCGTGGCATCGTCGTCGAGCGCGCCGGCGACAACGGGATCCTGCTGGGGGGCGACAACAACGTCATCGAACGGGTCGTGACCCGGTTCAACCGCGACACCGGCCTGCAGCTCTCCCGCTACACGGCCGGCGCACCGAGCAGCGAGTGGCCGGCGAACAACCTCATCGTGTCGTCGGAGTCGCACGACAACTCCGACTCCGACGGGGAGGACGCCGACGGGTTCGCACCGAAGCTCACGGTGGGCTCTGGGAACGTGTTCCGCTACACGGTCGCCCACAACAACATCGACGACGGCTGGGACCTGTACACGAAGGACGACACCGGCCCGATCGGCGCCGTCACCATCGAGGACTCGCTCTCGTACGAGAACGGGACCCTGTCCAACGGCGGTCAGGCCGGAAACGGTGACCGCAACGGCTACAAGCTCGGCGGCGAGGACATCGCGGTGAACCACGTCGTGAAGCGCAGCATCGCCTACGACAACGGCAAGCACGGGTTCGGCTACAACCGGAACCTCGGTTCGCTGACGGTCGAGAACAACCTGAGCATCGGCAGCACGGAGCGGAACTTCAACTTCGACGGCGGCTCCTCGACCTTCCGCAACAACACCTCCTGCAACAGCGGGTCCAACGACCGGATCATCGGCAACGACGCAGGCGGCAACCAGTGGTGGGCGGGCTCCAACGGCTCCCGGTGCGGGCAGTACTCCGGGTCGCTGGACTGGTCCTTCGCGTCCGACGGTCGCCTCGTCGTGACGATCGGAGGCAACGCCGTCAACCTCTGACAGCGAGCGTGAGCGGACCTCGTTCGCCCCCCGACGCCCCGACCGTTCTCGGTCGGGGCGTCGGTCGTTCTCCCGGTCGCGCGAGTGAGTTGCCCCTGTGGAATCGTGAGATCGGACTTCAGTCGAACAGCCAGCTGGTCAAACCTGACAACGCACATGGAGGCTGTGATGGACGACAAGGTCAAGTTCGCCGGGGTACTGCTCGGCGGATATCTGCTCGGCCGGTCGAAGATGATGAAGACGGCGCTCGTGGTCGCCGGAGCGGTCGCGGCCAAGAGCTCGATGAGCAGCTCGCAAGGGGGCGGGCTGCTCGGTGGGGTGGGTGGCGGGCTTCGCGACTCGGTCCTCTCCTCACCGGAGATCGAGCGGCTCAGGGGCGAGGTCGCCGGAAACCTGGTGGCCGCGGGCAAGGCCGCGGCTCTTGCCGCAGCCACCAAGCGGATCGACGCTCTCAGCTCGACGCTCCAGGACCAGACGGAGCGGCTCCAGGAGGTGCAGTCGGAAGCCGCGCCGGTCCCGGGTGAGGGGCGGACGGAGGAGCACGCCGAGGAACCCGAGGAACCCGAGGAACCCGAGGAACCCGAGGACGAGGCGGAGCCCGCTGCCGACGAGGAGCCGCAGGACGAGGCGGAGCCCGCTGCGGAGGAGGAGCCCGAGGCCGGACCCAAGGAGGAGGAGGAACCCGCCGAGGAGACGTCCGAGCCACCCGCGCGGAGCAGGAGCACGCGGAAGCGCGCCGGGACGACCGGCACAGGCGGCGACACGGGGGCCAAGCCCGCGCGGAGCTCGGCGAAGAAGCCCGCCGCAGCCCGCCAGGGGAGGGCCTCCGGCACCCGCAACCGGGGTTGAGGGGGCCCGGCGCAGAACGGAACTGGCGCAGAGGAGAGTGCAATGAGCAGCAAGACTCCGGCACCACCGGCTGAGGCCCCTGGACTCAGCCCGGCCACCTCGACGCTCAAGGGCTCTCTGGGCGGTCTCGCCCAGGCCCTCGGCGGTCGTGCGGTCGACAAGGTGGCCGAGAAAGCAGGCGGCCTGACGCAGCGCCTCACCGACTACGCGGAGGGAAGACCTTCTCCCGCCGCCGCGGCCGCGGGCAAGGGCGCCGAGGAGATGGTCGACAACGGCTCGCCCCTCAGAGCGGGTCTCGCAGGAGCCGCGACCGGCATCAAGCAGGCCTTCACCGGCGTCAAGGAGTCCGCGTCCGGCGTGACGGACAAGGTCACGGACAAGGTCAAGGAAGCGCTCGGCGGCGGGGGCGGGGGCCGGGGCGGCGGCGACTTCAAGTTCAACAACATCGTCGAGGCGATCGACGTCGGCGCCCCGGTCGACGTCGTCTACGACGCGTGGACCGAGTACGACCGCTGGCCCGATTTCATGAAGAAGGTGGAGCACGCCGAGCTCGACCCGGACGAGGGAAAGGTCTCGTTCAAGGGCCAGGTGTTCTGGTCGCACCGCCAGTGGGACGCGACCATCGTCGACCAGGTCCCGGGCCGGCGGGTCGTGTGGGACTCGACAGGCCCGAAGGGGTACCTCAACGGCGTCGTGACGTTCCATCCTCTCGGCGAGGAGCTGACCCGGATCGTCCTGGCGGTCGAGTACCACCCCATCGGGTTCATGGAGAAGACGGCGAACATCTGGCGGGCCGTGAACCGGCGCCTGCGCCTGGAGCTGAAGCACTTCGTCAGGTACGTCATGACCGACGTCGTGCTCGATCCCGGCGATCTCGAGGGCTACCGGGCGGAGATCCAGGACGCCGACGTCGTGCGTACCCATGACGAGGTGCTCGAGGAGGAGGAGTCCGCGCAGGCGGAGGACCAGGACAGCGAGGAGGACCAGGACAGCGAACCGTACGACGACGAGTCGGAGGAAGAGGAGGTGCCACAGGAGGCTCCGAGCCGCGCTCGGTAAGCAACGGAGCAGGGGGCCCACCAAGGAGGCAGCATGACAGACGTCACCACCACCCGCTCCCGTGGGTATGTCGATCGCCCTACGTCCTCGTCGTTGGCCGACGTCATCGACATCATCCTCGACAAGGGCCTTGTCATCGACGTCTTCGTCCGCGTCTCGCTCGTCGGCATCGAGGTGGTCACCATCGACGCCCGCATCGTGGTCGCGAGCGTCGACACGTACCTCCGTTTCGCGGAGGCCACCAACCGTCTGGACCTGGAGCAGACCGGCGGGCGAGACCTGCCGGAGCTCGTGGAGGACATCAGCGAGGGCGGCAGCAGCGGGAAGACGAAGGGGATGCTCCAGGGCGCGAAGGAGGCGCTGGTCGGCTCGGACGACGACAGGTCGAAGTCCGGGTCGGGCTCCAGGTCCAGGTCCGAGGACGAGAACGACGAGGACAGGGACGAGGCTCACGGCAAGGAGGAGAACCGGCGGACCGCACGGAGGGAACCACCGGAGCGGCCTCGCCGGCGTACGGCGACGAGGAGCAGGCGTGAGCGATGACCGCGACCAGCTCGCCGGGCCCGGTCTCTACCTCTACGGGCTGGTGCAGCTCGACGAGCACGTCCCCGAGGACCTGATCGGGGTCCAGGACGAACCCGTGCGCGGCGAACGCCTCGCGCAGGTCACCGCCCTCGTGTCGCACCTCGACGATGGGGCGGTCGTCGGCCGTCCCGCCGAGGTCCGGGCACACGCGGCCGTCGTCGACACGATGGCGGGCAGGGGGCCGGTGCTGCCGATCCAGTTCGGTACGACCACGGACGACCTCGACGGCATCGGATCGGCACTCCCCGCCGAGCGCCAGCAGGCCTACGTCGACAACCTGCGCAGGCTGGCAGACGTCGTCCAGCTCAGCCTGACCGCCCGCTACGTCCAGGACACCGTCATCGCCGAGCTCGTTCGGGAGGATCCGGAGATCCGGCAGCTCAGGGAGCTGACCCGTGGCCGACCCGAGGTGGTCACGCACGACGCACGGGTCCGGCTGGGCGAGCTGGTCGTCGCCGGGTTCGAACGCAAGCGGGCGGCGGACGCCGACCTCCTCGAACGGGCGGTCGTTCCGCTCGTCGAGGAGCTCCGGCACCGTGAGGTGACGCAGGTCGACGTCGTGCTGGATGCGGCTGTCCTCGTCCGGCGTGATGCCGTGGCTCGCTTCGAGGACGCCCTCGAGGACGTGGCCGCGGGGGTGGTGGGGCGCATCACCCTCCGCCTCGTCGGCCCGCAGGCGCCCTACGACTTCGTCGAGGAGGTCTGAACGTGGGCCTCTTCAGTGCCTTGGTCTCGCTGCCGCTGGCACCGGTGCGGGGCGTCGTCTGGATCGCCGAGCAGGTGCGCGACGAGGCTGAGCGCGAGTACTACGACGCCGACACCATCCGCCGGCAGCTGGAGGACGTGGCCGAGGCCCGGGAGAACGGCTCGATCGACGACGAAGAGGCCGACGCGCTGGAGGAAGCCCTCGTCGCCAGGCTCATCGAGGCGAACCGCCGTCGTCGGGAAGGAGGCTGACCATGAACCAGGCAGAGGCCGAGCCCGAGGAGCAGGACCAGGAGCAGGAGGACCTCGATCAGGACCAGGGCCGGACGTCGCAGCAGCGCGAGGGGACGAGGACGATCGACGCCCGCGCGGCGCTGCGCACGGCCCTGGAGGAGTTCACCGGGCTCACCCAGGGCACCGTGGAGGGCGTGGTCGGCGTCGAGCGGGACGACGACACGTGGAAGGTCATCCTCGAGGTCCTCGAGGATGCGCACATCCCGAGCACCTCCGACATCATGGCCGAGTACCAGGTGCGGCTGGCTGCCGACGGTGAGCTGCTCGGCTACCACCGCGGACGGCGGTACGTCCGCGGCAGGGCAGACGTCTGATGCGTGAGGGGGCGACACGATGACCGCCCGTAGCGGCCCCGGCGACGCCCTCGAACCGCGACGTTCGCGCGAGGGCACGCTGGACAACGTGATCGAGACGGTCCTGGACAAAGGGCTGGTGCTCAACGCCGACATCATGGTGTCGGTCGGCGGCGTCGAGCTGCTCGGTATCCGTATCCGGGCCGCTCTCGCCTCGTTCGACACCGCCGCGCGCTACGGTCTGGAGTTCCCGGCGGGCACGGACCGGGACACGGTGGCCTGGCGGCAGGCACTCGACCGGAAGGAGACCTGCCCGAGCTGCGGCAAGAGCTCCCCGGCGGCCCAGCTGCTCGAGGAGTACTGCCCGTGGTGCGGATGGCAGAGCGCCCAGGCGCTCCGCGCGGCCTCGGCCCAGGGGCTGGAGCCGGCCCAGGGTGCACCGCCGCCGGAGGAGGACGACGACCGTGACGGCTGATCCCATGGAGCCGACCCGGGACCTGCGCGTCACCCTGCCCGACCTCGTGGACGTGCTGCTCGACAAGGGCGTCTACCTCGATCTCGACCTCATCGTGACCGTCGCGGACATCCCGCTGATCGGGGTGAGCCTGCGGGCCATGGTCGGTGGCATCGAGACGATGCTCGAGCACGGCATGATGCAGGCCTGGGACGAACGGACCCGCGAGTGGGTCCGCGGATCGCTCTCGCGCCGGGTCCCGCTCGCCGACGACGAGGACGTCGTCGCCCGCATGGCCGGCGGGCACCATCAGGAAGAGCCGTACGCGACGTGGCGCCCGGGCACCGTCTACCTCACCACCCGCAGGCTCATGGTCTGGCGGGCCGAGCCGCGCGAGCTGCTCTGGCACACGCCGCTCGACGAGGTCACCGACGTCGGCACGCGGACCGAGCGGAGCGCCGGGGGACCGGACCGTACCCGCGTGGCCCTGACCACGCCCACCGGGACGACGCTGCTCTCGGCCGCGGCACCCGAGCGGCTCGTCGCCGCGGTGCGCGCGCACGCACCAGCCTGCGGTGCGCCGGTACCCGCGCGCCGGCGGGAGCCGTTGGAGGCCCGGGTCTGGTACCTGGAGGACCTCGCCGGCGGCTCGGTGTGGCGAGGGGGGACCGGGACGCTCGACCCCGGCACCGGCCTGACCTGGAAGGGGGTCCGCGACGTCCGGCCGGCGGTCCGGCTGGGGCCGGACCGGATCCGGTCGGTCGACCTGGTCCAGGGCCGGACGCCCGTGGGCCGCCAGCTGATCGTCGTGCGGGACGACGCGACAGCCGTGCGTCTCGCCACCGCGGACACGGCACGGTGGGCGACCGCCCTGTCGCACCTCGCCGGTCCCCGCACCCCGTCACGGACAGGAGGATCGACATGACGCTGCGAGTCGACGAGAGCAGCCTCAAGAACGGCGTCCTGACGCTCGTGGTGACGCTCGTCGAGGTGGTCCAGGAAGCGCTCGAGGGCCAGGCAGTGCGTCGCCTCGAGAGCGGCGACCTCACCGAGGAGGAGCAGGAACGGCTCGGCGAGGCGCTGCTGGACCTCGACGAGGCGCTGGAGGCGATCAAGGACGAACACGGCTTGACCACCTCCGTGGCCGACCTGCGGCGCGGGCTCGACGATACGGTCGACGAGCTGATCGACAGGGTCGTCAACCCCGCCCGCTGGTCCGACGACGCCCGGGCGGAGGACCCGTGACCGGCCCCGGCGGACTGTACGTCTACGCCGTCGTGCGGGGCGCGCCGGCCGACCCGGGCACCGGCATCGACGACGCACCGCTGCGCGTCGTCACGGTCGACGGGCTGTCCGCCGTGGTCCACCACCATGACGACGGCCCGCTGACGGGCAGCGACGACGACGTCCGGCGCCGGGTCGTGGAGCACAGTGACGCGGTCGACCGCCTCTGGCAGGGTGGCAGCACGCTCCTGCCGATGACGTTCAACGTGATCGTCGCAGGCACCGAGGACGAGTCCGCGCAGAGCCGCCTCGAGAGCTGGCTCACGAGGCACGCCGAGGAGCTCCTGGCACGGCTCGACCGGGTCGACGGCCGCGTCGAGCTCCGGGTGGAGATCGGGCTCGACCAGCAGGAGGCCGCGCGAGGCGACCCCGACGCCGAGGCCGTCCGCGCGGAGCTGGAGGCACGGCCACCGGGCGTCCAGCGGCTCCTGCGCAAGCGGCTGGACCGGATCGAGCGCGACGTGGCCGGGGCCCTCGCCGACGACCTGTACCAGGGGTACCGCCGTCGGCTCGCAGGGGTGTCCCAGGAGCTGACGGAGAACCGCGGGGCCCGTGCCGAGCCCGGCGTCGTCCCCGTGCTGAGCTTCTCCCTTCTCGTCACGCGGGAGGAGAGCGGAGCCGTCGGACAGGAGCTGGCGGCGATCCGGGACGAACAGCCCGCCGCCCGGATCCGGTACCTCGGGCCGTGGCCCCCGTACTCCTTCGCGGACGTGCCTCAGTAGGTCGGACCGGTCTGTGGCGGCGCGGGCGGCGTCGTCGGGGGAGGCGGCGTCGGGGGCGTCCTCGGGGGCGAGGCCGACGGCGAGGTCTCCATCTTGCGCTCCAGCCGCTCCAGCGACCGGTGCGCGACGTCACGGCCACCCAGCCCGTAGGCCAGGGCGGCGGCCAGGGCGGCACCCACGACGATCGAGCCGAACGCGAGGTTGATGATCGAGTCGGCGAGGCCCATGTACTGGAGGCCGATCGCCAGGAACAGGATGATCGTCGCGTACCGGAAGATCGTGCCGACGGTGCCCTCGCCGATCGCACGCCGGACGAGGTTGGCCATGAAGAAGCCGATGGCGATGATCGCGCCGCCGAACAGCACACGGCCGGCGAGCGCCAGCACCTCGTCGAGGAGGTCGGTGACCGTCGCGAAGCCCAGCAGCTGCGCGGCCATGATCGCGAAGAACACGATGATCGCCACCTGGGCGACCTTCGCGATGATCGTCGACGGGCTGGTGCCGCCGGTCGTGATCCCGGCGTTCTGGATCGCCCGGTCGGTGCCGACGCCCCGCAGCGTGCTCTCCAGGAGGTCGGCGGCGAACCTCGCGATGAGGTAGCCGATACCCAGGACGATCAACGCCGCGATGATCGCAGGGATGGCCCCGAGGATCAGGGAGAGCATGTCCGTGGCCGGGTCGGAGATCGCCGAGATGCCGAGGACCTGCAGCGCCGCGATGGCCACGACGATGATGATCAGGGCGAACGCGAGGTTCCCGAGGACCGAGGCGATACGGGCGTTCGTCTCGCGGGCCTCGACATCGGTGTCGACCGCGGTGGTCCGGCCGGTCGCCGGGCCGTAGGACCCACCGGTCGGGTCGTAGGTCTCGCCGGTCGTGGCGGGCTCGGTACCCGTCTCCCGGGCGGCCGCTGACCTGGCCCTGCCGAGGACACGTGCGAAGTTGACCGTGCCGAGTGCCGCCACGATGATCTGTTTGACGATCTTGGCGATGAGGTAGCCGATGAAGAACACGACCGCCGCACCGATGATGTTCGGCAGGTATTCGAGGATCGTCTCGAGCATGCCCTGGAGCGGGCCCAGCACCTGTTCGAGCTGCAGCACCTGCAGCACCGCGATCAGGCCGAAGAGCCAGATCAGCAGGGCCGCTATCTGCCCGATCGAGGTGCCGACGTCTCGACCGTCAGCGCCTTGACGCTGCAGGAACCCGATCCGCGACACGAGCTTGGCGACCGCCCACCTGACCAACCGGGCGACGATCCACGTGACGACGAGGATCAGCAGGACGATGATGATCGTCCCCAGGATCCCCGGCCAGTCGTAATCTTCTGCGATGTCCATCTCCGGCGTCCTCCTCCGAGCAGATCACGAAGCCGCTCGGCAACGGTGCCTCGCGGCTTGCCCCCGCAATTCGGACGCTACCCACATCCCTCTCACTCGCTACCGGACCGGGTCACGGACTCGGACACGACGATGGCTCGAACCCTCGATCCGTGGGTTCGAGCCATCTCGATGTCCAGCCGTTCCGATGTCCCGGACGTCACACGGTGCCCCGTACAGGACTTGAACCTGTGACCGAGAGATTATGAGTCTCCTGCTCTGACCAGCTGAGCTAACGGGGCCTGCGGCACCAGGCCGCGGGAGGATCTTACTGCGTCGTGCCGGGAATGCAGGTCTCTCCACGCGTCCGTGGGACGGCGACGGTGCCGAAATCTCCTGGCGCCCGCTCGGCGTCGGCCATAGATTCTGCGAGCCATCCCCTCGAAGAACTGGAGCACTCCTATGTCCTCGGCCTTCCCGGTCGCCCTGTCGGGTGCCCGGGCGCAGACCCTCATGTGGGCGCACGAGCACGACGTCGACCACGCCGCGCTGAACCAGCTGCGGAACATCTCTGCCCTGCCGTGGGTCGCGGGCGTACGCGTGATGCCCGACGTTCACCTCGGCAAGGGGGCCACTGTCGGTTCGGTCATCGCCATGCGCGACGCCGTGTCGCCGAACGCCGTGGGTGTCGACATCGGCTGCGGCATGATCGGCGTCCGCACCTCGCTCACCGCTGCCGACCTGCCCGACGACCTCTCCCGCCTGCGGGCGCGGATCGAGGCCGCGATCCCGGTCGGGTTCCATGCGCACGCAGAGCCCGTGGACCTGCGTCGTCTGCGACCCGTCAAGGGGTCCGGTGGGCAGGAGCGCCTGCGTGGCGAGCAGAGGTTCTGGGACCGGTTCGAGACGCTGGACCCGAAGGTCCGGCAGCTCGAGACGCGGGCACGCAAGCAGCTCGGGTCGCTGGGTGGCGGGAACCACTTCGTGGAGCTCTGCCTCGACCAGGACGACCAGGTCTGGCTCCAGCTCCACTCCGGTTCCCGCAACATCGGCAAGGAGCTCGCCGAGCACCACGTCGGCATCGCGAAGCGCCTCGAGCACAACGTGGGCCTCGTGGACCGCGAGCTCGCGGTGTTCCTGTCGGGTACGCCCGAGATGGACGCCTACCTCAACGACCTCTGGTGGGCGCAGGAGTACGCGGCCCGGTCGCGTGCCGTCATGATGGCGCTCACGGTCCAGGCCGTCCGGGACGAGTTCGCGGGGATGCCCGACGGCGGCCGTGAGCTCACCTTCGACGAGGGCGTGAACGTGCACCACAACTACGTGGCGCGGGAGCAGGTCGACGGCGAGGAGCTGATCGTGACCCGCAAGGGCGCGATCAGGGCGGGCCAGGGCGACCTGGGTCTCATCCCGGGTTCGATGGGCACAGGCTCGTACGTGGTGCGCGGCCTTGGCAACCCGGCGTCGTACTGGTCGGCGTCGCACGGCGCTGGTCGGCGAATGTCCCGCACCCGGGCCAAGAAGGAGTTCACGGTCGACGACCTCGCCGCCCAGACCGAGGGCGTCGAGTGCCGCAAGGACCGGGGCGTGCTCGACGAGATCCCCGGCGCGTACAAGGACCTCGACGCGGTGATCGCCGCGCAGTCCGACCTCGTCGAGGTCGTCGCCCGCCTGCGGACGGTGCTCTGCGTCAAGGGCTGACCGCCGCGGTCGCCGTCGCCGGCATCTGGGACCAGAGTGGGGTTCCAGATGCCGGGAGGTGGCCGACGTGCCAGCACACGTACCGCAGCCGGACGGCGAGATCGCCGACGCCGGGCGCGGCAGCCCGAGAGCTCGACCCGGTGGCGCGGGCAACCGGCGTCGCTGGGTGCTCATCGCCCTCGGGCTGCTGCGCGCCGGCGCGACCTCCCTGCTGCTGATCGCGCTCTACTACGTGCTGCCCCTCGACCGGGACACGGTCCGGCACCTGGCCTCGGTGCTGGTCGTCGGCCTCACGGCGCTCACGCTCACGGGGTACTGGCAGATCCGGGCGATCCTCCGGTCCAGGTTCCCGGGCATCCAGGCGATCGAGGCCCTCGCGATGCTCGTCCCGTTCTTCCTGATCCTGTTCGCGTCGACCTACTTCATGATCAGCTTCCAGACCCCGGCGACGTTCAGCGAGCCGCTCACCCGCTCCGACGCCCTCTACTTCACCGTCACCACGTTCGCGACCGTCGGGTTCGGGGACATCGCGCCGCGGGCGGAGCTGGTCCGGCTGCTCGTGTCGGGGCAGGTCCTCCTGGACCTCGTCATCGTCGGGCTGGGGATCCGAGTGATTCTCGGCGCGGTCCAGAAGAGCCGGTCCGGCTAAGCCTGGCCGGGGTGACGTCGCGCTCGGGCACCGGTGTGCTGGGCGCCTACCAGGCTCCCGCTGCCGGACCCTTGCTAACCCACCTGGTGCAGCCAGCGCACCGGTGCGCCGAGGCCGGCGTACCGGAACGGCTCCAGCTCGTCGTCCCAGGCAGCGCCCAGAGCGAGGTCGAGGGCGTCGCGCATGGCACGCGGGTCTGCGAGCTCCAGAGCGGCCCGGACGCGGTCCTCCTGCACCACCACGTTCCCGTGCACGTCGGTCATGGCGTGGAAGATGCCGAGGTCGGGAGTGTGCGACCAGCGGGCGCCGTCGGCCCCGTTGCTCGCGTCCTCAGTGACCTCGTACCGCAGGTGCGACCAGCCCCGCAGGGCGGACGCCAACTTGGCGCCCGTGCCCTGCTGGCCCTGCCACGAGTATTCGGCACGGTACAGACCGCGCCCCGCGGGCTGCGGGGTCCAGTCCATGGATACGCGCACGCCAAGTACGTTCCCCGCTGCCCACTCGATGTGGGGGCACAGGGCACGAGGCGCCGAATGCACAAAAAGCACACCCCGCGTGATGACACCGGCCATGTCTTCCTCCCTGGGTCGAGGTACGTCTTCCCCTACGTCCTCACCAGGGCGGTGACGCTGTGGTCGGCTGCACAGCGGTGCTTCGGACCACATCCTGCCCGATTCGTCGACGAGATGCGAGGCGAAACGGCGCGCAGGCGTCGAATGAATCACCACGTACGACGAGTTCGTGTGGCACATTCTTGCCTAGAACGCCGCTGCACCACTAGTGCCCTTTGGGACTTTCTTGCGATTGATCCCACAGGGGTGGTGCGTACGAAAACCGGCCGTCAGGTCCTCACAGGCGCGCGCGGAGCTCCCGCATGGCCGCGATCCGCGTCTCCTTCTGGAGGCGGTCGAGGTAGACCATGCCGTCCAGGTGGTCGCACTCGTGCTGCAGGGCGCGGGCCATGATCCCGGTGCCCTCGACGGTGACCGGCTCGCCGTTCAGGTCGATGCCCTCGACCCGGGCGTAGTTCGCGCGCACCGTGGGGTACCAGAGCCCGGGGACGGACAGGCAGCCCTCGCCGCCGTCCTGCAGCTCCTCGCCCAGCTCGACGATGCGCGGGTTGAGCACGTAGCCGATGTCGCCCTCGATGTTCCACGAGAAGGCCCGCAGGGAGACGCCGATCTGGTTGGCGGCCAGTCCGGCACGCCCCTCGTCGTCGACCGTCTCGACCAGGTCGGCGACCAGGCCGCGGACGCGGTCGTCGATCGTCGTCACGGTGTCGCACGGGGTGCGCAGCACTGGGTCGGGAACCACACGGATCTCACGCATTGCCATGCGGACATTCTCCCATGTCAGAACGAAGGGTCGCGGGCACGACAGGCCCGGGTGGCGGCATCCGGTCGGTCTCGGCCGGACCGGCCCTCGGTACACACGTCAGACGCTCAGGTCACCTTCGATGACCTGAGCGCTGGACGGACGGGGCCTGCGGGCGTCGGCTCAGTGGTTCTGGATCACCAGGGCGACGTTGTGCCCGCCGAAGCCGAACGAGTTGTTGATCGCGGCGATGTCGCCGCCCGGCAGCTTGTACGGCTCGTCGCGCACGAGCGGAACCTGCAGCTCCGGGTCGGGGTTGTCGACGTTGATCGTCGGCGGTGCGAGGCGCTCGGAGACGGCCTTGACCGCGAACAGCGACTCGATGGCGCCTGCGCCGCCCAGGAGGTGGCCGGTCATCGACTTCGTCGCAGAGAGCTGCACGTGGTCGGCGTCGGGCCCGAAGAGCTTCCGGATGGAGGCGGTCTCGGTGAGGTCGCCCACCTTGGTGGAGGTGGCGTGCGCGTTGACGTGCACGATGTCGGCAGGCGTCACCCCGGCGTCCTGGATCGCGAAGCGCATGGCGGCGACCTGGCCAGTGCCCTCGGGGTCGGGCGAGGTGATGTGGTACGCGTCGGACGACAGCCCGACACCACTGACCTTCGCGTAGACGCGCGCGCCGCGGGCCGCCGCGTGCTCTGCGCTCTCCAGCACCAGGACCGCCGCGCCCTCACCGAGCACGAACCCGTCCCGGTCGACGTCGTACGGTCGCGACGCGCGCTGCGGGTCGTCGTTGCGCAGCGAGAGGGTCCGGGACGCGGCGAACGCGCCGAGCGGCATGGGGTGGATCGCGGCCTCCGTGCCGCCGGCGACGACGACGTCGGCCCGGCCGGAACGGATCATGTCCACGGCGTAGCCGACGGCCTCTGCGCCGGAGGCGCAGGCGGACACCTGGGCGTGCGTGCCGGCGCGGGCGCCCAGCTCGAGCGACACGTAGGCGGCAGGGGAGTTCGGCATGAGCATCGGCACGGTCATCGGCAGCATGCGCCGGGCGCCGCGCTCACGGAGGGTGTCCCAGCCGTCCAGGATGGTCTGGATGCCGCCGATGCCCGACGACACGACGGCACCGAGCCGGTCACCGTCGACCTCGGGGCTGCCCGCGTCGGCCCAGGCCTCGCGGGTCGCCACGACGGCGTACTGCGCGGACGGGTCCATGCGCTTGGTCTCGGGGCGGGAGAGCACCTCCGCCGGGTTCACCTTGATGGTGGCGGCGAAGGTCACGGGGATCCCGTACTTCTCGGCCCAGTCGTTCTCGAGGGTGCGTGCCCCCGATACGCCTGCGAGGGCGGCCTCCCACGTGGATGCCACGTCCCCGCCGAGGGGTGTGGTGGCGCCGAGGCCGGTGACGACGACTTCGCGTGCGGAGGTCATGATGATGCTCCCGAGGGTGGTGGGACGAAGGGGGCAGGTGCAAAGGGTGCTGCCTTGTGGGCAGCGAGTGCCCGACGGCGGCGCGGGCCCGGGTCTCGGCCCGGGCCATGCTGCCGCCGTCGGGGGCGGCTCAGGCCTGGGCGCTCTTGATGAAGCTCACTGCGTCGCCGACGGTCGCGAGGTTCTTGACCTCCTCGTCCGGGATACGAACCCCGAACTTGTCCTCGGCGTGCGTGACGATGGTCATCATCGACAGGGAGTCGATGTCGAGGTCGTCCGTGAAGGACTTCTCGAGCAGGACGTCGGCCTGGTCGAGGCCCGTCTCCTCGGCGACGATCTCGGCGAGGCCCTCGAGGATCTCCTGGTCCGTGTTGGCCATGGGACTTCCTTATCTTTCGTAACGGTCACCGGCGCCGTCGGGCACCGGAGTCTTGCTGGTCAGATCTTGGCGCATCTCGCGACCGGATTGCACGGCGGCCCATTTCCTTACGGCCCGCCGCACCCTGGCTACGGCAGCACCACGACCTGCGCTGCGTAGACGAGGCCCGCGCCGAACCCGATCTGGAGGGCGAGGTCGCCCGACCTGGCCTGCCCCTCCGTCAGGAGGCGCTCTGCGGCCAGGGGGATCGACGCCGCCGACGTGTTGCCGGTCTCGGCGATGTCGCGCGCTATGACCACGGTATCCGGCAGACCGAGCTGCTTCTTCATCTGGTCGATGATCCGCATGTTGGCCTGGTGCGGGATGAAGACCTGGATGTCCTGGGCGGTCACTCCGGCCTCGGCCATCGCCTTCTCCGCGATGGGGGCCATCTGGAAGCCCGCCCACTTGAACACGGTCGGGCCGTCCTGGCGCAGCGTGGGCCAGCCGAGCGACGGGTCCTCGCGCAGCTCGGTCCAGGAGTGCGTCTGGCGGATCGCGGTGGCCTTGGCGCCGTCCGACCCCCAGACTGTCGGGCCGATGCCCGGTGTGTCCGACGGGCCGACGATCGCCGCGCCGGCGCCGTCGCCCAGCAGGAAGGAGATGGAGCGGTCGGTCGGGTCGATGATCTCGCTGAGCTTCTCGGCGCCGATCACGAGCACGTGCCTGGCGAGGCCGGCACGGACCAGGGCGTCCGCCTGGCCGATCCCGTACGCGTAGCCGGCGCAGGCGGCCGACACGTCGTAGGCGGCGGCAGGGGTGGCACCGATGCGCTCGGCCAGGATCGCCGCGCCCGACGGCGTCATGTGCATGTGCGTGATCGTCGACAGGATGACCGCGTCGATGTCGGCCCCGACGAGCCCGGCCGCGTGGAGCGCCTTGTTCGCGGCGGCCTCGGCCAGGTCGAGCACGTCCTTGTCCGCACCGGCCCGGCGGCGGGTGACGATGCCGGTGCGCTGGCGGATCCATTCGTCCGACGAGTCGATCGGGCCCGCGATGTCGTCGTTGGTCACGACGAGCTCGCCGCGCTCCCCGCCGATCGCGAGGATCCGCGAGAACTGCGTGGGCTCGGCCTGCTTGAGGGAAGTCACTGGTCTGCTCCGGTCGCGCTCGTGCCGCTGGAAAGGACGGTGCTGTGTGCCGCGATCAGCTCGCGGGCCTTGTCGAGGTCGGCAGGCGACTTCACCGCGACGGTCTCCACGCCCTTGAGGCCGCGCTTGGCGAGGCCCGTCAGGACGCCGCCGGGGGCGAGCTCGAGCAGGCCGGTGACGCCACGCTCGGCGAGGCCGGACATGATCAGGTCCCAGCGCACGGGTGCCGTGACCTGGCGCGCGAGGTTGCCCAGCACGTCCGCCCCGGTGCCGTGGCCGTTGGCGCCGCCGGTGTAGGCGGTCCCGTCGAGGTCGGCGAGGAAGGGCAGCGTCGGGTCGGTGGCGTCCCAGCCGAGGGCTACGGGCTCGAACTCGGCACGGGCCGCGTCCATGAACGGCGTGTGGAACGCCCCAGCGACCTGCAGCGGGATCACGCGCGCCCGGGTGGGCGGGTTCTCGGCCAGCTTGGCGAGGTCCTCCAGCGCGCCGGCGGCAACGGTCTGGCCGGCGCCGTTGACGTTGGCGGGCCACAGGCCGGCGGCCTCGATCGCGGCCAGGACCTCGTCCGGGTCGCCGCCCACGACGGCGCTCATGCCCGACGGCGCAGCGGCTGCCGCCGTGGCCATCGCCCGGGCACGCCGTGCGACCAGGCCGGCCGCGCCGTCGTCGGACAGGGCGCCTGCCACCGCTGCGGCGGACAGCTCGCCGACCGAGTGGCCTGCGGTGACGTCAACGACCTCCGCGGCAGGGCGCCCGTCCAGCAGCGCACGGAGCGCGAGCAGGGAGGTGGTGACGATCAGCGGCTGGGCGACCGCCGTGTCCCGGATCGTGTCGGCGTCCGAGGTGGTGCCGTGCGCCACCAGGTCCAGCTTCGAGGCCTCGGATGCTGCGGCGAGGCGTTGGTCGGTACCGGGCAGCTCGAGCCAGTCGCTGAGCATCCCGGGGGTCTGAGAGCCCTGTCCAGGGCAGACGACGGCGAGCACGCGTCCACTCTGCCAACCCGCGGCCCCTCCAGGACGTCGCGACCTGTACCAACCTCATCAGGGGGCCTTGTGGGGAACCTACAAGGCGCTGACCTCGCCGAAGAGTTAGTGCGGACTGGTCAGCCCCTGCCGAGCTGGCCGAGCGCCAGCGCCACCTGCAGCACGAACGACTCCCTGGCATCGAGCGGGTCCCAGCCGGTGATCTCCGAGACCTTGCGGAGCCGGTACCGCACCGTGTTGGGGTGAACGTACAGATGGCGTGCGGCGGCCTCGAGGGAGCGGCCGGTGCCGAGGTAGGCCGACAGCGTCTCGAGCACGGCCCCGCCGGCGTCCTGCAAGGGGGTGAACGCCTGGGCGATCAGCGTGGCGCGGGCCGTGTAGTCGCCGGTCAGGACACGCTCGGGCAGCAGGTCGTCGGCCATGACCGGGCGCGGCGCCTGCGGCCACGCCGGGGCGGCGGTCAGGCCGGCGAGCGCCGACCGGGCCGACCTTGCGGCGTCGGTCAGGCTCGGCACCTGGGTGCCGATCACGACCGGGCCGCTGCCGAAGCGGCCGAGGAGCGAGGTGGCGGCGGCCACGAGGTCGCCCTCGCCGCCCAGGACGAGCACCAGACGGTCGCCGTGGATCCCGACGAGGGCGTCGCCGGCCGCGCGCCGGGCGACCCGGCGGATCTCGGCGGTGCGGATCTCGTCGAGCTCCTCGGTGGCGAGCCCGACGACGACGAGCGCGTTCCCGCGGCCGCTCCAGCCGAGCGCCGAGATGCGCGAGCGGAGGGAGTCGTCGCCGTCGCCGCGGACGAGCGCGTCGACCACCAGCGCCTCCAGCCGGGCGTCCCATGCGCCACGCCACTCCGCCGCGCGGGCGTAGACCTCGGCCGCGGAGAACGCGACCTCGCGGGAGTAGCGCAGGACGGCCTCGCGCAGGTCGCGCTCGCCGCCCGGCGCGGCGATCCGGTCGGAGTGCGTCTCGACGACGTCGACCACCACGCGCACGAGCTGCAGCGTGTGCTGCAGCGAGATGGAGCGGGTCAGCTCGGTGGGCGCGGCGGCGAAGATCTCGCTGACGCCGTGCGGTGGCCGGTCGGGGTCGGTGAACCAGGAGGTGAAGGCGTTGATGCCCGCCTGAGCGACGAGGCCGACGTACGAGCGGTCCTCGGCCGGCAGGTCGCGGTACCAGGTGAGGTCCTCGTCCAGCCGGCGCATCGCGGCGGCGGTGAGGAGGCCGCTGGCCTCGCGGACCCGCTGGAGGTTCATCGGGAAGCCCGCTGGGTCGGTTCCGGCCTCCGCGGGCTCTGCCTGACCGGTGTCCTGGCCGGCGCCGGGGTCGGCTGCCGACCCGGCCTCCGGGTCGGTCTTGTGGGCACCCGCTCGCGCGGCCCGTCGAGTTGCTGGCACCCCGGCAGCATACGAGCCCGAGTTGTGGGGAGTCCACAAACGGACTTTCAAGACAGCGTCATTCAAGTGCGACGGTGCGGGAAACTGTAGGGTCGAGGTATGGCCCTGATGCATCGGCTCCGCCGCCTCATCCGTCGGCCCCTGTCTGCGTCCACGGTCGGTGCTCGCCGGCCGTCGCCGTCGGCGCCCCGACGAGGGGACGCGGGACACGAGGACGCGCTGCGCGCCCAGCTGACCGACGATCCCAACAACGAGGAGGCTTTCGGCGCCCTTGCAGAGATCGTTCGCCGTCGGGCCGCCGAGGACCCGACTCTGGAGGACCCGTTGCGGGACTCCGACGAGATCCCGGAGTCGAAGCAGCACGACGCCGACCTGGCGGTCTGGTCCCTCGCCGAGGAGCTGGCCGGGCACCCGCGGGGCTGGTACCCGCTGATCGAGCTGGGCCGCCTGTCGCTCGCCGACGACCCGGACGGCGCGGTGCGGCGGTTCATCACTGCCGCGGAGCGGGACCCCGACGGCCGTGCGCTGGCGGAGGGCCTGGCCATCCTGCGCGACGCGGGGATGCCGGTGGAGGCCCTGGGCCTGGGCGTTGGCCACTGGCGCGTGCGGGAGCACTCGCCGGTCGTCGGCAAGCACCTGGTGCTGGCAGCGCTCGAGGCCGGCCGCGTGTTCGAGGCCCGGCAGCACCTGCGAGCCCTGGAGATGCACCCGGACACGAAGGCCGTCCGTCCGCTGCGGGACGAGCTGGAGAAGGCGATCGCCGCGAGCGAGCCGGAGGCGTCGGGCGCCTGACCGGCCGCTCCGACGAGAGGCACGCTCCACGGACGACCAGAGGTACCGATCCGGTTCGGATCGGTACCTCTGGTCGTTCGCTACGCGGGACTACCCGTCGTTCAGCTCTCGCCGCCCGCGGTGCCGGAGGTGCCTGCGTTGACGTCGAGGAGTCGGTACTTCTCGACGGCCTTGCTGACGACGTCGGCCGGGACCTCGCCGCGACGGGCGAGCACCTGCAGCGTCCGGACCACCATCGACGGACCATCGATGAGGAAGTGCCGCCGTGCGGCGGCCCGGGTGTCCGAGAAGCCGAAACCGTCGGCCCCGAGCACCGCGTAGTCGCCGGGGACCCACGCGCGGATCTGGTCGGGCACCAGGTGGTCGTAGTCGCTGGTGGCGACGAACGGGCCCTGGGCACCGGACAGCTTCTCGGTGACGTACGGCGTGCGCATCGGCGCCGCCGGGTCGATCAGGGAGTCGCGCTCAGCGGCCAGGGCGTCGCGACGCAGCTCGTTCCAGCTGGTCACCGACCACACGTCGGCCGAGACACCCCAGTCCTCCTTGAGGAGCTGCTGCGCCTCGAGCGCCCACGGCACGCCCACGCCTGAGGCGAGGAGCTGGGCCTTGGGGCCTTCGGCGTCCGAGACCGAGATGCGGTGGATGCCGCGCTTGATGCCGTCGATGTCGACGTCCTCCGGCTCGACCGGCTGCACCATCGGCTCGTTGTACACCGTGAGGTAGTACATGACGTCCTGGTCCCGACCGTCGGAGCCGTCGCCGTACATGCGCTCGATACCGTCCCGCACGATGTGCCGGATCTCGTACCCGTAGGCGGGGTCGTACTGCACGACGGCGGTGTTCGTCCCCGCGATGAGCGGCGAGTGCCCGTCGGCGTGCTGCAGGCCCTCACCCGTGAGGGTGGTGCGGCCGGCGGTGGCGCCGATGATGAAGCCACGCGTCATCTGGTCGCCTGCGGCCCAGAACTGGTCGCCCGTGCGCTGGAACCCGAACATCGAGTAGAAGATGTAGAACGGGATCATCGGCTCGCCGTGCGTGGAGTACGACGTGCCCACCGCCTGGAACGCGGCAGCCGAACCGGCCTCGTTGATGCCGGTGTGCATCATCTGGCCCTGCTCGGACTCCTTGTAGCTCAGCATGAGCTCACGGTCAACGGCCAGGTAGTTGTGACCCAGCGTGTTGAAGATCTTCGCGCTCGGGAAGATCGAGTCCAGGCCGAAGGTGCGAGCCTCGTCCGGGATGATCGGCACGATGCGGTTGCCGAAGTCCTTGGCCTTGAAGAGGTCCTTGAGCAGCCGCACGAACGCCATGGTCGTGGCGACCTGCTGCGTGCCGGAGCCCTTCTTCAGCAGCTCGTACGTCTTGTCCTCGGGCAGCTGCAGGGTCGTCTTCGCCGTGGTGCGGCGCTCCGGGACGAACCCGCCGAGCTGACGACGGCGCTCCAGCATGTACTGGATCTCCGGCGCGTCGGCACCAGGGTGGAAGTACGGCGGCAGGTACGGGTCGGCCTCGAGCTCGGCGTCCGAGATCGGGATGCGGAGCGAGTCGCGCAGCGTCTTGAGGTCGTCGCCCTTGAGCTTCTTCATCTGGTGCGTCGCGTTGCGGCCGGCGAAGCCGGAGCCCAGGCCGTAGCCCTTGACGGTGTGCGCAAGGATGATCGTCGGCTGGCCGGTGTGCGCCCGCGCCGCTGAGTACGCCGCGTAGAGCTTGCGGTAGTCGTGCCCGCCGCGCTTCATGTTCCAGATGTCCTCGTCGGTCATGTTCTCGACGAGGGCCTTCGTGCGCGGGTCGCGCCCGAAGAAGTGCTCGCGGATGAACGCGCCCGACTCCGCACGGTAGGTCTGGTAGTCACCGTCGGGGGTGACGTTCATGAGGTTGACCAGCGCCCGGTCCTTGTCGGCGTTGAGCAGGGCATCCCACTCGCGGCCCCACACGACCTTGATGACGTTCCAGCCGGCGCCCTTGAACTGGGCCTCCAGCTCCTGGACGATCTTGCCGTTGCCACGGACCGGTCCGTCGAGGCGCTGCAGGTTGCAGTTCACGACGAACGTCAGGTTGTCCAGCTGCTGCTGGGCGGCGTGCTGGATCATGCCGCGGCTCTCGGGCTCGTCCATCTCGCCGTCGCCGAGGAATGCCCAGACGTCCTGCTGGCTCGTGTCCGTGACCCCACGGTTGTGCAGGTACTTGTTGGTCCAGGCCTGGTAGATGGCCGACGCCGGGCCGAGGCCCATGCTGACGGTCGGGAACTCCCAGAAGTCCTGCATGAGCCGCGGGTGCGGGTAGGACGGCAGGCCGCCACCCGGGTGCGACTTCTCCTGGCGGAACCCGTCGAGCTGGTCCGCGGACAGGCGGCCCTCGAGGTACGCCCGTGCGTAGACGCCGGGGGAGGCGTGGCCCTGGAAGTAGATCTGGTCGCCGCCACCGGGATGGTCCTTGCCCCGGAAGAAGTGGTTCAGACCCACCTCGTAGAGCGTCGCAACAGACGCGTACGAGGAGATGTGCCCGCCGACGCTGAGGCCCTCGCGCTGGGCGCGGGTGACCATGACCGCCGCGTTCCAGCGGATCCACGAGCGATAGCGGCGCTCCATGGCCTCGTCACCCGGGAAGTACGGTTCCTCGTGCACCCCGATGGAGTTCACGTAGGGCGTCGCCATCGACGCGGGGATGCTCACATTCCGCTCTCGCGCCCGCCGCAACAGGTTGAGCATGACGTACCGGGCGCGGGGTCCGCCCTTGTCGTCGATCAGCCCGTCAAATGACTCGACCCATTCCTCGGTCTCGGCCGGGTCGATATCAGGTACGGCGCTGAGCAGACCGTTGATCAGCGGTCCGGTCTCGTCAAACGAAGCCACCAGCAACCTCTCTCGGTGTCGCGCGGCGCGGTCGCGGTTCGCGCTCCCCGCCGCCTCGTCAGGACCCGTCGCGTCGGCGCAGCGTCGCCACAGCTGGGGTTGCGACTGTGCACGCCCACGCACAGGTGGATCTAGCCATTCTGTCCCCTCACAGCGTGCGCTCACACCATAGGGCGGTCAAGAGTGCGTGATCTGCGTTACGTCTGTGTCGGTTCGCACCAGTATTGATACGGGGTATCGCAATGATGAGACTGAGTGCATGACTTCCGCGTTGCCCAGGTCTCATCGATTCATCAAAAAGACACCACGCGTCCTGGTTGCGAGGCATGGCCGCGGTGCGTGCACTACCTTTGGCGACGGAGGGTCCGACGCAGGACCGACAGAAGCGGCATACGACCCGGCAGACAGTGCCGGACAGAGAGAGGGACGATCAACCAAGTGAGCACGGACACCCAGGGCGCGGGGCGCCTCGGTTTCGAGGCCGGCCAGGTGGTGCAGGAGTTCGGCTGGGGCGACGACGTCGACGAAGCACTCCGGGCCGACATCGAAAAGATCATCGGTAGCGAGCTGGAGGACGAGGACTTCGGTGACGTGACCGACGGCGTCATCCTCTGGTGGCGGGAGGACGACGGAGACCTCACCGACGCGCTGGTCGACGTCCAGACCGTCCTCGACGACGGCGGTCTCATCTGGATCTTCACGCCCAAGCCCGGCCGCGACGGCGAGGTCGGCCACAGCGACATCCAGGAGGCTGCCACCACGGCCGGTCTGCAGACCACCAGCACGTTCGCGATCGCGGCGGACTGGTCGGCCACCAGGCTCGCCTACCGGGGCCGCGGTAAGTGAAGGTCTGACAACTGTGGGGAGCTATGACTGAGTCTGCCGCGCCGGGCGCTTCCGTGGTCGCGCTGAAGCCGGGTGACCCCGCACCCGACTTCACGCTCCCCGACACGCACGGCACCCCGACCACGCTGTCGGACCTGCGTGGCGCGCCGGTGCTCGTGGTCTTCGTCCCGTTCGCGTTCTCGGGCACCTGCACCGGTGAGCTGTGCGAGCTGCGCGACAACATCGAGGACTTCGAGACCGCCGGCGTGCGCCTGCTCGTGGTGTCGACGGATGCCGTCTTCACGCTCAAGGCGTGGCAGGCGGCCGAGGGCTACCAGTTCGACCTGCTGTCCGACTTCTGGCCGCACGGCGAGGTCGCGCGCGGCTACGGAGTGCTCGACGAGGATGCCGGGCACGCGCTCCGCGGGACGTTCCTGATCGACGTCGACGGGATCATCCGGTGGTGCGTGGTCAACCCGCGGGGTCAGGCGCGCGACCTCGAGGACTACCGCAGGGCGCTCGCGGAGATCTGACCTGGCCGTCGATACGGACCAGGCTGGAAAAGTAGGCCTCGTCCGGGTCGCGGGCCAGGTATTGTTGTCCGCTGCCGGGGCTCGTAGCTCAGTTGGTTAGAGCGCCACGTTTACACCGTGGATGTCGGGGGTTCGAATCCCTCCGGGCCCACCACCTGCAACATGCCGTCTGGCCTGCGTCGACGCTCCCCCTTCGGGGTAGGAGCCGGACGCCACCGGACATCAGGTGGGCATTGGAATGCCCACCTGATGCCCACGCTGAGAACGAGCTCGGCCGAGGCTCACTAAGGTCGAGGGGATGCAACCAGGGCGTGGCTCCGAACAGGAGACACGCCCGGTCCGGCTCGCCAGGAGCCCGCGGTGCGCCGCTGGGCGCGCAGCGCGACGTCGGCTCGCCGGAGAACGTCTCGCTGAGCGTCGTTGTAGAGGGCGGCGAGCGTTTCGACGAATGCCTGCTCCGTGACGCGCAGGGGGTATGGCGCGTGTGCGCCGGACTCCGTCGGCTCCAACCAGACGGTGGAGCGCCAGTGCGCACCGCCTTGCGCAAGGTCCTCCGCGAGGTGATCCCGGGTCGACTCGCTCGCACCGGGTGTCAGCGCGTGGAACTGGTCTCGCACTTCGGCAGATTCTGCGCAGACCATCAGCTGAAGACGCGAGAGGGCGGCAGGCGGGTGAATCCGCGTGCAGACATGGATGAGAGCACGATCGGACGCCGTCAGGCGCGCGCCGACCTCTTCGAAGCCCGACGGCGTGTCGACCGGGGCGCCTGCGCGGAGCAGCGCCGCAATCCCGGCCCGTGACCGGCGGAAGCGTTCGATCTCCTCCCGCAGCACCGTGTCTGCCCTGCGCAGCGACTCCGTCGTGTCACTCTCGTTCGTCGTGCCGATCTGTGCGAGCGGCAGGCCCAGCCCGGCAAGTCTGCGCAGTCGCAGGAGGCTCACCAGATCGCGGACACCGTACTGCTTGTAGCCGTTGTACGAGCGAGGAGGCTCATCCAGAAGCCCGAGCGCGTGGTAGTGCCGTATGGCGTTCACCGTCGTGCCCGCGAGATCGGCTATTTCGCGCGTGCTCCATGTCATGACTTCATGCTCGCGGTCGAGGTGAGGTCGTCGCGTCGGTAGAAATTACGGATCCGGTACTGAACTGGGATCGGCACCCGGTGACCCGGGCGGTCACGGCAGCGGGACCTGCCTCAGCTCGCGGCGGGACTTGATCCCCAGCTTGCGGTAGATGCTGCGGAGGTGCGATTCGACCGTGCGGGGGCTCAGGAACAACTGTGCGCCGACCTCCCGCGAGGTAGCGCCGGCGGTCACATGCCTCGCGACCTGCAGCTCCTGGGCCGTCAACGCATCGGTCGACTGCGTCATGCGCTTGCGCGGGCGCTCGCCAGTGGCCTGCAACTCACCAGCTGCGCGAGCGGCGAAGGCTCTCGCGCCCATGCCCGACAGCAGGTCGTGAGCGGTTCGGAGCTCGTCGCGAGCATCCTGACGCCGTCCTTCGCGGCGCAGCCACTCTCCGTAGACGAGATGCGCCCGCGCGGCCTCGCCGGCGATCCGTGACGCGTGCAGCTGTGCGATCGCTTCACGATAGTGCGCCTCGGCCGAGGAGTCAGTGATCGTCAGCGCCCGCGAACGAGCTTCCAGACCGCGCGCCCAGGATGTATCGCACGCTGCGGCACGGGCAGCCAGCCGTTCGAGCACGCTCGCGGCGTAGTCCGGATCGCCCGCCCGTACGGACGCCTCGATCAGCTCGGACAGGCCGACCGTGCTCAACGACAGGTCGAGAGCTGCGCATGTCGTCTCCGCAGCACGCTGCGCCTTCGCGTACTCGCCGCGTGCGTTGTAGAGCACGGCCATGGCGTACTCCGCGAGGCCGACCTCCGCACCGCTCGCGGGATGGCTGGAGTCCCGCAGCGTGACGTCGTGCAGCCTGGTCGAGGTCGCCAGGTCCCCGCACCACGCGGCGAGTATGGTCTCGGAGTGACGGCTGGGTAAGGCACCGGTGGCCTCCGATATCGCGATCGACTGGTCGACAAGTTGGCGCGCGCGAGCGAGCTCGCCGCTGATGACCAGCACGTTGGCATGCAGATTCAGTGCCGCAGGGAGCACGGCGAGTGCGCCGGCCGCACGCGCGGAGCGGACGTAGGCTTCGGTGAGGTCGTGAGCGAGCTCATCATCGAGAATCCCGACGGCGACCCTGCCGGCCAGGTCGTGGACGATCCCGACGGTGCTCCTGCCGGCGAACCCCAGACCGGACCGGGGCTGATCGTCCTGGACGCCGTCCTCCCGCGTGGCGTCGCGCAACGATTCCAGCGCGTCCCGCAGGGCGGGGACGCCCTCGGAGAAGTCGCGCACCATCGTGGTGGCGAGTCCGACGAGCAATCTGTCCACGGGCCGCGTAGCTCTTTCGATCGCGGGGTCGTCGAACGTCGCGTGGGCGATGGCCTTGCCGATCGGATCGCCGTAGATCATCGCAAGGTCGAGCGCGTGGAGGCGGATCTCGCGGGCCGGCTCCGGATAGTTCGGGGCTACCAGCGCGGCGGCTTCCGAGAGCATCGCCGGCGCATCGCGATGCCGGGTCAGGTGGTACACGATCTGCGCGCGCAACAGTGCCACTCGGGCGCGCTGGAGCGTGTCGAGCGATCCCGTCTCGGCCATGGCGAGGAGGTGGAGCGCCGGCTCGAGCGCACCGGCCTCCCGCAGCGCGTGTGCTGCTTCCAGTGCTCGCCGTGCGCGGTCGACGGGATCTGGTGTCAGTTGCGTCGATCGCTCAAGAAACGCCCCCGCGGCCGCGTAACCGCCGCGCGCACGTGCCCTCGCCGCCGATCGCTCCAGCTCGGCTGCGATCTGCTCGTCGAGTCCGGACGTCGCCTGAGCGGCGTGCCACGCTCGGCGGTCGGGTTCGAGCGTGGGCTCGGTAGCGGCTGCCAGGGCGGCGTGCGCGCGTTGGCGATCCGCATGCCCGGCGGCGCGATAGACGGCCGAGCGCACCAGGGGATGCCGAAAGCGCACCCGAACGCCGATCTCGATCAACCCGGCAGCTTCCGCAGGCGCCGCCGACTCTGGATCGATGCCGGCACGGGCACCGGCGCGTCCGAGCAGGGACGGGTCTCCTGTCGGATCCGCTGCAGCGATCAGCAGCAGCATCCGGGCCTCGTCGGGCAGCCCGCCCGCACGGTTCTGGAACTCCGTCTCCACGCGACCGGAGACGTCCGAGATGTCGGGGAGCTGGAAGCCGCCGGCGAGTCGCGCGGGCTGCGAGTGCAAGGGAAGCTCGAGCAGCGCAAGCGGATTGCCGCGGGCCTCGGCGATGATCCGATCCCGCACCTCGCCGTCCAGCGGTGCCGCGACGACTGAGTCCAGCAGTTCCCGGGCATCCGTTTCACTCAGTCCGCTCAGGCGCAGCGCAGGCAGGCCGTCGAAGATGGCATGGCCGTCACCGTTGTCGCGGACGCCGAACACCATCGCCACCCGTTCCGCATCGACGCGGCGCGCGACGAAGGCGAGCACCTCGGCCGAGGCACGGTCCAGCCACTGGGCGTCGTCGATGAGACACAGCAAGCCGCTTCTCTCGGCGGCGTCGGAGAAGAGACCGAGGGCCGCCAGGCCCACGATGAACTTGTCGGGGGCGGGACCGGCCTCGCGGCCCAGCGCGACCGCCAAGGCCAGCCGCTGCGGCTCCGGCAGCGCAGGCATCTGGTCGAGCAGCGGAGCGCAGATCTGGTGCAGCCCCGCATAGGCGAACTGCGTCTCCGCCTCGATGCCCGTCGACGTCTCGATGCGGAACCCGAGCGCCTCGGCGCTGGTGCGCAGATGCTCCAAGAGCGCGGTCTTGCCGATGCCGGCCTCACCGTGCACCACGAGGGCGCCGCTGTGCCCGGCGTTCGCCTTGCCCAACAGTTGCTCGACCTGGCTGCGCTCCGCGTGCCGGCCCAGAAGTGTCGACAGTTTCGCTCTCCTCCGGAGTCGCCCTGTCGACCTGAACCATGTGCTTACCACTGCCACCATGGCTGCTCAGGCGCGACCGATGTCTGGTCGGCGGGCTTGACCATGTTCCGACGACAGGGAGTCTACTTGTGAGTGCCCGCCTTGGCTCCGTGCGCGCCTTCACGCCGTCGCACCGCCGGCGCCGCGAGAACTCGACGCATCGACGAGAAATCCCTTGACCGTGTTGCGACCACACGGTGTCTGCTGACGTTCAGCGGTCGGCACCCCGCCGGCCGGGGCTGAAAGGTCAGGATCATGGGCTACATCACCGTCGGCGACGAGAACAGCACGCCGATCGAGCTCTACTACGAGGACCAGGGGTCTGGGCAGCCTGTCGTGCTGATCCACGGGTATCCGCTGAACGGTCACAGCTGGGAGAAGCAGACGCGGGAACTCCTCTCCGCAGGGTATCGGGTGATCACGTACGACCGTCGGGGGTTCGGGCAGTCCTCGAAGGTCGGCTCGGGGTACGACTACGACACCTTCTCGGCAGACCTCAACACGCTGCTCGAGACCCTGGACCTGCGGGACGTGGTCCTGGTCGGATTCTCGATGGGCACCGGCGAACTCGCCAGGTACGTGTCGCGGTACGGGCACGAGCGGGTCGCGAAGCTGGCGTTCCTCGCCTCGCTGGAGCCGTTCCTGGTGCAGCGTGACGACAACCCGGAGGGGCTGCCCCAGGCGGGGTTCGACGAGATCGCAGCGGCCGCGAAAGGCGATCGGTACGCGTGGTACACGCAGTTCTTCAAGAACTTCTACAACCTTGACGAGACGCTCGGGTCGCGGATCAGCGAGGAGGCCGTGGCAGGCAGCTGGAACGTCGCGATCACGAGCGCCCCGGTCGCGGCGTACGCCGTCGTCCCGTCATGGCTCGAAGACTTCCGGAGTGACGTGGAGGCTGTTCGCGCCGCGGGCAAGCCGACCCTGATCCTGCACGGGACGAAGGACAACATCCTGCCCATCGACGCGACGGCCCGCCGGTTCCACGCGGCTTTCCCTGAGGCCGACTACGTCGAGGTCGAGGATGCCCCCCACGGCCTGCTGTGGACCCACGCCGACGAGGTCAACCGGGCGCTCAAGGACTTCCTCGCCAGATGAACACCGGGTGCGGCGGCAGCGACCCTGATCTCACCGAGAGCCGCGCGCGCACCGCTCACCTCAACGATCGTCAGCAACGTCATCGCCGTAGCCGTAGCCGTTCCGCCGCGCGACGAGCGCGACGGGACGGCAACGGCGATGGTGCTGCACAACCACAAGGAGGGTCGATCATGACCACGGTCCACCACAGAACCGTCACCGTCCAGGGACTGGACGTCTTCTACCGCGAAGCAGGCTCTACCGACGCTCCGACGCTGCTCCTGCTGCACGGGTACCCGACGAGCTCGCACATGTTTCGGCACCTCATCCCGGTGCTCGCCGAGCAGTATCGCGTGATCGCTCCGGATCACATCGGCTTCGGCCGCTCCTCGGCGCCCTCGGTCGACGCTTTCGGGTACACCTTCGATGCGTTGGCGCGCGTCACTCGCGGGTTCCTCGACGCGGTCGGCGTGACGAGGTTCACCGTGTACGCGCAGGACTACGGAGCACCGATCGCATGGCGGCTCGCCCTGGGCGATCCGGGTTCCGTAGAGGGAGTGATCTCCCAGAACGGCAACGCGTACGAGGAAGGATTCGTACCCGACTTCTGGGCGCCGATCTGGGCGTACGGGCAGGATTCGTCGCCCGACAACGAGAGCCGACTGAGCCCGGCTCTGGGCAGGGAAGCCGTCGAGTGGCAGTACCTCCACGGGGTTCCGGATCCTTCGGTCGTGGACCCGGACGCCTGGGAGCACGACCTGGCGCTCCTCGACCGCCCCGGCAACGACCTCGCGCAGCTCGCGCTGTTCGGTGACTACCAAACGAACCGGGCGTTGTATCCCAAGGTCCAGGAGTGGCTGCGCACATCCCGGGTGCCGGTGCTGGCGATCTGGGGACGCAACGACGAGATCTTCGGACCGGCCGGAGCCGAGGCCTTCCTCAGCGACGCGCCGCACGCGAGGGTCGAGCTCATCGACGGCGGACACTTCCTGCTCGAGTCGCACCTCGATGACGTGGTCGATGTGATCCTCGAGTGGCGCGCCACCTTCTGACCGGCCCGAGGCCTGCGGTGTCGCGGCGGAGCCGACCCTCGGGTCCGTCTCGTCGCGACTCCGCGGCTTCGGGCGCGGACTGCGGTCCGCGCGTCAGATCCGGTTCACTCCACCGTCCGCCAGCACGTCCGGATCTCCACCGTGACACCCGCCATCATGCGCCTCGTGCTGTGTTCCCGAGCCGGAGCGTTGTCTCCCCGATGCAGGTGTCCTCGACGTAACGGAGCCCTTCGCCCTCGGCCGTCTCGCGAGCCTCGTCGGAGGTCAGCCCGAGCTGCAGCCACAGGGTGCTCGCACCGATATCGACCGACTGGCGGGCGATGCCCGGCGCTTCGTGCGCAGGCCGGAACACGTCGACGATGTCGACAGGGACGGGTATGTCGGCGAGGGTCGGGTAGGCCTTCCGCCCGAGGATCTGTGTGGCGGTCGGATGTACCGGGATCACGTCGTAGCCCGCGTCGAGCAGCACCTTCGCCACCGCGACGGAGGGCTTCTCTGGATTGGTGGAGAGCCCGACGACGGCGACCGTCCGGGCCGTGTCGAGCAACGACTTGAGGGTCGTGTCTTCCATCTGCTTTCCTCCTGGTTTCAAGCGTCCATTGGGGCGGTGCGCAGCTATGTGGCACCCGATCAGGTGGGTGAAGCTCACTGCTGAGCGGGAGTTGCCAGCTCCAGCGTCCGTGCTTGGTTGCGGAACTTCGTGGGTGATGCGCCGACCACGCGGCGGAACGCGGTGCTGAACGCGCTCTCGGACTGGTAGCCCGTGGCTCGTGCGAGCTCGGAGATCGAGAGCGTGTCGCGGGTGAGGGCGTCGCGGGCGAGGTCCATGCGCCATTGGATCAGGTACTCGAGGGGCGGGACCCCGACGTGGTCCTTGAAGGCCCGGGCGAACGCGGAGCGCGACATGTGGCTGATCTCGGCGAGCTCCTTGAGGCTCCAGGAGTGGGCGACGTCCGCGTGCACGGCCCGCAGGGCGGTGCCGATGCCGTCTTCGTTCAGGGCGCCGAGCCAGCCGGTGGGCCGGTCTGTCTGGCCGGCGTGAGCGCGCAGCATGTGCACGAGCAAAACCTGTGCGAGGTGGTTCTGCACGAGCGGGCCGCCGGCGGCGTCGACCCCGACCTCGGTCGCCAGGAGTGCGATCAGCTGCCCGAGCTCCATGCCACGAGGGTCAGCCGCCCGGACGATCACGAGCGGTGGGAGCAGGTCGGTCAGGAGGGCCGCGTTGCTGTCGTCGAACGCGATGTGCCCGACGCAGAGGTAGAGGTCGTCCTCGGACTCCTGGCCGATCCGCACGAACCCGTCGTCGGCTCCCGCCAACACCGGCCGCGCAGGGCGCGGGCTTGCGTCGAGTGTGCTGGCCAGCACGTAGGGCGGCGGGTTGCCCAGCATGAAGGTGTCACCCTCCTGCAGGAGCACCGGCTCGTGCCCTTCGAGGATCAACCAGCACGTGCCGCGCACGAGGCCGCCGATCCGCACGTGCAAGAACGTGTCGAAGCGCAACGCCCACTCGCCCACGGCCCGGAGGTTGGGCCCGACCACCGTGCGGGGCCTGAGCAAGCCGATCGCATCCGCCACTGGATCGTTGAAACCGAGCAACGCTCTTCTCCCTGGACTGTCGGTAAGAAATTGTGGACCATCCGTTATGGAGGATACCTCGGCGCTCGTGCAGGATCGCAGTATCGATGTCGAACGGATCGGCGCCGAGAGAGCAACGGAGAGAGTCACATGGGACAGCTTGAGGGCAAGACAGCGGTCGTGACCGGCGGTAGCAGCGGGATCGGTCTGGCGGCCGCCGTGCGGCTGGCGCACGAGGGTGCGTATGTGTTCGTCACGGGGCGACGTGAGGCCGAGCTGGAGGCCGCAGTCAAGACCATCGGGGAGGAGCGGGCCACGGGAGTGGCGGGCGATATCTCGAAGCTGGAGGACCTGGACCGGCTCTATGACGCCGTCCGGGCGCGGGGCGAGGGGTTGGACGTGCTGGTGGCGAACGCGGGGGTCGGTGCGTTCGTGCCACTGGAGCAGACCACCGAGGAGCACTTCGACCAGACTTTCGGGATCAACGTCCGGGGAACGCTGTTCACGGTGCAGAAGGCGCTGCCGCTGCTCAACGAGGGGGCATCGGTGATCCTGACCGGTTCCACGGCCGCCGACCGCGGCATGGAGGCATTTGGTGCCTATTCCGCGTCGAAGGCGGCGGTGCGGTCGTTCGCGCGGACGTGGTCTACCGAGCTCAAGGGCCGGGGCATCCGCGTCAACGTGGTCTCGCCGGCGTGGATCGTGACCCCCGGAGGCACCGCCTCCTTCGGCGACGACGAGACCGCCCAAGCCATGAAGGACCACGTCGCCGCGACGGTACCCAAGGGTCGTATGGGCCAGCCTGAGGAGGCTGCCGCGGTGGTGGCGTTCCTGGCCTCGGACCAGAGCAGCTATGTCGTCGGCTCGAACCTCTACGTCGACGGCGGCACCAACCAGATCTGAGCGAGGGGCCAGGTAGCGGTCGCGGAGGCGATGAGGTCCGGGCGTAGCACGGGCTCCCCTGGCGCGGCGACGGGTGACACGGCACCCCAAGCCGTCACCCCTTCCTCGTCAGGGGCTGACCTGCTTCAGCGGATCGGGCTCACTCGTCGAGTTCCGCCTTCGTTCCTTCCCCAGGAGGACCACGGCTACGACAACGCCTGCGATCCCAAGGAACGGGGCAACTAGTCCGGCGTAAGGAAGGCTCGATGAGAAGACCGAGAAGTCCCACAGGCCATGCAGGAGCATTGCGGGAACCAGGGACCCCGTCGAGCGGAACGCCAGGTAGTAGACGGATCCAAGCCCGAACTGGATGACGACCTGAAGGAACGCGAGAGAACCAATACCGAAGAAGAAGTTGGGCAGGTGCAGCAGCGAGAACAAGGTGGTGGAGAAAAACCAGACACCTACTTCGCCAAAGCGACTGCGCAGCGCGACGAAGAGCTGACCGCGCGCGACCACTTCTTCGTTGAACCCAACCAGGATGCTGCCGATGATGAGGAGGATCCACATCGTCATCGTCACTCTGGAGAACTCACCGAACACCAGATTGAGGATTGCAACCGCTGCCATGATGGCTGGCACGACGGCGGCACCCTTCGGGAGCCGCCTCGTCTCTCGCAGTGCTGGTCGCCACCATCCGAAGATCGAGATGACGATCAGAAGAACGACGAGACCACCGGCGAGGGGTGCCACGTACCATCTCAGCAGCGTTTCCTCGCTCTCCCCGACCCGGGCGTAGTCGATTCCGTTGACGATCCAGATGGCGTAGAAGACCGCGAGGTAGGCGACGAATACCGAGAGGCCCAGCCAGACCCGAGGACGGATGCGCAAGGCCGTCGTGCCAGAGTTCGTGTGCATGATTGCAGTGAAAACCATGTTGCCTGCACACGGTCAAGTCGCAGACCCGGCCCAGTAGTAGCCACCGAAGTGCTTGACGGGCGACCAGGCGGGCAGGATATCGGGCAGCGGCGGCGTGAGAGAGCTGTACTCCTGCGCCCCGAAAACCACCCTCCCGTCCATGACTGTCAGGACAGCGGAAATATCTTTGATCTGCTCTTCGGGAACAGTGAAGTAATCCCTGTCCAAAAGCACGAGATCTGCCAGATTCCCCGGTGCGATCTTACCCATCTCGGATTCCGTGTTCATGAACCACGCTGGGCCGCTGGTAAAGAGTTTCAGCGCCTCGACGCGGGACAGGCGGTTGCCCTGGGCGAGTACTTCGGACCCGGAGACCGACTTTCCGGAAACCATCCAGCTGACACCGACCCAGGGATTGAAGGTGGCGGCCCGAAAAGCATCGGTGGTCATGGCGAGCGGGATTCCGCTGTCGACAAGCTGGCGCAGTCGCGGAGTTTTCAAGGCCTTCTCGCGGCCATGGGTCTTGACGAACCCGTCGCCGTGCAGCGCCATCTTCGAGTCCAAGGCGATTCCACCACCGAGGTTCTTCACCCTGGCGATGTTCTCGGGACTGATGGTCTCGGCGTGCTCGATACTCCACCTCAGACCGTCGAGCGGCGTTTCCTCGTTCATCTCCTCCAAGGCGTCGAGGAACGGCGTGATGTTCTCGTTGTAACTGATGTGCATACGGAAGGGAATGCGACGCCGGACCAGCTTGACGACGTTCTCCTCGACGTGCCGCCGCATCTGGCCGGGATCGATGATGACCGCCGGGCGATCGAAATTCTCGTGGTCGTGCACCTCCAGCTGCAGCACTTCGCCGGCGCCACGGTACACATGGCCGTGCTCCAGCGTCGGATGCAAGTTCTGACCGGGACTGATAGGTGCTGTTCGGGTGATCGCCTCGATCTGCGCGTCCACCATGTTCATCGGGGTGCCGTCGCCGAACTGCATGTCGACGAAGGGCATCCGCACGTTGAGGCGGTTGTCGCGGGCGAGGACATCCACGGTGGCCTGAGGGCCGGGGTACCCCCTGTTGCCGGCGTCGACGGCAGAGGTGATGCCGAAACGGTTCAGAGCGTGGACGGTATGGACCAGCGAACTGACTTCTTCATCGAATGAAAGCTGCGGGACCATGGTCTCCACGGCGACGAAGGTGAACGTGTACCCGTGAACCACGCCGGTGTAGTTCCCCCGGTCGTCCTTCTCGAACTCGGTTCCGGGCAGGGCGGGAAACTGTTCGGTGCCCACACCGAGCTCTTCCATCGCCTTCTCGTTCAGGAAGGCGCGGTTGTAGGCGTACTGCACGATCAGCGAATGGTTGGGCACTGCCGCACGCAGCTCGTCCATCGTGGGGAACCGGTTCTCCTCGAACTGGTAGGGGGACCAGCCCCCGATCGCCTTGACCCATTGCCCCTCAGGTGTCCGCTCCGCCTGCTCACGCAGCATGGCCAGCGCGGTCCTCAGGGTGGGCACACCGTCCCACCTCACGATGTAGTTGTAGCCACTTTCGTTGAGCACGTGAGTGTGCGCATCGATAATGCCCGGAATAAGAGTGCGGCCGTGCGCGTCGATGACCTGTGTCTCGGAGTTCTTCAGGCTCAGGATTTCCGCATCGGGACCGACTGAGTAGATGCGGCCGTTCTTGACGGCCAGGGCGGATGCTTCGGCCTGCCCGAGGTTATTGGTGAAGATCTTCGCATTGATGATGATCGAATCCGCGCCAGGGCGCAGCTGCGTCGATCGCTCTTGGTCGGCGGGCACTATTTCTCCGGTCATTTTATCCTCGTTCGATCGAAATGTGGGGCGCGCTATGAATATGGATTCGGAGTGAAAGCGAATGGAGGATCGCGAAAGTCAGATCGCCGATGAGGCGCGCAGGTGGTCTCCTGCGCTATACGCCGACGACGAAGGTCAGCGCGGCCCACATCGATACCGTCGAAATCGTCGTCCAGAGGACGATCGCCACGCCCTGCCACAGCAGCACCCAGCCCCGCGGCGTTCCGCTGGCGACGAGCAGCGCGGACGTGAACTGGGTCGGAATCGCTAGCGGGCCGAGGATGCTCGCTCCAGGCACGCCGAATCGCACGAGCCACCTCTTGAACTTCCGCTGTCCCTTCGACTCAGGCTTGGCCGGGCCACGCGGACCCTTCCGATCCATCACCGCGGTACGCGCCCGGGAGCTGAGGAACACCACGAACAGCACGCAGATGAAGTTGCCCGATGCGGCAGCTATGGCCGCGACGACTGGATTGAGCCCGCCAGAGACGCCGATCAGCGCCGCAACCTCCCCCTCGATGAACGGGACCGCGGCGGCGAGCATGATGACGAACGGTTGGAGGATCTCAGGCACCTGAGACACAAGCTCCTGAAAGTTCCGGACAAGGTCCTCGATGGCGGTCATTGAAGCGTCCCTCTCTACGGTCGGCTCGGTTCGCCGACATCACACGTAGTAGAGGCTGTGTTCCTGGAACATGGTCAACCCTGCAGTGGAAGATTGGCTCGACGCCCTTCGCTCCGAACGTTGCCGGTGAGCTTGGGGCGGGCGGTCTCGGCCACGTTGCTGTGGTCGAACCGGTCGCTGACCGGTTGCAGCGATCCGACCGCCCTGTTCATCGCCACGCTGCCCGTGCTCGGTGACGAGCCGACGGGGATCGCAGCGCGGGCACTCCTTGACCGTGTCCCGGCAACACGGTGTCGACTGATTGCACAACGGGGCGCGAGCGTCCATCAGACCTGCCTCACGACACCAGTGGCGCAGGAAGGTATCAGGTTGAGAACAGATGGAGCTCATTTCGTGATTGAAGCCCAGTCGCTCACAAAGCGCTACGGCGCCAAGACTGCAGTCAACAACATCGACTTCACCGTTCGCCCGGGCCAGGTGACTGGTTTTCTTGGTCCGAACGGCGCCGGCAAGTCGACCACGATGCGGATGATCCTTGGCCTCGATCGGCCGTCGGGCGGATTCGTCAGGGTGAACGGCAAGGCATATGCCCGGCATCACGCCCCTCTGCGTCAGGTCGGTGCGCTGCTTGACGCCAAAGCGGTCCATCCAGGGCGCAGTGCGCGCAACCATCTTCTTGCCGTGGCCGCCACACATCGCATTGGCGCCAAGCGCGTCGACGAGGTGATCGGGCTGACAGGGCTCGAGTCGGTGGCCCGCAAGCGCGTGGGCGGCTTCTCGCTCGGGATGGGCCAGCGGCTCGGTCTTGCCGTGGCACTGCTCGGGGACCCCGCCACCCTCATCCTTGATGAGCCGGTCAACGGGCTCGATCCCGACGGAGTGGTATGGCTGCGGCGGTTCGCGCGGAGCCTTGCCGCCGAGGGGCGAACTGTCTTTCTCTCCTCCCACTTGATGAGTGAGATGGCCCAGACGGCTGACCACGTCATCATCCTCGGCCGAGGGCGGATCGTCGCCGACGCTCCCGTGAGTGAGATCCTCGCGGGTGCCGACGGAGACTCGGTGCGGGTGCGCACCCCGCAGGTCGAGCACCTCACCCGTCTGCTCGAAGCCGAGGGCGCGACCGTATCGCGCGCGGAGCCGGACCTGGTCTCGGTGAAGAATCTCGCCGCGTCACGTATCGCCGAGGTCGCTGCTGGCGCGGGGGTCGTTGTCTACGAACTCACTCCGGCTACCCGGTCACTCGAAGAGGCCTACCTGGCGTTGACGCGAGACGACGTCGAGTATCGCACCACGCAGACATCTCCTGAGGTGAACCGATGAGCACCACGAACGTGTCACCCGTCTTCATGCCTGCCGAAGGCGACCTCGACTTCGGCGGCGTCATCCGCTCCGAGTGGGTCAAGTTCCGCAGCGTCCGCTCCACCTGGTGGGTCTATGCCATCCTGCTGACGGTCACCGTCGGGATCGGGGCGCAGATGTCGTCGTCGCTCAGTTTCGACGGTATGCCGGGCGTGCCTACCCAGGACGCGATCCAGGACATGGCTGTGTATGCCGTCACGGTCAGCACCGATTTCGGTGCCCTGATCGTGGGTGTCCTCGGTGTCATCGTCATCGCCGGAGAGTACGGCACAGGCATGATCCAATCGACCGTCACCGCCGTGCCGAGGCGCCTGCCGGTCCTGCTCGCCAAAGCGCTCGTCCTCGCTGTCGCCACCTTCGTCGTGAGTGCCGTCACGTTCGCTATCACGGTTCCGGTCTCCGTCTGGCTGCTTGAGGGCAGCGGTGTCGCAGTCCGCCTCGATGATCCGCAGTACTGGATCGCACTGCTGGGCGGTGCGGGATACCTCGTGCTGGTCGGTCTCATCGCGTTCTCGATCGGCGCGGTCCTGCGAAGCACGGCCGGTGGAATTGGTGCAACGTTCGGCCTCCTCCTTGTGGCACCGCTCGTAGCGAACTTCCTGCCGACCGGGGCACAGAACATCGCCATCCTGTTTCCTTCGGTCGCGGGCGACCTGCTCATGAGTTATCCGACCGAGCAGAGCTGGGTGGACCTGGCCGCGCCGACGGCTGTCAGCGATTGGATCACCGAACCGTGGCAGGCTGGTCTCACTCTCATCGCCTGGGCGGCGGTGCTGTTCACGGCCGCAGCGGTGCTGCTCAAGCAGCGCGATGCGTAGTCGTGCGTAGCCTCACGACGCGACGGTCGGTGGTGAGCCCGTCAAGGGAAGCATTCAGCGAGATATCCCTGGAGAGAGACACTGGGCGCCCCTCCACCCGAATGTATGACGCCGCCGGTGACCGGGCAAGGACTCGATCTCTGTAACACGCCCCAGTGGTCCTGGAACGCCAGGTTTTGATTGCACTGTGCGCTGCCGCCGGTCGTCTGCCAGACCATCAGTGGCTCCCACCACATGGTGAGCATCGTGCGTGTTACGGCTGCGCGTGCCATCGAGCCGCCCGGAGACCATCGGTTACCCATTCACCGTTTGACCATGTGGCAGGAACAGAGGGTGGACTTCTTCGTAGCCGCCGGCCTCGTGCCGACCGGTCACTGCAGCTATGCGGGTAGAGACGAAGAGGAGAACGAACGTGTCCGATCTCGAACCCAGCTCTTCCGGCGCCTTTGGCGCCTGGCGGAGGAAAAGCCTGGGCGTGGCCGTTGCAATTGCCGCCGCAGTAGTCCTCGTCGCGACGCTCCTGGTTGCGTCAGGGATCAACTCCGATGACATAGAGACGCCCGGTGCGCTAGGGCGGGAGACCCCAGAAGTTGCCGCACTTGCAGGACCGCTCGCTGACCAGGAGCTGGACTGGGCGGAGTGTGAGTTCAACGACGACGGGCCCCCCATCCCTGGAGCAGACGTGTCGAATGTCGAGTGCGCCACGATCAAGGTGCCACGGGACTGGCTGGATCCCGATCCGGAACTCACGTGGGATGTGCGTATCTCTCAGGCACACAACATCGATTCCGCGGACCCCGATTACCGCACCACGATCATCGCGCACCCCGGCGGCCCCTACACCTCCGGGCTCTCGTTCAGCACCGCGGTGCAGCTCTACACTCCGGAACTCCGGCCGACAACGAACTACGTCAGTTTCGATCAGCGCGGCCTCGGTCGGTCGAGCCAGGTGGAATGCGAGTACGAGTACGACCCGGCCGGCGGGCCATCGGCTGCCGCAAAGGCGATTGGTGATGCTTGCTCGAATCACCCGGACGTTGCGACGATGACCACCGAGCAGGCTGCTTACGACATGGACTTCATCCGTCACCTCCTCGGACTCGAGACTGTGACCTACATGGGTTACTCCTACGGAACATGGCTCGGCACCTGGTACGGCAGCCTTTTCGCCGACAACATCGAGCGGATGGTCCTCGACTCGTCCACCGACTCGACCCGGGAATCAATCCAGCACAACTACAACGCGGCGCATGACGCTCGTGACCGCCAGTTCCGTCTGCACATGATGAACTGGATCGCCCGGAACGACGCGACTATTGGGCTCGGCGCCGATCCGGAAGCGATCTGGGATCGGTACTTCGCCGCGACAGAGGACCCGGCCAAGTCGCTGGCGGCGCAGTACGCCTGGAACGTAGTCAACGGTTCGGCTGCATTCTCCAGCCCGGTGCTGTACCCCGCCGCGGGAAGCCTGGTGGCAAGCATCATCGACCAGGCCGAGGCGGCGGAAGAGGTCGCCGATCCTGCGGAACTTGCTGCCCGTATCGTCGACCGGACGGAGCTGCCCGAAGCACTTCGTGCCATCGCGGACGAGCGTCTCAAGCAATTGTCAGCACCTCCCGCGACCGAGCCTGGGAAGCTGATCCGCGCGACACACAACTATGTCATCGAGTTCACTGCCTGCACCGACGGACAGTGGACGCAGGGCCTTGAGTTCTGGGACGAGTTCCACGAGAAGACTGCCCGGACGGCACCGTTGTCGGAGCAGTTCGGTCTGCTTGTCACTCCCACGTGCGCGTTCTGGCCGACGGACTCGAAGATGCCGGCTCTGGACGGCAGCTTCCCGGAGAGCGTCGTGCTACAGAGCGAGCTCGATTCGATGACCCCGTACGAGCAGGGCTGGGCAGCCGGGGCCGGCCTGCCCAACACGAGCCTGATCGCCGTCGACAACGAGAGCATCCACGGCGTCTTCCCCTATGGCACGGAGGAAGTGGACCAGCCCGTGATCGACTTCCTGTTGGGCGGAGACAGGCCTACGCGCACGATCGTGGCCCCTGCCAAGCCGCTGCCGCTGGAGCAGACGACGTACGAGTCGTGGACGCCGCTCGATGAGAACGGTGAGCACTCGGGGACATCACAGTTCACGGATCCGACCATCCCGGCGGAGACGGCCAAGCTGAAGGAAGCCGTCGACGAGGGCTCCTCGTAGTCCGGAGAGCTGTCCGTGCAGTGGCACGTTCGTGGGCGACACCCGCCGACGCAAGTTCGATCCATGCAGCTGTGACAGAAACGGAGACGTACCCATGACATCTGCAACATCACGAACCCGGAGCCCGATGCCCGTTCCACCGGGTGTGGAGTACCACCGGGTGCTCGCGGGGGAGAAGCGACGAATCGGTCGCGGCCTGCTCGCGATCCTCCTACTCGTTGGAGGCATGTTCGGCGCGATCCAGGTGTTCTTCCTTCTGGCCGTCTGGATCGAAGGGCTCATCGGCATCGAGTCACAGATGTTGACCCCGCTGACGGTCGGGGCCGGCATGGCCGCCACCGCGCTGGTCATCCCGTGGAGCATGCTCATCCAACGCTGGCTCTACGGCGTGCGCGGCCCGTCGCTGCACTCGGTCGTATCCCGTTTTCGCTTCGACCTGTTCGGGCTCGCGCTGGCGGTTACCGTGCCGCTCTTCGTGATCGCGCTCGCCGTCACCGAGTATCTGGAACCGCGCGCGACTGTCGTGTGGTCGCACGGCGACCTCATCGCGTGGTTCGTCGTGGTAGTGCTGCTGGTACCCCTGCAAGCAGCAGGAGAGGAGTACGGTCTGCGTGGCCTCGTCTTCCGCATCGCGGGGAGCTGGGTGCACGGGCGGTGGGCGTCGCTCATCCTGGGCATCGTGGTTTCCGGGGCGGTATTCGCTGTGATCCATACCGCCGGCGACCCGTGGTGGAACGTGTTCTACGTGGTCTTCGCTGTCTCGACGGCTCTTGTCACCTGGCGCACAGGAGGGGTGGAGGTCGCGGCGGTCATGCACGGTGTCTACAACGTCATGACCTTCACGTTCTGGTTCATCCTGCACGCCGACCTCACCGACAGGTTCGATCGGTCGGCCGGCGCCGTCACCCCGGCGCTGCTCGTCCCCAGCAGCCTCGTCTTCATCGCCATCGCGGTGATCGTGTGGATCCGGACCCGGCGCACGGGCCCCGCGAAGACACCGGCTGCTGGTGTGAGGCACTCAGAGGTGGTTCCAGCATCGTGACGGAACGTATCCCGATCACTCACTGACGAAGACCTCCGGTGCGTGGGGTGGAAACCACGCCAGGCGCCGGAGGGCTCGTACTGTCAGGCAGAGCGCGCAGAGCGCGTTCGACATTGGTCATCGACGTTGGTCATCGAACAAGCTTTCCTGCGATGTCGCGCGGCCGCACCGGGTGCCCACTGAGGATGGAGATCCGGTTGAACGTGTTGATCGCGACCGCTACCCATTCCGCGGCCACGAACGCCTCTTGACCGAGAGTCGATCGGGCGCCAGACAGATCGGCGGCAGACTTCTCGTCGAGCGGGAGCACCGTGCTCGCTTCGGCTACCGCGAGCGCCGCCCTTTCACGCTCGGTGAACGCTTCGGTCGCCCGCCATGCCGGCAGGAGGTCCAGCTTCTGCTGGGGTATGCCTGCCTGTCTCGCCTCGCGTGAATGCAGATCAAGGCAGAACGCGCACCCGTTGATCTGCGACGTGCGCACCTTGATGAGCTCGGACTCCTGGGTCGACAGCCCTCGCTGCGCGGCGGCCTCCCGTATCACGGTCGAGAGGGCGGCCGCAGCCTGCCATGCTTCAGGAATCACCTTGTCCAGGAACGGGCGCGTGCTTCGGGCGCGCGGAGATGACGAGTCGAGGTATCCATCCATACGGAGAGGAAAGACCGTGTTGCCTGCACACGGTCAACCACGGCTTGGCTGGAGGACGAGCGCGCTCGAGGCGCGGCACGGACGGGCAGCCGGGCAGGGCGTCTGCGGTGTGCGGAGACAGGATGGGTGCCTTCGTGTCCACGACTTCAGTGCCGTAGTATCGACCATCTGGTCCGTTCGATCGATGACAGGCAGGTGGGTCTCGTGGCCGAAGGGCGGCAGACGCGCAATACGGAACGCACGCGCCGTGCAGTCCTGGACGCTGCGACCCAGTTGATTCTCGAGAAGGGCACGGCTGTCACGCTGGCCGAGGTCGCCTCGATCGCCGGAGTGTCCAAGAGCGGCCTGATCCACCATTTCGGCAACCGGGACCAGCTGGTGATCGCCGTCGTCGAAGACATGTTCGAGCAGCTCCGAACGGCAGTCCTCGCCCATCTCGACCTCTCGGAGAACTATCCCGGGAAGATGCTTCGCGCCTATGTTCGCGCGCTCTTCGCAGGCAGCACAGAGGCCGCGGCCGTGCGCGACTTCACGTCGGCGTCGAACTGGACCGGCCTGCGTGCCATTCCCGAGGTCGCCAAGGTCATCGACGAGCACAACGCATGGTGGAGCGAGCAGTTCGCCATGGACGGGCTCAGCCCCGAGCTGATCCAGATCGTTCGCCGGGCTGCTGAGGGTGTCGCAGCTGCTGCCCTCCAAGGGGAGGAGGACGGAGCAAGTATCGCGACCGCTCGTCGTCTTCTGCTCGACCTCGCCACCCACGGCACCTTCAGCGCGCCGATCTGACCCCTCGGCAACCTTGTAGGCACAGCGTCGTGCCGCCCTCGCGTTCCGCGCGGGCTTCGGTGATGCCGGGTACCGGCGCCGGTAGTACCCCGACTGAGCGATTTCATCTGCCGGCTGGCCGCCGGCCGCGTCCTGGCGGCTGCTCCCGTGCCCGCACGTCGCCGTGGCCTCGTGCGGCGCGCTCGGGAACAGCCCTGATCAGAGTATTCGTGCTGCTATGCAGACTGCCGCGCTTGCACTACCGACCATGTGGTCCGTACACTCGCACTCCAGATACAGATCTCTCTGATGGGAACCCTCGTGAACAACTCCTCCCCTCCCAAGGCCACGGCCAGGAGCTGGGCCGGTCTTGCCGTGCTGGTGCTGCCCCTGCTGCTGATCACGATCGACAGCACGGTTCTGATCCTTGGCCTCCCTGCCATCTCTGCCGAACTGCGCCCCACCGGCATTGAGCAGCTGTGGATGATCGACATCTACTCACTCGTTCTCGCCGGTCTGCTGGTGGCGATGAGCACCGTGGGTGACCGGTTCGGCCGGCGAAGGAACCTACTCATCGGAGCAGTCATCTTCGCGGCCGCCTCGATGGCCGGTGCACTTGCCACGGCGCCATGGATGCTGATCGGCGCCCGTGCGCTGCTGGGCGTCGGCGGCGCGATCATGATGCCCTCGACGCTGTCGCTCGTGCGCAACATGTTCCTCGACCGGCAGCAGCGTCGGTACGCGATGGCCGTGTGGGCGGCGATGGCATCGGCCGGCGCGGCAGTCGGACCCATCCTCGGTGGCTGGGTCATCGAGACCTTCAGCTGGCAGGCCGCGTTCCTGCTGAACATCCCGGTCATGCTGCTCCTGCTCATCCTCGGCCCGATCCTCTTGCCCGAGAGCCGCAACCCGGCGCTGCGCAGGATCGATATCCCCAGCGTCGTCCTGTCCTTCGCCGGAATGGTCGGTGTGGTCTATGCCGTCAAGTCCCTCACGGGCGGCAAGGACGTCGGACTCGCGATGGCTGCACTTGTCCTCGGCCTGATCGCCATCGTCCTGTTCGTGCGTAGGCAGCTGAGGCTCACTACACCGCTGATGGACGTCAGGCTGTTCAAGGTGCGGTACTTCCGAGGCGCTGTCATCGCCGATCTCCTGTCGATCTTCGCCATGGTCGGTGCGCTGGTCGCTCTCGTCCAGCATCTCCAGCTCGTCCTGGGCCTCAACCCGCTCCAAGCGTCCATCTGGCTGATCCCCCAGGCGATCTTCGCCACGATCGCAGCGTTCCTCGCGGCGGTGCTGGTCAAGCGCATCCTGCCCGCCTACGTCATCACCGTCGGGCTCCTGATCGCGGCCGCCGGCTTCGGGTTGACCATCCTCCTGACGCCCACGTCCAGTCCTGTCCTGATCGCGACAGCGCTCGCGCTCGTCGCGCTGGGAGCGGGCATGGGGCTGTCTCTGAGCAACGACATCATCATGAGCTCCGTCAGGCCCGAGCGTGCCGGACAGGCCGCCGCCACGTCGGAGACCGCGTACGAGATCGGCACGACACTGGGTACGGCGGTGCTGGGCGGGGTCCTCGTCTCCTGGTACACCAGGGTCGTCGCCGCCGAAACCGCCGCGCTCGATCTGACGTCCGGCCATGCCGAGCGGGCGTCCTCGACGATGGCGGAGGCGCTGCTGGTGGCCACCGAGGTCGGCGGCAGCACGGGTGCAGCCGTGCTCGACATCGCCAAGGCCGCCTTCACCGACGCGATCACCATCACCGGCATCGCCGGCGCCGGGGTGATGGCACTTGCTGCGATCTGGGCTCTGGTCATGCTCCGGGGCGCCGCCGCGAACAAGGACCTCGCCGCAGAGCACGAACACGAGCTCTGAACCTCTGTGCCATCTCGACGTCCGGCCCTCAGGAGTGGCGATCCCTTGACACGGTGGCGACCACATAGTTTCTGCTGACACAGATGGTCGACGCGTGGCTGTCCCGTGTCGAGGCGGAGCGCGGTTGCACAACCGGTGGATCGGGGGCTTCAACGATGAGATCGATGCTCAACGCGCCTGTGGAGAGCCGCCGCAGATCGCGCAGGTGGCCAAGCGCCGATGACACTCCCGGCCGAGGGTGTCCCGGCTGCCTCAGCACGCCGACGAGGAGAAGCGCGCCATGAGACGGCAGGGGGCAGCACCCGGACGTCTCCGGTCTCGTGCAGGACCGTACAGGTGCTGTAGCCGTCGTTCAGGCGTAGCACGTGCGGCGTCGGCTTGGAGTTGAGTTTCGTCGGTGCGCTCCGTGAGCGCGGAGAGGACAAGATATGCCGTGGAGTACTCGCGAGCTAGCAGACCTGGCGGGAACAACGGTGAACACGGTTCGTCACTATCACCGTGTCGGGCTGCTCGACGAACCTGAGCGTCGCTCCAATGGATACAAGCTGTACGAGGTCGGGCACCTCGTGAGTCTCCTTCGGATTCGACGCCTCGCCGACCTTGGCGTGCCGCTCTCGGGGATCGGCGATGTCGGCGCAGGAGCCGATCACGCACCGGAGGCTCTCCGTGACCTCGACGCCGAGCTCCGAGCGAGCATCGAACGTTTGACGAAGGCCCGAGGAGAGATCGCCACAATCCTCCGTGAAGAGTCTCCCGCGCACACGCCGGCCGGGTTCGCTTCCGTGGCATCGCGGCTGTCCGAAGCGGATAGCTCGATGATCCACATCTACACCCAGCTGTACGACGAGGAAGCGCTCGCCGATGTTCAGAAGATGGCTGAGGCTGACTCCGACAATCTCAGCGCTGAGATCGACCAGCTTCCAGCCGATGCGGACGAGGAGACACGGCGGGCGCTCGCCGAGCGGCTCGCGAGGACCCTGAGACAGAACTTCATCGACTATCCGTGGTTGACCGATCCTGCCGCACACCTCTCCAAGAGCTTGCTCGTCACGGCGGAGACGTTCGCGGAGGCGGTGGCGGAGCTGTACAGCCCCGCTCAGCTGGATGTCCTCAGCCGCGCTAACGCGCTCGCACGTGGGCAACTGCCCGGTGGACAGGCAGAGAAGCTGCCCAGGAGAAGTTGACCATGTTCCGACGACACACTCTTGAATGGCACCAGGCAGTCGCAGGGACCGATCCGAACAATGCCGACGGCCTGACACCGATAAAGGACGAGGAAGGGATCGAGCAATGACTGAGCAACGACCCGTGCGTGCGGCTGCCTCGAACGACTCTGCCACGCTCCGGCCCCGGACCTTGGCGGAGGACCTTCTCCTACTTCTCTTCCAGCCGAGCTCTGGTCGCCAGGGGGGCGCGGGGAACATCGCCGGCGAGGCCACGCTCTACTGGGTTCTCGCTGGCGCAGTGCTCGCAGACCTCGGGCTCGGCGGCCACGTTCGAACCGGCACCACGCGGATCGGCACGATGACCGTGGGGGCCGTCGCCGACAGCCCTCCGTCCGACCCTCTGCTTCGTTCGAGCTGGGAGTATGTCGCCCGCAAGTCGCGAAGTGTGCAGACGGTCCTCGCTGCGACGGGACCCGCCTTGCGTGAACCGTTGCTGGACCGACTCGTCGAACGCGGAGACCTCCGCCGCCGCACACAGAAGGCACTCGGCCTGTTCCAGACCTCGGTGCTCCAGGAGGGGGACACCGGCCGCCGTGACGGCCTGCTTGCCGAGGTCCGTGCCGTGCTCGTCGACGGTGCGGAGCCCACGGAACGCACCGCGGCGCTTGCAGCGCTCCTTTATGGCAGCGGAACTCTGCCTCAGTTCGACCGCGATATCCCATGGACCTCTCCGGTCATCGCCCGCGCCGAAGAACTCAAGGACGGCAACTGGGGAGCGGACGCCGCGGCAAAGGCCGGGGCGCGCACCGTTACCGCAGCCATCGTGAACAACGTCATCGTCGCCGCGGCCGTCCTACCTCGCGGATAGCGAATCTCGAACCGACTGTTCGGCGCTCACGCCCGCGCATACCGGGTGCGTACCCGAGCGCAGTCACAGGTGCCTGGTCTTCACTCTTCTCAACGACAGGCGGTGGGGCGATGCCCAGGAGTACCCGGCAGCTCGCGGACGTCGCAGGTACGACGGTCAAGGCCGTGCGGCACTACCACGCGCTGGGACTCCTCGATGAGCCGCACCGTGCAGCGAACGGGTACAAGCAGTATGGCGACGCGCATCTCATCCGGCTGCTCCAGATCAAGCGACTGAGGGATCTCGGCGTCTCGCTCTCAGAGATCGCGACGATTGATCGCGCCGACCAGGTGCCGGACGGTGCAATCCGACTCGTTGATGCGGAACTGGCCGCGACCGTCGAAGGGCTGCAGCGTATTCGGACGGAACTTGCCATCATTCTGCGCCACCGCGCTCCGACCGATGTGCTCGGGGAGCTGAACCGGCCGCGCAGTAGCTGAGGCCGCCTACCGAGCCCGCACAGCTGACCTACGACGAAGTGTCCATCCGGAGATGGTGAGCTCTCCTCGTCCTGCGCTCATCGAGTAACGGTGATGAAGAAGGAAGACAAGGAACACATCGTGGAAATGACTACGCAGGCGACCGCCGGCACGCCCCGCCCCGGTCCCTCGCGACGCTCCGCCTGGTTCTGGGTGCCGCTCGCCCTCCTGGTCGCGGTCGTGCTGGTGCTCGGCTGGCTGAACAAGACACCGTGGTGGGGCTGGGGCCTGGTCGCGGTGCTCCTGGTCGCGCTGGTGTTCTCTGCCTCCTGGTGGCTGCGGCGTGGGGTCGCGCTCCGAGTAGGCGCCTGGCTGGTGGCAGGTGCCGTCGTGGCCGGAACGGTCGTGATCGCCCATCCGGGGCCGCAGTTCCGGATGGCAGGAGGCGCGGAGCAGGAGGCGACGCAGCCGGTCGAGACCGCGGAAGGCCCGGTGACCGGCGTGCGCAACGACGCAGGCACTGTCGAGATCTTCGCGGGCGTGCCGTATGCCCAGCCTCCGGTCGGCGACCTGCGGTGGCAGGCGCCCCGACCCCCGGCGCCGAGGTCCGAGGTGCTCGCCGCCGACCGCTTCTCGGCGGCGCCGGTGCAGGGCACCACGACCTTCGCCACCAGGGCGCTGTCCCAGACCCTCGACATCCCCCTTGAGGACACGTTCCTCAACCCCTACCCGGTCAGCGAAGACAGCCTGTACCTCAACATCTGGCGCGCCGCGCGGCCCGCGTCCGCCGAGCTGCCCGTACTCGTCTACGTCCCGGGCGGCGGCTTCGCCACCGGATCGGGTGCCCTGCCCCTGTACGACGGCGAGGCGCTGGCTTCCACCGGTGCGGCGATCGTCATCACGATCAACTACCGGCTGGGTGTCATGGGGTTCCTCTCCCACCCGGAGCTGGCCGCCGAGTCGTCCTACGGCGCGTCGGGCAACTACGGGATCCTGGATCAGATCGCGGCACTGGAGTGGGTGCAGGAGAACATTGCCGCCTTCGGTGGCGACCCTGACCGGGTCACGATCGCAGGCGAGTCAGCGGGCGGCGAGAGCGTGTGCATCCTGGGGGCGACACCCCTGGCGGAAGGGCTGGTCGATGGCATCATCGGCAGCAGCGGCGCCTGCATGGGCACAGAGGGGGACACCGAGGACGGCGACCAGAGCGACTCGCGTGCGGTCGCAGCGGACGCCGGTGAGCGTCTGGCCAGGGAGCTGGGCGTCGGCACAGTCGCGGAGATGCGGGAACTACCGGTCGACCGGATCATCGAGGCCGCCGCGGCCGTCGGACCGCACTGGCGGCCTTCCGTCGACGGGCATGTCCTGGGCCGGAACCCGGCGGACATCTACGCGGCCGGCGACCAGCTCGACGTCCCGACGATGGTGGGCAGCAATGCGGACGAGGTCTCCCTGGTCCGGGCCTTCCCTCCGGAGCCGGTGACTCCCGAGGAGTATCGCGCGACGGTGCAGGAGGACCACGGCGAGGACCTGGAGGCGTTCCTCGACCTGTACCCCGGCGAGACCGAGGAGCAGGTATTCGACTCGATGCTGCAGGCCCAGGTCGACCGCGCCTTCACGCGCGCGACGTACCGATGGGCACGGCTGCAGACGCAGAGCGGCCAGGCGCCCGCCTACCTGTACTTCTTTACACACACCCCGCCGGGCGAGGACCAGGAGGAGTACGGGGCGTACCACGGCGCGGAGCTCATGTACGCCTTCGACAACCTGGGCGTGGACGGCCCGGCGGACTACGGCGAAGCCGACCATCTGCTGCGTGACCACCTCAGCGGCTACTGGCTCAACTTCGTCCGGACCGGCGATCCCAACGGGGCGGAGCTACCCGTGTGGTCCACGTTCGCCGACGTCCCGGAACAGGTCATGCAGTTCGGCGTCCCCAGCGGCATGACGGCCCGTCCACGACCCGATGCGATCGACTACTGGATGAGCTACGGGGGACCGATGGCTTGAGCACTGCCGCTGGCTCACCGCGGGAACCCGCGAAGGAATGAGCTACGGGCCTCGAGTGCCGACGCAAGCGTCCGAGCAGTCCAGGAGTTCCTGGACGACACGTAAAGTATTCGGGACTCGACGCTATGGATCGCGCTCCGCTGACCCCTCAGAATCGATGTAGCAGGGAAAGCATCAGCACACGGGTACAGCCCGGACGCCGGGCAAGAAAGGTAGTCATGTCCGAGTTCAACACGCGCGAGTTCATCCGTTCGGACGGCCGGCAGGCCGCTCACGGGGACGCCGCCGCAGCGCTCAGCGCCCCGGCCCCGTCGTCTCCGTTCGAGCTCATCCCCACGGGCGAGGCATTTGGTGTCTGCGACCTGGATGGGGTGTGCTCCTGATGGCGGGCGAGGGGTTCGGCCCGGCCGCCGGCCAGCTCGTCGTGGACGTGTGGAGCGATGTCGTGTGCCCCTTCTGCTACATGGGCGACACGCTCCTCGACCAGGCGCTGGAGCAGTTCCCGCACGCCGCGCACGTCAAGGTGCGGTACCACAGCTTCCTGCTGATGCCGGAGATGGCAGAGGGCGACGCACCGATCAGCCCGGCCGACCACATCGCGACCAAGCACGGCATGTCCCGAGCGCAGGCGGTGAAGGTGCTCGAGGGCGTGTCGCAGCGCGCGGCGCAGCTCGGCCTGGAGTACCGCCTGGACCGTGCCCAGGGTGTGAGCACGCGCACGGCGCACCAGCTCAGCCACTTCGCCGCCACGCACGGCAAGCAGCGTGAGATGGTCCGGCGCATGTTCCGGGCGTACTTCACCGAGGGCGTCCTGCTCTCCGACCACCAGGTGCTGGCGGACCTGGCCGCCGAGGTGGGCCTGGACCGTGCGGAGGCCCGCGCCGCTCTGGCGAGCGGGGAGTTCGCCGACGCCGTCGAGGCAGACCTGCGCCAGGCCAGGGAGTACGGGATCAGCGGTGTGCCGTTCTTCGTGTTCGCCGGCACGTACGCCGTCTCCGGGGCGCAGCCGGTGGAGGCATTGCTGCAGGTGCTGGACAAGAGCTGGAACGAGACCTCCGGAGCGGCGACGGGGGCATGGCCCGCGCTGCCGGTGTCAGCAAAGGCACGGTCTGCCACCGATTCCGGGGTCGGCAGGGCCTGATCGACGGTCTCCGGCACGCGAGATCCCTGGTGCCGCATGGCACCGGCAACGGCTATGGATCCGCTTGACCGAGACAGCAAATCATTCAGTTCAGTCACCGAGGGAGTGGAAGAATATCCATGGCTGTTGTACTTGTTCACGGTGCCCCCGAGACGTCTGCTGTGTGGGAGCCGCTGGTATCGGAACTCGCGTCGCTCGGCCGGTCCGATGTGGTGCGACTGTCCCCTCCGGGATTCGGCGCGCCGTTGCCCAGCGACTTCGGCGCCACCGTCGACGACTACCGCAACTGGTTGATCGGCGAGCTCTCGGCGTTCGAGGAGCCGGTGGACCTGGTGGGGCATGACTGGGGCGGCCTCCACGTCCTCGGTGTCGCGATGAACCGACCTGATCTGCTGCGCAGCTGGGTGAGCGACGCTGTCGGCGTCTTCGAACCGGACTATGAGTGGCATGCTCAGGCTCAGGTCTGGCAGACGCCCGATGAAGGTGAGCGCGTCGTCGACGAGATCTTCTCCGGCGATGTCGAGGAGCGAACGGCCCGCGTGGCCGGATGGGGGATTCTGCAGCCCGCAGCTGCAGGTGTCGCGGCCGGCCAGGGCGAGGAGATGGGGCGCGCCATGCTGGCGCTCTACCGCTCGACTCCCCAACCGGTGATGGCCGAGATCGGCCGAAACCTCTCCGCGGCGGCAGCTCGACCGGGGTTGGCCATCATTGCAGCCGCGGACGACGTCGTCGGCACCGTCGATCAGCGTCGCAGCGGGGCTGCGCGCGCCGGGGCCCGAGCAGAAGTGCTCGAGGGTCTCAACCACTGGTGGATGCTGGAGGACCCCGCACTGGGTGCCCGCGTGCTCTCGGCGTTCTGGGAGAGCCTGTGACCTGACCAGAAGCTTGGCCAGCACCGCGCGGCTCACAAGGCGGTGGCGTGGTTGCAGCCGAACCATCGATCGACTGCCGCCAATAATCGATTGAATATCGAGCGATTCACAGCGATAATCGCTGCATGAATCGCATAGTCTTCGCCATGCTCACGATGCTGATCCTCGGCGGGATCGCCCTCGGCCTGTTCGCCCAGGCCGTGATCCTGCCGGGGATCGCCGCCGACGAGGTCAGGCACTTTCCGGCGTACGGGCCCTACCGCGCCCCGCTCCTGGCTGTCGGGATCGCGTTCATCGCCTGCGCGCAGGTATCGCTCGCGGCTCTCTGGGCCCTCGTGCTCCGCGCCCAGGCCGGCATCTTCTTCCGGCCGGGCACGCAACCCTGGGTGATCACGATCGGCGCCGCGATCGGCGCCGCGACGCTGCTCACCGGCGGCTTCTTCCTGTACCTGACGTTCGTGGGGATCCCGATGCCCGACGAGGACATGGGGGAGCTGGGGCTATGGATGGCAAGCGGCCTGGGGAGTCTGGTCGGCGTCGCACTGCTCGGTGTCGTGTTCGTGGGCCATCGACTCGTCGAACGAGCGACGGACGCGCAGACGGAGCTGGACGGCGTGCTCTGATGGCTATCGTCGTCGAGATCGACGTGCTCCTGGCGAAGCGGAAGATGTCGGTCGGCGACTTCGCCGATGCGATCGGTCTGAGTCCGGCCAACGTGTCGGTGCTGAAGAACGGCCGCGCGAAGGCGGTCCGGTTCTCGACGCTCGACGCGATCTGCGCGGCTCTTGGTTGCCAGCCGGGAGATGTGCTGCGGTGGGTCCCCGACGACGGCGACGAATCCGGGGCCGCACCTTCCGGAACACGACGACTGGCGGACCCGGTGAGTGACGCGCCCGGTGACTGACACGCGCGCTGCTGACCGCCCCGGCGGCGTGCACCAGCGTGAGACCACTGCCTTCCCGCGTTCAGGTTCCGGTGCGGTCGAGGATGAGGTCGGCGGCCCGTGCAAGCACCTCCGCCCGGGGGTGTTCGCCGTGATCCGCGGCGAGGAAGTGCTCACCGATCGCCACGCAGAAGGCGATCAGGCTGCGCGCCTCGATCTCGACGGGGTCCGAGCAGAAGCTGCCGATCGCCGTGCGCAGCAGGTCCATGCGCCGGTTGTCCACCCGGCGCAGCCGCGCCGCGACATCCTCGTCGCGGCGCGCCCAGTCGCGGATCGCCAGATCGATGGGCAGCAGGTGGTCGTTCGAGAACGTCATCAGGCCGGCGCGGTAGATCTCGGTCTTCGGGTCACCACCGTGGGCCTCGATGTTCTCGATCACGTCGTCGACGCTCTGCCGCTCCCAGGAGTCCAGCATCGCCCGTAGCAGCGCGTCGCGGTCGGCGAAGAACCCGTAGAAGCCGCCCTTCGTCACCCCGAGCCGCTTGGCCAGTACCTCGATGCGGACCGCGTCCGGGCCACCGTCGGCCAGCATCTGCAGGCCCTCTTCGATCCATCGGTCGCGCGGCGTGCGCGTCGTGCCGACCATTCCTCACCGGACCTTTCTCTGCATCTATACGCCTCCGCATAGATGGGTTACTGTCTCTCTGTACGCTACCGTATAGATGGCGAGGTGCCCTGATGGTCCATGAGTTCTCCGCGGTCCGCGGCTTCCGGCGCGCGAAGGTGCTCGGCGTCGACCGCACCAACCGGCAGGTGCTGGTTTGTGCCGGCGACCCGAACCCAACACCTGCTGAGATGAGAGCCTGATGAATCTGACAGCCTTTCGGGTGGGCGCTGCCGCCTGGATGTTCACCGGCGTCGTGCACGACATCCTCGAACTCGTCCTGCAGGCCGATCCAGAGCTGGACGCGGCGATGCGCGCCACGTTCATCGAGATCGGTCCGATCTCCCTCCAGGCGGACCTGTTGAACCGGGGGGTGAGCCTCTCGATGGGGCTGGCGATGTTCGTCGTCGGGCTGCTGCTGTGGATGATCGCCACAGCGCTCGAGGCACCGTCTCGCTGGATGCGCCCCTTCGGAGTCGTGGCGCTCGCCTCGAGTGCAGCAGCCCTCGGCCTGGCCGTGGTGTTCGTCCCCGGGCCGCCCCTGGTGACCTTCGCCGTTGCCACGGTGGCCTTTGCGGTGGCGCTGCTCGCGAAGCCGACGACGCGAACCAGGGCCGCGGCACCTGCTCGACCGCTGTCGCACGGCGCCTGATCATCCGCGTGCCATGCCATCTTCCACCGAACAGCCGGTCGGGCCGCGGAAGATGGCATGGCACGCAGAAGATGGCGTGCCTGAGGGGTGGTAGGTTAGGTCCGCACCTGAGGGTGTCATCGCGGGGTGGAGCAGCTCGGTAGCTCGCTGGGCTCATAACCCAGAGGTCACAGGTTCAAATCCTGTCCCCGCTACGAAACCTGGCCCGGAGATCTGCGGATCTCCGGGCCTGAGTACTTTGTCGAGCGTGAGACCGGAACCCGGTCAGGCGGGGTGGCTCAGAAGAGGTCCCGCGGGTCGAATCCCTTGGCCAGGTCAGAGAGCTGCTCGCCCGCCCCGGAGACCTGGTCCCCGAGTCCGGACACGGCACCGTCGGCCGAGCCGGCGAGCTCCTCGACGCCCGCGGTGGCCTCGTCCAGAGCGCCGGTGCCGAGGTCCCCGACGCCCGCGGCGGCCTCATCGAGAGCACCCGTGCCGAGCTCGCCGACCGACGACGTGAGCCCTTCGACGTCGACGCCCGACGCGAGCGTCTCGAAGTCGACGCCGAGGTTCGACGCGTTCTCCAGGAGCGGGCCGGCCACGCTGCTCACCGCCGCACCGGCCGCGACGGCGCCCAGCACGCCGACCGCGCCGACGGCGACTCCTGCCACTGCTCCGCCGGTGCCGACCTTCGCGAGCACCGACCGCATGGAGCCCGGCCGGCGGGCCTCGGTCCGCGCCGCTGCCCGGGACAGATCGCCGACGTCGGACGAGCGGGGCTGCTCGTGGGCCGGAAGCTCTGTCTGCATGCGCTGCAGCACCGCCTCGCGCTGCGCCGGCGTCAGCCGGGCGAACGACTCGGCGTGGATCTGCTCGATCTGCTGCGGTTCGGCCGTGCGCATGAGGTAGTCGTAGCGGGCGATGGCCTGTCGGTCGGCGTCGGCGGACGCTGACCCGGGCGCCTGCGCGGGCGCGCCCGGCCGCCTCTGCGGGTCGGCTCCGTAGGCCGGCGCTTGCGCAGCCTGGTCCCGTCCGCCCACCGCGGCGGCGACGTCCTCGAGGGTGGATCGCCAGGACTTCTGTCCCGTTGAGCCTCCCTGCGGCGCCCCCTGCTGTGTCTGCTGCCCGGTCTGGGAGTCGAGCACCTTCTTGGCGAGGCCGATCATGTTGGAGAGCTTCGACATGCGGTCCGTTCCTTCCGTCGGGCGGAGGAGCCACGCTTCCACACCAGCATGAGAACTGTGTGAAACCAGGATGAGAGTTTTAACCCGGTGGCCAGCGGAAATGCCCGAGATCTTGGTCGGCGTGCTCGGTCAGGAGTCGAGCAGGGCCTTTGCGAGCGACTCGTCGACGATGAGGACGTCCACGAGGCCCGCACGGATCGCGGCTCGCACGGCGGCCACGCGATGGGCGCCGACGCAGGTGCCGATGATGCTCGGCACGGAGCGCAGCGCGCGGAGCGTGAGGCCGACGATTCGCTCGTCGACGCCGACGTCCAGCGGCTGCCCCTCGTCGTCCATGACGCGCCCGGAGACGACCGCTGCCGCGCCGGCGTCGGCAGTCGCCTTCACGAGGCGGGCGGGGAGCAGTGGCAGGATCGACGAGCCTTCCTTCGTCCAGGTCCCGATGCCCACGACGGCGTGGTCGGCGTGCTCGGCACGCGTCATCACGTCGGCGATCTCGGGTGACGAGAGGAGCGAGGCCGCGATGTCACCGGTGGGGGCGACGAGCGGAGCGTAGACGGGATATGCCGTGCCCCCGGCCGTGCGCGCGACCTGGCGGATCACCTCGACGGATCCGACCCGGTCGCCGGTGAACGTCAGGGCGCCCGCGAGCTGCACGACATCGCAGGGGGCGAGGCGCTGCAGCCGGGCCGGCATGGCCTCGATGACCCGGGACCAGCCGATCGCCAGGGCCTCACCGGGGCCGACCGCCTCGCTCAGGTAGGTGGCGAGTGCCTGCGCCACGGCCTCGACGCCGGAGTCGGGCCGGAGCGCACGGGACGGGGCCACGACCGCGTGCCGGACCCCCAGTGCCTCCTGCAGTCGTCCGGCGAGCCCGCCCTGCGGCGCGTCGTCGTCCTCCACGCGGATCGTGACGACGCCCTCCTCGCGAGCATCGTCGAGGACACGGGCGACCTGCCATCGGCTCAGCCCGGTGTCCTCCGCGATCTGCACCTTCGAGCGGTCCTCGAGGTAATACGCCTTGGCCACCTCGAGCATGACAGCCCTGCTCACTGATTCGGCTCTTCGCCGTGCGTCCACCACGCCGTCAGTATTGCACATCTGAGCGTTGCCATAAGTCACTATTGCGCGATGGGTCATGCGTCCCTACACTCACCTGAACAAACGAGCGTTCCGCCCAGCGCTCTTTTGTGCACTGCTCACCGAGGCGTCCACAGAGGGACATCGATGCCGACAGACCGTCCGAACATCGTCTTCATCATCACCGACCAGCAACGGTTCGACACGATCGCCGCACTCGGCTACGAGCACGCGATCACCCCGAACCTCGACCGTCTCGTGCGGCGCGGCACCACGTTCACCCACACCTACGTGACGGCGCCGTCGTGCGCGCCTTCTCGGGCCAGCCTGTTCACCGGGATGTACCCGCACACGACCGGGGTGCTGAAGAACAACGATCCGTGGAACCACTCGTGGGTGGAGCGGCTCGCCGACTCCGGCTACCGCTGTGTCAACGTGGGCAAGATGCACACGTACCCCTACACCGCGAGCGTCGGGTTCCACGAGCGGCACGTCGTCGAGAACAAGGACCGGTCCAACCCCACGCTGCCCTTCTTCCTGGACGAGTGGGACAAGGCCTTCCGCAGCAGGGGCCTCGTGAAGCCGGACCGGGCGACGAAGTACCGGGCGCTGGACGACTACCGCGAGCGGCTCGGCGCGTTCGAGTGGGAAGCACCCGACGACCTCCACGTCGACAACTTCGTCGGCGACCTGGCGGCCCACTGGCTCGACGTGTACCCCGGCGACGAGCCCTTCTTCCTGCAGGTCGGGTTTCCCGGCCCGCACCCGCCGTACGACCCCACCCCCCAGGCGATCGCGCGCTACGACGGCGTCGAGATGCCGGCGGCGCACGACTCGGCGGAGGACCGCGCCAGCCAGCCGTTCGCCGTGAAGGACCTCATTCGCGACAACCTCGAGGTCGACCACGACGGGATCGTGCACCTCGAGCATCCGACCGCCGACCAGGTGGACAGGCAGCGCAGGTACTACATGGCGAACGTGACGATGATCGACGAGCAGGTCGGGGCCGTCGTCGACGCGCTCGAACGACGAGGCGTGCTCGAGGAGACGGTCATCATCTTCACCTCCGACCACGGCGACTGCCTCAACGATCACGGCCACATCCAGAAGTGGTCGATGTACGAGCCGAGCGTGCGGGTGCCCGCGATCATCGCCGGACCCGGGATCGTCGCGGACCGCCAGCTCGACGGCCTGACGTCCCTGTTCGACCTCGGGCCCACCGTGCTCGAGCTCGCGGAGCTCGCACCGCCGGTATGGATGGAGGCGCGCTCGCTGCTGCCCGCGCTCCGCGGTGAGGACTTCGCGGGCCGGGAGTTCGCGTTCTCCGAGCACGCGCGGGACATGATCCTGCAGCAGACCGCCCTGATGACGATGGTTCGAGATCAGCGGTACAAGCTCGTCGAGTTCGTGGATCACGACGACGGCCAGCTGTTCGACCTGGCGGACGACCCGCACGAGATGGCCAACCTGTGGGACGACCCGCAACACCGCGCGGAGCGCGACCGGCTCTCCCGGGTGATCTCGCGATGGCGCGCCGAGAGCGAGCTGCACACGGCGTCCTGGACCGCCGCGTTCCGCTGACCGCCCCACGACTCGCACGATTTCGACCAGGACCGTGACAAGCAGGACCGTTACAAGGGAGTGACGAGATGAAGAAGCACACGAACAAGACCCTGATCATTGCAGCGGCCACCACCGCCCTCGCGGGCCTGGTCACCGGGTGCGGCACGAGCGGCGCCTCCTCGGCGAGCGGCCTCGACTGCAAGACCATCACCATGGTGGTTCCCTACGCGGCGGGCGGGAGCTCCGACGTCGTCGGGCGAGCCCTGGCCGACAGCGTGAGCAACGCCGAGGGGATCCGCGTCGAGGTGGTGAACCAGACGGGGGCCAACGGCACGGTCGCCGCTACGCAGGTCGCGACGAAACGTCCCGACCCGTGCGAGGTGATCTACCTGCCGAACGGTCCCTTCGCCTCGATGCCGCACTTCCAGGACTTCCAGTTCGGGCCGACGGACTTCCACGGGGTCTCCGCGGTGAACGAGGAGCCGATCCTCCTTCTCGTGAACGCCTCGAGCAGCTGGCAGAGCATCGACGACCTGCGCGCCGACGCCGACCGACGGTTCACCTACGCCAGCTCGGGAACCGGCAGCTACACGCAGATCGCGGTGGCGCAGACGTTCGCGAAGCTCGGCGCCGAGGCCGAGGGCATCCCCTTCGACGGCTCAGCTCCGGCGATCACCGCGCTCCTCGGGGACCAGGTGGACGCTGTCGCCGTGCACCCCGGCGAGGCCATGCAGTACCTCGAGTCCGGTGACCTCCGAGCGATCGCGGTCTACGGCGACGAGCGGCTGGAGAGCCTGCCCGACGTCCCGACGGCGGTAGAGCAGGACGTCGACATCGAGCTCGCGGTATTCAAGGCGCTGTACGCGAACGCGGACATCCCCGACGAGGCGGCCACCGAGCTCGAGCGGATCTTCGGCGAGGCCGTCGAGTCGGAGGAGGTCACGACCACCCTGGCTGCGCTCCACTCGGAGGCGTCGAGCGTGGAGACCGACAAGCTCGTCCCGACGCTCGAGGCCGAGTACGAGGCGAACGGGCCGACGTTCGTCGAGCTGGGACTCATCGATGAGTGACACACACGACGCGGCCTCCGGAAACGGGGGAGAGTCCACCGTCGAGCAGCTGGGTCCGCCCGACGCCGAGGACGCCGTACCGAGCCAGCGCGTCCTCAAGCCGATCGGCGCGGCCGTGTTCGTGCTCCTCGGCGCCGGCGCGATCCTCTCGGGCGTGGCCTTCGGCGTCGGAGCTCCGGACCGTCCTGGTCCCGGGATGTGGCCGGCGGCGCTGGGAGCCGCGCTCGCCGTCGGCGCGGTCGCCTTCTTCGTCTTCAACCGGGACGGCAAGGAGGGCGCCTTCGGACCGGAGGTGTGGAACGCGCTGATCGTCGTCGGGTCGATCGTGACGTTCGTGCTGCTCTTCGAGCACGTGAGCTTCCTGCTCGCCTCGGTCGTGCTCCTCGCAGGCTGTCAGATCGCCGCGGGCGCGACGCGCTGGCCGACGATCGCGATCACCTGCGTCGTGGGGACGGGGGCCGCGTGGCTGCTGTTCTTCGTCGTCCTCGGCGTGACCACGCCGCTCTAGTACTGCACCGGACAGTGCTCCACCGGACCGTCCCGGTCTCTCACCGTTAGGCATCGACACCATGGATGACTTCCTCCTCGGGCTCGAGACAGCCCTCACCTGGCAGAACCTGCTCGTCGTGTTCGTGGGAGTCCTGGTCGGCAACCTCATCGGCGTGCTGCCGGGACTGGGTTCCGCCGGCACGATCGCCCTCCTGCTGCCGATCACGTTCGCCATGCCGCCCGAGTCGGCCATCATCATGCTCGCCGGCATCTACTACGGCTCCGCGTACGGCGGGACCATCACCTCGGTCCTGCTGAAGATCCCCGGCGAGGCGACCACGATCGTCACGACGTTCGACGGCTACCAGATGGCTCGAAAAGGGCTGGGCGGTGTCGCCCTGGGCATCTCCGCGATCGGCTCCTTCATCGGCGGCACCATCGCCATCGTCGGACTGCTGTTCCTCGCCGCGCCCATCGCAGAGCTCGCGCTGGGGTTCGGCCCCGCCGAGTACACGCTCCTCGCGCTGACGGGCATCGTCCTCGTCGCGTACCTCGCCAACGGAGGGCTGCTCCGAGGGCTCGTCGTCGCGGCACTGGGGCTGCTGCTCGCCACGATCGGCACCGACCCCATCACCGGCACCGCGCGCTTCACCTTCGGGATCCCGGAGCTCGGCGGCGGGATCGAGTTCGCCGCTGTCGCGATGGGCCTCTTCGGCATCGGCGAGCTCATGCACACGATCGAGGAGTCCCGGCGGAACCCGTCGACCTCGCTGACCTACGGGCGGGTGCTGCCGAACCGGAAGGAGCTGCGGAGGTCAGCTGCACCTTTCGCCAGGGGATCGGTGATCGGCTTCCTGCTCGGGGTGCTGCCCGGTGGCGGCGCGACGATAGCGTCGATGGCCTCCTACGGCATCGAGAAGCGGGTCTCGAAGACCCCGAACATGTTCGGTCGCGGCGCGATCGAAGGCGTGGCGGGTCCGGAGACCGCGAACAACGCAGCGGCGAACTCCTCGTTCATCCCGTTGCTGAGCCTCGGGATCCCGGCGAACACCACCATGGCCGTCATCTTCGGCGCGCTCATGATCCAGGGCATCACACCGGGCCCCCAGCTCATCGAGACGAACCCGGAGCTGTTCTGGGGCGTCATCGTGTCGATGTTCGTCGGCAACATCGTGCTCCTGGCCCTGAACATCCCCCTGATCCATGTCTTCACCCGGTTGTTGAGCGCCCCGATGCGGTTGCTCGGCCCCCTGACGCTGCTCGTCACCCTCGTCGGCGTCTACAGCATCAACAGCTCCATCTTCGACGTCTGGGTGGCGCTGGCCTTCGGGGTGCTCGGCTACGGCATGAAGAAGTTCGGCTTCGAGGTCGCGCCACTGGCGCTCGCCTTCGTGCTCGGCCCGCTGCTGGAGTCGAACCTCCGGCGAGGCCTCCTGCAGTCGGACGGTTCCTTCTCGATCTTCGTCACCAACCCCGTCTTTCTCATGCTCGTCGTCGGCGCCGTCGCCTGGGCGGTGCTCGGCTGGAAGAGCCGCCGGCGCGCGGCGGCTCACGGCAGGGCGGACGTGATGAGCTGAGGCCAGACCCTGCTCGCACCCCCTTGCGAATATCCGCTTGCCGCCGCGGCCCGACGGTCGTCATCCTTGAGCACGATGCCCACAGATGAAGCGGTCCTTGCCTGGCGCCAACCAGTGTCGGACGACGAGATCGTCGACCTCACCGCGTCCCACGGCGGCACGGCATCGGCACCGCCGTCGTGCGTCGTGCGGTCGAGGGAGCCAGGGCGGCGGGCTGCGAGTGGATGTTCGTCGACTTCGAGCCGCACCTCGAGTCGTTCTATCTCGAGTCGTGCGGGTTCCGTCCGACGTCCGCCGGGCTCGTCCACCTGCGCTAGATGTACTGACTAGACCCGTCCGCCGTCAGCCCGTCGGCAGAACAACGCGAGCGAAGGAATCGAAGCTTGAAGCGCGAACACGCCGAATTGGCCACCAGATCGCTCAGTCCTGGACGTAGGAGCAAGAATCCCGCAGTGCGAGACCGGTTCTGATGGCGTCTCAGAGCCGGCCGACGGGGAAGTACTCCTGGATGTACCGCCTCGGCTACACACCGTGGGAGCGTTATCGTCCTGCAGCTGAGGCGCAGCTCGGTTCCCTGCTTGATCTCGTCGCCGAAGGACGACCTGAAGGCCTGGGGAGGGCGTTGGACGTCGGGTGCGGGCGGGGGCAGTTCACTCCCGGACTCGCCCGGCGCGGGTGGGAAGCGGTAGGCGTCGATATCGTGCCCGAAGCGATTCAGGCCGCTCGGCAGAAGAGTCCCGCAGAGGTCACCTATGTAGTGGGCGACGCCACCGACCTCGAATCTGCAGGACTGGGTCTTTTCGACCTCTTCGTCGATATCGGTTGCTTCCAAGGACTCGATGCCGGGCAACGGGCTGCGGAAGCCCGGGGTGTGACAGCACTTGCGGCACCAGGAGCCAGCATGTTGCTGCTGGCCTTCGGGCAGTCGCGGTATCAGCGGCTGGTTGAGGGAGTCTCGCAGGCGCAGGTCGTCGCAGCGTTCCAGGAGTGGGAGCTCGTCGCGGTCGAGAGTGCGGACACGGCCGGCCTGGGATGGCCGATGAATCGATCCTCGCCGAAGTGGTACCTGTTCCAGCGTCTTGCCCGAGAAGCCACCGAAGCCGGAGCCGCCGATCCCGATCCTTCTCGATGAGGCAGTCGTCGACGGCGACGGCGATGCCGACGCCGCCGACGACGACCCAGATGGGGCCTGATCGTGCCGGGGCAGAACCTTCTGCTGGGTTGCGCAGTGGTTGTCTTCGGGCTGGGCCTCGTCGCCTCCGGGGTCTTCCCGATGGACCCCATGCGCGGTTGTCCGCCGGGTACACGGAGGGCGATCCGGCCGAGCACACCATGCGCCACAAGGTGCACGACCAGATGGGCGCCGTGGTGTTCATGGCGATGGCTGGCGGTACTCCTTCTGCGATATCCGTACGGGTGAGGTGGCGACCGAGGCCGAGACGGGAATTCACGATAACGAATAGGCCCGTTTGCCCGTGTGGCAGATGATGTCTGCCGTGGACCCCATCGCCGACGCCGCCGCCCTGGTCGCTGACCGCTACCCACACGCTCGGTGGGCGCTGCTGGCCGGCAGCGTGCTCGACCCGGGCGCTCGGACGGCGGGATCGGACCTGGACATCGTGGTCTGCGTGCCCGACGACGCCGTCGGGCACCGTGACTCGGTGCGCTGGCGCGGCTGGCCGGCGGAGCTGTTCGTGAACACCGAGGACGGGCACCGCTGGTTCATCGCGCAGGAGATGGCCCGGAGAAAGCCGACGCTGGTCCGGATGATCGCCACGGGTGTGCCGGTGGCAGGTGAGGCCGACGTCGCGGGGCTGAAGGCGGAGTGCCAGGCGATGCTGGAAGCGGGCCCCGGACCGGCGTCGGACAGTGCGCTGGAGGATGCCCGGTACGGCGTGACGGACCTGCTGGACGACCTCGCGTACGCGCGCGACGGCGGCGAGGCCGACGTGGTGCGGTCCGTGCTGTGGGAGCGGGTGGGACACCTTGCCCTGGCAGCGGCCGGCCGGTGGGACGGCGGCGGCAAGTGGCTGCTGCGCGAGCTGCGGGCCTGGGACCCGGGATACGCCGCCCGCTGGGTGGCTGCCCGGCACGACGACGACACGATGGTCGCCGTCGCGCGGGCGACGCTGGACGCCGCGGGCGGGCCGCTGTTCGAGGGCTACCTGCGCCAGGCGCCCGTCGTCGACGAGATCCCCGCGACGTCGACCACGCCGTCGGTGGTGGTGCGGCGCGCGGCGCGGGCGATCCTGCTGGACGAGGAGGGACGGCTCGTGGTGATCAAGCGAACCGTCCGCGGTCGTGCCCCGTACTGGGTGACGCCCGGCGGCGGCGTCGAGCCGGGGGACGCCTCGGTCGAGGACGGGCTGCACCGGGAGCTGTTCGAGGAGCTCGGCGCGACGGCGAAGGTCGTGCGGCAGGTGTTCCTGACGTCCCAGCCCAAGGACGCCGGGGTAGCCGTGCACCACTACTTCCTCGCGCGGGTCGCCTCGATGGATCTGGAGCTCCGGTCGGGCCCGGAGCTCCAGGAGCCGGTCCGTGGCACCTACGCCGTCGAGCACGTGGACCTCCGGGACGACGGCGCCCTCGCCGCCATCGCGCTGGTGCCCGCGGCCCTCAAGGCGTTCATCCGGACCAACCGTGGTGCGCTGCTCGCCGAGGTAGAGGTCTCCTGAGCGAACGCTCGCGCCGCCGTCGCGGCCGGCCGACCTCATGGTCGCCGCCGCGACGGTGAACGCGGAGGTGGCACCACAACGCTGCCGGTCCTGCTGGTCCCCGCCGTGGCGGCGATCGTGATGCTATTCCCCGCCGCCCGCGTTGCCGCGGCAGGCCTCGCCGGGGCTCGGCACGACACCCTTGAGCCCGTGGCTGACGTACTTGCCGTAGCTCTGGACGTGCCCGCCCGTGACGAAGTCGTCGTCGAACTCCGGCGGCTGCTCCTCCTGGTCGTCGGGCACGTCCCGGCCGGAGAACGCGCACGCCGAGCTGGCGTTGAACGCGCCCGGCACTACGGCACCCGTCCCGCTGGTCTCGCCGGCGTGTGCCGACATGGCGCCACCAACGGTCAGCCCCGCGGCGACGACGCACGTCATGAAGACACGCTTCATGTTCACCACCTCCTCGTGGTGAAGGGCGTCCGGGTAGGTTGGGCGAACCCGGCCCGCCCCCCGCTGCCAAGGTACGTCCGGCCTACCACCGGCACAGCACGAGGCGCAGAGATCACCCTGGGGCGCCGAGGCACCATGACAGGTGCCCCGGCGCCGTCGAGCAGGCGGGTCGAGCCGGTGTCACCGGTCCAGGACCTGCTGGATCACCGGGGGAGCGTAGCGGCCGTGCCCGACCGTGCGCTGCGCCGGAGGGGGACCAGGTGGCCACGTCGGCGGGCCAGCCACATGAACACCCCGGCCGCCAGCACGCAGAACACCACGGAGTACACGCTTCCCTCCGGGCCGAAGTCCCCGCCGGTGACCAGCATCGGGCCCGACATCGTGGCGTCCAGCAGACCCTGCGGGGTGTTGTTGCCGGACACCTCGGTGCTGAAGATCGCGCTCCCCGCGATGTTCCAGCCGAAGTGCAGACCGATCGGCACCCACAGCTTGCGGGTCGCGACGTAAGCGGCCGTGAGCATGCCGCCGGCCTCGATGGCGATGGCGAGTGCGCCCCACAGGCTTGCGTTGGCGTTGAAGAGGTGCGCCGCGCCGAACAGCACGCTGGTCAGCGTCAGGGCGATCCAGGTGCCGGTCCAGCCCTCGATGATGCGGAACAGGACGCCGCGGAAGATCAGCTCCTCCGTGACGGCGGCCGCGGCCATGAAGCCGAGCAGGCCGACCGCGCCCGACGTCGTGCCGAGCCCGTTGACCGTGTAGTTCCCGAGGAAGGCGATGTTCAGGATGACGGCGCCGAACAGGCCGATGCCGAGCAGCGTGCCCCAGCCCATCGCGGGTGCGGCGCCCTTGAGCTCCACCTCCACCGGCGCGCGGCGCTCGGTCCGTCGCACCACCCAGGCGTAGACGAGCACCGCGAGCACGGCCGTGGCCACTCCGACGACGAGCTCGAGCCAGTGGTTGCCCTGGACCGCCATGGAACCTTGGTTGCCGACGAAGGCGACCGCCAACACTGCTACGAGCTGCCACACCAGACGCACGATGACTCCCTTGTTCGAGAAGCCGCGGCCGGTGCGCCGCGGGCTACCCCGAACGCTATGGAACCTGGTGTCCGGAATCGTCACCGCGGGGTGGACACTCGTAGGTAGCTCGCACGGGGGACAGACTGGGCTGCACGGGGCAGCCCTGCCCGAGCCTCAGCAGACGTGAAGGAGAGCCGTGCCCAGCACTCTCGACCAGATCCGGGCCGAGATCACCGCGCACCGGTCCAACGCCTGGGCGCGCGACCTCGGCTACGAGCCGCTGTACACCGCCGCGCCGGGCGCCCGGATCGCCGTCGTCGGACAAGCTCCCGGACGCAAGGCCCAGGAGAGCGGCGTGCCATGGAACGACGCCAGCGGTGTGAGGCTGCGGTCCTGGCTCGGCGTCGACGACGAGCAGTTCTACGACCCGAACGTGATCGCGCTCCTCCCGATGGACTTCTACTACCCGGGCAAGGGCGCCTCCGGCGACCTGCCGCCGCGCAAGGACTTCGCCGGGCTGTGGCACCGGCGGATCCTCGCCGAGCTGCCGGACCTCCGGCTCACGATCCTGGTGGGCGGCTATGCCCAGAAGTACTACCTGAGATCCCGGGCGAAGCCGAGCCTGACCGAGACGGTGCGCGCGTACGCGGAGTACCTGCCGACGATGATGCCGCTGGTACACCCGTCACCGCTGAACTTCCGCTGGCAGACGAAGAACCCCTGGTTCGAGGACGAGGTGGTGCCGGCCCTGCGCCTGCTGGTAGCCAGGGCGCGGGACGGGGCGTGACGGCGAGCCCGAGAGAGAGCATCGCGACTGTCATGCCCCCCGCCCGTCGCCGCAGAAAGCCCTACCGGCTCACCCGCACCGGCTCCCATGCGAACCCGTCCGGGTCCGTGAACTCGCCGAGGTCGCTGTTGGCCGCGATCCGGTGCGAGCCCGTTCCCTCTGGTGCCACCCCGCCGTCCTTGGCGAGCGCGGACCGCTTGTACAGGCCGAACCCGATCGGGCTGGACCCCATCTTGAAGTCGACGTACGAACCGAAGCTCTTGCCGACGGTCATCCCGCGCTCGACGTAGAACTTCTTGCTCGCGGACACGTCGTCGGCCCCGATCAGCAGCACGATCTCGTCGACCTTCCGAGAGACGGGAGCGGAGTCCTTCTTGGCGGAGGTCGCGAGCTTCCAGATGGCGCCGTCGGGTGCCTGGACCACGCCGCCGTGGCCCCACATGGACTTTGCCACGGGCTTGAGGACGGTGGCTCCCGCGGCGACCGCGGCGTCGAACAGGGCGTTGACGTCTCCCGGCTGCGAAGCGATGAGGGACAGGTGGTAGCCGCGGAACCCGGAGGTGGGTGCGTCGGTCTCGCGGAGGTGGAGCCGGTCGCCCAGGCCGAAGGCGGCGTCGTAGAAGGAACGTGCGGTGCTGAGGTCGGTCACTTCGAGGGTGACGGAGTCGATGTGTGCCATACCCATCACGTTAGGTTCGGTGCGGCATCGGGTGCTTCTCGATTCCTGACCGGTCCTGGACCGGACTGGACCGGGCCAGAGCCTCGCGGACCGACCCACGGAAAAGTAGCCTTCTCACCATGTCGCCAGAGCTGCTCGACTGGATGCTCGAGACCGACCCGGCCCTGCGCTGGCAGGTCGAGCGTGACCTAGCGGGCGCCCCGGAGGACGTCTGGCGCGCCACGCGGAGCCGCGTCGCCACCGAAGGATTCGGCGCAGGACTGCTCTCGAGGCAGGATCCCGACGGGCAGTGGGCAGGCGGCGCGTACTTCCCCGCCGACTTTCAGGGTGACGAGGAAGGCCAGCCCTGGACCGCGACCACCTGGTCGCTCACCACTCTGCGCGACTGGGGCCTCGACGCCGCCGCGCTGGCCGGCACCGCCGAGAAGCTGGCCGCGAACAGCCGGTGGGAGTACGAAGACCTGCCCTACTGGGGCGGCGAGGTCGACTGCTGCATCAACGGCTACACGCTCGCCAACGGTGCTTGGCTCGGCGCGGACGTCTCGGGCATCGCCCAGTGGTTCGCCGACCATCGTCTCGCCGACGGCGGCTGGAACTGCGAGTGGGTCGAGGGCTCGACGCGCTCGTCGTTCCACTCCACCCTCAACTCCCTGAAGGGCCTCCTGTACTACGAGGTAGCGACGGGCGGCAGCGACGAGCTGCGCGCCGCACGGTGGGCGGGCGAGGAGTATCTCCTGGAGCGACGGCTGCTCCGGGGGCTGTCGACGGGCGAGCTCGTCGGCCCGTGGGCCATCCGGTTCCGGTACCCGTTCCGCTGGGGCTTCAGCGCTCTCAACGCCCTGGACTACTTCCGCGCGGCGGCGCTGCACGACGGTGTCGGGCCCGATCCCCGGCTCGCCGACGCCGTCGACGTGGTCCGCGCCGCCCGCCGCCCGGACGGCACCTGGCTGCAGCAGGGGCGGCATCCGGGGCGGGTCTGGTTCGAGGTGGACGTGCCGCCGGGGGAGTCCTCCCGGTGGCTCACGTTCTACGGCACACGCGTGCTCGACTGGTGGGATGGCGCGAGCGCCGCGCCCTCCGGGACAGATGTTCGGGGCGGATCTCGCGGCTGAGAAGTGGGGCTGTGGGCTGTGGGCGGTTGGCGGCTTTGAGGTGTGTGATTGGGCGGTCGGCGGTGCGGGGGTGTGTCGTGTGGGCTGCCCGGCTCTGTGGTCTGCGGTCTGGTGTGCAGTTGGCTCTGTGGTCTGTGGTCTGTGGTCTGCGGTCCGGCTGGCCGTCGGCTGTGCAGTGTGCGGTCCGGTCCGCCGTCGACTCTGCAGTGTGTGGTTCGGCGTGCCGTCGGCTCTCTGATCTGCGGTCTGGTCCGCCGTCGACTGCAGACTTAGTCGCGACCGTCGACGCCGACTGCAGAGTTGGTTGTGGTGAGAGGCCGAAGAACCGCGACGAACTCTGCAGTCGCCGGTCGAGGCCGCGACTAAGTCTGCAGTCGCCCTCGAGCCGGGCTGATCCCGGGCCGACCGATCCTGACCGAGCCGAGCCGAGCCGATCGACCGATCCGGACCGAGCCGATCCGAGCCGCCCCCGACCGAGCCGATCCGAGCCGCCACCCCGGCCGATCTCAGCCGAGCCGATCCGAGCCGCCCCGGGCTGTGCCCGTCCCGAGCCGCCCCGGGTTGCCCCGCCCCGGCGCGGACGAGCTCGGCCAGGTAGGTCATCCAACACCTGGGCTCTCTGGCCGACGAGCCGCGACCGGATCAGCCGAGCTCGGGCCGCCGCCCCATCCGCACCAGGTGCCCGACGGCGTCGCGGGCTGCGGCGACGTTGTCGATCGCCACCTGGTCGGCGCCCGCAGGCTGCCGGTCCTCGCCGGGGACGTCGTCAGATGAGGCCGAGGTGGAGCATCGCGTCGGCGACCCGGGTGAAGCCGGCGATGTTCGCGCCCGCCACGTAGTCGCCTGGCACGTCGTACTCGTCGGCGGTCTCCAGCGTGCGGTGGTGGACGGACCGCATGATCTCCGCGAGGCGTGCCTCGGTGTGCTCGAAGGTCCACGAGTCGCGCGACGCGTTCTGCTGCATCTCGAGCGCGCTGGTGGCGACACCGCCGGCGTTCGCGGCCTTGCCGGGCGCGAACCGCACGCCCGCGTCCCGGAGGAGCCGGATCGCGTCGGGTGTGGTCGGCATGTTGGCGCCCTCTGCGACGATCTGGCAGCCGTTCTCGACGAGCCCCTTCGCGTCGGCGCCGTCCAGCTCGTTCTGCGTGGCGCAGGGCAGCGCGATGTCGCAGGGCACCTGCCAGATCGACCCGCCCGCGACGTACCGTGCGCTACCGCGCCGCTCGGCGTAGTCGGCGACCCGGCCGCGGTGGCCGTTCTTGATCTCCTTGAGCAGGTCGAGGTCGATACCGGCCTCGTCGACCACGTACCCGTCGGAGTCGGAGCACGCGATCACGCGGCCACCGAGCTGGTGCGCCTTCTCGATCGCGTAGATCGCGACGTTGCCGGAGCCGGACACGACGACCTGCTTGCCGTCGAAGGACTGGCCCGCGTGGGCGAGCATCTCGTTGACGAAGAAGACCGTCCCGTAGCCGGTGGCCTCCGTGCGGACCTGGGACCCGCCCCAGCTGAGGCCCTTGCCGGTGAGGACGCCGGACTCGTACCGGTTGGTGATGCGCTTGTACTGCCCGAAGAGGTAGCCGACCTCGCGTTCGCCCACGCCGATGTCGCCGGCCGGGACGTCGGTGTACTCGCCGAGGTGGCGGTACAGCTCCGTCATGAACGACTGGCAGAACCGCATGACCTCTGCCTCGCTGCGGCCCTTCGGGTCGAAGTCGCTGCCGCCCTTGGCCCCGCCGATCGGCAGCCCACTGAGGGAGTTCTTGAAGATCTGCTCGAAGCCGAGGAACTTCACGATCCCCAGGTAGACGGAGGGGTGGAAGCGCAGGCCGCCCTTGTACGGGCCGAGCGCCGAGTTGAACTCGACCCGGAAGCCGCGGTTCAGCTGCACCCGCCCGGCGTCGTCGGTCCACGGCACCCGGAAGATGATCTGCCGCTCGGGCTCGCACAGCCGGCGGATCACCTCTGCGTCGGTGTACCGGGGGTGCTTCGCCACGACCGGGCCGAGGCTCTCCAGTACCTCGCGGACGGCCTGGTGGAACTCGGTCTCCCCGGGGTTGCGGGTGATGACCTCGTCGAAGACCGGGATGAGGCGCTCGTCCAGGTGGGGCACGCGATTTCTCCGTTCGGGCGGTGCAAGGGCAGCGACACGATACGCATCGGCCGACGTCGGCAGTCCTGGCGTCCCACGGTTCGGCACGACAGGGGTTTCGGACCTGCCTCTTCTCGGTGATGAAAAGGGCAAGAAGTGTTTGTCACCGGAAGCGTCGAGCGGTCAGCGGGTACGTGGCCGGTCGAGGGTGACGAGGCAGAGCTCTGGCTCGACGAAGGGGACGAGCTGGGGTGCCGGCCCGGTGCTCTCGAGCAGCCGCTGGACCAGGCCGCGGTGCACGGAGCACACGACCTCGGGATGCTCCCTGGCAGCGCTGCGGAACGGGCAGGCGTGCAGCCGGATCGTCTTCGCGTCCGGCGTGAGCTCCGGGTCGAAGCCGATCTGGTCGAGCACCTCGACCAGGCCGGCGACAGGCCCGTCGGTGTCCGGTGGGTCGAAGGTGTCGGCCCACCGCCGGCCCGCGCTGGTCGCGTCGGCGGAGGGCTGGTGCTCGCGGGCGAGCGTGTCGGCGAGGACCTCGATGAGCTGCTCCCGGGCGTCGGTGTCATGAGCCGCCCCAGCCGCCGAGTACAGGATCCGTGGCCGTCCGCGTCGCTTCTCCGCACTGGGCCGACGCCGGGCCAGCCCGGCGTCGGTGAGCTGGTCGAGGTGGAAGCGCGCGGTGGTGACGTGCAGCGCGAGCTGCTCGGCGACGCCCGCAGCGTCCATAGGTCCCGGTGCCGCGAGGAGGGCGTCCAGGACCTGCCTGCGGCTGGCCGACGCCAGTGCGGCGTGGTAGTCCTCGCTTCGTCCTGTCATCGGACTGATCCTCACACCTCCCGGCTCATCCGGGACCTTGTCGTTCGGCTCTCGGGTCGAGGTGTGCGGCGGGTGCCATGCCCTCGCGGCGGCCGATCGTCTCGAGCACACTGCCCGAGCGCCCGGCCAGGCGCCGCTGCAGGGACTCGGAGATCCGGCTCGCCTGCAGCTTCGCGCGGTCCGCGATCGGGCCGGAGAACCGGGCGTCGACGGTCGCGGACCACAGCGCCACCCACCGCTCGAAATGGTCCGCACCGAGCGGGTGCCTGGAGTGCAGCGCGACGTGCACCTGCAGCGCGTTGCGCTGGTAGAGGCCGGCATCGAACAGAACCGTCTCCCAGAAGTCGCACATGATCGGGAGGTGGTGGTCGAGGTCCATCTTCGCGATCTCGGTGAACACCGGCCCGATCAGCGGGTCCTGGAACGCCGTCCCGTAGAACGCCGACACCAGTTCCTCGATGTCGGCCCGAACCGCCAGGTCTGCCATGGGCCGAGCATACCGAATAAAAAGGCGCCTGATACTTTTAATGTCGCGGCGGCCTCGGGCGACGGCCGCGCCCGAGGGCCCGGCGCCGGCTACGGCCGGGCCGGGTCCGGCGTCGCGGTCGCCCAGGTCGTCCCGTCCGGGGTCGTCAGCCGGACGGACACGACGTCACGCACTGCGACGTCGAGCACGCCACCTGCCGAGCACTCCTGTGCCACCACGACGCACGACCCGAGTGCGATCTCGCGGGTGCCGGCCGTGCGGTCGGTTCCGGGACTCGCACCCGGGCCTGCGGGGCCGGCCCCGCCGGAGCCCGCTCTGTCGGGGTAGCCCCCGGCGTCCGACCCGGCGCCTGCCCCGGCGTCGACGGTGACGGCGACCTCGTAGGCCGGCGCCGCTCCGGCGCCGCGGACCACCACGTACGCCCAGGACGGGTTGCCCTCGTAGAGGAAGACCGTGCCCACCGACCGAGCGGAGCTTCCCGGTCCCGTGCCGGTCATGAGGTCGGCCGCCGCGAGGTAGCGGCCGTCCGCCGTGTCCAGCGTCGTGCGGTAGGAGGCGGCCAGGTCGCGGTCCGGTTCCGTGGCGACCCACACGCCCGCGCCGCCGATGCCGAGCAGACCCACACCCAGGGCGGGCGCGAGGACGGCGCGTCGCACGCGCTGCCGTCGGACGGTCACCGGTGGGACGGGCTCCGCCGCCGGCTGGTCCGCCCCTGCCGACGAGCGCAGCTCCCGCTCGGGCGCGAGCCGGGCCAGCACGCGACTCTCGAAACCCGCCGAGGGCTCCCGCTCCGGGACGAGGAGCAGCAGCTCGTCGGCCGTCGCGGCAAGCGTCGCGAGGTCGTCCCTGCAGCGCTCGCACGTCGCGAGATGCGCCATCACCACGCCGCGCGTGGTGCCGTCGGCGACCCCGAGGGCCACCTCGGTGAGCGCGTCACGCAGCTCGACGCACTGCTCGGTCGCCGTCATGGGATGTCCACCTCCCGGGTGCTCGCGAGCTCGTCGCGCAGGTGCCGCAACCCGAGGCGGATCCGCGTCTTGGCCGTGCCGAGCGGCACACCGGTCCGCTCGGCGATCTCGGCTCCGCTGAGGCCGAAGACCGCGGCGAGCACGACCGCCGTCGCCTGCTCCCGCGGGACCCGGGCGAGGGCGGCGTGCACCGTCGTGCCGGTCACCACGCGTTCCGCGAGGCGGTCGGGGTCGGCGATCGTCTCCACCATGACCACCGGGTCGACGGGGACGTCACGCCGCACCCGCAGCACGTCGATCGCGGCGTGCCGGGCGATCGCGAGGAGCCACGTCGTCGCGCGCCCCCGCCGCGGGTCGAAGGCGTCGGCATGCCGCCACGCGCGCACGAAGGTCTCCTGGGCCACCTCCTCCGCGACGGCGGGGATGCCGACCACGAAGAGCGCGACGCCGTACACCCGCGCCTGGTGCCGGCGCACGAAGACGGCAGCCGCGTCCGGGTCGTCCGCGGCCATCCCGGCGAGGAGCGCCTCGTCCGATGCCGTCATGTCCTTCCCTACGTGCGAGGCCCGCTCACGGATCTCGCCGGCGGGCGAGAGATCCGTCCGGGTGCCTCGCCACGTAAGGACCTGTGACGGACGACCGGACCGAGGAGGAACCATGTCCAGACTACGAGGAGCGAGGCTCGTCGCGGGAACGGCGCTGACCCTCCTGCTCGCAGCGGGGTGCGGCGAGGGAGGCGGCGGTTCCGGCGGTGGTGGCTACGGTGGCGCCGACGGCGGTGGTGGCGGCGCCGAGCCGGGCGGGATGACCCTGGAGATCACGTCGCCGGAGGACGGCGCGACGGTCGAGACGCCGTTCGCCGTCGAGCTCGACTCGAGCGAGGAGCTCGGCCCGACCGACACCGGCGCACACCACGTCCACGTGTTCTTCGACGACGACGACCGGGAGTACCTGGTGGTCGAGGGCGAGAGCGTCGAGGTCAGCGACCTACCGGAGGGTGAGCACGTCGTCAACGCATCGCTGCGCAACGCCGACCACTCGGCGGCCGGGGTCGAGACCGAGGTCACCGTGACCGTCGGAGCCGGTGCGGAGGGCGACACGAGCAGCGACACGGAAGACGGCGATGGGTACTGAGCCGGACGACGCCGAGCCGGAGGGTGCGCAGACCGACGTGGTCGAGCGCAACACGCGACCGGCCCGGTGGTTCCACGCCGGCGTGTACGCGACGGTCCTCGTGCTGCTGGCCACCGGGTGGTGGCTCGGGCTCGGCCGCGAGGGCAGCCCGAGCGTGCTCGCCCGCGTCACGGGGACGTCGGACGCGGAGCTGCACACCCTCACCGGCTGGGCCCTCGCGGGGCTGACGGCGCTGGCCGCCGTCGTCGGCATGCGGGGGTGGCGCACCTTCTGGCAGGAGTCCGTCCGGTTCCGGCACGGCGACGCGGCGTGGTTCCGGCGCTGGCCGGCGGCCGTCCTCACCGGTCGGTTCGGGCGGCACGAGGGCCGGTTCGACCCGGGGCAGCGCATCGCGAACCTCGTGCTCCTCGTGACGCTGCTCGCCCTCGTCGTCTCGGGGATCGGGCTGGTGCTCGTCAGTGGAGGCCCGGCCTTCGTCTGGTTCCTGCTGGTGCACCGGTGGTCGACGTACGTGGTGACGCCGGTCGTCGTCGGGCACGTGATCATCGCCTCGGGGATCCTGCCCGGGTACCGCGGGGTGTGGCGGGCGATGCACCTGGGCGGCCACCTCCGCCGCGCCGACGCAGAACGCGTCTGGCCTACTTGGACGGAACGGACGAGAACGAAGGAGGAACCATGTCCAGAGTACGAGGGCCCATCTCACGAGGAGCGAAGCTCGTCGCGGGAGCGGGACTGACCGTGCTGCTCCTCGCGACGAGCTGTGGCGGAGGCGGAGGCGGAGACGGCGGTGGTGGTGGCGGTGGCTACAGCCGTGGCGACGCCGGACAGGGGAGCGTCGAGGTCACCACGAACGCCGGGGCCGGTGGTGCGGGGAGCGACACGGAGCACGGCGACGTGTCCTGAACCGGAGGAAGCTCCCCGCGCCCGACGGCTCGGGTGCGGCGCGCGCGCCGCTACTCGACCAGCTTGCCTGCCGTCGAGACCTCCTGGATGAGCTCCGAGAGCTCGTCCGGGACCGGCGGGATCTCCTCGCGCACCACTCCGGTGCGCGGGGACCAGACCAGGTTCACCTGCAGAGCCGGGTCCAGGTCGGGGTAGTCCGAGCGGTTGTGGCACCCGCGGGTCTCGCGGCGCTCGCGGGCGGTCTCCAGCGTGGCCCGCGCCGCGATGAGCGACGCCTTGAGGTCGAAGGCGTGCGCGAGGTCCTGGAACCCCGCGATGTCGGGGTGGACCCCGATCTCCCGGGTGCGCGCCTCGATCTCGTCCAGCTCCCGCAGACCCGCGACCAGCCCCTGCTCGTCCCGCACGACGCCGGCGTACTCCGTCATGGTGTTGCGCACGGCGCGCTGCAGGGCGCGCACGTTCTCGTGCCCGTCGGCGACCAGCAGGTCCGCGACCTCCTTGCGGGCCTGGTCCTCCGCGGCGTGCGAACGACGCTGCGCCTCGAGGCCCGCGGAGTAGGTCGCGGCGGCCCGGCCGACGATCCGGCCGAACACGAGCAGCTCGATCAGGGAGTTGCCGCCGAGGCGGTTGGCGCCGTGCAGGCCGCTGGACGCCTCGCCGATCGCGTAGAGACCGTCGACCTCCGTGCTGTGGTCCTCCGGCCGGACCCACACGCCGCCCATGGAGTAGTGCGCGGTCGGTGCGATCTCGATGGGTTCCGCGGTGATGTCGAGCATCTGCAGCTCGAGCATCGTCTGGTAGACGCGCGGCAGGCGAGACATGATCGTCTCGCGCGGCAGGTGCGAGACGTCGAGCCACACGCCGCCGTTCTCGGTGCCTCGCCCCTCCTTGATCTCGGTGTACGCGGCGAGCGCCACCCGGTCGCGGGTGGACAGCTCCATCCGCTCGGGGTCGTAGTTCTTCATGAACCGCTCGCCCAGACCGTTGCGCAGGATGCCGCCCTCGCCGCGGGCTGCCTCTGAGATCAGGGTGCCCGCCGCGTTCTCGGGCTCGATGATGCCGGACGGGTGGAACTGGACCAGCTCCGGGTCGCGCAGTCGTGCGCCGGCCTCGACGGCGAGGCGGAACGAGTCGCCAGTGTTCTCGTCGCGCCGCGACGACGTGCGCCGCCAGATCCGGTTGTGGCCGCCCGCCGCGAGGATCACGGCGTCGGCGTGGATCAGGTACGGCGTGCCGTCGGTCAGGTCGAACCCGTAGGCGCCGAACACCGCGCCGTCGTGCGTGAGGATCCGGGTCACGTAGACCGAGTCGAGGACCGGGATGTCGAGCTGCACTGCCCGGTTGACCAGCGAGCGCTGGATCTCCAGGCCGGTGTAGTCGCCGGCGAACGCGGTGCGGCGGTACGTGTGCGCGCCGAAGAACCGCTGGGAGATGCGCCCGTCGTCCTCCCGGGCGAAGGCCATGCCGTATCGCTCGAGGTCGGCGATACCCTGGGCTGCCCCCTTGGCGACGATCTCCGCCGTGTGCGGGTTGGCCAGGAAGTAGCTCTCCTTGATGGTGTCGGCGGCATGCTGCTGCCAGCTGTCCTCGGCATCCATCGTGCCGAGCGCGGCGTTGATGCCGCCCGCCGCGAGCGAGGTGTGGGCGTCCATGCGTGGCCGCTTGCCCAGGGCCAGCACGTCGACACCCTGTTCCGCGAGCTCGATCGCGGCCCGTAGGCCCGACCCGCCCGTCCCGATGACCAGCACTGTCGTTGAGATCCGACGTTCGGTGGTGTTCATACTCAATCCGACCACCGGAGGCCGCGATTCGTGACAGGTTCAGGCTGTGAGGATTCTCAACATGTGAGATGAGTCATCAGGTGAGGTGCAGGCCGCCGTCGACCGCGAGGACCTGGCCGGTGAGCCAGGTGGTCGCGGGGTCGGCCAGTCGCACGATCCAGGAGGCGACCTCCTCGGGCTCGCCTCGCCGGCCGAGGGGGATGCGTGCGGCCTCGTCGCGCTTGATCTCCTCGACGGTGGCGTCGGGCAGGCCGGCAGCGGTGAGCGCCTGGCTCTCGGTGGGCCCTGGCGCCACGGCATTGACGCGGACGCCGTCGGCGGCGAGCTCCAGCGCCCAGCTGCGCGTGAGCTGCTCGACGGCGGCCTTGGACGCCGCGTAGTGGGCGGCACCGGGGAGCGGCCGGTGCCCGTAGGTGCTGGAGATGTTGACGATCGATCCCTTGGACCGGAGCAGGTGCGGCAGGGCCGCGCTCGCGAGCAGGCTGGGGGCGGTGACGTTGAGGCTGAGCAGCCCGTCGATGCCGTCGGCGGTGGTGTCGGCGAGCGACATCATCGCGGTGGTGCCCGCGTTGTTGACCAGCACGTCGAGAGTGCCCCACCGGTCGGTCGCGGTATCGACGACGTGCTGCGGCGCGCCGGGTGAGCGGAGGTCCGTCGACAGCGTGGCGATCTCGGCATGCCCGGCCGCGGTCTCGGCGAGGGCTGCTGGGCGGCGCCCGACGCCGAGCACGTGCGCTCCGGCCCGGGCGAACGCACGGGCGGTCGCGCGCCCGATGCCGGAGCCTGCACCTGTGACGATCACGACCTTGCCGGTGAGGGCGGTGGGCGGGCGGACCGTCAGCTGGGCTGTCACGTGGGCTCCTCGTTCGGGGCTCGGGCCGATACGGGGTGATCCACACCCTGCGGCGGCCTTTGTTCGATGTTCGTAGAACGTCGAACAAAGTATCACGCGGCCGCTGCCAGGGCTGGAGCGAGCAGCGTCAGCAGTGGATCTCGGCGAGGGCGGTGAACACGACCCGGTTCAGGTGGAACGCGTGGTGCGCTTCCGCGAGCGTCGCGGCCACCTCCTCGGGGTCCAGGTCGAGGTCGTCGAGCCGGCTGCGGTACGCGTCCTTGAACACCTTGATCTTCGGGATGTCCGGGAACGTGTAGAAGGCCACCCCGTCGCCGTCCAGGCCGTAGTGCTGCTTCATCATGCGCTTGACGATCTGGCCGCCCGACAGGTCGCCCAGGTACCGCGTGTACGAGTGCGCCGCGTAGTGCGGCAGGCTGCCGCTGATCTCGCGCACGCGGTCCGCGTACTCACGAGTCGCGGGCAGGATGCGGATCTCCTCGCGCCAGGCCGGTCCGTACAGGAAGGCGAGGTCCCGCTCGATCGCAGGGACGCGCGTGAGCTCGTTGAAGACGAGGCCCGCGCCCCGCTCGTCGTCGCGCACGGCGGTGCTCGCGCCCTCGAGTGCCTCGTAGACCACGAGCAGCTGGGCCGAGAGGTCGGCGTAGGCGGCCCGGTTCAGCGCGCCGGACATGAGCTGCTCGATGAAGTCCTCGGAGTTGGCGGCGCCGTGGTCGGCACGCGTGCCCTCGCGAAGCAGGGCGGACAGCGGGGTGTCTTCCTCGACGGCCAGGCTCATGAACTCTCCTCCGACGCAGGGGTCAACGTGCTGACAACGTGTCATCACATCGAGAGCATAGCAACCGGCTTAGGTCTACCTAACCTGTGGCTGCTTGCTGGTTACGATGGCGCCATGCGGAACGCCGAACATCCCGACGTCAGCGAGATCACGCTGGCCAGGGTGCTCTCCGCCCTGGCCGACCCGCTCCGCCTCGGCGTCGTCTACCTCCTGGCGGACGGCCAGGAGCGCCAGTGGGGCGAGCTCGATGCGCCGGTGTCGAAGTCGACGCTGAGCCATCACCTGAAGACCCTCCGCAGCGCCGGCGTGACGCGGACCCGCGACGAGGGCACGCGGTGCTACGTGCACCTGCGGGTCGACGACCTGGAGGCCCGCTTTCCCGGCCTCCTCGCCGCGCTGCTCGACGCGGCACCGGCGGACGCGACACCGGTGGGCCTCAAGGCGTCGGCGGGCGTCAAGTAGCCGGTGGACCGCCGGAGCCCGACGTCCTACCGTCGGCGCATGCCCGCACCACAGCCCGCTCCCGTCCGGTCGACCCTGCCTGCGCCCGTCCTCCTCGACCTCGGCGGGGCCGACGGCGCCCGCGTCGCCACGTATGTGCTCGAGCCGACGGACCGGGCGCCGGCCGGCGACGTCGTGCTCTGCCACGGCACCCCGTGGTCGGCGCTCGTGTGGGCGCCCGTGGCGCGTGCGCTGAGTCAGCACTACCGCGTGTTCCTGTGGGACATGCCGGGGTACGGCGCCTCACCGAAGGAGCCGGCGTACCCGGTCGACCTCGTCGCCCAGCGGCAGCGGTTCGCGGCGCTGCTGCGGCACTGGTCGCTGGACCGGCCCCACGTGGTGGCCCACGACATCGGTGGTGCCGTCGCGCTGGGCGCACACCTCCTCGAGGACGTCGAGCTCGCGAGCCTGTTCCTGCTCGACATCGTGACCCTCGATCCCTGGGGGTCGCCGTTCTTCCGGCTCGTGGCCGAGAACGAGTCGGTCTTCGCGGCGTTGCCCGGCCCGCTGCACGCGGCCCTCGTCCGCGAGTACATCGCCGGCGCCGCCAACCACGACCTGCCCGACGACACGGTCGGCGCGCTCGCCGAGCCCTGGCTCGACGAGACCGGGCAGGCCGCGTTCTACCGGCAGATCGCGCAGCTCTCGCCCGCCCACACGGCACCGGTCCTCGACCGTCTCGACCAGGTGCGCTGCCCGGTCCGGGTCGGCTGGGGCGTCGCCGACCCGTGGATCCCGTTCGAGCAGGCCGCGCGGCTCCGGGCGGCCCTCCCCGGCGACCCCGAGGTGGTGGCGTTCGAGAGGCGTGGCCACCTCGCGCCCCTCGAGGACGCCGCCGCCGTCGGGCAGGCTGTGCTGCGGTGGCTCGGGGTGCGAGGGGACGCCGGCGTGCGCGGCTGACGCCGTGCGACGGGCAGGCTGCGGGTGACGGGGCTGCGTGTGAGCCTGGAATCATGAACGGCTTCACGATCATCGGGACGGGGAAGATGGGCAGCGCGATCGCGGCCCTGGCAGAGCGCGGCGGGGCCTCGGTGCAGAGCGTGGCGCACGGCGAGCACGTGGACGTGTTCACGGGCGACGTCGTCGTGCTCGCCGTGCCGTACGAGGCCCTGGGCGAGGTCGCCGCGCGGTTCAGCGAGCAGCTCGCCGGCAAGGTCGTCGTGGACATCACGAATCCCGTCGACCTGGCCGAGGGTCGCCGCCGGGAGATCAAGGCGGGCAGCGCCGCCGCCGAGCTCACTACCCGCCTGCCGCAGTCGCGCGTGCTGAAGGCCTTCAACACCAGCTTCGCCGCCACGCTCGCGTCCGGTGAGCTCACCGCGGACGGAGCCGGGTCTGCGCCGGCGACGGTGCTCGTCGCGGGGGACGACGCCGACGCGAAGTCGGCGCTGCTCGACGTGGTCGAGGCCGCGGGGGCGCAGGGCATCGACGTCGGGCTGCTGGCCAGGGCCAGGGAGCTGGAGGCGACCGGCTACCTGCAGCTCAGCCTCGCGCTGGGTGAGGCGGTGCCGTGGACCGGAGGGTTCACGCTCGTGCGCTGACGGGGCCGAGCGGTGCTCCGGGACGATACTTGCCCCGGGCGAGGAAAACACTGCTGACCTGCACTGACGGAGGGCCCGTCCGGGTTACACCGGGGTAGTTCGAAGTACCTGTGGCGATCCCTCTGCGGCCTGGGTACGTTGCATTTGGGCGCGGGTTTTCACCCGGTCCCGCAGGGGGATGCAATTCGGCACACCTCCGCGCACGCACGCACGCGAGGAGCAGTCATGACTGAGAACTATGGGCAGTCCGAGCAGGGCGACCAGTACGGTCAGGAGCCGACGTCGGAGTTCGGCTCGAGCGAGAACACCTCCGAGGGCTTCGGCTCGCAGGAGGGCGGGGAGAACCTCGGTTCGCAGGGTGCCTCGCAGGGCAGCGAGGGTTCGTCGTACGGCGAGTCGCAGGGTTCGTCCTACGGCCAGCCGGAGCAGTCCGGGTCGTACGGCCAGGGTGAGTCCTCCGCGCAGGGTGGCTCCTACGGTCAGGACGAGTCCTCCGCGCAGGGCGGGTCGTACGGGCAGAGCGAGGGCGGGGCGCCGCAGGGTTCGTCCTACGGCCAGTCCGCGGAGCAGTCCGAGGGCACCACCGAACCGGGATCCGAGTTCGGGACCGAGGGCCAGAGCGGCCAGAGCGGTGAGTACGGCTCGCAGGAGCAGGGCGGCGAGCAGCAGAACGAGCAGGGGTGGGGCTGAACGCCCGACGACCGCACGCCCGGCGGGGCCCTGATCTCGGTCGGGGCCCCGCCGTCGTATCCGTCCGTCTTCGCGGTCCCGGCCTGAGCCCGTGCCCGGTTCCCCCCCAATGGTGTGGCGGACGCACCGCCGTCGGGCATAACGTTTGTCGTGGCGAGCGTGAGGCGTGACGACCCTCGGCCCGGACTGCCGGGCGAGCGCTCCGCCCGCGCGTGCGGCGTACCGACGAGAGGCCGGGGTCTCCCGGCAAAGGAGTGGTGGCACCGCGACCTAGCCCCCGCCCGCTCCTTCAGGGCCTCGCTCTGAAGGAGACACGATGAGACCACCCCCGCAATCCCCGTCCCCGGCCCCGTCCACGACCGCGCCGACCGCAGCCGCCGGCGGAGCGACGGACGGGCCTGTTGCCGCCACCGTCCGCACCCTGGCACGCGACCTTGCCGCCGTCCCGCCCGGATCGGTCGTGCGGCTGCAGGGCTGGGTCCACCGCCGTCGGGAGCTGGCGAACGTGACGTTCCTCGTGCTGCGCGACCGCACCGGCCTCGCCCAGGTCGTGGTGCGCGCGGGCGCCGGTGTCGGGCCGGGTGAGCCGCAGGGCTCGCCGCGCGTGGCGGCGCAGGTGCCGCCGGAGGAGACCACGGTGGACGTGACCGGAACGGTCACCGCCAACCCGCAGGCCCCTGGCGGTGTCGAGCTCACGGAGCCCGTGATCACGCCGCTCACGGACGCCGCCGAGACCCCGCCCGTCGAGCTCTGGCGGCCCGCCCTGGCGGTAGCCCTGCCGACCCTGCTCGACCATGCGGCGGTCGCCTGGCGGCACCCCGCGCAGAAAGCGCGCTGGGAGGTCGCGGCGACGAGCCTCGGCGGTTTCCGCGCGACGCTCGACGCGGCGGGCTTCACCGAGATCTGCACGCCCAAGCTGGTGGGTACGGCCACGGAGTCCGGGGCGAACGTGTTCCCCGTGGACTACTTCGGCCGACCCGCCTACCTGGCGCAGTCGCCACAGTTCTACAAGCAGCAGATGGTCGGCGTCTTCGAGCGGGTCTACGAGGTGGGCCCGGTCTTCCGGGCCGAACCGCACGACACGGTGCGGCACCTGGCGGAGTACCGCTCCCTGGACGTCGAGCTCGGGTTCGTGCGCGACCATCGTGACGTGTTGGCGGTACTCCGTGACGTGCTCGCAGGCATGGCCGACGCCGTACGCGGCTCGGGCGCTGCCGAACGGCTCGGCGTCGAGGTGCCAGAGGTACCGGCGGCGTTTCCCGTGATCCACTTCGCCGACGCCCTTGCGCTGGTCGGGGCACCCGCCGACGAGCCGGACCTCGCACCGGAGCACGAGCGCGCGCTCGGGCAGTGGGCGATGGCCGAGCACGGGTCGGACTTCGTCGCCGTCGAGGGCTACCCCATGGCGAAGCGGCCGTTCTACACCCACCCGGAGACGGGCGCGCGCGCCGCTGCGGGAGACGGGCGCTGGAGCAACAGCTTCGACCTGCTGTTCCGCGGGCTCGAGCTGGTCACGGGCGGCCAGCGCCTGCACCGGTACCCCGACTACGTCGCGGCCATCGAGGCGCGTGGCGAGGACCCGGCAGCGTACGCGTCGTACCTCGCCGCGTTCCGGCACGGGATGCCGCCGCACGGCGGGTTCGCGATCGGCCTGGAGCGCTGGGTGGCGCGCCTCGTCGGGGCCGCCAACGTCCGTGAGGTCACCCCGTTCCCGAGGGACCTGCACCGACTCGTCCCGTAGTGCTGTGACCCGACGGCCGACGTGGTCGGTAGAACGTCAGGTGATCGGCAGTCCGGGAGTGCCGATCACCTGACGTTCTACCGACCACGTCGGCTTGCCCGGGCGGGCGTGTCAGTGGCGCACGGCAGACTGAGCCCCATGCACATCGTGGTCTCAGCAGAGGGCTCGGGCATCGGTCTGCGACCGATGTCCGACGCGGGTGCGCCGGCGGGGGAGCAACGCGTCGTCGAGGCCTCCGCGCTGGCACGCGAGGCCGCAGCCGAAGAGGCGGCGCTTGCTCGCTGGACCTGGGACGACACGAACAACTGGTACCCGGCGCTCCTCGCCCAGGGCGTCCGGGTCGACCGGGCGCACGACCTGCGGCTGGCGCACGCCGTGCTGCGTGCCTCGGTCCTGTCCGCACGCACGGCCCTCGCCGAGGCCGGCCCCACGGCGTGGGACCGCCTCGCGCCGGTCCCGCCCCCGGGCGGCCCCACGGCGACCGCGCTGACCCGCCCCGACCGTCACCCCGGGTCCGAGCCGCTCTTCGACCTCGGTGAGATCAGCGCACCGGCACGCGCCGACCGGCCGGCGGGTGACCACCGGGGCAACGGTAGGGCGAACGGCGGTGCGCGGGAGCAGGGTGACGGGCGCGCCCCGGTCGAGGGCCGTGGTCCCAGCCCCGACAACCACCTCGACCCCGCAGCAGAGCTGACCGCGCAGCTCCGCACGATCAAGGACAGCACCGAACCCGGTCGCCTCCGGCTCCTGCTCGCCGCGGAGTCCGCCGGGGCGCTCGCGGCTGCCGAGATGCATCACGCCGGGTTGCCGTGGCGCGGCGACATCCACGACGAGATCCTCACCGAGGCGCTGGGCCCGCGGCCCCGGCCGGGTGCCCGGCCGGCGAAGCTCGAGGACCTGGCCAACCGGATCCGGGACACGATCGACGCCCCGCCGACACTCAACCCCGACTCCCATCCCGACCTGCTGCGCGCCATGGAGTACGCGGGGGTGGGCGCCCGGAGCCTGCGCAAGTGGGAGCTGGAGAAGCTCGACCACCCGGTGATCGCGCCGCTCCTCGAGTACAAGGGCCTCTACCGTCTCTACACGGCGAACGGCTGGAACTGGCTCGATACCTGGGCGCCGGACGGCCGGTTCCGGATGGAGTACGTGGTGGGCGGCGTCGTGACCGGCCGGTGGGCGAGCACGGGAGGCGGCGCGCTGCAGCTGCCCCACAACGTCCGGCGGGCGGTCACCGCTGATCCGGGCTGGACCTTCGTCGTCGCCGACGCGGCGCAGCTCGAGCCACGGGTGCTGGCCGCCCTGGCCCGCGACGAGCGCATGGCCACGGCGGGCCGCAGCAAGGATGGCGCCAGCACCGACATGTACGCAGGGATCGTCGCGGCGGGCGTCGTCGACTCCCGCGAGCACGCGAAGCTGGGCATGCTCGGCGCGATGTACGGGGGCACGACGGGTGTCAGCGCGCAGGTGCTGCCGCGGCTTGCCCGCGCATTCCCGCACGCCATCGACCTGGTCGAACGTGCGGCGCGCGCCGGGGAACGCGGCGAGAAGGTCACCACCCGGCTGGGCCGCAGCTCGCCGCTGCCGGGTGACTCCTGGGCCGCGGTGCAGGGCTCGGCGTTCGACGAGGACGCAGGTGCGGACGTCCAGTCGCGGGCCCGCAGCCAGACTCGCTCGTGGGGCCGGTTCACCCGGAACTTCGTCGTCCAGGGCACGGCGGCGGAGTGGGCGCTGTGCTGGATCGCGTCGATCCGCCGTCGGCTCTGGGCGCTGGGCGAACTCTCTTCCGAGTCCCCGCAAGGCCTGGCCCCTGCGCCGTTCGACCGTCGTCCGCACCTGGTGTTCTTCCTGCACGACGAGGTGGTGGTGCACGCACCGGCAGCGCTCGCCGAGGCCGTGGCACAGGAGGTGCGGGCCGCCGCCGACGAGGCCGGGCGCCTGCTCTTCGGTGACTTCCCGGTGGACTTCCCGCTGAGCGTCGCGGTGACCGAGAGCTACGCGGACGCCAAGGACTGAGCGTCCAGCACCGCCCTGAGCGAGGCCTCCAGGATGTCCACCCCGGCGTGCAGGTCGTCCTCGCTGATCGTCAGGGGCGGTGCGATGCGGAAGATGCCGCCCATCCCCGGCAGCTGCACGATGTTCATGTGCAGGCCCCGGTCCAGGCAGGCCGAGGTGACGGCGTTGCCGAGGGCGTCGGCGGGTGCCTTGCTGCGCTTGTCCTGCACGAGCTCGATTCCCTGGAGCAGGCCCCGACCGCGTACGTCGCCGACCACGTCGTAACGGTCACGGAGCGTGTCCAGCCGGCCGGCGAGCTGCTCGCCCAGCGTCGCCGCCCGGGAGACGAGCCCTTCCCGCTCGATGACGTCGAGCACGGTCAGCCCGACCGCCGCGGCCAGCGGGTCGGAGACGTGCGTCGTGTAGAAGAGAAAACCCCGGTCGTGGCAGACCTGTTCGATCTCCGCGGAGGTGACGACGGCCGCGACGGGCAGCCCGGCGCCGAGGGTCTTCGACAGCGTCAGGATGTCCGGGGTGACGCCGTCGCGCTCGAACGCGTACATGTCACCGGTACGGCCGAGGCCGGTCTGCGCCTCGTCGAGGATGAGCAGCATCCCGCGCTCCTCGCACATCTCCTTGAGGCGCCGCAGGTACCCGGGTGGCAGCTCGATGATGCCGCCGGAGGACAGGATCGGCTCGACGAGGCAGGCAGCGAGGCTGCCTGCGGACTGCTGGTCGACGAGCGCGAAGCCGTAGGCCAGCTCCGCCTCCCAGTCGTAGGACCCGTCGGGCGACCGGAACGGCGACCGGTAGGCGTTCGGGGAGGGGAGGGCGAGGTTGCCCGGCGTGGGCGGACCGTACCCGCGCCGTCCGGCGGAGAACGTGGCGGAGGCTGCGCCCTGGGTCATGCCGTGCCACGAACGGTCGAACGAGACGATCTCGTAGCGGCCCGTGCGGAGCTTGGCCATCTTGATCGCTGCCTCGTTCGCCTCGGCCCCGGTGCTCAGCAGCATCGTCTTGCCCAGCGGAGCCGGCAGCGTCGCGGCGAGCCGCCCGGCCAGCCCCAGCACGGGGGCGCTGAGCATGCCGCTGAAGAGGTGGTCCAGCGACGCGACGGCCGACGAGACCGTCGAGACGATGTCCGGGTGCGCGTGGCCGAGGATCGAGCTCATCTGCCCCGACGTGAAGTCGAGGATCGGCGTGCCATCGCTGTCGAAGACGTACGCGCCGGAGGCCCGCTCGATGACCCGCGGGGTGAAGCTGGGTCCGTAGCGGATCAGGAGCCGGTCGGCATCGTCCCAGAACGTCGTATCCATGGTCGTCCTTCCACGCGGAGCCGATCAAGACATGGCTATCCTCGACCGCTCCGAACAGTCACGACAAGCACACAAAAGTGGGTGACCGTTCGCTGATGCCTTACGGTCACGCCTGCCCTACGGTCTGGTCATGCTCAACCCACGACGGCTCGAGATCCTGCGTGCGGTCCTGGCCGCCGGATCGATCAACGGGGCGGCCCGGAACCTCAGCTACTCGCCCGCCACGATCAGCCAGCACATGGCCGCCCTCGCGCGGGAGACCGGACTGGTCCTGTTCGAGAAGCAGGGCCGCGGGATCGTCGCCACCGACGCCGCCAGGGAGCTGGCCGACCAGGCACAGGCGCTGCTGGCCGACTTCGACCGCCTCGAACGGGCGGTCGCGGACCTCCGGGGCGGTCAGGGGCAGCACCTGGCCATCGCGTGCTTCGCCTCGGCGGCGGAGCAGTGGATGCCCGCGGTCGTGCGTGCCGTGCGGCGGCTCCGGCCGAACCTCACCGTCGAGATCAGTCTGAACGAGCCGGTCGACGGCCGCGGGCGCCGCCGTCCGGACCTCGACATCCGTACCGAGCCGGCCGACGGCGCAGGCATCCGTCTCGACGGCTATGTGCGTCATGAGCTCCTCGTCGAGGACCTGGTCGTCGTGCTCCCTGCGACGCACCCGCTGGCGGCCGAGCCGGAGGTCAGCCTGCGGGAGCTGGCAGAACAGCCATGGGTGGACCACGACATCTACGACAGCCCGATCGGACGGATCGTCCTGAGCGCGTGCAGTGCTGCCGGGTTCGCCCCGCGGTACGCCGCCCGGCTCGACGACCATCGGGCGGCGCTCCGGCTCGTGGCCGCAGGGATCGGGATCACCGTGCTGCCGCGGCTGGCCGTGCCCGGCGACTCCCCGGGGCTCGTCGCGAAACCTCTGGTTCGCCCGGGCGTAGCACGCCGGATCGTCGCCCATGCCGGCCAGGACCGGCGTCGGGCGGCGCTCGTCGCCTGCGCGGTGGAGCAGCTGCGGGCCAGCGCAGCCGGCATCAGCGCAGCCGAGTCCAGCGCCGCCGTCGCACAGGCCCAGCGGCTCAGCTCGCCAGCAGCCCGACCGCCGCTGTGACGACCTGTGCCGAGCGCAACGCTGCGTCGTCGACGTGCGTGAGGAACTCGGTGCCGTCGGGCGCGCACAGGTCGGAGACGGCCCGCACCGACACGAAACCCGAGCCGAAGTTGTGGCACAGCTGCGCGAGCGCCGCGGACTCCATGTCGACGGCGAGCATGCCGGGGAAGTCCGCGCGGAGCCGCAGCGCCAGGTCGGTGGTGGCGAACTTCTCGCCGGAACCGATGCTGCCCTCGCGCAGCGCGGGAGGTCCCTGACTGCCGTCCGGGTCGCGCACCTCGACGGCGGCAGCGGCGCGCCGGACGACGTCGGCGAGCACGGGGTCGGCGTCGTACGCCTCTGGCATGCCGGGGACCTGGCCGAGCACGTACCCGAAGGCGCGGGCGTCGGCGTCCGCGTTGACGAGGCGGACGCCCAGCACCACGTCGCCCACCGCTACGTCCTTCGCGAGCCCGCCGGCGCTGCCCGCGCTGATCAGCGGCACGCCCGAGCCGTGACGGAGGATCGCGCCCGCGCCGGCGGCGGTCGCGTTGACGAAGCCGATCCCGCTACGCACCAGCACGACGGGCCGGCCGGCGAGCGTGATGCGCCGGTACTCGGCGCGGCCGACGCGCTCCGGCTCACCGACGTCGGACGCCAGCTCGAGGAAGGGCGCTGCCTCGTCGTCCATCGCCACGAGGACGACGGCGACGGGTGCCGGGGCGTTCACTGCTCGCCGGCGGAAGCCGCGTCGCGGGCAGCGGCCTCGCGGGCGGCCGCGTCCCGGGCCGCTGCGTCGCTGGCCAACGCGTCGCCCGGAGCGCCGTCCGCAAAGACCTGCGACCACACGCCGCGTGCCGAGAGGAACACCGAAGCCGCCTCCTGGGCGCCGGCCAGCGAGTGGTTCGCGCCCCAGCCGCACTGCACCTCGTTCGCGGCGGGCACCTCGGTCGCCGTGACGATGTCACGCATCGTCGCCTCGACGAGCTGCAGCACGTCCGTGTAGGCGGGGTCGCCCTGCAGCATCAGGTAGAAGCCGGTCTGGCAGCCCATGGGGGAGAAGTCCAGGACGGCGTCGGAATGGTTGCGCGAGTGCTCGGCGAACAGGTGCTCGAGGGAGTGCACCGTCGGCATCTCCAGGTGCGCGACGTTGGGCTGCGTGAAACGCACGTCGTACTTGACGATCACGTCCCCTCCGGCGAGCTGCTTGCGGTCGGCAAGCCGCACGTACGGGGCGGCGACGGCGCGGTGGTCCAGGTTGAACGACTCGACGTTCATGCGGGGGGCTGACTCGGTCACGGGACGAGCCTATGCCGTCTGCGCCTGCAGAACGTGCGACCGGGCGTGCTCGACGGCCTCGGGCAGATCGGTGAAGAGGTGGCTCTCGTGCCGCAGCACGCGGTGGAGGCCGACGGCCCGCAGGAGCTTGCGGTGCTGCGGCTGGATGCCCTTGACGAGCACGGTCACGTCCCGCCGCTCCAGCTCCAGCACCAGGTCGGCGAGGGCACGCGCCCCGGTGGCGTCCACGAGCTGCACGTGGGAGAGCCGCAGGATCACCACCTCGACGGGCTCGTGCAGGCCGTCGGCCGGGTCGTCCGACGCCGCACCGGGCCGCGCCTGCGTGACGGCCGTCACCTCGCCGAGGATCCGGTCGGACGCCCCGAAGAACATGGCGCCGTCCAGCCGGAACAGCGCGATCCGCTCGTCGCCCTCGTGCGCGACGCCCGGCAGCGGTTCACGGTGCACCGACGTCGCCCCCGCCACGGCCCGCAGCGCGAAGAACGCGGCGACCAGCAGCCCGATCTGGACGGCGTCGATGAGGTCGAACGCGACGGTGATCACCGCGGTGACCACGAACGTGACGGCGTCCGGGCGGGTGGAGGTGAGCACCGAGCGGATGGTCCGTGCGCCGATCATGCGGAACGACGTGACCATCAGCACGCCCGCCAGCGCGGCGAGCGGTATGCGTCCCACCGGTCCGGTGGCCAGGTAGATCACGGCGAGGATCACCAGCGCGTGCACGACGGCGGCCAGGCGCGTGCGGGCTCCCGAGCGCACGTTGACCGCGGTGCGCGCGATGGCCCCGGTCGCAGGCATCCCGCCGAACAGGCCGCTCGCGAGCGATGCGAGGCCCTGCCCTACGAGCTCACGGTCGGGGTGGTAGGGGCCGGTGTCGGCCATGGTCGCCGCGACCCGCGCGGACAGCAGCGACTCGATGGCGGCGAGCGCGGCGACCGCGACGGCCGCACCCACGAGGTCCCGGACGGCGTCCGGCGTCGCGTCGGGCAGCACGGGAAAGGGGAGCGAGCTGGGCAGCTCGCCGATGCGAGGCACCGGTGCCTTCAGCACCTCGGCGAGCACCGTCACCAGTGCGACGGCGACGAGCGAGGCGGGCAGCGCCGTGGCCACGCGGGGCAGCACGAGCATCACCGCTGCGACGACCGCGACGAGAGCGAGCGTCCAGGCCCAGGCCGGTACCCCGCCGTCGGGCAGGGAGCCGTCCGGGACGCCGGCCCCCATGTCGCCGCCGGACGGCCAGAGCGCGGCCCCGACCGACCGGACCGCTGTGACCAGCGTGTTGTGCCCGGTCTCCGCGGCGACGCCCACGGCGGCCGGGACCTGCTGCAGAAAGATGATCGCCGCGATGCCAAGGGTGAAGCCCTCGACGACGGGCCACGGGATGTAGGTGACCACGCGGCCCAGCCGGAGCAGACCGCACGCCAGCACGATCGCGCCGCCGAACAGCGTCACGAGGGCCACCGAGCCGAGGCCGTGCTGCGCCACGATCGGCGCGAGGACGACGGCCATGGCACCGGTTGGGCCGCTGATCTGCACGTTCGACCCGCCGAACACGGCCGCCACGATGCCGGCCACGACCGCCGTGACGAGCCCGGCCGCCGGCCCCACACCGGAGCTGACGCCGAACGCGAGCGCGAGCGGCAGCGCGACGACGCCGACGGTGACACCCGCCAAGAGGTCGGAACGCAGGGTCCGGGGCCGCAGGTCGTAGTCGGCGCGAGACGGGGCAAGATCCCGGATGTCGACGCGTTCGCGCGCGGCAGCGATCAGCCTTGCGCGCATGGTCATAGGCCCGCCGAAGCGGTGCTCGACGGTGTCCCCCACGAGTTACGGACCTTAGCAAGGTCACGATGCGTCCGCCTGGTGAACGGCCTGCCCACACGTACTACGCTGCGAGGCGTGAGCAGCAGCGACGCCCCCACGTCCCACACCACGCTCGGCCCGTCCGCCCCGTCCGCCGTGCATCCCACGCTGGCGCAGGTGGTCGGCGCGCTCGACGGTCTCTACCCGCCGTCGACGGCGGAGGGATGGGACGCCGTCGGACTGGTGGCAGGCGACCCTGCCGCATCCGTGCGCAAGGTGCTGTTCGCGGTCGACCCGGTCACCGCCGTCGTCGACCAGGCCCTGGACTGGGGCGCCGACCTGCTCGTCACGCACCACCCGCTGTTCCTGCGCGGCGTGAGCTCCGTGGCCGCCACGACGTTCAAGGGCTCCGTCGTGCACCGGCTCCTGACCGGAGGGTGCGCCCTGCACGTCGCGCACACCAACGCCGACGCGGCCCCGCGCGGTGTGGCGGACGCTCTCGCCGACCTCGTCGGCATCACCGACCGGCGGCCGCTCGAGGTGAGTGCCGCCGGCGCGACGGACGGCCACGGCCAGGGCGCCGACTACGGCACCGACCGTGGCATCGGCCGCGTCGGCCGACTCGTCGAACCCACCACGCTGGCCGACTTCGCCCGCCGCGTCGCGGCCGCGCTGCCCGCCACCGCGCAGGGCATCCGGTTCTCCGGCGACCCCGACGCGACGGTGACCACCGCCGCCGTCCTCGGCGGGTCCGGTGACGGCTACTTCGACGCCGTCCGCGCCGCGGCCGCCGACGTCTACGTCACCTCCGACCTGCGCCATCACCCGGCCTCCGAGCTGCGCGAACGTGCCGAGTTCGAGGCCCGCGCCGCCGGCGCCCGTGGCCCCGCCGGCACCCCGTTCCTCGTGGACACCGCCCACTACGCGAGCGAGTGGCCCTGGCTGCGCTACGCCGTCGAGGACCTCGCCGCGGCGCTCGCGGCCGACGGGCTGGCCGTCGAGGCCCGGGTGAGCGAGCTCGTGACCGACCCATGGACCGGCCAGGTCCCGTCCCGCTGAGCCGCGTGGGTCGCTGAGCCGCGGGTTGCTGAGCCGCGTGGATTCCACGCGTGCGGGCGCGGGGTAGCGTTGGACCGCCCCCCAGAACCCGACCGAGAGGACGCCTCCCGTGGCTACCGCACCGCCAGAAGACCAGCGCAGGCTGCTGGAGGTCCAGGCGCTCGACACCCGCGCCCAGCAGCTCGCCCACCAGCGCAAGACGCTGCCGGCGCTCGCGACGCTGGCAGAGCTCGACGGCCGGATCGCCGACCTGCGCGCGTCGCTCGTCGAGTCCCGTACCCGGGTCGCCGACCTCAAGCGCGAGCTCACCAAGGCGGAGTCCGACGTCGAGCAGGTCCGCAACCGCGCGGAGCGCGACCAGCAGCGGCTGGACGCCGGCGGTGTCAGCGCGAAGGATGCAGTGGCGCTCACCGACGAGCTCGGCTCGCTCGCCACCCGCCAGGCGGCGCTGGAGGAGATCGAGCTCGACGTCATGGAGCGGCTCGAGGCGCACGAGGACGCCCTGTCCACGGTCGAGGCGGCCAACGAAGAGCTCGTCGCGGAGAAGACGAAGATCGAGGCAGAGCGCGACGCCGGCTGGGCCGCGATCGACGCGCAGGTCCAGGCGATGGTGGGGGAGCGGGCCAAGGCGGTCGACGGGCTCGACGCCGCTCTGGTCACGCTCTACGAGAAGATCCGGGCGCAGCTGGGTGGCACGGGCGCGGCGGTGCTCAACGGCAACCGCTGCGAGGGCTGCCGGATGGACCTCCCGCCGGGCGACCTGGCGACGATCAGGAACGCGGCCCCCGACGCCGTGGTGCGCTGCGAGGAGTGCGGCCGGATTTTGGTGCGCGTCGCCGGCGCGTCGACCGGCGCTGCCGCCGGATGAGCAAGGCGCCAGGGTTCGCCACGCACCGGCTCTCGCCGGCCGTGCCTGCTCGGTACGACGGCGCCCTCCCGCTCACCGTGGTGCTCGTCCGGCACGGGGTGACCCCGCTGACGGAGGCCGGCGGATACTCCGGGTCCGACGTCCCCGGCCCGCCCCTGACCGCGCGTGGCCGACTCCAGGCGGCGCAGGCCGCCGACGCCGTCTTCCGTATCGGACGAGCCGCGCGGACCGGAGCGGGTTCGACGGGCGGCATGCGCAGCGGCGGCCTCTGGCCGGACCTGCCGCGCCCGACGGCGCTCGTCGCGTCGCCGACCGTCCGCACCCAGGAGACGGCGGTCGCCGTCGGACGGCGCCTCGGGCTGCACGTCACCACCGAGGACCGGTTCGCGGAGTGCCGGTACGGGGAGTGGGAGGGGCTCACCGCGCCGGAGATCGAGCAGGGCTGGCCTGGCGAGCTGGCGCGGTGGCGCTCGACGGGCACCTTCGAGCCGCCGGGTGGCGAGTCCTACGCGCAGCTCGGCGCGCGTGTCTGGGACGGACTCGCCGACCTGCTGGCCGGCGGCGTGGGCCGCACGGTGGTGGCGGTGGGTCACGTGGCGCAGATCCGGACCGCCGTCGGGCAGGCGCTGGGGGCGCCCGCCTCGCACTGGGCGCGGGTGCGGATCCCGCCGGCCTCCCTGTCGGTGGTGCGGCTGTGGGAGGACGGCTCCACCGAGGTGGCGGCCGTGGGCGTGCCCACCGACGGCTGAGCATCCCTACGGACGGCGGAGCGTCCCGCGCGCGAACGCGGGCGCCAGCGGCACGAGCGCGAGCACGAGGACGGCGGGAAGGGCGAACCCGAGCCGCAGGTTGTCCGCCCCGACGAACCCCGTGAGCACCGAACCGAGCAGCGCCCCCACGTAGTTGAACTGGTTGAAGCGCGCGATGACGGCGTCGGTGCGGGCGCGGTCCGGCTCGGGGGCCGGGCCCACCGCCGTTCCGGCGACCGGATCGCTTGCCGTCCCGGCCGTGCCCGCGGCGATGCGTCCCGCCGCCGAGAAGCTGAGCGGTGCCACCAGCGCGACGGCGGCACCGAGCAGGGTGAAGCCGGCCACCGCGACCTGCCACGACGGCGCGAGCGCCACCAGCGCCAGCGCCCCGCAGGCGAGGACGGCCCCGACCTGGAGCACCGGCGCCACCCCGAACCGGGTCACCAGCCGGCCGCCCGCCAGGCGCACGACGATCGAGGTCACGAGGTACGGGAAGGTCGCAAGCGCGACCAGGTTGCCTGGGGCGTCGAACGACCGGGCCAGGTAGACGGGACCCCAGGCCGCGGCCGTCGTGTCGACCATGTAGAACACGACCAGCCCGGTCCCCACGAGCCAGATGGGCCGCCACGGGACCGGTCCGTCGCCCGCGGTGGCGAGGCCGAGGCCCGGCGGCGCCGTCCCGGCGGGGCTCGCGATGCCGCCCGCCGGAACCTTCGGTGCGATCCGCGGCGTCGTCGCGACGTGCGGGAGGAACGGCGCGAACGCGACCAGCATCGGGACCACCGCCACGAAGGCACCGACGGTGGGGGAGAGGTGGCCGGTGGCGAGCACGACGACCGCGGCGCTGATGCCGCCGGTGGTCCAGTAACCGTGCGACGACGGCAGGATGGGCCGGCCGTACCGGTGCTCCAGGTCGACGGCCTGCATGTTGGTGGTGGCGTCGACCAGGCCCAGCGCGATCCCGTACACCGCGACCCCGCCCACGAACACGCCGATCGCCGGTGCCAGCGTGATCGCGGGCACCGCGACCACCATCAGCGCGAGCCCGAGGCGGAGCGTGCTCGCGCTGCCGAGGCTCCGCGCAGCGTGCTCGGCGACGAGGGACCCGACGCCGGCGAGCAGCACCATCATGAGCAGCAGCAGGGACAGCGTGACCTCGTCGAGGCCCCAGCGCTCCAGGAACCGGGGCAGGCGGGTCGTGAGGCTGATGAAGACGAAGCCTTGCGCGAAGAAGGCCGCTGCCACCGCGACCCGGGCGCCCGTCAGGCTGCTTGTCGTCATGACCGGTCATCCAACCGGTCGTGGGGCGTCGGCGCCAGGGTTGGGGCCCGACTTCTCTCGAAAGAGATGTGGGTCAGGCTAGGACGAGCTCCAGCGTTCTCGGGGCGCGGGGTCTTCCGTCCAACAGGGTCGCCTCGATCAGGGTCTGGTCCCTGCCCGAGCCGATCTCCGTGAGGACGACGGACCCCACCAGCTCCTGTGCGGCCTTGAGCACGTCCTCGCTGGTCCGCGCCTCGGGTTCCCGGCGCAGGAGGTGACCGGCCAGCACGCCGCGCGTGTGCTTCGCGTTGTGCGACACCACGGTCCGCTTCCCGTCGGTCTCGCGCAGCACGCGCACCTCGACCCAGTCGGCGGCCCCCTCGCCGGTCGTCCGAGGCTTCCACGCCGCCACGTACGTGCCGGAACGGCAGTCGACGACGACGTCGCCGGCGGCCCGCGCGTCGAGGACCTCCGCGAGGGCGGGCTTCCAGAACGTGGCGAGGCGGCCGACGTCGGGCAGCCCGACGCCCATGCTGAGCCGGTAGGCGGGAATGCGGTCGCCGGGCGCCACGACGCCCCAGAGCCCCGAGAAGGTGAGGACGCTCGCCTGGGCGCGCTGCGCGGCGCCGTCGGGCAGCGTGGCCAGGCCTGCTGCCGCGTACAGGACACCCGTGTACACCGTTGCCGCGCTGCCCGACGGCGCCTCGCGGAGCGCCGTGTTGCGTGCCACCTCGTCGGCCAGCCCGTCGCTGACCCCGAGCGCCGAGGTCGCGTCCGGCTGCGCGCTGACCCTCGCGAGGTCGGCCAGAACTTGCTCACGTCGTGCGGTGAGCTCCGGGTGGACCAGGGCGTCCAGGTCGAGGGGAGCTGCGCCGTCGGGCGCGGGGGTCTTGCCCTCGGAGGGCGGGAGGAGCAACATCACCCGCTCAGCCTAAGGCGGCGCGCCCGCGCGGCTGGCTAGGGTTGCCGAGCATGGCCCAGATCAAGGTGTACGGGAACCGGTCCGTGTGGGGCGAGCGGCGTGCAGAGATCTCCGACGCGCTGCACGACGCGCTCGTGCGCACCTGGCAGCTTCCGGCGGACAAGCGGTTCCACCGCTTCCTCCTGCTGGACGACGGCGACCTGGTCGCTCCGCGCTCTGACGCCTACCTCGTGGTGGAGATCGTCTGCTTCACCGGCCGCAGCCGCAAGGCGAAGCGTGCGCTGATCGCGGCGCTGTACAACGACGTCGCGCCGCACCTGGGACTGGCCGTGAACGACCTCGAGGCCGTCATCCTGGAGAGCCCGAAGGAGAACTGGGGGATCCGCGGGGTGTCGGGCGACGAGCTGGCGCTCTCGTACCGCGTCGATGTCTGAGCCTGACGCCTGGGTCGATGCCTGACAGGCGGTGTGAACACTTGGCGGTACTCTTCTACCTGCGGACGAGTCGGTCGGACGGTCGCGTTGGGTGCCCTCGGGCGCCCGCCGAGGAACGTCCGGGCTCCACAGGGCAAGGTGGTGGTTAACAGCCACCCGGGGTGACCCGCGGGACAGTGCCACAGAAAACAGACCGCCCCTGGTCTCAGGACCTGGGGTAAGGGTGAAACGGTGGTGTAAGAGACCACCAGCGCTGCCGGTGACGGTAGCGGCTAGGTAAACCCCACCTGGAGCAAGGTCAGACAGACTGTGTTTGAGGGCTGCCCGCCCGACTCTCTTCGGAGAGGCACAGTCGGGTAGACCGCTCGAGCCCTGCGGCAACGCAGGGCCTAGATGGATGACCGTCGCCCGCGCGGGGGTAACCCGGCGCGGGAACAGAACCCGGCGTACAGACCGGCTCGTCCGCTTTTAACGCTCTGATCTGCTTGGCGTGTCAGTGAGGGCTGGCACGATGCCGGTCATGCCAGTTCCCGATCTGATCCCTATCGCCCACGAGCCCGATTACCGGACTGCCACGATCGGCCGGTACGACGGCGGGCAGTTCTTTGCGTCCCTCACCTACGCCTTCCGCGACGGGTACAACGTGACGTGGGGCGACTGGCAGGATCACAAGCTCGCCTTCGCTGTGCTGCACCGGTTCGACCACGACGGGCACTATGTCGAGTCCGAAATCCTTACCGGCGGCACCGTCCGGGAGGAGCGGGACGGTGTCACCGTCGCACCGGAGCCGGAGGAATGGCTTGCCGATCGGCTCGACGCGCTTCCAGGGCGCGAGTTCGGGACCATCGCGATCCGTCCGTTTCAGACCACGCATGACGGCATCCTGTTCGGTCTGGTCCTCGAGCGTCACGGCGAGAGCGCGGGCGCTGACGACTGGGCCGAGCTCTATCCGGATCACCTGGGCTTCCATGAGCCCTGGGACGGCCTCTACGACACCTGAGCCTGCCGGGCAGGGACGGGCGGGTATCAGTCAGATTCGGTGTAGTCCGGGTTTGTGTTGGCGATTGAGACTGGCGGTCAAAAACTTGGCGACAAGGGACTCTGCGCAGACGAGCGTGATCAGGGGTTGATGACGCCGTCGAGGGCGTCGGTGTACTCCACCGGCTTTCCGGTCTGGCGTGCGTAGCGGATCTCGCGCCGTGTGGACTCCCCGATGTACCCGCCTGGGTTGACCACCAGGACGCGGTCGGCAAGGTCGATCTTCGCGAGGTGCAGCGTGCCGAGTGCAGCCTTCTGCTCGTCGGTGATCTGGTCGGTGGCGCGCTCGAACTCAGCGGGTGCGATGACGATCGCCCCAGCGAGAGTCAAGTCACGATTCACCGTGCGGAACTCCTCAGTGAACCGAGTCGAGCCGCACAGGCACACGATCTCCGGGCGGGCTCCCATCACGGCCGCAGGATAGACCCGTCGTCGCTGACCGTGGCGACAGCCACTCCGTGCTTGGCAGCCAGCGCTGTGAAGGTGGTTCGCGCCGTCCGTGCTCGGCTCCAGGAGAACGCCCCGTAGTCCAGCGAGGTGCCGATGCTGTAGTCCGACATCTGGCTTACGAGCTCGATGTCGTTGTGCCAGGTCTCGTACGCCGGCGCGCCCGGACCGTTCATCGGCGGGTAGGTCTGGATCAGCTCGTTGTAGAAGGACCGCAGATTCGCCGTCGTCACTTCTGGGTCGTCGTACGAGTGGTCCTCGGACCACTGCGACTGCTCCTCCCACCACGCAGGGAAGTCGGCATCGGTGACCGCTGCTGGATCGAACGCGAGGATGTCGTAACTCATGGGCGCACCGTAGCCGCCTCATTGGTGCGTTGATCGTCACCCGTCGTTGACGGGGTATTGCCGGGCCTGCCCAAGGCTTGGGGCGCCCCGTGCGATGACGAGGCGCCCGTGACCCCGGCAGAACAGACCTCGGGAGAACCCGGCGTACAGACCGACTCGTCCGCTTTTAACGTCTGACCTGCTACGACGTCTTCCCGAGCGGCTGGCGATCGCAGCCATCGCGCTCTGACCCCGCGATGCACCGGACACGGCCTAGTGGCCGTCGGCCAGAAGCGGCGGCGTCAGTCCGGGCCGTCGGGATGCGCCAGATCGTAGGCCCGAGAGACCTTCTGGGGAACGACCATGCGCCATGCGTCCACGACCAGCTCGCGAGCCTCGGCCCGGTCGAGTGCTGCAAGGTCGGTATGGATCCAGTTGAAGCGCATGTCCGACGCCGACGGCAGCTGAAACTTCTGCGGCTCGCTCTCCACCAGCGCCGCCCGCTCCTCCTTCGGGAACGCGAAGCCCATCACGCGCTCGTCGAACGAGAACGCCACGTAGACGATCTGCTTGACGCGAAACTTCAGTCTGCCGCGTACGTACACCGTGTACGAGCGTTCCAGCTCCGAGCCCAGGGGCCGAATGTCGTCGATCACTGCCATGGTCCGCTCCTCGCGCCGCACATCCACAAGGTCGACTCCGACCACGGCTCTGAGTCATCGGTACACGCCGCGCCGCGCATGCCCGATGAGTTTTGCCACGTCCCGCGGTCTCCAAGGCATGGAGACCCTACTTCCGGTCGGCGACGTCGAGCTGTGCGTCGACACGGCCGGCTTACCGACCGAGATCCCCGTTCTGCTGATCGGCACCACCATCGCCACCTGGGACGACGAGTTCGTGGAGCGGCTCACCGGCCGGTTCGTCATCCGCTACGACCTGCGGGACGCCGGCCGATCGACCACCGTCGATCCCGACTCCCCCGGCTATACCCTGCGCGACCTCGTCGCCGATGCCGTCGGCGTGCTCGACGGCCTCGGCATCTCTCGTGCGCACATCGTGGGCATGGCGACCGGAGGCTTCATCGCGCAACTCTTGGCCTTGGACCATCCGTCACGGGTCGCTTCGCTCGTGCTGGTGGGCACACGTCCGGTCGCACCGGGTCCGGTCGACGACGACCTGCCTGAGCACTCCCCGGCGATCTTCGCCCACTTCGGCAGCGCCCGACCGGTCGACTGGACCGACCGCTCGTCGATCCTGGACGGTGCGGTGACCGCGGCTCGCGTGTTCTCCGGCTCGCCGCACTTCGACGCGGCCGAGGCCCGTGCCCACGCGGCACATGTTCTCGATCGCTCCGGTCCGCACCCGGCGTCGGCGCGCAGCGGCCTGCTGAGCACGGTGTTCTCGAAACTGGACTGCTCACCACGCTGGCGCGAGCGGCTCCGGGAGATCACCGCACGCACGCTGGTCGTGCACGGCGCGGCCGACCCGTTCTTCCCGGTGGGCAATGCGAAGGCGCTGGCCGAAGAGATCCCCGGCGCAACCCTGTTGGTCGTCGACGGGGTCGGCGCGGAGCTCCCCAGCCGGGCACACGCAGAGGTGGCCACAGCCGTGCTCGCGCACACAGCGCCGTAGGCCGGTGGGCTCTCAGGCGGACAGTGCGCGTCCGAGGTGTGCTTTCGCCACGCGACTAGCGCAGCGCGTTCAGTTCGTCGAGGGCACGGTGGCCGCGCTCGACCACCCCTGGAACGTCATCGTGGCTCCCGTGGCGGATGGGGATCTCGAGCATGTGGAGGATCTGGGCCGCTGTGAGCACCGCCGCTCCCTCCCAGCCGACCAGGCCGAGGATTCTCGTCCACAGCCGCCCTCGGACATCGTCCAGCAGCGGGTCCTTGAAGGAATACCACACGAGGGTGGTGAGATCGATCGCTCGCGTACCGCTACCCGCGTTCCCGATATCGACGACCGCCACCACCGCTCCGTCACGAACCAGGACATTGCCGGGGGTCGAGAGATCGGCATGGACCATGTCAGGTGCCTCTGGTGGTGGTGGGGCGTCAGCACACACGAGTCGCAGGCGCTCGACCAGGTCCGACACCGCGGAGGAGTACCCAGGGAGCCTGGCCATGGACCGGCGGAGACGTGACTGCTCCGGCGCCTCGTTGAGATCCGGTCCGGTGCCGGTCGGATCCTGACTGGTGGCGACCAGCCAGGCGTACGCCCAGTGGTCGTAGGGCTCGGAGGCTTGGCCGGCCTGTAGCTCGATGATCTCCATCAGTTGCTCGATGAGGGACGGGGTCAGCTCTGGCGCGGGAGCCGCGTCGACGAAGTCCATCAGTTGCCATACATGAGTGGCTGTGGCCCCCACTCCGAGCCAGGACGGGGTGGGATAGCCGTGCCTACGCATGTGCTCGACCACTCTCTGGGCGCGCAGCGTCTCGTCCAGGTGGGTGGGGTGTGCCCGGGGCACTGTTTTGAGCACTGCATCTGCAGTTCCGGCCAGCTGGACGCGCGTGGCACCCCCATTGACGCCTCCGGATAGGCGACTGAGAAGAGTGACCTCTGCCCCGACCACACTGGCCACGTCGTCCAGGACCTCGGCCGGCGGCTCTTCGGGATGGGTGTCCTGGTTCATCGGCTCGTGGTCGCAACGGGGGGAGGGCAGCACATGCAGAACACCCTATGGCCGAACGCGGCCTTGGCGGGAAGCCGGCGCAGGGTTGCGCTGTGAGCGTCCGCAGTCCGCACCCCAGTCCGCTGGGAGCCCGCAAGGACCCCACCAAGCGCCGTCGGGCCCCAAAGCCGCCCCCGCTCGCGAGACGCAGAATTCCAGCGTTCCTGGCCGATGTCACTCGCACCCACGGCCTACACGATCGAGCTGGCGCAGCTCATCGCCGTGTCCGATACGGACTGGCCGTCGGTGCGCTGCAGGTGAGCCTCGCCCCATACCCGGACTCCTTCGACGACGGGCAGGACAGTGGCACCGTACGGAGTGAGCCGGTAGATGACGCGCGCCGGAACCGGTCCGGTCACCACGCGTTCGACGAGCCCGTCGGCTTCGAGCTCGCGCAGCTGTTCGGCCAGCACCTTGGGAGTGATCGGCGCACCCCTGCGGCGGAGGCCGGCGAAATGGGACTCTCCGTGGGCGAGCCAGTAGAGCAGGGTCAGCTTCCACTTCCCGCCGATCGCGGTGAAAGCCGCCGCCATCGGGCAGCCCGGCAGCGGATTGGGACGAGAGGGGTTACCCGCAGGTGCCTTCTTGTTCATGGCCGAGCTCCGCTCGATAGTCGAGACCATGACCATTCCATACCGAAGAATCCTGACCGCAAGCCTTTCCGCTCTCATGCTTCTCGCGACGGCGGCATCGGGCACCGCTGCACCGCCACCCGTGTCATCGACGACCGCCGATGGCCAACGGGATTTCAACTGGGAGATCGGGACCTGGCGCTCCACCGTGGAGGTCCTCGCCGACCCGCTCTCGGAATCCCCGGACGAATGGCTCGAGTTCGCCGGCACCAGTACCGTGCGGCCGCTCGCGGGTCGGCGGGCCAACGTCGTCGAGCTCGACGTGTCGGGGCCGAACGGCCGGATCGAAGCGCTCAATCTGAGACTGTACGAGCCGCAGGCGCAGCGGTGGAGCCTGACCTTCGTCAACCTCCGCGACGGCCTGCTCACCCCTGCGGTGTACGGGGGATTCCACAACGGCGTCGGCGAGTTCTACGGCGACGACCAGCTCGGCGACCGGCCGATCAAGGTGCGGTTCCTCATCACCCGCACGGGCAAGGACGAGGCGAGGTTCGAGCAGGCGTTCTCGGCCGACGGCGGCACGACCTGGGAGACGAACTGGATCGCGGTGGATCGCCGGGTCCGAAGCTGAAGGGAAAATCGCCGGCCGGCGCTCCTCGGTCGAACTGCTCAACCGCGCTGTGAACACGGTCTCCGAACGCCCACGAACGAGATGCCACGGCTCAGCCCCGCACGCCGCCCCAGGTGACGAACTGGCCGGCCAGCACGCAGAGGATCAGCAGGCCACCGAGCCCCCATACGGCAACCATGGCCCGGCGCCGGCCCACCGTCAGCAAGAGGAACGTCACCGCGCTGTAGGCCAGCGAGACGACGACCGCGGACACGAACGCCGGCGTGAACCGGGCGTGCGGCGCACAACCGGGCGGCGCCGGATAGACCAGCGCGCAGACGGTCTCTTCGGCGGGCGGATAGGCGAGGGTCCAGATGTTCACGAGGGTCAAGGCGGCGATCACCGCGGCGGCGACGAGCCCGAGCGCGAGCCCGACGGCGTGGAGCGTCGCTCGGGTCTCCCGGTCGTCCGCATCGGTCTCTCCCATGGTCCGAGAGCCTAGAGACCGCCGCCGGGAAAACCGAGCAAAGTGCGCCGCCCGCTCAACCACGGGCGGCCCCGGCCACAGCCGCCCGCCGGCGGTGCTGGAGAATGGGCCGATGATCTCCACCGAACTCGCGGCCACGCTGCGCACCGCCGGTCTGGTCTGGACACCGGCCGACGGCGACCAGTTCCAGGTCCAGGCGCCAGAGCTCACGAGCGACGTCTTCACCGTGAGCACGATGACCATCGAGGCGCACGAGTACCCCACGGGCACCATCCTCGGCTTCAACGGCACCACCGAGTGGGCGCTGGACTCGGTCGCGATCGAGGACGCTCTCTGGCTGCCGCGCGAGGACCAGCTGCGTGCCCTCCTGCGCTCGAGCTTTCACGCCCTACGCCGCACCGACGGTGCCTACGAGGTCGAGGTCGAGCTCCTTGGGCAGACTCGTGTCTTCGCCGACCCGGAACCGGCCGAGGCGTACGGCCAGGCGCTGCTCGCCCTCATCGAGCTCAGCCGCTGACCTCGGTCGCGTCCAGGTGCTGGTCAGGGACGTGACCGGCGGCTGTGCCCGTGGCAGCGTGCGAGCATGAAACTGCACGAGCGGATCGACGGTCGGCTGCGCGAGTTCGTCGAGCGCCAGCACGTGTTCTTCGTGGCGACGGCGCCGCTGACCGCGGACGGGCACGTCAACGTCTCGCCGCGCGGTGTGCCAGGCACCTTCGCCGTGCTCGACGACCACACGTTCGCGTGGCTCGACGGCACCGGCAGTGGGAGCGAGACGGTGGCGCACCTCCGCGAGAACGGCCGGATCACCGTGATGTTCTGCGCGTTCGACGGTGCGCCGAACATCGTCCGGCTCCACGGCACCGGCCGCGTCCTGACCCGGTACGACGACGAGTACCCCGCACTCGCGAGCCGGTTCACGGAACTGCCGGGTGCCCGCGCGGTCATCGTGGTCGACGTCGAGCGTGTCTCCGACTCCTGCGGCTGGGGCGTCCCGCTCATGTCGTACGAGGGCGAGCGGGACCTGATCGGACCGTACTTCGAGCGCAAGGGCGAGGCGGGCCAGCAGGAGTTCCGACGGCGCAAGAACCGCACGAGCATCGACGGCCTGCCGGCCTACGACGTCGACCCCCTCGACGGCGTCAACAGCAGGTGAGGCCGCCGCCGGGCGGAACTGTGCCGTACGGGGCACAATCGTCCGGGGCGGTGTTGGATGCGGCCCGCGACGCCTGCGCGGCGTTCGTCGCGGACCGCACCGATCTGCGTTTCCCAGGCATGCGAACCGTGCCCCCTACGAGCTGCTGGTAGGGGGCGCTGTGTCGGTGCTACGCCGAGCAGGTGCGGCTGCTGCCTAGAGCTGCCGATCGACGGGGAGGCTGCCGCGCATCTCCGAGATCAGCTGCGGCGTGAGGGTGCCCTCGGTGCGGGAGACCAGCAGCGCCATCTCGTAGCCGACGAGGCCGATGTCGCACGTGGCTTCGGCGACCACGCCGAGCACCGATCCGTTCGAGACGCTCATCAGGAACAGGAATCCCTTGTCCATCTCGATGATCGTCTGCCGGACGTTGCCGCCGTTGAGCTGTCGGGAAGCTCCCCGCGTGAGGCTGGACATACCCGAGACGATCGCCGCGAGCTGGTCGCCGCTGGTGCGGTCCAGCTGGTCGGACATCGCCATGAGCAGGCCGTCGGCTGAAACCACGAGCGTGTGCCGGCTGCCCGGGACGGTGCGCACGAAGTTGTCGAGCAGCCACCCGAAATTCGTTGCTTCGGTACTGAGGGTCACTCTTTGCTCCTCTGCTGCCTGCTTCCCGAGGACGGGTTCAGTCAGACAACCGGTTGAACTTGCGGATCTGGGCGTAAGAGATGCGTGCGGGTACGACGCGGCGCAGCATGCTGGTGCGTCCGGTCAGCGGGTCGGAGGTATCGCGGCGTCGGCTTGGGATCCGTCGCTGCGGCCACGATAGCCCTCGCAACGGTGATGGAAACGATGCAGTCTCCCACTTTCATCCCAAACCCGGCGTCGGCGCCGGCGGGCTCGACAAGAACGGCCGGAAAGCGGCCGACGAGGTAGCCGCGTCCGCTTTCCGTCCGTGCCACGAGGCGAGATCGGCATTGATCACGCGCTCCGGGATCCGGCCCCCGCGCACCAACGCTCGTGGGCCGGCCCACCCGGCGGTGGTTCAGCCCACGCGGATGAAGGTCGGGCTGGACTGCCAGATGCTCGTGTACCGCACGCTCTTGCCGGGGACCGGGGCCTCGATCTGCATGCCGTCGCCGGCATAGATCGCGATGTGCCCAGGCGTCCAGATCATGTCGCCCGGCTGCGCCTCGGCCCAGGACACGGGCGTACCTGCGTATCGCTGCGCTGACGACGTGCGCGGAAGGTCGACGCCGACCTGGGCGTAGACGTAGGACGTGAAGCCGGAGCAGTCGAACCCGGCCGGGGTCGTCCCGCCCCAGACGTACGGGACGCCGAGGTACCGCATGGCGATGGAGACCACCGCCGAACCTCGTTGCTCGGCTGCCTCTGCCTCCGCCTCGGCGGCGCGTTCCGCCTGGTACTCCTCGTTCTCGGCGGCCGAGATGACGGAGACTGCCGCCTTCTCGACCTTCAGCTCCGCGTTCGGCGTGACGGCGACGACGTTCGCGGCGACGACGCTCTGGCGGGCCTGGGTGGTCAGGGCGTTGAGGTCGGCCGCGTCGAGCGTGCCCTGGACGGGCGTGCCGGCCAGGGCCGTGCTGACCTCGGAGACAGGTGCTGCCTGCGCGGGCGGCGCGATCAGGGACAGCAGGACACCGCCGCCTGCCGCGGCGATGACCGCGCCGCGACCGGTGGTCGCGCCGGCCGGCCCGGTGGCCGCTCGGGTGGCCCGGTTCAGGGCGGGGCCGCGTGCTGCCCGGTGACGACCACGCCGGGTCGGGGACGTGGCCGAGCTGGACTGGGGATCCATGAGAGCGGAGACCTTTCCGAGTGGAAGCCGACATATCAGGCTAGTGGCGAGCCCTAGAGTAACGGAACGGACACAGCACCGGAACCGCCCCACGGTCGGGGTGCCCGGCCCCGACGGCCGGTCGGAGAGAATGCTCCCCATGAGACTCCTGCTCCTTCGCCACGGACAGACCCCCTCGAACGTCGCCGGGCTGCTCGATACCGCGGGCCCCGGGCCCGGGCTGACGCGGCTCGGCGAGCGTCAGGCCGCCGCGGTCCCGCACGCGCTCCGTGACCGCAAGGTCGACGCGATTGCGGTCTCCCCCCTGGTCCGGACCTCGTTCACGGCCGCGCCCCTGGCCCGAGCCCGTGGCATCGAGCCGCTCGTCGTGGCGGGCCTCGAGGAGGTCGAGGCAGGTGAGCTCGAGATGGCCGGCGACCACGCGGCCCATCTGCGCTACCTCGGCACGGTCTTCGCCTGGGCGCGTGGCGACGTCGGCAGGGCCATGCCTGGCGGACCCGACGGCCGCGCATTCCTCGGCCGGTACGACGCCGCCGTCGCGGCGGTCGCCGCGCGCGGCTGGGACAGCGTCGTCGTGGTCTCCCACGGCGCCGCCATCCGGGCCTGGGTCTCGGCGCGCGTGGCGGGTGTGGACGTCGATCACGTCGAGCGGACGGCGCTGGCCAACACCGGTCTGGTGGAGATCGAGGGCGACCCCGTCGGCGGCTGGCGGCTCGTCGCGTGGAGCGCCGGGCCGGTCGGTGGGCTCGAGCTGGACGCACCGGCCGTCGACGACCCGACAGGGGAGCCGGTCGAGGAGTGAGCAGGTAAAAGGTCTGTGTCACTGGTCACGGCGATGGCAGGGTGACGGGATGGATGCCGCAGGGGACGAGACTCGGGCCGCGTGGGCCATCGCGTCGCGCAAGTACGAGGACGAGTACGCGGAGCACCTCGCGCTGGCCCGGACCGCCGAGCTGCTGCCTGCCGAGGTCGACGTGCTGGGCCGGATCGTCGCCGACGCCGACATCGTGCACCCGATGAGCGGGCACGGGCTGGACGACATCGCGCTCGCGCGCCTCGGCGCGCGGTCCGTGCACGGGCTGGACTACAGCGAGGCGGCGGTGTCGAGCGCGCAGCGCCGGGCGGACGAGCTGGGCATACCCTGCCGGTACACGCGGGCAGCCATGCCGGAGAGCGGGCTGGAGGGCGCCTGCGCCGATCTCGTCTACACGGGCAAGGGTGCGCTCATCTGGCTCGCGGACCTGCCGGCTTTCTTCGCCGAGGTACACCGGCTGCTCCGGGCGGGCGGCAGGTTCTACGTCTACGAAGCGCATCCGCTGGTGCCGCTGTGGGACTGGAGCCCGGAGGAGATCCGGGTCCGCCCCGACCGCGGCTACTTCGCGCCCTCGCACGTCAACGACTCGTTCCCCGGCAACGGCGCCGTCGAACGACAGCACACGCTCTCGGCGATCGTCATGGCGTGCCGGCGAGCGGGCTTCGAGATCGAGCACCTCGACGAGCATCCCGAACCGTTCTGGCGTCCGGAGGGCACCACGGCCGCCGCCTGGGACGGGCGGGTCCCCAACACGTTCAGCCTGCTCGCGCGCCGAGCCTGACCCGTCCGACGTCGAGCACCACCGGCCCGCGCCCGGACGTCAGTCGGTGGCGACGAACGCGGTCACGAAGAGGTTGGAGGCAACGAGCCCTGCCATGGTCCGGCGCACCGGCTCGCCGACCTCCTCGGCGCCCCAGTCCCCGCGCTGGAGCTCCCTGCCGCGGGTGTAGACCGCACCGGACCAGGGGATGTCCTGGTGCAGCGCCGGCAGGCCACCGCTGGCCGCCAGCAGCGCCGCACGGGCAGCGGTGCGCGGCTCGGGGGTGTCGCCGTCGACCAGGGCGGCCCGGACGGGGGCGAGCAGGTTCGCGCGTCGGGACGTTCCGCCGTCGACGAGGGCGGTGGTGGTGAACAGGCCGAGGGTGCGCCCGCCCTCCCGGGCGAGGTGCCCGCGCTCGACGACCCGGTCGATCACCCGTGCGCGCAACGGTGGCCCGACCTCGAGGACCAACGAGTGGACGTCGGCCGGCCTACGGGCGACCCTGTCCCACACGTCGCGCAGCAGCGGGTCGGACGGCGGGTCGTCCGCCACGACCCGCACCTCGCGGCCGCTCCACGTCGCGTGCTCGTCGACGTCGATCCGTCCCTGCAACGCGAGGTCGACGAGGACCGCGCCCGCCAGCGTGTGAAAGAGACTGCTGCCCTCGCCGGCGATCGTGCCCGACCGGGGGTCGAACAGCAGGAGCAGCAGGTCCTCGGCGAGCGCGGGGGCTTCGGGAGCCGTCGGTCCACTCATGGTTCCGTTCCTTCGTCGTTTCCGTCGAGCCGTTCGTCCGTCTTTCCGCGGACGATCAGGTCGGCGAGATACATCACGTCGCGCTGAGCTGGGTTGTACAGCTGTCGCAGGGACGCCACCATCGTGGTCTCGAGCGTGGCCGCGCTCTTCGAGGACCGGGACTCCGGGTCGGTGAGCCACGGGTAGCCGGCCTGCAGCTCCTTGATGATCGGCGCGAAGTACTGCGCGAGGCGCAGCCGGGTGGCCCGGTCCGCGTCGGGCGGCAGGTCGTCGAACTCCTTGTCGGAGTCCGTGCGTGGCGTCTCCTCCAGGATCTGCCGGAGGTCGCTCAGCGCCGACTCGTCGTAGATCTGCGAATAGATCATGATCATCGACCGGTCTCGTTCCGACAGCGTCCTCGCACCCGCGCTGAAGCCGGGCGGCAGGTCGAGGGGCGCGCTGTGCCGCAGGACCAGGGCGAGCTCTGCCCGCGCGCGCTCCAGCCGCTCGATGGAGCTCGCCAGCTCCGCGTCGAGCGCCCGGAACGCCTCGACGGGATCCTCGTCCGCGCGGCCCATCAGCTCGATCCGGGCCAGCGGTACGCTGAGGTCCCGGAGCCGCCGGATCTGCAGGAGCCGCAGCAGGTGCGGCACGCCGTACTCCTTGTAGCCGTTCGACCTGCGCTCGGGCTCGTCGAGCAGGCCCGTCTCGTGGTAGTGCCGCACGGTGTTGACGGTCGTACCCGCGAGCTCCGCGATCTGTCGGGTGCTCCACGCCACGGTCGGGTCCTGTCGCTCGGCTGGTCGGTCGGGCAGCAGCTCGCCGCTGTCGACGTGCCGGTCGGTGTCGGCGGCACTCCTGAAGTGAAAACCATGTCCTTGGCACACGGTCAAGCGTGCGGACGACGACCGTGCGATCGGGACCTCACGCGGAGGCGACCGGCCCCAGCTCCGCCGGCAGGTCGTCCTCGTGCCGGACGACGAGGGACGTCACGGCTCGGGTGAGGCACACGTAGAGGCGGCGCAGGCCCGTGGCGTGGCTCGGCTCGGCCGCCACGATCCCCGCGGGATCGTGCAGCACCACGTGGTCGAACTCGAGGCCCTTCGCCAGCGAGGCAGGCACCAGGTCGAGGTGTGCGTCGAACTCGGAGGAGTCGTCGGCGTGGCCGTCCGGGCCGGGCGCCTCCGGGGCGGAGCGTTCGTCGTCCTGCTCACCGACCACCGCGAAGGTGAGGCCGACGGCGGTGAGCGTGCGGCGCACGGACGGCACGGCGGCGTCGGGCACGATCAGGCCCACCGAGCCCTCGAGGCCGGGGACACCGACGAGGACGTCGTCGAGCGGCGCCGTCGTGATCGTGAGCCTGCCGCGAGCGCGCCGGACCGCGGTGGGCGGCTCGAGGCCGGGCGCGATGCTGGGCAGGAGCCGGGCGGCGAGGTCGATCACGGAGGCGGGCACACGGAACCCGGCGGTGAGCTGCTCCACGTGCCCGTCGGGCTTGGCCAGGTGGCCCAGCACGTCGGACCAGTCGCTCGACGCCCAGGGCGTGGTGGCCTGCGCGAGGTCGCCGAGCACGGTGAGCGAGCCCGTCGCGGCCCGGCGTCCGAGGGCGCGCAGCATCATCGCGGACAGGTCCTGCGCCTCGTCGACGACGATGTGCGCGAGGGACTCCGTCCGGTCCAGCAGGTCGGCCAGCTCGTCGAGCAGCACGGCGTCCGCCGTCGTCCACCGTGCCGACCCGGCGGTGCGGGGCGGGCGGTCCCAGGCCAGGAGGAGCCGTTCCGACTCGGAGAGGATCCCCTCGGCGCACTCGGCGAGGAGCCCCGCGTCGGTGAAGAGCCGGAAGAGCAGCCTGCGGGGGTCGACGGCCGGCCAGACCGCCGCCGCGTAGTCCCGGACGGGCTTGGTACGGGCCAGTACGTCCCACGCCCTGTCGTCGAGGGCGTCGCCGGTCTCCTCGATCTGGACGAGCACCCGGTGCGCGAGCGCGTGCCGCAGCTGGGCGCCGCCAAGGGCGTAGCGCACCTCCCGCGCCCTGATCTGCTCGATCGCTTCCCGCGCCTCGTACGCAGGGACCCGCCAGCGGAAGGAGCCGCGCGGCAGGACCAGCGTCTCCTGCGGGGTGGCGACGTGCGACCAGACGGCGCGTCGCAGCACGGCCGCCATCCGGCCGTCGCCCTTGAGGGTCGCGACGTCGGCGGGCTCGGTGCCGCGCACGGGGGCGTGGGTGCTGACCAGCTCCTCGATGGTCGCCTGCGTGGCGTGGATCTCGCCGAGCGCCGGCAGCACGTCGCGGATGTACCGCAGGAAGCTCTTGTTGGGGCCGACGACGAGCACGCCGCGGCGGGTGAGCTGCTCCCGGTGCGCGTACAAGAGGTAGGCCGCGCGGTGCAGACCGACCGCCGTCTTGCCCGTGCCGGGAGCGCCCTGCACCACCAGGGTGCGTTCGAGCGGCATGCGGACGATCACGTCCTGCTCGGGCTGGATCGTCGCGACGATGTCGCGCATCGGCCCGGTGCGCGGGCGTTCGATCTCGGACTCGAGGATCTCCGAGTGCGCGGTGGTGTGGTCGGCGCCGTCGGCGGCCGGGTCGGCTCGGACCAGGGGCTCGTCCTCGAACCCGGTCAGGTGGCCCCTGGCGAAGCCGTAGCGACGCCGGGCCGTGATCCCCATCGGTTCCTTCGGCGTCGCCCGGTAGAACGGCGTGCTCACCGGGGCGCGCCAGTCCACGACCATCGGCTCGCCGTCGGGGTCGGAGACGTGGCGCCGTCCGATGTGGAAGGTCTCGGCGTTCTCCTCGACGTCGATCCGGCCGAAGAAGAGCGGGATCTCGGGGTCGTCGGTCAGCTGTTCCATCCGCCGCGCGAGCGCTGCCTCCAGGACCTCCGCGCTGACCGGGTCGCCGGCGTAGCGGCCGTCGAGCGCGGCCACCCGCTCCCGCATCCGGCCGAGCTGGAACCGGGCCTCGGCGAGAAACTCCCGTTCTCGGGCGAGCTCTGGCACGTCGGCAGGCATGGGGGACCCTCCAGGAGTCTGCGGGGGACGGGTGCGACTGGGTGCTCGTGGGAACGAACGCGCGAGTGTAGTGCTGGGCGGGCCACCTGAGCGGCACTTTTTCGGCGGGCCGGGCAGCTCCGGTACATATGTCCTCGGAGTCCGTTTCCACTGTCGCGGCAACCAGCCCCACGGTACGGTCGGGGAACCGCCCGGCCAATCGAGGAGCCCCCAGTGTCGTCCGACGAGCTGCCCCAGGAGTTCCAGATCGACGTGCCCGACGAGATGGAGACGGGTGTGCCGGCCGACTTCGCCTCCGTATGGCACACGCCGACGTCGTTCATCCTGGACTTCATCGCCGTGAAGCAGCCGCCGAGCCCGGTCTCCGACCCTGAGTCGGGAGAGGTCACGTCGATCACCGTCCCTGGTCGGGTGGTGTCCCGTGTGCGCATTCCCCCGCAGCAGGTGTTCGAGCTTGCGAAGGCACTCACTATGCAGCTCGACGCATGGGAGAAGGAAAGCGCACCGACCGTACGCAATCCAGGGGTCGCAGAGGGGCCTGATGGCCCAAATCGATCCTCAGAGAATTGAATCTTGTGAATCTTTTTCTTGGACGATTGTCCAACTCGGCGACTGTTTGTCCGATCTGACCGGTAGGATTGTTCCGGTTTGACCGGACAACCGCCGGGTTATACCAGTTCTGTGGGGGAAATGTAAGCCTCGCAGGCTGTTCCACTTGCGATCTTCACGGATGTAGGCTTCCCGTGATCGCGACGAAGGCGTTGCAATCTCCCAGAGTTGCCCGGGGGGTCGGGCGACCCGTTCCGGCGGCCATGTCGGGGAGCAATGAACAGGGGCGATGCAAGTGAGCAACACTGAATTCGATAACAGGGGGCGCACGGGCGGGATCATGTTCGAAGAACAGTCCCGAACGAGTGTCGTGAGTATGTGGGGAGAGATCGACGTCTCCCTGCGCGGCGAGTCGAGTGCTGCGATTGCCAATGCCCTCGAGAGGGCAAAGGCGGTCGTGATCGACACCTCACGGGTGACGTTCATGGACTCGACCGGCGTCGCGTTCCTCATGCAGATGTACACCTATGGGACGCAGGACGGGCTGACCGTCTCCCTGCCGGAACCGCCACCGGTGGTCCGGAGCGTCATCGAGATGCTCGGGGTCGACGCGCTCTTCACCCAGCCGGCGCGACCCGCCGTCGCGCGGGAGGCCTGACCCGGTACCGCCGGCGACCACACCCGGCCCGAGGGCCGGGCGCGGCTGGTCAGGTCAGCGACCTGCGGCGAGTGCCGCGGCGCCGACGATGCCCGCTGCGTTCCGCAGCTGGGCCGGAATGATCGGCGCACGCAGGTGAAGGTGCGGCAGGTACTTCTCGTGATGCTTGCTCACACCGCCGCCCACGACGATGAGGTCGGGGGACAGCAGGTCCTCGACCACGCCGAAGTAACGCTGCAGACGCTCGGCCCACTCGTCCCAGGACAGGTCCTCCCGCTCGCGCGCGGAGTCCGCGGCCCGGGACTCGGCGTCGTGCCCGTCGATCTCGAGGTGTCCCAGCTCCGTGTTCGGCACCAGGATCCCGTCGACCACCAGGGCCGAGCCGATCCCCGTACCAAGGGTCGCGACCAGCACGACGCCCTCGGTGTTGCGGGCGGCTCCGTAGCGCACCTCGCCCACACCGGCGGCGTCCGCGTCGTTCACCGCCACGACGTGCCGGCCGGACGTGCGCTGCACGAGTGCCGGCAGGTCCACGCCGGTCCAGGACTGGTCGAGGTTGGCCATCGAGCGGACGACGCCGTGGTGCATCGGTGCGGGGAAGGCGACGCCGATGGGCACGTCGTCGGGCAGGTCGTAGCTGTTCACGAGGGCCGTGAGCACGTCTGCCACGGCCTGCGGGGTGGACGGGACAGGGGTGGGGATACGAGTCCGCTTCTCCGCGTACTCGCCCGCCGTGAGATCGACGGGCGCTCCCTTGATCCCCGAACCTCCGATGTCGATGCCGAACGCCAGGTCACTCATGCCAGGATCGTCTCATGACCACAGAACAGCAGTACTGGTACAACACCGAGACGGGTGAGGTCGAGGAGGGGCGACGTTCCTCCTGGACGCACCTGATGGGTCCCTACGCCTCGCGCGCCGAGGCGCAGCAGGCCCTGGACAGCGCGAAGTCGCGCAACGAGTCCTGGGAGCAGGACGACGAGGAGTGGCGCAACAAGTAGGTGGTGGGCTACCTGTCGAACGAGTGCTCCTCGTCCGGGAACGACGAGTCCTTGACCTCGGCGACGTAGTCCTGCGCGGCCTGCTGCAGCGCCGCGCCGAGCTCCGCGTAGCGCCGGGCGAAGCGTGGTGACCAGCCGGTCATGCCCGCCATGTCGGTCCACACCAGGACCTGGCCGTCGCAGTGCGGCCCCGCGCCGATGCCGATGGTCGGGATGCGCGCGGCCTCGGTGATCCGCGCGGCGACGTCTGTGGGCACCATCTCCAGGACGACGGCGACGGCGCCGGCGTCCTCCACCGCCTTGGCGTCTCCGGCCAGGCTCTCCACCGCGGCCTCGCCGCGGCCCTGCACGCGCGGCCCGCCCAGCAGGTTCTCCGACTGCGGCGTGTACCCGAGGTGCGCGACGACGGGGATGCCAGCGGAGGTCAGCGCACGGATCTGCGGTACCGACCGGAGGCCTCCCTCGAGCTTGACCGCGTCGGCGCCCGTCTCCTTGAAGATCCGCACCGCCGTCTCCAGCGCCTGCTGCGGCCCGGCCTCGTAGGAGCCGAACGGCAGGTCGATCACCACGAAGGCGCGCTTCGTCGCCCTCGCGACGGCGCGGGCGGCGGGGATCATGTCGTCGACGGTGACGGGGATCGTGGTCGCGTGGCCGTGCATGACGTTCCCGATGGAGTCACCGACGAGCAGGATGTCCATGCCCGCCGCGTCGAAGATCGCGGCGGTCACCGCGTCGTACGCGGTGAGCATCGCGAGCTTCTCACCACGGGCCTTGGCCTCCGCCAGATGGTGCACGCGGACCCTCTTGGGCCCCTGGATGGGTGACGTGTGCGCGGACATGGTTCTCCTGTGGTTCGGGCGGCGTCGGTGCCGCAGGAAAGCCTATGACCGGTCGGCCACACCCGGTACACGCGCCTGTAACAGGTTTAGTGCAAGATGGCCCCATGGACAGGCAGCAGGAGTTCGTGCTCCGCACGGTCGAGGAGCGCGACATCCGCTTCATCCGGCTCTGGTTCACCGACGTGCTCGGTGTGCTCAAGTCGGTCGCCGTGGCACCCGCTGAGCTGGAGTCGGCGTTCAGCGAGGGCATCGGCTTCGACGGCAGCGCCATCGAGGGCCTCACCCGGGTCTTCGAGGCGGACATGGTCGCGAAGCCGGACCCGACCACCTTCCAGGTGCTTCCCTGGCGCGGCGAACGCCACGGCACGGGCCGCATGTTCTGCGACATCCTGACCCCGGACGGGGAGCCGTCGCTCGCCGACTCGCGCAACGTCCTCAAGCGCACCCTCGCCAAGGCGAGCGACCGCGGGTTCACCTTCTACACGCACCCCGAGGTCGAGTTCTACCTCTTCAACCAGCTCACCAAGACCGACTCGAAGCTCGAGCCGGTCGACCAGGGCGGGTACTTCGACCACCTGGCCCGCGGATCGACGCACGACTTCCGTCGCGCCGCGATCACGATGCTCGAGTCCATGGGCATCTCGGTCGAGTTCTCCCACCACGAGGCCGGTCCGGGTCAGAACGAGATCGACCTGCGGTACGCCGACGCGCTGACCACCGCGGACAACCTCATGACGTTCCGCACGGTCGTCAAGGAGGTGGCGCTCGAGCAGGGCGTGTTCGCGTCCTTCATGCCGAAGCCCCTCGCTGACCAGCCCGGGTCCGGCATGCACACGCACGTGTCGCTGTTCGAGGACGACCGCAACGCGTTCCACGAGCCGGGCGCCCAGTTCGAGCTGTCCAAGACGGCACGGCAGTTCATCGCGGGCCTCATGGTGCACGCCGGCGAGATCACGGCCGTCACCAACCAGTACGTCAACAGCTACAAGCGGCTCTGGGGCGGGCAGGAGGCCCCGAGCTACGTGAGCTGGGGCCACAACAACCGGTCCGCGCTGGTCCGGGTGCCGATGTACAAGCCGGGCAAGGGGAACTCGGCGCGGATCGAGTACCGCGCGCTGGACTCGGCGGCGAACCCCTACCTGGCGTTCGCCGTGCTCCTGGCCGCAGGGCTCAAGGGCATCGAGGAGGGCTACGACCTCCTCGACCACACGGAGGACGACGTCTGGGAGCTCACCGCCGCCGAGCGGCGCGCCCTTGGCATAGCGCCGCTGCCGCGCGACCTGGACGAAGCCATCCAGCTCATGGAGCGGTCCGAGCTCGTGGCCGAGACCCTCGGCGAGCACGTCTTCGACTACTTCCTGCGCAACAAGCGCGAGGAGTGGGAGGCGTACAGCGCGCAGGTGACGCCGTTCGAGATCAAGCGGTTCCTGCAGCTCTGATTCCCGTTGCAGGGGTGCTGCGCGTCCGTCCCGCGTCGTAGGGTCAGGGGGTGCAGAGCCGCCGACCCGAGACCCTGACGACCCATCTGATCCGGGCCGGTTTCGCCGACCTCACCCGGTCGGCCGCTCTGTGGCGGGACCCGGACCTGATGTCGGTCCTGGACACCCGGCCGAGAGGGGCCCGAGGCGCGGACCCCGCGTCAGGGCCGCACCGTGGCGCGGTCGCCCTCGACCCGGCCGACACGGCACTGCTGCGGTCGCTCACCGCAGTCGCCGACCCGGACCTCGCGCTCCTGCAGCTCGTCCGCCTCGCCGCGGCGGCGCCGGACCGGCTGCGCCCGGTCCTCGCCGTCACGGAGGGCGAGCCCGCCGAACCCCGTGGCGACTCGGACGACGAACCGCCCCGGCCGTCCGCGCGCGACCGGCTGCTGCGCGTGCTGGGCTCGTCCTCCGCGCTCGGCGACGAGCTCGTCCGCCATCCCGCCCTGCTCGACCTGATCTGTGACGGCGCCTCGGGTACCGACGTGCCGGCAGAGGCGGTCCGCGCCGAGCTGCTCCGGGCCGTCGACGCGGACCCGGAGGCCGGCGAGCCGGTCGCAGGCACCCACGTCCCGGCCGACCGGGCGGCGGTAGCCGAGAACGCTCCGCCGTCGTACACCGACCGGCTGCGCCGCGCGTACCGGGCCCGGCTGCTGCGGATCGCGGCCACCGACGTGACCGCATCCGACCCGACGGTGGTGCTGCCTGCGGTCGCCGCCGCGCTCGCGGACCTGGCGGCGGCCGCGCTCGAGGGCGCGCTGGCCGTCGCCAGGGCGGACGAGGACGACCACGCCGTCGGCGTGCGCCTGGCGGTCGTCGGCATGGGCAAGACCGGCGGGCGGGAGCTGAACTACATCTCGGACGTCGACGTCATCTACGTCGCCGAGCCCGGCCTGCTGCCCGACGGCGCACCGGCGTGCGACGAGGACCACGCCCTGCGGGTCGCGACACGGCTGGCGGGCCGGCTCGCGCAGGTGTGCTCCGGCCCCTCGGCGGAGCCGGCGCTCTGGCAGGTCGACGCGTCGCTCCGGCCGGAGGGCAAGCAGGGCCCGCTCGTGCGGACGCTGGCCAGCCACCTCGCGTACTACGAGCGGTGGGCGGTGACGTGGGAGTTCCAGGCGCTGCTCAAGGCACGCCCCGTCGCGGGCGACCTCGCGCTGGGGGAGGAGTACGGGGCCGCCGTCGGGCCGCTGGTGTGGCAGGCCGTCGAGCGGCCCAACTTCGTCGAGGACGCCCGCGCCATGCGCAAGCGCGTCGAGGACAACGTGCCGGTGGCCGAGGCCGACCGCCAGGTCAAGCTCGGCAAGGGCGGCCTGCGCGACGTCGAGTTCACCGTGCAGCTGCTGCAGCTCGTGCACGGGCGCGCGGACGAGGACATCCGGTCGCGGACCACGCTGGACGCGCTGGCGGCCCTCTCGCGCGGGGGCTACGTCGGACGTGAGCACGCCCGCCGGATGGGGGAGTGCTACCGGTTCCTGCGCGCCCTGGAGCACCGGATCCAGCTCTTCCGGCTGCGTCGTACGCACCTGATGCCGACCGCCGAGGCCGAGCTGCGGCGGATCGCCCGCGGCCTGGGCCGTGGTGGCGCGGACGATCTCGTCAAGACGTGGCGGTCGGTCCGCCGCGAGGTGCGCGACCTGCACGAGGCCGTCTACTACCGACCGCTCCTTCCTGCGACGGCCCTCCTGTCGACCGGCGAGGCGTCGCTGGCGCCGCGGGCCGCGATGGCCCGGTTCGCCGCGATCGGCTACCGCGACCCGGCGGGCGCCATGCGCCACGTCCAGGCCCTGACCGACGGCGTCTCGCGGCGTGCGGCGATCCAGCGTCAGCTGCTGCCGGTGCTGCTGGGCTGGTTCGCCGAGGGCGCCGACCCGGACGAGGGCCTGCTCGCGTTCCGGAAGCTGTCGGACACGCTCGGCTCCACGCACTGGTACCTGAGGCTGCTGCGCGACTCCGCCGAGGCAGCGTCGCGGCTGGCGCAGGTGCTCTCCTCGTCGCGGTACCTCGCCGACGCCATCGGGCGGTCGCCCGAGTCCGTGCGCTGGCTCGCGGAGTCCGACTCGCTCGCGCCGCGCGGGGTACGGCGGCTGGCGGCGGAGGCCGACGCGCTGCTCGGCCGGGCGCAGGAGGTGGACGGTGCCACCGTCGCGCTCCGTGCGCTGCGGCGGCGTGAGCTGGCTCGTACCGGAGTCGCCGAGGTGCTGGGCGCCCTGGGGCCGGTCTCGGCGGCGAAGGCCATCTCGGACGCCGCCGACGTCGTCCTGGCCGGTGGGCTGCGGATCGCGGAGCACGAGGCGCGCGCCGAGCGGCGGGTCGCCCGCGGGGACGAGCCCGCGCGCCTGCTGATCGTCGCGATGGGCCGCCTCGGCGGTCAGGAGCTCGGGTACGGCTCGGACGCCGACGTCATGTTCGTGTACGAGGCGGTGGGCGGCGCGGGCGACAAGGAGGCCAACGACTACGCCCTGACCGTGGCGAAGGACCTGCGGCGCATCCTCTCCGCCGTCGGGCCCGAGCCCGGCCTGCCCGTGGACGCCGACCTGCGGCCCGAGGGCCGCAACGGGCCTCTCGTGCGGTCCTTCAAGTCCTATGTGGAGTACTACAGCCGCTGGTCCTCCCCCTGGGAGGCGCAGGCCCTCCTGCGGGCGCGCGCTCTCTCCGGCACGCTGAGCGTGGTCGCGGCAGGCGGCCCGGAGGAGGGCGCGGTGGCGGCCTCGCTGTCGGACGGCGGTGCGGCCGGTGCGGCTGCCGGCGGCGTGCCCGACCTGGGCCGTGAGCTCGACCTGGGACCCGGTGCCGAAGGTGGCGCGTCGCTGGGCGCGCGGTTCACGGCGCTCATCGACCCCCTGCGCTACCCCGAGGGCGGGCCGGACGCGGCGGTCCTGCGCGAGGTCCGGCGTATCAAGGCCCGCGTGGAGTCGGAGCGGCTGCCGCGCGGCGCCGACCCCGCGCGGCACCTGAAGCTGGGCCGCGGCGGGGTGTCCGACGTCGAGTGGACCGTCCAGCTGCTGCAGCTGCAGCACGCGTACGCGGTGCCGGGCCTGCGGACCACCGGCACCGTCGCCGCGCTGAAGGCGGCACGGGAGGCCGACCTCCTGACCGACGACGACGCCGAGGTGCTCCTGGAGGCCTGGCGCCTCGCGTCGCGGCTGCGCTCGGCGATCGTGCTGTGGTCCGGCCGGACCACCGGCTCCGGCGTCGACATGCTGCCGCACGACAGCCATGCCCTGACCGGTATAGCGCGCCTGCTCGGGGACGTCGGCACGGGGCCGGAGCTCGAGGAGCTGTACCTGCGGCTCGCCCGGCGGGCACGCACGGTGACGGAGCGGGTGTTCTACGGCGCGGAGTGACCCAGGCGGGCAGCGATCTCCTTGGCGACCTCGGCAGGGCGCAGCAGCGTCGTGTCGATCACCTCGGTACGTTCGCTGAGCCAGGGGAGCGCCGCGCGGTAGTCGGGGGCTCGGTGGCGCCGCCAGCCCACGCCCTCGTCGTGGATCTTGATCTCCTCGATCGTGGCAGTGGTGACGGTGTCTCCGGCGATCCGGCGCTCGTGCTCCGCGGGGGTGGAGTCCAGCGTGAAGGCGCGTACCTCCACGCCCGCCGTGGCGAGGCCCGACATGATCTCGTCCCAGTACCGCTCGACGACCACCGTCTGCGGGGCCACGACGGTGCGGTTCGTGTGGCGGTCCAGGGAGGTCAGGGCCGCGACGACCAGCTCGCGCCACGGGCGCCAGTCCTGGAAGTCGGACACCGGTTCGATGCCGCTCAAGGTCTGGACGATCGCCTCGCCCAGCTTCTCCGGGTCGAACACGACCGCATCCGGCAGGAGGGCGTCGAGCTCGGCCGCCGTGGTGGTCTTGCCGCCGCCGAACGGTCCGTTGAGCCACAGGATCATGCAGGCAGGCTAGCGCCCCGCCGGCGGTGACCCCGCGCAGCCCGGCGCGCGCCGACGCGCTGACACGTGTCTTGCCGAGCTGCTCGGTGACGTGGCCGACGTCGAGGTGGTGCCGTAGAAGGTCATGCGGAGACCGGCGGCAGCCCGATCGCCGTCAGGAACGCGCGCGTCGCCGGCGTGGGCCCCGGCTTGCTCCAGACGACGTACTCGACGCGGCTCGGGGCGTCCGTCACGGTGACGACCGCCAGCCCGGCGAGCTCGGGTGCCCGCCGGAGATAGGCAGAGGGCAGGAACCCGATCGCAAGCCCGTGGCGGATCACCTGTGCCATGAGATGCGCGTCGGTGACCTCGAAGGCCACGTCCCGGCCGAGCCCGGAACGCGCGAAGGCCTGATCGGTCTGGGCCCGCCCGGCAGACCCGTACGGGAAGTCGACGAACGGCTCGGCCGCGAGGTCCGCGAGACCCAGGTCGTGGGCACCCGCCAGCGGATGGTCCGGGGCGAGCACGGCGACCAGGCGGTCGCGGGCCAGCTCATGGCAGCACACGCCCGTGGGCCGTGCGGTGCTCGGCAGGCCGAGGAACGCCACGTCGAGCCGGCCGCCGGCCACGCCCGCCGTCAGCTCGTCGCTCGGCCCGGTGCGCAGCGAGACACGCACCTGCGGGTGGCGGTTGCGCAGGCCACGCAGGGCAGCGAGCACGTCGACCGCTGCGACCGTCGGGATGACGCCGACGCTGAGCCGCCCTCGTACCTCGCCGACCGTCGCCGCCGCGTCCGCCGCGGCGCGCTCGGCTGCCTCGAGAGCCTGCCGGGCGGCAGGGAGGAACGCCTCGCCCGCCGGTGTCAGGCGGACCTGGCGGCTCGTGCGGGCGAAGAGCGGGGCACCCAGCTCGTGCTCGAGCCGCTTGATCTGGTGGCTCAGGGCGGACTGGACCACGTGACAGCGTTCGGCTGCCCTGGTGAAGTTCGACGTCTCGGCGACCGCCACGACGTAGCGCAGCTGTTGCAGCTCCATGCGATCAATCGTGCAGCACGATCGATGGCATGAAAAGGATGTGTTGGACTCATGACTGGATCGGCCCAAGACTGGGCACCATGACCACCACGACGCTCCTCCCGAGCCTTGGCCGGGGCCGTACCGCGGCGCTCACGGTCGTGACCGCACTCGCCCCGATGGTCTGGGGCACCACCTACTTCGTCACCACCGAGATGCTTCCCGCCGGGCACCCGCTCTTCGCCGGCCTCGTGCGTGCGCTTCCCGCCGGCCTCGTCGCCGTCGCGATCGGCGCGGTGCTCGGCAGGGTCTCCCGCTCGGCGGCAGGCACGGCGGCAGGCAGAGCGCTGCCCCGCGGCTCCTGGTGGTGGAAGAGCGCTGTGCTCGGCATCCTCAACATCGGCCTGTTCTTCCCGATGCTCTTCATCGCCGCCGAGCGGCTGCCGGGCGGAGTGGCGGCCACCTTCGGCGCGATCACGCCGGTGGTCGTCGCCCTGCTCGCGCTGCCGGTGCTCGGCGAACGCTGGTCAGCATGGAAGCTGCTCTGGGGAGCCGCCGGCGTCGTCGGCGTCGGCCTCGTCGTGCTCGGTCCGGACGCGCGGCTCGACGTCGTCGGCGTCGTCGCAGGGCTCGGCGGTGCCGTCTCCATGGCACTCGGCGTCGCCCTGACCAAGCGCTGGGGGCGCCCCGACGGGGTGGGCCCGATCTCGTCCGCCGGCTGGCAGCTCACCGCGGGCGGGCTCTTCCTCGTCCCGGTCGCACTCCTCGCCGAGGGTGCGCCGCCCGCGGTCGACGGCAGGGCGGCCCTCGGCTACCTCTGGCTCGGCCTGGTGGGCGGCCTCATCGCATACGTGCTCTGGTTCCGGGGGATCGGGCGACTGCCCGTCACGTCCGTCGCCTTCCTCGGCCCGCTCGCGCCCCTGGTGGCCGCTGGGATCGGCGTCGGCGTGCTCGGCGAGACCCTGACCGCCGTCCAGGTGGCTGGGCTCGTGCTGGCGCTCGCTGCGGTGCTCGCCGGGCAGCTCCCGCGCGCTGAACGCGTGCGCACCGCGCATTCCCTCCAGCGGACTTCCCGCCACGGTAGCGCGGACTGCCCTGGGTACCCATAGGTACGAGCGGAACCGGTCTTCCGCAGGACCGGCCGTGACCCGAGCGGAAATACCGTTGATCTGATCGCACCCGTCGGAGCATCGTGGTGCGCTACCCGACCCGAGCGATTGGAACCGACGATGACAGCTGTCACGCCCCGTGCCCTGACCCTCCGCACCTCGGACGTGACAGCCTTTGTCGTACCTCAACCTCGGGATCGTCGCCCATGTCGATGCCGGTAAGACCAGCCTGACCGAACGCCTGCTGCACCACGCGGGCGTGATCGACCGCCCCGGCACCGTGGACGGCGGCGACACCACCACCGACACGCTTGCGCTGGAGCGCGAGCGTGGCATCACCATCCGCGCGTCCGTGGCGTCCTTCCCCGCCGGGGACGTCACCGTCAACGTGCTGGACACGCCCGGCCACCCGGACTTCATCGCCGAGGTGGACCGCAGCCTTGCCGTGCTCGACGGCGCGGTGCTCGTGCTGTCCGCCGTCGAGGGCGTGCAGGCGCAGACCCTCGTGCTGATGCGCGCCCTGCAGCGTCTGCGCCTGCCGACGATCGTGTTCGTGAACAAGATCGACCGCCGCGGGGCACGCCCGCACGCGGTGGGCGACGCCGTCGCCCGACGCCTCAGCCCCGACGTGCTCCCGGTGCAGCGGGTCCACGCGGCCGGCGTGCCCGACGCCCGGGTCGAGCCGCTCCCTGACGACGGCCTGCACACCTGGCTCGCGGACGAGTCACGACGGGGGAGCGCTCATCCCGTGCTGTTCGGCTCCGCGGCGACGGGCGCCGGTGTGCCCGAGCTGGCCGCCGCCCTGGGGACCTACCTGCCGGTGGTGAACGCTCACGAGCGCGCGGACGCCCGGTCCGGCGTCGTCTTCGCCATCGACAGGGCGGGTGGCCGGAAGCGCGCGTTCGTGCGGATGCGGTCGGGCGCCCTGCAGGTCCGCGACACGGTGGACCTCGGCCATGGCCGGGCCGAGCGGGTCACAGGTCTGCGCATCGCACACCGGGGGTCGCTGGAACAGCGCCCGACGGCGGAGGCCGGGCAGATCGCTGTCGTGCAGGGGCTGTCGACGGCGCGGGTCGGCGACGTCGTCGGGCGGGCGCTGCCAGGGGACGAGCGGGCGAGCCAGTTCCCGCCGCCGTCGTACGAGACGGTGGTCGACGTCGGCCCGGCCGACCGCGGGCGGTTGTACGCGGCGCTCACCGAGCTGGCCGAGCAGGACCCCCTGATCCGGGTGCGGCGGCGGGACGAGGAGATCACCGTCTCGCTGTACGGCGAGGTCCAGCGGGAGGTGCTGGCCGCCGTCCTCCAGCGGGAGTACGGGGTCGAGGCACGGTTCGGGGAGGTCCGCACGGCGCGCCAGGAGCGGATCGTCGGCACCGGGCACGCACTCGAGGTGAAGAGCCAGGACGGCAACGAGTTCCTGGCCACGATCGGGCTGCGGGTCGAACCCGCACCGGCCGGCTCGGGCGTGACGTTCGAGCTGGAGTGCGAGCGAGGGTCGATGCCGCCTGCCTTCTTCGACGCCGTCGAGGGCACCGTGCGCAGGGAGCTGGCCCGCGGGCCGGTGCGGTGGCCGATCCCGGACGCCCGGGTGGTGATGACCCACTCGGGCTACGCGCCGCGGCAGAGCCACATGCACCAGAAGTTCAACAAGGCGATGTCCAGCACCGGGGCCGACTTCCGCGGGCTGACACCGCGCGTGCTGGCCGCCGCCGTCCGGCGAGCGGCCACCGTGGTGTGCGAACCGGTCCACCGGTTCGTGATCGAGGCGCCTGACGACGTCGTCGGGCCGGTGACCTCGCTGGTGGGACGACTGGGCGGCGTGCCGTTCGAGTCCCGTGTCGACGGCGTGGGAGTCGCCGTCGTACGGGGCGAGATCCCGGCGGCGGGGGTCGCCGCTCTCCAGCGCGACCTGCCTGGGTTGACCCACGGTGAGGGTGCGTGCCAGACGGAGCACGACCGGTTCGAGCCGGTGCGGGAGGTGGCCAGGGCGTGAGCGCCGTCAGGTGACGATGCGGTAGCTGCCAGGAACGCGGCCGGTGGGGCAGCCCGTGTCTGGTCAGCTCCCGCCCGGAGGTGCGACGAGGTCCGCGAGGACGCCGTAGTGGTCGCTGGCCCACACCCCGTCGACGGGCTGGTCCAGCACGCGCCGGCAGCCGGCGACGAGCAGCGTCGGGCCGCGCAGGCCGCTGCGGACCAGGATGTGGTCGATCTTCCGGGACACCGCCGTGGTGAACTCGCCCTCCCGGACCAGGGGGTTGGCCAGCTCGAACGTGTGCCCCGGATCGTCCGGGTGGGCGTACTCCCAGGCGTCCTGATAGCAGACGCTCAGCTGCTCCGCGGTGCTCCGGCCACGCCAGAACCGCATGCTGGCGGAGTCAGGGGCGGCATCGAAGTCACCGATCACCAGGGCATGGAGGCTCCGGTCACCGATGTGGTCCTCCATCGCCCGTGCGACCAGAACTGCCTGCCGCTCCCGCTCCAGCTCGAACGGGAGGGGCCAGCTCGGCTTGTGATGCGCGACGACCATCGGGCCAAGGGGCGTTCCGAGCTCGACGAGGACAGCGGCACACCAGGGCAGCACGCTGCGGCTGGCCTCGCTGACCCGCAGGTCGACCTCGGCGATCACGCGGTGCGGCCAGCGGGTCGCGAGGGTGCCTGCGATGCCGTCGTCGGACGGGCGGGAGAAGCTGGCGAGGTGGTAGCCCGGCCCGAGCAGGCCGTCCAGGACCTCCGGCGTGCCGACCGGCACCTCCTGGAGCGCGACGATGTCGGGGTCGAGGGTGCGGATCGTCTCGCCGATCAACGGACGGCGGCGGTCCCAGCCGGGATTGCCGGGGCCGAAGACGTTCAGGGTGAGGACCCGGACGGTGGGTGCCGCGTGCGGGGTCGAGGAGGGTGCCATCACCGCATCGTGCAGCGGTCGCGTGTGTCGGGCCACCCAAGGACCCGGCGTCCGACCTTGTCGGGGTGGTCACCCGATCGGGGGAGCGGGGTTCCCATCGCCGGGTGATCCGGCGGGTGCTCGCGCCGACCACGATCGGTGACATGACCTACACAACAGACTCTCTGCTCCGGCCTGCCCAGGGCGTCAGCGCTTCCGCGCGGCGCCTGGCGCACGTCCTGGCTCTGATCACGCTCCCGTCCGGCCTGTGGCGGATCGCTCTGGTGGCGGGGCTGCCGGTCGTGAGCTCCGCGATCGTGCTTCCGCTCTCCGAACGGGTCCAGATCGTGGGGCTCTCGCTCGTCGCGGAGGTGCTGGCAATGCTGTCCCTCGGCCTGGTCCAGCGGTGGGGTGAGGAACTGCCCGGCTGGCTGCCGCTCATCGGCGGACGGCCGGTCCACCGGCTCGCGGCGACCATCCCGGCCGCGGTCGGAGCGACCGCGCTCACCGGGATCTGGACGTTCGCCGTCGTCGGCGTGGTGAGCCGGGTGGTCGGTGGCGGGCTCGACTCCTTGTTCCCGACGGCCCTGCAGAAGGCGGTCCTGCTGGTCTGCTACGTGCCGCTGCTGGCCTGGGGCCCGCTGCTCGCCGTGCTGACCGTCGCGTACTTCCGCCGTCGGACGCCGGGGGCCGTGCGGGTTGTCAGTGGCCGGGACTAGGGTCGCCGGGTGACGGATGATGAACTTCGAGAAATGCTGGTTCCCTTTCGTACCCGGGCAGTCGAGGAGGGGTACCCGTGGGAGGACATCGACCCGCTACCGGCCGACGAGGTGGACCGGTGGATCGGTCACGTCCGGCCGTGCGCGGTCCTGACAAGTGGCGCAGACGGGCCGGTCGCCGGCGCGTTCGGCGGGCCGCTGCTGCTGCCCGCCGAGGTCCCGGACCCTGTGTACCCGTACCTCGCGTCCGTCGACTTCGCCGCGCTGCCAAAGGACGCGACGGACCTCCCTCTGCCGTCCGACGGACTCCTGCTGCTCTTCGCCTCACTCGATGAGCCGGACGGCGAGGGGAACTACGGCCAGGCCATCTATGTCCCGGTCGGCACACCGGTGGAGGAACGCGACAAGAACACCTGGAACGGCTACCCGGGTGATGACCACTACCAGCGGATCGTCGACTCGTACCCGCAGGGCGAGCTGAGGGCCAGGACCGAACCAGACCTGCCGTACCACCAGCTTCCCGGGTTCCCGAACGCTGACGAGCTGGTCGCTGTCTGGTGCGACACCGCCGACCGGAGCGGGCATCTACAGGTCGGCGGGTACGCGGACCAGGAGGACTCCGACCCGGACCCCCTGGAACGCCTCGCGAGCAGCGCGGTTCGCGAGGTGAGGCTGGGCCGCTGGGGCGGCGGTGAGCCGGTGTCGGGCGCCGTCGAGGACTGGGTTCTGCTGGCTCACTGGAACCCGAGCATCAGCGGTCGGGAAGGCGCGGACGTGCAGTGGGGAATCCAGCGGGCGGACCTGGAGGCCCGTCGCTTCGACCGCACCTTCAGCACCGTCTACTGGAATCCCTGACAGAGGCCGGACAGGTAAGCGCGAAGACGACGCTCGACTCGTGCACGTACCTGTCGCCGGACGCAGAAGAGTCCACGCGGGCCGCCACCGGGAGGTGACTGCGGCTCGCGTGGACTCTTCAGTGGCTAAGGGGTCGAAGAAGACCCCGGAAGCCCGGAATCCGGCCGGTCAGGCTCAGATGTCGTAGTAGAGCTCGAACTCGTGCGGGTGCGGCCGCAGACGGATCGGGTCGATCTCGTTCTCGCGCTTGTACGCGATCCAGGTCTCGATCAGGTCCTCGGTGAACACGTCACCGGCGGTGAGGTACTCGTGGTCCGCCTCGAGGGCGTCCAGCACGCCGCCGAGCGACGTCGGCACCTGTGCGATCTGCGCGTGCTCCTCGGGCGGAAGCTCGTACAGGTCCTTGTCGACCGGGGCCGGCGGCTCGATGCGGTTCTTGATGCCGTCGAGGCCGGCCATCAGCATCGCCGAGAACGCCAGGTACGGGTTCGACGACGGGTCCGGCGCGCGGAACTCGATGCGCTTCGCCTTAGGGGACGTACCCGTGATCGGGATACGGATCGAGGCGGACCGGTTGCGGGCCGAGTACACGAGGTTCACGGGGGCCTCGAAGCCCGGCACCAGGCGGTGGTACGAGTTCACCGACGGGTTGGTGAACGCGAGCAGCGACGGCGCGTGCTTGAGCAGGCCGCCGATGTACCAGCGGGCGAGGTCGGACAGGCCGCCGTAGCCCTTCTCGTCGTAGAACAGCGGCTCGCCGTTCTTCCAGAGCGACTGGTGCGAGTGCATGCCCGAGCCGTTGTCACCGAAGACCGGCTTCGGCATGAACGTGGCCGACTTGCCCGCCTCGAACGCGACGTTCTTGATGACGTACTTGAACTTCATCACGTCGTCCGCTGCGTGCAGCAGGGAGTTGAACTTGTAGTTGATCTCCTGCTGGCCGGCGGTGCCCACCTCGTGGTGCGCGCGCTCGACGGAGAGACCGACCTGGCCGAGGACCTTGACCATGTCGTCACGCAGGTCCGCGAAGCGGTCGCTGGGCGAGGTGGGGAAGTAGCCGCCCTTGTAGCGGGTCTTGTACCCGAGGTTGCCACCCTCCTCCTCGCGGCCGGTGTTCCATGCGGCCTCGACGGAGTCGATGGAGTAGAAGCTCTCGTTCGGCGACGTCTTGAAGCGCACGTCGTCGAACACGTAGAACTCAGCCTCGGCGCCGAAGAAGACGGTGTCGGCGATGCCGGTCGACTTCAGGTAGGCCTCGGCCTTGGCCGCGATGTTGCGCGGGTCGCGAGCGTAGGCGTCACCCGTGAACGGGTCCACGATCGAGAAGTTCACGATCAGCGTCTTGGCCTTGCGGAACGGGTCGACGAACGCCGTCGTGATGTCCGGCACGAGCTTCATGTCGGACTCGTGGATCGCCTGGAACCCGCGGATGGACGAGCCGTCGAACATGAGGCCCTCGCTGAAGGCGTCCTCGTCGAACTGCTCGACCGGGATGTTGAAGTGCTGCGTGACGCCCGGCAGATCGATAAACCGGACGTCGACGAACTCCACCCCCTCGTTGCGGGTGAAGGCGATCGCCTCCTCGGCGTTCTTGAACATCTGCGCTCCTTGCTCGCTCGATAAGTTCAGGGGGAGTCCGTCGGGACCGTGCCGTGACGAGCTGGGGCACGGTCGCTTGGGATCGCCATGAACCTATGGGCAGGTGGTTTCTCTTTGGTTACCGGTTGTTGCCGGGATGTTTCTCGGGTCTCTCGGCCGCGTCATCCCGGGGAGATGCGCTGGTAGCGGCTCCTCCAGCGCTGCCACAGAGTGCCAGAAGTCACATCAACCCGCCGGGCGGCGTCCGTCCACCGGACGGATGAAGACAGGCAAAGAGGGCGCCTTCAGCGGGCAAGGCGCCCTCTTTGCCATGGTCGGCCGGCAGTTGCCGGACGGCGTCGATGGCAGGTCAGCGGCCGCGCATGCCCTTGCGGTCGGGGCGGGCGCGGGTCGGGTCGATGCCCTTGGGAATCGGCAGCTTGACGCCACCGATGGCCTTGAGGCGCTTGGCGACCTCGGAGACCTCGGCCCGGGTCAGGGTCGACTTGAGCCGTGAGACCGAGCGCGCCACCTTGGTGAGCGGCACCTGGCCCTCGCCGTCGCCGCACTGGATCAGCGTGACCGGCACGTTGGACAGGATGCGGCTGACCTTCTTGCGCTCCTGCTCGAGCAGCCGGCCGACCCGGTGGGGCGGCCCTTCGGAGACGAGCACCACACCGGCCTTGCCGACGCCCCGGAACACGAAGTCCTGGTTGCGGGCGTCGACCGCCACGGGCTCGTCCTCGAAGGTCCAGCCCCCGCGGACGGTGCCGAGCGCGGCACGTGCGGCACCGGGCTGCCCGGCGATCTGCGTGTAGGCCGCCGTCTCCGCGCTGCGCGACAGCACGAACATGGCCGCGAGCACGCCGAACGGCACGCCGATGACCAGTGCGTAGACCCACGGGCCCGCCAGGACGCCGATGAGCAGCGCTACCGCGACGACCCCGACGAACGCGGCGAGCATCCACCACGTGACGAGCGGGTTCTGCTTGCGGGTCATCTTGTAGACGTCCCACAGCTGGTGATACCAGCGGCGCTTCTTGGGCTTCTTCTGCTTGGCGGCAGACGCTGCTACATCGTTGCGCGCGTCGCCCCCGGACGAGGTTCGGGCCATGGTCGTCAATTCTAGTGTGCTGCGAGCGGACTGGGTGCCGGATCAGCGAGCCAGCAGGCTCGCCGCCTCCTGACGGGAGGTGGTCGGCTGTGCGAGGTGCGACAGCGCCTCGGGGATGGGACGGCCGTACTTCGTCATCGCCTGGCCCCACAGGCGGCCCGCGCGGTACGACGAACGCACCAGCGGCCCAGCCATGACGCCGAGGAAGCCGATCTCCTCCGCCGTCTCGGACAGCTCCACGAACTCCTCGGGCCGCACCCAGCGGTCCACGGGGTGGTGGCGCAGCGAGGGCCGCAGGTACTGCGTGATCGTGATGAGGTCGCAACCAGCGTCGTGCAGGTCCTGGAGGGCCTGCTTGACCTCGTCGATGGTCTCGCCCATGCCGAGGATCAGGTTGGACTTCGTGACCAGGCCGGCGTCCTGCGCACGGGTGATCACGGACAGCGACCGCTCGTAGGTGAACGCGGGCCGGATCTGCTTGAAGATGCGCGGCACCGTCTCGACGTTGTGCGCGAGCACCTCGGGACGCGACTCGTTGACGGCGTCGAGCAGCTCGGGGATGGCGTTGAAGTCGGGGATCAGCAGCTCGACGCCCGTGCCAGGGTTCAGCGCGTGGATCTGCCGGACCGTCTCGGCGTAGAGCCAGGCTCCGCCGTCGGCCAGGTCGTCGCGGGCGACGCCCGTGACCGTCGAGTACTTCAGGCCCATGGTCCGCACGGACTCCGCGACGCGGCGCGGCTCGTCCTTGTCGAAGTCGGCGGGCTTGCCGGTGTCGATCTGACAGAAGTCGCAGCGGCGCGTGCACTGGTCACCGCCGATGAGGAAGGTGGCCTCGCGGTCCTCCCAACACTCGAAGATGTTGGGACAGCCGGCCTCCTCGCACACCGTGTGCAGGCCCTCGCCCTTGACGAGCGATTTCATGTCGCGGTATTCGGGGCCCATCACCGCCCGGGTCTTGATCCACTCGGGCTTCTTCTCGATGGGCGTGGCCGAGTTGCGCGCTTCGATGCGCAACATACGTCGGCCTTCAGGTGCGATGGTCACGCAGTTCCCCTCCCAGGTCAGCGGGTTCACCCAGCCTATGCCTCGGGTGCTCGGCGTCGAGCGGAGGTCTCACCGGTAGGCAGTGGCGTTCGTCACGCGGTGGCGGGAACAGTGTCGGACGGCGCGGCGACCACCGTGGTGGTCTGCGCGGCGGCCGAGGCGGCGGGCGCGTCCGTGCTGCGGGCCAGGAGCGGCGAGAGGCGTGCGATCAGGGCCGCCTCCAGGAGCGGCCGCACGTCGTCGACGGTGACCTTCCGGCCGAGCTCCGCGCTGAGGGACGTGACGTCGGCGTCCTCAGCGGGGATGCCGCAGGGCACGATGCGGTCGAACGCGGTCAGGTCGGCGTCGCAGTTCAGGGCGAGGCCGTGCATGGTGACGCCCTTGGCCACGCGAGCCCCGATGGCGCAGACCTTGCGCTCCAGCCGCGGTTCCGGCACGTCGGGGGAGTCCGCGGCGAGCCACACGCCGGAGCGGCCCTCGACGCGCATGGTCTCGACGCCGAAAGCCGTGCACACGTCCATCACCGCCTGCTCCAGCGTGCGGACGTACTCGACGACGTCGAACGGCTTGGCCAGCCTGATGATCGGGTAGGCCACGATCTGGCCCGGCCCGTGCCAGGTGATCTTGCCGCCGCGGTCGACCTTGATGACCTCGGTGCCGTCGGTGGGGTACTCGTCGCGGTGCGTGCGAGCGCCCGCCGTGTAGACCGAGGCGTGCTCGAGGAAGAAGACCGTGTCGGCCAGGTCCTCGGAACGGACGGACTCGTGTGTGCTGCGCTGCAGGTCCCAGCCCTCGTGGTACCCGATGTGCCCGGTGAGGTGGCGGATGTCCATGCCAGCCACCCTACGTCCGCTACGCCGCTCGACACCGGGCTCTGACCGCCCGCCATCACCGACGCCGGGGTCAGGGGGCCGGGAGCGGTTCCGCAGGGCAGCTCGTCAGGACGTCCTCCATGGCGTCACGCTCGGCGGGCGTGATCCACAGCTCGTACTTGGCCTTGACCGCGATCTGCCGGGCGACGTACTCGCAGCGGTACGCCTGGTTGTCGGGCAGCCACTCGGCCGCGTCCTTCGCGCCCTTGCCCATGTTGGCCGGGCCGTCGGAGGCCACGAGGTTGAGGGGGTCGTTGGCGATCTGGACGCGCTTGTCCCTGTCCCAGTCCGCCGCGCCGGTGGTCCAGGCGTTCATCAGCGCGACCACGTGGTCGATCTGCACGTCGCTGGAGTTCTCCCCGCGGACGAACGCGATGGTCTCGCCCGTGTACGGGTCGTCGAGGGTTCCTGACGCCACCTCGCACGTGTCGCCGGAGGACAGCTCGATGTCCTCGAGGTCGCGCTGGAGCATGTCGTTCCGGGTGTCGCAGCCGTTGTCGTCGGCGTCCTGCCAGGCGCTGCCGAAGTCCGCCTCGCGGTCGTAGCCGTCCTTGGTGGCGGCGTCCTGCACCGTGAGCGAGTCGAGGGTCGCGAGGGCCGATCCCTCGGCACCTTCTGCGGGGGCCACGTCGTCGCCCAGCGACTTGAGGATGAAGTTGCCCGCGAGCACCAGTGCCGCGACCGCGACGAGCACGAGCTGGAGCGTCTTGCGGGTCTGGCTGGACTTCTTGGCTGTGGCGGACACGAGCCCCTCATTCTGTCGGCCGTTGTAGTCCGGACACACTTGGCCGGACACGCTAAGAACGTGCGAAAAGTACCTCTTGCCCCAGTCTGCCAGAGTTGGGTTACGGCGGTTAACCCGCTGACCAGTGATCTCGCGTTGGCGCGCCCCGCGGGGCACCATGGGGCCATGGCTCTTCGGATCGGGATTGTCGGCTACGGGGGTGCGGGCAGGCAAATCCACGCCCGCCTGGCGCGAGCAGCGGGAATGACGGTGACAGCCGTCGTCGCCCGGGACTCCGGACGGCGCGTCCAGGCGGCCGGTGACTGGCCGGGCGCACGCCTGTTCAACGACCTCCCGTCGATGCTCCTCGAGCCAGGACTCTACGACCTGGTGGTCATCGCCAGCCCCTCGTCCCTGCACGCCGAGCACGCCAACGCCGTGTCCGTCGCAGGCAAGCCCTTCGTGCTGGACAAGCCGATCGCCACCACGGCGGCGGAGGCACGGCGAGTGGTGAGCGCGGCATCGTCGTCGGGCACCCCGTTCACCGTCTTCCACAACCGGCGCTGGGACCCCGAGCAGCTCACCCTCGCGGCCCTGCTCAACCGCGGCGACCTCGGCAAGGTGCACACCTTCGAGCGGCACTGGGAGCGGTGGCGACCCAAACCGCAGCAGCGGTGGAAGGAGAACGACGCAGTGGGCGGCGGGCTCCTGCTCGACCTCGGACCGCACCTCGTGGACTCGGCGACCCAGCTGTTCGGACCCGTCGTGGCGGTGTACGCGGAGACGCGCGCGCTCTCGACCCCCACCGAGGACGACGTGTTCCTCGTGCTGCACCACGCGGCGCCCGGTAGCCGGCCCGGCGTCGTCCCCGGGCGCGCCGCCGGCGCCGACGTCCTGTTCGGCGCCGAACCGCCGGCCAAGGGCGTGGTCTCCCGGCTCTGGGCCGGCTCCCTCGTCGGGGCGCCGGGGCCGCGCACCCGCGTGCTCGGAGACGGCGGCGCCTACCTCGTCAACTCGTTCGAGGGCGACGCGTCGCCCTTCGACGTGCTCGACGGCGAGCAGCCGGAGGGCACCCACGGCTGGCTCGTGCGCGGCCGCGAGCGGACGGCGGTGGCACAGCCGCGCGGCGGGCACGCCGACTTCTACACGGCGGTCGCCGACTGGCTCGCCGGCGAGGCAGAGGTCCCGGTCGACCCCGCGGACGCCGTCCGGACCGCCGAGGTGCTGGACGCCGCCCGACGGTCCGCGAAGGAGGGGCGACTCATCGACGTATGAGCCGCTATTACCACCGTCGGGACGGATCTGCGCTCGGGCACTTCACCCACAGGGCGTCGCATTCGGCAAATCCTGTGGATAAAGGGCGGGCTTCGAGGAGCAGGGTTCTCATGAATGGGTGCACTACATCGAATCCGCGGAACTGGTCCGCGTGGCCGTCCCCACCGAGGCCGCAGCTCGCGCCCTCCTGGTGCGCCGTCTAGACACTCTCGCGACACTGGACCACCCCCACCTGGTGCCGCTCATCGCCATCTCCCCGAACGGTCCGGACAACCTGGACGTACGGCTGTCGCGTACCGGAGCTGTCGATCTGCCCACCGCCGTCGGATCGCGGGGCCCCCTGACCGCCGCGGAAGGCGCCGGCATCACCGTCGCGATCGCACAGGCGCTCGCGGCCCTCCACAGCGTGGGCCTCGTCCACGGCGGGGTCCGGCCGACGGACGTGCTGCTCCGCTCGGACGGCAGCGCGATGCTCCGTCCCCGCGTGACGCTCCCCGACCACAGCGACGACCCGGTCGACGTCACGTCCCTCGCGACGCTCGTGGAGTCGGTGCTCGGGTTCCCCGGCCCGAGCCTGGACTCGGACGCCGACGAGGCACTGCGCGCCGTACTGGCCCGCGCCCGCGCCGAGGACCCCCGCGACCGGCCGGAGCCCGGCACGCTCGCGGCGCTCGCCGACGAGGCCGTGAAGCCGGAGCCGGTTCGCCTCCCCGAGGGATCGGCGCTGGTCTCGGCGGCGCTCAGCGGTCCGGTGCCCATCGCGGGCCACGTTCCGCTCGGCGCGAGCACGCCCTCCGCCTGGCGCTCAGCGGCGAAGACGCTGACCGGCTCCATCGCGGCAGTGGACGGCAAGGCCTGGGCGGCCACGGCGCGGCGTCGGGCGACGATGCCGCTCACGGGCCGGTCCGGCGCGGCGGGTGCAGCGGGGACGGGCCGCCAGCCGCGGACCACCGTGGTGTCCGTCGTCGCGACGGGCATGATCGCGGCGGGCGTCATCGCGGGCATCACGGCGGGAACCATGGCCGCCCCCGAGGTCTTCGGCGGCGAGGAGCCGGCGGTCGCCGTGCCGTCTCCGTCGGGGGCGTCGTCGTCGCTCGCGGTCGGGGTCAACCCGGTCGCCAACGCCAAGGACCCGGCGGGTGCCGCCGTCGAGCTCACGTCTCGCCGGCTGGCACTGCTGGCGGGCGCCGTGTCCGACATCGGTACGGTCAACGTCGAGGGCTCGCCCGCCTACGTGGCGGACAAGCAGATTCTCGAGGAGCTCAACCAGACCGGCGCGCAGGTGGTCGGTGCGTCCGCAGTGGTGCAGAAGACAGAGGTCGTGACGCTCGGCCCCGGCGCGGCATCGGCCCTCCAGAACGCGACCACCGCATCGCGTACCGAGACCTCCGAGACGTCCGGCGCCGCCAACGGCAAGCAGGCGGCCAAGAAGGTGTCGATCGAGGCGGTGGTCCGGATCGACTACACGATCACCGCGCACAAGCAGGTGTCCGACACCGGCGAGACGTCGGTCCCCGCCTCGAAGGAATCGGCGGACCTGACCCTCGTGTGGACCCCGGGCGGCTGGCGCGTCAGCGAGGTGCGCTGACCTCGTTCGCCTCCACCACCCAGCGGGCCGTGTCCTGAAGATCCGTGTGCGTCCAGGTGAAGTTCGTCCTGGTCAGCACGCCGGGCACGACCCGCTGGGAGGCGACGAGGTCGTCGGCGAACTGGCCGAGAGCGATCCGCAGCGCGAACCGGGGCACGGGAAGCATCGCCGGGCGGTGCAGGGCCTGGGCGAGCGCGTGGGTGAGCGCCCGGTTCGTGGTGGGCTCCGGTGCGACGGCGTTGACCGGCCCGCGCACGTCCGCGCCGATGACGTGGCGGATGGCCGCGACCTCGTCGGTCAGGGTGATCCAGCTCCACCACTGCCGGCCACTGCCCAGCGGGCCGCCGACCCCGAGCCGCAGGATCGGCAGCAACTTGCCGAGCGCGCCACCCGACGGCGCGAGCACCACACCGCTGCGTAGCCAGACCACACGTGCCCCGGCCTCTGCGGCCGGCGAGGTGGCGTTCTCCCACGCCTTGACGAGTCCGGCGAGGAAGTCGTCCCCGCGTGCTGACGCCTCGGTCAGGACCTCGTCGCCGCGGCTGCCGTACGCGCCGATCGCGGAGCTGTTCACCAGCACGGGCTGAGTGTCCAGGCGGGCGATCGTGCGGGCGAGGAGGCTCGTCGTGGTGGTGCGTGAGCCGAGGAGCGTCTGCTTGTAGGCAGGGGTCCAGCGATGGTCGCCGATCCCGGCGCCGGCCAGGTTCACGACGGCGTCCGCGCCCTCCAGGGCTGCCGGGTCGAGCTCGCCGGTCCGCGGGTCCCACCACACGTCGCGGACGAGGGCGCCCCTGCCCTCGGAGGTGGCGTCGCGGCCCGGGGCCGTGACGCCGTGGCCGCCGGGTCGCCTACCAGGTGGTCCGCCGCCGTCTGATGGCTCGGCGCCGCGGCGCACCAGCCGGCGGACGCTGTCCCCACGCGCGACGAGGTCGGCGACCAGCGCGGAACCGATCAGACCGTGTGAGCCGGCAACCACCACATCCATGCGGTGAATCTAACCTGCCGGGGGTGCCCGGGCTCGCGCGCTGCCGGCCGGGGCGGTGTCGGACCCACCGGGCCGACGCCGACAGACAGTTGTGGCCGGTCCCGAACCCGGAACCGGCCACAGCCACCTACGTGACGCTACCTACGCGAGGCGGACATCCGCGTCAGAGACCGACCTCCGACTCGAACGCGCCCTCCTCGATCCGGTTCTTGATCGCCGTCAGGAAGCGGGCGGCATCCGCGCCGTCGACCAGGCGGTGGTCGTAGGACAGGAAGATGTACGACATCGAGCGCACCGCGATGCTCTCGTTGCCGTCCGGGTCCGTCACGACGACCGGACGCTTCGTGATGGTGCCGGTGCCCAGGATCGCGGCGTGGCCCAGCGGGACGATCGGGGTGTCGATGAGCGACCCGCCCGAACCCGTGTTGGTGATGTTGAACGTGCCGCCGGACAGCTCGTCCGGCGTCACCTTGTTCGCCCTGGTGCGGGCACCCAGGTCCTGGATCTGCCGGGCGATGCCGGCCAGGTTCAGGTCGCCCGCGTTCTTGATGACCGGGACCACGAGGCCACGCTCGGTGTCGACGGCGATTCCGACGTTCTCCGAGGCGTGGTAGGTGATCTCACCCTTCTCGGTGTCGATCGTCGCGTTGATCTTCGGGTACGCCTTGAGCGCCTCGACAGCGGCCTGCGTGAAGAACGGCAGGAACGTGAGCTTGGCGCCCTCGCGCGCGGCGAACGACTCCTTTGCCTTGGCCCGGAGCTGCGCGACGCGGGTGACGTCGACCTCCATGACCGTGGTCAGCTGAGCCTGCGACTGCACCGCCTCGAGCATCCGCTGGGCGACGATCTTGCGCAGCCGCGACATCTTCTCGGTGGTGCCGCGCAGCGGCGACACCTCGAGCTTGGCCGGGGCCGACGGCGCCTTGGCCGCCGCGGGAGCTGCTGCGGCCGGAGCCGGTGCGGGCGCCGCCTTGGCCTCGGCGGCCGCGAGCACGTCCTCCTTGCGGATCCGGCCACCGACGCCGGTACCCGTCACCTCGGCGACGTCGACGCCCTTCTCCGCGGCGAGCTTGCGCACGAGCGGGGTCAGGTACGAGCCGATGGTGCGACCTGCCGACGCCGAAGCGGCGGGCGTGGCTGCCGGCGCGGGTGCAGCGGGAGCCGGCGCTGCGGGTGCCGGTGCGGCGGGTGCCGGAGCGGCAGCCGGAGCAGGTGCCGGGGACGCCTCGGGCGCCGGCGCCGGGGTGGGCGGGCCCACGGGCTCGGGTGCCGGAGTCTCGGCCTTCGGAGCTGCGGTCTCCGCAGGTGCGGGGGCCTCGGGTGCCGGGGCGGCTGCCGGAGCGGCAGCACCCGAACCGACGAGCGCCAGCACGGCGCCGACCTCGACGGTCTCGTCCTCCTTGACCAGGATCTCCTGGAGGGTTCCGGCGACCGGCGACGGGATCTCGGTGTCGACCTTGTCGGTCGACACCTCGAGGAGCGGCTCGTCGACGGCGACCTCGTCGCCGACCTCCTTGAGCCAGCGCGTGACGGTGCCCTCGGTCACCGACTCGCCCAGGGCGGGCAGCGGGACCTCGGTACCGCCACCGGCCGGGGCAGGAGCCTCGGCAGGCGCAGCGGGGGCGGGCGCGGGGGACTCGGCGGCAGGGGACTCTGCGGCAGGGGACTCTGCGGCGGGCGCGGCCTCGACGGGCTCGGCCGCCTCCGGCTCGGGAGCAGGAGCCTCAGCGGCTGCCTGCTCGGCCTCCGGAGCGGCGGGCGCGGCGCCGGAACCGGAGCCGTCGCCGATGACGGCGAGGGTGGCGCCGACCTCCACGGTGTCGTCCTCCTGGACGAGGATCTGCTCGAGGACGCCCGCGACGGGCGACGGGATCTCGGTGTCGACCTTGTCGGTCGACACCTCGAGCAGCGGCTCGTCGACGGCGACCTCGTCGCCGACAGCCTTGAGCCAGCGGGTGACAGTGCCTTCGGTGACGGATTCGCCGAGGGCCGGCAGCTGCACGTTCTCAGACATGACCTGTGGGGTCTCCTTTGTCGTTAAGTGGTCAGTTATGGGCGTGCAGAGGCTTGCCGGCCAGCGCCATGTGTGCCTCTCCGAGTGCCTCGTTCTGGGTGGGGTGGGCGTGCACGAGCGAGGCGACGTCCTCAGGGAACGCCTCCCAGCCCACGATGAGCTGGCCCTCGCCGATCAGCTCGCCCACACGGGAGCCGATCAGGTGCATCCCGACCACGGGTCCGTCCTTGCGGCGCACCAGCTTGGCGAAACCCTGGGTGCCCAGGATCTTGCTCTTGCCGTTGCCCGCGAGGTTGTACTCGATGGTCTCGACCTGGTCCGAGCCGTACAGCTCGGCGGCCCGCGCCTCGGTGACGCCGACGGACGCCACCTCCGGCTCGCAGTAGGTCACGCGCGGGATGGTGGCCTCGTCGATCGCCACGGGCGAAAGGCCCGCGATCTGCTCGGCCACGAAGATGCCCTGGGCGAACCCGCGGTGGGCCAGCTGGAGGCCGGGGACGATGTCGCCGACCGCCCAGACCTGGCCACCCGCTGGGGTGGCGACACCGGTACGGAGCAGCTCGTCGGTGAGGACGAAGCCGCGGTCCAGTCGTACGCCGGCGGCCTCGAGACCGAGGTCGGCGGTGCGCGGGCCGCGCCCGACGGCGACGAGCAGCAGGTCGGCGTCGAAGGTCGTGCCCGACTCGAGCTCGACCTGCACGCCGTCCTGCGACTGCTTGACCTGGGCGAAGCGCTCGCCCAGGGAGAACTTGATGCCGCGCTTGCGGAACGCCCGCTCCAGCGCCTTGGAGAGCGCGACGTCCTCGTTCGGCACGAGGTGCGGCAGGGCCTCGACGACCTGCACGTCAGCGCCGAACGACTTCCACACGCTGGCGAACTCGACGCCGATCACACCGCCACCGAGCACCACTACCGACTTCGGCACGGTCTCAAGGGTGAGGGCCTCGTCAGACGTGATGACCCGGTCGCCGAGCTCGAGGCCAGGCAGGCTACGGGCGTACGAGCCGGTCGCGAGCACCACGTTCGTGCCGTTGTACCGCGTCGCCACGCCGTCCGGGGACGTGACCTCGACGACGCCGGGGGACACGAGCGTGCCGTGCCCGTCGACGACGGTGATCTTCCGGGAGGCGACGAGACCCTGCAGGCCCTTGTACAGGCCCGCGACCACGGAGTCCTTGTAGGCGAGCACGCCGGGCATGTCGATGCCGTCCAGCGAGGAGCGGACACCGAACTGCGCGCCGTGGGCGGCGGCGTCGGCCACCTCGGCCGCGTGCAGGAGCGCCTTGGTGGGCACGCAGCCCACGTGCAGGCAGGTGCCGCCGAGCTTGCTCTCTTCCACGAGCGCCACGCTCAGACCCAGCTGCGCGGCCCGGAGCGCTGTGGCGTAGCCACCGCTGCCCCCGCCGAGCACGACGATGTCGAACGTGGCCGGATTGTCATGCGTAGGCACGTGCTGGCTCCTCGTTGACAGGCTGTTGGCACTGTGGGGCGCTCGCATCGGGTGGATAGTGAGCACCGCATGCCATCTTGACACTTCAGCGGGCGTGGCCCCAATTGTGAACCCGGCTTGACGGGTGTGACCGTGGCGACATTGACGGGCAACCCCGGCTGTGAGCGGGATCGCGAGCGGGCCGGTGCAGTGCCGCTACCGTGCCGATACACGGCTGGTGCAGGGACGACGGCCCTGTACTGGGCAGACAGGTGCCTGTGAACAGGAGCTGTGGGTTTCCTGGAATCGCGTGGAGATGCCTAGGACGGTGGGGGTCGCGCTAGTAGTCTCGACGTATGCCCCGCCAGTCCCGTAGCTCGCTCGCGCGTTTCTTTCAGCGACGCTCCTCGTCCGGCAGCGGATCGCGCCCCAGCGGGAACGATGCGCGCCGCCAGACAGTGGCGCACCTTGGTGAGTTCATCGGGTCGCGCGTCGGCGTCGAGGCCTACGTAGAGCCGCCGACCACGGACATCCCCAGCACGATCCTGCTCGTGGCGACCACGGGCGAGTGGACACGGCGTCGGGTACCGGACGAGCGCACCGCGTTCGACATCGCGAACCAGCTGGGGGTGCCGGTGTACAACGTCCGGTTCACCGGCTACCCCCAGCGGATGCGCGACTGGAACAGCGCGCAGCGCAAGGCGAAGTAGCTCTACTTCTCCGCCTTCTCCGCAGCAGCCCGACCCTCGAGGAAGCCGAGCAGGGTGCGGACCCCTACGCCGGTGCCACCGCCGGGCGTGTAGCCGTGCGCGCTGCCGTCGTTGAACGCGGGGCCCGCGATGTCCAGGTGGGCCCACGGGTGGTCGCCCACGAAGGTCTGCAGGAACAGGCCGGCGTTGAGCATGCCGCCCCAGCGAGGGCCGGAGTTGGCGACGTCGGCCACCTTGGACTTGATGTTCGACTTGAGCTCCTCCGGCAGCGGCATGGGCCAGAACAGCTCGCCCGAGGCGTCGGCCGCGGACTTGACCTCGTCGCGTACGGCGTCGGTGCCCATCACGGCGGAGGTGCGGCTGCCGAGCGCGACCATCTGGGCGCCGGTCAGGGTGGCGATGTCGAGCACGACGTCGTGGCCGTCCTCGACCGCTGAGACCAGGCCGTCGGCCATGACCACTCGACCCTCTGCGTCGGTGTTCAGCACCTCGACGGTCTTGCCGCCGTAGATGGTGACGACGTCGGCGGGACGCTGGGCGTTGCCACCCGGCATGTTCTCGGCCAGGCAGAGGTAACCGGTGATCGCGAGCGGCAGGTTCAGCTTCGCGGCGGCGACGACCGTGGACAGGACGGCGGCGGCGCCGGCCATGTCCGACTTCATGGCCTCCATGCCCGCGGCCGGCTTGATCGAGATGCCGCCGGAGTCGAACGTGATGCCCTTGCCGACCAGCGCGACCTTCCCGTTCGGCTTGGCCGGCGTGTAGGCGACCTTGACGAGGCGCGGCCCGCGCGAGGAGCCCTGCCCGACGGCCGTGAGCCCGCCGTAGCCGCCGGACGCGAGCTGCTTGTCGTCAAGGACCGTCACCTTGACGTGCCGCACGTCCTTCGCGGCGGCCTTCGCCGCGTCGGCGAACGTGGCCGGGTACAGCTCGTTGGGCGCCGTGTTGACCAGGTCGCGTGCTGCGTGCACCGCCGCGGCGACGACCTGGGCACGCTCGGCGGCCACCTTTGCCTTCGCGTTCTTGTGCAGCGGCGTCAGGATCTCGATGGCCGCGACAGGGTCCTTGCGGTTCTTGGCGTCCTTGGCCGTGTCCTTGTCGGTGGACCTGTCGGTGGACTTGCCGGCGCTGCGGTACCGGTTGAAGACGTAGGCACCCAGTAGGGCGCCCTCGGTCACGGCGGTGATCTCGTCGTCGTCGGACGCCGGCAGCGCGATCGCCGCGGACTTGAGGCCCGCCAGCTCACGCGTCGCCGCACCCGCGGCGCGGCGCAGGGTCTCGGTGGCGAAGGTGCCGTCCTCGGCGCGCTCGCCCAGACCCGTCAGGACCAGGACGTCGACGGCGAGCTTGGGGCCGGCCGGGATCTTGCGGACCTCGTCGCGCGCGCCGGTGAGGCCGAGCTGCGGCGCGAGGGACTCGAGCTGGGTCAGCAGGTCGGTGGGAAGCTGGTCGGACACGACGGCTACGCCGTCCGACGTCTGGGCGGTCGCCACCACGAGCGCTTCGGCCTTCACGGCGGTGGGATTCTTGCTGGAGAGGGTAACGGAGGTCACGAGGCCGATCGTATCCCTCGCCTCCGACGCCCGGTCGGCCTGGCCTGGAGGCCCGATGGAGGCGCAGGTCACGCACGGTCCGATTGCCGCACGGCAGGTGCCGCCCGGTAGTCTGCGGGACGTGATCCTTGCCCTCGTGCTCCTCGTGGTCGCGCTGTGCGTGGCCCTGGCCGGGTGGGCCGGCTGGTTCGTGGCCCGCGACCGCGCGGTCATCCTGAACCAGCTGTGGGGCGGGGCCGTCGTCGAGGGCGTCGTCCTGGTGCAGGGCGTCGTAGCGATCGTGCAGGGCACCACCGGTGCCGGCGCGACCGACCCGCTGCTGTTCTGGGGCTACTTCGCAACGACCCTCGTGATCCTGCCGGTCGCCGCAGCGTGGGCGTTCGCCGAGCGCACCAGGTGGAGCTCGGTGGTGCTGCTCGTGGCCTCGCTGACGGTGGCGTTCCTGGAGTGGCGCATGTGGCAGATCTGGACGGCGGCATGATGGCGCAGCGGGCCACCGGACGGCGGACGGGGCAGGGCTTCGGCCGTGTCCTGGTGACCGTGTACGGGGTCCTGGCGTTCGCCGCCCTCGGCCGTTCGTCCTACGAGCTGGTCGTGAAGTTCGACGAGGCGCCCGTCGCGTACACGCTGTCGACGCTCGCCGCTGTCGTCTATGTCGTGGCGACGTTCGCACTGGCGATCGGGAGCCCCGCGTGGCGCCTGATCGCATGGATCACCGTCGGAATCGAGGCAGTGGGCGTCGTGACCGTCGGCGCGCTGTCGCTCGCCGACGCGCAGGCGTTCGGTGAGTCAACCGTCTGGTCCGGGTTTGGCCAGGGCTACGGTTACGTGCCGCTCGTCCTGCCGTTCGTGGGCTTGTGGTGGCTGTGGCGGACGTCGCGCAGCACGCCCGAGGAGAGGACTGCATGAGCTGGCCGTACTCGTTGTTGTTCAACGCCGCCTTCCGTCGGATGGACCCGGAACGCGCGCACGAGCTCGCGTTCACGCTGATCGAGCGCGTCGGGAAGGTACCGGTGATGCGCGACGTCGTGCAGGGCGCGGTGGCCCCCTACCTGGGACAGCGGGCAGGAGGGCCGGGGAGCGTGCGGCTCTTCGGTCGCGTGGTGCCCGCGCCGTTCGGCCTGGCCGGAGGGTTCGACAAGAACGCGAGAGCGGTCCGGGGCCTGACGATGCTCGGCTTCGGGTTCGTCGAGATCGGCACGGTGACCGCGCACCCGCAGCCCGGTAACGAGAAGCAGCGCATGTGGCGCGAGCTCGACGTGCGTGGGGTGCGCAACCGGATGGGCTTCAACAACGAGGGCGCCGCTGTCGCGGCGGACCGGTTGCGGGAGCTGCGGAGCACCGCGGCAGGCCGTGCCATCGTCGTCGGCGCCAATATCGGCAAGACCAAGGTGACGCCGCCGGAGGACGCCCCTGCGGACTACGCGACGTCGGCCCGGTTGCTGGCTCCCTGGGCGGACTACCTCGTGGTCAACGTCTCCTCCCCGAACACCCCGGGCCTGCGCGACCTGCAGGCGACCGAGTCGCTGCGACCGATCCTCGAGGCGGTACGCGCTGCGGCCGACGAGGCGAACGCCACCGTGTCGCCGGGAGGCAGCCGCCGCATCCCGCTCCTGGTGAAGATCGCCCCCGACCTCGCGGACGACGACGTCGACGCCGTCGCCGACCTGGTGCTCGAGCTGGGGCTGGACGGCGTGGTGGCCGTCAACACGACGATCGGCCACGACCGCGGCCCCGGTGGGCTGTCCGGCCCGCCGCTGCTGGGCCGTGGCATCGAGGTGGTCGCGCGGCTGCGCGAGCGGCTCGGTACCGGCCCGGTCATCATCGGCGTCGGCGGTATCACCAGGGCCGACGACGTTCGCGCCTACCTGCGCGCCGGAGCCGACCTCACCCAGGGTTACACGTCGTTCGTCTACGAGGGGCCGTTGTGGGCGTCGCGGATCAACCGCGCACTGACCCGCTCGGCCGGCTCGACAGCAAGTGGGAGGCTGGAGTGATCCGTCCGCAGTGGGAGTGGGCCCTCGACGACGCCGAGGGGCGTCGCCTGAGTGAGCCCTTGACCCCCGTCTTCACCGCGCAGTACGACGCCGAACAGTGGCTCGGCGAGCACTGGCGCGCGCTGGCCGAGGCCGGCGCCGTGCACGCGCGGCTGCTGCACGACGGCACCCAGGCGGCCCCGAGCGTGGAGCTGCGGACGCCCTGACGGGAGGTCCGTCGCTCCACGCTCGGCCCGCACTCACCCCTGGTGCATCATCCGGCCGCTCGCTCGGCGGCCGCGGGACTCCCCGGTGCTCCGACCGGACCGCGGACGAGCCGGCGGACGAGGAAGACGGACTGGATCACGCACGCTCCGATCAGGGGCAGGTGCGGTGGCGGCGAGGAAGACGAGCATCACCGTGGCCAGGACCGCGGCGACGACCCGGGCTGTGCGCAGGACGGTCATCGGGAAGCCCCGTCGAGTGTGGGCCCCGCGTACGCGGGCGGGGACGTCGGCGGCAGGCCTGCCGCGGGAGTCACGGGGTACTCCCGGAGACCGAACCGGTCGTGCAGGGCGCGCAGCGGACCGGGGGACCACCAGCTGGCCCGTCCGGTGAGGCGCAGCGCTGCGGGTACGAGCACGCCCCGGATGAGGGTGGCGTCGACCACCACGGCGAGCGCCATACCGATGCCGAGCTGCTGCATGAACGCGACCTCGCTGGACGCGTAGACGGCGAACGACGCTGCCAGGATGAGGGCCGCTGCCGTGACGAGCGGCGCCGAGCGTGCGATGCCGGCAGGCACCGAGCCCACCACGTCGCCGGTGCGCGCGTACTCCTCCTGTATCCGGGCCAGCAGGAACACCTCGTAGTCCATGCTCAGGCCGTAGGCGATGCAGAACATCAGCAACAGGATGCTGGGTTCCACCACGCCGGTAGGGGTGAACCCGAGCAGCCCGGCGAGCGCGCCGTCCTGGAAACCCCACACCACCACGCCGAACATGACGGAGAGCGAGAGCAGGTTCAGCACCATCGCGGTCAGCGGCGCTACGACGCTGCCGGTCATGACGAACAGCACGACGAACGTCACGACGAGAATCAGCAGGCCTACCAGCGGCAGGCGCTCGACGATGCCGTCACGGTAGTCGGCGAGCTCCGCCGGGTAGCCGCCGACGACTACCTCGAACGGCGCGTCCGCTCCGCGCACCTCCCGGACCAGACCCACCGGATCCTCGGCGAGGCGTTCGCTGGTGGGTAGGACGGACAGGCGGGTCGCCGTGCCGGCCTCGAACCGGTCGGCACCGAAGGGTCCTGCCGGGCCGGTCCGCTCGCCGGCCGTGAAGGCGCCTGCGGCCGAGTCGACCCGGGCGACTCCCGGGATCTGCGACAAGGATGCCGCGTAGTCGTGGAGGGCACCGTCGGGTGGGGACGCGGTCCCCGCGTCGGCGCCGGCCGCGTCCGGTGCGACGACGAAGAGAGCGTCAGCGTCCTCGGCGGCGAAGTCGGCGCGGATCGTGTCGTACATCGCGCGCACCGGCTGGTCGCCGTCGTTGAGCACGCGGTCGTCGGGCGAACCGAACGTCAGCCCGAGCGTGGGGGCGCCGAGCACGAGGAGGACCAGCAGCCCCGCACCGCCCGTCACGACCGGCCGGCGCATCACCGTGGTGGACACCCGGAACCAGAAGCCGTCCTCCGCCCTGCCGGTGCCGGTCGGGCGCAGCATCCGCTGGCCGGCCAGACGGAGGATCGCGGGGAGAGCCACGGTCGCACCGAGCACCGCGCAGAGCACCACGGCGATACCCGCCCAGGCGAACGACGTCAGGAACGGGAACGGGAACACGAACAGCACGGCCAGGGCCGCTGCAACGGTCAGGCCGCTGAACAGGACGGTGCGGCCGGCCCCGGCCACGGTCCTGCGCACGGCTGCGGCGGCGTCGTGTCCCGCGGCGACCTCCTCGCGGTAGCGGTAGATCATGAACAGGCTGTAGTCGACGCCCAGGCCGATCCCCATCACGAGCGAGACGTTGGCAGCGAACGTCGAGATATCCGTGAACGGCAGCACCAGCCGGAGCAGGGCGAGGCTGCCTGCCGCGGCGAACAAGCCGACGGCGAGGGTGGCCAGTGCCGGAGCGAGCCGTCGGTAGACCAGCCACAGGAGCACCAGCACCAGGGGGACGACGATCAGCTCGGCGCGCAGGAAGTCGGTGCGGGCCTGGCCCGCGACGATGCGGAAGATCTCGTCGCCGCCACCGAGCGTCACCTCGACGTCCTCGCTGTCGAAGCGCTCGACGACGTCGGCTGCCAGGGCGGGCAGCACCTCGCCGCGCACGTGGTCGGCGTCACCGGGCACCCACGCCAGCACCAGCGCCTGGCGCCGGTCCGCACCGGCGAGGGTGTCGGGCGCGTCGGGGCTCCAGTAGGACCAGGCGTCGCCGACGTCGGGGAAGGCGGCCACGGCCTCGGTGAGCTCGCCGCCCAGGGCGACCACCGCGTCGTCGTCCACCGTGCCGGTGGACGGCGAGACGAGGAGGGCGACGTTGGGGCTGCCCGTGCCGAACAGCCCGTCGAGGGCGGAGCGCGCGGCGGCGGACTCGGAGCCCGGTGCCTCGTAGCGGTTGAGGGACAGCGAGCTGACGGTGGTGGCGGCCACCGCGAACGATGCGAGCAGGACGAGGGCTGAGGTGACGAGCACCCGCCAGGGACGGCGGATGACGAGGCGACCGAGCACAGGTGCTCCCGGGGTCTAGGATGAATGCGAGCAATGACTCGCGTACAGAATGCGAGTGATCACTCGTGTTTGTCAACGCCTAGGGTGGACGGATGGAAGATCAGCTGGAGACCGGGGTGGCCGACGGCGCGGAGGAGCGCACCGCGCCGCGCAAGCGCCAGGCCCGCGGCGAGCGGCGCATCGCCGAGATCGTCGCGGCGGCAGCCCGGGTCCTGGCCGCACAGGGCTACGAGAAGACGACGACCAACGCGATAGCGGCAGAGGCAGGGATCTCACCGGGCTCCCTGTACCAGTACTTCCGGAACAAGGACGAGATCGCCGCGGAGCTGGCGACCACCTACGCGGCCGGTCTGCGCTCGGCGCACGATGCCGCGTTCGACCTCACCGACGTCGCGCGCCTGACGGCAGAGGAGACGGTCGACCGCGTGATCGACCCGATCCTCGCCTTCAACGTCGCCAACCCCGGCTTCAAGGCGCTGCACGCGCGGCCCGACATGCCACCGGGTCTCGTGGCGGCGACCCAGCCCATCCACGACGCGCTGCGGGGCCGGGTGATCGGTCTGCTGGAGACGAGGTTCCCCGAGCGGTCGTCCGTGGAGCTGCACCTGGCGGCGCAGCTGATGATCCAGGTCGTCCAGGCGGCGATGCCGACGATCACCGCCGCCGACCCGGGGGAGCGGCCGGTGATCATCACCGAGGTCAAGCGGATGCTGAGCGCCTACGTCCGCGAGCTGGCCGTGCGCTGACCTCCGGCGACACGCGCCCACGCCCGGACAAGGCGCGGCACGGCGTCGGCCAGCTCCGCGGGCGACCGGGTGAAGGTGAGGCGCACGCGGGAGGCAGCCCCTGCGCCGTCGGGCGTGAACAGCGGACCCGCGGCGACGAGCGCGCCCTCTGCCGCTGCGGCCGCTGCGAAGGCCTGCGCGACCGGCCTGCCCAGGTCGACCCAGCAGAACAGCCCGCCCGCCGGCAGGGGGACCTCCCAGGGGAACGACTCCCGGAGCCGGCCGACGAGCAGGTCCCGCCGTTCACGCAGCATGGCCTGCCGCCCCACCATGATCTCGGCGCGGCGTCCGAGCAGGTCGGTCACGGCGAGCTGCTCCAGCACCGCCGTCGCGATGTCCATGGACTGCCGCGCCCGCGCGAGCTGGGCGATCATCTGCGGGTGCGCGCGGATCCAGCCGACCCGCAGGCCGCCCCAGAACGCCTTCGACGCGGAGCCGACGGACACCACGTGCGGAGAGGTGCCGTACCCGGCGAAGGCCGGGGGCGTCGGGTCGGCGTCCAGCCCGAGCTCGACGAGCGTCTCGTCGCCCACGACGGTGACGCCGTTCCGGTCGGCGACCTCCCGCACCGCGGCCCGCTCGGCGGCGGACAGCACGTAGCCGGTCGGGTTCTGGTAGTCCGGCACGAGATACACCAGCCGTGCCTGGGTGCGGCGCACGGTGGAGGCGAGCAGGTCGACGTCGAGCGGGCCGGTCGGGACGCCGACGACGCGGCCGCCTGCCTCACGCATCGCCTCCATGGCGTGGAAGTAGGTGGGCGACTCGACGACGGCGCGGTCGCCCGGGCGCAGGTGCGTGCGCGCCAGGAGCGCGATCGCCTGCTGGGCGCCCGTGGTCACGAGGATCTCCTCCGCGGTGGTGGGCACCCCGCGCTCGCGGTAGCGCGCGGCCACCGCCTCGCGCAGCGGTGCGAGCCCGTACGGCTCGTAGCCGCCCGAGTCGAGGTAGGCGGGCAGGCTGTCCAGGGCCCGTGCGAACGAGTCGTACAGCTCGGGCGGCGCCGACGGCGTCGCCTGCCACAGGTCCAGGTGGCCGACGGCGCCGGGCCGGCTCCGTGCCCCCGGATGCTGCAGCGACTCGTCCGCCACGGGGGCGTCTCCGCCGGCCGGGCGACGTGGGCCGCGTTCCACCCTGCCCTGCGGGAGCGTGGTGACCGTTCCCGAGCCGACCCGGCTGACCGCGAACCCCAGGTCCCGCAGCCGGGCGTACGCGCCGGACGTGGTGGTGCGTGAGACGCGGAGGGCGGTCGCGAGCTCGCGCTCGCTGGGCAGGCGGGTGTTCGGTGAGAGGGTGCCCGACAGGACGGCGGAGCGCAGCGCGTCGGCGAGCGCGACGTAGGCAGGCCCGCCGGCGTGCCACGTGCCGAGCAGGCGCGTCGCGGCGGGAGCCGAGAGGTGCCGCAGAACGACGGGCGACGAGGCAGGCTTGGCCCTCGGTCGGGAACGTGGCCGGGCCGGCGGTCGGGGCACCGGTCCGGGTGCCGGGACGGATGTCGTCGTGGGACTCGCGCTGGGGATCGCGGCGTGAGGCGCAGCTGACATGGGTCCACTCTCACGCTATTGGCCATGGAAGACAAGGCCAATGGTCGCGCATCATGAGTACATGACGACCACCAGCGGCCGCCCGGCCGACGATGCACTCCGCCCTGCGGTACCGCCGGACGCCGCACCCGCACCGGTGCGAGCCGTCGCGATGAGCCCGCTGCGCCGTGGTGTCCAGCTCGTGCTCGGCCTGCTGGTGTTCGGCGCCTCCATGGCGATGATGCTGCACGCCAACCAGGGCGCCATGCCGTGGTCAGTGCTGGACCAGGGGATCGTGGGACGGACCGGCCTTGCCTATGGCTGGGTGGTGCTCGGGATCAGCGTTCTCGTGATGCTGGCCTGGATCCCCTTGCGGCAGCGGCCGGGGATCGGGACGGTCGCCAACATCATCCTGCTCAGCCTGGTGATCGACCCGGCGCTCTGGCTCCTGGAGGTGGTGATGCCGGACCCCGCGCTCGCGCCGTCGATCGGGCTGGCGCTGGGCGGGATCGTCCTCAACGGCCTGGGCACGGCAGCGTACGTGGGTGCCCGCCTGGGGCCGGGGCCGCGTGACGGGCTGATGACCGGTGCGGTGCGCCTGACCGGGTGGCCCGTCTGGCTGGTCAAGACCGTCATCGAGGTCACGGTCGTCGTGATCGGCGTGCTGCTGGGCGGGACGTTCGGCTGGGCCACCGTCGCGTTCGCGCTCGGTGTCGGTCCGGTGGTGCAGCTCGGCGTGCGGTGGTTCGCGCCGTCCGGCCTGGTGGCTCGTCGCTGAGCTGGTCAGGTGCCGATTCGATTCGATGTTCGTCGTAGGGTGACGGCATGGTCAACTATCGGTATCTCGGCAACAGTGGTCTCAAGGTCTCGGAGATCACGTACGGCAACTGGCTCACCCACGCCTCGCAGGTGGAGAACGACGTCGCGACCTCGTGCGTCCGGTCCGCCCTCGACGCGGGCATCACCACCTTCGACACCGCTGACGCCTACGCCAACACGGCTGCCGAGCAGGTGCTCGGTGACGCGCTGAAGGGCGAGCGCCGCGAGGGCCTCGAGATCTTCACCAAGGTGTACTGGCCCACCGGGCCGAAGGGCCCCAACGACACGGGCCTGTCACGCAAGCACATCATGGAGTCGATCAACGGCTCCCTGACCCGGCTCGGTACCGACTACGTCGACCTGTACCAGGCCCACCGCTTCGACGTGGAGACCCCGCTCGAGGAGACGATGCAGGCGTTCGCCGACGTCGTCCGCCAGGGCAAGGCCCTCTACATCGGCGTCTCCGAGTGGACGGCCGACCAGATCCGCGAGGGCGCCGCCCTGGCCAAGCAGCTCGGCTTCCAGCTCATCTCGTCCCAGCCGCAGTACTCGATGCTGTGGCGTGTCATCGAGGACGAGGTGGTGCCTGCCTCGAAGGAGGCAGGTGTCTCGCAGATCGTGTGGTCGCCCATGGCGCAGGGCGTGCTGTCCGGCAAGTACCTGCCGGGTCAGCCGGCGCCGGCCGGCTCGCGGGCCACGGACGAGAAGGGCGGCGCGCAGACGATCAGCCGCTTCATGAGCGACGAGACGCTGGCCGCCGTGCAGAACCTCAAGCCGGTCGCTGCCGAGCTGGACCTGTCCATGGCGCAGCTCGCCGTCGCGTGGGTGCTGCAGAACGACAATGTGGCCGCTGCGCTGGTGGGCGCATCGCGCCCGGAGCAGGTGGCGGAGAACGTCAAGGCGTCGGGTGTGACCATCCCCGCAGAGCTCATGAAGCAGATCGACGATGCCCTGGCCGGCGTGGTCGAGCGCGACCCCGCCAAGACCCTCGAGGGCATGCCCAAGAAGCGCCCGGCCTGATCAGAGTCTGATCTGCCGAGGTGGCTCGCTGGGAGCCGGGCCGGCGGGGTGACACTACGAATCCGAGGTCGGTTGCTGTGCGTAGACGTTGTCTACCGACAGCAACCGACCTCGGATTCGTAGTACTACCCCGCGGCGTCATGCCAGGACGGGCATCCGGCCGAGGCATCGCTCGGCGAGCCGGAGCTACTCCGGGTAGTTGCCGCGCTTCTTGCTCATCGGCTTCGGCAGCCGCGAGCGGCGCAGCTGGTAGGCGCGCGTGATCGTGTACATGAGAAGACCGCGCTGGACCTCGCCGAACTTCGCGGTCAGGCGCTTCTTCAGCGAACGCCACAAGAGCCACGCGTCGATGATCGTCAGGAACAGGAACCCGTAGAGGCCCAGCATCACGACGATGCTGAGCTCCGGGTACTGCGAGGTGAAGAACGTCGCGAACAGGAAGATGAACGCGACCGGCAGGAAGAACTCGCCGAGGTTCCAGCGTGCGTCCACGAAGTCGCGCACGTACCGGCGCACCGGGCCCTTGTCCTTGGCCGGCATGTACCGCTCGTCACCGGTCTGCATCGCCTGGTAGGCGCGCTCGCGGTCGATGCGCGACTTCTCGCGCTGGGTCTTGCGCGCCGCCTTGCGGTCGTTCGGGACCAGCGGCCGCTTGTTCGCGGCCTGCGCGACGTTGCGCTTGGGTGTCGGACGCCCCTTCTTGGGGGCGCCGTCCGGCGTCGCCTCGGACGCGGACGCCACCTCGTCGGGTGAGTCGCCCACGGGGGTCACGCCGTCGGGGGTCGGAGTCTTGCTGCGGGAGAACACCTCCCTAGCCTAAGCGCTCGCGGCAGTGCCCCGTTGCGAGCCGTTAACGTGGGGCGGTGACCTCCGATACAACCGCGGCCCTCCGCGCCCGCGTCGCCGAGCTGTTCCCCGCCCTGCAGGCCGATCTCGAGGCGCTGGTGCGCATCCCGAGCGTGTCGGCCGCCGCGTTCGACCAGGCGCACGTCGCCGCGAGCGCTGCAGCCACGGAGCAGCTCCTGCGCGACGCCGGCCTGCCCGACGTCCAGATCCTGTCCGCGCCGCGCCCGGACGGTACTGCGGGTGCGCCCGCCGTCGTCGCGCGCAGGCCCGCGCCCGAGGGTGCGCCGACGGTCCTGCTGTACGCGCACCATGACGTGCAGCCGCCGGGCGACCCCGCGACCTGGGACACCGATCCCTTCGAGCCCACCCAGGTGGGGGAGCGGCTCTTCGGCCGTGGGGCGGCAGACGACAAGGCGGGCATCGTCGCCCACCTGGGCGCGCTGCGTGCGCTCGGCCTGCCTGAGGGTGCGGACCTGCCCGTCGGGGTCACGGTCTTCCTCGAGGGCGAGGAGGAGTCGGGGTCGCCGTCGTTCCGCGCGTTCCTGGAGGCGCACCGCGACCTGCTCGCCGCGGACGTCATCGTGGTGGCGGACTCCGGCAACTGGAAGATCGGGGTCCCGGCCCTCACGACGTCGCTGCGCGGCCTGGTGGACGGCGAGATCGAGCTGCGGGTCCTTGAGCACGCCGTGCACTCCGGCCAGTTCGGCGGTGCCGTCCTCGACGCCGTCACCCTGATGTCCCGGCTCGTCGCGACGTTCCACGACGAGGCAGGCGACGTCGCCATCGGCGGCCTGGTCACCGCCTCGGAGCCGGAGGTCGACTACGACGAGGCTGCCCTGCGGGCCGACTCCTCCCTGCTCGACGGCGCGGCGCTGGCCGGCACCGGCACCGTCTCGGGGCGGCTGTGGGCCAAGCCGGCGCTCTCCGTGATCGGCATGGACGTCACGTCGGTGGCCGCGGCGTCGAACACGCTCGCGCCGAGCTGCACCGCGAAGATCTCGCTGCGGCTGGCCCCCGGCCAGGACCCGGTGGCGGCCGACGAGGCCCTGGCAGCGCACGTGGCGAAGCACGCGCCGTTCGGCGCGCAGGTGACGTGGCGCACCGGTGAGCAGGGCAAGGCGTTCCTCGCGCCGGGTGACTCGGCGGCGATGCGCGCAGCGCGTGCGGCCTTCACCGAGGCGTGGGGCACCGCGCCGGTCGACGTCGGCATGGGCGGTTCCATCCCGTTCATCGCCGACCTGCTCGAGGTCTTCCCGGAGGCCGCGATCCTCGTGACCGGCGTCGAGGACCCGGACTCGCGGGCGCACGGCGCGAACGAGTCGGTGCACCTTGGCGAGCTGCAGAAGGTGGTCCTCGCGGAGGCTCTGCTGCTGACGAAGGTCGGCGAGGGGCTCTAGCCGCGGTTGGAGGGCTCGCGCGGTGCGACGTCCATCGCGCGGGCCCAGGCGGCCACGTCCTCGGGAAGCTCGGGGGACGGCAGGTCCGCACCCATGACGTCCCGTACGACGTCGAGCGCCGAGATCCGGTTGCCCTTGCGGTCCAGGAAGCGGCTGGCCACGATGCCGCGGGCGTAGAGCTTGTCGCCCTTGGTGAACACCTGCTCCAGGTAGAACATGCGCTCGTCCCAGCCCAGGATCCGAGTGGTGATCTCGAACCGGTCGAACGGCTGCAGGGATCGCCGGTACTTCATGGTCGACGCCGCGACCACCGGTGCCCAGCCCTTCTCGCGGGCGACCGGGAACATGCCGAGGTCGGCGATCTGGTTGTTCCGGGCGACGTCCATCATCTGCAGGTACGTGCCGTTGTTGACGTGCAGGTACGAATCGAGGTCCAGGGGGCCGACACGCATCCGGGTGACCGACGGGTCGAGCAGGGTCTGTCCGGGGCGGGCCTTGCGCGGGAAGAGTCCGGTCCAGGTGAGCTGGAGCATGCGAGCCATGCGTCGAAGGTTATACCGAGAACCGGCAGTAGCAGGTACCGGTCGCCCCAGCGCGCCAAGAGGGTCGGCTGCCGGCTCGGTCAGCCGGCCGGGTGCTGGATCTCGCTCCGCACCGACCGGGCCACCGCCGCGGTCTCGAGCCGTTCGACCAGGTGCAGCGCCATGTCGATCCCCGAAGAGACCCCCGCAGAGGTGACCACGTCGCCGTCGTCCACGTACCGCGCCTCGGTGTCCACGAGGATGCTCGGGTCGAAGCCGGTGAGCTCGTCGTAGTGCTTGTGATGCGTCGTGGCCGGTCGCCCCGCCAGCAGGCCGGCGGCGGCGAACGACAGCGCACCCGTGCAGACGCTGGCCATGATCGGCGTCTGCTTGCGGATCATGCGTAACCACTCGAGGTGCCCTGCCTGGGCCAGCAGCTGCCGGGTACCCAGCCCGCCGGGGTAGACCAGCACGTGCAGCGGCCCGACGTCGTCCGCGCCGTGCGCAGGCAGGATCCGCAGGCCCTTCGCGAGCCGGACCCCTGAGCCGTCCCAGGAGAACGTGCTCACCGACGGCCGCAGCTGCGAGTGGGAGCCCCACTCGGCGAACACCTCGAACGGTCCGACGACGTCGAGCTCCTCCGCCCCGTCGAAGACGAAGATCCCGATGCGCAGCCCGCCGTTGCCGCTCATGTGCTCGATCCGGTCAGAGTCCTGGGAGGGCCAGCATCTGGTCGAGCGCCACGCGGGCCCAGTGGGCGTCGTCGGCGTCCACGACGATCTGGTTGACCATGCGCCCGTCCACGAGGGACTCCATGGCCCACACGAGGTGGGGCAGGTCGATGCGGTTCATGGTCGAGCAGAAGCACACCGTCGAGTCGAGGTAGTGCACGTTCTTGTCCGGGTGCGCCTTGGCGACCCGGCGCACCAGGTTCAGCTCCGTGCCGATCGCCCACGAGGAGCCCGGCTCGGCCGCGTCCAGCTGCTTGATGATGTACTCGGTCGAGCCCACGTAGTCGGCGGCCGTGACGACCTCGTTCTTGCACTCCGGGTGCACCATCACGTTGACGCCGGGGACCGCCGCGCGGATGTCGGTGACGTTCTGCACCGAGAAGCGGCCGTGCACCGAGCAGTGGCCGCGCCACAGGATCATCCGGGCGTCCCGCAGCTCCTGGTCGGTCAGCCCGCCGTTCGGCTTGCGCGGGTCGAAGACCACGCAGTCGTCCAGCGACATCCCGAGCGCCAGGACCGCGGTGTTGCGGCCCAGGTGCTGGTCGGGGAGGAACAGCACCTTCCCGGTGCCGTCGATCCCGCCCACCTGGTCGAACGCCCAGCGCAGAGCGACCTCCGCGTTGGAGGAGGTGCACACGGTGCCGCTGTGCCGTCCCGTGAACGCCTTGATCGCGGCCGACGAGTTCATGTACGTGACGGGGACCGTCGAGTCCGCGACGCCGGCGTCCTGCAGCACCGCCCAGGCCTCCTCGACCTGGCCGATCGCCGCCATGTCCGCCATGGAGCAGCCCGCCGCGAGGTCGGGCAGCACCACCCGCTGCTGGTCCGAGGTGAGGATGTCCGCGCTCTCCGCCATGAAGTGCACCCCGCAGAACAGGATGAACTCGGCCTCGGGGCGGGCAGCGGCCTCGCGCGCCAGCTTGAACGAGTCGCCGGTGACGTCGGCGAAGTCGATGACCTCGTCCCGCTGGTAGTGGTGCCCCAGCACGAACGCCCGGCTGCCGAGGGCGGCGCGCGCGGCGCGGGCCCGTTCGACGAGGTTGGGGTCGCTCGGTGCGGGCAGCTCGCCCACGCACTCGACGCCGCGCTCGGAGGCCAGGTCACGGCCCTGGCCCAGCAGAAGCAACGGCGAAGGGGCGGGCTCGGAGAAGCCGGAGTGTTCAGCCAGCAGGGTGCTCACAGTCACCATGATGACATGTGGTGATGACAGTGCCACGATGCCTGGTGTGCACGTGCTGCTGCTTGCCGAGACCCTGCCCGACGCCGAGCGACTCGCCTCCGCGTGGCGCGACGCCGCGCCCCACACCGGGACCGAGGCACGCGCCGTGCGCGTTCCGGGTGCCACCGGGGCGTCCGGCCACGGCGGAGCGCTCAGCGCTCCGGCGGGCCACGGGACGGGCGGCGGAGGTGTGCTGCTGGCGGGGGCGGCGATCCCCGTGGGGCGGCCGGACGCCGTCGGGCCGCAGGACGTAGGACCCGCCCACCCCGGGCCGACCGCGCCCGGCCCCGCGCCGTCCGCCCTGCCCCGCGCGGAACGTGCGGAGCTCGCCGAGGCTGCCGCGAGCGCCGACGTCGTCGTGGCGTACGTCACGCGGCTCGACGGCGAGACGCTGCACCGCGGTGTCGTGGTGGAGGCCGCTGCAGCGGCCGCACCGCACGCCGTCCCCGTCGTCGTGGTGACCGAGCGCAGCGAGGTGAGCAGGCGCGAGTGGTCGACGGCGGGTCTCAGCGGGGTGCACGAGGCGGTCGACGCCGACGTCGCACGCGTGGCCAGGACCTGGACGCCGGGCTGGGTGCGCCGAGCCGGACAGGTCAGCTGAGCTGGACAGTGCTGGGTTCAGCCGGTCCGTGGGCGTACGATCTTCAGAACAGACCGGCGACGGGAACAGACGGACGGCCCGATGGGTTGGCACCGCTGAGACATCGACTACCGGTATGTCGAACACGATCGGGAGATGACATGACCGACACGACCACGGACATCGGGACCCACGGCGTCACCGTCACCGACGTCGCCGCGGGCAAGGTCCGTAGCCTGCTTGAGCAGGAAGGCCGCGACGACCTGCGTCTTCGCGTCGCGGTGCAGCCGGGTGGCTGCTCCGGGCTGATCTACCAGCTCTACTTCGACGAGCGTGTGCTCGACGGGGACGCGCTGCGTGACTACGACGGCGTCGAGGTCGTCGTGGACAAGATGAGCGTGCCGTACCTCGAGGGCGCCACGATCGACTTCAAGGACACCATCGAGCAGCAGGGCTTCACGATCGACAACCCGAACGCAGGCAGCGCGTGTGCCTGCGGCGGGTCGTTCTCCTGATCGAAGCTTGCTGCGCCGACCAGGCGTCTGCACGACGGCGGGCCGGTCACCTTCACGGGTGACCGGCCCGTCTGCTTGTCTCCGTGCGACGGGCGCTGGCCCATGTGATCGTCCGCGGGCCACGCCATCCTCTGCGGCCGGCGGGGTCGTCGCGCGGACGATGGCGTGGCCCGCAGAAGATCACGTGGTCGTCCGGCTGAGTGTTGCCCCGCTCAGTGCAGGCGCACGGTGACGGCCCAGCCGTCAGCGCCGCCGCCTGGCTCTGCCGCGTGCTCGACCGTCGCGACGTGCTCGTGGCCGCGCATGCGACACCACGCGGGCACGTCGAGCCTGGCGGCGGGATCGGTCGACAGCACGGTCAGCTCGGTGCCCGCAGGCAGGCCCTTCGCGGCCGCCGCGAGCCGGATCACGGGCAGGGGACAGCGCAGCCCTCGCGCGTCCACCAACGTGTCAGACACACGGGTCACCCTAGTGACTCCAGCGCCCGACGTCCTCGGGGCAGAGCCCCGGAGCGCCTCAGAGGCCGCCGACCCCGAGCATCTCCCGCACGCGCGCCACCGCTCCTGGCAGCACCGCGCAGAAGCGGTCCACCTCGTCGGCGGTGGTGCCGCGGTCCAGGGCGATCCGTACGTTGCCGTGCGTGAGCACGCCCATCGCGGCCAGCACGTGCGACGGCTCGAGCGTGCTCGCGGTGCACGCGGAGCCCGACCCGACCGCGAACCCGTGCCGGTCCAGCTCCGTCACGAGCGCCTCGCCGTCCACGTACAGGAACGAGAACGTCGCGACGTGGGGGAGTCGTCCGTCCGGGTCGCCCACCACCTCGACGTCGGGGATACGCGACACCTGCGCCCGCACGTGCTCGACGAGGTCTCTGCGGCGGGCCTCCTGCGCCGTCCGGTCGGCCTCGACCGCTTGCAGCGCCACCGCAGCGGCGAACGCGAGGGGCACGCTGACGCCGCCCGGCGCCCACTGGTCCTCGTCCTCCGGCCCCGTCGCGGCCGTGCGGACGCGCTGCCGGACCGCGAGCACCCCGACGCCCGCTGGCCCGCCCCAGTCGGCGGGGTCGGCGGCCAGGAGGTCCCAGGCCTGGGGCACGGACACGTGCCCGACGCTCGCTCCGGCGTCGACCAGGAGGGGGACGCCTGCCGCGCGTGCGGCGTCGTGCACCGCCTCGACCGGCTGGACCGTGCCGACCTCGCCGTTGGCGTGCTGCAGCGCCGCCAGCGCCGCTCCGGGAGCCCGGACGGCGGCGATCATCGCGTCGGCGTCGACCCTCCCGAGCCGGTTGACCGGGACGCTGCTCTGCTGGCCGGCGGCACGGGCGGCGTGGAGCAGGGCCGAACGCTCGACGGCACTGGTCACGATCGCGCTGCCGGCTCGCCGTCGGGCTGCGGCGGCCGACGCGACGGCCGCGTGGAGCGACGCCGTGTGTCCGGGAGTGAAGTGGACCTCCTGGGTCCGCGCCCCGAGCACCGCGGCGACCGCTTCCCGTGCGCCGTCGAGCAGTCGGGCGGCACGCCGGCCCTCTGCGTGCAGCCGGCGCGGGTCGGCCCAGCCGTCGGCGAGAGCCTGCTCGAACGCCTGCCGGGCGAGCGGGTGCCATGGGGCCCGGCCGCCGTTGTCGAGGTGCACCCGGTCGGGGGTGCTCGGGGTGGCGTGGCTCACACGTCCTCCTGCTCCTGTGTCGCGGCACGGGGTCCGCGGACACCTGCTCCTTGGCCGCCTGGTCAGCGCCCTCGGACGGGCACCGGCGGCGGTGTACGGCATGCTGCCGCGGTCCTTCGCCTGATCCTCGCACCCGTACCGGCCGGCCGGTCGTGCGGATCGTTCTGACACGTCCCTGGCCGGTGTCCTGAACAGCGTCGACGTGCGTCCCGGATGCGGAGAGGATCACGTCCGGGAGGGCGCGCTCAGGGCATCATCGGGCCCCGGAGCGCGCTAGGCTGCACTCATCGAGGACGAAGGTTCTGCGTGGAGCTCGGGAGGAAACCGGTGCGACGCGCCGGACGAGACGTGAAAGGCCTCCCTTGCACTCGCAGCCACCTACCCGCACCCGGCGGGCCATCATGCGCGCGTCGGCTCTTGCCGTCGGAGTCGCACTCCTGGCCTCCGGCTGTGCCAGTGATTCCGTTCAGCGCGGATACCTGCCCGGCTATTCCGACGGGGAGGTGACGAACCAGACTGCGCGCATCACCGACCTTTGGGTGGGCTCGTGGATTGCTGCCCTTGCTGTGGGCATCGTGACCTGGGGCCTGATGCTCTGGTGCATCGCGGCCTACCGGAAGCGCAAGGACGACCACCAGCTCCCCGTGCAGACGCGCTACCACCTGCCGCTCGAGCTCATGTACACGGCCGTGCCGATCATCATGGTGCTCGTGCTGTTCTGGTACACCGACCGGGACGTGACCGAGATCAACAGGGTTGACGGCACCGCGACCGAGCACATCCAGGTCATTGGCAAGCAGTGGAGCTGGGACTTCAACTACACCGACGCCGGCGTCTACGACTCCGGTGAGCACGAGGCCAACGTCGGGGAGCTCACCGCGGAGGACCAGGTGGACGGTGCGCCGGGTACCTCGCAGTCCTTCCCGACGCTCTACCTGCCGGTGGACGAGACCGTCGAGTTCACGCTGGACTCGCGTGACGTCATCCACTCGTTCTGGATCCCCGCGTTCCTGTACAAGCAGGACATGATCCCGGGCCGGACCAACACCTTCCAGGTCACGCCGACCCGTGAGGGCACGTACGCAGGCAAGTGCGCCGAGCTGTGCGGCGAGTTCCACTCCGGCATGCTCTTCAACGTGAAGGTCGTGTCGGCGGAGGAGTACGACGCCCACATGGCGGAGCTCGCAGCGAGGGGACAGACCGGCGAGCTCGGTATGGACCTCGCCCGGACACAAGGCCCGGTTGACGCCGAGGAAGAGGAGGCTGGGCACTGATGGCCGCAGCGACCACGACCGAGCTGATCCCGGGCCTCGCGCCCGGGCGCCAGACGCTCGGCCGGACCGTCATCAAGTGGATCACCTCCACTGACCACAAGACGATCGGGTACCTCTACCTGATCTCGTCGTTCCTGTTCTTCTGCATCGGCGGCCTGATGGCCCTGCTGATCCGGGCCGAGCTCTTCGAGCCGGGCATCCAGCTCGTGCAGAGCAAGGAGCAGTACAACCAGCTGTTCACGATGCACGGCACCGTGATGCTGCTGCTGTTCGCCACCCCGCTCTTCGCCGGCTTCGCGAACGTGATCATGCCGCTCCAGATCGGCGCGCCCGACGTCGCCTTCCCGCGCCTGAACATGTTTGCCTACTGGCTGTACCTGTTCGGCGGTCTCATCACGGTGGCGGGCTTCCTGACCCCGCAGGGCGCCGCGTCGTTCGGCTGGTTCGCGTACGCGCCGTTGTCGACCACGACCTACAGTCCAGGGCTCGGTGGTGACCTATGGGTGTTCGGCCTCGCGTTGGCGGGCTTCGGAACCATCCTCGGTGCGGTCAACTTCATCACCACGATCATCACCATGCGCGCCCCGGGCATGACCATGTTCCGGATGCCGATCTTCACCTGGAACACGCTGGTCACCAGCCTCCTGGTGCTGATGGCGTTCCCGCCGCTGGCCGCCGCGCTGTTCGCGCTGGGCGCTGACCGGCGCTTGGACGCGCAGATCTTCAACCCGGAGAACGGTGGGGCCATCCTCTGGCAGCACCTGTTCTGGTTCTTCGGGCACCCCGAGGTCTACATCATCGCGCTGCCGTTCTTCGGCATCGTGTCCGAGATCTTCCCGGTGTTCAGCCGCAAGCCGATCTTCGGCTACACGGGCCTGGTCTACGCGACCATCGCGATCGCAGCGCTGTCGGTGACCGTGTGGGCCCACCACATGTACGTGACGGGCGCGGTCATGCTGCCGTTCTTCGCGTTCATGACGATGTTGATCGCGGTGCCGACCGGGGTGAAGTTCTTCAACTGGATCGGCACCTTGTGGCGAGGGAAGCTCACGTTCGAGACGCCGATGCTGTGGAGCATCGGGTTCCTCGTGACGTTCCTCTTCGGCGGCCTGACCGGCATCATCCTGTCGAGCCCTGCCCTGGACTTCCAGCTCTCCGACTCGTACTTCGTGGTGGCGCACTTCCACTACGTCGTCTTCGGCACGGTCGTGTTCGCGATGTTCGCGGGCTTCTACTTCTGGTGGCCCAAGTTCACCGGCCGGATGCTGAGCGAGCGCCTGGGCAAGCTGCATTTCTGGCTGCTGTTCGTCGGCTTCCACACCACGTTCCTCATCCAGCACTGGCTGGGCGTCGAGGGCATGCCGCGCCGGTACGCGGACTACATGCCGGAGGAAGGCTTCACCTGGGAGAACCAGGTCTCGACGATCGGTGCGTTCATCCTCGCGGCGTCCACGCTGCCGTTCCTCTGGAACGTGTACGTCACCTGGCGCAAGGCGCCGATGGTCACCGTCGACGACCCGTGGGGCTACGGCCGCTCCCTGGAGTGGGCCACGTCCTGCCCGCCGCCGCGGCACAACTTCACGTCGCTCCCGCGGATCCGCTCGGAGTCGCCGGCGTTCGACCTGCACCACCCGGAGGTCGTCGCGATGGAGCACCCCGAGTACAACAGGGGCGTGCTCGACAACATCTACGGCGAGGCGGACCGGCGCGGCCAGGAGACGCAGGCGCAGCAGCGCGCGGCGGACGGCGGCGGCTCACCGCAGCAGAGCAGCACGACGGTCGTTGACACGCCGGACGAGGGGACCAGCAAGTGAAGATCGAGGCACGACTGTTCCTCTGGGGCACACCCTTCTTCGTCCTGGCCGGCGTGGTGTACGGGTACATGACCGACTGGCAGGAGCCCGTCGGATACCTGGGCATGCCGCTCGTCGGCGGCCTGGTGGCGATGATCGGCGCGTACCTGGCCCTGACGGCCCGGCGCATCGACGCTCGTCCCGAGGACAACCCGAACGGCAACATCGAGGACGCGGCGGGCGACCAGGGCGTGTACGCACCCTGGAGCTGGTGGCCGCTGGCCATCGCAGGCTCGGCCGCGATCTGCTTCCTCGGCCTGGCCGTGGGCTGGTGGGTGTTCTACATCGGCTTCTGCGCTGCGGTGATCGCGCTGGTGGGCTGGGTGTTCGAGTACTCGCGGGGTATCCACTCGCACTGACGCCTCGTCGGGGCTGAGCAGGAGAAGCCGGCCGGCGCACCCCGTGGGTGCGCCGGCCGGCTTCTCCTATTCCGTCGATCACGGCGTCGCCCATGCCGTCGACCGAGAATTCACCCGCGACTTCACCCCTCTCCAGGATTCGCCAGAGGCCTTCGGCTGATTGGATCGAAGGTCGCCAACCGGACACGGGTGCGCACAGGGCATCCACGGTGGCGAGACCGAGAGAGGTACGTCGTGCGAATTTCTCAGAGGATCGTGTCGCTGGCAGCCGCCGGACTGCTGACAGTCGGCCTGGCGGGTTGTGGCGCGGCGACCGACGACACGGCATCGGACACTGCGCCGGACGCTGCGTCGGAGGGGACAGAGCAGGCCCCGGCCGAGATAACGCAGGCGACGTTCGTCGAACGCGTCGGGGCCGCACAGGAGTCCGCGACCACGATGCACATCGAGTCGACCTACAGCGGCGCGCTGGCCGAGGCCGGAGGCATGGCCGGCGGAAGCATCCCGATGGACGTGGACGCCACCGACCCGGAATCACCTCGGATGTCGATGTCCATGGACGTCGAGGGCATGGAGCTCTCGATGATCGTCGTTGACAAGATCTACTACATCTCGATGGGCGAGCTCACCGAGGGAAAGTACATCAAGGCCACCGAGGAAGAGCTGATGAGCGATCCCGCGATGGGCTCGTTCCAGTCGATGTCCGACGCGCCGGACCCCAAGGCGCAGCTCGAGGGTTTCCAGGACGCCATCGTGTCGTTCGAGGCGAGCGGCACGGACACGGTCGGCGGGGCAGAGGTCGACCTCTACACCCTGGTCCTGGACCCCGCCAAGGTGACGGGCCCGCAGGTCGAGCAGCTCGACCCCGAGATGCTCGACGCCATGGGCGAGATGACCGTCGTCTACGCCTTGGACGAGGCCGACCGGCCCGCCCGGGTGGAGGTCACGATGGACATCGACGGGCAGGAGCTCGTCTCGACGTCCGAGTTCAGCCGGTGGGGCGAGGACCTCGGCATCGAGGCGCCTCCGGCGGACCAGATCGTCGAGCAGTGACCGGTCCGCGATGACCGACGGGCCGGGCACCCTCTGGGTACCCGGCCCGTGCGTCACTGTCGGCGGCCCTGCGGCACTGCCGCCCGGCCCTCAGCGGCTGGCGGCGACCCAGCGGTCCAGCGCGGCCTGTGCGGAGCCGTCGTCGACGGCCTGCGCTGCCAGCTCGATCCCCGCAGCGAGGCGTTCCACGAGCGTCCCGGAGCCAGGGCCGGTACCGGGCAGCGTGCCGTCGGCGACCAGGCCGGACGCCGCGTTGAGCAGCACCGTCTCGCGGACGGGGCCGTCCTGCCCTGCGAAGACCGCGCGGGCGACCCCCGCGTTGTAGGCGGCGTCGTGGCCGCGCAGGTCCTCGACCTTGATGCGCGTGAGGCCGAGGTCGGCGGCCGGGTCGAGGCGGTGCTCGACGACCGTGCCGCCCTCAGCACCGGGCAGCACCTCCCACACGGTGGCGCCCGACGTGGCGGCGAGCTCGTCGAGGCCCTCGTCGCCCCTGAACACGAGCGCGGACTTGCCGCGCTCGGCGAACACCCCCGCCATAAGCGGCGCCATCCGGGCGTCAGCACAGCCGACGGCGGCTGCCCGCGGCTGGGCCGGGTTGGTGAGCGGCCCCAGGAAGTTGAACGCCGTCGGCACCCCCAGCTCCCTGCGGGTCTGGCCCGCGTGCCGCATGGACGGGTGGAAGGCAGCGGCGAAGCAGAAGGTGATGCCCGCCTCGCGGGCGATCTGCGCCACCCGCTCCGGTGTGTGGTCCAGCCGGATGCCGAGCTCCTCCAGCACGTCTGCGCTGCCCGACGACGACGAGGCCGCCCGGTTGCCGTGCTTCACCACCCGCAGACCCGTTCCCGCGATGACCACTGACGCCATCGTGGAGATGTTCACGGTGTGCGCGCGGTCGCCACCGGTGCCGACGATGTCGACGGACGGGCCGGGCACGTCGATCCGGGTCGCGTGCCGGACCATCGAGTCGGTCAGGCCGGCGAGCTCCTCGACCGTCTCACCCTTGGCACGCAGGGCCACGAGGAACCCGCCGAGCTGGACGGGGGAGACCTCGCCCGTCATCACCTGGTCCATCGCCCAGCCGGCCTCGGCCTGGCTCAGGTCGACCCCGGTGATCAGCCCGGCGAGCAGGCCGGACCACGTGGGTGCCTCGAGGTTCACGCGGTACCCGCCAGGAGCTTCGCGACTGCCTCCTGGACCTTGATGGCGTCGAGCGGGCGGGAGACCACGCCGTCGGCCAGGGACCAGGAGGCGAGCCACGCGTCCTCGGGGCGGCCGGTGAGGATGAGCACCGGCGGGCACTCGTAGATCTCGTTCTTGAGCTGGCGGCACAGTCCCATGCCGCCGGTCTGGTCGGCCTCACCGTCGAGGACGAGCAGGTCCCACTTCTCGTTGTCGGCCTTGTCCACCACTGCGGCGGGGGTGGCGGCCTCGATCCACTCGATGTCGGGCGCACCTGCGTGCAGGCGTGGCCCGACGGCGAGTCGGACCTGCTCACGCACCGTGCGGTCGTCGCTGTACAGGAGGACTCGCGGGCTCGACGTCGCCACACCGTTCGCACCTGCGCTGGTCACATCCGTCGTCATGCCGGTCATGCGTCGATCGTGGCACAGTCCCCGCTCGCACGGCAGATTTGTCCGCGCTCTTTTCATGGCACTCTGCTGGATCGCGTCAGCAAGAGACGTCGCAGGTAGTGCCTTGGAAGGACTTTGTGAGATTCGACGCGAGCGTCATGGGCGCCTCGGCGTTCGGGACACCCGAATGTCGGCCATAATGGCTGTCGTGTCGACCGCAACGGCTGCAGCCAACCCCACGCACCAGCACGTGACAGTCAATCGTCCGAACCCGGTCTCGGTCGGGACGATCGTCTGGCTCGCGAGTGAGCTCATGTTCTTCGCAGCGCTCTTCGCGATGTACTTCACGGTCAGGCAGACGATGCCCGCCGAGGAGTGGGCGCTGCAGGCGGACAAGCTGAACATCACCTTCTCGACGATCAACACGATCGTCCTGGTGCTGTCCTCCTTCACCTGCCAGTGGGCGGTCTTCAAGGCTGAGCAGTTCAAGCCGTCGCGCTCCGGCAAGCTCTACCAGTTCTGGACGTGGGGCATGCACGAGTGGCTCACGATGACCTACGTGATGGGTGCGTTCTTCATCGGCGGCCAGATCTTCGAGTACGCCGAGCTGGTCGGCCACGGCCTGACGATCTCGTCCAGCGCATACGGCTCGGTCTTCTACCTGACCACCGGCTTCCACGGCCTCCACGTGCTCGGCGGTCTGATCGCATTCCTCTTCGTGCTCGGCCGCTCCTTCGCGGCCAAGCGCTTCGGTCACCACGAGGCCACCACCACGATCGTCACGTCCTACTACTGGCACTTCGTCGACGTGGTGTGGATCGCGCTGTTCGCGGTGATCTACCTGCTGCAGTGACCCCGTAGCGACCACGCCTTGCGGGCGTGCGTCGAGCGTGGCCCGTGCGGTGGCATAGGTTCATAACAGAGAAGCTCAAACACTCACAGCGAGACGAGGACATTTTCGTGAAGGCACTCGCCGCCCGCAGGCATCACCGGTTGGCTCCGGTCGTGCTTCTGCTGCTGGCGCTGCTGACCACGGGCGGCGTCTATGCCGCCCTGGCTCCGAGTACGGCTCAGGCCGAGACCGTCAGCACCGCGGACATCGAGACCGGTAAGAAGTTGTTCCAGGCCAACTGCGCGACGTGCCACGGCTCGAACGCGGAAGGCAGAGACGGCGTGCCGTCCCTGGTCGGCGTCGGCGCAGCTGCCGTCGACTTCCAGGTGTCGACCGGTCGTATGCCGATGCAGATGAACGGCCCGCAGGCCGAGGCGAAGCCGCCGCAGTTCAACGAGGAGCAGACCGCGGCCCTGGCCGGGTACGTCGCCTCGCTGGGCGCCGGACCTGCCATCCCTACGGACGAGCAGGTGGACCCCTCCAAGGGCGACGCGGCCAACGGCATGGCCCTGTTCCGTACCAACTGCGCCATGTGCCACAACGCCGTGGGTGCCGGTGGTGCGCTCTCGGAGGGCAAGTTCGCACCCTCGCTGTGGGACACGTCCGAGCGGAACCTCTACCAGGCGATGCTCACCGGCCCGCAGTCGATGCCGGTGTTCAACGACGCCAACATCAACCCCGACGAGAAGCGCGACATCATCACCTTCCTCGTCGAGCAGCGTGAAGGTTCGGCCGGTGGCGCTTCACTCGGTGCTCTCGGGCCGGTGTCCGAGGGTCTGTGGGCGTTCGTGATCGGTATGGGCCTGCTCATCGGCGCAGCCGTGTGGATCGGAGCGAAGTCCTCGTGAGCGAGAACCGGAACGAGAACCAGAACAACCTGGGTGACACCTCCTCCGACGTGACGGTGTCCCCGGGGACGGGCACCGCCGTCGGGCCTGCGGAGCGATTCCAGGACCCGGGCGTGCCGGAGCACAAGCACCGCCTCACCGACACGGACCCGCGCGCGGCCAAGCGCGCCGAGCGGACAGTGACCTTCCTGTTCGTCCTGTCGATCCTCGGCACGATCGGCTCGATCGTCGCCTACGTGCTGGTCCCGCCGGACGGCACGACGTCGGGCGTCCGGCTGTCGACCCTCCTGATCGGCCTCGGCCTCGCGGTGTCGCTGCTCGGCATCGGCATCGCAGGCATCCACTGGGCCAAGGCGCTCATGGGCGACCGCGAGTTCGTGCAGGAGCGCCACACCCTCGCCACACAGGGCGAGGACCGCGAGACCGCGATCAAGGACCTGAACGAGGGCCTCGAGGACTCGGGCGTCGTCGGACGGCGCGGCATGCTCAAGGGCGCGTTCTTCGGTGCCCTGGCGCTGTTCCCGCTCGCCATCGCCGTGCCGCTGATCGGCTCGGTGGGTGGCGACTGGAACATCTCCAAGTTCAAGCACACGATGTGGAAGCGTGGCATGCGCCTCGCGATCGACCCGTCGGGTCGTCCCATCAAGGCCAGCGACGTCACCGTGGGTTCGGTGTTCCACGTGGTCCCTGAGACCACCGAGGAGTTCCGCGAGACGCACGAGTGGATCACGGAGAAGTCGAAGGCCGTCGTCCTGATGGTGCGCCTCAACCCGGAGGACCTCCGGACCGACCAGTCGCCAGAGGGTGAGGACTGGTCGTACGAGGGCATCGTCGCCTACTCGAAGATCTGCACGCACGTGGGCTGCCCTGTGGCGCTCTACGAGCAGCAGACGCACCACCTCCTGTGCCCCTGCCACCAGTCGACGTTCGACATCGCCGACAGCGCGAAGGTCGTCTTCGGCCCGGCCAACCGCCGGCTGCCGCAGCTGCCGATCACCGTCGACTCCGAGGGCTACCTCGTGGCGCAGGACGACTTCGCCGAGCCCATCGGCCCGAGCTTCTGGGAGCGCCTGAAGTGAGCACCGCGACCGACGACACCAAGCGCGACGCGCCGGCCAAGCCGACGACGCCCGTCGGCAAGGCCGCTGACTACCTGGACCAGCGGACCTCCATCGGCGTGGCCGTCAAGGAGTTCGCCCGCAAGGTCTTCCCGGACCACTGGTCCTTCATGCTGGGCGAGATCGCCCTGTTCTCGTTCGTCGTGCTGATCATCTCGGGCATCTTCCTGACGATGTTCTTCGAGCCGTCGATGGCGCTCACGCGCTACGAGGGCGAGCACCCGGCGAGCATGCACGGCGAGCTCATGTCCGTGGCGTTCGCCTCGACCGTCGACATGTCGTTCGAGGTGCGCGGCGGCCTGCTGATGCGGCAGATCCACCACTGGTCGGCGCTGGTCTTCATGGCGTCGATCGTGGTGCACATGATGCGCGTGTTCTTCACCGGTGCGTTCCGCAAGCCGCGCGAGATCAACTGGATCGTCGGTCTTCTCCTGATGATCCTCGGTCTGGCCGCCGGCTTCACCGGCTACTCCCTGCCGGACGACGTGCTGTCCGGCAACGGCCTGCGCATCACCGACGGCGTGGTCAAGGCGATCCCGGTGGTCGGCTCGTTCATGTCGTACATGATCTTCGGCGGCGAGTTCCCCGGCCACCACATCGTGCCCCGGTTGTTCACGCTGCACATCCTGGTGGTGCCGGGCATCCTGCTCGCGCTGATCGCCCTCCACCTGTTCCTCATGGTGCTGCAGAAGCACACCCAGTTCCCCGGCGGTGGCCGCACCGACAAGAACGTCGTCGGCTACCCCGCCCTTCCGGTGTACGTCGCCAAGATGACCGGAAACTTCTTCATCGTCTTCGGCGTGCTGGCGCTCATGGGTGCCACGCTCTCGATCAACAACGTGTGGAACTACGGCGCGTTCGACCCGTCACCGGTGTCCGCAGGCGCGCAGCCGGACTGGTACATGCTGTTCCTGGAGGGGTCGCTGAGACTCATGCCAGGACCGGGCTGGGAATGGGTCATCTTCGGGTACACGCTCCCGATGAACGTGATCATCCCCGCGATGGTCATCCCGGGCCTCCTGTTCACGTTCCTGTTCGTCTATCCCTTCGTCGAGGCGCGCGTCACGCGTGACGACAAGGAGCACCACGTGCTCGACCGCCCGCGCAACGTGCCGGTGCGCACCGGCCTGGGGGTCGCGTTCCTCGCGGCGTTCATCATCCTGGCCCTTGCCGGGTCGAACGACCTCATCGCCACGCACTTCGCACTCTCGATCAACGCGATCACCTGGGTGTTCCGTGTCCTGTTCTTCGTGGGGCCGGTGTTTGCCTACTACATCACCAAGCGCATCTGCCTCGGGCTGCAGCGCAAGGACCGCGAGCTGGTGCTGCACGGCCACGAGTCGGGTCGCATCGTGCGCTATGCGAACGGCGAGTACATCGAGGTCCACACTCCGCTCGACGAGCAGGAGCGCTGGCTGCGCGTCAACTACGAGGCGCCGGCTCCGCTGGAGATCGCCCCGAAGACCGACGCGCGGGGCGTCAAGCGCAAGGGCTATGCCGCTGACAAGCGGTGGCAGGGCCTGTCCCGGTTCTTCTACGAGGACCGCGTGTCGCCTGTCACCCCGGCGGAGGTCGAGGCCGCGCACTCGCACGGAGAGCACGACCAGCTGAACGGCTCCGAGCGCCAGGCCGTCGAGGCCGGTGCGGGAACCACCTCGCGGGAGCACTGAGCGACCTGCGACACCAAGCGATGGCCCGTGTCTCCCGGTCCGTGAATGCGGCCGGGGACACGGGCCATTGCCGTCCCGGCGGGCACCACTTCTGGCGCGCGACCAGGACGGCGTCTTCCCCCGCCCACCGTCCGGTGTGCGGCCCGATCCTGGAGGTACCTCAGCAATGGCTGTTTACACGCTCCCTGACCTGACCTACGACTACGCCGCGCTCGAGCCCCACATCTCGGGCAAGATCATGGAGCTGCACCACTCCAAGCACCACGCGACGTACGTCAAGGGCGCGAACACTGCCCTCGAGCAGCTCGAGGAGGCCCGCGAGACGGGCAACCTGGCAAACGTCAACAAGATCGAGAAGGACCTCGCGTTCAACCTCGGTGGTCACATCAACCACTCGATCTTCTGGACGAACATGGCGCCAGAGGCCGGCGGCGAGCCGACCGGCGACATCGCCGCCGCGATCGACGAGCACTTCGGCTCGTTCGAGAAGTTCAAGGCGCACTTCACTGCCGTTGCCGCCGGTGTGCAGGGTTCCGGCTGGGCCGTGCTGGCCTGGGACTCCATCGGTCAGAAGCTGGTCGTGGTTCAGCTGTTCGACCAGCAGGGCAACATCCCCTTCGCGCTCACCCCCGTCCTGATGCTGGACTGCTGGGAGCACGCCTACTACATCGACTACCTGAACGTGCGCCCGGACTACATCAAGGCCTGGTGGAACCTGGTGTCCTGGAGCAACGTCTCCGAGCGCCTGGGCCGGGCCAAGACGCAGACCGCGGGCCTCATCGTCCCGTCGGCCTGACCGGCTGATCAGATCCGGCGCACCCTGGGGGACGAGCTCCCCGAGGGTGCGCCGGATCTTTCCTGTCACGGATCGGTCACCTAATTCGTCATCCGGGTGGAAGGCAACACCTGGCACGGTGTCTACTGGGTCTACTGGAAGGCACGTGTCACCTACCCCAGGAGTGATGGCGTGGCAAAGAAGCAGCGTCCGACCGGCGTCGGCAAGGCCGCCGACTACCTGGACCAGCGCACGAGCATCGGTGTGCTGGTCAAGGAGTTCGCGCGCAAGGTGTTCCCTGACCACTGGTCCTTCATGCTGGGCGAGATCGCCCTCTTCTCGTTCGTGGTCCTGATCGCCTCTGGCTTCTTCCTGACGATGTTCTTCGAGCCGTCCATGGCGCTGGTGCGCTACGAGGGCGAGCACCCTGCGGCGATGCACGGCCAGCTCATGTCGGCGGCGTTCAGCTCCACGGTCGAGATGTCGTTCGAGGTGCGCGGCGGCCTGCTGATGCGACAGATCCACCACTGGTCTGCCCTGATCTTCGTGTTCTCGATAGTGGTCCACATGTTCCGGATCTTCTTCACCGGCGCGTTCCGCAAGCCACGCGAGATCAACTGGCTGGTCGGTGCCACCATGCTGATCCTGGCGCTGGCTGCCGGCTTCACCGGCTACTCGTTGCCCGACGACGTCCTGTCGGGCAACGGGCTGCGCATCATCGACGGCGTGGTCAAGTCGATCCCGGTGATCGGTTCCTGGACGTCGATCCTGGTGTTCGGCGGTGAGTTCCCCGGCCACCACATCATCCCGCGGCTCTTCACCCTCCACATCTTCGTGATCCCTGGGCTGTTGATCGCGCTCATCGCGCTGCACCTGTTCCTCATGGTGCTGCAGAAGCACACCCAGTACCCGGGCGGTGGGCGTACCGACAAGAACGTGGTGGGCTACCCGGCGCTGCCGGTGTACGTCGCCAAGATGACGGGCAACTTCTTCATCATCGCGGGCGTGCTGACCCTGATGGGCGCCACGATGGCGATCAACAACGTGTGGAACTACGGCCCGTACGACCCCTCACCCGTCTCGGCGGGTACGCAGCCGGACTGGTACATCCTGTTCGTCGACGGCGCGCTGCGCCTCATGCCAGGACCGGGCTGGGAGTGGGTCATCGGCGGGTACACGCTGAGCATGAACCTGCTGATCCCCGCCCTGGTGGTACCGGGGATCCTGTTCACGCTGCTGTTCGGGTGGCCGTTCCTCGAGGCCAAGGTGACGGGTGACCACAAGGAGCACCACGTGCTCGACCGGCCCCGCAACCGGCCGGTGCGTACAGGAGTGGGCGTGGCGATCCTCGTCGCGTTCGTGGTCTGTGCCCTGGCCGCGACGAACGACCTCATCGCCACGCACTTCTCGCTCGACATCTTCGCGATCACCTGGGCGCTGCGCGTGCTGGTGTTCGTGGGTCCGGTGCTCGCGTTCTGGGTGACCAAACGGGTGTGCCTCGGGCTGCAGCGCAAGGACCGGGAGCTGGTGCTGCACGGGCACGAGTCCGGCCGCATCGTGCGCTTCGCCAACGGCGAGTACATCGAGGTGCACACTCCGCTCGACGAGGAGGAGCGCTGGCTGCGCGTCAACTACGAGTCGCCGGCGCCACTGGAGATCCAGCCCCTCACGGACGGGCGTGGTGTGCGGCGCCCGGGGTACAGGTCCGACCGTCGCTGGCAGAAGGTGTCCCGGTTCTTCTACGAGGACCGCGTGTCACCTGTCACGCCTGCCGAGCTCGAGGCCGCGCACTCGCACGGCCGGCACGACGAGATCGAGCCGAAGGCGCCGACCGGTGCCGGTGCCGGCAGCAGCAGCTGAACAGAGCGGCTGACCCCTTCGCACCACAAGGGCTGCTGCGGCGCTAGCCGAGATTCAGAACCTCATCGTCGGCGTGCGTGCCGAACTCGGCCACGCGCACCTCCGCGATGCGTTCGTACCGGCTGATCCGGTCGGTCCACTCCGCGTCGACGCCGAACGCCACCTGCGCGAAGCCCACCCGCCGGACGGCCTCGGCCAGGCCGGGATCGCCAGGGGCCAGCAGCCGGACCGGCGCGTCAAGGGCCACGGTGTGCGGCGGCACGAAGTACTCGTCCGGCACAACGGTGCCCGCATGGACGAGCGCGCCGACAGCGACCACCGAGCCGGCCCCCAACCGCGCGCGCTGCAGGACCGTCGCCGAGGTCGCCACATAGACGCACCTGCCGACCTCGGAGCCCAGCAGCGTGGCATGCGGCCCCACGAAGACGTGGTCGGCGACAAGGACCGGCTGATCGCCGGCGACCGCAGACCCGCGCAGCACCGCGTTCTCGCAGATCACCGTCGCTTCCCCGACCTCGATCCGCGACCCCTCGGCATCGAGCACCGCGCCGTACATCACCCGCGCCCTCGGCCCCACCCGGACATCACCGACCAGCGTGGCCGTCGGGGCGACATAGGCGGTGGGATGGACCTGCGGTTCATGCCCGAGGTGCCGGATACGGATTCCCTGCGCTGCAGCGGTCATGAGCAGACAGGCACTAGTCGTCGAGCCCGAGGGCGAACGCCTGCTCCAGGTCTGCCTTGGAGAACGCGCGGAAGGCGATGAGGGTCTCGGTGTTCTGCACGCCCGGCACCTTGTTCACCGTGTCGGACACGACGCCGGCGAGCTGCTCGTGCTCGGGTACGCGCACGATGGCGACGAGGTCGGTCTTGCCCGTCACGGAGAAGACCTCGCTCACCCCGTCGATGTTCGCGACCTCCTGCGCGACCTCGGGGATGCGGGACGTCTCGGCGTCGATGAGGACGATCGCGGTCAGCATGCCGTCATCGTATCCACCTGCAGCGGGTTCTCGGGCTCTCCGGGCCCGATCGAGGTGCGCACCCGGTCCGACGCCCATGCGAGGTCCGCGTGCGCACCGGCCGCGCGCACCGGGCACGCCCAGGTGTCGCTGACGTGCACCAGCCGGACGCCGGGGGAGTCGAGCCACGCGATCAGCAGGTCCGTCTCCTCCGGGTGCGCGGCGGGCGACGGCGGGACCGGGGGCTCGACGTGCTCCGCCGTCGTGCGCAGAGCGGACACCAGGGGGAGCGGACTCGCACCGGGCGCCGAGACGTCGGTGGCGGCCAGCCGACCGTGCTTGATCACGACGATCTCCCAGCCGCCGGGCCTGCCCGGGGCGTCGCCGATGCCCGACGGCCGTGCGGCGACCAGCTCGGCGCACCCCGAGAGCGGCATCAGCTTCTGCGCCCGGTGCGCGCCCGAGACGAAGGCACGTAACCGCCGGGTGACCTCGCCCGCCTCCTCGTACCGTTCCTGGTGGGCGAGCGTCGCGATCCGGTCGGAGAGCGCCCGCACCACCGGGGCGGGATCACCGGTCAGTGCGCGGTGGGCGGCGTCGGCCACCTGCGTGTACGACGTGTCGGGGCCCTCCGTCGCGACGCACGGGGCGGAGCAGCGGCCCATGCCGGCCAGGGCGCACGGGCTGCCCGGAGTCTTGGAGACCAGCGGTATGCGCGCGGTGCACTGGCGGAGGTCGAGGGCGTCGTGCAGGGCGTGGACGGCCTCCTGCGCGGTGCGCCGGGACGCGAACGGGCCGATGTGCGCGGCGCCCGCCACCACACCGCCCACGACCGAGAGCCGCGGGTAGGCCTCGTCGGTGAGGCGTACCCAGGAGTGCCGCTCCGGGAACTTCGAGCGCCGGTTGTAGCGCGGGGCGTGCTCCGTGATGAGCCGCAGCTCGCGCACCTGCGCCTCCAGCGGGGTGGCACACGCGACCGGCGTGACCCGCTCGGCGATGCGCACCATCTCCGTGATCCGCTTCCGCTTCTCGGCGGCGGTGAAGTACGAACGCACACGCTTGCGGATGTTGACCGACGTCCCGACGTACAGGACCTCGTCACCCGGGCCCCTGAACAGGTAGACCCCTGGCGCGTCGGGCAGGTCGTCGGCGAGATGCCGCTTGCGGCGCACCTCTGGCGGCACCGGGTCAGCGGCCGTCGCCAGGTCCTCGAGGTGCGTGACGCCCATCGGTGCGAGCCGGTCGAAGAGGGCGTGCAGCACGTCGACGGTCGCGCGCGCGTCCGCCAGCGCGCGGTGGTCGGGGGAGACGCTCGCACGGAACAGGCGGGCGAGCGTGGACAGCTTGTGGTTGGGCGCCTCGTCACGCGTGACCAGCCGCCGGGCCAGCGGCACCGTGTCCACGACGTCGAAACCCGGCCACTCGTAGTCGAGCCGGGCGCACATGGCCTTGAGGAACCCGACGTCGAACGGCGCGTTGTGCGCCACGAGCACCGTGTCGCGCGCGAACTCCAGGAAGCTCGGCAGCACCAGGGCGATGTCCGGCGCCGTGGCGACCATGGCGTTGGTGATGCCGGTCAGCCGCGCGATGAACGCCGGAACGGGCTGCCCCGGGTTCACGAGTGACTGGAACTCACCCAGCACCTCGCCGCCGCGCACCTTCACGGCCCCGATCTCGGTGATGCCGCCCTCTTTGGCGTTCGTCCCCGTGGTCTCCAGGTCCACCACCACGAAGGTCACGTCCCGCAGCGGCGTGCCGAGCTCCTCGAACGTTGCCTGGTATGCGGATGCGGTGGTGCTCACGGCGTGCACGCTAGCTGGCACCACTGACACTCCCGTCCGCCGGCCTCGTCGAGTGCTGGGTATCTGTGGGAGATCGGCCCGTGGGCCAACAGATGGCCAGCACTCAACGGGTCAGGTCCAGGTGTCGCCCGTCAGCTGCTCGTAGATCTCGATGTAGCGGGCGCGGGTCTCCGCGACGACGTCGGCAGGGATCTCCGGGCCGGGGTAGGTGCGGTCCCAGCCGGTCAGCGTGGAGGACCAGTCACGGACGAACTGCTTGTCATAGGACCACTGCCCGCGGCCCGGCTCGTACTCGCTCGCCTTCCAGAAGCGCGAGGAGTCCGGGGTGAGCACCTCGTCGGCCAGCGTCAGCACGCCGTCGGCGTCGGTGCCGAACTCGAACTTCGTGTCCGCGATCAGGACGCCGCGCTCGCGGGCGATCTCGGCGCCGCGGTCGTAGATCTCCAGCGACAGGTCCCGCAGCCGGTTCGTCGTCTCCTCGCCCAGGTCCTTGGCGATCTCCTCGACGGAGATGTACTCGTCGTGGCCCTCGTCCGCCTTGGTCGACGGCGTGAAGACGGGTTGCGGGAGCCGGTCGGCCTCCACCAGGCCGGGCGGGAAGGCGACGCCGGAGACGCTGCCGGAGGCGCGGTAGCTCTCCAGGCCCCCGCCCGCGAGGTAGCCGCGCACGATGCACTCGACCGGGACGATCTCCAGGCGCTTGCAGCGCACTGCACGGCCCTGCCACTCGGCCGGGACGTCCTCGCTGATCACGTGGTTGGGCACGAGGTCGGCGAACTGGCGGAACCACCAGAGCGAGATCTGCGTGAGGATCGCGCCCTTGTCGGGTACCGGCGTCGGCAGCACCACGTCGTACACCGACACCCGGTCGGAAGCCACCAGAATCACATCGTCGCCGTCCGCGTAGACCTCGCGAACCTTGCCCTTACGGATCAGTTCCACGCGGCCAAGGTTAACCCGGCTACCGCGAGTCCTCCGGCGCGTCCAGGTCCAGCACGGCGTACCCGTGGCCGTCGAGGTGCACGACGTCGGCCCCGTCGGCACCTGGCTCGATCCGGCAGTGGCGGGCGAGGACCTCCCGGGCGCTCGCCGCGCCGTCGAGCGGAAGCTGCACCGCCGCCCGGCCCGGGTTCAGCACGACCGCGAGGGCCCCGCCCCGGAGGTAGGCCATGGGGTAGGCCGTGGCGAGCACCTCGACGGGCGACTCGACGTCGAGGCGGTGGTCGCTGTGCCGCAGCGCGATCAGCTCCCGCACGAGGTGCAGCAGCGAGCCGTCGTCGCCGAGCTGGTCAGCGACGGTCGGGCGGTCCGGGTCGGGGTCCTGTGGCAGGTAGGTGGAGCTGCCGGGGTTGCCAGGACCCAGCGTGCCGTCAGGGAGGTCGCCCCACTGCATGGGGGTGCGCGAGCCCGACCGGTCGTAGGTTGGGCTGAGGCGGGAGCCCTCCAGCGTCGGCGTGCCAGGCACGTACCGCATACCGATCTCGTCCCCGTAGTAGACGGACGGCATCGCGGGCCAGGTCATCGTGAGCACGTGCCCGACCCGTGCCTGCTCGGCGTCCCGCTCACCGGCGACCAGCCGGGTGAAGTCGTGGTTCGAGGTCGGCAGACCCACCACCCCGCCGCGGCCGGCGGTCGCGATGGCCTCGGCCGCCTCGCGCCAGGCACGGGCGAACGTCTCCGCGTCGCCGCGCGCGTCGGCGGCGGCCCAGGCAGGGACCTCGGCCCAGGCGGGGTTCACGGTGCCCGCGCTGTTGTTCCACAGGGACCGCATCGGGAGCCCGTTGTCGTCGCCCCCGAACTGGAGGAAGAAGTCCGCGTGGAAGCCGGCCGGGACGGACACCCGCGGGTTGCCCCACTCGCTGACCAGCACCCGCCCCGGATAGGCGTCGTCCAGCCAGGACCGCATCTCGCGCCACAGCCTGCCGGTCTCCACGTGCCCCGGGTCGTCCTTGACGAGCGAGGACGCCATGTCGACCCGGAAGCCGGCGACGCCGAGGTCGAACCAGTGCGCCATGATCTCGCGCAGCGCGGCCCGGTTGGCCAGCGGACCCGGAGCGTCGACCGGCTGGCGCCACGGCTCCGCGGGATCGAGGCGTGCGTAGCCGTAGTTCAGTGCAGGCTGGACCGGGAAGAAGTTCGGCAGGTAGTACCCGCCGCGGGTGCCAGGGCCCGGCTCGAAGCCGTCGACGGGCACGTCGCTCCACACGAACCGGTGGTCGTCCGGGTCGTCGGCCGACGCGCGGAACCAGGGGTGCTGGTCCGACGTGTGGCCCGCCACGAGGTCGAGCAGCACGGAGATGCCGCGGCGGCCGGCCTCCTCGGTGAGCCGTGCCAGGTCGTCGTTCGTGCCGTACCGAGGCGCGATCTGGAAGAAGTCCGCGACGTCGTACCCGGCGTCGGCGAACGGCGAGACGAAGCACGGGCTGAGCCAGATGGCGTCCACGCCGAGCCAGGCGAGGTAGTCGAGGCGCCCGGCGATACCGGCGAGGTCACCGATCCCGTCGCCGTCGGCGTCCGCGAAGGACTGCGGATAGATCTGGTACAGGACGGTGCGACCCAGGCGAGCGGCGAGGTCGACAGCGGTGGAGGTCAACGGTCTGCTCCTTCGTAGGTATGGGGACAGTCTGGTAGGCAGGGCATATGAGCGCATCCGCCCGCAAGCCCGACATCGTGCTGATCCTCACCGACGACCACGCGGCGCACGCTGTCGGCGCGTACGGATCGGTCGTCAACAGGACGCCACGCATCGACGAGATCGCGGACGCGGGCTGGCGGCTGGACCACTGCTACGCGACGAACGCGCTGTGCACCCCGAGCCGGGCGTCGATCCTGACCGGCACGTACAGCCACGTCAACGGAGTGACCACGCTGTCGACGCCGATCGACGCGAGCCTGCCGACGTTCGTGACGCAGCTGCGCGACGCCGGCTACCGCACCGGGATCGTCGGCAAGTGGCACATGGGGCACGGCGACGGCCACGACCCGCAGGGGTTCGACTACTGGGACGTCCTGATCGAGCAGGGGGAGTACTTCGACCCGACGTTCCTGTCCGCCACGGGCCGCCGGACCGTGCCCGGCTACGCCACCGACGTCATCACTGACCTGGCCCTGGGGTGGGCGGACAGCCTGGACGACGACGAGCCGGTCTGCCTGCTGATCTGCCACAAGGCGCCGCACCGGTCGTGGGAACCGGACGAGAAGCACAAGGACCTGTACTCCGGCCCCATCCCGGTGCCCGCGACGTTCACCGACGACTACGCGACGCGCACGTCGTCGGCCCGCCGGTCCGCCATGCGGGTCGCCGACCACCTGACGCTGGACGACCTGAAGACGGAACCACCCGCAGGGCTCGGCTACGACGAGCTCGCGCTGTGGAAGTACCAGCGGTACATGGAGGACTACCTGCGGTGCGTCGCGTCGGTGGACGACAACGTCGGCCGGGTGACCGACTGGCTCCGCGAGCGCGGACGCCTCGACGACACGCTGCTCATGTACTCCTCCGACCAGGGTTTCTTCCTCGGGGACCACGGCTGGTTCGACAAGCGGTACATGTACGAGGAGTCGATCCGGATGCCGTTCGTGCTGTCCTACCCGCGCCGGCTGCCCGCCGGCGGGGTGCACGCGGGGATCGTCACGAACGTGGACCTGGCCCGGACCGTCCTCGAAGCCGCCGATGTTCCGCCGCACCCGGGCATGCAGGGCCGCAGCTTCTTCGCGGACCTCGCGGGGGAGGGGAACCACGGCGACGCACCGGAGGGCTTCTACTACCGCTACTGGGAGCACGACGACGGCAACCATCGCGCGGCCGCCCACTACGGCTACCGCGACGCCCGGTACAAGCTCATCTATTTCTACAACGACGGGCTCGGGCTCCCTGGCACCGGACCGGGCCGGTACCCGGGCGAGTGGGAGCTGTACGACCTGGAGCAGGACCCGGACGAGCTGCGCAACGTGGCCGACGATCCCGGCTACGCGCAGGTCCGCACCCGGCTCGAGGTGGCGCTGTGGGAGGCGCAGGCGGCGGTCGGCGACGAGCCGCACCCAAGCCAGCCGGTCCCCGAGGGGGTGCTCGGCTGACCCGGGCGCGGCCCGGTGGGTGACCAGACCGGCCACCCCGGTCACTCGCGCCCGACGGCGAACGTCTCCATCGCCATCAGCGGCCGCACGGTGCGCTCCAGGGCGCCGGGCGCGACGTAGCGGCGCATCGCGTCGTCGGCCAGCTCGTTGCCGAGCGCGGCCATGATCATGCCCTGGTCGAGCGCCAGGTAGCGCTCGGAGACCTGGCCGCTGCGCACCGCCACGGCGTCGTAGAACCCGCCAGGGCCGTACGCGTCGAAGTCCCTGGCGATGCGCCGCAGGTTGGCGACGGACTCGCCGCGGGCGTACCGCAGCGCGAGGAACGAGGCGTGCGGCGTCACGACGCCGTCGCCGAACTCCGTTGGCGCGGGCGAGCCCTCGCGGCAGCCCTCGTACGGCTGGTCGACCGTCGTGCGCTCCTGGTCCGAGGTGTAGCCAGGGCCGTCCAGCCCCAGCTGGTCGACGCCGTACTCGCGGTACCCGCCGGCCGGGTCGTTGGACGGCGAGAAGCCCCAGTACCCGTAGTCCGCCTCCCGCATCCCGTGCTCGATCTGCCCGCGCACGTACAGCGGGTGGTTGCGGCCCCACGAGCGAGGCCCCCACGTCTCCTCCGGCACGAAGAGCGGCACCATCAGGGCCTCGAACATGCTGCCGCCCCACGTCGGGACCACCCGCATGCCGCGGTACGGCAGCGCGCCCTCGAAGACCGGCACCCCCAGGTACTCAGCCCACTCGCCGGAGGGCCGCGTCTCCGTCCAGTCCCAGTCGCAGGAGTCCGGGAAGGTGCGGTACGTGCCGAAGTAGTGCTTCGCCGGGATCTGCCCCTCGGCGATGCCGAGATACGACGCGATACGAGGTTCCGTGTTGAACGCGCCGTAGTGGTGACCCGTGTACCAGACGTCCGCACCCATGCCGCAGTAGTCCCCGGCGACCGGCGCCGGCTCCTGCGGGTCGGTGTCCCAGAAGCCGCCGCGGATCTGGTTCTGAGCGGGGTCGTAGTAGCAGCCGAAGTCCATGCGCTCGCGAACCGCGTCCGCCTCCTCGGCCAGGGACGGCTCCGCGCGGCTCGCCAGGAGCAGCCCGGTGGCCAGCCAGCCGTTGTCGACACTGGACAGGAACGGCTTGACCGGATCGCCGCTCGTGGGAAACTCCAGCAGCTTGGCGCCCGTGGCCGGGTCGTACCAGTTGTAGAACATGCCGCTGCGCTCGTGCAGCTCCAGCCCTGCGACGGTGTCCAGCGTGGTCGCCAGGCGCTCGCGGGCCTCGGCCCGTCCGATCAGCCCGACGTCGCGGGCGACCACCGTGCTCCACAGGTAGGCGCCGATGTTCGTCGGCGATGTGTAACCACCGCGGCTGCCGGGGCTGAGGTCGCCACCGATGTTGTCGTCGGGCAGCCCGGTCTCCTCGACCACCAGCGCGTCGAACGAGCGCCAGGTGTCGGCCGCCCAGGTGCGCAGCAGGCGGCGGTCGTCGCCGGTGCTGCTGCCGGTGTCAGGGCCCGGTCCCGTGGCGCTCGCTGGGACGGCCGTCAGCGCCAGCGCGGCGACGGCGGCCGTCGCGACCAGCGTCCGGTGTCTTCTCATGGTGGGTCTCCTCTACATCGTCGTAGTCAGGCCAGGTGTCCGGTGCGGGCGACCGTGCCGAGCCAGGCGAGGCTCGGCTTGGGCGTCCGCTCGAACGTCGTACGGTCGACGGCGACCAGCCCGAACGTCGGGGCGAAGCCGCTCATCCACTCGTAGTTGTCGAGCAGGGACCAGTGCAGGTACCCCTCGACACGGCAGCCGCCGGAGATCGCCCTGGCCATGCCGGCGAGGGCCTCCCTGGTGTAGTCGATGCGCCGCGCGTCGTCGGCGGTGGCCATGCCGTTCTCGGTGACGATCATCGGGACGCCACCGGTGACGCGGTGCGTGTACTCGAGGGCCTCGCCCAGTGCCTGCGGGTAGTACTCCCAGCCGGTCAGCGTGCGTTCGACGTCGTCGGCGGCGGGCAGCGGCTCGCCGTCCGCCCCGATGACGGTGCGCAGGTAGCTCTGCACGCCCACGAAGTCGTCGCCGCGCGCCACCTCCAGGAAGAAGTCCTCGCGCGGGTAGGCGTAGGCGTCCCGGGCGGCCTCGGCGCCCGGCGCCGCCTGGAACACCTGGTTGGCGACGGTCCAGCCGGCCCGCACGTGGCCGAGGCCGTGGAGGATCTCGACGGCGCGCCGGTGCGCCGTCGCCTGGATCTCGGAGGCCGCCTGGTCCGGGGCGGCCAGCCCGGCGGCGTCCAGGTTGGTGCGCCGGCTCGCACCGAGCATCATCGAGGTGATGTTGGGCTCGTTGATGGTGACCACGTGGCCGACGTCGCCAAGGATCTGCGTCGTGGTCTCGACATAGCGGCTGAACGTGTCGACGGCGTCGGGCGCGAACCAGCCGCCGCGCTCCGCGAACCAGCGCGGCAGCGTGAAGTGCAGGAGCGTGACCACCGGGGTCACGCCGGCCGCAAGGCACGTGTCGATCATGCGCCGGTAGTGCGCCAGCTGCGCCCGCGAGATCTCGCCCTCGGCCGGCTCGATGCGCGCCCACTCGATCGAGAAGCGGTAGGCGCCGAGGCCTGCGTCGGCGAGGAGCCGGATGTCCTCCGGGTAGCGGTGGTAGCTGTCGACGGCGTCGCCGGAGCTCTCCGCGCACAGCGACCCGGCGACGTGCTCCTTGGCCCACCAGTCGCTGTTGACGTTGCCCCCTTCGATCTGGTGCGCGGCGGTCGAGGCGCCCCACAGGAAGCCGGGCGCGGTGGGCAGCGTGATCTGTTCGGTCACGAAAAACTCCTCGGGTGGTGCGGGACGGCGCGGGTGCCGCCGGGCTGCGGAGACACGGGCGGCTACTTGAGTCCGGTGGTCGAGATGCCCTGCACGATGTGTCGCTGCAGGGCGAGGAAGACGATGAGGATGGGCAGCACGATGACGGTCGCGCCCGCGACCAGCAGGCCGTACTGCACGGTGTTCTGCCCCGTCGAGTACAGGGCGAGGGCGACGGGCAGCGTGTACCGGTCGGCGGACTGCACGGCGACCAGGGGCCACAGGAAGTTGTTCCAGGATCCGAGGAACGTCAGGATGCCGAGCGTCGCGAGCGCCGGCCGGGTCTGCGGCAGGACGATGCGGAAGAACGTGCGGAACTCACCGGCGCCGTCGACGCGTGCGGCGTCGAGCAGCTCGTCGGGGATGTCGAGCATGAACTGCCGCATCAGGAACACGCCGAACGGCGCCGCGAGGAAGGGCAGGACGAGCGCCGCGTAGGTGTTGATGAGGTCCAGGTTGGCCACCAGCACGAACAGCGGCACGAACGTGACCATGCCAGGCACCATGAGCGTGCCTATGACCAGCGCGAAGAGCGCGCGCCGCCCGGGGAAGTCCAGCTTGGCCAGTGCGTAGCCGACCATCGCGCTGAACAGGACCGACCCGACCGTCACAGCCAGCGCAACGACCACCGAGTTGAAGAAGTACCGCGGGAAGCTCAGGGTGGCGAACAGCTCGGTGTAGTTGGCCCACGTCACCTGCTCGGGGAGCAGCGTCGGCGGGAACTGCCGGATCTCGCCCTCAGGCTTGACCGACGACACGACCATCCAGACGAGCGGCCCGATCGAGGCCGCGAGGCCGATCAGGAGCGCGATGTTGAGGACGAGGGCTCGCGGGGCGAGGCGGCGCTTGCGGGGCGCGTCGTCGTGCGCCATCACTTCTCCGTCCTGAGCAGGCGGAACTGGAGGTAGGACAGGATCACGATGGCGACGAACAGCACGTAGCTCATCGCGGCGGACAGGCCGTAGTTCCCGAACCCGAACTGGTTGAAGATCTCGTACGCCACCGAGTTGGTGGCGCCCAGCGGCCCGCCCTGCGTCATCACGAACGGCTCCTCGAAGAACTGCAGGTACCCGATGCCGGTGATCACCGCACAGAACAGCAGCGTCGGCCGCAGCAGCGGGACGGTGATCGACCGGAACTGGCGCACCGCGCCGGCTCCGTCGATGGCCGAGGCCTCGTAGAGATCCCGGGGGATGCCCTGCAGCCCGGCCAGCAGGATCACCATCGAGTACCCGACGTTGCGCCAGGTGGCCATCACGATGAGCGACGGCATGGCCCAGACCTCGTCGGTGAGCCAGCGCGGCCCGTCGATCCCGACCACGCCGAGAGCTGAGTTCACGAGCCCGAAGTCGGGCTGCAGCAGGAACCGCCACACGACCGCCACCGCGACGATCGAGGTCACCACGGGGGCGTAGAAGCCCACGCGGAACACCGACCGGAACCACACCAGGCCCGAGTTGAGCAGCACCGCCAGCAGCAGCGCGAGGACGAGCGTCAGCGGCATGGCCACGCCGACGAAGTAGAGCGTGTTGCCGGCGGCCTGCTGGAACTTCGGGTCCGCGAGGACCGCCACGAAGTTGTCGAGCCCCACGAAGTTGACCGCCCAGGGGGTCCTGAGGTCCGACCCCTGCATGTCGGTGAACGCCATGTAGAGGGAGGACGCGACCGGGACCAGCATGAAGACGGCGAACAGCGCGGTGAAGGGCAGCGCAAGGCCCCACGCGGCGAGGCCTGTCCGACGGCGGCGTGCGGAGACGGTCACGGTCAGTCCAGCCCCGTGCCGATCGAGGTGGCCGCTTCCTGCATCTGCTGGGCGGCGTCCTCGGGGCTGAGGTCGCCCGCGATCACCTGTTCGATGATGAGGTCGAACTCGTGCTCGATCTCGGACCACGTCGGGATCGCCGGCGTGGACCGGGCAGTCTCCAGGACGTCGCCGTAGACGGCGACCGCCTCGTTGTCGGCGAGCGCCGGGTCGTCCCAGGAGGCCTGGACGGCCGGCAGGTCGCTCGAGATCTCGAACCAGTCGACCTGGGTGGGCGCGTCCGTGGCGAACTGGACGAACTTCCACGCTGCGTCGGGATTGGCGGCATCGGCCAGGACCGCCAGGTTGGAGCCGCCGATGAACGAACCCGTCGTGGCGTCCGACGGCAGCGGCGCGACACCGAACGTGTCGGCGAAGTCGTCGCCCGCCGTGGTCAGCAGGTTGGCCCGCTCCCACGGCCCGGACACGAACGAGCCCAGGTCCCCGTCGATGAAGTTCTGCACCTTCTCGTCCTCGACCAGCACCTGCGGGGCGAGGCCGTCCCGCATGAACGACGAGTAGTAGTCGAGGGCCTTGACCTGCGCCTCGTTGTCGAGGCTGAACTCGCCGGAGTCGTCGAGGATCTCCCCGCCGGCCTGCCAGTAGAACGGGAAGTACATGAGGCTGGTGGAGGCGCCGCGGGTCTGCAGGGCGATGCCGTGCTCCGCCCCGGCGTCCTGCAGCCCGGCCGCGAACGCCGTCAGGTCGGCCCAGCTCTGAGGTGCCTCGACGCCCGCTTGCTCGGCGAGGTCGGTGCGGTAGTACAGGACGCGCGTCTCGACGTACCAGGGCACGCCGTAGGAGGTCCCGTCGACCACCGTGGTGTCCCAGGCGCCCGGGAAGAAGGCCGTGGAGTCGATGTCCTCAGGGGTGGGCGCGAGGCCGCCGAGCTCTACGAAGCCGCTCATGAGGGTGGTGCCGACCTGCATGACGTCGGGCACCTCGCCTGTGGCGATGGCCGTGTTGATCTTCTCGGTGGACGACTCCCACGGGACCGGCGTGACGTTCACCGTGGCGTCCGGGTTGTCGGTCTCGAACTGCTGGGCGAGCTCGGGCAGCAGCTCGCCCTCCGTGCCCATCGCCCAGACCTCGATGGTGCCGGTGGCGGGGCCGTCGGTGATGCTGCTGGGGCCCGCTGCCGGGGCGCCGGCCTCGTCGCTGCGCCCGCACCCGGTGAGGGCGAGGGCGAGCGTGAGGGTCGATGCCGTCGCCGCTGCGGCGAGGCGAGGTGTCCTGTTCACGATCACTCCTTTGTTGAACCGCGGTTCCGAAATTTCGAAGCTGACTCTCGGAAAGACTCGGGGAGATTAGACGTGGCCACCGGGCGTGTCAATGGGCGTGCGCCCGCAATTTCCCGGTGGAATGCCCGGTTGAATGCCCGGTGGAATGCCCTGCGGAGTGCCCTGCGGATGGCAGGTTGGCGGCAGGGCGGGTGACCGGGTCCGCTACGATCGGTTTCGGAAACGCCATCTCGCCACGCCGACGGAGGACCCATGACACAGGACCAGCCACGCATCCCGCTCGCCGTCGTGGCGGCCGAGGCGGGCGTGTCGGTCCCCACGGTGTCCAAGGTCCTCAACACGCGGCCCGACGTCGCCGGCGCCACCCGTACCCGTGTCACCGAGGTGCTGGAACGCCACGGCTACGTCGTGCGGCCCCGGTCCGCGAAGCCGACGGGCATGATCGACGTCCGGATCGTCGACTTCGAGGGCACGTGGTCGGAGGCGGTGGTCCGGGGCGCCGTGGCCGGCGCCCGTCGGCTCGGCCTCGACGTGGTCCTGGCGGTCGAGCCAGACCCCGACGACTGCAGCTCCTGGGTGCGGCACGCGCTCGAGCGCGGTACCGACGGCCTGGTCAGCATCGTCGCCGTGCCCGACGCAGAGGCACGCGGCGCGCTGGCCGACACCGGCACGCCGCTCGTCGTCGTCGACCCGCGTCAGCGGCCGCCGGAGGGGATGCTCAGCGTCGGAGCCACCAACTTCCAGGGCGGGCTCGAGGCGACGACGCACCTCCTGGGCCTCGGCCACCGGCGCATCGCGACCATCACCGGCGCGCTCGAGCAGGACAACGCCATCGCCCGGCTCGCCGGCTACCGGGCGGCCATGATCAGGGCAGGCGTCCCCTCCGACGACGACCTCGTGCACGAGGGGGCGTACGGCGTCACCTCAGGCTACGAGGGCGCCCAGCGGCTGATGGCCCTGAGCGACCCGCCCACGGCGATCTTCGCCAGCAGCGACGACACCGCCCTCGGGGCGCTGCGGGCCCTGCGCGAGGCGGGCGCCGTCGTGCCCCGTGACGTCTCGCTGGTGGGCTTCGACGACCTGCCGATCGCCCCGTGGATCGACCCGGCGCTCACCACGGTGCGCCAGCCGCTGGCGGAGATGGGGGCCACCGCCGTCGACCTCGTGCACAGGGCCCGCACGGCGAGCGGGCACACGCTCCGCACCGAGCTGGCCACCAGCCTGGTGGTGCGCGCCTCGACAGAGCCACCGCGCCGTTAGACCGCCTCGTCTGCCGAGGCCGGTAGCTTCCTGCGACATCGTAGGAGCAGGTCAGCGCCGCGGACGCTGCGGCTTCTCGACCTCCGGCAGCGGCAGCCCGCCGGGACCTTCCTCCGAGGCGGGGGCAGGGGACTCGCCACGGGCCGCGCGCTCCTTCGCGCTCGCCGCGTACGCGTCGACGTACTCCTGGCCGGACAGCGCGAGGATCGCGTACTGGATCTCGTCGGCGACGGCACGCAGCACGAACTTGTCCGTCTCCATGCCCTTGTACCGGCTGAAGTCGAGCGGCTCACCGATCACGGCGCCGAGCGGCATGAAGGTGGGCAGACCCCGTCCGGGCGGCTGGGCGACGTCGGTGTCGACCATGGCGACCGGGATCACGGGCGCGCCCGACTCGAGCGCCATCCGGGCCACGCCCGTCTTCGCCTTGTAGAGGCGGCCGTCGGGGCTGCGGGTGCCCTCGGGGTAGATGCCGAACAGGGTGCCCTCGCGCAGCACGCGCAGGCCGGTGCGCAGGGCGGCCTCGCTCGCCGCGCCCCCGGACCTGTCCACGGGGATCACGCCGATGCCCGTCATGAACCAGGCGACGACCTTGCCCTTGAGGCCCTTGCCGGTGAAGTAGTCGGACTTGCCGAGGAAGGTCACCCGGCGGGGGATCAGGAGCGGCAGGATGAACGAGTCGATCACCGCCAGGTGGTTGCTGGCCACGATCGCCGGGCCCGTTCGGGGCACGTTCTTGGCGCCGACGACCCACGGCTGGTACGCGAGTCGCAGCAGCGGGCCGACCAACAGGTTCCGCATCACCCAGTAGAACAAGATTCCTCCTCAAGACCCGACCCCGCGGGTCCCCCGACGACAATAGAGTGTGCCCATGGCCGCATCGAACACCGACGACCGAGACGACGACGTGCCCGGCGACACCCCACGCGAGCTGGGCGACGACGACGTGGCCTCACGCTGGGCCGACATCGTCGCCACCCTCGGCGACATAGACGTCTCGCGGGCCGACGGCGCTGCCGCCGACCCGGAGGAGCCCGCCGAATCCTCTCAGACTTCGCGGTCCGATGACGAGGGCGCCGCCGGCGACCGGCCCGACGATCGTGCGGACGACCGCACGGGCGCGCGCGCCGACGACCGCGCCGACGACACGGCCGACGGCGAGCAGTCCTCCGCGCCGCGCGTGATCCTGCCTGCCGGACCGCGCGACTGGCCGCTGTCGCCCGAGTCCGAGGCGCTCGAGGAGGAGGATTCCCACTTCACGCCGCCGGTGCCGCCCCCGCTGCTGTCCCGCGACCCGTTGCTGACGATGGCCTGGAGCTTCGTCGTGGGCGTCCCGACGCTTGCCCTGGTCGGGATGGTCGTCTCGGCGGCGATGCCGTCGGTGGCGATCCCGCCGCTGGTGGGACAGATCGGCGTCGGCCTGTTCGTGGCGGGCCTCGGTGTGCTGATCTGGCGCATGCCGCACCAGCGGGACCCCGACGACGACGGTCCCGGCGCTGTCGTCTGACATAGCTGACGTATCTGACGTCGTGCCAGATAGCGACGTGCCAGAAGCTCAGGTCACCAGGTGACCTGAGCTTCTGCCATGTGCGGATCTGCCCTGTGCGGAGAGGTTCAGCGGCGGGCGAGGTCCGCGGCGCCCACGATGCCTGCCTCGTTGCCGTGCTCGGCCAGCTCGATCTTCGCGACAGGCCGGTGGCCCATGGCGGACAGCTGCGCCTCGAAGCCCCGGCGCACGGGGCCGAGCAGCAGGTCGCCGGCTGCGCCGACGCCGCCGCCGATGACGATCAGCTCCGGGTCGAGCAGGGCTGCGACCGACGCCGAGCCCTCGCCGATCCAGCGCCCGAGGGTGGCGAGCAGCTCGATCGCCAGCTCGTCACCCGCCTGGGCGGCCTCCGTCACCATCTTGCCCTCGATCCCGGCCGGGTCGCCGCCGGCGAGCTCCAGCAGGCGCGCCGCCTGGTCCACGCGGGCGACGGCGGCATGCTGGGCGTCGCGCTCCAGCGCGCTGCCGGACGCGTACTGCTCCCAGCAGCCCTCGTGGCCGCACCCGCAGTAGTGCCCCTCCGGCACGACGCGCATGTGCCCGACCTCTGCGGCCATGCCCCACTTGCCGCGCACGAGGTCCCGCTCGGAGATGACGGCGCCGCCGAGGCCCGTGCCGACCGTGAGCATGAGCATGTCGGTGGCGTCACGCCCCGCGCCGAACCGGAACTCGGCCCAGCCCGCCGCGTTGGCGTCGTTCTCCACCACGATGGGCAGGTCCGCGTCGACCAGCTCGGCGACCTTCGCGGCCAGCGGGTACTCCCGCCAGGCGATGTTGGGGGCGAAGTTCACGGACGTCCGGTCCGGGCTCACGAAGCCGGCGGCCGCCAGCCCGATCGCGCTCACCTCGTGCTCCTTGACGAGCTCGTTGCAGGCTTCGGCGATCGCCCTGTCGATGTGCGCGACGTCGTCGGCGTCGGTCTCCCTGCGCACCTGAGCGAGGATCTTGCCCTCCTCGTCGACGACTCCCACAGCGATCTTCGTGCCGCCGATGTCGACCCCGATGGCGTGCATGCGTCCTCACGTTCTCTCGTTGCACGACGACCGTACCGGCCGTCGAAAAGGAGGTTGCACCGAGTAGGTGCGCACACCCAGGGTAGCGACCGCGAGGGGTGCAACACACGGAGTCCGTTTCCCGGTATCTTTGCAGGCACGGTCAGTACTGCCACTGGAGTCAGAATGGACGAGATCTTCAGCCCGATTCTTATCGAGCTGCCCCCCACCTCCAACCTCAACGATGTGCTCGCGGAGCGGGTCGGCGCCGGTGCCGACAAGCCGATCATGGAGGTACCCGGCGGCGAGGGCGAGCCTTGGCGCGTCGTCACGGCCGGCCAGTTCGACGCCCAGGTGGTCGCTGTGGCGAAGGGCCTCGTGGCCCGCGGGATCGAGCCGGGAGACCGGGTCGGCATCATGTGCCGCACCCGGTACGAGTGGGCGGTGCTGGACTTCGCGGTCTGGGCCACCGGCGCTGTGCCCGTCCCGATCTACGAGACCTCCTCGGCCGAGCAGGTCGAGTGGATCGCGTCCGACGCCGACGTGAAGCTCGTCTTCACCGAGACCGCAGGCAACGCCGCCACGGTCGCGGAGGTGCGCGACGCCTGCCCGACCCTGTCCGAGGTACTCGTCATCGACGACGGCGCGCTGGACACGGTGGCGGCAGCGGGCGCGGACGTGCCCGACGCGGAGATCACTCGTCGCCGGGCCATCGCCGACCTGGACGACCTCGCGACGATCATCTACACGTCGGGGACGACCGGTCGGCCCAAGGGCGCAGAGCTCACCCACCGCAACTTCGCGTCGCTCGCCGTGAACGCCGTCGAGGCGGTACCGGAGGTCTTCGCCAAGGACGGTGGACGCACCCTCCTGTTCATCCCCATGTCGCACGTGTTCGCGCGCTACATCCATGTGCTCGCCGTAGCCGGCGGCGTGGTCACCGGGCACTGGGCCGACACGACGACGCTGGTCAACGGACTCGGCGAGTTCAAGCCGACGTTCATCCTCGCGGTGCCGCGGGTGTTCGAGAAGGTCTACAACACCGCGGAGCAGACGGCGGCGGCCGGTGGCAAGGCGAAGATCTTCCACTGGGCCACCGCGACGGGTATCGCGTGGTCGCGGGCGCTGGACACGCCGTCGGGTCCGAGCCTGAGCCTGAAGCTGCAGCACAAGGTCGCCAGCGCCCTGGTCTTCTCCAAGCTGCGCGCCAAGCTGGGCGGTCAGGCGGAGTTCGCGGTGTCCGGCGGTGGGCCGCTCGGCGAACGCCTCGGCCACTTCTACCGTGGTCTGGGCCTCAAGGTGCTCGAGGGCTACGGGCTCACCGAGTCCACGGCGCCGACCAGCGTGAACCGTCCGTCGGCGACGAAGATCGGCTCGGTCGGCCTGCAGCTGCCCGGCTGCGGCGTCAAGATCGCCCCGGACTCGGAGATCCTGCTCAAGGGACACCACATGTTCAGGGCGTACCACAAGAACGAGGCGGCGACGGCGGAGGCGTTCACGGAGGACGGCTGGTTCCGCACCGGCGACCTCGGGGTGCTGGACGACGACGGGTTCCTCACGATCACCGGCCGCAAGAAGGAGATCATCGTCACCGCCGGCGGCAAGAACGTGGCGCCATCGAACCTCGAGGACCGTATCCGGGCGCACGCACTGGTCAGCCAGTGCGTCGTGGTCGGAGACAACAAGCCGTTCATCGGTGCCCTCGTCACGCTCGACGCCGACGGCCTGCCGGGCTGGCTGAAGATGCACGGCAAGCCGGCCCTGTCCGTCGACGAGGCACGCAAGGACCCCGACGTCCTCGCCGCGCTCGACTCGGCGGTCCAGCGTGCCAACAAGGCGGTCTCCACGGCGGAGTCGATCCGCAAGTACACCGTGCTGCCGGGCGACCTCACCATCGAGAACGGGTACCTCACGCCGAAGCAGAGCGTGAAGCGTGCGGTGTTCCTCAAGGACTTCGACGCCGACGTCGAGCGTCTGTACGCGGACAAGAACAGGGAGAGCCTGCACCTGATCGGCTGATCCGTTGATCCGTTGATCCGTTGATCCGGCCCTCGTCGGTCGAGCTCGTCGGGACCAGGTCCGACGAGCTCGACCGCGTGGTGTCCGTTACCGCGTGGTGTCCGTTACCGCGTGGTGAGCGAGATCCAGGTGTCGGGCGGCAGGTCGGGACGGTCCGGGACCGCCCGGTGCTCCTCGGTCCAGGCCTGCCCGACGGCGTTCGTGGCCACCGCCCGCCAGAAGCGCACGGCAGGCAGGTTGGCGTCCTGGAACGCGATCTCCCAGCGGCCGGGGAAGCTCGCCAGCACCTGAGCCGCGAGCTCTCGCCCGACGCCGCTCCGGCGAGCCCCACGGACCACGAAGAAGGAGCTGAGCACACGGCTCGGGCTATCGACTCCGCGCACGAGGGCGAACCCGACGGGCGATGCGGCGACGCCGTCGGTCTCGAGGTGTGCGAGGAGTCCGCGCCAGCCCGGTTCGGTGAACGCGGCGTCGAGCCGTTCGCGCCGGAACTGCCCGCTCGGGCCGGGGAGCGCGCCCGAGACCTCCGACATGTCATGCCGGAACAAGAGCCAGAGCCGCTCCAGGACGGGGCGGTCGGCGGGCGTCGTCGGGCGAATGGTGAGTCGTGGCGGGCGGGCGCCGGGAAGGATCGTCATAGCAGAAAGCCTCCCGGGCCACTAGGCACCGGGAGGCTCACCTGGATTCTCTCACGCGCTGCGGGCCCGAGTCGAGCAGCAGCTTCTCGGCGGGGCCGCGCCGCGCCTGCGGTCGAACCGCAGGTTGTTGTCGTTTCTTGCTGTCGGCGGGTTTCGACTGCCGTCGAACCGCAAGTCGGGCGTCGTTCCTGCCGTCGACTGCCGTCGAACCGCAAGTTGGGCGTCGTTCCTGCCGTCGACTGCCGTCGAACCGCAGCTTGGCCGTTCTTCCTGCCGTCGACCGGTGTCGAACCGCAAGTTGGGCGTCGTTCACGCGGCCCAACCGCACGCTGCACGTCGATCAGTGCTTGTTGTGACCAGCAACCTTCGGTTCGAGCCCTGGATGGACGTGCAGCTTGCGGTTGGGCGCTGGTGCGCTGCTGGATGGACGTGCAGCTTGCGGTTGGGCGCTGGTGCGCTGCTGGATGGACGTGCAGCTTGCGGTTGGGCGCTGGTGCGCTGCTGGATGGACGTGCAGCTTGCGGTTGGGCGCTGGTGCGCCGCCCTTGCGGAGCCGGGACGACGTGCAGCGTGCGGTCGGGCGCGTAGGTGGTGCGCTGCGGGCCCTGACCACCCTGACCACCCTGACCACCCTGACCACCCTGACCACGGTGTGCTCATTCACCGGACGTGCCGGGCGCGGGGCCCGGCCGTCAGTAGGATGACGACGAAGGGTGCCGCGCGGGCGATCGCCGGTCGTGGTTCCCGTGAACTTTCCCCGATGAGAGGTACTCCTCCGATGGCTGTTCGTCGTGTGGCCCTGCTGACCGCCGGCGGTTTCGCGCCCTGCCTGTCGTCCTCGGTTGGTGGCCTGATCGAGCGTTACACAGAGCTCGACCCCGAGATCGAGATCATTGCCTACCTGCACGGCTACCACGGCCTGCTGACGGGCAACAAGATCGAGATCGACGAGGAGGCCCGCAAGCAGGCTCCGGTCCTGCACCGCTTCGGCGGCTCGCCGATCGGCAACTCGCGCGTGAAGCTGACCAACGTCAAGGACGCGGTCAAGCGTGGTCTCGTCAAGGAGGGCCAGGACCCGCTGCACGTCGCCGCGGAGCAGCTCAAGGCCGACGGCGTGGACGTGCTGCACACCATCGGTGGTGACGACACCAACACGACGGCCGCCGACCTCGCCGCCTACCTGCACGACAACGGCTACGAGCTCACCGTCGTGGGCCTGCCGAAGACCATCGACAACGACGTGGTGCCGATCAAGCAGTCGCTCGGCGCGTGGACAGCAGCCGAGGAGGGCGCGAAGTTCGCGGCCAACGTCATCGGCGAGAACCGCGTGGGCCCGCGCATGCTGATCGTGCACGAGGTCATGGGCCGGCACTGCGGCTGGCTGACCGCCGCGACGGCCGGCAAGTACCGCGAGTGGCTCGACGAGCAGGAGTGGGCCCCCGCCCTGGGCCTGTCCCGCGAGCGCTGGGACGTGCACGCCGTGTTCCTGCCGGAGCTGGAGATCGACCTCGAGGGCGAGGCCAAGCGCCTGCGCGGCGTCATGGACGAGATCGGCAACGTCAACATCTTCCTCTCGGAGGGTGCGGGCATGCACGAGATCGTGGCGCAGCTCGAGGCGGCCGGCGAGACCGTGGAGCGCGACCCGTTCGGGCACGTGAAGCTCGACACGATCAACCCGGGCCAGTGGTTCGCGAAGCAGTTCGCGGAGAAGCTGGGCGCCGAGAAGACGATGGTGCAGAAGTCGGGCTACTACTCGCGCGCCGCGGCCGCGAACAGCGACGACCTGCGCCTCATCAAGTCGATGACCGACTACGCGGTGGAGTGTGCGCTGCGTGGTGAGTCCGGCGTCATCGGCCACGACGAGGAGGACGGCGACCGCCTCAAGGCGATCGCGTTCCCCCGCATCGCCGGTGGCAAGGCGTTCGACGTCTCGCAGGAGTGGTTCGGGCAGATCCTCGCGGACATCGGCCAGCCGCTCGTGCCGGCCGCCCCGACGGAGCACTGAGCGCGGTGCGGGCACCACTAGCGGCGAGCCGATGAGCACTGTCACAGATCCGGCCGAACGGTCGGCAGGGCCGGCGGGTCTCGACCACTACCGCACGCTCACGGCACTCCAGCAGCCGACGTGGCCGGACCCAGCCGCGCTGGCGGCCGCGACGGGCCGCCTGGCCCAGGCCGCGCCCATCGTGGTGCCCGCACAGGCCGACACCCTGACCGAGCGGCTCGCCGCCGCCGGTCGGGGCGAGGCGTTCCTGCTCCAGGGCGGGGACTGCGCGGAGACGTTCGCCGAGGCGAACGCCGACCGCATCCGGAACAAGGTCCGCACCATCCTGCAGATGGCGGTGGTGCTCACGCACGGCGCGAGCACGCCGGTGGTGAAGATGGGCCGCATGGCCGGCCAGTACGCCAAGCCGCGTTCCAGCGACACGGAGACGCGCGACGGCGTGACGCTGCCCGCCTATCGCGGCGACATGATCAACGGGTTCCCGTTCACGTCGGCCGACCGCCTGCCCGACCCGGAGCGGCTCGAACAGGCCTACCGGATCTCGGCGGCCACGGCGAACGTGGTCCGCGCCTTCACGCAGGGCGGCTTCGCCGACCTGCGCCAGGTGCACGAGTGGAACCGGGGCTTCATGCGCAACCCCGCCTACGCCCGGTACGAGAAGACTGCGGACGAGATCGACCGCGCCATCCGGTTCATGCACGCGTGCGGGGCCGACTTCGACGCGCTGCGCTCCGTCGAGTTCTTCCTGAGCCACGAGGCCCTGGTGCTCGACTACGAGCGCGCGCTGACCCGTACCGACCAGCGCACGGGTCGCGCCTACGACACCAGTGCGCACTTCCTGTGGATCGGGGAGCGCACGCGCCAGCTCGATGGCGCCCACGTGGACTTCATGTCCCGCATCGCCAACCCGATCGGCGTGAAGCTGGGGCCGACGACGACGCCGCACGACGCGCTGGCGCTCACCGAGCGGCTGAACCCTGACAACGTCCCCGGCCGGCTCACGTTCATCACGCGCATGGGCGCCGGTCGCGTCCGGGAAGTGCTGCCCAGCATCGTCGAGGCCGTGACCTGGTCCGGCGCGAACGTCACGTGGGTGACCGACCCGATGCACGGCAACACCATCACCTCGGACAGCGGGTACAAGACCCGCCGCCTGACGGACGTGCTCGACGAGGTCGCCGGATTCTTCGAGGTGCACCGCGCGCTGGGTACGGTCCCTGGCGGCCTGCACATGGAGCTCACCGGCGACGACGTCACCGAGGTGCTCGGCGGCAGCGAGGAGATCTCCGACGCGGGGCTCGCACTGCGCTACGAGACGCTCGTGGACCCGCGCCTGAACCACCAGCAGTCACTGGAGCTGGCGTTCCAGGTCGCGGAGATGCTCCGCCGGTAAGGACCGTCAGAGCAGCGTCTGCGCCACCCGGCGGACGGCGGCGCGCTTGCCGTTGATCAGGGCGTCGACCGGCTGCTCACCGAGCTCGTCGTTCGGCGTGAACAGCCACTCGATGATCTCCGCATCGGTGAACCCGGCGTCCGACAGCACGATCACCGTGCCGCGCAGCGTCGGGATCACGCCGGGGCGGCCGTCGACCTCCGGCAGCACGAACTTGGCGGGGACCTGGAAGATGGTCCGCTCACCGCGCTTGAGGCCGACGACGTGCTGGTCGCGGACGAGGCCGCGAGCCTTGCCGACCTCGATGTCGAGGGCCTCGGCGAGGTCGGGCAGGTTCAGCCATTCGCCAACGAGGGCGTCGAGATCTGTCACGGTAGAAGGGTATGCGACGGGGCGCTGCCCCGTGACGCCGCAACGATCCGGCAACGGCATCCTGTCCACTATGCGAGTTTCAGTCGGAGCGTGGGCGGTCCCCCGTACACTCCCAGCGTGGCTCAGGTGACGGCAGACTCTCTCATCGGCCGCCTGGTCGACGGGCGGTACCAGATCGTCGCGCGCGTGGCGCGTGGTGGCATGGCCACGGTGTACCGCGCGCACGACAACCGCCTGAACCGGGAGATCGCCCTCAAGGTGATGCACCCGCACCTGGCGGAGGGGGATCAGGCCGCGAGCTTCCTGCAGCGCTTCGAGCGTGAGGCCCGCTCGGCCGCCGGCCTGCAGCACCACGGTGTCGTTGCGGTCTATGACCAGGGCACCGACGGTGACATGCGCTATCTGACCATGGAGTACGTGCCCGGCACCAACCTGCGCCAGCTGATCCGCGACGGTGACCTGACGCTGCGCCGCTCGTTCGCCGTCCTCGACGTGGTGCTGTCGGCGCTCGCGGCCGCGCACGCCAAGGGGATCGTGCACCGCGACATCAAGCCGGAGAACGTGCTGCTGGAGCAGGGCACGGGGCGCCCCAAGGTGGCCGACTTCGGCCTGGCGCGCGCCATCTCCGAGGTGTCCAACACCACGACGGGCACGGTGCTCGGTACCGTCGCCTACCTCGCGCCGGAGACCATCTCGACCGGGCACGTCGACGCGCGCGCCGACGTGTACGCCGTGGGGATCCTCGCGTTCGAGCTGTTCACCGGTCGCCTTCCGCACGCGGGCGAGGGGCCGATCCAGGTCGCGTACGCGCACGTCAACACCGACGTGCCGCCCGTGAGCGCGTTCGCAGGCCACCTGGGGCGCCCGCTGGACCTGTTGGTCCGCGCCCTCACGGCACGCGACCCGGACCGGCGTCCGAGCGACGCCGCCGTGGCGCTCGACGCCCTGCGCAACACGTTCCAGCAGATCCCGAACGAGGTGCTCGACATCCCCGCGAGCGCGGCACCGCCGCCGTCGCAGGCCGCCGTGAAGGCGGCACGTACCGCCGTGGTGGAGCGGCCGGCGGCTGGACGCTGGGCGGCTCAGCGCCCGCAGCAGCCGCCACCTCCGCCTCCGCCGGCACGGAGTCCGCGGCGCGGGCGCAAGGTGCTGCTCGCCGTCGCGGTCGTGGCGGTCCTGTTCAGCGCCTGGTGGTACACGGAGCGTGGACCGGGCGCCTACGCGGTGGTGCCCGACGGCGTCGTCGGTGTCGCCGCGCAGCAGGCCGAGGAGGCGCTGACCGAGGCGGGGTTCACGCCGTCGAGCGTGGAGCAGTACGACTCCGAGGTGCCGGAGGGCGAGGTGATCTCGGTGGTCCCCGACGAGGGGCAGCGCTGGGAACGCGACGAGCGGGTTCGTCTCGTGATCTCGCTCGGGCAGGAGCTGGCCGAGGTACCCGCCGGCCTCGTCGGCATGACGGGGCAGACAGCGCAGGCCGCGCTGCGGGAAGCGGGCCTCACCGACGTCGAGGTCTCGCGCGAGTACACGAACGACGGCGCACGGGACGAGGTCATCTGGGCCTCGGTCCGGGACGGCGACATGGTGCCGACGGACGAGCACGTGCGGCTCACCGTGTCGGACGGGCCGCCACCGGTCACGGTCCCGGAGGTCGTCGGCCTCGGCGCGGACGAGGCCACGGGAACGCTGGAGGCCGATGACTTCGACGTGCAGCGGCAGGAGCGGTTCGACGAGAAGGTCCCCGCGGGCACGGTGCTCGGTACCGAGCCGGCCGGCGGGGCCGGCGCCCAGCAGGGAAGCACCGTGACGATCGTCGTCAGCCAGGGCCCGGAGGGCACGGTGCCCGACGTCGTAGGGATGTCGGTCGAGGACGCCCAGGCGACGCTCGAGGAGGCCGGCTACACGGTGGCTCTGCGCGGCTTCGGCGAGCTGTTCGGCGACGGTGTCACCGAGACGAAGCCGGCCGCCGGCAAGCACCTGAAGCAGGGCGGAGAGGTCACCGTCTGGACCTGGTGACGACCGGGTGACGGACCTGGCGGCGTGTCCGGCCGGTCAGGCTGACCGGTCAGGCTGACCGGTCGACGGCGGCGTGGGCGAGGTCGGTCAGCACGCCGCGGCCGGGCTCCGTCAGGTGCGCAAGGTCCAGCAGCGCGTGGGCGCGGACGGACAGGTCCGCGATGAGCTGCTCGACCGCGTCCAGCGCACCCGAGCCGACGATGACCTCACGCACCCGGGCGACGTCCTCCTCGGACAGGTCGGGGTCGCCCAGCGCGGCGGTCAGCGTAGCGGCCTCGGGCCCGTCGGCATCGGGCAGCAGCGCGAGGGTGCGCGCCACGATGACCGTGCGCTTGCCCTCGCGCAGGTCGTCGCCGGCCGGTTTACCCGTGACGGCCGGGTCACCGAAGACGCCGAGCACGTCGTCCCGCAGCTGGAAGGCCTCGCCGAGGGGCAGCCCCGCCGCCTCGATCCCGGCGGCTGCCTGCGCACCCCGGCCGGCCAGCAGCGCGCCGAGCGCCAGCGGCGCGGCCACCGAGTAGCTGGCGGTCTTGGCGCGCAGCACCTTCCGGGCGCGATCCTCGTCCGAGGCGGGGTCTGCGCCCCAGGGCTCCGCCTGGACCAGCACGTCCAGGTACTGGCCGACGACCACCTCGCTCTGCATGACGTCGAAGCGAGCACGTGCCGCCTCGGCGACATCGTCCGGCAGCGGTGCGAGCGCCGCCGACAGCTCGCGCTGGGCAGCGAGGAGCACGAGGTCACCGAGCAGGATCGCTGCGGCGTCGCCGAACCGCACCGCCTCGCCGGACCAGCCGGACCCGGCGTGCGTGGCGGCGAACGCCCGGTGCGCAGTCGGGCGGCCGCGGCGCGTGTCGGAGTTGTCCATCACGTCGTCGTGCAGCAGCGCCGCCGCCTGGAACAGCTCGAGCGCCGCCCCCACCCGGACCGCGGCGATCCGGGCCGGGTCCGTTGCGTCGGCGGCGCCCCCGTGCGCCCGGAACGACCAGTAGCAGAACGCGGCCCGCAGCCGCTTGCCGCCCATGAGCAGGCCGGCTGCCTCCTTGACCAGGACCTCGGCGCTCGGGCTGATCGCGCTCACCTCGGCCGCCAGCCGGTCGAGGTGAGCTGTCACGGCGGCGTCGACGTCGGCGCGGAGGTTCTCGGCGTCGAGCAGGGCAGCGGGATTCAGGGAGCCGGTACGGGCGGATGAGACGGACACGGCCCCAGCCTATGGGGTGCGGACGGTGCCACTGATCGAGGCGAGACGCCGCTCGCCGTCGTCGAGCACGCCCACGATGAGCGACTCCTGGACCTCCCCGGCCTTGGCCTCGGAGACGCGCAGGAACGCCGTCTGCGCACTGAGACCGCCCGAGTCCGGCGCCTCGATCTGCTCGAAGCCCTGACCGACCAGGACCTTCTTGACCTGCGCGACGAGCTTCTTCGTCGGCAGGCTCGACGACAGGTTGAGCGTCACCTGCGTCATCGGGGTGCTCTTGGCCTTCGAGTCCCGAGGGGCCGGCGCCGGGCTCGCCGACGACGCGAGCAGGAGGGCGTCCTTCGGCATCGGGAACAGGTCGGGCGGGAACCCCTCCGCGTAGGTGCCGACCGCTGACGACGGGTCGAAGGTCGGCAGCTCCGTTGGCCCACCGGACACGGCCGACCGGGGTTCCGGGGTGCCCGACGCGGTAGCTGCCGATGCCGGAGGCTCGGTCCCCGCTCCGCATCCCGCTGTCGCCAACGCCAGCCCGACGGCGGCGACGAGCGCTGCCGTGCGACGGGCTGTGGCGAGGTGAGGCACGTCGGACACCGTAGCCGGAGAGACCCTCGTGACGACAGTGCAGGGGGCGGAGCGCGACCACATCGGATTCGTTGTCCACACGGTTCTCCTGGCCGCGCCGCCGCCGCCCGGGGCGGCTGGGATCGACCACATGAACCCCAAGGACACCACGTCAGAGAACCTCGGCCGGCGACCGGCGGTGCCGACCGCGACGGTCGTCCGCGTCGCCGGACCCGAGGACCTGCTCGCCTACATCCCCTACCGGCTCGGCTTCGAGCCGGCCGAGTCCGTCGTCGCGGTCAGCCTGACCGGACCCCGCCAGCGCGTCGGGCTCGTCGCGCGGGTCGACCTCGACGACCTCCGCCTGCGCCAGCCGGACGACCCGGACGGACCCGACGGTGCGGCGACCGCGCGCTGGCTCACCGACCACGTGCTGGCCGACGGCGCCGACCGCGCCGTCGTGGTCCTCTACACCGCCACCGACCCGACCGTGCCGACGGGCGCCGCCCGGCGCGCCGTGGACCTGCTGCGAGCGCGGCTCGAGCGACGGCTCCCCGGGACGGAGGTGTGGCTCGTCGCCCCCACGGGCTTCCGGGCGCTCGACTGCGCCGACCCGATGTGCTGCCCGGCCGAGGGCCGGCCGCTCACCGCGCTGCAGGGCAGCCGCGTCGCCGCCCACATGGTGCTGGAGGGCCGCACCGTGGCAGGCACAAGGGAGGAGCGGTACGCCCTGCGGCCGGCGCCGGAGGTGGCCCGCACCCAGGCACGCCGGGCGGCGGCCCGCTGGACCGACACCTACCGACAGCTCCTGAACGGAACGAGGTTCCCTGACGGCGGGGGCCCGATCGACGGCGCCACGCCGATCGAGCGCACCGGACGACGCTCGGGGGCCGCACGCGACCGGCGAGCGGCGCCGTCGCAGGTCCTGCGCGCCGAGCGGGCACTGGGGGAGTGGGGTGCGGAGAGCCTTGGCCTGTGGCGCTCCGCCCTGCGGGTCGCAGCCGCCGCGGGGCCAGGGCAGCCCGCCGTGCTGTCGCCGGTGGACCTCGGGAAGATCGGTGCGGCGCTCGCGGACACACCGGTACGGGACGCGGTCCTGCTGAGCCTGGCGCCAGGCACGGAGGAGACGGCGCTGCGTACCGCCCGCCGGCGGGCGGACCACGACACCGACACGGCGACGGGGTCCGTCATGGCCCGGATCGTCGACCCGGTACAGGGGGTGCCTCCGGACGAGAGCATCACGCGGGCGGCACGTGACGTGCTGGAGGCTGTGGTCACGCACGTGCCCCGGAACCGGCGTGCTCCGGCCTACCTGCTGCTGGCACTGATCGCGTGGTGGCACGGCGACGGCGGGCTGGCCGCCGAGCGGGTCTCGGACGCGCTCGGTGTGGACCCGGACTACCGGCTCGCGCTGCTGCTGCGCGGGGCGATCGTCGGGGGTGTCCCGCCCGGCTGGGTGCGGCGGGAACGTGGCTCCTACCTCGGCGAGCCGGACCAGGGGGAGGCGGCGGCCGTGTGAGGCCCGGTCCGGGCGTGGCGTGGGGTAGCGTCGGTCGACATGACGATCGTCGTCGGCCACCTCGCCACGCCCGAGGGCCAAGAGGCTCTGCGTACTGCTGTCACCGAAGCCAGGGAGCGGGAGGTGCCGCTGGTCGTCGTCACCAACAGCAAGCGTCCAGCGGACGAGTGCAAGGCCGAGACCGACGAGCTGGTCAGCCGGCTCGCCGGCGAGGTCGAGGTGCGCGTAGAGCTCGGCACCGGCGACCTGGCCGAGGACCTGATCCGCACCGCGACGAGCACGGCCGCCGACCTGATCGTGATCGGCCTGCGCAAGCGGAGCCCGGTCGGCAAGCTCATCCTGGGCGCCGGCGCCCAGCGAATTCTTGTCGAGGCGCCGTGCCCGGTGCTGGCCGTCAAGGTCTGATCGGGTAGCCGGCTCGGGCATCCGACCGGGTGAGATCCCGTGTCGGGCCTGGGCCGTCCCGAGCCGTCCCGCCCCTGGTCCAGGGCAGATCAGACGGACCGGGAATGGTGTGGCTGCCTGGTTCGTTGACTCTTGGCACGCGAAATTCAGATCCACCTGCGGGGCTGCCCCGCCGGACGTGACTTCGCACTGACTTTGTCCATATCGCCGCGTTCGTCGCGGCAGACATGGAGGTCGACGGTACAATATATATGTTCGCCGACGGAAGCAGAAGGTCCAGTGAAGGCCCCGTCGGCGGTACACCGCCCCCTCGAATGCCGAAAGGTCGGTTTGTGGCGCCCACTCCGCTGAAAGCCCCCCAGGACATCGCTCCTGTCCCTGCACGCGACAACCTGCCCCGTGAGTTCGAGCATCCTGCCCTGCAGGAGCTCCTTGCTCGCGGCGCCGCCGACGGCTCGGTCGACGCCGAGAACTTCCGGCGTGCATGCGAGACCGCGGAGGTCGGTGACGCCAAGCGGCTCAAGGCGGTGCTGCGTGCACTGGCCAACGCCGGTGTGCAGGTTGGACTGCCCACCGTGACGAAGGTGGCCGCCGCCGCGGCGACCCGCTCCACCGCTGTCGCCGCAAAGGCACCCGCCGACGGCGACACCGATGCCTCCGCCAAGCCCGCTCGGCGTACCCGTACGACGGCCGCCAAGAAGGCCCCCGCGCGTTCCACCGCGAAGCCGAAGGACGTCGACGACGTCGACGAGGCCGAGCTGAACGACGTCGACGAGACCGCTACGAGCGCCCGGAAGAAGCCGGCGGCCAAGACAGCTGCCAAGAAGCCCGCCGCTCGCGGCAAGTCGAAGTACGACAACATCGAGCCCGACGGCGTCGCCGTCGACGAGCCCGAGGAAGAGACCGACTCCGGTCCCGAGATCGTCACCAAGGCCACCCGTGGCCGCGGTGGCAAGGCCGCGAAGGAAGGCGACGAGAGCGCAGGCTTCGTCGTCTCCGACAAGGACGACGACGACCAGCCCGCGCAGCAGGTCGTCACGGCCGGTGCCACGGCCGACCCGGTCAAGGACTACCTGAAGCAGATCGGTAAGGTCGCGCTGCTGAACGCGGAGCAGGAGGTCGAGCTCGCGAAGCGCATCGAGGCCGGCCTGTTCGCGGAGGAGCGACTCGCCACCACGGAGTTCGACCGGACCGACAAGGACCAGCGCCGGTTCGAGCGCGACCTCAAGTGGATCGCGCACGACGGCAAGCGGGCCAAGAACCACCTGCTGGAGGCCAACCTCCGACTCGTGGTCTCGCTGGCCAAGCGCTACACGGGCCGCGGCATGCTGTTCCTGGACCTGATCCAGGAGGGCAACCTCGGTCTGATCCGTGCGGTCGAGAAGTTCGACTACACCAAGGGCTACAAGTTCTCGACGTACGCCACCTGGTGGATCCGCCAGGCGATCACGCGAGCCATGGCCGACCAGGCCCGCACCATCCGTATCCCGGTGCACATGGTCGAGGTCATCAACAAGCTGGCCCGTGTGCAGCGCCAGATGCTCCAGGACCTGGGCCGCGAGCCCACGCCGGAGGAACTGGCCAAGGAGCTGGACATGACCCCTGAGAAGGTGGTCGAGGTCCAGAAGTACGGTCGCGAGCCCATCTCGCTGAGCACCCCGCTCGGCGAGGACGGCGACAGCGAGTTCGGCGACCTCATCGAGGACTCCGAGGCTGTCGTGCCGGCCGACGCCGTGTCGTTCACGCTCCTGCAGGAGCAGCTCCACCAGGTGCTCGACACGCTCTCGGAGCGTGAGGCCGGTGTGGTCTCCATGCGGTTCGGCCTGCAGGACGGCCAACCCAAGACGCTCGACGAGATCGGCAAGGTCTACGGTGTGACGCGCGAGCGCATCCGCCAGATCGAGTCCAAGACGATGTCGAAGCTCCGCCACCCATCGCGGTCGCAGGTGCTGCGCGACTACCTCGACTAGGTAGAACCTCGACGCCGGGCGGGTGATCTTCTGCGGAAGCTCACCCGCCCGGCGTCGTCGTATGGAAATGTGCCCGATGTTGGGGTACGAGCGCGTACGGCGGCGAGGCGGGCGCGACGTGGCGGGCGGCGGTCGACGCCACCCGCCAGGACGACGCCACGACGGTCTCGATAGTGCGAAACGCGTCGGACGGCATCGCGGAGACGCCGTACTTCGCGTCGTCGGGGCGTGGCGGCAGCTCCGGGGGCACCGCGAACAACCAGGACGCCTTCGGCACGGCCGCGCAGTCCCACCTCGCGCACGTGGCGGACCCCTACTCGGCACGGGCGCCGAGCAACCCGAACACGTCGTGGACGGGGACGTTCACGCAGAAGAAGGCGAAGAGCGTCTTTCGGCTCAGCTGGGTCAAGTCGGTCACGATCACCGCGCGCTACTCGAGCGGGCAGATCAAGACCATGCGGGCGGTGTCGACCAAGGGCACGACGCGCACGCTGACCAAGACGGCCGAGGGATGGCGGACCACCCTCGGCTTCCGGGGCTCCTGGGCGGGCACGGTGTCCGCGAAGAAATAGCTCAATAGCAATAGCCCCAATGCGGGTAGGCGACGCCGCGCTGTGCCGTTACGGTAATTCCTGGCAATGCTGCCATCCGTGCTCGGACCAGGAAGGTGACGCCGATGTCGCTAGCAAGGTCGCACCGCAGACAGCCCTTCGCCCGCTCCGGACCAGCCGCGCCGGGCGCAGCCCGACGCCGGCTCGGCGCGGTGTTCGTGGCCCTCGCCACGGGCGCCGTGCTCGCCGTCGTGCCGGGTACCTCCGCACCGGCCGCCACGGCACCGGCGGCAACCCCCGCCGACGGTAACGAGGCCGGGTGGCCGGTCACCGACGCGCACCTGCCCACGCCGTGGACCGAGGAGGTCACGCCGGACAACGCGCTGCCGGAGTACCCCCGGCCGCAGCTGACGCGCGACCGCTGGGCCAACCTGAACGGCCTGTGGGAGTTCGCGGGCGCGACGGAGGGCGAGGCCCCTCCGTTCGGCGAGAGCCTCGCCGAGGAGATCCTTGTGCCGTACCCGACGGAGTCCGAGCTGTCGGGCATCGACCGGCACGAGGATCTCATGTGGTACCGCCGCACGGTCGAGGTGCCCCGGTCCTGGCGCACCGCTGGCCAGCGCGTGCTGCTCAACTTCGGCGCGGTGGACCACACCGCGACGGTGTGGGTGAACGGTCAGGAGGTGGCCCACCACGAGGGCGGCTACGGCCGGTTCTCCGCCGACGTCACGGACGCCCTGACGACGTCGGGCCCGCAGGAGGTGCTGGTCGGCGTCACCGACCGTACGGACGCCACGTGGCAGCCCGTGGGCAAGCAGCGCAACGTGCCCGACCGCGGCATCTTCTACGAGGCGGCCTCAGGGATCTGGCAGACGGTCTGGATGGAACCGGTGGCCGGAGCCCACGCCGAGCACCTGGACCTGACCACGGACATCGACACGAGCACCCTGGCCCTCACGGTGGAGGGCAGCGAGGCGGCCGACGGCAGCACCGTCGACGTCGTCGTGCGCGGGGGCGGCGTCGGGGTCGACGGCGACCGTGCGACGAAGGGGAAGGTGGTGGCGCGCACCACCGGCGCCGTCGGCGAGGAGGTCTCCGTACGGCTGCCGGACGCCCACCTGTGGACGCCCGACGACCCGTACCTCTACGACCTGCAGGTACGTGTCCTTGATGCGGAGGGCGAGGTCGTCGACACCGTCGGCTCGTACTTCGGCATGCGCGAGATCGGGGTCGCGAAGGGCGAGGACGGGCGCAACCACATCACGCTCAACGGCGAGGTCCTGTTCCTGCAGTCCACGCTCGACCAGGGCTACTGGCCGGACGGGATCTACACGGCCCCGACGGACGAGGCGCTGGCGTTCGACCTCGTCAAGCACAAGGAGCTGGGCTTCAACACCGTGCGCAAGCACATCAAGGTGGAGCCGGACCGCTGGTTCTACCACGCCGACCGCCTCGGGCTGCTGGTGTGGCAGGACATGCCGTCCATGAAGACCGGCCGCCCGCCGGCCGAGGCGCAGGAGCGGTTCGAGCGCGAGCTGGACGAGATGATCGAGCAGCACTCGAGCTGGACCTCCGTGATCGGCTGGGTGCCTTTCAACGAGGGCTGGGGCGAGTGGTCCAAGGAGGCGACCGGGCGGATCGCCCGCGAGGTCAAGGAGCAGGACCCGACGCGGCTCGTGAACGCGCACTCCGGCGTGAACTGCTGCGACTCGCTCGGCGACAGCGGCGAGGGCGACATCATCGACTGGCACCAGTACGTCGGCCCGGCCCAGCCGGTTCCGGACGCCACGCGGGCCTCCCTCGACGGGGAGCACGGCGGGTTCGGCCTCGAGGTGGACGGCCACATGTGGTTCGGGGAGGGGCACGCGTACGAGATGACACCCGACGTCGCGACGCTCACCCGTCGGTACGTCGAGAACCAGGAGGACGTGCTGACCGCCGCCCTGCAGTGCGGGATCAGCGGCTCGGTCTACACGCAGATCACGGACGTGGAGCACGAGGTCAACGGCTTCTTCACCTATGACAGGCAGGTGGAGAAGATGGACTTCGCGCAGGTGCGCGCCGTGAACGAGAGGATCATCGAGGGGGCCGACGGCTCGGGCGGAGAGCCACCCGTCGTCGACCCGGGCACGCCCGGCCTGGCCGGTGTGCACTCGTGGGGCTTCGACGAGGGTACCGGCGCCACGGCGGCGGACGGCGTCGGCGACGCCGACGCCACCCTGACCGGCACCACCTGGACCGACGGCGTGACAGGCGGTGGCCTGTCGTTCGACGGCGCGGGCGAGGCCGACACGGGGCAGTCCCTGGTGCGCACCGACGGCTCCTACAGCGTCTCGGCGTGGGCAATGCTCGATGTGGCCGACGGCGGCTTCCAGACCGTGGTCAGCCAGGACACCGGCGGCAACAGCGCGTTCTTCCTGCAGTACTCGGGCCAGGACCAGCGCTGGGCGATGAGCTTCATCGGCGCGCGGGCGCTGTCGCCCACCAAGCCGGAGCCTGGCCGCTGGTACCACCTGACGGGTGTGCGCGACGCGGAGGCCGGTGAGCTGTCCCTCTACGTCGACGGCGAGCAGGTGGCCACCCAGGACGTCTGCATGGCGCCTGCCACCGAGGGCTCCCTCGTCATCGGCCGCGGTCAGTACGGCAGCAACGACGTCGACCACCTGCGCGGCGACGTCGACGACGTCCGGGTCTTCGACCGGGCGCTGTCCGACGCCGAGGTCGCGGAGCTCGCGGCGGGCTGATCCCGCTGGGCCCCGCTGGGCATGACAACGGCGGTGAGTCACCTCACAGGGTGGCTCACCGCCGTCTTTCGTCTAACGGTCCGGTGGGTGTCCGGCCTGGGCTCAGGCCTGGCCGTGCTCCGCGTGGAGCCGGTCGGTCTCGTCCTGGACATGGGTGGCGATGTCCGCATAGGCGGACGCGTGTGCACGGGCGTGGTGGCCGCAGAAGAGCAGCTCGCCTACGGGCAGAACGACACGCACGTAGGCCTGGGCGCCGCAGCGGTCGCAGCGGTCGAGGGCGGTGAGCGGTTCGGTCGTCAAGGTCGTCACATCTCCATCCAACCATTCGCTCGCGCGGTTCATGCCAGCCCGGGTGGCCGGTTCGCTGCGAGCATAGCGGCGTGTCTCACAGTGTTGGAGGCCATCCGCCCCCAATTGCGCTGAAAGGGTAATTTCCGTCATGGGGTGAAACCTGGCTCCCCAGAGGCGTCAACCGGAGGTGCCGAGGGAGCGCCTCACCGAGGTTGTCGGTGACCTCGTCTACGCTGTCGCCGTGACCGCAACGTCCGAGTCGTACACCGCTCGCCACCTGTCCGTCCTCGAGGGTCTCGAGGCGGTTCGCAAGCGTCCCGGCATGTACATCGGGACCACCGACTCCCGTGGCCTGATGCACTGCCTCTGGGAGATCATCGACAACTCCGTCGACGAGGCCCTGGGCGGGCACGCCACCAAGATCGGCATCGTGCTGCACGCCGACACGTCCGTCACGGTGACCGACGACGGTCGCGGCATCCCGATCGATGTCGAGCCCAAGACGGGCCTGACCGGCGTCGAGGTGGTCTTCACCAAGCTGCACGCAGGCGGCAAGTTCGGCGGCGGCTCCTACCAGGCGTCCGGTGGTCTGCACGGCGTCGGCGCCTCCGTGGTGAACGCGCTGTCCGCACGCCTCGACGTCGAGGTGGACCGCGGCGGCAAGACCTACGGCATGACCTTCCACCGTGGCGAGCCGGGGACCTTCTCCGACCCGGCGGCCGGGCCCGGCCCGGACTCGCCGTTCCAGCCGTTCGTGGACCACTCCGAGCTCGGCGTGGTGGGCAAGGTGCCGCGCGGCCGTACGGGCACCCGTGTGCGCTACTGGGCCGACCGGCAGATCTTCCCCAAGTCCGCGGTGTTCAGCTACGACGAGCTGGTCACCCGTGTCCGCCAGACGACCTTCCTGGTGCCCGGCCTCGAGATCCGGGTGCGCGACGAGCGCGGGCTGCCCGGCACGCCGGGCGAGGACGGGCCGCACGAGGAGGTCTTCAAGCACAGCGGCGGCGCGGCCGACTTCGTGGAGTTCCTCGCCCCCGACTCGCCGGTCACGGCGACGTGGGTCCTGCAGGGCTCCGGCACGTTCAAGGAGACCGTCCCGGTGCTGGACGAGCGCGGCCACATGTCGCCGCGCGAGCTGCAGCGCGACTGCGAGGTGGACATCGCGCTGCGCTGGGGCACCGGCTACGACACCGAGGTTCGTTCCTTCGTCAACATCATCTCGACGCCCAAGGGCGGAACCCACCTGACGGGGTTCGAGCAGGGTCTGCTCAAGGTGATCCGCAAGGGCGTGGAGACCAACGCGCGCAAGCTCAAGGTCTCCACCAAGGACGGCGCCGAGCGCATCGAGAAGGACGACGTGCTCGCCGGCCTCACCGCCGTGGTCACCGTGCGGCTCTCCGAGCCGCAGTTCGAGGGGCAGACCAAGGAGGTGCTGGGCACGGGCCCGGTGCGCCAGATCGTCTCCCGGGTGGTCGAGAAGGAGATCCAGGAGCGCCTGACCTCCGCGAAGCGCGACGAGAAGACGCAGGCCTCCCTGCTGCTCGACAAGGTCGTCGCCGAGATGCGCGCCCGCATCACGGCCCGGAAGCAGAAGGAGATCTCGCGCCGCAAGAACGCGCTGGAGACCTCCTCGCTGCCCGCCAAGCTCGCCGACTGCCGCTCGAACGACGTGGACCGTTCCGAGCTGTTCATCGTCGAGGGCGACAGCGCGCTCGGCACCGCAAAGCTCGCGCGGTCCAGCGACTTCCAGGCGCTGCTGCCGATCCGCGGCAAGATCCTCAACGTCCAGAAGGCGTCGATCAGCGACATGCTCCGCAACGCGGAGTGCGCGGCGATCATCCAGGTGCTCGGAGCGGGCTCCGGCCGGTCCTTCGACCTCGAGGCCGCCCGCTACGGCAAGATCATCATGATGACCGACGCCGACGTGGACGGTGCGCACATCCGCACGCTGCTGCTGACGCTCTTCTACCGGTACATGAAGCCCATGGTCGAGGCCGGGCGCGTGTTCGCTGCGGTCCCACCGCTGCACCGCGTCGAGGTGATCGGCAACGGCCGGCGCAAGAACGAGTACATCTACACGTACTCCGAGGCCGAGCTGGGTGCCACGCTGAAGAAGCTCGACAAGGCGGGGCGGCGCTACAAGCCGGACATCCAGCGGTACAAGGGCCTGGGCGAGATGGACGCCGACCAGCTCGCGGAGACCACGATGGACCCGCGGTTCCGCACGCTGCGCCGGGTCACCGCTGAGCACGCCGAGGCGGCCGAGCGCGCCTTCGAGCTCCTGATGGGCACCGACGTGGCGCCCCGCAAGGAGTTCCTCATCGCCGGTGCGGCCGAGCTGGACCGCTCGCGCATCGACGTCTGACCCGGAGGCCAGCGGACGCGGTCCGCCGAGGGCTGGGACGGCCGCGCCGGGCCGCACGGGCCGACCTACACTCGCCAGCGTGAACACGACTTCTGCCCGCCCGATCCGGGCCCTCGGTGCGGCGGCTGCCGCACTTCTCCTGACGGGCCTGCTCGCGGCCTGCGGCGCCACCGCCGAGCCAGGGACGCAGGCCACGGCGACGGCCAGTGCGCCTGCGGACGGCGCCCCCGGCAGCGCTTCGCCGTCGGGCAGCGCTTCGCCGTCGGGCACTGCCTCTCCGTCGGACTCTGACTCGCCGGCCGGCGCTGCCGAGACGCTCAGCTACGCGGGGCGCACCGGCGCCACCGCGCTCGAGCTGCTGCTTGAGGCGGACCCGTCCGCCGAGGTCAGCGGAGAGGGCGAGAACGCCTTCGTGACCGCCATCGGGGGTCGCGCAGCGGACGACTCCAAGAGCGAGTTCTGGGCGCTGTCCGTGGACGGCGAGCCCGCGCAGGTCGGGGCGGGCACACTGGAGACCGAGGACGGTCAGGAGATCACGTGGACACTCGAGACGTACTGACACCGGCCGGCGACCAGGGGCGCGACCTGACCGTCAGGGAGCTCGCGCACCGCTGGTGGCGCCCGGCGACGGTCGTGCTGGTGCTGACCGCCGCGGTCGCGTGGCGCTTGGTCGCTCCCGGCCTGGGCGCGCCGCCGAACCTGGAGATCGCCACCGCCGCGACGTTCCTCGCGGTGCTGCTGCTGCGCAACCGCTGGGCGGCCGTGGTGCCGTTCGCCGTGGTGGCCGTCAGCGACGCGGTGCTGGGCAACACCCAGATCATGTGGTTCACCTGGTCGGCATGGGCGGTGGTGGGCCTCGGTGCGATCCTCGCGCGCAACCTGCGCGGCCCTGCCCGCTACGCCGCAGCGTTCGGCGTGGGCGTGGCCGGCTCGCTGTGGTTCTTCGCGTGGACCAACTTCGGCGTCTGGCTGATGGACGGCATGTACCCGGCGACCCTGGACGGGCTGGTCGCCAGCTACGTCGCGGGCCTGCCGTTCCTGCGCACCATGCTCCTGGGCAACCTGGTGCTCGTGCCGCTCGCCGCGCTCGTCGCCTCCCTGGTGGAGCGTGCCGAGGTGGCCGCTGTCGCCGCGCCGACGACGGTGGAGGGCTAGAGCCGACGCCGTTCGGCTGATTGGTGATGGCTCGGCTGACTTCGGTCGGTTGACGTGAGATCGGTCCGTTGTCGGACCGATCTCACGTCAACCGACCGAAGTCGTCTCCGGGACGCTATCGGGTCAGGGCCCTGAACGGACTGTCCAGGTTTCCTCGGCAAATCCCCTGGTGAGGGGCACTTTTTCGCATTGAGACGACGGGTCCCCGGGTGAAATCGGGACCCGTCGTTGGTGCGTCGTGTGCCGTTTGTCCGGTGTTCACGTCCGCTTGGCCGCCCGGTTGGTCCCATTGGTGACGATTGCGAAGCACGAGTCCACGACATGCGAGCGAGAGGTTCTGCCATGGCCAACATCAAGGTGACCTTCCAGGAGATGGAAGACGCCGCGCAGCGGATCAAGCAGGAGTCCGACGACATGCGAGGCAAGCTGGACCAGCTCCGCTCGATGGTCAGCAACCTGGTGCAGGACGGCTACGTGACCGACAAGTCGTCCAAGCGGTTCGACGAGTCGTACCAGGAGCTCGACAAGGGTGGCAAGCAGGTCATGGAGGGTCTCACCGGCATCGGCGAGTACCTCAAGCAGGCCGCCGAGGCACTGCGCAAGACCGACGAGGAACTCGCCAACGCGCTGAACAAGTAGTCCCGTGCCCGACCTCGTCGTCACCTCGATCGCGCTGGACGACGCCGAGCAGCAGCTGGCGGCGATCGTTGACGAGTTCAAGAGCATGGACAAGCTGTGGGGCGACGGCTCCCTCTGGGGCCACGACACGGTGAAGAGCGCGATGGACGACTTCATCGAAAACTGGTGGGTCAAGCGGGAGAAGCTGACCACGAACCTCTCGGACCTGCAGAAGAAGATGAAGCAGGCGTCCGAGCAGTGGAACGACCTCGAGGTCGAGCTGGCGAAGTCCTTCGACGAGCAGTAGCGAGACACGCAGCAACACGACAGGAAGAGGATTGATGAGCGCTGTCCGGGGCGGGGACTGGCATCTGCTCGGTTATGACTCGGACCCCGTCCCGGCGGAGGCTTCTGGCCTGGATGAGGTGATCAGGCACTACGAGAGCATCACGACGCAGATGGAGACCCAGGCGAAGCTGCTCAAGAAGATCGGCGACGGTGACGAGACGCTGCTCAAGGGCGTGGCCGCCGATGCCATGCGGAAGCGGTCGCGCGAGAGCGCCGACGCGCTGAACAAGGCGGCCGGCCGGTACGCCGATGTCCGGGACGCGCTGCGTACGTACAAGCCCGCGCTGGAGACCGCGCGCTCCGAGACCGGTCTCGCCCTCAAGGACGCGCAGGACGCCGCGGGCGCCCAGACCGCGGCGGCGGGCATGCCCGACCCGGTGAACGCCGACCGGCCGGACGACGCGCCAGAGCTCACGGAGAAGGACCGGCAGGCCTCCTCGAACCGGGCAGGCAAGATCGAGGACGCGAAGCAGGACCTTGCCGCGGCCAAGGCCAGAGCCGTCGCCGCGATGGGCGCGTTCGACACGGCCGCCGACGCCGCGGCCCGCAAGATCCGGGAGAACTGGGGCGACGACGGTCTGAAGCACAGCGGCTGGGAGAAGTTCCTGCACCAGCTGAACAAGATCCTCAAGAAGATCGTCGAGATCCTGATGTACATCGGGATGGCGCTCGCCGTGCTGAGCATCCTCATCCCGGGATTGGGCATCCTCACCCTGCTCAGCGTGGTCGCCACGGTGATCTCGGTCGCCGCCAGCTTCATCCTCGCCGTCCAGGGCGAGGGCAGCTGGCTGAGCGTCATCGTCGGCGTGCTCAGCCTGGGTCTGATCGGGGTAGCCGCAAAGATGGCCGGCTCGCTCAAGAACGTGCAGGCCGGGCTCCTGTCCAAGGGCGCCGGGTCGCTCGGCAACCAGACCAGGACGATGCAGAACCTGATGCGAGACCGGGAATGGTTGCGCAACATCCTGACGATCGGCGCGATGCCGAACGTCGCGCGCCAGATCTCCGCACTGAGCTTCAAGATCGGTCCACTGGGCGCCAGGCTACGTGGCTGGCAGGACTTCGCCGGCAAGACCAGCGTGTCGCCCGGCTGGTGGCAGATCGGCAAACCGAACGCGTGGGTCAAGGGCGACTTCAGCAAGCTGGGCGCCTGGTTCAAGAACGACATCAGCCGCATCAAGTCGATGTGGCCGCGCGGCGACTACCGCTGGGACCGACTCATCGGCATCAGCGACATCAAGGACGTGCAGAAGATCAGCGCCGCCCTCGGCCAGATCGGTGTCGGCGGCTTCGCGATCAAGCCCTGGATGTACATCGGGCCCATCTCGTACACGTTCTCCTGGGGCATGCGGCCGTTCAGCCTGCTCAACCCCTCGAACTTCAACCTCACCGACCCGCGCTGGAGCCTCTACGGCTGGCGCGACTACGACTACTCCCGCCACTACTCGGATCAGAAAAACCTATGACCACGCAGAGCGACGACCTCACCGGCGTCGAGGTCTCGGGCTGGACCTGGCGGATCGAGCCGCCCACGGGCTGGCTCGTGGTCCCGGCGACCGGGCTCGACGATCCCGACGAGATCGCGGAGTGGGAGCAGGAGGCCACCGCGATCGTCCGGGAGTCGGTCGAGCCGCGCCCGGACGAGGCCGGCGAGACGGTAGAGCTGGACGATGCCGGGCGCGCCGAGCTGGACCAGCTCGCGGTCGACTCGGTGGCGAACCTCCGGGCCTTTGCCGACGGTATGGCGCCGGGCGGGAACCGCGTCGTCGGCGCCATCGGGGTGCTGGGGAACGGGCCCGTCCCGGTGCTGGTCGCCGTGGGGGTGAGCGACCCGGCCGAGCCGGACGACGGCCTCATGGCCGCGCTGGGCGCGACGGGCGGCAGCCCGTCCGCGCCCCCGAACATCGAGCACCTGGACCTGCCGGACGGTGACGGCGTGCGGGTGGTCCGCCTCGACATCGACGAGGCCGGGACTGCCTGGATGAGCGTCGCCGTCGGCCGGCGCGTCGAGCATCACGACGCCGTCGTGGACACCGTGCTGGTGTGGCGCACCGTCGACCTGTTCCTCGTCGCGGCGATGGTGGAGCTGTTCGACGAGCTTCTGCCCGCCGTGCAGATCACCCGGAGCGCACCATGAGCGAACCACGCAACGGCACGCCGGGCGACGCCCTCGGGATCGGGAAGCCGACCGACAGCTGGGTCATGCTGCTGCCACCCGGGTGGGCGCGTTTTCCCACGGGGGAAGGCCGTGCCCGCGAGCTGGACGACGCGATCGAGGAGGTGGTCGCGAGAGCGCTGCCCAGCGACCTGCCCCGGGACACGGCGGAGCCGCACCGACACATGCTGCGCGACCAGCTCCGCCGGACCCTCGACAGCGCGCGCGACGCGGGCAGCGGAGCGGTCTACCTCCCGACCGAGCCGATGAACGGGACGATAGTCCCCGCCTCCATCACCGAGCTGGAGTTCACCAGCGATCCCGGCCGCGATCCCGTGGCGGTCGCGACCAGCATCCTCGCCGACGGGTACGAGGAGAGCGACCTGGTCGAGATCGACGGCCGGCCCGGCGTCCGCGTCCTGGCGACCTCGCACGAGGTGCAGCAGGACGGCGACTGGCCGGTGGTCTCCACCCGCCAGGTGCTGTACGTGGTCTCGCGCGACGACGTCGAGGGCGAATGGCTCGCCATGTCCTTCAGCACGATCTGGAACAGCCACGACACCGAACGGCTCGCGGAGGCGCTGGTCTTCTTCTTCGACGCGGTGATGGGCACCTTCCGCTGGGCGGGTCCGGGGACGGACATCGCCAACCTGCCGGAGCGGAAGGTCCCCGGCTCGGCGTGAGCGCCGGCGCGTCCCAGTCCTGGCGCGTCCCAGTCCTGGCGCGTCCCAGTCCTGGCGCGTCCCACCGACGTGCTGCACCCCTGACGTACCCGCATCACCGGCATGCCGGCGCCCCTGACGTACCGACACATCTGAAGACGGAGTCAACGTGCATCACGTCCATCGCATCGCCGCAGCCCTCGCGGCGGCGATCCTGTCCACGACGTCGGCCGCGGCGCTGGTCGTCGCGGCCGCCGGACCGGCTGCCGCCGACACGACCGGCGAGAAGGTCAAGTACTACGTGATGCAGTCCACGCCGGACGGCGAGCCGGAGTTCCTGTTCCAGATCGCCCAGCGGTTCCTCGGCGACGGCAACCGGCACCTGGAGATCTTCGAGCTCAACGAGGGGCGGGTCCAGCCGGACGGCAACACCCTCACCGACCCCGCGTCCGTGCTGCCGGGCTGGGTCATGCAGCTGCCGGCGGACGCCGAGGGCGAGGGCATCGTCGTCGGGGTGCTGCCGGAGGGCCCGGCGGAGGGCGCGCCCGGGGCGAGCGCACCCGCGAGCGGCGCCGCACCGTCGGCCGACGCATCCGCGGCGGCGGTGCCCTACTACGTGGTGGGCCGGACGCCGGAGGGCGAGACCGAGTACCTGTACCTGATCGCCGAGCGGTTCCTCGGCGACGGCGAGCGGCACAAGGAGATCTTCGAGCTCAACGAGGGCCGTACCCAGCCCGACGGCGGTGTGCTCACCGACCCGGAGGTCGTCGAGGTCGGCTGGGCGCTCGAGCTGCCGCAGGACGCAGAGGGCGAGGGGCTGCAGCGCGGGCCGCTCCCCGGGCCCAGCCCTGCCGTCGGGGCGAGCGCTCCGGCGTCGGGCGCTGCGGTAACGGAAGGAGCGCCGTCGGGCGGGAATGCCGCGGACGAAGGTTCCGCCGCAGGACCGGCCTGGCTGACGCCCGTCCTGATCGCCGTCGGCGCAGTGGTGCTGCTCGGCGTCGCCGTGCTCGGCGGGCTGCTGCTGGTGCGCCGCCGTCGGGCGGGCCGGGAGCAGCCGTTCGACGACAGCCTGCTGCGCACCGACACGTCGGCGGCGTGGATGGTGGACCGGGCGCTGCGGGTGCTGCTCGCGGCGTGCGAGCGGGACGGCCAGGACCTGCCCGCGGTCACCGGCGTCTTCATCGAGGGCGGTGCCATGCGGCTCCGCCTCGGGAGCCCGGTCTCCCCGGCACCGGCACCGTGGGTGGCGAACGAGGACGGGCAGAGCTGGTCCGCGCCGCTGGCGAAGTTGCAGTCGGCCCCGGCGTCCGAGGACTCGACGGCACGGTTCGCGCGCCTGGTCACGATCGGTGTGGGCGAGACGGGCCGGGTACTCGTCGACTTCGCGTCGGCCCGCGGCGTGATCAGCCTGGACGGGCCCACCCGTGCGCGGCACGAGGTGCTGCGCCGCTGGCTGGGCGAGCTGACCGGGAACCCCTGGTCGAACGACCCCCGCGTGGTCATGGTCGGCAACGGCCTGCCGCAGCCAGAGCTCGCGGAGCACCTGTCCGCGATCGAGCAGGTGATCCCGGAGCTCGACGCAGTGGGCGGCGGCGTGCTCGTGCTGTCGCAGGCGCCGTCCGTGCTGCAGCAGGACCTGCTCGCCGCGCGGTTCGCCACGCCGGGCTTCGGCTGGGTCGTGATCGTGCTGGGCGAGTCGTTGTCGGCGAAGTGGCGCATCACGGCTACGGAGGACGGCTGGCTGCACAGCGGTTTCTTGCCGGACGTGCGCTACACCGAGCAGGCCGCAGTGCGGCGTGCCGGTGAGTGACGTGCGACGGGCCAGGGTGCTGCGGGCCCTGGTGACCGTGGTCCTGACGACCCTGCTCGTCCCCGTGCTGCCCGCCGCGAGCCTGGTGCCTGTGATCAGCGTGCCTTCGAACAGCGTGCTCCCGGCCTCCGCGCCGGAGCCGGTGCTGCTCTCGCAGGGCAGGCCCGCCGTGTCGTCGTCGCTCGAGAATGCCAGCTTCCCCGCCCGCCAGGCTGTGGACGGTAACCCGCAGACCCGCTGGTCCAGCGGATTCAGCGACCCGCAGTGGCTGCGCGTGGACCTGGGGAGGTCCACGGTGGTGCGCCGGGTCGAGATCGACTGGGAGGTGTCCCACTCGACGGCGTACTCCATCGAGGTGTCGGCCGACGGCGAGATCTGGGCGCCGCAGTGGTCGACGGACGCTGCCGACGGCGGCACGGACGTGATCACCATCGAGGCCACCGGCCGGTTCGTGCGCATGTACTCGACGGCTAGGGTCGGCACGGCGGGCAACTCGATCTGGGAGATGCGGGTCTACGGCGACCCCGCGCCGAAGAAGGAGGAGCCCGAGCCGACGCCGTCCAAGAAGCCGGCCGCGGATCCGCGGCCGAAGTCGTCGGAGCCGAAGGCCGAGCCGTCGGCATCGGCGCCCGCGGCGTCCGCTCCGGCGCCCTCGTCGTCGCCCTCTCTGGTACCGGAGCGCACCGGCCCGCCGGGCTCGGTCCTCTACTACGTGGTCGGCAAGGAGCCGGACGGAACGGTCGAGAAGCTCAACGACATCGCTGAGCGGTTCCTCGGCGACCGCGACCGGTGGCCGGAGATCGCCGAGCTGACCGAGGGCCACCGGCAGCCCGACGGCAAGTTCATGACCGATCCGCGGACGCTGACGGCCGGGTGGGTCCTCAAGATGCCCAAGGACGCGTCGGGCGAGGAGCTGAAGTTCGCGCCGCTGCCGGGGTTCGAGAAGAAGTCGGCGAAGCCGTCGGCCTCCCCGCCGGCGTCGGCCGAGCCGACGGTCGAGGTAGCCGGCATCGACGAGGCGGCCAGCTTCGGTCCGATCAGCCCTGCCTGGTACGCGATCGGCGCGGGTCTGGTGCTTGCGGCGCTGGTCTGGCTGGCCATCTGGCTCCTGCGGCGCCGGAAGCGCCAGGAGCCGTTCGACGACAGCCTGCTGCGCACCGACACGTCGGCCGCGTGGACGGTCGACCGGTCGCTGCGGGTGCTGATGGCCGCGTGCGAGCGCGACGGGCTGGAGCTGCCCGGCATCACCGGCGTGTTCATCGAGGGCAGCTCGCTGCGGCTGCGGCTGACCAACCCGGCCGCGCCGGCGCCGGAACCGTGGGCGGTGAGCGAGGACGGGCAGAGCTGGGCGGCGCCGCTGGCGAAGCTGCAGTCGGGCATGGCGTCGGACGGCTCGACGGCGCGGTTCGCCCGGCTGGTCAACGTCGGCATGAGCGAGACGGGCCGGGTGCTGGTGGACTTCGCGTCGGCGCGCGGCGTGATCAGCCTGGACGGGCCGACGCGGGCACGGCACGAGGTGCTGCGCCGGTGGCTCGGGGAGCTGACCGGCAACCCGTGGTCGGACGACCCGCGGGTGGTCATGGTCGGCAACGGCCTGCCCCAGCCGGAGCAGGTGGAGCACCTTGCGGGGATCGAGCAGGTGACCCCGGAGCTGGAGGTGGGCGAGGGCGGCGTGCTGGTCCTGTCGCAGGCGCCGTCAGCGGCCCAGCAGGACATGCTCGCCGCTCGGTTCGCCAGCCCGGAGTTCACGTGGGTGGTGATCGTGCTCGGCTCCGCCCCGTCGGCGCGTTGGCGGTTCACCGCTGGTGACGACGGCTGGCTGCGCAGCGGGTTCCTGCCCGACGTGCGCTACGACGAGCAGACCGCCGTACGGCGGGGAGGCGAGTGACGTGCAGGCTCTGATCACCGCGCGCCACGGGGCGCGTGAAGTACTGCTGTCCCTCGACCTGGACGAGCGCACCACGGCGGTGGACCTGGCCGAGCGGCTCGCCGCCGAGGTGGGCGCTCCGCGGGGCAGCACGATGTACCTGGACGGGCGGCCGGTGCCGACCAGCTACGGTTCGGGCGACGACGTGCTCGTGGCCGGCTCAGGGGTCCGGGACGGCGCCGTCGTCACGTTCGCCGCAGACCCGGCCCGGGCGGGCGGCGTCATGGGCGGACCGGTCGACCTGTGCGTCACGGGCGGGACGGGTACCGGCGCCGTCGTCCGCCTCGGGGTGGGGGAGTCCACCGTGCAGGTGGGGCACGACGGTCGACTCCGCGTGGACGAGCCGCGCGAGGGTGGGCTGGCCGCGATCGCCGTCGTCGTCGCGCTCGACGGCGCGGTGCGGGTGCGGCGGGTGCCGGATCCCCGGTCCGCCGCGTGGGTGGTCCATCTGGACCGCCTGGACGATCCACTGGGCGAGGACGAGGCGCCCTGGGCCGCCGGCACCCAGCTCCGCATCGGCGGCTGCGTCCTCACGGTCCAGCCGGCCACCCGGCCCGACGCCGACCTGCGCCCCGCCGCCCAGCCCGGTCACCTGGACTACAACCGCCCGCCGAGGCTCCTGCCGCCCATGCCCGCCACGCACTTCCGCCTGCCCGCGGAGCCGGCCCCGCCCATGCGCAACCCGCTGCCGTGGCTCGCCATGGCCATGCCTGCGGTGCTGGGCGTGACCATGGCCTTCGTCTTCCAGTCCCCCTACTACCTGATGTTCGCGCTGGCGTCGCCGCTGATGGGCCTCGGGAACTGGTGGATGCAGAAGCGCAACGGCGTCACCACCCACAAGGACCGGCTGAAGGAGCACGCCGAGGAGCGCGCAGCCCTCGAGGAGGAGGTGCTGGACGCCGTGCGGCGGGAGCAGCACCGGCGCCGGGTGTCGAGCCCTGGCGCCGCCGAGCTGCGGCTGATCGCGACCACCCCGACCCGCCGTCTCTGGGAGCGGCGCAGCACGGACGGCGACCACCTGGTCGTCCGGCTGGGCCTCGCCGACGCGACCAGCCGTGTCGAGGTGGAGGACAGCGCCGAGCCGGAGCACCGTCGGAAGACCCGGGCGACCGTCCGGTCGGTGCCGGTCACGGTCCCGCTGCGCGAGGCAGGGGTCGTTGGACTGGCGGGGCCGGGGGACTGGCCGCGCCGTCGGGCACGCTGGATGGTGGGCCAGCTCGGGGTGCTGCAGAGCCCTCGCGACGTCCAGATCTACGTCCTGACCAGCTCGGAGCACGTGCAGGAATGGGCGTGGGCGGCCTGGCTGCCGCACGCCCGCCCGTCGTTCGGTCAGGGGGCCGTCGCCCTGGTCGGGACCACGACGGAGACGTTGTCGGCGCGCGTGGCCGAGCTGAGCTCGCTGATCACCCAGCGCCGCGCCGCCATGGACGCGTCGAGCGGCACGGTGATGTCCGGTCCGCAGGTGGTGGTGGTGCTCGACGGCGCCCGGCGGCTGCGGGCGCTGCCCGGCGTGGTATCCATCCTGCGCGACGGGCCCGGCGTCGGCGTGAGCGTCGTGTGCCTCGACGGCGACGAGCAGCTGTTGCCGGAGGAGTGCACGGCCGTCGCGCTCGCCCGGGTCGACGGCGGGATGACGCTGCGCAGGCAGGACGCCGACGACCTGCGGTCCGTGCTGGTCGACGAGGTGGGCGACGACTGGTTCGAGCCCGTCGCCCGCGCCGTCGCCGCTGTGCACGACGTGACCGCCACCGAGGGCGAGGGGCTGATCCCTGACTCGGCCCGTCTCGTCGAGGTGCTCGGCATCGAGGACGTGGACGCCGAGCAGATGGTCGCCCGGTGGCGCGGCGTGTCGAAGGGCAGTACCGCAGCGGTGGTGGGCGTGTCGCTGGACGGGCCGTTCACCCTCGACCTGGTGCGCGACGGGCCGCACGCCCTGGTGGGTGGCACCACCGGTTCGGGCAAGTCGGAGTTCCTGCAGACCGTCGTCGCGTCGCTCGCGGTGGTGAACACGCCGGAGACCATGAACTTCGTGCTCGTGGACTACAAGGGCGGCGCCGCGTTCAGCCAGTGCGAGCAGCTTCCGCACACGGTCGGGATGGTCACGGACCTCGACTCCCACCTCGTGGAGCGAGCCCTCGACTCGTTGCGTGCCGAGCTCACCTACCGTGAGCACGTGCTCGCCGACGCCGGCGCCAAGGACCTGGAGGACTACCTCGACACGCAGGCCCGCGGGCACGTCGGCCCCACGCTGCCACGCCTGATGATCGTGATCGACGAGTTCGCCTCGATGGCGCGCGAGCTGCCCGACTTCGTCGCCGGCCTGGTCAACATCGCGCAGCGCGGCCGCTCGCTCGGCATCCACCTGATCCTCGCGACCCAGCGCCCCTCCGGCGTGATCTCCCCGGAGATCCGCGCCAACACCAACCTGCGCGTGGCCCTCCGGATGACGGACAAGGGCGAGTCGAAGGACGTCATCGACGCAGGAGAGGCGGCCGAGATCGCCAAGTCGCAGCCCGGTCGGGCCTACGCCCGGCTCGGGCACGCGTCGGTGATCCCGTTCCAGTCCGCGCGGGTGGGCGGACGACGCCTGTCCCTGTCCGACGTCGGGCACGTGGAGCCTCCGTTCGTCGCACGCGTGCCGGTGGCGGACCTGGGCGCACCATCCCCCAGCCGCCCCAAGGCCCGGCGCCGCGAGGACGTCGAGACCGACCTGGCCGCGCTCGTCGACACGCTGCGAGAGGCGGCCCAGGTGGGTGGTTGGCCGGTCCCTCGGCGGCCGTGGCTGCCCGCGCTGCCCGAGCTGCTCCGGCTCGCGGACGTGGCGCGGCCGGCCACCGGGTCGGGCGGAGAGTCGGCGTTCGCGTGGGCGGTGGAGGACTCGCCGGCCGACCAGCGGCAGGGACCAGCGGTGATCGACCTGGACGGCTTCGGCCACCGTTACGTGATCGGCGCACCCGGCAGCGGACGCTCCACCACGCTGCGCACGACGGCGTTCGCGGCCGCAACGGCCATGCCGGTGGCCGACCTGCACCTGTACGCGATCGACTGCGGCAACGGAGCGCTGACGGTGCTGAACGAGCTGCCGCACACGGGCGCCGTCGTGCAGCGCGGGCAGGCCGAACGGGCCAGCCGTCTGCTCACGCGCCTGCAGTCGGAGCTCGGTCGGCGCCAGCAGGTGCTCGCGGCGGGGAACTTCGCGAGCGTCACCGAGCAGCGGGAGCTCGCCGACCCGGGAACGGGCCTGGCGCGCGTGCTGGTGCTGATAGACCGCTGGGAGAGCTTCATGAGCAGCTACGGGGAGGTCGACAACGGCACGCTGGTCGAGATCGTCCAGGAGCTGCTGCGTGACGGTGCGAGCGCGGGCATCCACCTGCTGATCTCCGGTGACCGCACCCTGCTGTCGAGCCGGATGAGCGTGCTGACCGACGACGCCCTCGTCCTACGCCTCACCGACCGGCTCGACTACGGGATGGTCGGCATCAACCACAAGAAGCTGCCGGAGGAGATCCCGCCCGGCAGAGGCTTCCGGTCGGGCAGCGCGCTCGAGGTCCAGGTCGCGATCCTCGGGGACGACCCGGCGGGTCGCGCCCAGACGAGTGCGGCCCGCCAGATCGCCGCCGAGATCCGGGAACGGGAGGACGTGGTGCCGGGAACCGGGCCGTTCCGCGTGGACGACCTGCCGTCGACGATCACCGTGGACGCTGCCTACCAGTACGTCGGGCGGGAAGCGGCCCGGCCGCTGTGGGCGCTGCTCGGCGTCGGCGGCGACGACCTGGCGGCGTTCGGCATGGACCTCGCGAACGACGCACCGGCCTTCCTGGTGGCGGGCCCGTCCCGGTCCGGCCGGTCCACGATGCTCGCGGTCATGACCGAGTCCCTGCTGCGTGGTGGCACCCAGGTGGTGGTGCTGGCGCCGCGTCCGAGCATCCTGCGCGGCTTCGAGGGCCGGGACGGCGTACGCGCCGTCCTCACGGATCCCGAGGTCACCCAGGAGGATCTGGCGCCGCACCTCGACCCGGACGGCACGCCGGTGGTCCTGGTGGTGGACGACGGCGAACAGGTGACCGACGCCCCTGCCAAGACGTGGCTGCGCGCCTACCTGCGCTCGGCCACCGACAACCAGCGCGGCCTGATCCTCGGCGGTGATGCCTCCGAGGTGGCCGGCGGGTTCTCCGGCTGGCAGGTCGACGTCAAGAAGTACCGCCGGGGAGCGCTGCTCAGCCCGCAGGACCGGTTCGACGGCGACCTCGTCGGCGTGAGCCTGCCGCGCTCGGCGGTCACCACGCAGGTGAACCCGGGCAAGGCGCTGGTGCACCTCGGGTCGGGGGAGGTCGCGACGGTCCTGGTGCCGACGCTGTAGGGCTGGGCTGGGCTGGGCTGGGCTGGCTGGCTGGCTGGCTGGTTGGTTGGGCTGGCTGGCTGGCTGGTTGGGCTGGCTTGGCTTGGTTGGGCTTGGCTTGGAGAGGTTGGGTTGGGCGGAGCTGGGTCGGGCGTGGCGGGCGGGCGCGGCGGGCGCCGTCGTGCCACCGTAGGAGCGTGCCAGCGCAGCACCCGACAGACCTCGACGCCGTCGTCGACGCGCTCTACACACGGCCACTCGACGAGTTCGTCGCCGCCAGGGCCGCCGCCGTCCGGCAGGTAGCGGACGGCGGTGACCGGATCGGCGCCGAACGGGTCAAGCGCCTGCCCAAACCCTCGGTGGCGGCCTGGGTGATCAACCAGGTGTCCCGCGACCACCCGCAGGAGATCGAGGCGCTCGCGGACCTCGGCGACGAGCTGCGGGCCGCGACCCAGGACCGGGACCGTGGCCGTCTCCGGGCGCTCGACCACCTGCGGCGGGAGCGTACGGAGGCCTTGGTCCGCATCGTCCGGGAGGCCGGCGAGGTGGGCGGGCGCGCGGTCTCGCCCGCGGTGCTCGACCGCCTGACCGAGACGCTCACAGCGGCGGTGATGGACCCGGACGCCGCTGTGGTGGTCCGGGCGGGGCGTCTCTCGCGGGCGCTGCAGCACGTCGGGTTCGGGATCGTGGACGAGCAGGGGGAGGACGCGGACCTCGTGGCGCTCCACCCGGCGGGGGTGGACGGCGGCTCGCGCTCCGCGACGGGATCGGGGGCCGAGGCGCCGTCGGAAGCCGGGACGCCGCCGGCAGGCAAACCGTCGGTAGGCAAACCCTCGGCAGGCAAACCGTCGGCAGCAGGGAGAAGCGGGAAGGCCGAGAAGTCCGCGGTCGCCTCCGAGGGCGGACAGGGGAAGACCGACTCGGCTGAGTCTGACCAGGCTGAGTCTGACCAGGCTGAGTCTGACCAGGCCGAGTCTGAGCTGTTCGCGGCGGAGCAGGCGGTCGAGGAGTCCTCCGCACACGTCGACCGGCTGGAGGCCCGCCGCGACGACGTCCGGGAACGGCTCCGGACCGCGAACGCGGCCATCGAGCGCGGGGAAGGCGAGCTGGGCCGCCTGGACGAGGAGCTCGAACGCCTCACCGCCGAGCGGGACGAGGCGCGCCAGGCGCTCGACGACGCGCGAGGGGCCGCTGACGAGGCACGCGGGGACCTGGCCGCCGTCGAGGACGATCTCGACGACGCCGTCGAGCGTGCTGCCGAGGCCCGGCGCCGGCGCCGGGCGGCCCGCGGGCGGTGACGCGCGCGACCGGTGAGCCCGGTCGCGAAGGGTTATCCACAGATGTGAGATCTGGCCTGCGATCCGAACGAACGTTCGAGATAATGGTCTCGGTGAGGAGCTGAATACCTAGGCGGCAGGGGGTGGTGACCGATGCGGCAGTCGACCAGCGGCATGGCCTCCGGCGGCGTGCCTCCCGCCGCCCTGGAGGAGGCGCTCGGCCGGATCGAGGGCGCGGTCGGTGACCTCGCCGGCCTGCTCGGCCCGGAGGCGCTCGACGGGTGGGACGCGCCGAGCGTCGGGCGGCTGGCCGAAGCGCACACCAGGATCCGTCGGCTGACCGGACAGCTGGACGGGGTGCGCTACACGCTGCTGCCGCGCATCGAGGACGAAGGCTCGTGGCGGTCTGGTGGGATGTCGCGCACGTTCACGTCGTGGCTGCGCGTGCGCGAGGGCGTGGCGGCGGCCACCGCGCGCAAGGACGTGACCACCGCACGCCGGCTGGCCACGGCTCTGCCCGCCACGCGGGAGCGGCTCGTCGCCGGAGTGCTGGGGGCCGACCACGCGAGGGTGATGACCGAGGTCGCCCCGACCAGCGAGACGCGACAGGACGCGCTGGCCTGGCTGGTCGACACCCGTACCGGAGAAGCGACCACGGCCGAGCAGTTCGTGCAGAGCGTCGCGGTGGACTTCCCGGACCCCGCGGAGGACCCGGACGGTGCCCGCACCCGTGAGCGGATCACGCAGGTGCTCCAGGACGCGATCGCCGACGGCGTGCTGGTCACCGGCGAGGGCCTGGTCCTGCGGGAGGCCGGTGTGCTGAACGCCGACCAGTTCCGTACGGTGGCGCGCCGGTTCGCCACGGTGACGGACCCGGACACCGACGACGTCGAGGACGACAAGGCCGCCAAGGGCGAGTACCTGGACCTGGCCAAGACGTTCGGTGGGTATCACGTCGAGGGCTTCCTGACCGACGAGCACGGGCTGCTGCTGTCCACCGCGGTCAACGCGGTGATGGGGGCGCCCGCCGCCGAGGACAGCAGGACGCCGGGCCAGCGACGTGCCCAGGCCGTGGCCGATGTCGCCCGTCTCGTGCTGGACGCGAACGAGGCCTCGCCGGGCGCTGCGATCGCGCCGCACCTGAACGTGACGGTGTCCTGGACGGAGCTGGTCACCCAGGTAACCCGCAGCCGTGACGGGCTCTGCCTCACCTGCGGTCAGGCGACCCCAGGCTCAGTCCGGTCCAACTCGTCCCCCTCGTCCACGTCGTCCACCCCGTCCACCCCGTCCACCCCGTCCACCCCGTCCGGGTTGCTGTCGGCAGGAGGCCCGGTCTTCACCGAGACCGGTGGCCGGGTGCCGCGGGCTGTGCTGCGGCGTCTGGCCTGCGACAGTGCGGTCACCCGGATCGTGTTCGGTCCGGACGGCGCCGTGCTGGACGTCGGACGTGCGCAGCGCACCGTGAGCGGGCAGATGCGACGCGCGGTGATCGCCCGCGACAAGCATTGCGTGTTCCCTGGCTGCGATCAGCCGGCTTCGCGCTGCGAGGTTCATCATGCGGTGACGCACTGGGCAGACGGCGGAAGCACGTCCGTGAGCAACAGCGCGCTGCTGTGCTGGCACCATCATCAGCTCGTGGACGCCAGAGGCATCGTCATGCACTGGACCGGCAAGCCAACCGACGACGGCGCTGGAACCCTGCTGGAGACAGGGTGGGCCTTCACCGACGCCCGCGGTCACCGCATCCGCCTGCCCGAGGCCATCGACCCCGCGCCAGCACCGGACAACACCCGCTCACTCGACCCACCGGGCGCGGCCGCATGACGATGGATGACGGCGGCTGCCCCGGGCCAGTGCCAGCGCACCGGCCCGGGGCAGGATCGAGACCGTGTCTTCTGTCGTCCTCGGCACGTCGGCACGCCAACTCGCCAACTCGGCATTCCGGCACCTTCGCCACCTCGGGCACGCCACCTCGGATCTCGGTGCCTCGGACCCCGGACCTCGGACCCCGGACCTCCGACCCCGGACCTCGGACCCCGGACCTCGGGCCGCGCTACGTCGTGATGACGTCGGCCACGACCTCGCGTTCAGCACCTGCCGCGATGCGCCAGACGGCGTCGGCGAGGTCGTCAGGGTCGAGAGTCGCCCCGGCGATGGCCGGGCTGAGCGCGCTGCCGACGTCCGGCGGCCCGGAGGTGAGCAACTGGTGGATGTCGCCACGCTCGATGAGCCCGCCGACCACGAGGGAGCCCACGTGGACGCCGTCGGGCGCTGCGGCTTCCGCGAGGGTGAGGGCGTAGGTGCGCAGCGCGGCCGACGCAGGGGCGAACGGCCCGAGGAACGGCAGCGGGACGACGGCGCTGAGCCCTGCCACGTAGACGATGGCGCCGCTGCCGCGTTCGCGCGCAGGACCAGCCCTGCCAGTTCGACGGCGGGCTCGACGACCTGAGCGACGACATCGCGCACGTCGGCAGGCCCCGTCTCGAGGATGCCGACGGGTGCGGCGGCTGGGTTGTCCGCACCGGGCCCGTGGTGGACGACGTCGACCGGCCCGAGCCGGCTCTGGACCTCGTAGACCGCGCGGCGCATCGCCTCGGGCTTGCGCACGTCCGCGGCGACGGCGACGGCACGGACCCCGGCGGAGTGCAGCTCGTCTGCCCTGGCGGACTGGGTGGTGCTGGGGTGCGGGGGTGCGCGGCCCAGGCCGAGGTGGGCCGGAGCGAACCTTGCTCACGAACGTCATCCACCAACCTTTCTGTCGCGTCTTGAGCGTTGAAATGACTGTGGTTAGCGTCCCTCTCGACGCGCGGCACCGGCGCCGTGCGTGGAAGGAGTACGCCTGAGATGACTGGCTTCGAGAACGAGTTTTCTGTCGACCGGCGGTCGGTCCTTGCGGGCGCCGCGGGCCTCGCCGGCTCGCTGGCACTGGGGTGGGCACAGCCTGCCGCGGCGGCGTCGGCCCCTGGTGGTACGGGAGCCGCTGCTGCGGGTGCGGCCCACCGGAATCCCGCGAGCTACCCGGACAACTGGCCCGACCCCGAGCCCTACGGAGTCGCGGACACGCGGCTGGACCTGTGGCCTCGTGAGGACAACTCCTTCATCCTGCCGCTGGAGCTGCGTCCCCGGGACGAGGAGCGTGGCCAGGTCTGGATCCGGGACACGTACGTCAACTGCTTCGTCGTCGACGGGCGGCCCGTCTACGTCGCGACGGGTACCACCCGTGTGCCGGGGCGCCCGGCGGCGGGCCCGTGGAACGACGGCATCTTCATGTGGGTGGCCAGCTCCCTGCGCGGACCGTGGAAGCTGGTCGACACGACCGGCATCAGGCCGGACGCGGAAAAGGGCAAGGTGTGGTCGCCCGAGTTCGTGGACGAGAACCGGCCTGGGCGCACGGTCGTCGCGCCGTGGCAGGAGTACTGGCACGACACCGGCCAGTTCGGCAAGCGCGGCAACGCCTGGGCTCCCGAGGTGCACTACTTCCGCGGCACCTGGTACATCGTCGCCTGCATGGGCGACCACTCCCGCAAGGTCGGCTCGTTCATGCTCGTGAGCGAGGGCGGCGTCGAGGGTCCTTACCGTCTCATCGAGGGCAACCTCGACAAGCCGTTCGGGGAATCGTTCGTCGGCGGTCCTGGCTTCATCGAGCCGGGCGCTTACTTTCACATCGACGGCAGCCTCTACTCCGAGGGCGACGACGCGTGGCTCGTGCTGCACAACGACCTCTACGCGAAGTTCCGGGACGACATGGAGGACATCGTCCCGGCCACGAACCTGCCGAGGTTCGAGCAGACGCCCTACACGCCCGAGCCGTACCTGGAGGGCGCGTACGTGTTCAAGCACGGCGGCAAGTACTACCTCTCGCACGCCGCGTGGGACCGTACGTCGACGAACCAGGACGGGAGCACCCGGAACGCCTACGACCCGCCAGGGCCCGGCCGGGTGCAGTACCAGTACGACCTCGTCGTCGCCGTGTCCGACAGGTTCGAGGGCCCGTACACCGAGCGCTGGACCGCTGGTGTGGGTGCCGGCCACAACAACATCTTCCTCGATCGCAGCGGCAAGCCCTGGGCGACGTTCTTCCGCAACCCGGCGCAGGGCTACTGGGCGGACCCGTCGCGCATCGACGACGCTGCGGTCGCGGGCGTCGTGCAGCTGGAGTGGACGGGACCGGAGGGCAACCGCCTCTACGTCCAGCGGCGCGACGGCGGCGGCGCCCGGCCGTAGGCACGGCATACCCGGGCGTAGGCACGGTCGCGCGGTAGGCACGGCCGCACCGTAGGCACGGCAATACCCCCGCTGGTCGAGCTCGTCGAGACCCGCAAGAGTTCTCGACCAGCTCGACCAGCGGCGTCATGCGACACCAGCGGCGGGAGTACCGACCCCTCAGCCCTCGCGGGCCGCCAACGCCTTCTCGTACTCGTCGCGGATCGTGTCCCCGCCGCCCTTCGCCCACGCCTCGGCGGCGTCGGCCCAGGCGCTCACCGGCTGGCGCCCCGCAAGGATGTCCGCCTCCACTGCTTCGATCTTCTCGCGGAGCTGGCTGCCCCGGCGGCTGGCCGTGTCGCTGAACAGTCCCTGCACCGGGTTGCGCACAGCGGTAGGCACCACGGTGGTCTGTGCGTCGTGCTCGGCCTGCGCGACGTCGGGGTCGCCGGCCTGGAAGTTCACCCAGGGTCCCTCGACGACGTACTTGAGGCCGAGCTGGATCTCGGTGCTGCCCTTCTCGGTGAGGACCGGGTCGGTGCCGTCCAGCTCGTGGTGCACGCCCTCGACCCCGTAGGTGCGGAACAGGTGCTCCTCGCTGCCGAACGGGGCAGCGAGATAGTTGATCACGTCGAGCAGGGCCTCGGCGCGGTCCGCGGACCGCGAGCTGATCGCCGTGATGTTCTGGATGGGCGCGCCGAGGTGGATGCCTGCCATGCCGCCGCCGGCCGCGAGCGGGGGCTGGACCACGGAGAGGCGGAACTGGTCGTCGATCGGGTAGTTCGAGAAGTCCGGCCAGGCGCTGAACGTGTCGTCGAGCAGCCGGATGGTGCCGTTCACGAGCCAGGTCTTGCGCTGGGGCTGCGTTGCGGGGACGCCGTCCGGGTGGACCAGGCCGTCGGCCACGAGGCGCCGTCCGGCCTCGAGCGCCTCCTCCTGGCGCTCGTGGAGTCTCGCGCCCGTCAGGCTGCCGTCCTCGTCGGACCACTCGTTCGGGATCTCGTACATCTGGCGCAGGAACCCCAGCGGGACGCGGCCGAGCGCCCAGGTGTTACCGCCGGACAGGTCCTTGCAGAGGGAGTGGAACTCCTCGAACGAGGTGACCTGCGGGTCGATGCCCTCGGCCTCGAAGTAGTCCTGCCGCGCGTACATCACCATGCTCTGCGCGGGCCCGCGGGGGACCGGCACGGCGAAGATCTTGCCGCCGTAGACGCACGACTGCCAGCTCTCGGTCGGGATGTTCGCCAGGAACGGGTAGTCCTTCACCGCGTCGCCCGAGAGCAGCTCGGTGAGGTCCGTGGCCCGTTCGGACAGCAGGCCCGGCAGGCCGGGCACCTCACCGGGGAACATCTCGAAGAGGTCCGGCAGCTGGTCGCCGGCGACAGTGGTCTGGAAGCGGTCGGTGAAGTCGCCGGCCGGCGTGAGCGCGATGGTCAGGGCGAACCCGAGCCGCTCGTGCAGCTCCTGCCAGTAGGCGTTGTTCTCCACGGATGGCGGCACCGGTGTGTTGGTCAGCCCGAAGATACCGACGTCCTTGCCGTCCCCTGGCTGGCCCGTGGCCACCCTCTTCGGGTTGGCCGGGTACTTCAGCATGGTGTCGGGGACGCCGTCGCCGCCCTTGATGTCCATGGCCACGCCGTCGTACGGGATGTAGGTCGGCAGGACGACCGAGCCGTTGCCGACCAGCGCGCCGCCGCGGCCCTCGTTGCTGCAGCCGGCCAGGCCGAGCAGCGCGAACGCGCCGAGCCCCATGCCTCCCTTCAGGAGGTTGCGCCGGGTGACCGGATGGTCCGTCAGAAACCTGTTCATGACTACTCCTCGTCGAGTGCGTGGGTACGGTTACGAGTGCTGTGCGGGTGGACGGCGTCAGCCCTTGACGGCGCCGGTGAGCATGCCCTTCGCGAAGTGGCGCTGCAGGAACGGGTAGACCAGGAGCACCGGGACCACGGAGACGACGAGGATCGCCATCTGCAACGAGGTCTGGGGTGGCATGGCGGCAGCGTCGATCCCCAGGTCCTGCGAGCCGAGCTGCGCGCCGTCGACGACGTAGGTGCGCAGCACCAGCTGCAGCGGCCACTTGCTCGCGTCCGACATGTAGAGCAGCGCGTTGAAGAACGCGTTCCAGTAGCCGACGCCGTAGAACAGGCCGACGACGGCGAGCACCGGCTTGGACAGCGGCAGCCCGATCCGCCAGAAGAGCTGCCACTCGCTGGCCCCGTCGATCCGTGCCGCGTCGATGACCTCTGCCGGAAGCTGCACGAAGAACGCCCGCACGACCACCACGTTGAAGGCCGAGATCGACGTGGGGATGATCAGCGCCCACAGGCTGTCCAGCAGCCCGAGCCGCTGCACCACCAGGTAGCTCGGGATGATCCCGGGGCTGAAGAGCAGGCTGATCAGCACCAGGAGCAGCATCGCGCGGACACCGAAGGCGCCGCGCCGGCTCAGCGCCCAGCCGAGCGTCGTCGTCAGGGCCAGGCTGAGCGCCGTGCCGACGGCGGTCACGATCACGCTGATCCAGAGCGCCTGCGTGACGACGCCGCCGGCGAAGATCATGCGGTAGGCGCTCAGGTCGATCCCGGTCGGCAGGAGCACGAAGCCGCCGGCCTCCGTCACCTGCTCGGGCGTGGCAAGGCTGGTGGAGACGATGCCGACGAACGGAAGGATCACCAGCGCGCAGGCGATCGTCAAAACTATGCCCTTGATGGTGCGCTCGGAGGGACCCGGCATCGCCACGCCGTCGATCACGGGTCGGGCGGTGCGCCCCACCTCGGTGGACGAACGAGTGGACGAACGAGTGGTCGAACGGGTGGTCGTCCGGCGGCCCGGCGTCGTGCCCGTCGTGGTGTCGCTCATGCTCGGTACACCCCTTCCTCGCCGAAGGCGTGGGCGGTCTTGTTCGCGACGAGCACGAGGATCAGCCCGATCACGCCCTTGACCAGCCCGACGGCCGCAGCGACTCCCCAGAACCCGCCGACGACGCCCTGGTTGTAGACGTAGGTGTCCAGCACCTCGGAGACGCCGAGGCCCACGGCTTCCTGCTGGAGGACGAGCTGCTCGAACCCGACGCTGAGGGAGTCGCCGAGCTTGAGGATGAGCAGCATGATGATGATCGGCCGCATCCCCGGCAGCGTGATGTGCCACGTCTGACGCCAGCGCGACGCGCCGTCGACCGCCGACGCCTCGTAGAGCGACTTGTCGATCCCGGCCAGCACCGCGAGGAAGAGGATGGTGGCCCAGCCGGTGTCCTTCCAGATGATCTGCGACGTGATGAGCGCGTAGAAGGCGTCGGAGTTGCCGATGATGTCGATGGGCTCCCACCCGTGCGAGCGCAGGAAGTTGTTCAGCAGCCCGGCACCGCCGAGGACCTGCTGAAAGACCGCCACGACGATCACCCAGGACAGGAAGTGCGGCAGGTAGAGGATCGACTGCACGACCTGCCGCACCCGGTTGGAGACCAGGCTGTGCAGCAGCAGGGCCAGGATGATCGGCGCGGGGAAGACGAAGACCGTCTGCAGCAGCGTGATGATGAGGGTGTTGCGCAGCGCGCTCAGGAACGCCGGGTCGCCGGAGAACAGGATCTGGAAGTTCTCCAGCCCGACCCACAGGCTGCGCCCGATACCGAGGTACGGCTGGTAGTCCTGGAACGCGATGACGTTGCCGCCGAGCGCCAGGTACTGGAAGACGATGATGACGGCCATGCCAGGCAGGGCCAGGAGGAGCACCGCCCGGTCGCGCACCAGCCGCCGCCACCAGGGCAGCCTGTGCGTCCTGACCGGCGCCGCGGGCCGACCCGCGCGCGCCGGCCGCCCCGGTGGCCGTGTGCGCGGCTCGTCGAGGGCGGTCATCCCGCCCTCCGGTTGACGGCACCGACCGCGACGGCACCGGCGGCGGCACCCGCGACGACAGTTCCGGCGAGCACGTCGGCAGGCTGATGCAGTACCAGGTCGTCAGGCATGGAGGGACTCCTCGGCGGTAGATGCGGCGGCGGTGGCGGACGGGGCGGCGGCAGGGTCGGACAGGGCGGCGGCCCGGAACAGGGCGGTGGCGGACGCCGGATCGCCGCCGTGCAGCGCGGCGACGAACGGGTCGTCCGGAGTGAGCTCCGACCGCAGGACGGTCCGGCCGGAGATGGCCGAGCGGTACATGCCGGTGATCAGCTCGAGGGACCTGCGGCCGTCCGGCCCGCTCGCCCGTGGACGCTCCCGGCGTTCGAACGACTCGGCCAGCGAGGCGAGCTGTGCGGCGTGCGAGCTGTCCAGGTCGTCCACGGGCGGCCAGCCGGCGACCCGGTCGGCGTCGACGGCGTGCGGGGCAGGCGTCCAGCGCCAGTCGGCGTTGCCGTACCCGTAGAGGTGCTCGACCTCGACCGTCGCGTCGGTGAGGTCGAAGCGCAGGTAGCTCGTCTCGCGTGGGGAGAGCAAGCTGTTCACGACCGAGCAGACCGCCCCGGACCCGAAGCGCACCATCGCCAGCGAGACGTCCTCGGTCTGCACGTCGCGGCCGAGGGTGGCCATCTGCGCGGTGACGCTGTGCCAGTCGCCGAGGAGCGAGAGCAGCAGGTCCATCTGGTGGATCCCGTGACCCATCGTCGGGCCGCCGCCCTCCGTCTCCCAGCGTCCCCGCCACGGGACCTCGAAGTAGGCGGGCGCCCGGTACCAGAGGGTGTGGCAGACGGCGACGAGCGGGCGGCCCAGCGAGCCGTCGTCGAGCTGGCCGCGGAAACGTTCCGCCCCGCTGCCGAACCGGTGCTGGAAGACGTAGGCCGCGTACGGTCCGCCGTCGCGCTCGTGCGCCGCGATCTCGTCGTACTCGGCCAGCGACAGGGCGGGCGGCTTCTCGCACCACACCCAGGCCCCTGCGTCGAGGGAAGCGACAGCGCTGTCCTTGTGGTTGCCGGGAGGTGTCGCGATGACGACGAGGTCGGGGCGCTCGGTGCGGAGCATCGTGTCCAGGTCGGTGTACCGGCCCGGCACCGACCACTCGTCCGCCGTCCGGGCGAGGGCCTCGGCGTCGACGTCCACGAGGGCGACCACCTGCGCGCGGTCGCCGAGGGTGGCCAGGGCGGGCAGGTGCCTGCCGCGTGCGATACCGCCCGTGCCGACGACGGCGGCACGAATGGGTGTGGATGGCTTGTTCACGCGCTGCTCCGTTGCAGAGTGATCGATCACAGTTTCCGGGCTACGGTAGGAGGTGATCGATCACTTCGCAAGGTCCCCCTGGCCGGGACTGCTCCGGAGTGGCGTGTCAGAATGAGCGCGTGTCGCACGGACGCGGGGCTATGACCAGCGAGGACGGGGCATGACGAACCAGAGCTCGACACAGGACCAGAGCTCGACACAGGACCAGAGCTCGACACAGGACCAGAGCTCGACGAAGTGCCAGGGCTCCACACAGAGCCAGAGCGCGACGAAGGACCGGCGCGCGACGATCTGGGAGGTCGCCAAGGCCGCCGGTGTGTCTCACCAGACGGTCTCGCGCTACCTCCGGAACGACACGAAGATGCGGCCCGAGACGGTGGCCCGCGTCAGCACGGCCGTGCAGGAGCTCGACTACCGACCGAACCTGACCGCACGGTCGATGCGCACCCGCCGCAGCGGACGGGTGGCGGTCCTGCTGCCCGCCGTGGCGACCTACGGCCCGCCGCAGATTCTCGGCGGCGTGATGGACGTGGCGCACGAGCACGGGTACACGATCGAGGCGTTCAGCGTCGAGGGCACGTCCGCCGACCGATTCGCGCGGGTCCTGGAGCTCGCGGACTCCGGCCAGGTCGAGGGCGTCCTCGCGCTCGCGCCGCTGCCGCCCGAGTCCGAGCACCGCTTCCCGGACCGTGCGGCGATAGTGGTGTCGGCGGACTACGACGACGAGTTCCACGGCGTGGGCGAGCTCGCCGACGGCTCCCCGGTCGCGGAGCTCGTCGAGCGACTGGCGGCGCTGGGCCACCGGCGGTTCCTCCACGTGACCGGGGCGCTCGACTTCGCCTCCGCGCGCGGGCGGCGCGACGTCTTCGTGGAGACGATCGAGCGTCTAGGGCTCGGTCCCGCGCTGATCCACGAGGGCGACTGGTCGCCGGAGGCGGGGCGTGCGGCGGTGCTCGCCCTGCCCGAGCAGGACCACGCGACCGCCATCATCGCCGGGAGCGACCCCGTCGCCGCCGGTGTGGTGCAGGGCGCGCGCGAGCGCGGGTGGTCCATCCCCGAGGACCTCAGCGTGACCGGCTGGGACAACAACCTGCTCGGGGCCTACCTGCAACCGACGCTCACCACGGTGCAGGTGGACCACCGCAAGCTCGGCCGGGCGGCGATGGCCCGGCTCGTCGCGACGCTGCGTGCGCAGCCAGGTACGGAGCGGGAGCCGGAGAGCGGGTCGGCGAACGAGCCCGACCCTGCGTTGCCGCCGTCGGCCCGGGGGCCGCTGAACACCATCATCTGGCGGGGCTCGACCGGTCCGGTGGCGCCCTCGGCGGGCAGCAGGAGATCCGGCGGATCGACGCGCTGACCGTGCCTCCGCGCTAGCTGTCCGGGAGCCGCACGGGGTCGACGGCGAGCTGGAGCCGCTCCCGCACCCACCAGTCCCCGGTGCGCCGCCGCTCGTCCGGCGTGGTGTACCGGTAGCGGTGCAGCACCGCACGGACGGTGCGCGGCGGCCGCCCGTCGAACGGGTCACGGCGCAGCAGGCGCAGGGTCGCGGGATCGGCCTCGAGCAGTCGGCGCAGGAACACGGTGAACCACCGCGCGGAATGGCCGAGGGGGAGGAACCACATGAGCCAGTCCAGTCGCAGGTGGTAGGGCGCCACCTGTGGCGGTCGCCGGCCCAGGGGGCCCGGCTTGCCCCGGAACTCGTACTCGACCCAGTCGTCCGGGCCTGGCTCCGTGGCGAGCGTGCCCTCCACGGTGATCTCGTCGCGGTGCCGCGTGACCGACCCGAACGCGCCGTAGGCGTTGACCAGCCGGAACGGCTCGAAGCTCGCGTTCATCCGCTGGTGCCGCGACACGAGGTTCAGCGCCGGGCGCACCGACAGCACGAGGAGCAGCAGCGCCACCGCACCGACCACGATCACGAAGGTGAGCGGCACAGAGGGCTCGGCGGCAGAGGAAGCCGCCGCGGCGCCGTCGGACAGCCCGACCAGGCCGCCGAGCCAGGCCCAGGTGCCGTCGTCGACCACCCCGAGGGCGAGCACGATGGTTGCCCAGTTGAGCCACGCGAAGTTGCCGGTCAGCACGAGCCAGCCCTGGGTGAGGACGAACACCGCGCCCGCGACCGACGGGAAGGGCTGCGGCAGAAGAAGCAACCACGGCACCAGCAGCTGGCTGACGTGGGTGCCCACCGCCTCGAACCGGTGCCACCAGCGCGGCAGGTGGTGCGCGTGCCAGGAGAACGGGCCGGGCAGCGGCTGGGTCTCGTGGTGGTAGCTCAGGGCGGTCAGGTCGCGCCAGGCGGTGTCGCCGCGCCACTTGATCAGACCGGCGCCCAGCTCCAGGCGGAACAGCAGCCAGCGCACCGCGACGACCATCAGGATCGGCACCGGCACGGCGCCGGACCCGAGGAACGCGACCAGCAGACCTGCCTCGCACAGCAGGGACTCCCAGCCGAACGCGTAGAAGGTCTGCCCGACGTTCACCAGCGACAGGTAGAGCCACCACAGCGTGAGGAACACGAGCATCGGGACCCACCAGGGCCCCGCCTGCGGCAGCCCGACGACGACGCTCGCCCCCAGCACCACGCCGCACCAGGCGACCGCCACGAGCAGCCGGTCCGAGTAGTGCCACCGGAACAGGGAGGGCCCGTCGCGCCAGTGCGTGCGGGCGACGAACGAGGGGACCGGCTGGAGTCCGTGCTCCCCGAGCAGCGGCCGGAACTGGTGCAGCGCGCCCCAGAACGCGAGCGCGTACAGCGCGCCGAAGCCGCGTTGGAGCACCGTGCGCGCCACGTCGTAGTCCGCGCTCGTCCACCAGCCGAGCCAGTCGGGCAGGGTGCCTGCCATACGTCCACGCTATCCGGCTGCCGGCCCGCAGGCTCAGCGCAGTGCCGGCAGGACCTGCTCGCCGAACGCCTCGACGAACGCGTCCTGCCGGCGCCCGACGTGGTGCAGGTAGAGACGGTCGGCACCGGCGTCGCGCAGGGCTGCCAGGCGTGCCGTCAGCTCGCCGAGGTCGGCGGAGACGAGGACCGCGCGCCGGACCTCGGCGATCCCGACGTCCCTGGCCCTGGCGTCGAACGCGGCGGTCGTCGCAGTGTCCGCTGCGGTCTCGGGTGAGCCGGTGTTGGTCCGCCACTGGTCCAGCGCCACGGCCTCGGCCTCGGCCAGGTCAGGGGCCCACGAGACGTGCACCTGGACCGTTACCTCGCCCGCGCCGCCCGCCTCCCGGTAGGCGTCGATGATCCGGCGCAGGTTCGGGACGGGCTGGTTCACGGTGATCAGGCCGTCCGCCCACGCGGCATGCCGCCCGGCCGTCGCCGCCGTCAGCGCCGGGCACAGGAGCGGAGGCACGACCTCGGGCAGCGTCCACAGCCGCGCCCGGTGCGCCACGACCAGGCCTCTGTGGTCCACCTCCTCACCGCGCAGCAGCGCGCGGATCACCTGGACGCACTCCGCCAGCCGGGCATCCCGGTCGGCCTTCGGCGGCCACGGGTCGCCGGTCACGTGCTCGTTGAGGTTCTCGCCCGAGCCGAGGGCCACCCAGAACCGGCCAGGGAACATCGCCCCCAGGGTGGCCACGGCCTGCGCGACGATCACCGGGTGGTAGCGCTGACCGGGCGCGCACACCGTGCCGTAGGACAGGTCGGTGCCGGCCAGGGCGGCACCGAGCCACGACCAGGCGAGGCCGGACTCGCCCTGCCGCTCGCTCCAGGGTGCGAGGTGGTCGGAGCACATCGCCGCGTCGAATCCTGCGTCCTGCGCGAGCCGGGCCACGCGCAGCCCTTCGGTCGGATGGAGCTGCTCGTGGGAGACGTGGAAGCCGACGACCGTCACGCGTCGTCCCCGCCGGAGTCTCCGGCGTCTCCGGCGTCGCCGTCGATCGTGCGACGCAGCCACCGGTAGCCGTACCCGGCGAGCGAGATCCTGCCGTCGGTCTCCACCGGCGGGTAGTCCTGGTCGACGTGCACGTCGACGTAGCGCGCCGCGCCAGCGCGCAGGGCCGAGATCTCGTTGGCGGGCAGGGCTGCCTCGACGTCCTCGTCCGCGAGGTTGGCGAGCAGCAGGACACTGGACTCCTCGACCTGGTAGCGCAGCGCGAGGACGGACGAGACTCCCACGTCCCACGTCTCCGGTCGGGTCCTGCCGAGCTCGCTCATCCCCAGCCTGGCCCGCACCAGGCCACCGACCCGGTGCAGCAGGGAGCCCGCGCGCACGCTCTGCTCGTCCACGCTCACGCGGTCGGGACCGAACGGGCCGGTGATCACGGGCGCCTGGAACTTGTCCATCGGGGCACGGGAGAAGCCGGCGGACGGCGTCGTGGACCACTGCATCGGCGTGCGGACGGCCTCCCGTTCCGGCAGGTCGAGGTCGTCACCCATCCCGATCTCGTCGCCGTACCGCAGTACCGGCGGCCCGGGCAGGGACAGCAGGACCGCGTGCGCGAGCGCGAGGCGCCGCGTGTCGCCGCCGAGCATCGGGGCCAGACGCCGCCGGATGCCCCGGCCGTAGATGCGCATCGACCCCTCGGGGGCGAAGGCGTCGAGCACCTCCTTCCGCTCGCCCTCGGTGAGCCGTTCCAGATCGAGCTCGTCGTTGTTGCGCAGCCAGTGCGCGTACGTCGAGCCGGGCGGTGGTGCCGGCTGGACCCGCAAGGCACGTTCCAGCGGCTCCGCCTCGCCGCGCGCCAGGGCGAGGAAGACGTGGTTGTTCGACCAGAAGTCGAGCAGCATGGTCATGCCTTGGTCGCCGTCCGACCCGAAGTAGTCGGCGTAGCGGTCCGGCTCGACGTCGACCTCGCCGAGCAGCACCGCCCCGGTGCGCTGCGCCGACACCGCCGAGCGCAGGTCGCGCACCAGCCACTGACCGTCCGTGTCCGGGCGTGCGGCCATGGCCCGCTCGAGCATCAGGGGGACCGCGTCCACCCGGAAGCCCGAGACGCCCATGCGCAGCCAGAACGACACGATCCGGAACAGCTCGTCACGCACCCTGGGGTTGTCGAGCGCGAGGTCCGGCTCGTGCGCGTAGAACGCGTGCCGGTAGAACTGCTGCGCCTCGTCGTCCCAGGTCCACGTGTCCGGCTCCACGTCGGGGAACATCGGCTTGATGTCGGTGCGTGGCTCGTCGGACCACAGGTAGTAGTCGCGGTACGGCGAGCTCCGGTCGCGTCGCGCCTCCTGGAACCACGGGTGCTGGTCCGAGGTGTGCTGCGTGATCAGCTCGACGAGCACGTGCAGCCCGAGGTCGTCGGCCGTCTCCAGCAGCCGCGCCACGTCGGCGAGGTCGCCAAGACGTGGGTCGACGGCGAGGTGGTCGACGACGTCGTAGCCGCCGTCGCGGAACGGCGACTCGTAGAACGGCAGCAGCCACACGCAGGTGGCGCCGAGCCCGCGCAGGTAGTGCAGGCGCTCGATGACGCCGGGCAGGTCGCCCCAGCCGTCGTCGTCCGAGTCGACGAAGAGACGGGGGTCGAGCTGGTAGATGACCGCGTCGGTGAACCAGGAGGAACGCATCGCTCCCTCAGCTCTCAGGGTGCGCGGGGGCGCCCGTCCGGGGGTTCATGGAGTCGGGATCAGCGTCCTGGTCAGTCTCCTGTTCAGTGTTCTGGCCAGCGTCCTGGTCGACGTCGCCACCGGCGGTGCGCGGGCTCGAGGCGTCGTCAGCGCTCTTGCCGGCGGCCGCGCCGGTGCGCGGGTTGAGCTGGTCCGGGTCTGCGTCCGGGTCCTCGGCAGGGTCGTAGCCGGGCTGGTCGGTCATCGTCGTCTCCTGTCCGGTCGGGCGTGGCCGGTGCTGGACCGCTTGGCCCTTCTCGCACCGTGCCACGGGACCGCGTGGCTCGCACTCCGCGGTGCGCGCGGCGGACGCCGTCGTCGCGTACCGCTCCGCCAGCCGGCCGAAGGCCTCGGCGAGAGCGGGCGGTCCGACGACGTCGACAGCGGCGTCGAACCGCCCGAGGGAGGCCGCCAGCGCCACCCACGACCATGAACCGAGCTCGAGAGCGCAGCGCTCCGGGCCGAGGTCCTCGACCGTGCCGTCGCCGGCGAAGGGGAGGACGTCGGCGGCGGGCAGGTGGATCACGACCCTGCCCTGGCAGGGCCAGGTGTCGCCCCGGTCCGAACCCTTGAACCGTGCCGACACGAAGTCGCGCACGCTCCCGCCGGGCACCGTGCGCGGGACGAAGCGCGGCCCGGTCGGGACGCGTGGGGTGATCCGGTCGGCGCGGAAGACCCGCCAGTCGTCGCGTTCCAGGTCCCACGCGACCAGGTACCAGCGGCCGCCCGACGCCACGACGTGGTGCGGTTCGACCCGGCGCGGTGCGGGTGGTGCGGCTGGTCCAGCACCGTCCGCGCGCAGTCCGTGACCGGAGTGGTCGAACCGGAGTACCTCGCGCGAGCCGACGGCGGCGGACAGCGCGACCAGCACGCCGGGCGTCACCGGTGCGGCGGCTCCGGGCGAGCGCGCGGGCAGGGTGGTGACCTGGACCGTGTCGAGCCGGTGCCGCAGACGGGAGGGCAGCACCTGCCGCATCGTCGTCAGCGCGCGCCCCGCGGCCTCCTCGATGCCGGCACCGGCCAGCGGCGCGGTCTGCAGGGCGACGGCCAGCGCGATCGCCTGGTCGTCGTCGAAGAGCAGCGGCGGCAGCTCGGAGCCCGCGTCGAGGTGATATCCGCCGTCGGGCCCCATCGTCGTCTCGATGCGGTACCCCATCTCCCGCAGCCGGTCGACGTCGCGCCGGACCGTGCGGTGGCTGATCCCGAGGCGGTCGGCGAGCAGCTGCCCGGGCCAGTCCCGCCGGGCCTGCAGGAGCGACAGCAGGGCGAGCAGCCGCGAGGTCGTCGTGGTGGTCGGCGTCATGACCGCGACGGTACGGACAGTGGAGGACCTTCGCTGTCCTCGACCTTCGCAAGAGTGCTGGTTGCCGGGGAACGGCCCGGCAGAGGCCTTGACCGCCTTGACACCTTCGACTCCCTTGACACCTTCGACTCCAAGGAGCAGACATGACCATCAACACCACCCCGCACCTCAACTTCCGTGGCGACGCCCGTGCGGCGCTGGAGCTCTACCAGACGGTCTTCGGCGGCGAGCTGGCAGCCGTCACCTACGCGGACGCCCACGCCGTGACCGAGCCGGCCGAGGCAGGACAGGTCATGTGGGGGCAGGTCGCCTCGGCGGGCGGGTTCCGGGTGATGGCGTACGACGTGCCGTCCCACACCGCGTACGAGCCGGGCGTCATTCCCCTCTTCGTCTCGGTCCGCAGCACGGACGCGGCGGAGATCACCGGCTACTGGGAGCGGCTCGTCGACGGTTCGACCGTCGTCGTCCCGCTCGGCGAGGCGGCCTGGGCGCCGCTCTACGGCATGGTGAAGGACCGCTTCGGTATCACGTGGGTGCTCGACGTGGAGGTGCCGTGGGACGCCTCGTGACCAGGCACCTCTGACGCACCGGGCGCCGCCGGCCACCAGGGGTGGACGGCGGGGCCGGTGTGCGGTGAGGTTACGGGCATGAGGTTACGGGCATGAGATGGCGCAACGACGACCACGGCTACGGCATCGTCACGAAGGTCCTGCACTGGTCGACCGTCGCGCTGCTGCTGACCCAGCTCACCGTCGGCTACGTGATGGACGACAAGGCCGACGCGGCCGACGTGGCCGATGTGGCCGACGTCGACTGCGACCCGGCAGGCGAGGAGCTCGGCGGCGGTCGCACGTCCGACGCCGAGGAAGAGCGGCTCGACCAGGTCGAGGACCGGTGCGAACAGGCCCAGGAGGCCCGCGAGGAGGACACGGAGGACAGGGCGGACAGGGCGGACAGGGCGGACGCGGACGACGCGGTCGGCGCCGCCTGGTCGGACCTGTGGACGGGCGACCTGACCGGCGGCGAGCTGACGCTCGCCGGGTGGCACGTGGTGCTGGGGCTGGCGATCGTGGCGGTGGGCGTCCTGCGCGTGGTGTGGCGCAGGACGACGCCGCTGCCGCCCTGGGACTCCCGGCTCACCGAGACCGACCGCGTGGTGCTGCACCGGGCCGAGCGCATCCTGCTCGCGCTGCTCTTCGTCGTACCCGCGACGGGGATCGCGCTGGTGGTCGGCAGCAGCGACCTCGTCCCGCTCCATGTGGCAGCGCACCTGTGCTTCTATGCCGCACTCGTGGTGCACGTCGGTGTCGTCGTACGACGCCGGGTCGTTGGCCGGATGCTCTGGGGGCGGGCCCGGTAGCTCGCGGGCCGGGCATGACGAACCGGGTAGGACGAACCGGGCATGACGAACCGGGCATGACGACTAGGGGTGGTCCGCTCCGGACAGGGGCAGCGTGAGCCGGAAGCAGGCACCCCGGCCGAGGTCGGTGTCCAGCTCGACGTCGCCGCCGTGGGCCCGCGCGATCGAACGCACGATGGCGAGCCCCAGCCCAGCGCCGGCCCCGCCCTGGCCGGCGACCTGGCCGGCGACCTGGCGGTTCCGGGATCGGTCGGCCCGGTAGAAGCGATCGAACGCGCGGTCGGCCTGCTCGGCGCTCATCCCCGGTCCCTCGTCGGCGACCTCGAGCACGGCGCGGTCGCCGGACGTGCCGACGCCGATGCGGACAGGGGTTCCCGGCGGGGTGTGGGCCGCGGCGTTCCCCACGAGGTTGGTGACGACCTGCCGCAGCCGGGCCTCGTCGGCGCGGACCGGGGCCGCGCCGACGGGCCCGTCGCCGCCCGGTCCGGTGAGCTCGACCGATCGGGTGGGGTCGAGGGCTTGCACGTCGAGCAGGCCGTCGCTCGCCAGGGTGCGCAGGTCCATCGGCGTCCGGTCGAGCTGGTCGGGTGCTTCGTCGAGCTGGGCGAGGACCAGCAGGTCCTCCGTGAGCGCCGCCAGCCGGGTGGCCTCGCGCTTGATCCGTCGCATCGCGTCGTCGACGTCGGCCCGGTCGGTCAGCGCGCCCATCTGGTAGAGCTCGGTGGTGCCCTTGATGCCGAAGAGCGGGGTGCGCAGCTCGTGGCTGACGTCCCAGACGAAGTCACGCATCCGCGTCTCGGACGCGGCCCGGTCGGCGAACGCCTGCTCGAGCTGCCCGAGCATGGTGTTCAACGAGCCGGCGAGGTGGCCGATCTCGGTCCCGGGAGGTGCGAGGTCGGGCACGCGCTGGGTGAGGTCGCCGCCGGCGATCGCGGCGGCCGTGTGCTCGATCTGGCGCAGCGGCCCCAGGCCGCGGCCGAGGGCGAGCCAGCCGACCGCCGTCAGCAGGACGAGCAGCACACCGCCGCTGAGCACGCTGCTGCGCCGGAGCGCGTCGATGGTGGCCTGGCTCTCGGCGAGCGGTGCGGCGGCGATCACGGTGCCGTCCCGCCCGAGGGTCGGCCGGGCCGCTGCGCGCCACCGTTCCGCGCCGTCGGCGCCGGGGAGGCCGACGACCTCGCCGTCGGCCGGGACGGTGCGCAGCTCGTCGAGCGCCGGCAGGGTGTCGCCGTCCAGCTCGGCGGAGCGGAGGTCCTGGTCCACCTGGCCCTCCGCGTCCAGGTACACCAGGTACGGGGCGCCGAGCAGGTCGAGCGCGGGCCCGAAGAGCTCGCCGGCCGCGTCGAGCTCAAGGGGCACGCTCGGGGAGGCGCGCGAGACGAGGTCGGTGAAGGACCGCAGCTGGCCGTCGATGCGGTCGAGCTGGTAGCGCTCCAGGTGGCCGGAGAGCAGCGCGCTGATCAGACTCAGCCCCGCCAGGAGCAGGCCGGCGGTGATCACCAGGAGCCGGACGCGCAGGGAGAACCGCCGCAGCGGCTGCGCCGCCGGCGTCACTGTCGTGGCTCCCGCATCACGTAGCCCACCCCGTGCACGGTGTGCAGGAGCTTTGGCTCCTCGTTGTCCACCTTGCGCCGCAGGTAGGAGATGTACGTGTCGACGATGCTGACGTCGCCGCCGAAGTCGTAGCTCCACACCCGGTCGAGGATCTGCGCCTTGGACACCACGTGCCCCGCGTTCTCCATCAGGTAGCGGAGCAGCCGGAACTCGGTCGGTGAGACCCGGACGGGCCGCCCGGACCGGGTCACCTGGTGCCCTTCCGCGTCGAGCGCGAGCGTGCCCACCGTCAGCACGTCGGCCGGGTGCTCGGCGGTGCGCCGCAGGATCGCGCGGATCCGGGCGATCAGCTCCTCCAGGTCGAACGGCTTGGTCACGTAGTCGTCGGCGCCGAGGGACAGCCCGGTGACCTTGTCGGCCTGGCGGCCGCGGGCAGTGAGGAAGAGTACGGGCACCGGGCGACCGCGTCCGCCCAGGCGCTGCTCCCGCAGCCGCCGGACCACCTCGAAGCCGTCCATGTCCGGCAACATGACATCGAGCAGCACCAGGTCGGGAGGCTCGGCGACGGCAGCGGCCACCGCCGCACCGGCGGTGGCCGCTGACGACACCTCGAACCCGGCGAACCGCAGGGTCGCGGAGAGCAGCTCGCGGACGGTGTCCTCGTCGTCGACCACCAGAAGACGCTGGGCGCCTGTCGGCAGCGCGCCTGTCGGCAGCTCTGCCCCACCTGTTCGCTCCACGTCGATCAGAGTACGGAGGTCATGGGCGTGCCCGGCGGACGAACCACCCTCCGCCGTCCAGGACATCACACGTCGCGACGCCGGAAGAGGACGAACGCGACGGTCAGCACGGCCGCGACCCCGAGGCACATCCCGCCCAGGTTCAGCCAGGGGGCCGGGTAGTCGGGGTTCGGGACGGTGGTGAGGACCGCAGCGGCGCCCTGGCTGGGCCAGAAGTCCAGGATGCCCGCGAGCCACGAGGGGAACAGGCCGGCGAACCCGGGGACAAGGAAGACGATGGCCACCAGAGCGACGATCGCGCCCGCCGTGGCCCGCAGGATCGTGCCGAGGCCGACCGCGAGCAGCGCGATCGCCGTCAGATAGACGCCGCCGCCCAGGACGGCGGAGAGGACCCCCGGGTCGCCGAGGCTCGCGTTCGGCACGCCCTGCGCGGCGAGCATGGCCTGCCCGAGAAAGAACGAGGTGAACATGAGGGCCTGCCCCGCCACCACCGCGACACCGGTGAGCAGCACCGCCTTGGCGGCCAGCAGCCGGTGCCTGCGGGGTGTGGCGGCCAGCGACGTCTGGATGAGGCCGGTCGCGTACTCCGAGGTGACGACCAGGATGCCCAGCACACCGATGATCAGCTGGGCGACGAGGTACGTCGTCAGGCTCTGGTTGGTCGGGTCCCAGTCCGCCCGCTCCGCGGCGGTCAGGTTCGCGTACTCCACCCCGATGGCACCCATGCCGAGGGCGGTGATGCCCAGCCCGGCGAAGCCGAGGCAGGCCAGGGTGTACCAGGTGGACCGCAGGCTCCGGAACTTGATCCACTCGGCGTGGAGAGTCCGGGAGAAGGGGACTGCGAGGGCTTCGGCGTGCGCGGTCATGAGGTGGCTCCCAGGTACTCGAGGCTGTCCTTGGTCAGTTCCATGAAGGCGTCCTCCAGCGAGGCCTGCTGCGGGGAGAGCTCGCTGAGCACGACGGAGTGGTAGGCGGCGAGCTTGCCGATCTCCCCGGCGGCGAGGTCCGAGACGACGAGCGAGGAGCCGGACCCGTCGCGCACGGTGGCCCCTGCGGCCGTGAGCAGGCGGGCGAAGACCCCCGGCTCCGAGCAGCGGACGAGCACCGTGCCCTCGCCGTTGGCTTCCATGAAATCGGTCATGCTGGTGTCCGCGATCAGCTTGCCCCTGCCGATGACGACCAGGTGGTCGGCGGTCTGCGCCATCTCGCTCATCAGGTGGCTGGAGACCAGGACCGCCCGGCCCTCGTGGGCCAGGGAGCGCATGAAGCCCCGGATCCACCGGATGCCCTCGGGGTCGAGGCCGTTGACCGGCTCGTCGAAGATCAGCACCCGCGGGTCACCGAGCAGGGCAGCCGCGATCCCGAGCCGCTGCCGCATGCCGAGCGAGAACTCTCCGGCGTGCTTGCTGGCGACGCTCGTCAGGCCGGTCCGTTCGAGCACCGCGCCGACCCTGCGTGCCGGCAGGCCGTTGCTCGCCGCCAGCGCCAGCAGGTGGTCGTGGGCGGTCCGGCTGCCGTGGACGGCACCGGCGTCGAGCAGCGCACCCACGTGGGTCAGGGGCACGGGCAGGTCGCGGTAGTGGCGGCCGCCGATGGTGACCGCACCGTGCGTCGGCGAGGCCAGGCCCATGATGATCTTCATGGTCGTGGACTTGCCGGCGCCGTTCGGGCCGAGGAACCCCGTCACGTGGCCGGCCTCCACGGTGAACGACAGGTCGTCCACGACGGTGTCGGGTCCGTACCGCTTGGTCAGTCCTTGCACGTCGATGCTGTTCATGAGGCAGACCCTGCCGGGGCGTGCTGGCCGCGTTCTGGGGACCTCTGTGAGATTCCGGTGAGTCCCGCCCGTGCCGTGCGCCGTCCCGGGCGTCGTCGGCAGGGCGCCGGCCCGCAGGGCGGGCCGACTCACAGGAAATCCCGAGAACCGCTGGGCACGACCCCATCACCACGATGGCCCTGCCAGGCCCGGCGAAGCCTGACCCGCGGCTCAGCCGACGGTGCTGCTGGGCAGGCTCGCGTACTCCTCGATGCGGGTGACGAGCTGACCGAGCTGATGGTGGTGAGCGTCCGTCGGCTCTGAGAGCCTGGCCCGGTGCCGGCCGCCCGGGCCGCGCGGATCGGAGCTGGTGACCTCGGACTTCCTCACCGTCCCGGCCGGGTTCGCGGCCCGGACCGTCCAGCGGGAGCAAGAAGCAGGGCGGGAGTGGGTCGACCGGCTCCCTGGACTGGTCGGGCAGCTCCTGCGCGGGTGGGAGCTCACGCTCGTCAGCCCGCCCGTCGCCGGGAACGTGGGACTGGTGTGGGAGGTGCGGCGCAGGGACGGTTCGCCCTGCATGCTGAAGGTGAGCTGGCGGGACGCCGAGACCAAGGGCGAGGCCGAGGCGCTACGCCGGTGGCGTGGCCAGGGTGCGGTGCGCCTCATCGAGTCGCACGACGACGCGGGCGCCCTGCTGCTGGAGCGGCTCGACGCGGGGACCAGCCTGACGTCCGCCCCGATGCGCACCGCCGTCGAGGTCGCAGCCCGGCTGCTGAACCTCCTGCACGTCCCGGAATGGTCGGGGTTCGACGACGCGCTGGAGCTGGAATCGAGGGTGGAGGCTCCGGGCGCCGCCCATCGGGGACGCCTCCGCGAGCTCCGGCCCGCCGTCGAACAGGCCTTCCGGGACTCCCCGCACGTGCTGCTCCACGGCGACTTCCACTACGAGAACGTGCTCCGGTCGGGCACCGAGTGGCGGGCGATCGACCCCAAGCCGTCGCACGGCCCCGCCGAGTGGGACCTCGTGCCGTTGCTGCGAAATCGCTTCGCGGAGTACCCGGGCGGTTCGCGTCTGCTGCCGGGCATCCGGGACCGCCTCGACACCCTGATCGCGGCGACCGGATCGGACCCCGGCCGGGCGTACCTGTTCGCGCGTTACCGGGCGGTCCAGGACGCGGACTACGCCAGGCGGACCGCCGACACCGGGTTCGAGGAGGTGGCCACCGCGATCGAGGAGGCCACGACCCCATAGGCAGCAGCCGGCGAATCAGCCGCGACCTCAGGCCGTGCGGCCGCCGACCAGCTGGGCCAGCAGAGAGATCGCCTCTGCCGAGGGGGTGCCCGGCCCCGTCGTGTGCGTGACGAGCGTCTGGTCCGGGTGGTCGATGGAGCGCAGGGTCTGCTGCGTGACGGTGAGAGTGCCGACCACGGGATGGCGCAGCGTGTAGTCGGCGGTGGCGCAGGCCCGGACCTTGTGGTCGCCCCACAGTGCGGCGAAGTCCGCGCTGGCCATCGAGAGGGTGCCGATCAGTGTCGCCAGCTCGGGGTCGCCGGGATGCCGGCCGACGGTGAGACGAAGGTTGCCGACCACAGCCCGGCTCTTCGCACGCCAGTCGGCGTACAGCTCGCGCGTGTCGGCGTCGAGGAACACCAGGGACGCCATGTTGGGCCGTGTTCCCGGGGTGGTCGGAGCGCCAGGCTCCAGGTGCCCGGCGAGCAGGGCGTGCCCCAGCGGGTTCCAGGCCAGGACGTCGCTGCGGCGTCCCATCACGAGCGCGGGCACGCCGGTGAGCGACCCGAGGAGTGCCACGAGGGCCGGGTCGGCCTTCTCCGGCGCGCTCCGCCGCGTGGCCCGCTGCGTGCCCCGGGCGGTCGCGAGCTGCCGGAGGTGAGCGCGTTCGGCGTCGTCGAGCTGCAGTGCGCTGGCCAGGGCGTCGAGCACCTCTGGCGACGCGTTGCGGGACTGGCCCTGCTCGAGGCGCGTGTAGTACGAGGAGCTGACCCCCGCGAGCAGCGAGAGCTCCTCGCGCCGCAGCCCGGCGACCCGACGTCGGTCTCCGTAGCTGGGCACACCGGCGTCCTCCGGGCTGAGGCGCGCGCGACTCGCTCGCAGGAAGGCGCCGAGCGTGTCCGTGGGTGCGTCAGCTGGCATGACGCCAGTCTCCCGCACCCCGGAACACCGTGCCTGACCCTGGCGGGGGTAGGCACGGGCGGGTCTGGCGGACCGTGCCCGTACCCGGCGACCGTTGGTCCGGGCCGCGACAGGGAGTCGGCGGCGACGAACGGAGATCCTCATGACCGAGAGCACGACGGCAGAGCGCACGACGGCAGAGAACACGGCGGCCGAGGCCACCACGACGAGCGACCGCCTCGTCGTCGGAGAGGTCACGGTGAGCCGGGTCGTGGAGAGCGTCGGCAGCATCGGGATGACCCCGGGCCAGTTCTTCCCCGGCACGGACCCGTCCGCGTGGAACGGCCACGAGGGCGAGCTGCGCCCGTACTTCCTCGAGGACGACGGCGCGACGACGATGGAGAGCACCTCCCGGGTGGCGATGCAGACCTGGATCATCCGCAGCGCGGGCCGGACGATCCTCCTGGACGCAGCGGTGGGCAACGACAAGGACCGGCCCGACGTACCCAGCTGGTCCCACCTGCAGACCGCCTACCTCGACGACCTGGCCGCGGCCGGAGTCACGCCTGCCGACGTCGACGTCGTCGTCAACACCCACCTGCACGCCGACCACGTGGGCTGGAACACTCGCCTCGTCGACGGTTCCTGGGTGCCGACCTTCCCGAACGCCGAGTACCTGATGCCGGAAGAGGACCTGGCGTTCTGGGACCCGGAGCACGACAACGAGACCGTGATGGGTCCTGGTGCGCACGGGGTGTGGGCCGACAGCATCGCGCCGGTGCTCGCCACCGGGCAGGTCACCGCGTGGAGCGGGAGCCACCGGATCGACGACGCCCTGACGCTGGAGGCTGCTCCTGGACACACGCCCGGTGCCTCGATCCTCCGGCTGGTGTCCGGGGGCGACGAGGTGCTCTTCGTCGGGGACAGCCTGCACAGCCCGGCGCAGGTGGTGGACGTGCACACGAGCAGCTGCTTCGACGAGGACCCTGCGCAGGCCCACCGCACCCGTGACCGCATCTTCACCGAGGCCGCTGACCGGGGTCTGCTCCTGCTGCCTGCCCACTTCGGCGGGCACGGCGGGTTCCGGGTGGCGAAGGACGAGGACGGCTTCCGCATCGTCGGCTGGGCAGGGCTCACGGCGATCTGAACCGACGGCCTACCGGGCCCACCCGTCCGGCCTGCGCACGGGTGGGCCCGGTCGTCAGGGAGCGACGCTGCGCTTCGCCGACGCGAGGCGCGTCGCCTCGGCGAACTCACTCCGGACCGCCTCGGACGGCGCCGGGGTGAGCAGGCTGACGACGATCGCGACGAGCCCGCCCAGGACGAAGCCGGGGACGAGCTCGTAGAGCGTGTCGGCCAGCGGGGACCGGCCCCAGGCGAACGCGACGACGGCGCCGACGAGCATGCCGGACAGCGCGCCCCACTGGGTGAGCCGGGACCAGTACAGGCTCAGGATCACGATGGGCCCGAACGCCGCACCGAAGCCGGCCCAGGCGAAGCCGACCAGGTCAAGGATCGTGTCGGTGCGGTCGAACGCGATGAGCGCGGCGACCACCGCGACCAGCAGCACGCCGGCGCGGCCCAGCATGACCTCGGTACGAGCCGTCATCGGCCTTCCGGTGATCTTGACCAGGTCCTCGACCAGGGCCGAGGAGGAGACGATGAGCTGCGACGAGATCGTCGACATGATCGCCGCGAGGACCGCGGCAAGGACCAGCCCGGCGATCAGCGGGTGGAACAGGACCTGCGACAGGTACAGGAACACCGTCTCGGGGTTCTCCAGCGTCTCGCCCTGGGCATTGACGTAGGCGACGCCGATCAGGCCGGTCACGACCGCGCCGAGGGCGGTGACGATCATCCAGCTGATGCCGATGCGGCGTCCGGCGACGGCGTCCTGCGGGGAGCGCATCGCCATGAAGCGCACGATGATGTGCGGCTGACCGAAGTAGCCGAGGCCCCACGCGGCCGCGGAGATGATGGTCGTGGCGGACGCACCGGCCACGAACGAGAGGTGGTTGGCCGCGCCGCTCGTCTCCGCCGCGAGGATGCCCTCGCGGATCGGTCCCCAGCCGCCGAGCTCGATGAACGCCACGACGGGCACGGCGACGAGGGCGAGCAGCATCAGGATGCCCTGCGCGACGTCGGTCCAGGTGGCGCCGAGGAACCCGCCGAACAGCGTGTAGGCGAGCGTCACGCCGCCGACGACCCAGATGCCGGTCGTGTAGTCGAACCCGAACGAGCCCTCGAAGAACGTGCCGCCGGCCACCATGCCGGACGAGACGTAGAACGTGAAGAACACGAGGATGATCACGCCGGACGAGACGCGCAGCAGGCGCGACGTGTCGTGCAGCCGGTTCTCGAAGAAGCTCGGGATGGTGATCGAGTTCTTCGCCGTCTCCGTGTACGCGCGCAGGCGCGGTGCCACGAACTTCCAGTTGAGCCAGGCGCCGATCGTCAGGCCGATGGCGATCCAGGACTCGACGAGCCCGCTCACGTAGATGGCGCCCGGCAAGCCCATCAGCAACCAGCCCGACATGTCCGACGCGCCGGCGCTGAGGGCGGCGACGCCCGGGCTGAGCCGTCGGCCGCCGAGCATGTAGTCGTCGAGGTTGTCGTCCGTGCGGCGGAACGCCGCGTAGCCGATACCCAGCATCAGTGCGAGGTACGCGACGATCGCGATCGTCTTCCAGGCCTCGGGGGTCATGGAGGTGCTCCAGTACTTGTTGCGAAATGTGTGTGCGTGCGGTGACGCCTCAGCCCGGCAGTCTGGCACGAAGTCCCTCCTCCGGCTGAAATTCACCCCGCGACCAGGCCTTGGACGGCGCTCGCGAGCGATCACCCGTTCTGGGTGAGGCCCCGCGCAGGCCTCTCCCGCGAGCATCGAACACGTCAGGAGCCGCCGATCCGCGGCGGCACCGGGGGGAGCGACGAGCATGAGCGAGTCACGAGCGGACAGCGGCGTCGGGCCACCTGACGCCGCCGCCCGCCTGGCCGCGCTCGAGCGGGAGAACGCGGACCTCCGGCGCCGGCTCAGCGAGCCGGCACCACCACCGCCCGGCCAGGCACCCGACGTGCGGGCCCGCAGCCGCGGGCGGAGCGCCGCCGCCGTCGTCCTGATCGTGGTCGGCGCGCTGCTCGCCCCCGTGGGCGTCGTCGCCGCCTGGGCGGAACGCACGCTCACCGACACCGACCGCTACGTCGCCACGGTCGGTCCCCTGTCGGACGACCCGATCGTGCAGTCAGCGCTCTCGGGCCGGATGACCCAGGCCGTGATGGAGCAGATCGACCTCGGGTCACTGCTCGACTCCGTGGCCGGCGGCCTGGACCGGCAGGACGTGGCGCCACGGGCCGCGGCGGCGCTGCCCATGCTGGAGGCGCCGCTCACCAGCGGGGTCGAGTCGTTCGTCCGCAAGGCCGCCGACCGCGTCGTGACCAGCGACGAGTTCGCATCGGCCTGGCACCAGGCCAACCGGGTGGCGCACCAGCAGCTCGTGGCGGTCATGCAGGGCTCCGGGGGCGACGTCGTCGAGATCAGCCAGGACGGTCAGCTCACCGTCCAGCTCTCGGGAATGATCGACCTGCTCAAGGAGCGGCTCGTCGACGGAGGGTTCGAGCTCGCCGCCAACCTGCCGACGATCAACGCGACGTTCACCGTCATGCAGACCACCCAGCTCGTCGAGATCCGGAACCGGTACGCCCAGGTCGTCGCGCTGGGGACGTGGCTCCCGTGGATCGTGCTCCTCCTGCTGGGCGCAGGCGTCCTCGTCGCGGTGCGCCACCTGCGTGCCCTGGTCGTCGCCGGGATCGTGCTCGCAGCGGGCATGCTCGTGCTGGCCCTCGGCCTCGCGATCGCTCGCGGCCTCTACCTCGACGCGCTCACCGGGGTGGTGCTGCGGCTCGACGCCGCCGAGGTCGTCTTCGACCAGCTCGTCACCTTCCTGCGCGCCACGCTCCGCACCGTCGGGGTGCTCGGCCTCGTCGTGGCGCTCGCGGCCTACCTGGGCGGGTCCAGCCCGTCGGCGCGCGGCCTGCGGGCCGGCATCGGGAGGGGTTTCGGCAACGCTCGGGCCTGGGCCGAGGGCCGGGGTGTGTCCTCCGGGCCGGCCGGCGTGTGGCTCGCGCGGTACCGCGGCGTGGCACGTGCTGCGGTCGTCGCGCTCGCCGTCCTGGTCCTCCTGCTGGCGGCCAACCCGACACCGGGCCTCGTCGTCGGGACCGCCGTCTGCGCCGCGCTGCTCATCGCGCTGATCGAGCTGCTGGCCCGCCCCCAGGTTCAAGCCCTGGCTCACCCCTCGGCTCAACCCCTGTCCACCACCCGGGACGACCCGTCCTGACGGTGTGCCGCACGAGAACCGCCTAGCCGAAGGAGACATCGTGGCCGACAAGCCGAACATCCTCGTCATCTGGGGTGACGACATCGGGACGACCAATGTCAGCGTCTACTCCAACGGAGTGATGGGCTACCGCACCGAGAACATCGACCGGATCGCGGAGGAGGGCGCGCTCTTCACGGACTACTACGGGGAGCAGAGCTGCACCGCGGGCCGCGCCGCCTTCATCACCGGGCAGAACCCGTACCGGACCGGCCTGACGAAGGTCGGCATGCCGGGCGCCAAGCTCGGCCTGCAGGACGAGGACCCGACCATCGCGACCGCGCTCAAGGAGCAGGGCTACGCGACGGGCCAGTTCGGCAAGAACCACCTGGGGGACCGGGACGAGCACCTGCCGACCATGCACGGGTTCGACGAGTTCTTCGGCAACCTCTACCACCTGAACGCCGAGGAGGAGCCGGAGCTGGACGACCACCCGAACGCTGAGGAGTTCCCGGACTTCCGCAAGAACTTCGGGCCGCGCGGGGTGCTGCACACCTGGGCGAACGGGGACGGGACCCAGCGCATCGAGGACACCGGGCCGCTGACCCGCGAGCGGATGCGGACGGTCGACGAGGAGTTCCGCGACGCAGCGCTCGGCTTCATGCGGGACAAGGCGGGTGACGACCAGCCGTTCTTCCTGTGGTTCAACTCGACGCACATGCACTTCCGCACGCACGGCAAGCCGGAGAGCAAAGGGCGCGCCGGGCGGTGGCAGTCCGAGTACCACGACACGATGCTCGACCACGACGACGTCGTCGGCTCGCTGCTCGACCAGCTCGACGAGCTCGGCATCGCGGAGAACACGATAGTCGTCTACTCCACGGACAACGGCCCGCACATGAACAGCTGGCCCGACGCGGGGATGACCCCGTTCCGCAACGAGAAGAACTCCAACTGGGAGGGCGCCTACCGGGTCCCCGCGATGGTGCGCTGGCCGGGGAAGATCGCCCCGGGGACGGTGCTGAACGGGATCGTCAGCCACAACGACTGGTTCGTGACGCTGCTGGCCGCGGCGGGCGAACCTGGCATCGCCGACAAGCTCCGCGAGGGCACCGAGCTGGCCGGCACGCGCTACAAGGTCCACCTGGACGGCCACGACCAGCTCGCCTACCTCACCGGCGAGACCGACGAGTCGCCCCGCAGGCACTTCTTCTACGTCTCCGACGACGGCGACCTCACCGGCCTGCGCTTCGACAACTGGAAGATCATCTTCCTCGAGCAGCGCGCTGCCGGCACGCTCGACATCTGGCTCGAACCGTACGTCGAGCTGCGCGCCCCGAAGATCTTCAACCTGCGTACCGACCCGTTCGAACGGGCCGACCAGACCTCGAACACGTACTTCGACTGGATGCTGGACCACGTCTGGCTCCTGGTCCCCGCCCAGGCGTACGTGGCGAAGATGCTGAGCACCCTCCAGGAGTTCCCCGCACGCCAGACGCCGGCGACCTTCAGCATCGGCCAGGTCCTCGCCAAGCTCGAGTCGGGCGTCCCGAGCTCATGACGGCACGCACCGAGCAGGTCCGGGCCGGGAACGCCCGAACCGACGACGCCGTCCGGCTCGACGGCGGGACGTTCACCATGGGCTCGGACGACCACTACCCGGAGGAGGCGCCCGCACACCCCGTGCGGGTCGACGGGTTCCGGATCGACCGGTTCGCCGTGACGAACGCGCAGTTCTCCGCGTTCGTCACGGCCACGGGGTACGAGACCGTGGCCGAGCGGCCCCTGGACCCCGCGCTCTACCCGGGAGCACCCCCGGAGAACCTCGTGCCCGGTTCCATGGTGTTCACGCCCACCCCTGGCCCGGTGGACCTGCGCCACCTCAGCCAGTGGTGGGCCTGGGTCCCCGGGGCCTCGTGGCGCCGGCCCGAGGGCCCCGGATCCGGGATCGACGACCGCCAGGACCACCCCGTCGTCCACGTCGCCCACGAGGACGCCGCGGCGTACGCAGCCTGGGCCGGAGCCGACCTGCCGACCGAGGCCCAGTGGGAGTACGCCGCCCGGGGCGGCGTCGAGGGCGCCGCGTTCACCTGGGGCGACGAGCCCCGGCCGGGCGGCCGCATCCTCGCGAACACCTGGGACGGCCCCGACTTTCCCTGGCGGTCCACCGGTGAGTCCGGCTGGCTGCGCACCGCACCCGTCGGGTCCTTCGCCCCGAACGGGTACGGCCTGTACGACATGACCGGGAACGTCTGGGAGTGGACGGGGGACTGGTGGACCGACCGGCACCCCGACGCCGCCCCCGAACCGTGCTGCGCGCCCGTCAACCCGCGCGGCGGCGACGCCGCAGCCAGCAAGGACCCCCGCCAGCCGCAGTTCGCGGTCCCGCGCAAGGTCATCAAGGGCGGGTCCTTCCTCTGCGCGGACACCTACTGCCTGCGCTACCGCCCCGCGGCACGCCGGCCGCAGGCGATCGACACCGGCATGAGCCACGTGGGCTTCCGGTGCGTGCACAACGACACTGCGCTCGCGGTACCGCCGGGCGCCAGGCTCCTGGGGATAGCGTCATGACTACCGACCACCGGCTTCCCGCATGGCGTCCCGGGCCCACCCGCGACACCGTGCTCGGATTCCTCGAGGCAGCGCCGTCGATCCCGCCGGAGGACCGCGTCGCCTACTTCGACAACGACGGCACGCTGTGGTGCGAACGGCCCACGTACGTCCAGTACGAGTTCTTCCTCGACGCCCTCCGCCGTCGGGTGCGGGACGAGCCGGCGCTCGCCGAGGAGGCCGAGTTCCGGGCGGTGCTCGCGGGCGATGTCTCGGCGGTCGGCGAGATCGGGCTCGAACGCGTGGCGCTGGCGCTGGCCGGCCTCTTCCGGGGGATCGACCCGGGCGCGTTCACGCGGGAGGTCCGCGCGTTCCTCCGCTCCGGCATCCACCCGACGCTCGGCCACCCCCTGAGCGACATCCGCTACGGCCCCATGATGGAGCTCATCGGGGCGCTCCGGGAGCTGGGCTTCACCATCGGCGTCGTGACCGGCGGCGGTACCGAGTTCGTCCGGTCGGTCAGCCAGGAGCTGTACGGCGTGCCGCCCGAACGGGTGGTCGGCACGATGATCGCCTACGAGCTGGGGCAGGACACCCAGGGCCGGCCGGCCCTGCGGCGCACCGGCCGGGTGCTGGGCGACGTCAACGAGGGCGCGGCGAAGGTCACCAACATCCAGACCCAGCTCGGCAGACCCCCGGTGCTCGCCGCGGGGAACTCCGCCGGGGACACCGAGCTCCTGGAGTGGGCGGCCACCGCCGACGGCCCGCACCTCTCGCTGCTCGTGGACCACGACGACCCGGACCGGGAGTTCGCCTACGCCAGCGAGGCGCAGTCGTTCGCCGCCGGCGAGCCGATCACGACGACGGCGCGTCGGCTCGGCTGGACGACCGTCAGCATGAAGAACGACTGGGCGTCCGTGTTCGCCCACGACAGCCGGCACCAGAGCACCGAGGGCGCCGCCGGCGCCTGACGGTTCTCACCCGCAACGGGTGAGCACCCGTGCCTGGGCAGGACGCACAGTCGCGGAACAGACCGGCTCCATACGCAGGCTTCACGAGCAGGCTTCATACACAGGCTTCATACACAGGCTTCACACGCAACGGGAGGCGAGCCCATGGCTGTCTACGGCCAGCAACCTCAAGGTGCACCGGACCGTCCGGCCGGCGTCGACGCGCGGACGCTGTGGTCGGGAGGCGTCGCGACGGCCCTGGTCGTCGCGCTCATCGCGCTCGTGGGGGTGGTCGTCTTCCGCGGCGTGTTCGGCATCCCCATCCTGGCGCCCGAGGGCGACGGCGTCTGGGGGAACGTGTCGACGGTCTGGTTCATGACCGTCGCCGCCCTCGCCGCGCTGCTGGCCGTAGCGCTCGTGCACCTGCTGCTGCTGAGCACCCCGCGCGCCCTGTCGTTCTTCAGCTGGATCGTCGGCCTCGCCACCGTCGTGGTGGGCGTCGCGCCGTTCATCACCGACGCCGACCTCGCCAGCAAGCTGGCGAGCGCGCTCATCAACGTCATCATCGGCTTCGCGATCCTCGGCCTGGTCTCCGGCGTCGCGCGGAGCGCCGTCGCCCGCGGCATACGAAACGGGTGACGCACACGCCGCCCGCCCCCTCAACTGTCCTGTCACCACGCCCTGGAGGTTCCCATGTCATCGTCGTTCGGCCCCGTCGAGCTCGTCGCGCTCGCCTTCGACGCGCCACGCATCCCGCCCCCGGTCGCCCGAGCGGTGCTCGAGGTCGCCGGAACCGGTGCGGTCACCCTGCTGGATCTCGCCGTCGTGCGGCGGGGCGAGGACGGAGACCTCGCCATCCTGGAGGCGCAGGACCTCGGCGACGAGGTGGACCTCGTCGCGATCGAGCTGCCGGCATCCGGTCTCACCGGCGACGAGGACCTCCGGGAGATCGCCGCGACGATCGAGCCGGGCACGTCGGTGCTCGTCCTGGCGATCGAGCACACGTGGTCCCGCCAGCTCGTGTCGGCGGCGGTAGCCGCGGACGCCGACGTGATCCTGCACGAGCGCGTACCCGCCGCGACGGTCAACGAGATCGCCGACCAGGCGGAGGCCGCCGCCGGGTCCCCGGCCTGAGCCCGTCCGCACCGCTGTCCTGTCGGTCCACCGTCGACCCACCCTCGGTTCACCCCGACCCACCCTCGATCCACCCTCGATCCACGGTCCACCATCGAACGGAGTGTTCAGATGTCTCCCCTACGACGCATGGGCAGGCCCGGTCTGCTCGGTACTGCCGCCCGCACCGCGGTGATCGCCGGTACCGCCCAGGCCACTGCCGGCGCGGTCAGCAGGCGCCAGGCCAACCGGGCACAGCAGCAGTACGAGGCCCAGCAGTACGAGGCGGCCCAGCAGGCGCCACCGCCCGCCCCTGCGGCGCAGGCGCCACCGCCCGCGCAGCCGGTGCCCGGACCCGCGGCCCACTCGAACGACGAGCTGCTCACGCAGCTGACCCAGCTCGGCGACCTGCACGGTCAGGGTGTGCTCACCGACGCAGAGTTCGCCGCGGCGAAGGCGAAGCTGCTGGGCTGACCGACTCGCCGGGCCGGCTGACGTCACCGGGTGTGCCTGGTGGTCGACGTCGACAGGCGAACTCACCCGACGTGGGTGAGGCCGTGCGCCGCCGCCCGAGGGACCGTGCAGACACGGCCCCTCGGGGCGACGACCCGGGTCGACGACCCCAATCGACGACCCGAATCGACTGCAGAAGGGCGTGACATGAGGCGAACGGACATGAGGCGAGCGACCGGAGTCCTGGTCGGGCTGATGATCCTGGGGACGGCCGCGTGCTCCAGTGAGACGCCGGAGGAGAACACCCAGGAGGCGTGCAGCGCCGCGGAAGAGCTCACCGTCGCGCTGGACAACTTCGACATGACGCTGAGCCCGGACGCCACGGTGGACGAGGTGATGGACGCGCGCGAGAGCGTCCGCCAGGCGTGGCAGGAGCTCGACGCGGCGGCGGACGACGTCGCCCAGGACCGTGGTCAGGCGCTCGACGACGCGTGGAGCGGTCTCGAGGACTCCATCGACGACGTCAGCGGGGACGCGACGATCGCGGACGCCGCGGAGTCGCTCCGGGACGACGCCGTGGAGGTCCAGGAGGCGCGCGACGCCCTGGCCGACGATCTCGGCTGCTGAGCTGAACCGCGGGGGGCGGAGCCATGCACGAGAGAGGGCCGGACGAGCGGGGGCGGGCCGAGGAGCGATCGGCCGAGGAGCGATCGGCCGGCGGGCGTGCGGCTGACGAGAGTGCGGCCGACCGTCGGTCGGCGCTCGTGGAGCATGTCGCCGTGGCCTTGCTGGCGATCACGGCAGTGCTCACCGCGTGGAGCGGGTTCGAGGCGAGCAAGTGGGGTGGGGAGATGTCGATCTCGTTCTCCAGGGCGTCGACCCAGCGCATCGAGGCGGCGCGCGAGGCGACGACGGCCGAGGCCGCACGCGCGGTGGACCTGCAGGTGTTCGGTATCTGGCTCGAGGCGACGGCGGAGAACAACCGCGCGCTGCAGGAGTTCTCCCGCGAGCGCTTCACCGACCACTTCGCGCCGGCGTTCGACGAATGGCTCGCGACGCGTCCGCTCAAGAACCCGGACGCGCCGCGGAGCCCGTTCGCCCTGGACAGCTATGTCCCGCCCGGTGAGGTCGAGGCACAGGCCGCCGACGCGCGCGCCGACGAGTACTTCGCCGACGCGCTGGCCGACAACCGGCGCGGGGACAACTACACCCTGCTGACCGTTCTGTTCGCGCTCGTGCTGTTCTTCGGCGCGCTCTCCAACCGGTTCTCGTCCGAGCGAAGGTCCTGGACGATCCTGGCAGGCGCGGGAGTCCTGCTGGTGGTCGGGGTGGTGTTCCTGATCGCGTTCCCCAAGATCATCTAGTCAGGAGCCGGCTGGTCAGAAGCCGTCTGGTCAGTGGCCTCGGCGCGGCGGCGCCCGCCGTCGCCGTCCGGCCGGCGGCGGGGATCCCGCAGCATGTCGGACTCGATGAGCACGTGCCGTTGCAGGTAGGTGTTCGCGGTGGCCTGGATCGTCGCGGCGACGGGGAGCGCGAGGAAGGCGCCCAGCGCGCCGAAGAGGGCCCCGAACCCGAGCACGGCGAGGAAGCTCACGGCGGGGTTCATCTGCAGCGCCTTCGCGGACACCTTGGGGGAGAAGTACAGGTTCTCCAGCTGCTGGTAGGCGATCACGAAGGCGAGCACACCGAGCGCCTGCGGCAGGCCCTGGGACGTCAGCGCGACCACGATCGGCAGGGCGCCGCCCAGGTAGGTGCCGATCGTCGGGACGAACTGCGAGACCACACCGACGAACACCGCGAGCGGCAGGGCGTAGGGCGTACCGAGGATCAGCAGGAACGCGAAGGTGAACGCGCTGGAGAGCGCGGCGAGCACGATGCGGGTGTTGATGAAGTCCGAGACCTTGACCTGCGTGATCTCCCACAGCGTCAGGACCTCCTGCTGGCGCGCCGGGGTCAGCCAGCGGCACACCGCCGCCCGGAACCGTGGCCCGGCCGCGAGCAGGTAGTAGGTGACCAGGAGGATGGTCAGCACCGCGAAGAGCCCGCCGATCACGCTGGTGCCGAACAGCCAGGCGCTGGAGGCGACGTCGTTGCCGAACCTCGTCAGGATGTCTCGCACCAGGTCGTCGGAGTCCGGGATGGCGACGCCGAACCGTTCCGCGGCCAGGCCCTGGATGTCCGCATAGATGTCGGGCACGCTCTCGAGGAGCTGCACGAGCTGCTGGACGAAGAGGTTGCCGAACAGGCCCAGGACCACCCCGATGGCGACGAGTGACCCACCGAGGGCGGTCGCCGCGGCGATTCGGCGGTTCCAGCCGCGGCGCACGCACCAGACCACTATCGGGTCCAGCGCCAGCGTGAGGAAGAAGGCGATGAGCACATTGACCGCGAGGCCCTGCAGGGTGTCGATCGCGTACCAGCCGAACGCCCCGAGGTAGACGGCCACCACGGCCATGAACAGCGCCCGGGGGATCCAGCGGGGCGGCCGGCGCGACGTCGGGTCACCACGTCGCGGGGCTGCGACGGGCGCCGGTTCCGGAGCTGTCATGTTCTCGCCTCCCACTGCGCGGTCGCGGAGGCCGCGCCGGCCACCGCGGCGTCGACGGTCGGGAAGACCCGCCCGTCCTGGTCCGCCCTCGCCCACCAGCCGGACGCGAGGGCCTGCCGGTGCACCCCGGGCGGGAACGCCGCCAGCAGGAGCGTGGCCCCCTCGCGGGCGAGGTCGGCGTCGAGGGCCTCGAGCATGTCGAGCAGCGGGACGGTCACCCGCCGGACCGCGAGACCCTCCAGGATCACGGCACGCGGCGGGGGCTCGGCCGCGAGCACGGCGCCGAGGACGGCGTCCTGGGTCGGACGCGCGTTGCCCGTGTAGATCGTCACGTCGAGGTGCAGCAGCATCAGCCCGGCCCGTACGGGCGCGGCAGGCCGGTCCTGCGGCGGGTTGGTGGTCCAGCCGCCGTCCGGCACCGGGTAGAGCGGGCGGGCGGCGCTCCGGCTGACACTGCGCAGGACCAGGAACAGCGTCAGCACGACGCCGGCCCCGACGGCGGGGAGCAGCCCCGCGGTGAGCCCGACCGCCGTCGTGACCACCGCCACCCAGAGCTCCGCCTGGTCGATGCGGAACAGGCGGACGTACTCGGCCGGCGAGACGAGCCCCACGACCGCGACCAGGACCAGGGCCGCCAGGGTGGCGGACGGCAGGTCGTCCAGGACCGGGGCGAGGAAGAGCGCGACGAGCACGGCCAGGCCCGCCGTCGTCAGCCCGGAGATCTGGGTGCGGGCGCCCGCACCCAGGTTGACCGCGCTCTGCGACAAGCCACCAGCCGGCGGGAGGCACTGGCTGAGTCCGCCGCCGAGCGCGGAGACGCCGATCGCGAGCAGCTCCTGGTCGCTGTCGATCACCGGTTCGGACCGCTGCCGCTGCGTCCGTGCGACCACCACCGTCTCGAGGAAGGCCATGACGGCGATCGCGAGCGCGGCGGGCAGGAGACCGGCGATCTCGCCCCACGCGGGAACGCTCAGGCCGGGCAGCCCGGCCGGTACCGGCTCGATGAGTGCGAGCCCGCGCTCCTCGACGTCGGTCAGCGCCACCAGCAGGATCGAGGCGGCCACCACGACCAGGGCGCCGGGCACCCGGGGCGCTAGGTGCCGGAGGGCGACGAGCGTGGCCACCGCGACCCCCGAGACGACGGCGGTCAGGGCGTGCGTCTCCGGGAGCGCGGCGATCGTCGTGCCGAGCCGGCCGAAGAACCCGGCGTCGCCCGCGTCCGTGTCCAGGCCCAGGAGGGCCGGGAGCTGCGTGACGGCGACCGTGAGGCCGACCCCCGTCTTCACGCCGGTCAGGGTCGCGGGGCTGATCTGCTCGACGAGCGAGCCGAGCCGGAGCAGGCGCATCGCCAGGAGGCACACCCCGACCAGAGCCGTGAGTGTGAAGGCGGCCGCCAGCATCTCGTCCGAGGCGCTGCCGGACCCCGCGAGCGCCGACGCCGTCAGCACGGCGATGGTCGACGTGGTCGAGACGCTCGCGGTGCGGGAGCCGCCCAGGAGCGCGTAGAGCAGCACGGGGACGATGCAGGTGTAGAGGCCGACGGCGACCGGCACGCCCGCGATCGTCGCGTACGCCATGGCCTGCGGCACGACGACGACGCCGGCGGCCAGGCCCGCGACGACGTCGGCGCGGAGCCATGACCCGCGGTACCCGCGGAGCGAGGGGACCAGCCAGCGGGGGAGTGCCGAGGTCGCGTCCACACCGGTCAGCCAAGCCCGACGGCGGACCGGCGTGCTCACCTGCTTCGGGTGAAGGGCTGCCGGAGCGACCCCGCGACCGGAGCAGCCGGTGCAGCCGGTCAGAGCAGTCGGTCAGAGCAGGTGGTCAGAGCAGGTGGTCAGAGCAGGTGGAAGCTCCGGGCGACCTTCAGTGCCTCGCTGCGGCGGGAGGCCGCGAGCTTGGTGTAGAGGCTCGACACGTGGGTCTTGACGGTGTTCTCGGAGACGAACAGGGCCGCGGCGATGTCGGCGTAGGTGGCGCCCCGGGCCAGCTCGTTGAGGACCTCGCGTTCCCGCGGGCTCAGGGCGGGCGGGGCGAGGGCCTGGCTCACCTCGTCGAGCTCGCTGGGGGTGGCGGTCATCGACGCGTAGAGGGCCGTGATGTCAGGCCTGCCGGACGCCGTCGTGGCGAGCTCGTGCAGCCACCTGGTGGAGGGGCGTTTGGCCATCCTGCGCAGCAGTGTCTCGATGGGGGTGCCCTGGCGGGCCCAGCCGAGGAAGGGGGTGGCGTTCCGGCGTGCCTCGGTGACCGTGATCGCCTCGATCAGGCGCTCTTGCGAGCGGGCCGGGTCGCCCAGGGCGTCGAGCAGCTGGGCCTCGCACGCCAGCGCGAGCGCGCGGGTGGGCGGCTGCGAGTAGGTGGCGTCTGCTGAGGCCGCCTCGAACGCGGCGGCCGCACCGCGCCGGTCGCCGTCCCGGTCGGCGCGCAGTCCCTGGACGAGGGCGGACTCGCCCACGGCGCCGAGCCGGTCGAGGGTGTGGTGCAGGGTCTTGAGCGTGTCGCGGTCGCTCGCCAGGGTCGCGACGAACGCGCGCTCCACGAGGACCGCGACGCGCAGGTGCTCGGGGAGCTGGTCGTCGGTCAGGCGCAGGCACTCGCCGGGTCCGGACAGGATGCGCTGCGCCTCGACGACGTTGCCAGCGACGACCTCCTGGCGGGCGTCCCAGACCCGGAACCAGAAGCGGGTGCACAGGTCGCCGCTGTGGTACCGGACGCCGTCGAAGGGGTCGACCGCCGCCTCCGTGGCGGCCGGCACGTCGAGCTGGCGGGCGAGCAGCTGCGCGAGGTGGGCGCGGGACGCGACGAACTGCGCTTTCGGTGCCCCCGGGGTGCGGACGGCGAGCAGGACCTCGGTGGCCAGCTCGACGCACGCGCTCTCCCGCCCGCGCATGTACTGCGTGAACGCGAGGTGGCTCAGGGCGTACGTCCCCAGCGGTGCCAGCCCTTGGCCGTGCGACAGGCTGACTGCGAGCGTGAGGCTCGCCTCGGCGTCGGTGAGCTCGCCGAGCCAGTTCTGCGCCACGCCCAGCTCGTTCGCCAGCACGGGCAGCACCTCGGCGTTCGCCTCGCGCACGGCGGGGCGCGTCTGCGACGCGACCAGCACCCGCTTCGCGTGGCCGACGGCGGCGTAGGCGGGCTCGAGCCCCAGCGCGACCCGCCAGAGCCGCACGCAGGCCACCGTGGCGTCGAGACCGTCCAGCCCGCCGGGGAGCCAGGAGTGCGACCAGCGGCGCCGGGCGTCGAGGATCCGGTCGCCCCAGTGGCGGGCCCCTTCGACGTCGTCCCGCAGCCAGCAGCCGAGTGCGATGGCGAACCAGATGTCCGGCCTGCTGTCGACGACCTCGGGTTCGGCCCGGACGAACGCGCCCACGGCGTCGGACCCGCACTGGTTCAGCGCCATGCGGATGCCGTCGCGGGACAGGACGTCGGCGGCCTCGAGGGGTGCGCCGACCCGGACGAGCCGGGCGAAGGCCTCGGACAGGTTGCCGCGTGCCACGTCGAGGCTCACGGCGCGGATCACGGTGGCGCGGGCCCGGGCGGCGTCGACGCCGCCCGCGGCGAGCCGCTGCCGGACGACCTCCGCCAGGAGCGGGTGGACCCGGAAGCCGTCCGGGCCGGGAGGCGTGCCGTCGCTCCCGCCGTCACTCCCAGCGGCGCTCCCCGTGGGACCGTTGGCCCACGCCCGGTGGTCCGCGCGGAGCACGAGCAGGCCCGTGTCCTCCAGCTCGGTGAGGATCTCGCCAGCGTGCGGGTCGTGGGACAGGTGGGCTGCCGTCGGGACGCTGACCGCGCTCTCGCCCGCGATGCAGAGCAGCAGGTGGCGCTGCCGCGGGGTGAGGGTGCTGAAGACCTCGCCCGCCACCCGGGTGGCGATCGGCCCGGCGCCGTCCGCGAGGATGCGTGCGGCGGCTGCAGGGTCCGGGGCGGCGCGCAGCCCGCGTGCCGCGAGGACCGCGGCGGCGCACCAGCCGTCGGCGTGCCGGGCGACCGCGGCGAGCGCGGCGGGTTCGTGCGTCCTGGCGTGCTCCGCGATGAGCGTCGCGCTCTCGGGGCCGCTCAGCCGCAGCAGGTCGCCGCGCAGGAAGGTGAAGTTGCCGAGGAGCTCGGGGACCAGCCGGGTCAGCGGCAGGGGCCAGCGGCTCAGCAGGAGGACGCGCAGGCCCTCCGGTGTGGTGTTGAGCCGGTCGTCGATGCGGCGCAGCGTCGCGGCCGGGAGCCGGTGGGCGTCGTCGACCACCACCAGGGGCGATGACCGGTCAGACATGCCCGCCGGTTCCGGCCGGTCGAGAACCTGCCCGTCGAGATCCCGCCCGTCGAGCTCCTGCCCGTCGAGGACGCCGTCGAGCCGTTCCGGGGTCCACGTGTCGTCGGCCCTGACCCACACGGCGTCCAGGGCGTGCGGCGACGCCGTGAAGCGCAGCCACCCGGTGACGCCGACCGTCTTGCCCGCCCCTGCCGGGGCGACGACCATGGTGACGGATCCGTCGACCGCCTCGTCCAGCCGTTGCCACAGGCGGGGGCGCGGTACGAAGACGCGGGGCAGGCGCGGCGCGAGATCGGCCGCGGCCGGCCGGCCGGCCGCCACGACGGCCAGCCGGCCGGCCTGCGGCGCGAGGGCTGTCCCGCGCCGTGTGCCGGACATGGGCTCCGACAGGGATTCAGGGTGCATATCGCGGCGTCCTCCACTCGAAAGGTGAAGCGGCGGCCGCCCCCTGGCCGCCCATGCATGACCTGCAGAACTCGTATCACTGATTCCTGCGTATTCCTGGTCGTCAACAACTGTGCATCAAGAATCAGTCATGCGCTCTTCGGCAATGCTCACCTCCGGTGTCGCCCACCGCGCGCCGAACGGCGGTATTCACCCATTCCCTGAGGGTTCAGGCTGGATTGTCCTGGGCAAGAAGCGTGCAAAGCGCCCAGATCACTGCCACATTGACGGCGATGACTATCCCGCTCCATATGGGGAAATAAGGCAGAAATGCAAAATTTGCGATGCTCGAGAGCGTCGCAAGCACAATTCCGCCCACATACGCCCATGACCGGGCAGCGAGAACACCGATTCCCGTCGCCAGCGCGAGCGCCCCCACGGCGATGTGAATCCAGCCCCAGCTCGTCACGTCCAGCTGATAGACGTACTCGACCCCGGTCAGGTAGACGGTGTCCTCGGCGACCGCCGCGATTCCCTGCAGAATCTGGAACAGCGCCACCATGATCAGGATGGTCCCCGCGAATCCCGAGGTGGTGAGCTGCGGCGGCGGGCCGTAGGCGGCGACGGGGGTCATCCCCGGATAGGGGTCGGCCCCGGTCGAGTACGGGCTGGTCATGATCGCTCCTTCGAGAGTGGGGTCATTCCTCGCCGAAGACCTCGCGCAGCGCGGCCTCCTGCTCGGTGCTGAGGTTCGTGAAGATCAGCTCGGGCGACTCCTGGCCGGCGAAGGCGTCGTGGATCTTGTCCACCACACCGTCCGACGACATGACGAACAGCGCCGAGGTCCCTGGCGTGATCTCGTCCCGGACCCGGTTGATGAAGCCGTCGTCGATGCCGACGTCCGTGAGGGCACCGCTCAGCGCACCGGTCGCCGCACCGATGGCGGCCCCGAGCAGCGGCACGAAGAACAGGAGGCCGAAGAGCATCCCCCAGAACGAGCCGCCGAGGGCTCCCGCGCCGGTCGTCGACGTCAGCTGGCGGGTCTTGGGCTTCTTGGCGCCCTCCTCCCACCGCACGGTCGCCGCGTCGTGGATGGTGACCAGGTTCTCCTTCGACAGCTGCTGGAGGGTCGTCGATGCGGTCTCCGCACCGTCGGCGCTCTTGAACTTCCAGACGGTCAGTGTTGCCTGCGCCATGAGAGGCTCCTTCGGATCAAGGTGAGTGGCCTGACCCTGCTACTCCAGCCGCTGGGTCCGCTCCGCGCCTCACCCGTTCCCGGTGAACCTGCTCAGGCGGCCGGGCCGCTGCCCCGGCCGGGCCCGACGGCGTCGTCGAGCGTGGCGAACAGCGGAGGCTCGCCCTCCGACCCGATCCGGGCCAGGACGTCACGCACCTGCCCGATGCCCTCGGCGAGGGCCAGGTCGCTGCCGTCGCGCTGCAGGTCGCCCCGCAGCTGGACCAGCATCGCGGCGGCGGTCACGTCGACCGACGGCGTCGCGCGGCCGTCCAGGACGACCAGCCGCAGGCCGGTCTCCGCGGCGGCCAGCTCCCGCACCCGCGCACGCACGTACTCCGCGTTCGCGAACATCAGCGGTCCTTCGACGCGGACGGCGAGCACGCCGGGCAGCGTGGTGTAGTCCGGGTTGCGCTCGGCGTCCACCCACGGGCGGCCCGGCTCGTCGCCGACGGGCGCCAGGACGGTCATGCGCGGGCGCGAGGTCCGGGCCAGCAGGAGGATCAAGGACACGGCGATACCGATGACGAGCCCCGGCAGGGTGTCGAAGATCAGCACCCCCAGCAGCGCGGCGCCCGCGGCCATGAAGTCGGCCCGGGCCGTGACCTGGTAGAAGTGCACGATCCGGCCGGTCCGCACCCGCCACAGCCGGCGCAGCGACCGCACGTCGACCAGCTCGACGACCGCGACCACGACCACCGCGGCCAGCGTCGCCAGCGGCAGCTGCTCGAAGATCCCGGTCAGGAACAGCAGGGTCAGGACCGTCAGGGCGGCGGCCGTCAGTGCCGAGATCTGGGAGCGTGCGCCGGCACTCGCGTTCACCGCGGTCTTCGACAGGCTGCCGTTGACGACCATCCCGGACAGGACCCCGGAGCCGAGGTTCGAGATGCCGAGGCCGACCAGCTCGCGGTTCGGGTCGACGTCGTACCCCCGGCTCGCCGCGTAGGTCTTGGCCGCGCCGAGACCCTCGGCGAAGCCGACGAGCATGAGGCCCACCGCACCGCCCAGGAGCTCCGCGAACTGCGGGCCCGTCACCTCAGGCAGCCCGACGCTCGGCAGGCCGGCGTCGATGTGGCCGACGACGGCGAGCCCGCGGTCGCCCAGCCCGAACAGGATGGTCGCGCCGATCGCCAGGAGCACCACGACGAGCGACCCGGGCAGGAACGGCATCGTGCGGCGCACGACGACCAGGGCGGCCAGGCTCGCCAGACCGACGGCGACCGTGAGCGCGTCGACGTCGCCGAGCTGGCCGAGCAGGGCCCAGGTCTTCTCGAAGAAGCTGCCGTGCCCGCCCTCGACCCCGATCAGGTCCGGCACCTGGCCGATCATGATCGTCAGCGCGAGGCCGATGATGAAGCCCTTGAGCACCGGCTCGGAGATGAACGCGGCGAGGAAGCCCAGGCGGAGGAGGCCGGCGATGATCGCGGCGATCCCCGTGGCCAGGGCGAGGCCGGTGGTCAGGGCGACCGGGTCGCCGTCGGACCCCGCGATGCTCGCGACGATGCCCGCCGAGAGCGCTGCCGTCGCCGACATGGGCGACACCACGAGCTGGCGGGACGTGCCGGCGATCGCGTAGAGCGCCAGGGCGGGGACCGCCGCGTAGAGGCCGACCACCGGCGGCACCCCGGCGATGGTGGCGTAGGCGAGCGACTCGGGGACGAGCACCGCCCAGACCGCGAGGCCAGCGATGATGTCGGGCCGTACCCAGGTGCGCTGATACCCCGTGAAGGACGGGGCGAGGAGACTGGCCACGGCGGTTCCTCTCCGAGGGGCACGGCTGGGGGCACGGCTGGGGACACGGCTGGTCCGCTCCGACGGTAGGCGAGCGCCCCCGGCCCGCAGGTCACCCGGAAGGGGTGACGCGGCCGGACCCGCGGTGCGCAACTGTGCTTGCATGGGGGAGCTGCTGGCACAGCTGGTGCCGGAGATCGTCGGGCTCGCCGCGACACCCGCGGCGATCGTCGCGTGCCTCCTGCTGCTGGGGTCGCACCGTCCGTACCGCAACGTCGCGGTGTTCGGTGGCACGGTGCTGGTGCTCTACTCGCTCCTGGGCGCCGTCGCGCTCGTGGTGGGGCGGTCCGCGGACGCCCAGGCCACCGAGGAGGCGACGACGGCCAGGGACTGGATCGGGCTGGTCGTCGGCCTGCTGTTCCTCGTCGGGGGTGTCGTCGCGATCGTCCGGCGGCCTGCTCCGCGGCCCGAGGGGGAGGGCGAACAGGTGCCGGGCTGGGCACGCAAGCTGGCCTCCCCGAGGCCGGCCACCCTCGTGGGCGTCGCGGTGGTGCTCTCGCTCGTGAACCCCAACGTGGCCATCTTCTTCTCCGGTCTTGGCGCTGTGGTCGCCGCCGACGTCTCCGTGGGAGAGCAGGTGCTCGGTGTGCTCGTGCTCGTGCTCGCCAGCGTCCTCGACTACGTGGTGCCGACGGTGTTCTACGCGGTCACCGGTCTCCCCGGGCGGCACCGGCTGCATGCGATGCGGACGTGGCTCGTGCGGAACGACCGGGCGATCGGGGCCGCGGTGCTCCTGGTGTTCGGCGTGATGTTCACGATCCGCGGCCTCGCCCAGGTCCTCGGCTGACGCAGTTCTCGGTTGACGCGGTCCTCGGTTGACGCGGGCGCGCTCAGTCCCGTCGAGCTCGCCGCTGCACGCTGTAGCCGACGGCGGCGAGCACCACCCAGAGCAGCATCACCACGACGACGCCCACCGTCGACTCCGGGCGCCACAGCTCGCCGGCGACGTCGGCCCAGAGCCGCCCGACGCCCGACAGCACGAGCGCCGCACCGCCGAACGCGGTGCCCCAGGCGAGGAACGGCCGCTCGAACCGCCGGGCCAGCAGCCCGCACGTGAGGGCCACCGCGGGGACCACGACGAGCAGGAGCAGGAGGTCGGCGCCGCCGCCCTGCACCAGCACGAACAGCTTGGCGCCGATCACCGCCCCGACGCACAGGCCACCGATGAAGAAGAGGAACCGGGCGGCCAGCAGCGTCGTGACGAAGGCCAGGACGGCGCCGCCCAGGCCGATCAGCAGCGTGGTGCCGGTGTCGGCGTCGAACGCCACGGCGAGCGTCCAGGCGACGCCGAAGCCCGCGGCCAGCACGGCGAGGCGGACCGACAGGGACCCCGCGAAGCACAGGAGCAGGCCGACGAGGATGATGGCGAGGGCAGACATCAGGGGTCTCCGGAGGGTTCGGCCGGCGGGTCCTCGTCGGCGGTCTGGTGTTCGGTGGGCTCGTGCTCGGCGGGCTGGACGTGGTGCACGGAACCGTGCGGGTCGCGCCCCGCAGTCGCCGTGAGCGCGGCGCGGGTGGACTCGCCGAGCTGTGGTGTCGCGGGCACGACGCGGACACCGGCGAGACGGCGGACCGTGCCGTCGCGCTCCCAGCCGGCGGCGAGCTCGGGGTCGACGCCGGTGAGGTAGAGCGCGCCGCCGGCGTCGTGGAGCATGCGGGCGTAGTCACCGGCGACCTTGAGGAACGTCGCGCCGAGCGTGGTGCGCCCGCGCAGCCGCAGGACCACGACCGGACCGTCCTGCGCCGTAGCCGCGCCGGCGGCGTCGTCCGCGGCGACCGGCGTCGGGAGGTGGCGCTGCAGCGTGCGGGTACCCGCGTAGAACAGCGAGCCGTACGCGTCCAGGACGACGGTCTGGCCGGCGGTCACGGTCCGCGGCGCGCGGGTCTCGACGAACCCGCCGGCGGCGTCGGGCCTCAGGCGCACCACGCGCAGATCGAGGGCCTCCTGGTTCAGCTGCATGATCAGGGACGCGATGACGCCGACGCCGACGGCCTGGGCGACCGGGAGCACGAGGACCGCCGCGAAGGTGGAGCCCATCGCGAGCACCGAGATCCGGCCCGCCCGGGCGACGGCCACGAGCTCCTGGGGCTTGATCGCCCCGATCCCCGCGTAGATGAGCACCGCCGCGAGCGTCGGCATCGCGACCAGGCCCACCACGCCGGAGAACGCGAGCAGGATGACGCCCATCCACAGGCCGGACCAGATGGCCGCCCAGCGGCTCGCCGCGCCGGCCGTCAGGTTCAGGGCCGTCTGCCCGACGGAGCCGCCGACGGGCTGGCCGCCGAACAGCCCGGCGGCGACGTTGGCGACGCCCTGCGCGGTGAAGTCCCGGCTGGTCGAGGACCGTGAGCCGTCGGTGTTCGGTACGGCCTCGGCCACACCGGCGCCCTGGATCAGCACGAGCGCCGCGACGGCTGCCGCGCCGCCGACCAGCTCGGTGCTGAACAGTGTCAGGTCCGGCAGCCCGAGCCCCGGCAGGCCGCGGGGCACGGCGCCGGTGTCGTCGACGCTGGCCACCGACGTCGCGCCAAGGACCACGACGCCGACGGTCGGGATCAGCAGCGCGATGAGCGAGCTGACGATCGACCAGCGCGTCAGGCCCAGGAGCACCAGGGTCGCCAGCGCGGCGCCGCCGCAGACCGCGGACGCGGCATCGATCTCTCCCAGGTGGCTGACCACGTACCAGGCCTTGGTCGCTGACACCGAACCCTCCGCGTCCACGCCGAGGAGGTCGGGGAGCTGACCGAGCACCATGTTGACCGCGATACCGGTGAGGAAGCCGAGCATGACCGAGTAGGAGACGAACCGGATGTACCGGCTCAGCCGCAGGAGCGCCGCGACGATCATCAGGCCGCCCGCCAGCAGCGTCAGGAGCACCATGGCGTCGGACCGCTCGTCCTCCCCGTACGTCGTGAGCGCGGAGCCCGCGGCCAGGGCCGCCGCGCTCGTGGTGGTGACCACCATGAGCCGCGTCGAGCTCATGAAGCCGCCCGCCACGGGGCCGACGAACGACCCGTAGAGCCCGTGCGCCGGGTTGACTCCCGCGAGGACACTGGCCGCCATGCCGTCCGGCACGCTCGAGATCGCGCCCGGCAGGCCGGCGATGATGTCCTGGCGGAGGTGCCGCTTGCGGGGCAGGACGTCGGTGGTCTCCTGCTTCAGCCGCCGTCCTGCCCGCCTCGCCGTCTGGCGCATCCGGGCGCCGAACAGCGCGCCCAGGCGGCTGCCGCGCTCGTCGCGCCGCCCGTCCCGTGAACCGTTGGCCGTCATGGGGCTCGTCCGGCGCCGCTACTCGCGGGCGAGCGCGGCGGCGGCCTCCCGTTCGAGGTCGAGGTACTGCTCGTCGCTCACGTCCACCCCCACACCCAGGATCTGGCCCCCGGTGAACCGGAACGGGGCGCGGTACAGGCGGCTGACCGGGTCCGCGCTGTCGTAGCCGACGCACAGGCCGTCGCCGCAGAGCGTGAACTTGCCGACCTGCGCGCGCATCGGCCCTTCGGCGACCACCCGTTCCCCGACGTAGAGCCGGGCCGTGCCGACCGACTCCCCGTGCTCGCCCGCGGACTCGCGGACGAACTCCGCGCCGAGCGTGGCCTTCCCGGGCTCCAGCACGTCCGAGGTGAAGACCTGCTCGGGCTGGATGCCGAGGAAGTTGTACACGTAGTGCAGCCGGTGGTCCTTGATGAACAGGGTGTGCCCGCCGAAGCGGGACCCGTGGGCGAAGAGGACGCCCTCGGAGTCGGGCGTGAGCTCGACGTCGGCCACGATCTTGTACGACCGGCCGCGCACGTTGACCGCCACGCCCTCGGGGACGGGCGCCGCATCCGGGTAGTAGACGTAGCGGTTGCGGGGCGGCTCGGCCTGCGGACGGTCGAGCGTCAGCTGTTCGACGGCGGTGCGGTCGTCCAGGGGCAGGACGTTGTTGCGCTCCGCCTCCTCGAACCACGCGTCGATCAGCTCGCGGAGCTTCTCGGGGTGCTCGGCGGCGAGGTCGTGCGCCTCGGCCCGGTCCTCGTCGACGTGGTACAGCTCCCAGGCGTCCTGGTCGAACCGCCCGTGCCCGCTGATCGGCGCGTGGACCGCCGCGGCCTTCCAGCCGTCCTTCCAGATGGCGCGGGTGCCGAGCATTGCGTAGTACTGGCGGTCCTTCGTCGTCGGAGCGTCGCCGTCGTCGAAGCTGTACCGCATCGAGACGCCGTTCAGGGGGTGCTGCTCCACCCCGCGGTAGGTGCTGGGCATCTCGACGCCCGCCACGTCCAGGATCGTGGCGACGACGTCGGTCGCATGGTGGTACTGGTGGCGGACCGCCCCGCGGGCCTGGATCCCGGCGGGCCAGTGCACCACCATCGGGTCGCACGTCCCGCCCGAGTACTGGGCGTAACGCTTGAACATCTGGAACGGGGTGGAGAACGCCGCGGCCCACCCGGTGGGATGGTGGTTGTACGTCTCGGGGCTGCCCAGGGTGTCGAGGTAGCCCATGTTCTCGTCGAGGTCGTCCGGGTAGCCGTTGAAGAACTTGTTCTCGTTGACCGACCCGTTCGGCGTGCCCTCGCCGGAGGCGCCGTTGTCGGCGCAGTAGAAGATCAGGGTGTTGTCGAGCTGCCCGGTCTCCTCGAGGTGGTCGATGACGCGGCCGATCTGCACGTCCGTGTACTCGGAGAACCCGGCGAACACCTCCGCCATCCGGCTGAACAGGCGCTTCTCGTCGTCGTTCAGCTCGGCCCAGGGCCGCACGTGGTCGGCGGGGTTTGCGGCATCGGCCGGCAGGGGGTCGAGCGGCGTCAGGTCGGTGCCCTCCGGCACGATCCCGCGCTCGATCATCCGCCCGAGCACCCACTCGCGGTAGGCCTCGTACCCGTCGTCGAACATACCCCGGTACTTGTCGATGTACTCCTGGGGCGCGTGGTGCGGGGCGTGGTTCGCGCCGGGGCAGTACCACATGAACCAGGGCTTGGACGGGTTGGACGAGTTCTGGTCGCGCAGCATCCGGATGGCCTGGTCCGCCAGGTCCTTGGAGAGGTGGTACCCCTCCTCCGGGGTGTAGGGCGGATCGATGAACCGGTTGTCCTCGACGAGGTCGGGGTACCACTGGTTCGTCTCGCCGCCGAGGTAGCCGTAGAAGCGGTCGAAGCCCTTCTGCAGCGGCCACTCGGACCGGCTGCCGCCGCCGGCGATGTCCTCCTCGGGCACGTTGTGGTCCTTGCCCAGCCAGAACGTCGACCAGCCGTTGTCCTGCAGCACCTGGCCCACGGTGGCGCACTCGGCGGGCAGCCGGCCCGCCGCACCGGGGAAGCCGTTGGTGCCCTCCATGATCGCCGCGCACCGGTTGACGTGGTGGTTGCGACCGGTGAGGAACACGGAGCGCGTCGGTGAGCACAGCGCCGTCGTGTGCCACTGGGTGTATGTCAGCCCGTCGGCCGCCAGCCGGTCGAGGGTCGGCATCGCGATGCGGCCGCCGTACGCGGACCACGCGGCCAGGCCCGTGTCGTCGTACAGGATCACCAGGATGTTCGGCGCCCCGTCCGGTGCCTTCTTCAGCGTGTACGGCGCCCAGTCAGGGACGGAGTCCCGGACGTCCAGCTCGATCCGGCCCTTGAACGGCTCAGCCATCGTGTCCACCTCGCGTGCTCGTCGCGGTCTGCCGGGTCGCGGTCTGCCCGGTCGCGGTCTGCCCGGTCGCGCGATCGGTTGCGCGCGAACGGTCGCTCTCGCCCATCGTCGGCAGTCGCCCGCCCGGGCGGGTCACCCTGTTCGGGTGACGCCGCCCGGCCGGGCCACACCTAACGTCGGCCGCACGGGCCGCCGGGCCCGCGGATGCCGGAGACGGAGGTGGTGGCCGTGGGCGCCGCGATCGGTCAGTCGCTGCCCGTGGCGGTGGGTGTGCTGGTCAGCCCGCTGCCGATCGTCGCGGTGGTGCTCATGCTCGTCAGCGAGCGGGCGCGCTCCAACGCGCTGGCCTTCGTGGCCGGCTGGTTCCTGGCGGTCCTCGCCCTGGTGCTCGTCGTCGCCCTGGTCGCCGGCTCCGCCGCCCCCGACGACGACGGGCCGGCCGCCTGGACGGGCTGGCTGAAGATCGTCCTCGGTGTCCTGCTGCTGCTCCTCAGCGTCCGCCAGTGGCGCGGCCGGCCCCGGGGCGCCGCCGAACCGCCCGCACCGAAGTGGATGGCGGCGATCGACCAGTTCACGCCCGTGCGGTCCGCGGGGCTCGCCGTCCTGCTCGGCGCGGTCAACCCGAAGAACCTGCTGCTGGTCGTGTCCGGGGGAGCGGCCATAGCGGCCACTGCGCCCCCGGACACGAGCACGACGGTCGTCGCCGCGCTCGTGTTCGCCCTGGTGGCCAGCGCGGGCGTCGTCACGCCCGTCGTCATCTACTTCTCCATGGGCGACCGCGCCGCGGGGATCCTCGACGAGCTGAAGTCGTGGATGGTCCGCAACAACGCGGCGATCATGGCCGTCCTGCTGCTCGTGCTGGGCGCCAAGATGCTCGGGGACGGGATCTCGACGGTCTAGTGGCGCCCCCACGCTCTAGTGGTGCACCGCCAGCTTGAGCCCGATCATGGCGACCCCGAGCAGCCCCGCGAGCACGGTCGCCCACAGCCGCCCGACGCCCCGCAGCCCACCGGCCGTACTCATGCGCCAGCCCACGACGAGCAGGAGGCCGAGGTTGACGAGGAGGGCGATGTCGACCGCCACCGAGGGTCGTACCCGGAGCAGGGCCTCGGCCAGGAGCACCAGGCCGGGGACCGTGCAGGCGGCTATGAGCGGGACGCCTCGGGAGAGCACCGCACGGCGTTCCGACGCGCGGAGCGGCCTGCGCGCGAGGGTCCGCGCTGCGATCAGGTGCGCGTACGACTCGGCGCACCAGTAGACCAGGAGCGTCCCGCCCAGCAGGGCAGCGATCCGGACGAGCCCGTGGTCCTCGGGCGCCGCGGCGAGGACGGACCCCGTGATGATCAGCCCGTACAAGTAGGCCGACCGTTCCTCGTACGTCTCTTCCGCCTCTTCGCCCTCGGCGGGCGCGTCGTGCCGGCCGACGCCGTTCGGGTCGGGCTCGTCGGCCGGCACGGCGACCATGTCTACTGCCGCGCCATGGCGACGCGCAGCCGCTCCTCGGGGCTGATGAAGTGGCCGTGGTCGTCCTTGCCGACGTCGAGCTGGACCCAGCCGATCCGACCGGTGAAGCGGCTCGTCGCGGCGCTGTACGTGCTGGAGACGGCGGTGCCTGACTGGTAGCCGATGTCGGTGGTCTCGTCGGCGGAGAAGATCAGCGGCTGCGTCGCCTCGACCCGGCCGTTCCCGGCCGGGAGGCCGTCGTGGAACAGGGTGACGTCGCCACCCTTGCCGAAGCCCCCGCCGTCGTAGGCGAGCTCGATCCGCAGCTGGTGCTTCCCGGCCGGCACGGGCTCGTCGGCGACGACGTCGTACTGGTGGATGCCCAGCACGTTGTAGGTGAAGGCGAGGCGCCCGCCCGTCACGTGCACCGCCCAGCCGCCGAACCGCCCGCCCTGCGCGATCACGACTCCCTCCGCACCGCCGTCGGGGACCTCGACCTCCGCGGTCACGGAGAACGACCGGTTCTTGATGCTGACGACGCTGTTCTCCGACAGGCGGCCCATCCCCGGGAAGAAGAGCTGGGAGTCGCCGCGGATGAGCGTGGGCCGGCCGGCCAGCTCCGGCGCGAGCCGCTCCGCACCGCGGTCGTCCAGGGGCAGCACGCCGTACCTGGTGGCCTCGATGAGCCACAGCCGCTGGAGCCGGGCCAGCACGTCGGGGTGCTCGGCGGCGAGGTCGTGGGCCTGGCTGAAGTCCTGGGCGCCGTCGTACAGCTCCCAGACGTCGTCGTCGAAGGCGGGCGGTTGCACGCCGGTCATCTGCCACGGCGTGCGGTGCTTGGTGACGGCACTCCAGCCACGGTCGTAGATGCCGCGGTTCGCGAACATCTCGAAGTACTGGAGGACGTGCCGTTCCGGCGTCTCCGCGTCGTTGAACGCGTACACCATCGACGTCCCCTCGATGGGCGACTGCAGCACTCCGTTGACCGTCGTCGGTTCCGGCAGCCCTGCCGCCTCCAGGACCGTCGGGGCGACGTCGATGACGTGGGCGAACTGGGAGCGGAGCCCGCCGCGCTCGGTGATGCCGCCGGGCCAGTGCACGATGGTGCCGTTGCGGGTGCCGCCCCAGTGCGAGGCGACCTGCTTGGTCCACTGGAACGGGGTGTCCATCGCCCAGGCCCAGCCCACCGCGTAGTGGTTGTACGAGCTCGGCGAACCGAACTCGTCCATCTTGGAGCGCATGAACTCCGGTGTCTCCAGGGCCGCCATGCCGTTGAAGTTCGCCATCTCGTTGAATGCGCCGTTGAGCGTTCCCTCGGCGGACGCCCCGTTGTCGCCGATGATGTAGTAGACCAGGGTGTCGTCGAGGACCCCCAGGTCCTCCAGGGTGTCGATCAGGCGCCCGACCTGGACGTCCGTGTGCTCCAGGAACCCCGCGTAGGTCTCCATCTCTCGGGCGAGCACGGGCTTGAGCTCGTCGGGCATGTCGTCCCAGGCCGGGATCTCCTCGTGCCGGGGCGGGAGGTCGGCGTCGGCGGGGATCACGCCGAGCTCCTTCTGCCTCGCGAACGTGCGCTCGCGCTGCGCGTCCCACCCGTCGTCGAACTCCCCCCGGTACTTCTCGATCCACTCGGGCGCCACATGGTGCGGGGCGTGCGTCGCGCCGGGAGCGAGGTAGGCGAAGAACGGTCTGTCCGGCATGAGCGCCTTCTGCTGGCGCACCCACGCGCACGCGTGGTCGACCAGGTCCTCCGTGAGGTGGTAGCCCTCCGTGTCCGGCGGCTCGATCGGCGTCGTGCCGCTGTAGAGGGCGGGCGACCACTGGTTGTTCTCGCCGCCGATGAAACCGTAGAACGTCTCGAACCCGCCACCGCCGGTCGGCCACTCGTCGAACGGGCCCATCGGGGACGACTGCCACACCGGCACCTCGTGGCACTTGCCGAACTGCGCGGTCGAGTACCCGTTGAGCCGCAGCGTCTCGGCCAGCGGTGCCTTCGTGTTCGGGCGCAGCGAGCTGTTGCCGGGGGCCGAGGTCGCCGTCTCCGTGATGCTGCCCATGCCCACCGAGTGGTGGTTGCGCCCCGTGAGGAGCGCCTGACGCGTCGGTGCGCACAGCGCCGTCGTGTGGAAGCGGTTGAACCGCAGGCCCGCTCCGGCCAGACGGTCGGCCGTCGGCGTCGAGCAGGGCCCGCCGAACGCGCTCGCCGCCCCGAAACCGACGTCGTCGAGCAGGACGACCAGCACGTTGGGGGCGTCCGGGGGCGGGAGCAGCGGTTCGATCGGCGGGTAGGCGGTGTCGGGATCCTTCGCGTCGTACGTCATCGGGCCGGCGGTCGGCCGGTCGGGGACGGGCAGCATCGTGCGGGCACGCGCGTCGGGACGCGTCGGGTCGGGAAGCATGGGGGCTCCGCTTCTTCGCGAGACTGGGGGCCTCGCACGCTACGGAGCGCCGCCGAGCGGCACATCACGCGAAACAGGTGAGCTACCTGAGCCCTGCGCGAGCCCTACCCGAGCACCTACGCCAGCACGGCCCCCTTCGACGCCGACTGGACCAGCTTCGAGTACTTGGCCAGCACCCCCCGCGTGTAGGAGTGGGGGATCGGCACCCAGCCGGCCGCCTTGCGCGCCGCGAGCTCCGCCGGCTCCACGAGGAGGTCGAGGGTCTTGGACGCCACGTCGAGGCGGATGCGGTCGCCGTCGCGCACGAACGCGATCGGTCCGGCGTCGACGGCCTCCGGCGCGATGTGCCCGACGCACAGGCCCGTGGTCCCGCCGGAGAACCGGCCGTCCGTGATGAGCAGGACGTCCTTGCCGAGCCCCGCGCCCTTGATGGCGCCGGTGATGGCGAGCATCTCGCGCATGCCCGGTCCGCCCTTGGGGCCCTCGTAGCGGATGACGACGACGTCGCCGGCCTGGATCGTCCCGTCCTCCAGGGCGTCCAGCGCGCTGCGCTCGCGCTCGAACACGCGCGCCGTCCCCTCGAACACGTCGGAGTCGAAGCCCGCCGACTTCACGACGGCGCCCTCGGGGGCGAGCGAGCCGTTCAGGATGGTGATGCCACCGGTCTTGTGGATCGGGTTGTCCATGGCGCGCAGGATCTTGCCGTCCGGGTCGGGCGGGGCGATGTCGGCGAGGTTCTCGGCCATGGTGCGGCCGGTGACCGTCATGACGTCGCCGCGCAGCAGCCCGGCGTCCAGCAGCGCCTTCATCACGACCGGCACACCGCCGATCCGGTCGACGTCGTTCATCACGTACTGCCCGAAGGGCTTGAGGTCACCCAGGTGCGGCACGCGGTCCGCGACGCGGGAGAAGTCGTCGAGGGTCAGGTCGACCTCGGCCTCGTACGCGATGGCGAGCAGGTGCAGCACCGCGTTCGTGGACCCGCCGAACGCCATGACGACGGCGATCGCGTTCTCGAACGCCTCCTTGGTCAGGATGTCGCGTGCGGTGATGCCCTTGCGCAGCAGGTTCACCACCGCCTCGCCCGACCGGTGCGCCCACACGTCGCGCCGGCGGTCGGCCGACGGCGGCGCCGCCGACCCGGGCAGCGACATGCCGAGCGCCTCTGCGGCCGACGCCATCGTGTTCGCCGTGTACATGCCGCCGCACGCGCCCTCGCCCGGGCAGATCGCCCGCTCGATCCGGTCCACGTCGCCCTGGCTCATGAGCCCGCGCGCGCACGCGCCGACGGCCTCGAACGCGTCGATGATCGTGACCTGCTTCTCCGTGCCGTCCTCGAGCTTGACCCAGCCCGGCATGATCGAGCCGGCGTAGAGGAACACGCTGGACAGGTCCAGGCGCGCTGCCGCCATCAGCATGCCGGGCAGCGACTTGTCGCACCCGGCCAGCAGCACCGAGCCGTCCAGGCGCTCGGCCTGCATGACGGTCTCCACCGAGTCGGCGATGACGTCGCGGGACACGAGCGAGAAGTGCATGCCCTCGTGGCCCATCGAGATGCCGTCGGAGACGGAGATGGTGCCGAACTCGAGCGGATAGCCGCCCGCCGCGTGCACGCCCTGCTTGGTCGCCTGCGCCAGCCGGTCGAGCGACAGGTTGCACGGCGTGATCTCGTTCCACGAGCTCGCGACGCCGATCTGCGGCTTGGCGAAGTCCTCGTCGCCCAGCCCGACGGCGCGGAGCATCCCGCGTGAAGCGGTCGCCTCCAGGCCGTCGGTCACCGTGCGGGAACGCGGCTTGATGTCGACCGGGTTCTCGGCGTTGCTCATGGATTCTCCTCTGCCCGGTGACCGGGCTGCAGTGCGGGACACGGCGAGTACCGAGTACGTCGCCGTCTACATCATCGAGAAGAGTCTGTCGGTCGACAACCCGTTCGTGCTCGTCGTCTCACGGTGTCGCCATCCATGGGTCGCCAGCACGGGTTGCCGTTGCACGGTGTCGTCGCAGGCCCCTGACGTGTTATACATCAGATGTTTCCGAGCAAGGTCGCCGGAAGCAAGGCCGCCGGAGGGAGCAACGATGCTGCACGACGTCGTGGACGCACATCATCACCTCTGGGTGCGCTCGCGAGCGCCCCAGGACTGGATCGACCCGGTCACCATGGCCGCGATCGACGCCGACTTCACGCCCGCCGACCTGCCCGCCGCGGCGCACGGGGTCGCTGCGACGGTCGTGGTGCAGTCCGCGAACCTGTGGTCGGAGAGCCGTGAGCTGCTGGCGATCGCGGCGTCCGACGGCGGTCGCGCGGCCCGGATCGGTGGCGTGGTGGCCTGGGCAGACCTCCTGGACCCCGACGTGGGCGACCGTGTCGCCGCACTGCGCGAAGGGCCCGCCGGCAGCGCGCTGGTCGGGCTCCGTACCCAGGTGCAGGCCGAGCGCGACCCCGCCTACCTGGACCGCGCCGACGTCCGTCGGGGGATCGAGGTGGCCTGCTCGGCGGGCACGGCACCCTCGATGGACTCGGCCGGAGCAGCCGGAGCAGCCGGAGCAGCCGGAGCAGCGGGTTCCGGCGGCCTCGTGTTCGACCTGGTGATCCGTGCCGACCAGCTCCCGGCGGCCGCGCGGCTCGCCGCGGCGCTGCCCGGCGTCTCCTTCGTGCTCGACCACCTGGGCAAGCCCCGCCTGGACGCCGACGCCGGCACCGACGTCCGCCCCGGGACCGGCAGCACGCCGGCCCTGGCCGCGTGGAAGGACGGCCTGGCCGAGCTCGCCGCCCGGCCGAACGTGACGGCCAAGCTGTCCGGCCTGGTCACCGAGGCGCGCTGGGCCGAATGGCGGGCGGACGACCTCCGGCCGGCCGTCGACCATGCGCTCGAGGTCTTCGGGCCGGAGCGGCTCATGTTCGGCTCCGACTGGCCCGTGGTGCTGCTCGCGTCCGACTACGGCGGGTGGCTGGCGACGCTCGGCGACCTGCTCGGCGGGCTGAGCCCTGACGAGTCCGCCGCCGTGTGGGCAGGGACCGCACGACGTGTGTACCACCTGGCGCATGCGCACGACCTCGAGGGGAGCCACGCATGACATCCGAGACCACAGCAGGGGCCGCACCGGCAGCAGAGCTCGCAGGCGTCCGCGCCGTCGTCACCGGGGGCGCGTCGGGTATCGGGGCGGCGATCGTGCGCGCCATGCTCGCGCGCGGCGCCCAGGTGACGTCCATCGACCGGGTGACCGACGGCGTCCCGGCCGGTGCGGGGGCCCAGGTCGCCGACGTGACCGACGACGCGGCCGTGCGCGCCGCCGTCGAGGCCGCGGCGGAGGCGATGGGCGGCATCGACGTCGTCGCCAACAACGCGGGGATCGGCGCACAGGGCACCGTCGCCGACAACGACGACGCCGAATGGCTACGGGTCCTTGACGTGAACGTGCTCGGGATCGTCCGCGTGACCCGCGCGGCGCTGCCGTACCTGCGCGAGTCGCCCCACGCCGCCGTCGTGAACACCTGCTCGATCGCCGCGTGGACCGGCCTGCCGAACCGAGCCCTGTACTCGGCCTCCAAGGGGGCGGTGCAGGCGCTCACGCTGGCCATGGCCACCGACCACGTCCGCGAGGGCATCCGCGTCAACTGCGTCAACCCTGGCACCGCCGACACCCCGTGGGTGACCCGGCTGCTCGACGCCGCCGACGACCCGGCCGCCGAGCGCGCGGCGCTGGAGGCCCGCCAGCCCTCCGGCCGGCTCGTCGGCGCCGACGAGGTCGCGCACGCGGTGTGCTATCTCGCGAGCCCGCTCGCCGCGGCGACCACCGGCGCGATGCTCGCCGTCGACGGGGGTTCGCACGCCCTGCGCACCCGCGCGCCCGAGCAGGGCTGAGGGCGGTCGCGGGGAGGCGGAGACATGATCGAGACGACGGCGGTGCGCGCCACCGGGGTCCGGCTCACCGCGCTCGGCCTCGGCGCGGCTCCGGCGGGCAACCTGTACCGGGCGACCACCGACGAGGAGGCGCACGCGACGTTCGAGGCGGCCTGGGCCGCCGGGATCCGGTACTTCGACACCGCGCCGCACTACGGTCTCGGGCTCTCCGAACGTCGGCTCGGCGCGTTCCTGCGCACCCGGCCTCGAGCCGAGCTGGTGGTGTCCACCAAGGTCGGACGACTGCTCGTGCCGTCGCCCGAGACCGCGCACCACACCGACCCCGACATGTTCGAGGTGCCGGCCACCGCGCGCCGGGTCTGGGACTTCTCCCGCGAGGGCGTGCTGCGGTCGCTCGAGGCCAGTCTGGACCGTGCCGGCCTGGACCGGTTCGACGTCGTCTACCTGCACGACCCCGACGACCACTGGGACCAGGCGGTCGGCGAGGCGCTGCCCGCCCTGCTCGAGCTGCGGGAGCAGGGCGTGGTCGGTGCGGTCGGGGCCGGCATGAACCAGTCGGCGATGCTCACCCGGTTCGTGCGCGAGACCGACGTCGACGTGGTCATGTGCGCCGGGCGGTTCACCCTGCTGGAGCAGCCGGCGCTGACCGACCTGCTTCCCGCTGCGGCGGAGCGAGGAGTAGCGGTCGTCGCGGCGGCCGCCTACAACTCGGGCATCCTCGCGTACGACACCCCGCCGTCGGACGCGACGTACGACTACGCGCCCGCCACCGCGGGGCTGCTCGACCGGGCCCGCAGGATCGCCGCCGTGTGTGGCGACCACGGCGTCACGCTCCCGCAGGCGGCCCTCGCCTACGTGCGCACGCACCCGGCGGTGGCGAGCACCGTCGTCGGGCTCGGGACCCCTGAGCAGGCCCGGCAGGCCGGGGAGCGCGCCGCGGCGCACGTGCCGGCCGGGCTCTGGCGCGCGCTCGCGGACGCCGGTCTGCTCGCGGAGACGGCCGTGCCCGCACCACCCGAGGCCACCGGAGTCATCTGACCTATCGCTGCCGAACCGGGACCGGACGGGTCAGTTCGGTGACGATATGGCCCAAGATCTTGAGATGCATCGGATGTCTGCGGTATGAATGCGACTACACGGAGGCAAGGGAGCATCACGTGTCGGACAGCCCAGCCCTATTGCGCGCCACGGGGATCAGCAAGTCCTTCCCCGGCGTCCGCGCGCTCGACGACGTCCATCTCGACCTGCGGCACGGCGAGGTGCTGGCGCTCGTCGGTGAGAACGGCGCCGGCAAGTCGACCCTCCTGAAGCTGCTCTCGGGCATCTACCGGCCGGAGGAGGGCACGATGGAGCTCGACGGCTCGCCGATGAGCCCTACCGGGCCCCGGCAGGCGAACGAGCTCGGGATCAGCGTGATCCACCAGGAGTTCCACCTGATGCCCGACCTCACGGTCGCGCAGAACATCTTCATCGGCCGCGAGCCCCGGCGGGCCGGTCTCATCCGGGACGACGAGCTCGAGCGCCGGGCGGCTGCCCTCTTCGAGCGCCTCGGGATCCCGCTGGACCCGCGGCAGCCGGTGTCGCACCTGAGCGTGGCCGGCCAGCAGATGGTCGAGATCGCCAAGGCGCTCTCGTTCGACGCGCGCGTGCTGATCATGGACGAGCCGACGGCGGCGCTCACGGAGACCGAGGTCGCCACGCTGTTCCGCATCGTGCGCGACTTCGTCTCCCCGCGCACCGGAGTCATCTACGTCTCGCACCGCATGGACGAGGTCAAGGAGATCTCCGACCGCATCACGGTGCTGCGGGACGGCCGCTACGTCGACACGCTGCCGACGGCGTCGACGGCCACCCGGGAGGTCATCGCCGCCATGGTGGGCCGGCAGCTGGAGACCGGCGTGCGGCCCGACGCCGCGGCGGCGGGCAGCGCGTCCGGAGCCGACGGGCGCGAGGTGGTGCTCTCGGTCAGCGGGCTGAGCACCCGCAAGCTGCTCAAGGCCGTGTCCTTCGAGCTGCACCGCGGCGAGATCCTCGGCTTCGCCGGCCTCATGGGCGCCGGGCGCACGGAGGTCGCCCGGGCCATCATCGGGGCGGACCGCTCGACCGGTGTGGTCGAGGTGAACGGCCGCCGGGTCACGGTACGCAACCCCGCCGACGCCGTGCGCAACGGCATCGGCTACCTCTCGGAGGACCGCAAGCGCTACGGACTCCTCCTGGACCAGGACGTCGTGCGCAACGTCATGCTGTCCTCGCTGCCCGGCATGACCCGAGGAGGCTTCGTGCGGGACACCGAGGGGCGCCGGGTGGCGGCGGAGATGGTGGACCGGCTCGCGATCAGGACACCGTCGGTCACCCAGACGGCCAAGAACCTCTCGGGCGGCAACCAGCAGAAGGTGGTGCTGGCCAAGTGGCTCGTGCGCGACTGCGACGTGCTGATCGTGGACGAGCCGACCCGCGGGATCGACGTCGGCGCGAAGGACGAGATCTACGGCCTGCTCACGAGCCTGGCCGCGCAGGGAAAGTCCATCATCGTGATCTCGTCGGAGCTGCCAGAGGTGCTGCGGCTGGCCGACCGGATCGTCGTCATGTGCGAGGGCCGCGTCACCGGCACCCTCGCCAACGCCGACGCGACCCAGCACGACATCATGGAGCTCGCGACGCGGTTCGGTGCCGACCGCTCGCTCGTCACGACCGGAGGCGCAGAATGACGACGACGTCAACGACCACAGGGCCGGCGAAGAAGGGGCCCGCCACGCGGTTCGGCAGCCGGCAACAGCTGCAGCAGATCCTGGCCTTCGCGGGTCTGGTGGTCATCTTCGCCTTCTTCTCGTTCGCCAGCCCGTACTTCCTGGACTGGGCCAACGTGAAGGGCATCCTGCTCGCCACCGCGGTCACCGGGATCATGGCCCTTGGTGCGACGTTCGTGATCGCGACGGGCGGCATCGACCTGTCGGTCGGCACCGGCATGACGCTGTGCTCGGTGATGACCGGCGTGTTCCTGGCGAACCTCGGCCTGCCGCTCGTCGTCGGCGTGCTGGGCGGTCTCGCGATCGGCGCCCTGATCGGCCTGCTGAACGGCCTGAACGTCTCCTACCTGCGGCTGCCGCCGTTCATCGCGACGCTGGCGATGATGATGGTGGCGCAGGGGCTCTCGCTCGTGATCTCCGGGACCAAGCCCATCTACTTCAGCGACGTGGGCGGGTTCGACCAGCTCGCTGCCGGCGAGCTGATCCCCGGCCTGCCGAACGCCGTGCTGATCTTCTTCGCCGCCGCGGCGATCGCCGGCGTGACGCTGAGCAAGACGCTCACCGGCCGCTACGCGCTCTCCATCGGCTCCAACGAGGAGGCCACCGCGATCTCCGGCGTCGACGTGCGGCGGTGGAAGGTCGTCATCTACACCGTCGCCGGACTGTTCACGGGCCTGGCCGGCGTCGTCATGGCCTCCCGGCTCAACTCGGCGCAGCCTGGGCTCGGCCTCGGGTACGAGCTCGAGGCGATCGCCGCCGTCGTCATCGGCGGTACCTCGCTGCGCGGTGGCAAGGCGACCATCCTCGGCACCGTGATCGGTGCGCTGATCATGGCGACCCTCACCAACGGCCTGCGGATCATGTCGATCCCGCAGGAGTGGCAGAAGGTGGCCGTCGGCATCGTGATCGTGCTGGCCGTCTATGCCGACATCCTCCGCAGGGGGAAGGAAGCCTGAGGCGGCCGTGCCCGACCACACCTGACTCGACCGCACCTGACCCAAGCACACCTGACTCGACCACACCTGACTCGACCACCGAAGGGGCTGGACTCGCATGAACAGCAACTCCACCACGCGCAGACGGTTCACCGCGGTCGCGGCGGCCACCACCTCCGCCGTCGTCGCGCTCGCGCTCGCCGCGTGCGGCTCGGGCGGCGGGGGCAGCGAACCAGGAGCCGGGGACAAGCCGTACGTCGCCCTGGTCTCCAAGGGCTTCCAGCACCAGTTCTGGCAGGCGGTCAAGCAGGGCGCCGACGACGCGGCGGCCGAGCTGGACGTCGAGGTGACGTTCGAGGGGCCCGAGACGGAGACCGAGGTCGAGAAGCAGCTCACCATGCTGCAGACGGCCCTGGACAAGAACCCGGACGCGCTCGGCTACGCGGCCCTCGACTCCGAGGCCTCGATCCCGATGATGACCGACGCCGAGTCGCGCGGGATCCCCGTGATCGCCTTCGACTCCGGCGTGGAGTCCGAGGTTCCGGTGACCACCGTGTCCACCGACAACCTGGCCGCCTCGGCCGAGGCGGCCAAGCACATGGCCGAGCTGGTCGGCAGCGGCAAGATCGCGATCGTCGGGCACGACCAGACCTCTCAGACCGGGCAGCAGCGGGTCGAGGGGTTCACCCAGTACATCGAGGAGAACGCCCCGGACGTGGAGATCGTCGACACGCAGTTCGCCGGGGGAGACCACCTCAAGTCCGCCGACGCCGCGAAGGCGATCATGCAGGCCCACCCCGACCTCAAGGGCATCTACGGCACCAACGAGGGCTCGGCGATCGGCGTGGTCAAGGCGGTGCAGGAGTCCGGGAAGGCGGGCAAGCTCACCGTGATCGGCTTCGACTCGGGCAAGGCGCAGACCGACGCGATCCGCGACGGGCTCATGGCGGGTGCGATCACGCAGGACCCGATCAAGATGGGCTACGAGACCGTCAAGGCGGCGGTGGCGGCCATCGAGGGCGAGGAGCTGGAGCCCGTCGTCGACTCGGGCTTCTACTGGTACGACGAGACGAACATCGACGACGAGGAGATCGCCGCCGTCCTCTACGAGTAGACCCCCTTTGGTTGTGGGCGTGATCGTTGCGCCTAAAACGGGCGCGTAGTCGCAACGATCACGCCCACAACAAGGTCTTGCGGGGGTCAGGGGATCTCGTTCAGGTTCTCCGGTCTGGGGAGCGAGTCCTCGACACCCAGCAGGTGGCTGGCCATGCGGATCCGGGCCGCCTCGGGGTCGTGTGCGGCGAGCGCGCGCCAGATGGCCTCGTGCTCGTCGTGCGTGCGTTCCTCGATGCCCTCGGTGTGCAGCACCCGCCACAGGCGCGCCCGGACGGTGCGGCCGGCGAACGACTCGATGAGCGCCTCCAGCACCGGGTTGCCGGTGTGCGCCGCGATGACGCGGTGGAACGCGATGTCGATCTCGATGAACCTGTCGTGGTCGACGGGCGCGGTGTGCAGCACGCCGGTGACCTGGTCGAGGATCTCCCGCGCCTCGGTGACCGCCGTGTCGGGCATCCGGCTGGCCGCCAGCCCTGCGGCCTCCGTCTCGAGCACGCGGCGCACGCTGTGGAACGCGGGCATAGCGCCGTCGTCCTGCAGGTCGAGGACCAACGCCATGGGGGAGAGCAGGCGCGCGGGGTCGAGGCTGGTGACGTACGTGCCGTCGCCCTGGCGGGTATGCACGACGCCGAGGATCGACAGTGCGCGGACGCCCTCCCGCAGCGAACCGCGGGAGACCTGGAGCGTGTCGGCCAGGTCCTTCTCGACCGGCAGCCGGTCGCCGGGGCGGAGCCGTCCGTCGAGGATCATCCTGCGGATGCCGTCGACGACCTCGTCAGTGCGGGACATGGTTCGCAGTATCGCGCACCCAGTACGTCCCGTGCGGGAACCTGAACCGGTCGAGGGACTCCTCGTACATCTGCGTGGAGTAGCCCGGCCGGGACGGCAGCACGTAGGCGGTGCCCGCGCCACGGTCCGCGACGACACAGGGGTCGGTGAAGTGCTCGTGCAGGTGGTCCACGTACTCGGTCACCCGGCCGTCGAGGTCGCCGCCGATCGCCACGTAGTCGAGCACCGAGACGTGCTGCACCATCTCGCACAGGCCGACGCCGCCCGCGTGCGGGCACACCGGGACGCCGAACTTCGCCGCGAGCAGCAGCACGGCGACGATCTCGTTGATGCTCGCGAGACGTCCGGTGTCGAGCTGGCAGTAGTCGATGGCATCGGCCTGGAAGAGCTGCTTGAACATCACGCGGTTGTGGCAGTGCTCGCCCGTCGCCACACCGACCGGTGCGACGGCCCTGCGGATGGCGGCGTGCCCGAGGATGTCGTCGGGCGACGTCGGCTCCTCGATCCACAGCGGGTCGAACCGGGCCAGCACGCCCATCCACTCGATCGCCTGCGGTACGTCCCAGACCTGGTTGGCGTCGATCATCAGCGCGCGGTCCGGGCCGAGGACCTCGCGCGCGATGGTCAGCCGGCGGATGTCCTCTGCGAGGTTCGCCCCGACCTTGAGCTTCACGTGCTGGTAGCCGGCGTCGACCGCCTCCTGGCACAGCCGCCGGAGCTTGTCGTCGCTGTAGCCGAGCCATCCGGCCGACGTCGTGTACACCGGGTAGCCGGTCTCCTCCAGGTGCGCGAGCCGCTCCTTCTTGGCGTCCTCGCGAGCACGGAGGATGTCCAGCGCCTCCTCACGGGTGAGCGCGTCGGAGAGGTACCGCAGGTCGGCGACGTCGACCAGCTCCTCCGGGGTCATGTCGACCAGGACGCGCCACAGCGGCTTGCCCGCGCGGCGTGCGACCAGGTCCCAGGCGGCGTTGAGCACAGCGGCCAGCGACAGGTGCACCACGCCCTTCTCCGGCCCGAGCCAGCGCAGCTGGCTGTCGGCGGTCAGCTCGCGGTAGACGGCGCCCATGTCCGCGGCGAGCTCGTCCACGTCCCTGCCCACGAGCGCGGCGGCCTGCTGGCGCGCGGCCTCGGCCACGATGTCGTTGCCGCGGCCGATCGTGAACGTCAGCCCGTAGCCCCCGAGCTTGCCGTGCGGGTTGCCGGGGTCGGGGGCGTCCGTCTCCAGGACGACATAGGCCGCCGAGTAGTCGGCGTCCTTGTTCATCGCGTCGGAACCGTCGGCTGTGACCGACGTCGGGAACCGCACGTCCTCGACGCGGACACCTGTGATCGTGGCCATGCCCGCTCCTTCGCAAACATCCGATGAACTGCCAGCAATCTACGGATGAGTGGGGCAGGGGTCAAGGCTTGAGGGTGTGGCTGGGTGGATTGGTTTGATCAATGTGCGACGGGTGCGGGCTGGCTGGGGGTGCGGGCTGGTGGGTTGAGGGCTGCCTGAGTTCGGTTCCCTGCACCGTCGCAGGAATGACTTCGGTCGGATGGGATGAGATCGGTCAGTCAACTGACCGATCTCATCCCATCCGACCGAAGTCATCTCCCATCCGACCGAAGTCATCCCATGCAGAGCCGGCCAGCGCGGAGGGCGGTCAGACCAGCACCTCGCCGTCGCGGGCGACGAGCCGGCCGCCCGCGACCACGAGCGCGGGGCGCGGACCACGGCGTCGGGCACGTTCTCGGCGTCGACGAGCACGACGTCGGCAGGCGCGCCGACCACCAGGTCGTGCACGGCCCGCCCCACGAAGCGTCCGGCGTCCGCCGAGGCGATGCGCGCCGCGGTGACCAGGTCCTCGTCGTACCGGAAGCCGGACAGCCGCGCGAGCTGCGTGGTCAGCGCCAGCAGGTCCCGACGAGCACCGGGCGTTTCTCGACGCTGTCCGGGACGGCGACGCGGACGCCGCCGCCCGGCTCGCCCGCGAACATCTGCGGACGAGCCGGGCGGCGGCTGCGGCACGTCGGTGACCCGGTGCCCCGGTGCGGCCCGCGGAAGCCGCGGGCCGGACGCCTGATCAGAGGCTGCGGGCGGTGATGTCGCCCTGCACGGTGGTGGCGCGGATGTCGAGCTCGGTGGCGCCGTCGTTCTTGAGCGCGTTGCTGACGCGGCCGAGGCTGGTACCGGCGTCGAGCGTGGCCGAGACGCCGGCCGCTGCGTCGACCGAGATGTTGCCGGACTGGGTGCTGAGGACGACGGTGCCGCGCACCGCCTCGCCGATCCGGATGTCACCCCGCATCGTGCTGATCTCCGCCGGCCCGTTGAGCCGGCCGACCTCGACGTCGCCGTCGACCGCGCTGAGGCGGACGCTCCCGGCCTCGTCGATCTTGATCTGGCGGTACACACCCTCGACGACGAGGTCGCCGAGGGTGCCGACGGCGCGGAGCTCCGAGCTGGCGGACCTGGCCTCGACCTGGGAGCCGGCGGGCAGCTGGACCGTCACCTCGACGGATCCCGAGTGGCCGACGAGCCGGTTGCCGGGCTCCGGGGTGGCGATCCGCAGGACGCCGTCGGTGTAGGTGACGGTGGTCTCCTCGGCGAGCTGGACGTCGCGGCTCTTGCCGGCGTCGGCGGGCAGCACCTCGACGGTGGTGTCCACGCGGTCGGCGGCGATGAGCTGGATGCGCCCGGCGGGGACGTCGAGGACGACGGAGATGGTGGTGGGGGTGTCGAAGTTCTGCATGATGTCCTGCTCCTGTGCTCGGTGGTTCACGGTGTTTCTGATATCGCAAACGCTACGTTGCGTTCGACGTTCCGGCAATACACCCGTTGCATTCCATGTGTATCGCTGCAGGTCACAGCGGATAAACCGTTGCAACCGGTCAAGATGCAATGCAATGGCGATGATGCTCAGCGTTGCAACAGGTCAAAAGTGAACGCTATGGTGGCTCGTGCAGGGTCCGTACGGCCGAACACGAGGGAGACCCCGATGCCGGGAGGCAGGCTCACCAGACAGGAGCGCCAGCAGATCGCGCTGGGGCTCGCCGATGCCCTGCCCTACGCGGAGATCGCGCGACGTCTCGACCGGCCGACGTCGACGGTCACGCGCGAGGTGATGCGCAACGGCGGCCCCACCGCCTATCGCTCCGACCTGGCCCACCGCGCCACCGAGCGCCGCGCCCACCGGCGCAGGCAGGCCTCGGCCCAGGGGGTGGCCGCGGCTCCGCAGCCGCACGGGCGGGACGCCGCTGCCGTCGCCGACTACGAGGAGACGCTCACCGGCGTCCTCATGGCCTCGGGCCTGCCCAGGATGACGGCTCGGGTGCTGGCCTCGCTGTTCATCGCGGATGCGGGCAGTCTCACCGCGTCGCAGCTCGCCCAGCACCTCCAGGTCAGCCCGGCGTCCGTCTCCAAGGCGGTCTCGTTCCTGGAGGGCCAGAGCCTCGTCCGCCGCGAGCGTGCCGAGGGGCGCCGTGACCGCTACGTCGTCGACGACGAGCTCTTTTACCAGGCCACGCTCGCCGGCGCGAGGGGCAATGCCCAGCTTGCCGAGACCGCACGGCAGGGCGTCAGCGTGCTCGGCCGCGACACGCCGGCCGCCGTCCGGCTCGAGAACATCGCCCGCTTCATGGACTTCATCTCCGAGAGCATCGACCGAGCGGCGGAGCAGGCCCGGGAGATCCTGCACACCAAGCCAGGGCCGACGCCGGGCGGCGACACCGGAGCGGGTCCGGCCCCGTCCTAACCTCGGCGCTTGCGGTCGGCCTTGCCGGTCCAGTGCCCGACCCAGATCGCGCCGAGCAGCGCGAGCACGCCGATGAGCACCGGCGCGGCGGCCAGCGGTGCGACGGCGGCCACCGCGGAGACGAGCAGCGGCCCGCCGGTGTTGCCGATGTCTCCGCACAGCCGCCAGCCACCGAGGAACTGCGCGCGGCCCGCCTGTGGTGCCGCATCGGCGCCGAGGGTCATCACGATCCCCGACCCGAGCCCGTTGCCGAGCGCGATGACCGCCATGACCAGGCCGACGTCGAGTGCGGAGTCGGTCAGCGGGAGCAGCAGGCAGCCGACGCCGACCGCGAGGACCACCGGCACCGCCACGATCTGCCGGCCGCGGGTGTCCAGGAGCCAGCCACCCGGGAGGGTGAGCGCGATGTCGATGGTGGCGGCGACCGCGAACAGGAGCGAGACCACGGCGGCAGAGATGTGGACGTGGTCGGCCCACAGCGGCAGCAGGCCGGTACGCACCGACCGGGAGGCGCCGATGATGATGACGGCCACACCGAGGGTGAGCAGCGTGCGCCGGTGCTCCCACAGGACCGAGTGCACGGGAAGCGGGGTGGCGGTGCGTGCCACACGGCCGAAGTCCGGCATCCGCGTGACGATCAGGGCCGAGGCGAACGATGCGCACGCCGCGAGCACGAACACCGAGCGGACCCCGAGCAGGTGGATCAGCAGTGCTCCCAGCAGCGGACCGATCAGGACCCCGAGCCGCATCGACCCGCCCAGCAGGGCCATCCCGCGTGCACGATGGCTGATCGGCACGGCGTCGATCAGGAACCCCTGCCGCGCCAGGAGGAACGCCGTCCAGCTCATCCCGCTGACGAAGACGCACACGCACAGCAGCCACACCGAGGGCACCAGGAAGGCGGCCAGCATCGCCACTGCGTCGACGATCCCGGCGATCAGGAGGGTGCGGCGTTCGCCGAGCCGCGCCACCAGCGCGCCAGAGGGGAGGGAGTTCGCCAGCTGTCCGATCCCCAGGAGTGCGACCACGAACGCGGCGAGGGCGGTGCTCGCCCCGAGATCGCCCGCGTGGATCACCAGGACCGGCAGGACGGCGCCATGGCCGATCGAGCTGACGACGGAGGGCAGGTAGGCCACGACGGCGATGTCGCGGAAGCGGAACTCCGGATCGTCAGCTGGTTCGCCGGTTCCGGTCACGCCATCATCCTGCCAGATAGTTAGCCGCGGCAACGACCCGGGTTATCGTGCGGACCGTTGACGCGCCCGACCGGCTCCGCTACTGTCCCGTTCATCGACACAGCAGTCCCGATCAGTGGGACTGCACACAATGGGGTGGAGATGTGGAGATGAGTACGCTCACGCGCCGCACGGTCCTGCGGGCGCTCGGGACGGCCGGGCTCGCCGGCGTCGCGGCGGCGATCACCGGCTGTGCGCCGACGATCGGGACCGGAGGGCTCCCGCGGATCGACGGCGCCTATGACGGGCCGCCGATCAGGCTGCGGTTCTGGAACGGGCTCACGGGCGGTGACGGTCCGGTCATGCGGACGCTGATCGCCGAGTTCACCCGCGAGCACCCGAACATCGGCATCGACATGTACGCCCTGCCGTGGACGGACTTTTACCAGAAGTTCCCCGCCGCGGTCACCAGCGGTCTGGCGCCGGACTTCGCCCTCATGCACAACTTCCAGGTGGCGACGAACGCCGCGCGGAAGGTGATCATGCCGGTCGACGAGGTCCTGGACACCGTCGGCCTCGTGGAGGCCGACTACCTGCCGGTCGTGTGGGACTCCGGTGTCTACCGGGGCCAGCGCTGGTCGCTCCCGCTGGACATGTGGCCCGACTCGCTGTTCTACAACCGCCGGGTGCTGGAGCAGGCAGGGCTCGACCCGGACGCGCCGCCGGTCGACCGCGCCGGGTACGAGCAGGCGCTGGACGCGGTCGCGTCGTCCGGGGTCCAGGGCCACTGGCTCCCGGCCGTGGACCCACAGGGTGTGGGGCGAGGGTTCGACTCCCTGCTCTGGCAGTTCGGCGGCGAGCATTATGACAGCGCTGGCAGGGCCGCAACGTTCGCCGAGCAGGCCGGTGTGGACGCGCTCGTGTGGCAACAGTCCCTGATCCGTGCGGGCTGGAGCCCGCGCAACGTCAGTGGCTCCGACGCCTCCATGGCGTTCAAGAACGACCAGAACGCGTTCCTCTGGGGCGGTCCAGGCGCCCTCATCAACGATCTCGGCCAGGTCGACGGGCTCGACTGGGACGTCGCGCCGCTGCCGCAGATCGGCGGCCAGCGTGCGGCGTTCTCCGGCTCGCACCAGTTCGTTGTCTCCCGCCAGCCGAGCTTCGACGCCGACCGCCTCGCCGCCGTCGTGACGTTCCTCGGGTGGATCCTCGCGAACTCGATCGGCTGGGCGACGGCGGGACCGGTGCCCGCCCGGCTGCCGATCCTCGCCTCGCCGGAGCTCGCGGACCTGCCCGCGCAGGCACACGTCGCAGAGGGCGTCGAGCACATCCGGTTCTACCCGCTGGTGCCGGGGATCGCGGAGGTGCAGACGACCATCCTGTACCCCGCGATCGGCGACGCGCTGCTCTCGCTCGGTGACCCGCGCAGCGCGCTGGACACCGCGACGACCCAGGCGTCCTTCCTGCTCCAGGAGAACGTCGAGAAGTACGGGAGGGCCTGACATGACCACCACCGCCTCGCCGCGCACGGGTCGCCCCCAGCGCTCCGCCGGCCCTGCGCGGGCCCGGTCCGCTGTGCGCTCACCGCACCGGCCCCGACCCTGGACGCCGTACCTCTTCCTCGCGCCGTTCCTGCTGATCTTCGGGACGTTCGTGCTGGCGCCCGCCGTGTCCGGGATCTGGATGAGCCTGCACAACTGGGACTTCTTCCTGCCCGACCGGCCGTTCGTCGGACTGCAGAACTATGTCGACCTGTTCACGCCCGACGCGCTCGTCGCGCAGCAGTTCTGGGAGAGCATGCGGGCGACCGGCCTGTTCGTGCTGTTCTCGGTCCCGCTGCTGATGGCGATCCCGCTCGGCCTCGCCCTCCTGCTCAACCAGCGGTTCCGTGGGCGAACCTTCTTCCGGGCGGTGTTCTTCGCACCGTACGTGCTGGGGGTCAGCGTGGTCGGCCTGCTCTGGCAGTACCTCCTCAACGGCAACACCGGCCTGGTGAACGGGTACCTGGCGGAGCTCGGCATCACGGAGGCCGTGCCGTGGCTCACCGCAACGCCGTGGGTCTGGGTGTCGCTCGTCGGCGTGACGGTCTGGTGGACGATGGGATTCAACTCCGTGGTCTACCTCGCGGGCCTGCAGAACGTCGACGAGGCGCTCTACGACGCGGCCAAGGTCGACGGCGCGGACCGCTGGCAGCGGTTCGTGCACGTCACGATCCCGCAGCTGCGCCCGGTCCTCCTCTTCGTCCTCACGATGACGGTGCTCGCCTCCGCGAACATGTTCGGCCAGTCGTACCTGCTCACCTCGGGCAACCCGTCGAACGAGACGCGCACGGCGATCATGTTCATCGCCGAGGTCGGTCTGGAGCAGTTCCGCATGGGCCTCGCCGCCGCGATGAGCTACCTGCTCGCCCTGCTGCTGATCGCCGTGAGCGCACTGAACTTCCTGTTCCTGCGACAGAAGGAGAGCTGAGATGGCAACGACCATCGAGCGGCCGGGCAGCACCGACCGACCTGCGGCACCCCGGCCGGCCACGGCTCGCCGGAGCGGAGAGACGGCGGGCGGCCGCGGCGTCGTCGGCACCCTGCTGCTCTACGCCATGCTGCTCATCCTGTCCGTGATCATCCTGGCCCCGCTGCTGTGGATGCTCTCGACGTCGTTCAAGACGACCGGTGATGCCACGGCGCTCCCGCCGCAGTGGATACCGCCGACACCGACCCTCGAGGGCTACACCAAGCTGTTCGCCGACGCGCAGGCACCCCTGCTGCGGTGGCTCGGGAACTCGGTGCTCGTCGGCGTGCTGCACACCGCGCTCGTGCTCGTCACCGCCTCGATGGCGGCCTACCCGCTGGCCCGGATGCGGTTTCCGGGCAGGCGAGTGGTGTTCGCGCTGATCATCGCAACGCTGTTCGTCCCGGGGTTCGTCTTCCTCATGCCCAACTACCTGATCGTCGACGGGCTCGGCTGGCTCGACAGCCTCTGGGCGCTCGTCGTACCCGGCGCCGCCAGCGCGTTCGGCGTGTTCTTCCTGTGCCAGTTCTTCGCGAGCATCCCGGCGGAGCTCGAGGAGGCGGCGCTCATCGACGGCGCCAACCGCTGGCAGATCTTCTTCCGCGTCGTGCTGCCGCTGTCCAAGGCACCGCTCGCGACCCTCGGGCTCCTGTCGTTCCTTGCCAGCTGGAACGACTTCCTCTGGCCGTTGTACGTGCTGTTCAACCCGTCGCAGCTGACCCTGCCCGCCGGCCTGGCGACACTGCGCGGCGCCTACGCGACCGACTTCCCCGCCGTCATGGCCGGAGCGGCGATCGCGAGCATCCCGGTGCTGATCCTGTTCGCCTTCGTGCAGCGCTTCGTGATCGCCGGCGTCGCCAGGTCCGGTCTCAAGGGATGAGCGGACACCAGGAGAGAATGGCCGCGTGAATGACACGAGCAACCGGACCTCCGTCGACGGTGGGACCGTCGGCACCCTCGCACGTGGCCTCGACATCGTGGAATGGGTCGCTGCGACGCCGGGCGCGACCGTTCAGCGGCTCTCGGCGGACCTCGGTCTCAGCCGCAGCGCGGCGTACCGCATCGTCGGCATGCTCAGGGACCGCGGCTACGTGGTCGGCGAGACCGAGCTGCGCCTCGGGCCGGTCATCATGCGGCTCGGCCTGCAGGCGCTGGAGGGTCTCGACATCCACGCCGTCGGGCCCGAGCACCTGCGCGAGCTGGTCGACGAGACCGAGGAGACGGCGTTCATCGCCGTCTTCGACGACGACCAGATGTGCTACGTGATGCAGGAGGAGGGGCCGCAGGTGGTGCGGGTGCTCTCCAAGCTGGGCGGCCGTGCCCCGCTGCACGCGTCAGGCCTCGGCAAGGCCTATCTCTCGGCGTTGCCGGAGGCCGAGCGGGGGCTCGTCGTCGAGCGCATCCCGCTGACGGGCTACACCGCGACGACCTTCACCACCGCACCAGAGCTGCACGCGGAGCTCGACCGGATCCGCGACCAGGGCTGGGCGCTCGACGACGCCGAACGCGAGCCAGGGGTGCGCTGCATCGCCGCACCGATCCGCGGCGCCGGCGAGCTCCCGGTAGCCGCGATCAGCGTGGCCGGGCCGCGCGACCGCATCGTCGCCGCCCAGTCCTCGATCGTCCCAGCGGTGGTCCGCACCGCCGCCCGCATCTCCGTCGCGCTCGGCGCGTCGCCACCGTCCCACCCGCTCTCCCACGACACCTGATTGGACTCCATGGGCACCTCCGACCCTCGCATCCGCTCCGTCCGGCTCGCACAGCTCGACACGCGCTATCCACGTACCGTTGGACGCAATGCCCGGCTCGGCAGCCACGGCAGCGGCCCCGACTCGCACGTCGCGGTGCTGGTCACCGAGGACGGCCGAACCGGGTGGGGCCTGTTCGAGGGCCCGCCGGGCGACGTCGCCCGGGTGGAGGGGCGCCTGCTCTCCGAGCTGATCGACGCGGGCACCGGTGTCCTCGACGACGCGGACCGCTGGCTCGACATCGCCCTGCACGACCTGCTCGGCGTCGTGCTGGACGCTCCGGTGCACGCGCTGCTCGGCGGGCGTGGCTCGGTGGACGTCCCGGTCTACGACGGCGCGATCTACTTCGACGACCTCGATCCGCAGGACGCGCCGCGCGGTATCGAGGTCCTGCTCGAGGAGTGCCGGGCCGACGCCGGTCTCGGCCACCGCGACTTCAAGCTCAAGATCGGCAGGGGCAACCGGTGGCTGCCCCGTGACGAGGGCGACGTCCGTGACATCGAGGTGACGCGTGCCGTCCGCGACGCGTTCCCGGACGCGCGGATCCTCGTCGACGCGAACGACGGGTACGACCTCGACGGGTTCGTCACGTACCTCGAGGCCGTCGCCGACGTCGGGCTGTTCTGGGTCGAGGAGCCGTTCCTCGACGACGCCGACGACCTCGCCGCGCTCCGCGCGTGGCTCGACGCGAAGTCGCCCGAGACCCGGATCGCGGAGGGGGAGACCTCGCCCGACGTCGGCGCGCTGCTTCCCGTCGCCGCGGCAGGGTCCATCGACGTGCTGCTGATGGACGTGCTGTCGTACGGCCTCACGGCGTGGCGGCGGCTGATGCCCGATCTCGCGGCGGCGGGCGTCCACGGCTCGCCGCACGCGTGGGGACGGCCGCTCAAGACCCGCTACGCCGCACACCTCGCGGCGGGACTCGGCAACGTCGAGATCGTCGAGGGCGTCCCTGGCGACGTGGCCGGCGTCGACCCGCGGCTGCTCCGTCCCGTGGACGGGGTGCTGCACCTCGACGGCTCACCGGGCTTCGGCGTCCCGCTGCCCGACGAGGCCCACCTGCGCAAGATCGTCCGATGATCGCGACAACCCGGCTGCCCTGACCGGTACCGATGAGTCCGCCGACGCTCCCGCGTCTACCTCCTGACCACCACCACGAGCACAGGAGCACACGATGGGCCTCATCGAGATCGAGCTGTTCGCCACCTTGGACCTGGTCGCGCAGGCACCCGGCGGCCCGGAGGAGGACCCAGCGGCGTTCCGGTTCGGCGGCTGGCAGGCGCCCCTGATGGACGAGGTCGCCGGAGCGCAGATCGACGCAGCGTACGAGGGTACCGACGCCCTCCTGCTCGGCCGGCGGACCTACGACATCTTCGCCGCCTACTGGCCGCACCAGGAGGGCGGCCAGGACAACCAGATCGCCACGCTCTTCAACGGCGTCCCCAAGTACGTCGCCTCCCGCGGCACGCCCGACCTCCCGTGGGCCGGGTCCACGCAGCTCGGGCCGGACCTGCCGGCAGCCGTGCGGGAGCTCCGCGACCGGCACGAGCACATCAAGGTCGTCGGCAGCATCGACCTGGTCCAGACGCTCCTGCGCGAGCAGCTCTTCGACCGGCTCAACCTCTGGCTCTACCCGATCGTGCTCGGCGAGGGCAAGAAGGTGTTCGACGGCGGCGAGGTGCCCACGAACCTGACGCTCCTCGAACCTCCTGCGGCCGGTCCGAAGGGTGGCGTGCACCTGCGCTACGGGCTGGCGGCCGGCACACCGGCGACCGGGGACATGGCCGCGCCCGACCGCGGTGCGGGACGTGCCGACTGAGGGTGCCCCGCACGCGCGGTCCCGGACCGCGTCACGCCATCTCGGGCACGTGGAGGTGCGCGAACGCGACCTCCAGCTCCTCGACGTCGTCGATCGTGGCACCGAGCTCGCCGGCGACCCGTTCGCGGAGCCCCGCGGCGAGCGCACGGCTGGCGGCGACGGCATCGGGGCCGTCGAAGGCGGCCGTGCTGACGACCCGGCCGGCCTCCCGGTCGACCATCAGGCTCGCGCTGCAGAACCCGTCGAGGTCCTGGATCTGCGGGACGACCACCATCCGGTACATGTCGATGGCGTTGTCGACCATGTCCCGGTCGCCGCTCAACCAGGTGAGGCGGGCACAGCCGCCGTCGGGCACGGCGTGGTCGCGGTGCACGACGGCGACCTCCCACTCGTGGACGTACCTGCCGGAGGTGGCGCCCAGGGCGCGCTCGGCGCGGTCGCGCAGCGGGCGCACGGAGGCGGCGCTCGCCTGCATCGCGTCCTGGGACGACCACGCCGTCGTGGTGATACAACGGGCGGACCCGCGGTCGATCAGCATGGACATCCCGACGCAGCCGTCCATCGCGGAGACGGCCGGGAAGATCTCCTCCCGGACGAGCCGCAGCCCGTCGTCGACGCCGGCGGGCTCTCCCTGGATCTCTGTGGTGCGTATGTACATGGCGGACTCCCTGTGCTCGCAAGCAGCGTCCGGACGGCGCTGCCGTCCCTTCTCACGCTCCGCCGCCGGGCGGCCCTGGTCAAGTCCGGCCGGGTGCGGGTTCCGGGCTGGGTCGGTCCGGCGGGGTTCAGTCCGGTGGCGCAGCGCTCCCCGTCGACTCCCGCCACACGATGTGCTGGAGGGTGGCCCCCCGCGGCGGTGGTTCCTCGCCGCGTAGCGCCGCGACGAGGAGCCGCATGGCATGGCTCCCGGCCGCCCGGAAGTCGACGTCGACGGTGGTGAGCGACGGCAGCGTGTAGGCGCCGAACCGGGCGTTGTCCCAGCCGGTCACGACCAGGTCCTCCGGTACGGACCACCCACGCTCGGCGGCACCCCGCAGGGCGCCGATGGCCAGGTCGTCGTTGGCCGCGATCACCGCGACGGGCGGCGCGTCGTCGGCCAGCGCGAGGACAGCCTGCCGGCCGGTCTCCGGCGGCCACTCCCCGCCGAGCACGCCGAGCGACTCGACGCCGAGGCGCTCGACGGCGGCGATGTAGGTCTCCTGGCGGGCGCGCGCCGACGAGAACCCCTGCGGCCCCGCGACGTGCACGAACCGCCGGTGACCTGCCGCGGCGAGCGCGCGGACGAACACCTCGATCAGGCCGGCGTCGGCCAGCTCGCCCACGCTCCGCATCTTGTCGTCGAACGCCGTCGCGGCCAGGACCGGCGGCGTCTCCCGGCCGTCCGACAGGGCCGAGCCGAGCACCGGCACGAAGGTCAGGATGCCCTCGTACTGCCCTCCGGCAGCCAGCTCGAGCACTCGTTCGGTCCGGTCTTCCACGGTGCCCTCGACACTGTGGGTCTCCATGACGTAGCCGGCCTCGTCCGCCACCTGGCTCGCGCCGTTGAGCATGCGCATCTGGTTGTCGAAGGCGACGCCCATGATCACGGCGAGCCTGCCGGAGCGGCGGGTGCGCATCGACCGCGCGGCGAGGTTCGGGCGGTACCCGATCGAGTCGGCGACCTCCAGCACGCGCTCCCGTGTGGTGGGGGAGATCGCGCCCTTCCCCGTGAGGACGTAGGACACGGTGGTCTGCGAGACGCCGGCAATGCGCGCGACGTCGCGGCTCGTAGGCGGTAGTGACACGCTCACATTCTCCATCCCCTTGACAGTGGTCCCAGCAGCCCTAACCATAGTGACACGTATCAGTGACACGTATCACCTGGCCCGGGTCCGGGCCGCGACCCTCAAGGAGGAGGTGTCCATGTCTGTCGTCGAGCTGCAAAAGCTGGCGCGCAGGTCCCCGCGTACCTCGCAGGCCACGCCGGACAACAAGGCGGCGCTCGCATTTCTCGGGCCATGGGTGCTCGGCGCGCTCGTGCTCACGCTCGGCCCGGTGCTTGCGTCCCTCTACCTGGCGTTCACCGACTACAACCTGCTGCAGGACGCGAACTGGATCGGGCTCGCCAACTTCGAGCGCATGCTCACCGATGTCCGACTGCACCAGTCGTTGGTGGTCACCTTCGTCTATGTGCTCGTCGGCGTGCCTGGCCAGCTACTGGTGGCGCTCGCGCTCGCGCTGCTGCTCGACCGCGGGCTACGTGGCCGCGCGATCTACCGATCGGCGTTCTACCTGCCCAGCCTGCTGGGCGCCTCCGTGGCCATCGCAGTGCTGTGGCGCCTGGTGTTCGGGGGCGAAGGGCTCGTGAACGCGATGCTGGGCCTCGTCGGGATCCACACCACCACGAGCTGGATCGGCAGTCCCGACACAGCCCTTGGAACGATCATCCTGCTGCACATCTGGACCTTCGGGTCACCGATGGTGATCTTCCTGGCCGGCCTGCGGCAGATCCCGGCCGAGCTCTACGAGGCCGCCGCCACGGACGGCGCAGGGCCGTGGCGTCGGTTCCACGCCGTCACGCTGCCGCTGCTGACCCCGATCATCTTCTTCAACCTCGTGCTGGCGACCATCAACTCGTTCTCGTCCTTCACCCAGGCGTTCATCGTCTCGGGTGGAACCGGCGGACCGTCCGACTCGCTGCTCTTCTACACGCTCTACCTCTACCAGGAAGGCTTCTCGTCCTTCCGCATGGGCTACGCGTCGGCGCTCGCCTGGCTGCTCGTCCTGATCATCGGTGTGTTCACCGCCATCAACTTCTGGCTCTCGAAGTACTGGGTGCACTATGAAAACTGAGTCCACGACCCGACCCCGACCCCGACCGCACCAGCCCACCGCCACCGCCAGGGCAGCACCTCCGGTCGCCGACCGGCGTCCGGAGGGCCGCCAGGTCCGGGGGGTGCTCCGCAGGGTTGCCAAGCACGCTCTGCTCGTCCTGGGTGTCATCACCACCCTGTACCCGGTGCTCTGGATGGTGGTGAGCTCGCTGCGGCCGGACGGCGAGATCTTCGGCAACCCGTCGCTGCTGCTGACGACGTTTCACGTCGAGAACTACGTCTACGGCTGGACGGCACTGGGCAGGCCCTTCAGCGTGTACCTCCTCAACTCGGCGCTCGTCGTGATCGGCTCGATCATCGGCAACCTCGTGAGCTGTTCGATGGCGGCCTACGCGTTCGCCCGCCTACGGTTCCGGTTCCAGGGGCCGGCGTTCGCCTACATGCTCGTCACGATCATGCTGCCCGTGCACGTCGTGATCGTGCCGCAGTACATCCTGTGGGCGCAGGCGGGGCTCGTGAACTCCTTCTGGCCGCTCATCGTGCCCAAGCTGCTGGCGACCGACGCGTTCTTCATCTTCCTCATGGTCCAGTTCATCCGCGGGCTGCCCCGCGAGCTCGACGAGGCGGCCCGTATCGACGGGGCAGGACACGGCCGGATCTTCTTCCTCATCATCCTGCCGCTGATGAAGCCGGCCCTGGCCACAACGGCGATCTTCACGTTCATCTGGACGTGGAACGACTTCTTCTCCCAGCTCATCTACCTGACCGACCCGCAGCAGTACACGGTCCCGATCGCGCTGCGCTCATTCATCGACGCGCAGTCGAGCTCGTCGTTCGGCGGGATGTTCGCGATGAGCGTCGTCGCCATCGTGCCCCTCGTCCTCGCCTTCGCCCTCGGCCAGAAGTACCTGGTGCAGGGCATCGCCACCACCGGGCTCAAATGAGCCCCCGCACACGAAGGAACCCGCTATGAACCGGATCCGCAGGACCGCCGTCGGCACCGTCGCCGCGGCCATGGCGCTCGCGCTCGCCGCGTGCGGCGTCGCGCCGTCACAGGGATCGACCGAGCTCGCCGACGAGCCCGTCACTCTCCGCGCCACGTGGTGGGGCGGCGACACGCGCCATGCGCGTACCCAGGAGGTCTTCGACCTCTTCGAGGAGAAGCACCCCAACATCACCGTCGAACCGGAGTTCTCCGACTGGACCGGCTACTGGGAGAAGCTCGCAACCGCCACTGCCGGAGGCAACGCGGCCGACGTCATCCAGATGGACCAGCTCTACCTGGCCTCGTACGCCTCGCGCGGCAGTCTCGTCGACCTCGGCTCCCTGTCCCAGCTCGACACGTCCGGCCTGGGGCAGCCGGTCCTGGACATGGGCGCCTGGAACGAGACTCTCTACGGGATGCCGATCTCGACCACCTCGACCGGCCTGCTGGTGAACACCGACCTGATCGAGGAGATCGGTGTCCCGCTACCCGACACCTCCACCTGGGACTGGGCCGAGTTCGAGGCATGGGCCAAGAAGGTCACCGAGAAGTCGTCGGGTGACACCGTCGGCACCGGCATCATGAACACCGAGTTCCCCCTGCAGCTCTTCGCCCGCCAGCACGGAGACCAGCTGTTCTCCGAGGACGACATCGTGATCCAGCCCGAGACGCTGACCGCCTTCTTCCAGCTCGCCCTCGACTGGACGGCAAGCGGTGCCGCCGCTCCGGCGTCGAACCAGGCAGAGTCCACCGGCCTGGCGCTCGACCAGACACCGTTCGCGACCGGCAAGACCGCGGCAGTCTTCACGCCCTCCACCATGATCACCGCGTACGCGGCCGCCAGCGGAGCCGAGCTCGAGCTGGTACCCCTGCCGACCCCCGACGAGGACACCACGAAGTACGACTATTTCAAGCCCGGGATGTACTGGTCGGTGTCGTCCAAGTCGGAGCACCCCGCCGAGGCCGCGCTACTCGTGGACTTTCTGGTGAACGACCCCGAGGCGGCCAAGATCATCGGCACGGAGCGGGGCATCCCGGCCAACGCCCAGACGCTCGAGTCGCTCGGCCAGGACCTCACGCTCGATGAGCGGAAGGCTGCCGACTTCGCCGAGCAGCGTGAGCCGCACCTGGGCGAGGCGCCGGCGATCGTCCCGAACGGCGCCTCCGACATCGACACGATCCTGCAGCGCTACCTGCAGGAGGTCATGTTCGAGAAGCAGACACCTCTGGACGCGGCCAATGCGATGATCGCCGAGATCCAGAGCTCGACCGACGCCGCCAAGTGACCGGAGGAAATGTGCTCAAGATCGGCATCATCGGGACCGGCGGGATCGCCCGCACCCACATCGACGGCTATCGACGGTTTCCGGCCGAGTGCGAGATCGTCGCCCTGTGCGACATCGCGCCGGGCAAGGCCGACGCCACCCGCGCCGAGCTCGGCCTCCCGGCGGCTCGGACCTACGAGCGGGTCGAGGACCTGCTCGCGGCGGAGGACCTCGACCTCGTCAGCATCGCGACGCCGCCGTCCACCCACGCCGAGCTGACGATCGCCGCCCTGCGGGCCGGTGTCGACGTGCTCGTCGAGAAGCCCATGGCGCCGTCCCTCGAGGAGTGCGACGCGATGATCGCCGCCGCCACCGAGAACGACCGGATCTTGTCCGTCGTCGCGCAGAACCGGTTCCGCGACGACCTGGCGACGCTGAAGGAGGTGCTCGACTCGGGCCTGATCGGTCCCGTCTCCCACGCGCAGGTCTCCTCGGCCTGGTGGCGCGGCACCGCCTACTACGACCTGTGGTGGCGCGGGACGTGGGAGTCGGAGGGTGGCGGGTGCACGCTCAACCACGCCATCCACCACCTGGACCTCACCGCATGGATGCTCGGCGCACCCAGCGCCGTCACCGCAGTGCTGACCAACGCCGCGCACGAGAACTCCGAGGTCGAGGACCTGTCGGTCGCCGTCCTGCAGTACGACCGCGCCCTCGCCGAGGTGACCAGCTCGGTGGTGCACCACGGCGAGGAACAGGCGATCGTCGTCCAGGGCCGGCACGCGCGGGTGTCCCAGCCCTGGAAGGTCGTCGCCGACGTCGCAGAGCCCAACGGCTTCCCTGCCCCCGGCGGAGACCCCGCGCGCGTCGCCAAGATCGAGGCGCTCGCCGCTTCGCACACCCCGCTGGAGCACGAGGGGCACGCGGGACAGATCGGCGACACGCTCGAGGCGGTGCGGGAACGCCGTCGTCCCGCTGTGGACGGCGCCGACGGCCGCCGCGCCATCGAGCTCGTCACCGCGGTCTACGTGGCGGGGATCGAGCGGCGCACCGTCGATCTGCCCCTGTCGGTGGACGACCCCTACTACCGGGTGGGCACGCTCGTCCAGCGCGCCCCGCGCTTCTTCGAGAAGACGACGGCGGTGGCCGATCTGCCCGGCAAGATCACCGTCGGCAGCAGCAGCGACGACTGACCCGTTCCGAGAGACGTTCGAGAGAAAGAGACCTCATGACGACGACCAGCGGCGCCGCCTATGCGCCCGAACCGATCCCCGATCCTGTGGTGCAGTCCGGCGACTTCCCCTTCGCCGCCGTGCGCCTCGACCACGGGCACATCTACGGCATGTGCGAGGGCCTCGCCAGTGCCGGCGCGACGCTCAAGTGGGTGTACGACCCGGATCCCGCGAAGGTGGCGGCGTTCCGCGAGCGGTTCCCCGACGTGCGGGTGGCGCGCAGCGAGGACGAGGTCCTCGGTGACGACGAGGTCCGCCTGGTCGCCGGCGCGGCGGTCACGTCGGAGCGTTGCGCGCTCGGCCTGCGGGCCATCGAGGCCGGCAAGGACTACTTCACCGACAAAGCGCCGCTGACGACCCTCGAACAGCTCGCGGCGGCTCGGGAGGCGACCGCGAGGACCGGGCGCAAGTACGCCGTCTACTACTCCGAGCGCATCCACGTCGAGGCGGCGGTCCTGGCCGGCCAGCTCATCGACCAGGGCGCGATCGGCCGGGTGCTGCAGGTCATGGGCCTCGGTCCCCACCGCCTGGGCACAGGCCGTCCCGACTGGTTCTTCGAGAAGGAGAAGTACGGCGGGATCCTCTGCGACATCGGCAGCCACAACTTCGAGCAGATGCTGCACTTCGCCGGTGCCAAGGACGCCGAGGTCGGGTACTCGGCGATCGCGAACTACCACCATCCCGAGCACCCGGGGCTCGACGACTTCGGCGAGGCGACGATCGTCATGGACAACGGCGCAAGCGGCTACTGCCGCGTCGACTGGTTCACCCCCGACGGCCTGAGCACGTGGGGCGACGGACGTACCTTCGTGCTGGGCACCGATGGCTACATCGAGCTGCGCAAGTACGCCAACATCGGCACCGACGAGGGCCCTGGGCACGTGTTCCTCGTCGACGGCACGGGTGAGCACCACCTCGTCGCGGACGGGAACGTGGGCTTCCCCTTCTTCGGCCGGCTCGTCCTCGACTGCCTCGAGGGCACCGAGACCGCGATGACGCAGGAGCACGCCTTCAAGGCCGCAGAGCTCAGCGTCCTGGCCCAGCAGGGGGCGCGGCTCCTCACGCCGTGACCCGCCGCCTGCCCGGCGCGGTGCCTCGGTGCTGCAACCGACCGAACTCGCTGACTTCGGTCCCTTGGGATGAGATCGGTCGGTCAACCGACCGGTCTCATCCCATCAGACCGATCTCATCCGTGCGGCGTTGCACGGGACCGAACGTGGACCAGGCTGCTGGGCGAGGCGGCGGGGTTGAGCTGGCCCGCTGGTAGCGTGCCGAGCGCACCGAACCGACGACAGGACCTCTCCGGAACGACCCGGCGCTGACGCCGGGGTGCCGGCGGCCCGAAGGAGTGATCTCGACGATGGCGTTGGAGCGACACGGACTCGTCGTCGACGTGGTCCCGGAGAAGCGCGAGGAGTACCTGCGCCTGCACGCGGCCGTGTGGCCGCAGGTCGAGGCGACCCTCCAGGCGTGCAACGTGCACAACTACACGATCTTCGTGCTGGAGAACACGCTGTTCGCCTACTACGAGTACACCGGCTCCGACCACGCGGCCGACATGGCACGGATCGCGCAGGACCCGGTCACCCGGGAGTGGTGGACGCACACCGACCCGTGCCAGACCCCTTTCGGGAAGCACGCGGCCCCCGGGGACACGTGGCGGGACATGCGGGAGGTGTGGCACCTGGAGTAGACGCCGGTGGCCCGGGCCGGTGTGGCCCAGGTCACTGGTGGACGCTTGTCCGGGTTGCGTTTCGATAAGGTTAGGCTTACCTGCGTGACTCCTACCGCTCTCCGTGGTGACGACCTCGTCCTGGGCTACCAGCGCACCACCGTCGTGCACGGTGTCGCCGTGCACCTGACGCCAGGCGTCGTGACCGCCCTCGTCGGCCCGAACGGGTCCGGCAAGTCCACGGTGCTCCGGTCGCTGGCTCGCCTGCACCCGGTGCAGCAGGGCACCGTCAACCTCGGGCCGACGCCCGCCGACGCCGTCGATGCCGCGCCGCTGTCCGCGCGCGAGTTCGCCCGCCGCGTCACGCTGCTCGCCCAGTCCCGCCCGCACCCGGCCGGGCTCGAGGTACGCGACGTCGTGGCGTTCGGCCGCCACCCGCACCGCCGCAGGTTCGCCCCGCTCGCCGACGGCGACCACGCCGCGATCGACCGGGCGATGGAGATCACCGGCGTCGCCGCCATGGCCCGCCGGGGCGTCGACCAGCTCTCCGGCGGTGAGGTGCAGCGGGTCTGGCTGGCCACCTGCCTGGCGCAGGAGACCGGCGTCGTCCTGCTGGACGAGCCGACCAACCACCTCGACCTGCGCTACCAGGTCGAGACCCTCGACCTCGTGCGAGACCTCGCGGAGGAGCACGGCACCGCCGTCGGCATCGTGCTGCACGACCTGGACCACGCCGCCTCCGTCGCCGACGCCGTGGTCCTGCTGCACAAGGGCCGCGTGCTCGCCGCAGGGCCGCCCGCACAGGTCCTGACGGCCGAGCACCTGTCGCTCGCCTACGGCCTGCCGATCGACGTCACCACCGACCCCGGTACGGGGCGGGTCCGCGTGCACCCACGCGGTCGCCACCACGGCCGGACGCGCTGAACCACGACCACCCCACCGACCGTGCCGCGCGCGGTCGGGACGTACAGACACGACGTGTCACGAACCTCAAGGAGACCCATGTCCCCGCGCTCCACCGCGTCCCTGGCCGGCGCCGCCCTGGTCCTCCCGCTCCTCCTGGCAGGCTGCGGCACCACCGACCCGGGGGCTGCCGCCCCGGCTTCCCCGACCGAGGCGGCCTCGGGCGACTGCGCCGACGTCACGGCCTCGACCGACCCGGTGTCGCTGACCGACTCCTTCGGCCGCACCGTCGAGCTCGACAAGCCGGCCGAGCGCGTCGCGGTGCTCGAGTGGCAGCAGGTCGAGGACGTGCTCAGCCTCTGCATGAACCCGGTGGCCGTCGCCGACGTCGAGGGCTACACCACCTGGAACAGCGCGGAGGAGCTGCCGGAGGGCGTGACCGACGTCGGCACGCGCGGGGAGCCGAACCTCGACGCCCTCTACGCGACGGACCCTGACCTCGTCATCATCGAGGCGTACACGCCGGAGGACGAGATCATCGCCAAGCTCGAGGCGTACGACGTCCCGGTGCTGGCCACCAAGGGTGGCGACGCCGCCGACCCGATCGAGAACATGCTCACCACCTTCGACCTCATCGCGCAGGCCACCGGCCGCACCGAGCGTGCCGCGAGCGTCACCGAGGAGTTCGAGCAGCACGTGGCCGACGGCGCGGCGCAGATCGCCGAGGCGGCTCCTGAGCACACCGACTTCGTGTACTTCGACGGCTCGGTCGACGGCGGCAACGTCACGCTGCGCCCGTTCGGGCAGGGCTCGCTGATCGGGGAGCTCGGCGAGGAGCTCGGCCTCACGAACGCCTGGACCGGTGAGGTCGACCCCGCCTACGGCCTGGGACAGTCCGACATCGAGGGCATGACCCAGGTCGGCTCCGCCACCCTGCTGCGCACAGGTACCAAGGAGGGCGAGACCGACTGGGCCACCGAGCTGACCAAGAACGACGTCTGGGCCGGCCTGCCCGCTGTCGCCGAGGGCCGCTCCCACGCGTTCCCCGAGCACATCTGGACGTTCGGCGGCCCGCGCTCCGCAGAGAAGGTCGTCGACGCCTACGTCGACGTCTTCGCGAAGTGACGCGATGACCGTCACCCAGTCGCCGTCCCCGACGGACACCCTGCCCGAGGCCCCCGCGTCCCGCCCCGCCGCGTGGGCGACCGGCGCCGCCACCCTGGTGGTGCTCGCGCTGGCCGTGCTCGTCGTCGGTGCCTGGCACCTGACGCAGGGCACGTCCGGCGTCGGCGCGGGCGACCTGCTGCGCCTGGTCACCGGGCAGGACCCGAGCGACGACGGTGCGGTCCGCGACATCCTCGTCGGCTCACGCCTGCCGCGTCTCGCGGCGGGCGTGGCCGTCGGGTTCGCTCTTGGTGTGGCGGGTGCGCTCTTCCAGTCGATCGCCCGCAACGCGCTGGCCTCGCCGGACACGCTCGCGGTGACCGCAGGCTCCTACCTTGCGGTCGTCGTCGTGGCCGCCTTCGGGCTGGCCGTCCCGCTGTGGGCCTCTGGCGCCATCGCCTTCGCCGGTGGCATCGCCGCCGCTGCGCTCGTGCTCGGCCTGGCGGGGGGCGGCGGCTCGTCGACCACGCGCCTGGTGCTCGCCGGGTCCGCCGTCGCGCTGGCACTGCAGGCCGCTACGTCCGCGCTGCTCATCCTGTTCGAGGCCGAGACCACCGGGTTGTTCGCCTGGGGCAGCGGCTCCCTGAGCCAGCTCAACCTCACCGCGTTCTGGCGGGTGCTGCCCGTCGTCGTACTCGCCACCGTGGCCGGCCTGGTGCTCTCGAGGCGCCTGGACGTGCTCGGCCTGGGCGACGACACCGCGGGTGCGCTGGGCGTTCCGGTCCGCTCGACCCGCGTGCTCGGTGTGCTGCTGGCCGTGCTGCTCACCGCCGCTGCGGTGACCCTCGCGGGCCCGCTCGGGTTCGTCGGCCTCGCCGCGCCCGTGGTCGCCCGGCTGCTCGCGCGCGTGGTCCCCGCACTGCACCGGCACGCGATCCTGCTGCCGGCCGCCGGGCTGCTCGGGTCCTTCGTCGTGCTGCTCGCCGACGTCGTCGTCCGTGCCCTGCTGGGCGCAGAGGACGCGCTGTCGGTGCCCACGGGGGTCGCGACGACGCTCGCCGGCGCCCTTGTCATGGTCCTGCTGGCGCGGCACCTGCGCGACGCGGGGCCGTCCCGCAAGCCACCGGCCGCGACGACCGGACCATGCAGCGGGCAGCGCTTCGTGCTCGTGCTGGGCGTCTGCGCGATCCTCGTCGTCGGCGTGGTGCTGCTCGGCATGCTCGCCGGGTCCACCTGGCTGCGCACCGGCGACATCGCGCTGTGGCTGCAGGGCCAGGGGCCGCCCGTGGTCCAGTTCGCGCTCGACGAGCGCGCGCCACGCGTGCTGGCCTCGGTCGTAGCGGGCGCCGCGCTCGCCCTCGCCGGGACGATGGTGCAGGCGACCGCCCGCAACCCGCTGGCAGAACCGGCCATCCTCGGGATCACCGGGGGAGCAGGCCTCGGCGCGGTGATCGTGGTGACGGCCGTCGCAGGCACCGCCTGGGGCAACGGGATCGCGGCCAGCAACGGCGCGATGCTCGTGGCCGCCGTCTGTGGTGGCCTGCTGGCCTTCGGGATCGTCTACCTGCTGGCCTGGCGCGGTGGGCTGCACGCCGACCGGCTCGTGCTGGTCGGCATCGGGCTCGGCTACCTGACCACCGCCCTGACCACCTTCCTGCTGCTGAACTCCGACCCGTGGAACACCCCGCGCATCTACACCTGGCTGTCCGGCACCACGTACGGGCGCAACTTCTCCCAGATCCTGCCCGTCGTCGTGGTGCTGGCGCTCGCCGTACCCCTCGCGGTGCTGGTACGGCGCGAGCTGGACCTCCTCGCGGTCGACGACGACACGCCGCGCCTGGTCGGCGTCCGCCTGGAGCGCAGCCGGCTGCTCGTGCTCGCCGTCGCGGCGGTGCTGGCCGCGACGAGCGTGACCGCGGTCGGTGTGGTGGGGTTCGTCGGCCTCGTGGCCCCGCACGCCGCGCGTGCCCTGGTGGGTGGCAGGCACGCGCGGGTGCTACCGGTGGCGATGCTGCTCGGCGCCGTGCTGCTGGGCCTGGCCGACGTGCTCGGACGGACCGTCATCGCACCGGCCCAGCTGCCCGCGGGGCTGGCGGTCGCGCTGCTCGGGGCGCCCTACTTCGTGTGGCTCCTCGGCCGGTCACGGGCGTGACGCCGGGTGGTGCGGGCATCAGCCGACGTCGCGTGCCCGCACCATCCGCTCCTCGCGGAGCGCCACCTCCAGCGCCATGTACGCCAGGACGTCGAGGATCAGCCCGAACGCCGCCGTCCACTGCACCGCGCGGAAGACCAGGAGCTGGGTGAACAGCAGGCTGATCAGCACCGCTCGACGTACCCAGACGGCGCCGCGCAGGTGGTCGCTGCGGCCCGCGACGACGCCGACGGCCAGCAGCACGACGGACGCCCCGACCGCCGCGAGGATGGCGACCCCCGTCCACTCCGGTAGACCAGCCAGCTGCCCGCGCGCGACGCGAAGGCCCACCCAGGCCTGCGTGGCACCGACGAGCAGGAGCGCGGAGATCACCAGCCACGCAGCCCACGCCCGGTCCACGAGGGCGTCGAACCACCCGACCACGCGGTCGACGCCGCCGCGCACCGGGTCCGGTACGTCCGTGTCGTCGTCGGGCACCGCGTCGATCAGGCCGGCCACCAGCTCCGCGCCGGGCTCGCCGGCGCCCTTGGTGGCGAGCGCGCGCGCCTCCTCGCGGGCGGCCGGCGTGAAGCCACCCGCCAGCCCTGCCGTGAGGCGGTCCGCCGCGACGGCGAGGTACTCCGCCGGGTGGTGCGCCCTGCGGCCGTGCAGCCCCTCGACCACCATGACGAGCAGGACCGTGACGAGGTAGATGATCGCGGCGGTGGGCGCGTAGAAGTAGTCGTTGTCGGACGTGACGAACTTGCCCACCTCGTCGATGAACAACCCGAAACCGACGCCGCCGAGGACCGCGCCGAGCGACCGCGGTGCCGGTCCCACGTAGGACAGCAGCAGCATGATCGCCAGGGCCATCAGCAGACCGCCCCACAGGACGTGCGCGACATGGAGCCCGCCTCCGCCGAGCTGCGGGTAGCCCGTCGCGGCCAGCGCCGCCCGCGTGGTGAGCACGGTCACGACGCTCGCCACGAGGAAGGTCACCAGGTGCCGCACCGCCGCGGTGTCACGCGGCGCCCCGAGGCGCAGCAGGTGGCCGCGGCCGCCGAGCCCGCCCGGTCCGCTCGTCCGCTCGTTCATCACGCCGTCTCCCTCGTCCCCCGATGAGATCCCTCGGGCCCCTGCGATGGGGTCGTCGCGCCCTCTCGGTCGCTGCTCGGGCGACGGCGGGCCGGGGTGAACCTAGGTCTGCCGAGTGTGTTGCTTTGTGTTGACGATGTCTACCCGGAGCAACGCACCCCGAATTCCTAGGGTGCCCGCGCGCCGCGACATGCCGGTAAGGCGGCGCGCCGACACGGTGATCGAGTCGTCATCGCGGCTGTCTTCAGTCGAAGAGGCGCCGGAACACGTTCGTGTCGGCGAGGTCGACGAGCTCGTCCCCGCGCCCCGACATGATCGTGCGGATCGCGTAGAGCGTGAAGCCTCGCACCTGCTCGGCTGAGACCGCAGGCGGGATCGACAGCTCCTGCTGTGCCGTGACGACGTCGACCAGGGCAGGGCCGTCATGGTCGAAGGCGGTGCGCAGGGCACCCTCGAGGTCGTCCGGCTGCTCGACCCGCTGACCGTGGATGCCCATCGCGTTCGCGACGTCGGCGAAGTTCGGGTTGTCGAGCTGGGTACCGAAGTTCACGAACCCGGCGGCCTTCATCTCCACCTCGACGAAGTTCAGCGAGGAGTTGTTGAACACCACCACCTTCACCGGCAGCTTGTTCTGCCGGATGGTCAGCAGCTCGCCGAAGAGCATCCCGAGCCCGCCGTCGCCCGACAGGGCGATCACCTGCCGGTCCGGGAACGCCGACTGGGCACCGATGGCATGCGGCACGGCGTTCGCCATGGTCCCGTGGCTGAACGACCCGATCAGCCGTCGCGAGCCGTTCATCGTCAGGTAGCGGGACGCCCAGACCACCGGCGAGCCGACGTCGGGGATGAACACCGCGTCCTCGCTGGCCAGCTCGCTCACCAGCCGCGCGAGGTACTGCGGATGGATCGGCTGGCGGTTGCGGTCGTTGTCGGCGAGCTCGTCGAGGTCCTTGCGCGCCTTCGCGTAGTGCTTGAGCGAGGAGTCGAGGTGCTTGCGGTGGGTCCGGTCGTCGAGCAGGGGGAGCAGGGCGTCGACGGTGTCACCGACGTCGCCGACCAGCCCCAGGTCGATCGGGGTGCGCCGGCCGAGCTGCTCACCCCGGAGGTCGACCTGCACGATCTTCGCCTTCGACGGGTAGAACTGCTGGTAGGGGAAGTCGGTGCCGAGCATCAGCAGCGCGTCGCACGCCTCCATGGCACGGTAGCCAGAGGTGAACCCGAGCAGCCCCGTCATGCCGACGTCGTAGGGGTTGTCGTACTCGAGGAAGTCCTTGCCGCGCAGAGCGTGCACCACGGGCGCCTTGAGCTTCTCGGCGATCTCGAGCACCTGCCGGTGGGACCCCTCGGTACCTGCGCCGCCAAGGATCGTCACCTTCTTCGCGGCGTTCAGTATCTCGGCCGCCTGCCTGAGCTCGCGGTCGCCCGGCCGCACGACGCTCTGCGTCGCCCGGATCGGCGCCGACTTCTTGCGGCCCGCGCTCTCGGCCAGGAAGACCTCGCCCGGGATGACGACGACGGCGACGCCACGCTTCTCCACCGCGGTGCGCATGGCGATCTCGAGCACGCGCGGCAGCTGCGCAGGGATGCTCACCAGTTCGGTGTAGACGCTGCACTCGCGGAAGAGGTCCTGCGGGTGCGTCTCCTGGAAGTAGTTGCTGCCGATCTCGGCCGCCGGGATCTGCGCGGCGATCGCGAGCACGGGCACCCGGCTGCGGTTGGCGTCGAAGAGGCCGTTGATCAGGTGCAGGTTGCCCGGGCCGCAGCTGCCCGCGCAGACCGTGAGCTCACCGGTCAGCGTGGCCTCGGCCGCTGCGGCGAACGCCGCCGACTCCTCGTGCCGCACCTGCTCCCAGGTGACCCCCGCGCTGGTGCGGATGGCATCGGTGAACCCGTTCAGGGAGTCACCGGGCAGGCCGTAGACCCGCTTGACCCCCGCGTCCTTGATGATCTCCACGACGGTCTCGGCGACATTCGTCATCTCGTGCACCTTTGCTCGTCAGCAGTCACTTCTCGATCAGAGAGCGTCTCGAACGTAGACCGGGGCGCATGCCGTCGCAATGCCAGGCGCCGCGGGTCACGAGCCGTCGCCGCGACGCCGGCAGAGCCCTACGAACCGTAGGACTCGGCGAGCTCCGCGACCTTGTGGGCGTAGGACACCGACTCGTTGTAGGTCCCCAGAGCCGTGGACCAGCCGTCGTCGGTCGTGACGTCGCCGCCGCTGTCGCACAGGTAGAGCGCGGCCGTCAGGGCAGCGTCGTCGATCTGGTTCGGATCCGCTTCGCCGTCGAGGTTCCCGTCCTCGGCGTAGTCCGCCCAGGTGGTCGGGATGAACTGCATGGGGCCGACGGCGCGGTCGTACTCCTCGTCGCCGTCGAGCTCTCCCTCGTCGGTGTCGAGGATCTCCTTGACCCCCTCGCTGCCGTCCAGCGCGATGCCGATGATGGACGGGCGCACGGTGCCGTCGGTGGCCGCGCTCGCTCCGCCGTAGCTGCCGTGGATCGTCTCGACGGCGCCGATCCCGGCCAGCGTGTTCCACCCGACGCCGCACTCCGGCCGGGTCTGTGCCAGCCAGAGGGATGCGCCGGCATAGGCCGCCAGGGCTCGCTCGGGGATCTCCGTGCGCTCGGAGACGTCCCGGAGCCAGTCTGACCGGGCGAGCTCGGCGAGGGGGACAGGGTCGGCGTCCGCATCGGGTTCCGCGGCGGACTCGGGCACCAGCTGGAGCGGCGCGGGTGGGAAGTCGAGCACCGGCGGGTCCTGGATCGGACCCTGGCTCGGTGCTGAGCCCATGCTGCAGCCGGCCAGGAGCAAGGCAGCCGCGACGGTGACGATCCCGGTTCTTGGTGTTCTCACGGTGCTGACATTACGGCCGTTCAGAGCCCCAAATGTCCATCCCGACAAGACCTCCCGCACATGTGCGCATCTGGACACGCCACCCGAGCGGAACACTAGGCTCGCGTCATGCCGGTGCAGCCCGTGACCTCGACCGTGCGATGACGGTGCTCGAGTACCCGGGTCCGGCGGCGGAGTGGCTGCACGCGTTGCCGCTCGGCAACGGACGGCTGGGCGCGATGTGCTGGGGCGGCGCGACGGCGCGGTTCGACCTCAACCACGAGGGGGTGTGGTCCGGGTCGCCCGACGGCGACGCGGCGTCCGCCGGCGGCACCGACCAGGAAGCGCGGCAGCTCCTTGCGCGGGCCCGCGACGCGGCGGTATCGGGGCGCTGGCACGAGGCCACCGAGCCGCTGCAAGCGCTCCAGGCGCCGTACGCCCAGGCGTTCCTGCCCCTCGGCACGCTGGAGGTCGTGACGGCCGACGCCGGTCCAGGTCGCCGGTCGCTCGACCTGCGCACCGGGACCCACACCTGGAGCTGGGCAGGAGGGCGGTCGCGCACGGTGGTCTCCGCGGTCGACGACGTGCTGCTGCACGTGGTCGACGGCGCGGTGCCGCACCCGGTCGAGGTGCGCCTCACCTCGCCGCTACGGGAGCTGCACCGGGAGCACCGCCCGGACGGGGTCGAGGTCCGGCTCCGCGCGCCGTCCGACGTCGCGCCCGGTCACGAGCCGGACCTCCCCGCCGCGACCTGGGGTCCCGGCGCGGTCGAGGCCTGCGTCGTCGTCGGCTGGCGCCGGCACGACGACCGGTGGGTGCTCGCGCTCGCCGTCGAGACGACCTACGACGGGCCGGGCTCGGCGCTGCGCGGGTCGGCCGGGGAGCTTGCCGACCGGGCCCGCGCACGGGTCGGACGGGTGCTTGCGGAGGTTCCCGCCGAGGTGCTGCGACGGCACGAGGCGGAGCACACGGGCCTGTTCGACCGGTGCGGCGTGCGGGTAGGCGGACCTGTCCAGGACGTGACGGGCAGCCAGGACGTGTCGGGCAGCCGGGGCGACGTCAGCGGTCGTGCCGACGGCGGCGGCCGGGAACCGGCCCGGACGCTCGAGGAGCGCCTGGCCGCTGCGCGCGCAGACCCGAGGCGGGTCCTGGAGGCCGACCCCGGACTGGCCGGCGCTCTGCTGGACCACGCCCGCTACCTGCTCATGGCGTCCTCGCGTGGCTGCCGGCTGCCCGCGACCCTGCAAGGCCTGTGGAATCTCGACCTGCAACCGCCGTGGAGCTCCAGCTACACGCTCAACATCAACACCGAGATGAACTACTGGCCCGCCGAGGTGCTCGGGCTGCCCGAGACGGTCCAGCCGCTGGAGGACCTCGTGGTGGCGCTCGCGTCCAGCGGCCGGGTCACCGCCCGCCGGCTCGGTGCCGAGGGGTGGGCGGCGCACCACAACAGCGACGCCTGGGCCTTCGCCTCGTCCGTCGGCGCTGGCCACGGCGACCCGGCGTGGGCGTTCTGGCCCATGGGCGGCCTGTGGCTCGTCCGGCACCTGGTCGAGCGGGTCCGCTTCGGCTCGGTCGACGACGACCACGTGCGGGAGGTCCTGTGGCCGGTGCTGCGCGACGCCGCTGAGTTCGCCCTCTCGTGGCTCGTGCGCCTGCCGGACGGCTCCTGGGGCACCGCGCCGTCCACCTCACCGGAGAACACGTTCGTCGACGAGCACGGCCGCACCGTCGCCGTGACCTGCTCGAGCGCCATGGACCGGGCCCTGGTGCGCGACGTGCTGCGCTCCGTCGTCGAGCTCGCGCCGCGGGTCGGTGCGGACTCGGCCGACCTCGCAGGCCGCGCCGCCGTCGTGCTCCCGGACCTGCCCGGGGTCCTGGTGACGACCGACGGCAGAGCCCAGGAGTGGGGTCAGGAGGAGGTCGAGAGCGATCCCCACCACCGGCACGTGAGCCACCTCTACCCCCTCTTCCCCGGCGACGAGGCGCTGACCGCGACCGAGGAGGCCGCGATGGCCGCGTCCCTGGAGGGGCGCGGCGACGACTCGTCCGGCTGGTCGCTGGCCTGGAAGATCGCGCTCTGGGCCCGCCTGCACCGGCCCGACCGCGTCTCCGACCTGCTCGACCTCGTGTTCCGCGACGCGACCGGCGTGCGCGGGCAGTGGGCGGGCGGCCTGTACCGCAACCTGTTCGCCGCGCACCCGCCGTTCCAGATCGACGGCAACCTCGGGTACGCGGCGGCGCTCGCCGAGTGCCTGCTGCAGAGCCATCGCGGCTACGTCGAGCTCCTCCCGGCGCTGCCGGCCGAGCTCGCGTCGGGCTCAGCCCACGGTCTGGTCGCGCGGCCGGGCGTCGTCGTGGACCTCGACTGGGCCGACGGCGACCTCGTGCGGGCCGTGGTGCGGCCCCGTTCCCCGGCGCCGGAGGCGGTAGCAGGGCGGACGGTGGTGCTGCGGTGGCGGGGTCGTGAGGTGCGGCGCCGGCTGACCGACGGTCCGGTCGTGGTGGGGCGACAGGACTTCCGCGTCGGGGCGTGAGCACAGATTCACCCGGGTGAATCTGTGGCTGGGCGGACCGTTTCGTGGTTCGTGGACAGGTATGACTCCTAGCCTTCCTGGCGGGAAGGCGAGCTGCCGAACAGCCGTTGTGGACGGGCAGGGGAGTCGAGAGATGCCGCAGGACCTTCGTTTCAACGTGCCTCCGGGCTGGCCGGCGCAGCCGGAGGGATGGCGCCCCGAACCGGGATGGCAGCCGGACCCGTCCTGGCCTCCCGCACCGGCGGGCTGGGAGTTCTGGGTACCCGCAAGCACGTCGAACCCGGAGCCCGTCTTCGCCCTGCCTGCCTCACCGAGGCCGGGCCTGCAGCCGCCGGGCATGATCCAGGTACCTGGGGCCGGCGCGCCCGCGTACCCGTCGTACCAGGCGCCGCCCCCGCCCGGCGGCGCGTACCAGGCAGTCGTCGGGCCGCCGACGCCGAGCAATCCGCAAGCGACCGCGAGCCTCGTGCTCGGGATCGTGTCGATGTTCGCGAGCGCGCTGTTCGTGACCGCGATCGTCGGCGTCGTGCTCGGGATCGTCGGGCTCGCCCGATCAGGCCGCACCGACCCGCCGGTCGGCCGCGGGAAGGCGATCACCGGTATCGCGCTGTCGGTGCTCAGCGCAGTCCTCGGCGTCTTCGTGCTGTCGTTCGCGATGAACGCCATGTCCGACATCGCGGAGGAGATCGAGGAGGCAGGTGCCCCGACGGTGTTCGAGGACGGCGGCTCGTCCGGCGGCTCGGACGGCGACGCCCCCGATCTCGCGGACTTCCGCAAGGTCGACGCCGCGCAGTGGGAATCCATCGCGAAGGACCCCGACAAGGCCAAGGACCGTGCCGTCATCGTGTTCGCCGAGGTCGCGCAGTTCGACAGCAGCACCGGCCCCGACCGGTTCCGCGCCGGCGCCGGCGTCGACCGGCCCGGCGCCGAGCTCGAGCTCCAGACCAACTCGCTCTTCGTCGCCGACGAGGCCCTGCTCGACGACGTGGTCGCCGGCGACGTGCTGAAGGTGCACGCGGTGGTGACCGGATCCATGGAGTACGAGACCCAGCTCGGCGGCGTCGCGACCGTTCCGGTGCTGGAGATCGCACAGCTCAAGGACGTCGGTTTCGCCGACCTGCGCAAGGACGTCACGCTCGGCACGGCGGAGTGGGTACAGGCCGACTGGGCACGGCTCCCGGCAACCGTGACCAACAGCAGCAGCCACAGCGTCACCTACCTGGTCGACGTCGTGGCCGAGAGCAAGGACGGCTCGACCTCCTACGGCACGGGGACGGGGTTGGCCGAGAACCTCAAGCCCGGTCAGAAGAAGGATGTGGTGGTCGACTTCTTCGACGAGGTCCCGGCGGACGCTGTCTTCCGGATCGAGTCGGTGGAACGCTTCCAGGAGTAGGGACCGGTGAACGCGGTCATCAGGGCATGACCGCGAGCGGGTGCACCGTGCCGGTGCCTGCGTCGACGAGCGCGGCGTGCGTCAGCGTGGCCGTCAGGGGCACGATCTCGTAGGCCGCCTCGAGCACCAGCGGTGTCTGCTCAAGGGGCACCCGCGTCGCCACGGTGACGTGCGGCGTCCAGATCCCCGGTACGTAGTGCTTGTGCAGCTCGTCCTCCGACGCGCCGAGTGCCTCGACGACCTGCTCCTGGCGTGCCACGAGGCGGCTCGACACCGCGGGGATCAAGCTCATCCGGCCGCGCCGGAAGGCCGCGACGGCGTCGAGCTGGACGGTGGTCGGGCCGGCGTCGGGCAGCGCCTCGATGGAGGCACGCACCTTGTCCAGGTCCCAGGACCGGAGGACCGCCAGGGACAGGTGCGGCACGTGCCTGCCGTGGGTGTGCGTGGCGGGCGTCGCCACGCCTCTTGCCTCCAGTCGCTGCCACAGCTGTCGCAGGACTCGCTCGGTCGGCCTGTCGAACAGCAGGCATATGGCCAGTGCCACGGAGCCAAGCCTAGGCGTGTCCCGTGAACCGGGCAGGTCGTCCAGGTCGCCGGCGGCCACTGGCTGTGACCGGGCTGGAGCGCCCTCGGCCGGTCCCGGCCCTGCTAGCGTCGAGCGATGGAACAGCCCACAGCGCCCGGGCAGGGCACCGTGCTGGAGACCGACCGCCTGCTCCTGCGGCCCTGGCAGGTCTCGGAGGCCGCCGTCCAGCGCGAGATGTGGACCGAGCGCGATCCTCGTGTGCCTGCGCACCGCCGGATCGACGCCGATGGCCGTCCCACCGTCGAGGATGTCGAAGGCTGGATCCGCACCAGGTCGCAACCCGACTCGCTGGGGCTCCTGGCGGCGGAACGCAAGGGTTCCGGCGACGTCATCGGCTACTGCGGGCTGATCGACAACACCCATGGTCCGGACGGCGAGCCGGAGATCGCGTTCGAGCTGCTGCGCAGGGCCTGGGGCCAGGGCTACGCGACTGAGGCCGCGGGGGCGGTCGTCGGCTGGGCGCAGGCGTCGGGCTACCGGCGCCTGTGGGCCACCGTCCGGGACTGGAACGGCGCCTCTCGCCAGGTGCTGGCGAAGCTCGGGTTCGCCGAGACCGGCCGTGTGGAGCCGGACGAGGTGCACGGGGACTCGCTGTTCCTGGCGAAACACCTGTGACGGAGGAGATGTTCGACTCCGACGGCAACCTGGCAAGATGTTCCGGACAGGTTTCCGGCTGAGTCACCCCCGGGCCATCCCTGGGTCGTGTGGGCTCGGCAACGTCACGTCCTGCCCTGTCCGTTCGGCCCCTCGGGAGATCGATCATGCGCTTGACCCCACGCCTGTCCGCCCTGCTTGCCGTCACCGTCGCCGGTGCCTCCACCGTGCTGCCCGCGTCGTCCGCCGTGGCAGCTGGTCCCCCTGAGCATGTCGACGTCGTCAACACCGCTCACCGCGGGGCCATGGGCCACGCGCCGGAGAACACGCTGGCTGCCTTCGCCCTGGGTGTCGAGATGGGCTCCGACCTGGTCGAGTCGGACGTGCAGCGGTCCAAGGACGGCGTCCTGGTGCTCATGCACGACACGACGCTGTCGCGCACCACCGACGTCGAGCAGGTCTTTCCCGACCGGGCGCCGTGGCGCGTCAGCGACTTCACCTACGAGGAGATCCAGCAGCTCGACGCCGGCTCCTGGTTCTCCGAGGAGTTCGCGGGCGAGCCCGTGCCGACGATGGCGCAGATGATCGAGCTGATCCGGCCGACCCGCGCGGGCATCCTGATGGAGCTGAAGTCGCCGGCGCTCTACCCGGGGATCGAGCAGCAGGTCGCCGAGGAGTTCGCGAGCTACCCCGGCTACGTGAAGTCGGCGGTCCGTGCGGAGCGGCTGGTCGTGCAGAGCTTCGACTGGGCGTCGATGGAGCGGTACCACGAGGTGCAGCCGTCGGTCCCCGTCGGCCTGCTGGGCCGCCCCGCCGAGGCGCTCCTTCCCGAGCTGTCGACGTGGGCCGACCAGATCAACCCGGGCTACACCACGTTCGACGCCGCGTACGTCGAGACGGTGCACGAGCTCGGCATGGAGGTGCACACCTACACGGTCAACGCGGCCGGCGACATGAACCTGGTTCTCGACCGGGGTGTCGACGGAGTGATCACCAACTTCCCCGACGTCCTCGAGGACGTGCTCGCGGAGCGCCGTACCGAAGGCTGACCGGGGCCCCTGGCCCGGCCCGTGGAGGGCCGGGCCAGGAGGGCACCGGATGTGCCGTCATCGGCGGGTGCCGCCGACCGCTAGGCTCTGCCGGTGATCGTCGTCGAGCCCGACCGCGCGTTGTACCAGGTCATGACGGGTATTTCCGAGCGGGTCCTTGCGCCGGCCAGTGATCCGTACGAGCTCGGTCTGGACGCGATGGGCGAGATCGTGCACGGCGTGATCGACACCGCCGAGCACGGCGCCGGGGCGTACATCCTGTGGGCCGAGCTCACGGACGTCGCGGACCATCCGCGGATCGCGAGCCCTCAGTGGTGCGTTGCGCTCACCAGGCTGGCCGCCGGCGAATGGCTCGCGGTCGACGCGACGCGCCGCGACGCCGTCGTCGAGTACTTCGACCGGTGGCAGGACCCGATGCTACGGACCCAGGATCTGCCCGACGAGCCCGACGGGAGGTGGCGTACCGAGTACTTCGCCTACCTGGAGCGAACGATCCGCGATGTTCTCGGAGCCGCCGGGGGCCTGCTCGCGCCGGTCGATGCGCAGATCGCCGGGGGCTACCTGGACGACGGCGACTACGGGCTCGCGCTTGACTATGTGGCTCTCGTGCTGTGCGAGTACGAGATCCCGATCCCGGATCGCATGCGGAAGCGGCTGGGCCGCATCGCCGACCTCATGTCCAGCGACCAGGCCTCGCGGGACATCACGCAGATCCCGGTAGTGGGCTAGGGCCGAGGTCGAGCCGGCGCTCCAGACCGTCGAGCATCAGCCTGAGCCCGGCCGCCAGGGTGCGCTGCGGGTCGCCCGCCGACGCGACGGCCTGCCCCACCTTGGACGAGATCGGCAGGTGCTCGTCGCGCATGGCCTGGGCGATCCGTGGTCCGACCAGCTCCCACCACTCGAGGTCGGTCAGCTGCGAGTCGCGGCGGGCGGCGTCGAGCGTGACCTGCCAGCGGGCGGCCGACGTCGCAAGGGACCGGACGGCGGTGAGCGTCTCGTCCATCTCGAGGAGCTCCAGGCCGATGCCGTCCAGCGGGGCGAGCTCGAGCTCGTAGGTGCGGCAGACACCCGGCCCGAGGACGGGGCGTGCGGGAGGCACCTCGTGCGCCCAGGGGTGGGCGCACCCGTGATCGAACACCCGCTGCGCGATGTGTTCGAGCCCTGCGCGCCAGTCGCCCACGTCGCCGGGGACGTCGTGCCCGGCGTAGGTGGCTCCGGCCACGCGGTCCAGCATCAGCTCGATCAGCTCGGCCTTGCCGGGTACGTGCCCGTAGAGGGTCATCACGGGCACCCCGACGTCGTCGGCGACGCGGCGCATGGTCAGCGCGCTCAGGCCCTCGGCGTCGGTGAGCTCGATCGCCGCGGTGACGATCGACCCGATCGTCACGCCGGAACGACCCACCCTGGTCGACGGCTCCCAGAGCAGGCCGACCAGCGCGAGCGGGTCGCGGGGCGGGCGAGCGGTTCGGGGCATCGGGAACAACTTTAGGGTGCGGGGCGTTAGGCCCGCGTCTACCGTACAACGTACGAAACGAGGATCTGTGCCCACTTCCCAGGAGACGACCCCTCTTGCCGAGGAGCAGCGCGTGCTCGACGCCGCATGGCGCCGCCGCGCCGACCTGCTCGCCGAGCTCGACAGCGAGCTCGAGGCCGCCCCGGCCACCGACTCGCGGACCACCGAACATGTCCGGCTCGCGCGTCTGAACGCCCGCCGCGGCGAGCTCCGGAGTGCTGCCGACGGCGTGATCTTCGGGCGGATCGACGGCGACGACGGTTCGGTGCGGCATCTCGGGAGGGTCGGCCTGTCCGGCGCCGCGCAGGACAGCGATCCGCTGGTGGTCGACTGGCGCGCCCCCGTGGCGCGGGCCTTCTACACGGCCACGCCGCTGGACCCGCAAGGGGTCCGCCGCCGGCGCCACGTCCGCACCAGGGGTCCCGAGGTGCTCGGCGTCGACGACGAGCCGATGGACGGCGGGCTCGACGGCTCGGGCCTCGTGGGCGAGGGCGCGCTGCTGGCCGCCCTGGACGAACGGCGCACCGGCCGGATGGGCACGGCCGTCGCGACGCTGCAGCGGGAGCAGGACGACGTGGTGCGCGCGGACGCGAGCACCGCACTGGTGGTGCAGGGCGGCCCGGGCACCGGCAAGACGGTGGTGGCGCTGCACCGGGTCGCCTACCTCCTGTTCACCCACCAGCACCTGGCGGAGCGGGGCGTCCTGGTCCTGGGTCCGTCCACCCGGTTCCTCGACTACATCGGCCAGGTGCTCCCGGCGCTGGGGGAGACGGCAGCGGTGGCCGCCACGTGCGACACCTTGGTCTCCGACGCCGGGGCGGAGCGCGACGAGACCCGCGCGGCCGCCGAGATCAAGGGGCGCGCGTCGTGGCTCGGCGCGCTGCGGCGCTACGTCGAGACCATGGTGCCGACCACCGACCGCCTCGCCCTGGTGCTCGACGGCGAGGAGTACGTGCTGCCCCCGGCCCAGGTCGCCGCCGCGCGCCGCGGCGCACGGTCCGGGTCCAGGAGCCTCGACCAGGCCCGGGCGCGCTTCGTGGACCGGGTGCACGACCTGCTGACCGACGCAGTGGCCGACCGGCAGGCCGAGCTGCTCGCCCACGCCGAGGAGGGATTCGAGGACGTGCTCGGGCGGCTCGACGCGAGTCTCGCCCGGCGGGACGACCGCGCGGCCCCCAGCGGGGTGAGCGGATCCGACGTCGACGGCGTGCTCTCCGAGGCCGACCTGGACGCGCTGCACGCCAGGGTCTCCGAGGACCCCGGCATTGCCAGGTCGCTCGCTGACTGGTGGCCGCGACGGGACGCCGCGCACGAGCTCGCTGCCCTGCTGGCGGACCCGGCGCTGCTGCGCGCACACGCTCCGGAGCTCACCGACGACGAGGTGGCCACCGTTGCCGCCGCGGCCACCGTCGGCTCTGCTGCGTCCGCCGCCGGTGCCTCCGGGTCCGCGCAGCGGAGCTGGTCGAGTGCCGACCTCGCGCTGCTCGACGCGCTGCGGGAGCTGATCGGGGACCCCGACGCGCGGACCTTCGGGCACGCCGTGGTGGACGAGGCCCAGGAGCTGTCGCCGATGCAGTGGCACATGGTGGTGCGCCGCTGCCCGTCGCGCTCCATCACCGCCGTCGGCGACATCGACCAGGCCGAGTCCGCGAGCCTGCACACCGACTGGGCACAGGCGGTCGGTGACGCCCTCGGCGACCGCTGGCGCCGTACCGACCTGACGATCTGCTACCGCACCCCGCGGGAGGTCATGGCGTTGACGGCGGACGTGCTGCGGGCCGCGGGCAGCCGGAACGACCCGCCGCGCGCGGTGCGGTCCTCCGGCGTCGAGCCGTGGATCCGCCACGCCACCCAGAAGGACCTGGCCGCGGTGGCCCGGGACGCCCTCGTCGGGCTCCAGGAGCGATACAGCGACGGGACGGTCGGCGTCGTCGCACCGGCCGGGCGGGTCGCCGCGCTGCGCCAGGTCCTGTCCGACGAGGTACCGGTCCTGTCGCCGACCGGCGCCAAAGGCCTGGAGTGGGACGCGGCGCTCGTGGTGGACCCCGACGGCATCGTGTCCGGTCCGCGCGGGTGGAACGCGCTGTACGTCGCGCTCACCCGGTGCACGCAGGAGCTCGGGCAGGTGGTCGTCGGCTGAGCGGCGTCAGTCCTCACGCCGGGGCTTGGACGAGCGCAGCTGCTTGGTCGCGGAGCGCTGCTTCTTGGCGCTCAGCCTGCGCTCCTGCGAGCCGCGGGTCGCCCGCGTGGGGCGGCGTGTCCGCGGGGGCGGCGCCAGCGCGTCGGCCACGAGAGCTCTCAGGCGCCGGGCGGCGGCGTCGCGGTTGCGGCGCTGCTCCCGGTGCTCCGAGGCGACGGCGGTGAGGACGCCGTCGACGAGACGGTCCGCGAGCCGCTCCATGAGCCGTCGGCGCTGCGCGTCGCTCAGGACGGCGGACCGGGCGACGTCCCAGGACAGCTCGACGCGCGAGTCCGTGGTGTTCACGCCCTGACCGCCCGGGCCGGACGAGCGGGAGAACCGCTCGGTGAGCTCGGCGCGGGGGATCGTCAGCGCTGTGGTGACGGTCAGGCCGGGGCGGACGGGAGATGGCATGTGCTCATCGTCCCGCGATCGGTGGCGTGCTCACAGTGGAGACCACGGGGAGGGCCACCCGACCCCCGTCGCGGCGAGCTCTCTGCTCAGGCGGGGGTCTTGAGGGCACCGCCGTGCAGCGCCCAGTTGGACCCGACGGCGCTGGGCAGCGTGGGGGAGGACAGCAGGACGATCACGCGGGCGATCTCCGATGGCTCGATCAGCCGCCCGGTCACCATGCCGTTCTGTTCGGGGAAGCCCTCCAGTACGGCGGCATGGCTCACTCCCAGGGCGGCAGCGACCTGCGCGGTGACGCCGCCCTCGCCGGTGAGCAGCGAGGTTCGGGTCCCACCCGGGGTGACGACGTTGACGCGCACGCCCTCGGCGCCCACCTGCTCGGCCAGCCCCCGGGAGAACGCGTTGATCGCTGCCTTGGCCGTGGAGTAGGACAGCGGCGCCCGGTGCGGCATCAGCGCCGAGTCGGAGCCGACGTTCACCACCGAGCCGCGCGCTCTCGTCAGCGCGGGCAGGGCGGCACGGGTGGTCCGCACGGCGCCGAAGAGGTTCAGGGCGAGAGCCTGCTCCCAGACGTCGTCGTCGCCGCCGAACGGGTCGGCGAGCACGCCGTCGGGCAGCACCCCGCCCCCGGCGTTGTTGACGAGCACGTCCAGCCGGGGGTCGTCCGCGAGGGCGGTCTCGACCATGCGCAGAGGCCCGTCGGGCGTGGAGAGGTCCGCGGCCAGGAACGTGGCCTCTGTCGCGTCCAGCTCTGGGGTGCTGCGCCGCGAGACGGCGGTGACCGAGGCACCTTCGGCGAGGAACGCCTGGACGGTGGCGAGGCCGATCCCCCTGCTCGCTCCGGTCACCAGGACGCGCTTTCCTGCAAGGTCGAGATCCATCGTGTTCTCCCGTTCGTAGGGTCCGGCGGTGGGTTAACTGGACCACAAAGGATCCGTCTACGTCAATAACCAAGACAACCATGTCTCAGGTAATGCCAGCGCGGCGACGGAGATGGCTCGGTTAGGATGTGCGCGGGAGGTGGTCGCGCTATGGGGGAGGACGTCCGGTCCAGGCCGGTGCGAGCGGATGCGCGGCAGAGCATCGCCCGCATCCTCGACGCCGCGCAGAGCGTGCTCACCGGCGACCCGAGCGCCTCGATGGAGCAGATCGCCGCGACGGCGGGAGTGGGCCGGGCGACCGTGCACCGGCACTTCCCGTCCCGGCAGTCGCTGCTCGACGCGCTGGTCGAGGATCTCAACGCCCGCTACAGGAGCGCGTTCGAGCGGGCGCGGGTGATGACCGGTCCGCCACTGGTCGGCCTGTACCGCCTGACCGAGATGGCCTTCGAGCTGAAGATCAGTCACCCGTTCGTCATCGGGCTGACTCCCACCGCGCAGAGCGCCGGCGGCCCCGCGTCCGACCCCGAGATGCAGGAAGGGCTGGAGCGGCTCTTCGTCCGGCTCCATGGGGCGGGAGAGATTGACGTCGACGATCCGGCCTGGTGCCGGCGTCTCTATGTCGCGCTCCTGCACGAGGTGCACGAGCTTCCCAGTGGCTCACCGGCGCTGGCCGCCGCCACGGACACTCCGGCCGACGGCGTCGGCGCCCGGGTCGAGTTACTGGTCAGGACGCTGCTGGGCGCGCTGGGCGGTTCGCGACGGCGTGCTCCGTGAGCCGGACGACGGCCTCTGCGACCTTCGGCCCGAACATGACGGCGTCGTTGTGCCCAGCCCCCGGGAGCACCAGGTGCTCGACCAGCCGGGGCGCGGCGCGCGCCACGGCCTCGCTCTGAGCCGGTGGCACGACGTCGTCGCTGTCGCCGTGCACGACGGTGACCGGGACCTGCGTCGCGGCCACGTGGTCGAGGACCTCGTACCGGTCCCGCAGCAGGGTTTCGACGGGCAGGAAGGGGTAGTGGTGGGAGCCGAGGTCGGCGAAGGAGGTGAAGGGTGAGCGCAGCAGGAGACCGGCGGGCGACACCTCGGCCTGGAGCGCGGCGACCACTCCGGTGCCGAGCGACTCGCCGAAGTAGATCGTTCGCTCGGGCGGGTAGCCCCGCTCGGCCAGTGCCCGCTGGGCAGCCTGGGCGTCCAGAGCGAGCCCGGTCTCGGACGGCCGGCCGGGGTTTCCGCCATAGCCGCGATAGTCCAGCAGGAGGGCCGCGAAACCGCGCTCCGTGAGCAGCTCGGCGAGCCCGGCGCGCCCGAGCCGGTTGCCGCCGTTGCCTGGCGCGACCAGGACGGCGACCTCACGGTCGCGCACCTCGGGCGCGGGCGGGACGAACCAGGCCTCCAGATCGAGCCCGTCGGCGGTGGCCAGCGTGACGTCGACGCCGCCGTCGAGCGATGACGCTGCCGGGCCCGGCGACGAGCGATCGGGGTGGTACACGAGCGCGTCCTGGCCGAGCCAGGCGGCGCAGACCGTCAGGCCGATGACTCCCGCAAGGATGCCGGCCGTCAGTGCCGCCCACCGCACCGCGCGTCGTGACGCTGCCATGCCTCAGTCTCCGCCGGGCGAGCGTTCGCGGTCGACCAGAACCAGACCACTGACGCCTCGCGCGTCGGCTCGGTGTTGTCCTCGATCCAGTCGAGCATGGTGGCCAGGTGGCCGCGGAGCCCGCTGCCGAGAGGGGTCAGGGCTCGATCGTGGGAAGCCTCGTCACTTGCCCCTGGCCGTGAGGAACTGCTCCGGCCGCAGTGCGCGCGAGACGATCCTCGTGTCACCGATCCACCCGTAGAAGCCCTGTCCGTACCGCTCGGCCGACTGGGTGCCGCCGATGGCGAAGGGCTTGCCGAGCGTCGAGATGCCCCGCGACTCCTCGGAGGCGTTGCGCGCGATCTTCGAGCCGTCGACGTACATCACCGTGTGCCGGCCGTCGTTGACGAGCGCGACGTGCATCCACCGGCCGACCGGGATCGCGTGGCTCCAGGACGTGGGGTCGGCATCGACCGGTACGGGGTAGACGACGAACTGCAGGAACCGCTCGCCCGACAGGTTCAGGCTGCACGTCGGCTCGTCGTCGGACCATCCGCTGTGCTTGCCCGCGTCGCCGGCGCGGCCCTCCCAGCTGAGGATGCCCATCCAGGAGTGATCGCCTTCGAAGGGCTCTGGCAGCTTGAGGAACGTCTCGATCGTGTAGCCGGACTCGAACGTCGCGCTGTTGACCGGGGCGTTCGGCCCGGTCCGCAGGACCGCACCGCGATCGGGCCCCTTGCCGCCGTCGAACCGCAGGCTCCCGCGGGCCGGCTGGGCGTCATGATGCTCGGCCGACCAGGTCAGCGCCTCCGGGGCGCTCGCGTGCAGGAGCTGGGAGGTGAGGTCGTTGCCGTTGCCGGTGAGGTCGCGGGCGACGGTGCCCGGCGCGACCGGGGTGCCGTCGGCCCCCGCGGTGGCGAGCCCGGCCTCGTCGAACCGCCAGTACGCGACCGTGCCCCGCGGCATGACTGCCGACGGCGGGAGCGGTGCGGGCAGCACCGGCGGCGCGAAGGCGGCGAAGCGCTCGTCGAAGTCGATCTCGACGGTGAACCGGTCGACGTCACCGCTGAGCTCCACGTGCTCCGCCTCCAGCGGCGTGCGGTCGTCCTTGCCCAGCAGCCAGGGCGAGAACGTCTCGACGTCGATCACGCCGCGAGCGAGGTCGAACGCGTAGTACCGCACCATGCCTGCCCCGCCGTAGTAGCGGTCCTGGTAGTTCGTGATGTGCAGGTGCACGGGGTTGCCTGCGTCGTTGGTCATCGTGGTGCGGCCGGAGGGCCAGTAGTGCCCGCCGAGCGCGAGGAAGATCTGGTCGTTGCCCCGGATCAGGCGGTCCCAGAGACGCTGCCCGTTGCCGGACAGGTGGGCCTGGCCGTCGTCCTCGGCCCACACGATGTCGTGCGTGGTCAGGATCGTGGGGAGCTGGTGCTTGTCGAGCACGCCCTCCGCCCACGTGAGCCCGGCGTCGGACACCCGCCAGTCCAGCGCCAGGACCAGCCACTCGCGTCCGCCACCGCGGACCACGTGGTAGCTGTTGTAGCCGTCGGGGGAGGAGCCGCCGTAGGTCTTCATCCCCGAGAACCGCCGCGGCCCGAAGGTGCGCAGGTACGGCGAGTCGCCTCGCTGGTCGTCGCCGGAGACGTCGTGGTTGCCGGCCAGCACGCTGTACGACAGGCGGCCCGCTGCGTCGAACGCGCGGCTCGCCGCCTGCATCTCGGTGACCGTGCCGTGCTCGGTCACGTCGCCGAGGTGGGCCATGAAGACGATGTTGTCCCGCGCCTGCTCACGAACGAGGTGGCGCAGTGTCGCGCGCACCGGTTCGGCGTCGGAGCCGCCGTCGTCCAGGAGGTACTGCGTGTCGGGCAGGACGGCGATCGTGAACTGCGGGTCGGTCGTGTCGGGCCGGCCGCCGTGCGGCGTGGCGGGCGTCGTCGCTGCGGCCGCCGACGGTGCGCTGACCGTCGCGGACGCTGCTGAGATCATCGGGAGAGCTGCCGCTGCCTGGAGCAGGGACCGGCGGGAGACCTTGTTTTCCACACGGGCATCGTGGCCGGGCTTGCTGGCGCCGGGATGACGCGGAGTCGAACGGTGGCTGACCATACGACCACCGGCATGCACCGTACCGGCCGCGGAATGCCAGACTGCCCGACATGGCCGCGCCCGCGTTGCTGCTCCCGTCACCGGTCGAGGTGCTCGACGACGAGCGTCTCGACGCAGCAGGCGTGCGGGTGCTGCTCAAGCGGGACGACCTGATCCATCCGGACCTGCCGGGCAACAAGTGGCGCAAGCTGAAGTACAACCTGGAAGCAGCCGAGGCCGCCGGGGCCGCGCGGCTGCTGACGTTCGGCGGCGCGTACTCCAACCACATCCGGGCGGTGGCCGCTGCCGGCGCGCTGTTCGGGTTCGAGACGATCGGCGTGATCCGGGGCGAGGCGCACGACCCGCTGAACCCGTCGCTGCAGTTCGCGGTCGACCACGGCATGCGGCTGGCGTACCTGGACCGTCAGACGTACCGGCGCAAGACCGACCCCGACGTGGTTGACCGCCTCGAAGAGGAGCACGGCGATTTCTACCTGCTGCCAGAGGGCGGCAGCAATGCCCTGGCCGTGCGCGGGTGTGCCGAGATGATCAGTGAGATCGACGAGGGCTTCGACGTCGTCTGCTGCGGCGTCGGCACCGGCGGGACGCTTGCCGGAATCGCGGCCGGGCTCGCGCCTGGCCGCGAGCCCGGACAGCAGGCGATCGGTTTCTCTTCGCTGAAGGGCGGGAACTTCCTGTCCGACGACGTCGCCGCGCTCCAGCGTGCCGGTCTCGGCGAGGTGACCGACAACTGGGAGATCGAGACCGGCTACCACTTCGGCGGGTACGCCAGGGCAAAGCCCGAGCTGACCGAGTTCGTCGACGACTTCCAGGCACGGCACGGCGTGCGCCTGGACCGGGTGTACGTGGCCAAGATGATGTACGGCGTCTACGACCTCGTCGCACGGGGGCGGTTCCCCACCGGGACGAGGATCGTGGCGGTGATCACCGGCCCCGACTTCGCGTCGCCGGCGCGTTAGTCGCCGGCCGGGTGAACAGGATCCTCAGCGCACCATGCTGTTGCCCTGCACGGCCGCCAGGCGCGCCTTGATGCTGAGCAGGGTCTCGATGATGAGATCCTCGCGCCCGTCGCCGAGCCGGCTGATCGGCACCGCGATGCTCATGGCGTCGACGGCCTCGTGGCTCAGGGGCAGCGCGACACCGAAGCAGCGCACACCCATGCACGACTCCTCGCTCTCGGTGGCGTAGCCCTGGTCGGCCGCTCGGTCGATGATCTCGAGCACGGCCTCCTTGTCGGTGGTCGTGCGCGGTGTGATCGCGGAGATCGACTCGGGTACCAGGTCGCGGCGGTCCTCGACCGGCATCTCGGCGAGCAGGGCGCGGCCCAGCGAGGTGGCGTACGCCGGGAGCCGGCGCCCGACGGCAGAGTGCATGCGCAGCGGGTGCACCGACTCCCGCTTGGCCGTGTAGATGACGTCGGCGCCGTCGAGGCGTCCGAGGTGGACCGTCTCCTGCGTGGCGGCGGCCACCTCGTCGAGCACGGAGGTGGCACGTGCCAGCGCCGGGTCGCCGTCGAGGTAGGCGGAGCTCACGACGAGGGAGTGGATGCCGAGCTGGTAGACGCTCCCGGTCGGGTCGGTCTGCAGCCAGCCCCGGTGGGTCATCGTCCGGAGCAGCGCGTGGAGGCTGCTCTTGGGGATGTTGAGGCGTGTCGAGAGCTGCAGCTGGGTTCCAGGGCCGTTGGCCGCGATGTCGTCCAGCAGATCCAGTGCACGGGCCGCTGACTTGACCGGCCCGGCGTCGTTGGTGCCGGTCGTCTCACTCTGGAGCTCCTTCTGAAGCTGCATGAACGCTCTCCTCTGGTCCTTCCCGGGCACCGGGACCGCCCCGGGGGGTGATTCTCACCCTACCCCCGAGTTCGCATACGTGGACACGTTTCCACCCCTTGACCAGTGAGCGGGATCACGTCTAGGGTCGAGCCAGTTCACATAGACGAACACAGTTCACAGACCAAGGGTGATTCATGATCCAGGTTCGATACTCGACATCTCCGTCCAGCGCGGAGACGGCTACTACTGCGGACCTGCGGGAGAACTTCCTCGTCCCAGACCTGTTCGTGAGCGGTGAGGTCCGGGGCACGTACACCCATGACGACCGGATGGTGATCGGTGGAGCCGTTCCGGGCGCCGGCCAGGTCGGTCTGCCTGCCTGGACCGAGGTGCTGGGCACCGAGACCCACCTCGAGCGTCGCGAGCTCGGCATCATCAACGTCGGCGCCGCCGGCCGAGTGGTCGTCGACGGCGAGAAGTTCGAGCTCGACCACCTCGACGGTCTCTTCGTCGGGCGGGGGAGCGAGGTGTCCTTCGCCGGTGCGGAGGCGGCCTTCTACTTCGTGTCCGCCCCGGCCCACGCGACGTACCCGACCAAGGCGCTGATCCACAGCGAGGTGGAGCCGGTCGCGCTCGGCTCGGCCGAGGCGGCCAACGAGCGCAACCTCTTCCGCTATGTCTGGGGCAAGGACGTCGAGTCCTCCGTGCTCCAGTTCGGCGTGACCGTCGTGTCCAGCGGCTCGGTCTGGAACACCTTCCCGCCGCACCTGCACGCCCGCCGCACCGAGATCTACTGCTACGTCGACCTCGACGAGCAGGACCGCGTCTTCCACTTCATGGGCGAGCCCGGCGCCACGCGCCACCTCGTGCTGCGGAACCGCGAGGCAGTCATCTCCCCGCCGTGGTCGATCCACGCCGGGTCCGGCACCGGGTCGTACGCCTTCATCTGGGCCATGGCCGGCGAGAACAACGCCTACACCGACCTGAGCCCCGTGGCGCTGGAGGACCTGTGACCACCTACCCGGCCGCAGAGCCCACCACAGAGCCCACCGCAGAGGCACGCTCACCCTTCGACCTGCACGGCAGGTGCGCGGCGGTGACCGGCGCGGGGCGTGGCCTCGGCCAGGCGATCGCGCTCGGCCTCGCCCGCTCGGGGGCCGACGTCGTCCTGCTCGGCCGGCCGGGCAACCAGGAAGCCACCCGCGACCTGGTCGCCGACCTCGGCGTCAAGGTCGACGTCGTCGACCTCGACGTGGGCGATCTCGACGCTGTCGAGCAGGTCAGCGCCGAGCTGAACGGCTCGCGTCAGATCGACGTCGTGATCAACAACGCCGGGATCATCGACCGAGCGGACTCCGTCGCCGTCGGCCGCGACTCCTGGGAGCGGGTGCTCGACGTGAACCTCAACGGGCTCTTCTTCCTCACCCAGCAGCTCGGTCGGCCGATGGTCGAACGAGGCCACGGCAAGATCGTTAGCATCGCCAGCCTGCTGTCCTTCCAGGGCGGCCTGCGGGTGGTGTCCTACGCCGCCAGCAAGCACGGCGTCGCAGGGGTGACCAAGGCGCTGGCCAACGAGTGGGGACCCCACGGCGTCCAGGTCAACGCCATCGCGCCCGGCTACATGGTCACCGACAACACCACCGCGCTCCGCGAGGACGCGGACCGCTCACGCTCCATCCTCGAACGCATCCCGGCCGGCCGCTGGGGCACCGCAGAGGACATCGCCGGAGCGGCCGTGTTCCTCAGCTCCTCCGCCGCCGACTACGTCAACGGCCACGTCCTGGCCGTCGACGGCGGCTGGATGGCTCGCTGACACCGGCCCTCCTCCCTCAGTCCCACCGCCACACCGCGGTACAGCACCACACGGCATCGAACGAAATCGAGGAACGACAATGAAGTTCACCTCTCGACCCACGGCCGCCGTCATCGGGATCACCCTGGCGGCCACCACCCTCACGGGCTGCACCGAAGCAGCCGGCGGGGGCGGCACGGCCACCGCAGCCGGCGGCTGCGAACCCTCTGACGTCACCCTGGTGGGCCAGGTCCGCAACGAGTCCAACCCCTACGAGGCCTCGTGGCTCGACGGCGGCGACGCCTTCGCCGAGCAGGTCGGCCTCACCCAGGAGCGGCTCACCTACGACGGTGACTCGACGCGTCAGCAGGAGCAGATCAGCCAGCTGCTCGCCGGCGACACCGAGTGCCTCGTCATGAACATCCTGCCCAACGGCGACTCCGACACCCCGCCCATCGTCGAGGGAGCCCAGGAGGCGGGCGCCTACCTCGTCACCCAGTGGAACAAGCCTGCCGACCTCGACGTCACGGAGTACGACTCCTGGCTCTCCCACATCACCTACGACGGCGTGGAGTCCGGCAAGCAGATCGGCGACGCGCTGGCCGGGGCGATCGGCGGCTCGGGCGGCATCGTCGCCCTGCAGGGGATCCTGGACACCGGCGCAGCGAAGGACCGCTTCGCCGGGCTCGAGGAGTCGCTGGCTGCCAACCCCGACGTCGAGCTGCTCGACGACCAGACCGCGAACTTCTCCCGCGCCGAGGCCCTCGAGGTGACCAAGACGCTGCTCACCAAGCACGGCGACGACCTCAAGGGCATCTGGGCCGCCAACGACGACATGGCGCTCGGTGCGCTCGAAGCACTGCAGCAGGCAGGTCGTGACGACGTGGCAGTGGTCGGCATCGACGCGGTGCCGGACGCGCTCACGGCGATCCAGGACGGCACCATGACGGCCACCGTCTCCAGCGACGGCCCGTGGCAGGGTGGCATCGGCCTGGCCATCGGCTACTGCGTGGCCACCGGTGAGCTCGCCGTCGAGGACATCGCCGACGACGACCGCGCCTGGTTCGCCGAGCAGTTCCTCATCGAGCAGGACAACGTCGCCGACTTCGTCTCCCCGGAGACCAGCGAGGCCGACTTCGCGTGCGACAGCCTCTTCAGCCGTTCGCAGGGCGCGATGTCGTGACCATGACATCCCCCACCGAAGCCGGCACAGGGGCCGGCACAGCGGCTGACTCTGAGGTCGCGAACGCGCAGCGCCCCCGGCCTCGGCGGGGGATATCGCTCACGGACGCCGGTCCGCCGATCGCCCTGGTCGTCATCTTCGGAGTCTTCGCGGTGCTCAGCCCTGACTTCCGGACGATCTCCAACGTGCAGAACGTCCTGGATGCCGCGGCGGTCCTGGCGGTCGTGACCTGCGGCATCAGCTTCGTGCTGATGATGGGGTCGATCGACCTGTCCTCCCCGGGGATCATGGGGGCGTCCGCGATCACGGTCGCCCTCCTGGTCGCCAACAACCGCAACGACAACGACCTCGGGATCCTCGGCGTCGTCATCGCCGTCCTCCTCGCGGCAGGGCTCGGCTGCCTCAGCGGGCTCGCCCTGGTCGTGCTGAAGGTGCCGTCGTTCATGACGACCCTCGGCGTCTCCGCCGTCGGCCTCGGCGTGGCCACCCTCATGTTCGCGGGCGTGCAGCCCAACGTCTCCGACACGATGCTGGAGGGCTGGGCGGTCGAGAGGTTCCTCGGTCTGGCCCGCCTGACCTGGATCGCCCTCGCCTGTGTGCTCGTGGGCTGGCTGGTGCAGCGCTACTCGCGCCTCGGGCGGTACGCCTTCGCGATCGGCGGCGCCGAGGAGGTGCTGGCGCTCTCCGGGGTCAAGGTGGCTCCCTACAAGGTGGCGGTCTTCACGATGGCGGGCGCGTTCTACGGTCTCGCCGGCGTGATGGTCACCAGCCAGCTCGGCGCCGGCCTCGTCCAGGCGGGCAGGGGCTACGACTTCTCCGCCATCACGGCGGCCGTGGTCGGCGGCACGCTGCTCATCGGTGGTCGCGGCGGGATCCTGCACTCCACGGTCGGAGTCCTGCTGGTGACGGTCCTGACCAACGGCCTCGTCCAGGTCGGGGTGAGCCCCTACTGGCAGGGCGGTGTCCAGGGCCTCATCGTCGTCGCGGCCGTCGCGGCCGCAGTCATCCCACAGCGTCGTAGGAACCAGGTGACGAAGTGAGCACGAACCTGCAGATCCAGCCCGAGTCGCGGGTGCCAGCACCCGAGCACGCCCTCGAGGTACGCGGTCTGGTCAAGCACTACCCGGGTGTCAAGGCGCTCGACGGCGTCGACCTGGTCGTACGCCAGCACGAGGTGCTCGGCCTGGCCGGCGAGAACGGTGCGGGCAAGTCCACGCTGCTCAAGGCGCTGGTCGGGCTGGTGCGGCCGGACGCCGGCGAGATCTGGGTGCGGGGCGAGAAGGTGCGGCTCAAGAACATCGTCGACGCCGCCGACCACGGCATCGGCATGGTGTTCCAGGAGCAGTCGCTCGTGCCCAACCTCACCGCCGCCGAGAACATCGTGCTCGGCAGCGAGGGGCCGGGCGTGCGCCGCGGCATCTACCGCTGGAACACGATGCGCAGGCTCGCGCAGGAGCAGCTGGACAAGATCGGGTCGCACATCGACCCCCTCGCGCGCACCGACACCCTGAGCTTCGCCGACCGGCAGATGGTCGAGATCGCCAAGGTGCTGCGCATCGAGGAGCGCACGTCCCACCCGCCGGTGATCATCCTCGACGAGCCCACCTCGGTGCTGGAGTCGAAGGAGATCGAGACCCTCTTCACCCAGGTGCGCCGGCTGCGCGAGTTCGCGTCGGTCGTGTTCGTCTCGCACCGGCTCGACGAGGTGCTCGACGTCTGCGACCGGGTCGCCGTGCTGCGTGGTGGCCAGTCGGTGGGCGAGGTGCCCGCCGCCGGCGCCGCTCCGGCCGAGCTGCACCGGATGATGATCGGCTCGACCGGGTCCGACGACCACTACCACGGCACCGCCGCCGAGCAGTCGGACGAGCCCCGCAGGCCCCGCCTCGTGGTGCGTGGGCTCTCTGGCAAGACCTTCCGCGACGTCGACCTGGACGTGCACGCCGGTGAGATCGTCGGCATCGTCGGTGTCCACGGCTCCGGCCGCGAGGACGTGTGCCGGGCGCTCTTCGGCGCCGAGCCCACCACCGCCGGCGAGGTGGTGCTCGACGGCGAGCGGCTCGACCTGTCCGGCACCCGCGCGGCGTGCGCCGCCGGCGTCGGCTACGTCCCGGCCGAGCGCAAGACCGAGGGCATGGTCGGCCCGATGTCGGTCGCCGACAACATGACGCTCACCAAGCAGCAGTCCCGCTGCAGCGGCCCGCTGGTGCGGCCGCGGAAACAGGCGACGCTGGTCGACAAATGGATCGAGAGGCTCTCGATCCGCACCCCGCACCGGGGTACCGCGATCCAGCGCCTGTCGGGCGGCAACCAGCAGAAGGTGGTCCTGGCCCGCTGGCTGGTGGCCGGGGACGTCCGGCTGCTGCTGCTCGACCATCCGACCCGTGGCCTCGACATCGGGGCGCGCTCCGAGGTGTACCGCCTGATGCGTGAGCTCGCCGGCAGCGGCGTGGCCACGGTGTTGCTGGCCGACAGCCTCGAGGAAGCGATCGGCATGTCCGACCGGATCATCGTGATGAGCGATGGCCGCGCCACCACGGAGGTGGCCGCCCCCGCCGGCGGCAAGCCGACACCGCTCGACCTCGTCAAGGAGATGGTCTGACCATGTCCACTCCCGTCCTCACCCAGCCGGCCCCTGACCCGGCCGTCGCGGGCCGTCCCACCGTGGGCCAGCGGCTCACGTCGTTCATGCCGGTCATCGCGCTCGTCGTGCTGCTGGCTGCGCTGACCATCGCCGACCCCGGCTTCCTGACGCTGAACAGCCTCACGGCCGCGATCCGCACCTCGGCGCCGCTCGTGGTCTTGGCGGCCGGCGCCACCCTGGTGGTCCTGTGCGGCGGCATCGACCTGTCGATCGCCGCGCTCTGCTCGCTGGCCACGGTCCTCTTCGCGTTGTGGCTGCCCGACCTCGGCGGGCTCACCATGATCGCGATCATCGCGGCCACCGGCGCGATCGGGGCGCTGCAGGGCGTCGCGCACGTCCTGTTCCGCATCCCCTCGTTCATCGTCACGCTCGGCGGGATGAGCATCTTCACCGCGATCGCCCTGGTCATCTCCGACGCCGGACCGATCCGGGTGGTCGACCGGGAGGCCACCAACTGGCTCACGCTCTACGTCGGCGGCGTGGTACCGATGTCCTTCGTCGTCGCGCTGGTCGTCGTCCTGGTCGTCTCCCTGGTCCTCCGGCTCACGCCGCTGGAGAGCTGGGTCCGTGCCACCGGCTACTCCGAGTCGGCGGCCCGGCTGGCCGGCACCCCGGTCGACCGGGTCAAGATCGCCGCGTTCACGCTCTCCGGCGCCTGCGCCGGTCTGGCCGCTGTCATGCTCGTCTCCCGGAACTTCAGCGGTAGCCCGACCATGGCCGACAACCTGCTGCTGCCGGCGGTCGCGGCCATCGTGGTGGGCGGCACCGCCATCACCGGTGGTCACGGTTCGCTGTGGCGCAGCCTCGCCGGCGCCCTCGTGGTGACCCTGCTCCGCGTCGGGCTACCGATCGTCGGGGTCCCGTCGGCCTACGAACAGATCCTCTACGGTGCGATCATCGTCGCCGCCGTCGCGCTCACCCTCGACCGATCGAAGGTGCTGATCATCAAGTAGCCGCGGCCCGACCCCGCCCCGGCCCCACGGCCGACCTCGAACCCCGAACCCGAATCCCGAAAACACGGAAGGCTCCCCATGTCCGAGAATCCCCATCTCCTGCCCGCCGTCTCCTCGTTCCTCTCCTCGCCCAGGCAGCTGCTGATCGACGGCGAGTGGGTGGACGCGAAGGACGGCCAGACCTTCGCGACGGTGAACCCCGCGACCGAGGAGGTCCTCGTCCAGGTAGCCCAGGCCTCAGCGGTCGACGCCGACCGGGCGGTCGTGGCCGCCCGCAACGCGTTCGAGACGGGCCCGTGGTCGAAGATGACGCCGCGCGACCGTTCCCACCTGCTGTGGCGCATCGGCGACATGATCGAGGAGCGCACCGAGGAGTTCGCGCAGCTCGAGTCCCTCGACAACGGCAAGAGCCTCGAGTCGGCCCGCGGCGACGTCGGCGTGGCCGCCGAGCTGTTCCGCTACTTCGCCGGCTGGGCCACCAAGATGGAGGGCACGACCATCCCGATGTCGGTGCCCGGCCGCGACTTCCACGCCTACACCCGCCGCGAGGCCATCGGCGTCGTCGCCGGGATCGTGCCCTGGAACTTCCCGCTCACGATGGCCTGCTTCAAGATCGTCCCGTCGATCACGGCGGGCAACACCATCGTGCTCAAGCCGGCCGAGCAGACCCCGCTCACCGCGCTCCGGCTCGGCGAGCTGCTGCTGGAGGCCGGTGTCCCGGCCGGCGTGGTCAACATCCTGCCCGGGTTCGGGGACGCGGGCGCCGCCCTGGTCGACCATCCGGGCGTCGACAAGGTCGCCTTCACCGGCAGCACCGAGGTCGGCAAGAAGATCGCCGCCGGCGCCTCGAAGAGCCTCAAGAAGGTGTCGCTGGAGCTCGGCGGCAAGGCGCCCAACATCATCTTCGCCGACGCCGACCTCGACGCCGCGATCGCCGGCGCCGCCCTGGCCGGCTTCTTCAACGAGGGGCAGTGCTGCGTCAACGGCTCGCGTCTCTACGTCCAGCGCGAGGTGTTCGACCAGGTGGTCGAGGGCGTCGCCGCGGCGGCGAAGGCCATCAAGGTCGGCGACGCCTTCGACCCGGCGGCCACCATGGGTCCGCTGGTCTCGCAGGAGCAGCACGAGAAGGTCATGGGCTACGTCCGGGGCGCGGTGGCCGACGGCGCCACGCTCGCAGCGGGCAGCCCCGACCCGGCCGCCGACAACGGCTACTTCTTCGCGCCGACCCTCATCACCGGTGTCACCGAGCAGATGGCCGTCCAGACCGACGAGATCTTCGGGCCCGTCATCACGGCGATCCCCTTCGACACCGAGGACGAGGTCGTCGCGGCGGCCAACAACACGGTCTACGGCCTGGCGGCCGGCGTGTGGTCGCGCGACCTGAGCACGGCCCACCGGGTCGGGAGCAGGCTGCGCGCCGGCACCGTCTGGCTCAACACCTGGCACGCGGACGACGTCACCCTCCCGCGGGGCGGCTTCAAGCAGTCCGGCTGGGGCCGCGAGCTGGGGTCGTTCGGCCTGGACGACTACACGGAGCTGAAGACGGTCATCGCAGAGCTCCGCTGAGCCGGCGCCGCAGGCGCTGACGAGGAGCACGAGAACCAATACCGCAACACCCGGAGTCAGGTCCGGGCAGCCGACCTCTGCGGAGGCTCGGCTGCCCCGGGCTGCCTCCATGTCCATGAACCACGTGCGAAAAGGGATCAACGATGAACCTGCTACGCAGACCTGACCCGCGGCGCCGAGCGCGCCGCCTCCGCCGGGTGCCCGCGCACCTGGCGGCCATGCTGACCGCCCTCGCGCTGGCCGTGCCCCTCGGGGGCGGCGTCGCGCAGGCCGCGCCCACCTCGGCCGAGCAGGCCGCCGCCGGATCCGTCGACGACGGCGAGCTGCGGGTCCTGCTGTTCTACAAGCCGAACTTCCACGCCTCCCACGTCCAGGCCCGCCAGGCCGTGCGCGACCTCGCCACGGACCTGGGTGCGGAGTACTCCCAGCCGGTCGACATCCAGGAGACGGACGACCCCGCCGCGTTCACCACGGAGAACCTCGCGACCAAGGACGCTGTGGTCTTCGCCCAGACCGGAGGCGTGCTGTTCAACGTGGCCCAGCGCGCCGCGCTGGAGACCTACATCCGTGACGGCGGCGGATACATGGGCCTGCACTACGCCGGCTGGTCGGTCGGGCAGAGCGAGCACGACGTGAACCCGTTCTACGCCCGGCTCGTCGGCGCGGTGTCAGAGGGCCACCCCGAGAACCCAGCGGTGCGCCCGGGCCGGGTCGTGGTCAAGGACACCTCGCACCCGCTGACCCAGGGTCTGCCCGCCGACTTCACCCGCAGCGACGAGTGGTACGACTGGTTGGTCAACCCGGCCCCCCACGTGCGCACCCTCCTCGAGGCCGACGAGTCGTCGTACGGGATGGGCGCCAACGGCACCACCCACCCGATCACCTGGTGCCAGGAGATCGACTCCGGTCGGTCCTGGTACTCGGGCATGGGCCACGAGGGCTCCGCGTACGCAGAGGCCCCGATCCGCACGCACATGAAGAACGGTCTCGCCTACTCGGCCGGCCTTCTCACGGCCGACTGCTCGGCGCCGGACAAGGCCGAGCAGGGCTCCTGGAGCGGGGTCACCCCCTGGCCGCTCGTGCCGATCAACGCGGCCCTGACGTCCGACGGCCGCGTCCAGTCCTTCGGCAGCGTCTCCTCCGGCTGCACCGACGGCACGCCGTACGACTTCGGCGGCAACTCGTGCGTCACCCAGGGCGGCCAGATGGAGATCGACGTCTGGGATCCCGCAGAGGAACGGACGGCCGCCAACGTCGGCTCGGGGATCGTCTCGAACTCGACGTACACCGACCTGTTCTGCTCGATGCAGGTCCAGATGCCGCACCGGCGGGCCACGATGACCGTCGGCGGTGACGACGGCCTGGGCGGCAACGCACCCAACGACGCGTCGCTCGGCGTCACCAGCTACACGACGAACCAGGGCCTGCGCGACGAGGCGCCGATGAACTTTCCGCGCTGGTACCCGACGGGCACCACCCTCCCCGACGGCTCGGTCGTCGTGCAGGGCGGCAGCCTCAAGGGCGGCCCCGGTGGTCCCGGTGTGCTGACGCCCGAGATCTACACGCCCGACGAAGGCAGCTCCTGGAAGCTCCTTGACGGCGCCACCAGCGCGGCCGCGTACGGCGACGGCGGCAACGGCAACGGGCCCGACGAGAACCGCTGGTGGTACCCCCGCGCGTTCGTCGCACCGGGCAACGGCAACGTCTTCAACATCACCGGCACGCAGATGTACGAGCTCGACCCCTCCGGCGACGGTGAGGTGATCCTCCGGGGCACGCTGCCCGCCGAGATCGCCGACCAGGACGGGCTCGGCAACCCGGTCGGTGCCACGTCCACGGCGACCATGTACCGCCCTGGCAAGATCCTGCAGGTCGGCGGCGGCTGGTGGGCCAACGGCGGGGGCCCGGACGGCGCCCGCGCCGGCTTCACCGTCGACATCACCGGCGGCACCGACGCGCCGGTGGTCGAGGCGACCGAGCCGATGCAGCACGCCAGGCACTGGGGCACGTCCACCGTGCTGCCCGACGGCAACGTCATCGTCACCGGCGGTTCCCGCGACAACAACGGCAACGGTGGCTATGTCACCAACGCCGAGATCTGGAACCCCGACACCGGCGAGTGGACGGAGGTGGAGGTGCCCTACGAGCACGCCCGCCTCTACCACTCGACCGCGCTGCTGCTGCCCGACGGTCGCCTGATGCTGGGCGGCGGCGGTACGCCGGGTCCGCGCAACTACACGGACGTGGAGTTCTACTCCCCGTCCTACCTGTTCGACGGCGACGAGCCCGCTGCACGTCCTGAGGTCACCGGCGTGCCGAAGAAGGTCGGCTACGACGGCACGTTCGACGTGCAGGCCGACGGCCCGGTCTCCCGGGTCACGCTGGTCCGCAACGGCTCGGTCACGCACGGGTTCAACAACGACCAGAACTTCCAGGACCTGGCGTTCTCCCAGACCGACGGCGCCCTGACCGTCGAGACCCCTGTCGACGGCACGTACGCCCCGCCCGGTGCGTACATGCTCTTCGTCTTCGACGAGGACGGCACGCCGTCCGTCGCCGACATCGTCCAGATCGACCCGAAGGTCGCCATGGACGACCGTGCGCCGCACCTGGTCGACCAGCTCGAGTACCCGCGGATCCCGGCCGAGTGGCGCTCCGCCAACCCGCCGGCAGTCGTGGACGTCGCGCCGGGCAACGGCCGGATGTCCCCGTGGGAGGTCGACAGCGAGGTCCAGCTGGTCCGTGCGGCCGCGCCCAGCCAGGGCGGCCTCGGCCTCACCGGCTACCACCTCGGCGTGGGGAGCGAGGGGAGCCTGACCCGTACGGTCAAGGGCCTCGACCCGAACCGCGAGTACCGCGTCTCGCTGCGCTACGCCAGGGACAGCCGGTCCGCCGGCACCGCGCCGGGCACCGCCCAGCTCTCGATCGGTGACCTGTCGACCACACTGACGGCAGCGCCGGACGTGTCGTCGAAGGACAAGTTCGACAAGTACGTCGGGACCTTCGTCGCCGGGGCGCGCTCGGAGGATCTGACGATCGCCGCCGGAGACTCCGGGGCGGGCGTCATGATCGACGACCTGGTGATCGTGGGCTCGGATCCTGGCGCCTCCGACATCCCGGTGCACTACGAGTTCGAGGAGGGCTCCGGGACCCGCGCCGCGAACACCGGGACGGACGCGTCGGTGGGCGCTGCCACGCTCACCGGAGCTACCGGATGGAGCGAGAACGGCGTGCCCGGCGACGCCGTCGACCTCACGGGCGGGTCCAACGCGAACGCGGTCGACCTGCCCGACAACCTGCTCCAGGGCGAGCAGGACTTCACCACCTCGTTCTGGGTGCGGCCGGACACGAAGTCCGACTGGGCCGGCCTCTTCCACATCGGGGACGGACTAGGGGACGGGGGCAGCTTCTTCCAGATCCAGACGCAGACCAACGCCGCCGGCGCTACCGGGCTCGCGGCGACGTTCAAGGCAAAGGGCGCGACTCTGCAGGAACGGGTCTACGCCACGCCGACCCGTGACGTGGCGGTCGACGAGTGGAACCACGTCGCGTTCACGCGGCAGGGTGCCACCGGCACGCTCTACCTCAACGGTGAGCCGGTCGCGTCCCGCTCCGACCTGACGATCGACATGACCGACGTCGGGCCGACGGCCAACAACTGGCTGGGCCGCAACGGCTTCCCCGACCCGGCCTACGACGGTCTGATGGACGACGTCCGCGTCTACTCCTCGACGCTCGGCGACGCCGACATCGCGGCGATGTACGCCGACGGCACCGCCCTCGCCACGACCACGACGGTCACCGTCGAGCCGGGCTCCCCGTCGCCGTTCGCCGAGCCGGTCACGGTCTCTGCCGTCATCGCGGCAGGTGCCGGCGAGGCGCCCTCTGGCGTCGCCGAGCTGTGGGCCGACGGGTCCCGCGTCGGTGGGCAGGTCGACGTCGTCGACGGCGCGGTGCGGTTCACCGATGTCGCGCTCTCCCCTGGGGAGCACGAGATCGAGGTCCGCTTCCTCGCCGCCGACGGGTGGCGCGACTCCGCACAGACCGTGCAGCACACGGTCGAGCGGCCGCCGCCGGGCGAGGGGACACCGATCCACTACGCCTTCGACGAGGGCCAGGGCTCCACCGCTGCCAACACCGGCCTGGACGGCTCGGTCGGGGCGGCGACGCTCTCCGGTGCAGCCGGCTGGACCCCGAACGGCAAGTTCGGTGCGGGGGTCAACCTGCCCGGTGGTGCGGCGTCGACGGGCAACCAGGTCGAGCTGCCCGACAACATCGAGGCGGGGATGGACGACCAGTTCAGCGTCTCCGTGTGGGCGCGCCCGGACGCGTTGCCCACCTGGGTCCCGCTGTTGCAGATCGGTAGCAGCACGGACACGTTCTTCCTGCTGCAGTCCAACACCCAGACCAGCGGCGCGACCGGTTTCGCCGCGACGTTCAAGGCGCCAGGCACCCCGGGCAGCGCCCAGGAGCGGCTGGTCCTCGGCCAGGGCAACGACCTGCCGCTGAACGAGTGGACGCACGTGGTGTTCACTCAGAGCGGCTCGGTCGGGAAGATCTACTTCGACGGCGAGCTCCAGGCCACACGCGACGACTTCACCGTCACCATCGGTGACGTCGGGGTGGGCGGCCAGACGACGACCAACCTGATCGGTGGCACCAGCTGGGGAGACGCCCGCTGGGACGGGCTGGTCGACGACTTCCGGATGTTCGGCTACGAGCTGACCGGAGAACAGGTGGGCGAGCTCCATGCCGGGACACCGGTCAACGCGGCGCCCGTGGGCGCCGCCGACGCCTACGGCACCGTCGAGGACGAGCCGCTGACGGTCCAGGCGCCGGGGGTCCTGACCAACGACACCGACGCCGACGGCGACGACCTGACGGCGACCGGGCTCACGCAGCCCGCGAACGGTGAGGTCACCCTGGAGGCGGACGGGGCCTTCACCTACACGCCCGACAGCGGGTTCGCGGGCACGGACACGTTCACCTACAAGGCCTCCGACGGCACCGCGACGTCGGCGGCGACGACGGTGACCATCACCGTGGAGGAGGGTGAGCAGCCGCCGGTCAACACGGCACCCGAGGCGGGTGACGACGCCTACTCGGCCGTCGGCGGGGAGCCGCTGACGCTCCCGGCCCCGGGGGTCCTGGCCAACGACACCGATGCCGACGGGAACGTCCTGACCGCGACCGGGGTCACCCAACCGGCCAACGGCAAGGTCACCCTCGAGGCGGACGGGGCCTTCACCTACACCTCCGACGCCGGGTTCTCCGGAAAGGACGTCTTCACCTACCGGGCCGATGACGGGGAAGACCTCTCCGCCGCGGCGACGGTGACCATCACGGTGAAGTCGCCTGCGGTGACGGCGGTGGCCGGAGTGGCCCTGCCCATCACCTACGGCACGGCGGGCACGGTCTCGGTGGCGGTGTCACCCGACACGGCCACAGGTGCGGTCGAACTGCACGACGGCGACACGGCCCTCGCGACGGCCACGATCGCGGACGGGCGAGGAACCCTCGTCCTGCCGGCCACCTCGCTCCTGCCGGGGACGCACGACCTGACCCTTCGCTACGGGGGCGACGCCGACCACCGGGCCTCCTCGTCGAAGGTCAGGGTCACGGTGGAGAAGGTGGTGCCCACCATGGAGATCTCGGCGACGAAGGCGGGCAAGCAGGCCGTCATCGAGGTGTCGCTCACCGCGGCGAACGAGGTCCCGGTGACCGGGGAGGTGCGGGTCGCCGTCCAGGACGGTCCCACGCTCGTCGGGACCGTCGAGAACGGCCGGGCCCGCTTCGAGGTGCCCAAGCCCAAGAAGGGTGACCTGACGCTGACGGCGTCCTACCTCGGTAGCGAGCTCGCCCTTGCGGCGGAGACCAGGGTGACGACCAGAGTGCGATAGCAAGGGAGCGGCGTGGGCCCGGAGGATGGATCCTCCGGGCCCACGCCGCGTGCCGACCGAGTCGCTCAGGCTCAGTCGTCGGCCAGTGCCGCGACCACGCCGGCGCGGCTCTCGTCCTCGCTGGCGAGCACACCGCCGTTGGCGACGATGTCGGGAGTGATCTCGCTGAAGACCATGCGGACGTCCTGGCGTCGAGCACCCAGGATCTCGACGGCGCTGTCGGCAACGGCCTTGGCGAAGTCGCGGCGCTGCTCGATGGTCCGGCCGCGCAGCAGCTCGACAGTGATGTTGGGCATGTCTTCCCTCCGGAGGTGGCCGCTCCGCACCCAGCAGTCTGTTCACAGAGGCGACCTTGATTCAGTGACATGAACCAAGGTACGCGTACAGCACGGTGTCGTCCATGATTTCAGCCGCTCAGTTCACACTCTTGACAGGAGTTCAGCGGGCTGATTTGGTGTGCGAGCCACCTCCAACGTCGGGGAGTCGTTCATGAATCGCAGGACTGTCGTCCGTCGCGTGACCCTTTCCGGGATCGCCGCAGCCGGCCTCGTGGCCCTCGGGGCGACGCCGGCGACGGCCCACGTGACCATCACCCCGTCCACCACCGCGGCGGGCGCCACGGCCGTCCTCCAGGTCGAGATCCCGCACGGGTGCGACGAGTCGGCGACCACAGGGATCTCCATCCGGATGCCGGAGGGCGTCGCGGACGTGACCGCTACCGGGACGGACCGCTGGACGGCCGACCAGGCCGCGGACGGCCTGACCTACACGACCGACGAGCCCCTCCCGGACGGGGAGCACGCCCAGGTCGAGTTCTCCGTACGGCTGCCCGACGACGTCGGCGCAACGCTCGTCTTCCCGGTCATCCAGGAGTGCGAGGAGGGCGAGGCGGCCTGGACCGAGGTCGCCGAGCACGCGGAGGGCCACGACGCGCTCGACAGGCCGGCGCCCGTCGTCGTCGTGACCTCCGGTGGCGCTGAGGCGCCGAGCCCGGCAGCAGACAGTGAAGCGACCGACCCGGCAGCCGACCGCGAGGCGCCGAGCCCTGTGACAGTGCGCATGACCGCCGGCGCCGAGGAGAGCGACCCTCTGGTCCCCTTCGGCGCGGGCGGCGTCCTGGTCGCGGGCATCCTCGTGGGCGGGGCGGTCCTGCTGCGGCACCGCCGGCGCCAGTGATGCGCCTCGACGCAGGGCGGCGCCGCAGCGCCGGGCGGCGCACCGGCAGCCTGCTGCTCCTGCTCGCCGTCGTCTCCGCACTTCTCCTCGGCCCGGCGGGCAGTGCAGCGGCCCACGCGACCCTCCTCAGTACCGACCCGGCGGAAGGCGCGGTGCTCGACGCCGCCCCCGAGCGGGTCACGTTCACCTTCAACGAGTCCGTCATCGGTGTTCCCGCGGGGATCAAGGTGTTCGACGCGACCGGGGAGGAGGTGGACTCCTCGGCCTCGGTCCGGGAGTCGCAGCTCCTCGTCGACCTCGACGAGGAGGTCGCGGACGGCACCCTCGTGGTCCTGTGGCGGCTCGTGTCGGAGGACGGGCACCCGATCGGCGGCTCGCTGGCCTTCGCCGTCGGCGCTCCCAGCGACGTGGTGGACGTACAGACGTCCAGCGCCGACGCGGCCACCGACGCGCCCGTCCTGCTGGGCCTCGTCCGCGGTCTCGGCTACGTGGGTCTGCTCCTGGCTGCCGGGGTGGCGGCCTTCGCGGTCCTGTTCCTTCCGCGGGACCGGAGCGCCGACCGCTCGCGCGCCCGGCTCCGGCCCGTCGCTCGTGCGGCGGCCGGAGTCGCCGCGCTCGCGTGGTGGCTGGCCGTGCCGCTGGTGGCGCTCTACCAGCTCGGCCTACCGGCCTCGGCGATCACAGAGGGCTCGACCTGGTCATCGCTCGCGCCGGCCGAGTACGCCGTCCCTGCCGCCGTGGTCGTGGGGCTCGCGCTGGCCGTGGGCGCGCTGCCGGCTGGCGGCGCACCGGGCCGGCCGAGAGCCGCCCTGGTACTGGCCGGCTGCGTCCTCGCGGTCGCGGCGCCGGCGTTCACCGGCCATACGAGGGCCACCACACCCGAGGCACTGGTGATCGGCGTGGACGTGCTGCACCTGGCCGCCGGGACCCTGTGGCTCGGCGGCCTGGTGGCGATCGCGCTGGTGCTCGGGGACCTCGCGCGCGGGGACTCCGGCGCCGTCGTGCTCCGCAGGTTCTCGGCCTGGGCGGCCGGGCTGCTGGCCGTGCTCGTGGCCGCCGGGTCGTTCCTCGCCTGGAGGATCGCCGGAAGCTGGGACGCGCTCCTCGACTCCGGCTACGGAGCTCTCCTCCTCGTCAAGGTCCTCGCCGCACTCGTCGCCGTCGCCCTCGCCGCGTGGAACCGGTACTCCCTGATGCCACGCCTCAGTGCGGCCACCCGCGGCCGCGACCGTGGGTCCCCAGCCACGCTCGTGGTCAGAACGGCGGTCGCGGAGGCGGGCGTGCTCGTCGGGATCCTGGTCATCACCGGTTTCCTGGTGGACCGGAGCCCCGAGACCGACGTGGTCACCGCCAGCGAGAGTGCGGGGCAGAGTGCGGGCGAGGGCGCCCGTGAGCCCGTGCAGCTGGACGAGATCTCGGCGCAGATCACGCTGGACCCCCTGGACGTCGGTCCGGCCACCCTCACCATCGAGATGACCGACGCGGCAGGGGAGCCCGCCGAGGGTTACGAGGCCCCGCAGCTCAGCCTGACGTCCGGGGACGTCGACCTCGGAGTGGTGCAGGTCAGCTCGCTCGGCCCGGGCGTCTATGCCGGCGACGTGGTGCTGCCGACCGGGGGCGAGTGGGAGGTGCAGGTGTCGCTGCGCACCACGGAGTTCGACAACCCGGTGAAGACGGTGACGTTCCAGGTGCCGTGAGGTGCTCCGCCGGTGACTTCGGCCAGATCCGGTAGGACCGTATGCTGTCCGCCGTGCCGCTCTCGCTCTGGTTCGCCCTGGTCGGTGCGGGCGTACTGATCTCCCTCACGCCCGGCGCCGGGGCGATCAACACCATGTCGAACTCGCTGTCCTCCGGCTGGGCCCGGTCGATCTGGGGGATCCTCGGTCAGCAGGCGGCGCTGCTGATGCACCTCGTGATCGTCGCGGCGGGTGTCGGCGTGCTGGTCGCCAGCACCCCGTGGCTGTTCGACGCCATCCGGTACGCCGGCGCCGCCTACCTGGTCTACCTCGGCGTCCGGCAGTTCCTGGCGAGGCAGGGGGCGGACACCGGTGAGGTCGGGGGCGTTCGGCTCCCTGAGCCCGCCTGGTCCATGTTCCGGCGCGGGCTCCTGGTGAACCTCATGAACCCGAAGGCGATCGTGTTCTTCCTGGCGTTCGTCCCGCAGTTCGTGCGGCCGGATCGCCCGATGCTGGCTCAGTACGGGGTTCTCGCGGCGACCGTCGTCGTCATCGACGTCGTCGTCATGTGGTTCTTCTTCGCGACGGCCGCACGTGGGCTCGGCCGGCTGACCGCTGGAGAGGCGGGGCAACGGATCATCAACCGTGTGTTCGGCAGCCTGTTCGTCGGCGTGGGTGTGCTCCTCGCCGCGATGCACTGACGGTCGGCGCGCCACCCGGCGGGCGGCGAGCTCGCGTCTGCGGCACGTTCCCGAGGCCGCCGTGGCGCTCCACGACGACGGCTCAAGGAGAGATCAACTCAGGTGGCTTGGTACGTCACTCTCTGATTGTCGCTGGATGCTGTGTCACGAGGATGCTGAACTCTGCTACGTCGTCAGCTCGGTCGAGGTCCAGGCCTGGTGCGCCGTCATGAGTCGTGACCACCACTGCGACCGGCCCCATGGATACCCCGGTCCGGGTCGAGTACATGGGCTGCCCATCCTTGTCGACGACGTGGACCATGCGGAACTGTAGTTCCCGTGAGTCTCTACCTGGTGCGGCACGGGCGGCCGACGGTCGACCCGTCCTTACCCGCTTCGGAGTGGATTCTCGATCCGGGTCACGAGGACGACGTCGTTGCTTGTGGCGTCAGCGGTGAACTACCTGACGGCGCGGCCTGGTTCACCTCGCCCGAACCCAAGGCTGCGCGGACGGCGGAGCTTCTGGCCGGACGACCGGTGGGCGTCGTGCACGACCTGCGCGAGCACGACCGCACCGCGGGCTGGGTCGAGGACTTCTCCAGCACCGTCGCCGAGGCGTTCGCGCGGCCGGACGAGGTCGTCCACGACGGCTGGGAACCCCTGACCCGCACGCGGCAGCGAGTGGGCGCGGCCGTCCGGAGGATCCTCGCCGAGCATGTCGGACGGGACGTCGTGCTGGTGGGACACGGGACCGCCTGGACGCTGCTGGTCGCCGAGCTCACCGGTGCGGAGCCGGACCTCGAGCGATGGAGTGGGCTGTCGATGCCGGACGTCATCGTCGTCGAGTACTGACGTGTTCTACACCCAGGTGAGGTCGGCCCGGTGTTGCCGTTGTGGTCGTCGGGACGTCCGGCGGCCGGGACCTCGGTTGCGGTGCGGCCGGTAGGCGATGGTGCCGTGGGCGGGCGTTGTCCGGCAGCCGATGGAGTATCGGCTGCGTGACGCACGAGCACTGGGTCTGCCCATGCCGACGGCGGGGGTCCATGGCGGAGTCTCGCTCCGCACCGGTTCCGGCGGGGGTGGGGCGACCGCGACATGGGTGTGCCCTGTCGGGGTGGTCGTCTCTACTGCGTGCCGGCCCTCGACCTCGGTGGTCTGCTGTTCCCAGCCCGGTGCTTGTTTGGCGTGGTTGCAGCGGGCGCACAGGCCCTGCCCGTTGTCCAGGCTGGTGCGCCCGCCCTGAGCGTGCGGGATGACATGGTCGATGTGGCGTACCGGTGCGTCGCACCAGGATGTGCCGCAGATGCCCTGTTCGCGGGCGCGCAGGAGTGCGGCCAGGCCGTGCGGGTGGAACCGCGAGGCCGACGTCGTGGCCAGCAGGCGACCGTGAGGGTCGACGTAGATCGATCGGAGCCATGCCGCGTCGGCGTCGATCGCGTGTGCGGCGAGTTCACGTGCCACGGTCGCCGGGACGGCGCCCACTCCGGCGGGGCTGCCCTCGACCATCACGCCGGGCTGGTCACCGCCGGCCAGGAGGGTCTGGTCGGAGACGAGGAGGTTGATGGTGACAGGGACTTCGTCGGCGCGGCTGGGCTCGCGGCCGGTGATGCGTTCGATGAGGGTGTCGGCCATGATCTGCCCGGTCCCACGCTCGTCCCCGGTCGCCTTGGTCGCCTCTACGTGCTTCTTGAGCTGCGCATACGCTTGGATGCCCTGCTGCATCGGCACCAGCGCGGTCAGGTAGACCATCAGATCCGGGGCAGGGCGCACGCTGACGCACCGCTGCGAGGCGGCCTTCGCGTTGCGCTTCACGCACGCGTGCACGTCGAGCTGGGCGGCCAGCTCCTTGACTCGGGCGGCCAGTCGTCGGGTACCTGTCCGGGCCAGCGCCGCGAGGTTGGCGGGTCCGCAGATCTCCTCGTCGATCTGGGCGCGGTGCTCCGCCGACAGGTGGGAGGTCTCCCAGACCAGCAGGGTTGCGCGCCACTGCGAGAGCACCCCGGTGCGCAGAGCGTTGAACGTGTGCGGCATCCCGGTCACCCAGACGCGTGCCGTGCTCAGGAACCCGGCACCCGCATGCGGGCTGCACCGCAACGCCGCACCGACCTGGTTGGGCACACCACGACCCCGCCGCTCAGCACGAATGCTCTGCTCGGCTTCGCCGGCCCGGGTGGCTACGTCCAGTGCGACGGCCAACCGCGCCTGCGTCGCCGTCACAGCGTTCTTCACTGCTTCGAGCTCGCTGAGCAGGTCCACCCACTGCGCCTGCACCTCCTTCGAGGCTGGAGACCCGCTGTTGGAGGCGCCTGGCAGGATCATGCCCGCCAGCATCTCGCGCACAGCGCGGACCTCCGCGACATCGACGACCCCAGGAACCGCAGCACCACCAACGGGCAGCACCGACCCGGCGGGCTCATCGCCTGCCTGAGTCGTCACCTCGACCGTCCGTGCCATGCGATCAACATATCGCACAAGCGTTCGTATTGCTTGCCGAACCAGGCCGGTCTGCCAGGAGCAGAAAGCGGCGCCCGGCACGACCCGGCCGTCCGGGCGCGGTGCGACTGCCTGCTCTTGCTACTCGCCCTGCGGGTGTGCCGCAGCACCGGCGAACCGTTCGCCCTCGCCCTCGAAGGTGTACGCGCCGCCCTCGATCCGCTGGATCAGGCCGCGGGTCCACTCCACGCCCCCGTCCGCCGAGTGCACCCAGAAGTGCATGACCTCGCCGATGTGGCCGAGCTGTCCGGGCCCGTCCTCGGGGGTGTAGTGGTCGGTGACGCTCCTGCGCCACTCCTCGTGCCCCTCCACCCGCTTCTTCAGCAGCTCCACCGCCTCCTCGCGCGGCAGGTGGACGATGAAGCCGATGCCGGCCGAGACGACGTCCATCTTCTGGTCGCGGGAGACGAGGGCCTCGCGAAGGTGGGAGAAGAATTCCTCGGTGCCCCGCTGCGTGAGCTCGTACTCGGTGCGCGGCGGGCCGCCCGCCGTGGACGGGCCGACCTCGTGGGCCAGCAGCAGGCCTTGCTTCGCCATCTGCTTGAGCGCGTGGTAGATCGAGCCGGGCTTCGCGCTCGACCACTCGTGTGCACCCCAGCGCTCCAGGTCGTTGCGCACCTGGTAGCCGTGCGCGCGGCCATGCTGGCGGACGGCACCCAGGACGAGGAGGCGGATCGTGGACATGCAGAGCACCCTTCCTCTTCTAATCAACTTTGACTAGTCTAGCGGTATGGCCGAGAAGACGATCCCGTTGCTCCCCTGTCAGACCATCCAGCCCGTCATCGACTTCTACACGGCTCTCGGTTTCGAGGTGACCTTCCTGCAGAAGAGCCCCAATCCGTTCGCGGCTGTCGAGCGAGGCGATATCGGGCTGCAGTTCTTCGGCATGAAGAAGTACGAGCCCAGCGAGTCGTACAGCACGTGCTACGTCCTCACTGACGACGTGGACGGGCTGTACGAGGCGTTCCGGGCCGGGCTCAAGGCCGCGTACGGGAAGATCCCGAGCCGGGGCATTCCGCGGATCGGGCCGCTCAAGGACATGTCATACGGCGTGCGGCAGTTCCTGATGACGGACCCAGGGGGCAACTGCATCCGGGTGGGGCAGCCCACCAGCGAGGACCTGCACCACCGGCCCGCCCCGAAGGAGACTTTCGCACGCGCGCTGCACAACGCCACACTCTTCGCCGACTCCAAAGAAGACCTGGCAGGCGCGGCGAAGATCATCGATCGGGTGCTCGGGCTCGAGGGCGAGCAGCCGACACCCGCGCAGCTCGTACGCCTCCTCGTCCTGCGCGGCGACGTGGCCGGGCGGCTCGGTGACGAGACGACGGCGGTGTCCGCGCTGAAGCAGGCCGCCGCGGTCCAGCTCACCGACGAGGAACGGCAGTCGCTCAGCGGCGACCTGGAGAGACTGAACCACTCCCGAGATGCGCCCTAGCTGTGGCGTAGCGGCGTCCACCCGAAGGGAACCGGGCCGCTGATCGCGGCCCGCTCGCGGTCGGCTCGGTGAGACCAGCCCTGCGCAGCGTGGTCATCAGCGTTCCCCGCGGCGCCCTGTGCCAGGCGGAACCCCACGTCGTCGAGCCGTGCTCCGGGCATGCTTCCGCGACGGACGGATGCGCGGGTGCTCCAGTGCCTGTCTGCCCAGCCTCCGCCGCGCAGCGTGCGGTAGTCCGCGTAGCGGGCAGGGTCGGAGTAGTCCCAGCACCACTCCCACACGTTCCCGAGCATGTCGTACAGGCCGTAGCTGTTGGGCTGCTTGAGCCCGACGGGCTGCGGACCCTCCGTGTCGTCGGCGTCGGTCCAGGCGACGTCGGAGAGCGGACCGTAGGTGGGACCGCTCGTACCTGCCCGGCACGACCATTCCCACTCGGCTTCTGTCGGCAGCCGGAAGCCTTCGGCGCTCACGTCCCAGGCGACCGTCGTCCCGTCGATCGCATAGGCCGGGGTGAGTCCGGAAGCGCGGGAAGCCTCGTTGCACCACTCGACCGCGTCCAGCCACGAGACGGAGTGGACCGGTGCGTCACGATGCTCACCGTCGGGGACCGGAGCTCCGCGGACAGCCGAGTAGAGCTCCCAGGTCACCGCAGTTCGCGCGACGGAGAAGCTGCGCAGCTCGACGTGCCGGGCGCTCCTCGTCCTCGCGTCCCGCAGGGTGATTGATCCGGCAGGAACCCGGACTGTGTCGGGACGAGGCGCAGGCACCCCTCAAGCCTAGGGTCCAGCAGGGAGATCAACGTGGACTCGCGGCCGGAGCTGGAGTCCTCCAGGGCGGTGAGTACCCCAGGAAGACCGCCACGACGAGCCCGGGGACGCCGACGGAGATACCGAACGCGCGACAGGCGGCGAGGAGATGGTGGCCCAGCGTCCTGGTCCCGGCGCCGGGTGGGTCCTGGACCTGCTCGCCTCGGATGGCCATGCCGCAAATTCTTGCGCAGAGGCTCGGCCCCGTCGCGGAAAGCGCCCGCACCGAACTGCCGGGTGCGCCCTGCGAGACCCACGGGCCGGCACGTTCAGCGCGCCGGGGACTGTTCCGTCGGCACCCCCATGACATGCCGGGTCAGCGCGTCGAGCACGGTCAGCCCGTCAGCCGAGAGCACCGATTCCAGATGACCCTGGACCGAGGCCACCCCGGGCCCGCGCAACGCCGTGAGCACGCCGTCCGCGTCGGCCGACGGTTCCAGGGCGAGCCGTGCCACGGGGTTGTCCGCTGCCGCGGCGGAGACCGTGGTCAGCTGCGCCCCGAAGGTGTTGTAGTAGCCGATGGCGGCCGTGGCGCCGAACACGTCGGCGTCGAGCCGCACGCCCTGACGCGGCGCAGGCAGCGCGCGGATCGGGAAGCCGGCGAGCCCGGCGAGCACCTGGTGGCTGAGGCAGACCGCGAGCAGCGGCCGCCCCGCGCTGACGCGCTCGTGGATCCGGCGGACGACGGCGGCGATGCGCGGGTCCTCCTGGTCGCGCGGGTCGCCAGGTCCCGGACCGAGGACGACGAGGTCGTCAGCGAGCACGTCGTCGACAGCGTCCCACCGGACCACGCGGGCGTTCAGTCCGAGGTGGCGCAGCTGGTGGGCGAGCATGGTCGTGAACTGGTCCTCGTGGTCGACCACGAGGACGTTCCGTCCGGCCAGCGGAGACTTCGCTGCGTCCTGCGGACGGACCCAGAACTCGGCGAGCTGGCTGTTCCGGGCGGTCAGCGCCTCGGCGACGCCGGGCTGGGCGTTCAGGTCGACGACGGCGTCGGGGCCGGCCCCGCGCGGCACCAGCCCGAGCGACGCGAGCACTCCCGCTGCCTTCGCTCGGGTCTCCGCCACCTCGTGCTCCGGCACGGAGTGCCGCACGAGGGTCGCTCCGGCCGGGACGGTCACGCGGCCGCCGTCGTGCAGGTAGGCCGTGCGGATGAGGATCGGGGCGTCGAGCGAGTAGCCGACGTCGTCCGGCTCGAACAGGGCGAGGATTCCCGAGTAGTAGCCGCGCGGGCGGGTCTCGTGGCGGGTGATGACCGTGCAGGCGTTCTCCATGGGGGACCCGGTCACGGTGGGCGCGAACATCGTCAGCCGCAGCGCCTCGCGGGGATCGACGGCGGTGCGGCCCTCCAGCAGGTACTCCGTGTGGCTGAGGCGGGCCATCTGCTTGAGGTACGGGCCCACGATGCGCCCGCCGTCGGGGCAGAGCGCGCTCATCATCTTCATCTCCTCGTCGACCACCATGAAGAGCTCCTCGTTCTCCTTGGTGTCGCGCAGGAACTCGAGGACGCCGTCGCGCGTGGGGCCCGACGCGGGGTGCCGGTAGGTGCCGCTGATCGGGTTCATCCGGGCCACACCGTCGTGCAGCGTGAGGTGCCGTTCGGGAGTGGCGCCCGCCAGGGACAGCGTCTCGGTGGCGGACGACGGCGCGTGGACCGCGAAGGTCCAGTACGAGCCGACCTCGTGCGTGAGCAGAGCACGGAACCACGACGCCAGCGCGAGGACCGGCGCGGCGGAGGTGCGAGCCTCGAAGCGGCGCATGACCACGAAGTTGGCACCCGCACCCTGCCCGATCTCGTCCTCGATCACGCGGCGCACGATGCCCGCGTACTCGTCGTCGGGGATGTCGAAGCCGAGCGGCTCGGCAGCGACGGGCTCGTGGGGGAGCGCGGCGACGACGTCGGACAGGGGGACCCGCTCGGACTCGCGCACGACGATGCAGCGCAGGGGAGCGCCGTCGTCGTGAACGGTGAACCCGCGCTCGCGAGCCTGACGGAACGGGACGACGGCGAGCACCGGAGCGCCGTCGAGCGGGATGTCGCGCAGCAGGTCGACGTCGACGACGTCACCGGTCAGGACCTCGACCTCGGTGCCGCCGTGGCGGCGCAGGAGCGCGAAGGGCAGCGATCCGTCGGATGCCAGGACTCGGTCGAGGAGGGGGTGCTGCGTGGCGGAGCGATGGGTGCGGGACATGCGTGGCCTCTCGGTTCGGGGTGCTCGCCCTGGACCGGGAGTCTCGTGGGTACACGAAACGACCGCCTCGGGGCGAGACGGTCGTTGACGTGAGTGGATGCGTCGCGAGCCCGCCTATTCGGCGGGCCACCAGTCCTGGCAAGTCAGGTGCGACGTCATGGCCGGAACGTTAGCCGGACGAGGGCCGGGTGTCCACACCACGGGCGTCAGCGCAGGACGCTCCTCAGTGCGCTCGGCTCGATCAGGCCGGCGGGTGCGAAGTCGGCACTGCCCAGGTACTCGAACAGGCTCGTCCGGAACTGGCGTGCGGCACCGCGGCCGCTCGCGTCGAGGTTGAGCGAGCTCACCATGATCCTGCCGCGCCCGACCTTCGCCTCGAAGAGCACACCCAGCCTGCGCGCCTCGAACCACGTGTCGATCGGCTGCACGAGCGGCCGCAGCTGCGGGGGGAGCTCGTCGAGCAGCATCGCCTTGGCACCGTGCAGCAGCTCCCACCACTGCCAGTCGGTGAATCCCTCGGTGGGGAAGTGGCGGAACACCGGGTGTGCGGGGTCGTGCAGCACACCGAGCGTGTGCGGGGCCTGGCCCTCGGTCCAGGCGGTGTTCCAGAACGCCGGCGTGAAGCCCAGTGCGACGTCGTTCCCGATGTCCTCGGGGCCGAGCTCGAGCAGCACGGTCCCGCCGTCCGCGGCGGACGCGACGGCGGCGTCGATCTCGCTGGTGACCAGCAGCCCGGCCGGGGGCTCGGCGGCACCGCCGGGGTACACCCACAGGTCCCAGTCGTTCTCGAAGAGGGCCCCGGCGGCGTCCTCCACCGTGACGGTCAGCGTCAGCCGTGCGGGCGAGGGGGCGAGCTCCGCCGGGACGACGACGGGTCCCAGCCGCGTACCGTTGCCGACCGGGATGTGCGCACCCCGGGCGACCGTGCCGCTGCCGACCTCCGTTCCGGTGGTGTCGCGGAGGTGCCAGCGCACGTCGGCGTCGAGCGGCGTCGGCCCGAAGTGGGCGACCTGCACCTCGAAGCGGATCTCCTCGTCGGCGCTCCAGACCCGGCGCGGGAGCCGGGCCAGGGGGACCGTGGGGCCACAGAACCGGGCGAACTCCTCGGGAGTGCAGTAGCCCTTCGACTCCCAGAACGGGTTGAGAACACCGACCAGGGCCGTTCCCTGCCCGGGAAAGTCGCTGAGGCCGAGAAGGTGGAAGCCGCCGAACCCCTCGGTGCGCAGCGCCGCCTCGATGTCCTCCTTGTAGCAGAGCACCTGGAGCCTGCCCGAGGCGTGCAGGAACGCCTCCGCCTGGTCCGCCATGCCTGCCTGGCTCAGGAAGTCGGCGAAGATGCCGAAGTTCTTGGGCCGCATCAGCCCCGTGTACCTCGACGTCTCCGCGAAGTCGGGGTACGCGCACCACTGGCCGATCTCGTGGCTGACGATCGGGCGCGGACGCGCCCGGACCCACTCCGCGTAGTCGGACTCCGTCTCGGGCGGCCGGCCGTTGAGCCGCGACTCCAGGCCCTCGCCCCACCGGTGCGCGCGCGGGTCCGGGATGTTGTCGAAGTCGTTCTCCACGATGGCGGGCCAGCCGGCGCCGCTCGTGTACAGGCGCCTTGGGTCGTACGCCCGCCACGTGGCGACCCAGGAGGCGAGGAACTCCGCGTCCCGCCCGCCGGGCTCGTTGCCGTGCGCCATCATGATGAACGACGGGTGGTTGCCGTAGGCGTCGAGGATGCGCCGCGTCTCGTCGAACAAGAACGCGTCGACCGGGCGCCCCTCGCCAAGGGCGGCGCCCTGGTTGGCCCAGACCGGACCCTCGACCTGGACGTAGAAGCCGGCCTCGTCGGCGGCCACGAACGCCGCCTCCGGCGGGCACCAGGAATGGAAGCGCAGCAGGTTCAGGCCGTGCGCCCGGCAGACCTCGATGATGCGCCGCCAGGAGCCGACGTCGGTCGGCGGGTAGCCCGTCAGCGGGAAGACGCAGGACTCGAGGGTGCCCCGGATGAAGGTGCGGCGGCCGTTGACCGTCACCTGGGTCTCCTCTACCCCGACCTCGCGCAGGCCGAAGACGGTGCGGGCGACGTGCCGGTGCTCGGTGCCGTGCACGTCCGTGACCAGCTCGACCGTCAGCTCGTACAGGGCCGGCCCGAACTCGTCCCACGTCAGCGCGTCGTCGCCAAGGGGCAGCAGCACGTCGACGTGCGTCCCGCCCGCGGTCAGGCCGCGTTCCCCGAGGTCACGGCTGTGCTCAGCCGCGAAGGTGGCGTGGACCGGCCCGGCCTCGTGCTCACCCGGAACCTCGCCGGAAACGTTGGAGCGCCGCGCCGAGACCCGGACGCTCCCGACGCCCGCGCCGCCGCGGCCGGCCGCTACGTCCACCTTGACCAGCGCGGACCGGGCAGCGACGTCCGGCACCACCCGCACCCGCCGGATCGTCACCTCCGGCTCCGCCGTCAGCGACAGCGCGCCGACGATGCCGTTCCAGTTGCCCTGGGTGTGGTCGGAGACGCTGTGCGCGTTCGGCCCGACGTCGACCACTGCTCGGTTGTCCACGCGGACCGTGAGCAGGTGCCGGCCGGGGGAGAGGCGGCCGAGGTCGAAGCGGTGGGCGGTGGTGAGGCTGCGCTCGGTACCGACCCGGCGGTCGTCCAGCCAGACCGTCGACTCCCAGTGGACCCGCTCCAGCGCCAGCACGACGTCGCGCTGCTCCCAGCCCGCCGGGACCTCCACCTCGCGCTGGAACCAGGCGGCGCCGCGGTAGTAGACGCGCGGCTGGAGCCAGAACGGGACAGCGACGTTCCCCGGCTCGCGGTACGGGGCGTAGCGCTCGTCGGTGAAGTACGACCGGTCGACGATGCTGCCGGTCCACGGCGTGTCGACGCCGACGGGGTCGCCGAGGCCCTGGTGCTGGATCGAGCCCGGCAGGGCCACGGTCGGGGCCTCAGCGGGCAGGGCACGGCGGAACCACTGCTCCAGCTCGCCCACGCCGTCCGGGTCCAGGGCGCAGCGCCACTCGCCGGACAGGTCGAGGGACCAGTGCGCCTCGGGCGAGGTCGTCGCGTCAGGGACGCTCGGGTCAAGAAGCATCGTTGCGGGTCCCTTCGGAACGGGTCAGGCCGATCCTTCCGACCCTAGGCGCGCTCCGGCGGACGAAGAAGGGACGATGCTCTGCACTTGCCTGGATGATTCGCTGCCCGGTGATCACCGGTGCGGAGCAGGTCCGCTCCGAGAATGCGATCAGGCATGGTCAAGCGGCCTGGACCATGCCTGATCGCATTCTCGAAGCGGACCTGCGTGGGGGCGAACCCCGGTCAGCGCACGGTCAGGTCGACCGCCGTCGTGCTCTGTTTGTGCGCCTCGTCGCCGAGGTACTCCACCGTCACCTGGTGCACCCCCGCGTCGAGCCCCGACGTCGGGAGCCGGAGCCGTGCCGGGCCACGGTCGAGCTCGGCCCTGACGACCTCGTCCCCGAGGGTGACCCGGACCGTCCCCGTCGGCGCCGGGCCGTCTCCCGTGGCGGACACCTGGACCAGCGCAAGGGCGTCCTGGTCAGCGGCGACCTGCGGTGGGGCGAGCCGCGCCGAGACCTCGGTCGTCAGACCCTGACCAGGGGTGTCCTGGTCGGAGAGGCTCTCGATCCAGACGTTGCGGAACCGGGGGTTCAGACCGGGGTCCCCGTGATCCTGCAGGCGGATGTGACCCGGCGTCGGGCCTTCCGCCCTGCCGTTCCCGGTCTTGCCGTCGATCGCCACGTCGTCGTGCACGAGCTGCCCGTTCCACCAGAGGGAGAGGCGCGCGTCCGCGACCTTGGTGCCGTCGCTGTCGAACCGGGCAGCGCGGAACGCGATGTCGTACGTCTGCCAGGTACCCATCGGGGTCGCCGCGTTCACGTCCGGCGCCTTCTTCAGGTAGATCGAACCGGCGTCGTTCGTCGCCGGCGGGTCGATGCCGAAGGACTCGAGCACCTGGACCTCGTAGCGCTCCTGGATGTAGACACCGCTGTTGCCGCGCGACTGGCCCGTGACGTCGGGCGCGTGCTCCGGCTGGTACCACTCCGCATGCATCCGGAAGTCCTCGAACTTCTCCTTCGTCCGGATGTCGCCGCCGAAGGACTCCATCGAGCCGTCCGCGACGGGCCAGGTCGCGGGCCCTCCGCCGACCTTCTCCCACGCGTCGAGATCGCCACCGTCGAAGAGAGCGATGCGCTCGGTCGGCGTGACCGTGAGGCTGTCGAGGTTCACGTGCCCCACGTCATCGGACTCGTAGACATAGGCGATCGAGTTCGCTCCCTTCTTGAGCCGCACGGTCTCGACCTGCGTCGCCCAGCTCGACCAGCGCACCGTGCTGTCGAGCCAGACCTGCTTCTGCTTCTCGCCGTTGACGTACAGGCTCATCGATCGCGGCAAGGGGCTCGGGTCGGAGTTCTGGCCGTTCGCGTACCGCAGCGCGAGGTCGTGCCGGCCGGCCTTGTCGGCCTCGACCGCGAACGTCGTACGTGCCCCCGGTTCCCAGTTGCGATCGACGAAACCGGCGCCCGAGTACCCGGCATGGTTGGTGTTCCAGCCCGCACCGCCGGAGATGTCGGCAGCCTCGGCCTCGTAGACCGGCGGCGGGGTCGAGCCGTCCGGCAGTCGGTTGAGCGTGTACCACGCCTCCGTGCTCCACAGCTCGTTGCCGCTCGCCGACTCGAACGGGCGCGGGGAGTGCACGTTGACGACCCGCCCGGGACGCAGCCCGTCGATCATGAGCGTCACCGTCTTTCCGTCGTCGGACAGCGTCGCCGAGGTGACCTCGAGGTCCTCCTCGCCGATCTTCGGTCCACCGTACTGAGGGGTCGACACATACCTCCACTGCGCAGCGGAGTACTTCGCCGCGAGGTCCTGCGCGGTCTCGTCCGACAGGGGCTGCGTGTACTCGATCTCGAACCCGCCGTCGATGGCACGCATCTCGAGCATGTCGAACGCGCGGCTCTCGTCGAAGGTCAGCTTCTGCAGGCCGTAGCCGAGCTTGCCCGCCTGGCCCCAGTTGCCCGACCAGCCGATGCCACCGACGTAGATCGAGCCGTCCGGGCCGATGCTGGTCCTGCTGACGCCGGACTCCAGCCCCTGCGTCATGCGGAACACCGCGCCCTGCTCCTGGCCGGCGACCTCCTCGAGATAGGCCCGCTGCAGGCCGCCGTACGTCACGTCGCCGATCGCCAGCTGCCCGGCGAACACGCCGTCGGTCAGCAGGACGGGGTTGCTCGGCGAGTTCGAGATCTCGCCGTGCGGCATCCACAGGACGGGCTCGGTCACCGGCTGGTCGTCGTACGGGCCGTCCGGGTTCGTGTAGTGGTTGTAGAACGCGCCCTCCTTGACGCGCACCAGCTTCGACGTGGGGACGTGCATGCCCTGGTTGTCGGAGACGTACATGCCGCCGTCGGCTCCCCAGCCGATGCCGTTCGGCGTGCGCAGGCCGCCCGCGAGGTACTCCACCTCACCGGAGTCCTTGTCGATCTTCATCACCGAGCCACGGTTCTCGACCAGCTGCGGGTCGCGTGTCGCGCCGCCGGGGACCATCGCGATCCCCGTGGTGACGTAGAAGTACCCCTTCTCGTACAGGAGACCGAACGCGAACTCGTGGTAGTTGCCGCCGAACGGCCAGGTCGCGACCGAGCGGTACTCGTCGGTGACGTCGTCGCCGTCGTCGTCGACGAGCTCGGTCAGGCCGTGCTTCTCGGACACGTAGATGCTGCCGTCGACGTACGAGAGGCCCATCGGTTCCTCGAGGTTCTCGGCGATCTTCGTGTACGTCACGTCGTCGGCGTCGCCGTCGCCGGTCGTGTTGTCGACCAGGTACACCTCGCCGAGCACCGTCTCCCGGTCACCGCCCCACGTGGAGATGGCCATCCGGCCGTCCGGGAGCCAGTCCATCCCGGTGACCTGCGGCTCGAACCCGTCCGGGCGCAGGTCGGTCAGCGTGTAGTCGGGGTGCACCTCGGTCAGCGGCAGCCCGTCGCCGGGTGCCTCGGTGACTCCCTCGCAGGACTTGCGCCCCGGCGAGGTGACGCGTGTGACGTCGGCGTCGGTGCTGAGGACCGAGTTCGGCACCAGCGCGAAGCCCGAAGCGCCCGGCGGGCGCCACTCCAGCTTCAGCCGCTGGTCGAAGTCACCGTCGAAGTGGTCGATGCGCAGAGCGCGGTAGCCGGCCTCGAGCGCGGCCGACCCCTCCTTGGGTGTCGCCCCGTGCTTGCCGGGGTGGTCGACCACCAGGGCGTCGTCGAGCAGGAGCCGCGCGCCGTCGTCGCTGGTCAGGCGGAAGTCGTACGTGCCGTCCGCCGGGACGTTCAGGTAGCCGGTGACCTCGGTGACGAACCGGTCCGCGAGACCGAAGTCGGCCGCCGTCGTCCAGTCGATCGTCGGCATCAGCTTGTCGATGTTCGGGGTCTGGCCCGGCTTCAGCGTGCAGTAGTCGTCGAGCGGGACCTGGACGTCGAACACGCGCAGGGTGACCCCCGGCTCCTGCGGCCGGATGTCGTCGTCGCCCTCGGAGGCCTGCGCCGGGAGCACGGTGAGCGGCAGCGCGAGCGCGCCGAGCATCGCGGCGAGCGCCCGGCGTCGGCGCCTCGGGGGTGGACCGGCGGGTCGCCGCGGGGCACGTGCGTGCCCTGCGGCGCCTTCGGGTACGGGGTAGGTCGATCTGGGTGCCATCAGTAGTCTGCCTCTCCATCGAGGGACCTTGCCTGCCTGGGCTGTGCATGGACGCCGGTGGCGTGCATGCCTCGTCACTATGGAGTCTGGGGTGACATCGGACAATAAGTTGCCATTTGTTGCCCTGCTGTTGAGGTAGGCCCTAGCGCTCCGGCCGGGGGCCCGACGTCGTCGACGCACCGCAGAAGATGTCGTCGCGCGGAAGGCTGCCGTCGAGCAGGAAGCGCGTGGCGGTGTTCAGCGCGCAGGGGTTGTCGCCGTAGACGTAGACGCCGTGCCCGCCGGCGTCGACGCTGACCAGCCGCGCCCGGTCGCCGAACGCCTCGCGGGTGATCTCCCCGCCGAGGAGCGGGGTCGCGGGGTCGCGCAGGTTCTGGAGCACCAGTACGTTCTCGGGTCCCTCGTCGTCGATCTCCAGCGGCGGGTCGACCGGATCGTTGTGCCAGAAGGCGCACGGGTTCACGTTCGCCGCGGCGGCACCGAACAGCGGGTAGCGCTTGCGGTCGACGGCGACGTTGCGCTGGTACGTCCTGACGTCCTCGGCCCACTCGGTGTCGTTGCAGGTAACGGCCAGGAACGCGGAGAAGGCGTTGTCGTGCGGCGACGGCGTCGTCCCCGACCCGGGTGACACCCCGGGGACGGCCGTCGGCAGGTCGGACAGCTCCGACCGCAGCGTGTCCGCCTGCCGGGCCGCTGCCTCGACGTCGCCGTCGTCCAGCGACTGCCAGAGCTGGGCGAGCGGGGCGAAGGACGAGTCGCTGTACAGCGCGGCGAAGACGAAGAACCGGAAGTTCGCGCCGGTCAGACCTTCCATCGGCGCGCGATCGAGCCGGGAGCCGAGTGCGAGGTAGTTCTTCCGGACCTGACCGGGGGTCGTGCCGAGCCCGTAGCTCTCGTTGCGCGCGGACGCCCACGTCGCGAAGTCGGGAAAGCGATCCTCCAGGCCGAGCGCGAACCTGCGGACCGCATCCTGGTCGAGCGCGGGGCCGCCGGTGTTGCTGTCCACGATGATCCGGTCGCTCCGCTCAGGGAACAGGGAGGCGTACGCCGAGCCCAGCGCGCTCCCGTACGAGGCACCGTAGAAGCTGATCGTGTCCTCGCCGAGCGCCTCGCGGATCACGTCCATGTCCCGGGCGGTGTTGGCCGTGGTCATGTGCTGCATGCGGCCGTCGGTGTCGTGAGCGGCGCACTGGTCGGCGATCGTCCTCGAGTACTCGGCCTGCTTCGCCACGGCCGCTGCGTCGGGAGCGTACGGCGGAACGTTGCCCGGATAGTTCTGCTCGACGGTGAAGCCGCAGCTCACCGGTGAGGAATGGCCGACACCGCGTGGATCCATGCCGATCAGGTCGTAGGCGTCGAGGACGCTGCTCGGCAGACCCAGCATCGAGAGCTCGGACGGCTGGGGCAGACCGGCGCCGCCGGGGCCGCCGGGGTTGAGCAGCAGCACGCCCCGCCGCGCAGTGGTGTCCGTGCTGGCCAGCCGCGAGATCATGACCTCGATCTTCGTGCCGCCGGGGTCGTCGTGGTCCAGCGGAACGGGGACGGTCGCGCACTCGAGCGGTATCGCCGTCACCACGTCGTCCGGACACGTCCCCCAGTCCGGCCCGCCGGACCGCCTGTCGTCGCTCGCCGCCGGAGCGGCCAGCAGCGTCCCGGCGAGCCCGGCCACCGCCGTCAGAGCCATGACCCGCTTGACCATGCGTCGTCGTTCCATCTCGCAACCCCTCGTGTCGTCAGCGTTCGGCACGTGTGAGACCCACTTCAAGGGATGTCCCAAGGGCATGGTCAACCGCTGGTGTCGTGACGTGGGTCACTCGCGACCGGCCCGGCTCTGACCTCGGTGCGGCGACGGACCGCTCGTCCGGCGTCGGCTCCGTCGTCTTCCTGATCCCGGTCGTCCTGCTGGCGATCATCACCTCGGTGATCTGGTACCGCGGCCGGTCACATGCGGGCTCGCAGCACGTCGACCTCGCAGCCGGGCGCGGCCGGGTCGAAGCCGTGCTCGACCAGCCAGCGGACTGCCAGCAGGCTTCGTAGCGACCACCACGCGCGGATCACGTCACGGTCGAGGTCGGCGCCGTAGCCGGCCGCGACGTCGTCAAGGTGTTCCTCGTGCCCGAGCGTCAGGATGGCCAGGTCGAACAGGGCGTCACCCCGGCCCGCCTCGGACCAGTCGATCACGCCGGTGACCTCGTCGCCGTCGACGAACACGTGAGCGACCTGCAGGTCGCCGTGGATGAACACCGGAGTCCACGGCCGGAGCGCGGCCTCGGCGACCTGGCGGTTGCGGGTGACCAGGGCGGCGGGAAGCACCCCGTTGGTGACGAGCCACTCGCACTCGGCGTCGAGCTCCGAGGCGAGCTCGTCGACACTCCGGCCGGGCCATGGCGGCAGCGGGGAGTCGTGCAGCTTCCGTACGGCGGCGCCCGCAGCAGCCCATGCCGCCGGCGAGGCGGGCGACGGCTCACCGAGGCGGCCGAGCGCCGTCCCCGGGAGAGCGGCGAGAGCAAGCACGGGCGGCTTGCGCCAGAGGATCTCCGGGGTCGGGACCGGGACCATGGCCATCGCCTCGACCTCGACGTCGGTGCGCGTCTGGTCGCCGTCGATCTTCAGGAACACGTCCCCGACACGCAGGGTCGCGCACGCCTGATGAGCGACGACGACCTTGACCTCTTCCACGCCGGCCACCGTTGCGCTCAGAGCCGATCGAACGAGGCGGCGTAGCGGAACCGCCCGGCGTACTCCGCACGCCATGCGTTCAGGGTGCGCGCCTGGAAGTAGTCACCCCATGCCGGGTCGGGCGCCTCGATCCCGAGACCACGGGCGGGCACGAACCCGAACCGGGAGTAGAGCGCCGGGTCTCCGAGCAGCACCACGACAGGTTCGCCCATCGCGTCGGCCGCGCCAAGGAGCGCGTGCATCAAGGCGGCCCCGATCCCGCGGCCCTGGTGCGCCGGATCAACGCTGAGCGGCCCGAGCCCTAGCGCCGGCCGGTCCGCGAGCCGTCCGTGGGTGGCGACGACGTGACCGACCACCTCCGCGGCGGACTCGGCGACCAGGGACAGCTCCGGCACCCACCCCGGGTCGTCGCGCAGCCAGCCGACCAGGGTGGCCTCACCGGGCACGCCATCCGCCTCGACCGGCGGCGCAGCGTGCGTGACCCTCTCGAAGGCCGCCGCGGTGACTGCCCGGACCGCCTTGGCGTCGGACGGACGCTCTTGTCTGATCAGCATCCCGACACTCTGGAGGGAACCTGGGCTGAGGAGCAAGACATATTCGAGGCGCGGTGTGCCCGGTCAGGGAGTCACATGCTCGGAGTGCTCGCTGCTCAACCGCGCTGTGCAGCGGCGTCGTTCGCGAGCTGCCACATCTCGTAGTTCCCGCATTCTGCCGTGATCTCGGCCGCGGCCTGAGCGGCGGCGAAGAAGTCGTCGGCCAGCTGCGAGGTGCGCGACGCCGTCATCGCGACGAAGACCTGGTCGGGCGCCAGCTCAGGGACGGGCACGTAGCTGATGTCCGGGCGTGAGAAGAACACGGTCTCGGAACGCCCCACGAACGAGATGCCACGGCCGGCCGCGACGTGCTCCAGCTTTTCCTCCACCCCGCGCACCCGGAGCCCGGAGTCGGGCTGCGGGCGTCTGGTGGGCTGGGTGCTCGCGTCGGCATGCCAGATCAGCGGCTCACCGGCCAGGTCGGCCTCGGTGACCTCCTCCTTGCCGGCCAGCCGGTGGTCGGCGGGCAGCACGACCATGAGGGGCTCGGTGTAGAGCGGAGTCAGGCGCAGGCCGGTCTCGTCGATGGGCAGGCGCACGTAGCCGACGTCGACGCGGCCGTCGAGCAGCATCGGGGCCTGGTCGTCCCATTCCATGCGCTGCACCTCCACGACCACGTCCGGATGCTGGGCCTCGAACACCCGCGTCGCCGGGATGACCGGGATACCGGCACGGAAGCCGACCACCAGCCGCTGGCCGCCGCGTTCTGCCACGGATACCCGGCGCCGGACCGCGTGCGCCGAGGCGAGCAGCGGGCCGGCGTCGTCCAGCAGCTGCCGGCCCGCGTCGGTCAGCGTCACGCCGTGGCTGTCCCTGGTGAACAGGGAGGCGCCGAGATCCTGTTCGAGCGCGCGGATCTGCCGGCTGAGCGCCGGCTGCGCGATGTGCAGCTCCTCGGCGGCGCGGCCGAAGTGCAGCCGGTCGGCCACGGCGACGAAATAGCGCAGCTTGCGCAGGTCCAGATCCATGGGGCCTCCCGGTCCGGCAATGCCTCAAGGGTATCACCACGGCTGAAACAGGTCTTGGACGCCCGATCAAGGCGGTGGCATTGTTCATGAGGCCGGAAGAAATCGGCACAAGAATTCGGGATCGGAACTTGGCGGCAGTGCCCAGAACAAGGATGAGCACATCAAGATCTGGGCCTCTTCTGTTCCTTTCTCGGAAATCCATCAATTCAAAGGAGTGACCGTGGGAAAGCTCGATGGCAAGGTCGCGGTGATCACCGGTGGGTCCACCGGCCTGGCACTGGCCGGGGCCAAGCTGTTCGTCGAGGAGGGAGCGTATGTCTTCATCCAGGCCCGGCGGCAGGAAGCGCTGGATGACGCCGTCAAGGTGATCGGCCGCAATGTGACCGCCGTCCAGGGTGACGCGTCCGATCTCGACGACCTGGAGCGCTTGTACGACACCGTCAAGCGGGAGAAGGGCTCGATCGACGTGCTGTGGGCCAGCGCCGGAATGGGTGAACCTGCCGTCCTCGGCGAGATCACCGAGGAACAGTTCGACCGCTCCTTCACGCTCAACGCACGCGGCACCCTGTTCACCGTCCAGAAGGCCCTGCCGCTGATCAACGACAACGGCTCGATCCTCATGACCGGTTCCAACGCCTCTCTCGGTGCCTTCCCTGGCTGGAGCCTCTACGCGGGAAGCAAAGCCGTCCAGCAGGCCTGGGCCCGTGTCTGGCTCAACGAGCTGCGCGACCGCAAGATCCGGGTGAACGTCCTGACTCCTGGGCAGGTCGGCACCGCCAAGCAGGAGGAGCTGTTCGACGAGGCGACGAGGGCCGCGTTCGAGTCCCTCATTCCCCGCGGAACGATGGGCCGCCCTGAAGAGATCGCCACGATCGCCCTCTTCCTCGCCTCCGACGACTCCAGCTACGTCAACGGCCTGGAACTCGTTGCCGACGGCGGCACGACCGCCATCTGAACGACGCCATCTGATCCACACACGAACGCGTCGGAGCGGCGCCTGGGGAACAGGCGCCTCGAGAACAGGAAGAGAGCACAGCTCATGAGCAGCATCACCTTCATCGGTGCGGGGAACATGGCCCGCACGATCGGCACGCTCGCGGTGGCGGGCGGCAACACCGTCGAGATCATGGCGCGCGACCAGTCCAAGGCCGACGACCTGGCCAAGACACTGGGCGGCGGCACCACGGCCGGTAAGTGGGGCGCCGTCCCGGCCGGGGACATCGTCATCACGGCCGTGCTGTACGCCGGCGCCGTCTCTACCGTCGCCGAGTACGGAGACGCCCTGGCGGGCAAGACCATCGTCGACATCAGCAACCCGTTCAACGCCACGTTCGACGGGCTGGCCCACAGCGAGCAGACCTCGATCGCGCAGGAGATCGCCAAGGTCGCCCCGGCCGACGCCAAGGTCTTCAAGGCGTTCAACACCATCTTCCGTGGGGTCCTGGAGACCGGCCGGCCCGACGTCTTCTTCGCCGGCGACGACCCACAGGCCAAGGCGGCCCTGGCGGCCTTTGTCGAGAGCCTCGGACTGCGCCCGATGGATGTCGGTGGCCTGAAGATGGCGCACTGGCTGGAAGGAGCGGGCGTGCTCACGGTAGGGCTCGTGGGCAACGGGGTCGGCCACGGGAACTTCGCCCTCGGCGTCAACGAGTTCACCGGCTGATCCTCCCGGGGCCGGACGGTCGCCGTACGAGGCGCCGTCGGCCCCGGCTGGTTGCTGGACCACCGACTCTCATGTCGGAGATCAATAAACGCCAGATCTCGCCTGAGGAGGCTTGTCACCATGCAGCTCGGTTTCACGATTCCAGTTGTGGGGCCCGCTGTCAGCGACGCTCCCGCCCTGAGCGCTTTCGTCCGCGGGCTCGAGGACCTTGGCTACGACACCCTGTGGATCGGTGATCGCCTGGTCACGCCGGTTGATCTGGGCAGCGGCTACCTGGACCGAGGGCCGCAGATGACCCGCTCCTTCGATCCGGTGCTGCTGTTGACCGTCGCCGCGGCGGCGACCAGCCGGGTGCGCCTGAACACCAGCACGCTCAGCACGTTCTACTACGAGCCGCCGCACCTGGCCCGGCAGCTGACCACGCTCGACGTGCTCAGCGAAGGACGTCTCGGCGTCGGGGTCGGGGTGGGGTGGATGAAGCAGGAGTACGACGCGGCTCGTAACGCGGACTGGCAGCGGCGCGGCAAGATGCTTGACGACACGCTGGCGTTCCTGCAGGCGTGGTGGACGACCAGTCCCGCGTCCTGGGACAGCGAGTTCTTCACCATGCCGCCGGTCCACGTCGGCCTCCGGCCGGTCCAGGCGGGCGGGCCGCCCATCTGGATCGGCGGTGCCAGCGAGGCCGCGATGCGTCGGGTCGGCCGCAGCGGGGTCGGCTGGCTCGGGGTCGAAGGGCCGGCGCCCGCCGCGTCGATCAGCAGTCAGGACGAGGGCGCCGGCCGCCTGTGGTCGATCGCGCGTCGAGCGGCGGAGGACGCCGGCCGTGATCCCGACGCACTGAAGACGGCCATGCGGATCAACCTGGAGCCGGGCACGTCAGTCGACTCGGTCGCGGACCAGCTGAAGCGGTATGCCGACTCCGGTGTTGATGAGGCGTACTTCGACGCCTTTGCGATGTTCACCAGCCTTGACCGGCTGCTCGACTTCGCCGGCCAGGTGATCGAGCGTACCGGCCCGTTGTGACCACTCAAGAAACGACCATCCAAGAAATAACCACCCAAGAAATAACCACCCAGAAACGATCACCAAGAAAGAGAGCACTCACCATGAGCAGCATCAGCTTCATCGGCCTCGGGGGCATGGCCCACGCCATCGCCTCCCGCGCGGTCACAGGCGGGCACTCCGTCGAGCTCATCGGCCGTGACCCGGCCAAGGCCAAGGGCCTGGCCGCCGAGCTCGGTGCGGGGGCCACGGCAGGGACCTTCGGCACCGTCCCACTGGGCGACCTCGTCGTCCTCGCCGTGCCGTACACCAGCGCCGTGCCGGTCGTCACCCAGTATGGGGATGCCTTGGCCGGCAAGGTCATCATCGACATCTCCAACACCTTCAACGCCGACGCTACCGGGGTGCTCACTCCTGATGGCACGTCCGGTGCGCAGGAGATCGCCAAGGCTGCTCCGGCGAGCGCGTACGTCGTGAAGGCGTTCAACACCGTCTTCGGCCACGTGCTGGTCCAGGAGCGTCCGTTGGACGTCTTCTTCGCCGGAGACGACGCGGGCGCCAAGGCGAGCGTGTCGGTGTTCATCGAGAGCCTCGGGCTGCGTCCCCTCGATGTCGGGGGCCTGGAGATGGCTCGCTGGCTGGAAGGGGTCGGGCCGCTGCTGATGGGCCTGGCCCGGAACGGCGCGGGAACCTTCGACGTCGCCCTCGGCGTCGACTTCCCCCGCTGAGCCAACCCCGCACCACTCACCCCGCACCACTCACCCCGCACCACTCACCCCGCACCACTCACCCCGCACCACTCACAAGGAGTAGTACCGTGCGCGTCTTCGTCACTGGCGGGACCGGCCATTCCGGTTCGTACATCATTCCAGAGCTCGTCACCGCCGGACACGAGGTCACCGGCCTGGCCCGGTCGGACACCGCCGCGGCGGCGCTCTCCGCGCTCGGCGCGAAGGTCCGCCGCGGCGACCTCCAGGACCTCGACGGGCTCAAGGAGGCGGCCGCAGACTCGGACGGCGTCATCCACGTCGCGCACCGGCAGGACCTGCTCCCGTCCGGCGGGGTGGCCGCCGTGGCCGCCGCAGAGCTCCCGATCATGCTCGCGTACGGCGAGGCTCTCGCGGGAACCGGAAAGCCCCTGGTCGCGGCGGGGAGCATCGGCTCGCCCGGGACCGGGAGCGACCTGGGCCGGCCGGGTACCGAGGACGACCCGGCCCTTCCCGTCGGCGACGAGCACAAGGGCACCCTCCGGGCCCGCAATGTCGTAGAGACTGCGGTCATCGGCCTCGCCGAGCGGGGGGTGCGATCCTCCGTCGTGCGGATCGCCAACATCGCGCACAGCACCACCGACCAGGCAGGCTTCCTCCCCAGCCTGATCGCGCTCGCGAAGGAGAGGGGCTTCGCCGGCTACCCCGGAGACGGTGAGAACCGGTGGAACGCCGTGCACGCCCGTGACGCCGCCTCCTTGTTCCGGCTGGCGCTGGAGAAGGGCCCGGCCGGCAGCTACTGGCACGCGGTCGAGGACGGAGGCATCCCGTTCCGCGAGATCGCCGAGGCCATCGGCAGCCGCCTGGGTGTGCCCGCCGTGAGCGTCCCCCTGGACGAGCTGATGCTGCCGGGGTACTTCGGGTTCCTCACGAACGTCGCCACGCAGAGCTACCCGACGTCCAACCTCATCACCCGCCGCACCCTCGGCTGGGAGCCGGCTCAGCCCCGCCTCCTCGACGATCTGGACAACGGTCACTACTTCCCTGCCACCTGACAGCAGTAACCCCACAGCAACGAGTCCGGCATGACAAGGACTAGGCCCTACTGAAAGGGACACGAAGAACATGACGACCATAGGTTTCATCGGAAGCGGGAACCTCGGCGGCAACATCGCGCGGCTCGCCGTCGCGGCCGGCCACCAGGTCGTGCTCAGCAACTCGCGCGGCCCCGAGACGCTCGCGGGCACGGTCGCGGAACTGGGGCCGCTGGCCTCCGCGGGGACGCGCGAGGAAGCCGCGGCGGCGGGTGACATCGTCGTGGTCTCGATCCCGGTCACGGCGTTCGCCGACGTCCCCGTCGCGCCGCTGGCGGGGAAGGCGGTTATCGACACGTCCAACTACGGCCCCGAACGTGACGGGCAGATCCCCGAGCTCGACGACGCGTCGCTCACCTCGAGCGGTCTGCTGCTGCGGTACATCCCGGACGCCGGGGTCGTGAAGGCGTTCAACACCATCTATTTCAAGCACCTCCTCTCACTCGCCCGCCCGGCGGGTGCGGCCGACCGCTCGTACCTGCCGATCGCCGGGGACTCCGCACCCGCGAAGGCGACGGTGACCGCATTCATCGACTCCGTCGGGTACAGCGTCGTGGACGCGGGCACGCTGGCCGACAGCTGGCGGCAGTCGACGGGCACGCCGGTGTGGGGGACCCCCTACGGGCCGGCCTCGAACGGGAAGGGCCAGCCGGCCGGTGCGGACGCCATTCGCGCGGCACTGGCCGCCGCAACGAGACGACCGTAAGTTGGCGCGGGCCGCGGTATGGCCCTGGCCGTGTCGTGGCCCCGTCCACTACCTCCGGTTCGACGGCGAGCGACCCGGCGCCCTGCCGATCGTGCTGACCCACGGCTGGCCCAGCACCTTCCTGGAGCTCACCGACCTCGCCCGGCGCCTCGCGGAACCGTCGAAGCACGGCGGCGACGCGTCCGACGCGTTCACGGTCATCGTTCCCTCGCTACCCGGCTACACGTTCTCACCGCAGCGGCCGACCCTCCCGCCGACGCTCCAGACGCACGAGATCTGGCACCGGCTCATGCGGGACGAGCTCGGCTTCGACCGGTACGCCGCCCACGGCGGCGACCTGGGCGCGGGGATCACCTCGCGCCTGGGTGAGGCCTACCCGGAGTCGCTGGCCGGCATCCACCTGCTCGCCGTCGCCGCACCCCGGGACTACGACGCCGCGAGCATCACCCCGGACGAACAGGCCTACCTCGACCAGGTCGCCACCTGGAGCGCGGAGGAGGGCGGTTACCAGCACCTGCAGAACACCCGCCCGCTCACCCTGGCCCACGCGCTGTCCGACTCTCCGACCGGCCTGCTGGCCTGGATCGTCGAGAAGTACCGCGCCTGGAGCGACTCAGGCGGCGACCTGTCGTCCCGGTTCACCGACGACCTCGTCCTCACCCAGGCGTCCCTGTACTGGTTCACGGGCACGATCTCGACGTCGTTCCGGCCCTACTACGAGTACGCCCGCGGGCTGACCCGGCGCGTCGAGAAGGTCGAGGTACCGACCGGCGTCGCTGTCTTCCCCGCCGACCTCACCCAGCCCCCGCGCTCCTGGGCCGAACGCACCTACAACATCACCCGGTACACGCCGGTGCCACGCGGCGGACACTTCGCCGCCCACGAAGAGCCCGAGCTGCTCGCCGCCGACATCACCGAGTTCTTCCGTCGGCTGCGCTGAGACCGACCCTGCAGCAGTCGGAGGGCCGCCGCCGTGCGCAGTCCTCAGGTCACCAGCCCGCTGCGGTAGGCGTGGACCACCGCCTGCACGCGGTCCCGCAGGCCGAGCTTGGCCAGGAGGCGCGACACGTACGTCTTGACGGTCTCCTGGCTGATCACCAGGGTCGCGGCGATCTCGCCGTTCGACAGGCCGGTGGCGATGAGCCGCAGCACCTCGAGCTCGCGCGGCGTCAGAGCGGTGTCGGTGGCCGCACCCTCGGCGGGGCGGATCCGGGCCGCGTACCTGCCGACGAGCTTCCGGGTCACCTCGGGTGCCAGCAGCGCCGCCCCGCTCGCGACCGTGCGGATGCCGTGCAGCAGCTGCGCCGCCGGGGCGTCCTTGAGGAGGAACCCGCTGGCCCCCGCCCGCAGCGCCTCGTAGACGTACTCGTCGAGGTTGAACGTCGTCACCACGAGCACCTTGACGGGGTGCGCCACCCCGGCGCCGGCGAGCAGGCGGGTCGCCTCGATGCCGTCGAGCACGGGCATCCGGACGTCCATCACCACGACGTCGGGGTTCAGCCGTGCGGCGAGGTCGACGGCAGCCCGCCCGTCCCCACACTCGCCGACCACCGCGAGGTCGGGCTGGGCGTCGATGATCGTCGCGAACCCGGTGCGGATCAGTGCCTGGTCGTCGCACACCAGGACCCGGATCGGCGCACTCATGCCCGGCTCCCGGTTGGGATGCGCGCCCGGACGACGAAGGCGCCGTCGGCCCCGCGGTCCGCGTCGAACTCGCCGCCCAGCGCGTCCACCCGTTCGCGGAGCCCGACGAGCCCCCGGCCGCTCCCGCCAGGAGAGCGCGGGCGGGCGCCGACGAGGGCCTGCTCTGGTCCGGTCCCTGCGGTGCTGATCTCCACGGTGATCTCCCTGTCGTCGTAGCGCACGCCGACCGCCGTCGGGCTGCCGTGTGCGTGCTTGAGAGCGTTCGTCAGAGCCTCCTGCACCACGCGGTGGGCGACCAGCTCGGCGCTCCCCGCCGACTCCGACGGTGTGCCCTCCTCGGTGAGCTCGACCGGCTGCCCGGCCCGGCGGGTCTGCTCGACGAGCGTGCGCAGCTCCCGGAGGGACGGCGTCCGGGCGGCGCCGTCGTGGCCCGGGTCGAGCAGGTCGAGGAGGTTCCGGAGGTCGCCGATCGCCCGCCGGCCCGTGTCCGCGACCGCGTCCAGCGTCTCGTCGAGACGGTCGGGGGCGCCTGTCAGGTACCGGGCAGCCTCCGTCTGCACCACCATCGCCGTCACATGGTGGGTCACCACGTCGTGCAGCTCGCGCGCGATCCGCGTGCGTTCCGCGGTGCGGGAGTCCTCCGCGACCCGGAGGCGCCGTTCGGCCTCCGCGGCCCGGGTGGAGCGCAGCCACGAGCCGACTGCCCACACGAGGACCAGCGTCAGGTAGAACGTCAGGTACCCGTCCGCCCGCTCGGTCCCGCCGACCAGGTCGAGCGCGAGCGCCAGCACCACGTAGGCGCCAGAGAGCAGGATCGCGACCGTGCGGCGACGGCGTTCCAGGTAGGCACCCGCGCTCAGCAGTGCGATAGCGAGCCCGGTGCCCGCGAGCGTGTGGTAGCCGCGCAGCTGGTCGAGGGCGAAGCCGAGAAACACCAGGACGAGGCAGGCGGCCGGCCACCGCCGGCGAACTGCGAGCGGGAAGCACTGGAGGACGATCGCCGCGACGGCCAGCGCATCGAAGGGACGGGTCGGCAGCGCGCCGACCTCCGTCCCCACCCCGTGGAACGCCGGCACGAAGGACGCGACCGCCGGCAGCAGCACGAGCGGCAGGTCCCGGACCGTGACGTCGAGCTGCCGCCACCGGTCCAGGACCCGCCCGAGATCGATCACCGGGAGAGCCTAGCGGCGACGTCCGCCCGGGCCGAGCGACGGAGGGGGACCACGTGACCACGCCGGTAGGCCAGCCACATGAACACGCCGGTGGCCAGCACGCCGAACACCACCGCGTAGATGCTGCCCTCCGGTCCGAAGTCGCCGCCCGTGACCAGCGCGGGACCCGACATCGTCGCGTCCAGCAGGCCCTGCGCGGTGTTGCTGCCGGACACCTCGGTGCTGAAGATGGCGCTCGCGGCGATGTTCCAGCCGAAGTGCAGACCGATCGGCACCCACAGCTTGCGGGTGGCGATGTACGCGGCGGTCAGCATGCCGCCTGCCTCGATGGCGATAGCGACGCCACCCCACAGGGTGGCATTCGGGTTGAGCAGGTGGATCAGGCCGAACAGCGAGCCGGTCAGCGCGAGCGCGATCCAGGTTCCGGTCCAGCGTTCGACGTGCCGGAACAGGACACCGCGGAAGACCAGCTCCTCGGCCACGGCGGCACCCGCCATGACACCGAGCAGGGTGACGGCGCTCGCCGGCGTGCCCAGGCCGTTGATCGTGTAGTCACCGAAGAAGGCGATGATCGCGATGACTGCCCCGAACAGCGCGATGCCGAGCAGCGTGCCCCAGCTGATCCCGGCGCCTGCTCCCTTCAGCGACACCTCGACGGGGGCCCGGTGCTCGGTTCGCCGCACCACCCAGCCGTAGACCAAGATTCCGACGACGGCGGTCAGGAGGCCGGCGACGAGCGCCAGCCAGGGGTTGTCCTTCGCCGCAGCCGTGCCCAGATTGCCGAGGATCCAGACCGCCGCGACCGCCAAGAGCTGCCATACCAGACGCACGATGACTCCGATGTGAGATTCCGCGGCTGGAGCGCTGCGGGTTACCCCAAACGGTATGGATCCAGCGGCTCGCCGTAGTCACCGCACGGTGGACATTCGCAGGTAGCTCGCACGGGGGACATGCTGGGCTGCGCCGCCCGGCGCGGAGCTCAGTGAGGCGATTCCTCAGCGCTGATGTCGGTGACAGCCGCACCATAGGCGGCGACCAGGGCATCCGCGTCGACGAAGGCGACTCGCCCGCCCGTCCCCGTACCCACGGCGATACGGCGGCCGACTATTCGCTCGTCGGCGACGACCGGCCAGGCCGTGGTCGACCCGATCGGCGTGACGCCGCGCCGGTAGCCCGTCGCGGCGAGGGCCATCCCATCGTCGGATATACGCAGCTTGTTGACGCCGACCGCCGCGCGGAGCTTCGGCCACGAGATCTGGCGACCGCCGGGGATCAGCGCGAACAGGAAGGTTCCATCGTGCCGCTTCACGACAAGCGACTTCACGATGTCGCCGGGCTGGATGCTGAGCTGCTCGGCTACCTCTGCGAGATTCTGCGCCTCCAGATGCTCGACGATCTCAACGTCGAGTCCGCGCGCGGCCGCGTCTGCCTCGAACCGCTCCGCGCCGTCCATCACACGATCTGCGTCGCTCATTCTCCACCTCTCGGGCTTGAGCACGCAGGTATGTGACCCTCCGCACGCGTTGGACAATAGCCCGCGGGCCTCCGGAGCACAAAGCAAACCCGCACGACCCAGCTGTCCGCGAGCGGTGCGAAGCCGCGCCGTCCGGCTGGCTCGCCTACGCTTCCTCGACGTCGTCCTCCTGCGCCCCACTGGGCCGCCGCCAGAATCGGGCTGCGCCCGCAGGCCTTGCTGGTCCGCGTCCCAGCGCAGCCCTCCGCGCAGACCCAGGCTCCGTCGGACGACGCCGGCCCGGCCTGACCAGCTGGTCGACGTTCGCGCGGAGGGGTGGACAACGCTTACCGATTGGTGTTGTATCGATTCAGCCGAGTCGCCGTGGGTCGCCTGTCTGTGCTCGCGGTCGTCGGCGTCGGGATGCGCCGGACCGCGGCGTCCCGACAGCACTCCGGCCTGGCGCTCGCCTGGCCGTCTCGGCCTGGCCCCGACCGGGGGGCGACGCCTCGCGAACGACCACACGTGCAACGGCGCATGGAGGGAACGAGCGAATGAGAACGAACAGAGCGACAACCTGTGCGGTGGCCGCCGTCATGGCGGGGCTGCTGACCGCCACGGGCTCGACGGCGACCGCCGTCGAGCCGCAGGGTGCCCCGGCATCCGGCAGCGCACAGCTCGAAGATCTGGACCGCGGTCTCGTGGCCGCACGCACCAGCGAGGGCGTGCTCCTGTCCTGGCGCCTGCTCGGTGGTGAGGTCACCGGCCACACGGACACCGGGATGGCCGGTCCCGACTTCGCCGTCTACCGCGACGGCAAACGGATCGCCACTGTCACGGACTCGACGAACTACCTGGACACCGACACCGACACCGCGGCGGACGGTGCCGGCGTCCGCTACGCCGTCGCGCCCGTGACCGACGGCCGAGCCGGCCGGTCCAGCGCGCCCGTCACCGCGTGGGCGGACGGGCACCTCGACATCCCGCTGAACAAGCCGGCCGACGGCGTCACGCCGACGGGGGAGAGCTACACCTACTCCGCGAACGACGCCTCGGTCGCCGACCTGGACGGCGACGGGGAGCTCGAGATCGTGCTCAAGTGGGATCCGTCGAACTCCAAGGACGTGTCGCAGAAGGGCTACACCGGCAACACCTACCTGGACGCCTACAAGCTCGACGGCACCCAGCTGTGGCGCATCGACATGGGCGTCAACGTGCGCTCGGGGGCGCACTACACCCAGTTCCCCGTGTACGACTTCGACAGCGACGGGCAAGCGGAGCTCATGGTGAAGACCGCGCCCGGGACCAGGGTGACGACGTACCGGGACGGGAGGCCGGCCGCGGAGCGATACGTGCCGATCTCGAAGCGTGACCGCAAGGCCGGCGTCACGAACCAGGACGACTACCGCTGGAGCGCGGCCGACTACGCCGACCATCTGGTGAAGCTGTTCCAGGGCTGGAGCGACGAACCGGAGGTCCGCAGCGGCCAGTGGCCGGCCACGCTGGAGGAGGCGTTCGGTATCGAGCCGCGGTACGACTACCCGCTGTCCGCGGACGACGCCGGTGCGCTGGCGGACTACTACATCGACGAGTGGGCGCCCACCCGGTCGGACCGCAACGACCTTCGTACCTTCGAAGGTTTCGTCCTCACCGGACCGGAGTACCTCACGGTCTTCGACGGCGGCTCCGGCCGCCCGCTGGACACGGTGGACTACGAGCCCGGCCGTACGGACGACGGCCTCCGGTGGGGCGACTACGAGTGGTCGCGGGTCGAGCCCGGCAACCGGGTGGACCGGTTCCTCTCGGGTGTCGCCTACCTGGACGGAGAGCACCCGTCGGCGATCTTCGCGCGCGGCTACTACACGCGTGCCGCGATCGTCGCCTACGAGTGGGACGGCCGACGGATCTCTACCCGGTGGACGGCGGACTCCGGGTTCCGGCCGATGAACAACCCGTTCGACGACGGGGCCAACAAGGGCGTGCAGCCCGATCCCGACAACGAGCTCACGCGGCTGTGGGGCCAGGGGTTCCACTCGCTCTCGGCCGCGGACGTCGACGCCGACGGCAAGCAGGAGATCGTCTACGGCGCGGCCACGCTCGACGACGACGGCACGCTGCTGTACTCGTCGTCCGACACGTTGCCCGAAGGATCCGCCGACCCCGGCGCGGTGAAGGGTCTCGGGCACGGCGACGCCATGCACGTCGCCGACATCGACCCCGCGCGCCCCGGGCTGGAGATCTGGACGTGCCATGAGGGCGGAACCGGAGTTCCCTACGGGGCAGCCATGCGGGACGCCGCCACGGGAGAGGTGCTGTTCGGCGAGTACACCGGCGTCGACACCGGTCGCTCGCTGGTCGGCGACGTGCGTCCCGACGTCCCCGGCCTCGAGGTCTGGTACAGCGGTCAGGCGGGCGACGACCGTCCGCAGGCGGCCGGCTTGCTCAGCGCGACAGGCCGAGCGCTCGAGGAGTCCGGCCCGGGCCTCAACCAGAGCATCCGCTGGGCCGGCGACGGCACGACACAGGTCGTGAGCGGCGACCGCGAGGAGACGCCGACCATCGAGGACTGGTCACGCGGCACCGTGCTGACCGCAGAGGGCACGCGCACCAACAACTACTGGAAGGGCAACCCCTCGCTGGTGGCGGACGTGCTCGGCGACTGGCGCGAGGAGCTGCTGGTGCGCACCGAGGACTCGTCGGCGCTCCGGCTGTACCTCTCCACCGAGGTGAGCGACATCAAGATGTACACCCTGCTGCACGATCCGCAGTACCGGGTCGAGGTCGCCCGGCAGCAGACCACCTACAACCAGCCCTCGCACCCGGGTTTCTACCTGGCCTCCGATACCGACTGGTCGCAGGTTCCGCTCCCGCGGGAGTAGGTGGCCTGGAACATTTGGGATATTGCCAAATGTTCCAGGCTTTTTGCAGGGCTGATTGCCGAAAAGGCTTGCATTTGATAACGGCAGGGTTACGGTCGCTGAGACCGCCGGATCGGCTGGCCGGGCCCGCGCCCAGCGCGGGAGGCACGTGAGAATCGTGTCGCCCCGGCCCCCGTGCCCGGAACTTGCCAGGACTGGACCCGCGTGACATCTCCCCACCCGGCTCAGGGCACCCCCAGTGATCAGCCCATCAACCCTGAGGTCGACGGCAGCGTCGGCATCACCGAGCTCTTCGGCCCACCGTCGTCGGCGGACGAGGCCTCCTCCGCGGCAGAGACAGCCGCAACCGGCCCCCAGGCCGGCCCTCCATCCGGCGCACCGCCCGCAGCGGTCGCCCCGACGGCCGCAGCCGCGGCCGGTCCACACCCACCTCCGCCGCCCGCCCCGCCCCGGCGCCGTCGCAGGGCCGCCTTCCTCGCGGGGGCCGCCGCCGTCGCAGTGGTCGGTGCCGGCGGCATCACCGCATATGCCTCCGCCCACAAGAGCGTCACGCTCGACGTGGACGGCAAGGTCACGACCGTCGAGACCCTCCAGGGCGACGTCGCCGGCCTCCTGGTCGACGAGGGCGTCGAGGTCACGAACCGGGACGCCGTGACGCCCGGCATCGACGGCTCCCTACGGGACGGCGGCATGGTCGTCGTCCGCTACGGCCATCAGGTCACCCTCCAGGCGGACGGCGAGCGTCGGACCGCCTGGGTCGCCGCGCTCGACGCCGACCAGGCGCTCGCCACGCTCTCCGAGCGGGCCGGCGACGTGGCCCTGGTCCCGTCCCGCTCCGGTGGCCGGGTGACGCTCCCCATGCGGCTCGACGCCGACAGCCCGGTGAACCTGGTGGTCGGCGGGAAGACGCAGCAAGTGGCCGACGGTGCCGCGGCGCTCGACGACCTGCTCGCCGAGAACGACGTCACGGTCGACGCGGACGACAGGGTCACCGTCGAGCGCGCACTGGCGGCCGGCTCGGACGCGCCGGCGATCACCCCGGGAGCGGCGACGGTCACCGTCGTCGTCGAACAGGTCGAGACCTCGATCGAACGGACCGTGACCCGGCTGCCGTTCGACCGGGTCACGGCCGAGGACCCGGACCGCTTCGAGGATCTCGACCCCTACCTGGCCACCGAGGGCGAGGCGGGCAAGCGTGTGACGGAGTGGGACGTCACCCGGGTCGACGGCAAGGTCGTGGACAGGGACAAGCTGTCCTCGACGGTCGAGCGCAAGCCGGTCGACGAGGTGACCATGTACGGCACCAAGCCGCGCCCCGAGCCCGAGCCCGAGCCCGAACCGGAGCCGGAAGCGGCACAGGAACCGGAACCGGCACCAGAACCACGGGAGGCCGAGGAGCCCGCTCCGGAGCCGGATGCCCCGGCGGCCGCGACCAGCGGCGTCTGGGCCGCCCTCGCGGAGTGCGAGTCGGGCGGTGACCCGACCACCAACACCGGTAACGGCTACTACGGGCTCTACCAGTTCTCCCTGCCCACCTGGGAGGCGATGGGCGGCTCCGGCCTTCCCTCTGATGCCTCCGCCGCCGAGCAGACGATGCGCGCTCAGGCGCTTCAGCAGCAGTCCGGCTGGGGCCAGTGGCCCGCCTGCGCCGCATCGCTCGGCCTGTACTGACCCGCCTCCGGTCGTGTCAGACGCCCACGTCACTGGGGTGACCCGTGCGTCTGACACGACCGGAGGCAGTCTGATGGGCGGCAGACGGCCATCGTCCCCAGAAGTCACACGGAGAAGTACTTCGCCTCCGGGTGATGAAAGACGAACGCATCCGTCGACTGCTCCGGGTGCAGCTGCAGCTCGTCCGACAGAGTCACCCCGACCCGCTCCGGCCGCAGCAGCTCCACCACCTTGTGCCGGTCCTCCATGTCGGGGCACGCCGGGTACCCGAGCGACATCCGCGCCCCCCGGTACTCCAGCTTGAACATCCCCTCCACGGTGGCGGGTTCCTCCGAGGCGAACCCGAGCTCCGACCGCACCCGCGCATGCCAGAACTCGGCCAGCGCCTCGGTCAGCTGGACGGAGAGCCCGTGCAGCTCCATGTACTCCCGGTACTTGTTCGCCTCGAAGAGCTTCGCGGTGTGCGCGGACACCGAGTCCCCGACGGTCACGAGCTGCACCGGCATCACGTCGAACCGCCCGGTCTCCTCGACCCACGACCGAGGCCGCACGAAGTCAGCAAGGCAGAGGTGCCGGTCCCGACGCTGCCGCGGGAAGCGGAACCGCAGCCGTTCCGTCCCGGCAGCACCACCGGAGCCGCCGTCGGGTGCCCCGATGCCGGCGAGGTCGCCGTGGTGCGCGACGACGACGTCGTTCCCCTCCGACCACACCGGGAAGTACCCGTACACCACCGTCGGGTCCATGATCTGGTCGGTCAGGATGCGGTCCATCCACTCCGCGAGCCGCGGGCGACCCTCGGTCTCGACGAGCTCTTCATAGGAAGCACCGTCCGAGGACCGCCCGGGCTTGAGCCCCCACTGCCCCATGAACGTTGCCCGCTCGTCCAGGAACGCGGCGTACTCGGACAGCTGCACGCCCTTCACGATCCGCGTTCCCCAGAACGGCGGCTCCGGCACCGGGTTGTCGGCAGCGACGTCCGACCGCTCCGGCAGGTCCTCCTCCGCCGTCTGCGTCACCGTCACCACCGCGTGCCGCCGCTTCTTCAGCGCCGGCAGCCCGACGTCGTCGGGGGAGGCCCCGCGTGCGACCCGCACCAGCGGCTCCATCAGCCGAAGCCCCTCGAACGCGTCCTTCGCGTACCGCACCACGCCGGGGAACTGCCCGGCCAGGTCGTCCTCGACGTACGTCCGGGTGAGCGCGGCCCCGCCCAGCAGCACCGGCCAGCGCTTGTCGTATCCCCGGGAGGCCAGCTCTGCCAGGTTCTCCTTCATGACCACCGTCGACTTCACCAGCAGCCCCGACATGCCGATCACGTCGGCGTCGTGCTCCAGCGCGGCGTCGATCATGGCGCTCACCGGCTGCTTGATGCCGATGTTCACCACCTTGTAGCCGTTGTTGGTGAGGATGATGTCCACGAGGTTCTTGCCGATGTCGTGGACGTCGCCGCGCACCGTGGCCAGGACGATGGTCCCCTTGGTCTGGTCGCCCTCGACCTTCTCCATGTGCGGCTCCAGCAGCGCGACAGCAGCCTTCATGACCTCCGCCGACTGCAGCACGAACGGCAGCTGCATCTCGCCCTTGCCGAACAGCTCGCCCACCACCTTCATGCCCTCCAGCAGGTGGTCGTTGACGATGTCGAGCGCCTTCATCCCGGCGCCCAGCGCCTCCTCGAGGTCCGGCTCCAGGCCCTTGCGGGCCCCGTCGATGATGCGGCGCGCCAGCCGCTCGCCGACGGGCAGCCCGGCGAGCTCCGCGGCCCGCGCGTCCCGGATCGCCCCGGCGTCCACGCCCTCGAACAGGTCGAGCAGCTTCGAGAGCGGGTCGTACGTCAGGTTGCCCTCTGCGTCCCACTCCCGCTTGTCCCACACCAGGTCGAGCGCCGTCTGCCGCTGCTCGTCCGGGATCGAGGCCAGCGGCAGGATCTTGGCCGCGTGCACGATCGCCGAGTCCAGGCCCGCAGCGGTCGCCTCGTGCAGGAACACCGAGTTCAGCACGGCGCGCGCCGCCGGGTTGAGGCCGAAGGACACGTTCGAGACGCCGAGGGTCGTGTGCACGCCGGGGTACTTGCGCGTGATCTCTCGGATCGCCTCGATGGTCTCGATGGCGTCGCGCCGCGTCTCCTCCTGGCCCGTGGCGATGGGGAACGTCAGGGCGTCGACGATGATGTCGTCCACGCGCATGCCCCACTCGCCCACCAGGGTGTCGATCAGCCGGGACGCGATGGCGACCTTGTGGTCGGCGGTGCGTGCCTGGCCCTCCTCGTCGATCGTCAGCGCGACGACGGCGGCGCCGTGTTCCATGACCGCAGGCATGATGCGCCCGAACCGTGACGTCGGCCCCTCGCCGTCCTCGAAGTTCACCGAGTTCACCACGCCGCGCCCGCCCAGCAGCTCCAGACCCGCGCGGATGACCGCCGGCTCCGTGGAGTCGATCACGAGCGGGAGCGTGGACGCAGACGCCAGCCGCGAGACCACCGCGCGCACGTCCTCGACGCCGTCGCGCCCCACGTAGTCGACGCACACGTCCAGCAGGTGCGCGCCGTCACGGGTCTGCGCGCGGGCGATGTCGACGATGTCGTCCCAGCGGCTCTCCAGCAGCGCCTCGCGGAAGGCCTTGGAACCGTTCGCGTTGGTGCGCTCGCCGATCGCCAGGAAGCTCGTCTCCTGGCGCAGGTCGGTCGCGGAGTACAGCGAGGCGACGGCGTTCTCACGCACCGGCTCGCGCTGCCCGACCGGCGCGCCACCCACTGCCTCGACCACGGCCCGCAGGTGCTCCGGCGTCGTGCCGCAGCAGCCGCCCACCAGGCCCAGCCCGAACTCACGCGCGAACTGTGTGTGCGCGGCGGCCAGCTCCTGCGGTGTCAGCGGGTAGGAGGCACCGTTCGCCCCCAGCACGGGCAGGCCCGCGTTGGGCATGCAGGTCACCGGGATCTCGGCGTGCTGCGACAGGTGCCGCAGGTGCTCGCTCATCTGCTCAGGACCCGTCGCGCAGTTCATGCCGATCGCGTCGATGTTCATCGCCTGCAGCGCCACCAGCGCCGCGCCGATCTCCGAGCCCATCAGCATGGTCCCGGTGGTCTCGACGGTCACCTGCACGATGACGGCCACGCGCTGCCCGACGTCGGCCATCGCCTGCCGGCAACCTGTCACCGCGGCCTTGGCCTGCAGCAGGTCCTGGCTCGTCTCGACCAGCAGCGCGTCCGCGCCACCCTCGATCAGACCGGCTGCCTGCTCCGCGAACGTGTCCCGCAGGTGCGCATAGGTGGTGTGCCCCAGCGACGGCAGCTTGGTGCCAGGCCCCATGGAACCCAGCACCCAGCGCGGCCGCGCCGGCGTCGCGTACACGTCGGCACGCTCGCGGGCGATCCGTGCGCCCTCGCGGGCCAGCTCGCGGATGCGGTCGTCGATGCCGTAGTCCGACAGGTTCGACCAGTTCGCCCCGAACGTGTTCGACTCGATCGCGTCCACCCCGACCTCGAGGAATGCGTCGTGCACGCCCGCGATGAGGTCGGGGCGTGAGACGGTGAGGATCTCGTTGCACCCCTCCAGGTTCTGATAGTCCTCGAGGGTCGGGTTCGCCGCCTGGATCATGGTGCCCATGGCGCCGTCGGCCACGACCACACGAGTGCGCATGGCCTCCAGCAGGGCGGCGGAGCGTTCGGCGAGTGCGGGAAGAGCGGTCACCCGGGCAGCGTAAGCCCCACCCGACGACGGCGCGGCGGCTGCCCGGAGGTCGGTACCGTCGCCGTCGCCAGAGGTCGGTATGGTCCCCGCCATGACAACGCGTGACTACCTGGCTGCCCTGTTCTCCCTGGAGGGTCGCACCGCCGTCGTGACAGGCGGCAGCTCCGGCATCGGACGGGCCATCGCCGAGGCACTGGCCCAGGCCGGCGCCCGCACCGTGCTCGTGGCGCGCGGCGTCGAACGACTGGACGACGTCACCACGCACCTGCGGGAGCGCGGCTGCGCCGTCGAGCCCGTGGTCGCCGACCTCTCCACCCGCGACGGGATCCGCGCCGCCGCCGACGGGATCGTGGCGGCCGCCGGGGAGCCCGACATCCTCGTCAACAGCGCGGGCATCAACCTGCGGCCGCACCTGGGCCAGGTCGACCAGGAGATCTGGGACGTCACCATGACCGTCAACCTGGAGGCGCCCTTCCTGCTCGGACAGCGGTTCGCCCCCGGCATGGCGGAGCGCGGCTTCGGCCGGCTCATCCACATCTCGTCCCAGCAGGCGCACCGGTCGTTCGTCGACAGCGGTGCCTACGGTGTCTCCAAGGGCGGGCTCGAGTCTCTCGCACGTTCCCAGTCCGAGGCGTGGTCGTCGCGCGGCGTCACCGCCAACACCCTCGTGCCCGGGTTCGTGCTCACGCCCCTGAACCAGCGGCTCCAGGACGACACCGAGAAGGTCGAGGCGCTCGCCGCCCGCACGACGGTGGGCCGCAACGGCGTGCCGGAGGACTTCGCGGGCGCCGCCGTCTTCCTCGCGAGCGCCGCCTCGGGATACGTCACGGGCCACTCGCTCTTTGTCGACGGCGGCTTCTCGGTCCACTGAGGCCTCGGTGCACACAGCCTGCGGGTCGCAGCCGTCGTGGCTGGGTGTCGGGGAACCCTCATGCGGTGGAGGTCGGTTGCCGAGAGTGGACAACGTCTACTCAGAGCAACAGACCTCGTTCGCATATGCCTTCCCCGGTGCCGCGACGGCTAGCCCCGCACCGGCACCGCCAGCCGCACCTGCCGGCCGGGTTCGTCCTGCCCGTCGAGCTGGCGCGCCAGCAGGTCCATCGCCGTGCGGCCCAGCTCCTCGCCGTCGACGTCGATCGCCGGTGTGTGCTCCAGCCCGAGGGCCTCGATGACCCTCGGCTCGGTGCTCACCACCAGGTCGCGCGGCACCTCGACGCCGCGGGTGCCCAGCGCGAGCAGCAGGCCGATGCCGATGGAGGTCGCGTACGGCACGACGGCGGTCGCGCCGGTCTCGACGACGGCCGCCGTCACCTCGACGCCCGCGGCGAACGTCGCAGGGCAGGGGCCGAGCACGGTGAGCTCGGCCCCCGCCCGGCGTGCGGCGTCCTGCACGGCGGCCGTGCGCTGGCGGTCCTGCCAGGACCCCTCTGGTCCGCCCACGTAGACGATCCGCTCGTGGCCCTTGGTGGCGAGCCAGGTGGTCAGGGTGCCGAAGGCGGCGGCGGTGTCTGCAACGACCGAGGTCATGCCGTCGATCTCACGGTCGACAAGGACGGCGGGCTTGGCCGCGCTCGTCCCGACGACCAGCGTGTCGCTGCCGCGCGGCGCGACGACGAGGAATCCGTCGACCTGGCTCGCGAGCCGCGCGAACGCACCCGGGGCGTCCGGGCCGTGCACCGCGACGGTGAGCTGGAAGCCTGCCTCCTCCGCGCGGGCCTGGGCGCCGGCGATGATCGGGGTGAAGAACGTGTTGTCCAGCGTCGGGACCACGATGGCGATGATGCCGCTGCGGCCACGGGCGAGCTCCCGCGCCGCCCGGTTCGGCACGAACCCGAGCCGGGCGGCTGCCGCCAGGACGCGCCCGGCGGTCTCGGGGGCGACCAGGCCGCGCCCGTTCAGAGCTCGTGACGCGGTTGCCTTGGAGACACCGGCCACCGCCGCGACATCGGACAGTGTGGACAACGTTCCTCCTTGGTCGGTGCGCCTACTTTAGACGTGCATGCAACCGTTTCCTCCCAGTTCCGTGGCCGGTGTAACAGAAAGTTAACGCGGGATTGCCAGACGGAGCCGGGGGATGCCTTAGGGTCCCATGGAACCGGTTCCATCCACGAAAGACGGCTCGTGCGCGCACGCTCCACACTTCTCCTGCTCCTGCCAGGGCTGGCGTTCCTGCTCGTGGGCTTCCTGCTGCCTGCGGTGGCGATGCTGTTCGCGCCGCCCGGCGTGACCTTCCCCCAGGTGCTCGAGCGCATGGGGGCGATGCTCACCGACCCCTACGATCTCGGCATCGTGTGGCGCACCGTGCGCATCGGGCTGGTCGTCACCGCCCTGTGCGTCGCGCTCGGGTTCCCGATCGCCTCGCTGCTGGCCCGCTCCCAGTCCCGGTGGGCCGGGGTGCTGCTCGCGCTGGCGATCTTCCCGCTCCTGCTGAGCAACGTGGTCCGCACCTTCGGCTGGCTGGTCATCCTCGGGTCCAACGGCGTGATCGGGCAGCTCCTGACCGGGCTGGGGATCGTGGAGGACGCGCCCCAGCTCCTGTACACGGAGCTGGCCATCGTGCTGGGCCTGGTCCAGCTCTTCCTGCCGCTGGCGGTCATCACCTGCTACTCCGCCGTCGCGCAGGTCGATCCGGGGCTCGACGAGGCAGCCAGGGGGCTGGGCGCCAGCCGCACCCGTGCCTTCTGGACGGTCCTGGTCCCGCTGTCGCTGCCGGGCATCGTGGTGGCGGCCACGCTCGTCTTCGCCGGGTCGGTCACCGCGTACACGACGCCCTACCTGCTCGGCGGGTCCAGCCAGCGGATGCTCTCCACCCAGCTCTTCTCCTACGCGAGCGTCACCGTCGACTGGGCGGCCGCCTCTGCGACCGCGATCGTCATGACGGTGCTGGTCTTCCTGGTCTCCGGGCTCTCGTCGCTCGTCGGCCGCAAGGGGGCGACGGCATGAGCCAGGTCATGAGCCACGCAGGCAAGCAAGGCATGCGGCTGCGTCACCCGGTCGCCGGCACGCTCGCCGTCCTCGGCTACGTCGTGATGATCGTCCCGATCCTCTTCGTCGTGGCCACGGCGTTCACGGCGGGGAGCACGCTGCGCTTCCCGCCCGAGGGCTTCTCGCTGCGCTGGTTCGCCGAGGCCGCCGGGTACACGCCGTTCGCTGAGGCCCTGGTCTCCAGCCTCGAGCTCGCGGTCCTGGCCACCGGGCTGGCGCTGCTGCTCGGCGTGCCGGTCACGCTCGCGATCCACCGCGGCCGCATCCCTGGCAAGGAGCTGCTGGAAGGCCTCTTCCTGTCGCCGCTCGTGGTGCCGGAGCTGGTGGTGGGCCTCGCCCTCTACCAGCAGCTGATGATCGGCGTGGGGCTGGACAACTTCAGCACCCTGCTGCTCGGCCACACCGCCCTGCTGCTGCCCTACGCCGTGCGGGTCACGGGCGCCTCGCTCGCACTGGCCGACCCGGCGCTGGAGGAGGCGGCCCGTGGCCTGGGCGCGTCGCCGCTCAAGGCCTTCGTCACGGTGACCCTGCCGATGCTGCGGCCCGGCCTCATCTCTGCGGGCCTGCTCGGCTTCGTCACCTCGTTCAACAACGTGCCGCTGTCGCTGCTGCTGCAGACGCGCGACTTCCGGACGCTGCCCGTCACGATGCTCGACTACGTCCAGCAGAGCTACGACCCGATGGTGGCCGCCGCCTCCACGATCGTGCTCGCCGCGACGGTCGTCGTCGCCGTCGTCGCGGAGCGCACGGTCGGCTTCGCCAAGATCTTCGGAGGAATCAACCGATGACCACCCCCGCCGCCGAGCTCATCGGCGTCTCCCAGCGGTTCGGCAGCTTCACCGCCGTCGACTCGATCGACCTGCAGATTCCCCGTGGGCGCCTGACCACGCTGCTGGGCCCCAGCGGCTGCGGCAAGACCACGACGCTGCGCATGCTCGCCGGGTACAGCGCGCCGACGTCGGGCCGGATCCTGATCGAGGGCGACGACGCGACCCGCACGCCCCCCGAGAAGCGCAACCTCGGCATGGTCTTCCAGTCCTACGCGCTGTTCCCGCACCTCACGGTCGCCGACAACGTGGCATACGGCCCGAAGATGCGCCGCGTGCCCGCCCCCGAACGGCGCCGCCGGGCAGGGGAGGCGCTCGAGCTCGTCGGGCTCGCGCACCTGGGGGACCGCAAGCCCAAGCAGCTCTCGGGGGGTCAGCAGCAGCGTGTCGCGCTGGCCCGGGCGATCGCCATCCGTCCCCGCCTGCTGCTCCTCGACGAACCGCTGTCCAACCTGGACGCGCGGCTGCGCGTGCAGATGCGGGCCGAGATCCGCCGCATCCAGTCCGAGACCGGGCTGACCGTCGTGCTCGTCACGCACGACCAGGACGAGGCCCTGGAGATGTCCGACGAGATGGTGGTCATGCGCTCGGGAAAGATCGTGCAGAGCGGCGCACCCCGCGACGTGTTCCCCGCGCCGGCCGACCGGTTCGTCGCGGAGTTCCTCGGCTACGAGAACTTCCTGACGCTCGCGGACGGCCGGCAGGCCGCCGTCCGCCCGGAGCACCTGCGCGTGGTGCCCCTCGAGACGCCCGCCGACGGTGCGGTGGCGCTCGACGCCGTCGTCGTCGACGTCGCCTACCGCGGCGTCGACCTGCTCGTGACGCTCGACGCGACCGACCCCGCCGGCGCCGCCGTGCGCCTGCTGGCCGACCACCGTGCCGACTCCGCGACAGGGCCGACGCCGTCCGCCGGCGACCGTGTGCGGCTGCTGGCGCCCGAGGCTCGTCTCGCCCTGCTCGACCCCACACCCGCCCCCGCCACCCCGACCGAAGGAATCTCATGACCCGCACCCTGACGGCGCGCCGCACCGCGGCGATCGCCTCCGGCCTCGCGGCCACCTCGCTCCTGGCCGCCGGCTGCTCCGCCACCGACGACGCGGCGGCAGAGGACACCATCGTCGTCTCCGCGTTCCCGTTCGGCGTCGAGGAGTTCCAGGAAGCCGTCGTCGACCCGTTCACCGAGCAGACCGGGATCGAGGTCGAGGTGGAGACCGGGTCGAACGCCGACCGGCTCTCCCAGCTCCAGGTGGCTGGCGAGGACTCCGGCATCGACGTCATGCTGATCTCGGACTACTACGCGGCGCTCGGCCAGGAGGACGACCTGTTCCAGCAGGTCGACGCCGCCAAGGTGCCGTCGCTGGAGCAGGTCGCCGACTTCGCGCTCGAGGACGCCTACCTCGGCCCGGCCTACAGCTACCAGCTCAACGGGACGCTCTACTCGACCGAGGCGCTGAGCGCCGAGGAGGCGGCCGCCTGGGACCTGTACGGCGACGCCGCGCACGCCGGTGAGCTGGCACTGCCGGACATCTCGGTGACCGCAGGGCAGCTCATGATCTCGGGCGTCGGCGCCGAGTACGGCGACGGGCCGTACGACATCGACGCCGCGCTGACGCAGCTCGGGGAATGGGCGCCGGGGATCCTGCAGTTCTATGCCTCCTCCACCGAGGTGACCAACCTGCTGACGCAGGGCGAGATCGTCGCCGCCGACTCCCTGAGCGGCTTCGCCACCGACCTGGTCGCCTCCGGTGAGCCGTTCGCCTGGACGCCGCCGGACACGGGCCGCTACATGGCCACCAACCGCGCGATGATCCCGGCGGGCGCTCCGAACGCCGACGGCGCGCACCAGTTCATCGACTACCTGCTCTCGGCCGAGGGCCAGACCAAGTCCGCCGAGCTGGTGGGCGACCTGCCCGTGAACACCGAGGCGACCGTCCCCGACTCGATCGCCGCCGTGGTCGGCGACATCGCGGCCGACCCCGTGGCAGCGGGCTACGAGACGCTCGACCCGACGGAGCTCGTCCCCACGCGGGCCGACTGGGTGGACCGGTTCGCGCGTGAGGTGACGGCCGGCTGACCGGGCACCTCATGAACACTCTCCCCACCTCCCTGCCCACCGCCCCGTCCACCCTCGTCGACCGCATGCCCAAGGTCGACCTGCACTGCCACCTCATCGGCAGCGTCCGGGCGAGCACCTTCGCGGAGCTCGCGCGCCGCGAGGGTCTCGACCTGCCCGCGCCGCCCGAGCGCATCTACGCCGACGTCAACTCGCTCCCGCCCGACCCGGACCTGTACCGCGACACCCGTATCCCGGTGCCGCAGGGGCGCAGCGCCGACGAGCCAGAGGTCTCGTACTCGCTCTTCCAGGTCTCCGGCTGGGTGGGCCAGGTGCTGCGCTCCGCCGACGACCTGACCCGCATCACCTACGAGGCGTTCGAGGCAGCGCACCGCACCAGCGCGACGCGCCACCTCGAGCTGTTCTTCGACGCGGTCCCCGAGCACCTCGCCGCGCTGGGCTACCTGGGCTCCGTCGAGGCGTACGCCGAGGGCATCCGGTTGGCCGAGCGGGACTTCGGCATGACCGGCCGGCTCATCGCGGGCATCGACCGCAGCGGCACGGCGCAGGACGCGCTGGACCGGGTGCGCACCGTCGTCGACCACCCGCACGAGTACGTCGCGGGGATCGGCCTGGACAACCTCGAGACCGCTGGACCGCCCGAGCGGTTCGAGGCCGCCTACCGGCTCGCCGGGGAGGCCGGCCTGGGCCGGACGGCGCACTCCTCCGAGCACGCCCCCGTGGCGGTCAACACCGTGACCTGCCTGGACGTGCTCGGCTGCGACCGCATCGACCACGGCTACTTCGTCCTGCAGGACGACGACGTCGTGGCCCGGGTGCGCGACGAGCAGGTGCCGTTCACCGTCATCTCCACGACGTCGCGGCGCTCGTGGCGGCCGTGGCGGCGGGCGTCCATCGCGGCGATGCTCGAAGCGGGGCTCAACGTGATCCCGGCGTCGGACGACCCCGGGATGTTCCCGACCACGCTGGCCGGCGAGTACCGGATCCTGGCCGACGACCTCGCGGTCCCGGCCGAACGGCTGCGCGAGATGGCGCTGGCCGGCGTCGAGGCCTCCTGGCTGCCGCCCGCCGAGAAGGCGGCGCTCCGGTCCCGGTTCGTCACGGAGCTGGACGCGCTGGCGACACCGGAGCTCTGAGTTCGGTCTGTTGCTGGGTGGTGCCCGCTGAGTTCGGTCGGATGGGATGAGATCGGTCCGACAACTGACCGATCTCATCCCATCCGGCCGATCTCACAGGTCAGGCCCGGTCATGGGACCGAACTCGCGAGCCCCGCAGCCCGAACCCGCGCGAGCGGCCCCCGAGCCGCCGATCACCCGCAAAATCCCGTGCCGACGTCGGAGGGGTCGCCTAGCGTGGCTGACATGTCCTCCCCAGCGCGCCTGCGTCCCGTCGAGCCCGAGCCGGCGCCGGCCCCGATCGCGGAGCGCGCCGCCGCCCCCGCGACCCCGCGGCTCCCTACCGCGGGCGACCTGACCTGGCGCCCCTGGGCCCGCGAGGACGTCCCGGCCCTCGCGGTGCTCCTGAGAGCTGTGCAGGAGGCCGACGGCCGCGACTGGTTCACCCCGGCCGACGAGATCGCCGAGGCCTTCGATGCCCCGGTGTTCGACGCCGCCGCCGACACCCTGGTGGGCACCGACGCCGACGGCGTGATGCGCGCGTACGGTCAGGTCGAGCGGTTGTCCAGCGTGGGAGCCACGCGCCTGCGCGTCTCCGTGTCCGGCGGTGTGCACCCCACGCACCGCGGCAGGGGCATCGGCACGGAGCTGCTGGTCTGGGCGACCGGACGGGCGCGCCAGGCGCTCGCCGCGCTGGGCACGGACCCGCGGCTCGACGTGCTGCCCGCCCGGATCTCCGCGCACCTCGAGGACAGCGACCCCGCCGAGCGGCGCGACCTGGTGCGCACCGGCGGCTTCGAGCCCATCCGGTACTACGCGAACCTGCTGCGGGACCTGAGCGTGCCGGTGCCCGCCGTCGGGCTGGAGGCGCCGCTGCGCCTCGTGCCGTGGTCCGAGGCCCTGGACGACGCCACGCGCCTGGCCCGCAACGACGCGTTCCGCGACCACTGGGGCAGCCAGCCGCGCACGCCCGAGTCGTGGCGGGCGTACCGCAGCTCGTTCGCGCCCGAGTGGTCCTTCGTGGTGGTGGACGAGTCGGTGCGGTACCAGGGATCGGAGCAGGAGCAGCCGGGGGACGCGACCGTAGCGCCGGGTACGCCCTACGTCGTCGGGCTGCACCTGGCCTCGCGGTACGAGCACGACTGGGAGTCACAGGGGTACACAGCGGGCTACACCGACCTGCTGGGCGTCCGGCGCGCCTACCGCGGCCGCCGCATCGCGGTCGCCCTGCTGACGCACGCGATGCGCATCTACGCAGACGCCGGCATGCAGCAGGCGGAGCTGGACGTCGACACGGAGAACCCGACCGGCGCGACCGGGCTGTACGCACGGCTCGGCTACACCAAGTCCGACGGCTCGACCCTCTTCACCATCGAGCTGTGATGCACCAACGAGCTCTGGTGCACCATCGAGCGCCGAGCGGCCGGAAGACCTGAGCTCCAAGGAGACCAGCATGACCGTTGACACCACGCCCCTTGCCCCGATCGCCGAGCGCGCGGCCGCGCCGGCGACCCTGACCCTGCCCACGGCGGGCGGCCCGACCTGGCGCGCCGCTACCCGCGATGACGCGCCCGTCTGGCTGGCGCTGCGCAACCATATCGCCAGGGCCGACGCCGAGCCGTACGTGGAGAACCTCGAGGAGATCGAGGAGATCTTCGAGGGTGCGTGGCGCGACATGGCCAGCGACTCCCTGCTCGGCTTCGACGCCGACGGAGCGCTGGTGGCCTGGGCACAGGTCGAGTGCCCACCCGGCGACGTCACGCAGGTCCGCGCCTTCTGCTGGGGCGGCGTGCACCCGGACCGGCGCGGCGAAGGCATCGGCCGCGAGCTCCTTGCCTGGGAGTCCGGCCGCGCGCGGCAGCTGCTGGCGGCGTCGGGCAAGGAGGTGCCCGCACGGATCGGCGTGTTCGCGGAGGACGACGGCCCCGCCTCCAGGCACCGGCTCTACGAGCGGGCCGGGTTCCAGGTGCGGAGGTACTACTCCGACCTGGCGCGGCCGCTCGGAGGGACCTCGTCCGGTCCCGTGCCTGACGTGCCCCTGACGGGCTCGCTGCGGCTCGTGCCGTGGTCGGCGGACCTGGACGAGGCCGCCCGCCTCGCGCACAACGACGCCTTCCGCGACCACTGGGGAAGCCAGCCGCAGACCCGCGAGCAGTGGGCGCAACGGGTCTGCTTCGCGCCCGAGTGGTCGTTCCTCGTGGTCGACGCGGCGCCCGACGTCGACGCGCTGCTGGCCTCGCCGGACACCGACGCCGAGACGGCCGCCGCCCTGCGCGCAGGAGAACCCCTCGTGGTGGGCTACGAGCTCGCGTCCCGGTACACCGAGGACTTCGCGGTGCGCGGCTACTCGTTCGGCTACACGGACATCCTGGGTGCGCGTCGTGCCTACCGTGGCCGCAAGGCCGCCCTGGCGGCGCTCGCGGCGGGCATGCGTGCCTTCGCCGCCGACGGCATGCAGTTCGCGGTGCTCGACGTCGACACGGCCAACCCGAGCGGGGCACACGGGCTCTACGCCAGCCTCGGCTACACCAAGACCTCGGGATCCCGGATGTTCTCGATCGAGCTCTGACCTACCTACTTCGCCAGCCGCTGGCGACGGGCCTCGTAGAGCACCACGGTGGCGGCGTTGGCCGCGTTGAGCGAGCTGGCCGAGCCGGTCATCGGGATGCTCAGCGTCACGTCGGCGGCGTCGCGCCACGCGCGGGTCAGGCCGTCGTTCTCGCTGCCGACCAGCAGCAGGACCGGCTGGGTGAGGTCGAACGCGGACATGTCGGCGTCCCCGTGCTCGTCCGTGGCCACCACGACGATCGGGAGGCCGGCGGCGCGGCGCTCCTCGACCCAGGAGATGACCGCCGCCGGGGACGGGCTCCGCACCACGGGCATCGCGAAGAACGACCCGGTGGTGGCGCGCACCGCCTTGGGGTCGTAGGCGTCGGCCGAGTGGCCGGTGGTGATCACGCCGTGCGCCCCGAACGCGTCCGCCGACCGGATGACCGCGCCGATGTTGCCCGGCTGGGTGGGCCGGTCGAACACGACTCCCAGAAAGTCCGGGCCGGCCTCGATGCGGTCGAGGACGTCGGGCCGCATGGCGACGACCGCGAGGAGCTCGACCTCGTCCTTCTCGGCCAGCTCGGCGAGCAGGTCGGGCGACATCTTCACGTGCTCGGTGTGCGGGTGGGCCGCGAGCACGTCCCTCGCCCACTGCGAGAGGCGGCGCTCGCCGTCGTACAGCAGGGCCTGGATCTCCCAGCCGTGCTCGACCGCCATCGTGATGGGCCGCACGCCCTGCACGATGAACTGCCCGGCGCGATGCCGCTTGTTGCGATTGGTGAGCAGGGTCTGCAACTGCTGGAAGCGCGCGTTGCGCAAGGAGATCCGGGTAGCCACACCCCCATCCAACACCGTTTCTCGGTCAGCGCCGCAGCAGCCTCGCCATCGCGGCTCGGGCCCGCTCCGAGCCGAACAGCTCGGCGGACCCGGTGACGGCGTCGTCCACGTGCGTGTCGAAACGGGTCAGCAGGTCCGCGTTGAGCAGCTCCTTGGTCGCGGCCAGCCCCTGCGGGTCGCCCGCCGCCAGGTCGGCGAGGACGGCGTCGACCGCCCGGTCGAGGTCCGCCGACGGGACGGCGTGGGTCACCAGCCCCCAGGCAGCGGCCTCGGCCGCCGTGAAGGGCGCCCCGGTCAGGAAGGTGCGCGACGCGGCGCGTGGCGTCATCCGCGGCAGCACCGCCAGCGAGATGACGGCCGGCGCGAGCGCGAGACGCGCCTCGGTGAAGGCGTACGTGATGTGGTCCGCGCTGATCGCGACGTCGCACGCGGCGACCAGCCCGATCCCCCCGGCCCGCACCGGCCCGTGCACGCGCGCCACGACGGGCTTGGGCAGGGCGAGGATCGCCCGGAGCACCTCGGCGAGCCGCCGCGCGGAGCGGGTCATGCCGTCGGCAAGGGCCTCGGTGAGGTCCGCCCCGGAGCAGAACGCCGGCCCGCTCGCGGCCAGCACGACCGAGCGGACGTCGTCGTGCGCGGCGCGGTCCAGGGCGGCCTCGAGCTGGTCGAGCAGGGCCGACGAGAGGGCGTTGCGCCGCTCCGGGGAGTCGAGCGTGATCCGGGCGTACGGGGCTGACGGAGCATCGGCAGGCTCGGTCGCGACGACCTCGTACGCGACGTGGCTGGGGCTGGGCATGAAGAAGTCCTCCTGGTGGGGCCTGGCGCACTGAGGTTAATGGTGGTTAACCTCAGTGACATGCCTAACATGCATACCTCACCAGAGAACCCGGGGCACACCAAGCTCCGGGACGCGGTCCGGGAATTCGCCGACCGCGAGATCGCGCCCCACATCGCCCGATGGGACAGGGAAAGCCGCCTGCCCGTCGAGGTGGTGCACCAGATGGGAGAGCTGGGCCTGTTCGGCCTGACCGCCCCTGAGGAATACGGCGGGTCCGACCTCGGGCTCACCGGGCTCACCATCGCCGTCGAAGAGATCGGCCGCGTGGACCAGTCCGTCGGCATCACGCTCGGGGCCGGCGTCGGCCTCGGGGTAGGAACCCTGCTGGCCTACGGAACCCAGGAGCAGAAGCAGACCTGGCTGCCCGACCTCGTGGCGGGGCGCCGGCTCGGCGCCTTCGGCCTCACCGAACCCGGCGCAGGCAGCGACGCCAACGCCATGAGCACCACGGCAGAGCTCGTCGACGGCGAGTGGGTCATCAACGGCGCCAAGCAGTTCATCACCAACTCCGGGACGCCGATCACGAGCCTGTGCACCGTCGCGGCCCGCACCGGCACCCTGCCCGACGGTCGTCCGGAGCTCAGCGCCATCCTCGTGCCGACCGACACCCCCGGGTTCATCGTCGAACCCCTGCACGACAAGATGAGCTGGCGCTCCTGCGACACCCACGCGCTGCGGTTCGAGAACATCCGCGTCCCCGAGGCGAACCTGCTGGGCCAGCGGGGCAACGGGTTCAAGCAGCTCATGATGTCCCTCAACTCCGGCCGCGTGGCCGTCGCCGCCCTGGCGACAGGCTGCATCCAGGCGATGCTGGACCTGGCCGTCGAGCACGCCGGCGTACGCCCCACGTTCGGCGGCCCCATCGGCCGCAAGCAGGGCGTCGCCTTCCAGATCGCGGACGTCGAGGTGATGCTCCAGGCCAGCCGGGCGCTCACCTACCGGGCAGCCGCCCTGAAGGACGACGGCGCGCCGCTCGACGAGTTCCGCAGGGCGTCCTCCGTCGCCAAGCTCTACGCGACGGAGTCCGCCGTGACCGCCACGCGCATCGCGGCGCAGGTGTTCGGCGGCTACGGCGTCATGGAGGACGGCCCGATCGCCCGCTTCTACCGGGACGCGAAGGTCCTGGAGATCGGCGAGGGCACGTCGGAGCTCCAGCGCATGCTCATCGCGAGGGGCCTGGGCCTCCCGGTCGAGTAACCGCACCGAGCAGCCGTCGAGTGCTGGGTAGCTGCGCTCTCGAATGATTCGAGGGAGCAGACACCCAGCACTCAGCGGTCCCGGGAGGCCGTCCCGGGGAGCAGGGCTGCGCGGGCCATGGTCGTCAGGAGAGAGCGCATCGTGGCGCGGCCGATCCGCGCGCTGTGCGGGGTCGAGTTGAGCAGGCCGAACGCGGCCTGTACCGCCGCCCGCGCCTGCGGCCCCGACAGGTCCGGCCGTAACGGCCGCAACGCATCGCACCACACGTCGACGTAGGCGAGCTGGCGCTCGCGGACCTGCGCCCGCGCGTCGGCGCCGAGCGCGCCCCACTCCCGCTCCTGCACGACGATCAGGGCGGGGTTGTCGAGCGCGAAGTCCGCGTGCCGGGCGATCAGGGCCGTCAAGGCGCCCTCTGCCGCGGCCTCCGGCTCGGACAACAGCTCCCGGGCTCCGGCGAGGAGCTGGTCGGAGGCGTGCAGCAGACAGTGCCCGAGGATGTCGTCCTTGCTCGCGAAGTGCTTGTACAGGGCGGGTCCGGAGATGCCGACGGCCGCACCGATGTCGCCCATGGAGACGCCGTGGAAGCCACGGGCTGCGAACAGGCCGGCGGCCGTGCTCAGTATCTGCTGCCGGCGCGGGGTCACGGGAGCAGTCTAGGAGCGGCGGCCGGGAGGGTGCGCGCAGGTCAGGGGGCCAGGTGCCGGGCGCTCGCGGACGCCACGTCGGCGTCGGACCGGAACGGCTCCACCCAGTAGACGAGCTCCTGCTGGTCCCGGAAGGGCTCGACCACCTCGAAGTTCTCGTACGAGACGCCACCGGGGATCGGCGCGGCGCTCGCCCAGTAGGCCCAGCGCCCGTTGACGAGCACCTCGAGCGCGTCGCTCGGCTCGGGGACGCGCCAGCCCTGGACCGCCTTCTCACCGAGGTACCGCCAGTGCTCCGCGGTGTCCGCCGAGTGCTCAGCGTCGTGCGGCGCTGCCTCGTCCGGGGTCGCCCACACGCTGACCGCCCCACCGGACTCCGCGAGCAGCGCGCGCCCGAACACCCCGTGGGCGGCGAAGCCCGTCCCCGTGAAGCCCGGCCAGAGCTCGCCCGGCGTGACCACGCGCTCGCGGAGGTGGAGCCGGCGCAGCCGCGCGAAGTTGCCCATCGTCGCGGTGAGGACGCACGACCGCAGCGGCACGGACCCCTCCCGGAGCGCGGCGGCCACGGACACCTCGTGCGGCCGGTCGGCGCGGAACCTGACCCGCACCACCACCTCGGCACCGTTCTCGAAGCCCTCGCTGTGCACGTGGACGGTGAGGTGCTCGACACCACCGATCTCTTCGACCACGCCGCGGGCGGGCCGCAGCGGATCCCGTGGTGTCGGGTCCTCCGGGCCGTCCGCGCTCCAGAACCGCTTGCCCGGAGCGTCGTCCAGGGCGCTGTGCTCCAGCTCGGAGTAGCCGCGCTCCGTCGCCCCGTGCGGGATGGGTTCGACGGCGATGAAGTTCAGCAGCCGGTCACGCGGATGCCCGAGGTAGGGGGCGTAGACGCGCAGCAGTCCCCGCGGCCCGCGCAACGGGTGCAGGCCCACCTGGAGCCCGTCGGCGAAGCCCCAGCGCGGCTCGGCGGGGACCTCGCTCGCCGGGCGGAGCCAGCCGTCGGCGACCTCGGGCGGGTGGGGCGGGTCAGGGGGCACGGGAGCTGCGGTGGATGTCATGTGGACCTTCCAGACCTGGACGTCGTCGGACCGGGCTGTGCGAGCGGCAGGCTAGCCCTATCCGAAACCGGTTTCAAGCACCTGAGTCCAAAGCCGGCTCCGACGGGTGGATCAGCGGCTGTCGGACGGGACGAAGGGTCCGGAACGTGGCTGTTTGCGGCTCGATTCGGCCGCACGATCGCACACTTGACGGTGAAATCGGTTTCTGTCACCCTGGGCTCATCGCCATCGATCGAGGAGGATTCATGGCACGGAGGCTCGGGCGCACCGCGTTCGTCGTCGTACCGGCTGTCGGTGCTCTGTCGCTCGCCGCAGGGGCCGGCTCTGCCGCCGTCGCGGGACCCGACTCTCGCGACGAAGGGTTCCTGCTCACCGACGTCACCAACGTCGAACGCGTGGGGCAGATCACCGGCGCCGAAGGTCCCGGCGACACCACGCAGTACGCCGTGAACTTCACGGACCTCGGCTCGATGTTCGAGGCCGACGGCAAGGTGTGGTTCGCGTTCGGTGACACGTTCGGCGAGCGCGACGACGACATGACAGGGGGAGGCGGCTCGCACTGGCGGTCGAACACCCTGGGTTTCACCACCGACACCGACCCGTCCGACGGCGTGACGATCGAGGGCATGATCCTCGACGACGCGGGGGCGGCGAAGGAGCTGCTGGGCTCCAAGAAGGTCGACGGCGACGAGATCACCGTGATCCCCACCCACGGCTTCGCCACGGACGCCGGGATGTACCTGCACTACATGTCGGTGCGGCAGTGGGGCACACCGGGTGAGTGGGAGGTCAACCACGCCGGCCTCGCGCGGTCGACCGACCAGGGACAGTCCTGGACCACGTTGGACGCCCCCCGCTGGAGCGGCGACTCGGGCTTCGTGCAGATCAGCCCCGCCCACGTGACCATCGACGGCCAGGACTGGCTCTACGTCTGGGGGATCACGCACGGCAGGTTCGGGGGAGTCTCGCTCGCCCGGGTCCCTGCCGCGCAGGTGGAGGACCCGGGGGCCTGGGAGTACTTCGCCGGGCTGAAGAAGGGCGGGCCAGGGGCCGACGGCCGGCCGCGCTGGGCCGACGACCCGGCGGACGCCGCCCTCGTGCTCGACGACACCGTCGGTGAGCTCTCCGTGGTCTGGAACGACCATCTCGACCGCTGGATCATGACCTACCTCGCGGAGGGGCGCGGCGTCGTGCTCCGCGAAGGGCTGACCCCCTGGGGGCCGTGGGGCGAGCCGGTCGAGCTCGTCGGTGCCACGGAGGTCCCCGGGCCGTACGCCCCCTACATGCTCCCGCGCTACACGCAGGACGGCGGGCGAACCATCTACTTCGCCCTGTCGATCTGGGACCCCTACAACGTGTTCTGGTACCGGGCCGACCTGGTCAAGAACTGACGGCGCGCACCGCCTGCCGTCATCCATCGGCGAGCTCACCGACGAGCTCACACCACGAGGAGAACATCATGATCAGCAAGCGATCACGCCGCGCGATCGGCGTCGCAGCCGCCGTCGCGACGGCCTTCAGCCTCGGCGCGTGCGGGAGCGGCGGCGATGCGGCGGCCGACGGCCGCGTGCACGTCACGTTCTGGCAGCAGAAGTTCGAGGACTACCAGCAGGAGTGGTTCAAGGAGAACGTCGAGGCGTTCAACGCCTCGCAGGACGAGGTCACGGTGGACCTCCAGGTGGTGCCGGCCGACACGTGGGAGCAGAAGCTGCAGGCGGCGCAGGCGGCAGGCAAGCAGCCGGACATCGCCACGACGAGCTACGGGAACATCAAGTCGGGCGTCGCGGAGGGCAAGTTCGCCCCGCTGGACGAGTTCCTGCCGGCCGAGGCCTTCAGCGACCTGAAGGAGAACGTGGCCCCGTTCGTCACCGTGGACGACCAGCACTACGCGTACCCGATGCTCGTGGAGCCCTCCACCGTCCTGTACTACCGCTCCGACCTCGTGCAGAAGGCCGGGCTCGACCCGGACAGCCCGCCCGAGTCCTGGGACGAGCTCCTGGAATGGTCGAAGGCCCTGACGAAGGACGACGTCAAGGGTATGACCGTCGCATCGACCGCCGCCGACCTCAGCTGGTCGAGCTGGGGCCTGCAGCTCAACGCGTGCGGCCACCTGCCCGTCGCTGACGACTGGTCGGCCGCCCGGGCGACCGAGCCGTGCTTCGCCGAGCTCGCCGACTTCTACAAGGAGCTCTACCAGGAGGACCTCATGCCGCAGCAGCCCAAGGTGGGCTACGCGGACGGCCAGCCGTACGGCGAGGGCGAGGTGGCGATGATGCAGGGCGGCTCCTGGGTGGTGGGGCAGCTCAAGAACGACTTCCCCGATGTCGTCGACAAGACGATGGTCGCTCCGTTCCCCTCGGCCGACGGCGACGTGACCAGCACGACCTCGACGCTCGGCGGCTGGACGCTCACGCTCGACTCGAAGTCCGAGGCGCCCGAGGAGGCCGCACAGTTCATCGAGTACCTGCTGGCGGGCGACCCGGAGATCATGGCCGGCTTCTTCAAGGAGACGGGCTACTCGAAGTACACGGTCCGCGGCTCGGTCGACGAGATCCTGGCGGACGACCCGGAGGCCTCGGCGGACCCGTTCATGGCCGTCATCTCCGAGCAGGTGGTGCCGTACGGCCAGGCCGAGCCCGCGTACCCGTACGACATCGCGCTGGCCATGGGCACGGCGCTCGAGTCGGCGATGAAGGGCACCACCGACGTCGACGGCTCGCTGCAGACGGCCGACGACGCCATCAACGACATCATCGAGAAGCAGAAGCTCTCGGGCAACGCGACGAGCTAGGAAGGACGTCAATCGTGTCCATCACCGCGGCTCAGCAGCACCCCGCCGCGCCCGGCGCGGCAGGGGTCGAGGACGTGACGGGCGAGCGTCGCCCGGCCGGTGCGGCGGCCAAGCGGCCACGCGACAACGTCACCGCCTATCTGATGATCGCGCCCATGGTGATCCTGCTCGGGATCTTCGTCATGTGGCCGCTCGTGTACGCGTTCTACCTCAGCGGATTCGAGATCAGCTTCTACTCCGACCCCGAGTTCGTCGGCCTGCAGTTCTACCGGTACGTGCTCGAGGACGAGCGCTTCTGGGCGTCGCTCGGTGTCGGCCTCTACTACGCGGCGATGGTCGTGCCGACCGGGATGTTCATCTCGCTGCTGATCGCGAGCTTCATCAAGACCCTCAGCGTGCGCATGGCGAGCTTCCTGAAGACGACCATCTACGTGCCCGCCGTCGTCTCGACCGTGGTGGCGTCGGTGCTGTTCGTCTTCATCTACCAGGACCAGGGGCTGGCCAACTGGCTGCTCGGGGCGCTCAACGCGGGCCCCGTCGCGTGGCTCAACGACCCGGCGCTGGCGCTGCCCGCCATCGCCGTGCCTGGCATCTGGCTGGGCCTCGGCCTCACCACGCTCATCATGCTGGCCGGGCTGCTCGACATCCCGGAGAGCTACTACGAGTCGGCCCGGCTCGACGGCGCGTCGTTCGTCCAGCGCACCTGGTACATCACCATCCCGCTGCTGAAGAACGTGCTCCTGTACCTGTTCGTGACCGGCACCGTCGCAGCTCTCCAGATGCTCGACCTCCCGCTCATCATGACCAACGGCGGGCCGGTCAACGCGACCACGACCCCCAACCTGTTCATCTTCAACACGTTCCGGGACGGGAGCGAGTACTCGGTGAGCTTCTCGCTGACCGCCGCCCTGCTGCTGTTCCTCGTGCTCGGCGGCATCTCGGCCCTCGTGTTCCGGCTGATCAGCTCAGAGAAGGCGATCGACGGATGACCAGATCTCTTCGCACCGCAATCGTCAAGTGGGTGCTGCTCGTCCTCATCTCGTTGAGCGTGCTGTTCCCGCTTGCCTGGATGGCGATCGCCGGCTTCAAGGGCAAGACGGAGGTGCTCTCCAGCCCGTTCCAGTTCTTCCCCGAGATCTGGCGGTTCCAGAACTACGCCGACATCCTCGCCGACCCGCAGTTCGCGCGGTCCATGGGCGTGACGCTCCTCGGCGCGGTCATCTTCACGGCAGGCAGCCTCGCCGTGAACTCCATGGCCGCGTACGCGCTGGCCCGGCTCGACTTCGCGTGGAAACGGTTCTGGTGGGTGTACTGCATCCTGCCGATGTTCGTGCCGATGATGGCGATCCTGCTGACGTCGTTCGTCGTCGTCACGGAGCTGGGCATGCTCGACACGCTGGCCGTCCTCATCATCCCCGGCGTCGCGTCCTCGGTGCAGATGTTCTTCGTCCGGCAGTTCTACCTCGGGATGCCCATGGCGCTGGAGGAGGCCGCCCGCATCGACGGCTGCACGCGGTGGCAGATCTTCACGCGGATCTTCGTGCCCCAGTCGGGGTCGGTGTTCGTCGTCGTGGGCATCGGGTCGTTCCTCGCCTTCTGGAACGCGTACGTCTGGCCCATCCTCACGATCACCGACCCGAACCTCATGCAGATCATGCAGTTCCTCGGTACCTTCCGGTCCGAGCGCGGCAACGAGTGGGGCCTGCTCATGGCCGGCTCCACCCTCGCGGCCCTGCCGACCATCGTCCTGCTGCTGTTCTTCCAGCGGTTCGTCGTGGCCGGCGTGCGCATCTCGGGCATGAAATGAGCTGAGCGGCACCGCGCTCGCGGTGCCGCTCAGGGGTATCCGGCCCCGGACTGCTCAGTCGCGCGGAGCGCGCTGGGGCGTCGCGCCGATGTCGGGCACCGGGCCGGTGGCCAGGTGCACCTCCATGTCGTCGGCGGTCGGCGTGGCCGGGCGGTGCGCGGTCGGCCGGTCCAGGTAGAACAGGGCGGTCGACGCGATGTCGTCCCGCAGGGGGAGGTACCGCCACCCGCTGCGCCAGCCGAGCGCCTGGATGTCGACGCGCAGCCGCTCGGCGAAGTGGATCGGGTCGGTGACGTGCCAGCGGTACATGCCGAAGCGCTGCTGGCTTGCGTAGAGCCCGTCGGGCCGGATCACCTGGGGCATGCCGAGGTACGGCGTCGAGAACTCCGTGTAGCCCTGGCCGGGGACGTCGAAGTTCCACGCGCCGCCGAAGTAGTCCTCCGTGCCCGTGCCGCAGATCGTCGGGTAGTCCTCGTCGGCGTCGAGGTAGAACTTGATCTCGCCCTCGCCCCACCACCCGTTCGAGTTCACGCCCCACGCGAGGTAGGTGCCGACGTAGTGCCCGGACCCCTCCACGCCCTCGACGATGGTGTGCGGCACGCGGTCCTCGAGCGGGTTGCTGCGGCGCCACTGCGCGTGGAAGTAGCCCTCGTTCGCGTGGCCCCCCTGCGGGGAGACGTCCTGCTCGTAGGTGACCTGGTAGTAGACGCGGACGTCCACCTCCGAGGTGTTCTCCAGCGTCAGCCGGGCACCCGTGCGGAACGGCATGGGCCAGTACGAGTTGAAGCCACCGTGCGGGTTGGCGGCGATCATCTGGGAGCTGACCTGCGTGAAGACGCCCCATCCGCTGCAGAAGAAGTCGCCGTACGGCACCTCGACGGCGGGCTCGGCCGCGTCGTCCCAGAACGCCCGGATCACGAGCGTGCGCCAGTTGTCGGTGTGCGTGGTGATCCAGATGTGCGTGATCCGGCCCGCGCCGCGGATGGTGGCCAGGTCGAACGTCTCGCCGGCCCTGATGTCGACGCTCGGTGAGATCTTCCACCCGGGGCCCAGGTCACGCGCCGATGCGGCGCCCGTGCCTTCCGTCGCACGTCCACCACCGCCCTCCGAGCCGTCGAAGTTCTCGGGGCTGATCGATCGGGTCCGGACGTCGCGCAGGGCCGAGAGGCTCCGCAGACCAGGGTCGAGCATGTTGAGACCACACTTCCTCGTGCGTCGGGGCCGCGGAGGGCCTTCCTTGTGAAACCGATTTCACCAATGTAGGGTCGAGCCAGACCCGTGTCAACCAGCTCGGGGCGCACGGCCGACGCCGTGTTTCACCGCACCTCGCCGGAAGGACGCCGATGGCCACGATCTACGAGGTCGCCGAGCTCGCCGGCGTCTCCCCGGCGACGGTGTCCCGCGTCTTCAACGGCACCAGGGTGTCGCCGGAGAACGCCGAGCGGGTCCGCCAGGCGGCGGCGAAGCTGAGCTTCACGCCGAACCGCACGGCGCGCACCCTGCGCAGGCAGCACTCCGAGGTGATCGCCCTGGTGATCCCCGACATCGAGAACCCGTACTTCACCGAGATGGCGCGCGGCGTCGAGGACGTCGCGCAGGAGGCCGGGTTCTCCGTGGTGCTGTGCAACACGGACTCGCAGCCGGCCAAGGAGGCCACCTACTTCCAGATCGCGCTCTCGGAGAGCATGGCGGGCATGATCGTCGCCCCTGCGTCGAGCCGGAGCGACCTCGCGAGCGTCATCGGGCGCGGGCGGCCGGTGGTCACCGTCGACCGCACCACCGACTTCGACGTGGACGCGGTGGTGATGTCCAACCGGCCGGCGGGCCGCGCGGCCACGGACGCGCTCTACCAGGCCGGATACCGCCGGATCGCGTGCATCACCGGTCCGGAGGACATCGATACCGCCTACGAGCGGGCCCAGGGCTGGAAGGACGTCGTGACCCGGCACGAGATGTTCGCCGACCCCGCCGAGTACCTCCGGTACTCGACCTTCGGGGTCGACGGCGGGGTCAAGGTGGTGACCGACCTGCTCGCGCTGCCGGAGCCGCCGGACGCGATCGTCGCCGCGAACAACCTCCTCGGCGTCGGCGCGCTGCAGGTGCTCACCGAGCGCGAGCTGACGCCGCTGAGGGTGGGTGTCGCCGTCATCGGCGGGCTGCCGTTCACGACGCTGCCGCCGAGCGCCGTCACCGTGGTGCGGCTGCCGGCCCGGAACATGGGCGTCACGGCCGCGCGGATCCTGATCGAACGGATCAAGGGCGACACGCAGCCTGCCCGCACCATCGTGCTGCGCAACCAGCTGGTCCCCGGGCGTCATCGGGTGGCTCCCTGACGGACCGCGGGGCCCGGCTCGCCGGCCCCTGTGCCGCCGATGTGGCACCTTGAACGTGAAATCGATTTCTGCAAGAGTGGTCCTGGAACGACCGAACGGCACGCAGGAGTGGGTCAGCGCGACCCACGGATCAAGGAGGATCCCGATGGCTACCGGGCTGAGCGGCAGGCAGGACGGCGTGCTGGACGCCTCGGCGTCGGCCGCCGCGTTCCCGCTGGGCGGGATCGGCACGGGCAACGTCTCGGTCGGCGCCCGCGGCGAGCTGCGTGACTGGGAGCTCGCGAACCGGCCCGCGAAGGGCGCGAAGAACCCCTTCTCGTTCTTCGCGATCCGCGTCGCGCCCGGTGGGCCGGACGCCGCCGGTGGGCCGGACGGCGCAGTGCCCGTGACGTGCGTGCTGGAGGCGCGGCACCGCCCGCCGCACGAGGCGGACCAGGGTTACTACGCGGGCGACGTCGCCGGGCTGCCCCGGCTCGCGGACACGCGACTGCGGGGCCGTTACCCGCTGCTGGAGCTGGACTTCGTCGACGCAGACCTGCCCGTCGACGTGTCGCTGACGGCGTTCACCCCGTTCGTGCCGCTGGACGAGGACGACTCGGGCATCCCGTGCGCCGTCCTCCGCTACCGGGTGCACAACCCCGGCGCCGCCGCCGTGCGGGTGTCCGTGGCGGGATCGCTCGCCAACCCCGTCGGTGCGGGCCCGGGACGCGACGTCTTCCACTTCCCCGAGTACGCAGGGCGCCCCCGCAACGAGTGGCGCGCGGCGGACGGGATCAGCGGCCTGTTCCTGACGTCCGACCTGCCCGCCGACCACCTGCGGTCGGGCACGGTGGCGCTGACGACCGGCCGGTCGCCGGGCCGCGTCACGGCCAAGCCGACCTGGCTGTACGGGGCCTGGCAGGACGGCGTGCAGCGGTTCTGGGACGAGTTCCGCGACACCGGTTCGCTGACCCCCGAACCCGTCGCGAGCCTCGACCCGGAGCCCCACCCGCACTGGATGACCCGCCTGCGCGTCGGCTCGCTCGCGGTCGAGGCCGATCTGGCCCCTGGCGCCTCGCACGACTTCGAGTTCCGGCTGACCTGGCACTTCCCGAACCGGCCGTGCGGCTGGGGCGGCAACATCGTGCACGACGACCCGTACCTCGACGAGGTGGTGCGCAACGCCTACGCCACGCGGTACGACGACGCGTGGGCCGTCGCGGTCGACCTGGACCGGCGGCGCGACCCCCTGGAGTCGGCGACGCGCGCCTTCACCACCGCCCTCTACGACAGCACGCTGCCGGGACCGGTGCTGGACGCCGTCGGGTCGAACCTGGCGGTCATCCGCAGCACCACCTGCTTCCGGCTGGCGGACGGGACGTTCGCCGCCTGGGAGGGCAGCTTCGACCAGGTGGGCAGCTGCGAAGGCACGTGCACCCACGTGTGGACCTACGCGCAGTCCCTCGCCTGGCTGTTCCCCGCGCTGGAGCGCAGCGCGCGACGTACCGAGCTCCTGGTCGAGACGCGCGCCGACGGCCGCATGAACTTCCGCGCCAACCAGGTCTTCGGCTCGCCCGCGTGGGACTTCCACCCCGTGGTGGACGGCCAGCTCGGCACGGTGCTGCGCGTGTACAGGGAGTGGCTGCTCAGCGGTGACGACGGGTTCGTCCACGAAGTCTGGCCTGCGCTCGTCAGGGCGGTCGAGTTCGCCTTCGCCCGGTGGGACGCCGACGGCGACAACGTGCTCGACGGCATGCAGCACAACACGTACGACATCGAGTTCGTGGGCGCCGACTCGCGCGCCGGCTCGATCTTCTACGCAGGGCTCCTGGCGGCGGCCGAGCTCGCGGACCGGGTCGGGGACACCGGCCTGGCGGCCCGCTGGCGCGAGGCCGCCGCGGTCGGCGGCGAGCGGATGGACCGGCTGCTCTTCAACGGCGAGTACTACCAGCAGCACCTGGCCGACGTCGACGCGGTGCGCTACCAGTTCGGCACCGGCGTGCTCAGCGACCAGATGCTCGGCCAGCTCCTCGCCCACGTCGTCGGGCTGGGCCACCTGTTCCCGCCCGAGCACGTGCGCTCGGCGGTCCGAGCGGTGCACACGTACAACTTCCGGCCCTCCCTGCTGGCGCACGAGAGCGTGCAGCGTACGTACGCGCTCGGGGACGAGGCGGGGCTGGTCCTGTGCTCGTGGCCCCGCGGCGGACGCCCGCGTATCCCGTTCGTGTACGCCGACGAGGTCTGGACCGGGATCGAGTACCAGGTCGCCGCGCACCTGGCGTTCGAGGGTCTCGTCGACGAGGCCCTCGAGATCGTCACCGCGACCCGGGCGCGGCACGACGGGTACCGGCGCAGCCCGTGGAACGAGGCGGAGTGCGGCAACCACTACGCGCGATCGTTGGCGTCCTGGGCCCTCCTGCTCGCCTGGTCGGGCGTCCGCACGAACGTCGCGGACCGGTCCATCGCCGTCGACCCGCCGGCCGGCACGCAGGCCCTGCGGTCCTTCTTCAGCACGGGGACCGCGTGGGGCCGGCTCGACCTGGACGACGACGGGCTCCGGCTCCACGTGGACGGCGGGGTGCTGCACCTCGACCACGCCGTCGTGCGCGGCGCCGTGCTCACCACCACACGGTCCGGCGCCGTGCGGCCCGGACAGACACTCACCTTCACCCCATGACCATCGGACCAGCAGCACAGAGGGAGCACCACATGTCCTACGAACTTCCAGCAGTGACCCCGCGCCCGCAGGTGGCGCCGAAGACGGCGTACCTCGTGGCGAGCGGCGACCTGCGTGAGTCGGCGAACCAGGCCGGCTGGCCCACCCAGGCGGCGATGGAGGCCGACATCACGGCGGCCTTCGCCGAGCTCGGCTGGACGGTCGTGCGCGCCAACGACGTCGACCCGGCGACGGGGCACGGGTTCATCAGCTCCCAGCGGATGGGGCTCGAGGTGTTCCGCTCCGTCCCGCCGGAGGCGCCGCTGATCGTGGCCGAGGCGGTGTGGCAGTACAGCCACCACGTGCTGGCCGGCCTGCGCACCCACGAGGGCCCGATCCTGACCGTCGCGAACTTCGTGGGGGACTGGCCCGGCCTGGTGGGCCTGCTCGGCCTCAACGCGGGGCTCACCAAGATGGACAAGCCCTACTCGACGATCTGGAGCGTGGACTTCACCGACCAGTGGTTCCGCGACGGCCTGCGCGAGTGGCTGGCGACCGGACGCATCGAGCACGACGCGTCGCACGTGACAGAGGCGCCCACCCTGCCGTCCGGCCCGCAGGCCGACCTGGGGCGCGCCCTGGCCGACCAGCTCCTGCGCGACAAGGCGATCATCGGCGTCTTCGACGAGGGCTGCATGGGCATGTACAACGCGATCATCGACGACGAGCTGCTCAACCCGATCGGCATCTACAAGGAGCGCCTGAGCCAGTCAGCGCTCTGGGCCGAGATGCAGCGGGTGCCCGACGCCGAGGCCGACGCCGTGCAGTCCTGGCTCGAGGACGCGGGCATGACGTTCCGCCTGGGCGGTGACGAGGCGACCGACCTGACCCACGCCCAGCTGCGGTGGCAGCACAAGATGTACGTCGCAGCGCTGCGGATCGCCGACGACTTCGGCGTGGACGCGGTCGGCGTCCAGTACCAGCAGGGGCTGAAGGACCTCAGCCCGGCGTCCGACCTCGCGGAGGGCCTGCTCAACAACGTGGCCCGCCCGCCGGTGCGGTCGAGGGACGGCGCTCGCGTGCTGTGGGACGGCAAGGCGCTGCCGCACTTCAACGAGGCCGACGAGGGCGTGGCCGTCGACGCGCTGGTGACCAACCGGCTGTGGACCGCGATGGGCCTCGACCCGGCCACCACGCTGCACGACGTGCGCTGGGGCGAGGAGTACGACGGCCGGTTCGTGTGGGTGTTCGAGATCTCCGGCTCGGTGCCGCCGTCCCACCTGGAGGGCGGGTACGCCGGCGCGCAGGGGTGGCGGCAGGACCCGGTGTACTTCCCGCTCGGCGGCTCCACCATCAAGGGCGTCTCCCGGCCGGGCGAGATCGTCTGGTCCCGCGTGTACATCTCGGGCGGCAGGCTGCACGTCGACCTCGGCCGCGCCTCCGCCGTCGCCCTCCCCCCGGAGGAGACGGAGCGCCGCTGGCAGGCCACCAACCCGGAGTGGCCGATCATGCACGCCGTCCTGCACGGCGTGAGCCGCGACCAGTTCATGGCCCGGCACAAGGCCAACCACCTCAACGTCGCGTACGCCCCGGACGCGGCGACCGCCGACGACGCACTGGTCGCGAAGGCTGCGTTCTTCGAAGGGCTCGGTCTCCAGGTGCACGTCTGCGGTGAGGTGGCTGCGCTCGTGTGACCCCCAGAGGTTAACGATCATTAACCGGCGGACTATGCTGCGGCACATGGCCACCGACACCGGCGTTGGACCGGATCTACGCACCCTCACCGTGCAGCTGCGCGAGCGGCTGGCGCGCGTGCGCGAGGGCGGCTCGCCCGCGGCGCGTGAGAAACACACGGCGCGCGGCAAGCTGCTCGCCCGCGACCGGGTCGACCGTCTGCTCGACCCCGGCGCCCCGTTCCTCGAGATCGGGGCGCTGGCCGCCTACGACATGTACGGGGGCGAGTGGGCGGTGCCCAGCGCGGGCATCGTCACGGGGATCGGCCGGGTCGCGGGACGCGAGTGCGTGATCGTCGCCAACGACGCCACCGTCAAGGGCGGCACCTACTACCCGACGACGGTGAAGAAGCACCTGCGCGCGCAGCAGATAGCGGCGGAGAACCACCTGCCGTGCGTCTACCTCGTGGACTCCGGCGGCGCGTACCTGCCGATGCAGGACGAGGTGTTCCCCGACCGGGAGCACTTCGGCCGCATCTTCTACAACCAGGCCAACCTGTCCGCACGGGGAATCCCGCAGATCGCGGCGGTCATGGGGTCCTGCACGGCGGGCGGCGCCTACGTGCCCGCGATGAGCGACGAGGCGGTCATCGTCCGCGACGAGGGGACCATCTTCCTCGGCGGGCCGCCCCTGGTGCAGGCCGCCACCGGCGAGATCGTCACCGCCGAGGAACTGGGCGGCGGCCTCGTGCACACCACGACGTCCGGCGTCGCGGACCACCTGGCCGACGACGACGCGCACGCCCTGCGCATCGTCCGCGAGATCATCGGCACCACCACCGGCGCGGCGCCGGCCCCGAGCCTGGACCGGCAGCCGCCGGAGGAACCGGAGCTCGACCCCGACGGCCTCTACGACGTGCCGTCCGACCCCCGGACCCCCTACGACGTGCGCGACGTGATCCGGCGGATCGTCGACGGCTCCCAGCTCACCGAGTTCAAGGCCCGGTACGGCGAGACCCTGGTGTGCGGCTTCGCCCGCATCGACGGGTACCAGGTCGGCATCGTCGCGAACAACGGGATCCTGTTCTCGGAGTCGGCCCTCAAGGGCGCGCACTTCGTGCAGCTCTGCGACCAGCGGCGCATCCCGCTCGTGTTCCTGCAGAACATCGCCGGCTTCATGGTCGGGAAGGAGTACGAGCACCGCGGCATCGCCAAGGACGGCGCCAAGCTGGTCACAGCCGTCGCGTGCACGTCGGTGCCACGGTTCACCGTGGTGCTCGGCGGGTCGTTCGGCGCAGGGAACTACGGCATGAGCGGCCGCGCGTACGACCCACGGTTCCTCTGGATGTGGCCCGGTGCCCGCATCTCCGTCATGGGCGGCGAGCAGGCGGCGTCCGTCCTCGCGACCGTCCAGCGCGACCTGGCGCCCGAGGACGTCGAGGCGTTCAAGGACCCCATCCGCGCCCAGTACGAGGCCCAGGGCAACCCCTACTACGCCACCGCCCGCCTCTGGGACGACGGCGTGATCGACCCCGCCGACACCCGCCGCGTCCTGGCCCTCGGCCTCGCCGCGTCAGCCAACGCCCCGATCGCCGAGCCGTCCTACGGCATCTTCCGGATGTGAGCGACATGCCCACCACGATCCATACCCTGCTCATCGCCAACCGCGGCGAGATCGCCCTGCGGATCATCCGCACCGCGCGCCGCCTCGGGCTGCGCACCGTCGCCGTCTACTCCGACGTCGACGGCACCGCCCCCCACACCCGCGCCGCCGACGTCGCCGTCCGGCTCGATGCTGCGCCGTCCGCAGCAACCAACACCGCGTCGTATCTGTCCGTCCCTGCGCTGCTCGCCGCAGCGAAGGAGACCGGCGCCGACGCCGTCCACCCCGGCTACGGGTTCCTGTCCGAGCAGCCCGACTTCGCGCGCGCCGTCATCGGCGCAGGGCTGACCTGGGTCGGGCCGCCCCCCGAGGCCATGGACGCCATGGGTCGCAAGGACACGGCCCGGGAGATTGCCGGGAAGGCGGGCGTCCCCGTACTACGGTCGCTGGGCAACGTCCGAGGCGGGTGGTTCGCCGCCCAGGGCAACCTCCCCTTCCCGATCCTTGTCAAGGCCGCCGCAGGCGGCGGCGGCAAGGGCATGCGCATCGTCCGCGGAGAGGACGAGCTCGGACCCGCGATCGCCGCCGCAGGCCGTGAGGCCGCCGCCGCGTTCGGCGACGACGCCCTGCTGCTGGAGCGCTACATCGAGCGCGGCAGGCACGTCGAGGTGCAGATCCTCGCCGACGAGCACGGCAACGTGCTCCATCTCCACGAGCGCGACTGCTCCGCCCAGCGCCGCCACCAGAAAGTCCTGGAGGAGGCGCCGGCGCCCGACCTCGACCCGACCCTGCGCGACGCGCTGCACGCCTGGGCGGTCCGCCTTGCCCGCGAGGCCGGGTACACCGGCGTCGGGACGGCGGAGTTCCTGGTGGAGGTCGGTCCCCCGACAGGCTCGACCAGCGGGTACGGCGCCTGGTTCCTCGAGATGAACACCCGCCTCCAGGTCGAGCACCCCGTCACCGAAGAAGTGGTCACCGTGCGCGGCGAGCGCATCGACCTCGTCGAGCAGCAGCTCCGCGTCGCGGCGGGGGAGGAGCTGGGCTTTACCCAGGACGACGTCGCCGTCGTCGGCCACGCGATCGAGGCGCGGATCTACGCCGAGGACGCGTTCGGCGGGTTCTTGCCGCAGGCCGGGACCGCCACCCGGGTGCGGTGGGCCGAGGGCTCGCACGTGCGCGTCGAGGCCGGCATCGAGGACGGCACGGTGGTCCCGGCCGCCTACGACCCCATGGTCGGCAAGGTCATCGCCATCGGCGCGGACCGCGAGACCGCCCGGCGCGGCCTCGTCGACGCGCTCGACGCCACGGCGATCGGCGGCCTGGTCACCAACACCGGCTTCGTGCGGGCGCTCGCGGACTCCGACGCCTTCCGCGACGGCGAGGTGCACACCGCGTGGCTCGACACCCACCCGATGCCGGCACCCGACCCGGCGCCCGCGCTGGTCGCGGCCGCCTGGTCCGTCGCGGCGGCGGCGGTGCCCGACGGCGGCGACGGCTGGCGCCTCGGCGGCCCGCCCGCCGACACCTGGGTCGAGCTGGACGACGCCGTGCTCCGCGTGAGTATCGCCAGGGGCGAGGTGCGGCGAGAGGGCGAGCCGCCCACCTCGTGCCGGGCCGTCGGTGACGGGCTGCTCGCGCTCGACGGCGCCACCGCGCGGTTCGCCGTCGACGTCGGTCCCCGGTCGGTGGAGGTGAGCACGCGCGGGCACACGTTCCGGTTCGTCCGGCCGGGTGCGTCGAGCGTCGGGGCGGCCGAGCTGTCCGACGGCGTGGTCCTCGCCGCGATGCCCGGCACGCTCGCCCGTGTCGAGGTGCGCGACGGCGACCTGGTGACCACCGGGCAGACGCTCGGCGTGCTGGAGGCGATGAAGATGGAGGTGGCGCTCCTTGCGCCGGCGGACGGCGTCGTACGGGTCCGCGCCGGGGCGGGCGACCAGGTCGCGGCGCGGCAGGTGCTCTTCGAGGTGGGACCGGCCGACGAACCGGAGGCGACAGATGGCTGAGCAGCTCCGCCACCCCCAGGTGGTGCCCGACCTGAGCCTGCCGGACCGCGTGACCATCTACGAGGTGGGCCCGCGCGACGGGCTGCAGAACGAGAAGGCGATCGTGCCGACGGAGGTGAAGGTCGGCCTGGTCGAGCGGCTGCTCGACGCCGGTCTCCCGTACGTGGAGGCCACGAGCCTGGTGCACCCACGCTGGGTGCCGCAGCTGGCCGACGCCGAGGAGGTGCTCGCCGCGCTGGTGGAGCGCATCGGCGACCACGCCCGCGACCTGCCGGTGCTCGTGCCCAACGAGCGGGGCCTGGAGCGTGCCTTCGACCTGGGGCTGCGGCACGTCGCGGTCTTCGCCAGCGCCACCGACACGTTCGCGCGCCGGAACCTGAACCGTTCCCTGGACGAGCAGTACGCGATGTTCGAGCCGGTCATGAAGCGGGCCCGTGCGGCGGGGATGCGGGTGCGGGCGTACGTCTCGATGTGCTTCGGCGACCCGTGGGAGGGCGACGTGCCCATCCAGCAGGTGGTCACGGCGGGCAAGCGGCTGATGGACCTCGGGGCGGAGCAGCTCTCGCTCGGCGACACCATCGGCGTCGGCACGCCGGGGCACGTCGTCGCGCTCCTGGACGCGCTGAACGCCGCCGGGCTCCCCGACGACGTGCTCGCACTGCACGCCCACGACACCTACGGCCAGGCGCTCGGCAACGTCGCCGCCGCGCTCCGGCACGGCGTGACGACGTTCGACACGTCGGCGGGCGGGCTCGGCGGGTGCCCGTACGCGGAGTCGGCCACGGGGAACCTCGCCACGGAGGACCTGCTCTGGATGCTGGACGGACTCGGGATCACCACCGGCGTGTCCATGCCGCGACTGGTGGAGACCGGGACGTGGCTGGAGGGACATCTGGGGCGCCCCTCGCCGAGCCGGGTGCTGCAGGCGCTGCGGCCCTGAAGCGTGGTTCAGAAGTCGTGAGGCGTGTGGTGCTTCAGCTGTAGATCGTGATCGTGATGCCTGGGGTGCGGCTCGCCACGGGGTGTCGCCTCACCGGCAAGATAGCTGTCGAGGGTCTTCCGGCGTTGTGCCAGGTGCAGCTCCTGCCGGACAAGTTCGTCCCGAGCCTCACGGACACGGGTGAGAAGTGCTGAGCAGTCCGCTTCCGTGCGCGTGTGTCCGGCCGGCGGAAGGCTGTCACGGATGATCTGCGAGGACAGGCCCGCGCTGAACAGGTCTTGGATGAAGGCGACTCGCTCTACCGCGTCCGGCTCGTACTCCCGGTAGTCGTTGGCTGTGCGGCAGCTTCGCAGCAGGCCCTGTTGCTCGTAGTAGCGCAAGGAGCGACGGCTCACGCCCGTGGCCGCGCTGAGCTCTCCGATCCGCACCGCGCTCCTCCGAACGTCTCCGATGTTGACCTTGACACTGGTGTCACAGTTTAACGTTCCGGGCATGCCTACCGCACCGGAGTCCTCACCGATCACGACGACAGCCCACGAGCTGGGTGGCCTGCGCGGGCGCCGCGTCCTTGTCACCGGTGGCAGCAAAGGCATCGGCCGCGCCGTCGCCTCCCGGCTCGCTGTCGCCGGCGCGACGGTCGTCGCGGCGGCCAGAAGGGATCCCGGGGACCTACCGCCCGCAGTGCATTTCGTCCCGGCCGACCTCAGCACGGCAGACGGCTGCGCTGAGTTGACTACCGCCGCGACCGATCTGCTCGGCGGTATCGATGTCCTGATCAACAACGTCGGCGCCGGTACCCCGCCACCTGACGGAGTGCTGACGGCCTCGGACGCGATCTGGGAACAGACACTCCAGCTGAACCTGCTGGCTTCGGTCCGCCTTGACCGCGCGGTGCTCCCGGAGATGATCGCGCGAGGCAGCGGCGCGATCGTCCACGTCACCTCGGTGGGCGCCTACCTCCCGATCGGCCCAGACGTCCCCTACCAGGCGGCGAAGGCGGCACTGTCGACCTACAGCAAGGCGCTGGCCAACGAGTTCGCCGGACGCGGTGTCCGGGTCAACAGGGTTTCCCCCGGACTGATCGCCAATGACGCAATCTCCGCGCTGCTCGCCCAGTCCGCGCACGCCCCCAGCGACCCCACCGCGCAGATGCTCGAGGAATGGATCGGCGGCATTCCCCTGGGACGTCCCGGGCAACCTGCCGAGGTCGCCGACCTGGTCGCCTTCCTGGTCTCCGACCAAGCCGCCTGGATCACCGGCTCGGACTTCCGTATCGACGGCGGCTCGTTCCAAGCCGTGTGACCGGCGCCCCGAACGCCGACCTGGAGATGCACCGTGAGGAGCCGGCTCAGCACATGGCCGGCCTCGGCGATGAGGAGTGCCTGTGGGCGCCTGAACAGGACAGATGTGACGTGCGCGACGCTGGGGTTCGCGCGTCGGCGATCGAGCGTAGGGTCGCAGACGTGACTCTGAAAATCGGGTACAAGGCGTCCGCCGAGCAGTTCGGGCCGCGCGAGCTGGTTGAGCTCGCAGTACGCGCGGAGGAGGTGGGACTGGACAGCGCCATGGTCTCCGACCACTTCCTGCCGTGGCGGCACGAGGGTGGTCATGCGCCGTCGGCGCTGGCCTGGCTCGCTGCCGCGGGGGAGCGGACCTCGCGGATCCAGCTCGGTACGAGCGTGCTGACCCCGACGTTCCGCTACAACCCCGCCGTCATCGCGCAGACGTTCGCGAGCCTCGCCCTGCTCACCGAGAACCGCGTGATCCTCGGCGTCGGCACGGGCGAGGCCCTCAACGAGACCGCGGTCTCCGGCCGCGAGTGGCCGGAGTTCAAGGAGCGGTTCGCGCGGCTGCGCGAGGCGGTACAGCTCATGCGGGCGCTCTGGACCGAGGACACGGTCGACTTCAAGGGCGACTACTACGAGCTCGTCGGCGCCAACATCTACGACCGGCCGGACAACCCCGTCCCTGTCTACATCGCGGCGGGCGGCCCGCTCGTCGCGAAGTACGCCGGCCGTGCCGGTGACGGCTTCATCTGCACCTCCGGCAAGGGCATGGACCTGTACACGGAGAAGCTGCTGCCCGCGGTCGCCGAGGGCGCCGCCAAGGCGGAACGCGACGTCGCGGGCGTCGACAAGATGATCGAGATCAAGATCTCCTACGACCGCGACGCCGCCACCGCGCTGGAGAACACCCGGTTCTGGGCGCCGCTCTCGCTGACGCCGGAGCAGAAGCACAGCGTCCACTCGGCGACGGAGATGGAGCGCCTGGCGGACGAGCTGCCGATCGAGCAGGTCGCGAAGCGCTGGATCGTCGCGTCCGACCCGGAGCAGGCGGTCGAGATGATCAAGCCTTACGTCGACGCAGGTCTGAACCACCTCGTGGTGCACGGCCCCGGCCACGACCAGGAGCGTTTCCTCACCCAGTTCAGCGAGGACGTCCTGCCGCGGCTCAGGGAGCTCTGACCAGGCCCGTCTCGTACGCGAGGATCACCAGCGCCGCGCGGTCACGCGCGCCGAGCTTGGCGAGCAGCCTGCTCACGTAGGTGCGTGCGGTGGCAGGGCTGAGGTAGAGCTCGCGGGCGATCTCGTCGTTCGTGAGCCCCCGGCCCAGCTGCTGCAGCACCTCGCGCTCGCGCTCCGTGAGCCCGGCGAGCCGGTCGTCGCCCGACCGGGGCGCCGGGCCCGCGGCGACGGCGCGCAGCACCGTGGCCGTCACGCCAGGGTCGAGCAGCGCCTCGCCCGCCGCGACCACGCGGACGGCGCGGCGCAGCTCGGCGGGGGCGACGTCCTTGAGCAGGTAGCCGGCCGCGCCGGACCGGATGGCGTCGAACACGTGCTCGTCCTCGTCGAACGTGGTCAGGATCAGCACCCGGACGTCGGCCAGCGCGGGGTCGGCGACGATCTCGCGGGTGGCGGCCAGCCCGTCCAGGCGTGGCATGCGGACGTCCATCAGCACGACGTCGGGCCGCAGCTCCCGCACCCTGGACACGCCGGTGCGCCCGTCGGCTGCCTCCCCGACGACCTCGATGTCGCCATCGCTCTCCGCGAGGGCCCGCAGGCCCGCACGCACGAGCTCCTGGTCGTCCACCAGGACTATCCGGATCATGGCTCTCCCGTCTCCAGCCGGAGGGGCAGGTCGGCGGTCACGAGGAAGCCGCCGCCGGGTGCGTCGCCGACGGTGAGGCCGCCGCCGAGCAGGGCCAGCCGCTCACGCATCCCCGCGAGCCCCGAACCGGGTACCAGGTCCGCACCGGCGCCCAGGCCGTCGTCGGACACGCGCAGGGCGAGCCGGTCCCCGGCCACCCGTGCGGAGACCGTCACACGGGTGGCCCGGGCGTGCCGCAGCACGTTCGTCAGGGACTCCTGCACGACGCGGTACGCCGCCGCGGAGATGGCACCGTCGAGGGCACCGTCCGGCACGTCGAGCGTGACGTCGACCGTGAGCCCGGCCGCCCGTGCCGAGTCCGCGAGCGTGTCCACACCGGCCAGCCCGGTCGGCGCGGGTGCGCTCGCCTCAGCGGCGCCGGGCGTTCCGCCCACCGGCCCGCGCAGCACCCGGACGGTCGAGCGCAGCTCGTGCAGCGTGCCCGACGTCGCCTTCCGCACGTGCTCGAGCGCGCCCCGTGCCGCGTCGTCGTCCCGCCCCACCGCCTCGGCGGCCACGCCGGAGTGCAGCGCGATCACCGACAGGTTGTGCCCGACGACGTCGTGCAGGTCGCGCGCGATGCGCAGGCGCTCCGCCTGCAGCCGCTGCTCGGCGGCGCGGGCCTCGTGGACCCGCGCCTCGCGAGTCAGCCGCACCGCCACGCCCAGCGCGATCGCGGCCGCCGCGAGCGCGACGTTCGTGACGAGGTCGTACGGGGCGAGCTGCTCCTCAGGGGTGTTGCCGACCGTCCGGTAGTACGTCGCGACGGCCACCAGGGTGGCTCCGGCGCCGATCGCCCAGGCGGTGTGCCGCATCTCCGCCGCCGAGTACAGCGCCGCGATCGCGGGCAGCGCCATGCCGATGGGCGCGAACTGGAAGATGTAGTAGACGAACACGGCCAGCACCGTGACCACGAGGACCGTGCGCGGCGCCCGGCGCCGTACCAGGACCAGCGCCCCGAAACCCACCGCGAAGAGGTACGCCCCGGGTCCGGCGTGCCGCACGGCGTCGGGGTCCGCAGCGATGACGACCGCGACCGATAGCGACATGGCGAGCCCCAGGGCGAGGTCGGTGACGCGGGGGTCGACCGTTCGCGGGACCGCGCTCTGCTCTGGCACACCGTCACCCTACGGACCGCGCGGCGCCGAGGCATCAGGGTCGGTGTCGCCTCCAGGCGACACCAGGAGACGATCCAGGGCCGATGCGGAGCCCCGCCCCCGACCGGCACCGTCGAGACATGACCTCACCACACGTTCCCGCTCAGCCGACCCCGCACCGGTCCGCACCGGTCCCCGTCCCCTGGGCGGTCGTCGGCGGCCTCGCCGCGCTGGCCCTGCTCTGGCCGCTGACCGGCCTCACCGGAGCCCTCGGCACCGGCGCACCCAGGGCGCTGACCATCATCGGCATCACCGCCGTCGTCTGGATCGGGGTGGTCGGCCTCGGTCGGGTGCCCCGGCCGGTGCTCACGCTCACGCTCACGGGCGTGGCCTACGGGCTCGTCGCCCACGCCGTCGCGCTGCTGGTCCCCGTGCTCGGGGGCTTCGGCGGCCCCGGTGGCGGACCGCTGTGGACCATCGTTCCCGCGCTGCTCTTCGACGCGATGTGGGGAGCACTGGCGGGCCTGGCCGCCGCCGGCGTGCAGCGGCTGCGCGGGTCCGGCCGATGAGCCGCGTCGCTGCGCCCGGGGCACCCCCGACCCGAGCGCGCCGGAGCGTCCGGTCCCTCGTCGCCGCGGTGGCGATGCTCGCGTCTACCGGCGGCGCCCTCGCCGGGTGCGCGCTCGTCCCCGGCTCGGTCACCCCCGTCGCAGAGACCGAGTTCACCAACGAGCTCGCGATCCCGCCGCTGGCGCCGTCGAAGGTCGTGGACGGCACCCGCGTCTTCTCCCTCACGGCGCAGGAGGGCGTCACCGAGTTCCGGCCCGGCGTCGAGACACGGACGTGGGGCTTCGACGGCTCCCACCTCGGCCCGACCCTGCGCGCCGAGCGTGGCGAGCGGGTGGCCGTCGAGGTAGCGAACGATCTTGACGAGCCGACCAGCGTGCACTGGCACGGCATGCACCTGCCCGCCGCGATGGACGGCGGACCGCACCAGGAGGTCGACCCGGGCGCCACCTGGCGCCCCACCTGGGAGATCGACCAGCCCGCCGCGACCCTCTGGTACCACCCGCACCCGCACGGCGCCACGGAGCAGCACGTCTACCGCGGCCTGGCCGGCCTGTTCCTCCTGGACGACGACGCGTCGCGCACCGCCGACCTGCCCAGCACCTACGGCGTCGACGACGTCCCGGTCATCGTGCAGGACAAGGTCCTCGACGACGACGGGCAGCTGGAGCTGAAGGACGACGGCGGCGAGCCGGGCACGCTGGGCGACGTCGTCATGACGAACGGCACCGTGGGCGCCTACCAGGAGGTCACCACCGAACGCGTGCGGCTGCGCCTGCTCAACGGTTCGACGGCGCGTACCTACCAGCTCGGCTTCGCCGACCGCGAGATGGACCTGGTGGCGACCGACGGCGGCCTGCTGGACGCACCCGTCCCGATCGACGACATCCGGCTCGCACCCGGCGAGCGCGCCGAGGTGGTCGTCACGATGAGCCAGGGGGAGACCACACGGCTGCGCTCGGTCGAGGCCGACCTCGGCAGTGTCGCGGCGCCGTTCGCGATGGGGGCCAACGACGCGTTCGACGTGCTCGAGCTGCGTGCCGCCGACGAGCTGGCCCCCTCGCCGAAGCCCGCGTGGGGTGCCTCGGAGCACGCGACGGCCGACGCACTGCACGAGGCCGACGCGTCGGTGACCCGCACCTTCGAGCTGGACGAGAAGCGGATCAACGGCCGCTCGATGGACATGGGCCGCATCGACGAGGTGGCGGAGCTGGGCAGCACCGAGGTCTGGGAGGTGCACAGCACCGTGCCCATGCCCCACAGCTTCCACGTGCACGACGTGCAGTTCGAGGTGCTGAGCATCGACGGCGACGCCCCGCCGCCCGAGCTCACGGGCCGCAAGGACACCGTCTACCTGGAGTCGGGACGCGACTACCGGCTCCTCATGCGCTTCGACGACTACGCCGACCCCGACATGCCGTACATGTACCACTGCCACATGCTCATGCACGAGGACGCAGGGATGATGGGCCAGCTCGTCGTCGTCGGACCGGGGCAGGAGGCGGGGGCGCCACCCAGCCATGGGCAGCGCACCGGGAGCGGCGGCGTGGACGCGCACCAGGGGCACCACTGAACGTGTGGCACGCTCGTCCGGTGACCCTCTCGCTACCTCGCCGCATCACGCACGTCCTGCTCGACCTCGACGGCACCCTGACCGACTCGGCCCCCGGCATCATCGCGTCCCTGCGCGTCGGGTTCGCCGACGCCGGCTTCGACGTCCCGACCGACGACGTCCTGCGGACCTTCGTCGGCCCGCCGCTGGGTGCCAGCATGACGGCCATCGGCCTGTCCGACGCCGACGCCGCCACCACGATCGCCGCCTACCGGCGCGACTTCGAGAAGCACGGCATGTTCGACAACTCCGTCGTGCCCGGATTTCCCGAGGCGCTCGCGGAGCTGCGCGAGGCAGGGGTGACGCTCCTGGTCGCCACGGCCAAGCCGGAGCACTACGCGCGGCAGATCGTCGAGCACTTCGGGCTCGACGGGTACCTGACCGGCGGCCTCGACGGCGTCCACGGCGCAGCGGGCGAGGCGGCCGGCCTGGTGGAGGGCAAGGAGGTCGTGGTCGAGCGCGCGCTGGCCCACGCGGTGGCCCTCGGCGCGGATGCCGGCCAGGTCGTCATGGTGGGCGACCGCGAGCACGATGTGCACGCTGCCGCTCACCACGACATCCCGACGATCGGTGTGACCTGGGGCTACGCGGCACCCGGCGAGCTGGAGGCCGCCGGCGCCGCTGCGATCGCCACGACGCCGGCCGAGCTGCGCAAGCTGCTCGCGAGCTGACTCACATGCGCCGCCGGTAGGCCCACGCGGCGAGCGGGGCGAGGACCACGAGGGCGAGACCGCCCCACAGCAGGGTCATCGTCACGGGCTCGGCGGCGGGACCGCCGAGCAGCAGGGCGCGGCTCGCGTCGATCGCGTGGCTCACCGGATTGACCTCGGCCCAGGCCTGGAGCCAGCCGGGCATCGTCTCGGCCGGCGCGGCCATGCTCGTGCCGAACACGAGCGGGAACGGCAGCAGGAACGCGACGGTGCTGACCAGGTTCTCGTCGCGGACCAGCACCGCGACCAGCACCGTCAGCCAGCTGAGCGCGAAGCCGAACCCGATGGCCAGGGCGACGGCCCCCAGGGCGGACGCCAGGTCCGTCTCGACCCGGAAGCCGAGCGCGTAGGCGAGGCCGAAGAGCATCGCGACGGCCAGCGGGTAGCGGACGGCGTCACCGAGCACCGAGCCGAGGAGCGGTGCCGAGCGGGCGATCGGCATGCTGCGGAACCGGTCGAACACCCCCTTCTTCAGGTCGAGCACGATGCTCAGCCCGGTCGAGACCTGCCCCGTCAGGATCGTGGTGAGCACGAGGACGCCCGGGAAGACGTACTGGAGGTACTCCTGGGACGACCCGCTGACGGCGCCTCCGAACAGGTAGACGAACATGAGCAGGAAGATGACGGGCATGATCACGGCGTCCAGGAGCACGCCGGGGTTGCGCCGGGTCTTGGTGAGGCTGCGCCCCGCGAGGGCGAAGCCCTGCCGGAACAGTGGCCATGGCCGCGGTGCGGTCGCGACGGTCCGGTGACCGGCCGTCGGCCGGGTGGCTGTCTCGGTCATGCTGTCTCCCTCGTCTCGGTCAGGCTCGTCCGGCCGGTGACACCGGTCACGCCGGTCAGGCTGAAGAACACGTCGTCGAGGCTCGGCAGCCGGAGCGCGAGCTCGGCGACGTCGATCCTCGCGGACTCCAGGGCGCCCACGACGTCGGTGAAGTGCTGCGTGGCGTCGGCCGGTGTGGTGAGGACGCCGCCGTGCTGGTGCTCGACGGGTCGCCCGGTCACGCGCTCCACCACGCGGGCCGCGGCGCCCAGCCGGTCCGGGTTCGTCGGGCGCACGACGATGGTCCGGCCACCGACGAGCTGCTTGAGCCCGGCGGGGGTGTCGTGCGCGATCACCCGGCCGTGGTCGATCACGGTGATCTCGTCGGCGAGGGCGTCGGCCTCCTCCAGGTACTGCGTGGTGAGCAGCACGGTGGCGCCGTCGTCCGCGAGCGACCGGATCGTCGCCCACAGGTCCTCCCGCTTGCCTGGATCGAGGCCGGTGGTCGGCTCGTCGAGGAACAGGATCTCGGGCCGGCCGATGAGGCCCGCGGCGAGGTCGAGCCTGCGTCGCATGCCCCCTGAGTACGCCGAGACCCGCAGACCGCCGGCGGAGGTCAGCCCGAGCTCGGCGAGGAGCGCCGTCGCGCGGACGCGTGCGGCGGCGCGCGGCAGGTCGAGCAGCCTGCCGAGGAGCACGAGGTTCTCCGCACCGGTCAGGTCCTCGTCGACGGTGGCGTACTGGCCGGTGAGCCCGATCCTGCGGCGCACCAGCGCGGCGTCACGGACGACGTCGAGCCCACCGACCGTCGCACGCCCGGCGTCCGGCTCCAGCAGGGTCGCCAGGATCTGGATGGCCGTGGTCTTGCCGGCGCCGTTGGGTCCGAGCACGCCGAGGACCGTCCCGCGGCGGGCGTGCAGGTCGATGCCGGCCAGCGCCGTCGTACGCCCGTACCGCTTGACCAGGCCCTCGGCCTCGAACGCGTAGCTCACTGGTTCGCTCCTTCCGTGGCCGGGCGGTCGCTCGGCGCGACGTTGTGGTTCCGGGCGAAGAGGTTCTCGGGGTCGTAGCGGCGCTTCGCGGCGGCCAGGCGGGCATAGGTCCGCGGCGGGTAGGCGGCCGCCAGGTCGTCCGGCGTGTCCGAGCCCTGGAAGTTGAGGTAGACGCCGGTCCCGTGGCGGGCGACGGCGGCCCACGGGGCCAGTGCGGCGTCGGCGTCGGCGTCGGTGGCGTCGGTGGGGAGGAAGGCCGCGCCGACGATCATCGCCTCCGCCTCCCGGTGCGCGAACGCGGTGGCGTCGGCCGGCACCCGGCCGAACGCGCCGCCGAGGCTGCGCAGCACCGTGGAGATCCCGCTCCGGTAGGCGGCGACGGTGGCGTCGACCACGTCGTCGTCCAGGGTGGGGACGAGCGTGTTGCGGGACAGCAGACGCCCGGGTGGCGGCTGGTGCGCGCTCGCGAGGACGTCGGTGTACTGCATCACCCGGACGTCGTCCGTCAGCACCTCGCCGATGTCCCGCAGCGGGGCGACGGCCCGCAGCGGACCCTCGGCGTCGTCCGCGTAGCAGACCGTCACCGTGGCGGACGCCGGTCCGCCGACCATCGGCGGGACCAGGGCAAGGGTGCTGGTGAGGGACTCGGGCGCTGTGCGAAGGTGGTCGCGCCAGGCCGTCACCAGCCGTGCGGGGTCGTCGGGGCGGTAGGTGATGGTGCCGAAGTGCACCAGCGGCACCCGCTCGGCGACGAAGTCGAAGCTGACGACCACCCCGAAGTTGCCGCCACCGCCCCGGATCGCCCAGAACAGGTCGGCGTGCTCGTCCGCGTCGGCTCGCAGCACGCGCCCGTCGGCCGTGACGACCCTGGCTGCCACCAGCCGGTCGATCGCCAGACCCTGCGCGCGGACCAGCCAGCCGATACCGCCGCCGAGCGTCAGCCCGCCGACTCCGACGTCCGCCGTGTCACCGGCGGTGAGGCCGAGCCCGTGCGGGGCGAGCGTCCGCATGACGGTGCCCCAGCAGGCGCCGGCGCCCACCCGCACCCGCCGGCCGTCCGGGTCGGCGCCGTCGGGATCGATCAGCTCGACGGTGTCGAGGTGCTTCAGGTCCAGGACCATGCCGCCGTCGTTCGTCGCCGACCCTTGGAGGCCGTGCCCGCCGGACCGGACCGAGAGGGCCAGACCCTCCCGTCGCGCATGGCTGATCGCGGCCGCGACGTCCGCGGCGTCGCGCGGCCGCACGACGAGCGCCGGCTTCCCGCTCGCGAAGAAGGTGGTCGCCGCTGCGGCGTATCCGTCGTCGTCGGGTAGCAGGACGTCGCCGCGCAGGTGGTTCCTCAGGGGCTGATCGCTCACGGGGTAGCTCCTCGGTCGTCGGGTTCGATCGCTGGTCGGGTTCGACCGATCCCGATCCTTCGCCGGACGCGGCGGGATGTCGTCGTCCGGCGGGTGACACCTGCGGCTACCGGCACGGATGTAGGGCGGCGCACGGGCTACTACCCCTGGAGTACTCCCGGGGGTACGCCCACCGGGGGATGCGTGCGGTGGGCGACCCGCCATAGGCTCGACGACCATGCGCACTGATCTGGGCTGGCGACGCTTCTACGCCGCGGGCTGGCTCGCCACGGCGGGTGTGGCCACCGTGACGTTCGTGCTGTGGCGCGCGCACGTGCGCGAGGTGGAGCAGCGGGCGGAGGAGGCGGAACGCACCCGTGACGAGGTCGCCCGGCGACGCGCTGTCGAGGAGCGGCTGCACATCGCGCGCGAGCTCCACGACTCGCTGACCCACAGCATCTCGGTCATCAACGTGCAGGTCGGTGTGGCGGCGCATCTCGCCCGCAAGCGTGGCGAGGAGCCCGCTGCCGCACTGCTCGCGATCCAGGAGGCGAGCACGGACGCGGCCAGGGAGCTCCGGTCCACCCTCGACGCCCTGCGCCGCGACGACGACGGCGGCGGCGCGGGGCTGGACCGGCTTCCCGCGCTGGTCGACCGGGCGCGCTCGTCCGGGCTGCCGATCACCGTCACCGTCGAGGGGACGCCGACGCCGCTGCCGCCCGACGTCGACCAGACGGCCTACCGTGTGGTCCAGGAGTCGCTGACCAACGTCGGCCGGCATGCGGGCACCGCGACGGCGAGGGTGTGGCTCAGGTACGGCGCCGGTCTCCTGAAGGTTCAGGTCGACGACGACGGGTCGGCGTCACGGCAGCCGCCCGTCCCGGGGCACGGACTGATCGGGATGCGGGAACGGGTCGCCGCGCTGGGCGGGAACCTGCGGGCAGGCCCCGGGCCGACGGCGGGATTCTCGGTGGTGGCCGAGCTGCCGACCGGTCCCCGGCCCGGACGGTCCGGCGGGTCTGCGGGTGGCCCCGCGGCAGAGGGCCCGCCATGATCTCGGTGGTCCTCGTCGACGACCAGCACTTGATCCGCTCCGGTATCCGAGCACTGTTGGAGAGCGAGGACGACCTGGACGTCCTCGCCGAGGCGGGCAACGGCGAGGAGGCCGTAGCCGCAACCCTGGAGCATCGGCCCGACATCGTGCTGATGGACGTGCAGATGCCGGTGCTGGACGGCATCGAGGCGACGCGCCGTATCGTCCAGGACGACCGGCTGTGTGACGTGCGGGTCGTGATGCTGACGAACTACGGCCTGGACGAGCACGTGTTCCGGGCCCTGCGCGCCGGCGCTGCGGGGTTCCTGCTCAAGGACACCGACCCGGCAAGCCTGCTGCAGGCGCTCCGGGTGGTGACTCGCGGGGACGCGCTGCTCTCACCGTCGGTCACCCGGCAGCTGATCAGCGAGTTCGTGGCCCGCCCGCCCGACGTGCTCTCCGGGCGCGGGCTCGACCTGCTCACCAACCGGGAGCGGGAGGTGGTGGCCCTGGTGGCGCACGGGCTCAGCAACGACGAGATCGCCGAACGGATGGTCCTCAGTCCGACCACCGTGAAGACCCACGTGAGCCGCGCGATGACCAAGCTGCACGCCAGGGACCGCGCGCAGCTCGTCGTGCTCGCCTACCAGGCGGGGCTCGTCTCGCCCCGGGCGCGGCGGGACTGACCGCCGTCCGTCACGCGGCGTCCAGGGCGGTCTCGAACACCTCCCGCGCCCGTTCGTCGAGGACCACGAACCGGATGTTCTCGATGCTGCTCGCTGGATGCTCTGCGAGCCAGCCGCGGCAGGTCAGCACGGCGATGCGTGCGACGTCGGTCACCGGCCAGCCGTAGGCGCCGGCGCTGACGGCGGGGAAGGCGACCGATCGGACGTCGAGCTCCGCGGCGACGTCGAGCGACCGGGCGAAGCACGACGCGAGCAGGGCGGGATCGTCCTGGCCTCGGTGCAGGTTCGGCCCGACCGTATGGATCACCCACGCCGCGGGCAGGTCGAACGCGGGGGTGGCGACGGCGTCGCCGACGTCCAGGCCCTCCCGATGAGAGGTCGTGCGCAGTCTGCGGCACGCCTCCAGCAGGCGCGGGCCCGCCGCTGCGTGGATGGCGCCGTCGACGCCTCCGCCACCCAGGAGCAGGGAGTTCGCGGCGTTGACGACGGCGTCTGCCTCCACGTGGGTGAGGTCGCCGACCTCGACGGAGATGCTCATGCGCCGACCCCCTTGGCCCCGGCTCCCAGGCCCCGGCGTTCCATCCAGGTGTACCCGTCGTCGACAGGCACCCAGCCGAACTGCTCGTAGAGGCCGTGGGCGTCGGCGGTCGCGAGCAGCGTGCGGCGGAGCCCGAGCGGCTCGATGTCGGCGACGACGCCTGCTACCAGGAGCTTGCCGATCCCCAGCCCGCGCAGGGCGGGGTCGACGATGACGTCGGCGAGCCAGGCGAACGTCGCGCCGTCGGTCACGACGCGTGCGAACGCCACCTGCTCGCCCGTGCCGGTGTGGAAGACGCCGTAGGGCCGGGAACCCGCGATGGCGGTGTCCATGACCTCGCGCGGCCGGTCCTTGGCCCAGTAGGTGTGCCGGGAGACGAGCTCGTGCACGCGGGTGGCGTCGATGCGGTCAGGGTCGGTGGAGAACTCGTAGGTCGAGACGTCGTTCATGGGCTGGAGTCAACCACCGGACACCGACACCGGCCGAGGGAATTCCGGCAGTGAGGAGCGTTCGCCACCTTCTTCTGCGGATGGCAGAAGCCGTGGCCGGTGTGGGTGGTCGCCTCTATTGTCGAACAGGTGTCCGAGATGATGGCATGGTGAAATAGCGTATAGGTGGAGGGGTGGAGTCATGGACGATGGTCAGCGCTACCCGGGTCTGAGCAGCGTGCTCCTGGAGGACCTGGCCGGCGACAACCCGGTCCTGGGAGAGCTCGTGGTGCGGGACGGGGTGGAGGTGCGCGTCGTGGCGCACGACGAGGTTCCAGCCTGGGTCTTCAACGCCCCGCCCGACCGTTGGCCGGACGCAGCACCCGACGATCTGCTGGATGGTGCGCCGGAAGGTGCGCCGGGCGGCCGGCTGCCGGAAGGCATGCCGGTGGCGGTGTGGCCGGAGGATGTTCTGCAGGAGGCGGTGCGGGGTGTGCCGGGAGCGCGGTTGGCGCGGGTGGTCGCGGAGGCGATCGACGTGGACGGCAACCTCGACCACGGCCGGGGCGAGGACCCGGGCCTGCCGGGCTCGAGTGTGCTGGGTGAGCTGTCGGACGACGCGCTCGGTGACCTCGTCACGGCGTGCGGGCGGTTGCAGTCCTGGGCCGCTGGTCTCCAGGCCCAGGTCGTGGCCGAACGCGCCACCCGCGAGTCCCACGCCCTGGCCCACAACTCTCTGGTCGCCCAGGTCACCAGCGAGCTCGTCGTGACCGAGTCCGAAGCCGCAGAAGTCGTGGTCCGGGCGCAGGCCGGTGCCCAGCACCCGAGCGTGATCACCGCACTGATCACCGGACGCATCGACGTCCGCAAGGCCCACACCCTGCTGCGGTCCGCAGCACAGCTCACCGCCACCGAACGGGCCGAGGCCATCGCCCGGTACCTGCCCCAGGCACCCCACCGAACCTGGAAATGGTTACAGACCCGGATGCTCGCGTTCGCCAAAGCCCGCCACGGCGCCGCCCAGACCGCACGCACGGAAGCACAACGCCGGTGCGTACAGCTGGACCGCGCCGAGAACGACATGGGCTGGCTGTCCGCCTACCTCCCCGCCGTCGACGCCGCCGCCGTGTGGGGTGTCGTGGACGACATGGCCCATCAGTTACGCCACACCACCGGTGAGGACCGCACCCTGGGACAGCTGCGCGCCGACTCCCTGACCGGCATCATCACTGGCCGCCTCCTCCCCGCCGACCGCTACACCGACACCACCGAGCCCGACGACAACGAGCCGGACGACACCACCAGCACGAGCACCGACCACGAGGTAGCACGCGACACCGACCACGGCACGCATCCCACCGCCGGCACGACCACGACCACGGGCGCGAGCACGAGCACGGGCACGACGACGGGCACGGGCGTCGACAGCCGAGCGACGGGCACCGGTGCGAGCAGCGGTCCGCACGACGATGCGGCGAGCGGCGCTGAGGACAGCAGCGTCGGCGGTGCAGGTACCGCCCACGAGGCAGCCGACGACACCGAGGCCGCCCACGCCCCCAGCACAGACACCGACGTGTCCGTATGCACCTGTGGTGGCCGGGCGCCCGTCCAGGTCGTGGTCCAAGAGATCGTGCGGCCGGTGCGGATCACACCGACCCGCCCCGTCGTACGCGTCACCGTCCCCGCCTCCACCCTCCTCGGCCTGGACGACGCCCCCGGACACCTGACCGGCTACGGACCCATCCCCGCCGACACCGCCCGCCTGATCGCCCAAGACGCCACCTGGCAACGCCTCCTGACCGACCCCGTCACCGGGATCCTGACCGACTACTCCACCACCACCTACCAACCCGGCAAGGTCCTCCGCACCGCGGTCGAGACCAGAGACGAGACCTGCACCTTCCTGTGGGGCTGCGACACCCCCGCCACCCGCTGCGACCTCGACCACATCCAACCCTTCGACCACGAACACAGGAACGAACGCAACGACAGCGGACAGACCAACGCCCACAACCTCCACCCCCTGTGCCGCAAGCACCACCTGCTCAAGACCCACGCCGGCTGGGGCATCGTCCGCGACCCCCTCACCGGCGTCACGACCTGGACCACCCCCACCGGCCGCACCCACACCCGACCACCCACCGTCCTGGACACCCACATCGACCTCGACCACATCGACCCCGACACCAGCCACGACCTCACCCTGCACGCCCTGACCGGCCAACACCTACCCCGCAGCTACCAGACCACCGAACCCGGAGCCGTACCGACCGACCCGACACCGACCAACCCCACAACACCGCACGACCCGGGCCAGCCACCCTTCTGACGGGCGGCCACGGTCGGTGAGCCCACATAGCAGCATCCTGATCCCAGGGTTCTGGCGGGATGGCTCGGCGTGGGGCGAGGTCGTGCCTCCGTTGGAGGCAGCCGGGCACACCGTGCGGGCGCTGACGCTCCCGGGCCTGGAGTCGGTGGACGACGGCCGCTCGGCCGTCCATCTGAGCGATCACGTCGACGCCGTCGTGGCTGCGATCGACGCGGTGCCTAGGCTCGCCAGGGTCGTCCTCGTGCGGTGGGGCACTCGGCCGGAGCCCAGGGGCGATCAATGAGGGCGTGCCGGCGGATGTCGTGGACCACGTGCCGCCGTCGTAGGAGGAGGACAGGGATGAGGACCTCGTGGGCCTCACCGACGAGTTGCGCGTCCGGTTCCGTGCGCGGGCGATCCCGCAGCCGGGCGCGACGGTGCACGAGAGCCGCACCATCAGGCCGATGCTGCGCTGCGGGCCATCCTGGCCACGATCATCGCGTGCGAGTTCCCCGGCGAGCCCATTGGCCATTGGCCCATGTTCACGAGACCGAGGGAACTGGCGGTCGGGGGAGCAGCTGGTGCAGGTTATCCGGCATGCCGCCGGCAGAACTCGCGCAGCGGACCGGTCGGAAGCACGTCGAGCAGCTCACGGTAGCGGCCTGCCGCTTCGTCGGTCCGGCCGGTGCGCCGGGCCAGGTCCGCGAGGGCGAGGCTGGCGTCCCGGGCGGCATACGGCGGTCCGTCGGCGACCAGCTCTTCGAGGTCGCGTTCGACCGGGCCGAGGTCTCCGCCGTCGCGCACGGCGAGCCGGCCCAGCACGACGAGGCGCGCCACCCGGGTCGCCGGGGACGGCCAGACGTCCAGCAGTGCGTCGTAGAGCTGAGCCAGCCGGGGCCAGTCCGTGTCGGCCGCGTCGCGAGCCGTCGCGTGCACCCCGGAGACTGCGGCCTCCAGGGCGAAGCGGCCCGGCGGGCGCTCAGGCGGCTCCGCTCGGGCGATCGCCGCCGTGGCGTCGCCCAGGCCGGCGGACAGGAACCGCTGGTCCCACGCCGACCGGTCCACCTCGTCGAGGGGCAGCGCGACGCCGTCACGCACGCGGCCGGGGCGTCGGGCCAGGCCCAGGCGGCATACGGCGCGCAGGCCGAGCACCTCCGGTTCGTCCGGGTACTGGGCGACGAGTGCCTCGGCGAGCGTCAGTGCGTCGCGGGCCGGATCTTGGGTGGCGTCAGCGGGCTGCATCGCGTCCCGCTGTCCCACGGTGAACAGGCCCGCGACGCAGGCCAGCACGACGGGCAGGCGGTCGGCGCGGGCGGGGCCGTCGGGCACCGCGAACTCGCCGCGGGCACGAGCCAGCGCGGACTTGGCCCGGGTGAGCCGTGCGGCGGCGGTGGCGTCCGCGACGCCGAGGTGGCCCGCGATCTGCCGGACCGTGAGCCCACAGACCACCCGCATCGCCAGGACCAGCTGTGCACCCGGTGCGATCGCGTCGTCGCAGGCGACGAAGAGCAGGGCGAGGCGGTCGTCGAGGTCGTCGCCGGGTTCGGCCGGTACGTCCACTGGGGCCACCTCCGGGCGGGCGAGCTGAGGCTGGATCCGGACGAGGACCGCCTGCCGGCGCACCGCGTCGAGCCAGGACCGGCGTCCGACCTGGACGCACCAGCCGACCAGGTCGTCGATCACGCCGTCGGGCTGCGCCGCGGCACGCGCGAACGCCTCCGCGGCGTACTCCTCACCGCTGTCCAGGCTCCGCGTGGTCACGGCGAGCGACCGCACCACCTGGGGCCAGGCGGTGCGGAACGCCGCGGGGTCGATCGGCACTCAGGAGCCGAAGGTCATGACCTTGCGCCACTCGACCACGTTCGTGCTGGGGACGAGCGCCGCGATCTTCCGTGCGGTGGCCTCGTCGCACTCGACGATGTAGTAGCCGGTGATCACTTCGTTGGTGTCCGTGAACGGTGCGTCGGTGTAGACGGGCTCGGCGCCGTTCCTGCCGGGCGTCACCCATCCGCCGTACTTGGCGTTCTGCAGGGCGTTGCTCTCGGTGATCTTGACACCCAGAGCGGCCACCGCCTCGCCGAAGCGCTCGTGGGCCGCCATGTCCTCGGAGAAGTCCTGCTGGTTCTGACCCTGCAGGTTCTCCGGGAGGTAGGCGTCCGAGTCCCAGTCGGTCTCGCGGATCAGAAATACCCAGTGGTCGGTCATGTCGAGCTCCTCGTCTCTGGAATGTTGACACGCCTTGGACGGGCGAGCGACGCCAGAATCGACAGTCTCGACAGAGTTAGTTCCGCCGGGTCAGCCGATCACTGCGACCGGCGCCGCGATCGGGGTGCCGGACCCGTCACGTCGCTCGTCCACGTCGGGCAGCTCGACCGGCTGGCCGCCGGCGCCGAGCGCACGTGGGGGAGTGGCGCCCACCCAGGCCAGGATGAGGCCGTCCTCGCCCTTGAGCAGGCGCTGGGACCGCACACCACCCGTCGCGCGGCCCTTGCCGGGGTAAAGCGCGAACGGAGTCACCTTGCCCGCGCCGGGCTCGACCCCCGGCAGCGAGTCGGCCGCACCGGCGATGGTCACGACGGTGGCGTCGACCCCGGCCGGAACCGCGCCGAAGAACACGACCCGACGGTCGGCGGCGAGCTTGATGCCGGTCATACCGCCTGCCGCGCGGCCCTGCGGGCGCACCGCGGAGGCCGGGAAGTGCAGCAGCGACGAGTCGTCGGCCAGGAAGACCAGCTCGTCGTCGTCCGACACGACGGCAGCGCCCACCACGGTGTCGCCCTCCTTGAGGGCGATCACCGGCCACTCGTCGCCCTTGGCGGGGGCGTCCGCCGGGGCGATGCGCTTGACGATGCCCTGCGCGGTGCCGACGGCGATGGTCGGCGCGTCCGGGCCGAGCGCGGTCACGGTCTGTACGGTCTCGCCGTGCTCCAGCTCCACGAGCTCGCTGACCGGGATGCCGCCGGACAGCGACGGCGCACCGTCGGTGGGCGGCAGTGCCGGCAGGTCCAGCACGGAGACGCGCAGCATGCGCCCGGCCGACGTCACGAGACCTATCTGGCTCCGGGTGGTGGCGGCCGCGTCGCCACGCAGGGCGTCGTGCGCCGCGCGGTTGCCGACGCGGGGCACCGGGACGTCGTCCGGGAGCCGCGCCAGCAGACCCGTCGCCGACAGCAGCACGCGCGTCGGCAGGTCCTTGATCTGCAGGTCCAGCGGATCGGGCTGGCTGCGACGGCCGTTCGTCCGCCCGTTGGCCGGTGCGACCGCGACCGAGCCGACGGACCCGCCCGCCGCGTCGAGCAGCACGGTGCGGCGCGGCGTGCCGTAGGTGCGGGCCACCTCGCCCATCTCGGTGCTGACGACCCGGCGCAGCAGCTTCTCGTCGCCGAGGATCTGCTCCAGCTCGGCGATCTCGCGGCGCAGCTCCTCGGCCTCCTTCTCCAGCTCGACGCGGGAGAACCGGGTGAGGCGGCGCAGCTGCAGGTCCAGGATGTAGGAGGCCTGCGGCTCGGACAGGTCGAAGATCTCGCGCAGGCGGTCGCGGGCGATCCCGGCGTCGTCGGACGTGCGGATCACCTGGATGACCTCGTCGATGTCGAGGATCGCGACGAGCAGGCCGTCCACCAGGTGCAGCCGCTCGACGCGCTTGTCCAGGCGGTGCTGCGACCGCCGTCGGACCACGGAGATGCGGTGGTCCACCCAGACCCGCAGCATCTCGAGCAGGCCGAGGGTGCGCGGCTGGCCGTCGACGAGGGCCACGTTGTTGATGCCGAACGAGTCCTCGAGCGGCGTCACGCGGTACAGCTGCTCCAGTACGGCGTCCGGGTCGAAACCGGTCTTGACCTCGATGACCAGGCGCATACCGTGCGTGCGGTCGGTGAGGTCCTGCACGTTGGTGACGCCCTGGATGCGCTTGGCCTTGACGCCGTCGGCGATCTTCTCGATCACCTTCTCCGGGCCCACGAGGTAGGGGAGCTCCGTGATGACGATGCCCTTGCGGCGCGGCGTGACGTTCTCGATCCGCGCCGTGGCGCGGGTGCGGAAGCTGCCGCGGCCGGTGCGGTACGCGTCGCGCACGCCCTCGAGACCGACGATCTTGCCACCGGTGGGCAGGTCAGGACCCGGCACGAACCGCTGCAGGTCCTCGAGCGTGGCCTCGGGGTTCTTGATCAGGTGCTGCGCAGCCGACACGACCTCGACGAGGTTGTGCGGGGCCATGTTCGTCGCCATGCCGACCGCGATGCCGGACGCGCCGTTGACCAGCAGGTTCGGGATGGCGGCAGGCAGCACCTCTGGCTGGGTGAGCTTGTTGTCGTAGTTCGGCACGAAGTCCACGACGTTCTCGTCGAGACCCGTTGTCATCGCCATCGACGACGCCGCCAGGCGCGCCTCCGTGTACCGGGGCGCCGCGGGGCCGTCGTCGAGCGAGCCGAAGTTGCCGTGCCCGTCCACGAGAGGCAGGCGCAGCGAGAAGCTCTGCGCGAGACGTACGAGGGCGTCGTAGATGGGGGCGTCACCGTGCGGGTGGAGCTTTCCCATCACCTCGCCCACCACGCGCGACGACTTCACGTGCGCGCGGTCGGGACGCAACCCCATGTCCGACATCATGTAGAGGATGCGGCGCTGGACCGGCTTGAGGCCGTCGCGCGCGTCCGGGAGGGCCCGCGAGTAGATGACGGAGTAGGCGTACTCGAGGAACGAGGCCTCCATCTCCGAGGCGACGTCGATGTCCACGACCTTCTCGTGGATCTCGCTCTCGTCGAGCGGCTGCGACGGCTTGCGCGCCATGGTTCGTGGGGCTCCTGGACTGTGGGGGTGGTTTCGGACAGGCAAACCGTACCGCGCGCCGCCGACACTCCGGTGGCACCTCGCTGACGTCGGGCCGGACCTCCCGTCGACATCGCACGAGGTCAGGGGCCGAGGCATGTGCCTTTTCGTGGCGTACCTGGCACTATTCGGGTATGCCCGAAATGCCGCTGGTCAGCAGGTCGACCACCCTGCCTGGGTGGCTGGTCCGCATCGGGCTCGCCTACGGCGTCGTCGGCCTCAGCGTCGTGCCCGTCCTGGTGCTCGGCGCCCTCGTGACCTGGTGGATGCAGTCCTGGCAGTGCGCCCAGCAGGAGTGGGGCTGCCTGGAGGAGGGCATCACCACGTGGGCCGGGCTCTCGGTGCTCGCCGCCGTGCTCCACATCGTCGTCTCGATGCGGTTCGGCCTCGGCGTGGTGCACGGCCTGGTGGTCGTGGCGGTCGCAGCGGTGTCGGCGAACGTGGCACCCGCACTCGGTGCGTGGCTCCTGCTCGCGGCGGGTCCCGCCGTGGCAGCCATCCTCACCGCGTCCGGCCCGAACCGCCGCCAGCGGCTGGTGCTCGTGGGCTTCGCCGTGATGCTCCTCGCCGGCATGGTGCTGGTGCGCTGACGCCGCCCGGACCCCGATCTGGATAGCCTTGGTCCCGTGGACCAGCCAGAACGGGTCGGCAGCGTGCGCCTGCCCTACTCGACGCAGTACCCGGTCGAGTGGGAGGCGGACGTGGTGCTGCGCGACGGGTCCACCACGCACGTGCGCCCCATCCGCCCCGAGGACGCCGACGCGATCCAGCGCTTCCAGATGGCCCAGTCGGAGCGCTCCACGTACCTGAGGTTCTTCGCCGCGCTCCAGCGCATCCCCGACCGGATGCTCACCCAGCTCGTCACCGTCGACCACGTGCGCAGGACGGCGCTGGTCGCCGTGCGGCCGGGGGCGGCGGACGGCGCCGACGGCGCCGACGGCGCCGACCCGACAGAGGACGTCGTCGGGGTCGCGCGCTACGACGTCACCGACGACCAGCCGGGGCGCCGCACCGCGGAGGTCGCGTTCAACATCGCCGACGCCCTCCAGGGCCAGGGCCTCGGGTCGGTCCTGCTGGAGCACATCGCCGCCGCTGCACGCGAACGGGGCGTGCACCGCTTCATCGCGGAGGTGCTGCCGCAGAACCGCGCGATGCTCGGCGTGTTCAGGGAGGCCGGCTACGCCGTCGAGCAGCACCTGGACGACGGCGTCGTCACCGTCTCCGTCGACCTCGACCCCACCGACCGGTCCCGCGAGGTCATGGCCGACCGTGAGCACCGCACCGAGGCGCGGTCCATGCAGGGCCTGCTCTCGGCCCGCCGGGTGCTCCTGGTCGGTCCGGCGCAGGGCGGCACCGTCGACGAGCTGCTCGCCGCGCGCGTCCGCGACGCGCACGCCGCCGACCCCGGCGACACCGAGCTGATGGTGCTGGGCGACGACGTGACCTGGGCGGACCTCGGCTCGGGCGGGTCGAGCGCGTCGGGAGAGGGCGGAGCCGCCGAGGTCGACCTCGCGGTCGTCGCAGCGCCTCCTGACGAGGTGCTCGACGCGGTCCGGCGCCTCCGCGGCACCGGCGCGCGGGGCGTCGTCGTGCTGTCGGCGGGCTGGGCCGAGGCAGGGCCCGACGGCGTCGCCCGCCGCCGCGAGCTGCTGCGCACCGCGCACACCGAGGGCATGCGGGTGGTGGGCCCTGCCAGCTACGGCCTGCTCACGAACGTCCCGGGTGCGAGCCTGCGCGCGAGCCTCGCCCGCACGTCCCCGAAGCCCGGCCGCGTCGGCCTGTTCAGCCAGAGCGCGCCGGTCGCCGTCACGGCGGCCGAGACCGTCAAGCGTCGCGGCCTCGGGCTGTCCACGCTGGTCTCCGCGGGACACCGTGCGGACGTGTCGGGCAACGACGTCATGCAGTACTGGCAGGACGACCCGCACACCGACGTCGTGTGCCTGTACCTCGAGACGCTCGGCAACCCCCGCAAGTTCTCGCGGATCGCGCGACGCCTCGCCCTGGTGAAACCGGTGATCGTGGTCGTGGCGGGCCGCCACGGGAGCGTCGTGCCGCCAGGGCACACGGTGCGTGCCACGCGTGCGCCGCGGCGGATGCTCGACGAGGTGCTGCGGCAGTCCGGCGTGATCCGCGCGGAGAACACGCACCAGCTCATGGACGTCGCGCAGGTCCTTGCGCACCAGCCGCTCCCGGCAGGCGGCAGGGTCGGGATCCTCGCGAGCTCGCCGTCGCTGGCGGCGCTCGTGGCCGACGCCGTCGTGGCGGCCGGCCTGACCGTCGTCGGGCCGCTGGAGCCGCTGTCCGCCGGCGCGCCGGACGACGAGATCTCCGCCGCCGTCGACGCCCTCTACGCCCCCGGCGCGTGCGACGCCGTCGTCGTCGTCTCGGTGCCCGTTGTGCTGCCGCGGACCGACGCGCTGGCCCGCGCAGTGGCCGACGCCGCCGCACGGAGCGGCCGGACCACCGTCGTCAGCGCGCTGGGCCTGCACGGCATGCCCGACGAGCTCGCGTCCGGCGACGTCCGCGTCCCGGCGTTCTCCACGCCGGAGGACGCGGTCTGGGCCCTCGGTGAGGTCGTGCGGTACGCGCAGTGGCGCACGCAGGACCACGGCGCACCGGTCCGTCCGGCGCTCCGGGAGGGGGTGTCCGACGGCGCCGCGCGCGCCCAGGCGCGGACGCTCGTCGAGGATCTGCTCCGCTGCGCCGAGTGGCCGGACGACGGCATGGTCCTGGACCAGGACGCGGCCGCCGAGCTGCTGGCCTGCTACGGCCTGACCCTGTGGCGCGCAAGGAGCGTGCGCACGGCGGACGACGCCGTCGCCGCCGCCGAGCAGCTGGGCTGGCCGGTGGCGCTCAAGATCGCCGCACCCGCGCTGCGCCACCGGGCCGACCTCGGCGGCGTGCGCCTCGACATCGCCGACGCGGAGGACCTCAGGGAGGACGCCGAGCGGATGCTCGCGGCGGCGTCGTCCCTGCTGCCGGCGCCCGACCCGGTGCTGGAGGTGCAGGCCATGGCGCCCACCGGCGTCGCGTGCGTGGTGCGGTCGGTCGAGGACGAGCTGTTCGGTCCGGTGGTGTCGTTCGGGCTGGCCGGCGACGCCGTCGACCTGCTCGACGACGTGACGCACGGCGTGCCGCCCCTGACCGACGTCGACGTGGCGCGCATGGTGCGCGGCGTCCGGGCGGCCCCGCGCCTGTTCGGCTACCAGGGCGCACCCGCCGCCGACGTCGCAGCGCTCGAGGACGTGCTGGCGCGGGTCTCGGTCATGGCGGAGGACCTGCCGGAGCTGGCGTCGCTCGAGCTGTACCCGGTCGCGGTGGCGGAACGCGGCGCGGCCGTGCTGCACGCGACGATCCGGCTGCGGCCGGCCGAACGCCGGACGGATGCCCTGCGAAGGGCGCTCCCGGGCTAACGGCGAAGGCCCCTCTCATGGGATGATGCCAACCGTGCCCCATGCCCCTACCGATGCCCGTGACGACCTGACCGCCCACCTGCACCGGGCCGGCTACTACCCGGAGCTGGTCGCGGACGTGCTCGACGTCGCGCTGGCCGACGAGGAGGTCGTGGCCCACCTCGTGCAGGCGGAGACCACGTTCGACTCGGAGGTGCGCCGCCACCTCACGGTCCTGGTGCTGACGCCGACCCGCCTGGTCACCGCCCACGTGGACGACCACTCCGGCGAGGACCCGGCCCGACCGGGCTCCGCATCGGCCACGACCGAGGTGGTGCCGGTCCGCGAGATCCGTTCCGTGGCGCTCACGCACGTGATCGCGGACCCGGAGCAGTACCCGCGGCGCGCCGCGACGCGAGAGGTCACCCTGGCGATCGGCTGGGGCGCGGTGTCCCGCGTCGACCTGGAGCCCGCAACGTGCGTGGACCCGAACTGCACCGCGGACCACGGCCTGACCGGCCAGGTCACGCCCGACGACGTGGTGGTACGGGTCTCCAGCGAGGCAGAGGGAGACGCAGCGGTCCGCGCGGCGGTCAGCTTCGCCGGCGCACTGTCCCGGGCCACGTCTGCGTGACGGCGCCGAACCTGCCCGACGGCCTGGTCGCGCCGTCCTACGACACCACGAGCCTCGCCGCGGTACTGCCGGCCGTCGCCGGCGCGCTCGGGCACGACCTCACCACCGCCACGGGCCTCGCCGCTGCGGGGTGCCGCACGGCGCTCGGCCTGCCCGACGCCGACCGGGTGGTGGTCGTGCTCGTGGACGGGCTCGGCATCCGCAACCTCGCGGAGCGCGGCGGGCACGCCCCGTTCCTGCGCGGCCTCCTGCGTGAGCGGGACGAGGCCGCCGCGACCCTCACCTCGAGCTTTCCCTCCACCACGGCCGCAGGCCTGAGCACCTTCGGCACCGGCACCGCTCCCGGCCGTACCGGCATGCTCGGCTACACCCAGCGCAACCCGGAAACGGGCCGGCTGGCGTCCCTCGTGCAGTGGCGGGAGCTCGGCGATCCGGCCGACCTGCAGCGCGAACCCACCGTGTTCGAGAAGCTCGCCGCGGTGGGCACGCGCGTCACGGCGCCCGGCCCGGGCAAGTTCGCCGGGTCCGGCATGACCCAGGCGGCGCTGCGCGGCCCTGCCTACGTCGCAGCGGAGACCTTCGAGCAGCGCGTGGACGCCACCGTCACGGCGCTGCGGCAGCCCGGGGACGCGCAGCGTCTGGTCTACCTGTACCAGGGCGACGTCGACAAGACGGGCCACGGGCACGGCTGGGACTCGTGGCAGTGGGGCGACGCGCTGGAGTCCACCGACCGCGAGCTGCGCAGGCTGCTGCGGAGCGTCCCGCGCGGCACTCTTGTGGTGATCACCGCCGACCACGGCCAGATCAAGGCCGACCTGGCGACCCAGTGGGACGTGGCCTCCGACCCGGCGCTGAAGGCCGGCGTCGCGATGGTCGGGGGCGAGCCCCGTGCCCTGCACGTCTACGCCGACCCGGCCACCGACCCGGCCGACGTCGCACGCCGGTGGGCCGAGCGGCTGGGCGAGCACGCCGTCGTCCTGCTGCGGGACGACGCGGTGGCGGGCGGCTGGTTCGGGCCGGTCGTCCAGCACGTGCTCCCAGCGGTCGGGGACGTGGTGGTCGCGATGACCGGCGCCGCGACCGTCGTCGACTCGCGCGTGCACTCCGCGAACGCGCGCGCCCTGCCCGGCGTGCACGGCTCGCTGACCCCGCACGAGATGCTCGTACCCCTGCTGACCGCCGTCGCATGAGCCGCCAAGACGTAAGGTAGCTCCGTGGCCGAGCTCGTCTTCTTCTCCGGGACCATGGACTCCGGAAAGTCCACCCTCGCCCTCCAGACCGACCACAACTACCGCGCCCGCGGGCGCGAGGGGCTGATCTTCAGCCGCGGTGACCGGGCGGGTCAGGCCAGGGTCTCCAGCAGGCTGGGGCTCGACGTGGCCGCCCACGAGGTGACGGACGACACCGACTTCTGGGCCGAGATCAGCAGCAGGCGCTCCAGCGGCGAGGCCGTCGACTACCTCGTGTGCGACGAGGCGCAGTTCTACTCGCCCGAGCAGGTGGAGCAGCTCGCGCGGCTGGTGGACGAGATGGAGATCGACATCTTCGCGTTCGGCATCACCACCGACTTCCGCACCCGGCTGTTCCCCGGCTCGGCCCGGCTCATCGAGCTCGCCGACCGCATCGACGTGCTCCAGGTGCAGTCGCTGTGCTGGTGCGGTGCGCGCGCCACGCTCAACGCGCGCACCGTCGACGGCATCATGGTCACCGAGGGGGAACAGGTGGTGATCGGCGACGTCGGCCGTGGCGAGGTCGCCTACGAGGTGCTGTGTCGCAGGCACCACATGCGCCGGATGACCGCACTCACCGCGCGCCGCCGCTCAGCCGACGAGTCGCTCTGGGGCTAGCCCGGCTAGACCTCCGGGCGCGAGCCGAACACGATCTCGTCCCAGCTCGGCACCTGCGCGCGTGACTTACGGCCGCGCTTCGCCGCCGGACGCTTGGGTGGCGCCGGGTCGGCCGGCGGCTTCTCCGGCACCTTGTCCGGCAGGGGTTCGGGCGCCTGCTCCTGCTCGGCCTGCGGCGCCGACCTGGTGTCCTGCCCCTCACCGGTGTCCGGCTGCTGCTCGCCGCCCGGCCCGGAGGCGGCGCCAGGGGCGGCGATCTCCCACTGGCTCGGCGCCTCCCACTCGAGGCCGGCGGGGGAGTCGGGCACCTGGACCGACGGCATCTTCGGGCGGGACGCGCCGCGCCGCGCACCGATGTCGACGACGGCGGCGGAGGGCTCCGGCTCCGGCTCGTGCTCAGGCGGCGCGTCAGGGCCGTCCAGGTCGAGCTCCATCATGTCGGGCAGGTCGGTGTCAGGGGTCTGGCGCCGCGCGGGGCGCTGTCCGCGCCGCTCCGACAGGTTGTCGAGCAGGAGGTCGGTGTCGTCCTGCTCCGGCGGGGCCGGCCGCGACGACGGGTGCTGGTTGCTGCGGTGCGGCGGCAGGGACGACACCCCGGCGAGGGCCGGACCGTCGTCGTCCTCCGGGAGGCCGAGCCAGCGCGCCTCGTCGTCGAGCGGCGTGACGAAGCCGCCGCGCGGCTCCAGGGACCAGCGGGCCACCCTCGGCCGCTCGGCGGCCTCGAACTCGACCTGCACCAGCCACGGGTGGGTGCCCTCGCGGGTGGCGCTCCACCGGGCGTCGGCGGGCCGCACACCGCGCGAGCGCAGGCGCTCGTCGGCGACCTCGCCGAGCGTGGTGGCGCCGTCGTCGTCCGTCAGGACGGCCTTGGCCCGGACCCGCGCGATCGAGTGCTCCCGCTCGGAGATCACCGGGTACTCGAAGCGCCGGACATGGTCGATCGGCAGACCCGACGCCTCGGCGAGGGCCTCACAGGTCTCGCCGGCGCGCAGGCGCGCCTGGATCTCGCGGGGGCGGAGCGTCGACTCCTCCTGGGCGCGGATCGACTCCATGCGGGGTCGGTCACCCCTGATGGCGGCACGCAGGGCATCGGTGATGGGCAGGGTGCTCTGGGCGCCGTCGCGCGCAGCAAGGACGAGTCGTTCACCGTCCTCGTGCAGCCGTACCAGCTCCAGCTCGTCCATGCCAGTCCTCCCGGGGTAGTCCTGTGGCCCGAGCCTGCCACCGCTGGGCGGCCGCGCGGCGCAGGCTCGTCGGTGTGCCGCCGGATAGTCGCCCGCCGAAGGGTGCGGCAGGATGGGTGCGTGATCTCACCCGCACTGCCCGAGCTGCCCGACGGCGTCACCGTCACCGCCCTCCGCGACCTCGCCGTCCGCCTCGCGACAGCCGCGGGTGCCCTGGTCCGTGAGGGTAGACCGGATCGCGTGGTGGTGGCGGCCACCAAGTCGAGCGCCGTCGATCCGGTCACGGTCATGGACCGCGCCTCGGAGGAGCTGCTGCGCGAGATGATCGCCGCGGAGCGCCCCGACGACGCGATCCTCGGCGAGGAGGGCGACGACGTCGCGGGCACCAGCGGCCTCACCTGGGTGCTCGACCCGATCGACGGCACGGTGAACTACCTGTACGGGGTCGCCTCGTGGGCCGTGTCCGTCGCGGTGGTGGCCGGTACGCCGGAACCCGCGACGTGGACGGTCCTGGCCGGGTGCGTGCACAGCGTGGCCGACGGCCGTACGTGGTCGGCAGGGCTCGGCGAGGGGGCCACGCGGGACGGCGCCCCCGTGCGCGTGGGGAGCGCAGGGTCCCTCGGCGCCTCGCTGGTGGGGACCGGCTTCGGGTACGACGCCGGGCGCCGCGCCGACCAGGCAAGGGTGCTGGCAGAGGTGTTGCCGAAGATCCGGGACATCCGGCGGCTCGGTTCGGCCGCGATCGACCTGTGCCTGCTCGCGGACGGTTCGATCGACCTGTACTACGAACGTGGGCTCAACCCGTGGGACATGGCGGCGGGAGCCGTGGTGGCCACCGAGTCGGGTGCCGTGGTGACCGGCCTGCGCGGTGGTCCTGCCGGCAACGCCATGACGGTCGCGGGACCGGCCGATCTGGTCGCGCAGCTCGCCGAGATCCTCGAGGCGGCGGACGCGGACGGAGCCGGATCCGCCGAGATCCGGTGATTATTTTTCTGACACGACTGTGGGAGAGCCGTCACTGCCGAAGGTGACCTGAACCCAGTCGACACCCTGTCAATGCAGGTCAGAGCGTACGTGACGGGGGTTACACCGGTAGATGTAGCGCGCCGATGCGAAATGGTGCACAATCCGTGGGCCGACTCGGGAACAAATCCGGGGCCGTGTGCATTATCTGCGCGTACACCCGCAACGGACGCCGTTTGACGGCGCGTGCGGTGACCCGGCCGGGGCGGCGTCGAATCCCCGGATGTCCCGAAACCTTCCGGCGCGACCACCTACCGACGGAGAACACCACATGGCAACTGACTACGACGCCCCACGCAAGACCGATGAGGATGTCGAGCAGGATTCGATCCAGGAGCTGCAGGCACGTCGATCTGACAAGTCCTCGGGCGTTGTGGACGAGGACGAGACCGAGGCGGCCGAGGGCTTCGAGCTCCCGGGTGCCGACCTGTCCGGCGAGGAGCTCGCGGTTCGTGTGCTGCCGCGACAGGCGGACGAGTTCACGTGTTCCAGCTGCTTCCTCGTGCACCACCGCAGCCAGCTGGCCTACGAGAAGTCCGGCCAGATGATCTGCACGGAGTGCGCCGCCTGATCCACCAGGCGTTTCGGCACTGACGACACGACCGGGCTGTCATGCATCGCGTGGCAGCCTTCGTCGTGTCCGGGGACGGGTCTCCCTCAGCTCTGCTTGTATCGCCTGAACCTGCGGTTCCGCTCCGGCTCAGTCGAGCAGCGCCTGCACCAGCAGCTGCGGGCGACGGGTGGAGATCAGCCAGTAGGGGGTGGGGTCGGCCGGGTCGTCGAGCGCGACCCGCACCCCGGTCCTCGCCCATGCGCGGAGGCAGACGTAGGCGCGCGCGTCGAGGCCAGGACCCAGCTCGTACCGCATCGCTGCGACGTCGAGGTCCTGCGCGGGGCCGAGCAGCGTGACCGGCACCCGGGCGCGCCCGGCGCGCAGGACGCCGTCGGACACCTCGACGACGGGGGAGGTCACGGCCAGGGCGACCGCCGACCCGACGCAGACCAGCAGCCCGGCCACGATCGCCGCGGGCACGTGCAGCGGCCACACCGCGATCGCCGCGATGGCGCCCAGACCGACCGTGCCGAGCCAGCCACCGGGACCGGGGAGAAGACGCTCGTGGAAGGTGAGGGTGGTCGCCGTCATGAGGACATCATTCCAGGCCCGCGCATGCGTCCGAGCACTCTTGCGGCGTCGCGCGCCGAGGTGGCGTACTCTTCCGGCGTGCCCACCCCTGCGCCAGGCGACGACGGCAGCACGGTCGACGTGCTCATCCGCCTTCTCGACGACGTCCCCGTCCCCTCCTACGCGCATCCCGGCGATGCCGGTGCCGACCTGGTGACCACGGTCGACGTCGAGATCCCGCCGCAGGGACGGGTGGTGGTGCCGACGGGGGTGTCCATCGCCCTGCCGGACGGCTACGCGGCGTTCGTGCACCCGCGGTCCGGGCTCGCGGCCAAGCACGGTGTCACCATCGTGAACGCTCCAGGGACGGTCGACGCGGGCTACCGCGGCGAGATCAAGGTCACGCTGCTCAACACCGACGCCGCCGAGGCAGTGAAGCTGGTCCGCGGCGACCGGGTGGCGCAGCTCGTGATCCAGCAGGTCGAGCGGGCACGGTTCCTGCCCGCCGAGACCCTGCCGGGCTCGCACCGGGGCGACGGAGGCTTCGGTTCCAGCGGCGGTTTCGCCGGGCGCTGAACGCCCGGTACCGAGCTGTTCCGACCGTCCCGGATCTGCCCCGGACGGGTCTAGTCTGTAAGTAACGAGTGGATAACGCTGTCGTGCGCGCCAATCGCGGGCGCACGCAGGACGACGAACGACGTAAGGAGCGTGGCTGTGGGTCTGTTCAGCCGACGAGGCACGGCGAATGAGCCCGCACCGGTCGAGTGGGCGTCGGTGGAGGCCGAGCAGCAGAAGCGGCCGCACGGACCCTTCGACCGGTCGCAGGTGGGGGAGATGGGTCCCCGCGTCGATCTCGGTGCGATCTGGCTGCCGGTGATGCCGGGCCTCGAGCTCCGCATGGAGATCGACAAGAAGACGCAGAAGGTGACGGGGGTGACGGCCGCGCTGGAGGGGTCGAACCTCCAGATCCAGGCCTTCGCCGCGCCGCGCACCGAGGGCATCTGGGACGAGATCCGGCACGAGATCGCGCAGTCGGTGGGCGGACAGGGCGGGATCGTCGACGACGTGCCCGGCGTGTTCGGTCGCGAGCTGCTCGTCCGGATGCCGGTGAAGGGCCCGGACGGGCAGGCCGGCCAGCGGCCGGCACGGTTCATCGGGGTGGACGGCCCGCGCTGGTTCATCCGTGGTGTCCTCGCGGGCAAGGCCGCGCTGGACGCGGAGGCGGCCAAGGCGCTCGAGTCCGTGTTCGCGAACATCGTGGTGGTGCGCGACCAGAGCCCGCGCCCGCCGCGCGACCTGCTGCCCCTGGCGCTGCCGAAGTCGGCGCGCAAGGATGGTGCACAGCCGGCAGCAGCAGTCGCCGGACCGGAGGGCGCCGTACCGCAGATGGCCGACATCGACCCGCTGCGCCGCGGCCCCGAGATCACATCGATCGGCTGACGAGGTGAACCACTGATGTCGCTGCGCTCCCGCATAGCGGAGTCGCTGGCCTCCAACGAACAGGTGCGGGACACGGAGGAGCGCGCCGACGCCTCCCGGAACGTCGGCTGTGCGGCGGTCACGTCCCTGCCGGTCCGCAGCCGCGGCAAGGTGGCCGGCGTGCTGCGCTCGGTGGTGCTGCGCCCTCGCGAGGGCGTGCCCACCGTGGAGGCGGAGCTGTTCGACGGTTCCGGCGCGCTGGACCTCGTGTGGCTCGGACGGCGGACCATCGACGGCATCGAGCCGGGGCGGCGTATCCGCGTCGAGGGCATGGTGTGCGACGTCGACGGGCGCCGCACCATGTTCAACCCGCGCTACGAGCTCCGGCCGCGTCCGGGCGAGTGACGTACCGCGCGACCGGGTGGATGAGCACCCGTGCGAGCACGGCACAATGAACCCATGAGCGAACCCGCACGTCCCGACGTTCCGCCGCAGCCCGCAGAAGCCCCCGCGCGCGGTGTGCGTGCCCTCGCCGGCGAGGAGTTCTCCGCAGCCCAGGCCATCGGTGGTGTCCGCGGCCTGGTGGAGGCGGTGCTGCCCGGCCTGGTGTTCGTGGTCGCGTTCGTGATCTTCACGGACCTGACGATCCCGCTCATCGCCTCAGTGGTCGCGGCGCTGGTGCTCGTGGTGGCGCGCCTGGTGCAGCGCACGCCCGTCACGCAGGCCCTCGGTGGCCTGCTGGGCATCGCCGTCGGCGTGCTCTGGGCGTGGACGTCGGGCGAGGCGGAGAACTACTACGCGGGCGGCCTGCTCGTCAACGCCGGCTACCTGCTGGTGCTGCTCGTCTCCATCGTCGTGCGCAGGCCGGTCGTCGGCTACGTCGTGGAGGCGCTGCGCGCCGGCCTGACGCCGGACGCCGTCAAGGCCGAGGCGAACCGGGCCGCCGAGCGTGCAGGGGAGAGCGACGGCATGTCGGCGAAGGACGAGCCGTCGCCGTTCGCCGCCCTGACCGCGTGGCGGGACGACCCGGCCAAGATGCGGACCTATGGACAAGCCACCTGGCTCTGGGTGGGCCTGTTCGCCCTGCGCCTCGCGGTGAAGACCCCGTTGTACTTCGCCGGCGACATCGCGTGGCTCGGCACGTTCCACCTGCTGCTCGGTGTGCCGCTGTGGGCGCTCGTGCTGTACCTGACCTGGTACGTGGTGCGCCGGCCGAAGACGGCGGCCGCCGCATAGCCCTGCCGGCCTAGCCCTTCGGCACCAGCAGCTCCTGCAGGGCGTCGGTGTCGGCGTCCGCTCCGGCGACCAGGAGCAGCTCGTCGCCGGCCTCCAGGGTGTCGTCGGGGCTGGGCACCAGCGGCCGGCCGTCGCGCACGATCGTCGCGAGGGTGACGTCCGACGGCCAGACCACCCGGCCCAGGCGCGTCCCGGCGACGCGGGAGTCGGCGGGCAGCGTGAGCTCGAGCAGGTCGGCGTGCGACTGGCGGAAGCTGAAGATGCGCACCAGGTCGCCCACCGCGACGGCCTCCTCGACCATCGCCGTCATGATGCGCGGCGTCGAGACCGCCACGTCCACGCCCCACGACTGGTCGAACATCCACTCGTTCTTCGGGTTGTTCACGCGCGCGACGGTGCGGGGCACCCCGAACTCCGTCTTGCCCAGCAACGAGAACACGAGGTTCACCTTGTCGTCGCCCGTGGCACCCACCACGACGTCGGCCTGCTCCATCTCGGAGGCCTCGAGCGCCGGGAGCTCGCACGCGTCGGCGAGCACCCACTCGGCCTCGGGGACCTGCGAGACCCGCATGGCCGAGGCGTTCTTGTCGATCAGGGTGACCTCGTGGTCGTGGCTCAGCAGCTCGCGGGCGATCGAGCGGCCGACGGAGCCCGCCCCGGCGATGACGACGCGCATCAGTCCTCCTCGGTGGTCGGGGCCGCGGTGAGGATCCGCTCGACGTCGGCCGAGGCGTCCGCCGTCATGAGCATGTGCAGCTCGTCGTTCTCCTGGAGCACGATGTCGGACGTGGGCAGCACCGCGGAGGTATACCGGGTCAGGAACGCGACGCGCGCGCCGGTGGCGGCCTCGATGGTGAGCACGGGCCGGCCCACCCACCGTCGGTGGTAGTCGATCTGCGCCAGCCGTACGGTGCCGGACGGGTCGCGGTACTCGTCGGTGGCGCCGAGCGGCAGCATGCGGCGCAGCACCTGGTCGGCGGTCCAGCGCACGGTGGCGACCGTGGGGATGCCCAGGCGCTGGTAGATCTCCGCGCGGTGCGGGTCGTAGATGCGGGCCACGACGTTGTCCACGCCGTAGGTCTCGCGCACCACACGGGCCGACAGGATGTTCGAGTTGTCGCCGTCGGACACGGCAGCGAACGCGTACGCGTCCTCGATCCCCGCCTGGACGAGCGTGTCGCGGTCAAAACCCACGCCGGTCACCTTCTTGCCCGAGAAGTCCGCGGGCAGGCGGCGGAACGCGTCGGGGTTCTGGTCGATGACGGCCACGGAGTGTCCGCGGCCCTCGATCTCCTGAGCGAGGCTGGAGCCCACGCGGCCGCAGCCCATGATCACGAAGTGCACGAACGGAACGCTACCCCCATGCGGGCGGGTGCGGAGCGCGCCCGGTCATGCGCGTCGCGCGCGCCGGTGCGCTGCCGACCATCCGCGGGCATAGAGTCTTCCAACGTGTCGGACATCGTCGATGCGGCCAAGCGACTACTCGTCGGCCGTCCCAAACGTAGCGAGAACCTGGGCCGCACGTTGCTGCCCAAACGGATCGCCCTGCCCGTGTTCGCCTCGGACGCCCTGTCGTCCGTCGCCTACGCGCCCGACGAGATCCTCCTGACCCTCTCCCTGGCCGGAGTCGCCGCCCTGGCCTTCTCGCCGTGGGTCGGCCTGGTCGTGGTCGCGGTGCTGCTCATCGTGGTGGCGTCGTACCGGCAGAACGTGCGGGCCTACCCGTCCGGCGGCGGCGACTACGAGGTCGTCACCACCAACCTGGGCCGGACGGCGGGCATCGGCGTTGCGTCCGCGCTGCTCGTCGACTACGTGCTCACCGTGGCGGTGTCGATCTCGGCGGCGGCGCACTACGCGTCGGCGGCGGTCCCGGGGATCCGCGGGCACGAGGTGACCGTGGCGGTCGTGGCGATCGCTGTGCTCAGCCTGGTCAACCTGCGCGGCGTGCGGGAGTCGGGCCGGGCCTTCGCGATCCCGACGTACTGCTACATGGCGATCATCGGTGCGCTGGTCGTCACGGGCGCGGTCCGCTACTTCGCGGGCGACCTGCCCCAGGCCGACAGCTCGGGGTTCGAGCTCACGGGCGAGGTCGCGTTCGACCAAGGGCTGGTCGGCATCGGCGGCGCGTTCCTCCTGGCCCGCGCGTTCGCGTCCGGCTGCGCGGCCCTGACCGGTGTCGAGGCGATCAGCAACGGCGTGCCGTCGTTCCGCAAGCCCAAGTCGCGCAACGCGGCGACCACCCTGCTGCTGCTCGGCGTCATCTCGTCGACGATGATCATCTCGATCCTGCTGCTGGCGCAGGCCACCGGCGTCCGGTTCGCCGAGGACCCGCACTCCCAGCTCACGGTCGACGGCGAGCCGGTCTCCGAGGAGTACGTGCAGATCCCCGTCATCGGGCAGCTCGCCGAGTCCGTCTTCTCCGGATTCCCGCCGGCCTTCTACGCGGTGTCCGCCGTCACGGGCCTGATCCTGGTGCTCGCCGCCAACACGGCGTTCAACGGGTTTCCCGTGCTGGGCTCGATCCTCGGCCGCGACGGCTACCTGCCCCGCCAGCTCCACACGCGCGGCGACCGCCTGGCGTTCTCGAACGGCATCGTGACCCTCGCCGTCGCGGCGATCATCCTGATCGTCGCCTTCGATGCCTCGACGACGCGGCTGATCCAGCTCTACATCGTCGGCGTGTTCGTGTCGTTCACGCTGTCCCAGCTCGGCATGCTCCGGCACTGGACCCGGGAGCTGCGCACGGAGCCGAACCCGGCGGTGCGCGGCCGCATGAAGCGCTCGCGCGTGGTCAACGGCATCGGCTTCGGGCTCACCGGCACCGTCCTGATCATCGTGCTGGTGACCAAGTTCACCCATGGTGCGTGGATCACGTTCCTGGCGATGGGAGTCCTGTTCGTCCTCATGCGGGCCATCCGCAAGCACTACGACCGGGTCCGTGACGAGCTCGCGCTCGACGACGTCTCGGCCGCCCGTGCGCTGCCGAGCCGGGTGCACGCCGTCGTGCTGGTCTCCAAGGTGCACAAGCCGACCATGCGGGCGGTGGCGTACGCGCGCGCCGCGCGGCCCAACGTGATCGAGGCCGTCACCGTCGGCGTGGACCGGGAGGACATCGACGGGCTCGTTGCCGAGTGGGAGGCCCTTGATCTGCCCGTTCCCCTGCGTATCCTCGACTCGCCGTACCGGGAGATCACCCGCCCCGTGCTCAAGTACGTGCGCTCCGTGCGCCGTGAGTCGCCGCGCGACCTCGTGATCGTCTACATCCCCGAGTACGTCGTCGGACACTGGTGGGAGCAGCTGCTGCACAACCAGTCGGCGTTGCGCCTCAAGGGCAGCCTCCTGTTCACGCCGGGGGTCGTCGTGGCGTCCGTGCCGTGGCAGCTCGCCTCCTCGCGCGGTCAGACGGGTCTCGAGGACGACACCTTCCTGCGCGGCAGGCGGCTGTAGGCGGGGGATACTGGGTGCATGCCCCGCAACCCCGACCGTCGCTCCGCGCCCGCCGACCCCTCCTCGGGCGCACGCCCGCGCCGTCGTCCGCAGCGCTCCCCGCGACCGGGCCGAGGCCGCAGCGTGAGCGACGTCCCCGCCCCCGAGGTGGGTCTCGAGGTCGAGCTGGAGATCGGCCCCGTCGCGCACGGCGGGCACTGCGTCGCCCGTCTCGACGGCCGGGTCGTCTTCGTGCGGCACACGCTGCCGGGCGAACGGGTCCGCGCCCGCGTCACCGAGGGTGGGCCGAGCTTCTGGCGAGCCGACGCCGTCGAGGTGCTGCAGGCATCGCCGGACCGGGTGGAGCCCGCCTGGCCCGCTGCGGGGCCTGACGGCGTGGGCGGCGGCGAGCTCTCGCACGTCGCCCTGCCGGCCCAGCGCCGCTGGAAGACCGACGTGCTCGTCGAGCAGCTGCAGCGCCTGGCCCGGATCGATCCGGAGTGGCTGGCCCGCGAGGTCACCGTCGAGGGTGCGCCGGGCGACGACGAGCGCCGCGGTCTGCACTACCGCACCCGGATCGACCTGGTGGCCGACGCGAACGGGCACGCGGGGATGCGCAAGCACCGCTCGCACGACGTCGTCGCGCTGAAGAAGATGCCGCTCGGCACGGCGGAGGTCGCGGCGTTCGCGGTGGCGGAGGACGTGTTCACGCGCACCTGGACGCCGGGCGCGCAGCTCACGCTGGTGTCGCCGTCCGACGGCGAGCCGGTGCTGCTGGTCGACGGCGAGCCGTGGCGCCGCGGGAAGCCCGACACCCGGCCCAACGCCCGCCGCTCCGTGAGCGAGTTCGTGGCGGGGCCGTGGGGTACGCATCGCTACCGCGTGGCCGCGGGCGGGTTCTGGCAGGTGCACCGCGAGGCGCCGTCCGTGCTGACGGGTGCCGTGCTGGAGGCGGCAGGCGCGACGTCGGGCGAGCTGGCCGGGGCCACCGTCCTCGACCTGTACTCGGGCGCCGGGCTGTTCACGCTGCCGCTCGCCGACGCCGTCGGGCCGGAGGGGCGGGTGATCGCCGTCGAGGGCGACGAGCAGGCGTCCAAGGACGCCCGCCGCAACGCGCACGCGGCCGGGCAGGTGACGCTCGAGGTGGGCACCGTGGAGCAGGTGCTGGCGGGTGCGCGGGGCGAGGAGAGCACCGTCCCGGACGCCGACGTGGTCGTGCTGGACCCGCCGCGGTCGGGCGCCGGGCGGGCCGTGGTCGACGCGATCGCCGCCAAGAACCCACGGCGCATCGTGTACGTGGCGTGCGACCCTGCTGCTCTCGCCCGGGACGTGGGCTACCTCGCCGCGCACGGCTATGCGCTCTCGCGGGTGCGGGCGTTCGACCTGTTCCCGCACACGCACCACCTCGAGGCGGTTGCCGTCCTTGACCGGAAGTCCTGACCTTCCGGGCGCACCGGACGGCCGGTCCGGCAGCGTGGACAAAACGCTCTCTTCGGGGCGCATAGGATGCGCCTCGTGAAGCGATGGCTGGTGGGTGGCGGGCTCGTGGTGGGCGTGACGGCGGCGTTCGTCCTGGCGGTGGCCGTTGGCATGCTCGTGGGCGCCGGTGGGCTCTCGGTCGGCGGCGGGATGACGACGGTCGCCGGTTCCGCGCCCACGCACACCCCCGCGCCTGCCCCCGCCCCGACGCCGCCCGGCCCTGCGCCGACCCCGACGTCCGCTCCTGCGCCGTCCGGGACGCCGGCCGTGGTGGGCGTCGATGCGGAGCCGCCCGTCGCGCTGTTCGTCGGCGACTCGTACACGGTGGGCCAGCGTGCGTCGTCCCCGGCGAAGCGGTGGAGCACCCTGGTCGCGCGTGAGCTGGGCTGGGTCGAGCGCAACGTCGCGGACGGCGGGACCGGGTTCGTGAGCAGGAACCCCGACAGGGGCCTGCTGTCGTACGAGGAGCAGCTGCGGTCCGTGCGCGAGCCCAGGCAGATCGACGTCGTGGTGATCGCCGGAGGGCAGAACGACTTCCCCGAGCTGCGCGAGACGCCCGCCGAGGTCTTCCGGGCGGTCGCCGACACGTACGAGCTGGCCGCACGACGCTTCCCGGACGCGCAGATCGTCGCCGTGGGTCCGTCCACGCCGTGGGAGATCGGGCTGGAGGCCCGCGCGCTGGACAGCGCCGTGCGTGCGGCGGCCGAGCGGCACGACGCGACGTACGTCTCGATGATCGACCCCGACGTGGTGCCCGACCGGCACGTCGACGCGGACGGCGTGCACGTCAACGACAAGGGTTACGGGGCCATCGCCCGCCGGGTGGTCGCGCAGATATCTTGACGTCAAGATATATGCGTTATGCTGGCCTGAGCAGCCCGGCTTAGGCTGGGTGAAGCCCCCTGGAACCCATGCGAAGGCTCCATTGCGCGATGACCGCGCCTGTGAGAGCCGACGCACCGTCAGCCCCGCAGAAGGAGCCACAGTGAGCACCGTGGACACGTTCGGATCGAAGGGAACGCTGGAGGTCTCCGGCAAGTCCTACGAGATCTTCCGGCTCAGCGCGGTCGAGGGAGCCGAGCGCCTCCCGTACTCCCTGAAGATCCTCGCCGAGAACCTCCTGCGCACGGAGGACGGCGCCAACATCACCGCCGACCACGTGCGCGCCGTCGCGTCCTGGGACCCCGACGCGCAGCCCGACACCGAGATCCAGTTCACGCCGGCGCGCGTGATCATGCAGGACTTCACCGGTGTGCCCTGCATCGTGGACCTCGCCACCATGCGTGAGGCGGTCGCCACGCTCGGCGGCGACGCCACGAAGATCAACCCGCTCGCCCCTGCCGAGATGGTCATCGACCACTCCGTGCAGATCGACGTCGCCGGCCGGGCCGACGCCTTCCAGCGCAACGTCGAGTTCGAGTACCAGCGCAACCACGAGCGCTACCAGTTCCTGCGCTGGGGCCAGACGGCGTTCAACGACTTCAAGGTCGTCCCGCCGGGCACCGGCATCGTGCACCAGGTCAACATCGAGTACCTGGCCCGCACGGTCATGACCCGCGAGGTGTCCGTCGACGGGGAGGCGCCTGTGCTGCGCGCGTACCCCGACACCTGCGTCGGCACCGACTCGCACACCACCATGGTCAACGGCCTGGGTGTGCTGGGCTGGGGCGTCGGCGGCATCGAGGCGGAGGCCGCGATGCTCGGCCAGCCGGTCTCGATGCTCATCCCGCGCGTCGTCGGCTTCAAGCTGAGCGGCTCCATCCCCGCCGCCGTGACGGCCACCGACGTCGTGCTCACGATCACGCAGATGCTGCGCCAGCACGGTGTGGTCGGCAAGTTCGTCGAGTTCTACGGCGAGGGCGTCGCCCAGGTGCCGCTCGCGAACCGCGCCACGATCGGCAACATGTCGCCGGAGTTCGGCTCCACCGCCGCGATCTTCCCGATCGACTCCGTCACCATCGACTACCTCCGCCTGACCGGCCGCTCCGACGAGCAGGTCGCGCTGGTCGAGGCGTACGCGAAGGAGCAGGGCCTCTGGCTCGACTCCGACACGCCGGAGCCGGTGTTCTCCGAGTACCTCGAGCTGGACCTGTCGACGGTCGTCCCGTCGATCGCCGGCCCGAAGCGCCCGCAGGACCGCATCGAGCTGACGAACGCGAAGAGCGCGTTCATGCGCGACCTGCCCACGTACGCGCCCGAGGTCATGGACCGGGTGGACGAGGCAGAGAAGGAGTCGTTCCCCGCGTCCGACTCGCCGGCCATCACGCCCAACGGTCGCAAGCACGTGCACGTCACGAACAGCGAGGGCAAGGAGTTCGAGCTGTTCCACGGCGCGGTCGCGATCGCCTCGATCACGTCCTGCACCAACACCTCGAACCCGTCGGTCATGATGGCCGCGGCGCTGCTCGCGAAGAACGCGGTGGAGAAGGGCCTGGTGTCGAAGCCGTGGGTCAAGACCTCCATGGCTCCCGGCTCGCAGGTCGTGACCAACTACTACGAGAAGGCCGGTCTCTGGCCCTACCTCGAGAAGCTGGGCTTCCACCTGGTGGGCTACGGCTGCGCCACCTGCATCGGTAACTCCGGCCCGCTCGACGAGAAGGTCTCCGAGGCGGTCAACGAGCACGACCTGTCCGTCGTGTCCGTGCTGTCCGGCAACCGCAACTTCGAGGGCCGGATCAACCCGGACGTCAAGATGAACTACCTGGCGTCCCCGCCGCTGGTCATCGCGTACGCCCTGGCCGGCACCATGGAGTTCGACTTCGAGCACGACCCGCTGGGTCGCGACGAGTCGGGCGCCCCGGTCTTCCTCCGCGACCTCTGGCCCACGCCGGAAGAGGTCGAGAAGACGATCGCCTCCTCGATCGACCGCAAGATGTTCGAGGCGGACTACGCCGACGTGTTCAAGGGCGACGAGCGCTGGGCCGCCCTGGAGACCCCCGAGGGCGACACGTTCGCCTGGGACCCCGAGTCCACGTACGTGCGCAAGCCTCCGTACTTCGACGGCATGGGCATGACGCCGGAGCCCGTCACCGACTTCCGCGGAGCCCGCGTGCTCGCCAAGCTCGGCGACTCGGTCACCACCGACCACATCAGCCCGGCCGGTTCCATCAAGCCGGACAGCCCTGCGGGCAAGTACCTCGCCGAGCACGGCGTGGGGCGTCGCGACTTCAACTCCTACGGCTCGCGCCGTGGTAACCACGAGGTCATGATCCGCGGCACGTTCGCGAACATCCGCCTGCGCAACCAGCTCCTCGCCTCGGAGAACAACGGTGCGGGCGTCGAGGGCGGCTTCACCTTCAACTTCGTGAAGGACGCGCAGGACACGATCTACGACGCCGCGCAGGACTACGCCGCTGCGGGCACCCCGCTCGTGGTGCTCGGCGGCAAGGAGTACGGCTCCGGCTCGTCGCGCGACTGGGCCGCCAAGGGCACTGCGCTCCTGGGCGTCAAGGCCGTCATCACCGAGAGCTTCGAGCGGATCCACCGCTCCAACCTCATCGGCATGGGCGTGCTGCCGCTGCAGTACCCGGCCGGCCAGAGCGCCGAGTCGCTGGGCCTCGACGGCACGGAGACCTTCGACGTCACCGGCGTCACCGCGCTCAACGAGGGCACGACGCCCGAGACGGTCAAGGTCACCGCGACCAAGGGCGACGGCTCGCAGGTCGAGTTCGACGCCGTGGTCCGTATCGACACCCCCGGTGAGGCGGACTACTACCGCAACGGCGGCATCCTGCAGTACGTGCTGCGTTCGCTGGTCGCCTGAGACTGACCGTTGCCGGCCGGACGCCCCGTCGCTCTTCGAGCGGCGGGGCGTCCGGCGTCTCGCGGCAGGGGGAGACGCGAAGTGGACCGCCTGCCGAGGCAGACGGTCCACTTCCCCTCAGGTCCTGCGTCGGTACCGACTACTTGCCGACGTCGGACTTCCTGGCGGCGTTGACCAGCGTCCTGCGGTCCTTCGCGTCGATCGTCCCGTCCGCCTCGAGCCGCTCGGCGATCTGGGTGACATGGCTGACGAAGGCCTTGTTGCTGACCCACAGGCCGTCCGCGTCCACGAGGTCGGCGATCGTGCACCCGTTACCGGTGTCCACGTTCGCCACCCCGCTGTCCACGCCGCCGATGATCACCGTCGGGCGCTCGTCGGACACCGGGCAGGCGTCGGTCGCGTCCCGCGAGACGGAGAACCGGAGGGTCCCCGTCCGGGTGACGTTCCCGGCGTTGTCGGTGGCCCGGTACTGCAGCGCGTGCGCCCCCGGGTCCGTGACGTCGAACGAGCCCGTGTACGCCCGGAAGATGAAGTCGTCGAGCGCGTACTCGATGAACGCGACCCCCGACTCGCCGTCCCGTGCGTTGATGGTCACCGTCGCCGAGTCGATGTAGGCGCCGTCGTCGTCCTGGTCACCGTCGACCTGCGCGGACGCGATCGGTGCCGTGGTGTCCGGCGGGTCACCGCCCCCGACGATGACCAGCTCCACCGTGCCCGGCTCCGAGACGTTGCCGTCGTTGTCGGTGGCCCGGTAGGACACCGTGTGCGAACCCGTGATGTCGACGACCACGGGGTCCGTGTAGGGCGTGTAGCCGGCGCCGTCGAGGTTGTACTCGACGGTCGCCACGCCCGATCCGGCGTCCTCGGCCAGGATCTGCACCGTGGCGGAACCGATGTAGGCACCGTCGGCGTCCTGCTCACCCGTGACCTGGGAGGTGACGGTCGGGGGAGTGGTGTCCTCGACCGGCGCCTCGACGACGGTGAACGTCGCCGAGCCGGGTTCGGAGACGTTCCCGGCGTTGTCGGTGGCCCGGTAGGTCACCGTGTGCTCACCTGGCGTGTCGACGACCACGGGGTCCGTGTAGGCCGCGTAGCCGGCGCCGTCCAGGTCGTACTCGACGCCCGCCACGCCCGATCCGGCATCCATCGCCGCGAGGTTCACGGTCGCTGACCCGACGTAGGCGCCGTTGTCGTCGAGGTCGCCGGTCACCTCGGCAGTGACGACGGGGGCCGTCGTGTCCTCCCCGTCGGCGGCCACCACCACGACCTGCACCGTCTCCGGTGCCGAGGTGTTGCCCGCCACGTCGGTCGCCCGGTGCTCCAGCGTGTACGTGCCGGGCGTGTCGAGGACGACGGGCTCGGTGTACGGGACGTACTCGCCGCCGTCGAGCGCGTACTCGATGCTCTCGACGCCGGAGCTGTCGTCCTCGGCGCTGAGGTTCACGGTGGCCGAGCCGATGTAGGCGCCGTCCGCGTCCTGCTGGCCGGTGACCTGTGCCGTGCTGACCGGGGCAGTGGTGTCGTCGCCCCCGCCGGCCTCGGTGACCACGAGCTCGCCGGCCATCGTGCCGTGGCCGGGGATCGCGCAGAAGTACCGGTACGTGCCAGGGGTCAGGACGACCTCTGCCTCGTACTGTCCGCCGTTGTTGTCGAACGGGTTGGCCAGGATGTCCAGGTCGACGTCGTGGTTGTACCCCGGCGTGCTGGTGTCGAACGTCAGGGTGTGCGACATGCCGATGTTGTTGCCGGTGGCCGCGCTGTTCTCGAAGACCACCGTGGTGGCCCCTGCGGTCGCCGTCGCGGGCGCCGAGGCGTACTCCGTGACGCTGGCGTCAGCGGTCCAGGTCAGTACCTGTTCCGCCGCTGCCTGCTCTGTCGCGGGGGCCTCGGCCGACCCGGCCGCCTGGGTGGCGGACGGGCTGGACGGTGCGTCGCCGCGGTACTCCACCGCGGCGGCCCCCGCCGGGGCCAGCGGCAGTGCCACGAGGGCACTGACCGCTGCCCCGGCGAGAAGCCGGGAGAGTTTCTGTCGGAACATGGGGGCGCCTCTCATCTTCTCGGACGTGGTCACAGGTCTCGCACCCGGATGTTGCGGAACTCCATGGCGTCGGCGTCGCTGTGGTTCTGCAGACCGATGAAGCCGCTGAGGAACTGCCGCATGTCGGTCGGCGGGTCACCGGCGCGCGAGGATTGCTTGCCCGGCGAGTTCTCGAACTCGTTGATCACCACGCCGTTGCGGATGATCGTGTACTGCTGGCCGACCACCTGGATCTCGTACTCGTTCCACTCGCCCTTGGGGGTCACCCCGGCCTCGGCCAGGCTGTTCGAGTCGAAGTTGTACACCGAGCCGGTCTTCTGCGGCTCGCCGCTCGCGCCGTCGTAGAGCTGGATCTCGTGGCCGCAGTAGATGGCCACCCAGGCCTCGGCGTCGGTCAGCTGACCGCACTCCGGGCGTTCGTCCTTGGGAACTCGCGGGTCGGGGAACCGGGTGAAGACACCGCTGTTGGCGTGCCCGTCACCGGGGGCGACGTCCTTGAACTCCAGCTTCAGCGAGAAGTCCTCGAGTTCCTCCCCGGGGTACCAGAGCATGCCCAGGCCGCCCTGGGCCTTGATGGACCCGCTCGGCAGGTGGTCGAAGTTCCCGCCAGGAGCCTGCCGCCAGCCGGCGAGCGACTGGGCGGTACCGTCGTAGAGCCACCGGTAGCCGGTGCTGCCGTCGGCGCCGATGCCGGACTCCGAGGCTGCCCGGAGCAGCTTCTTGTGCTCCGTGCGGGTGATGACCTTGTCGGCAAGGAGCTGGTCGGCCACGTCGGTCACGTGGTTGACGAAGCGGCCGTTGGTGTCGTACTCCTTCTCGTCGTTGATCAGGTCGTTGATCGTGCAGCCGCCCAGGGCGTCGTTCTGGACCCGGGTGTCGGTCTCCCCGAACCAGACGGTGTCCCGGTCGTCCGGGATGGTGCAGGTGGTCTCGACCGGTACGTCCACCGTGCTCGTCTCGCCGTCGGCGTAGGTCACGGTGACCGTCGCGTCGTAGCTGCCGACCCGGTCGTAGGTGTGCCGCGGGTTGGCCTCGGTCGACGTGGAGCCGTCCCCGAAGTCCCAGGCGTAGGAGACGCCGCCCGACGTGTCCCCGGTGAAGGCGACGGTGAGCGGGTCGCTCTGCACGCTGGCTCCGGCAGCGGCCGGTACCGGCGTGGCCGGTCCGCCCGTGTAGCTGATCCGGGTGAGCTTCTGGCGGTCGGTCAGGGAGAAGAAGCCGCCGCCGTAGTCCAGCAGGTACAACGCCCCGTCCGGACCGAACTTGGCGTCCATCCACTGGTCGACGCGGTCGTCGCCGTTGCCGCCCCGGATGATCTGGCGCAGGTCCTCTGCGAAGACCGGGGGACCTGCCTCCTCGACCGTGTCCGGGTTCACCGTGACGGCGATCCGGTTGTTGGAGTTCGACTGGTCACCGATGAACCACTTGTTGTCCCAGTAGGCGGGCCAGGCGGAACCGCTGTCGGTGTCCACCTCGGAGCGCTGGTAGGTGGGACCGTTCATCACGGCCTGACCGCCACCCCGCAGGTACGGCAGGGTGTAGGTCGCCTCGGAGTCCACGTAGGACGGGATGCCGTTCTCACCCTCCGGGAAGACCGGTCCGCCACCGCTGGGCGAGTACCAGATCATGTTGTCGCGCACCGGCGGCAGGTCGACCAGGCCGGTGTTGCGCGGCGACGTGTTCTTCGGGTTGTCGCAGTCGTACCAGCCCGTCAGGACGGACGCGTCCTCGTTGCTGCGGTCACGGTAAGGCTGCCCGTTGCCCATGCAGTAGGGCCAGCCCTGGTTGCCCGCCGACGTTATGATCGTGGCGGTCTCGTACTTCGCCGGCCCGAGCTCCGGGTCGGGCAGCCCAGCGTCCGGCCCGACCCATGCCGCGGTCAGCCAGTCGTTCTTCTTGTCGTAGGCCAGGCGCGAGATGTTGCGGACGCCCATGACGTAGATCTCCGGGCGCGTCTTGTCGCCCGGGTCGTCGGCCTCGGGGAACAGGTTCCCCTCCGGGACCGTGAACGTGCCGTCCGGCTCCGGGTGGATACGCAGGATCTTGCCGTTCAGGCTGTTCGTGTTGCCGGCGGTGCGGCGCGCGTCCTGGAAAGAGATGCCCGCGTACTCCTGGGTCCAGTTGTTGCCGGAGTAGCCACCGGAACCACCGGAGGAGTTAGCGTCACCGGAACCGATGTACAGGTTGCCGTCGTTGTCGAAGTCCATGCCGCCGCCCGCGTGGCAGCAGCTGTGGATCTGGGTCTCCCAGGACAGGAGGTCCTTGCGGGTCGACTGGTCGATGGTGTTCGCCTCGGCGTCGTACGTGAAGCGCGACACCGTCCGCTCACCGACGCGCCGCTCGGTGTCGATCGACTCGTGCGGCATCCAGTACAGGTAGATCCAGCTGTTCTCGTCGAACTTCGGGTCGAGGGTGATCCCCAGCAGACCCTCCTCGTTCTTGACCAGCTCGCTGCCGCTGCCACGGTTGCCCATGACGTCCAGCGTGGTCAGCAGCTTGGTCTCCGCGGACTCCGGGTCCCAGCGGTGGACGGTGCCACAGCCGAGCCCGACGTCCGGGTCCTCCCAGGACTCGACCGGGCCGGACGGGCACGCCGCCTTGCCGATGTAGAAGACGCCACCGTCGGGGGCGACCGTCAGCCCGTGGGGCTCACCGATCTGGTCGAGCGTGCCCGCGGTGTTCTTGACCGTCAGGCGCTCGGTCTTGTAGTTGTCCGCGATCGTCGCCTGGCAGTCGCCACGTGACATGCCGGTGGACCAGAGCAGACCGCCCAGGAGGTGGCTGCGGAACTCGTCCTCGGAGTAGCTGGCGGTGGTGCCGCCCATGCCGGTGTAGAACGAGCGGCCGCCGTCGTAGTCACGGCACCACGAGATGGGGTGGAAGGCGCCGTTGGCGCTCTCACCTGCGTCGTAGTCCCACTCCTGGACCTGCGCGACGGTGTGCACGTCGCCGACCGGGTTCGGCGACCAGTTGAGCCACCGGTCGGAACGGGTCCAGTTGAGGGGGAGACCGTCGTTGGCCGGGTGCTCGCGGTCGACGACGTTGACCGTCGCCTCCTGCACCTTGACCTCCGGCTCCGGCACGTCGTCGGCCGCCGCGTCGAAGAGCTGGATCTCGGCGAGCTGGGTGAGGTCGTCGCCCGCGTTCGCCGTGATGTCGAGGCGGTAGTGCTGGTAGGCCGTCTCGTTCTCGAACCGGTAGTCCATCGGGGTGAACCGGTCGGGGAACTCCTGGTCCGTCTGCGCGTCCAGGTCGGTCCACGTCTCACCGTCGGTGGACGCCTCCAGCGTCCAGCTCCGCGGGTCGCGGCCCGCGAAGTCGTTCGCAGAGGTGAGCGCGTACCGGGAGGCCACGACAGGCTCTGCCATCTCGAGGCTGATGGTCGCCGTCGACTCGAAGGCGAGCCACTTGGTGTTCGAGTCGCCGTCGATCAGGTTCTCGGCGTCCTCGTTCGGGGGGTTCTCCGCGGTCGCGGTCACGCTCGCGACGGCCAGCGGGTCCGGCAGGTTGCCGGCCGGCCGTGTGCCGATGAGGCCCGTGAACCACTGCGAGCGGGCCTGCACGCGTGCGGCGTCGCGGATGCCGAGGAACCCGCCACCGCCCTGCATGTACGCCTTGAGCTGGGCTTCCTGCTCGGTCGACAGCTCCACGCCGTCGGCGGAGAGGAAGACCACGCCGCGGTAGTTCGCGAGGTTCTTCGCGGTGAAGGCCTTCGGGTCGCTGGCCGTGTGCACGGTGAACCCGTGCTCGGCGCCCAGCTCCCTGATGGTCCTCGTGGCTGCCGCCACGGGGTCGTTCTGCTTGTCCGGTGCGCCGTGGAACACCAGCACGTTGACGTCCGCCGCGTCCTGGGACACGTCGAGGGCCGCCGGTGCGAGGGCCGCTGGTGCTGTGTCGACGGTGCTGCGCTGGGCCTGCGCCGGGACCGTCGCCAGCCCGACGACGAGGGTGGCACCTGCGACTGCCGCGAGGGTGCTGCGTACCGTTCTGCGCGGGGCCGCTGCCCCGTGGATCCTGCGTCTTCCTATCCGTTCCATCACTGCTGCTCCTTTGCGCGTGATCAATGCGTCCGGGGCTCGTCCCCGCCCGCGACGCCGTGTCGTCGCCGACGCGGCGTGTCCGGCGGTCAGTGGCCTGCGTGGCCCGCGTCGGTCTTGGTGGCGGACTCCGTGCTGCTGCCGGCGATGTGTCCGCCGTGCTCGTGGAACCGGTCGATGGCCTCCTGTGCTCCGTCGGGCATGGATCCGTCGGCGTTGCGGACCAGGAAGACCCCGGCCATCCCGCCGTCCGAGTGGAACTGGACGTGGCAGTGGTACATCCAGGCGCCGGCGCCGACCTTCTGCCCGGCCTTGACCTGGAAACCGAAGGAGGAGCCGGGGTTGAGGTCGGCGTTGTCCACGACCTGGCTGGGGTCGTCCGGGCCGGTCAGGTAGCCGGTCCGGTTGTTCGCCCAGCGGTGGGCGTGCACGTGGAAGGTGTGGAGCTGGTCGCCGTGCCCGATCGCGAGGAACTCGACGGTCTCGCCGAGGTTGGCCTCGAACATCGGGGTGTCGGGCGCCGACTTGTTGTTGATGGTCATGTCGTTGAACACGACGGTGAAGGTGCGGTCGGGCAGGATGTCGCCCTTGCGGCGCACGATGAGCCCGCCGTAGAGGCCGGCGCGCAGCCCGGCCGTTCCGTGCTCGCCGCCCAGCGCGTGGTCGTGGTAGTGCCAGTAGCCCGCGGAGCCGGGCAGCCAGTGGCCGTCGTCCAGCTGCTGCTGCGCGTGGGTGCTCCACGTGTAGGTGCGGGTCTCGCCGGGCTCGTTGAACGAGTCGTTGAACGGGCTCCCGTCCGACTCGGTCTTGTAGTCGACGCCGTGCGGGTGGATCGACAGACGCTTGTCGGTGTTGTTCACCAGCTCGATCTGGAGGGTGTCGCCCTCCCACATCTCCAGGAGCGGACCGGGGATGCTGGCCTTGCCGGGGGTGAGGCCGTAACCGTACTGGCCCCCGGGCAGGGGCTCCGCGAAGATCGTGATGTGCCGGGTCGTGCCCAGCGGTCGGATGGCCCCGGGGCCGACGGCTGCGGCGGTGTCGGCGCCGAGCGCCAGCACCGCCGTCGGCGCGACGAGACCCGCGAGGGTGCCGGTCAGGATCGAGCGGCGCGACAGGCCGTTCTTCTGGGATCGAATTTCAGCTGTGTTCTCAGACATGCGTCTCCGTTCGACACCGTCGGGCAGGCCTGTGGCCGTCCCGGCGAGGCAGGGATCAGGAGGGACTGGGGGGCTCAGGCGCGCGAGGCCGTAGGCGGCGACGCCGCGGGTGACAGCGGTGTCACGATTGTCACGAAGGTGGACCACATCGTCGTTCCCTCCAAGGACGTCGGCTCGTGACCGTCAACGGCGGCGGACACGCCCTCATGACTCATACGGCCGTCTTGTCGGTTAGACCTTAGATGGCTCGCATGCGTGTTGTGCACCACAAGGTGGCTTTGTGAACCTATGGGGACTTCTGTCGAGTGTCAAGCAAAAGATGAAGGAACAACGTCATACTTCCTCTATCCGTCTAGGTAAAGATGCGGCGCCCCGCCCCGCGTGAGTGCGGGACGGGGCGCCGGTGCGCGAGGGGCGACGGGGCCTACGGCGGCGGCAGGAGCACCCACGCCGCGGTGCCGAGCAGGACCGCACCGGTGAGCAGCCCGGTCAGCGGGTGGGCGAGCCCCGCCGTCGTGCGATGGCCCCGCGGGCGGGTGGTCACGCGGAGCGCCCAGCCGAGCGGCCAGGCCAGCACGGCGGCGAGAAACCCTGCGGCGGCGCCGAGGTAGAGGTCGGGCACGTCGAGGGTGTTGGCGATGATCGCCACCTGGATCGCCGTCGACACGGCGACGACCGTCGGGATCAGGTGGAGCCGCGGCTTCCCGGTCGTGACACCGGCCTTGGCGTCGTCCTTTGCCGCCGCGACCGCCCTGCGGTACCTGCTCGCGATGAGCCCGGTGCACCAGCGCGTCAGGGTGCCGTGGGCGAGGAGCGCCGCCACGTAGATGCTGACCACCTGCCCGGTCACCACGGTGCCGTCGGGCCAGGCGCCGACGGCGGCCAGGATGCCCAGGACCACGACGGCGACGGACAGCGCGACGCCGAGGTACGGGACGAGCCGCGTCACGGGGCCGGAGTGCCGGACGGTCCAGGCGAACCACAGGGCGGCCAGTACGCCGACCGCCGTCGCCGCGAGGGCGTGGTCGCTCACGTGCTCCATCGTCGTCCCCCCTGCGGCACCGGATCGGACCGAACCGGACGCAAGAATAGGGTGTTTTTGCAGGTCAGGGAAGGATCCATGCATCCGGGTGGTGATGCGCCGCTGCGCGCTACGCGGACGCCGGTGCCGCCAGGTGGTCCTGGATCCTGGACCGGACCGGTGGGTCGCCCAGGATCTTGTTGTGCCCCAGGCCGGTGGTGGTGAACAGCTCGCTCGACGCCGCGTGGGCCTCGTGCAGCTGCTCCGACAGGTGATGGGGGTTCACGCGGTCCCCGGCGTCGTGCACCCAGAGTGCGGGGACCGACGCGGGGACGGTGCGCCGGAGCAGGTCGAAGCGCTCGTAGACGTCAGGGTGGTCGGGCAGGGCGTAGCGCTGGGCGCCCGCCGCGAAGCGGTCCCGTAGCGCCCATGGGATCCCCGCCGTGCGGACGAACCCGTCGGTGGTGACGCGGGCCGACGTGAGGCCCGAGATCGCGGTGAACCGCTCGGCCTCGAGCCCCTCGTGCAGGGCGATCCCCGCGGCCAGGACCCCGAGCGAGTGCCCGATCACCGCGGCCCAGGGCGCGTCCTCGGCGTCGGACAGACGGCGGATGATGGCGAGGTCGTCCAGCCCGGTGCGCCGACGCCCGCCGGAGGCGCCGTGGCCTGGTGCGTCGTAGGCAACGGCCCGGAGTCCTGCGCCCGTCAGGTCCTCGATGATCCGCCCGAACGCCGACGCACGGGAGCGCCAGCCGTGGACCAGCAGGACTGCAGGGGCACCGGGCTCGCCCCAGCTGTACGTGGCGACCGTGACGGTTCCCGCCGTGTCGGCACGCGGGTCCCGGCCGCGGTGGGCCGTTGGGCGGTGTGCGAGCGGGGCCTGGCGGGCGGCGTCGTGGACGGCCCGGTCGGCGGGCCGGACCGGTGCCGGTGCGCCGGTCCTCCAGTAGAGAGCCGAGCCGAGGGCCACGGCGGCCGGCGGTGCGGCGCGGCCGAGGACGCGGAAGGTGGCGCGGGTCGCGCGCTGTGTCAGGGGCACGGGGACCTCCGGTGAGTGCGAACAATCTGTACGATCGTTCGCACACTATCGGATGTGCGAACGGTCGTACACTCTCTTTGTGGACGACTCGACCGACCTGCGCCGCGCCCGCGGCGACCGCACCCGCCGCGCCGTGCTGGACCATGCGGTGCAGGAGGCGTCTGTGCGCGGGCTGGACGCGCTGTCCTTCGGCGCGCTGGCGGCGTCGGCGCCCGTGAACAAGAGCGCGATCGCCGGGCTGTTCGGCTCCAAGGAGAAGCTGCAGCTCGCCGCCGTGGAGCGGGCGACGGAGATCTACGCGGAGCACGTGATAGCCCCGGCGCGGTCCGCCGAGCGCGGGCTGGCACGCCTGTGGGCGCTGGTGCTGGCCTGGATCGAGTACTCCCGTTCGCGCGTGTTCCGCGGCGGATGCTTCTTCCGCACCGTCGAGGTGGAGTTCGACATGCGCGAGGGTGCCGTGCGGGATGCCGTCGTGGTGGCGCAGCGGTCCTGGGAGTCCTACGTCGAGCGCCACGTGCGGACGGCGGTCGACGCCGGTGAGCTGGCCCCGGGCACCGACCCCGACCAGGTGGAGTTCGAGATCAACGCGCTCCTGAACGCCGCGAACGACCGCTCTCTCCTGTTCGCCGACGACCGCGTGTACGGGCGTGCCGAGCAGGCGGTGCGGGCCCTCCTGGCGGCGCACGGTGCGGACCCGGCCGTATTGCGGTGAGCCGGCGAACGTCGAGAGAGTTCGAATGTTTCAGACCTGTATAGATCTGGTTTCAGACCGTATACACCTGATCGTTACTCTCTGTTCATGGTGAAGTGGTCATGGTGATGTGGCACGAGGTTCCCGACGGCGCGTCCGAGCCGCCGGCGTCCGTTGCGCTCGCCACGACCCGCTGGGGCGCCGGGCCCGGCCGGGCCCTGCTGCTGCACGGCATCGGGTCGGCGGGCGCGACCTGGTGGCGGCTCGCGGAGGCCCTCGCCGAGGACGGCTACGAGGTGGTCGCCCCCGACCTGCGCGGCCACGGCACGAGCCCGCGCGCCGACTCCTACCTGCTCGCCGACCACGTCGCCGACGTGCGCGCCCTCGGCACCGGCTGGGACGTCGTGGTGGGACACAGCCTCGGTGGCCTGCTCGGTGCGCTGGCCACGGACGCCGACCGCCGGTTCACGCGCCGCCTCGTGCTGCTCGACCCGGCGCTCGACATCCCGGACGACCGCTTCGAGACGGGTGCGGTCGAAGAGATCGCCGAGGCCACCCACCCGCCGTCGGCCCAGGCGGTGCGGGCGGCGCACGTGGCATGGGACCGCCGCGACGTCGCGGCGGTCGCGGCGGCCGCGAAGGCCGCCGACGCCGGAGCGGTGGCCCACACCCTGCGGGACAACGCGCCGTGGCGGCACACCGACGTCATCACCCGGCTCGTGGTGCCGACGCTCGTGCTGGGGGCCGACCCCGCCCACGGTGCGCTGTTCCGGCCCCGCACGGGTGTCGAGCTCATGATCCGCAACCCGAGCGTGCGGGTCCGCGTCGTCGTGGGCGCTGGCCACGCGGTGCACCGCGACCGGCCCTCGGCGGTGGCGACCGCCGTCCGGTCGTTCCTCTGGTGAGACCTCCGGACGGGCGCTTCCACCGGCAAGCGGTTGTCTTCTCGCGAGGAGAGCCTTAACGTGCCTGTCATGGACCCGACGCAGGGCCCGCCGCGACCTACCAGCCCGACGATCTACGACGTCGCCAAGGCGTGCGGCGTGGCGCCGTCGACGGTATCGCGGGCCTTCTCCCGACCCGGCAGGGTGAACGCCGAGACGGCCGAGCGGATCCGCAAGGTGGCCGCCGAGCTGGGGTATCGCACCAACCCGTTGGCCAGAGGCCTGCCGACGGGCAAGACGTCGCTCCTCGCCCTGATCGTCGCCGACGTGACCAACCCCTTCTTCTTCCAGATCATCCGCGGTGCGGAACAGGTGGCCCGCAAGGCCGGGTACACGATGCTCGTCGCCGACGTCGAGGAGTCGATGGAGACGGAGCGGGAGGCGCTCGACCGGGTCATCCCGCTGGTGGAGGGCATCGTCCTGGCGACGTCGCGGCTCTCGGACTCGTCCATCCGCGTCGCCGCCAAGCAGCGGCCCACCGTGGTCCTCAACCGAGTCATGACCGACATCCCCAGCGTCGTCACCGACAACGCCCGCGGGATGCGCCGAGCGGTCGAGCACCTGGTCGAGCTGGGGCACACGACGATCATGTACGTCGCGGGACCGGAGGCCTCGTGGGTCGACGGGATGCGGTGGCGATCGCTGCGGGAGGCGACCTACGAGCTCGAGCTGCGTCCGCGCCGGATCGGGCCGTTCCCGCCGACGGTCGACGGCGGTCTCGCGGCTGCCCGCGCGTTCGGCGACAGCCCGACGAGCGCGGTCATCGTCTACAACGACCTCATGGCGATCGGGATGATGCGTGGCCTGACCGAGATGGGCACCCGCATCCCCGAGGACGTCAGCGTGGTCGGCTTCGACAACATCTTCGGTTCCGACTTCTGCACGCCGCCCCTGACGACGGTCGCGGCCCCGCTGCACAACCTCGGCGCCTTCGCGATCAAGACGTTGCTCGGCCGGCTGGGTACCGACACGCCACGAACCCTGCGTCCCGCGCTGCTCCCGTCCCAGCTCATCGTGCGAGGTTCCACCGCACGCAGGCACTAGCCCCGTCCGATCAGGCGCGGTCGATCCGCCCTGCCTCGCTCAGGACGGCGGCGACCAGGCCGGCGTCCTCGGCCAGCTCGGGGTCGAGCTCGCCGAGGACGCGAGGAACCGCCTCGTCGAGGCCGCCGGCAGCGAGCCCGACCAGCTCCGCCGCCCGCACGTCCGTCACGGAGGCGCCGGCCCGGAGGTGGAGGATCCAGGCGGCCAGGACGCGGGCCCCACCCTGCGCGAGCCGGCCGGCGGCCCGCTCGGCGCGGACCGTCGGGACGATGCGCACAGGGAGCTTCTGCGAGCCGTCGGCGGCGATCTGGTCCAGGCGGTGGCGGATGGCCGGGTTCCTGAAGCGGGCGAGCAGCGCCGTGCGATAGGCCGCGATGCCGTCCGCAGGGGCGGCCAGGTGGGCCGAGGCCTCGTCCCACCACTGCTCGACCCAGGCCAGGCAGACCTGGTCGCCCACGGCGTCCGCGACCGTGGTGTGCCCGCGCAGGAGCCCGCCGTAGGCGAGGAGGGAGTGTGCGCCGTTGAGCAGGCCCAGCTTGCGCGCCTCGAACGGCCGGACGTCGTCGGTGAACGTCGCCCCTGCCGCCTCCCAGCGCGGCCTGCCCGCGCGGAAGCTGCCGCTGAGCACCCACTCGCTGAACGGCTCGGTCACGACGGGGGACGAGTCCAGCACGCCCGTCGCGATGGCGACGGACGTGACGTCGCCGTCGGTCGGCTCCGGGGTGATGCGGTCGACCATCGTCGTGACGTAGGAGACGTTGTCGTCGATCCAGCCGGCGAGGGCCGGGTCGACGAGTCGCGCGGCCTCACGGACGACACGAGCGGTGGCGGCGCCGTTGTCGGGCAGGTTGTCGCACGGGACGACGGTGAGCGGCCCCGCCCCACCGGCCCGCCGGGCGGCCAGCCCCGCCACCAGCCGGAACGGGACGGTGCTGACGAGGGCCGACGGGTCCGCGAGCAGGGCGGCCAGGTCGGCGGCCACCCGGTCGGTGCCGGCGAGACCGCCGTCCGGCCCGCGGGAGTACCCCGCCTCCGTGACGGTCAGCGAGACCAGGACGACCTGCGGGTCGGCGAGGTACCGCAGCCAGGCGCCGTGGTCCCGCGCCGGGTGCGTCGCGGCGACCGACGTGATGACCTCGAAGTGGTCGCCGTCCGCGCCCCGCGTGTCGAGCGTGAAGAGCCCGTCCTGCTCGTGGAGCGCGTCGGCAAGGTGCGGGCTCCGCCCGGTGAACGCGGCGATCCCCCACTGGTCACCGTCCGGCGCGCGGTGGGTGTACCAGGCCTGGTGGGCCCGGAAGAAGTTGCCCAGGCCCACGTGGACGTGGCGTACCGGGGGAGCCGGCCGCGTGCGCCGCAGCGGCACGGGGGCGGCGTCGAGCGCGGTCACAGGCCGAAGACTTCCGACGGCTGCGTGGTCACCAGGTCGACGGCGGCGTCGAGGGCCTCGTCCTCGTCGAGGCGGCGTTCGGCGACGAGCCGGGCCAGGTATCCGCTGTCCAGCCTGCGCGCCATGTCGTGGCGGGCCGGGATGGAGCAGAAGGCCCGCGTGTCGTCGATGAACCCCGACGTCCTGGTGAAGCCCGCGGACTCCGTGACGGCGGACCGCCAGCGGCGCACCGCCTCCGGTGCGTCGAGGAACCACCACGGCGCGCCGACGTAGACCGAGGGGTAGAAGCCGGCGAGGGGCGCGAGCTCGCGGGAGAAGACCGTCTCGTCGAGGGTGAAGAGCACCAGCTTGAGGTTCGGGTGCGTCCCGAAGCGTTCCAGCAGGGGCCGCAGGGGGTCGGTGAAGTCGCCACGCAGCGGGATGTCGTGGCCGGTGTCCGGCCCGAAGGTGCGCAGGGTCGGCGTGTGGTGACCGCGGCGGACACCCGGGTGCAACGTCATCGTGAGCCCGTCCTCCGTGGCCATCCGCGCCATCTCGAGCAGCATGTGCCTGCGCAGCGCGACGGCGTCTCGCGGCGCGGCGCGGCCCGCTACGGCCTCGCGGTAGATGCGCTCGGCATCGGCCGGCTCGAGCGGGTCCGTCCGGACGTCCTCGTGGCTGTGGTCGCTGGAGACCGCTCCGTGCGCCCTGAAGTGAGCCCTGCGGGACTCCATCGCCTCGACCCAGCCCGCGAACCCCGTCGTGTCGGTCCCCGCGACGGAACCGAGGCGGGCCACGTCCTCCTGCCAGGTGGGCGAGCCGACCTCCAGGTAGCGGTCCGGACGGAAGGTCGGGACGACACGGCCCGACCACGTCGGGTCGTCGGCCAGCGCCCGGTGGACCGTCAGGTCGTCCGTCGGGTCGTCGGTCGTGGCAAGGACCTGGATCCGGAACTGCTCGAAGAGCGCGCGGGGCCGGAACTCCGCCCGGGTCAGCCGGTCGGCGATCTGGTCGTAGATCTGGTCGGCGGTGGCGGCGGAGGGCCGGACCGTGATGCCGAAGATCTCGGCCAGCTCGGACTCCAGCCAGTAGCGGACCGGCGTCCCGCGAAAGACGTGCCAGTGCGAGCACAGCAGCCGCCACGCCTCGCGGGCCGCCGACGGGTCGAGCCGGCCCTGCCCGACCCCGAGCTCCGCGAGCTGGACCCCCGACGCGTGCAGCAGGCGCGTCACGTAGTGGTCGGGCGTCACGAACAGGGCGGCCGGGTCGCTGAACGGCGTGTCGTGCAGGAGCACGGCGGGATCGACGTGCCCGTGCGGGGAGATGATCGGCAGCTCGCGCACCGCCGCGTACAGCCGGCGGGCGATCTCGAGCACACCGGGGTCCGCGGGCAGCAGCCGGTCGGCATGCAGGACAAGAGGGGCGGCAGGTCGGCTCATGCCGGCGAGTCTGTTCGGGGCCGGACCTGTCGACAACCGTTTGCCATCAGTTGTCGCGCTTTGCCAGGAGAGGTCGCCAGGAGAGCCGGTCGCCCCTGCGGCGAGAGTTAAGGTCGGGCAGTGAGCTCCTCCGCATCCGCACGCAAGCAGCTGGTCGCGCTCGCCGAGCAAGGTTTCGAAGGGCCCTGGCGGCACGCACGCGGTGACTTCTCCGGTGACGCGCGCCCGGCGTCGGTCCTCGTGCTGTTCGGCGTCCTGGACGGCCTCGCGGCCGACCGGGAGGACCACGACCTCGCGGTGCCCGCCGACCTCGACGTCCTGCTCCTCGCGCGCGCGAGCACGCTGCGCAGCCATGCCGGCCAGGTCGCGTTCCCCGGCGGGCGCGCCGACGACGGCGAGGACGCCGTCACGGCAGCCCTGCGCGAAGCCGTCGAGGAGACCGGGCTCGACCCGTCCGGCATCGAGGTGCTCGGTGCGTTCGACGCGCTGCCCATGCCGGTCAGCAACCACGTCGTCACGCCGGTCCTCGGCTGGTGGGCCCGCCCCACCCCCGTACGTGTGGTCGACGTCGCCGAGTCCGCACACGTCTTCCGCGCCCCCGTGGCCGACCTGCTCGACCCCGCCAACCGCTTCACCGTCGTCGCGCGCCGCGGCAACCAGACATGGCGCGGCCCGGGATTCCACGTGCACGACGGCGCCGTCACCCACCTCGTGTGGGGGTTCACCGCAGGGGTGCTGGACGCGATGTTCGACCAGCTCGGCTGGACCGAGGACTGGGACAGCACCAAGGAGCTGGGGCTCTCGTGACGTCCACCGGCCCGACGATGCCCGACGACCCGAACCTGTCCGACGCCCCCAGGAGGACCCGATGACCGAGGTGACCCGCGCCGCCATCCGCGCCGCCGAGACCCTGATCCGCCCGCACGTGCGGCACACCCCCGTGCTGGAGGTCGACCTGGCCGACTTCGGCCGGCCCGCGCACCCCGTGGCGCTCAAGCTCGAGCACCTGCAGCACTCCGGCTCCTTCAAGGCGCGCGGCGCGTTCACGAGCCTCCTGACCCGCGAGGTGCCCGACGCGGGCGTGGTCGCCGCCTCGGGCGGCAACCACGGGGCCGCTGTCGCCTACGCAGCGGCCCGGCTCGGCGTCCCGGCGACCATCTTCGTGCCGAGCGTGACCTCGTCGGCCAAGGCCGACCGCATCCGTGGCTACGGCGCAAAGCTCGTCGTGGGCGGCGACCGGTACGCCGACGCCCTCGCAGCGAGCGAGGAGTTCGTCGCAGGAACCGGCGCGCTGACCGTCCACGCCTACGACCAGCCCGAGACCCTGATCGGGCAGGGCACGCTCGGGCTGGAGATCGGCCAGGACCTGCCCGGCCTCGACACGCTCCTCGTCGCCGTGGGCGGCGGCGGGCTGATCGGCGGCATCGCCGCCTGGTTCCGCGGCGACGTCAAGGTCGTCGCCGTCGAGCCGGAGGGCGCGCCGACGCTGCACCGGGCGCTCGCAGCCGGAGAGCCGGTGGACGCGCCGACCGAGGGCATCGCCGCAGACTCGCTCGCCCCCCGGCAGGTAGGGCGGCACATGTTCCCGATCGCCCAGCAGTTCGTCGCCGAGTCGGTCCTGGTCACGGACGATGCCATCGCGTCGGCGCAGCGCTCCCTCTGGGACACGGCCAGGGTGGTGACCGAGCCGGGCGGCGCTGCGGCCCTCTCCGCGCTCCTGTCCGGCGCCTACGTGCCGCGGCCGGGGGAGCGCGTGGCCGTGCTGGTGTGCGGGGCGAACACGACGGCCGTGCGGTTCTGACCGCACCCTCGTGGCTCAGGCGCCGACAGCGACCGGGGCCTCCTCGTCCTCGTCCTGGCCGTCCTCGTGGTCGGGCCCGGCGACCAGGAGGTCGATGTGCACACCGAGGAGCGTCCCGTCGGCGGCGTGGGTGCTGACCACCGGGTAGAAGCCGTCGCCCCAGCCGGAGTGGCTGAGCACGACGTTCTCGCCGGCGGTGGCCAGCGGCAGGGTGACGTTGGCGCAGCCGTTCCGGTAGTGGTCCGGGTCGTCCTGGAGCGCGAACCAGGACTGCTCGGTGCCGTTGTCGAAGATGTCCTCGTACCAGTCGCCGTCCCGTGGCGGCATGCAGGTGATGACCGCCCCGGCGTCCGCGAGGGCGACCGTCCCCGCGTCGACGCCGACGCCGTAGAACTCGTCGGCGGTCGGCGGCTCGGCACCGTCCGGCGAGACGAGCCGCACGTCGGCGACGGGGGCGGCGTCGGAGACCACCAGGGACAGGTACGCCTCCCGCGGGTGGCTGCCGTCCCGGGCGTCCGAGACGTCGGCGACGGTGACCCGCACCGGGTAGGAGCCAGGCGGCACGGTGGCCACGAGGCCGTCGCCGAGGGTCACGTACGGGTCGGACGCCTCGACCCGGCCCGACGGCACGTGAAGGACGCCGAGGTCGTGCACCGTCTGGGGGTACGGCGTGCCGTCGGGCGTGCCGGAGCACAGGGCGAAGAGGGGCCTGAAGTAGGACATGCGAGGAACCTACCGACGCTCACCGACACTCAGCCGAAGAGCTGCTCGATCGCGTGCTCCCCTACCCCGACCATGATCGGGTGCGTGTCCGGGTAGGAGAAGCAGATGGTCGTGTACAGCAGGGCCCAGCCCCGCGCCCTGCGCCACATCCCGGCGTCACAGCCACGCCCGTCCCGCGCGTGCGTGTCGACCACGCGGCGAAAGCGGTCCCGGCCCTCCGCGTCGAAGACGAGCCACATCGCGCCGAGGTCCGACGCCGGGTCGCCGCTGGTCACGTCCCCGAAGTCGATCACGGCGGAGAGCCGGCCGCCGTCGGCCACCAGGTTGGCGGGGTGCGGGTCACCGTGCAGCCACACGGGGACGCCGTCGTACCCAGGGGCGTCCGCCGCGTCGGCCCACAGGTCGCGGGCGCGCACGTGCAACCGCTCCGGGAGCAGGTCGAGACGGTCGTCGAAGGTCGCCGACCGCTCCGCGACGGGGATCCCGCGGAACCTGTTCCCCGGGGCGTCCTCGGGAGCCGGCTGGTGCAGCGCCACGAACACCCGCGCCAGGTGCTCGGCCCACGGGGTGCGCTCCGCCGCGGGGACCGTGGCCGCAGGGACGCCGTCGGCCCACCGTACGACGCCCCACGGCCAGGGGTAGCCGAGCGCCGCGCTGGGCGCGCCGGTACGCACGGGGGCGGGCACGGCGACCGGCAGCCGCGGGGCGAGCAGCGGGAGCACGCGGTGCTCGTTGCGCATGAGCTGCGCCCCGAGCTCACGCCGGGGGAGACGCAGCGCGAGGTCGTCACCCAGCCGGACCATCACGTTGTCCCAGCCGTTCGCCACCAGCTCGAGCGGCCGGTCGGCGAGATCGGGATGCTGCTCCTCCAGGAGAGCTCGGGTGAGGTCGACGGTGACGTCGAGGTCGGCGGCGACCACGGCGGCCTCCTTTGTCCTGTACGGGTGTCCGGTGTGGATGTTCGGTGCCGGGCGGGCGGTCAACGGTACCGGTGTGCCCATACTGGAGCATGGCCACCACCTGGACCGACGGCGACCCCGTCGCCTACCTCGACGCCGTGACGCCCGCCGGCCGGCGGCGCGACGCGCGGACGCTGTGCGACCTCATGGAGCGGGTCACGGGCGAGGCGCCGCGCATGTTCGGCACGTCGATGATCGGCTTCGGCGAGTACCGGTACGTGTACGCGAGCGGCCACTCCGGGCACGCCCCTGCGGCGGCGTTCGCGCCACGGAAGGCAGCGAGCACGGTGTACCTCGCGGACGGCGTGGGCGCGCACGAGGACCTGCTGGCGCGGCTCGGCCCGCACACCACCGGCGTCGGCTGCCTGTACCTGAAAGACCTCGAGCAGGTCGATCTCACCATGCTCGAAGAGCTGGTACGCCGCTCGTTCGCCACGGTCACCGCAGGCACGTTCGGGCAGCGCGCCGCGGAGTCCTGAACGCGGCCGCGTTGACGTCAGGCCCGACCACGAGGAGACCCGGTGCAGCGACGCGAGATCGAGCAGTCCGCCGAGCAGGAGTACGTCGACGCCCTGTATGCCAGGCTCGACGGCGAGCTGGCGCGGGTCCGCGCGGACCTGGACTCCGCTGCACGCACCTCGTCGGGCGACCCGGAGGAGGCGTTCACGCGCGAGGTGCGCGTCGGCATGCTCACCCGCCGGGCGCGCACCCTCGAGGCTGCCGAGCACCACCTCTGCTTCGGCCGGATCGACCACGTCGACGGCCCCTCGCTGCGCATCGGCCGCACCGGCCTGAGCGACGGCGACGACCAGCTGCTCGTCGACTGGCGCGCGGACGCCGCCCGCCCGTTCTACGCCGCCACCGCAGCCCATCCGATGGGGCTGCACCGGCGCAGGCACCTCGGCCTGGACGGGCGCAAGGTCGCACGGGTCAGCGACGAGATCCTGGACGGTGCGGAGCCGGGTCCCGAGGACGTCATCGGCGACGGGCCCCTCCTCGCGGCGATCAGCGCGCGGCGCACCGGCCGCATGCGCGACGTCGTCTCCACGCTGCAGTCCGAGCAGGACGCGATCATCCGCTCCGCGCACCGCGGCGTCACCGTGGTGGAGGGCGGGCCGGGCACCGGCAAGACGGTGGTCGCCCTGCACCGCGCCGCGTACGTCCTCGCCGGGTTCTCCGAGGCCCGGGCCGACGGCGTGCTGGTGCTCGGCCCGGGCTCGCGCTTCCTCGACTACATCGCGGAGGTCCTGCCGTCCCTCGGCGAGAACGACGTGGTGATGAGCACCGTCGACCGGCTCGTCGCCGACGCCCTCGGCCTGGACACGCCACCCGGCGCCGGACACGAGCTGCGCCGCGCCGCCGGCGACGTCCGGCTGGCCGACCAGCTCGCCGAGGCCGTGCGGCGCTACCAGGCGCCGTCCGGCACCCTCGTCGTGGTCGTCGACGGCGACGCGGTCACCCTCGACGAGCACGCCCTCGCAGAGGCCCGCGACACGGCCGCGAGCAGCAGCCTGCCGCACAACCAGGCCAGGGCGCTGTTCAAGGACCTGGTCGTGGACTTCGTGGCCGACGAGGTCCAGGCCCGCGCCCGCGTGCTGCTCGCGAGGCTCGACGAGGACATCGAGGTGCTCACCGGCGGCGTGGACGTCGACAGGGCCGCGGCGAAGGACCTGGAGAGGCTGGGCTTCGGCCCCGACGCGGGCGGCGCCTTCGGGCATGCCGCCGCCGTGGCGGAGCTGGACCCCGGCGCGCTGCGGGCCGAGCTCGTCGACGACCTCGCGCTGGAACAGGCCGTCGAGTCCGCCTGGCCGCGGCTCACCGCTGGCGACGTCGTGCTGGACGTGCTCGACGAGCACACGGCGCTCGCCGTGGAGGCCGACGGCGCGTGGACGTCCGCGCACCTGCCGCTCCTCGACGAGGCCGAGCACCTGCTGAACGGCCCGCCGGCCACGATCTACGGACACGTGGTCGTGGACGAGGCCCAGGAGCTGACGCCGATGCAGTGGCGTGCGGTGCTGCGGCGCTGCCCCGGCCGCTCGATGACCGTGGTCGGGGACCTGGCCCAGGCAGGGCCGGCGACCGGCGCCGGGTCCTGGGCCGATGCGCTGGGCAGCGACCTGGCGAAGCGCGCTGACGTGCGCACCCTGACCGTCTGCTACCGGACGACGGCGGAGGTGCTCGAGGCGGCGGCCCCGCTGCGCGAGCTGATCGCGCCCGGCCAGGAGCCCGCCGTGGCGGTACGGCACGGTGCCCCGCCCCGTCGCGTCGCGGCGACCGGAGACCTGGTCCGGGCCGTCGTCGAGGAGGCGGCGGCGCAGGCAGCCGCCGAACCGGACGAGCTGGTCGCCGTCCTCGCGGCCGACGCGGCGGTCCCGGGGCTCGCCGAGGCGCTGGCGGGCACCGACGTCCGGGTCGTGCCGGTCTCCCAGGTGCGCGGCCTGGAGTTCGACGCCGTCGTGGTCGCCGATCCCGACGGGATCACCTCCGCCCGGCCCGGCGGTGAGCGCGACCTCTACGTCGCGCTGACCCGCCCGACCCAGCGCCTGGTGATCGTCGGCTGAGCCGGAGGTGAAGCGAAGGGTGAGGGGCGCAGCGAAGCAAGGCACTCGCCCGTAGTGGAACCGCGCCGACGGGGCGGGTCACCAGCTCGTGGCCTGCGGCATGCCCTCCTGGTAGCCGGCCGCCGACTGGATGCCCACCACGGCACGCTCGGAGAACTCGGCCAGCGACCTGGCTCCTGCGTAGGTGCACGAGGACCGCAGGCCGGACGTGATCTCGTCCAGCAGGTCCTCGACGCCCGGCCGTGCCGGGTCGAGGTACATCTTGCCGGTGGAGATGCCCTCCTCGTACAGGGCCTTGCGGGCACGGGCGAACGCGGTCCCCGCACCGGAGTTGCGGGCTGCGACCGCCCGCGCCGAGGCCATGCCGAACGAGTCCTTGTAGAGGCGGCCCGAGCCGTCCGACTTCAGGTCGCCCGGCGACTCGTGCGTGCCCGCGAACCAGGAGCCGACCATCACCTGCGACGCGCCGGCAGCCAGCGCAAGGGCGACGTCGCGGGGGTGGCGCACGCCGCCGTCGGCCCAGACGTGCTTGCCGAGCTCGCGCGCCGCGGCCGCGCACTCCAGGACCGCCGAGAACTGCGGCCGGCCCACGCCGGTCTGCATCCGCGTGGTGCACATCGCGCCGGGGCCCACGCCGACCTTGAGGATGTCGGCGCCCGCTGCCACGAGGTCGCGCACCCCGTCGGCGGTGACGACGTTGCCGGCCACCACCGGCACCGTCGGGTCCACCGACCGTACGGCCTCGAGGGCGGCGAGCATCCTGGTCTGGTGACCGTGCGCCGTGTCGACCACGAGCACGTCCACGCCGGCGGCGAGCAGGTCCTTCGCCTTCGTGGCGACGTCGCCGTTGATCCCCACCGCCGCCCCGATCCGCAGCGCCCCCGACGCGTCGAGGGCGGGGCCGTAGATCGACGAGCGCAGCGCGCCCTTGCGGGTCAGCACCCCGGCGAGTCTTCCGTCGCGCACCACGGGCGCCAGGTCGAGGCGCGCGGAGTGCAGCACGTCGAAGGCAGCCTCCAGCCCGCCGGGGCCGTCCAGGAGAGCGGCGTCCAGCAGCCGGGGCTCCGCGGACATCACCTCGGCGACCCGGGTGAACCGGTCGACGTCGGCGCAGTCCGACTCGGTCACGACACCGACGGGCCGGTCGTCCTCGACGACGACGGCTGCGCCGTGCGAACGCTTGCCGAGCAGGTTCAGCACGCTGTGCACGGTGTCGTGCGGCGAGACGATCACCGGCGTCTCGATGACCGGGTCCTTGGCCTTGACGTCGGCCACCACGCCGGCGACGACGTCGGCGGGTACGTCCTGCGGGATGATCGCCAGGCCGCCGCGCCGCGCGACGGTCTCCGCCATGCGGCGTCCCGCCACGGCGGTCATGTTCGCGACGACCACGGGGATCGTGGTGCCGGTGCCGTCGTCGGACGCGAGATCCACGTCGAACCGCGACGTGACGTCCGAGCGGGACGGCACGAGGAAGACGTCGCCGTAGGTGAGGTCGGTGGCAGGGCTCTGCTCGGGGAGGAAGCGCACGTTCACCAAGGGTAAAGAGTTCTTCTCGCCCTGCATATGAGTCCGGCCACATCGTTGTGGAGGTATCGCAGACAGGCGTGGCAGGCGAGGCTCTCGTGGCACAGTGGAGAGGTCGGTGCCCCTTAGAGTGGGGCCCCGATTCCCCCGCTGGGGGCACGACGAAAGGACGAGCATGGGCCTGCTGAGCGACATTCGTTCGCCCAAGGACGTCCGGGCGATGACGCCCGGCCAGATGCCGGAGCTCGCAGAGGAGATCCGCAGATTCCTCGTGGAGAGCGTCTCGCGCACGGGTGGCCATCTCGGGCCCAACCTCGGCGTCGTCGAGCTGACGATCGCCATGCACCGGGTCTTCGACTCGCCACGCGACTCCATCGTGTTCGACACGGGCCACCAGGCCTACGTCCACAAGCTGCTCACCGGCCGCCAGGACTTCTCCGAGCTGCGCAAGCGCGGCGGCATGTCGGGCTACCCCAGCCGCGTCGAGTCCGCGCACGACATCGTCGAGAACTCCCACGCCTCCACGGCCCTGTCCTGGGCGGACGGCATCGCCAAGGCCAACCAGGTACGCGGCAAGGACGACCACGTCGTCGCCGTGATCGGCGACGGCGCCCTCACCGGCGGCATGGCCTGGGAGGCGCTGAACAACATCGCCGAGAGCCGCGACCGCAAGCTCGTGGTCGTGGTCAACGACAACGGCCGGTCCTACTCGCCGACCATCGGCGGGCTCGCCAACCACCTCGACACGCTGCGCACCACCAGCGGCTACGAGGCCTTCCTCAGCTGGGGCACGCGCGCCCTGCACCGCTCCGGCCCGCCCGGACGCTTCGCCTGGCGCTGGCTGCACGGCCTGAAGAAGGGCCTCAAGGACGTCGTGGCACCGCAGGGCCTGTTCGAGGACCTCGGCATCAAGTACATCGGCCCCGTCGACGGCCACGACACCGAGGCACTCGAACGAGCCCTCGGCCGCGCCAAGGCGTTCGGCCGCCCCGTGATCGTGCACGCGATCACCGAGAAGGGCCGCGGCTACACCCCTGCCGAGGAGGACATCGCGGACCGGTTCCACTCGGTCGGCGCGATCCACCCGGAGACGGGGCTGCCGGTCGCCCCCAGCCGGTTCGGCTGGACCAAGGTCTTCGCGGACGAGATAGTGCAGATCGGCCGCCGCCGGCCCGACGTCGTCGCCATCACCGCCGCCATGCTGCACCCCGTCGGGCTGGCGCCGTTCCAGCAGCAGTTCCCGGAGCGGACCTTCGACGTCGGCATCGCCGAGCAGCACGCGGCGACGTCGGCCGCCGGCATGGCCTTCGCGGGGCTGCACCCCGTCGTCGCCGTCTACGCGACGTTCCTGAACCGGGCGTTCGACCAGGTGCTCATGGACGTGGCGCTGCACAAGGCCGGCGTCACCTTCGTCCTGGACCGCGCCGGTATCACCGGCGACGACGGCGCCAGCCACAACGGCATGTGGGACATGGCGATGCTGCGGATCGTGCCCGGCCTGCGCCTGGCCGCACCCCGTGACGAGACGACCCTGCGTGCTGCCCTCCGCACGGCTGTCGACGTCGACGACGCGCCCACCGTGGTCAGGTACCCCAAGGGCGCGCTCGGCGACGACATCCCGGCCGTCGAGGAGCTCGACGGCGTGGACGTCGTCGGGCGGTTCGAGGGCTCGACGGGCTCGACCGGCGGGCCGGCCCGCCGGGTGCTCGTGGTCGGCGTCGGTGCCATGACGGGCTGTGCCATGGAGACCGGCGAGGCGCTCGCGGCGCACGGCGTCGAGGTGACGGTCGCCGCACCGACCTGGGTGCTGCCGATCCCGGCGAACCTGGTCAAGCTCTGCGGCGAGCACGACCTCGTCGTCACGCTGGAGGACGGTGTGGTCGACGGCGGTGTGGGCGACATGCTCGCGCAGCGCGCGGGGGAGCAGGGCATCGGCGCGCCGCAGGTGCACGTGGGTCTGCCGGTGGAGTTCCTCGACCACGCGAGCCGCGACCACATCGTCAGGGCGCAGCGCATGACCGCGGCCGACGCCACGCGCGACGCGCTCGCCGCCCTGGCACTGCTGTGACCGGGACAGCGCGCTCGGTCGGTGTCGAGGAGGAGCTGATGCTGGTCGGGCACGACGGGAACCCGGTCCCGCGTGCCCGCGACGTGCTCGACAGCGCCGAGCCGGCCGACGGTCCGCTCGAGCACGAGCTCATGGAGGAGCAGCTCGAGACCGCCACGCCGCCGCTGACCACGCTCGAGGAGATCGCCACCGCGATCCGGGAGGGCCGCGCGGGCGCGCAGGCGGCGGCAGACCGGCACGGCGCCCGTATCGCGGCGCTCGGCACCTCGCCGCTGGTGTTCGACGGCACGACGGTGGACAAGCTCCGGTACCTTTCCGCACGCGCGGAGTTCGGGCTGACCGCCCGCGAGCAGCTCACCAGCGGTTGCCACGTGCACGTCGCGGTGGCCGACGACACCGAGGGCGTCGCGGTGCTGGACCGCATCGGGCCATGGCTCGCGCCGCTGCTGGCGCTGTCGGTGAACTCGCCCTACTGGACGGGTGTGGACTCGGGGTACGCGAGCTTTCGCTCCCAGGTCTGGTCCCGCTGGCACACGGCGGGCCCGACGCGGCGCTTCGGCACCCCGGAGGCGTACCACGCCGCGGTCGAGAGTCTCCTCGCGACCGGCACCATCCTGGACGAGGGGATGATCTACTTCGACGCCCGCCTGTCGGCCCGCTATCCCACCGTGGAGATCCGGGTCGCCGACGTGTGCCTCTCTGCCGACACCGCGACGCTGCTCGCCGCGCTGGCCCGCGGGCTCGTGGAGACGGCGGCGCGTGCGGCGGACTCGCCGGCACCCGACGTGCCGGTCGAGATCCTGCGCACCGCACTCTGGCGGGCGGGTCGATCGGGCCTCAGCGGCGACCTCGTGGACCCAAGGACCTGGCGGCCGGCCCCCGCGCACGACGTCGTCGGGGCGCTGGTGGACCACGTGCGTGACGCGCTGGTGGACCTGGGGGACCTCGACGCCGTCACCGAGCTGCTGGGCGGCCTCTGGTCCGGCGGGGACGGCGCATCGCGCCAGCGCTCGTGGGCGGCCGAGGCGGATGGCGATCTCGCGGTGGTCGCTCGGCGCGCCGCGGACGCGACGCTGGAGTGAGCTCTCACGAGGCTCCGTAGTTCCCGGCCACGTCCCCCACGGGCTTGCGCGGCTCGCTGACGAGCAGGGCTGGTTCGCAGCCGAACAGCAAGGCGATGATGCCGACCTGGTCCAAGGTCCAGGCGGTCCGACCTCGGAACCGGTAGGAGACCGCGGCCCTGGACAGCCCGACCTCGGCCGCGATCTGTCGCTGGCTGAGGCCCCGGCGGGCGGCCTCGAACCGGACGGCGGATGCGCACACGAGGGCGAGGCCGTCGCGCATCAGCGTGGGGGCCGGGCGGGGCTGGATCGAGGGCCGGTCCTTGTCCCGGTCGTCGTCCAGGTCGGGGTCGAGGGTGCCGTCGAACAGCGGGTCGAGGGCCAGCGGGTCGTAGTTGGTGCGTGCCATGTCACCAGCGTGACCTGACCGCCGGCCGGTCGCCCGCGGCTGTCCACAGGGCTGGAGGTCTGTGCGGGGTGAGGTAGACCCGCACGAGGGGTGTCAGGTGGCGTGAATTTCGTTCACCGGAGCCCCGCGTGGTTCAGCACAGCCGAACAATTCAGCTGATACGAACTTGTCGGTGCCCAGGTGAACGAAATTCACCGCACGTGGCACCCCTCGCCTGGTACATGTCGCCCCGACGCCGAGCCCGGATCAGCCCAGCCCCGACTGCTGAGGCGGTCGGTCCCGGGCCCTACTTCTTGGCGACCGCCCACCAGATGATCCCGGCGATCAGGAGCAGGAAGCCCAGCCCGCCGACGAGGAACCCGACCAGGACGACGAGCCCGCTGGAGCCGATCCCGGCGACGCTGTCCACGTTGAGGGGTCCGCTCACGGCGAGGCCGACGTCGGGGGAGGCCACGGCCCCGTCGACGACGAGGGTGTGCGGGCCGGTCTCCTGGGGTACGACTACCCCGACGGGGAAGACGGACCAGCCGTTGGTCGGCAGGGCACCCGTCTGGTCGGGGGGCTCGATGCCGACCGGTCCGTTCGGCCCCTCCGCGGTCACCGCGGAGGCGGGCAGGCGGGCCGACTGGTCCTGCGAGACCTCGAAGACGAGATAGGCGCCCTCGTCCGAGGCGTCGAACGTGAGGGGCTCCGTGCTCGTCTCGAGGGCGATGGCGTCGCTGCCCGCCGTTCCCTCGGTCGTGACGAGGTCGGTGGGGAGCAGGTCGGCGATCCCGCCGGCGGCTCCCACGACGCCGACGATGCCGGCGATCACACCAGCCACCAGGACGGCGACTCCGGTGAAGGTGAGGACCTTTGGCCCGGTCTTCCGCGGCCGGGGTGCCGGGGCGTACTGAGCGGGATACCCGTACTGCGCGCCCGTCGGGGGTGGCGGCAGCGCGGGTCCGGAGGCGTAGTCGTGCCCGGGTCCAACGGGTGGTGTGGTCATGATGGCATCGTGCCGGGGGCCCGGTGCTCCGCCAAGGAAAAGCCCGTGATTTCACCCGTGCAGCTCGCCGGCGCCGGTGCTCCCGGCCGGCTCTGGCGGAAGAGAAATCAAGTTGTTCAGGCCGGGGGGTACCGGCAACGGTAGGTGCATGGACCTCGCCAGCGCCTTCCCGCCGTTCGGCCTCCGGGTCGTCAGCGGCGACCTCGAGCTGCGCCTGCCCGACGACGCCGAGCTGACCCGCCTGGCCGACGTCGCACTGGCAGGCCTCCATCCGCCGGAGCGGAGCCCGTTCCTCGTGCCGTGGAACACCGGCGAGCCCGACACGGTGCGCAGGGGGTTTCTCCAGTACCACTGGTCGTCACGCGGCACGGTGTCGCCCCAGGCGTGGGCGCTGGAGCTCGCCGTCTTCCGGAGCGGCGAGCCGATCGGGGTGCAGAGCGTGGGGGCCAAGGCCTTCGGCGTGACGCGGTCCGCCGGGACCGGCTCCTGGCTCGGCCTGCCGCACCACGGCCAGGGCCTCGGGAAGCGGATGCGGCTGATGGCCCTGCACCTGCTGTTCGAGGGGTTCGACGCGGCGGACGCGACGACCGAGGCGTTCGACGACAACCCCGAGTCCAACGGGGTGACGCGGTCGCTCGGCTACGCCCCCAACGGCGTCGTCCTGCAGGACCGGCAGGGTGCGGCGGCGACCGAGAACCGGTACCGCATGACCCGCGAGGCGTGGGCGGCACGGCCGGACGTGCACAGGCTCGACGTCACGTTGGAGGGTGTGGCACCGGTCCGGGCGATGCTGGAGATGGATCCGCCGCCGAAGGCGCTTCAGCCGTAGATCGTGTCGGCGTACCGGGGACCGTAGTGCTCCTCGACCTGTTCGAGCGTCTGGTCCCGCCGCTCCAGGGTGTGGGCGAGCACGGCGCGGCGGGGCACGGTCTCCAGGTCCCACGTGTCGGGGTCCCAGGTCCTGGAGCGCAGGAACGCCTTGGAGCAGTGGTGGAAGACCTGTTCGATGTCGACCTCCAGCGCCAGCACCGGAAGGTTGCGCCGCACCTGGAGCTCGGCGAGGTACGGCGCGTCGCGCACGATGCGGGCCGAGCCGTTGACCCGCAGCGTGTCGCCGCGGCCCGGGATCACGAAGATGAGTCCCACGTGCGGATTGGCGAGCACGTTGAGGTACCCGTCGGTGCGGCGGTTGCCGGGCCGCTCGGGGATCGCGATGGTGCGGTCGTCCAGGATCCGTACCAGGGAGCCGGCCGGGTCGCCCTTGGGGGAGACGTCGAGGTTGCCCTCGGCGTCCGACGTCGCGACCAGGCACAGCGGCGACGCCGCGAGCCACTGCCGGTCGAGGTCGTGCAGCGCGGTGCGCACCTTGCCCGCCGCGGGTCCGAGCGGCGGCGGGATGATCTCGCGGAGCTCCTCGACGGTGGTCACGGGAGTCCCGCCGAACCTGTTCGGCCGGTCGCTCAGCTCGTTGGTCATGACCTCAACCTAATCCGGTGTGCGCTCAGCGACCAGCGACCGGGCACGTACGCCGCGAACGGGGCATGTCAGACCATCCGGGTACGCTCGCAGCGCCATGACCGAGCAGACGACCCTCCCCAGCCCAGCAGACGCCCCCGCCGGCCCGCCCCGGCCCTGGAAGGCCCGCGCGGCCCGTCGCGTCGTCGGACAGGCGCAGACGCTGCTCGACGACGCCCGGCTGCTCACCACCGCCGACGCCGGCCTCCGCGAGCGCGTACGCGACGCCTACACGGCCACGCGCGAGGTGCGCGTCCACGCCGACCTGCGCACGGTCGGCGTCGCGGCCCTGGAGGACCGGCGCAAGAAGCTGCGCGTCGCCGTCCTGGAGAAGGCCGGTTTCAAGCACGTCGCCCAGGTGCTCGTCGCCGGCACCGACCGCCTCGTCGAGGCGGGCATCGGCGCAGGCACCGCCAAGCTCGCCACGTCCGCCGCCCGCGAGCTCGCTGCCGACGTCGACGCCGAGCTGCGGTTCCGCATCGACGTCGACCCCGACGACCCCTACGCCACCGTGCTCGTCCAGTCCCTGTATGCCTTCGGGCTGGCTACCGACGCCAGGCACCGGCACCTGGACGAGGCGCGACGCGTGACCGCCGTCGTGCCAGGGCACCTCGCGCCCGCCGCTCTCGCCACCAGCGTCTGGCGGCGCCTGGTAGCCCCCGCCGACCGCAGGGTCGCCGCCTTCGCTGCGCTCTCCGCGCTCGCGGACCAGGTGGCGGCCGCGCGGCTGACCGACGACGCGCGAGCGGTGCGCGCCGCCGTCGGGCAGCCGCCGGACGGTGCGGAGGTGTGGGCGGACTTCGAGGCCCGGTCCGCCGAGTACTACGGCCTGCTGTCGCAGGTCGTCGACCTGGGCGACGACCACGAGGCCGCAGAGGGCGGCCTGCCCGCCGACGTCGTGCGGCGGGTCGAGGCGCAGCCCCTCGACCGCACGCTCCTGCGGGCCAACCTCCGCGGCTACCAGCAGTTCGGTGCGAAGTACGCGCTCGTGCAGCGGCGCACGATCCTCGGCGACGAGATGGGCCTCGGCAAGACCATGCAGTCCATCGCCGTTGCCGCGCACCTCGTCGCGACCGGCGGCACGCACGTGCTGGTCGTGTGCCCGGCGAGCGTCGTCACCAACTGGCAGCGCGAGGTCGAGCAGCACTCCGACCTGACCGCCGTGGTGATGCACGGCAGCGACCGCGAGAAGGCAGCGGCGGCCTGGCTCGACGGCGGCGGCGTCGCGGTCACGACGTTCGAGGTGCTCGGACGGCTCGACCTGCCGCACGACCTGCGGCCGGCGCTCCTGGTCGTGGACGAGGCGCACTACGTGAAGAACCCCGAGACCATCCGAGGCCGCGAGGTGCGGCGCTGGGCCGACCGGGCCGACCGCGTCCTGTTCCTGTCGGGCACCCCGATGGAGAACAAGGTCGCCGAGTTCAAGAACATGGTGGGCTACCTGCAGCCCGAGGTGGCGGGGCAGCTCGACCCCAACGCGGACCTGTCCGGGGCCAGGGCGTTCCGCCGGATCGTCGCGCCGGCCTACCTGCGACGCAACCAGGAGGACGTGCTCACCGAGCTGCCCGAGATGGTGCAGGTCGAGGAGTGGGAACAGTTCGGCCCGGTCGACGGCGCCGCCTACCGCTCCGCCGTGCTCGCCGGGAACTTCATGGCCATGCGGCGGGCCGCGTTCGCGGTGTCGGACGCCGCCGACTCCGCGAAGCTCGTGCGCCTGCGGGAGCTCGTCACCGAGGCGGTCGACGGCGGCCGCCGCGTGATCGTCTTCTCCTACTTCCTGTCGGTCCTCGAGCAGGTGATGGACCTGCTCGGCGAGCTCGCCGTCGGCCCACTGACCGGATCGGTGCCCGTGCCCGAGCGGCAGACGATGGTGGACGCCCTGTCCGACCCGGACGGACCTTCCGTGCTGGTCAGCCAGATCACCGCCGGGGGAGTCGGCCTCAACGTGCAGGCCGCGAGCGTCGTCATCTTCTGCGAGCCCCAGGTCAAGCCGACCATCGAGGCGCAGGCCGTCGCCAGGGCGCACCGGATGGGCCAGACCCGCACCGTCCAGGTGCACCGGCTCCTGGTCGAGCACTCCGTGGACCAGCGGATGATGGAGATCCTCGGTTCCAAGTCGGCCCTCTTCGAGGAGTTCGCCCGCCAGTCCGAGATCACCGACGCCGCGCCGTCGGCGGTGGACGTCGCCGCGCCGTCCGAGACCTCGCTGTCGCGCACCATCCTCGCCGAGGAGCAGGAGCGCCTCGGACGCACACCATGAGCGGACCATCGGCACCCTTTTGGGTGTGATAACCGGTTCGATCGGAATTGCGGTTCACTGACCTCGTGTCCCTGTTGACGCCACACCCCGGCACGGTCGTCACCCACGCCGGCTCGCCCGGACGGCTGCTCTCGCCGGCCCGCCGCATCGTGCCGTTCGTCGGCCGGACCGCCGAGCTGACCTCGCTCGTCGACTGGTGCCACGGCCCAGAGGACGTAGCGGTCCGGCTGGTCAGCGGCCCGCGCGGCGTCGGAAAGACGCGCCTGGCGCGTGAGGCGGCCCACCAGCTGGCGCACGCCGGCTGGACCTGCCTCGACGTGCCCGACGGCGCCGAACCCGCCGCGCTGGCGGCCGTGCCCGACGGCGCCCCCGCGCTCCTGCTGATCGACGACGCCGACACGCGCGGCCCGGCGCTCGCGGACCTGCTGCGTGCGGCGGCCCCTGGGCGGGCCGGGGCGCTGCGTGTCCTGCTGGTCGCCCGTGGCGCCGGGCAGTGGTTCAGCCGGCTCGCCGCGGACGACCTGACCGTCCGCGTGCTGCTGGAGCCCGCCAGGGACGGGGAGGACCTTGGTGCCGAGGTGGTTCAGGGCCAGGTCGACGCGCGGCTGGTAACGGTGTTCGTCGAGCCGTACGCGCGGGCGCTCGGGATCGCCCCGCCCCGGGTGGCCGTCGCGTCGGTCGCGGGCGGTGGCGCCAGGATGCTCGACCTGCACGCGGCGGCGCTCTGCGCCGTCATGCGCACGCAGGTGCAGCAGGGCGACGTACTGCCGGTCGACGTGTCCGACGCCCTCGACGAGCTGCTCGAGCACGAGCGCTGGACGTGGTTCCGCTCGGCGGAGGAGGCCGGCCTGCTCGGCGAGGACGGCTTCCTCCCCGAGGCCATGGACGGACTGGTGGCGGCCGCGACGCTCACCGGCGTGCGCACACGGGATGCCGCCGAACGTCTCGTGCGTCGGGTCGCCGCCGTCGTGCCCGGCGTGCGGCGGGGCGCCGAGCCCGACGTCGCGCGGTGGCTGGTCGACCTGGACCCGCACCGGACGCTGCCCGGACGGCTGGTGGACCCCCATCTGCTGGCCGAGCTGACCGGTACCCCTGGGCTGCTCGGCGCGTGCCTGGCCGGGGCGGGCGTACCCGTTGGCCGGCGGGCCGCCCTGCGCGCCGCCGGGCTCGTCGTGGAGCGCCTCGACGGACGGCCCGGCGACCTCGGCTTCGCCCTCGACCAGCTCGGCGCAGCGGTCGCCGAGCTCCCGGACGACGGTGACCTGCTGCGCTCCGTCGCCGGAGCGCTCCCGCGGCCGTCGCTCGCGCTGGGTGAGCTGCGCGCCGAGCTGACGCTGCGCGCCCTCGCCGCGACCCCGGCCGACGACGCCGCGCGCCGGGCCGAGGCGCTGTACGACGCCGTGACCGCGCTCGGCGAGCTGGGCCGTGCCGACGATGCCGAGCGGTACGAGCGGCAGGCCGTCGTGCTCTTGCGGAAGCTGGCCGAGTCCGACCCGGCCCGGTTCCGGCCACGGCTTGCTGCCGTGCTCGCGAACCTCGGCGCGACCTTGTCCGGCCACGGGCGGCCCCAGGAGGCGCTGCGGTACGCGGAGGAGGCGCTCGGCCTGCTTCGACGGATCGACGCCGGCCGCCCCGGTGTGGTCACGCTCGACCTGGCGATGGCTGAGTCGGACGTGGCCCGTGTGCGCGCAGAGCTGGGGCAACCGCCGGTCGAGCCCCGGCAGGGCTTCGAGGCGGGCAGTCCCTGGCGGGAGCTCGCCGGCCGCCGCCCCGGCCGGTCGGACCGGATGCTGGCCCGGTCCCTGACGAACGAGGCGCGGCGGCTGCTGGAGCTCGGCCGGGGCACGGCGGCGCTGCCGGCGGCCGCTGAGTCGCTGCGGATCCAGCGCCGGCTGGCCGCCGTCGCCCCGGACGAGCACCTGCCTGCCCTGAGCGACACGCTGCAGGTCATGGGCACGGTGCTCACCATCGGGGGCCAGGGCGAGGAGTCGCTGCCCTACCTCGAGGAGGCCGTCGGGATCCGGCGCCGGACCGCCCAGGAGAACCCTGGGCGGTACCTGGCGGACCTCGCGCACTCCCTCCTGGCACTGGGCACGCAGCTCTCCGGGCTCGGCAGGCGGGACGAGGGCCTCGCGCTGCAGCAGGAGGCGGTCGAGGTGCAGCGGCGGCTCGCCGTCCGTGACCCCCGACGGTACGTGCCGGAGCTCGCCGCCGCGTTGTCGTCGCTCGGAGTCACCCACGCCCGGCTGGACCGCACGCAGGACGCGCTCGATGTGGAGCGCGAGGCGACCAGGACCTGGCGCGAGCTCGTCGGCGCCGAACGGCACGCCTACGGGCCCCTGCTGGCGCAGTCGCTGATGAACCTGAGCGCGATCTTCGCCGTCCTCAAGCTCGGCGACGAGGCGGTGGCGCCCGCGACCGAGGCGGTGCAGCTCCTGCGTGCCCTCGCCGCGCAGAACCCTGCGAAGCACCGCCCGAGGCTGGCGGAGGCGCTCCGGACGCTGGCGCTCGCGCTGCACGACCAGGAGCGGTTCGACGAGGCGCGGCAGGCCAGGTCCGAGGCGGACGAGCTGGCCGGAACACCCGGATCCCCCGGCGGCGGCGCGGTCGCGATCGCGGTGGTTGCCAGGCGAAACCGATGCTCCAATATTAACTAGACTTGACTGATTTGTTGCCTTAGCATCGGATTACTGGTACCAGGTCGTGCGCGAATCCTGGGGGTGGTCCACATGCAACGTTTGGCTCGGGGAAGTCTCCTGGTCGTCGCGCTCGGTGCGACGTCGAACCTTGTTCTGACGTTCATTCCCGATGTGATGCCACGTCGGGTGGCGATCCCGATCGTCTGGTGCACGGCCGTCGCGACGGTGGTCATCGCCGTCGTGTACCTGTTCGAGCAGACCATCGCAGCCCGTCAGCGGGTGGAGCGGACCGCCGAGCTGGAGCGGGCACGCCTGCTGAACGAGCTGCGCCAGTACCGGGGCATCGAGTGGGTGAGCGCCGACCGCGAGCACCGGAACGCATCGCTCGACATCTGGAGGGCCGCGCAGCGGCAGGTGGTCGTCTTCGGCTTCGGCATGACGAGCGTCGCGCGCGACCCCAACCTGATCTGGGCGATGGTGAACCGGGGCGTGGACGTCGACGTCATCAAGGTCGACCCGGAGTGGCTCGTCGACCAGCCCGCGATCGCCGCGACCATCGACGGGTACTACGACCGGGACGAGGCGTTCATCGGGCAGGTGCGGCAGGCGCACCAACGGCTCGAAGGGCTGGCCCGGCAGATCAACGCCGAGGGCAGGGGCCAGCTGAGCATCCACACCTACCGGACGACGGTCCAGTACAGCGGCTCGATCCGGGATCCGGGCACGCCCGAGGCCTCCGGGTACGTGGAGTTCCACCTCTACCGGAAGTCCATCGAGCGGCTCGGCATCGGCCTGACGCAGTACGACGACGATGACGACCTCAATCCGCCGATCCTGCACCATGTCCTGCACTCGCTCTCGCTCGCCGTCGGGCACCCGGTGCCGACCGAGCGCCGTCCACCGGCTCTGGGGCGCGGCGACGAGGGTCAGGCGCTGGGCGAGGAGGGCGAGCGCCCGGGTGCGGCGGCATGACGGACCGCGGGGGATGGGCGCGTGGCGGCCTGGTCGTCGTGGCGCTCGGGTTGGCTTCCAACCTGGCTCTGACCTTTGTCCCTGACATCGTGCCCGACAGTGCGGCACAGGTCATCGTCTACTGCATGACGGCGGTGATCGTGGTCGTGGCGCCGTTGTGGGTGTACCGCGAGCTGGTCGAGTCGTCGCGCAGACGGGAGGTCGAGCGGCGGCGGATGCGGGGTATCGAGGCGGTCGGTGGCGACTACAGCCGGGAGGGCGACACGTACGAGGTGTGGGGCGCCGCCAAGCGGCGGGTGCTCTGCATGGGGTTCGGGCTGACCGGAATCTCCGCGGACGAGGACCGCATCGTGGAGGCCGTCGGGCGGGGGGTGCGGGTGGACTTCGTCATGGTGGACCCGCACTGGCTGCGTGAGCAGCCTCAGGTGACGGATCTGGTCGGTGCGTACTACGACGAACAGGTCTTTCTGGCGCGGGTGGAGAAAGCCCACGTCACGCTCAGGTCGTTGGCGAAGCGGCTCGACGGAACCAAGCCCGAAGGGTCCGTTCACGTGCATACCTATCGGTCCTGGACGCAGCACAGCGCGACGATTGCCGACCCCTGGTCGCCCGACCCCAGCGGGTACCTGGAATTCCATGTGTATCGCCGGCATGCGGCCTGGATTCGGCTTCGTGTGTCGGGGTTCGACGGACCTCCGGGTGACCAGCCCTATGTGTCGCACATCGTGCGCGAGGTTGATCGGTTGCTCGGATACCAGCTTGAAACGGCGTGACACCAAGCCGACATGTGGCACTATCCGGGGTGTGCCTTTGGAGAAAATTGCCCTGATCAGCGACGTGCACGGCAACCTCACCGCACTTGACGCGGTGCTCGATGACATCGAGTCGCGCGGGGTTGATCAGATCATCAATCTCGGGGACTTCGTCGGAAAGGGCCCGCGGGGCAGCGCGGCGGTCGATCGTTGCGACAAGGTGTGCGACATCAATATCCGCGGCAACTGGGACGACCGCCTGCCGGTGTGGAGCGACGAGTCGGCGGTCGAGATGACCTGGTGGCGCGACGAGCTGCGTCAGGACCAGCGTGACTGGCTGAAGGCGCTTCCCCTGAGCCATGACCTGCTGGTCAGCGGGCGGCACATCAGGCTCTTTCACGCGTCCGCGACCAGTCCGCACGTGCGGGTGCACGCCAAGCACACGGCCGAGGAGTTCGCCGGGATGTTCGCCAACACGGCGATGACGGGGGAGGGCCCCGTGCCGTCCATGGTCGGGTACGGCGACATCCACGACGCCTTCGTCGAGGTGGAACGCGGCCGCACGCTGTTCAACGTCGGCAGCGTGGGAAACCCGCTGGATGAGCCGGTCCCCAGCTACGCGATCCTGGAGGGGGTTGTCGACGAGCCCGGCCAGGCGCCGTTCGGGCTGCAGTTCATCCGGGTGCCGTACGACGTCGAGGCCGAGATCGCGGCGGCGGCGAGCCTCGGGATGCCGGCCCTTGCGCCCTACGCGGTCGAGCTTCGTACCGCGGTCTACCGCGGGTTCCAGGAGGTGTGATCAGGCCGGCCGGTGCACGACGACGTCGATCCAGAGCTTTCCGTCCGAGTCCGGGTCGACGACCACCCAGGGCTGCACCGGGACCTTGGTCCCGTAGATGTCGCGTGCGGCTTCCTGGACGAGCCACACGAAGTACTCGAGCGTGTAGTGGTTCCGCCAGCGGCGCGTCACCCGGCCGTCCGCACCGGCCTTCATCTCGAGGCCCTGCCGTGGGGACAGCGCGGCGGTCGTGGAGATCAGTGCCGTCCCGCCCGGCGCGACGTGGGCGAGCACCTTGCGCACGGCATCCTCGTCGGCCTCCGGCGGGAAGAGGTGGACGAACGCGGTGGCGAGGACGAGGTCGAACAGCGACCCGTCGAGCGAGGCGCCGGCACCGGCCTCGTCGACGTACCGGCCCGCCAGGAACTCGCCGTGCAGCAGCACCGGCTTGTTCGGCAGGGTCGGGTCCTGGCCCAGCTCGCGGGCCGCGGCGATCATCCGGGTCGAGAAGTCGACGCCCGTGACCGCGTACCCGAGCGCGGACAGGACCCTGGAGTGGGTGCCGTCGGCGCAGCCGATGTCCAACGCGGTCGGGTGCGCGCCCGCGGTCAGCTGCGGCAGGCGCTGCGTGAGCCATTTCTTGGCATTCTCTTGACGCACCCCGGTTGTGCCCTTGTACGTGCCGGCCAGCACGTCATAGGCGGCGCGATTGATGTCAAGAATCACCTGGAGATCGGGAGGGGCGCTACTACCGACGGCCGGAATCAGTACGGGCACTGCGGACGGCGCTGCCACCCATCCCCCTCGCGCGCGATGGATCGTTTCGATCCGCCAATTGACAGGAATCCTCCGCGCCGCATTCGGGACCGGCGGAATGGCGCTTATCGTGTCACACCTTGCGCGGCCGCGCGTTCACACGCTCGGCGGTGAGCGAGAGCAATCTCGGCGTTGAGCGAGAGCAATTGCCGCGACTGCGGGTCTCGCGGAGAAAAGAATCACCGATGGATAGCGAAACTCGCACCGATTCGACTGGACTCCGGCGGCATCGACGCGCAAGACTGGTCGTGTGAACGAAATCACATTGGAAGCTGAAGTCAACAGGCCGCACAAGGACCTGACCGCGCTCGAAGCGGCAAGGTTGCTGGGGGTGTCGAAGCTGCACGTCATCGATCTCCTCGAGGCAGGTGAGATCGACTACCACATGGTCGGGGCGGACCTCATGTTCAACGCAGCAGAGATCGCGTCCTACAAGTCGGACCGTGAGCACCGCGACTCGGAGTCCCTCGTATCCGCATGAACCCCGCGCGGCGGGCGCCCTGGCGCTTCCGCTGACGCAGTGCGTGCGCCTCGCATACCGAGGACGCCGCGCACCCTGACGCCTGGGCGCACGTTCGTCACCTGAGAACGTGCGCTCTTGTCGTGTCAGGGTCCAACCAGGTCGGGCCTCCAGCCACGTCAGGTCCAGCCCAGCGGCGCGAGGTCGCGAGGGCCGCCGGCGAGCAGCCCTGCGATGGTCTCGGCAGGAACCGGCCGCCCGCCCCAGGCGTCGACGCCGACGTTGATCTGCCGCCCACGCTGACGCCACGTGTCGTGCACGTGGCCGTGCACCACCCACCCGCCGTCGTCCACCGGCCGGTACTCGACATACCGGTCCTCGCCGTGGGAGTCACCCTCGAACGGGAAGTGCGACAGCGCCGCACGCTGCCCGCCCACGGCCACCGGACGGGGCCGGTCGTGGATCTCGGCGAAGCCTGCGGCCAGGTACAGCTCCCGAGCCGCGGCCCGGCGCTGCTCGCGGGCCTCCGGGTCGCCCTTGCGCAGGGCCCGGTCGCCCTCCCAGCAGCGGTCGTGGTTGCCCGGTACGAGGATCTTGCGCCCGGCCAGCCGTCCGATGCAGGCCAGTGACTCGCTGAGGGCGCCGAGGGCCACGTCGCCCAGCACCCAGACGGTGTCGTCGTCGGTGACCGTCTCGTTCCAGAGCTGGACGAGCCGGTCATTCATCGTGGAGACGCCGGGGAACGGGCGGTCGCAGAACCGAATGATGTTCAGGTGTCCGAAATGCTGGTCGGACGTGTAGTACGTAGTCATGTCGGAATGTATTCAAGCGGCTCCGCCCGGCCGGGGGAAGGGAACAGGGCGCAGGGGGACGGCCGTGCTGCTCGGGTCCAGCAGGAACGGCGGACGGCGAAGGGCGGGATGGGCCATGATCGGCAGGTGGACCTCGCCGTCGACCTCAGCCAGCGCACGGGGCGTACCGACGCCATCTACCGCGCGTTGCACACGGCCCTGACCGCTGGCCGGGTCCGGGCAGGGGAGCAGGTTCCCTCGACCCGCGACCTCGCCAGGGATCTCGGGGTCTCGCGCGCGAGCGTCGCAACCGCCTACGAGCGGCTCGTCGCAGAGGGTTTTCTGGAGACGCGGACCGGTTCGGGCACGTTCGCCACGGCGGCCGCGAGCGACACCCCTGCCGTGCGGCGCCGGGACCCGGGCGCCCTGCGTCCGCGTGCGGGCTGGCACTGGACCGCGCGTCCCACGAGCGGCGACGTGCCGGTCCCTGCCCATGACTTCCGGGTGGGCCTCCCCGACGCGGGTCTCTTCCCGTTCGACACCTGGCGCCGGCTGCTGGCGGCGGAGTCGCGGGCGGGCGGTCCTGCCGCCGGCTCGTACGCCGGCCCGGCGGGCCTGCCGCGGTTCCGGGAGGCCGTCGCCCGGTACATCGCCGGTTCCCGTGGGGTCCACGCAGGGGCGGACGACGTGATCGCGACGACCGGTGCGCAGCAGGCGCTCGACCTCGTGGCGCGGGTGCTGCTCGAGCCAGGGGACGTCGTCGCCATGGAAGACCCCGGCTACCCCGACGCGCGGGAGCTCTTCGCGCTGCACGGGGCGCGAGTCGTGCCAGTGCCCGTCGACGCGGACGGCCTCGTCGTGGACCGGATCCCGCCGCGAGCCCGCCTCGTCTACACCACCCCGTCGCACCAGTTCCCGCTGGGCATGCCGCTGTCGCTCGCCCGACGCCGTGCCCTGCTCGCGCACGCCGTGCGACACAGGGCAGCGGTGATCGAGGACGACTACGACAGCGAGTTCCGCCGCGCCCGCCGGCCGCTGGAGTCGTTGCAGGCCCTCGACAGGGACGGCCACGTGATCTACGTCGGGACCTTCTCGAAGTCGCTGCTGCCCGGCCTGCGCGTCGGGTACCTGGTCGCGCCGCCGTCGCTGCGCGACGCACTGCTCGCGGCCCGCCAGCTCACCGACGGCCACGGGGCCGTGCACGTGCAGGCAGCGCTCGCGCGCTTCATCGACGACGGACTGCTGGCCCGGCACGTCCGGAAGGCCTCAGCGCACTACGCGGAACGGCACGAGATCCTGCTGGACGCACTGGCGGAGCTTCCGGTCGAGCCCGTCCCGTCGGCTGCGGGCCTGCACGTGGCTGCCTACCTGTCCGGGGACCCTCCGGTGGACGCGCGAGCGCTGGTGACCCGTGCCCGACGGCGGTCGGTCGCGTGCGAGTCCCTCGCCGCCTTTGCGGTGGGTCCCCACCGGGACGGGGTGGTGCTCGGGATCGGTGGCGCGGTCACGAGCTCGATCCGGCCAGGCATTCAGGCGCTGGGTCGTCTGCTGGCACCGTGACGGCTGCCGCCGTCCGCGCCCGGCGTCGCCGCCACGTCGACCAGGCCAGACCGCCCAGCGCGGCGAGCACCGGCCCGGTCATGTGGGCCCCGGTCATGACGAGCAGCCCCAGCGCGGCCACCAGCGACACGGCCGCGCACCACCAGGCGATGCTCCGGCGGGGCAGGAGGCGCAGGGCCGCCGCCGCGCCGACCAGGTACAGGAGCGAGAACGTCGCGGAGGCCATCAGGACCACGACGTCGGTGGGCAGGCGCAGGGCGGCGAGCAGCGCGGTCGTCCCGAGGCCCAGCGTCGTGAGGACGGCCAGGGACCTACGGGGCGGCCGTTCCGGTCGGGCGGCCAGCCAGCCGGGGAGGCCACCGTCGCGAGCGAGGGCGGCGCCGATCCGGCTGCCGCCCGCGAAGTAGACGTTGATGGCGCCGATGGTCAGCAGCACGGCCAGCACCGTGGTCACGGGACGGGCGTGCGCACCGAACCCCAGCACCAGCAGGTCCGAGAGCGGAGCGGGCCCGGGCTCCGGACCGAGCACCGAGACCGTGGCGAAGGCGACGCCCAGGTAGAGCGCCCCCACGACGGCCACGGCGATCGCGGTGGCCCGCGGGATGTCCCGGGCCGGACGGCGGTACTCCGCCGACAGGGAGCCAAGGATCTCCCACCCGGCGAAGGCCCAGACCAACAGCGCCGCCGCCGAGCCGACCGCGGCCCAGCCGTGCGGCGCGAACGGCGCGAGGTGGCTGGGCTGTGCGTGCGGCAGCGCCACCACGACGGCGACGGCCAGCAGCAGCGCCACCGCCCCCGCGATGGCGAGCTGCACCGTGCCGGACACCCGCAGGTCGAACCAGTTCATCGTGGCGCACACCGCGATGATCGCGACCGTGGTGGCCAGGGCGGTGCCTTGCCCGCCGCCGGTCGCGTCGGCGACGTAGGCACCGGCGAAGCCCGCTGCGGCGGGTGCACCGACCGCGATGGTCGCGTAGAACGCCCAGCCGACCATCGTGGACGCCCGCTCGCCGAACGCGAGGCGGGCGTAGGTGGCGACGCCGCCGCCGTCGGGGTGCCGGGCACCGAGGGCCGCGAACGTCGTGGCGAGCGGGATCGACAGGAGGACGAGGGCCGCCCAGGCCACCAGCGAGGCGGGACCCGCCACGTCGGCGGCGAGTGCTGGGAGCGAGATGACACCCGTGCCGAGCATGGCGCCGAGGGTGAGCGCGGCGCCCTGCGGCACGCTGAGACCGTTCTGCATGACCATGACGCTATGCGCCCGGTGGACCGGTGAACGGGCCGATCCCGGGCCGGTCGTTCAGTCCGGTTCGGCCGGGCTGCCCGACCTCGACGGTGCTCATCGGTCGTCCACGGCTGCCGCCGGTGGACCGGTGGGGGCCGGGTCGGGCTTCGGCCGTGCACGCGCCTCCTCGCGCAGGTGATGCAGCCCTGCCGTGGTCGCGATGACGAACACCCGGTCCCGTGGCTGCAGGTAGCGGCCCTCCGACGGCTCGATCTGGTGACCGCCGCCACCGCTCTCGAACGTGAGCGTGTGGACCGCCAGCAGCCGGCTCCGGATCTCCTTCTTCCTGGTGTCGTGCCCCGTGGCGGCGGCGCTCCGGGCGCCGTTGTGGAGGTTGACGGAGTCGGAGTGCTGGCCGACGAGGCGACTGTGCTCGCCGATCTCGAGCTCGGCGAGCACCAGCACCCGGTCCCGGTACGGGATGGTCGCCTTGACCTCCTGGCCGATCATCGCGGCGGCGAACCACGGCGCGGCGAGGAAGGAGGAGCTGAGCCCGACCGAGTCGGGGATCTCTCGCCGGATGCGGCGGGACAGGTCCCTGTCGTAGACCCGCAGCACGGTGCGCAGCGGAGCCTGCTCGTCCTTCTGCCGCGCGATCGAGCGCGCGGCGAAGCCGATGCCGATCGTCGTGGCCCCGCCGCTCGTGACCACCACCACGGCCTGGGCGGTATCCACGTACGCGGCGTGCAGCGTCGCGGCCCGGCGGGCGTCGCCGACCACGACCGGGACGTCCCGAGCGCGGGCGACGGCGATACCGCGCGCGGACTCGTCGATGTCGACGGCGACCACCGGTACGCCACGCCGGTCCAGGGACCGCACGATGCGGGTACCGAGGTCGCCGAGCCCGATGACCACGACATGGCCGGCCATCGCGTGCAGCGGGGACCCGGTGTCGAGCAGGCGTTGGGTGCGCACCACGCCGTCGACCACCACACCGGTGACCCAGGGGATGACGGCGACGCTCACGATCGTCAGGACCACCTGGGTGGCCTTGACGACCGGCTCGGCGCCATGGTCGGGGTCGCTGCCTGCCAGCGAGGGCAGCACCGCCTCGTACAGCGCCCCTGCCCAGGTCGACCCGGTCGCGAGCTTGATCGTCGCCGCCCCGATGAGCACCACCACGAGCAGGACACCCGCTGCGAGCAGGAGGTTCCACCCCGAGGTGATCGCGAGGGTGCGGAGGTACTCGCCGAACCGGCGTCGGCGGCGCGGGTCCACCTCGTCCTCGTCGGGCTCGAGGTCGGCCCTGATCTCCGGCAGGACGTCGTCCTCAGCTGCGTCCGCCAGGTAGACCTTCGGTGTGGTCCGCGCGAGCTCGGCGGCGCTCGGCAGGGCCTCGACGACGTCGCCAGGACCGGTGGCGAACAGCACCATACGGGTGGGCACCGAGGTCTCGGCGTCGGAGACGACGAGCCGGCGGTGCCTTACCGGAAGGCGGATCAGGCGCCGCAGCGCGGCGCCGACGATCTCGGGGGCAGCGAACGCAGACGCGGACAGGACCGTGCAGCGGTCACGCTCCAGGTGCCGGCCGAGCGACTCGTCGAAGATCCGGACCACCACGTGCAGCTCGGGCCAGCGTTCGCGCAGCAGGAGCGCCAGGGCCACGTTGGCGCCGTCGTCCTGGTCGACGAGGGCCGCCGCAGCGGCGTGGCCGGCGCCGGCAGACGCGAGCGCGGCCTCGTCGACGCGTTCCGCCTCGACCAGGTCGACCCCCGTCAGGGCACCCATGTCCTGTGCGTAGCGGGAGGTGCGGTCCGGTACGAGCACCGTCACGGTGCCCTTGTAGCGCGTGCTGAGCGCCCGAGTGAGGCGGTAGGCGAGGGGATTGTCGCCGATGACGACGTAGTGCGCGTTGGTGCCCGGCCCGGCAGCTGTCATGTTCGAAGAGCGTAGCGGGACCCTCCGACAACGAGCGCTCGCTCGCCGTCGGAGGGCCGGGTGCTGCTGTGGTCCGCCCCCGGGTTCAGGAGGGGACGTTCGCCACCCCGTCGGGCAGGAACCGCTTGCCGAGGACCTTCTCGCTGTAGCCGGTGCGGTCGAGGTACGGCGTGATGCCGCCCGTGTGGAAGCCCCAGCCGGCGCCGAGGATCATCGCGAGGTCGATCTGCTGCGGGCCGGGCACGACGCCCTCGGAGAGCAGGAGACCGATCTCGGTGGTCAGCGCCGTGAGGACCGAGTCGAGCACGCCGTCGGCGTCGAGCACGCTCTGCCCGTTCCTGCCCGGCTCGCCCGGGCTGAGTGCTGGGCCGAAGTACTCCTGGATCGCCGGGTCGACCGGCTTGGGCAGGCCCTTGGCGGGAGCGTCGAGCACCACCCTGGTGCCGTCCTCGACGATCTTGGCCAGCCCGGGCGACGCAGGGATGCGGTCGCCGAGGTTCTCCCGCAGCGAGGTGAGCACGTGCTGCGCGACGGCGGGACCCACCAGGTCGGTCAGCTCGAAGGTCGGCATCGGGAAGCCGAGCGGGGCGAGCGCCCGGTCCGCCACCTCGACGGGCGTCCCTGCCTCGATGGCGTCGACGACCTGGCCCATCACGAGGAGCAGCAGGCGGTTCACGATGAAGCCGGGACGGTCGGCCGACATGATCGCCGTCTTGCGGAGCTTCTTCGTGATGGCGAACGCGGTGGCGAGCGCATCGTCGGAGGTCTGCTCCGCGTTGATCACCTCGACCAGCGGCATCTGGGCCACCGGGTTGAAGAAGTGGATGCCGACCACGCGCTCGGGGTGGGCCAGGTCAGCGGCCATCTCGGTGACGGACAGCGCCGAGGTGTTGGTCGCAAGGATCGCCTCGGGGTCGATGATGCCCTCCAGCTCGGCGAACACCTTCTTCTTGAGTCCCATGACCTCGGTGACGGCCTCGATCACGAAGTCGCACGACGCGAACTCGGCGATGTCGGTGGTGCCCGAGACCGACGCAACGATGCGGTTCGCCGCGTCGGGGGCCAGGCGCCCGCGGGCAGCGAGCTTCTCCGCGGTCTCGCGCACGAACGCGAGGCCCTTGTCCACGCGCTCCTGGTCCAGGTCGCGCATCACGACGGGCACGCCGAGCCGCTGCGCGAAGAGGAACGCCATCTGGGCTGCCATCAGTCCTGCGCCGACGACGCCCACCTTGGTGATGGGCCGGGCGAGGCCGGGGTCCGGCGCGCCCATCGGCTTCTTGCCGCCGCCGACGAGGTTGAACGCGTAGATGCTGGCGCGCATCTCGTCGGTCATGATCAGGTCGGCGAGGGCCTGGTCCTCGGCGTCGAACGCGTCGGTCCTGGTCGTGCTGCGCGCAGCGGCCAGGAGCTCGAGCGCCCGGTGGGGTGCTGGGCGAGAGGTGCCGACGACGGCGTCCAGCCGGTCCTTCGTCGCGGCGACGACGGCGTCCCACACGGGCTGCGGGTCCAGCTCACGGCGGGAGACCTCGACCTCGCCGGTGACGACCTTGGCGGCCCAGACGATCGACTGCTCCAGGAAGTCGGCCGCCTCGAACAGCTCGTCGACCAGCCCGATCTCCAGCGCCTCGGCCGGCTTGTACGGCTTGTTCGCCGCCGGCCGGGTGAGGATGACGTCGACGGCCTTCTCGATGCCGACCAGCCGCGGCACCAGGTACGCGCCGCCCCAGCCCGGGATGAGACCGATGCCGGTCTCGGGCAGGCCGAGCGCGGCGGCGTCGGACGCCACGGTGCGGTAGTCGCAGTTGAGTGCCACCTCGAGGCCGCCGCCAAGGGCCAGGCCGTTCACGAACGCGAAGGTCGGTACCCCCGTCGTCCCGTGCAGGTCGCCGAGGATGGTGTACGCGGAGTGGCCCATGCGGCCCAGCTCGACGGCCTGCTCGTGGCTGCCCACGGCGGTGATGCCCTTGAGGTCGGCGCCGGCGGCGAGGAAGTACGGCTTGCCGGTCACGCCGACCGCCGCGATCTCGCCCGACTCGGCGCGGGTGCGGACCACCTCGAGGGCAGCCTTCAGCTCGGCCAGACCGGCCGGCCCGAGCGTGTTCGGCTTGGTGTGGTCGAGGCCGTTGTCGAGCGTGACCAGGGCGAGGATGCCTGCGCCGCCCGGCATCCGCACGTCGCGGACCAGGGAGTGGGTGACGCGCTCGGCGGGAGCGGTCGGGGTGGGGGTCTCAGACACTGGTCAGTTCTCCTCGTCCGTGTGGCCGGAGTAGTCGGCGTGGTGCGGGTTCTCCCAGATGACGCTGCCACCCTGGCCCAGGCCCACGCACATGGCGGTGAGCCCGTAGCGGACCTCGGGGCGCTGCTCGAACTGTCGGGCGAGCTGCGTCATCAGGCGGACGCCCGAGCCGGCCAGGGGGTGGCCCATGGCGATGGCGCCGCCGTACGGGTTGACGCGCGGGTCGTCGTCGGCGATGCCGTAGTGGTCGAGGAAGGACAGCACCTGCACGGCGAACGCCTCGTTCAGCTCGAACAGGCCGATGTCGTCGATGGTCAGTCCGGCGGCCTTGAGGGCCTTCTCGGTGGACGGCACCGGGCCGTAGCCCATGATCTCCGGCGGCACGCCGGCGTACCCGTAGGACACCAGGCGCATCTTCGCGGGCAGGCCCAGCTCGGCGGCGACGTCGCCGGCCGCGAGGAGGGCGCCCGTGGCGCCGTCGGTCAGGGGAGAGGACGTCGCGGGGGTCACCCGGCCGCCCGCGCGGAACGGCGTCTTGAGGCCCTGGATGGACTCGAACGTGGTCTCAGGGCGGGGCAGCTCGTCGCTGGTGGCCAGACCCCAGCCCTGCTCGGACGAGCGGACGGCGACCGGGACGAGGTCCGGGTCGATGTCGCCGTTGGCCAGCGCCTTGGCGTACTTGGCCTGCGACTCGACGGCGAACCGGTCGGCGCGCTCCTTGGTGAGGTGCGGGAACTTGTCGTGCAGGTTCTCCGCGGTGACGCCCATGTTGAGCGACTGCGGGTCCACGAGCTTCTCGGCCACGAAGCGGGGGTTGACGTCGGCGTCGAAACCCATCGGGTGGCGGCCCATGTGCTCGACGCCGCCGGCGATGGCGATGTCGGCGGCGCCCATGGCGATGCCGGCGGCGGTGGTCGTCGCGGCGGTCATGGCACCGGCGCACATGCGGTCGATGGCGTAGCCAGGCACGGACTGGGGGAGACCGGCGAGCATGCCGACGGTGCGGCCGAGCGTGAGCCCCTGGTCGCCCTGCTGGGTGGTGGCGGCGATGGCGACTTCGTCGATCCGCTCCGGGGGGAGCTCGGGGTGGCGCCGCAGCAGCTCGCGCACCACCTTCACGATCAGGTCGTCGGCACGCGTCTCCGCGTAGAGGCCGTCGGGCTTGGCCTTGCCGAACGGGGTGCGGGCGCCGTCGACGAAGACGACGTCGCGTACCGCACGGCGGGCACGCGGTGTTTCCGGGGCTGCGGTCATCAGCAGGACTCCTGGGGTTTGCGGGACGGCGACGTCCATGAGCGACGTCGCTGGATCGAGATACACGCTACCGCGAGTACCGGTAAAAAGCACGTACGAAGTGAGACCCGGTCCGGGTGCATCTGAAACGCAGTCTCGCAGTGCGTGGCGAGGGTGCCCGGCGACCGCACTACCCAGCGATTCGGCCCGGGACCGGCGGGGCCATGGGGCCGAATCGCTGGGTACGCGCTAACTCCGCGGCGAACGCAGAAAGCCCGCCCCTACGCAGTGATTCGGCCCGGATCTCGCGGGGTTGACGGGCCGAATCGCTGGGTAGGGGCGGACTTCTGGTGCGCGCTCGGGTCAGCCGTTGCCGCGGAGCCTGCGAACCACGCGCTTGGCGGTCGGCAGGGCGGTGTTCCAGGTGTTGTACCAGCGCGAGAACGCGACGTCGATCGAACCGACGAGCTCGTCGGTGTGCTTCGCGAAGCTCTTCTTGAAGTCGCTGATGCCGTCGTTGAGCAAGCCGTTCATGTCGTACCGCACGAGGCCCTGCTCCTGGGCGATCTCGATGGTGCGCCAGTAGGTCGGCGCGGTGGCCGTGGCCTTGCGGCCGGCGTCGTTGCCGCCGCCGTACAGGAGGAACGACGTGCTGGCCGAGTTGACGCACCACGCGAAGCACGCGGGCACGTCGTCGACATAGGTCGCCACGAGCACCGAGTGCTCGCCGAGCGACCGGTGGATGTCGAGGTAGTACTCGTCGGAGTGGATCGCGAAGCCGGCGCGCTGGGCGGTCTCCTTGTAGACGTCGAGCACGCGCAGCACCTCCTTCTCCTCCGTCACCCGGCGGATGTCGAGGCCCGAGCGCCCGCCCTTGCGGATCTCGTAGCGCGTGGACTTGCGCATGTCCGCCAGCAGCTCGTCACCGGACTTGGTGAGATCGAGGATCAGCGTGCTCGGGATCAGGATCTGGTTCGGCGCGTACCGCCGCCCGGCCAGGTCGAGCTGGGTGCCGGCCGGCCAGTCCGGCTCGATGGTGATGCCGACGCCGCCGACGTTCTCGCGCGCCCACTCGACGACCGTGTTCGTCACGGCGTTGCGGGTGGCGCTGTCGCCGACGCCGAAGACCGCCTGCGCCGTCTCGCCGTCGTGGTGTGCGACGACGGGGCCGCGCGGCACGTACGAGAGCGCCCGGAACTGAGCGGGCAACGGCCGCACGAGCAGCTGTGCGAGGCCGACGGTGGTGCCGTCCTCGGTCACCCGCAGCCGGTGCGCGCGCCAGTTGCCTGCCGCCTTGACCTCGCCCCATCCCCACAGCTGGAGCGGGTGCCCGCCCAGGGCGAGGACCTCGCGGTCCCAGGTCGAAGGTTCGGTGACGACGTCGACGGCGAGCGTGATGGGCTCCGACAGGGCTGGCATGGGGACGACTCTACTGGTGCGAGCGTCGCGCTCTCACACCTGTTCCGGCACCACGTCCGCGAACGCCCGCTCCAGGCCGCCCGCGAGCAGGCTGACCTGCCACGCCCGCGCACCGCGGCCACGCAGGAACTCGGCGATCCCTGCGGCGTCGGCGGGGACCGGCGGCGTCCAGCACAGCCGGCGCAGCGCGTCGGGCTGCAGCAGGTTCTCCACCGGCACGCTCAGCTCCTCGGACAGCGTGGTCACGAGCTCACGTGCCGCCGTCAGCCGGCGGGCCGCTGCCGCGTCACGGTCGCCCCAGGTGCGCGGAGGCGGCGGGCCGTCGGAGCGTGGGCCGCGCACGCTGGGCAGCTCGGCGTCGGGGAGGGTGCGTGCCTCGTCGATCGCGTTCTGCCAGTAGGCGGCCCGGCGCTTGGTGCCCTTGCCCGCGAACTCCGGCAGGGCCACGAGCTGGCCGGCGGTCTTCGGCATGGCCTTGGCCGCCGCGACGATCGCCCGGTCGGGCAGGACCCGGCCGGGGGAGATGTCCCGTGCCTGGGCGCTGGCGTCGCGCGCGGTCCACAGCGCGCGGACGGCGGCGACCTGGCGCGGGTTGCGCAGCACGTGCATGCCGGACGTACGGCGCCACGGGTCGACCCGTGGCGCCGGCGGGGCGGCGGTGCGCACCGCCTCGAACTCCTGCGCCGCCCACTCGGTCTTGCCAGCGGCCTCGAGCTGTTCGGCGAGCCGGTCGCGCAGCTCCACGAGAACCTCGACGTCGAGGGCGGCGTACCGCAGCCAGTCCTCCGGCAGGGGGCGCGTGGACCAGTCGACGGCCGAGTGCTCCTTCGCCAGACCGAGGCCCAGCACCTCCGCGACGACGGCGGCGAGTCCCACCCGCTCCATGCCGAGCAGCCGGGCGGCCAGCTCGGTGTCGAAGACGCGCGCTGGGCGCAGGCCGTGCTCGGCGAACCCCGGAAGGTCCTGCGAGGCGGCGTGCAGCACGAACTCGGCATCGCCGACGGCCTCGCCGAGCGGCGAGAGGTCGGGGACGCCGACGGGGTCGATCAGTGCGGTGCCTGCGCCCGCGCGCCGCACCTGGACCAGGTACGTCGCCTGGCCGTACCGGTACCCGGAGGCGCGCTCGGCGTCGGCGGCGACCGGCCCCGAACCTGCGGCGAACGCCTCGACGACACGCGCGAACGCGGCATCGGTCGCCACGACATCGGGCAGCCCGTCAGCGGGCTCGGTCAGTGGTGTGACGGGGGCCGGCACGGGCGTCGATGTCTCCGCAGGGACTCCTCGCTCCGTGGTGGTCATGGACCTACCGTATGGCGTTGCCTGGAACGGTCGGTAAACCGCCTGGTGAGGGCCGCGACGCCGTCGGGAAGCGGGGGCACGCCCGCCGCCATGGTGAGCAGGGCCGCCCACGCGCTCAGGTGCGTGCCGAGCTGGGTGTCGAGCGGCGTCCACGACGCCCGGATCTCCAGGTCCACCGCGTCGGGCGTGCCGTCCAGCGCTCCGTAGCTCTGGGACAGGACCCGGGTGACCGTGCCGCCGTCGGCCACGGTGTCGGTCCCTGGGACGAGCCCGGCGTTCTCGAGGCACTCGCCGACCCAGGACCAGGCGACGTCGGCCAGCATGGGGTCGGCGGCCATCTCGGGCTCGAGCGTCGCGCGCACCAGCGTCACGACCCGGAAGGTGCCGTGCCAGGCCTCCTGGCCGGCCGGGTCGTGCAGGACGACGAAGCGGCCCGTGGCGAGCGGCTCTTCGGAATGGTCGTGGTCTTCGGGGTGGTCCCGGTCGGTTCGCCCCGGCGGAGTGCCGGGCAGCACGTCGCCCGAGAGCGCCACGCTGAACGGGGCCACCCGGCGCGGGGCCGGGATCTCCGTCAGGCGCACCTCGGCGCGCAAGGCCTGACGCCGCAGGTCGGCGAGGGCTGCTGCGAAGTCGACGGGGACGCCGGTGGGCGGGCCGCTTGTCACCACTTCACGGTACGTCCGCGTGGCGGTCACCCGGCGGAGGCGCGCGGCCGTCGCCGGATCGTGACCTGCGTCGCCTTGTGTTCTCGTCGACTACTAGGCTGGCGGCGGGTCACGGCGCGCCCTGCGCGTACGCCGGTCCGTTTCCACGTCAGAAGGAGCAAGAACGTGTCAGGCACAGCACAGATCGGCGTCACCGGACTGGCGGTGATGGGGCGCAACCTCGCGCGGAACTTCGCACGTCACGGCTACACGGTGGCGGTCCACAACCGTTCCTACGCGAAGACCGAGTCGCTCGTCACCGAGCACGGCAGCGACGGCGAGTTCATCCCGAGCGAGACGATGGCCGACTTCGTCGCGTCGCTCGAGCGGCCCCGCAAGGTCGTCATCATGGTCAAGGCCGGCGGCCCGACGGACGCCGTCATCGACGAGCTGATCCCCCTCCTCGAGGAGGGCGACATCGTGGTGGACGCCGGGAACGCGCACTTCCCGGACACGATCCGGCGTGAGGCCGCCCTCAAGGAGCACGGCCTGCACTTCGTGGGCACCGGCGTGTCCGGCGGCGAGGAGGGCGCGCTGAACGGCCCGTCCATCATGCCGGGCGGCACCCCCGAGTCGTACGAGTCGCTCGGCCCCATCCTCGAGGACATCTCCGCGAAGGTGGACGGCGTCCCGTGCTGCACGTACGTGGGCTCCGACGGCGCCGGGCACTTCGTCAAGATGGTGCACAACGGCATCGAGTACGCCGACATGCAGCTCATCGCCGAGGCGTACGACCTGCTGCGCCTTGGCCTGGGTGCCTCGGCGGCGGAGATCGGCGAGATCTTCGCGCAGTGGAACACGGGCGACCTGGAGTCGTTCCTCATCGAGGTCACCGCCGACGTGCTGCAGCACGTGGACGCGGAGACCGGCAAGGCGTTCGTCGACATCGTGCTGGACCAGGCCGAGCAGAAGGGCACCGGCCGCTGGACGGTGCAGAACGGCCTGGACCTCGGCGTGCCGATCACGGGCATCGCCGAGGCGACGTTCGCCCGCGCGCTGTCCGGTTCGGTGCCGCAGCGTGCCGCCGGCCGTGCGGCGCTCCCTGCCCACGCGGCCGAGTGGGAGGTCCCGAAGGACGACGCCTCCCGTGCTGCGTTCGTCGAGGACGTCCGCCAGGCCCTGTACGCCTCGAAGGTCGTGGCCTACTCGCAGGGCTTCGACCAGATCGCGGCAGCGGCCACCGAGTTCGGCTGGGACATCGACCGCGGTGCCATGGCCCGGATCTGGCGCGGCGGCTGCATCATCCGCGCCCGGTTCCTCAACCGGATCACCGAGGCCTACGAGCGCGACCAGGACCTGCCGCTGCTGCTGGCGGACCAGTACTTCACCGACGCCGTCGCGAGCGGCCTGCCCGCGTGGCGCCGCATCGTGGCCGGCGCGGCGCAGAACGGCGTTCCCACGCCGGCGTTCTCGTCGTCGCTGGCGTACTACGACGGCGTCCGCGCCGAGCGGCTCCCCGCGGCCCTCGTGCAGGCGCAGCGCGACTTCTTCGGTGCGCACACCTACAAGCGTGTCGACCGCGAGGGCACCTTCCACACCGAGTGGTCCGGAGACCGCACGGAGTCCGAGGCGTGACGGGAATCCCCGCGGAACAGGGGCAGACCGGCGCGGGCGGGGAGGTCCCCGTCCCGGACATGATGGTGGTGGGGGTCGGCGGCGACGTCGGGATGTACGCCCTGGTGCGTGCGTTCCACGAGCAGTACGGCACCCGCTCCGTGGTGCTGTCGAAGGTCGCCACCCGTGCGATGCAGGACTCGGCGATCGCCGAGAACGTCGTGGTGCCCGGCCTCGACGAGGTCGAGGTGTTCCTCTCCACGCTCGAGGGCATCGCACAGCAGCACCGGGACAAGGTCCTGATCCTGCTGACGAACGCGGACTGGCACGTGCGCACCGTCATCCTGAACCGCGAGCGGCTGGAGGCGGCGGGCTATGTGACGCCGTACCCGTCGCTGCCCGTGCTGGAGCAGGTGAGCAGCAAGGAGGGCTTCGCGCAGGTGTGCGACCAGCTCGGCATCCCGACGCCGCGCACGGTGGCGGTCGACATCGCCAAGCTGGTGGCCGACGGCGGCCGGGCCGCCGTGCCCGCCCTCGAGGTGGACCTGCAGTACCCCGTGGTGGGCAAGCCGTCGAACAGCGCCGAGTGGTACTACGTGGACTTCCCCGGCAAGGCGAAGATCCACCACCTCGACTCCCGCGCGGAGCTCGAGGAGGTGCTGGGCAACCTTGCCGACGCGCAGTTCCCCGGCACGTTCCTGGTGCAGGAGTTCATCCCGGGCGACGAGACGCAGATGCGGTCCCTGACCGCCTACCGCGACACGACGGGCGAGGTGACGCTCCTGGCCACCGGCCGGGTGCTCCTGGAGGAGCACACGCCCGGCACGCTGGGCATCCCGGCGGCCATCCTGGTGGAGGCGTACGACGACGCCATGGAGGCGGCCACCCGGTTCCTCGACGCCACCGGCTACGTGGGGTTCGCGAACTTCGACTACAAGCTGGACCCGCGCACGGGGCAGCACGTGTACTTCGAGGTGAACCCCCGGATCGGGCGGAACAACTACTACGTGACGGCGGGCGGGGCGAACGTGGCCCGCGTGCTGGTCGAGGACTGGGTGCTGCACCGGCCCATCCGTCCGGTGCGCGCGGTGCGGGACGTCCTGTACACGGTGGTGCCGTTCGGCCTGCTGTCGAAGTACGTCCTCGACCCGGAGCTCAAGACCCGGCTCAAGGCGCTCAAGGCGAGCGGCGACGTGATCAACCCCCTGAAGTACGACCGCGACTCCGGCCTCAAGCGCCGGCTCATCGTCGAGGCGATCACGCAGAACTACCGCCGCAAGTACGCGCAGTACTACCCGGAGCCCACGGCCACCGGATACTGATCGGCGCGGCCCCGAACGTGTCAGGCGCCCAGGCCACCGAACGTGACCTGGGCGTTCGGCACGTCCGGGGCTTTTCCGCGATGGGTACTTCTCCCCGCCCCAGCCCTTGTGCGTCCTGTGGGTGACCGGGACACTATGTGTGCACTTGCTGGAGATTTCCGGCACAACACGTGAGAGAGGTTTTCAACCGATGTCGTTCATCGAGTCGATCAAGACCGTGCTGTCCAAGTACGCGGTCTTCAACGGGCGCGCCCGTCGCTCCGAGTTCTGGTGGTACATGCTGGCGTACGGGATCGTCTACACGGTCCTCTACGTGGCGCTGGTGGCCCCCGGCCTGGCCCAGTTCTCGGCGGCCACCTCGGAGTGGGTGGCGGCCGGCGACGCCGCGGCGCCGATGCCCGCCATGCCCGGCTCGCTGACGACCGGTTACGTCATCCTGTCGATCGTCGGCCTCGCGCTGCTCCTGCCGACCCTCGGTGCCACCGTGCGCCGCCTGCACGACACCGGCAAGTCCGGGTTCTTCGTCCTGCTCCACCTGATCCCCTTCGTCGGTCAGATCATCCTGATCGTCTTCACGGCGGCCAACGGCACCCCCGGCCCGAACCAGTTCGGCCCGGACCCCAAGGCCGTGGCGCAGGCGCAGGCCGTCTGACCTAGCCTGAACGCATGATCAGCCCCCGGCCCGTCCTCGTTGTCGGGGCGAGCGGGTTCGTCGGCAGCCGGGTCGCACGCGGCCTGGCTGCCGGCGGCCGGCTCGTGCTCGCCTCCACACGCCACGAGCTGCCCGACCGGGTCACGGTCCAGGCCGGGGTGGTCCCCGTCCACAGCCCCGATACGGCAGCCCTGCCCGACGCCGTCCGCGCCGCCTGCGCGCACGCCGGGGTGCCGCTGCCCGGCGCCGTCGTCGCCTCGATCGGCGGCTGGGACAAGGGCGCCCCGCTGCTCGAGTCGGACCGGGACCACTGGTCCGAGACGCTGGCCTCCCACCTCACGGCCCACCTCGACGCCGCGCGCGCGCTCGTGCCGCTGCTGGAGCCGGGCGACCCGTACGTGGTGCTCAACGGAGCCGCGTCCCGCGAGGCGATGGCCGGATCGGGAGCGATCAGCGTCACCGGCGCGGGGCTCGCCATGCTGGTCCAGGTGCTGCGCCTGGAGTCGACCGGTCCAAGGTTCCACGAGCTCGTCATCGACCACGCCGTCACCGGCGACGGCCGCAACGAGGACCCCGCCCAGGTCCGGACCCCCGCACAGGTGGTCAGGGCGCTCTGCGAGCTCCTGGACGACCCCGCAGCACCCGCCGTCCGGCACGTGTGACGTTGCTCTCCCGGCACCCCCGCTGAGCGGCCGCGCCGGTAATCTCTTGCTTCGTGACGACCGCGACCACCACCGACAGCCAGACCGCGACGAGCGCCCTGTGCGCCGTCCGACCACAGGTTCCTGTCGACCGGCTCGTCACCGATCTCGTGCCGCCGCGCCACTTCGCGAAGGCCCGGTTCGCCACCTACCGCGCCAACCCGGCACATCCCAGCCAGGGCCGCGCGCTCGCCCGGCTCCAGGAGATCGCCCAGGAGATCGTCGCCCCGAGGCGCGCCCTGTTCGCCCGCCGCAGGCCCGCACCCGCCGTGTACCTGGACGGCGGTTTCGGCGTCGGCAAGACGCACCTCCTCACCTCGCTCGCCCACGCCGTGGGTGAGGCGATCGGCTCGGACAAGGCTGCGTACGGCACGTTCGTCGAGTACACCAACCTCGTCGGCGCGCTCGGGTTCCTGCCGACCGTCGAGGCGCTGGCCGCCAAGAAGCTGGTCTGCATCGACGAGTTCGAGCTCGACGACGCGGGCGACACGACCCTCATGTCCCGCCTCATGCGCGAGCTCGCGGACCGGGGCGTCGCGCTCGCCGCGACGTCGAACACGCTGCCCGACGCGCTCGGCGAGGGCCGGTTCGCCGCCCAGGACTTCCAGCGTGAGATCAAGGCCCTGTCCGACCGCTTCGAGACCCTGCGGGTCGACGGCGAGGACTACCGCCACCGGGACGTCGTCACGGACTCCGAGCCGCTGACCGAGGACCAGGTCGCCGCCGCGGCGGCCCGTCCCGGGGCCACCCTCGACGGGTTCGACGACCTGCTGGCCCACCTCGCCACCGTGCACCCCAGCCGGTACGGCGCGCTGCTCGACGGCGTCTCCGTCGTCGCGCTGACCGGTGTGCACACCGTGACGGCGCAGGAGGTCGCGCTGCGCCTCGTCGTGCTGGTGGACCGGCTGTACGACCGGGACGTGCCGGTGCTGCTCGGCGGCTCTGAGGACGGCCTGTTCACCTCCGATATGCTCGCCGGCGGCTACCGCAAGAAGTACTACCGTGCCCTGTCCCGCCTCGGCGCCCTGGCGGAAGAGGGCCGCAAGCTCGCCTGAACGGCTCGGGGTCTCGACAGGCTCGACCAGCGGATGGCGGGCTCGACCGCCCACCCGTCCGTGCGCAGCCTGCGTCCCGCGCGCAGCACCGTCGCCGGGCCAGCTCGTCGAGCACGCCGACGAGCGTGCCCCCGGCCCCGGCCCCGGCCCCGGCCCCGGCCCCGGCGTCTGGCGCGCCGCCGTCAGGAGACGTCACGCTCCGCGGACGGGAGGGACTCCCCGGCCCCGGACCGCCCGGGCACGCCGCCCGGTTCCTGCAGCGGGTGGTGCTGCGAGAACTTGCGCACCTGGTTCAGCTCGGCGAGACGTACCCAGGCGTCCCGGCGCGGCGACACGTCCCGGCCGTACTTCAGCGGGTGCACGACGCGGGCGCCGCGCACGGCGGCACGCACCGACTCGTCGTGCACGTACCTGTCCAGGAGGAAGCCCGGGACTATCCGGTACAGCACCTCCAGCGGCTCCATGAGCGGCCAGCGCCCCGTGAGGTGGTCCGCCATCCAGAAACCGGCGGGATTCAGCCCGCTCGCCGTCAGGTAGTAGTTCGACCGCCCGGTCCGGGGATTCAGCTCCAGGAAGTGCCCGACGCCGGTACGCGGGTCCACCTTCACGTCGAAGTTGGCGAACCCCGTCCAGCCCAGGTGCTCCACGAGCCGGCGGGCGTCCGCCTCGACCTGCGCGAGCCGACCGGTGAGGATCGCCGCCGCGTTCCCCAGCGTCCCTGGCGTGTGCTCCTCGAGCAGCACGCGACCGCCCCACGCCATGCGCACCTCGCCCGCCTGGTCGGAGTACGTCGTCATGATCCGCATCTGTGAGTCGTCGCCCGGCACGTACTCCTGGACGATCATCGGCCTCCGGTACCCCGCGTCGCCGGCCGCGTCCAGGAGTGCGGCCAGCTCGGTGCGGTCCCGCGCCAGGTGCACCTTCGCCTTGCCGCGGAACGACACCTGGTGCCAGGCCGTGTTGTCGCCCGGCTTGGCGATCACCGGGAAGCGCAGGTCGAGGTCCCCCACCGGCTCCCCGCCGTCGCGCACCTCCGTGCGCGGGTGCGGGACCCCGATCTCGTGGCACAGCTCCGAGAACCGCCGCTTGTCCATCACGCGGTCGAGCAGGCCGACCGAGGGGTAGGGGACGACCGCCACGTCCGCCAGGCGCTCGCGGTGCTCCGCGAGGGCCCGTACGTACCAGTCCGCGCAGGTGAGCGCCATGACCGGGCCCGGGGCGGTCGCCGCGAGCCGGCGGATCAGCTCGACCATGACGGCGGGGTCGTCGAGGCGCGGCTCGACGACGTTCCGGATGATCGTGGAGTGCGCGACGTTGGGCGTCGGCCGGATGGACACGACGGTCGACCTGACGCCGTAGCGTTCGTGGAAGGCACGAGCGAGGCTGTAGGCACCGGCGTCGCCACCGAGGATGACCGGGTGTACCGCTGCGTGGTTCCTCATGTCAGGTAAGACGGGTGCCGGACGAGATATGTTGTGTCCCCGAGCGGGTGAACTGCAGGTCAGCTGGCCGCGAGGCGGGCCTTCTCCGTCTCTACGTCGAAGTCGGCCGGGGGCCAGCCCAGCTCCAGCGACCGCAGGGCGCCGGTCAGCAGCTCGGTGACCGCGAGGCGCGCGTACCACTTCCGGTTCGCCGGCACGACGTACCAGGGCGCCACGTCGGTCGAGGTGCGGTCCAGCATCTCCTGGTAGGCCGCGATGTACTGCGGGAGCTTCGAGCGGACGTCGATGTCGCCCGGGTCGTACTTCCAGTGCTTGTCCGGCCGTTCGAGCCGCTCGGCCAGGCGCTCCTTCTGCTCCTCGGCCGACACGAAGAGCGCCACCTTCACGATCAGCGTGCCCGACGCCGCCACCTCGGCCTCGAACTCGTTCAGCTCGCGATAGTGCTTGCGCCAGGTCTTCTGCGGCTCGAGCCGGTTCACCCGGACGACCAGCACCTGTTCGTGGTGCGAGCGGTCGAAGACGCCGAGGTAGCCGGGGCGGGGGAGCGCGTTGCGGATCCGCCAGAGGTAGCCGTGCTCCTTCTCCTCCTCCGTCGGCACCCCGAACCCCGTGTGCTGCACGCCCTGCGGGTCCACCATGCCGACGACGTGCCGCACGATCCCGCCCTTGCCCGCCGTGTCGAGGCCCTGCAGCACCAGCAGCACCGACCGGTCGCCGCCGGTGCGGCCGTGCGCGAAGAGGCGCTCCTGGAGGTCGGCGAGCTCGGGCGCGCGTGAGGCCATCAGCTCCTCGCCGTCGCGCCGCTTGCCGGCCCAGCCCGGCGTCGCGGACTCGTCCAGGGCGTCCAGGTCGGTGCCGCGCACCCAGCGCAGGGCGTCGTCCGCAGGGGTCTGCCACAGCTTCTCGGGCTTCTTCGCCATCGGTGCCTCCTTCGGACGACCGGCGCGCACCGGTCCAAGGACCTCAGACTCCCAGGTCAGCCCTCCGCGCGCAGCACGGCGGTCATCCGGGGCGGCACCGTGAGGGTGTCGCCCACCAGGCGCGTCGCGCCGGGCTCCCAGGCGGCAACGAGCCGGAACGCCGCGGGCAGCGGCGCCTTGCCTGCGCCCTCGGCGGGCCGCAGCAGGCTCCCCAGGCGCAGGGCGGCGAGGCCGTGGCCCGTGTTGAGCACGAACGCCAGGCTGCCGCGCAGCACCGCGATGACCGAGCGGTCGGCCGTCGACCGGATCTCCAGCGGCAGGTCCAGCTCTTCGGCCACGCTCAGCCGGATGGCGATCACCTCGCGCGCCCAGCGCACCAGGCGCTGCTCGCTCTCGTTGCGCGGGACCACCGGCACGTGCACCGTGTCGAGCACGAGCGGGTTGCCCGCGAGGAGGACGGTGGCGAGCACGCTGGCCCGGATGTCGACGTCGTCCACGCCGAGGAGCGCCGTCGCGGGGCTCTCCTCGCCCGCCCAGGGGGCGGTGAGCTGGGCGCCGGGGAGCCGGGTGATGTCCTCGACGACGCTCGCGCCGGCCCGGACCCGGTTGCGGCGGCCGCCGTTCTGGCGGGTGGCCCGGCGCACCGACGGGTGGACCAGGTCGGCGAGCATCTGCAGCGCCTGGATGTCTTCCGACCGGCCGGGGCCGGACAGGATGCGGAGCAGGATGGTCGTCAGCCGGTCGCTCCTGCCTGGGCCGTCCACCAGGAGGCTGAAGCGTCGGTCGAGCTGCTCGCCCATACCGACCACGTAGTCGGCCAGCTCGCCGAGGAACGGGGTGGGGGCGCGGTCGACGAGCGCGTCCACGTCGAGCACCAGGCCGTCCACGTGGTACTCGCGCAGCCAGTGCCGTGCGTCGTCGACGAGAAAGTCGCGCGGGCCGCGGCTGCCGCTGCCGTCGAGGTTGATGCGGTCGCCCACGAAGTCGGTGCGGACGGTGGGCGCGGACGGGACCTTGCCCGCGCGCGTCCCGATCGACGGCACCTGTCCGGTGCGGAGCTGGATGGGGCCGGTGCGCGGCCGGTCCAGCGGCACCTGACCGGTCCGGGGGCGCATCGCCTGCAGTGCGTGCTCGCCGGCGTCGCCGACGTCGGGCCGCGGAGCGCGCGCCCGGCCGGCCCCGCCCGTGAGGTAGGGCCCGTAGGCCTCCAGCCCGAGCTCCTCGGCCACGGCCCAGCGGTAAGGGATGTCCAGCACGACAGCGAGGCCGGCGGCGTGCGCTGCGTCGACGAAGCGCTGGAGCGCGCGGGGGCCGCCGTACGGCTCGTGCACCGAGTAGAGGCGCACACCGCGGGCGGGGCCGAGCGCCGGGTCGAACGCGGCGACGGGTGCGAGCTCGATGCCGTGCACCCCGAGCTCGGCCACGCGCGGCAGCAGCGCCGCGGCGGCGTCGAGGGTGCCCTCCGGGGTGAACGTCTCGACGTCGACGTGCATGAGGACGCTCGTCGAGAGCTCTGGCGGGGACCACGTGCCGTCGGTCCACTCGAAGGCCGGGTCGAAGACCCGGGTGGGTCCGTGGATGCCCTGCGGCAGCCACACGCTGCGCGGGTCGGGCAGCAGCGGGCCACCGTCGATGGAGTAGCCGTAGTCGGTGCCGTGCCCGAGCACCCTGTCGGCACCCCAGTACCCGGGCTCGCCCGCGCCGACGAGGCGCAGCGGCATGTGCTCCGGCTCCTCGTACGGGTCGTAGGGCACGAGCACCTCGATGATGCGTGCACGCGGGGCCCACACCACCGGTCGCGGTCCTGGCACAGGCATGTCAGGCCCTGGTCGGGGCGGTGGTGTGGTTCCCCCGGTTCCACTCCTCGGTCCGGTCACGGCGGACAGCCTAGCCCGGTGTTCCGGCTGGGCGGGTCAGCACCACGACACTGTGCCCCGTGACGGAGAGGCTGGTGCCCGCGTCCAGCACCGTTCCAGGCTCCGCGCTGCCGTCGGTGTCCAGCACCACCGTCCACGCCGCGCCGTAGGAACCGGGCGGCAGAGTGAAGTCCAGGGCCCCGGAATGGGCGTTGAGCAGCAACAGGAACGAGTCGTCGACCACTGCCTCGCCGCGTCCGCCGGTCTCCGTGATCGCGTCCCCGTTGAGGAAGACCGCCACCGTCCGGGCGTACGACTGGTGCCAGTCCGTCTCGTCCATCCGGGCGCCGGTGAGGTCGAGCCACTCGATGTCGGCGGGGCCGTCGGCCGCGTTCGGGCCGACCTTCCCGTCGAAGAACCGGCGGCGGTGCAGGATCGGGTGGTCCCTGCGCAGCCGGACGGCGTGGCGGGCGAACTTCAGCAGCGCCGCCCGCTCGTCGTCCAGCTCCCAGTTCATCCAGGCGAGCTCGTTGTCCTGGCAGTAGGCGTTGTTGTTGCCGTCCTGGGTGCGCCCGATCTCGTCGCCGTGCGCGATCATCGGCACGCCCTGGCTCAGCATGAGCGTCACCAGCAGGTTGCGGCGCTGGCGGGCGCGCAGCTCGCGCACCTCCGGGTCGTCGGTGGGACCCTCGACGCCGCAGTTCCAGGACCGGTTGTGGTTCTCGCCGTCCTTGTTGTCCTCGCCGTTGGCGTCGTTGTGCTTCTCGTCGTACGACGTGAGGTCCGCGAGCGTGAAGCCGTCGTGGGCCGTGACGAAGTTGATGGACGCGCTGGGCAGCCGCCCGCTGTCCTCGTACAGGTCGCTGGACCCGGTCAGGCGGGAGGCGAACTCGGGCAGCGTGGCCGGCTCACCGCGCCAGAAGTCGCGGACCGTGTCCCGGTACCGGCCGTTCCACTCGGTCCACAGGGGCGGGAACCCGCCCACCTGGTACCCGCCGTCGCCCAGGTCCCACGGCTCCGCGATCAGCTTGACCTGGGAGATCACCGGGTCCTGGTGCACGATGTCGAAGAACGCGCTCAGCCGGTCGACCTCGTGGAACTGGCGGGCGAGGGTGGCCGCCAGGTCGAAGCGGAACCCGTCGACGTGCATCTCCTCCACCCAGTACCGGAGCGAGTCCATGATGAGCTGCAGCACGGCGGGGGAGCGCATGAGCAGCGAGTTGCCGGTGCCGGTCGTGTCGAAGTAGTGCGCGTCGTCGCCGTCGACCAGCCGGTAGTAGGCGGCGTTGTCGATGCCGCGGAACCCCAGGGTCGGGCCGAGGTGGTTGCCCTCGGCGGTGTGGTTGTAGACGACGTCGAGCAGTACCTCGATGCCCGCCTGGTGCAGCGCCTTGACCATGGCCTTGAACTCCATGACCTGCTCGCCGCGCCTGCCGTAGCCCGCGTACCCGTTGTGCGGGGCGAAGAACCCGATCGTGTTGTAGCCCCAGTAGTTGCTCAGGCCCTTTGCCGCCAGCGACGGGTCGGTGACGAACTGGTGCACCGGCATCAGCTCGATCGCCGTGACGCCCAGCTTGGTCAGGTGCTCGATCACCGCGGGGTGGGCAAGCCCCGCGTAGGTGCCCCGCAGCTCGTCGGGGACGTCCGGGTGGCGCATCGTGAGGCCCTTGACGTGCGCCTCGTAGATCACGGTCTCGTGGTACGGCGTGGCAGGCGGCCGGTCGTGCCCCCAGTCGAAGAACGGGTTGACCACCACGGAGACCATGGTGTGGCCGAGGGAGTCGGCGGGGTCCGGCGTCGTGCCGGTGGTGGCCTGCTCGACGTCCGAGAACGAGTAGGAGAACAGGGACGGGTCCCCGTCGAGGTCGCCGTCCACGGCCTTGGCGTACGGGTCGAGGAGGAGCTTGGCCGGGTTGCAGCGGTGGCCGGCGGCCGGGTCGTACGGCCCGTGCACGCGGTACCCGTACCGCGTCCCCGGGCCCACGCCGGGCAGGTAGACGTGCCACACGTGCGCGTCGGTCTCGGTCACCTCGATGCGGGTCTCGGTGTCGTCGTCGGCCAGCAGGCACAGCTCGACCCGCTGTGCCACGGACGAGTAGAGCGTGAAGTTGGTGCCGGTACCGTCGAACGTCGCGCCGAGCGGGTAGGGGCGCCCTGGCCAGGTCTGCATCGGACGATCATCACACCCCTGCGGGGTACGTGGGGGGAGATCTGCGTGCTGGGCGTGCCGTCGTCGTGGAGGCTTCGAGGTGATTCGAAATACTGTGCCAAGCGGATGCGCCGAGGCCCGCCGTTCTGCGAGAATGAGACCATGATCACGGGGGAACCCCAGCCCGCTACCGACCCTGTCGATTCCGGTCCGACCGATCTGGTCGACGAGTCGAATGCTTCTTACGCGCACATCGCGCCGCCGGCCCATCGCCGCGCCGCAACCCGCCGAGGTCTGCTCGGCGGCGGAGATGTCTCCAAGGCACCACGCAACCTTGCCGGCTGCGAGCTCGACCCGATCTCTGGCGCGTCGAGCGGCGTGTCCTGGGACGACCCGGAAGAACTCTGACGACACCGCAGTCCTCGGCGCTGCACCCGCGGGCCTGCTGACGTTCACCGTCGGCAGGCCCGCGGGTGTTTTGCGCTCTCGCTCGGCCCGGCGCGCACCATGGCACGCCCATGATGAAGCCGGCCGCACTGCTGCCGGTGCTCGAACCGTTCCTCAGCGGGGCAGCCGCTCCGGGTCCACGGGGATGATGCGGGGCATGCCAGCGGGCGCCACCTGGCTCAGCGCCAGGTAGCGGGCCTCTGCCCGGTGCAGGCGGATGTGCTCGTCCAGCGACCACTGAGGCCCGTTGGTCAGCGTCATGCCGCACGAGCAGTCGATCTCCGCGCGGTCGCCCGGCAGGTTCCGCACCAGACCCACGGTCACGTGGGAGGCGCGGGCGTCGGCCTTGGCGCGATGCATCGCGGCGCTCACGGGGGCGTGTTCGGTCACGCGGGCCAGGTTAACCGCCCGGTCAGTGCGTGTGCGCGATGCCCTGCTCGTGCAGGCGCTCGTGCTCCTCGCGCTCCTTGATCCGCTGGGCGATGCGTGCCTGGACCTCCGCGCGCCGCAGCGGCGGCACCGTCTTCGGCGGCTGGCGGCGTTCCGGCAGCGCGTCGAGCAGGCGCGTCACGATGTCGGTGATCTCCTGCGTGGCCTGCTCCACCGGCTCGCGCGTGGCGTCGCTGACCTTCGTCACGCCGGTGACCTTGCGCACGAACTGCAGGGCCGCCGCAGTGATCTCTTCGTCGGTGGCGGGCGGCTCGAGCCCGCGTAGCGTCGTGATGTTTCGGCACATGGTCCGACCGTACGCCGGACGACGGCCCCGCGGGAGGGGGCCGCCGGCCTCCGGCGTCCGGTCAGTCGCTGCCCGACGGCGTCCCTGCCGCCCGCACCGGGATCGCCGCCGCCAGCGCGGCCGCCCCCATCGCGACGCCGCAGCCGAGCAGCAGGGCCACCCGGAACCCGGACTCGGTGGGCAGGGTGTGGTCGCCGTACGAGGTGCTCATCCGGGCGAGGACCACGCCGATCACGGCGGCCGCTGCCGAGGTGCCGATGGAGCGCATGAGCGCGTTGAAGCCGTTCGCCGCCGCCTTCTCGTCGGCGGGGACGGAGCCGAGGATGAGCGCCGGCATGGCGCCGTAGGCGAACCCGACGCCCGCCGAGGCGACGAACGCCGTGGCCGTGAGGCCGACGAGGCTGTCCATGGCGAGCGTCGACAGGCCGTAGCCGAGCGACATGACGAGGCCGCCGAGGACGAAGGTCGTCTTGGGACCCCGTGCGCGGGTGATGCGGGCGCCGACCGGCGCCATGAGCGTCATGGCGATGCCGGCGGGTGCCATCCAGAGGCCCATCTGGAGCATCGACTGGCCGAGGCCGAACCCCGTCTCGGTGGGTGCCTGCATGAGCTGGGGCAGGATCAGCGACTGCGCGTACATCGCGAAGCCGACCAGGATGGACGCGAGGTTCGTGACCAGCACGGCCGGCCGTGCGGTGGTGCGCAGGTCCACGAGGGGAGCCGGGGTGCGTAGCTCCCACCAGCCCCAGCCGAGGAGGGCCAGGACGGAGCCGGTGAACAGGCCCAGCACGAGCGGGCTGGTCCAGCCCCACTCGGCGCCCTTGGAGACGGCGAGCAGCAGGGCCACGAGGCCGGCGCTCAGACCGAGCACGCCGACGTAGTCGAACGGGGTGCGGACCCTGGCTCGCGCGGCGGGGGCGGGGATCGTCCGCCAGATGATCACGGCCATCAGGCCCGCGCAGACGGTGATCAGCCAGAACAGGAAGCGCCAGCTCGCGAACTGTGCGACGGCGGCGGCGAAGGGAAGGCCGAAGGCGCCACCGATCCCGAGCGACGAGCTCATCAGCGAGATCGCGCCGGCCGTGCGCTCCTTGGGCAGCAGGTCGTGGAGCATGCTGATCCCGAGCGGGATGAAGCCGGTCGCCAGGCCCTGCAGGCCGCGGCCGGTGACCATCACGGGCACCGTGGTCGCCACTGCGCAGACCGCGGAGCCGACGGCGAGCGGCAGCAAGGAGATCAGGAGCATCTTCTTCTTGCCGTACAGGTCGCCCAGCCTGCCCGCTACGGGGGTCGAGACGGCGGCGACCAGCAGGGTGACCGTGATGATCCAGGACGTGTCCGACGCGGGGGCGTCGAAGATGGCCGGCAGGGTCGCGATGATCGGGACCACGAGGGTCTGGGTCATCGCGACGACGATCCCCCCGATCGCGAGGACGGCGACGATGCGGTTCGGGGGCACCGTCGGGGCGGTGCCGCCGTCCGGCAGGGGCGTGGGGTGGGACGAGGTGGTCGTCACGAATCTCCTCGAAATAGTTGCTGTGCATCATGCACATTAGGCCGTCGGGCTCAGAGTGCCATATCTTGTGCATGATGCATAGCGCCGGTCGGCGCATGCGACCCGGAGGTAGCCGATGACGTCCCCGATCGACCGGATCGAGTACGAGGCCATGCTGTTCGGCCGCCACCTCGCCATGCTCCCCGCCGGCCGTTCGCGCCGGCACGGGGGGCTCCTCGACCAGAGCGCATACACCCTGCTCAGCCTGCTGGACGCCGGCGGGCCGGCCAGTCTGTCCGAGCTCGCAGGCGCCACCGGCCTCGACGTCTCGACGCTGAACCGGCAGACGGCGGCCCTGCGCGGCGCCGGGCTCGCGGAGCGGTTCGAGGACCCGGAAGGGGGTCAGGCCCGCAAGCTTCGGCTGTCGGACGACGGCCGCCGTCTGCTCACCGAGGAGCGCGAGGCGAGCCAGGCGCTGCTCGCCGAGCTGCTCACCGACTGGCCGGAGCAGGACCGGGCGAAGTTCGCCGAGCTCCTGACCCGGTACAACCGGGTGATCGAGGAACGGTCCGGGCGGCACTGGCCGCGACCGTGACTCGTGGGTACCCGGACCCGTGGCGGGTACCCGGGCCGGTGCGGCAGGGTAGGGGCATGGACACACCTGTCGAGGCCCTGCCCAGCCGCCGGACCGCTGTCACCGTCCGGGTGGTTCGCGACAGGGCTGGTGCCTGATGCGGTACTCGGTGAACATCCCCAACTTCGGCGACTTCGCCGATCCCCGCACCGTCGCGAGGGTGGCCCGGGCCGCCGAGGACGCCGGGTGGGACGGCCTCTTCGTCTGGGACCACGTCGTGCACAGCAAGGCGATGCGTCGCGGTCTGCCGTTCGGCGACCCGTGGATGCTGCTGACCGCCGCGGCGCTGGCGACGTCCCGGATCCGGCTGGGCACCCTGGTCACCCCGGTGGCCCGACGGCGCCCCGAGCAGCTCGCCCGGCAGGTGGCGACGCTCGACGTCGTCAGCGGCGGCCGCGTGATCTTCGGTGCGGGTCTCGGCGGGCCGGTCGAGGACGAGTTCGGCAGCTTCGGCGACGAGACCGACCCGGTGGTGCTCGCGGCGAAGCTCGACGAGGGGCTCGGCCTGCTCGCCCGCTACTGGGCGGGGGAGCGCGTCGACCACGACGGGCGGTACTACCGGGTGCGGGACGTGGAGATCCTGCCTGCGACGGTGCAGCGCCCGCGGCCGCCGGTGTGGGTGGGCGGGTTCTGGCCGAACCGCCGGCCGTTCCGGCGCGCGGCGCGGTGGGACGGCGTCGTGCCGCTGTTCGCCTCCGGGCACGGCGTGCCGCCGACGCCGGACGAGGTGCGGCAGGTCGCCGCGTACGTGGCCGAGCACCGGACGGCCGGCGGCCCGTTCGACGTCGTGGTCGGCGGGTCGACGACGCCGCAGCTGGCGGCCGACGCCGTCGGGCCGCTGGCCGAGGCCGGGGCGACCTGGTGGGACGAGCGGGGGCTGTACGCGTCGCCGGACCTCCACTCGCTCGGGCCGGTGCTGCGCCGGGTGGAGGCAGGGCCGCCGCGACCCTGAGCCTCAGCCGCCCTGCCTGGCGCCGCCCCAGCGTGCGATGTCCTCGTCGGTCACCTCCACCGGACCGGTGGCCGGCTGGGTGATCCGGATGTGGTTGCCGAACGGGTCGCGCAGGGCGCAGTCGATCCCGTACGGCTGCTCGACCGGTTCCTCGGTGAACTCGACGCCCTTGGCGCTGAGCTCGGCGTAGGTGCCGCGGCAGTCGTCGGTGGTCAGGATGCACGCGACCCCGAGCGCCCCCTTGGTCAGCAGGTCCCGGACCTGGGCCGCGACCTCTTCGCTCAGCGCCGGGGGACCCGGTATCTCGAGGAGCAGGTGGCGGTCGGGGTCGTTCGGCAGGGAGACGGTCAGCCAGCGCATGAAACCCATGTCGACGTCGTTGCTGACGGCGAACCCGAGCTTGCCGACGTAGAAGTCGAGGGCCTCGTCCTGGTCGATGACGTGCACGGCGGTGATGGAGATGGTGTTGAACATGTCCGCCACGCTACGGCGGGCCCGGTGCCGTGCGCTTCTCCGAAACTGCTCGGCTCCGAGACCGCTCAGCTCGCGGGGCGCAGCCAGCTCTTCGTGAAGCACACCGGAGCCGCGACCGGGCGCGTCCGGCGCCGGTACTCGGTCGGCGAGACGCCGACGATGTCCCGGAAGGTCCGGCTGAACGTCCCGAGGCTGTTGGACCCGACCATCAGCGCGACGTCGGTCACCGGGGTCGCCGTGTCGCGCAGCAGCGCCATCGCACGCTCGATCCGGCGTCGTTGCAGGTAGCGGTGCGGCGTCTCCCCGAACGCGGCCCGGAAGCCGCGGCTGAAGTGTGCGGGTGAGACGTGGGCGATGCGGGCCAGCGCGGGAACGTCGAGCGGCGTGCCGTAGTCGCGGTCGATGGCGTCCCTGGCCCGCAGCAGCCGGCGGTTGTCCTGCTCGCGTGCGGACATCGCCTGGCTCGCGCTCCGGCGGATCGCCGTACTGGCAGTCACGCGGTCAGCCTATGGCGGGGACGGTGTGTCGCCAAGGAAGACCGCGAGTTCGAGACGGCGCTCGCGGGCCGGCCTTGACGGAGTAATCACTAAGTGATTTAGTCACTTCTATGACTCAAGGTAGAGCCTCGTTCTCCGAGCAGCTTGCTGACGACATCGTCCAGCTGATCCGCTCCGAGAGCCTCGGACCGGGCGACGTGCTCGAGTCCTCACGCGACCTGGCCAAGCGGTTCGCCGTCACCACCCCGACCGTCCGGGAGGCGCTGCGGCGGCTCGAGGCCACCGGCGTCGTCGAGCTGCGGCACGGCTCCGGCACCTACATCGGCCCAGGCCTCGAACGGACCGTCCTGGCCAACCCGCACCGGCCGCACATCACCCGCGCGTCGGTGATCGAGCTCGTCCAGGCCCGCCTGGTCATCGAGCCCGGCATCGCCGCGCTGGCCGCGAGCGCCCGCGACGCCGCGGGGCTGCAGCGCCTGGAGGCCGCGACGGCGACGGCGCTGCAGCCGCCGGTGCACGGGTTCCGGCCGGCGCTCAACTTCCACGTGGAGCTGGCGGCGGCGTCGGGCAACGGCCTGCTGCGCGAGACCGTGGAGGCGCTGCTGCACGTGCGCGCCTCGGAGCAGACGGAGATCCGGTTCCGGTACGACGACCGCAACCGGGACCACGCGGAGCACCTGGAGATCCTGGCGGCGGTGCGTGACGGCGACGCCGCGGGGGCCGAGCGGCTGACGCGGGAGCACCTGACCACGATCCGGGCCTCGCTGGAGGCCGCGGACTTCGGCGGGGAGGCACCATGAGCGTGCCGGACCGCCTCGCGGAGATGACGACGTCGGAGGCCGCCGACGCCGTGTCGCGCGGCACGATCGTGCTGATCCCGGCCGGTGCCCTGGAGCAGCACGGCCCGGGCATGGCACTCGGCACCGACCTGGTGCGGGCCGAGGCCGTCGTGTCGCAGGTCGCCGCGAACCTGACCGGCCGCGTGGTGGTCGGTCCGTCGATCCCCGTCGGGGTGTCACCGCACCACATGGCGTTCCCCGGCACGGTGACCCTCACGACGGGCACGTTCGCCGCCGTCGTGCGGGAGTACGTGACCAGCCTGCACCGGCACGGCTGGACGCGGTTCCTGGTCGTCACCGGGCACGGCGGGAACAACGCCACGCTGACCACGGTGGCGCAGGACCTCCTCGTCTCGCACCCCGGCGTCCAGCTCGCCTGGTCACCCCTGACCTCGTTGGCGAGCGACGCCGTCGCCGCCATGCACCCCAGCGCCGTCACCGGGCACTCCGGTGAGGCCGAGACCGCGCAGATGCTGCACCTCGCACCGCACCTGGTGCACACCGACCGCCTCGAGCCGGGCACCACCACCCCGGACCAGCTCGACGACGTCTCCCGGACCGCGCGCCACCACGCCCAGCCCGCACTGACCCTGCCGTACGACCGGCTCAGCCCCAACGGTGTGCTCGGCGACCCGCGCCGCGCCACCGCAGAGGACGGCGCCGCGATCGTGAAGGCCATCGTCGGCCGCATCTCGACGTTCCTCGAGGAGTGGCTGGCCGCATAGGCCCGGCCCCGCACACCCACCCGGCACGAACCCTCGACGCACCTGGCCCGCCGGGTGTCCGTTCCGTCATGCCCGCACCCGCGGGCGGGCACCAGAAAGGACTCGCATGTCAACGACGACAGCATCATCCGCGCACGGCGGCACAGGGGGCGCTCGCCGGCGACCCGGCCAGCGTGCCGCACTCCTCACCGCACTGGCGCTCGTGGTCTCGGGCCTGGCAGGCCCGGTCGGTGCCACCACGGTGTCCGCCGCCCCGGCGCTGCCCGGTGCGGCGACCCAGCCCTCTGGCGCGGCCGCCCCTGCCGCCGCCGACCACCCGCTGCGTTCCGCCGGGTGCGGCACCGATCCGGGCCAGGAGCCCGGAAGCAGCGTGCTGCGCACCCTGACCAGCGACGGGCGGGAGCGGAGCGTGCAGCTGCACCTGCCCGACGGGTACCGCAGCGATCGTGCCTGGCCCGTGGTGCTCGTGTTCCACGGTCGTGGCAACACGGGTGCGGGAACCGAGGCGTTCGCCGGGCTGGACGCCCTGCCCGCCATCGTGGCCTACGGCAACGGCGTGATCGGCACCGGGAGCGGAGACCGGCAGGCCTGGGAGGGCGCGCCGTACTCCGCACCGGGGGTCGACGACATCGCCTACACGAACGACGTGCTGGACACCCTCGAGTCGGACCTGTGCGTGGACACGCGGCGGGTGTACGCCACCGGAAAGTCCAACGGCGGAGGGCTCGCCGGGATCCTGGCGTGCGAGCTGTCGGACCGGGTCGCCGCTGTCGCGCCGGTGGCAGCGGCGTTCTACGGGACCGGCCACCCGGACTGCGTCCCGGAGCGACCGGTGCCCGTCATCGAGTTCCACGGCACCAACGACGTGACCATCCCGTACGTCGGGGACGTCGACAGGGGCCTGCCCGCCATCCCGCACTGGGCCGGCGAGTGGGTCGAGCGCAACGGCTGCACCACCGGGCCCGACGTCGAGGCGACCGCCGCCGACGTGACCACCTACCGCTGGACCGACTGCGCCGCCGGCGCAGAGGTCACGCAGGTGGCCGTGCTCGGCGGTGGCCACACGTGGCCGGGCGAGGACAGCTACTCGGGCGGCGGGTACGCCACGCACAGCATCGAGGCCCACGAGGTGATGTGGGAGTTCCTGCGGGACGAGCGGCTGCCCGTCCGGTTCCTCGACGAGCGTGGTCAGGGGGCGACGTCATGACCACCACGTCCAAGCCAGGTACCGCCGGAGGACCAGGGACCGAACCGGACCGCCTGCCACGCGTCCTGCGCGCACTGGCCGTCGTCGAGCGCCTCGGTAACGCGCTGCCGCACCCGTTCTGGCTGTTCTGGATCCTCGCGGCGATCCTCGGGGTGGCCAGCGCCGTCCTCGCGGCCGCAGGCGTCTCCGTGGTCTCGCCGGCCGACGGCGAGGAGGTGGTGGTGCAGAACCTGTTCAGCGGCGAGGGCCTCGCGATGGCCGTGGAGACGGCCGTCGACAACTTCGCCGGGTTCGGTCCGATGGGCACCATCGTCGCCGTCATCATGGGCGTCGCGATCGCGGAGCGCACCGGCTTCCTCGCGGCGGCCATGAAGGTCTCCGTGTCCCGCGTGCCGGTGTCGTGGGTGGTGTTCGCCGTCGCGTTCGCCGGCACGGTCTCGCACGTGGCGAGCGCCGCCGCCTACATCATCCTGGTGCCGCTGGGCGGGCTCGCGTTCCGGGCGGTGGGCAAGTCGCCGATCCTCGGCATCGTCGTGGCCTACACGTCGATCGCGTCCGGGTACGACGCGAGCCCGATACCGACGCCGAACGACGCGATCTTCGCGGGCATCACCACGGAGGCCGCGCGGATCATCGACCCGACGGCCTACGTGTCGCCGGTGAGCAACTGGTACTTCAACATCGGGTCGTCGCTGCTGCTGGCGATCGTGATCACCCTGGTCACGAACCTGGTCCTGGCCAAGCGCCCGGACCTCGACGCCGACCCGGACGCCAACCTGGACGACGTCGCGAGCCTGGAGCTCACGCCGCGTGACCGGTCCGCGTTGCGCAGGGCGATGCTGGCCGGCGCGGTCGCCCTCGCCGCCATCGTCGCAGCGGTGCTGCCGTCGTCGTCCCCGCTGCGAGGAGAGGGCGGGAGCCTGACCGAGTCACCGTTCCTCGGCGGGATCGCTGCCGTCGTGGCCGTGATGTTCGCCCTGGTGGGCACGGTCTACGGAATGCGGTCCGGGTCGATCGCCACGGCTGCGGACGTGCCGAGGCTGATGGCGGAGGGCGTGCGCCAGATGGCGCCGGTGCTGGTGCTGTTCTTCGCGATCGCCCAGTTCCTGCAGTACTTCACGTGGACCCGCATCGGCGACGTCATCGCCGTGAACTCCGCGAACGCCCTCGAGACGACCGGCGTGCCGATCTGGATCGTGTTCCTGGGGATCCTGGCGCTGCTGTCCCTCGTCAACGTGCTGGTGACGAGCGGTTCGGCGATGTGGGCCATGGCGGCGCCCGTCGTGGTGCCGATGCTCATGCTGCTGGACGTGCCTGCGGAGACCACGCAGGCACTGTTCCGCATCGCCGACTCCGGGTCCACGGCGATCACGCCGATGAGCCCGTACTTCATCATGGCGCTCGGGTTCCTGCAGCGGTACCGCAAGGACGCCGGCATCGGCACCCTCGCGTCGTACACGCTGCCGCTGGCGGTCTGCATGACGATCGCCTGGACGCTGCTGTTCTTCGCCTGGTGGGGTCTCGGCATCCCGCTCGGGCCCGGGGCGCCGGTGCGCTGACCCGTCGGACCCGGTCCGTGACCCCGTCGGCGAGCGTGCCGGCGGGGTCACGGTGAGGATGAGCGGTGATGAACGCCATCCTGCTGCTGCCCCTCGGCATCGTCCTGCTCAACGTCTACGCGCTCGCCCTGGTGCTCCTGCGCGCGCCGCTGTTCCGTCTGCCGGTCTACTGGCCGATGGTGCTCAACGTCGGGCTGTCCGTCGCCCCCGCAGCGGTGCTGGGGATCGGGGTGCTCGTGGTGATCGCGGTGGTGAGCCTCGTCCCGAGCCAGGCGCTGCTGCTCGGGGTGATCGCGCTCGTACTCGTGCTGTGGGTCCTGCTGCTGCCGAACTCGGCCTACCTCGTGACCGAGCTGAACTTCTCGCACCGGCGGCCCTCGGGCGACCCGGCGCCCCTCTGGTACGACATCGTGATGGTGCTGTCGCTGGCGCTGTCCGGCGTGCTGAACATGCTGATGAACGTGCTGCTGGTGCAGTTCGCCTACGTGCTGCTGGTCCGGCCGAACGACAACGACCCGTACCGCCAGCCCGACTCCTGGGTGCTGGTGGCGGTCACCCTCGTGCTGGTGAGCGTCGGCATCTACCTGGGCCGGTACATCCGCTTCAACTCCTGGGACCTGCTGCACCCGTCGTCGTTCGTGCGCAAGCTCGTCGAGCACCTCCGGGTGCCTGCGCACCTGCGGACGCTGGCCGGCTTCGTCGTCGTGCACACGCTGTTCTTCGGGCTGACGTACCTGGTCGTGGTCGCGCCCGTGGTGCTGATGGTGGCCGCCGTGAACCAGTGAGCCGGTCCACGGCCCTGACCCGGCGTACCGGTACGCCGGGTCAGGGCCGTCGGCCCGCAGGGTTACCGGGTCAGTCCGGCAGGCCGGCGACCGCGAAGTAGGTGGTGCAGGTGCCGCCCTCCGCGTCGTACCCGGTCGCGAGCTCGAGCAGCTCGCCCCGCTCGGGCATGGCCAGCAGGCTCGAGCTGTAGTTGGGGCAGTAGTTGTTCCACGGCTCGAGGATCCGGACCGGGGCGTCGGCCGTGCCCCAGGGAGACTCCGGCGCCGCGTCGTTGGTCATGATCGTCGACCCGTTGCCCGGCTGCACCGTCCCGTCGGCGCCGTACAGCATCTGCCCGACGCCGAGCAGGCGCCCGTCACCGGTGCCATCGTTGTACCAGCTGATCGTCGGGGCGTGCCGGAAGTGGGCGCCGTCAGCGGTGCGCACCGGCTTGCCGAGGTGGTCGGCGGGCCCCCAGCTGACGCCGTCGGGCGACCGGCGGGTCAGGTGACGGCAGTCCTGGCCAGGGCCGCAGATCTCGTAGCTCATCAGGTACGTGCCACTGGGCAGCCGACGGACCACCGGCATCCCTGGGCGCAGCGCGGGGTCCTGCGCCGCCACGACGTTCTCCAGCGGGGACCAGGTCACCCCGTCGGCCGACGCAGTCTGCACGATGGTCTGGCTGTGCGTCGGCTGCTGGTTCTCGTCGGAGACGTAGAGCATCAGGTCACCGCCGGGCGTGACGGCGAACTCCGGCTCCCACAGCCCCTTGACGCCGGCGGCGGTGGCCGCGGTGGACACGTACTCCCAGGTCCGGCCCTGGTCCTTGCTGGCCCAGATCGGCAGCGTCATCCGGCGGGTGGCAGGGTCGGCCTGCTGCCCCACCGAGGCCGACCAGAGAAGCGTACCGGCCGGTAGGTCGCCCACCTGGCGGGGCAGCTCGTACAGCGTCGAGCAGCACAGGCCCTCGGCCGCACCCGGGTCGGAGACCGTTCCGATCCGGTCGAACGTGCGGCCGTCGTCGGTGCTGGAGAAGATCGCGCCGTGCCCGACGTCGCCGGTGAAGGTGACGGTGCTGGCGATGATCGTGCCGTTGGCCTCCCCGGAGTGCTCCAGCCGGATGGCGCGCGGGTAGAGGGCCGGGCCGTCCATCAGCCGGGTCCCGTTCTCCGCCCCGCCCGGTGGCGTCCCGGTAGGGCCTCCGGCGGTCGCTGGTGCGACGGCGGTGGTCAGCGTGAGGGCGGCGAGCGCCAGGGTCGTGAACAAGCGTCGTGCGACTGACATGCGTGTCACCTCTCGGATCGGCTCTGATCTCGAACAGTGGGTGGGCCGGCCCGCCGCGTCGAACGGGCGACCGCCGTCACCGTAGGCGCCGATCACGCGTGAGTCAACGTTGCATCAGTCCATTGTGGACAGAGAACCCCAGACGTTCGTAGAACGGCACGGCCGCGTCCCGGGCGTCCAGCGTGAGCTTCCGGACCCCCAGGCTGTCGGCCGTCGCACAGATCGCCTCCATCAGCAGGCGCCCGATGCCGCCGCCCTGGTGCTCCGGCAGCACGAAGACGCTCTGCACGTCACCCGAGCGACGCACGAGGTCGCCGGGGTTGGGCGCGCGCTCGAACACCGCCAGCCACGCCATCCCGACCAGGTCGCCGTCCAGGACCGCGATCTGGCAGACCGACCGTTCGCCGCGCTCGTCCATCCACCGCCGGAGCGCCCCGGCGAACTCCCTGGCCTCGTCGTCGCTCGGCGTGCGGTCGGGGACCGCCCAGCGCCAGCGCAGCGCGGCCAGCGCGGGCGCATCGTCGGGGGTCGCGGTCCTGACGAAGAGGTCTGCTGCCATGGCGCCAGCCTGGCACGAGGCGGCGCGGGGCGGCGCGGGGTGGCACGGGGCGGCACGGGGCGGCGGGCGCCGCATAGGATCGCGAGCGTGACCGCGTCGCGCCGGAGGAACCACCAGATCGCCGTCCTGGTGCTCGAGGGTGCCAAGCCGCTCGACGTCGGCATCCCCGCGCAGGTGTTCTCCAACCGGCCGAGCATGCCCTACGAGGTGCGGGTCTGCGGCGCCGCGCCCGGGCTGGTGACCGGCGGAGACGGCCTGTCGTACCACGTGGCCGAGGGGCTCGACGCTCTGGAGCGGGCCGACACGGTGTTCGTCCCCGGCTATCGGACGCCGGCCGCCGCCGACCCGCCCGCCGTCGTCGTCGACGCGCTCAAGACCGCCCACGCTCGCGGGGCCCGGCTCGCCGCCATCTCGACCGGAGCGTTCGCACTGGCCGCGACGGGCCTGCTCGACGGCAAGCGGGCGACCACCCACTGGCACTACACGAAGGCGCTCCGCGAGCGGCACCCGCTCGTGCAGGTGGACGAGAACGTGCTGTTCGTGGACGAGGGCGGCGTGCTGACCTCCGCGGGTGCGGCGTCCGGCATCGACCTGTGCCTGCACCTGGTGCGGCGCGACCACGGGGTGGGTCTGTCCAACCACGTGGCCAGGCGGCTGGTGGCCGCGCCGTACCGCAGCGGGGGACAGGCGCAGTACGTCCCCCGCAGCGTTCCCGAGCCGCTCGGCGACGTGTTCGCCGACACGCGGGCGTGGGCCCTGGAGCACCTGGCCGAGCCGCTGACGCTCGACGCGCTCGCGCGTAACGCGCGGGTCTCTGCGCGCACGTTCTCGCGGCGGTTCGTGGAGGACACCGGCTACACGCCGATGCAGTGGGTGCTCCGGGCCCGGGTGGACCTGGCGCGGGAGCTCCTGGAGCGCAGCGACCTGAGCGTCGAGCAGGTCGCGCACCGGGTGGGGCTGGGCACCGCCGCCAACCTGCGCCTGCACTTCCACCGGATCCTCGGCACGTCGCCGACGGAGTACCGGCACACGTTCTCGGCCTGAGGATCGGGGCCTGGCGAGATCCTTGCGGGCGGTGGCGGTATGTCTGGCGATTTACTTGCGCACCATGGCCTTCCAGCCGCTTTCGACGGTGCGCTCGACCGCCGAGCATTGAGGTATGACTCGCATCGCCATCAATGGCTTCGGCCGAATCGGCCGCAACTCCCTCCGTGCCCTGCTCGAGCGCGACAGCGACCTCGAGGTGGTCGCGATCAACGACCTCACCGCCCCGGATGCCCTGGCGCACCTGCTCAAGTACGACAGCGCGCTGGGCCGCCTGGGCCGCTCCATCGCGGTCGAGGGCTCCGACCTCCTCGTCGACGGACGGCGGATCAAGGTGCTCGGCGAGCGGGAGCCCGCCAGGCTGCCCTGGGCGGAGCTCGACGTCGACATCGTGCTCGAGGCGACCGGCCGGTTCACCTCGGCCGACGCCGCCCGCGCGCACCTCGACGCCGGCGCCCGGAAGGTGCTCGTCAGCGCTCCCTCCGCCGGCGCGGACGTCACGCTCGCCTACGGCGTGAACACCGACGCCTACGACCCGGCGACGCACGTGATCGTCTCGAACGCCTCGTGCACCACGAACGCGCTGGCTCCACTGGCCTCCGTCCTGGACGACCTGGCCGGGATCGAGCACGGCTTCATGACCACCGTCCACGCCTACACGCAGGAGCAGAACCTGCAGGACGGGCCGCACCGGGACCTGCGCAGGGCCCGCGCCGCCGCGGTCAACATCGTCCCGACGACGACGGGTGCGGCCAAGGCGATCGGCCTGGTGCTGCCGAACCTGAACGGCAAGCTGTCGGGCGACTCGATCCGCGTGCCCGTGCCGGTGGGCTCCCTCGTAGAGCTGAACACCACCGTCGCCCGCGAGGTCACCCGCGACGAGGTGCTCGCTGCCTACCGCACCGCGGCCGACGGCCGGCTCAAGGGCATCCTCGACTACTCCGCCGAGCCGCTGGTCTCCAGCGACATCACCGGCGAGCCGGCGTCGGCGATCTTCGACGCCGCGCTGGTCCGCGTCGATGGGAAGCACGTCAAGGTCGTGGCCTGGTACGACAACGAGTGGGGCTTCTCCAACCGCGTGATCGACACCCTGGAGCTGCTCACCCGCGACTGAGCCACTGCTCCGGGGAAACATGTACCGCTCGGGCTGTGTTGCCGGGAGTAGACACCGTCTACTCCCGGCAACACAGCCCGAACGCGTGGTGTCTCCCCGCGCGGACGTCAGGGCGAGACGGACGCGGCGACGGACTCGACCCACTGCCGCTGGCGCCGCGTCTCGACCGCGCGCGGCCGGTAGTGCGCGCGCACCCACGCCACGGCGTCGTCGGGTGCCACCCCGCTCAGGATGGCAAGGAACGCGAGTGCGGTTCCGGTCCTGCCGACCCCGCCGCCGCAGGCGACCTCGACCCGCTCGGACGCCGCCCGCGAGTGCGCCTCCCGCAGGGCGGCGACGGCCTGTTCCGTCGAGTCGGGCAGCCGGAAGTCGCGCCAGCGGACCCACCGGTACTCCCACTCGGGCCGCGGGTCCCTGCCGAGCAGGTAGACCGCGAGGTCCGGGGGAGGGGCGTCCCGCCGTGGACGGCGCAGGCCCGCGCCGCGCACCCGCCTGCCGTCCGGCAGCTCGACGACGCCGTCGATCAGGTCCCACTGGCTCATCGCCCCAGCGTAGTGAGCCGTCCGCAAGGACGTCACCATCGCGAGCGCGAGCATCGCCGTCCAGGGGCGGTGCGCCCTTCACCTGAGACCCGGTGCGCCGCTGAGCCACGGCCCGATGTGGGTGGTGCGTGCCAGGATGGATGACATGGCGACAGGCTCTCGCATCCAGGCAGTCGAGCGCGCGACCGGCAGGAGCTGGGACGAGTGGCTCGAGCACCTGGCGCGCATCGGTGCGAGCGAGCTCACGCACCACGAGATCGCCTCGGCGGTCCTGGGTGAGCTGGACGGAAAGATCGACAACCCCGGGTGGTGGGCCCAGTCGACCACCGTCGCCTACGAGCAGTACATCGGCAGACGTGTGCCCGGCCAGCAGACCGACGGCACGTTCCAGACGAGCGTGAGCAGGTCGACGTCGCTCGGCATGGAAGCCCTCATGCGCGCCTGGACCGAGTTCGCCGCCGGCAACGAGGGCGTCCGCGGGCTCATCACGGGCGAGCCACGGGTCAGCGGAACGGTCAAGCGCATCACCTGGCGCGCCAAGGCACAGGAGGGCGAGTCCGTGATCGTCATCAGCGAGCCCAAGAAGGACGGGACTGCCTCCCTGGTCGTCCAGCATCTCGGATCGCCGACACCCGAGCGCAACGACGAGGTCAAGGACCTGTGGCGGGGGATCGTCTCGGGTTTCGTCGCCGGACTCTGAGGCCGGCCGCGAGGGGCCGGTACGACGAGAGCGACCCCCGGCCGGCTGGCCGGGGGTCGCTCGCCGCAGGACTCAGAAGGTCCAGCGCTGCGCTTCCGCACCCGAGCAGGTACGGATCTCGAGGCGCTGGCCGTCGTGCAGCGGCGTGCCCCCGACCGCCGTCAGGCACTTGCCGGACTGCGGGTTGACGAGGGCGCGAGAGGCGGACCGGTAGGTCCAGCTCTGGGCACCCGTGCCGTTGCAGGTCCACAGCTGGACGGCGGCGCCGTCGGCGGTGCTGCCGCCCGAGATGTCCATGCACCTGCCCAGCGCGCTGATGGTCGACCCGGACCGCGTCCAGGTCTGGGCGGCGTTGCCGCTGCAGTTGACGATCTGCAGCGGGTTGCCGTCGTGCGAGTCGGCCCAGGGGACGTCCACGCACATGCCGTTCGCCGCGTGCACCGGGCTGGTGCCCTGCGGCAGAGCGTCACCGCTACCACCACCGCCGTCGCCCCCGCCGCCGTCGGACCCGGCGATGGGCGTCGCGGCACCCTGGAACGGGTCGAGCTGCATGTAGGCCGCCAAGGGGTTGCCGTCGTGGACCAGCGACTCCTGCGCCAGGACGTCGTCGAACGCGAAGCCGTAGGCCTTGCCGTTCGCCATCTGCTCGTGGATGTACTTGGCGTAGTAGTCGGTCACGGACTCCTGGTAGAAACCGGACGTGCTGGTGCCGGGCTGAGTGGTGGTGGTCAGCAGGGTGGTGCGGTGGAAGCCTGCGCACAGCGTGCGGGCGATGGCGCCGATGTCGTTGTTCGGCGCCGCCAGGTCCTTGTAGCAGCCGAAGATCGAGTCGCTCGACGGCTTGCGGAACTCCGTGACGTAGGCGCCCGACGCGTTGGTGAACCGCATGACGCCGTTGACCACGCGGCCCGTGAACCGGGCGGCCGGGTCGTACGAATAGGGCGCGACGGTGAGGGGTTCGTTCGCATACTTGGCCCAGACGCGGTCGACGTAGCCGGCCATCATGTTCGCGTCCATCTGCCCGGTCTCGATCGCGTGGCCGGGGGCCAGGATCCGCAGGAGGGAGCCGTCGGGCGCCCGCTGGGCGAGGTTTCCCCACCCGGGTGTCGCGGCCAGGGCGTTGAGGACGTTGGGGTAGCCGTCGGGCTTCAGCATGCCGGTGCTGATCACCGTGCCGTCACCCTTCTTCAGGCCCGTCTGGTAGGGCGCGGAGAGGAAGTCGACCTGGGTGCTGTTGATCCACAGGCCGTCGTCGTTGAGCGTGAACTCGGTCCAGGCGAACAGCTTGTTGCGGTTCGGGTCGTTCGGGTTCTGCACCGCTGGCTGGACCAGCTGCCCGTTGTTGACGATCTTGAACGACAGCTTGCTGCTGTACGAGAAGTACACCCGGCCGGACAGCTTGGGCAGCCGGATGGTCATCGACTGCCCGTCCCGCGGGCCGGCGATCGAGGCGTCGGGCGCGTCGACGGGCGTTCCGCCCACCGTGGGCCACTGGTGGAATGCGCCACCCGCGTCGGACCAGCCGAGCCGGCCTTCACCGGGAGTACCGAGGACATAGATGAAGATCTGGTCGCCGCGACCGGAGTCGTTGGTGATGGTCATGGGGATCGTGGCGGGGACCGCGGTGGCGGGCGTGGGCTGGGTGACGACGAGGGCGGTCGCGGTGATGGCGAGCGCGCCGAACGCGGCGATCGCGTTCACCAGCCTGCGGAGTCTGGGCCTTCGGGTACGTGACCGTGCTGATGACATGGGGAGATCTCCTCGGTTCCGGTGGTACGTCGTTGTACTTACTGGACTGTCAGCAAAACGGATATTAGTGAGGAATCCTGCCTATGTCACTAGCCGGGCGCGATCTCGTGAGTCGGCAGGCCCCCGGTTAGTGTCGATCGGAGTGGAACAACCGACTCCGACCAGCCGAGGAGATGGTCCCCGTGCAGGCGACCAGCAAGCCGCGCCACCGCAGTATCGATGTCGACGGGCTCGAGATCTTCTACCGGGAGGCCGGTGCGCGGGACCTGCCCTGCGTGCTGCTGCTGCACGGCTTCCCCAGCTCCTCGCACAGCTTTCGGCAGGTGCTCTCGCCGCTGGCTGAGGTGAGTCGCGTCGTCGCGCCGGACCTCCCGGGCTTCGGGTTCTCCGCAGCGCCGGGCGTCGACGAGTACGACTACACGTTCGCCAACCTGGCGGACACGATCGAGGCGTTCCTCGACCAGATCGGGGTGGACGAGTTCTTCGTCTACCTGCACGACTTCGGCGCCCCGGTCGGGTACTACCTGGCTACCCGGTACCCCGAGCGTGTGCTCGGGCTCATCGTGCAGAACGGCAACGCCCACGAGGACGGGCTGGGCAGCCAGTGGGACGGTGCGAAGGCGTACTGGGCCGACCCCTCGGAGGCCAACCGCGCGCGGCTGCCCGAGTGGCTCAACTTCGAGGGCGTCCGCGACGAGTACGTGAGCGGGGTGCCGGAGCGGGTGCGGGTGCACCAGCCGCCCGAGTCCTGGCACCTGGACTGGGAGCGGATGTCGCGGCCCGGAAACCTCGAGGCCCAGTTCCGGCTGTTCCGCGACTATGCGAACCACGTCGCCCGGTTCGGCGAGCTGGCCGACTACCACCGGACCCATCAGCCGCCGTGCCTGGTGCTCTGGGGACGCCACGACGCGTACTTCGACCTGCCCGAGATCATGGGCTACGCCCGGACGCTCGACCGGCTGGAGATGCACGTGTACGACGCCGGTCACATGCTGCTGGAGACGCACTCGGCGGAGTGCGCGGCGGTGATGGGGGCGTTCGTCAGGGACGTGAGCACTGCCACCGGGGTCGGAGGCCCGCTGTGAGATGAGGGTGCGCGTGGCCCGGGGTGCCGTTGCGGCTTGACCGGCGGGGAGCGCGGGCGCGGGCGAGTGGCCTGTGGGCGCCGAACCGCAAGGTGTGAGTCGGTCGGGCGGTCTGCGGGCGCCGAACCGCAACTTGCTGGTCGACCTGGGCGCCGAGCCGCAAGAAACACGTGCCAGCGCGCTCGGATCGACATGCAACGTTCGGCTCGACACCTGGAGTGACCATCAGCTTGCGGTTGGACGTCGGTGACCGGTCGGCTGGACCGCTAGCCTGCGGTTCGGCGATGGCAACCGACTGGCAGGACCATCAACCTGCGGTTCGACGTCGGCGGCCGACGCCTGGACCATCCGAGCGAAGTCGCGTAACACAGTCCCAGTTCGTCCGGGCGCATCCCTGCTGGTTCCGGTAGTGCTGCAGCTGATGCAGCGCCTTTGGTCTGGGATGTGGTGCGCCGTCATCCGAGTTCGTCCCGAGGGTTCGGGCCTCAAGCAGCGCTTCCGCGACGCTGCGAACCTGTTCGAATTTGACGGTCGGCGCGTCGGGCACCTTGTCGTGTGTGATCTTGTCTCGGAGCCGATAGATGTCGGAAGAGCTTGGGGCACTGGACGGCGGTAGCCACTCGTGGATATCACCCTTTGTGACCGTCAGTGATGTGCAGACTCGCTGACATACTTGCGCGATGACCAAGGCAGGTAAGAAGCAGACGTGTTTCATCGCGATGCCCATTACGACGCACCCGGAACATGCCGAGCGGTATGGCGGTGACCCGGACCACTGGGCTCACGTCATGGACAGCCTCTTCGAAAAGGCGATTGAACAGGCGGGGTTCGAGCCAATTAAGCCGGTCGCTGACGGTTCACATCTCATACACGGCCTAATCATCCAGCATCTTAGTACGGCGGACCTGGTCCTGGTGGATCTCAGCGTCCATAATCCGAACGTTTTCTTTGAGTTGGGGATTCGCACGGCGCTCAATCTCCCGATCGCCTTGGTGCGAGACGAGTTTACCGTTCCACCATTCGACACTTCGGGTATCAACACTCATCCATACGATTCGAACCTGCGGGGCTGGGAGCTTGAACAGCAACAGCACTCCCTTGCGCAGCACATCCAGGCCAGCTATCTGAGCTGTGGTTCGCAAAATCCTCTCTGGCGGCGGTTCGGCTTGACTATCAAGGCCTCAGAACCAGATGCAAACGAGTCGCCCCTCGAGGCAAAGGTGGATCTTCTCATGAGCCAAATCGGGCACATGCAGAGTCAGATGGATCGTGATCGGGCAGTGTTGCGCGGGTCGTCGGTCGAGTCGGACAGGCCTCGGTCTCTCGGGTTTCACGATTCCCCGCAGAGCGAGGCCTACCAGGCCTTGGTCGACAATGTGCAGAACTTGCTGGCGGTTCGCCACCCCGATGGGTCAGCGGTTATGGATTTCGAAATGGTCGGCCCTGGCGTGGGCCAGATAGTTGTGGATCGCAGGGTGACCGAGAGGGAGATTCTGCAGATCCAGGAAGTCGCAGCGCACCTCGGAGTCAACGTCCTGGTTCGTCGGAGTGGATTCGACCACAGGGAACCTTCGGACCATGAGGCTGCCTTGGCGGGGCAGTCGAGTTCCGCGGGTTCCGCCTCGGACCGGGCACGCCGTAAGCGCGAGCACGAGCGTCGTGAGCGTGAGCTGCGTGCGCGTCGTCAGCACGAGCGTCGTGAGCGTGGGCTGCGTGAGCGGGCGGAGCGAGGAGAGCCCAGTCCGTAGCTTCAGCGCGCAGCGCCCGGCGTGGGTTGCGGCCGGCTCGCAGCGGCGGAGTGGTCGTGTAGTGCAGCGGCCGGCCATCACGGGTTCTCTAGAACAATCGAAAAGGCCCCCCGCTCAGCGTTTCCGCTGGTCGGAGGGCCTTCTGACACGGTGGGCGATACTGGGATCGAACCAGTGACCTCTTCGGTGTGAACGAAGCGCGCTACCCCTGCGCCAATCGCCCGTGCTGCCTGCCCCGTAGGGCGTGCGTGGACGATATTAGCCTGGTTCGAGCGCGGATGCGAAATCCAATCGCCCGAACGGGTCAGGGATCGATCCGCTCGCGCATGTTCCGCTCGAACAGGTCGCGCGCGGCGCTCGAGAGCTCGCCGACCTCCAGGTCGACGCCGTCCAGCCACACCGTCGGCTGCACGTTCCGCACCGACCCGGTCAGCAGCATCCGTGCCTCCCCTGCGGCTACCTGGTCGAGCACCGTGAACGGCAGCTCGCCGTCCTTCGCCTCGCGCACGGGTAGCCCTGCCTCGGCGCCCCACTCGAGCAGCAGCTCGCGCGTGATCCCGGCCAGGCAGCCCACGCTGAGCGGGGGAGTGACGAGCTCGCCACCGATCTCGACGAACACGTTCGAGCCGGTGCCCTCGCACAGCTCGCCCCGCGTGTTCGCGAACACGGACTCGTCGCCGCCCTTGGCGATCGCGTCCGCGAGCGCCACGACGTTCTCGGCGTAGGACGTCGTCTTCAGGCCCGCGACCGCGCTGTTCTCGTTGCGGGTCCACGGGGAGCGTGCGGCCCGCCCGGTGGGTACGACGACGGCGGGGGTCGCTGCCACGATGACGGTCTGCGGCCCGGACGACCGGCCGGAGCCGAGCGGTCCGACGCCGTCGGTCACGGTGATGCGCAGGCGTCCGGCGTCGGGCGCCGCGGCGAGGACGGCGTCGACGCCGCCGCGGACCTTGCGCAGGTCGAGGGGCGCCATGCCCATGCCGGTCGCCGACCGTTCCAGGCGCGCGAGATGTCGGGTCAGGGCGAAGGCGTGGCCGCCGAGAACCGCGCAGGTCTCGAAGACGCCGTCGCCGACAGTGATGCCGTGGTCGACCGCGCTGAGCGCGGCTTCGTCGGGCGCGACCATGCGCCCCTCTGTCCAGATGACCGTCATGGCGCCCAGTCTGTCACCGGCGCAGCGTCACGTGGGTGACCTCCGGCGTGTGCCGCACGGACGTGGAGCCGAACTCGATGGGCGGGACGCCGTCGAACACGCGGGTGCCCGAGCCGAGCGTGAACGGCACGACGTGCAGCCGCAGCTCGTCGACGTGCCCGGCGGCGAGGTACTCGTTGAGGGTGGTGGCCCCGCCGGTGATGGAGATGTCGCCGTCGCCGGCGGCCGCGCGTGCCTGCTCCAGGGCGCTCTCGATGCCGTCGGTGACGAAGTGGAACGTGGTGCCGCCCTCCATCGGGATCGGGTCGCGCGCGTGATGGGTCAGGACGAAGACGGGCCCGTGGTACGGCGGGTGGTCGCCCCACCAGCCCTTCCAGTCCAGGTCCCACGGCCCGCGGCCGGGGGAGAACATGTTGCGCCCCATGATGTACGCGCCCGCACCGACGATGGCGTCCACCTCGGCCTTGTGCGCGTCGCCGTACTCGAACATCCAGGTGTGCAGCCGCTCGCCCGCGAGCGGCCCGAACGGGTGCTCGAGGCTCTGGTCGTGCCCGGCGGAGTAGCCGTCGAGCGACACTGCCATATCTGCTTTGACGATTCCCATACCGGTCCGACGACGGCGGTGGCGCGGACTCATCGGTGCCCGGCGGACTCGGTGCCGGTCGACGCCAGCGCGACCAGCCGCTCCGCCTTGAGCTCGGTCTCGTGCCACTCCGCCGTCGGGTCGGAGCCCCAGGTGATGCCGGCGCCGGTGCCGAACCGGAGCACGCCGCCGGCCCCGTCGTCGGCCCACCAGAACGTGCGGATGCCGACGGCGAGGGAGGCCTCGCCGTCGGCCACCCAGCCCACGGCGCCGCAGTACGGGCCGCGCGGCACGGGCTCCAGCTCGCTGATGATCCGCAGCGCGCTGGACTTCGGGGCGCCCGACACCGAGCCCGGAGGGAACGTGCCGGCCAGCAGGCGGCGCCACAGCTCGCCGGAGCGGACGACGTCGTCGGACAGGGTGCCGCGTACGCGGGAGACGAGGTGCACCAGCCCGGGGTGCTCCTCGACCTCCAGCAGCGAGGTGACCTCGACCGTGCCAGGGCGGCAGACGGTCTGCAGGTCGTTGCGCACGAGATCGGTGATCATCACGTTCTCCGCGCGGTCCTTCTCGGTGAGCCCTCCGGGTGTCCTGGCGGTGCCCTTGATGGGGCCGGACTCCACGACGGTCCCGGTTCCCTGCTCGTCCCGGACGGACAGGTACAGCTCGGGGGAGGCGCTCACGACCCACACCGGGTCCAGCCCCGTACGTGCGGGGACGTGGACGGCAGCGGCGTGCGGTGCAGGGTTGCCCGCCGCGAGCCGTGCGGCGAGCGCCCGGGCGTCGGGCTCGGCGCCTCGTTCGGTGTCGGACGAGCCCGTGAGCGGCGCCGACAGCACCCTGCACACGTTGGCCTGATAGACGTCGCCCTCGCGCACGTGCTCGCGGACCCGTGCCACGGCGGCCTCGTAGGTGGCCTGGTCCATGGAGGAGGTCCAGGCGTCGTGCGGCGGGCCGTGCCAGGTGGTGGCGGACGGCGCCGCGGCGTCGTGCACGCGGGCGAAGCGCCACGCGCGTGCCCGACCCTCCGGGTGCGTCCCCGAGCCCGCCTCGAAGTCCGCGACGACGAACCACGTCCCGGTCGCGAGCCGTTCCGGCTCGGCCAGGACGTCGATGCACTCGACCGCGTCGGTCGCGAAGCGCCCGGCGAACTGTGCCCAGCCGGTGTCCCCGGTCACGTCGGACCGAGATGTGGCGGAGACTGCGTGGGACGGAACCGGTGGAATCGTGCGGTTTGCGGGCGGATGGGCCGGGCTGGGGGACACGGCACAACCGTACGGCGGCGCACGCGATTGGACGGTTCGCCCTCCCGTCGATTAATGTTCAGATCACGCCGGAACACCGGGGGAAACCCCAGGATGCCCGGCTTCGCGGATGTAGCTCAGTGGTAGAGCATCACCTTGCCAAGGTGAGGGTCGCGGGTTCAAGTCCCGTCATCCGCTCGGAAACGCCGCTCTCGTAGAATCTTCGGCTGAAGAGAGCACCCAGCACGGTGGGTTGGCCGAGTGGCGAGGCAGCGGCCTGCAAAGCCGTATACACGGGTTCGAATCCCGTACCCACCTCGCATGCAGCATGGGCGATTGGCGCAGCGGTAGCGCGCTTCCCTGACACGGAAGAGGTCACTGGTTCGATCCCAGTATCGCCCACCATGCCCGAAAGGCCCTCTGGTCAGCACACGCTGATCCGGGGGCCTTTCGCCTGTTCGGCGACGGTGCACACCCGGCCCTGTCGCGAGCGGGAGCGGCCGTCGGTAACGTCCTGAGCACAGTGCGCAGCACAAGAATGCAGCGGCGATGCGTCGTCGGCTGCCGGGCGGGATCGCCGTACCGCGTGCCGAGCTGAATCCAGAACTCTCCGGTCGGGTCCGAATCCGCCTCCGCCAGTTCTCGGCGGACCTCCATGCAGCCGAACATGTCTTCGTCACTGGTGACCCTCAGGAGGCAGTCATGAGGTTCGTCCCCAGCAAGCAAGGCCACCGTTCCGCGTGGAGGGCCCGTCTGACGGCTCTGGTTGCGGGCGTCGGGCTGGCGTCAGCCCTCTGGGCCGGTCCGCCGGCCGCGGCAGAGCCCGACAGGCCCTCGGCCGCCGACCTGGCTGCGGTACACGCCGCCGTCGACCAGTCGGGCGTCGACGGGGTCGCGTGGTTCACGGACGCGGCCATCGGCAAGGTGGTCGTGACGGCCGACTCCACCGTGTCCGCGGCCGATCGCGCCCGGATCCGCGACGCGGCCGGCGACGACCCGGACGCGTTGACCATCAGGCGCACCGACGGCGTCTTCAGGCTGTTGCTGGATTCCGGCGACGGGATCTACGGCCCGGACACCTCGTGCTCCGTGGGGTTCAACGTCCGAGGCGGCGGCGAGTACTACCTCCTCACGGCGGGACACTGCGGCGACAAGGAACCCACGTGGTACGCCGACTCGTCCGAGACGAAGCGGATCGGCCCGACCGTCGACTCCGTGTACCCGGGGAACGACTACGCCCTCGTCCGCTACGACACGTCGCTGAAGCACCCCGGCGGCTTTTCCGCAGGGAAGGCGCACGTGGGCCAGAACGCGAAGCGGGACGGCGCGGCGAGCGGCGAGCACTCCGGCTCCGTCACCGCGATCAACGTCACCGTCAAGTACGAGGGGGGCGTCACGATGCGCGAGATGATCCAGGCGGACATCTGCGCCGAGCCGGGCGACTCGGGCGGGGCGCTGTACTCCGGTTCCACCGCGCTGGGCATCACCTCCGGCGGCAGTGGCGACTGCTCCTCCGGAGGCACCACCTTCTACCAGCCGATCCTCGAGGTGCTCCGTGAGTACGACGTCCGGATCTACTGACGGCCGCCGGCTCCCGGCGGCCGTCGGGCACGGGGTCTCTCGCGTGCCGCGAGCGCTGCTAGCCGGACGCCGCGTCGCGCTCGTTCCTCCGGGCGACGCTCCGGGCCTGTCCCTCGTGGATGTCGCTCACCCACTCCCAGCCGGGCTCGGGCGAGTCGATCCGCGGGTCGTCGGGGGCGCGCCCTTCCCGAAGGGCGCGCAGGTACGCGCGGTCCAGCTCTATCCGTGCGCGTACCCGGTCCGCGCCGCCGCCGGCGGACCCGTGGCCCGGGACGAGCGCGTCGACGTCGTCCGCCACGCCCTCGAGGAGCCGCAGCCCGGTGAGGTACTCCTCGACCGGGTCGTGGGTATCCGTGAAGGTGTCGAGCATCGGGACGAAGACGTCGGACAGCATGTCGCCGGCGACGAGGACGCCACTCTCCTCGACCAGCAGCGCCGCATGGCCGGGGGAGTGCGCCGGATGCTCGATGATCCGGACGCGGGGGCCGTCCCACGGAACCACCTCGGTCCCGGTGGGCAGACCGGTGACGAGGCCGAACAGGTCCAGCGGCACGTCCTCGGCGATCTCCGGCGGCAACCCCTCCGCGACCTGAGACTTCCAGCCCGGGTCTGACCGCAGGTCCCGCAGGTCGGCCGCGCAGCGGGCCGTGCCGTAACGAGTCGCGTCCCCGAGCTCGGCGTGCCAGAGCACGTGGTCCCAGTCAGGATGCGTCGAGAACCCTGCCACGACGGGCAGGCCGAGCTCACGAAGGTCGTTCGCGAGACAGGCCATCTCGGAGCCCTGTATCCCGGCGTCGACGACCAGCGCGCCGGACGGGCCCTGCACGACGACCGTGTTGTTCCGGAGCAGCTCGCTCCGGTGGACCAGCACACCCTCAGCGACCTGCGTCAGCATGGGAGTCCTTCCGCTCGTGGCTTGCGATCGCTTGTCGAGACCGTGCAGCGGCTCAACGGTCGGCTCCTGGCGGGCCGTCGAGCACCGTGGGGACGTACTCGAGGAGCTGGAGCCGACCGTCGAACGTCCGGCTCTCGACCAGGTCGAGAGCGACGTCGGGGTACCCGTCGAAGATGCGCTCCCTCCCGGTGGCGCCCGTGATGACGGGAAAGACGACGACCCGGAAGCGGTCCACCAGTCCTGCGCGCAGCAGCGACCGGCACAGCGTGAGACTGCCGATGGTGCGCAAGGGGCGCGGAGAGCTCTGCTTGAGGTCGCGTACCGCCTCGACGGCGTCCCCGTCGACGAGCTCGGTGTTGGCCCAGGAGAGCGGCGCCTCCAGCGTCGAGGAGAACACCACCTTGGGCAGCGCGTTCAGCTCGGCGAAGCCAGGATCGTCAGGGCTCCGGGCCGCGAACCCGGACATCAGCCGGTACGTCGTGGCGCCCATGAGGGCGGTGTGCTCGTACTCGGGTCCGGAGCTGACCCAGCCCAGGTACTCGGGGCCCTCCATGCCCCAGAAGCCAGGCCAGCCCTCCGCGGCCGCATAGCCGTCGAGCGAGATGATGAAGTCCACCATGAGGTCCGGCACAGGCCTCTCCTTTGCTGTCGCAGGTGCGTCGTCCCAGGAGTGACCGGTCGCGCGGCGAGAACTCATCGGAACCCGGACGATGCGGGTCCGCCCGGAGGGCTCGCGTGCCCCCGGGAGCTGGGCCCGCTGAACTACTGGGTCGTGTAGTGCTCGATGCTCATCACCAGGATGACGCGGTCTGGGCTGTCTGCCGGCGGCTGCTGGTCCGGGAGGCCGTACCGCTTGCCCAGGTGGACGTAGTACGCCCCGGTCGGGTCGGGGATCGCCTCCACCAGCCTGCCGCGCACCTCGAGGTAGTTGAACGGGTTCTCGTCGTTGAGGATCGCGAGGCTCATCGAGGGGTTGTGCTGCAGGTTGCGGAACTTGGCGCGCTTCGAGGAGTGGGTGAAGCGCAGCGTCTCGCCGTCGAAGTCGAACCACATCGGATTGACCTGGACGGTGTCGTCCGGCCGGATCGTGCCGAGGAACGCGTAGTTCGGCGCCTCGAGGAGCGGGATGAGGTGGGCGGGGATGACATCGGTCGCACTCATGCCGTTGAACATAACGCTGGTGCGGCCCCGAGGACGCGTCGCAGGTGGCGCGGCCATTTCGATTGGACCGGCACACCGTTTGTGAACTACTCTTCCGGAGTTCCACCATGGGAGCCCGAAAGGGTTCGAGCTGGTGGCAACGCGGATGTAGCTCAGTGGTAGAGCATCACCTTGCCAAGGTGAGGGTCGCGGGTTCAAGTCCCGTCATCCGCTCGAACCCGCTTTTTTGGTGGGGAGCACGGTGGGTTGGCCGAGAGGCGAGGCAGCGGCCTGCAAAGCCGTACACACGGGTTCGAATCCCGTACCCACCTCGGGCGATTGGCGCAGCGGTAGCGCGCTTCCCTGACACGGAAGAGGTCACTGGTTCGATCCCAGTATCGCCCACCAGCATGGCAAGACCCCCGGACCAGCGAACAGGCTGGTCCGGGGGTCTTTTCGCGTCTCCTCCGTCTGCGGGGAAGGGAGCGTTCTACCCCAAAATGGGCGTCTGTACCCCCGTGGCCCCCGTGGTCCCACCGCCACCGCCACCGCCACCGCCACCGACGGCCGGCGGAGGCGCATTCGGAGACACGGCGAACAACGAGAAGACGGGGATGCCCCGTCGTGCCTTCGGCGAGATCGAGGTCCGCGCGTCGGGCCGATCGCGAGCCCGATACGTCGGGCTGACACCGCGCCGGTGGGCCACCATGATGGACTGAGATGACGCTCTGAACGAGTGGTCGACGTCTGGAAGGGGAGTGACGGCCGTGGCCGAGCCCCGAGGTGCCGTCGCGGCCGATCCGGCCGCCCGCCCGTACGTGGTCGTGCACGTTGCGGTGTCGGTCGACGGCGCCACCACCGGATTCGCCCCGGACATCGTGCGGTTCTACGAGTTGGCCCGGACCTGGGACGAGGACGTCACCCTGACCGGGGCGGACACGATCCTCGCGCAGGAGGAGGCGCTGGCGGCAGAGCCGGGTCCCGGCCCGGCAGAGGACGGGCCCGTGCTCGCCGTCGTCGACGGCCGCCGCCGCGTGCGGGCCTGGCAGGCGCTGCGGGATGCCGGGTACTGGTCCGCGGTGGTGGCCCTCCGGTCGAGGACGGGTAGCGCCGACGGCGGAGCCCCGCGCGACGCTGCAGCACCCGACGGGCTCGCCCCTGACGATCCTGAGGCCGTCGAAGAGCTGGTCGTCGGCGACGGCCGCGTCGACCTCGCAGCCATCCTCGACGTTCTGGGGGAGCGCGGCGCGGCGATGGTCCGCGTCGACAGCGGCGGGGCCCTGACCGGGGCCATGCTGCGGGCAGGGCTCGTCGACGAGATCAGCCTGCTCGTCCATCCGTGCCTCGCCGGGGCGGGTGCGGACCGTGCGGGGGGTCCGGACGGCGGGGCGGGTACGGACCGGGCAGACGGCACCGTGCACGCCTGGTTCGGCACGAACCCGCCGCCGGCGTCGGCCCTGCGCCTGGTGAGTGCCAAGACCTTCGACGACGCGGTGGTCTGGCTGCGCTACCACCGCTGACGGGCCCTGGCGCATCCGGCAGGCGTCGACCGGTAGTGGTGTGCATGAGCTCCCAGGTGGCATTCCTGGCGCGGTAGAGACGTCAGGCCGTCGGCTCGTCGGCCCGTGTGAGCCGGTACCGCCAGCCGTCCTGGACCGTCTCGTGTCCGTCGACGAGCACGATCGGGCGGAGGAGGCCCATGCCGAACGGGCTGTGTGCAGTCCGGAACGGAAAAGCGATCAATAGCGAACAACATCTTGGCGCTTTGGGTCGCTGCCGATACCGTAACGCTCAGTAGTTGATCTGAAACGATCAGAAACAAACATCGACGTCGATGGTTACCGAGTGCAGCTCAAGGGAGACCTGCACCACACCCGCCGAGAGTCCTCGAACGGCTCGAAGAGTGGCACTCGACTGACTGTGTGGCGTCGACGAGTACTTCAACGAGGAAGGGAAGCATCATGAGACGCAGACGCGTGTCATCAGCGGCCATCGCGGGAATGCTTGTGTGTGGCGTCATCGGGTCGTCGCTCGTCGCAGGAGGGGTGACGGCGTCCGCAGCGGGGACGCCCCGTGCCACCACCGCGATCGTCGACGCAGCGGCCGTGACGGACATCACCGTCGACGGTGACGACGTCGCGGCGGACAACGTCAACGGCCTGACGTTCAAGGGCTTCGGCGTGCTCAGCGCCAACAGCACCAGCGCCGTCCTGATGGACTACAAGTCGGAGCAGCCCGAGAAGTACGCGGAGCTGCTGCAGGTCCTGTTCGGCGGCGAGCACCCGATCATGCACCACGTCAAGATCGAGATGGGCGACGACCGCAACAACTCGACCGGCTCCGACGTGGCGACGATGCGCACGCAGGACGAGCCCGCGAACGTGCGCAGGCACCCGGGCTTCCAGCTCGCCGCGGACGCCAAGAAGGTCAACCCCGACCTCAAGGTGTCGATCCTGCGCTGGAACGCCGCGCCCTGGGCGAACACGAACGACAAGATCTACGACTGGTACAAGAACACGATCCTCGCCGCGTACCGCGACTACGGGTACATGGTCGACTACGTCAACCCCGGCGTGAACGAGCACACCGCCGATCTGGCGTGGACCAGGGAGTACGCCGAGCGCGTCCGCACCGACGACACGGGGTACGTGAGCGACGACCCCCGGCTCGCGGGCTTCCGCAGGGGCGAGGCCGAGCTGTTCCACCAGATCCAGGTGGTCATCTCCGACGAGGTGGGCACCGGCACCTTCGGTGACGAGATGGTCGCCGACGCTTCCCTGCGCGACGTCGTCGGCGCCTCCGGGTTCCACTACAACACCAACGACGACGCGGCCGGGAACTTCAAGCGCCTGGCCGACGAGCTCGACGAGCAGATCTGGAACAGCGAGGCGCAGGCCACGTTCAGCAACTCGTCGTTCCGGCCGAACAACAACACCGCCGACCCGAGCGTCGAGGGCACCGGCCTCGGCGGGACCGGAAGCTCCCTGGAGATGGCGAACACCATCGTCAAGGGCTTCGCGAACTCCCGCCGCACGCACTTCATCTACCAGCCGGCGATCGGCTCGTTCTACGAGGGCGGGCAGTACTCGTACAAGGAGCTCGTGGGCGCACGCGACCCATGGTCGGGCTGGATCCACTACGACGCAGGGCTCGTCGCGCTGCAGCACTTCTCGAACTTCGCGGTGACCGGCTGGGAGGACTCCCGCAACCGGGCAGGCATCTGGCGCGCTGTGCCAGAGGCCTCCGGCACCACAGCTACCGGCACCAACCCGGTGAACGGGCGCAACGGCGGCCCGAACTACCTGACCCTCGCGGCACCGGACCGCTCGGACTTCTCGACGGTCCTCGTCAACGACTCCGAGACCCCACGGACCTACCGGATCACCCCGGAGAACCTGGACCTCGGCAACAAGCCCTCCCTGGCGGTGTGGGAGACCCGCGCCGCGGAGGACGGCGAGGCGTTCGACGCGCGGTACAAGCAGCACGTCGGTGACCTGTCCGCCGATGCGGAGGGCGCCTACAGCGTCACCGTGCAGCCCTACTCCATCACCACCGTGACCTCGCTCGACGTCAGCCGGGACAAGGCATGGACGACGCCGCTGCCCGTCGAGGGCGATCGCACCGTGCTCGACGCCGGTGCCTCGGGCGACGCCGCGAAGAACGTGCTCTGGTCGGACGACTTCGACTACTCGGACAAGACGGTGCCGGTCGTCCGCAAGGGCGGTGGGCTGCTCGGCCGGACCGAGGACTTCGTCGACTCCCGCGGCGGGGACACCGGCGCGATCCCGCTGTACACGTGGGACCGCAACGGCTCGTTCGAGGCCTACCGGGCCGACGACGGCGAGCGGGTCCTGCGCCAGCAGGTCGACCGCGAGGGCACCGGCGTCGGCGGCGCGTGGAACAACGGCGAGCCGATCACGGCCGTCGGCGACCGGCGCTGGAGCAACTACCGCGCCACCGTCGACGTCCGCTTCGAGCGCGGCCAAGAAGCCGACAACTACGCCGCCCTCGGGGCCCGCTCCAGCGGCGGGGGCAACTCCCACGACCTGCGGGGGACGCCGTACGCGCTCAAGCTGGTCTCCGACGGGCGCTGGCAGCTCAACCGCCTCGGCACTGTCGTCGAGAGCGGCTCCGTCGCCACCGACGGCTGGGACGCCGGCGCGTGGCACGAGCTGTCCGTACAGGTGGCGGGCCACCGGATCACCGGGTGGGTCGACGGCGAGCAGGTGTTCGCCTGGACCGACGACGCACCGATCCTGTCCGGCTGGGTCGACCTCGCCAGCGGCTTCCACTGGACGCAGTTCGACAACCTCACGGTCGAGCGCGTCGGCTCAGAGGTGCCGTACTACGGCGAGTACCTCGACGGCCACGAGATGACCGACCTCGCCGACCCGGCAGCGACCAAGCTCGTCTACGACGGCGAGTGGGAGCACGCCAACGGCAAGGGCATGTTCGAGTACGGCCGCACGTCGTCCATCAGCCAGGGGGACGACGCCTCGGTGAGCTACACGTTCACCGGCTCGGGGCTGGACGTCCTCGGGCCGAACGACGGGTCCGCACGGCTGGACGTGACGGTCGACGGCGAGCCGATCGCGCTCAACGACCGTACCCGTGCGTCCGGCCAGTACCAGCAGGCCTTCGAGCTGCGCGGCCTCGCGTGGGGCGAGCACACGGTGACCCTCACGGTCGCGTCCGGCACGCTCAACATCGACGCCGTGGGTGTCGTCTCGGCCCCGGCGTCCCTGGCGGCCGACGACAGGTTGCTCCGGGACGCCCTGGAAGCGGCAGAGGACGTCGAGCGGACCGACGACTTCACCGACCTGGACTGGGCGGTCCTGCAGAACGGGATCGCCGCCGCCCGAACGGCTCTCGCGGACCCGACGGCCTACCGGCTCGACGGCCAGGGCGCAGGCCAGCTGGTGTCCCGGCTCGAGACGGCGTCCGCGCCGGTCGTGAACCGGATCGTCAGCCTCGAGGAGCCGCGGGTGGCGACCTACGTCGGTGAGGAGCCGGCCCTGCCGGACACGCTCACGGCCGAGCTCACCGACGGCAGCACGCGCGAGGTGCCGGTCGAGTGGGCCGTCGGCGAGGCCGCGTTCGACGAGGCCTGGGCGACGGCCGGGGTCCGGGGCTCGTACGGCCCGGTCTCCGCGACGGCGCGCGTCGAGGTGGTGCCGCGGGGCACCGTCGCCTTCGGTGACGTCAACGCGACCAGCGGCAGCGCGCTGGGTTACGACTCGCCTGCCCATGGCGCGATCAGCGACCTGGTCGCCGGCGGGCTCGTGAACGACGCTCCCGACCGGGTGCGCACGGACGGCTCTGCCTGGGGGCACTGGGCACAGGGCGCCTCGGGCGACCGGGCCATCAGCTACAAGGGTGCCGAGGCCGGCGAGTACGACAAGATGACGACCACCGGCATGTACACCGCGAACCAGGTGGGCGCCGAGGTGTCGTACACCTTCACGCTCCCGGCGGGCTCGTACACGCTCGTGGCCGGATCCCACTCCTGGTGGCCGGGCAACGGCAGGAACGCGGACGTCCTGGTCGACCATGACGGCGAGAGCCACGCGGCCGGCTCGGTCACGCTGAACTCCGCCAACCCGAGCGAGGTGCTGAGCCACGACGTCGACCTCGCGGAGCCCGGACCAGTGACGATCCGGCTCAGGGCGACGAACAACCAGTCGCCCATGCTGTCGTGGGCGGCGGCCGTCGCCCGGTAACCCCTTCCGTCGAGTGCTGGGTATCTGTGCCGCGAGACTGATTCAGGAGCACAGATAGCCAGCACTCGACGGAGAAGACGTGGGTCAGCCGACCAGCCGGGCGCGCAGCGCGCGCACGTGCCCAGGGGTCAGACCGCTGCGGGCGAGGTAGGCCTCGACCGATCCGTGCTGCGTGCGCAGGTGCTCCAGCGCGTCGATGATGACCTGCCGGGTCGGCGGGATCTCGCGTCCGGCGGGGATCTCGCGGTCCTCCGCGAGCTCTGCGTACCGCGGCGCGAGCCGTTCGTTGGTGAGCTCGTAGTCGTCGGCGAGGGCGTCGACGTCGGCCCCGACGAGGCTCAGCGCGAGCGCCACCACGAGGCCGGTGCGGTCCTTGCCCGCGACGCAGTGCACGAGCACCGGACCCTCCGGCGCGTCGGCGAGAGCCGCAACGGCGCGGGCGAACAGGTCGGGTCGCCGGTCGAGCAGCCCCGTGTACAGGTGGACCCATGGACCCTCCTCCGGGTCGTCGGGCTCCTGGACGGGCAGGCTCAGATAGCCGGGGTGGTCCGCCAGCAGGCTCGGCCACTCCTCGTTCTCCTGCAGACGGCGCAGATCGATGATCCGCGCCAGCCGGTAGGCCGTGGCGGCGGCGACACCGTCGTCGGTCAGGAAGCTGGGGGAGTCCGAGCGGACCAGGGCACGTTCGCGGACCGTGCCGCCGCCCGTGAGGGGGAGCCCGCCCAGGTCACGCACGTTGAGACAGCCGGGCCAGTCGAGGTGGAGCGGTGTGTAATCCGTCACGCCGGGAGGTTAGCGCTCCGGTGCGTCGTCGTGCAGGGGAATCTTGCCCTTGCGCATCTCGACGGCTATCTGCTCGGCGTCCAGCAGGTCCAGCGCGATCCCGAGCTGGGCGGAGTCGTAGGTGCCGGTCGAGCGCGCGGCGAGCAGCTCCTCACGCTGCGCCGCGATGGCCGCCAGGCGCAGCTCGCGGTACTGGATGAAGCGCTCCTTGGTGAGGACGGCGTCCTCGTCCTGCGACTCCTGCTCCCGGTACATGTCCTTGCGCACCCGGATCACGACGCTCTCGTCGTAGGGCGTGCCGTCGGGGCGGCGGGGGTCGGCGAGGAAGGCGCGGGCGGCCTGGTCGATCTCGCGGCGCACGGCAGGCAGGTCGTCGGCGGTGTCCTGCCCCACCAGGCCGAGCCGCCGGGTCACCCACGGCAGGGTGCTGCCCTGGAGCAGGAGGGTGCCGAACGCGACCCCGAACGCCACCAGGATCAGGAAGGACCGGTCGGGCGTGCTCGCCGGCAGGGTCTGGGCGGCGGCGAGCGTCACCACGCCGCGCATGCCCGCCCACACCAGCAGGGTGCCCTCCCGCCAGCCGAGAGGCCGGGAGAGGTCGTAGTCGATGTCGGCGGTGCGCCGCCGCAGCAGGCCTCGGATCCGCTCCTGGCGGGCGGCGGGCGAGCGTCGCCCGGTGTCCTCGGCGGACTCGCCGGCCCGGGCAGGCGCGGCGGCGGCCCGCTGGTCCAGGCGGTCCTGGATGCCGGTGAGGGTCTCGCGCACGGCCTCGCCGCGTCGCGCCCTGCGGGCCTGGATCCCGATGAGCGGGGTGACGAACGCCGCGCGCACCACCAGCACGGCGGCGCCTGCGACGGCGGCCACCGCGGCGGCCCGCCAGAGCGAGATGCTGCCGCGCTCCGCTTCTTCGATCAGGTCGAACAGCTGGATCCCCATCGCGAGGAAGACCGCACCCTCGAGCAGCAGCTCGACGGTGTGCCAGTTCGACCGTTCGGCGATGCGGTCCTGTGGCCGCAGGTGCCTGGCCGATCCGTTGCCGGTCACCAGGCCCGCCGCCACGACGGCGACCAGGCCTGACGCGCCCAGCTCCTCGGCGGGCAGGTAGGCGGCGAACGGGACGACGAACGACATGGCGGTGCTCAGGGCGGCGTGCTGCAGGCGCCTGCGGATCCGCAGGCCCACCCAGCCGACGGGCACGCCGATCGCGACGGCGAGGCCCGCCGCGAACGCGAAGTTGCCGACCACCTCCCACAGGCTGACCGACGCCGCCGTGGCCGCGATCGCCGCGCGGAGCAGCACCAGCGCGGACGCGTCGTTGAGCAGGGACTCGCCCTCGAGCATCGTGACGCTCCGCGGGGACGCCCCGAGCCGCTTCACGATCGTGGTCGCCACGGCGTCGGTCGGGCTCACGATCGCGCCGAGGGCGATGGCCGTGGCGAGGTCGATCCCTGGGATCAGCAGGCGGAACAGCAGCCCCAGCAGCACGGAGCTGATCACGACGAGCGTGACGGACAGGCCGCCGATGGCCGTGAAGTCGCGCCGGAAGTCCATGGACGGCAGACCGACCGCCGCCGAGTACAGGAGTGGTGGCAGCACGCCGCCGAGGATCAGCTCCGGTGGTACCTCGATCGCCGGTACCCACGGCAGCAGGCTCACGCCTGCGCCGAGCACCACGAGCACCAGGGGAGAGGCGACCCCTGCCCGCGGCGCGAGCGCTGTGACCGCGATGATGAGAGCCGATGCTGCGACGGCGATGGTCAGGTACTCGACGGACTCCACGGCCTGACGGTACGAGACGTCGGGGGCGTTCGCCGAGCATCGTGCTCTGGATCACGCGGCCGATCCGGTGCGCTCGTCGTGCGGACCGCGGAGGCCTCTTCCACATGCGGTACCCGCCGCCCGTGGGTAGTTTCGGCCCCGCGCAGCCAGTCGGCGCCACCGTGCGCTGCACTTCGGGTGCGCGTAGGTTCGAATCGGCGGCGGGACCCCGCCGTCCGCAGGGGGTGCACCATTTGTGTGCCTGTGTCGAGAGGATTTCAACATGGGGCTTTTTGACAAGGCCAAGGAGTTCGCGTCCGACCCGGACAACGTCGCGAAGGCGAAGGAGCAGATGACCGACGAGAACGTCGGCGCAGCTACCGACAAGCTCAAGGAGTTCGCGCCCGACCAGGCAGACGGCGCCATCGACTCGATGGGCGACCGTGCCCGCGAGTGGGGCGGCGGCGCGGAGTCGGCACAGGAGCCGGCGCAGCAGCGCGAGGCCCAGCCGCAGGCAGCGGAGCGCCAGGCCAGCCCGCAGCAGGAGCGCGAGGGCGGCCGCGGCGAGGGCCGCGAGGGCCGCGAAGGCCGCGAGGGTGGCCGCGGCGAGGGCCGCGAGGGCCGCGAAGGCCGCGAGGGTGGCGGCGGCGAGGGCCGCCACGCCGGTCGTGACAACGACGGTCCGGGCCGCCACGGTGGCGGCGGCCGCGACTGACGGTCGGTACGATCGAGGGGCACTGTCGGCGACGACGGTGCCCCTCGATCAGTTTCCATGACCTTCCCATAGGAGCACCGTCGTGTCCGACGTCGCATCGCCGCCCAGCCCCACCGCACTCCCTTCGGCTGACACCACCACGGAGGCGACGAAGACAACGGCCACGACCACCGGCGTCGAGCTGTACGCCGAGCGCCGCGACGTCGTCGTGGTGCGGGTGGACGGAGAGCTGTGGGACCTCGACCGGGAGATCCCGGCCGGCCACGTGGTCGAGCCCGTGACGATCAGCGAGCCGGACGGCCTCGCGGTGCTGCGGCACAGCGCGGCGCACGTGCTGGCGCAGGCGGTGCAGCAGGTCAACCCGGACGCCAAGCTGGGCATCGGCCCGCCCGTGACCGACGGTTTCTACTACGACTTCGACGTCGAGACGCCGTTCACGCCGGAGGACCTCAAGGCGCTCGACAAGATCATGGGCCGCATCATCAAGGAGGGCCAGACGTTCCGCCGCCGGGTCGTCACGGAGGATGAGGCCCGCGCGGAGCTGGCCGGCGAGCCGTACAAGCTCGAGCTGATCGGCCTCAAGGGCTCGTCCGCCGATGCCGCCGAGGGCGCCTCCGTCGAGGTGGGCGCCGGCGAGCTCACGATCTACGAGAACGTCCGGGGCGCCGGCCGCGAGACCGAGACGGTGGTCTGGAAGGACCTGTGCCGCGGCCCGCACCTGCCGAGCACCCGCCTCATCGGCAACGGGGTACAGCTCCAGCGCTCGGCCGCCGCCTACTGGCGCGGCAGCGAGAAGAACCCGATGCTGCAGCGCGTGTACGGCACGGCGTGGCCCTCCAAGGACGAGCTCAAGGCCTACCTGGAGCGCCTCGCCGAGGCAGAGCGCCGTGACCACCGCCGGCTGGGTTCCGAGATGGACCTCTTCAGCTTCCCGGACGAGATCGGCTCGGGCCTCGCGGTGTTCCACCCCAAGGGTGGCGTGATCCGCAACGCCATGGAGGAGTACTCCCGGCAGAAGCACATCGAGGGCGGCTACGAGTTCGTCTACAGCCCGCACATCACCAAGGAAAAGCTGTACCAGGTCTCGGGGCACCTCGACTGGTACGCGGACGGCATGTACCCGCCGATGCACCTGGACGAGGAGCTCGACGACGACGGCACCGTCCGCAAGCCGGGGCAGAACTACTACCTCAAGCCGATGAACTGCCCGATGCACAACCTGATCTTCGACTCGCGGGGCCGCTCCTACCGTGAGCTGCCGCTGCGCCTGTTCGAGTTCGGCACCGTGTACCGGTACGAGAAGTCCGGTGTCGTGCACGGCATGACGCGTGCCCGCGGCTTCACCCAGGACGACGCGCACATCTACTGCACGCGCGAGCAGATGAAGGACGAGCTCACCGCCACCCTGACCTTCGTCCTGAACCTGCTCAAGGACTACGGCCTGGAGGACTTCTACCTCGAGCTGTCCACCCGCGACCCGGAGAAGTCCGTCGGCTCCGAGGAGGCCTGGGAGGAGGCGACGCGGACGCTCGAGGAGGTGGCGACGGCGTCGGGCCTCGACCTGGTGCCGGACCCGGAGGGCGCTGCCTTCTACGGTCCCAAGATCTCGGTGCAGGCGAAGGACGCGATCGGCCGCACCTGGCAGATGTCCACGATCCAGCTGGACTTCAACCTGCCCGAGAAGTTCGACCTGCAGTACACGGCGGCCGACGGTTCGCGGCAGCGCCCCGTCATGATCCACCGTGCGCTGTTCGGCTCGATCGAGCGGTTCTTCGCCGTGCTGCTGGAGCACTACGCGGGCGCGTTCCCGGCCTGGCTGGCCCCGGTCCAGGTCAAGGCGGTCCCGGTCGCCGACGCCTTCGACGACTACCTGGCCGACGTCGTCACGCAGCTCAAGGCCCGAGGCATCCGGGCAGAGGTGGACTACAGCGACGACCGGTTCGGCAAGAAGATCCGCAACGCCGCCAAGGAGAAGGTGCCGTTCACCCTCATCGCAGGTGGCGAGGACGTCGAGGCCGGCGCCGTGTCGTTCCGGTTCCGCGACGGGAGCCAGGAGAACGGCGTCCCGGTGGCCGACGCCGTCGAGCGCATCGTGAGTGCGGTCCGCGACCGCGTTCAGGTCTGACGGGTGACTGATGGTCGTCGTCGGATGAACACGGAGCCCGCACCGGAGTCGTCGGCGACGTTCGGCCCGCCGGGGGACGGGCTGCAGCGTCTCTGGACGCCGCACCGGCTGGTCTACATCGGCGGGCAGGACCGGCCCACCGACTCGACCGTCGAGACCTGCCCGTTCTGCCGCATCCCGGAGGGCGACGACGAACTGGGCCTCGTCGTCGCCCGCGGGCAGCGGTGCTATGTGGTGCTGAACCTCTACCCGTACAACTCGGGGCACCTCATGGTGCTCCCGTACCGGCACGTCTCGGACTACACGGACCTGGACGCGGCCGAGACGGTCGAGCTGGCACAGATGACTCAGCAGGCCATGCGCGTGTCGCGCACCGTGTACGCGCCGGCAGGCTTCAATCTTGGTATCAACCAGGGGGAGGTGGCGGGCGCGGGCATCGCGGCGCACCTGCACCAGCACGTGGTGCCCCGCTGGCTGGGAGACGCGAACTTCTTGCCCGTGGTGGGCCAGACCAAGGCGTTGCCCGAGCTGTTGGGGGACACCCGCCGCCGGCTCGCGGAGGCGTGGGTGACAGCGGGGGGCGGAGAGGAGAACTGATGTTCCGGGGCCTGCGCTCCTTCATGACCACGGTGTTCACGCCCCTGGCCCGGCTGCTGCTCGCGCTGCGGATCTCGCCCGACGCCGTGACCGTCGCCGGCACGGTGGTCGTCACCGCCGTGGCCCTCGCGCTCTTCCCCACGGGGCAGACCCTCGTGGGCGGGCTCCTCGTCGGCTTCTTCGTCCTCTTCGACTCGCTCGACGGGGTGATGGCGCGCATGTCCGGGCGCTCCGGGCCCTGGGGTGCGTTCCTCGACTCGACGCTCGACCGGGTGTCCGACGGCGCGGTGTTCGGAGGGATCCTCCTCTGGTTCGTGCTGCACCCCGACGAGCACAACGGCCTGTGGGGCATCTCCGTCGCGCTGGCCTGCCTGGTGCTCGGCAGCGTGGTCCCGTACGCCCGCGCCCGCGGCGAGAGCGTCGGAGCGACCGTGCAGGTCGGCATCGCCGAGCGCGCCGACCGGCTCGTGCTCGCACTGGTCCCGTTCACGTTCCTGCAGGTGGGGCTCCCGGTCGTCGTGCTGGAAGTGGTGCTGACGCTGCTGGCGCTCGCGAGCCTCGTGACGGTGGTCCAGCGCATGGCCACCGTGCGGGCCCAGCTCACGCGGCAGGACGTCCAACCACCGGCCGAGCCGCGCGACGACCCGCGCGACGGCCCGCTGGCCGGGCAGGGAGCCTGATGGACGTCGCGGCGGTGCACACGTTCGCGTGGCGGAACGCCACGAAGATCCCCGAGCCACTGCTCCGAGGCCTGTTCACGGCGGTTGCCGACGTCACGTGGCTGCGGCACGGCAAGAGCGTGCGCCGCATGGAGGACAACTACGCGCGCGTCCGCCCGGACCTCGACGCCGCCGCCGTCCGACGGCTGTCCCGGGCCGGCATGCGCAGCTACATGCGGTACTTCCGCGAGGCGTTCACCCTGCAGGGCGTCACCCCGGAAGGACTGCGGGCGCGCGTCCGGGTCGAGGGCTACGACGAGCACGTGCGGCCCGTCGTCGACGGCGGGGGTGCTGCCTCGCTCGCGCTGGGCCACCTCGGCAACTGGGACCTGGCCGGCGCCTACGGCTCCCAGTACCTCGCGAGCGTGCTCACCGTCGCCGAACGGCTCAAGCCCGACGCGCTGTTCGAGGAGTTCGTGCGGTTCCGCGGCTCGCTCGGCATCGAGGTGCTGGCCCTGGGCAACGGCGACGTGCTCGGCTCCCTGATCCGCAGCGCCAAGGAGGGCAGCAGGCTCATCCCGCTGCTCTGCGACCGTGACCTCACCTCGACCGGCATCGAGGTGGACCTCGTGGGGCACCGGGCACGAGTAGCCGCCGGACCAGCGCTGCTCGGCCTGGAGGCCGACATCCCCGTGCACGCGGTCGGCATCAACTACGAACGGCTGCACGGCGCCCGCCGACGGGCCGCCGGGACGCCGTGGGGGATCGTGATCACGTTCTACCCACCCCTGCCCGTGCCCGACGCCGGACTGCCGCGCGACGAACGGGTCCGTCTCCTCACCCAGGGCTGGGTGGACCAGCTCAGCCGGACCATCGTCGAGCACACCCACGACTGGCACATGCTGCAGCGCGTGTTCGTCGCCGATCTCGGACCCGCCCGGCCGCGCACCACCCGGGGGCGGGAGACCGGATGAGGGTCGTGCGGCGTCGGAGCCACCGCGCGCTGCGCGTCGGCCTCGTCTGCCCCTACTCCTTCGACGCCCCCGGCGGCGTCCAGTTCCACGTGCGCGACCTCGCCGAGGCGCTCCAGGCCGCCGGGCACGAGGTGTCCGTGCTCGCCCCCTCCAGCGACGACACCGAGCTCCCCGGCGTCGTCACCGCCGCAGGCCGAGCCGTGCCCGTGCCGTACAACGGGTCGGTGGCGCGCCTCACCTTCGGCCCGCTCACCGCCACCCGCGTCCGGCGCTGGCTGGAGGTCGGCATCGACGGTCACCCGTTCGACATCGTCCACCTGCACGAACCGATGGTGCCTTCGCTGTCGATGCTCGCGCTGTGGCAGGCCACCGAACCGGTGGTCGCCACCTTCCACACCTCGCAGGTGCGCTCGCGGGCCCTCCAGGTCGCCTACCCGCTGGTCCGGCAGTCCCTGGAGAAGATCGCCGCCCGCATCGCCGTGTCCGAGGACGCGCGCCGCACCCTGGTGGACCACCTCGGCGGCGACGCCGTGGTGATCCCGAACGGCGTGTACTCCCAGGTCTTCGCGAGCAGCCCGCGGCGTCCCGAGTGGACCGGCACCCCCGACGCCCCCACCATCGCGTTCCTCGGCCGGCTCGACGAGCCGCGCAAGGGCCTCACCGTCCTGCTGCGGGCCGTCCCCACGATCCTCCGCGGCATGCCCGGTGCGCGGTTCCTCGTGGCCGGGCGCGGAGGCGGCGTCGCCGCCGAGACCCGCGAGCTCCTCGGGGAGCACGCCTCGTCCGTCGAGTTCCTCGGCGGTGTCACCGACGCAGAGAAGGCCGAGCTCCTGGCCTCCACCGACCTGTACGTAGCACCCCAGACCGGCGGGGAGAGCTTCGGCATCGTGCTCGTCGAGGCCATGAGCGCAGGATCCGTGGTGGTGGCCAGCGACCTGGGTGCGTTCCAGCGCGTCCTGGACGACGGCGCAGCAGGCGCCCTGTTCCGCAACGGCGACCCCGACCACCTCGCCACCACGGTGCTGGCCCTGCTGGCCGACCCCGCACGCCGGGACGCCTACCGCGCCCACGCCGCCGAGTGGGTCATGCGGTTCGACTGGTCCGGCGTCACGGAACAGGTGCTCGCCGTGTACGACATGACGCTCGCGGCCGACCACGCGATCGGCGGCGACGTCGTCGGGCGCGTCATGGGGCTGTTCCCACGCCGGGTCGGAGGCGACGGATGACCTGGTCGGAGATGGCACTCGTCGTGCTGGGGGCGCTCGCGGTCGGCCTGCTGCTCGCCTGGCGGGGGGCATACCGCCTGGACCGGCTGCACCGCAAGGTCGCCGCATCCCGGATAGCGCTCGACGCGCAGCTCGTGCGGCGCGCGTCGACGGCGGTCGAGCTCGCGGCGTCGGGCGTTCTCGACCCGGCGAGCGCCGTCCTGGTGGCCGACGCGGCGTACGCGGCGTCGGACGTCGGGCCGGTGACCTCGCCTGCCGCCGCACTGAAGATGGACGGGCTGGGGCCGGCGCGGGAGCGGGCCGAGTCGGGGCTCACGGCGACGCTGCGGGAGGCGATGGGCGCCCCGGAGGCGATCAGGGTCCTGCGGGCCGGGCCCGCCGGTGAGGTCGTGGCGGCGCTCGCCGCCGCCTGGTACCGGGCGACGCTGGCCCGCCGCTTCCACAACGAGGCGGTCGCGCAGGCCCGGCGGGTGCGCAGGCTCTGGTACGTGCGGCTGTTCCGGCTGGCCGGTCGGGCCCCCATGCCGCGGACGGTGGAGCTGGACGACGCTCTGCCGCACGCCCTGGAGCCCAACGGCGGGTGACCGGTCCGCGAGCAGCGGGCGGGGCCTGCCGGAGCCGGACGATAGGATCGAGGTAGGGCGCCGACCGCGCCCGGAACGACCGGCGTCGATCCCACCGGCGAGAACTATGCGAGGTAACCGTGACTGAATCCGTGACCGGCGAGAACACCGTGGGCACGGTTGGCACCGCGCGCGTGAAGCGCGGTATGGCCGAGATGCTCAAGGGCGGCGTCATCATGGACGTCGTCACGCCCGACCAGGCGAAGATCGCCGAGGACGCGGGTGCGGTGGCCGTCATGGCGCTGGAGCGAGTGCCTGCCGACATCCGTGCGCAGGGCGGGGTGTCGCGCATGAGCGACCCCGACATGGTCGACGGCATCATCGAGGCCGTCTCCATCCCGGTGATGGCGAAGGCGCGCATCGGGCACTTCGTCGAGGCGCAGGTGCTGCAGTCGCTCGGCGTCGACTACATCGACGAGTCCGAGGTGCTGACCCCCGCGGACTACACGAACCACATCGAGAAGTGGAACTTCACCGTCCCGTTCGTGTGCGGCGCGACGAACCTGGGTGAGGCGCTGCGACGCATCACAGAGGGCGCGGCCATGATCCGCTCGAAGGGTGAGGCCGGCACGGGCGACGTGTCGAACGCGACCACGCACATGCGTCAGATCCGCCAGCAGATCCGCCGCCTCACGTCGCTGCCGGAGGACGAGCTGTTCGTCGCCGCCAAGGAGCTGCAGGCGCCGTACGAGCTGGTCAAGGAGATCGCGACCACCGGAAAGCTGCCGGTCGTGCTGTTCACCGCCGGCGGTATCGCCACTCCGGCGGACGCCGCGATGATGATGCAGCTCGGCGCCGAGGGCGTCTTCGTCGGCTCTGGCATCTTCAAGTCGGGCAACCCCGCACAGCGTGCGAAGGCGATCGTGCAGGCCACGACGTTCTTCGACGACGCGGACGTGATCGCCAAGGTCTCGCGCGGGCTCGGCGAGGCGATGGTCGGTATCAACGTGCCGGTGTCCAAGATTGGTGCCGAGGACGACCTCCTGACAGGCACGGAGTTCCAGCGGTTCCAGGACCGCTGACCTGCCCTGCAGCAGACGGGCGAGGCTCCGCAGACGTCGTGTCTGCGGAGCCTCTCCGCCGTGCAGGTGTGGTGTCCGCACAGTTAGTTGGGTGCAGGTGAGTCGGCAGCGGCCGCGGTTCCGGTTCTGGTCTCGTATGTAGTCGCGCAGCTCTGGCGCGGATACGTTGGAGCGCATGCTGCACCTGCTTGTTGACACATCGACATGGCTTGACCTGTCCAAACGGCGCGACGGGCAGCGGTGGATCGTCGCTCTCCGTGTCCTAATCCATCAGGGCAAGGTCGAGTTGCTCGTGCCTTCCGTCGTGGTCGACGAGTTCGAGCGGAACCGGGAACGGATCGAGAAGTCCATGACCTCGAGCGTCGCTCAGCGGTTCAAGCTCATCAGGCAAGACCTCGACGACTATGGCGGGACGGATAACGAGCACGCACTGAAGGTGGTCGAAGATCTTGCCCGTCACGTGCCGCTGATCGGGGCGATGACGACGCGCAACTTCGAAGAGACCCTCGATCTGCTGCGATCTGCACGAGTCGTCGAACCGACCGGCGCGAACCACCAGGCAGTGGTCGAACGAGGTCTTGCGAAGCGAGCGCCGTTCCATCGGTCTCGCAATAGCGTCGCGGACGCACTGCTGATCGAGTTGTATGCAACCGTCATCAATGATGGCGACCTCGCGCGCGAGCCGCACGCGTTCATCACGTCGAACAGCGAGGACTTCTCTGCGCAGGGAGCAGACAAGCGGCAGCCTCATCCAGACATTGCGCCTGCCTTCGCGCCCGACCAGTCCTCGTACGCCCTCGGCGTCGATGGACTCAACGATCTCCTCCTGCTGTACTTCGGGCAGGAGATCGAGGAGCTGTTCGCCGATACAGACTTCGTCGAAGAGCCACGACGCTTGGACGAGATCCTGAATGCGGAGAAGGTGTTCTTCGACCGCGTCTGGTACCACCGTTCCCTTCAGCACGAGTACCGGTTGCAGGACGCTGGCGACCAGGCCGCGCTCGAACGCCTATTGGCGATTGCGGGCTCCCCTCGGAGAGATGTCGAGGAGACGTATACCCAACCGGGCGACCTTGGACCCTACACCGACTTCGAGCTCGGGATGCTCAATGGCAAGCTCTCTGCGCTGCGCTGGGTGCTCGGCAGCGAATGGGACTTCCTCGACACCTAGCCAACTGACTGGCAACTCGAGGCTCTTCTGCCACACAGTCCACGGCTGAGCGGAACACAACGGTTTACCTGGGATGAGACTTGTGCGTGTGCGATATCGCTGATCGCGGCGCATCGTGCAGCGGGCTCCGTAGACGCCATGTCCACTGGGCCCGTCGCGTCTGGTCTCAGTCGAAACTATGACGCAGCAGCTTCTCGCCTTCGCTCTGCAGCTCGATCGATGCACCTCTGCTGCGCCTCAGGCGGCATCGATACCCAGATTGCCGCGAGCTTCTCCCAGAAGTTCTTCCAGCACTCGGCCTCCGTCGGTCGTTCAGGCTCGACCGAGTCGCCCGCGCGAGCCTCGAGCTCGCCTTGGTGCTGTCTGGACATGGAACCCACCTGATGGCGTATCGACTGATGGTTGCTGCGATTCCAGTAGTCTATCGCATAGATCTATCAATGGCAGCAACGATAGGCGGTGGATGATCTATTGATCCCTCTATCGGTTGGCCGATCTGTCCAGGAGGGGCTCTAGGGTCTGGTTCTTCAGGTGCTACGACGTGTGGCTTCGGGCGCCAGGGAGGCTTGAGGAGCCGACTTTCGCGCCGACTGTGCTCGGTGTCGATCGTCAAACGGATCGGCCATGCGCCGCACGTTCGGAGCGAGTTGGAAAGAACAAGGGCTTCGGGGCTGTCGGCGCCGCTCGACTCGAGAGCACGGCCGCCATCGCGCGCTGCGTGGTGTGAACTGGCGATAGTCCTCGAGGCGGACGTTGATCTCCTAGGCCATCCGGGCCCTCGAAGCGTCCAAAGCCCACGTCTCGACGAGCGAACAGGTACCCGCCGGCGTCCTGTCATCGCTGTGCTGAATCCGCAACTGGACACGCTTCCAGTGCGGTATCCGCAACTCCTTCGAGGGAGATCTTCGTGCTCCTCTACGATCCCCTCATGCTGCCGTTCGCCCCCACCTCTCTCGCCGTCTCCGACGCCATCACCCACTACCGCCAACTGCGCGAGCTCACCCGCGACGAGCTGGCCTACGTGCTTGAGATGTCCGGCCACGCAATCTCTGCTGGCCGCATCGCCGAGATGGAGGACCGAGAACGTCCCGTCGCCGTCGACGACCTCGTAGCGATCTCGTACGCACTTGGGACGACACCGGCGGTCCTGCTGACGCACATCCCCATCGACATGCCCGATCCAGAGGGACCGCTGGCTACGGGACTGCCTGGTGACGTCCGGCAAGCGGAGGCCCGCGCGTGGATCGAGGGAAGGACCATGCTCGATCGCGAGTCACGGATGCGGTGGTGGCGGAACCAAGTCGGACGCCTCCGGGTGCTGTCAGCGCACCACGAGGAGCAACTGCAAGGCGCATACGCCGAGATCCGCGACCTCGGGGAACTGGCGATCCAGGAAGAGGACGCCCCGCAGGTCCAGGTGCTCCACGTGCTCATTCGTGACGGTGAGCACGCACTCAACCAGTCAGAGATCGCGCTGGCCTTGGCGGAGATGCAGCTCGACACGCTGTGGGTATACTCGGTCTGAACTCTCGTGGGTAGAGGTATGCCGCTAGGGCTGGGCCACCTTGCCGAATTTCCCGCCGTGATCGGATCGATGTGGGTGTCGACGGCGGCCTTCTGTGTCACTTGAGTGTCTCCGGAGAGCCATTGACGGGCTCTGCAGGAGTTTCGTGCGGCACGCCTCACGGGCCCAAACCTATGGCGAGTCACCGATGTGGCCTGCTCGGTCCTCTCTGGGACACCTGCGGGCCACGAAGAAGCGCCCTTTCGCGATTGCTATCACGATGCCAGATCCCCGCTGCCGCTCTACTGGCGACCGCAGGCCTGACCGAGAGTGGCGCCGCTGCTGGCCGGTGCCGCCGATTCGTCCGTGGGTGTGGCTCCTGCCGGAGGATGCTCCTGGTCTGCCGGACTGGCCGCGTTCTGTCGGGTGTTGTGTTCGCGCTGGGCGGTTCGGTCTCGTCGAGTTTTTGTGCGTGTGTGGCGAGTCGCCTTGTTGAGGGCCGTGGTGGCGTCCTCGATGCGGGCGGTGAAGTAGGCGAGCCCCTTGAACGGGCCCGTACTGATCAGTCCGAGGGCGATCAGTAGATACAGCAGGATGAACGACCCGCTGCCCAGTAGTACGCCCCAGGGGTTGACCAGGTGGAAGTTCTTGTCGTAGGCGATATCGAAGACAGTCGACGCCCACCACATCCCGAAGAAGATGCCGACGCCGACGACGAGCGCTCCGGTAGGCCGGTCTCCGTTGTGCAAGTAAAGGGATGCCAGGGCTGCCAGGATCGCAGTGCAGACCGCGCACACCAACGTCAGCGCGAGTCCCGTGCCGACGGCTGCAAGCCCGGCTGGGAACGTCGCCGCCAGGAAGCACATGACGTGAAAGCTCAGGATGATCGCCAGCACGATGACACCTCGTGTCCAATCGAGGCTCCTGGCGTACTTGCGACGGCCGCTCACGCCAAGGGCGAAGTCGGCCGTGACTTTCAGGTGGCTCTTGCTGGCGAAGTTCGAGAAGGCGCCGAGCTTGACGATCTCGACAGTCAGCATGGCGGAAAGGATCAGGCAGAACAGGACCTGTTGTGCCCCGCCCGGTTCACCGTCGATCATCGCATCGATCGCAAGGATGAGCGTCAGGACCGTGGTGAGCATCGCAATACCCCTGATCATCGCCAGCGCGTTGTCCAAGTACAGGAGCCGCACGTGGTCGTCCAGGTTGGGCACGGACGCCTGCTCGACCCGGTTGGCGACCGTCTCGCCCTGGGAGGCGATCAGGACCAGCGAGACCGGCAGCGCGATCGCGACCGCGGTGGCGATCCCGAGGGAAACCCAGTGATCGGTCGCCATGGTGAGGATGCCCCACCCGTACGCGACAGCTTCTGGCAGTGTCCTTGAGGGCAGCACGACGTCGGATCTCACCGCCGCGATCGTGTCGTAGGCGATGCCGGCATAGAGGGCAAGGAAGGGGACCGCGACCAGGAACACGCTCGCCAGGCTGAGGTACTGCCGCCACGGAAGGCGACGGCGCAGCTGGGCGCTTTGGTGGGTCGCGCACAGGTACACGTTCTCCCGCAGGTCTGTCCGGACGAGATCACCTGGATCAGTGCAGAGCTCGCAGATCCCTTGGCGGGCCGCCGGCGCGTCGTCGAGTGCATGCGGATCGGTCGGCGTGGGCACGGGTGACTCCTGGATCAATGGGTGTCATGGGACGAGGTGGCTTGGATGATTCCACCCTCACCGGTCGAGTGATTTCGCGACGGACCGTTGCCCGCGTCGCCCGACTGAGCTATGGGCTGGGCAGCGTATGTGCATCCCTGAATTCCCCTGGTCGGGCAATGAGGGATGGGTTCCCGGGCCCGACCACGTGGGAAGCCTCAGCGTCTCCGGCGCAAGAGCCGATCCAGGAGTGTGCCCAGACCCTGTCGCTCGGTACGGATGCCCTGCGCTGTCCTGGCCGCCGTCGCGGGTTCCGTACCCCGTCCGTCGTCCGGGGCGGGCGCTGGAGTTGCCTCCTGGGGCTGTACCGGCTCCTCGACCTGCCGAGACTCCGCCAACGCGGGCGGCTCTTCCTGCGCGGGTGGCGGTGGAGGCGGGGGTGGCGGTGGGGGAGCGGTCTCCTGGACGGGCGTGGAAGCCGGGGCCTGTACGGCGGTCGTCCGGGTGCGGCCATCAGGCGCGCGATGGGGGCGGCGCTTGCCCTTGCCATCCATGCTCACCGGCGCGGTAGTCGGGGTGTGGTCGTCTCCGATCACGAGGATCAGCCCGGCCTCGCCCAAGACGCGCAGGTACTTCTCGAACGCGGTCCAGTGGGACTTGCTCAGACGGCGGGATGTGCCGTCGTCGCCGGTGGCTTCTAAGGCTCCCAGTGCCTTCCCCCAGGAGACCCATTCGCCCTGCCTGGCCGTCGCGATGCGCTGGTAGACGCGAGTCTTCCAGTGCACGCACGACTGGCCCAGCGCGTCAGCGATCGCTTCCTCCTGCGGGCTGGTCGCCGTCAGCACGGTCAGGGCCTTGTTGCGGTGTTCGCCGATGAGCCACGCGTCGAGCCACACCTTCTCGGCGGATGCATCCCAGGTGCTGGTGCGTTCGCGGTGCTGCCTCTCGGCTGCTGCGCGCTGGGCGGCTTCGCGACGTGCTGCGATCTCGGCGCGCCGGCGTTCCTCCTCACGGCGGGCTTGTTGGGCCAGTTCCAGCTGTCGACGCGCGGCCAGGCGGCGGTCCTCGGCGATCTGTATGCGCTCGCCTGCTGGTGTGAGGATGCCGGTGCGGTCGTCGATGTGGCACAGGTCCAGCGGCGCGATCGACCACAGGCCGGTCTCCTTGTCCTGGCCGCGAAGCGGGTGAGGGTCCTTTTCTGATCCGGACCAGGCAGTGAGGATCGTGCCGTCCTGCGGGTTGATCCACAGCAAGGTGTTCCCATCGGCGGCGATCTTCCGGGCGAGCTCGTTCAGCTTGATGCGGCCCTTATCGACGGTGAATTGCTCTCCAGAGTGACCCAGGAGCCACACGCGTACCGCGTACTGTCGGGCGTGGTCTTGGTCGCGGGCGAGGTAGTGGGCGATTGTCATGCTGGCGTACTGCACCTCGACGGCGATCTTCTTGCCGGTGGGGGTGTTGATCGTGACGTCGGGCCGCCGGGTCCGGTCGCGTGAGGTCGCCTCGACCTGCACCGTCGCACCTGCCTGCTCACCAGCCCAGCGGGCCACCAGCCGCTTGCCCATCTGATGCAGGTGTGACTCGTTGCCGTGCGGGTTGGCGGTACCAGAATCATGCTGAAATCCAGGGCGCCGGGTCGTCCGAAAGTGAGCCTGCAGCGGGGCGTGACAATCCTCGATCACACACACCAAGTGATCCTGGGTGTACTGCCGGAATGCCTTCTTGGCTACCTCGTCCGTCAGCCCGACGGGAAACTTCACCGGCCTGAAGCCGTGATGCTTGTCGGCTGCGAGCACCATCTGCTCGGTGCTCTGCTGGAACCGTCTGAGTACCGCCGCGTCCGCCTCGTCCATGACGGCGAGTATCGCGGCAGCCACTGACATCCACCGGCGCTGATATCCATTGCCCGACCAGCCGGGCACGGCACGCCCGCACCCAGTACAAGCACGCCGTACCACCACGACCTCTCACCTCGCGCCATGACGAGCGCCGCCGATGGTTCTCGGCCAGGCTAGGCGCCGTGAACACGACCAGCCAGACGACTCCCACCTCCATCCCGGCCGAGATCCCGGACCATCTCGCCCTCGAAGCAGGCCGCGCCGTTCTCGCCTATGTGAGCGACGCCGTCGATCACTACCGCCAGCAGGACCGGCTCCACATGGAGCGGATAGCGGCGGTGGAAGCCGAGGGGTACACCGTCGTCGACCACGACGGTGGCGGGCACGGCGACTGCCCCGGGAAGGACGCTTGTCCGGTGATGAACACCATCACGGACCACCGCACAGGCGAGGTCCTGGCGCGGCACCACGACGACTTCGAAGGCTTCGCCGAGCTGCTCGCGGCCAACAACTGGGTCTCTTACGACAACGCCATCGACTCCGATGAGGACAGCCCGATTCCCGATGATCTGCCCAGTGCCGAGGCGCTCCGCGCCCTGCCCTTCATCCAGGACATCGGCGAGTTCGTCATCATGACCGACACCGACGAGCAGATGTCCGCCACCGAGGAGTGGTTCCGCCGGGCTTGACGGCACGGGGCGGCCATAGAACTGCTGGGCCCCGCCAACCGTCGCCAAGCACCCGCCGGTCGCTTTCGCTCGGTCTGCGCAACGCTGGCGGCAGACCCGACGGGAGTCTGGCGGTGGCAACCCGTAATCGAGGTTGGGAGTGATGGCGCCGCAGTTATGAGATTCTCGTCAGCCCCACCTGTGTCATGCAATACTGCATGACAGTGATGGGCGAGGTGCCCACTGAAGGAGGGAAGTGATGGCCGAGGCGTCGAGGGCGACCGTGATCGCTCGCAGGGTCGCGAGGTCGGCGGGCGCGGACTGCTACCGGAACGACAACGACGGTGTGCTGGTCATCACCCGTGCCGACGGAGAGCAGATGGGCGTCATCGACGAGGATGACGGGGAGGGCTGGACTGCGACGGAGCGCAAAGACAGGTCCTGGGAGGCGCTCGACGGCGACGACCGGACTGCGGCGGACCTGGTGGAGCGGTGCGTGCGCGAGTGGGTGGCACGGGCAGACGTGGCCGGTCGTGCCCTGACCGCAACTGTGTCCGGCCGCGACGCGTGGGGCAAGGAGCGCCAGGTCACCGTGGCGTGGATCCCCGAGGACGTCACCGCCGGGGTCAACGACGTGACTGGATGGCCCCGGGTCGTGGTAGGCACCGACCCCGAGCAGCCGCCGATCGGTATCGGACGCTCGCGCGCCACCGGGGAGACGAACATCGTGTCCCACCCCCAGCAGCTCGCCGGGCAGCGTGCCTACGTGCACGAGTGGTCGCACGCCCAGGACGAGGCCGACCGGGGCCCGGGAACGTACTGGATCATCGCCGACAGCGACGCCCTCGATCCCGACGGCGATGCGGAGCACCACGCCGATGTCTGAGCGGGCGGCTGGTCGGCGATGACTGAGAGCGCGCCCGCGCACGGTGAGGAGCCGGCCGGCCGGCCGGCAGGGCCTGGTGTGGCCGGGCAGATCGTGCAGGACCTGGACGCGTATGTCCTGTGGCCGCTGGTACCCCTGCTCGGGATCGACGCGCACGACCTGATGCTGGACCGGGCCGAGGCCCGCTCCAGGCTCCTGGCCGCCGAGCTCACCGGTGCCGACACCCGCGTGCGAGCCCAGGCCGTCATCGACCTCATGAACGCACTGTGGGGACGGGGTGACCCGCCTGACCCATGGTGGACCACATCCCTGGGCCGAGCGTGCGCTGCAGCCCTGGCCCCGCAGGTCGACGGAGCCGTCACCCACCAGCAAGCTGCCGACATGCTGGGCATCACGCGGGGCTCCATCGCTCAGATGGTCGCCCGCGGAACGTTGCTCCGCCACCAGGATGGTGGTGTGGACAAGGCGGCCGTCTTACGGCGCCTGGCCCGCCCCACAGAACCGGTTGCCACCGCCAGCACTCGCCGGCCCGGCTGATCGACAACGAGCAGGCGGCGACGGTGCGCCTGGCCGAGATCACCCGCACGGTCACCGCTGACCACCTGCTCGTCGGGAACCACGGTCGCCGACCGGATCGGCGAGCTCGCTCGTGGGCTGTCTGTGTACAGCGGGAGCGAGGCTGTCGACGGCTTCCTGCACGCGGCTCGTGAGCATCTGCCCGCGCCTGCGCAGCCGATAGAGTCGTGAGGATGACGTGGGTCGAACCGCACCAGTGGTACGCGCAACTCGCCGCGTTCCATGCCGCGGCCGCGCTGTTCATCACCGACGACGCGGGCCGGGTACTGCTGGTCAAGCCGAACTACCGCGACCACTGGTCCCTGCCCGGCGGGTATGTCGATCTGCACGAAGCTCCTCACCAGGCAGCCGAGCGCGAGCTGCGCGAAGAGCTCCACCTGGACGTGACCGCGGGCGTCCTGCTGGTCGTCGACTGGGCTTCACCGGCCGGGCCGCGGCCTCGGTCGTTGGTCAACTTCCTCTTCGACGGCGGCGACCTTGCCTCGCCATACCGGCTGCAGGCCGACCCGGAGGAGCTCGACGCGGCCGAGTTCCACACTCCGGCCCAGTGCGCGCGCCTGCTCCCGCCACGGGTCGCGCCGCGGGTGGAGGCCGCGCTCGACGCCCGCGCCCGCAAGACCACGAACTACCTGTTCGACGGTGTACGGCCCGGGACGGGTCACCCAGTCCCCGGCGCCGGGACCACGGCCCTCGGCCCTCGCTGATGCACCCCCGCGCGCTCGTCGAGTAGAGCGTGGGCGAGGTCCGTACCAGGGAGCTCGTAGGACGAGAGTCGTCGTGATCGGGGCCGATTACGACGGGCCTTCTCGCGGTCCGGCTTTGCGGGCGGTCGGTGGTCAGCCTCGCGGTGGCTGGTCTGCCGCCCGGCGTTTCCAGGACAGCTCACGGATGTGGATGAACGCGCGGATGCATTCCACGCAACCGTCCATGTGGGCTTCGAACCGACGCTGCCGGCGGGGTTGGAGGCGGCGATTGAGGTAGTCGTGCATCGCGGCGCGGGTGGAGCGGCATTCGGAGGCGTCGACGTCGTGAGCGCCGGTGGCGCCCGACGCAACGGTGGCCGGTGTCAGGGCGGACCGGGAGTCGAGTGCCTTGCCGGCGCTGGTGGAGCTCTCGGTGCTCACTCGGCGGCAACGTCGTCGGACCGCAGCTCACTCGTGGTCGACACGCGAAACCTGCCTCCTGTGGCTGGTGGTGGTGCGTTCCCGGTTGGCCCGATGTGTGTACTGCGCCCGCGGCGCTGCGATAGGTGGCGCAGTTGCGCGGAGCGGCGCGCGAGGTCGGGTGTCGCGTACCGGGTATTCCCGGTGATCGCGATGATCACCGTCAGCTCCTCAGATCGGGCGCGATGACGAACACCGGGCACTAGTCGGCGATGCCCGCAGGCCTGTGGCGGCCCGCGTGACCGGGGCGGTAAGCACGCGTAGGCGCGCGTGGATCTGTTCCCCCAGGTGGCCACCGCTCTCGGGGAACGGCGTCTGCCCGGATGCCTCGGCCGAGATGAGGCCAACGGCCTCCCACACCAGCCGGTGGATCTCCCCGGGCCGTGCGGGCAAGGTGGCGCGCAGCGGCTCGAGCACGTCGACCAGCACGCCGGGCACTGTGCGGCGCCCGGGGCGGGCCGCGTGGCATACCGCCGCGCTGAGCAGGAGCCCCGCGGCGAGCGTCCAGGGCCGGTCGTGCGACTCGGAGGTCCGCAGGAGCTCCACGCTCACCACCGTTAGGACGACCACGCCAGCGGTCAGCAGACGTTCACGGGTGAGGTTGCGCCGACGGGCTCGTTCGTCAGGTCCGGGATCGAGGACGATCGTGGTGCCTGTGGTCACAGCCAGGCGGATCCCCGCTGCTGGTGCGTGCAGCGTGTGCCGGCGCGTCATTGCGCCTCCTGGTCCGTGGGTGCGGTGACCGAGACCAGCACGGGCTGCTGTGCGGACAGGTCCGAGACCCACCCGGCCCAGGTCCGCCAGGCCACGGCCGGATCGGACGGTGCCGCAGGGAGGTCGAGCAGGACGGCCAGCGCCCAGGCATCCTGGGTTGAGCCCACGGTGAGCATGATCTCGGTGACCGTGACGACGTCGGGCACGAAGATGCGTGCCGTGTTCTTGGCGTTGACGTCGAGAACGTTGACGCCACACCAGTGGGCGATCACAGCCTTCTCCCACCCGTAGCCCTGCCCGGCCGTACCTGATGAGGTCCTGGACGTGGTGCGGGTCGCTGTGGTGGTCGTGGGGTTCATCGGGGGCCGCGGACGGGGTGGATGGGTCCGGTCGGGTGGGCCGGGGCAGCGGCGACGAGGTGCTGGTAGGCGATCTGCCACGCCCGGCACGGCCACGCCCGGTGCCACCACGCCCACCGAGGTGCCCACCTGGTGGTGCAGCGGTGACCGTGATCGCTGGTGTCGGGGGTGTCGGCCAGGATCGCGCGCAGTGCGTGGATCGTCCGTTCCAGCTCGGTGGGTGCCATGACGGCCACTGAAGCGGTGTCGGCTTGCTGGAGCAGGTGCTCCACGTCGTTGAGGTAGTCGCGCACGATCTGGTCTGTCGCGATCTGTTCGGTCGTGCTGTGCATCGCGGGCCTCCGGCTGGGGTGGGTCGGGGTGTGGTGGGTCGGTGTGCGGGCTCTGTTCGCGTCCTGTCGGTCGGGGTGCGTGAGCACCGGGTGGTGGTGGTCAGTGGCGCCAGGCGACGAGGGCGGATACCAGGAGGGCTGCGACGGCCAGCAGGTAGCCGACCAGCAGCAGGAGCTCGGTCATCGAAGATCCTCACTGTCTGTGTTGTCCGGAGGGTTTGCGGTCGTGGTCAGTCGTCGACGTCAGTCGTTGAGGCGGACGTGGTAGGAGTCGCCGTCGCGCCAGATGACGGCGTCGAGCTCGTGGGTGGTGCGCGATGCTTCTGCTCGCCATTCGTCCATCAGGTCCAGGAACCGGGCCCAGGTCGGCGACTCCTGCGGGTGGGTCACGAGGTGGGTGGGGGTGATCATCACGGCCTCCGGCGGGCCGTCAGACCTGGCTGCCAGACCGAAGTTGCTGGGGGCACGGTCGCCTATCCCGACGCCCTCCCCGCGCTCGGTGACTGCGGTGAACAATCCCCGAGGCTGACGTGCCAGCAGCCAGTGCTTGAAGTCGAGGAACTCGCCGGGCGGGCCGGGCCAGGGCCCTGCGGTACCGGCGCGCAGGAGTGTGAGGAAGGCGGTCGTGGTCTGGTGGTCGTCGCTGGCTGAGGCCAGGTAGTACCCGGGCTGGTCTGTCGCGGTCACGACCGTGACGTGGGACGGGACGACGGGCGACTGCATGAACGGGTACCGGCCGGCGTGCACGGTGACGTGCAGGTCATCGGCCGGGGTCTTGACGATGTGTGCGACGGCATACGCACCGGGCAGGTCGGAGACGCTGCACCCGGTGACCAGGACCCCGCCGGGGGCGAGCTGGTCGATCCACGCGGCAGGTATCGCCGCCGGGGTGCCGGCGACCACGATCCGGTCATACGGTGCGCGACCGGGGTGTCCGGCGAGCCCGTTGCCCGTCGCGGCGATCGCACGGTGCCCGTGAGCGGCGAACAGGTCACCGGCGCGGCTGGTCAGCGCCTCGTCGGGGTCGATGGTCAGGACGTGACCGCCGGGGCCGACGATGTGAGCCATCAGCGCGGCCGGGTAGCCGGACCCGGTCCCGACCTGCAGGACCCGCATGCGGGGCCGCAGGTCCAAGGATCTGAGGTCTTGCCAGGTGCTGCTGCGGGAGATGACGGGCTTGACGGCCTCTCCGTCGGGTCCGAGGTAGATCTCGTGGGGGACGGCCCGGGCGGCGTCCGCGACGGCGTCGGTGCCGACGATGGTGCTCCGCGTGCTGATCATCGTGCAGTGCTCCAGAACTGGTACCAGTGGGGTGGGGGTTTAGGCGTGGACGGTGGCGGGCCGGGAAGCGTCGGTGTCCAGGAGCGCGCGCAGGGCGTCCGCGGCGCCGTGGCGCCCGACCGGGCCCGTGACGTGCTTCGCGAGGGCCTTGACGGCGGTCGGGGCGTTGCCCATGGCGATGGGGTAGGCGGCCCACTGCAGCATCGCGACGTCGGTCCAGCTGTCACCGATCGCCACGGTGCGCTCGGGCGGGACGTCGAGGTGCTCCCGGAGTGTTTCCAGGGCGGACGCCGTGGACGGTCCGCGCGGCGTGAGGTCGACCCAGCCCAGGCCCGCGGCGCTCGGCGTGAGGCCGAGCTGGCGCAGCGGCTCGACCAGGGCGCCGATGCCCGGCGCGCACAGGACCATGCGGGTCGCTGGTGTTGCCCACAGCTCGCCCAGGTCGGCCACGACGTGCTGTTGTCCGTCAAGGTGGCCGGGGTCGAACGGCTGGTTGACGCGCCACCCCCACCCTGCCAGCTCGACGGCGATCTTCACGCGGGGTATGCGGGTGCGGGCCAGGTGGACGACGGGGTCGACGTCGAAGGTGCGCGCCGCGTGCACGCGAAACCCGCCAGGCACCGACGGTGACGCGTACGCGGTGATGGCTCCGTTCGACCCGACGATCCAGACCCCGCTGATGGCAAGGCTGTGCGCGACGGGCAGCACCCCGATGAGCGGGTGTGAGGTCGTCAGGGCGACGTGGTGCCCGGCCTTGCGGACGGCGGCCACGGCCCGGGCGGTGACCTCGGGGACGGTGGTGCCGGTCTCCAGGAGGGTGCCGTCGACGTCCAGCGTGATCAGGCGCGCAGCCGGGCGGCTCACGGCCGGACTCCAAGGGGCTGACGGAGCGCGCCGCGGACCTGGAACTCGAAGCCGTCGCGAGTCCCGCACCAGAGGGTGTAGCCGGGGGGCACCATGCGGTGGTCCAGCGGCGAGTCCAGGTCGAGCGCCTGGGCGATGCTCTCGCCGTCGGCCAGGCGGGTCGGCTGGATCGTGACCTGCCCGCTGCCGGTGGCCGTCAGCAGTTCGATGCGGCCCGCGCCGATCTCCACGAGGGCTGCTCTCGCTGTATCGAGGGCGAGCAAGATCGAGGAGGTGTCCCCGGGCATGGGATCGGGTGCTGCGGCGTGGTCGGAAGGTGAGTAGGACGTGCCCATCGCAGGTCTCCTGGGGTCTGGTCGAGGTTTGGGGACCCGACCGGTGACGGTTTCTCCGGCGCGTCACCGGTCGGACGATTGCGGAGCGAGGTATCGAACGAGGTACGGCTGCGCGGCGGCATCGGCGCGAGACGACAGCCCTGTCCAGAGCGGGTGCCACCGACGAAGCGGGCATGGCGGCTACTGGACGGTGCAGTCGCGCTACAACGGCAGTGGGCTGGCAGCGCGTCGTGGGTGGTCACCATTGCTCCCCTCAGTCGCTCATTTGCGCCTGGAGCAAGTTGAGCACCTGGAGCAAGTTTCCGAGAGGGGTTCGCTGTCCACATCGGGAGGCGTGATAACTACCCAGGGCTCTCTGTGGCGCCATTCTTGGTGTCCTGGTTGGGGTGGTGGGCCGAAACTGGGCTCTGGTTCCCGGGGTCCGGTGGCGGTTATCCTGGTGGAGGATGTCCGGCATGCTCTACATGCCGCGATGGGACCATCTAGAGCAAGATGCGACGGGGTAGTACTCCCTATGGAGAGATGAGGGGTCGGCGGCATGACGCACGCTGTGGGATACGCGGAGATCGCCGAGCACTTCCGCGGGCAGATCCGGGAGGGAACGATGCGCCCCGGCGACCGCCTGCCGACGATCCGGAAGGTCATGCAGGACTGGGGGGTGTCCAACGGAACCGTTGTGCAGGCGTACGCCACTCTCAAGCAGGAGGGCCTGACCAGCGCCAACAGCGGTGCCGGGACGGTCGTGACGGACTACGGGAGCGACAACATTGCCGCGCGGGTGCGCACGCATGCCGTCACGGGTACCGCTCTGGCCACGGGGGAGACCTCCCGAATCGTGGAGGTCGGTACGGTCGGCGCCGAGGAAGTGATCGCCTCCCGACTCGACGTCGAGCCGGGTTCGCCCGTCCAGGTGCGGCGCCGCCTCGTCACGCGCGGTGGATCACCTGTTCACCTGTCCTCGTCCTACTACCCGGCCTACGTCCTCGAGGCCGCCCCGGAGCTGGCCGAGCCGGTGTCCACGGGCGGCTCACGTGAGCTGGCCAGCCAGCGGCTCGGCGTCGCGCAGGGCCGCGTGCTGGAGGAGGTGACCTCTCGGCTCGCCACCGAGCCCGAGAGCACAGCCCTCGGGCTCACCGGCTCGGTCATCGTGACCCAGGTGCTCCGGACGGTGTACCTGACCGACGGCCGCGTCGTCGAGGTGGCGCTCAAGGTCTGCAACGGGTCGACCGTCCTGAAGTGGTCAACACCGCTGACCGACACGCACTGAGCACACCACCCTCGCCCAGGCACCGGGACTGAGCGTGTCGTGCTCGGGGCTGGGTCAGGCCCGCGCTTGCGCGGTCTCCAGCGCGCTGCGGTACTGCGCCGTCCAGGGAGTATCGCGCTGCTGGTCCGGCAGGTCTGCCAGCCCGGCGCGAAGGTTGTCCGCCGCGTCCTGGGCCCGGCCCAGCTCGAGGTGGGCCAGGCCGAGCGGGAACCGCAGCCACGAGTTGGTCAGCCAGTATGCGAACGGGTCGGGTGCCGCGCCGTCAGCCGCCGTGGTCAGGTCACTGGCGACGTGGAGCGCGCGTAGGGCACCCGCAGGGTCACCGAGCAGTGCCAGAGCGTGCGCGTGTCGCAGCCCGGCATCGATCCGGTGCAGGATCCCGGCTCCCGGGGTCTGCGCGGCGTGCGCGTAGTGCGCCACCATCTGCGCCAGGCGGACCTGCTCCCACGCGAGAGAACCCCGGAACCGGCGCGACTGCGACGCGAGCCCGCCCGCGCCCAGCTCCTCGGCCCGGTCCGCTGACTGCGCGTACATCCGGTCCGCCATCTCGTACTGCCCACGCTGCGCGCTCAACCACCCCACGAACTGCAGCGACTCGGCCACCACCAGATGCAGCGCCGGCACATGCGGGCCCCGGGCCTCCCCGGCCACCCGCACCAGCATCTGGTGATGAGTGCTCGCGATCGGCCACAGCACCTCGGCAGGAACCGTGTCGTCCAGGCGGCGGTGCGCGGCAAGAACGCCACCCAGCGACTCCACGGCCCCACCATCCAGCGCACGAGGCACCCGCTCGGCGTGAGCGACCCGCTCGGCCTGCTCCAAGTCGCTCGGAGTCAGGCCGCCCGGAGTCATGCCGTTCGGTGTCGCTTCGTTGCCCAGCATCGGGTCGGGCGTCAGGGACGCTAGCCTCCCGCCGACGCCTAGCATCTTGTCGAGGTGCGCGGCGTTCTCGGGCGACGGGAGTCGGGACCCGTTCTCGTACAGCGACAGCAACGACTTGGACAGGTGCGCGACGGCGGACAGCTCACGCAGCGACATCGCGCGGGCTTCACGGAGCCTGCGCAGCTCGGCACCGAACCGCGGATCGACGGGCCGCTTCATGCGGCGTCCTCGGCCCGGGCCAGGGCGTCACGGTACTCGGCGGCCCACTCCGCTCGCTGCCAGCCGCCAGGCAACGCCCCCAGGCCCGCACGCAAGTTCTCGACGGCGTCGCTGGCCCGGTCTAGACCGAGATACGCCATACCCATCGGGATCCGCAGCCACGTCGGCGTCAACCAGTAGGACGCCGGGTCGACCTCGTCTCCGCCTGCGCTCGTGGTCAGATCGTCGGCCTGCCCGAGTAGTTCCAACGCCTGGCGCTTCTCACCCATGAGACCTAGCCCGTGGACCGTGTTGAGCATCGCATCGACGCGGTGCAGACGTGAGATCCCGGGAATCTCCGCAGCGGTGCGGAACGCTCGGGTGATCCGGGCCGGTACACCACGTTGCCGCTCGAGGTACCCACGAAAACCCCATGCCTGGCAGGCCAGGTTCGACACGCCGAGGCGGACGGCCTGATCGGCGGACTCGGTCAGCAACCGCACAGCCTCGGCGTCATGCCGGGCCTGGGCATGCAACCACCCGGTGAACTGGGTCCACTCAGCGGACACCACCTGCAGCGCGTGCGCGTGCGGTCCACGTGCCTGCTCCGCCAGGCGTTGCACCTGAACCTGACCGGCGCTGACCGCGGGCAGCAGCAGCACCGGGTCGGCGTCATCGTCGGCCCTCCTGTGCGCGGCGAGCGCCGCTGCGAGGGCGTCGACCGCCCGGGCGTCGATCATCCGCGGGGCGCTGACCGCGTGCGTGACCCGGTCGGACGCTTCGTCGGCTTCGTCGGCGGTTGTCGTGCGGGGTGTCTCGACCACCATGGCGGCGAGCTGCCCGCCGGCGTCCAGCGCCAGGTCAAGGTTCCGGGCCATCTCCGCGGACGGGCGCCGACGCCCGGTCTCGTACTCCGATAGCGACGACACCGACACGTGCGCGATCCGGTACAGGCCCTTCAGCGACAGCCCGCGGGCGTGCCGCAGCATGCGCATCCGCTCAGCGAACCGCGGGTCCACATACCGTGCCACGAACCTCACCCCCGTCGATGACCACCGTGACCATGATCGCTCGATCGTCGAACGACGTCACCCCTACGCGCCGCTGTCAACCTCCCCGAACGGAGTACCAGCGGTGCGGGTCTCGGCAGCGATCCACGCCAGATACCGGTCAGACCCGGCCAGCACCGGGACCGCCAGCACCTCCGGCAAGTCATACGGGTGGTGCTCCTTGGAATTGATCAACGCCTCGATCTCGTCGTAGCGGTCCATCGTGGTCTTGCAGGTCACCCGCCACTCTTGGACGGTCTGAACAGCGCCGTCCCACCAGAACCGAGCGGTAACTGGGCCCTCTACGTGCACGCTCGCCGCCAGCCGCCGAGCAACCAGCAATTCGGCCAACGCGTCGGCCAGGTCGCGCTCCTGGTACATCGTCACGACCTGGCAGAACTCCACATCAGCAATCATGTACCCGACCCTACGCGGCCAGTGAGAGTGAGAACGGTGAGGGCATCTGGAGCCCTGTTTGGGGAGCGCTCGGGGCTCGGGGCCGAGTCTGTGGAGCCGAGTTCGGGATTCCGCGGTGGTGGGCAGAGGATGGTTCCATCCCGGCCGGCGTCAGGACCCGTCGGCCCCGGAGGTGGCCTGCGGCCAGCCCGAACTCCGTCGGCGCCGCCACCGGTGAGCAGACAGCGGTGAAATCCCTCGGTGCGCGATCCTGGTCGAGTGCCAGCAGGGCAGGGTGTCGAGGTTCTCGGAATGGTCGGTGTCGGGGCGACCGCCGCTGGCCAGCCAGAAGGTACATCGCGCCGCCGGGCCCGATCTTGGCGAGCATGCTGAACTTTGGGAACAAGCTCCGCTGGTGGATTGCACACCACCCGAGACCTGGCGGTGTCTCAGGCGGCGATGAGCCGGCTGGTGAATCCTTGTCGGGCGAGGTAGCCGTAGGCGGCATGCGCGTCCTCCGGTATCTCTTGCTCGATGGCGAACCCAAGCTTGGGGTACTCGATCACACGCTGGAGATCACCGACGAGCATGTCGACGACGAGCTTCTCGTCGCCGATAGTGGCCGCGGCGCTCTCCCTGCGTTGGATTGTGCGGCAGCACGCCACACGGCGTCCTGCGTGAGCTCCTCACGTGAGGCACTGCGCGGCCTGCCTGTCGACCGAACGCTTCATCCGCAACCTTCAGGAGGCGGCGTCCGCTGAGACGGTTCTTACCAATCGATCTCGTCGTTGTTGTGGTACAGCCGCCCGGTGGGGCCGTCATTGGGAAGGGTGGCCAGACGGACGAAGTCTCCTGCTGCGTCGGCAGGGGGCCGGTCGGTCTTGCCGTAGGTAAGTCGGGTGTCCACCATGCCCGGCGTGATGGCGTTGACGAGGATGCCTGTATCGCGCAGTTCGTCGGCCAGGATCTGGGTCAGGGCGTTGAGGCCGGCCTTGGACACGCGGTAGGCAGGGCTTCCCTGGGCCAGCCGGCCTGTGGTGGCCATATGGCTGGTGACGTTGATGATTCGCCCGTAGTTGTGGCGCTGCATCTCCGGTATCGCCGCCGAGCAGCAGCGCCATGCCCCAGTGATGTTCGCATTCAGGGTGGCGGTGACGCGCTCCATATCAGCGAGAGCGGCAGACCGGTGGCGATCGATCGCGATTGCCGCGTTGTTCACCAAGACGTCCAGGCGGTCATGCTGATGTCCGATAGTGGCGAATGCTCTCGCGACGCTGGCGGGATCGGTTACGTCTAGTTGGTGAGCAGACACCGGCAGCCCGGTTGCCTTGAGCTCCTCTGCCGTGGCGTCCGCCGAGCGGGCGTCCCTGGCCGTGACCACGACGTGCATCCCGTGTTCGGCCAGAGCCCTGGCGACCTCTCGCCCCAGCCCGCGGTTGGCGCCGGTGACGACTGCGATGCGGGTGTCCTGACTCATGCGGCCGCCTGGAGCAGGTCCGCGAGCTGAGCGTCGAGGTCGCGGACGACGCCGAGTTGGGCGTGTGGACGGAGATGCCCGTGCAGGTTGGCGAGCCTCTTCCGGTTCCTGGGGGAGACCGCGCCCTTCAGGTCGGGGATCGCACTACTGACGTGGGCACAGGCCCCCTCGACATCGCCCATGTGTAGCGCGCCCTCAGCCCGCCAGATGGTGTAGGTGGCGCGGTCGCGGCTGCGTTCGTCTGGCTGCAAGGCCAGGGCGCGCTCGAGCATCGCGTCACTCGTGCGGTACTTGCCGAGCAGGAGGTAGCACGATGCCGTCTGGGCGTGGAACTCCGCGTCGTCGAAGTAGGCCGCCCATGACGGCGTGCCGTCCTCGTGGACACGTCCCATGTGGGTGTCGGCTCTGGCGAGGAGCCGCTCAGCCTCGGAGATATCTCCGCGCGACGCGTGGGTTCGTGCCTGCCGGGCGGTGAGCATCGCCAAGACGCGCTCATCGGTTCCCCGGACACCTTCCCGGGCAGCTTCGGCGAGCGCAATCGCCTGGGCGTGCTGGCCTGCCTCGGCACGCTGAAGGCTCAGCGATTTCAGGATGTTTGCACCAATGCCGCGATCGCCGGCTAGGTGTGCGGCTCGGATCCCAGCGGTCCAGTACCGTTCGGCGGTCCCGTGTTGCCCTGCGTCGCACGAGGCCCAGCCTGCGATCCGGCACAGCTCGGCTGCTACGGCGAACAATCGTCGTCCGACGGCGTTGCTGTAGGTGCTGTTGGTGAGGATGTCGTTGACGAGACGGAGCTCGGCGTCGACCAAGGGGCGGGCGCGCAGCCCACCGAGTGTGTGGTCGATCCGGCGTAGGGCTGGCAGCCGCTGTTCGAGGCTTGCCGCGAGCCCGCCGTCGATGCGCCCTCCGCCTGCTGCGGATGCGACCTGCGGCGCCTCGATGGTGAGCCAGTCGTGGGCAACGCCTACCGCGGCGCCAGCGCTGAGTGTGAGGAACTCGCGCCCGTCCACCTGTTCGCCTCCGGGCGCGGAGCTCAGCAGCGATAGTCCCCCCGCCGTGGTCCACGGGACAGTCAGTACCGAGATGGCGCGGCCGGCGCTCTTGCCTGGACGGGCGGTGGTATCCGCTCCTGCTTGGATGGTTGGGATGCCTTGCGCCGCGGCCAGGTGCTCCCGTTCGGCCGGCGTGAACTTGGCCAGGTCGGCGTTGTCGACCAAGTCGGCCACGGTGCAGCCGAAGGTGTGTGCGAGGTCGATGAGGTACTTCAGCGACGGGGGGCGTGTTCCGTTATAGGGCCACTGCTCGTACTCAGAGACCCGGGACACGGAGAGGCGGGACCCGGGGTTGCGAGCCTTGTACTGCTCGACCAGCTCCGATTGCGACCAACCCATAGCGCGACGCCAGGCGAGGCGCGGACGCTCGTTGAGCCGCTGGCCTATCTCGTTCGCAACCTCTCGGACGCTGTGTCCTTTCGCGAGTAGTTCGGCACGAAACCGCCGCGCTGCGTTCGCCCTGTTCACCATCACTTCCCCTTGTGCGTGTCGGGTGTTCCCTGGCTCTCGTCGGTGGTGCGATCCAGCTCGCTGGCTCGGCGCTGGAAGAGGGTGCCGCTGCCGCGGTGTGCCAATGGCACGGTGCGCAGGTGCTCGAAGCCGTGCTGCAGGTAGTAGTCATGTAGTGCCGGGTTCGTCCGCCAGGCGTCCAAGCGCAGCCAGGTGCGTCCGAGGGCCCTGGTGCGGTCCAGAGCCCAGGCGATCATCTGACCGCCCACGTCCTGGCCGCTGGAGCTCCGGGCGACGACCATCCGGTGGATGTACAGCGCGTCGGCGGGGTCGTCCTCCGGCGTCCAAAATTCCGGGTCGGCGTAGTCGTCGACGGTGACGGTGCCGATGATGCGGGCGCCATCACGCACAAGGTAGACCTCGCCGCGGCTGATCGCCTCGGCGAGGCTGCGACCTGTGCCGTGGCGGGCCGGGCGCAGGTTCTGCCACTGGTCGGTCCCGCGGGAGCGTAGCCAGGCGATGGCCTCCTCCTGCAGGGCGCGGACCGCCGCCTCGTCGACGGGCCGCGCCGTGGCGACAGTGGTCATCGGACCGTCCCTGAGTCCGGGATACCGGGTCGTTCGAGGACGATGACATGCCGGTCGCCCGGCAGCACGGTGACCGCGACACGCAGCGCACGACCGTTCCTGTCGTACCCGGTGGTGACCTGGTGAGCGACAGGGACACCGGGCATCAGCGCGAGCCGCTGCTGCTCCTCACGGGTCGGCATCCGCACGGTGATCTCGTCCCGCGCATAGTCCTGGACGTACCCCTTCTCGGCGAGCACCACGTTCGCGCCACGGGCGATGTCGTCGGGCGACATGATCTCCGTCCCCTCGGCGATGGAGAACGGAAAATAGCTGTCGTTGGTCAGGTACGGCTCATCCTCGAGGTACCGCACGCGCCGGCGCACCACGGCCAGCTCGCCGTCGGCCAGCGGGAGGCGGTCGGCGACCTCGGGCGGCGGCTGCACGATCGCGATGTCGATCGTCTGCGTCGGGCGCCGCCCATCCGACTCCTGCTCGGAGAGAAAGAGATCCTTGGCGACGTCGTCTGGACGCAGGGTCAGATCGGACTGCGGGCGGTACGTCATCCGCTGCAGATCACGAACGATCGTTCCGTGCCGACCACGCGAGATCACCAAGCCCTCGTTCTTGAGGATCCCGAGCGCCTCCCTGACGGTCATGGGCGCGACCTTGTACGCCTCCGTCAAGGTGACGAGCGTAGGAAGCCGGTCACCCGGCGCCAGCTCGCCGTCAACGATCTTGCGCCGTAGATCATCAGCGATCCGTGCCTTGATCGAAGGAGCCTGCGTGCCAGATACGGCCACGGCCGATCACTCCCTTCCGCGAATGTGCTAGCAAGTCTAGCGCAATCAGTTGACCGCCGACATGCCCCATGCTCTACTTCATGTGCTAGATGTGCTAGCACAAACGAACTGGACGGGGCAACAACATGGCCACGGTCATCCAGACAGAACACGCCCGACACGGCTTCGAAACCCTCGCAAACCTCTACGGCCTCTCCTGCGCCGTCATCGAGGCCCGAGCCGAAATCACCAACCACCACGACCGACACGGACACCCCCTCGGCGTTGTAGTCATCGAGGCGCTCGCGGACGCCTACTCGGACGCCGAGCAACTGGCGACCAAGCTCAAGCTGGACCGGGCGGACACCGCACTGACCTCGCAGGCAGGGCTGGTGTGCTGGATCGGCTGGCTGCGGCACGTGTCGCAGTACGACCCCGTGACGCTCCGCCTGTACGCGCCGACCACAGGAGAAGGCGCTGCTGCGACACCGGAGGTCGTCTCGTGACCGCCGCACTTGCACGGGCCACGACAGGTAGAACTTCCATCTGGTGGAAACTCTTGTCCTTCCGGCCGCATCGTCGCAGGTCACAGGGCATACCCGGGCAGAATGCAAAGTTTCCAGCGAGCGCTGTTTCGCTCGCGATAACGCCCCCCGAGACTGACGAGGCACATCCAGTCGACGGAGAGGGCCCCACCATGGAAGCCGCGCTGTCCCACCAGCAGACCTTGGTCGGGCTCTCAACGGCGCTGGACGTCGTGGTGGAGCTCGTGGATCTGGTCGGCGCCGAAAAGGTGGCTGGGTGCGTGGTTCGCCCCGACAACATCCACATCCAGCCGTCGGAACTTCAGGACGGCGACGAGATCGCACAGAGGCTGGGCTTGCATTCGACTCTCGACAGCTACTCGTCAACGCCCGGGTTCACGGATTGGTGTGGCCAGGTCAAGGGTGTAGAGGTCCACGTTCGCAGTGCACTGCGCAGGACGACAGCGTGATGGTCGCCATGGGCGAAGTCGTCAGTGCGTTCACCCTCATCGCCCTCGGGTGCGCCAGTGTCGACGTAGAAGATGTCCGGCTCACTGTCGAACGACGACGCGGGGACGACGGCGAATTCTATCCATCACTCATGGTCAATGTCGTTGCCTCCGACCAGTCCAGCGCCCGGGCACTGGCGAGCCTCCTGGACCTTGAGCTCACGGTGCCCGACACCTGGTCGGGGATGACAACTCGCGACGATGCGATCCTGCCCGCCCGATGCACCGTCACACCGTGGTGCGCCGGTGCGCCTCTTGCGGGCGGACGCCCGAACCCGAAGCAGATCGCGTCATGACCGGCGTTCGGCCGACAGCTCTCGCGTACGTGAGCGGCCCTACCGAGCAGGCCCTCCACGACCAGCGTGCTGTGGTCACCGAGCACGCCGCGGCCGAAGGGCTCGCGCTTGAGCGGATCGTGACCGACCAGTTCGACATGCTCACCATCACGCAGCTGGTCGCCACCGCACGCGTCTGCGATGCACGCGTCGTGCTGATCCCCGCCGGTGCGCGCATGGCCGAAGCCTCGGCCCGCGTGACCCGCGATCTCGAACCACACGGCGCGGTATGCGTCGTGATCGGCCAGAGCCACCCGGCTGCTCCCCAGCGCGCCGGGCGCCTCGCCACAGACCCCCCTCGCCAGCGCCAGGCGGTGCCGGCGTGAGCACCCTCAACTCCCGGACGTGGACATGACAACGACGTATGACATCAGCCGGCAGGCCGCCCTGATCGCACTGGACATCGACGGCACCATCGCTATCCCCGGCACCACTGACGTCACCGACGTCGTCCAGGCCGCCGTCGCCGAGGTACGCACGGCAGGACACTATGTGGTTCTGGCCACGGGACGCTCCCTGGTCGGAGTGTTCCCGGTCGCGCGCCTGCTCGGCCTGACCGAGTGCTGGGTCGTCGCGTCCAACGGCGCAGTGACCGCCCGTCTGAGTCCCCAGGCCCCCGACGGATACCTGCTCCACGACGTGCAGACCTTTGACCCCGCGCCGGTGATCCACCGCGCCCGGTCCGCTCATCCCGGCGTACAGATCGCGGCCGAAGAGATTGGCCGCGGCTACCGCGTCACGCACGTGTTCGCCCCGACCGAGGTCAATGGTGCCCAGCGGCACGTTGACCCAGACCAGATCGCCGACCAGCGCACCACCAGACTGATCCTGCGCGCGCCAGGCATCGCGGACATGCGGCACAAGCTCCAGGCCACCGGAGTGACGGTGAACCCCTACGGCTCCAGCTGGCTCGACGTCACACCACCTCGCCTCTCTAAGGCCACCGCGCTCGAGACGATCCGAATCCTGCTCGGTGTGCACCCGCAGCGCACGACCGCCGTCGGCGACGGGATCAACGATCTCGAACTACTGGCCTGGGCACACCGCGGCGTCGCGATGGGGCACGCACCCACCGAGCTCCTCGATGCAGCCGACGACATCACCGGCACCCTCGAAGAGGACGGCGCAGCCACCGTCCTGCGCTCACTGCTGCCCGAGACGATCCCCGCGGTGCGGTGACTTCCTTCCTCGCACCGCTCCAATGTTCCCCTCCGACCCCTGGGAGTGCCGCGACATGACGACAGAGACGAACCCCTACGTCCTCACCGACGACATCTATGCCGACATTGAGAGCGTGGGCCCGGTCGGCTGGGTAGAGATGCCGGACGGCCTGCGGGCGGTCATGGTCACGGACTATGCCGCCATCAAGGAGATCGGAACCCATCCGGACGTGTCTCGCGACGCCGCGGCGCACTGGCCGGACCTGCGCGCAGGAAACGTGCCGGCCGACTCTCTGGTGGTGCCCTGGGTGACCAACGCAGGGCCGTTCAGTGCCTATGGCGCAGAACACCGGCGTCTGAAGAAGCTGATGACGCCGGCATTCACCCAGCGCCAGATCGACAAGCTCGAACCGATGATCGACGAGATCGTGGCCGGGGCTCTGGCAAAGATCGCACCGTCAGGCCCGCACGACAGGAGCCAGGTTGAACCCCTGGACCTGCGCGCTGAATTCTGCTTCCCCGTGCCGATCAGGACGATCGGTGCAGTGCTCGGCGTCGACGTCGATGACGAACAGGACCTGTTCCCTGTCATCCGGGCGGGGGCGGACGCTCTGTTCGACACCAGCATCAGCCGGGAGGAGCTCGGGGCCGCGTTCATCGGGCTGCTCGGCGCGATCGACGAGCTCATCGCCCGCAAGCGCGCCCGCCCCGATGACAGCCTGACCAGCGCCCTGATCCAGGCCAACCAAGACGGCGACACGTACACGGCTGCGGAGATCGCTGAGGTGGTCCGGATCCTGATCGTCGCCGGGTACGAGACCACGGTCAATTTGCTGGACCAGTGCATCTTCCTCCTGCTCACCCACCCGCAGCATCTCGCCGCAGTTCTCGCAGAGGACCCCAGCACCGACGCCGCGGAGAAGGCCTGGGAAGCGATCATCGACGAGGCCCTGCGCCACTCCTCTCCCGCGAACGTCGTTCCGATGCGGTTCGCCATCAAGGACATCGTGATCGCCGGGTTCGACATCCCCGCGGGCACGCCGCTCCTGGTGTCTTTCGCGGGCGCCGGCCGGGACCCGAAGGTTCACGAGGCTCCCGACGTGTTCGACCCGACCCGCATCAAGAAGGACCACCTCGGATTTGGGTACGGGCCTCACCGCTGCCCCGGTGCCGCGATGGCGATCGCAGAGGCGAAGTTCGCGCTGCCTGCCCTGTTCAGCCGGTACCGCCTCACGTTGGTCGAGGACCCTGCTGAGATCCCGGCGAACGACGGAATCATCACCAACGGCCACGCCCGTCTGCTGGTGACCCTCGAACCGAACGACTAACCCACGTCACAGCCGTCCCCCGCGTCGTGCGGGGGGCGGCTCTTCACTCACCGAGCAGAAAGAGATCACGACGTGCTGACCACAGTGAGGCGGCCTCGAGACGTCCGCCTCGACAGCCTGACGGGCCTGATGCCTCTGTACGCGGCCACCCTCGACCCGCAGAACGTGTACACCGCGCTGCGAGCCGAATGGGGCTCCGTAGCCGCGGTCGAGCTGTCCGACGGCGTCCCAGCATGGCTCGCTCTGGACTGGACCGATGCCCTCCGCGTCGTGCGCGAGCCGAAAAACTTCACCCGCGAAGTCAAGCGCTGGCGTGCGTTCCAGAACGGACAGGTGAAGCCCGGCACGGGCCTGCACGCGTTCTTCTCCGACCGTGACAACGCGTACTACAGCGACGGGGCCGACCACACGCGACGGCGCGCGGTGGTTGACGACGCGTTCGCGCAAGTCGACGAGTCTGCGCTGCGACGCGACGTGAAGCGGGTGTGTGACCTCATGCTCACCCACATCGTCAAGGACGGCGCCACAACTGCGGACCTGGTCCCCACCTACACCCAGTTCGTGCCGTCCCTGGCGGTGGCGGCGATGTACGGCCTGGGTGCTGAGGACGCCGGCGTCATGGGGCAGTACGCGAGGGACATCTTCTCCAATACCGCGGCGGCCGGCCCTGCGTTCGTTGGGCTGAACACCATGCTGGAGGACTTAATCAGGAAGCGCACGAGCCACCCGGGTCATGACGTCTTGTCGACGTTGGTGCGCTGGCGCGACCCGCGAACGGGCACGGGTCTGACGGACAAGGAGTTGCTGGACACGGCCCAGATGATTCAGTCCGCGGGCCACGAGATGTCCGTCGCCTGGGTCACCATGGCACTGGTCTACCTGCTGAGCGACAACGACTTCGACGGGCGGGTGCGCGGCGGCCGTCTCGGTATCGATGAGGCTCTCGACGCGGTCCTCGTGCACAGCTCGCCGGTATGGAACACCCCGGCGAGGTTCGCCACGGCCGACATCGAGATCGGCAGCGTCTTCAACGACAACAACGTAGATGTCGGTGGACGCTTCGTACACGAAGGCGAAGCGATCGTCGCGGCCGCCGCCGAAGCGACGGCGTCCGTCCACCGCGGCGCCGACCCGGTCTGGACAGGCACCTCCCGCGCGTCCCTCGCGTTCGGAGCCAGTGGCCCCCACCACTGCCCTGCCCAGCGCATCTCTCGCATCATCGTCAAGGCCTCTGTCGAAGCGGTTCTGCACCGGTTGCCCGGACTCAGGCTCACCGTCCCGGCCGACCAACTTGGCACCGGTCTCTCGCTATGGGCCAGGAGTGCGTCGAGTCTGCCGGTGAGCTTCGACCCTGTGACCGGGTACGACGAGAACTGGACCAGCACGGAAGCCTCGCGGCGATGAGCACTACGACAGAACTGCGTGAGCTCGGTGCGCAGATCAGTGCCGCGCTCACGCATCTGCCGTCCGAGGCGACTGCAGTGGTCCGTGTCCGGCACGGAACGGGACCGTTGCTGGCGGCGGGCGAGCTCTGGGTCACGTCTGCACCGGGACAGGCCCCGACTCGGTCATGCGAGTTGCTGGCGGCAGTGGGCCTGCGCATGAACCTGGTCGAGCGTGCGCTCGACCAGGAAGGACTGTCCTACCCGAAAGCGGACCTCGGTCTCCGCGCCCGGTGGCGGCGGGTGATGTCTTCGACCGACCTCATGGCCGGGTACGAACTGGCCATTCAGGCCACAGGCGACGGTGCCCCGGTTTCCCCGACATCGCGACATCACGAAGCGAACGAGACCTGAGCCGATGCACGGGCCACTGCGGTGCATCCACTGACTAGACGAGCTATAGGAACGACGTACGTGAGAAAGAAGATCAACCCGGTGATCGGCGAGCGCACCCGACGGAAGGCCAGGCGACCTCAGATGAGCAGGCCCGAGCCTGAGCCGCGCACGCCCGCCTCGGCGGACACGCGAAGGGAACTGTCGGACAGTGATGTCGGGCCCGCACTCCTGGCCGTCGAGCTTGCCCTGACCGGTGATGGCGGGTGGGAACAGGCCGAGACTGCGATCGACGAGCTGACCAGCGACGCGAACACAACAGGCTCCGCGACTCTGTTCCGAGGGGTGCCCGCTAGTGCGCTGGTCATGGACGCGGCCGGCACCGACGGGTACCTCGACCTCCGCGACACCCAACTGATCGCGGAGGCCCGCCGGCAGCAGATCAGCGAGCCGCGCCTGTTCCGCGAGAGGCAGCTGGCGATCGACGAAGACCTGCGACAGATCGTCGGGCAGCGACTGGCCGCGGCCACAGCTCGCCACGAGTCAGGGCGACCGCCGACTGTAGCCGAGTTCGGACTGCTCGAGGGGATCCTCGGACTCGGTGTGATCCTCCTGCGCTGCGCTCCAGGCACCCTTCTCATGCAGCGGGTGATCGACTACGTCGTCGGCTTGACGCGGCCGGTTCTGGTCAACGGGACGCAAGTGCCAGGCTGGTACGTCGCGCATCACCCGGGACCGGACTCCGTGACGCCCGGCGGGCACGTGAACATGACCATGGCTGGTGGCGCCGGCGGCTTGCTGGCGTTCTTGGTGACCTGCGTACGCGCCGGCTACACCCTCGACAGCCTGCGCATGCCAATCAAGACCCTGGTCGACTGGTTCGTCCGCTGGAAGCAGCCCGTGAGCGCCGAGATCTGGCCGGACAGTGCGTGGTGGCCCCGCTGGGTCACGCCGGACGAGATCAGTGCCGGGGACCCGTCCGGCGTGGACCGCGGCGACCAGGAGGCGCTGCCGTCCTGGTCGCGGATGGCGGGGATGGCCAGGGCGCTGCAGATGGGTGCGATCACGATCGGCGACGAGACCGCGCGAGGCCTTGCGGAGGCGGCGCTCCTGGCCTGTCTGACCGACCGGCAGATTCGTCGGCTGGACGATCCGAGCTTGTGGGGTGGTCTGGCTGGCCTGTACCAGACGGGCTATCGTGCCGCGGCTGACGCGTCGGGCCCGATGGAGATCAGGCTGAAGCACCGCATGTCCGCCGTTGGGGACGCCCTGCGGCGGCATGCATCAGCTCAGGCCCTGGACGCGCCGGACGAGTTCTGGACTGGGCGGTCGGGTTTTGGGCTGGCTGCCCAGACGCTTCGCCGCGGGACTGCGCCCACCTCGCACTGGGACGCCTGTCTGCTGATCACGGGCCGCCCACGTGTGACTGCCCCTGGGTACGTGCTGTGGTAACGGCGACAGCGCCGGTGTCGCTGTTCGGCTCAGCGGGTGTGGCGGGCTTGGCGCGACAGTTTCCGTTGATCGCCCGCCCGGCGCCGGTCTGCGTCTCCCTGGAGGATCGCATCAGTCAGGTGGCCGGAATCCTCGACCTTGCGCCGCTCGGCCCTGAGGTCGATGTGCTCCTGGCAGCGATCGCGCTGGATCGCGCCGCCGGTCTCGCGTCGGATTGCCAGCGGCCCAAGGAGACGACTGCGATCCTGCGCCGCCACTTGGGTGCCTATGCCGAGCTGACGACACTGAGCGTTCCCGTGGCGATCGCCATGCTCGAGCCAGCTACCGACCTCGCGCGCCTGCATGCCATAGCCGGTCGCACGGACCAGGCACTGTCGTGGCTGACCCACCTGATGCACGCGGTCCGCACCGGCAGTCGCACACCCGTGGACAGGTACATGCTGTCCCTGGACCGCGTCGATGGTGCGCCCGAGGAGCTGCGGCTGCTGCGGGCCTGGGCCTGGGCCTGGTCCCGGCTCCTGGCCGACGCCGTCAAGGTCCTGGCTGTGGCAGGTCGATGGAGCGAAGCATCCGACCTCGTCACACGACACAGCGGACCCGCCACCCGGTTAACCGAGACACGCCAGGTACTGGTCGTGGCCCACCTGGTCGACGGTGAACTGGAGGCCGCCCGTCACCACCTGGCTGAGACAACACCTACCGAGCTCTGGGAGGTAGAGGTCGCGTCCTGCCTCAGAGCGTTGGCCGCCGAGCCCGCCGACCGCGCGGACGAAGTTGCAGCGATGCTCACCACGTTCCGGCAGAGCCGACCGGAACCCCTGCACGCCGCCTACCGCGCGCGGTACGGCGTGACCGTCGCACGCCTGGCGCACGCCACGGGACACCCGTACGCCGACATCGCGCGCCAGCTCGCCGCCGAGGCGATCACTCTGCGTGACGGACATGCCGCCCGCGAGGTCCTGCGGAACGTGGGCGGATGCCTGTCGCGCAAGGACGTCGCCGCCCTGACGCGCAACGTGACCAGAGCAGGGCTGACCGGCGACCACCTCACCGGCTACAACCTCACTCGACTGCGCGCGACTGTTCACCGTGCCGCGACCAACCTGCACATCGCCTTGCACCATCCACCGCGCTGAACCCCGAGGAGCGCAGATGCGCCGAACCGACGACATGCAACGCCCTGTAGTGATCCAGACAGGAGACCGATGAACAACGACGCTCATCCGCAGTCACTCCCGCATGTCGCTGTCACCGGCGCCGCAGGGTTCATCGGGTCGACTCTGGTCGACGCGCTCCTTCGAGCTGGCCACGAAGTCACCGCGATCGACGTGAGAGGGACCACCGACAGGCTCGCGGTGAGAAACCTGAAGGCTGCCTCGGCGTGCGATCGCTTCAGGCTCCACAACGTCGACCTCGGGCACGCTGATCTCGCGGCGATCTTCAACGGCGCCGACACGGTCTACCACCTAGCCGGGCTGGGCGGGGTCCGGGGCTCGTGGGGTGCACATTTCGTCGACTACGTGACGACGAACCTTACGGCCACGCACCGCGTGATAGACGCCTGCGAACAGACGGGTGTACGCCGCCTGATCTACGCCTCGTCCTCGAGTGTGTATGGGTCGATCACTCGCTCCAGCCGCGAGGACGATGCAACCAGGCCTATCTCGCCGTACGGGGTCACGAAGCTTGCCGCGGAGCAGCTGTGCCTCGCCCACGCCACGCGCAGCGGCACGAGCCTGTCGGCCGTCGCACTGCGCTACTTCACCGTGTACGGCCCTCGCCAGAGACCCGGTATGGCAATCGACCAGATGCTGCTGGCGGCACTGACCCGCACGCCCGCACCTCTCTTCGGGGACGGCGAACAGCGGCGCGAGTTCACCTACGTTGACGACGTCGTACGCGCGACGATCGCGGCCGCCGACCCTGCTGTACCCAGCACAGTCATCAACGTCGGCGGCGGCAAAAGCGTGACCATGCTCGACGTCCTGCACCTAATCGCCACGGTAACCGGATCCGAGGTCCCCATCCGGCACGAGCCGGACCAAGCCGGCGACGTCCTATCGACGAGCGCAGACCTGACCCTGGCGGAGCAACTGCTCGGCTACCGGCCCCGTGTTGGCCTCCTCGAGGGCCTGTCCCGTCACGCCCAGTGGCTCACCGCCACCTTGAACAACCCGACCACAGAGACGCCCGCCGAGACCTTGGAGACCACCCGATGATTTCTCTGACCGCGCCCACCGCCAACGAGCTCTACGCCCAGGCGTGCCACGCCGTCCTCACCCAGGGCCGTGACGTGCGGCCTCGGGGGATGCCCACCACCGAGATCCTCGGGGCACACCTGTGCCTGACCAGCCCGCGACACAGGTTCGTCGACCTGCCCCCGGCACGGGTGATCAACCCCGCCTTCGCCGTCGCCGAAACCCTGTGGATCCTGTCCGGATCCGACGACCCGTGGATCTTCGACTACAACCGCAACCTCGCCCAGTACGCCGACGACGGGCGCCTGCAGGGCGCCTACGGCCCCCGGATGCGCCGCTGGCGCGACGGGCCCGACCAGCTCGACAACGTCCGCCAGCTCCTGACACGCGACCCGGACTCCCGCCAAGCCGTCATCCAGCTCTTCGACCCCGAGCGTGACACCCGCGGTCACCGGGACGTGCCGTGCACCCTCGGGTACCGGTTCTTCATCCGCGACGGCCGACTCCACATGCACACCACCATGCGCAGCCAGGACCTGTGGCTCGGGTTCCCCTACGACGTCTTCGCCGCCACCGTCCTGCAGGAGCTCCTGGCCACGTGGCTCGACGTCGAGCTCGGCGAGTACCACCACTTCGTCGACTCCCTGCACCTGTACGAGCAGCACACGACCGCCGCCGCCACTATCGACCCCAGCTCCACGCCGCCGTCAAAACCGCTGGAGCCCCTCGCCGTCCCCTGGACGGACTTCACCACACTGCTCGACGACGTCATCAGCGGCCAGGACCCCACCACCGCACCCACCCGCACATGGTCCGCCTTCGCCACGGTGATGACCTGAGGGGCCCTAAGAATTTCGGACAGTTGATTCCGATGATTCTTACGCCGCGATATTCGCCGTGTGCCAGGCTTCTTCGACTTCGTTCGGTGTGCGATAACCGAGCGTGGAGTGGAGCCTTCTGGTGTTGTAGCGTAGTTCGATGTAGCGGGTAATGTCAAAACGCGCGTGCTCGCGAGTTGGATACTCGGTGCGGTGAACGCGCTCGTTCTTCAAGGTTCCGTTGAAGGATTCGGCCCACGCATTGTCGTAACAGATTCCGGTGCGCCCCACGGACCGGGTTACGCCGAGCTTCTCAGTATGTCTGGCGTACTCGTCAGACGTGTATTGCGTGCCTCGATCCGTATGCATCAGGGTAATTCCGGGCCGGACGCGACCATTCTTGGCGGCCATGTCCAACGCGTCGGTCACCAGAGAGGTGCGCATGTGCTCGGCCATCGCGTATCCGACGACCTTCTTGCTGAAGCAGTCCAGCACCGTGGCCAGGTACAACCAGCCCTCCCACGTGGGGATATACGTGATGTCCCCGACCAGCTTGACGCCTGGCTCGGTCGCGCTGAAGTCACGTCTGACCAGGTCAGGAGTGTCTCCCGCCTGACCTGGGATCGTCGTGACCGGGCGCCACGGGCGCGGCTGGCACGGCACCAGGTCCAGCTCGCGCATGATCGAGCGCACCGTCTCATCATCGACCTGGAACCCCCATCGAGCCAGGTCAGCATGCACGCGCCGATACCCGTAGGTCTCATCGGACTCGTCGAAGCTGAACCGGATGATCGCGGCCAGATCGGCCCGCCGGCGCGCCCGCGTGGACGGCTTGCGGGTCCTGAACGCGTGATAGCCCGACCGTGACACGCGCGCCCACCGGCACATCGACGCCACCGGATAATTGCCTTCTTCGCTTCGGATGAACGCGTACCGCACGCTCACCGGTGTTTCTTCGCGAAGAAGGCCGTCGCTTTTCCCAGGAACTCGTTCTCAGCGCGCAGCTCACGCACCTCGGCCTCGAGCTGCTTCAACCGGGCACGTTCCGAAACGCTCAGCTCGGGCTCCGCGGCCGGGTGCTGCTTCTTGTACGCGTTCACCCAGTTCCGCAACGTCTGCTGCACCACACCGTTCTCACGCGCTACCTGCGCGATAGTGCGTGAACTCCGGATCACTTCCTGGACGCACGCGTCCCTGAACTCCGGGGAATACTTCTGTTCCGCCAACGAGCCTTTCCTTCCAGTCGATCCCAAGAATTATATCTTGGGGCCAACTGTCCGAGAACCGTAGGGCGCCTCAACCGGTTACCGCTCCTGGACGGCCGGTGACCGGCCCCTCGCGCTGGCCACCGCGGCCACCACACCCGGCCCCTTGGGCGCCGCGCTCGAGCGCTGGTACGAGCGCCTGGCCCTCCAGGACCCTGCCGCGGTGACCACCGTGACCAGCGAGGCGACCCGATGACCGCGCCCCGCCACTTAGCCCTGGGTCTGTCTTCCTACACCCACGACTCGTCCGCCGCGCTTCTCGTTGACGGACAGCTCGCCGGGTTCTGCGAGGAGGAACGCCTCACCGGCGACAAGCACACCAAAGCCTTCCCCGCGCGCTCCCTGGACTGGCTCCTGACCCAGAACGACCTCACACCCGCCGACATCACCACCGTCGGGTACAACTTCCAGCCCCACCGCTACCTTGCCGCCATCGCCCAACTGCCCAACCACCTCACCCGCCCCAGCACCAGGGCCCGCGCGACAGCCCGAGCACGCAGCTTCACCAAGGTCGCCGCACGAACCCGATCCCGCCTCCAGCTCATCAGCCAGCAGTTCCCCAACGCCACGGTCACCGCCGTCCAGCACCACCACGCCCACGGCCTCTACGCCTTCGCGTCCTCCCCATACACCGACGCCGCCGTCCTGATCGCCGACAGCCTCGGCGAGATCCAGACCACCACCATCGCCCACGCCACCCGCACACCCGACGGCACCTACGACCACCGCATCCTGGACGCCATCGACGACCCCGCCTCACTCGGCTACGCCTACGGAGCCATCACCGAACACCTCGGCTGGCGCCGCGGCGACGAAGAAGGCACCGTCATGGCGCTCGCGGCCCTGGGCGACCCCGGCCGGTTCCGGAAGGTCATGGCGCAAGCGGTCCGGATCACCGAGACCGGGTTCACGCTCGACCCGTCGCTACTACCGCTGCGAGTCCTGTCGAGCAGGTATCCGAGGGTGAGCGACCGTCTCGCTGCGGCAACCTGCCGGCCGCGGCACCCTGACGAGCCGGTCGAGCAGGTTCATCAGGACCTGGCCGCCGCCCTGCAGGAGCGCACTGAGCAGGTGATGCTCCACCTCGCCGCCCGTGCGCGCCGGCTGACCGGTGCCGCGCGGCTGTGCCTGGGCGGGGGAGTGGCGGCCAACTGCGTCGCGGTCGGGAAGATCGTCGAGGCCGGGCTCTTCGACGAGGTCCACGTCCCGCCGGCGCCCGGCGACTCGGGCACCGCAATCGGCGCGGCCGCCGCCGTACACCTCGCCGCGGCCGGCACTCTGCCGGGCGACGTCGGCGGGTGCTACCTCGGTCCGTCCTACAAGCGGCTCGCCCTGCCGGCAGAGCCGCGGCACGGCACGCGTGCGCACCGTCCCGAGGCCCCGGCACGGTTCCTGGCAGGGCAGCTCGCCGACGGGAAGATCGTCGGGCTCTTCCACGGTCGCCTCGAGGCGGGCCCTCGGGCACTGGGCAACCGGTCGATCCTGGCCTCGCCCCTGCTGCCGGACGTCGTGGACCGCCTGAACGCGACGGTGAAGTTCCGCGAGCCGTTCCGCCCGTTCGCGCCGATCGTGCTCACCGAGAAGGCCGGCGACTACTTCACGCTGCCCCAGCCAGCACCGTTCATGTCGATCGCCTCCGGAGTCACCGACCTGACGAGGACTGTCATCCCCGCGATCGTCCACGCGAACGGCACCGCGCGGGTCCAGACACTCGACCACGACAGCAACCCGTTCCTCGCCGAGGTTCTGGCGGAGTTCGCCGCCCTGACGGGGGTGCCGGTGCTGATCAACACCTCCCTGAACATCAAGGGCAAGCCGATCTGCGGCACCCCGGACATGGCGCTGGACTGCCTGGTCGGCAGCGGCCTGGACGCACTCCTGCTCGAGGGCTGGTGGGTCACCAAGTGAGGATCGGCTACAGCTTCTGGGGCTTCCTAGGCCCTGGCATCACCGACACCCCAGACGGAGGGCGCAGCCACCGCCGGGTCCTCGTCGACGGCCTCCTCAGCCGCGGACACGACATCGTGTTCCTGCAGGCTGACCGGGACCGACTCGAGGCCGGGCACGACCTGACGGGCACCTACCGGTGGGACGAACACCTGCCAGAGATCGACGCGCTGTTCCTCGAGTGGCGCTGGCCCATCGCTGGACGCAACACCGTGCCGTGCGGGTCGCCAGGTCACACCTGCGACCTGCACAGGCAGACCGAACTCGTCGATCACTACACCCGCCGCCGCTCGGTTCCGACGATCTTGTGGGACAAGGACCGGCAGCTGCCCAGCGACCACCCCCTGCGCCAGCTGGCGAACGTCACGATCTGCGAGGCAGCCCTCCACCCTGCCTCGGGCGCACGCTCGCTGCTGTTCCCCGTCGACGACGTCGTCCTGGACCAGGCTGACGCCCAGGCTCTCGCCGCGCGCCGTCGTGACCTGCCGCTGGTGTACATCGGAAACCAGTACGACAGGGACCACCTCTTCGACGAGTTCTTCGCGGTCCCCGCCAAGCATCATCAGCACTTGGTCGCCGGCAAGTGGACCAGCACACAGGCCTGGCCCCACGTCACGTTCGCGGGCCGTGTGCCATTCAGCCAGGTCGAACAGCTGCATGGCGGCGCACTGGCTACCGTCCTCCTCCTGCCGGACCGGTACGCGAAGGTCGGCCAGATGACCCAGCGGCTCCCGGAGGCCGTCCTCGCCGGCTGCCTGCCGCTGACCCCCACCGCGATCCGGTCGGCCGAGCTGTTCACGCCCGCGGCGCTGCACGTACGGACCGGGAACCAGGCCGCTCAACGCCTGCAGCACCTGGCATCCATCGCCGGCACTCCGGAGCACGCTGAGCTCATCGCACAGTGCCTGCGCAAGCTCGACCGGTTCCGCGTCTCACGCCAGCTCGACACGCTGGAACGGATCCTCAACCCAGCCTGAGCCCACCTCACGACCTGCCATCACCCCATCGACACCTCGCACATGAAACCGGAGGCCCCGTTGCCCACCAACCCCTTCACCGACCCGGCGCAGATGACGCCGCTGTACGGCACCGCGGTCCGGATCAAACACCGCACGACGGCCCTTCTCGCCGCGAAGATCTCCGGAGCAAACGCCACCACCGCCCTCACCCAGCTCGTCGCATCGGTAGCGCCCCCCAGCCCTGTCGTCGCGGACATCGGGTGCGGGCGCGGCAGCCTCGCGCTGAGCATCGCCGCCCACCTGAGGCCGGCCCGGATGATCGCGATCGACCAGTCCAACGCTCTGCTCGACGCCGTCCGGGCCCGCGCCGCCAGCGCCGGCGCAACAATCCAGACTCTCCAGGCCGACTTCCACGCGCTGCCCCTGCCCGATGGAGAGCTCGACGTCGCAACCGCGGCGTTCTGCCTCTACCACTCCGACCACCCCCAGATGGTGGCCGCCGAGATCGCCCGTTGCCTCGCCGACGGTGGACATGCCGTCCTGGCCACGAAGTCGGCAGACAGCTACCACGAGCTCGACGAGCTCCTCGCCCGGACCGGCCTCGACCCGGCCGCCAGCGAGCGCCAAAGCCTCTACAGCTCCTTCAACAGCACCAACGCTGCCGCCGTGACTGCCGCAGCAGGTCTGCAGGTCGTGGACATCGCGAACGAGCAGCACGTGTTCCGATTCGACGACTCCGCCCACCTGGCGGCATACCTCACCACGACACCCAAGTACGTCCTGCCCGAGCAACTTGTCGACAACCCGCGGAGCCTGGCCGAAGAGCTGGCCCGGCGCGGGATAGATGGACCGGTGACCACGACCTCCACCGTGACCTACGTGACCGCCCGGCGTACGGCATGACGACCTTCATCAAGACCTACCAAGACCCGCAGGTGCTTGAGGCCGCGCACCGCCACCACATCTGGTTGAGCCAGCTCGACAGCGGGGTACGCATCCCGGCCCTGCTGGACGTGACACCAGACACCCTCGTGTTCGAGCACCTCACCGGCCCCCACCCGACGCCAGGCGACATGCCACAGGTCGCACAAGCACTTGGACAACTGCACACCGCCGCATCCCTGCGCCTACGCCAAGCGCGCCTCGACCAGCCGGCCGCCGTCACGGCCGACCTGACCATCACCGACTTCCACGGCCCTCGACAGGGCGCGCTCGCCCTTTTCCCCGTGAGTCCTGATGAGAACGTCGCCTTGTACAAGGACACGAACATCCGCAACGTCATTCTCACCGACGAGGGCCCCGCGGTCGTCGACTTCGACGACCTGACGCTTGCGCCCTACGGCTACGACCTGGCCAAGCTCGTCGTCAGCACCGCAATGACCCACGGCCGCCTTCTGGCCACGCTCGTCGAGGAGACACTCGCGGCCTACAACGAGACCACGAGCGCGGCAAACCCAGGAGAGTGCACGGAAGGAGCCTTTCGCCAGTACACGGCCATCCATAACCACCTCACAGCCCGTTATCTCCACCGGAACGGATACCGCCACGCCTGGCCAGAAGCCCAGCCCTGGCTGTAGCTAGCCACCAGAACCCGCAACTGTCGGCTGCGCCGGCAGGGCAGAGGAAGGAAGACCATGACAGGATCTCTGCGCCGGTATCGACCGGCCACTACTCCGAACCTGTGCGTCCGAACGGAGCAGAACTCGTGACTGGCAACGACTCAACGCGCCTCGTCATCGTGCGCGGCCCGTCCGGATCAGGAAAGTCCACCGTCGCGCGCGATCTGCGCGAGAGGATGGGTCGCGGCACAGCGCTCATTGAGCAGGATTACGTGCGCCGAAAGCTGCTGTGGGAGAAGGACACTCCTGGTGCCGTCAACATCTCGATGATCGACACCCTTACCCGCCACGCCCTCGACTCTGGGTACAGCGCCGTCGTTGAAGGCATCATGCATGAGGTTCGATACGGGGACATGCTGCGGGCCCTCGTCGCTGACCACAGGGGAACCAGTGCGGTCGCGTATCTCGATGTGCCGTTCGACGAGACGCTCCGCAGGCATGCCGGCCGCCCCCAAGCCGCGGACTTCACGCCAGAGCTCATGGCCCAGTGGTGGGCTCAGGACGACTACCTCGACCTCAACGGAGAGATCGTCGTCGGTCCGCAGATCGCCGCCCAAGAGACTGTCGACTGGCTTCTCACGAGCCTGGTGAGCACGCTCGACACAGCACCCTCCAAGGGGTGAGCACCGGTGGGCCTCAGGTCGTAGCTGAGCTGCGCGGGCGGATGAACCTGCGCCGTCGGGTGGGGTGGCGGACCACGTTGAACGGGCAGCACGGGCTTTTCATGACGGAGTACTTGATCGCGAACCCGGACTCGAAGTTTGCCGAGTCGCGCGTGCCAGCCTTCGGGTCGTGGGATGTGCGCGCCGACCAACGGAGTCGCCCACTGCGCGCGACTCCGCGGACCGAGAACGCCCCGCGAACCGTGTCGTTGCTACTGGCGGTTCAGGGGGCGAGTGGGGCAGATCCCTGTCTGGAGTTCTCACCGCGAGACCCCGCCGACAGATGCCGATCGCCGAACCCGTTGGAGGACCCAGCGTGACCCTGGGTGAGCCCTGGACCGCAGCCGACTACGTGGTGATCGACATCGAAGGCAACGGCGCACAGCCACCGGAGCTGGTCGAGCTCGCCGTCGTGCCCCTCCGAGGCGGCGTCATCGGCGACGTGCAGGCGTGGCTGGTGCGACCGCCGACACCGATCACGTGGCACGCCCGTCAGATCCACGGCATCAGCGACGACGACGTGACGAGTGCACCGAGCTTCGACGACATCGTGCCCGACGTGCTGGGCGCACTGGGTGATGCGATCCCGGTCGGGCACGCGGTGCACAACGACCTGGCTGTCCTGCGTCGCATCCTGCCTGGTTGGGCCCCGCCGTTCGCGGTGGACACCCTCCGGCTCGCCCGTCACGTCCTCGACTTGCCCTCGTACGGTCTCGGCGCCTTAGTCGAGCATTACGACCTGGGTGTCGGGCTGCCGGCCGGGATGCGAGCCCACCGGGCCGACTACGACGCCCTGGTCGCCGCGAAGCTCCTGATCGAGCTCGCGGCCACCCTCAACCCCCGGGGCACGACTCTGGCTGAGCTGCGGCAGGCCGCCGGCACGACGAGCGCCGCTGCCGCCGTCGACCGGACCCTGTTTGACCTGCTGTAGCCGGCGAGAGACCTGCCGCCGCGGGCTCCCGCCGCCGTCCTGACCGAGAAGGTGATCGTCGTCCGAACGACACCGGAACGGCGACAGACAAGCCATCTGCAACTCACCGACAAGGGGAACTGAGTGACCACCAGGACCAACAACACCGCGCCCGACGACGTTGACGCCCGTGACCACGTACGCGCCATGGTCGCCGGCCTCAAGGAGGCATACCCGCGTCAGGTGACGCCGCTGATCGAGCAAGTGATGCACTGGGTGCCCCGACACCGGTTCTGCCCGCCGGGCACGACCCTCGAGGCGGCGTACGCCAACGCTGTCGTGCCTACTCGGACGAACGATTCCGGACGGACCACGTCCTCCGTGAGTGCCCCG